>NZ_CP037913.1:910000-3115000 GCF_004354345.1 Sphingomonas sp. AAP5 | reverse complement strand
AGGGGGTAGCGACTGTTTAGCAAAAACACAGGGCTCTGCTAAGTCGGCTTCAAGACGACGTATAGGGCCTGACGCCTGCCCGGTGCCTGAAGGTTAAGTGGAGGGGTGCAAGCTCTGAAATGAAGCCCAGGTAAACGGCGGCCGTAACTATAACGGTCCTAAGGTAGCGAAATTCCTTGTCGGGTAAGTTCCGACCTGCACGAATGGCGTAACGACTTCCCCACTGTCTCCAGGACATGCTCAGCGAAATTGAATTCCCCGTGAAGATGCGGGGTTCCCGCGGTTAGACGGAAAGACCCCGTGCACCTTTACTGCAGCTTCAGAGTGGCATTAGGAAGAAACTGTGTAGCATAGGTGGGAGGCTATGAAGCGTTGGCGCCAGCTGACGTGGAGCCATAGGTGAAATACCACCCTGTTTGTTTCTGATGTCTAACCTCGATCCATGAAACTGGATCAGGGACCCTCTGTGGCGGGTAGTTTGACTGGGGCGGTCGCCTCCTAAAGAGTAACGGAGGCGCGCAATGGTGGGCTCAGGACGGTTGGAAACCGTCTGTTAGAGTGCAATGGCATAAGCCCGCCTGACTGCGAGACTGACAAGTCGAGCAGAGACGAAAGTCGGTCATAGTGATCCGGTGGTCCCTCGTGGAAGGGCCATCGCTCAACGGATAAAAGGTACGCCGGGGATAACAGGCTGATAACCCCCAAGAGCTCATATCGACGGGGTTGTTTGGCACCTCGATGTCGGCTCATCACATCCTGGGGCTGGAGCAGGTCCCAAGGGTTTGGCTGTTCGCCAATTAAAGTGGTACGTGAGCTGGGTTCAGAACGTCGCGAGACAGTTTGGTCCCTATCTGCCGTGGGCGTCGAAATTTGAGAGGAGTTGACCCTAGTACGAGAGGACCGGGTTGAACATACCTCTGGTGTACCTGTCGTTCTGCCAAGAGCGCAGCAGGGTAGCTATGTATGGACGGGATAACCGCTGAAAGCATCTAAGCGGGAAGCCTCCCTCGAGATAAGATTTCATAGAGCCGTCAGAGACCATGACGTTGATAGATCGGATGTAGAAGTGGAGTAATCCATGGAGCTAACCGATACTAATTGCTCTATTCGCGCTTGAGAGTCCCACCATCAATGACAATCCTGGGTAAACCAGCACGTCACCGATGGCGGATGATCAAATGCAACGCCTGATTGAACAAACTACATCATCACATAGGTATGCACGGACATCGATTTTGGGAGCCCAGCGCAAGCTGGGCCCCCCGAAAGAACCCGAACTTTTTGCTGTTCACCGGCTCCATTGCTTGGTGGCTATAGCGTCAGTGCCCCACCCGATCCCATCCCGAACTCGGCCGTGAAACCTGACTGCGCCGATGGTACTATCGCTTAAGCGATGGAAGAGTAGGTCGTCGCCAGGCATTGAAGCCGGTGAACACAAAACGTTCGTGTCTCTCATGAGAACCCATTTACATGTCATCTAAAACCCACTCGCGCTCGCGAGCAAAACATACAAAATCCCTGTCGCGGGGTGGAGCAGCCCGGTAGCTCGTCAGGCTCATAACCTGAAGGTCACAGGTTCAAATCCTGTCCCCGCAACCATACCCCGACGTACCAAACCGTCTCGGCATAGCCTGAGGCGGCTTTTTTGTGCCTGCTTTCCGTGGCTTGCCGCCAATCCGTCGCCGCTTGCTGCGCGCGCTTGGCCGCGTTTTTGGCCTATGATGTCGAGTTCCATTTGGGGGTATTTCGGGCGGCACGTCATAGCGCATGCCAGTCTCAGGAGCAGCCAATCGTTGCGGCAGGCGGCGGCATGGTTGATGCTGTGGATCACGCAGATTGCGATCGTCCTCTCGACCATGGCAGGCGTGATGTTCGGCGGCCATTATGCTGTGCTCGCCCATGTCGCGCATCAGGCGGTTCAGCAGTACCATCGGATTACCGCGCGCGAGATGCTCGGCGGCTTCGCCATGGCCGGACCACGCCAAGGCGCTGAACATGATTTTTGATTTCTGTGGGCTCCCCTGGTGCGGATCGCCTCTCAGGCATTTGGTCGCCGCGGCTCGCGCGGACGCGCGGTGATGCAGCACTATCGGGTGCGGTGTCGGCGATCACCGCTGCGATCGCGGGCGCACTGCGCAACCGCGCGGTCGGGTCCGCGCTCCACACCACTTTTCCGCGTCACACAGCCGGTTGCGATCGGTCCGTTGCGCCAATCGCGACAACCATCGACGGCGAAGGCGATTGCTACCGCCCCGATTCTCGCCGTGTTCGGGCTAGGGCTCAAGATTTTCGCGATCGTTGCTGACGTGTCGGCTGCCGGAATTCCCCCTCACAATACCGCGATGGTGGTCCGAGCGCAGCCGCGATTATTTCGGCGGAAAGCGATAGTCGGTCTGGCATCTCCTACACCTTCTCGTCGGTCCGATCGATCAGGATTCGCGTACGGTGTCGAGGACACGCTCGCCCTTTGGCAACGTAAGCCGTACCAGGACCGGCATCGCGAGCAATACCAAGGGGTATTGCAAGATCAGACCGGCGATGATCGCAATCGCGAGCGGTTGCTGGATCCCCGAGCCCTGACCGATAGCCAGCGCAAGTGGCAGCAGCGTGAAGATCGCCGCGAGTGTCGTCATCGTGATCGGGCGCAGACGGTTGCGGCTCGCCTCGCGCGTCGCCGCCGCGGGCGGCATGGTCCGCGCCAGCTCTTCGAATTCCGAGACGTAGAAGATCGCCATCTCGGTGCCGATGCCGATGATCATCGTCATTCCCATCAGCGCCGTGATGTTGAGATCGACCCCCGCCGCCCACAGCGCGGTGAACACAGCGGTGGTCGACAGCAGCGAACAGCCGATGATGATCACCGGCAACCAGAAGCGGCGATAGAGGATCAGCAGCAAGACCAGCTCTGCCACCAGCGCCGCCCCGAACACCTTGATCAACCCGGCAAAAGCGATCTGTTGCTGCTGGTAGAGGCCGCCCAGTTCATACCGCACGCCGGGGCCGAGAACGCTTGGCCGGTCGAGCGCCGCCCGCACGTCGCCGACCGCAGCACCGATCCCGCGGCCTTGGATCCGCCCGGTCACCGCGATCATCGGTTCGAGATTTTCGCGGCTGATCTGCGGCTGTCCGGTCACCGCCTCGATCGTGGCGACGCGCGACAGCGCGAAGACGTGTCCGTCGCTCGCGCGGATCGGCAATTGGGCGAGCCCGGCTTCGCTGAGCGTCAGTGCGTTGGGCAAGCGCACCCGCACGTCGACCGCCTTGCTCGGCTGGGCGAGCGTGGTTGCAATGCTCCCGGTCAGCGCGGCGCTCAACTGCGCCTCGATATCGGCGGGAGCGACACCCTCGATCCCTGCGCGAACCGGATCCACATGGACGTCGAGCGCATCGCCCGCGAGCTGTACCCCATCCTTCACCTCGACCACGCCGTCGATCTTGCCGATCAGCGCAGCGACCTTGCGCGCCTCGCCCTGCAGGACCGAAGGGTCGGCGGCATAGAGCTTCACCTCGATCGGCTGCGGCACTGCGGTCAAGTCGCCGATCAGATCCTCGATCAGCTGCGCGACTTCGACCTGGACGCCGGGTACCTCCGCGGTGATCCGCTCCGCCACCGCCGCCGCGATCTCCTCGGTCGGGGCGGCATGACCGGGCTTGAGCCGCACGAAATAGTCGCCGTGATAGCTCTGCCCGAGATCGCCGCCGAGCCCGGAGCCGAGCCGGCGCGAGAAGGTCAGTACGGCCGGGTTGGCCTTCAACATCGCGTCGATCTGCCCGACCTGCCGCCCCGTTTCATCGAGCGACGTGCCGGGCGCAGTGTAATAGTCCATCACGAACCCGCCTTCGTCGACCTTGGGCATGAAGCCGCTCGGCACGTTTTCGTAGCTGACATAGCCGATCGCCAGCAAGGGAACCGCGGCGATGGCGAGCAGCCAGGGGCGTGCCGACAGGCGGTCGAGAATGCCGTCGTGGAGCCGCGCCATACGCCCGACTCCGGGCGCGCCGGGGTCATGCCATGCGCTGAAATCGACCAGCCAGCGAACCAGCACCGGCACGACGAACGCGGTCATCGCCCAGGAGATCGCAAGCGCCGCCGCCATCGTCAGCGACAGTGCCTTGGAGAAGGCGCCGGTCACCCCGGTGAGGAACGACAGCGGCACGAACACGATCAGCGTCGCAAGACTCGATCCGGTGAGCGGCGCGAGGAACTCGCGCGCCGCCGGGATCACCGCGGCGTCCCCGGCGGGTCGGCCGTCCGCGCCGATCGCGCCGGCGCGGCGTGCGATATGCTCGACCATCACGATGACGTCGTCGATCAGCAGCCCGACCGCCGCGGCGATCCCGCCGAGCGTCATGATGTTGAAGCTCATCCCCAGCATGCTGAGGACGAGCACCGTTGCCGCAAGCGTCGCGGGCACGACGATGACCGCGACCAGCGTCACCCGCCAGCTGCGCAGAAAGCCCAACAGCACCACCGCTGCGAGCACGAGCCCGATCAGCACTGCGTCGCGCACACTGGCGACCGATTGCGTGACGAGCTCGCTCTGATCGTACCAGCAGACCAGCTTGACGCCGGGCGGGAGCGCGAGCGTGGCGAGCCTCTGCTGCACGCCCTGCGCGATCCGCACCGCATTGCCGTCGGGCTGTTCGTAGATGTTGAACAGCACCGCGGGCGTGCCATCCTCGACGATGCGCTGCCACACCGGGACGGCACCATTCTGCACGGTCGCTACGTCGTGAACGCGGACGACGCCCTGCGGATCGGCAGAGACGATGATTGCACCGATCTGCGCCGCGGTCGTCACGCTGCGATCGGCGATGACGAGCGACAGGCGCCCGCGATCCTGCACCTGTCCGACCGCGCTCAGCACATTGCCGTTGCGGATCGCGGTGGTGAGGTCGGCCATCGACAGAGCGTGATCGGCGAGCCGGTGCGGATCGGCGAGCACTTGCACCTCGGCTGTGTCGCCCCCCTGCACCCCGACGCGCGCGAGCCCTGGAACCGAGGAAAGCAACGGCGTGATCTGATATTTTGCGATATCCTGCAGCGCGACCGGATCGGCGGCGGTCGAGACGAGCGCGTAGGAAATGATCGGGAACACCGTCGGGTCCATCCGCCGGACGGTGTATTGGGTGCCACTCGGAAGCGACGCGATCGTCCGCGCGATCGCCGAATCGACCAGCAGCGTGCTCGCGACCATGTCGCGGCCCCAGCCGAAATCGATCGAGATCTGCGCTGCCCCGCGGCTGGTCGCGGAACGGACGTCCTGCACACCGGGGATCGCGCGGAGCGCTTCCTCGACCGGGCGGGTGACGGTCAGCGCGGTCTGATCGGCGGGGCGGCTGCCGGCATCGAGATCGACGACGACGCGCGGGAAGGACACTTGCGGAAACAGTCCGATCGGCAACGACAGCGCGGCGACGAGCCCCGCCACTGCCAGCGCGATGGCGATCAGGACGAAGGCGCGCGATTGCTCGCGCAGCAACCGCTCGAGCATCAGCGCGTCCACCGCACGGCGGCACCGTCGCTGACCTGATAGGCACCATCGACGATCAGGCGACGCCGGGGGTCGAGCGCCCCGCTGACGACATCGCCCGCATCAGAGGCGAGCGCCACCGTGACGGGGACGGCGACCGCCTTGCCGCCGCTGACCTGAAAGACGTGCGTCGGCCCGCCCGCGGTGACGACGGAGCGATGCGGCACCACCCAGCCGGCGACGTGCCCAGTGGCGATCGCGACCTGCATAGCTTCGCCCGGCAACAGGCTTCCGACCGGAAACGCAACGTCGACGTCGACCAGCCGGGTCTTGGCATTGAGCGCATTGCTGACCCGTAGCACGCGTCCGGTCAGCGACGTTCCGCCCGACAGCCGGAAGAGCGACGCGGATTGCCCGACCGCGACGCGACCGCGCTCGGCAGGGTCGACGCCGGCGGTCACGATGATACCCGTTCCCTTGGCGACCGTCAGGATCGGGGCGCCCGCTTGCGTCCGGTCACCCTGGGCGACGCTCACGGTGGTGACGACGCCGTCGAACGGGGCGGTCAGCGTCTGTTCGCCGTTCCCCGCGCCATCCGCCTGCAACGCCGCAAGCGCGGTCTGCGCGTCGGACACCGCCTTTTCCGCCTGGACCAACTGATCCTGCGTCGCGAGCTGTTGCGACAACAGCTGCGCGGTGGTCGTGCGTTGCTTGCGTGCCGCGCTCAGCGCATCGACCGCCTGGCGGTACAGGCTCCGCGACGCGGGCGCGGTGGCGAAGCTGGCGAGCGGCTGCCCGCGCCGGACCGCCGTGCCGGGGGCGACCATCAGGCGCGTGATCTGGCCCGGCTGCGCTTCGTTGAAGCTACGCGTTCCGTTGAGCGCGGGCGCAACGGTGCCATAGCCGGTGACCGTTTGGGGCAAGGATCCCTGGATCGGAGCGACTGTGGAGACGAGCGCGCTCGGTACTGCGGTTTGTGCGGAATCTGGGGTGCCCCCCGCACCGCAGCCCGACAGCGCCAGCGCGATCGACAGACCGAGCGGCACCCTCATCGCGACACCGCACGGGCGTCGTCGGCGCGCCAATCCACGGTCGGCAGGCCATCGCCGACAAGCGTCTGGATCGCGACCTGTCGGTCGAGCAATCCCAGTTCCAGCGTCATGATCTCCTGTTCCTTGGCAAAGCGGTTGTAGACGAGGTCGACATAGCCCCGCTCGTCGATGTTGGAGGCGCCGAACGCGGCCTGCGCGCGGTCGGCGGCGGACCGCGCCGCGGGTAGGTCGCGGCGCGCGACCGCGAGCTGCGCGGACAGTTGCTCCATCTCACGCAGCAACGCACCGACCGTGCCGACCGCCGTCGCAAGGCGCGCAGCATAGTCGGCCTGGAGCTGCGCACGAGTCGCGCGCGTGATCGCGACATTGCCTTGGTTGCGGTCGAAGATCGGCAGGCCGATCGCGACATTGGGGCCGCTGTTGATGACCTTCGAGCTGTCGCTGCTGACGCTGCCGCCGAGAACGACGTCGGGGAATTGCGCTATGATGGCTTGGCGCAGCTGTTCGTCGGCGGCGGCATAGCCCATCCGCAGCGCGAGCAGATCGGGGCGGCGGTCGGGCAACGTCGCGAGCTCGGCGCGGATCGCGGCGGGGTCGAACCGCGGCAGATCGATCTGCGTCGCGAGCGGGACGACGACGTCCGGCGCGAGCCCGAGCAATGCGTCGAGCTGATGCATCAACGCCAATTGTCGCTGATCGAGCGCATCGAGCGCGGTCCGCGCGGCCTGCAGCGCGACCCGGTCGGGCGCGACCGTCACCAGCGTGACGTTGCGCGCGGCCAGTGCCTGTTCGAGCTTGGCGTTGCGCGCGGCCAGCAACCGATAGGCCGCGACATAGCTTTGCCGACTGGCTGCGCCGAGGATCAGGTCGCCTGCGACTTGCCGCGCCTGCCCCGCGACTTGCCATTCCTGCCAGACGATATCCGCGGCGACCTGGCGTTCGCTGTCGACAGCGGCGCGGCGGCGCGTGCGGTAGGTGAGCAGCGCCTTGATGTCCTGGCTGAGGCCGATGTTCCACGCGGGCACCGCCCCGCCACCCGACAGCAGCGGGAGGAAGGCGCCGGTCAGCGACGGATTGGGCAGGACACCGGCCTGCCGCGTCTGGCCCGCGGCGATCGCGCGCCGCAGCCGTGCCGCCTTGAGGTCGGGGTTGTTGGCGAGGGCGAGGTCGACCACTTGCGCAACCGACAGCGGTTCTGTCGCGACGATCGTTTCCGCCCGCGCCAACGATCGCACGTCGGCCGCCAGCGGTGGCGCGGTCGCCAGCGGGAGCGGGGTGTAGCGCGCGCACCCGGTCACGCCGCTCAGTGCGGCGAGCGCAGCCATAGCGCGGCGCGGAAGGGTACGTCTCAACGCGGTCAACTCCGGAAGCCGAGCCACGGAAAGAACGCGCGGCCGTCGTGCGATATGGCATAGGCGGATGATGATCCGGATGTTGTTTATTCCCAACTTGCGCGCGACGCGGGACGTCCGGCTAGGCGATCGTGCTACGCAGCCGGTGGAGGTGATGCGGTGAACCTGCTGCTGCTCGAGGATGACGAAGCGACCCGCACCCATCTGGAGCGCACATTGGTTGCGGCAGGGCATGTCGTCGACGCTTGCAGCAACGGTAGCGACGCGGTCGTCCTCGGGTCCACCAACGATTATGCTGTCCTCATCCTCGATCGCATGGTGCCCGGAGTCGATGGGCTTGGCGTGCTCAAGGCGCTTCGCGCGGCCGGTGTTCGCGCCCCCGCGATCTTCCTCACCGCGATCGACGGAGTCCATGACCGCGTCGAGGGGCTCGACGCGGGCGCCGACGATTATCTGGTCAAGCCGTTCGCCGCGATCGAGTTTCTCGCGCGGGTCAACGCCTTGTTGCGCCGCCAGCCGGCTCGAGACGTGGCGACCGTGCTGCGCGTCGCCGATCTCGAAATCGATCTGATCAAGCGCAGCGTGCGGCGTGGCGGCCGGGCGATCCCGTTGCAGGCGCAGGAGTTCAAGCTGCTCGAATATCTGATGCGGCACGCAGGCGAGATCGTCACAAGGACGATGCTGCTCGAAAATGTGTGGTCGTTCCATTTCGACCCGCAGACCAATATCATCGAAAGCCACATGAGTCGCTTGCGCTCGAAAGTCGATCGCGGCTTCGATCAGGAACTGATCCATACGGTGCGCGGCGCGGGCTATCGGTGCGATGGCCTGGCTTAGCGGTTTCCGGAGCGGCGCGTTCCGCTTTGCCTGCCTGCTCGCGCTTGCGTTCGCGGCAGGCTCCGCGCTCGTCTTGGTCGTGGTCGAGCGGTCCATCGCGCATTATGCGGTCGATGCCACCGAAGGCGGCTTGACCAGCGAGGCCGCGATCCTTGCGGGCGAGGACCGGGAAGAAGGGCGAATAAGCCTGCTCGGGGCGATCGCCCGGCATCGGCGCGCGAGCGGCGCGGAAGCGTTCCGGTACCAGGTGATCGACCGCGCCGGACGCCTGCTGGTCGACGATATCGGCGCGCCGACGGTCAGGCTCGGCTGGGGGCAGGTCGCGGTGCACGACGACCCGCAGGACCCCGCCGCCGAGACCTTGCGGAGCCTCGGGGTTGCCCTCCCCAACGGCGGGACGCTGGTCGTCGCCACCGACACTTACGACATCCAGGAGTTGCGGCGTGCGCTCGACCGCTTCCTGGTCGTCGCGGGAGCGGTCATCACCGTGCTTGCGCTGGTCGGTGGCTATCTCATCGGCGCGCTGTTCATGCGCCGCCTCGACCGCGTGAACGCTGCGATCGCGCGGGTGATGGCGGGCAATACGGCCGAACGTCTGCCGCCGATCGGTATCAGCCGCGAATTCGACCAGCTCTCGGCGAACCTCAACGCGATGCTAGACCGGATCGGCGCGCTGATGGACGGCCTGCGCCAAGTCACCACCGACATCGCACACGATCTGCGCACTCCGCTCGGGCGGCTTCGCCAGCAGCTCGAGCAAACGCGCGATGCGCGTGACCCGGAGCGGTTCGACGCCAGCATCGACACCGCCATCGCGCAGACCGACGAGATTCTCGCGATCTTCCGGGCGTTGTTGCGGATCGGGACGCTCGAGGGGGGCGACGGGCGTCAATATTTCGCTCCGCTCGATTTGAGCGAACTGGTCGGGCGAGTGATCGCCGCGTATCAGCCCGTTGCCGAGGACGATGGGAAAACCTTGATCGCGGCGCATGCCGACGGCCTGCTGATCGAGGGCGATGCCGAATTGCTGGCGCAGATGATGACCAATCTGGTCGACAATGCGATCCGCCATACGCCGGCCGGAAGCACCATCGTCAGCCGGCTAGAGCGGATCGACGGCGCGATTGTCGCGAGCGTCAGCGATGACGGACCTGGCATTCCGCCGCATGAACGCGACGCCGTGCTGACTCGCTTCTACCGCCTCGACCGCAGCCGAAACTTGCCGGGCGCAGGGCTCGGCATGGCGCTGGCCGCGGCGATCGCGGCGCTCCATCGCGTCCGTCTCGAACTGCTCGACAATCGCCCCGGCTTGCGGGTTCGCCTGACCTTCGCGCGGCCCACACGCGTGGTCGAGACCGGGGTCGCAGCGCTGGATTAGCGATCCCTAACGTGACCGCGGTAGGGCGCTGGGGCAAAAGGCAGCCCTCATCTTCGTGGAGACCGCCATGCGCCGCCCTTCGCTTCTCGTCCTGCTCGCTGCAGCTGCCGCCACGCCGTCCGGTCTCGCGGCGACGCCCGCGCCGATCTATGCCGTCACCCAATCGATCGCTGGGCCCGACGGATCGTGGGACTATGCCCGCACCGACGACGACGGCACTTTCGTGTATGTCGCGCGCAGCAACGCGGTCACGGTGCTGGAAGTGGCGACCGGCAAGGTCACTTCGCTCGGCAGCGTGCAGCGCGGTCATGCAGTCGTGCCGCTGTCCGGCGGCAAGCTGCTGGTGACGAGCGGGACCGATGGCACTGTGCGGTTGTACGATCTGCGGTCGGGTGCCGAAACCGCGAGCATCGCCGTCGGCAAGAAACCCGACGCTGCCATTCTCGATCCGCAGAAGACCCATGCCTATGTCATCAATGCCGATAGCGGCACCGTGTCGGTGATCGACCTCGCCACCAGCAAGGTGTCTCGCACGATCCCGGTCAAGCCCGCGCTCGAATATGCCGCGTTCGGCGCGGACGGGACGCTGTTCGTCAACAACGAGGAGGCGGACGAGATCGAAACGGTCGACGGCGCGCGCGGGGTCGCCGGCAAGGCGATCGCGCTGCCGGGCTGCAAGGCACCGACCGGGCTCGGCTATGACAGCGCGCACGACCGCCTGATCGCGTCATGCGCCAACGGCAAGGCCGCCATCGTCGACGCCCGTCGGCGGCAGCTGAGCGCGCTCGTCGATATCGGCGCGGGGCCCGACGCCGTGATTATGGACGAGGCGCGCGGGCTCGCGTTCATCCCGTGCGGGAAAGACGGGGTGCTCGACATCCTCTCGCTGAAAGGTGTCCGTGTGGAAGCCGTGGGCGTCGTGACGACCGAAGTCGGCGCGCGCACCGGCGCGCTCGATCCCAAAACGGGGGCGCTGTATCTGCCAACCGCGAAGTTCGGCGCGCCTGCAGCGGGGGGCGGACGTCCCGCGATGGTGCCGGGGTCCTTTCACATTCTGGTGGTCAAACCTGCGCGTTGAAGGTGCGGTTTTGCGATCGTCGAAACTTTGTTCAACGATCGTCGGCACAGCCACGCGCGCGGCAAAAACCGCGCGCGCCGAGGAGAAGGCGGCTTCCCATCTCATCAACGTCCAGTCCGCCGAGGACATCGTCAAATATCCCACGACGCAACGCGAATTCTACGACCAAAGCTACGAGGCGGGTGTTCGGTTCAAGTTCTGACGATCTCGCGCGTTTCTCCGATGGTGATGCATACCGGCGGCGCAGCGTCCTGTGGCGTGCGTAGTTTCCGACGCTGTTCCGTCGCAGCGGCCTGCCAGATAGCGCCATCGCGACACGGCGTGCGCTTCAGAATGGGTGAAGCAGTCCCCGCCCGGTCGACGCTTTCGAGGAGACGAATGATGGCCGGCACCGACTCACGCATCAAAGACGTCGGGCCACAGCCGCAGTCGTTCGACCTCGAACGCGCGACTAGGGACAATGCCGAGTATCGGTCCGTCGCGTGGAGCGGTCGCTATCTGCAGGTGACGTTGATGTCGATCCCGGTCGGTGGCGATGTCGGTCTCGAGGCGCATCCCGAGACCGATCAGTTCCTGCGCCTTGATGCCGGCCATGGGCGCGTGCAGATGGGTGCTGCCAAGGACGCGCTGAGCTTCGAGAAAGACGTTTCGGACGGCTGGTGCGTGCTCGTTCCGGCGGGGACGTGGCACAACATCACCAACACCGGCACGACGCCGATGCAACTCTATACCGTCTACGCCCCCGCGCATCACAGGCCAGATACCGTGCAGGCCACGGCAGCGGCGGCCAAGGCCGACCAGGGCGACGAACCGGCCGCCTGGTCGGTGCAACCAAAGCCTGCAGCCGACAAGCACGGTTGACGGGGGAGATGCGCAAGGTTCGGATCGACATGGCCGGGCAGCGCTATGCGCGGCTTCTGTGCGTGGATTTTTCGCACACCGATCGGCACGGCCATTGTCATTGGCTGTTCGCCTGTGATTGCGGCACCATGATCGTGGCCCATGGCGGCAACGTACGGGCAGGAAGCACCACGAGCTGTGGCTGCAGACACCGCGAGATCAGCGCCGCGCGGCTGCGCACGCATGGCGAGCGCGCTGACAAACGGCATGCGCCGACCTACCGCGCTTGGCAGGCGATGAAGAGCCTGTGCGACAATCCAAAGGTCAGCGGCTATCCGCAATGCGGCGGCCGAGGGATTGCGGTGGCTGCGCGGTGGAGAGACGATTTTCCCGCATTCCTGGCGGATATGGGCGAACGCCCGCTCGGAATGACGCTCAGGCGCGACGATGCCCAACGCGACTTCGGCCCGAACGCCTGTCATTGGGCAGTGGTGCCGACGCGCGCTGAGCGGACTGCGCGCTCGTGGAGCCATCGCCACGCCGAGGTGTAAGGCGGATCATCGGCGCGCGCCGGGGCATCGCACGGACTGACGTCGTGGCGACCCTATGCGGTATCGAGGGCGGCGATGATGGGGCAATCCGGCCGCCCGTCACCATGGCATCGTTCGGCGAGATCGAGCAGCGTATTTCGCATCGCCTCCAGTGCAAGGGCCTTGCGGTGGAGGTCGTCGGCGCGCGCCAAAGCGAGGCGCTTGACGTCGATGCTCTGGCGGTCGCGATCGTTCCACAATCCCAGCAGCGAGCGGATGTCCTCGATCGGGAAGCCCAGATCGCGCGCGTTCGCGATGAAGCGGAGGCGGTGCACATCGGCATCGGCATAATCGCGATACCCGCTGTCGCGGCGGAGAGGCGCCGGGATCAGGCCGATCGTCTCATAATGGCGGATCATCCGCTGCGAGACGCCGCTCGCCTGCGATGCTGGCCCGATTTTCACAGCTTGGCCCGGTTCAATCGCAACGCGTTGGTCACCACGGTGAAGCTCGACAGCGCCATTGCCGCGCCCGCGATCATCGGTGACAGCAGCAAACCCGTGACGGGATAGAGCACGCCGGCTGCTATCGGGACTCCGATGCCGTTGAACACGAACGAGAAGAACAGGTTCTGGCGGATGTTGCGCATCGTCGCGCGGGCCAGACGGCGCGCGCGCACCATCGCCGCCAGATCGCCCTTGGTCAGCGTCATGCCCGCGCTCTCGATCGCGACGTCGGTGCCGGTGCCCATTGCCACACCCACGTCTGCCGCGGCGAGCGCGGGCGCATCGTTGATGCCGTCGCCCGCCATCGCGACCTTGGCACCCTTTGCCTGGAGCTCGCCGATGATCCGCGCCTTGTCTTCGGGTTTTAGCCCGGCATGGACCTCGTCGATCCCGCCGATTGCCGTGGAAACGGCTTGCGCGGTTGCCTCGGCATCGCCGGTGAGCATGACGATCCGCAACCCTTCCGCCTTGAGAGCGGCAATGGCGTCGCGCGCGGAGTCCCGAATGGGATCGGCGACCGCGATCAATCCGGCCGGCTTGCCCGCGATTGCGACGAGCATCACGCCCGCGCCGTCACGGCGATAGCGTTCCGCTGCTTCCGCGAGCGACCCCGCATCGACCCCGATCCGGTGCATCTGCGCCGCATTGCCCACCACGACCGCCTTGCCATCGACATGACCGCTGACACCCAATCCGGTCTGCGATGCAAACTGCGCAAGCGACCCGAGCTTCAGTTTTGCGTCCTGCGCGGCGCGCAGGATGGCAGCGGCCAGCGGATGCTCCGACTGGCCCTCCACGGCCGCCGCCGCCGCGAGCACCGTATCGCGATCGAAGCCGTCACCAGGCTCGATCGCGGTCACCTTCGGGCGGCCCTCGGTCAGCGTGCCGGTCTTGTCGATCACCAGCGTGTCGACGACGGCCATCATCTGAAGCGCCTCGGCATCCTTGATCAACACGCCGCCGCGCGCACCACGCCCGGTGCCGACCATGATCGACATCGGCGTCGCGAGCCCTAACGCACACGGGCAGGCGATGATCAGCACCGCGATGGCGTTGAGCAACGCGTGACCGAAGCGCGGCTCCGGCCCCACCATATTCCAGACGACGAAGGTAAGGATCGCGATCCCCACCACCAGCGGCACGAACCAGCCCGACACACGGTCGGCGATCGCTTGGATGGGTGCGCGGCTGCGCTGCGCCTCGGCGACCATCTTGACGATCCGCGCCAACACCGTGTCGGCGCCGACGGCACGCGCCTCGATCGCCAGCGAGCCGGTGCCGTTGATCGTCCCGCCGGTGACGGAAGAGCCCTTCTGCTTGAGCACCGCTGCCGGTTCGCCGGTCAGCATCGCTTCGTCGACCGACGACCGGCCATCGACCACGATGCCATCAACCGGCACTGCCTCGCCGGGCCGCACCCGCAGCGTATCGCCGGTGGCGACGTCGGAGAGGGGGATTTCTTCCTCGCTGCCGTCCTCGCGCAATCGCCGTGCTGTCTTCGGCGCGAGATCCATCAACGCGCGGATGGCTCGACCCGTCGCCGCGCGCGCGCGCAGTTCGAGGACCTGCCCGAGCAGCACCAGCGTCACGACGACGCCAGCCGCCTCGTAATAGACCGGAATGACCTTGTGCATGCGGAACGAGGGCGGGAACACGCCGGGCGCGATCGTCGCGACGAGACTATAGCTGAATGCCGCGCCGACGCCGAGCGACACCAACGTAAACATGTTGAGGTGTCGCGTGCGGATCGACGTCCATCCGCGCTGAAAGAACGGCGCACCCGCCCACAGGACGATCGGTGCGGTGAGCGCGAGCTGGATCCACGGCGAATATGTCGGCGGCACGACCGTGATGCCGAGCATCTCGGCCACCATCGAAATCGCAAGCAACGGAACGCTCAATGCCCCGGCCATCCAGGCTCGTCGGGTAAAATCGGTGAGTTCAGGGTTTGGCCCCGTATCGAGCGTCGGATCTTCGGGCTCGAGCGCCATGCCGCAGAGGGGGCACGTTCCCGGACCGTCGTTCCGGATCTGGGGATGCATGGGGCATGTCCATACTCCACCGGGGCCCGCTTTGGGCGCGGGTACGGGTTTGCCGGCGCGGTAGGTCTCGGGGGCTGCGATAAATTTGCTCCGGCAGCGCGCACTGCAAAAGGAATAGCGGTGACCTTCATGGTCGGCGTGATGTGCGGTCTTTGTCGCGTCCACGGTCATGCCGCAGACGGGATCGGTCACCATCCCGTCCGCTCGAGGACTGTCGGCATCGAGGCCGTGCACGGGAACATCGCTGGTCATCTGGGTCTCCATGCGAACCCAGATAGGGTCTGACACCGTGTCAGGGTCAAGCCCGGAGCCGGTCTGGTTCATAACGCACAACGCGCCGGCCATCACTTCGGCCTTTGAACGCGGCAGCGTGCGTTGGCGCCCGGGGCAACCGCTGCGCCGCCGCCGTCACGATGCTCGAGCGGAGCGGCGACTCCGAGCGATGCCGACCGAATGCCGGCACCGCACCAGAAAGCGTACGGGGTTCCGCGCAGAAATGCCTATGGTCGATCACCGCCGCCCGTCGCGCGTGCCGACGCAGGGACGTAGCTTGGCGCATTCACGCAAAGGAGCATTCGTTCGATGACAGCTCGGGATATACCGATCATCTGCGTCGGCGGATCGGCGGGTGGCCTTGATGCGTACAAGCGCTTGCTCGACAATCTACCGAGTGATCTCGGGGCGGCGATCGTGATCGTGAACCATTTGCGAACCGTCTCGACCCTGCTCCACGAAATCCTCCCGCGGCATACCGCGATGCCGGTCGAGCTCATTACCGAAGGGCTCGATATCCGACCGAACCACGTCTTCATCATTCCCGCGCAACGCGACCTGCACGTGCTCGACGGGGCATTTCGCCTCACGGCGATCTCCAAACCGCGGGGATGGCCGGACGTCATCACCGTCTTCCTGCAATCGCTGACGCAATATTGGCATGGCCGGCTCATCGCGGTGATCGTGTCGGGCTATGACGGCGACGGTGCGGACGCGCTGTGCGGGATTCGCGCGTGCGGCGGGGTCACGATCGCCCAATTGCCGGCATCGGCGATTCAGGCGGACATGCCCGACAGCGCCATTGCCAGTGGCTGTGTCGATTTTATCCTAGGTCCCGAAGATATCGCCGCCAAAATTGCGGAAATCCTCGGATCGGATAGCGAGTAGGCGTCCGTCCGCTCGAGTTGGTTGTTCCGTGCGTAGTTTCCGATCCTTGGGCGGCCGTGTTCGTCACCATAGCGTCTGGTCCGAGGACCGCTCCACCCCGCCGCGGTCGGCCGGAAAGACCAGCGCCATGTCAATCGAAACCAGAGCGTTTTTGCGCGACCGGGCACGCACCGAAGACCTGATCGCGGCGGCGACCGACTGTGGCCCCGCCGCATGGTCGCACGCCCATCTCGCGCGCCTCTACCGTGCGCGGTGTATCGACACGGTGGGCGAGGCCGCGGCGTGCTGCGATTGCGATATGCAGGCGGACTGCCGGACCCTGATATCGGCCGGGTAGCGCGGTGCAGCGGCGCTATGCTCCGCTCGACCGCTGCAACGCGCTGCCTCAGACCGCCGCGCTTTCGGTCGGGGGCAGAGCCGAACGCGGCCGTGTGGCATTCCCGTCGGCGGCGGCTTGCGCGATCCGCGCGAGTTCGGGAAGCGACTTGGCTTGCATCTTGTGCATGACCGTAGCGCGATGGTTTTCCACGGTGCGCTGGCTAATCCCGAGATCGGCGGCGATGTTCTTGTTGGGATGGCCCGCCAAAACCAGGTCCATGACTTCACGCTGGCGGTCGGTCAATTCGCCGACATGCGCGGCCGCTTTCTGGTGCGCGTCATCCCGCAGCCGAAGGTCGTGTGACTGATCGATTGCACGCGCGACGCTCGCAAGCAATTCGACCCGGCCGACCGGCTTTTCGATGAAGTCGCAGGCGCCGCTTCGCATTGCTTTGACCGCGAGCCCGATATCGCCGCTCCCCGTGATCAAGATCGCGGGGAGATGGTTTGCGCGGGCGCGCAATTGCTCGATCAGCGCCACGCCGCTCATCCCCGGCAAGTGCGCGTCGACCAGCAGGCACCCGTCATTGCCCGGCGCATACGCGGCAAGAAACGCCTCTGCATTTGGGAAATCCTGGACACTGCGGCCATCGCGCTCCAGCACATCGCGGATCGTCGCCAGAATGTACGGGTCGTCGTCGACGACATAGGTGATCGATGGGCCCGCAATCGCAACAGCTCCGGCCGGGTGCAACGCCGACGGCAGTGCCCGGGCCAACAGGAGTTCGATCGCCGCGAGCAGGTCGCGCGCCTTCACCGGCTTGCTCAGTTGCACGCAGTCTTCTGCCGCGATCCGCGCTAGCGCCGCGCTCGATATGTCTCCGGTGAGGACGATTGCCGGGAGCCCGTGCGGCAGGGTCGCCCGAAGGCTGCGCAGGAGATCGAGGCCATCCCGGCCGCCGGGCAGGTTATAGTCGGTCAACAGCAGTTCCGGCTTGATCGCACTGCCCGCAACCAGCTTGATCGCGGATGCTGCATCGGCCGCGGTCTTGACGATATGCCCCTCGCGCTTGAGGAGTTGTTCCAGCAATTCGACGACATCCGGGTCGTCGTCGACGACGACGATCTTGCAGGTGCGCCGGTGCCCGTCCGGGGCCGCATCGGGTTCGGGTGGTGTGGCGACGGCGCCCGGCGGATCGGCGGCCGGGCAGGGAAGCGTGATCGTGAAGACCGAGCCCGCGTTCGGGCGCGAGCGAACGTCGATGGCATGCCCGAGCAAATGGCCGAGGCGTTGCACGATCGACAGGCCAAGACCCAGACCGAGGCTGCGTTCGCGCGCGGCGTTGTCGATCTGGTGGAATTCCTCGAAAATCGCGTGCAACTGGTCGGCGGCGATCCCGATCCCGGTATCCCAAACCTCGATTCGAAGCGTGGCGCCGCGCCGTCGACAGCCGAGCAGGATCTTGCCCTGCTTGGTATATTTGATCGCGTTCCCCAGCAGGTTGCGAAGCATCTGCGTGAGCAGCGTGGCGTCGCTGTGAACCAACGCCGCACTGGGCAGGATGTGCAGCGACAAGTTACGGGCCTGTGCGAGATAACCGAACTCGTCGCGCAGCAGATCGAGCACGTCGGAGATCGGAAAGACCACCGGCATCGCCTCCACCACGCCGGCTTCGATCTGGTTTATGTCGAGCAATGCGTTGAGCATGCCGGACATCGCGGCCAGCGTCTGGCCCTGGCGGGAGACGAGTTTTCTGGGCTTCTCGCCCTCGACGGTCTGGCTCAGCAGTTCCTGCAGCAGCGTCAGCGACTGGAGCGGCTGGCGCAGATCGTGGCTTGCTGCCGCGAGGAAGCGCGACTTGGCAAGATTGGCGCGGTCCGCCTCGATCTTGGCGGCCTCGAGCGCCTTGGCGGTCATCTTCCGGTCGGTGGTGTCGGCGAAGGTGATGACGACGCCTTCGACGGCATCGTCATGCGTGCGATAGGGAAACACGCGGCGCAGAAACCACGTATCGTTCGGCGCGCTGATCTCGCGGTCGATCAAGCCGTGATCCGCCAGCACCTTGCGCGCATCACCCAACAGGTCGGGATCGGTCGCGATCGAGCGCAGGTCGGTGATCGGTCGTCCGATGTCGCCGGCGATGATGTTGAAGACCGACTTGATCGCGGGCGTATAGAACCGGATCTTCAAGTCGATGTCGAGAAAGAGCGTCGCGACATTCGTGCTGTAGAGCACGTTCTGCAGATCGTCCGAGGTCAGGCGCTGTCGTTCCAGCGTCTCCTGCAACTGGCTGTTGAGCGCGGTCAGCTCCTCGTTGAGCGACTGCAGCTCTTCCTTGGACGTCAGCAATTCCTCGTTGGTCGACTGGAACTCCTCGTTGACCGAGAGCGCTTCCTCGTTGATCGTCTTCTGTTCCTGGCTCGACGTTTCCTGGTTCAGGATCGACGTCTGCAATTCCGCCTGGGTTGCCTCCAGTTCCTGCTCGAGCTCGGTGACGCGCGCGGCGTCACCGCGATTGGGGGATGCCGTCGCACCCGCGCTCTCGCCCGGTTCCTCGACGAAGCAGACGAGCAGCATGTCGTCCTGCCCGTCGACCACCGCCATGACATCGATCCGAAACCAGATCGCGATGCCGTCCTGCATCACGCGCGTCCGGCCGCCATCGACGCGCGGCGTCGCCTCGCTGACCTTGTCGATCGCGAGCCGCAACTTGGTGCGGAGCGTCGGGGACGCCATCGCAAGCAAGTCGAGCGTGGCATAGCCCGGCGGGATCCGCAGATAGCGATCGGTCGGCCCGATCGAATAGAGACACTGCCGCTTGCGATTGATCAGGATGGCGGCGGGCGCGTGGGTGGCGATGACGGCCCGGCGGCAAATGTCCGCCAGCGTGGCCTGGCGCTGCGATGAGGCGGACCGGCCCGTCGTCCCCGGCATCGGCAGCGCGTCGCCGAAGCTGACGGGAAAGCCCGCGGTGCCGGTCCGGCCGTGCGCGACGTGCCGGTAGATGCGTTCCGACTTGGCGATCACTTCGAACCGGTCTCCGGCGCTGCCCACCGTCTCGGACGATCCGAGCAGCAGGATGCCGCCTTCGCGGAGCGCGAAATGGAACAGCGATATGACCTTGGCCTGCGCCTCGGGGTTCAGATAGATCAGCAGGTTACGGCAGGAGACGAGATCGATCTTCGAGAATGGCGGGTCCGACAGTACGTCCTGGACGGTGAAGACGACAGTGTCCCGCAGCGCGGTCGCCACCCGGTAGCCGGCCTCGTCCCGAACAAAAAAGCGCGCGAGCAGGTCCGCGGGGACCGTGTTCTCGATATCGAACGGATACAGCCCCTCGCGTGCGGTCGCGATCGCGTCCGGGTCGACGTCGGAGGCGAAGAGCTTGAGTTTGATGTCGCGTCCTGACGCCTTGATCGCGTCGCGGCAGAGCATCGCGATCGAATAGGCCTCTTCACCGGTGCTGCATCCCGCGACCCAGATCCTGAGCGGTGTTTGCTCGGGGAGGAGCCGGACGAGGTCGGGAAGGATCGTCTGCGCCAGCGCATCGAAGATCGCCGGATCCCGGAAGAAGCGCGTCACGTTGATCAGCAGGTCCTTGGCGAGCAGGTCGCGCTCGGCCGGCTCTGTGCGCAGCAGATCGAGATAGCCGGCAAGATTGCCGGGCGCGAGCGTGCGTAGCACGATCCGCCGCTCGATCCGCCGTTCCAGCGTCCCCGACTTGTACTGGCGGAAGTCGTGCGCCGTGTTGTCGTTGAGGAAGGCGATGATCGCGTTCAGGTCGGTCGATGCGGGCGGGGCGGGCATGCTCGGCGGGGCGGGCACGCTCGGTGCGGCGGGCACGCTCGGTGCGGCGGCGGACTGCGCGATCGCGACTTTGCGGTTCGCCAGTGCCTGGGGGATGTCTTCCAGCGCAAGGGTCTGATCGACCAGCCCCGTTTCGATCGCGCTCCGCGGCATACCGTCATAATCGGCCTGTTCGGGCTGTTGCGCGATCGCATAGCCGCCTGCCGCTTTCAGCGCGGCAAGCCCGCCACTGCCGTCCGCGCCCGTTCCCGACAGGATTACGGCGATCGTCCGGTCACCGCATTCTTCCGCCAGCGACGCCAGCAGACAATCGAACGGCAGGCGCGCGCCATGGTGCGCCTGTTGCGGGGAAAGGGCCAGCGCGCCGTCTTCGACCGAAAGATATCGGCCGGGGGGAATGACGTAGATATGGTCGCGGCGGATCACGCAGCCATCGATCGCTTCGCCGATGTCCATCGTGGTATGATCGGCCAACAGGTCGACCATCATGCTCTTGTGCGTCGGATCGAGATGCTGAACGACGATGAACGCCATGCCCGTGGTGGGTGAGATCGCGTCGAGCAGTCTGGATGCCGCCTTAAGTCCCCCCGACGAAGCGCCTATCGCGACGATCGGGACCGACTCCGCAAGCCGCGGCCCAGCGACTTTGGGGGTAGCTTTTTGCGGCATCGGCGACGCCGGATGGGGCAGAGGCTGGTCGCTTGCCCCCACCGATGGTGTTTTATTTACGGTCATGAAATGGACGTAGCACTGTCTGGTCCCATCCATCCTACGCATAGTTACGCTGAAAAATAAATCGCCGGTGCGCACCATGAGCTTGAGTATTTTCCGAGACTGACTGCGCGCATTTTTCTGAGGCAGTACCGCGGACGACCCTGATGACAACGCCGTTCACGATCGTGCCCGGGTTCATGTCTATCGCCGACGGGGTGGCCTGGAGGCTAGACAGTGTACCCGAACCCGAACAGCTTGCCCAAGATCGTGCGCGCGCAGCCACCGGCGGTGCACCACGGTGCGTCGCGGCGTGGACGTCGCGCGGATGAGGCAAGGCGTGCGCGGCTGTGAGCCCTGGACGCAGAATCCTCCTCGTCGAGGATGACGTCCTGATCGCGATGGATCTTGCCGACCTGCTGATCGCGATGGGGCACGATGTGTGCCACATCGCATCGACCGAGACCGATGCCGTGGCGGCGGCGCAGCGCTTGGCGCCCGATCTGCTGATCGTCGACGGCAATCTTGCCGAGGGCAGCGGAGTATCCGCAATGCGGCGGATCCTTGCCCGCGGCTTCGTCGCGCATTTCTATATGAGCGGGGATACGATCCAGCTCTTGAAGGCGGTGCCAGACGCCGTGGTCCTCGCCAAGCCTTTCACCCTGCATGCGCTCACGACTGCGATGGACACGGCAACGCGTGTTCGGGGCGGCCAGTGAGATGCCGCTCACGGTGATCGCGGTGCTGCGTGCGGCAAAGCCGAGATCCTCGAGACAGACGCGATGGCGGACTTGAACGCCACGATCATGCCGTCATACTGCGTATAAATGGTACGACAGATGTCGTCCTAGACGTCGATCGCCGAGAAATGATCGATGAAGCGTCGCAAGTAGCGGCGGAATTCGATTGCGCTGTGCCACGGCTCGAACGCGAACAGCGCGCCCCATTCCAGCCAGAAGGTGGTCTCGAAGAAATGGGCCGCGAAGCAGTCGGTGATGCGCTTGTCGTCGAGCCTGCGCTCGGATCCACCGATGAGCGCGAGCAGGTCGATCCGGTCGTGCTCGGTGAATCCCATGGCGTGCGCATCCGGGCGAGAGCCGTCCAGATTGGCGAGCCGCACCTCAGTGTCCCACCGCCATTCCGCAGCGGGGTTGGCTTCCTCGGGCACCGAGATCGTCGGGTCGCTCGCCGAAGGAATGTCGTCGAGCACGTCGACGGTGCATTGGTACATCGCCTCGAGCATATGGCTGCCGCTCAGGAAATATCGGTCCTCGGCGCTACCGTGCGCATCGAACGCGCCGCCGCTCTGGTGACGTTCCTCGAGGATCGTGATGTCCGCGCCCGCGACCTCTCCATCCCGCAGCAGGATGACCGCCCCGGCAAGCGCGGCAATTCCGCTGCTGACGAGAGTATAGCTGCTCATGCGTTGATCCTCTTGTCCCAAGGATCCCGCGGTAGTCCCGTTCCCCCGGCGCGAGCAGCGTCGGAAATTACGCACACCATCGGGGTATAGCTCGACGCGACGAACGCTAGAATGCCACGGCAAATGCTATCTGGGGCGCGGCGTAGGACGGTGTATTGCGGCCGGCGACGGACACTTCGACCCCCGCAATGAGCCCGGCGCGGGCCGACCAGTTATATTCCAGCGCAGGCGCCAAAGTCGTTCGGCTTGCGCGCCGGCCCGTGGTCCGTCGCACTGTGCCGCCGGCATCCATGCCCGTCAGCCGCGAACCGCCGGCATCGCTCCGGACAAGATCGAGTGCAACCACCCAGCGCTGGTCGAGCGCATAGCCGGCGGCCACACCGACCTGCGCGGACACGCCCGGCATGGCGTGGCCGACGAAGCCGTCCGTCGTGCCATAGACGCTCAGATCGCGAACGCCCGCCGACGCCAGCGCCTCGGTCATTGAGGCGAAGAGCCGGAGACGAACCGGGTGGCCGCCCGCGGTGTCAAACAGCGATTCGACGACGATCCCCTGTTTTGCCAGCAGCGCGCCGGTGCCGAGCCCGTCGAGCACGGTCGTCAGATGATCGTAGCGGCCGATCGGCAGCACGAGGCCGGCGCTCGCTGTGATCGAGGGCGATCCGCTTCGGCCATTCTCGTCCTTCAGGCGATATTCCAGCTCGATCGGCAGATCGGCGATCCCCAGGCCCCGCGCGTCATGCCCATCGGTCACGCGGACGACCGTCGGCAGCGCCTGAAAGCTCAGCCGGTCGGTGAGCGCATATTTCACGACCGTCACCGACTGCAGCTGCTGCACGCCGTCTCCGCCGGAGTGGCGATGGCCCACATCGTCATAGGCGCCGGTATCTATCTTGTAGATGAGATAGGGTTCGATCGCGAGCGTCCCCGCCGTCGACAAGGCTGGCGACGACGCCTCGAGCGAGCCGGTGAACCATTGGTTGCGAACCGCGAGATCGCCGTCCTGCGCCAGCGCTGCGCCAGGCGATCCCAGCGCGCACAAGGCGATCGCGGCGCACACCGTCTTCATCGCCCGCTGAGCCCGGGAAACAGCACGACCAGCGCGCTCGCCATCCCGCCGACCGCGATCGCGACGACGAGCAGGCCGAAGATCTTCTCGGTGATCAGCAACGCCTTCTCCCCGATCACCCGCGTGATCGGCGCGGCCAGGAAATCGAGCGCGACGATGACCGCGGCATTCGCGAGGATCGCGGCCATCGCGGCGAGATAGACCGGGCGGCTGCCGCTGCCCCAGGCGATGATGACCGACAAGACCCCGGGCCCGGCATAGATCGGGAAGCCCAGCGGCAGGATGCCGACCGATGCGGGGGAGGGCGCGACGGCATTGTGCGCGGCGACCGGCACATGCGTGTTGGACGCACGGTGGTGGTGGCTGCGGAGGGGCGTCGCCTCGGTCGGGGTCGGGGCGTTGAGCATCTGCCAGCCGATCACGCCGATCACCGCCATTCCCGCCACGCGCAATGCGGCGATGCTGACCCCGAAGACGCCGAGCGCGGCATTGCCGATGAACAGCGCGAGCAGCCCCGCGACGACATAGGTCGCCGCCGCAACCAGCGCGGTGCGACGCTGGTCCCCTTGTGTCTGGCCTGCGGTGGCGGCGACGAACAAGGGCAGAACCGCGATCGGCGCGGTAATTGCGAACAGGCCGACGGTCATCGTCACCAGCGCGCTGGTGTCGAGTGCCGTCATGCCGCGGTTTCGAACGGTTCGAAGTCCGAATCCGCCGCTTTCCAGTCGGGCTTGTGAAAGGCGTAGATCACGAAGGGGATGGCGAGGAAGACCGCCGACCCGACCACCAGCGCGCCGACATAGAGCACCGGGCTGCCCGTGCTGATCTGCGCCGGCGGGATGAAGCTGAACCCCAGCGCGACGAGCGCCCCGGCCAGCCCTAGCAAGCCGACCAGCCACATCCCGACATTCCCGCCGGGGATGCGGAACGGCCGCTCGCGGTCGGGCTGGGTGTAGCGCAACCGGATCGCGGCGACGTACAGCAGGACGTACATCACCAAATAGATGATCGTCGCCATCTGGCTGAGCAGTTGATAGGCCGATTCGACCGACGGCAGCACGGTGAACGCGACGCACAGCAGCGTGACGAGCAGACCTTGCAGGATCAGGATCGCGACCGGAATGCCGTGCGCGTTGGTCTGCTGCAGGATATGCGGCAGATACCCTGCCTTGCCGACCGCGAGCAGCCCGGTCGATGGCCCGGCGACGATCACGCTGACCTGGCCGAGCACGCCGAACGCCAGCATCGCCGCCATCACGTTGCCGAGCCACGGCAGCCCGAACGCCGCCCACAGTTCGTTATACGCGACGAGCAGCCCGCGGTTGATGTCGATCGCCTCGCGCGGAATGACCGCGCCGACCGCGAGCGTGCCGAGCACGAAGATCACCACGACCATGACCGTCGCGATCAGCACCGACAGCGGATAGTTGCGCGTCGGGTTCTTCAGGTCCTGCACATGGACCGCCTGCATCTCCATGCCGGCGAAATAGAGGAAGACGCTGGCCGCCAGCACCATGTTGTGGAAGTCGCTGAAGTCGGGGATCACGCTCGCGTGCAGGTCGAGGTGCATCGGCTTGCCGGCCGCGACATAGGCCACGCCGAGCGCGATCAGGATCGCGCCGGGAATGATCGTCCCGAACAGGCCGCCGAGCGAACTCAGCCGGGTCGACGCCGCCATGCCGCGAAAGGTTACCAGCGTCACGAACCAATAGACCGCGAGCAGGACGACGATCGTATAGAGTTTGTTGTCGGCAAGCGCCTGGTCGAACGCCGGCGGCCACCAGATATAGGCGAGCGCGGCTGCCGCGAAGATCAGCACGGTCGGGAACCAGATCACCACCGCCTGCCATTGATAATAGATGGCGGCAAAGCCCCAGCGCGGGCCGAACGCCTCGCCGATCCAGCGGAATACACCGCCTTGCTTGGGGAAGGTCGCGGCGAGTTCGGCGGCGACCAGCGCCACGGGCACCAGGAACACGATCGCGGCGAACAAATAATAGAAGATCGACGCCATGCCGTATTCGGCCTGGGCAGGCATGCCGCGCAGGCTGACGATCGTCGTCACGTTCATGATCGCGAACGCCATCATGCCGATCACGATCTTGGGTTGGGCCTTGGTCTGGCCGCCATGCGCGAGCCAACCCGCGGGCTTGGGCCTGCCGCCAGGCGCGGCGGCAGGAGGCGAGGGCTCGGTCATGGGAACAGCCTTGAAAGGGGCGCCGCCGACCACGGTCGACGGCGCAGAGATCGGACGAGGGGTTAGCGCTTGAGCACTTCGTCGCGCGCTGCCGCGACGCAGTGCAGCGCCCATTGCATCGTCTCGGGCGTAATGAAGACGTTCATCGGAAACGACTTCAAAGCGTAGACGACGGCCTCTTCGTCGGTGCCGTCGCGATTGTAGGTCGCGTCGCGGAAGCCCGTGCTGAAGCTCATGTACGGCGTGTACTTGCCGTCGATCTGCTTGCCCGAGCGGAACCATTCGAACAGTTTGTTGCCAACCGCTTCGGTCAGATGGTTATGCTTGATCAGGTCGCTGCGCAGCGCCGGATCGCCCAGTTCGCGGCCGAACTGGACCTGCGCGTCGACGCCCTCGGGATAGACCCGGAACAGCGTGATCAGGCCAGTGTCGTCGGGGTTGACGCAGACCATGTCGGGGTGGCTGCGGATCAGGTCGTAAAGGTAATATTTGGTCTCGAGAATGCCGCCGAGGATCGCCTGCATCCCTTCCTTGCCGAAATATTTGAGCGTCGCCCAACCCGCGAGCGACCCAGATGCGGTACGCGAGACTTCGAGCGTATAATACATCGGATTGTACGGCGTGCGCGCCTGTAGATAGGCGTCCGCGCCGCGGCGATGGATCGACTCGAACTCGGTCGCGTCGCGGTACAGGAAGCAGCTGCTGACATAGGGTGCCCAGCCGACCTTGTGGAAATCGATCCCGACGCAGTCGGCGTGTTCGAGCTCGCGCATCGCTTCGCCATTACGGCGCAGCACGGGCAAGATGCGGTCAGAGAATTCGAGCGGATTGGCGTCGAAATCATAGTCCTTGAAATAGACCCACGACCATCCGACGACGGCATCGGCATAGAGCACCGCCTTGCCAAAGCCCGCGGGATTTGGGTGGCGGTCCATCACTTCGCGGACCAGGCCGATCGGATCGAACGCGCTCGCGTCGGTCGTGCCCATCGTACAGACGACGGTCGCGACCGGAATGCCGCGCGCGGCGAAATCGGTCAGCAATTCCTCGAGATGGCCCAGATCCATCTGGTTGGTCGCGACATCGGTGCGGACATGGACGATGTTGTCCATGCCGAGGCCCAGCCAGTCGGTCGCATTCTGCTGCACATAATGCGCTTGCTGCGAACAGATCACCTTGGCGTCGGTCCGCACGCCCTTTTCGCGCGAATCCTTGAGGACGCGCGTCAGTCCGTATTTCAGGCCGTAAGTCCAGCAGCCGCCACCGCCATAGGTGTAGATCGCGCCGCTGTTGACCGGGTTCCAGCCGAACATGTTGGCGACCATGCCCGCCGTCTCCAGCTCGGCACGGTGGACGTTCCAGGCATATTCGCCCTCGAGGATGTTGGCGGAGAACACCTGCGACAGCATCGACGCGACGACGGCCGCAGTGTTCGACTGCGGGATGACGTTGCACATCGTCAGCGGGTTGCCCCAATTGGGCGCGCCCTCGAACAGCTTGACGACATCGTCGAGCACTTGGTCGAGATCGCCCATCGCCTGCGGCACGGTGATGTTCTTGACGTCGGGATAGGCATACGTGAGCGCCGGGTTCTTGCCGAGAAAGGCCGGGCCACCCTTTTCGGGGCGCAGCATGTCGAGCTTTTCGACGAATGTGTTGATCTGGCGCGCGAGCGGATCGTCATCGCCGCGAAAGGGCGAGGGGAACTCGCCTGCCATCTTGGCGTGGTATTTCGCCCATTTGGGCGATCGCGCGGCGGAGGACGGGGTCTCGCTGTCGCGCTCGGTGGATGCCGCATGCGCAATGGCTGCAGCGGCGTGGGTCCGGTCGTGCATCGCAATACCTCTGATCGAAGGGCGGGAGAATGCCGCCTGATCGGCGCACTGCGGGCCGCGCGTCAGCCTCGGAAAATACCCAGCATGGGGCACGGCTTGGGCGCGCGGATCCCGCGACCTCGAGCGCTTGGATCAGCGCAGGCAGTGCACCGGCCGGAAGGCGCCTGCCATCCGCACGGCGCAGACGCTGGCGATGTCCGCTGCGTTCGGTGGCATCAAGCACTCCGGTATCGGCGGGGAGAATGGCGTGTTCTGGCTCGAAGCCGATCTCGAACCCAAAGCCGTGATCGGCTGACGCGGCGCCATTTCGGGTATGGCGCCCAGGCGATCCTCGGCTACGATGGAGACACATGCTGCTGATCCTTTACGGATTATGGCGGCGAGAAGGGGACGCTTTGAACCACCGCCCGATCCAACCGACGCCCCAGAGCGTCCTTCGCGCCCTTTCCGCAGCGATGGCCCTCGTCCTGACCGCCCCCGTTCTGACCGCTCCCGTTCTCGCCCAGCCGACGGCGCAGCCGGTCGACCCGGTCCGCGTGCTGGTCAAGCGGCTTGATCTGGAGCGCTACAAGGCGACGATCAAAGCGCTCACCCGGTTCGGCGATCGCCGCCAGGGCACCGCGCGCAACCGCGCCGCGACCGACTGGGTCGAAGCGCAACTCAAGAGCTATGGCTGCACCAATACCGAGCGCTTGAAGTACACGTTCGGCGAGGAGCCCGTCCATACGGTCGCACCGGCCAAGGCAGCGGTGGTGGCCGGGTCGGACGAACCCGGCCGGTCGGTCGGTGGCGGGCGCTCGCGCGGATTCACGCGCACGACCGGCGTGAACAGCGATCCTGGCGCGCAGTCCGACCCGCGGATCAGGGCGCTGGACACGCCGCCCGCGGTCCCGGGCGCGCGCGAGGAGGTCTATTGCACCAAGATCGGGAGCGGCCACCCTGGCGAGATGTATATCGTCAGCGCCCATATGGACGGGATCGGCTTTGGCGAAGCCGCCAATGACGACGGCTCGGGTACGGCGCTGGTGATGGAATTGGCGCGCGTGTTCAGCAGCCCCGACGTGCAGACCGATCGTTCGATCCGCTTCATCCTGTGGAACAACGAGGAGACCGGCCTCAACGGCGCGAAGGCCTATGTCGAGCAGCGGGCGGCACTGCAAGGCAAGGAGTCGCCCGCCGGATCGGGCCGCTACCCCGAGCCGAAGTGGCTCGGCGTAATGCAACACGATATGATGCTGTTCGATCACGGCATGCCCCGCGCCGACGGCAGCATGAGTCCGGTGCAGCGTCCCGAGGCCGACGTGAACATCGAATTCCAGTCTGCATCCAAGCTAGCCGGCCAATCGCAGGAATTGGCTTGGGCGCTGCAGGCGGCGAACGAGCGGTACGCGACAGACTATCCGGCCGCGGTCGGACGGCACATGACCAATACCGATTCGAGTCCGTTCATGGACCTGGCACCGGCGGTCAGCCTGCGCGAGAACGACCGTGGCGCGCAGGTCGGAAGCGGCTGGGACCCGCAGTGGCACCAGCCGAGCGACCGCTACAGCACCTATGACGACAAGGATTTCCGCCTTGGGCTGAACGCGGCGCAGACCACGCTGTCTGCCACGGCGCAGCTGGCGGGTGCGACGCTGCGCTAGACGCCGCTGCCGATCCGCGGTGGCCGCGTTTCGACCGGTCGCGGTTTCCTCAGCGGATCCTCCGCGCCGTCGGGCAAACGGCCGCGCCACCACGACGCCGCCGGGCGGGGCCACGGCGTCACAGCGGCGCCCCGTCCTTGTCGAGCATCTCGAAGCGGTAGCTGCAGCCGTAGAAGGTCTTGCCGGGATGCGTCGTGGCGTTGGAGATGGTCCGCGCGACGACCAGATGGCTGCCGTAGCTTTGTCCCTCCGCCGCGGGCTCGGTGACGTCTTTCAGAACGCGCTCGCCCATGAATTTGCGGAACGGGACCGCAGCCTTCGTCTGCGCATCGGTCATGGTGCCGGTGTCGACGAGCGCGGCGACCATCGGGTCGCTGGACATGGCGTTTTCGACCTGCTCGGGGCGCGCGACCGTAGCTGGGTCGGGCAGGTCGAGGATGGCGAGGATCGCGTTCGCGGTGAACGCGATCCGGCGGGTGCTGTACGCGCCGGCGACGGTGATCGCCTGCGGCAGCTCATATTCGTTCATGAAGGCATTGCGCGAGGCGATCCGTTTCCAACGGCGCGTTTGCGCGAGTTTCTCCTCGCCATCGATCGCCATGGCGAACTGCGTGTAGCCGGGGACATCGAGGCGGCAGTGTATGGCGTCGACCTCAGATGTGCTCGCGGGACCGCCATTTGCGGTGTCGGCGTGCTGCACTGCTGAGGCTAGCGCGAGCGCGTAGAGAGACATCATCCGCCCTTGATAGCCCTACGCCCGGCATTTGCCAGCAGCTGCGCGGCACCGGACCCGGGCACGATCAGGCTCGGATCATCGACACGCGGTCGCGGCGCTGCCTCGGCCCGGTGACCAGCGCGTCGCTGGCGACCACCCCGAGCCTTAGCACAGGATCGCTTGTGCGGTTTCGGCGCTTCGATGCCGCCATGCCGCTTTGCAGCCCGTCGGCGTCCGGTCGCCGCGCGGTGCACAGCGAACTGGCGGCGCACCGCGCGGCGCGATAGAGCTTGGCGATGGCATCCCCCACGCTCCCCACGGTCGACCGTCGCACGCTGCTGATCGCGGGCGGCGCGGGGATCGGTCTGGTCGTCGCGTGGCAGCTGTGGCCGCGCGGCTATGTCGGCAATCTCACCGCCGACCCCGGCGAGACGATCTTCGGCGCGTGGCTCAAGATCGGCGATGATGGACGCGTCATCGTCGCGGTGCCGCAGGCCGAACATGGCCAGGGCGTCTATACCGCGCTGCCGCAGATCGTCGCCGACGAGCTCGGCGCGGACTGGCGCACCGTCGGGGTCGAGCCGGCGCCGAGCAATCCGCTTTACGCCAACCCGTTCGGCGCCGAGCAATTGTTCGAACAGCCCGACAACGGCCTGCTCAAGCATTGGCGCGATGGCCATGCGGTGCGGATCGGGCTGACGCTGACCGCAGGGTCGAGCTCGGTGCGCAGTTTCGAGGATCCGCTGCGCGCGGCGGGGGCAGCGGCGCGTGTCCTGCTGTGCAAGGCAGCCGCCGCGCGGTGGAAGATCGATTGGCAGGCCTGCACCACTGGCGAGGGCTTCGTCGTCCATGGCAAGGACCGGCTGCGCTTCGGCGAGCTCGCGGTCGAAGCGGTGCGCGATTTCGGGGGGGCGGCGCTGCCCGATCCGCTTCCGCTGCGCAGCGATCCCGCCGGGCGGCTGTCGGGACAGTCGCTGCCGCGGCTCGATGCGCCGTCGAAGGTCGACGGTTCGGCGACCTTTGCCGGCGACGTCCGGCTCCCCGACATGGTCTATGCGAGCATCCGCCAGGGTCCGGTCGGCGGCAGCAGAGTGGTGCGCGTCGATCGTGCAGCGGCCGACCGCGTCAATGGCGTGCTGCAGGTCGTCACCAACGATCGCTGGGTCGCGGCGATCGGGAACACCTGGTGGTCGGCCAACCGCGCGCTCGATGCGCTCGCGCCGCGCTTCGAGACCAGGGGGCCGATTGTGAACAGCGCGAGCATCGCCGCGGCGCTCGCCACCGCGCTGGCGGCGCCGGGGACGCGGATGGTCGCGCAAGGCGATGTCGCGGCGGCGTTCAAGGGTGCGCGGCTGGTCAGCGCGGCGTATCAGGTCGGGCTCGCGCCCCACGCCGCGATCGAGACGATGACCGCGACCGCGCAGTTCAGCCATGGCCGGCTCGAACTGTGGCTGCCGACGCAAGCCCCGGGCGTGGCGCGCGCCGCAGCAGCGGCGGCGATCGGGCTTGCCGAGGATGCGGTGCTCGTCCACCCGATGCTCATCGGCGGGTCGTTCGGCGCCAATCTCGAGACCGAGTGCGCGGCGCAGGCGGCGGTGCTGGCGCACGCGATCAAGCGTCCGGTCCAGCTCGTCTGGAGCCGGGTCGAGGATCTGCTGCACGATCGCTATCGCCCGCCGGCGCACGCGCGGATGACCGCGCGGCTCGGCACCAACGGCCAGATCCTCGGGCTTTCCGCCAAGATCGCCGCACCCGCGACGGGGCACGACCTCGCGCGGCGGATGTTCGCGCACGACGCGGGCACGAGCGCCGCGCTCGCGCTCGCCGGGGCGGCCGACCCCTATGCCGTCGCGGGCGCGATGCCGGCGTATCGCATCCCCGCCGTCGCGATCGATCACCATCCCGCCGAGATCGGCGTGCCGACCGGGCATTGGCGCTCGGGCGCGCACAGCTACACCAGTTTCTTCACCGAATGCTTCCTCGACGAACTCGCGCATGTCGCCGGAACCGAGGCCTTGTCGTTCCGCATCGCCATGCTCGGCGGCGACGCGCGGCTCGCGCGGTGTCTCTCGACCGCCGCGTCGCTCGGCGGCTGGGAAGGCGGCGTCGCGGGAAGCGGGCAGGGGATCGCCTGCCACAGCTTTCGTGGCAGCCACATCGCGGTGCTGGTCGAGGCGCATGTCGGCGAGGGGCAGGCGGTCAGCGTCGACCGCATCGTCGCCGCGGTCGATTGCGGGCGGCAGATCAACCCCGACCTCGTCCGCCAGCAGATCGAGGGCGGGCTGCTGTTCGGCATGGCGGCGGCGACGGGCTGCACGACGGGCTTCAAGGATAATCTTGCGACCGTTCGCGGGTTCGGCGGCCTCGGGCTGCCAAGGCTCGCCGACACGCCCGATATTACCGTCGAGCTCGTGCCGAGCGAGGCCGATCCGGGCGGGGTGAGCGAACTTGCCGTGCCGCCCGTCGCGCCAGCGATTGCCAATGCGCTGCAAGCCGCTACGGGCTATCGCCTGCGGAGCTTGCCGCTAATGCCCGGAACCCTGTGATGCTGCCTGCCGATCATCCCCCCATCCCCAAGCGGAAAGTCGGCATCTTGCTGACCAATCTCGGCACGCCCGACGGCGCCGATACCAAGTCGGTCAAACGCTATCTGGCGGAATTCCTGTCGGACCGGCGCGTGGTCGAGATTCCGCCGCTGATCTGGCAGCCGATCCTGCGCGGCATCATCCTCAACACGCGGCCGCAGAAATCGGCCGAAGCCTATGCGCAGGTATGGAGCGAGGACGGCTCGCCGCTCGCCGCGATCACCAAGGCGCAGAACAAGGCGCTGCAAGGCGCGTTCGGGCCGGGCGTGATGGTCGATTGGGCGATGCGCTATGGCAAGCCGTCGATTCCCGAGCGGTTGCAGGCGATGAAGGATGCTGGCTGCGAGCGCATCCTCGTCGCGCCGCTCTATCCGCAATATTGTGGGGCGACGACCGCGACCGCCAACGACAAGGCGTTCGAGGCATTGGCGAAGATGCGCTGGCAGCCCGCATTGCGCACGCTCCCGCCCTATCATGACGATGCCGTTTATATCGACGCGCTCGCGACCTCGATCGAAGCGGGTGTGGCGGCGCTCGATTTCGAGCCGCAGGCGATCGTGGCGAGCTTCCACGGCATGCCGCAGCGCACGCTCGAACTCGGCGATCCGTATCACTGCCATTGCCAGAAGACCGGGCGCTTGCTTGGCGAGCGGTTGGGGAAGCCCTTGGTCGTGTCGTTCCAGTCGCGTTTCGGGCGCGCGAAATGGCTCGAGCCGGCGACCGACATCACGCTCGAGGAATTGCCGGCCAAGGGAATCACCAAGATCGCGATCGTCGCACCCGGTTTCTCGGCCGATTGTCTTGAGACGCTCGAGGAACTCGCGATCCGCGGGCGCGAGAGTTTCGAGGAGAAGGGCGGCACGCATTTCGCCTATATCCCGTGCCTTAATGCCAGCGACACCGGTGTCGAAATGTTGCGCACTTTACTCGCGCGTGAACTTGAAGGCTGGGTGAGCGCCGCTTAGCGTGGCGCCCGGACACAGATCCTTTGAGGAGAGTAGAATGGCACGCGTCGCGATCGTAACCGGCGGAACCCGCGGGATCGGCGAGGCGATCAGCCTTGCGCTCCAGGATCACGGGATGACCGTCGCAGCGACCTATGCCGGCAATGACGACCGCGCGCGAGACTTCACCGAGCGCACCGGGATCGCCGCGTACAAATGGGACGTCGCCGATTATGACGCCTGCCAGGACGGGTGCGCGCGCGTCGCCGCCGATCTCGGGCCGATCGATGTGCTCGTCAACAATGCCGGCATCACGCGCGACGGCACGATCATGAAGCTCAGCTACCAGGCGTGGAAAGAGGTGATCGACACCAATCTCGGCGGGTGCTTCAACATGGCCAAGGGCGTGTTCCCGGGGATGCGCGACCGCAAATGGGGGCGGATCGTCAATATCGGGTCGATCAACGGGCAGGCCGGGCAGTACGGGCAGGTCAATTACGCTGCGGCGAAATCGGGCATTCACGGGTTCACCAAGGCTTTGGCGCAGGAGGGCGCGCGCGCTGGCGTGACGGTCAATGCGATCGCGCCGGGGTATATCGATACCGACATGGTGGCGGCGGTGCCGGCCGATGTGCTGGAGAAGATCGTCGCGAAGATCCCCGTCGGCCGGTTGGGCCAGGCGAGCGAGATCGCGCGCGGCGTGGCGTTCCTGTGCTCGGACGAGGGTGGGTTCGTGACGGGCTCGACGCTCAGCATCAATGGCGGGCAGCATATGTACTGACGGGCGCAGGCGCGGCCAACCGCGCCGGTGCGGGCCAAGGCCCGCAGCGCCCGGCACGGCCGGCGGACGGGGTTCACCCGGATCCGGCCGACGGCTTTGCCGGCGGCGTTTTCCGAGCAGCCCGTTCACACAAAAGAGGCCGGCCTCCTCGAGGAGAAGCCGGCCTCACACCCTCGCTTTGCGTGCGCCGAGGGTAGCTCTGAAATCCTCCAGCGCCGGCGGCAAAGCCGCCGTCGGTCGGGTTCGCCCGGGGGGCGACCCGCCGGCCGTTCCGAGTGCTGCGGGCTATGCCCGCACCGGCGCGGTCGTAGCCGCGCCTGCACTCGTCATCGGCAGCGCTGTCCGTCCTTCTCGATCGCGCGCCCGGCCAGCGCACCACCGCCTGCGCCGAGCACGGTGCCGAGCGTCCGGTCGCCGCGCCCTGCGATGGTGTTGCCGAGCAGACCGCCCGCGATCGCGCCGAGGATCGTGCCCGTATTGCCCGAATTGCAGCGCGAGCGGTTGTAATAGCGGCGGTCGTCGTAGCGGCGCCCATCGTCATACCGGCGGTCATCGCGGTATGCGCGGCGGTCCTGATAGCCATCGTCACGATTGTAGCCGTCGCGATACGCCTGGGCGTAGGCATAGCTCTGATCGTCATAGCGCTGCGCGGCAGCGGGCGTTGCGGCCAGCCCCGAGGCGGTCATGGCAACCGCGGTAGCGGCGAGCGTGAGCGTCTTCATCATGATGCGTCTCCTGATAGGCGGTGGCCCAATGCTGACGGTATGGCGACTCGCTGCTGAGGTAAGCCTGAATGCGCTTGTTACCCACCGTTCATCGCAGCACTGGGTCGAAACGCTGTTGCGCGCGCTTCGTGCCTCCCGCAGGGGCGGGGAATGCGAATTCTGTGGTCGGTCCTGCTGTGCGTCGTTCTCGTTCCCGACTGGATGGGAGCGCAGCGGCGCGAGGTGTTCGACCCAGCCTATCCCTTCCAGGTCGAGCCGGTCGAGCTCGACTTCGCCGACCCGCACCGCACGCGCGTGGGCGATCTGGCGTGGCTCGGCGGGATCAAGCTGTCGAGCGGCGACCCCGCCTTTGGCGGCTTTTCGTCGCTCCACGTCGCGGGCGACCGCTTCACGCTGCTGAGCGACGGCGGCGATGTGCTGCGCTTCACGATGGGGCGCGATTTTCGTGTCCATCGGCGCAGTATCACCACGCTCCCCGACGGACCGGGGCAGGGCTGGAGCAAGCGCGACCGCGACAGCGAATCGATGAGCGTCGACCCCAAGACTGGCGACGTCTGGGTCGGGTTCGAAAGCTATAACCAGTTCTGGCGCTACGATTCGGGCTTTCATCGCGCGCTGGCGCATGTCGCGCCGCCGGTGATGAAGAACTGGCCCGAAAATGAGGGCCCCGAGGCGATGACGCTGCTGCCGGGCGGCGGGATGGCGACGATCAACGAGACGACGCCGTGGCCCGATCAGCCCGGGCGGGGCGGGATCGTCTTCTATGGCGATCCGGTCGCGCACCCGCGCGGCGGCTTCCGCTTCAACTTCATTCCGCCCGCGGGGTATGACGTGACCGACATGACGGTCCTGCCCGACGGACGCTGGCTGATCCTCAGCCGTCGCTTCGCGCAGCTGCGCTTTTCGAGCACGCTGACGATCGTCGACGCACAGCAGGTCAAGCCGGGCGCGAGCGTGCGCGGGCGCGACATCGCGACGATCGCGGCACCGTTGCTGCACGACAATTTCGAGGGGGTCGCCGCCACGCGCGAAGCGGGCACGACGATCATCTGGCTCGTCTCGGACGATAACCAGTTCGCGCTAGAGCGCAGCCTGCTGTTCAAGTTCAGGCTCGATCCGGTCGGGCATAAGCCCGACCGGAGCAAAGGGTAGGTTAGGCTGCGGCCTGCGGCGCAGCGGCCGTCAGCTTCTTCGACACGTCGCGCTTGAGGCGACGCGCACGCAGCGAGAGCTTGTCGTTGGTCGTCTTGACCAGCCAGTTGTCGAGCCCGCCGACATGCTCGACCGAGCGCAGGCCGTGCGCCGACACGCGCAGCTTGACGCTGGTGCCGAGCGCGTCGGAGATCAGCGTGACGTTCTGCAGGTTCGGGAGGAACGTGCGCTTGGTCTTGTTGTTCGCGTGGGAAACGTTGTTACCCACCATCCGGCCCTTGCCGGTCAGTTCGCAGATGCGCGACATCTTGAATTCCTGAATACCAGATTGAGCCGTGAAGCAGCTCGTGAAGGCGGGGCGCATACCGAACGCGAGCCAGTCGGTCAACCGCGCGCGGCGATTCGGCTGCGCGTTCGGCACCGCTTGCAACCTTCAGGAAGACGCGGCGTTGGTTACGGTAACGATTCGAATGCGCAGTGTTCGAGTGTCCTGTTGGAGAAGATCATGCGGTTTCTGTTAGCTCTGGTCGGCCTTGCCGCGCTTGTCGTGGTCGCGCTCGTATCGCTGGGTATGCTCAAGATCGACACCAGGGCGGGCTCGTTGCCGTCGCTCAGCGTCAACGGCGGCAAGGCGCCCGAGGTCACCGCCAACATGGCGACCGTAGAATTCGGCAGCAAGACCAAAGAGATCGAAGTCCCGACCGTGACCACCACGACCAAGACGATCTCGGTCCCGACGCTGCGTGTCAACAAGCCGACCGGCGCCGACGGCAACAGCGTCACCACGCAGTAAGTAGCGATTCGCGCTTGAGTGGGGCATGGGGACGGTCGTGATCCCCATGCCCCTTTTCATGCGCGCCGCACTCGATGCCGCCGCCGCCGCCGGTGCCGCCGGTGAAGTGCCGGTCGGCGCGGTGGTGGTGCTCGACGGCCGCATCATCGCGACCGCGGCAAACGCCCCGCGCGCGCTGCACGATCCGACCGCGCACGCCGAGATGCTGGCGATTCGCGCCGCCGCCGCCGCGATTGGCGAAGATCGGCTGCAGAACTGTGATCTGTGGGTCACGCTCGAACCCTGCGCGATGTGCGCCGGCGCGATCGCCCACGCCCGAATCGCGCGGCTCTATTACGGCGCGAGCGATTCGAAGGGCGGCGCGGTCGAACACGGCCCGCGGCTGTTCTCGCAAAGCACGGTGCATCACCGGCCCGAGATCTTTCCCGGGATCGGCGAGGGCGAGGCTGCGGCGTTGCTGAAAGGCTTCTTCGCCGCGCGGCGCTGAGACCCGCGGACCGTTACCCCATCCGTCACCCAAGCGAAAACTGGGGGCTCCGGCCTGGAGGCACCGCGCGAGCAGCACGAGACCCCAGCTTTCGCTGGGGTGACGGGCGCGCTGCCGCGCCTTAGCGCAGATCGGTATCGGCGATCGGCACGATCTTGATCTCGACGCGCCGATTCGTCGCCTGGCCGTCGGGCGTCTCGTTCGAGGCGATCGGCTGACCCTTGCCGAACCCCTTGGTGCCGAGCCGCGCGGAATGGACTCCATGTGCGACGAGATACGCCGCGACGGACGCCGCCCGCCGTTCCGACAGCCGCTGGTTGTACGCATCCGACCCGACCGAATCGGTGTGGCCATAGACGTCGACGAGCGCGTGATCATACGCTTTGAGCACGCTGGCGATCTGGTCGAGCGTCGGCTGGAAGCCCGGCGCGACGCTCGCATCCTTATAGGCAAAGCTCAGTCCCGACGGGATCGTCAGGATCAGATCGTCGCCGCGCCGCGTCACTTGAACGTCGGTCCCCGTGATCGGCGCGCGCAGCTCGGCTTCCTGTCGGTCCATATAGGCGCCGATCCCGGCGCCCGCGATCCCGCCGATCCCGGCGGCGCTGATCCTCGCGGTGCGTGCGCGCCGCCCGCCGATGACGTCGTCGAGCAGATAGCCGCCGAGCGCCGCGCCGATCCCGCCGACCGCGGTGTCCGCCACGCGCGGCGTCTGCGCCGCCTGCGGCGTCGCGCACGCGCCGGTCGCGAGCAGGGCGCCGAGCGCGGCGGTGGTCGCCAAGGTGCGGAAGGTCGTCGTCATGCTGCTATCCCTTTTCCAGCCGGTACGCGCTGCTACGGCTGATCAAACCCGCCGGATGCGCCGGTTGTTCCGCTTGCGCACCGATGTCCAGCCCCGGCCTGACGCAGCGCTGCCTGCACGACGGCGTGCGAGAACGGTTGTGCAATGACCCGATTCGCGCGAAAGGTGCGCGGCGCCATGCACCCGCTTCCCCCCTTTCCTTGGATCGACGTCGCGATCATCGCCGTGTTGATCATCGTCAACGGCGTCTTCGCGATGTCGGAGCTCGCCATCGTTTCTGCGCGGAAGGCGCGGCTCGAGGCGATGGCGCGCGTCGGCGCGCGCGGCGCGCGCACCGCGCTCGCGCTCGCCGCCGATCCGGGCAAGATCCTCTCGACCACGCAGATCGGCATCACGCTGATCGGCATCCTCTCGGGCGCCTATTCGGGCGCGAGTCTCGGCGGCCCGGTCGCGGCGCGGCTGGCGTTCCTCGGGTTTGGCGCCGAGACGACGCAGTCGCTCGGCTTCGCGATCGTCATCGGCATCACGACGTACGCCTCGCTGGTGATCGGCGAGCTCGTCCCAAAGCAGATCGCGCTGCGCGCGCCCGAGCCGCTCGCCGCGATCATGGCGGGGCCGGTGCTGCTGCTCGCGCGGATCACCGCGCCGTTGGTGTGGCTGCTCGATTCGTCGTCGGGGCTGCTGTTCCGGCTGATGGGCCTGAAGCGCGAGAGCGAGGAGCATGTCACCGCCGAGGAACTCCACCTGATCGTCGCCGAGGCGAGCAAGTCGGGGATCATCGAGGAGCATGAACGCTCGATCATCTCCGGGGTCGTCCGCCTCGCCGATCGCCCGGTGCGCGAGGTGATGACGCCGCGCACCGACATCGAGTGGATCGACGCGACGATGGACGATGCCGGGATTCGCGCCGCTTTGATGCAGGCGTCGCACAGCCGGTTGCCGGTGACCGAAGGCTCGGTCGATACCGTGATCGGCGTGGTGCAGGCGCGCGACATCGCGGTCGCGTTGCTGGAGGGCGGGGCATTCGACCTGCGCGCGCTGATGCGCCAGGCGCCGGTGGTGCTCGACCAGATCGACGCGATGGACGCGCTCGACGCGTTGCGCCAGGCCGAGGTGCCGATGGCGTTGATCCATGACGAATACGGCCATTTCGAGGGGATCGTCACGCCGGCCGATCTGCTCGCGGCGATCGCGGGCGAATTCGCCTCCGACACCGATCCCGACGATGCGCCCTCGGTGGTGACGCGCGACGACGGCTCGCTGCTGGTCGCCGGCCAGATGGCGGTCGACGCGCTGGCCGAGCGGCTGGGGATCGATCTGCCCGAGGGGCGCGATTATGCGACCGTCGCCGGGCTCGCGCTCGCGGTGTTCCGACATCTGCCGGGCGAGGGCGAGAGCTTCGTCGAGCAGGGCTGGAAGTTCGAGGTGGTCGATCTCGACGGGCGGCGGATCGACAAATTGTTGGTGAGCCGCGCGCGCGAGGCTGGGTTCCGGCTGGGCTGACCCGGCGGGTTTCGCGGCGGCTGAGGCGCCGCCAAGACCTCAGCGGTCGAGCTCTGTTGAGAAATCAGGATCCGGTCCGGCGCAGCACCGACCGGTTGCGCGGAAGCCAGACGTCCTGCTTGTCGCCATCGGGGTTGACCTCCTTCAGCGTCGTCATCGTATCGCCCGCGCGCGTGGTCGTTTCCCGAACCTGCGCCATGTCGTTGCCGTCGCCGCGCCGCTCGGTCGTCACCATCGTCCAGTGCGCCGCATCGACCCCAGGCACGACCGAGTCGATCTTGGCGCTTCCCGAATCGGGCGCGCGGCTGCGGCGGAAGCTGGCGTAGGCCACCGTCGCGGCGGCGGGGTCGACCATCGTCACCGTGGTGATCGTCACGATCCCCGTCTTGGGGCCGTCGTCGAATTGGGCGGTGCGGATCGTCGTCACTTGGTCGGGCTGCGCGGCGATCGTCACGGTCATGGGCAGCGCCTGCCAGCTGTTCGACTGGTAATCGCGATATGCGAGCTCCCCCTGCCAGCGACCGGCGGTCTGCGCCAGCAAGGCGGCGGCACCATCGGTCGGCGTGCTTGCCGAAAGCGCCGGAGTGGCGACGAGCGCGAAGAGAAGTGCCAGATAGCGCATCGATGGTCTCCGACAGATCGCCACGACGAGTAGCCCCCTCGCCGACGATATGCCGGGGATCGGGCGTCTGCAATGGAGCGTCTGCCGACCCCGCGCTGTCCTACATCACGGGATTGTGGTATGCCTTCCAGGCTTTTTGAAATCGTCGAACGCTCCCGCCTGCATTATGCAAGGAATGGAAACGATCGCCGCTGAAGATGTCGCGTTTTGGGGTCAATCGAGTCAAGCGAAAGCCCCCCCCGACCTGCGTCCCCCGTTGCCGTGCTTACCCGCCCAGCTTCCCGAACGCCGCCTCATAGCCCGCGCGGTCGCCCGCGCTCAGCAGCGTGGCCTGCTCGATCCAGCGGTCGCGCGTCATGCGGCCCTTGAAGACGCCGAGCTTGGCGTCGAGCGCGGCGGCGGCATCGGGGGTCAGCGCGGCGATCTGCTCGACGCGAGTGATGCCGAGGTCGACGAGCGTTGCCGCCAGCTTGGGGCCGAGCCCCTTGATCTGCGTAAGGTCGCTCGCGATCGGTGTCGCCGCGGCGGGCGCTGCAGCCGGGGCTGGAGTGGGGACGGGCGCTGGGGCCGGGACAGGTGCTGCAACTGGGGCTGGGGTCGCAACCGGCGCTGGAGCCGCGACAGGTGCGGCAATCGGAGCCGGAGTCGGAGCCGGAGCAGAAACTGGTGCAGCCGCAGGCGCTGGACGCGGCATCTCCGCAGCGTCAGGCGCGCGCTCCGCCTTCGGCACGTCGGACGACACCGCCGGCGTCCCGTCGATCGACGCGCTCCCCGGCTCGGCGGTCGCGCCGTGCTCCTCGGCGATCGCGAAATTCTCCTCGACCTGCTTTGCCGCATTGCGGCGGCGGCGGGCGATGATCGTGCCGTAGATCAGGATCGCGATCGCGGCGGCGGCGAGCGCGACCATCAGGATGACGTGCGAGATGGTGATCGGCACCATCACGTCGATCGCCTGATTGGGGTTCTGGGGGCCGGAAGACATGACGCTACTCCTGAAGTTCACAAAGGCTAACGCACAAGCTCAGCCCGCGTCGCGCGCAATCTCGCGCCAGCCGATGTCGCGGCGGCAGAAACCGCTCGGGAAGCCGATCTGGTCGACTGCGTGATACGCCGCTTCCTGCGCGGCGGCGACGGTATCGCCGAGCGCCGTCACCGCGAGCACGCGCCCGCCCGATGCGACGAGCTGCTCGCCGTCGAGCCGCGTGCCCGCCTGGAAGACCAGTGCGCCGGTCTCCTCGGCTTCGGCCACGTCGTCGATCGCACCCCCGCTCGCCGGTGTGCCGGGATAGCCGTTGGCGGCGAGCACGACGGTCAGCGCGGTCTGCGCGACCCACTTCGCGGGCCCACGCTCGCCGAGCGCGCCGGTCGCCACCGATAGCAGCAGCTCGAGCAGATCCTCGTCGAGCCGCGCCATCAGCACCTGGCACTCGGGGTCGCCGAAGCGGGCATTGTATTCGATCAGCTTGGGGCCGTCCTCGGTCAGCATCAGCCCGGCATAGAGCACGCCCGAAAACGGTGTCCCCGCCGCCGCCATCGCCGCGACGGTCGGCTTGACGATCTCTTCGATCGCGCGGGCTTCGAGCTCGGGGGTGAGCACGCGCGCCGGGCTGTACGCGCCCATGCCGCCGGTGTTGGGGCCGGTATCGCCTTCGCCGACGCGCTTATGGTCCTGCGCCGAGCCGAAGCTGAGGATGTCCGTGCCGTCGGTCAGCACGAACAGGCTGGCTTCCTCGCCTTCGAGGAATTCCTCGATCACCGCTTCCCCGCCACGCGCGCCGAACAGATCGGCGAGCGCCGCCTCGGCTTCTTCACGCGTCATCGCGACCGTCACGCCCTTGCCGGCGGCAAGGCCATCGGCCTTGACGACCACGGGAACGCCGAAGCGATCGAGCGCATGGCGCGCCTCGGCGCGGCTCGTCGCATGGACATAGCCCGCCGTCGGGATGCCCGCGCGGTCGCACAGCGCTTTGGTGAAGGCCTTCGAGCCTTCGAGCTGCGCCGCTGCCTTGTTCGGCCCAAATACCGCGACGCCGGCGGCGCGGAGACTATCGCCGAGCCCGTCGACCAGCGGCGCCTCAGGGCCGATCACCACCAGTTCGACCGACTGTTCGGCGCAAAAGGCCACCACCGCGGCGTGATCGGTCAGCTCGAGCGATACGATCTGCGCATGCGCTGCAATGCCCGGATTGCCGGGTGCGGCGAACAGTGTACGCAGGCGCGGCGATTGCGCGAGCTTCCAGCTCAGCGCATGTTCGCGACCCCCCGAGCCGATCAACAGGACATTCAATGGCGGACCCTTTTCTAGAGATTGCGCGGCGCGAGGGGATGGGCGCCGGATTGGGCGGCCTCGTAGCCGAGCCCGCTCCCGGCGACAACGCCGCGCCGATGAGTGTCGGGGAACTCGCCGGAAAGCTCAAGCGCGTCGTCGAGACCGAATTCGGCTTCGTCCGGCTGCGCGGCGAAATCTCGGGCTACAAGCGCGTGTCGTCTGGCCACGCCTATCTCAGCCTCAAGGACGACAGCGCGGTGATCGACGGCGTCATCTGGAAGGGCAATGTCGCGCAACTGGGCTTCACCCCGCAGGACGGCGCGGAGGTGATCGCGACGGGCAAGATCACCACCTATCCGGGTCGCTCCAAATATCAGATTATCATCGATCGGATGGAGCTGGCGGGCGAGGGCGCGCTGATGGCGCTGCTCGAAAAGCTCAAGGCGAAGCTTGCGGGGGAGGGGCTGTTCGCACCTTCCGCCAAGAAGCCGCTGCCGTTCCTGCCGCGCCGGATCGGCGTCGTCACCTCGCCGACGGGCGCGGTGATCCGCGATATCCTCCACCGGCTCGAGGATCGCTGCCCGACGCACGTGCTCGTCTGGCCGGTCAAGGTGCAGGGTGCGGGCGCCGCCGAGGAGGTCGCACGCGCGATCGCCGGGTTCGACGCGATGCCGCTCGGGGACCGGCCCGACCTCGTCATCGTCGCGCGCGGTGGTGGGTCGATCGAGGATCTGTGGGCGTTCAACGAGGAAGTCGTCGTCCGTGCGATTGCGGCCTGCAGCATCCCTTTGATCTCGGCGGTCGGCCACGAGACCGACACCACGCTCGCCGATTTCGCCGCCGACCTGCGCGCGCCGACCCCCACGGCGGCGGCCGAAATGGCGGTGCCGGTGCTCGCCGATTTGCGCCTGACGCTGGCGGGCTATGGCAACCGCACCGAGAAATGCGCGCGGCGCTATGCCGAGCGCGGCCGCGAGCGGCTCGACGCGCTGGTCCGCGTGCTGCCGCGCCGCGACGCGCTGCTCGGGCCGCAGCGGCAAAAGGCCGACGATCTCGGCGCGCGGCTCGACCGCGGGCTCGAACGCCGCGTCGTCGTCGCGCGCGGGCAGCTCGATCGCTCGGCAGGCGCCTTGCGGCTCGCGACGCTCGACCGCCAGCTCGAACGCGGGCGCGACCGGCTGAGCGCGACGTGGCGGCTGGTCGAATCGCTCGGGCCCAATGCGATCCTCGACCGCGGCTACGCCTTCGTCTCGGCCAGGCCCTCGGGCGCGGTGGTCGGTTCGGCGAGCGCGGCGCGCAGCGCCGGCACCGTCACGCTCCACTTCCGCGACGGCGAGGTCGACGCCAAGGTTGAGCGCAGCGGCGCCAAGGCATATGGTGGCACGTCACCCGAACAGCCCACCCTCCTCTAAAAGAGCCGCGCCATGTTGATGTCCAATACCGATCGCCCCGCGCGGCTCCACTTCATGGCGAACGGGTTTCGCGTGCTGGCGCCCGGCGATCACGTCGTCTGCGCGGTCACGGCCACGCGCATCGCGCTCGACGATCTGCGCTATTGGAGCGTCGCCAAGCAGGAAGCCTATGCCAGCGCGGCGCTCGCGACCGAAGCGATGACGCCCGCATGAAGGCCCGGGGGGGCATTTCGATCATCGCCAACTGGACCACCGGTTTCGCCGCAATGGTCGTGCTCGGCAGTTGCGCGGCGGCGGCCGAGCGTTCGGCTCCCCAACAAGCGGCGCCCCAGCGCGTCACCGCGCCGCCGGTGCGCCGTCCGGCGCCGCTCCCGGCAAGCTTCAGCTACACCGGATCGATGATCCAGGGCGGCATCGTCATCGGCATCGCGCCCGCCGGCACCAGCCTGTTGAGCTTCAACGGCGCCGCGATCCCGGTCGCGTCTGACGGCCGCTTCCTGATCGGCTTCGACCGCGATGCCGGCCCGAGTGCGAGCCTCGTCGCGACGCTCGAGGATGGCCGCGTCGTGCGCGACACGCTGACGATCGCGCCGCGCGGCTGGGACATTTCGCGCCTGTCGACGCTCCCCAAGATTCCGCTGCCGCAACCCGAATTCGACCGGCTCCGCCCCGCCGAACTCGCGCAGATCAACGCCGCGCGGCGCGTCCAGTCGGATTCGCAAGGCTGGCGGCAGACCTTCCTGTGGCCGACGACGGGCCGCATCTCGACGCTGTTCGGCTCGCAGCGGATCTACCAGAATGGCGAGGCAGGGTCGTACCATTCGGGCCTCGATGTCGCCAAGCCGCAGGGCTCGGTGCTCCTCGCGCCCGCCGACGGCGTGGTCATTCTGGCCGCCGATCACCCCTTCACGCTCGAGGGCAACCTCTTGATGATCGATCACGGCAATGGCCTCAACACCGCGTTCCTCCACCTCGCGCGGATCGACGTGCGCGTCGGCGAGCGAGTCCGGCGCGGGCAGCCGGTGGCGCTGTCGGGGATGACCGGGCGCGCGACCGGGCCGCATCTGCACTGGAGCCTGAAGTGGCGCGAGGCGAAGATCGATCCGCTGCTGGTTGCGGGGCCGATGCCGCGTTCGGAATGAGCGGCGATCGGTGAAGCGGCGTTTGTAACGCCAAACCGGTTTCATTTGAAATAGTGTTGCATTGCGGCGACACTTGGAAAAGTTCCGTTACGAACCCTTTACAATACGGTCTCTGCCTTACAGTCTCGTGACATAGCGACGACACGGGGGATCGTGGTCGTCGCCGGCAACACTGCCGTAAGCACAACAGGGGTTTTCTTCGATGCAGTCCATGCAAGCCCGCGCAGTCGCGCGTCTTCGTTCAACCGCAGCGCCCGTCGCATTGCTCATTGCGCTTTCGGCGGGGCCAGCCTTTGCGCAGAGCACCGCACCGCTGCCACCTGAGTCCGCGCCGACCCAGGCGAGCGAAGAAGGCAAGGACATCGTCGTCACCGGCTCGATCTTCCGCCGCACCAATACCGAGACGCCGTCGCCGGTCACCGTGCTGACCACCGAGACGCTGTCGCGTGCCGGCATCACCAACATCAACGACGCCGTGCGCTCGATCTCGGCCGATGGCGCGGGCTCGATCTCGACCGGCTTCACCAACGGCTTCTCGGCCGGCGGCGCCGCGGTATCGCTGCGCGGCCTCGGCGTCTCGTCGACGCTGGTGCTGATCGACGGGCTGCGCTCGACCAACTTCCCGCTCAACGACGACGGCCACAACGCCTATGTCGATCTCAACTCGATCCCGTTCAGCGCGGTCGAGCGGATCGAAGTCCTCAAGGACGGCGCTTCGTCGAGCTACGGTGCAGACGCCATCGGCGGCGTCGTCAACATCATCATGAAGAAGCACTTCACCGGCGTCTCGGGCACGGTCGAAGGCGGCGTGACCGAGAAGGGCGACGGCGCCCGCTATCGCGCCAACCTGACCGCCGGCTATGGCGACTATGACGCCAAGGGCTGGAATTTCTACGTCAACGGCGAATATCAGAAGGACCAGCCGATCGGCGCGACGACGCGCGGCTTCCCGTACAACACCAACGATCTGAGCTCGATCGGTGGCCTCGACAACAATAGCGGCGACAGTTCGCTGCAGTTCCAATCGACCAACGCCGTCGTGCGCCGCGCAACGCAGACCGATCCCAACAATCCCTTCGCCGGCGGCGCCGCCTCGGGCACCTACACGCTGCTCGGCGGGACCGCGCAGTGCACGCGCGGCACCTTCACGGTGGCGGGCGCTGCGGGGGGCACGGGCTGCGCGCACGATTACGGCCAGGAATATGGCACGCGCTATAACGACATCCAGCCCTCGCAGGAGCGGTACAACTTCAGCGGGCGACTGAGCGTTCGCCTTTCCGACGCAATCGAGGGCTATGCCACCGGCAGCTATTCGCACAGCCAGGTCACGATCGGCCGCGCGCCCAACGGCATCCGCCAGACGCAGCCATACGGTGCTTCGCCGACCCAATCGTCGAGCAACCCGGGCATCGTGCTTCCGGCCTTCGTGTGCGCAGCCGGCATCAACTGCCTGACCGCCGCAGATCGCCGCTTCAACCCCAACAACCCGTATGCGGCCGAGGGCAATGCAGCGCGCATCTATTATGCGTTCGGCGACATCCCGGTCTATTCGATCCGCAACAACGAAGTGATCCGTGGCGCAGTCGGCTTCAACGGCGACATTGCAGGCGATTATCACTGGAAGGTCGATGCGGTCGGCGCGCGCGACAATTTCTCGATCGAGAACCACGGCGTGCTCGACATTGCCGGGCTGAAGAACGCGATCAACACCGGCGCTTACAACTTCGTCAATCCGTCGCTGAACACCGAGGCGGTGCGCAACACGATCGCGCCGGTCTACACGACTCCGTCGCACACCTCGCTGATCTCGGTCGATGCATCGATCGCCAAGGACCTCTTCGCCCTGCCAGGTGGCAATCTGCAGGTCGCGGTCGGCGGGCAGTTCCGCCACGAGACCGAAGTCAACAACAGCAACAACCCGGGTCTGACCAAATACGCCAACACCTCGGCGGCGTTCGGTACGCATGACGTCTTCGCTGGCTATTTCGAAGTCAACGCGCCGATCCTCGACACGCTCGAGGTCAACGCTTCGGGCCGCTACGATCATTATTCGGAAGGCTTCAGCCACTTCTCGCCCAAGATCGGCGCCAAGTGGACACCGATCAAGCAGCTCGCGATCCGCGGCACCTATTCGAACGGCTTCCGCGCGCCGACCTTCGCCGAAAATAATCCGGCGTCGAGCTATGCCGGCTTCGTGACGGTAACGCCGCCGGCGAGCTTCCAGCTGGCACATGGTGGCCTGATCACTGGTGGCAACACCAACCCTTACGCCCAAGCCTACAGCCTTGGTTCGGGCTCGACCGGCAACCCCAATCTGAAGCCCGAGAAGTCGCGCAGCTTCACCGCCGGGATCGTGGCCGAGCCGGTCCGCAACGTCAGCTTCACGGTCGATTACTACAACATCAAGAAGACCGACGTGATCGTGACCGGTCCGGATGCGCTCACTGCCCGTGCGAACTATTTCGCTGGGACCGCGCTGCCGGCAGGCTACACCGTTTCGGCCGTCGACTCGCCCGATCCGCTGTTCCCGAACGCGCTGCCGCGCGTGCTCATCATCAACGTGCCGTTCGTCAACGCCGGCTCGATCAAGAGCTCGGGCCTCGACTTCGGCGCCAACGTGACCGTTCCGATCGCCGACGGCGTGAAGTTCACCAGCCGCCTCGATATGACCTATGTGATCCAGTACGACCTCGATCCGGCGACCGGTGGCAAGATCCAGAAATATGCCGGTACGCTTGGGCCTTACGAACTGTCGTCGGGTGCTGGCACGCCGCGCGTCCGCGGCAACTGGCAGAACACGCTCGACTTCGGTCGCTTCGCGCTGACCGCGACGACCTATTACGTGTCGCGGATCAAGGAAGTCGCCGCTGACGAAGGCGACGATCTGAGCTGTGCCAATGCGAAGGGCGAGAACACCGGCAACCTGTACGGCACTGGCAACAACTTCTGCTATATCAAGCGGTTCGTCTATGCCGACGTCAACGCTGCCTTCAAGGTGAACGACAGCTTCACCTTCAACGTCTATGTCGGCAACATCACCGGCGAGAAGGCCCCGCTGGCACCGGCATCGTATTCGGGCGCCAACTACCTGCCGACCTGGCACATGGCCGGGATCGTCGGTCGCAGCTTCCGCGCTGGGGCGAACTTCAAGTTCTGATCTCGCGGCTCCCCGAGCGGGTTTGCCTGCTCGGGGGTGCCGGCGGGACGGCGCAGCGGCGTGGCGAAAGCCCCGACGTTGCGCCGTTTTGCTGTGTGCGGTGCCGACGCGGCGATTGCCGCCGTCATCCGGGCTAACGCCTGGAGCGCTTCAAACCGACGCAGCGCATGCACGTCACAAGATCCCGGCCTTCGCCGGGGTGCCGATGCGACCGCGTCCGAATCAGCGGAGGCGTTTCACATCGACCGCGCGGCCTTTGCCGATCTTGGCGGTATAGCGGCCCAGCATGCCCGCCTTGATGGTGACCGTGTCGCCCTTGCGCGGATCGAAGGTCGGCGATTCAGCCGTCGACTGCCATTCCCCGCCTTCGGCAAGCCCGAACGCCCACAGGCCGTAGGCCGCCTGGCGGGCGGATGTCACGGTGCTGGTGATCTCGCGAACGTCGGTGTCCGAATCGGCGCGGGGATCCTCCTTGCCGGTGCCGAACAGATTGAGGTGCGGTAGCGAGAACCCGAACAGCGAGCGCTTGGCGCGCTGGACAGCTTCGCGGTCGACGATCCTGATCTCGTGGCGATCGCGCGCGGAGATAAGGGCCGCGCTGGCCTGTTCGTAACACGCCAGGCGTTGGTCGGCGGCTGCCGTGCGACATGCAGCGAGCGCCGAAACCAAGCCTTCACCCCGGCTCTCGGTGGTCTGCGCTGCGGCAGGGAGTGGCGCCAGCGCAAGGCAGGCGATCAGGGCAGTGGCGCGTGTGGGCAAGAGACCGTGCTCCCATGGTTGTAGCCGTCGTAGCGGGCGCCCGCCGGGCGGAAATCTGTCCGAACGTGGCGATCTGTATCTAAAACATCACAGCCCGAACAATATTCACACGGCGGCGTATTAGCCCGTTGCGGTCCTACCTCGGGATATCATACCCATGTGTCAACGTCCGTCCAAAATCGGACACAGATTACACCAGCCGAACAGGCCGGAATGGGGGTTTTATGAAATCGACGACGCGGTCCATTTTGCTTGGGTCCACTCTCTTCGCCAGCGCGGCACTGGCCTCGGCGCCTGCCTTCGCGCAGACGGCACCCGCAACGCCGCCCGCTGACACCACCGCGCAACCCGCGCCCGCAGCGCAGCCGACTCCCACGGAAAGCGGTGCCGATATCGTCGTCACCGGCAGCCTTATCCGCAATCCCAATCTCGTCAGCTCGACGCCGGTTGCAGTGATCGGTTCGGACGAACTGGCGCTGCGCCAGACCAACACCGCCGAACAGGTCCTGCGCGATCTGCCGGGCGCGGTCGCGAGCATCGGCTCGGCGGTCAATAACGGCAATGGCGGCGCCAGCTACGCGGATCTTCGCGGCCTCGGCAACTTCCGCAACGTCGTGCTGCTCGACGGCAACCGCATCACGCCGTCGAACACCGTCGGTCGCGTCGATCTCAACAACATCCCGCTCGCGCTCGTCCAGCGCGTCGAGACGGTCACCGGCGGCGCTGCCACGACGTATGGCGCCGACGCCGTGTCGGGCGTCATCAACTTCATCACGCGCCAGGATTTCTCGGGCGTCGAGGCGACGGTGTCGAACCAGATCACCGAGCGCGGCGATGGCCACACCTATCGCGCCGATCTGACGATTGGCGCGAACTTCGACGACGGCCGCGGCAACGCGGTGCTGTCGGTCGGCTATCAGCATTCCGACCCGGTCTATCAGGGCGCGCGCAACATCGCGGTCAACAACTACACCTCGACCAGCGGCGCGGCCGGTGGTTCGGGCACGACGGTGCCGACGCGCTTCTCGGTCGCCGGTCTTGGCACGGGGGCTGCACGCGTTTCGGGCAATCGTCAGATCAACCCGACCACGGGCGCGCTGCAGTCGCCGGTCGTGCCGTTCAACTTCAACCCGTACAACATCTTCCAGACGCCGTTCCAGCGCTACAACATCTACGGCGCGGCGCGGTATGACATCTCCGACCATGTCGAAGTCTATTCGCGCGGAATGTTCTCGAAGAACCAGGTGAGCACGATCATCGCGCCGTCGGGCAGCTTTGGGTCGTCGCTCGCGATTCCGTTCTCGAACCCGTATCTGCCAGCGGCAGCACGGCAGACCTTCTGCGATAACAACCCGACCTTCAGCGCAACGGGCGTCCAGGTCGCCCAGCTGACGGCAGCGCAGTGCGCCGCCGCAGCGACGGCAACCGCGACGACCGATCCGAACTTCCGCTACTTCACGGTGGCGACCAACCGCCGCACGACCGAAGTCGGCTCGCGTCTGTCGGATTACACCACGACGTTGTTCGATTACCGCGCCGGCGTGAAGATCGGGATCACCGATTCGATCAAGCTCGACATCAACGGTTCGTACGGCGAATCCGAGAACATCCAGTCGATCCAGAACTATGTGCTGACCTCGCGGCTTCGCGCTGCGGCGTTTGCCACCAATACCACGAGCTGCCTTCCCAACGGGCCCAACGGCGCCGCCAGCATCACGGCGGGGACCGGCTGCGTTCCGATCAACCTGTTCGGACCTGAAGGATCGATCACGCCGAATCAGGTGTCGTATCTGACCGCGAACAGCACGACGTCAAACCGCGCATCGCTGGCGCAAGCGCGCGCGCTGCTCAACGGTGACATCGGCGTGACGTCGCCCTTCGCCGATACGCCGATCGGTTTCGCGCTGGGTACCGAGTATCGCAAATACACCGCGTCGCAGGCGTCCGACACGCTGTCGCAGACGCCGGGCGAGCTCGGTGGCGCAGGCGGTGCAGCGCCGACCTTCCAGGGCGGCTATCATGTCACCGAAGGCTATGGCGAGTTGATCGTTCCGGTGGTCACCGACAAGCCGTTCTTCAAGAGCCTGACGCTCGAGGGCGGCCTGCGCTATTCGAGCTACAAGGTCGATACCGCGGGTTCGCGTGGCTATGACACGCTGACCTACAAGGGCGGCGCAACCTGGGAGCCGACGAGCGGGATCCGCATCCGTGGCACCTATCAGCGCGCTGTTCGCGCGCCGAACATCAACGAACTGTTCGCACCGGTTTCGACCGGCCTGACGAACCTGTCGTACGATGCGTGCGCCGGCACCGGGCCGACCACGAATGCCAACCTCCGCGCGGTCTGCCTTGCGCAGGGCGCCCCGGCGGCCTCGATCGGCAGCATCCAGACCCCGACCGCAGCGCAGGCCAACTTCACCGGCGGCGGCAATCTCGCGCTCCAGCCCGAAAAGTCGGACTCCTACACGCTCGGCCTCGTATATCAGCCGAACTACGTTCCCGGCCTGTCGGTCTCGGTCGATTACTACAATATCTCGATCAAGAACGCGATTTCGCAGCCGACCGCAGGCGACGCCTACAATCTGTGCTTCGGCAACCGCACGGGCGCCGGGATCACCGCCGCCAGCGCGTCGAACGTGGCGTGTACGTCGATCCGCCGCAATCCGGCGACCGGTGCGCTCGACGGCGATCCCGCAACCACGGCCGGTCTGTTCATCGCCCCGAGCAACCTCGGTACGGTCCTCACCGATGGTATCGATCTCAACGTCAACTATCGCCGTAACCTCGGTTTCGCGAAGCTGAACCTCGGCTTCCTCGGCAACTGGACGTCGCGCTCGAAGTTCCAGGCGACACCCTTGTCGCTGGTCCGCAGCTGCGTAGGCTATTACGGCCAGAACTGCGGTTCGCCCGCTTCCGCTGGTCCGTCGTCGTCGGCCGGCTCGCTCCAGCCGCAGATCACGTGGAACCAGCGCACCACGCTGACCTTCAACCGCGTCGATTTCTCGGTGAACTGGCGCCACATCAGCTCGATGCGCGTCGAGCCGGGCGTCACGACGTTCAGCGGCACGATCGCCACGGGCGCACTGGCGGGCAAGGCCGTCAATTTCGGCAAGATCCCGTCGTACGATTACTTCGATCTGACGACGCGCTTTGCCATTGGCGACCATTTCGACCTGACCTTCACGGTCATGAACCTGTTCGATCGCGATCCGCCCGTCGTCGGTGGTACCGTCGGTTCGACCACGTTCAACAGCGGCAACACCTATCCGTCGACCTACGACGCGCTGGGCCGTCGCTTCGCAGTCGGCGCCACCGTCAAGTTCTGACGGATCTCCGACACGGGCAAACAGGGGGCGGGCCGCAAGGCTCGCCCCTTTTTGTATGCGTGCCGCGCTCGCGCGGGATGCTTTGAGACCGTGGACTTCGTAGGCAAGGCGGCGGCACGCGCCCGCCGCCGCCGGGCCTAATCGCCGCTGCCGAAGCGTTCGATCCACGGCGCGAGGATTGGCAGGACCGGGCCGAGCTGGTCGGCATAGCGCCGCCACTGGCCACCGCCATTATAGAGCCCCTTGCGCACTTGCGTCTCGCTCGCGGTACGGACGCCACGGTTCCTCGCCGTGCTGGCGAACGCTGCGAAATCCTCGGTCCAGGCGATCCCGATGAACTCGGCCAGTGCGCGGACGGTGGGTTCGAACTCCCCGACCAGTCGATCGTAACGGACGTCATGCGTCGCGATCGGCAGCGTCTCGCGGACAAGGTCGATCAGCCGCATCAGCGAATCATAATGCCGCGCGGTCTCTTCGAGATCGCTGAACGCCCAGGCACCCGCACCGGGCGTGAAATTGACGCGGAAACAGCTCAGGACGACGTCGCGCGGGTCGCGGCGCATCACGACAAAGCGCGCCTGCGGGAACAGCCGCGCGAGGATCGGCAGCTTGATCCCGTTGAACGGGTTCATGTCGACGAGCACCTTGCCCGCGACAGATGTTTCGGCGAGCGCCGCGACGCGCGCCCAATAGCGCGTCCGCAAATCGAGCAGCAGCGCGGGGTCGAGCGTATCGAGGTCGGGCATCGTGCCGTCATTGGCAAGCAGCGCGGCGTCGATATCGACCAGCGTGTCGCGTTCCTCGAGCGCGACGACATCGGTCGCGCTCGCCAGCACATTCTCGATCAACGTCGTTCCCGACCGCGGATAGCCCAGCAGGAAGACGTGCGTCGCGGCGGCACCCGCGACGCGCTTGTCGGCGGGCAATGCTGCGATTGAGCCGGTCGCGGCGACCTGCGCGCGGATCGAATCGATGAAGGCGCGGTGCGACGGACGGTCCACCGCCGGCGCGAGCTGTTCGCGATACGCCTCGCGAAAGGTGGCTTGCGCTGCACGATACGCGTCGAACGCTTCGGCGGGGCGGTCGAGCCGGTCGAGCGCGTCGCCGAGCAAGGTCAGCGTCCGCGTGCGATCGTCCAGCGCGAGCGGCGTCTCGAGCAAGGGGCGCAGCAAGGCCTCGGCACGTGCGCCGTCGCGCGCTTCGACCGCGAGCAGCGCCAGCGCGAAGATCGCCGACGGCTCGTGTGGGTTGAGCGCCAAGGCGCGCTGCGCATAGCTTTGCGCGCTCCCAGCATCGCCGCGCCGCGCGGCGGCGTCGCTCAGCTTGCCGAGCGCCGGCGACAGCGTCGGATCGAGCGCGAGCGCGCGGTGATAGCTGTCGGTCGCGGCGGCATCGTTCCGCAGTGCATCGAGCACATAGCCACGTTCGAGCCACGCCGCCGAATGCCGCGGTTCGGCCGCAACGACGCCATCGAGCACCGCGAGCGCGTCTTCGAGGAACCCCTGTTTGCGCAGCACCGCGCCGATCGAGCCGAGGATCGCAACGTCGCCCGGGCTGAGCGTCAGCGCTTGGCGGAGCAACGCGTGTGCCGCTGCGAAATCGCCGGCTTCCTCCTTGCGCCACGCGGCGAGGTTGAGCACGAGCGGATCGGCGCGCTCCGCCGCGAGCTCGCGCTCGGCGAGCCTTGCGGCGTTCACCACATCGCCCGCCGCAAGCGCTTGATCGATCTGCGATCTTTGCGATCGAGGTGCGACCGGCGGACGGCGGTTCTGCGTGTTTCGCTTTGACATTAGTCCGCCATAATCCGTATCGTTACGCAGGCACATCGCCATATGCTGTTATGCTGTGAGGACGTCATGCTGATCCTGCTCTTGCTATCGCTGACGGCTCCCGATCCGCAGCCAACACCCGCGCAAGCGACGAAGACGGCCGCCACCGCGCCCGAGAAGCGCGTCTGCCGGGAATTTCCGGTGACCGGCTCGCTGGTCGGAAGCCAGAAGGTGTGCAAGACGCGACGTGAATGGGACATCGACCGCGAAAGAATCCGCGCGAGCGGTCTCACATCCGGTGTCTGCGGCAATCAGGGCATCAGCGGGAATTGCTGAGCGCCTAGTCAAGCAAGCCCGCCGGGGCGATCAGCGCGATCGCGTTTGCCGCCGCGACCGCTTCTGCCCAGATCGCGACCTTTTCGATTTCGTCGGCGTGGAGCGTGTCGCCGCGCTGAAGCTCGGCGGCGCGATCGCGTGAATCGAACGCCGCGCCGGACTTGGAATGGGTGGTGAAGGCCGGTCCGTGCGCCATCGCCGCGAGCGTCACCGGATCGATCGCGCGCTGCGTCAGCGCAGCCAGACTCGCGAGCGCCGCCGACGGATCCGCCATCAACGTGGCGCTGTCGAGCGTGCGCACCCGCGCCGGCCCGAATTGCGCGACCAGCCGCGCGAAGAGCTGCTGGTGCGCGAGCCATCCGACCGCGGCGACCTGCAGGTCGGTCAGCCCGAGATAGTCGCGCGGACCAAAGCCGAGATTGACGAGCCCGTCGTCGAGCATTCCGGTCAGCAGCGTGCGCACCCAGAGCCGCCCGTCCAAACCCTTGCGCGCGATCGAGCCGAGATAGGTGCGCAGTGGCGCATAGAGCAGCACCGCACAGGCATCGCCGCGCAGCGTCAGCAGGGCAGGGGCCAGCGCGTTGACCGCGGTCGACGGCTTGACGAACACCGCTTCGCCCGGCTCGAACGGACGCGCCAGCAAGGTCAGCACATCGTCGAGCACCTCCGCCATGTCGGGCCCTTGGCCGCCGCGGCGGCGCCAGCCGATGATGTCGTTGAGGATCACCGGCTCTTTCAGCCCCATCGCCCAGCCGGGGTGATCGAGCGCGCGCGCCAGCAGCGTCGAACAGCAGAAGGCCGAGTGAAACAGGAAGTGGATCGGCGCGGCCGTCGGTGCGGCGGCGATCGCGTCGGCGCGGCGTACGACGAGCGGGGCGAGGCCAGCGGGCAAATACTCGTCGGTGAGGAAGGTCGCGCGGCGGTGCTCGGCGCGCGGCACCGGCACGAAATGCACGGCGTCGTGGCCGGGATCGTAGCGATGCGCGAGCCAGCTCGCATCGCGCACCGCTTCGGCGATCGATCCCGGCTGGCCTTGCGGGCCGCCCGACAAGGTGGCCGGCGTCATTGCGCCTGTTTGTGCAGCCGCGCGCGCGTTGTCTAGTCGGTTCGACGCCGATATGCAGGTGGCATGGACGATGCGGATATTCAGCGGATGCTTCAGGCGGGGGTCCAGGAGCGGCGCGCCGGACGGCCTGAAATCGCCGCGGGCCTGTTTCGCGACGTGCTGGCACAGGCCGGCGAGCATCCGCTGGCGCTCAACGCGCTGGGAATGCATGCCTTGGCGCTATCGCGTCCGGGAGAGGCCGCGGCCTATTTCGAGCGCGCGATCGCCGCCGACGCGCTTGCCCCCGAATTGTGGATGAACCTCGCGCGCGCGCGCCGCGAGCAGCGCGACGACGCGGCCGAGGCCGCCGCGCTCGAAGGCGCGCTGGCGATCGACCAGCGGCACTTCATGGCGCTGGTGCGGATGGCGGAACTGCGCGAGCGCCAGGGGGACGAGGCCAGTGCCGCCGACCGCTGGGGCAGCGTGCTCGCGATGGAAGCCTCGATCGAGGAGCGCAGCCCGGCGCTAGAGTTGATGTTCGACCATGCGCGCGCCTTCGTTCGCGAGCAACGCGCGGCGTTCGGCAATACCATCGACCGCGGGCTCGCCGCTGTGCGCGAGGCGATCCCGGTGACGGAGCGTCGGCGCGCCGACGCGTGTATCGATCATGCGCTCGGGCGGCGCGCGATCTATGCGAACGTCTGTGCCGGGATGCACTTTCCCTTCCTTCCGGCCGAGGAATATTTCGCGCGTGCGCATTTCCCGTGGCTCGCTGAGATCGAAGCCAAGGCCGACATGATCCGCGCCGAGCTCGAGACGATCCTCGCCGAGGATGCCGCGGCGATCCGCCCCTATGTCGCGATGCCGCCGGGGACGCCGCAGAACAAATGGTCGGCGCTCGATCATTCGCTGCAATGGGGGGCGCTGCATTTGTGGAAGGACGGCGTGCGCGACGGCGCCGCCTGCGCGCGCGCGCCGCGTACGGCGGAAGCGATCGCGGCCTTGCCGCTGTCCGATCTGCCGGGCCGCACGCCGACGGTGTTCTTCTCGCTGCTCCAGCCGGGCGCGCATTTGCCCGCGCATACCGGGGTCAGCAACGTCCGCTCGATCGTTCATCTGCCGTTGATCGTGCCGCCCGGCTGCAGCTTCCGCGTCGGCGGCGAGACGCGCGACTGGCGCGCGGGCGAGGCGTGGGTGTTCGACGACACGATCGAGCATGAGGCGTGGAATCGCTCGGACCGGATGCGCGCGATCCTGATCTTCGACGTGTGGAACCCGTATATCACCGAAACCGAGCGCGACCTGCTGCGCCGCTTCTACGCGGTCGCTGCCGAGACCGACGTCGCGGGTCAGTCCGCGCTCGGCGTCAGCGACTGAGCGCGGCTGCCAAAAGCGCGGCGTCGGGCGCCGCGGTCGCCGCGTGGCGTGCGACATAGCCTTCCGCCGCGTCGAGTTCGGGCGCGATCGCCGCAGCAACCTCGGCCGCGCGAGTGCGCCGCGCCGCATTGTCGAACGCGACGCTCGGATTCTTCGAATAGGTCGAGAAGAGCGGGCCCGCGACGACCGTCTCGAGCGTCTGCGCGGCGATCGGCACGCCGAGCTGCGCCGCGGCGGCGTGCAGCGTCGGGAGCGGCGCATCGAACAGCGTTTCCGCATCGAGCGTGCGGGCATTGGGCATCGCCGCCAGCGCGGTGGTGAACGCCTCGACTTGCGCGAGCCACAAGGCTGCACCGCGCTCGGCATCGCTCAGCGCCGACCAGTCGCCGAGATAGGGCGCCAATTGCGTCGTCACGTGGCGCAGCCAGCCGCGGTGATTGTCGTCGCGCAGGATCGCGAGCAGATACGCGCGCAGCGGGAGATAGAGCAGGATCGCGGGCGCGTCGCGCTGTGCCGCGGCGATCTGGGGCAGCAGGAAATTGACCGGCACGTTCGCCTTAACCAGCGTCGGCGCATCGCCGCGATAGCGCTTGCCGAGCATCGCCAGCACCAGCGCGAGCCGGGCAGGGTCGCGCTCGATCGCGCTCTGCCGCAGCGCCAGCGGCTCGCGCAGCACCAGGCTGGCGGCCGGATCGTCGAGCGCGCGCGCGAGCAAGGTCGATCCGCAATGCGCCATGTGGAAGATCCACGCGGTCGGCGCGGCGCCCCGCGCGCGCGGCATCAGATCGGCGAGCGGCAATGCCATGCGCTGCGCCGCCGCCGGCGAAATCCGGTGATCGAGAAAGATCGAACGATGATAGGCGGCGCGGTCCATCGGCACGAACACCGCATGGTCCTGCTCGAACGCCTGCAGGAAATGATCGGGCGAGCCGAAGAGATCGTCGAAGGTCAAGGCCACGCTTCGCTGTAGCGCGCAGGCGTGATGGCGGCTATCCCCGGTAGGCCATGGCCGCCATTCATTTGCCCGCGCTTCACCAGCCGCACGTCGTGATCGAAGCGACCGGCGAAACCTCGATTTTCGAGCTCGACCGGGCGCGCCTGATCGATCTTTACACGGCGCATGGCGCGCTGCTGTTTCGCGGCTTCGGCGTCGATGTCGCCGGCTTCGGGACCTTCGCCAAACAGTTCTGCGCAACCTCGGTGGTCAATGAAAGCCCCGGGCGTCAGCCGGTCGATCCTGCGGCGAACGTCTTCACGGTCGATGCCGGAAACGGTGCATTCGCGCTCCATCCCGAACTGTCGCGCGAACCGTGGAAGCCCGATGTCGCCTTTTTCGGCTGCATCGTCGCGCCGCGATCGGGCGGGCGCACGACGATCTGCGACGGCGTCGCGCTCGCCCGCGAAATGCCCGAGCCCGTGCGCCGTGCGCTCGCGAGTCGGCGCCTGCTCTACATCAAGCCGACATGGCCGGCGCTGCTCGACTATTGGCTCGGCACGCCCGAGCCGAGCGACGCGCAACTCGCGTCCCCGCCGCCCGGCTGTCCCTATTATTTCCGGCGTTATCCCGATGCTGGGATCTTGCGCGTGTTCAGTCGGCCGGCGCTGCACATTCCGATGTTCAACGACGCACCCGCCTTCGGCAATTTCCTGCTGTTCTCGCGCTTCAACCACGGGCGCGCCGACCATCCGGTGCTCGACGACGGTCACCCGGTGCCCGAGGAGTGGTTGCAGGCGATCAAGGCGACGGGCGATCGACTCAGCGCCGAGATCGAATGGGATCCGGGCGATCTGCTGATGCTCGACAATACCCGTTTCCTGCACGGACGGACCGCGATCGTCGATACCGCCGAGCGCGTGATCCTGACCTATTTCGGCTATCTCGATTTCGCGCGGCCCGACCCCGAGGAGCCCGCGAACGCGATTTGGCGGCGCGAGGATTTCGAACCGCCGTTGCGACCGGATCATCCGCGGTTGACGGTCGCCGACTGAGCGCTCGATCGGTGCGCGCGGGGGCGTTTAGCGGCCGCGGACGAGCCAGCACCGTCGCGACGCAATCTGTGCGGGGATGCACGCAAAAGACCCCGAATCTTTCGTAAATCGCCGAGTTACAGGCCGATATGGCCGGTCCGGATGCAATGTTGCAGCGCGGTTACAGGTCGTTGCAGAAGTTATCATCGATTCGTTTCGCGTATTTACAGCGACCCGGCGCGCCGCCAATCAATCGCCATGTCTCGGGGGGCCGAGCACATGTTCGGTTACGAGACTTGCCATCTACGCAGCACCGCGAGCGATCGGGGGGCGTGCGTTCAGCAAGGAATCGCATGTGACTGACACGACCTTTATCGCGCGTAAGACCCGGCTGCTGGCCAGTGCTGCATCGTCCGCCGTCCTTCTTTCGCTCGCCGTTCCGGCTTTCGCTCAGGACCAGGCGCCCGCTCCCGCTCCCGCAGCGCCCGCGCCCACACAGGCTGCGCCGGAAGACAATGGCGGCAAGGACATCGTCGTCACCGGTTCGCTGTTCCGCCAGGCGGTGACGCCGTCGCCCGTCACGACGCTTTCGGTGGAAAGCCTCGACCAGCGCGGCATCCAGACGGTGCAGGACGGTATCCAGCGGCTGTCGTCGAACAACGGCCCGGCGCTCACCAACTCGTTCACCGCGAACGGCGCTTTCGCCGGCGGCGCGTCGGCCGTGTCGCTGCGCGGCTTGTCGAGCAGCTCGACGCTGGTGCTGATCGACGGCCTGCGCGCCGCCTATTATCCGCTGGCCGACGACGCGACGCGCAACTTCGTCGATCTCAACACCATCCCCGACGACATCGTCGACCGGATCGAAGTGCTCAAGGACGGCGCCTCGTCGAGCTATGGCGCCGACGCGATCGCGGGCGTGGTCAACATCATCACCAAGCGCAGCATCCAGGGTGTTTCGGGCCGCGCCGAGGCCGGCATCTCGCAGGACGGCACCGCGCCGAGCCAGCGTCTGTCGCTCACCGCGGGCACGGGCGATCTGAACGAGAAGGGCTATAACGCCTATATCAGCGGCTTTTATTATCACAGCGGCCAAGTCCGCAACAGCGACCTGCGCGCGCCGTTCAACTCGTCGAACCAAAGCGGCATCGGCGGCCCGAACGACATCGTCAGCGGCGATAATTTCGGTGCGACCACGGCCGGTTCCAACCTTTACGTACGGCCGACCGGCGGCACGCAATATTCGCTGCTGGGCAATGGCTGCGCCAACGGGACGCCGTCGACCAACACCGTCGGCGGGATCGTACCTTCGACGGTCTGCGGGACCGACGCGATCAACCAATATGGCGTCGTCGCCCCGAACATCGATCGCTTCGGCGGGTCGGCCAAGTTTACCGCCAAGGTCGGCAGCACGTCCGAAGCGTATGCCGAGTTCAACTTCCTGCAGACGCGCAGCAGCTACACCGGCAACCCGTCGCAGATCTACGCGAACGCTCCGGCCGGCATCTTCTTCCAGCCATACTCGACCCGCTCGAACGCTGCCTCTTATGCGGCGGGTTCGGGCGCACTGACGCTGCCGGTGTTCGTCTGCGCTGCACGCGTCAACTGCACCGCGGCCAACGGCACGTTCAACCCGAACAACCCCTATGCCGCCTCGGGCCGCACCGCACAGGTGATCGGCACGCTGCCTGACACCGTCATGCGCGACGAGACGCGCTACCGCGTGTATCGCGCCGCGGCGGGCATCCACGGCACGGTGTTCGGCGATTGGGACTATCGCCTCGACCTGACCGCGATGCATACCGACTTGCGGCGCAAGCAGGACGGCTATGTCTACATCCAGCATCTGCTCGATGTCGTCGCGGACGGCACCTACAATTTCGCCAACCCCGCGGCGAACAGCCAGGCGGTTCGCAACTATCTGACGCCGACCAATACCACCGATTCGAGCTCCGATCTGTATCAGGCGCAGGCAAGCGTGAATAAGGCACTGTTCCAGCTTCCGGGCGGTCCGCTCGAGCTCGGCGCGGGTGCTTCGGTCTATTACGAAGCCGTCGACTCGCCGAGCGCAAACTCGGACATCAACGGCCCGACGCAGCGCTACTTCACGATCAACGCGTTCGGCACCAGCGGTCATCGGACCGTCACCTCGGGCTTCGCCGAGTTGAACGCACCGATCGTCGACCAGTTCACGGTCAACGCTTCGGGACGGTACGACCATTACTCGACCGGCCAGGGCGCTTTCTCGCCGAAGGTCGGCGCGAAGTTCACGCCGTTCAAGCAGCTGACGATCCGCGGCACCTGGTCGCGCGGTTTCCGCATCCCGAGCTTTGCAGAAGCCAATGCGTTGCCGACCACCGGCTATGTCACGAACTCGGCAGGCCTGTTCAACAACGCCTACCTCGCGCAGTATAACTGCACGACCGCGACCTTCAGCACCGCGTGCCCGACCTATCTGCGTTCGGGAAGTTATGGTGCGACCACGCTCGCCTCGCCCAATCTGAAGCCCGAGCGGTCACGCAGCTTCACCGGCGGCGTGGTGTTCGAGCCGATCCGCAACGTGACGCTGACGGTCGATTACTTCAACATCAAGAAGACCAATGCGATCACCTCGCTGACGTCGGGCGACGCGCTCAACGCGTATTATTCGGGCGCAGCGATCCCGGCTGGCTTCACCATCACGCCGGACGCGGCGGACCCCGCCTTCCCGAATGCCAAGCCGCGGGTGCTCTACGTTGCATCGGCGCTGGTGAACGCCAACACGATCAAGTCGTCGGGTATCGACTTCGGCATCAACAGCCGCGTCCGCTTCCACGGGATCACTTGGACCAGCAACCTCGACGCGACGATGCAGATCGAGCTCAGCACGAGCTTCCCCGATGGCCACTCCGAAACGTACGTCGACACGCTCGGCAACTTCAACCTGACCGCGGGTTCGGGCACGTATCGCTGGCACGGCAACTGGCAGAACACCTTCGAGGCCGGTCCGGTCGCGCTGACGGGCACCGTCAACTATACGTCGGGCTATGATCTCTCGGCGGAAGACCAGGGCACGGGCTATAAGGATTGCGGCCTGGCACCGTCGCCGGCGTACACCGGCTGCCGCGTGAAGAGCTATATCACCTTCGACCTCAACACGAGCGTCAAGGTCAACGACCGGATGACCTTCTACGTCAATGCGATCAACCTGTTCGATCGCCTGCCGTCGATCGATCCGGTCACCTATGGCGGGTATCTGTACAACCCGGTCCAGTCGGGCGAGGGCATTTACGGCCGCCGCTTCCTGGCGGGGGCAAAGTTCAAGCTGTAAGATCGCACTTTGCGCGAACGGAAAAAGGGGCGGCCTCGCGGTCGCCCCTTTTTTTGTCGGTCTCGCCAAAGGCAGGCGGCTTACTCGACCGCCAGCTCGAGCTTGCCGTCGCCTTCGTCGACCCGCACCGCCGCGCCGTCGTGCACGCTCCCGCGCAGGATCAGGTCGGCGAGCGGGTCCTGCAGATAGCGCTGCACCGCGCGCTTCAGCGGCCGTGCGCCGTACACCGGGTCATAGCCGACGCGGCCGAGCCACAGCCGGGCGGCATCGGTGAGATCGAGCTCGACCTTGCGTTCGGCCAGCAACGTCGCGATCCGCTTGACCTGGATATCGACGATCGGTGCCATCTCCGCCTGGCCGAGCCGGTGGAACAGCACGATCTCGTCGAGCCGGTTGAGGAACTCGGGTCGGAAGTGGCCGCGGACGATCTCCATCACCTGCGGTTCGACGCTCGCGACGTCCTCGCCTTCGCCCAAAGTCGTCAGCACCTGGCTGCCGAGGTTCGAGGTCAGCACGATGATCGTGTTGGTGAAGTCGACCGTGCGGCCCTGACCGTCGGTCAGCCGTCCGTCGTCGAGCACTTGCAACAGGATGTTGAAGACATCGCCGTGGGCCTTCTCGACCTCGTCGAACAGCACGACCTGGTACGGCCGGCGCCGCACCGCCTCGGTCAGCACGCCGCCTTCCTCATAGCCGACATAGCCCGGAGGCGCGCCGATCAGCCGCGCGACTGCGTGTTTCTCCATGAACTCGCTCATGTCGATGCGCACCATCGCGGTTGGATCGTCGAACAGGAATTCGGCGAGCGCCTTGGTCAGCTCGGTCTTGCCGACGCCCGTCGGCCCGAGGAACAGGAACGAGCCGAGCGGCCGGTTGGGATCCTGCAGCCCCGCGCGCGCCCGCCGCACTGCGGTCGACACCGCGCGGATCGCGTTCTGCTGGCCGATCACGCGCTTGCCGATCGTCGCTTCCATCGCGAGCAACTTGTCGCGCTCGCCCTCGAGCATCCGCTCGACCGGGATCCCGGTCCAGCGCGCGACGACGCCCGCGATGTCCTCGGCGGTCACCTCCTCGCGCAGCATGGCGCCCTTGGTCGCGCCCGCCGCGGCATCGAGCTGGCGCTGCAGATCGGGGATGCGCCCGTAGGACAGCTCGCCCGCCTTGGCGAGGTCGCCGGCCCGTTGCGCCTGCTCGAGCTCGAGCCGCGCGGCATCGATCTGTTCCTTGAGCTTGGCCTCGGCCGAGATCTTGTCCTTCTCGCCCTGCCAGCGCGTCGTCAGCTCGCTCGATTGCTGCTCGAGATTGGCGAGCTCGCCGTCGAGCTTGACCAGCCGGTCGCGCGACGCTTCGTCGCTCTCGCGCTTCAGCGCCTCGCGCTCGATCTTGAGCTGGATGATCCGCCGGTCGAGGATCTCGATCTCCTCGGGCTTGCTCTCGACCTCCATGCGGATCCGGCTCGCGGCCTCGTCCATCAGGTCGATCGCCTTGTCGGGAAGGAAGCGGTCGGTGATGTAGCGATTCGACAGCGTCGCAGCCGCGACGATCGCCGCATCGGTGATCCGCACGCCGTGGTGGAGCTCGTATTTCTCTTTGAGTCCACGCAGGATCGAGATCGTGTCGGGCACGGTAGGCTCGCCGACGAACACCGGCTGGAAACGACGCTGGAGCGCCGCGTCCTTCTCGACGTACTTCCGATATTCATCGAGCGTGGTCGCACCGACGCAGTGCAGCTCGCCGCGCGCGAGGGCGGGCTTGAGCAGATTGCCCGCATCCATCGCGCCTTCGGATTTCCCTGCGCCGATCAGCTGGTGCATCTCGTCGATGAACAGGACGATGTCGCCCTCGGCAGCCTTCACCTCGTCGAGCACGCCCTTGAGGCGCTCCTCGAACTCGCCGCGATATTTCGCGCCCGCGATCAGCGAGCCCATGTCGAGCGACATCAGCTTGCGGTCTTTCAGCGTGTCCGGAACGTCGCCATTCGCGATGCGCAACGCGAGCCCCTCGGCGATCGCGGTCTTGCCGACGCCGGGTTCGCCGATCAGCACCGGGTTGTTCTTGGTGCGGCGCGCGAGGATCTGGATTGTGCGGCGGATCTCCTCGTCGCGGCCGATGACGGGGTCGAGCTTGCCGTCGCGCGCCGCCTGCGTCAGGTCGCGCGCGAACTTCTTGAGCGCGTCGAACTTGTCCTCGGCCCCCGCGCTGTCGGCGACGCGGCCGTTGCGCACGTGCTCGATCGCGGCATTGAGCGCCTCCGGGGTGACGCCCGCGGTCTTCAGCGCCTTGCCGGCGACGGTATTGAGCGACAACGCCAGCGCGACGAGCAGCCGCTCGACCGTCACGAAGCTGTCGCCCGATTTGGTCGCGATCTGCTCGGCCTGGTCGAGCACGCGCACCGCGTCGTTATCGAGCCCCGGCGTCGTTTGCGCGCCGCTGCCCGACACTGCGGGGATCTTCGCGAGCGCGAGATCGGTCTCGCTCAGCGCGCGTTTGGGGTCGCCGCCGGCGGCGGTAATCAGCCCGGACGCCATGCCCTGCTCGTCCTCGAGCAACGCCTTCAACACATGTTCGGGCGCGATCCGCTGGTGGCTCATGCGGATCGCGACGGTCTGCGCCGATTGCAGGAAGCCCTTGGCGCGGTCGGTGAATTTCTCGATGTTCATTGGGAAGTGTCCCTCCTTCTTGCCAATCGATGTAGTGTTGCACTTATGCAACACAAGGGGCCGTGCCGGCGCGATCTCTCAAAACACGTCTAGCTGTAAAGACCGTCATCGGCGTGCCACGGAATCTACGCATTTCGGCAACGCAGCATGGCTAGGCACCGCGGCAGGGCGCGGGGAGTAGTGCCCCACAAACGATCAAATCGGGGATCCTATCATGCGTCGTTTCACGCTTTGCCTGCTTGCGGGCGCCGCCCTTTCCTGGCCACTGGCCGCGTCCGCGCGCGATGGCGCGCTCGCACCGACGCCGGCACCCGCAGCACCGGCACCCGAGGCAGAGCCGGTTGCGGATGATGCCGGCAACGACATCATCATCGTCGGCAAGGGCCAGACGCGGCAGGTCCAGCAACTGGGGCAAGCCGACATCGCGATTCTCGCGCCGGGCACAAGCCCGCTGAAAGCCATCGCCAAGCTGCCCAACGTCAACTTCCAGTCGGCCGATGCGTTCGGCGCGTACGAATGGTCGCAGCGCGTCTCGATCCGCAGCTTCAACCAGAACCAGATCGGCTTCACGCTCGACGGCATTCCGCTCGGCGACGGATCGTATGGCAACACCAACGGGTTGCACATCAGCCGCGCGATTTCGTCGGAGAATATCGGGCGGACCTTGGTCTCGCAGGGATCGGGCTCGATCGGCGCGCAGGCGACCAACAATCTCGGCGGCACGATCGAATTTTTCTCGAGCGATCCCAAGCCGACCACCGCGCTGACGCTCAACGGCAGCTATGGCAGCGCGAACACCGTGCGCGCGTTCGGGCGGTTCGACACCGGCGTGCTCGGCGACAATGGGCCGAGCGCCTATGTCTCGTACGGCTTCCTCGATACCGACAAATGGAAGGGCTTCGGCGTCCAGCGGCAGAATCAGGTCAACGCCAAGTTCGTCGCGCCGGTCGGCGCGGTACGGCTCGTCGGCACCTTCAACTATTCGGATCGGCGCGAGCAGGACTATCAGGACCTCTCGCTCGATATGATCAAGCGGCTCGGCTACCGCGTCGACAACATCGCCAAAAATTTCCCGCTCGCGGTGCTGATCGCCGATACCGGCGCGAACAGCGGCTATACTGGTGCGCCGAAGCTCAATCCGGCGGCGGGGTCGGTCACGCCCGCACCCTATGCCAATGCCGACGACGCCTATTTCGACGCGGCTGGGTTGCGTCAGGATTACCTCGCCTCGCTCGGCGTCGAGACCGCCAAGGACGCGACCGTCCACGGTGAATTGAAGGCCTATTATCACGCCAATCACGGACAGGGCCTGTGGTTCACGCCGTATGTCCCGTCGCCGTCGGGCGTGCCGATCTCGGTGCGCACGACCGAATATGACATCCACCGCAAGGGCGTGTTCGGCTCGCTCGGCACCAAGCTCGGCTTCAACGACATCACCGTCGGCGGCTGGTACGAAGTCAACGACTTCCGCCAGGCGCGCCGCTTCTACGCGCTCGACAGCCGCACCGCGCCGAGCCGCAGCGCGCGCGAGTTCCAATACCTTCCGTTCGCGACGCAGTGGTACAACACCTATCAGACCGACACCGTCCAATATTACGTGCAGGACAAGATCGCGCTTGGTGATCTGACGATCGATCTCGGCTGGAAGGGGTTTGCCGTCACCAATAAAGCGACGCCGATCGTGTCGGGCGGGCTCGCCTCGGGGCGGATCCAGGTCAAGGACTTCTTCCAGCCGCACGCCGGGCTCAATTACAGGATCGGCGATGCGTTCGAAGTGTTCGGCGATTTCACGCAAGTGAAGCGTGCGTTCGTCTCCGCCGCGACGAGCGGGCCGTTCGCGACGACGCAGGCTGGGTTCAATGCGCTGCTCACCACCAACAAGCTGAAGCCCGAATCGTCGGACACGTTCGAGCTCGGCGGGCGATACCACTATCGCGGCGTGACCGCGTTGCTCGCGGGCTATTACGTCGATTTCTCGAACCGCACGCTCGCGCAGAGCGTCGGCGCGGGGATCGTCGGCAACCCGCCGATCCTGTCGAACGTCGGTTCGGTGCGGGCCTACGGGCTCGAGACCGCGCTCGAGGCGAAGCTCGGCTACGGCTTCGGAGTTTACGGCTCGTACAGCTACAACGACTCGACCTATCGCGACAATGTGACCGTCGGCGGCGTTGTGCAGGCGATCCGCGGCAAGCAGACGGTCGACACGCCCAAACACCTGATCAAGGGCGAGCTGACCTACGACAAGGGCATCTTCTTCGGCCGCGTTGGCGCGGATTATATGAGCCGCCGCTACTTCACCTACACCAACGACCAGTCGGTGCCCGGCCGCGTGCTGGTCGATGCGACGATCGGCGCGCGCGTCACGATCGCCGATCGCAAGTTCGAGATCCAGGCGAACGCGACCAATCTGTTCGACAAAAAATATGTCGCGACGATCGGATCGAACGGCTTTGGCTATAAGGGCGACAACCAGACGCTGCTGGCGGGCGCGCCCGCGCAGTATTTCGTGACGATCAAGGCAGGCTTCTAAGCCATCGGAGGAGGGCAGGTCGTAAGATCGGGCTGCCCTCCATTCGCTCCGGGACGCGAATACGATATTAACCCTGACTGCCATAGGATCGCGCCGAAACCGCAGGCAATCCGGGGATACCGTGGCAACGCACTATGACACTCTGCGCTGGACCGCCGCAGCACCGGCACCCGGCTCGCTGTCCGACCCGTCGCGCGCGATCCTCGGCCCACGCCGTGATGCGCTGGTGTTCTGGGGCGCGCCGCTCGTCGCATTCCTCGCGGTCGAGCTGTGGCTCGACGGCTGGGCGCTGGCGGCACCGCACGACGCGGCGTCGGTCGCGATCAAGGGCATGTTCGCGGTGATCGCGATCACGACCTGGGCGCATCTCATCGCCGTCGTCCCGCGCGCCTATGGCAATCGCACGGTGTTCGCGGCGCATCGCGGCAAGCTGACAGTCGCGCCGATCGCGTTGATCGCGACGCTGTTTCTCTCGCCGATCGCTTTGGTCGCGGCGAGCGTGTTGGCGGTGTTCTGGGATGTCTACCACTCGGCAATGCAGAATTTCGGCTTCGCGCGGATCTACGACATGAAGGCGGGCAATCCGCCCGAGCTGCTGCGCAAGACCGATTTGCGGCTCAACACCTTGCTCTATGTCGGCCCGCTCGCGGCGGGGGCCGCGCTCGCGACGCATCTCCAGAGTTTTGCGAAGTTCGACCATACCGCGCTGGCCACGTTGGCCAGCGTGCCGGGCGTGCTGGCCGGCTACAATACCGGCATCCGGGCCGTCGCGCTGCTTGCTTATGCGATCGTGCTGGTGTGGGCGATCCTCGACTATCGGCAGGCGATGCGCGCCGGGTATCGCCTCCCCGCCCACAAGGTCGCGACGCTCGTCTCGACGGGCGCGGTGTCGATCCTCGCCTGGGGCTTCACGCCGCCGATCGTCGCGCTGGCGGTGATCAATCTCTATCATGCGGTGCAATATTTCGCGCTCGTCTGGGTGAAGGAGGGCGGGCGGATGACGCAGGCGTCGGGCGGGCGGCAGGGCCGCACGATGCTGTATTTCTGGGGCGGTTGCATCCTGTTCGGCTTGGCCTATGCGGCGGCGATGACGGGGAGCGTGCGCGTGTTCCTGGCGCCGTTCATCGCCTGCTCGCTGCTGCATTTCTGGTATGACAGCTTCATTTGGTCGGTGGCGCGCAAGCACGTCTAGCCTAATCCCCCGAAGGCTGCTCTATTCGCCCCGAGAGGGGATCCGAATGCGGACGATACGATCCGGGGCGGTATGGCTGGCGGTGGTGCTGCTCGGCGCCGCAATTGCTTTGGCGGTGTGGGAGCCGTTCACTGCGGCGCGCGTCGTCGCACCGGTCGAGCGCCATTACGACAGCGTGATCGCGCGGGATCGCTTCGGCGTTCCCCATATCTTCGGCAAGACCGATCCCGATGTCGCCTACGGTGTCGCTTATGCCCATGCCGAGGACGATTTCGCGACGCTGCAGGAGGCGGTCGCGATGGCGCGCGGGCGGCTTGGCGCGATGACCGGCGCGGACGGCGCCAAGGTCGATTACACGCTCGCCTTGCTCGGCGCGCGCGAGACCGCGCAGCGCGATTACGACAAGCAGCCCGCCGATGTGCGCGCGTTGCTCGACGCCTATGCCAGCGGGCTCAACGCCTATGCGCGGCGGCATCCCGGAGAAATCCGGCTCGCGCGACTGTTCCCGGCGAATGGCGAGGATATCGCGACGGGTTTCGTGCTGCGCACGCCGTTCTTCTTCGGGCTCGACCAGACGCTCGGTGCGCTGTCGGGCGACAAGCCGCTCCCGGCCGAGATCGCGGGGGCCGTGCCCGACAGCCCCGATCCGACCGCGCGCCCCGCGACCGGCGAGGCGATGCCCAACGGCTCGAACGCCTTCGTCGTCGCGCCGAAACGCTCGGCCGACGGTTTCACGCGCGTGATCTCGAACTCGCACCAGCCCTGGAGCGGGCCAGTGGCATGGTACGAACTCAGCGTGCAATCGGGCACCGGCTGGCATTTCTCGGGCGCGACCTTCCCCGGCGTGCCGTTCCCGGTGCTCGGGCATAACGAACATCTGGGCTGGACCAACACCGTCAACCGGCCCGACCTGACCGACGTCTACAAGCTCGTGCGCAATCAAGCGGGCACCGAGTATCGCTTCGACGGCAAGTGGCTCCCGCTCGAGGCGCGCCGCGTGTGGCTAAAGGTGCGCTTCGGGCCGTTCGTGCTGCCGATCCCGAAGATGGTGTATCGCGCGGTGCAGGGGCCGGTGATCGTCAACAAGAGCGGCGCGTTCGCGATCCGTTATGCCGGTGCCGACCAACTCCGCATGGTCGAGGAATATTACCGGCTGACGCGCGCGCGCGATTTCGGCGAGTGGCAGAAGGCGCTGGCGCTCCAGGGCGTTCCCGCGACCAATTTCCTCTATGGCGATGCCGCGGGCAACATTGCCTATGTCTACAATGCCAGCTTCCCCAACCGAAAGCCGGGGTTCGATTATCGCCACCTCCTGCGCGGCGATACCTCGCGCGATCTTGCGGCCGGCACGGTGCCGTTCGCGCAAGTGCCGCGCAACGTGAACCCCGCATCGGGCTTTCTCGCCAATGCCAACAACACGCCGTTCCAGGCGGCGGGGGCTGGGTCGGAGCTCAAGCCGGGCAACTATTCGCCGCTGCTCGGGATCGAGACCGACACGACCAATCGCGGCACGCGCGCGGTCGAGCTCCTGGGGGCCGATCCGTCGATCTCGGCCGAGGATCTGCTGCGGATCAAGTTCGACACCGGCGTCAGCAAACTGAGCTGGGCGGCGAAATGGTATGGCGATGTCGCGCGCGTCAATCCGAAGGGCGATGCGCAGCTGAAGCAAGCGATTGGCCTGCTGCGCGGCTGGAACTGGGATTTCGACGGCCATCACAGTGGCCAGGCGCTTGCCGCGATCCTGCTGCGGACGGGGCAGAAATGGCATTACCAGCGCCGCCCCGAGCTCGACCCGCGCGACGCGCTGGCCAAGGCCGCGGCATATCTGCAGACGCATTTCGGGACGCTCGATCCGCCGCTCGGCACGCTGCTGCGGTTGCGCCACGGTAGCGCCGATCTGCCACTCGACGGCGCACCCGATGTGCTGCGCGCGGCCTCGACGTGGGACGAAGCCGATGACGGGCGGCTGGTCGTCAAGCATGGCGACAGCTTTGTCATGGTGATGGCGTGGGACAAGGCCGGGCGCGTCGCGTCGGAGTCGATCCAGCCCTACGGCGCGGCGACGACGCGGCCCGAATCGCCGCATTATGCCGACCAGGCGCCATTGTTCGCTGCGCACCGGTTCAAGCCGGTGCTGTTCTGGCGCGACGATCTGCGGAAGAATGTCGAGCGCGTATACCGGCCCTAGTTGCTCCCCTCCCGGGAAGGGAGGGGCTGGGGGTGGGTCGGCCTAGGGCGGGTGTTACCCTCCCAACGGGCCGACCCACCCCCGACCCCTCCCTTCCAGGGAGGGGAGGAGAATGCGAACCGACCCGTTCAAACGAAGGCCGAGGAAGCGTTTGCTACCGCCCAAGCGCTGCTATAGCCTCACACTACAGTTCATCTTTCAGACGCCATTCCCAGGGGATTTCCATGACCGTCAAGCTGCTCGCGCTCTCTGGTGTAGCGCTCGCAACCTTCGTCACGCCGAGCTTTGCGCAGACCGCGCCGAAGCCCGTTCCGGTGGCGGACCTCGTGAAGCAGGTCGACATCCCCTATAGCGAATTCCGCCTGCCCAATGGCCTGCGCGTCATCGTCAACACCGACCGCAAGGCGCCCGTCGTCGCGGTGTCGGTGTGGTACAATGTCGGCTCGAAGTTCGAGCCCAAGGGCAAGACCGGCTTCGCGCATCTGTTCGAGCATCTGATGTTCAACGGCAGCGAGAACGCGCCGAAGGACTATTTCACCTATACCAAGGCGATGGGCGCGACCGATCTCAACGGCACGACCTATTTCGACCGCACCAATTATTTCGAGACGGTGCCGGTCGCGGCGCTCGACCGTGCGCTGTTCCTCGAAAGCGACCGGATGGGCTATCTGCTCGGCGCGATCACGCCTGCCGTCGTCGACGAGCAGCGCGGCGTCGTCCAGAACGAGAAGCGCCAGGGCGACAATCAGCCCTACGGCCTGGTCCAGTACAAGCAGACCGAAGCGCTGTTCCCCGCGACGCATCCGTATGGCCACACCACGATCGGCGCGATGGCGGATCTCGATTCGGCAAGCGTCGAGGACGTGAAGAACTGGTTCCGCGGGCATTACGGGCCGAACAACGCCGTGCTCGTGCTCTCGGGCGACGTCGACGTCGCGACCGCAAAGACGCTCGTCACCAAATATTTCGGTGCGATCCCCAAGGGGCCCGAAAGCGTCGTCCCGACCGCCGATGTCCCCACGCTCGCCGCACCGAAAAGCGAGGTGATCAAGGATCGCGTCGCCAATACGCGGATCTACCGGATGTGGGCGGTGCCCGGCATCAACAACCCCGACGCGGTCGCGCTCGATGTGGCGGCGGGCGTGCTCGGCGGGCTGTCGAGCAGCCGGCTCGACAATGCGCTGGTGCGCAAGGAAAAGCTCGCGGTGCGCGTCTCGGCGAACAATGAGAGCTTCGCGCAAGTCGGCATGTTCGTGGTCAGCGCCGATGCGCGCCCTGGTGTCGACCCCGCGCTCGTCGCCAAGCGGCTCGACGAGATTATCGCCGACGTCATTGCCAACGGCCCGACTGCCGACGAAGTCGCGCGCGTCGCGACGCGCGACGCCGCAGGGCGGATCGCCGGGCTCGAATCGACCGGCGGCTTCGGTGGCAAGGCGGTCGCGCTCGCCGAGGGCGCGCTGTATGAAAACGATCCCGGCTTCTACAAGAAGCAGCTCGCCGAGCTCGCCGCGCAGACGCCCGCGCGCGTCAAGGCAGCGAGCGCCAAATGGCTGACGCGCCCGGTCTATGCGCTGACCGTCATCCCCGGTGCGCGCGACGCCTATGTCGAGGCGACGCCGCCGGTGAAGGTCGCCGCGGCGCCCGAGCCGGAATTCAAGGGCACGCGCGGTGCGCTTCCGCCGGTCGGCACGCTGTCGAGCCTGGTCTTCCCCAAGGTCGAGCATGCCAAGCTCAAGAACGGCATCGAGCTCATCTACGCCTATCGCAACGCCGTGCCGATCACGCAGGCGTCGATCAGCTTCGACGCGGGCGTCGCGGCCGACGTGCCGGGCAAGCTCGGCACACAGGGGCTGACGCTCGACATGCTCGACGAGGGCACGACGACCCGCGATTCGATCGCGATCGCGGAGGCCAAGGAGCGGCTCGGCGCGAGCATCACCAGCGGTTCGGCGCCCGACCGCACGATCGTCGGCATGTTCACGCCGAGCGCCAATCTCGCGGCGTCGACCGAATTGCTCGCCGATATCGTGCGCCATCCCAAGTTCGATCCGGCCGAGGTCGCGCGGCTCAAGAACCAGCAGCTTTCGCGTATCTCCGCCGAGCTGACGAGCCCGCAGGGCCTCGCGCTGCGCGTGTTCCCTAAACTCGTCTACGGCGCGGCCTATCCCTACGCCAAGGCGCTCGGCAGCGGCGACGCCAAGGCGGTGGCGGCACTGACGCGCGACGATCTGGTCGCCTTCCAGCAAGCCTGGATCCGTCCCGACAAGGCCAAGATCTTCGTCGTCAGCGATCGTCCGCTCGCCGAGATCAAGGCCGCGTTCGACGCGCGCTTCGGCGACTGGACGCCGACCGGGCCCGCCGGCGTCAAGGATTTCAGCGTGAAGACCGCGCCGTCCGCGCCGAAAATCGTGCTGATCGACCGGCCCGATTCGCCGCAGTCGTTCATCATCGCGGGCGCACCCACCGCGCTCGTCGGCACCGACGATCTGCTGCCGCTGGAAACCGCGAACGACACGCTCGGCGGGGATTTCCTGTCGCGCGTCAACATGGACCTGCGCGAGGCGCGGCACTGGTCGTACGGCGTGAACGGATCGTTCCGTCGCGCGCAATACGCCACGCCGTATCTGCTCGGCACCGGCGTCCAGGCGGACAAGACCGGCGAATCGATCGCATCGCTGCGCACCGACTTCGCCGATTTCGTGACGACCAAGGGGATCACGAGCGACGAGTTCGACCGCACGATCACCGACGCGATCAGCTCGCTGCCGGGCAATTTCGAGACGTCGGGCGCGGTGCTTGGCGCGCTGCAGTCGAACGACCTGTATCGCCGCCCCGACGATTATTATGCGACGCTGCCGCAAAAATATCGGGGCTTCACCGCAGGCCAGCTTGACGCTGCGGCACGCGCGGCGCTCGATCCGAAACGCTTCGTCTGGATCGTCGTTGGTGACGCAGCGAAGGTCCGCGGTCAGCTTGACAGCATCGGGTTGCCGGTCGAGGTGATCCCTGCGGCGTCCGTGGCGGACGTGCGCTAGAAATTATTGGCAGGAGACACATCATGGCTGCAGTTGATGGGACGTGGGATACGATCGTCAAGTCGCCGCTCGGCGACCAGAAGGCGGTGCTGACGGTCAAGACCGACGGCACCAGCTGGACCGGGTCGCAGAACGGCGCGATGGGTTCGGTCGAGATCACCGACGGCACGGTCGAGGGTGACACGATCAGCTGGAAGATGTCGATCGTCGTCCCGATGCCGATGACGCTCGACTGCAAGGCGACGGCCGAGGGCGACACGCTCACCGGCACCGTCGGCGCAGGCGCGTTCGGCAGCTTCCCGATGACGGGCACGCGCGCGGCGTAACGCCGTTCGTTTGAGCGATGAAGACGGCCTGCGCTCCAATCGGAGCGCGGGCCGTTTTTGTATCGCGCGACCGTCACCCCGGCCTTGTGCCGGGGCCCACCGTGCCGCACACTTTGCGCGTCGGGGTTTGCAATCCGGTGTGCCCCGGCAGCATGAGGTCGTCCGATCGCCCCACTCCTGTCACCCTCGCGAAAGCGAGGGTCCCGCTTCTTCTTCGGGGGCGGGGCCAGGCAGCGGGATCCCCGCTTTCGCGGGATGGCGGCGAGAGGTGTCACGTGCTTGGCTGGGCGGACGCGCAGGGGATGGGGCATGAAGGCACGTTGGTTGTTGGGCGCAGCATTGGCGGTCTCGCCGCTCACCGCGCAGGCGCAAACCTATGACGAGCGCCCGGCGAAGCTCGTCCCCCCGAGCGAAGGCTTCAACTACGAGCGTCGCATCGTCGAGATCCCGATGCGCGACGGGGTCAAGCTCCACACCGTCATCCTCCTGCCCAAGGGGGCGCACGATGCCGGCATCCTGATGACGCGCACGCCGTACAACGCCGACGGGATGACGGGCAAAGGCGGTAACAACGCCGATCTCGCGACGAGCCTCACCGGCTATGACAATGCCACCGACGTGATCGTCGACGGCGGCTACATCCGCGTCGTGCAGGACGTGCGCGGCAAATACGGGTCGCAGGGCATCGCGATGATGAACCCGCCGCTCCACGACACCGCGCTCAACCCGACGCATACCGACGATTCGACCGACACCTACGATACGATCGACTGGCTGGTGAAACATCTGCCAGAGTCGAACAAGAAGGTCGGGATCCTCGGCATTTCCTACGACGGTTTCCTGTCGCTGATGCCGCTGATCAACCCGCATCCGGCGCTCGTGGTGGCTGTCCCCGAGAACCCGATGGTCGATGGCTGGCGCGGCGACGACTGGTTCCATAACGGCGCGTTCCGCGTCGGGATCGACTATATCTGGGAGCAGATCGCGACGCGCGACAATTCGTCGCCCTATGCGCGCACAACCTATGACGAATATGACGCGGTGATGCGCGCCGGCTCGACCGGCGCGCTCGCCACGGCGCACGGGCTCGACCAGATCGGCTTCTGGCGCAAGATCGCCGCGCACCCGGCGTATGACAGCTTCTGGCAAGCGCAGGCGATGGACCAGGTGCTCAGCCGCCAGCCGCTCAAGGTGCCGGTGATGCTCGTCCACGGCCTGTGGGACCAGGAGGATATCTACGGCGCGACGGCGGTGTACCGCGCGCTGAAACCCAAGGATACCGCCGGGAACATGGTCTATCTGACGATGGGCCCGTGGTATCACGGTCAGCAGATCGACGACGGCAAGGCGCTCGGCGATATCCAATGGGACCAGGACACCGCCAAATGGTGGCGCCGCCAAGTGCTCGGCCCGTTCCTTGCGCATTACCTCAAGGGGACGCCGATGGACGTCGCGCCCGTCACCGCGTTCCAGAGCGGCACCAATCAGTGGCAGCGCCTGCCGAGCTGGTCGGCGCAGCCGGCGATGACCAAGCTATACCTCCAACCGGGCGACGCGGTTGGTTTCGCACCGGCCGCTGGACCGGCGCAGACTGCGGACTATGTCTCCGATCCGGCGCATCCGGTGACCAACGTGCCGCGTCCGGTGCGGCCGGTTAGCTATGAGGACAATCACTGGAAGGCGTGGCTGGTCGGCGACCAGCGCATCGTCTCGAGTCGGCCCGACGTGTTGACCTTTACCGGCCCGGTGCTGACGCAGCCCGTGACGATCGCCGGGCAACCGGTCGTCCATCTCACCGCGGCGACCAGCGGTACCGACAGCGACTGGGTGGTCAAGCTGATTGACGTCTATCCCGACCAGGTGCCGAGCGACCCGAAAATGGGCGGCTATCAGCTGGCGGTCGGCATGGACATCTTCCGTGGGCGCTACCGCGAGGGGCTCGATCATGCCGTCGCGCTCAAACCCGGGGTGCCGCTGGCGTATAGCTGGGCGTTGCCGCAGGCGAACCATGTGTTCCTGCCGGGGCACCGCATCATGGTGCAGGTCCAGTCGAGCTGGTTCCCGCTCTATGACCGCAACCCGCAGCGCTTCGTGCCCAACATCTTCTACGCCAAGCCGGCGGATTACGTGAAGGCGACGCAGCAGGTTATGGTGAGCGGGCCCGACCAGAGCTACATCGCGCTGCCGGTCGTCCCCTAAATCCTCCCTCGCCCAGCGAGGGGAGGATCAAGCGTTTACCGCCCGAGTCGCGTGACATGCCCCATCTTGCGGCCCGGCCGGCTTGCGCCCTTGCCGTAGAGATGCAGATGCGCGCCCGGCTCGGCGAGAATCTCGGCCCAGCGGTCAGCGTCGTCCCCGATCAGGTTCTCCATCGCTACCGTGGGCGCCGTCAGGGCGGTGTCGCCGAGCGGCAGCCCGCAGATTGCGCGGATATGGTTCTCGAATTGCGAGCAGACCGCGCCCTCGATCGTCCAATGCCCCGAATTGTGGACGCGCGGCGCCATTTCGTTGAACACCGGCCCGTCAGCGCCGGCGAAGAATTCGCACGCGAGCACGCCGACATACTCGAGCCGGTCTGCGATCCGCCCGGCTAGCGCCGCCGCCTCGCCCCATTGCGCGGCAATCTCGGGCGGGGCGGGGAGGGTGGAGGTGGCGAGGATGCCGTCCTCGTGCTGGTTCCACGGCGGCGGATAGCTCACCATCTGACCGTCGGCGCGGCGCACCAGCAGGATCGAGAATTCGTGGGTAAACCGTACGAACCCCTCGAGGATCGCCGGCCGCTGCCCGATCGCTTCCCAAGCCGCGTCAACCTGGTCGAGCGCGGTGATGCGCACCTGGCCCTTGCCGTCATAGCCCATGCGCAGCGTCTTGAGGATCGCGGGCGTGCCGATCTCAACGAGCGCGGCGGCAAGGTCCGCGCGCGTCTCTACTTTTGCCCACGGTGCGGTACGCCCGCCGATCTCGGCGACGAAGGCCTTTTCGAGGGCGCGATCCTGCGCGATGCCGAGCGCGGCCGGGGCGGGATGGACCGGCACTTTGCCCGCGAGATAGGTGACAGGCGCCAGCGCGATATTCTCGAACTCATAGGTGACGACATCAGCCGCGGCGGCGAATTCGTCGAGCACGATGTGGCTGTGATAGTCGGCGCGAATGTAGCTCGACGCGGTTTGCGCGGCGACCGCTTCCTCGTCGGGGGCGAGGATCCGGGTTTGATAGCCGAGCTGCGCCGCGGCGACCGCAAGCATCCGCCCGAGTTGCCCGCCGCCGAGGATGCCGATCGTCGAGCCGGGGGGGAGGGGGGTCATGCGCGCGTGTCCGTCGAATGGGGGAGCCTCCCCTCCCTGGAAGGGAGGGGGCGGGGGTGGGTTGGCCCGTGGTTCGGCCGGGCGCCCGCCCCAGGCCGACCCACCCCCAAACCCTCCCTTCCAGGGAGGGGAGGAGACGGGAAGCAGCCGTCGAGCATCATTCCGGATCGATCGCCACGCCATCGGTCTGCGCCGCGCGCCACGCCTGCAGCCGCGCGCTCAGCGCCGCGTCCGACAGCGCAAGAATCGCCGCCGCCAGCAACGCCGCATTCTTCGCGCCAGCCTTGCCGATCGCCAGCGTGCCGACCGGGATCCCCGCAGGCATCTGGACGATCGAATAGAGGCTATCGAGGCCCTTCATCGTCTTGCTCTCGACCGGCACGCCGAGCACCGGCAAATGTGTCATCGCCGCCGCCATTCCGGGCAAATGCGCAGCACCGCCAGCGCCCGCGATCACCACCTGCAATCCGCGTTCCGCGGCACCGGTCGCATAATCGTAGAGCCGCTGCGGCGTACGGTGCGCCGAGACGATCTTCGTCTCGTGCGCAACGCCCAATTCGGCGAGCAAATCGGCCGCATGGTGCATCGTCTCCCAATCGGACGTGCTGCCCATGATGATGCCGACAAGGGGGGACGCGCTCTGTGCCATCACACCCGACTAGCGAGCGGGGTGCCGCAGGGCAACCACTCCGCCGTCATATCGCAAGCGGAACTTGTTCGACGTGGCGCGGGTTGGGCGAGTCCATACAGTCATATCGGACACACGCCATGACCCGTTTTTCGACCCTTTCGTCCGTCGCGCTCGCCAGCGTGCTGGCATTCTCCGCCCCCGCCTTTGCCGAGGGCAAGCACGACCGCGCCGAGCAGGCGATCGCCGAAGCGCGCGCCAAGATCGACGCGTCGGCCAAGGTCGGCGCGACCACCGAGACGCCGCGGCTCCAGGCCGATGCACAGGCGCAGCTCCGCGCCGCCGAAGAGCATCTCGCCGCTGGCAAGAAGGCCGAAGCGATCGACGATGCGCACCGCGCGTCGCAGCTTGCCGACACCGCGCTCGGCCAGGCGCAGCGCGCGCATAACGATGCCGCCCATGCCGCCACGACCAACGCCCGTAATGTCGCAATGGACGCGCAGGCCGATGCCGCAGCCGCCAACGCCCGTGCGAACGCGGCCGAGGAGGCCGCCGCTTCGGCAGCCGCCGACGCAGCCGCAGCACGGTCGGCGCCGCCGGTCGTCGTCCAGGCGCCCGCACCGACCACGACGGTAACGACCGAGACGACGAAGACCGCGGCGCCTGCCGTTCGTCACACCGCAGTCAAGCGCGTCGTGCGCAAGGCAACGACGCGCCGCGCTGCACCTGCGCGCGTGACCGAGAAGACCACGACGACGGTGACGACGGGCCAGTAAGCCCGAGCGATGGTTTGATCCCCTCCCCCGGCGACCGGGGGAGGTGGACGCCGAGCAGTCTGCGAATAGTGGAGGGGGCAACATGCGCTGTGCGCGCTGTCGATCTCCCTCCACCATCCGTTTGAAGAAGGCGGGCAGTTCCCCTTTCCGCCCAGCGACCGAGCTAAGAGCTCAGCGCTCGCTCAAATAATAACGATCGGTCGCCGCCAGCGAATCATCGAGTTCGTAAACGATCGGCTGCCCGGTCGGGATCTCGAGCGTCGTGATCTCGTCATCGGGGATCCCCGACAGATGCTTGACGAGCGCGCGCAGCGAATTGCCGTGCGCCGAGATGACGACGCGCTGCCCGTCGCGCAGAGCAGGCGCGATCCGGCCCTCCCAATATGGCAGGACGCGAGCGATCGTGTCCTTGAGGCTCTCGGTCGCGGGGATGTCGATCCCGGCGTAGCGGCGGTCCTGCGACAGATCGTATTCGCTGCCGGCTTCAAGCGGCGGCGGCGGGATGTCGAAGCTGCGGCGCCAGATATGGACTTGCTCGGCGCCGTGCTTGGCGGCGGTCTCGGCCTTGTCGAGCCCGGTCAGCCCGCCATAATGCCGCTCGTTGAGCCGCCAGTCCTTCTCGACCGGCAGCCACAGTCGCCGCATTTCCTCGAGCGCAAGGTTGAGCGTCTTGATCGCACGCGTCTGCAGCGAGGTGAAGCAGGTGTCGAAATCGAGCCCCTTCTCCGCCATCAGCCGCCCCGCGGCGCGCGCTTCCTCGACGCCCTTTTCGGTCAGGTCGACATCCCACCAGCCGGTGAAGCGGTTCTCGAGGTTCCAGGCCGACTGGCCGTGGCGGATCAGGACGAGGGTGGGCATCGGGGTCTCCTTTGCGAGGGGACCTAGATTGCGTCGATCATGTCGGCAAGCACTTCGAGACAGGCATGCGCCAGCGTCTTCGAGCGGGCGCCCGACCAGCCGAACTCGGCATCGGGGTTGGGGTCATGGTCCTTGAACGGCATTTCGAGCGTCATCGACACCGCACCGAACCGCTCGGCGAGCTGGTTGGTCGACATCGACAGGTTGGCTTTGCCCGGCGCCGCCTTGTCATACCCGCGTGCGGTCTGGAAATCGGGCGAGTGCGCCGCGAGCCGCTCGCCGAACTCGGTATATTTGGCGCCGAGCGCGTCGGTCCAGGACGGGATGCCCTCGAACCCGGCGAAGAAATTCGCCGCGATCGCCTCGTCGCCGTGCACGTCGATCGCGAAGGCGACGCCGGTCGCGTCCATCGCATCGCGGACGCACAGCACTTCGGGGCTCTTCTCCGGCGTCGGCGTATGCCACTCGCGGTTGAGGTTCACGCCCGCCGCATTGGTGCGCAGATGCCCGCGGAACGAGCCGTCGGGGTTCATGTTGGGGACGCAGTGGAAGGTCGCCTTTTCGCGCAAGGCGCGGGCCACCGGATTGGCGGCATCGGTCAGCCAGTCGAGCGCGCCTTCCATCCACCACTCGGCCATGCTCTCGCCGGGATGCTGGCGCGCGTAGAGCCAGACATGCGCGGGGCCGGTGCCGATATCGAGGCAATCGATCGCGCGGCCGTCGAGCGACTGGCCGAGCTCGCGATGCGTCACGCCCGGCTGCACCGCGATGCGGGCGACCAGCGCGTCGTGCTGCTCGATCGTATAGGGTTCGAAATAGGCGAACCAGACGAGTTCGCTGTCGCCGTTCCACTCGAACTCGAGCATCCCGTCGACGTAGCGCGTCGGGATCATCCGCCATGCCAGGCGATCGGTGCTCGCGCGCACCTTGTAGCCCGGCCAGCCGAACGGATAGGCCGATTGCGCAGCGTTGGTGATGCGCAAGGTGAGCCTCCGCCCCTTCGCGCCGGCGACGCGGAAGTGGAACCACTGGAAGAAGTCCGACTGATGGTCGAGCCGGATGGCGAGATCGACGCGGTCGCCGTCGATGGCGACCACGTCGATGTTTCCGCTATCGAAAGCGGCGTTGATGGTGATGCTCATCGCACCGTAATAGTGCGACCCGATTCCCCGGGGAAGCCCAGGAACAGCGCATGCGACAATTTGGCTGCCGCGGCGTTGGCTTGTGCCGCGGGCGCCTCGCCGGGCGAGAAGGTCTGCGCATGGCCTTCCCAGATCACCGTCGCGTCGCGGCGGCGGCGGATCTGGACGGTGAGGTCGGTGAGCACCACGGTGCGGTATTTCTGCTTGCCGATCGGGAAGGAGATGCCGCCACCGAGGCCCACGCCGCCGCCGCCACGATAGCCGCCACCACCGCTATAGCCACCACCACCGAGGCCGATGCTCACGCCGCTGCCGCCATTGCGCGGCGGCGCCGGGCGCGTCGTCCGCGTAAAGCCGACGACCGCGAGATATTGCGCATCGGGATCGGTTTTGGGGACGGTGAAGCCGTGCGCCAGCGCCTCGGTCTGGACGGCGGCGGCATAGGTCTTGAACTCAAGGCTGGCGGGGCCGCCACCGGGCGCGGGTTCGACCGCGAGCGTCCCCGTCTCGAGCGGCGTTGCCGTCGACCCGAGGTGGAATCGCGTCACTTCGACCGGACCACTCGTCGTCGTCGTCGCGCAGGCGCTCAAGCTCGCTGCCGCGGCAATTGCCATTCCCAAAGCCAGCTTCATACTCTTGTCCTTGTTATCACAGTCGTTGCAGGGGTGTAACGCCTGGACCCGGGCTTCGGGTTCCGTCGCTATAGCGCGGCGTATCGACGCGGTCGCGCTTGACTTGGGGAGGGCGCGACCATATGCGCAGCGGCTCTTTTCCACATTCCAGATTTTGCAAAGCGAATCGATCATGAAGATCCGCAATTCCCTGAAGTCGCTCAAGGGCCGTCATCGCGATAACCGCGTGATCCGTCGTCGTGGGCGTACCTATATCATCAACAAGACCAACCGCCGCTTCAAGGCCCGCCAGGGCTAAGCGACGTGACGCGGGCCGTCGTCTTCGACGTCGGCAATGTCTTGTACGATTGGAATCCCAGATTCCTCTATGAGCGCCTGATCGGTGACGATCGGGCGCTCGATGCATTCCTGCGCGATGTCGCGACCAAGGAATGGCATTTCCAGCATGACGCTGGCCGTCCGTTCGCCGAGACCTCGGCCGAGCTCGCCGCCGCGCATCCGCAGCATGCCGCGCTGATCGCCGCCTGGGGGCCGCGCTTCGGCGAGCAGCTTGGCGGGATGTTGCCGGGGATGCGCGACCTGGTGCGCGAACTCGAGGGGGCGGGGGTTCCGCTCTATGCGATCACCAATTTCTCGGGCGAGTTCTGGCCGTCGTTCCGCGACCGCGAGGCCGATGTGTTCGATCGCTTCGACGACATCGTCGTCTCGGGCGACGAATTGCTGACCAAGCCCGATCCGGCGATCTACCGCCTCGCGCTCGACCGCTTCGGCTTGCGCGCCGAGGACACGCTGTTCGTCGACGATCGCGAAGACAATGTCGCGGGCGCGCAGAGCGTCGGGATGGGCGCGGTGGTCTTCACCGACGCCGCGACGCTGCGCGCGGATCTCGCGCGCTACGGCATTCTCGCCTAAGCCACACCTTCGGTTCCATCGCGTAGCACCCACTTCGTCACCCCGGCCTTGTGCCGGGGCCCACCGTGCCGCGCGCGCTCGGGCGGCAGGGTGGGCATCGCAGTGGACCCCGGGACAAGCCCGGGGGTGACCGTGAGGGGTTGGACCTAGCTCGCATACCCCTTCAGCTCATCGCCACTGACCCGCACGACGTGGAGCACGTTGGTTGACCCCGGCGTCTTGAACGGCACGCCCGCGATCAGGATGATGCGGTCGCCCGCCTTGGCGAGGTTGTGGCGCAGCGCCATGCGCTTGGCCTTGGCGACCATCTCCTCGAACGAATCGACGTCCTTGGTCAGGATCGCATAGGCGCCCCACAGCAGGCCCGCCCGCCGCGCGGTCTCGGGGTTCGGGGTAAGGATCATCAGCGGCACGCCGGGCCGCTCGCGCGCGACGCGGCGGGCGGTCGAGCCCGAGGCGGTGAAGCAGATGATCGCGGCGGCCTCGACCGTCTGCGCGATGTTCTTGGCGGCTTCGGCCAGGGCATCGGCGGTGGTCGGGTCCGAGCGGATCACGGTGAAGTGGATCCGGTCGCCATGCGTCGGATCCTTTTCGACCGCCTCGCCGATCGCGTTCATCATCGCGACCGATTCGGTCGGCCACGCGCCCGCCGCGCTTTCGGCCGAGAGCATGATCGCATCGGCGCCGTCATAGATCGCGGTCGCGACGTCGGACACTTCGGCGCGCGTCGGCGAGGGCGAGGTGATCATCGATTCGAGCATCTGCGTCGCGACCACCACCGGGCGGCCCAGGCGGCGCGACACTTCGATGATGCGCTTCTGCAGCGGCGGGACGCTCTCGGGCGGCATCTCGACGCCGAGATCGCCGCGCGCGACCATCACGCCGTCGCACATCTCGACGATTTCCTCGAGCCGCTGGATCGCTTGCGGCTTCTCGATCTTGGCGAGCAGCGACGCCTTGCCGCCGATCAGCTTCCGCGCCTCGGCGAGATCCTCGGGGCGCTGGACGAACGACAAAGCGATCCAGTCGACCCCCTGGTCGACCGCGAAGGCGAGATCGCTGCGGTCCTTTTCGGTCAGCGCCGCCATCGGCAGCACGACGTCGGGGACGTTCAACCCCTTGCTGTTCGACAGCGCGCCTCCGACCACGACCTCGGTGACGATCGTCGTGTCGGTGTGGTCGGTCACGCGCAGCACGAGCTTGCCGTCGTCGAGCAGCAGGCGTGCGCCGGGCTCGATTGCCTCGAAAATCTCGCGGTGCGGCAGCTCGACGCGGGTGGTGTCGCCGGGCGTGGTGTCGCGGTCGAGCGTAAAGGTCTGCCCTTTGACGAGCTCGATCTTGCCGCCCTCGAACTTGCCGACGCGGAGCTTCGGCCCCTGCAGATCGGCGAGGATCGTGGTCGGGCGCTGATAAATCTTCTCGAGCGCGCGGATCGCCTGGATGACGGCGATCTTCGATTGCTGGTCGCCGTGGCTCATATTGACGCGGAAGGCGTCGGCGCCCGCTTCGAACAGCGCCGCGATCATCTCGGGGCTGCTGCTGGCGGGGCCGAGCGTGGCGAGGATACGTACCTTACGCGCGCGCGGGGCGATGGTCTTGATCATGGGGAGGTCCTTGCCGTGGGGAGGCTATACGCCTGCTGCTCTACCTCCTATCTCGCCATGATCAACCGTGGAGCGAACAGATGCGCGATTTGGATGGACTGGATGATGCCGTAGCGGCGGCGGCGTTTCGGCGGCTGGTGCGCCATCTGCGCCACCGCAGCGACGCCGAGAATATCGACTTGATGGGGCTGGCCGGTTTCTGCCGCAACTGCCTGTCGGACTGGGTCGAAGAGGCAGACGGCGGCATGACCAAGGACGAGGCACGCGCGATCGTCTACGGCATGCCGTACGCGCAGTGGAAAGCCGAGCATCAGGGCGACGCGACGCCCGAGCAGCTCGAGCGGATGCGCCAGAGTGTTTCGAAGAATGCGTGACGGCGGCGCTGCGCTGGCCTAAAGCGCGCGCCTTTCACTGATTCAAACCCCGGGGGATTTACCGTGAGCGACATTATCGCCGCCGACCAGCTACGCCTTCTCATCGAGCGCATCGAGCGCCTCGAGGAAGAAAAGAAGGGCATCGCCGACGACATCAAGGACGTGTACGGCGAGGCCAAGTCGACCGGCTTCGACGTCAAGACGATCCGCTCGATCGTGCGGCTGCGCAAGATGGAGAAGCATCACCGCGAGGAAGCCGAGGCTTTGCTCGAGACCTACAAGCAAGCGCTCGGGCTCGACTAAGCCGACCCGTCATGCTGAACTCGTTTCAGCATCTATGCGATCGGCCGAGCGTCGCCCATGGACCCCGGCTCCCAAGCCCGGGGTGACGACACTGTAGTTTGAGAGAGATCCAATGGCAGGCCATTCCAAATATAAGAACATCATGTACCGCAAGGGCGCGCAGGATAAGAAGCGCTCGGGCATGTTCTCGAAGCTCAGCCGCGAAATCACCGTCGCGGCGAAGATGGGCCTGCCCGATCCCGACATGAACCCGCGGCTGCGCATGGCGATCAACGCCGCCAAGGCGCAGTCGATGCCCAAGGACAATATCCAGCGCGCGGTCGACAAGGCGTCGAAGGGCGACACCGAGAATTACGAGGAAATCCGCTATGAGGGCTTCGGCCCCGGCGGTGTCTCGCTGATCATCGAAGCGCTGACCGACAACCGCAACCGCACCGCGACCAACGTTCGCACCGGCATGGCGAAGAATGGCGGCAACATGGGCGCTTCGGGCTCGGTCAGCCATGCGTTCGACCGGATGGGGCTGATTTCCTATCCGGCGTCGGCGGGCGATGCCGAAAAGGTGTTCGAGGCCGCGCTCGAAGCCGGCGCCGAGGACGTCCAGTCGAGCGAGGACGGCCATGAGATCTGGACCTCGAACGATTCGCTCCACGAAGTCGTGACGGCGCTGACACCGGTGCTCGGCGAGCCAGAAGGCGCCAAGCTCGCCTGGCGCCCGCAGACGATGGTCGAAGTCGGCGAGGACGATGCGGCGACGCTGTTCAAGCTGATCGACACGCTCGACGATGACGACGACGTGCAGACCGTGTGGGGCAATTACGAAGTGTCCGACGCGATCCTCGAGAAGCTGGGTTGATCTGGGTTTCACGCGAAGGCGCGAAGGCACGAAGAGAAGAAGGTTTGTTCGCGCGGAGGCGCGGAGGCGCGGAGATGGTGCGCTCCGGATCGGGCACCACCACTCCTCCGTCATGCCGGGCTCGTCCCGGCATTCACCGTGCCGCACTTGCTGCGCTCGGACGCCGGTGGACCCCGGGACAAGCCCGGAGTGACGGTCAGGGTGCGGTCGAGAAAATCTCTCCGTCTTCTTCTTCTTCTCCTCCGCGCCTCCGCGCCTCCGCGCGAACAAACCCCTTCTTCGCGCCTTCGCGCCTTCGCGTGAATCCCGTTCGCGCAGCGCAATGCTGATCCTCGGCCTCGACCCGGGCCTAGGCACCACCGGCTGGGGGCTGATCCGCGCCGAGGGCAACCGGCTCAGCCATGTCGCCAACGGCAAGCTCAAGACCGACACCGTCGCCCCGCTGCCGCGCCGGCTCGCGCATCTCGACGCGATGCTCAGCGCGTTGATCATCGACCATGCGCCCGAAGGCTGCGCGGTCGAGGAAGTGTTCGTCAATTCCAACCCGCAATCGACGCTCAAGCTCGGCCAGGCGCGTGGCGTCGTGCTGTGCGCGGGCGCGCGCGCGGGGCTCGAGGTCGGCGAATATGCTGCGCGGCTCGTCAAGAAAGCCGTGGTCGGCACCGGCGGCGCGGAGAAGGCGCAGGTCCATGCAATGGTCTCGGTGCTGCTCCCCGGCGTCAAGATTGACGGCGCCGACGCCGCCGATGCGCTCGCGGTGGCGATCTGCCACGCGCATCATCTCGCGAGCGCGCGGCGGCTGCCCTGATTTCGCTTTCCCGCAGCATCCCGTTCCTGTTACGTACCGGCGCATGATCGCCCATCTCAAAGGCCGCCTCGATGCGACCGGACTCGACCATGCCGTGATCGACGTCGGCGGCGTCGGCTATCTCGTCGGCGCGTCGAGCCGGACGCTCGCCAGCATCGGCCCGGTCGGCGAGGCGGTGATGCTCCATACCGAAATGCTGGTGGCCGAAGACTTCATCCGCCTCGTCGGCTTTTCGAGCGCTGCCGAGCGTGACTGGTTCCGCTTGCTCACCGGCGTGCAGGGGGTCGGCGCGCGCGTTGCGCTGGCGATTCTGTCGGCGCTCGAACCGACCGACCTCGCCCGCGCGATTGCCGCCCAAGACAAGGCAATGGTCGCGCGTTCGAACGGCGTCGGGCCGAAGCTCGCCGAACGCATCGTGCGCGAATTGAAGGACAAGATCGGCGGGGTCGAACTTGGCCACGCCGCGTCGTCGATCATGCCGGTTGGGGCGGGCGCGGACGCGGTTTCCGCGCTGCTCAATCTCGGCTTCCGTCCTGCCGAAGCCAGCGGGGCGGTGGCGGCGGCGGAGGAGGAATTGGGGGCGGGTGCGACGCTCGACGCCCTGGTGCGGCTGGCGCTGCGCAAGGCGGCGAAGTAATGCAGAGCGAGGAGATGACGATGCACATGACCGCCGTCCTGACCGCCGCCGAAGAGGGCGGTTTCAACGCCTTCAACCCTGAAACCGGCACGGGCAGCCAAGGCGACACGCTCGAAGACGCGATCGCCAATTTGCGCGAGGCGGTCGAACTCTATCTCGAAGAGTTTCCGATGAAGGTCGGGGCGCCGCCGGTCGTGACGTCGTTCGAAATTCCCGTTCATGCCTAAGCGCCCCGTCGTCTCCGGGGCGCAAGCCGTTCGCGCGCTGGAACGACTGGGATACGTCGCGATGCGCCAGCGCGGCAGTCACGTGGTGCCGCGTCGCGCGGAAAGAGGCTGCGTCGTGCCGCTGCACGGGAAGATCCGGGCCGGCATACTCGCCACCATCCTTCGTCGGGCCGACGTGCCCGACGAGGACTTTTTCGGAGCCATTCGCTGACCGACGACCGCATCCTCGCGCCAACGCGCAAGTCCGAAGACATCGACGCCGCGCTGCGCCCCAAATCGCTTGACGATTTCGTCGGGCAGAAGGCCGCGCGCGAGAATCTGCGCGTGTTCATCGCCGCCGCCAAGGCACGCGGCGATGCGCTCGATCATGTACTCTTCTTTGGCCCGCCGGGGCTCGGCAAGACCACGCTCGCGCAGATCGTTGCGCGCGAAATGGGCGTGGGCTTCCGCGCCACCTCGGGGCCGGTGATCGCCAAGTCGGGCGATCTTGCCGCCTTGCTCACCAATCTCGAGGATGGCGACGTCCTCTTCATCGACGAGATCCACCGGCTCCAGCCCGCGGTCGAGGAAGTGCTCTACCCCGCGATGGAGGACCGTGCGCTCGATCTGATGATCGGCGAGGGGCCGTCGGCGCGCTCGGTGCGGATCGACCTGCCGCGCTTCACGCTGATCGGCGCGACGACGCGGCAGGGGTTGCTGACGACCCCTTTGCGCGATCGCTTCGGCATTCCGGTGCGGTTGAGCTTCTACACCATCGAGGAGCTCGAAAAGGTCGTGTCGCGCGCCGCGCGGCTGCTCGACCTGCCGCTGTCGAGCGATGGCGCGACCGAGGTCGCGCGGCGCTCGCGCGGGACGCCGCGGATCGCCGGGCGGTTGCTGCGCCGGGTGCGCGATTTCGCGCATGCCGCGGGGCATGACCTGGTCGATGCGAAGGCTGCCGATGCCGCGCTCAATCGGCTCGAGGTCGACCGGCTCGGGCTCGACGCGATGGACCGGCGCTATCTGATGATGATCGCCGACATCTATCGCGGCGGACCGGTCGGGGTCGAGACGCTGGCGGCGGGGTTGAGCGAACCGCGCGACACGGTCGAGGAAGTGATCGAGCCGTATCTAATCCAGCTGGGCCTGATCGCGCGGACGGCGCGTGGGCGCTGCCTGAATGCGAGCGGGTGGAAGCATCTCGGGCTCACGCCGCCCGAAGGCGCGCAGGAAAGCCTGTTCGATAGCTGACCAAAAGCCCCTCCCCTGCAGGGGAGAGGTTGGGGTAGGGCCGTATCGGGCGCTGTCCTCTGCGAGGCTTCCCCCACCCCCGGCCCCTCCCCTGAAGGGGAGGGGAGGACCAGAGAAGCAAATCTTGTGCGGCGCACGATAGCCAAGCCCCGCACCAATCTGTTAGCCCATTCGTATGACTGCAGCCGCCTCCGCCCGCGAAATCCTCGTTCGTCTTCACGACGTGATGGCCTCGCGCACCGCGCCGCAGGCCAAGCTCAACGCAGTGGTCGCCATCGTCGGCGAAGGCATGGCGAGCGAAGTGTGCTCGATCTACCTGCTGCGCGAGGGCGTGCTCGAACTCTATGCCACCCGCGGCCTTGCGCAGGAGGCGGTCCACGTCACCAAATTGGCGCTTGGCGAGGGGCTGGTCGGCACGATCGCGCAGCAGGCCGAGATCCTCAACCTCGACGAAGCGTCGAGCCACCCCGACTTCGTCCAGAATCCCGAGACGGGCGAGGAGAAGTTTCGCAGCTTCGCCGGCGTGCCGATCATCCGGCGCGAGCGCGCGATCGGCGTGCTGTCGGTCCAGCATGTCGATCCGCGCCGCTATGACGAGGTCGAGATCGAGGCGTTGCAGACCGTTGCGATGGTGCTGTCCGAGCTGATCGCCAATGCCGAACTGGTCGATGCGAGCGGCGCCGCGACGATGCGCCCGCAATCGACCGCGCCGATGCGCATCATGGGTCTGAAGCTCGTCGAGGGCATGGCGAGCGGTTACGCCGTGTTCCACCAGCCGCGCGTTCATGTCGAGCATACCGTCGCCGAGGATACCGAGGCCGAGCGTCACCGCGTCTATGCCGCGTTCGACAAGATGCGCGCGCAGATCGAGCGGCTCGCCAGCCAGGCCGAGTTCGGTGGCGGTGGCGAGCATGAGGAGGTGCTCGAGACCTACAAGATGTTCGCCTATGACGAGGGCTGGGCACGGCGGATCAACGAGGCGATCGATTCGGGGCTGACCGCCGAGGCCGCGATCGAGCGCGTCCAGCAGCGCACGCGGATGCGGATGCGGCAGATCGACGATCCGTTGCTCGCCGACCGGATGCACGATCTCGAGGATCTGTCGAACCGGCTGCTGCGCATCGTCTCGGGCCAGATGGGGACCGCGGCGCAGATGGGACTGCGGCAGGACACGATCCTGATCGCGCGCAACTTGGGACCCGCCGAACTGCTCGAATATGATCGGCGGCGACTGAAGGGCGTGTTGCTCGAGGAAGGGTCGCTCACCGCGCATGTCACGATCGTCGCGCGCGCGATGGGGGTGCCCGTGCTCGGCCGCGTTCGCGACGTGCGGCGGTTGATCGGCGAGGGCGATCTGCTGCTGCTCGACGTTACTGCCGGCAATGTCTTCGCGCGGCCGTCCTCCGCGATGGAGGAGGTTTTCGATACCGCGCTCAACCTGCGCCAGAAGCGCCGCGCGGTCTTCGCCGCGCTCAAGACCGAGGCGCCGGTGACCAAGGACGGACATCGCCTGACGGTTATGGTCAATGCGGGCTTGCGCGACGACGTGGCGGCGCTCGACGTGACCGGCGCCGATGGGATCGGGCTGTTTCGAACCGAATTCCAGTTCCTCGTCTCGGCCACGCTGCCATCGCGCGAGCGCCAGCAGCGGCTCTACAAGGACGTGCTCGACGCCGCGGGCGACCGCCCGGTGATCTTCCGCACGGTCGATATCGGCGGCGACAAGGCGCTGCCGTATCTCAACAAGGAAGACGCCGACGAGGAGAACCCGGCGATGGGGTGGCGCGCGATCCGGCTTGCGCTCGAGCGCGGCGGGTTGATGAAGGTCCAGGCGCGCGCGCTGCTCGAGGCGGCGGCGGGGCGGACGCTCAGCGTGATGTTCCCGATGGTCAGCGAACCGTGGGAGTTCGACGAAGCGCGCGCGCTGTTCGAGGCGCAGCGCGAATGGCTGAGCGCGCGTGGCAAGAAGATGCCGAGCGAGATCCGCTACGGCGCGATGCTCGAAGTCCCGGCGCTTGCCGAACAGCTCGATTTGCTGCTGCCCAACATTGCGTTCCTGTCGGTCGGCACCAACGACCTGACGCAGTTCCTGTTCGCGGCCGACCGCGCCAATCCCAAGCTGGCCGAACGCTATGACTGGCTGAGCGGGGCGATCCTGCGATTCCTCGCAAAGCTCGTCGCACCGACGCGCGCGGCCGGGGTGCAGCTCACCGTCTGCGGCGAGATGGGCGGGCGGCCGCTGGAGGCGATGGCGCTGATCGGGCTCGGGATCGAACGGCTGTCGATCACCCCGGCGGCGGTTGGGCCGATCAAGGCGATGGTGCGCTCGCTCGATCGCGCCGCGCTCACCGTGTTCATGGCCGATCTGCTCAAGACGCCGCCGCGCGACATGCGCGGGGCGCTGCTTGCATGGGCGGGCGAAAACGGTGTCGAACTGGCGTGATCGTACGGCGGGCGGCGTGACAAGGCGTTGACTTGTCCCGCCCCCTTTGTGAGACAGCCGCTGGGCAAGGGACATATCGGGCCGCACGCGCCTTGCCGGAGGAAGTGATGACCGAACCGATCCCGGCCGACGAGCCGAAGCTGTTTCCCAAGACCGCGGGGGACACGCTGCGCGAGGCGCGCGAGGCGCAAGGCCTGTCGCTTGCCGAAGTCGCCGCGCGGACGCGGATCCCGGTGCGCCAGCTCGAGGCGATCGAGGAGGGCAATTATGCGGCGCTTCCGTCGATCACCTATTCGGTCGGCTTCGCCAAGGCCTATGCCCGCGCGGTCGGCGTCGACGAGGTCGCGATCGCGCGCGAAGTCCGCGGCGCGAGCGACCAGCCGAGCGCCAAGCGCACCAATTACGAAGCGTACGAAATCGACGAGCCGTCGCGCGTTCCGCCACGCGGCCTGGCGATCACCACCTTGCTGATCGCGGTCGTGGTGCTGATCGGCGCTGGGCTGTTCTACGGCACCTCGCTGTTCCGCGGCGATGGCGAGCCCGCCAGCGCCCCGAGCACACAAAGCGCCAATACCATCGCGGCCGCCCCGACCGTAGCCCCGTCGCCAAGCGTGCCGACCGGTGCAGTCGTGCTGACCGCGTCCGACGAGGTGTGGCTCCGGATCTACGACACGGCCGGCAAGACGATCCATCTCGGCACGATGAAGGCGGGCGAGAGCTATACCATCCCCGCCGACGCGGTCGGCCCGATGATCAATGTCGGGCGCCCTGACAAGCTGCAGGTGACCGTTGGTGGCACCGCGGTCGCGCCGCTCGGCGACGGCAAGCGCGCGATCAAGGACGTACCGCTCGACGCCGCTGCGCTCACTGCGCGCGTCACCGCGCCCGCGGCCGCGGTGACGCCTTCGGCCGCTGCTGGACCGACGGCGCGGCGCGAGGAGACACGCTCGACGCGGACGCGCACTGCGGCATCGACTTCGGCGCCGTCGTCGTCGCTCCAGCCGCTCAACATCGCGGCGCCTGCCGCGGTGGCGCCCGAACCGGCCGCACCCGCCGCCGCTCCGACGCCCGCCCCTTAACGCTGGCGGCACAAGGCTAATGTCGGCTATGCTACTCGCTTCATCAGCACCGGGGGGTGTACGAATGCGTAACCATCTATTGACCGCTTTCCTGCTCGCCGGGAGCATGCTGAGCGCGCTGCCCGCGAATGCGCAGAGCAGCAGCGGCAACGGGCGCGCGATCGAGGGCCGGGTCGACCGGCTCGAAGGCGAGATGCGCGCGGTGCAGCGCAAGGTGTTCCCCGGCGGGAGTGGCGGCAGCGGTGGCCAGTATATCCAGCCCGACAATCGTCCGGCCGATCCCGACGCAATCCTCGGCGGATCGCCGACCAGCCCGGTCGCCGATTTGACCGCACGCGTCGATTCGCTCGAGAACCAGCTGCGCACCTTGACCGCGCAGACCGAGACCAACCAGCACCGACTGCAAGGGCTCGACAGCCGCCTGAAGACGCTCGAGGCCAATGCCGCTGCGGCCGCTGCTGCGGCGACACCTGCGGCTGTGCCAGGGGATGACGGCGGCAGCTTCGACCGGCCCGTGCCCGCGCGCCCGACGGCGGATCGCACCCCCGATCGCGGGTTCGACCGACCCGCCACCCCGGCACGCCCCGCGCCGGCAAAGTCGACGGTGACCCCGCCGCCAGTGGTCAGCACCAAGGATCCGGCGCGCGCGCAGCAAGTCGCCGCGGTCGAGCGACCCGATTCGGGCGACGTTGCCGAGGACACCTATCTCTACGGCTATCGCCTGTGGGCGGCGCACCTCTATCCCGAGGCCGAGGCGCAGTTCACCACGGTCACGACCAAGTTCCCGACGCACAAGCGCGCGAGCTATGCGCAGAACCTGCTCGGCCGTTCGTATCTCGAGGATGGCCAGCCGTCGCGCGCGAGCCTCGCTTTCTACGACAATTACAAGAAATGGCCCGATGGCGACCGCGCGCCCGAGAGCCTCTATTACCTCGCCCAGGCGCTGGTGAAGCTGGACAAGCCCGCCGCGCAAGTGTGCAAGGTCTATACCGAACTCCAGCGCAGCTACGGCGCGAAGGTCGATGCCGATGCGCGGATGAAGGCGGGCGTCGCCAAGGGTCGTGCCGCTTCCAACTGCTCGTGAGATGAGTACGCCCGACCGCGTGCCGGTGGAGCCGGCACTGGTCGCGCGGTTTACCCGGGATGTCGAGCGGGCGCGCCCGCTCGCCCCCGTCGATCGTCTGGCGCTCGCGGTCTCGGGCGGGCCCGACAGCATGGCGCTGCTCGCACTCGCCGCCGCCGCTTTTCCCGGACGGATCGTCGCCGCGACGGTCGATCACCGGCTGCGCGTTGCCGCCGCCGACGAGGCGCGGATGGTCGCCGAGTGGTGCGCCGCGCAGGGCATCGCGCATGCGACATTGGTGGTCGACGACGCGATCGGCACGCGCGCGGTCCAGGGGCGCGCGCGCGACCGGCGCTATGCGCTGCTGCTCGAATGGGCGGCTGCGGCGGGAGCGATCTGCCTCGCTACCGCGCACCATGCCGACGATCAGGCCGAAACTTTCCTGATGCGCGCGGCGCGCGGGGCGGGGGTCGCCGGGCTCGGCGGTATTCGCGCGCACCAGCAGCTCGGCGCGATCGCGCTGATCCGGCCGTTGCTCGGCTGGCGGGTCGCCGAATTGCGCGCGCTTGCTGTGACGCACGCACTGCCCTTCGTCGATGACCCGAGCAACGTCGACCCGCATTACGAGCGCACCCGCTTTCGCGCATTGCTCCGCGACACGCCGTGGCTCGACCCGTTGCAGATCGCGCGCGCCGCGGCGCACGCGGCCGAGGCCGATGCCACGATACGGGGGATGGAAGACTGGCTATGGCAGACCCGCCGCAGCCCGATCCCCAACTGTCACCCCGGCCTCGTGCCGGGGACCACCGCCGTCCACGAGCAACATCCGCAGGACGTGCGGCACGGTGGATGCCGGGACGCGCCCGGTATGACGGGGGCGGGGGGCGTCGTCATCGACCTCGACGTCGCGGACCTACCCCGCGAGTTGAAACGCCGCCTCGCCCGGCGCGCGATCCACGCCGTCCGCGCGGCGCACGCGCTCACCACGCCAGCCTTCACCGACTCGGCCAATATCGAACCGCTGCTCGACTCGCTCGAAGCCGGCAAAACCGCGACCCATGCGGGAATCCTGGTCGCGGTGCGCGACACCCTCTGGAATTTTGCGCCACAACCGCCGCGTCACTCACACTGATCGACGATTTGATCGACGATTGCGCGGGCCGTTGCATTGCCATTAATCGCGCTGTGCTTATCTTATGGGTCACGAAAGGTATCCCGTGCCCATGAACGACAATGACAAGCAGCCCGGCGGCGACTCTGGCGGGCCCAACCCCTGGATGAAATCGCTGCTGATCTGGGTCGGCATCCTCGTCGCGCTGGCGCTGTTCGTGACGCTGATCGACAATCGTTCGGTCGGCCCCAACGTCAACGGGATCGCCTATTCGCAGTTCCTCGACCGTGTCCAGAACGGGCAGGTCAAGGACGTCAACATCGCCGGCGAAGTCGTCACCGGCACGATGAGCGACAACACAAAGTTCCGCACCTATGCGCCGCAGGACCCGCGCCTGACCGATCGTTTGCGCGAGAAGAACGTGACGATCACAGCCAAGCCCGAGGAAGGCGCGCCGATCTGGCAGGTCCTGCTCGTTAATTCGCTACCCTTCTTCCTGTTCCTCGGCCTCGGCTATTTCGTGATGCGCCAGATGCAGAAGAACAGCGGCTCGGGTGCGATGGGCTTCGGCAAGAGCCGCGCGAAGATGCTGACGCAGAAGGAAGGTCGCGTGACCTTCAACGACGTCGCGGGCATCGACGAGGCCCGCGAGGAGCTGCAGGAAATCGTCGAGTTCCTCAAGGACCCGACCAAGTTCGCCCGGCTCGGCGGCAAGATTCCCAAGGGCGCGCTGCTCGTCGGCTCGCCCGGCACCGGCAAGACGCTCCTCGCGCGCGCGATCGCAGGCGAGGCGGGTGTGCCGTTCTTCACGATTTCGGGGTCGGACTTCGTCGAGATGTTCGTCGGCGTCGGCGCGAGCCGTGTGCGCGACATGTTTGCCGAAGCCAAGAAGTCGGCACCGTGCATCGTCTTCATCGACGAAATCGACGCGGTCGGCCGTCACCGTGGTGCGGGCCTCGGCAACGGCAATGACGAGCGCGAGCAGACGCTCAACCAGCTGCTCGTCGAGATGGACGGCTTCGAGGCTTCGGAAGGCATCATCATCGTCGCGGCGACGAACCGCCCCGACGTGCTCGATCCGGCACTGCTCCGTCCGGGTCGCTTCGATCGCCGCGTCACGGTGCCGCTGCCCGATATCGAGGGCCGCGTGAAGATTCTCGAAGTGCACATGAAGAAGGTGCCGCTTGCGCCCGACGTCGATGCGCGCACGCTCGCACGCGGCACGCCGGGCATGTCGGGTGCCGATCTCGCCAACCTCGTCAACGAGGCGGCGCTGATGGCGGCTCGGCTCGGCAAGCGGCTGGTGGCGATGGCGCAGTTCGAGACCGCCAAGGACCGCGTCATCATGGGCACCGAATGGCGCTCGCTGGTGATGACCACCGATGAGAAGCGGATGACCGCCTATCACGAGGCGGGCCATGCTCTCGTTCGTGTCCACACGCCCGCGTCGGACCCGATCCACAAGGCGACGATCATCCCGCGCGGTGGTGCGCTGGGCATGGTCGTGTCGATGCCCGAGCGCGACAATTACTCGTATCACCGCGACAAGATGTACGCCGATCTCGCGACCGTAATGGGCGGCCGAGTGGCGGAAGAACTGATCTTCGGCTACGACAAGGTGTCGAGCGGTGCCTCGGGCGACATCAAGCAGGCGACCAAGCTTGCGCGTGCGATGGTGTCGCAATGGGGCATGTCGGACGCGCTCGGCCCGCTGCAATATGAAGAGCAGCAGGGCGAGACCTTCCTCGGCTACTCGCAGACGCAGCGCCAGAACATGTCGAACGAGACCGCGCTGATGATCGACAGCGAGATCCGCAAGCTGGTCGATGGCGGGCTGGCGCAGGCCCGCGAAATCCTGACCGAGCATATCGACCAGCTCCACCGGATCGCCGGTGCGCTGCTCGAATATGAGACGCTGACCGGCGACGAGATCAAGCGCCTCGCGTTCGACGGCGACATCGGCCGCGACGATGCCGATGCGAAGGTATCGATCGTGCCCGGCGCGGGGACCTCGATCCCCAAGACGCGCCGGCCCAAGGGCGGCGGGCCGTTCGGTAACCCGGCGCCTGCCGGGGCGTAACGCTCGCGGGACTGGAACGGTAAAAAAGCCGCGTCCGACAAGTGTCGGGCGCGGCTTTTTCGTATCTGCGCGGTGTGCGGACGCTTCTGCGCTGTTTTCCGCATCCGGTCGTCTTTGAGCGTGTCGAAGGACTATCGTTCTCGCTGCGACCGAGAGAATGGACGAGCTTCGACGCGTACAGCCCGACAGGGAATAGGCGGGTGCAACCGCAAAGCGGTCTCTCGCGCGCTCCGTTACAACGCTAAGACGCCGTTCACCCTGAGAAGCGGACCGACCGCGTAGGTAGTGCGATTTTACGGGTCCCTTAGCGAGGCACCGCAAGCCCGCCCGGCGCCGCTATTCCATGAACCCCATCGCCAGCAACAGGCAGGCGAAGGCGGTAAGCGCGATCCAGGCGAAGACGATTAGCGCGACCGTTCGCCACAGCGCCGAGCGTTTGCGCAGCGTGTAGGCACCCCGCAACTGTGCGAACATGTGCACCGGCGGCACGAACATCACGAGCAGCCCGATCAGTCCACTGCCAACGCCGACCGCGCCGGCGGTGCTTAGCGAGGCGACCAGCATCATCATGAAGGCGAGTGAATAGGTCACGAAAATGGCGTGGTCGTAGAGTTTGTAGCGCCGCCGCCACAGGAAGAGCAGCGCGACGAACGGAGTCGAGATCGGGATCAGCGCCCAGCTGTATTTGTAGGCGCTCGACTGCAGCTTGTAGAGCGCCAGTCCGGGATTGGCCTTCACCTTGGCGATGCCCTTGTCGAGCGCGTGCCAGTCGGTGCGCAGCCCGGAAAGCGGGACGTCGCCGATCGTGGCGCCCGACCCGCCATCCATCACGCTACGCGCGACCTGCAGGCTGCGCAGATCTTCCTGCACCTTCGCGATCTTGGCGTCGGCATTGGCGCGGCGCGGGGCGGCCTGCAGCCGGGCGAGCTTGGCTTGTCCCTTGGCGATGTCGGCGTCGATGTTCTGCAATGCGGTTTCACGCGCGGCGGGGGGCAAGTCGGTGCCGAGCTCGCCGCCAAAGGCGTGGATCGTCGCAAACATCAGGAACACCGCGAACAGGAACAGCGCCAGCGGCGACACGAAGCGCGCGCGTTCGCCCGCGATGTAGCGCCGCGTCAGCGCGCCGGGCTGGAACACCAGCATCGGCACGGTGCGCCAGATCTTGCCTTCGAAATGGAACACGCCGTGGAGCAGATCGTGCCCGATCGAGTGGAGCGAGCGGTGGACATGCCCGCTTTGCCCGCAGGCGTGGCAGAACTCGCCGTGCAACGCGGTCCCGCAATTGAGGCACAGTCCGTGCGCGAGCGGTCCGTGCGCGGTTTCGCCCGCAGGCGGCTCGACCGCACGCGCGACAAAGAGTCCCGTGGCGATATCGCCCGCTGTATCGATTCCCCCCGACATTGCGGCAGCATAGCAGTGGCTTTGGCGAATGCGATAGCTTTTGCCGCAAGGGGCGCGGTCGTGATACCGCGAGCGTCATGACCGACGCCACGACCCTGCTCGCCACCATGACCGATCGCGCCCGCGGCGCTGCCCGCTTGCTCGCGACGCTGCCGACTGCGGTGAAGGCGCGCGGACTGCTGGCGGCGGCGCAGGCGTTGCGCGATGCCGCGCCGGTAATCCTCGAGGCGAATGCCAGCGACATGGCGAAGGCGACCGCCGCCGGCTTGTCGGGCGCGATGCTCGACCGGCTCAAGCTCGACACCGCGCGCGTCGCGAGCATGGCCGACGGTGTCGCCGCGGTCGCAGCACTCGCCGATCCGGTCGGCGCGGTGATCGACGAGAGCGTGCGTCCCAACGGGCTGCGCTTGCGCCGCGTCCGTGTGCCGATCGGCGTGATCGGGATCATCTATGAAAGCCGCCCCAACGTTACCGCGGATGCCGCCGCACTCGCCGTCATGGCGGGCAATGCCGTCATCCTGCGCGGCGGTTCGGAGGCGATCGAGAGCAACCGTGCGATCCAGACCGCGCTCGTCGCGGGACTGGTGGCCGAGGGTATTCCTGCCGATGCCGCGCAACTTGTGCCGACCACCGATCGTGCTGCGGTCGGGGCGATGCTGACGGCGGACGGGTCGTCGGGCGCCGCCGCGATCGATCTGATCGTCCCGCGCGGCGGCAAGGGGCTCGTCGCGCGCGTCCAGGCCGAGGCGCGCGTCCCCGTGCTCGCGCATCTCGACGGGATCAACCATATCTATGTCGACGGCTCGGCCGATCCGGCGATGGCGAAGGCGATCGTCGTCGACGCCAAGATGCGGCGTACCGGCGTGTGCGGCGCGATGGAGACGCTGCTGATCGACCGCGCCTATCCCGATCCGGCGGGCCTCGTCGCGGCGCTTTCGGCGGCCGGCTGCGAAGTGCGCGGCGGGCCTGGCCTGCGCGCGCTGGTGCCGGGCCTCACCCCCACGACCGACGCCGATTGGGATACCGAATATCTCGACGCGATTGCTTCGGCCGGGCTGGTCGACGGCATCGACGGCGCGCTGCGCTTCATCGCGGCGCACAGCTCGCACCACACCGACGCGATCGTCACCGCCGACGAGGCCGTGGCGACCCGCTTCCTCGCCGAGGTCGACAGTGCGATCGTGCTGTGGAACGCCTCGACGCAGTTCGCCGATGGTGGCGAGTTCGGCCTCGGTGCCGAGATCGGCATCGCGACGGGGCGCCTCCACGCCCGCGGCCCCGTCGCGCTCGAAGGGCTGACGACGTACAAATGGGTGGGTTACGGCAGCGGGCAGGTGCGGGGTTGATGGCGGTCGGGCTCCGGTGTAATTTGCCGCGATGAACCATCCTGCGCCTTTTTCGCGATCGGTCACGATCGACCTGGACGATGAGACGGCTGCGCGGGTCGCCAAAGCAGCGGCTGCGCAAGGGATAACCGGAGCCGCATTTGCGGCCGAAGCCATCCGGCGAGTCATTGAGAGCGAAGACGATCTTCTCGCCTTCATCCAGGTCGGGATTGATGCGGCCGATCGTGGTGCCCTGACCCCGCAAGCTACCGTCTTCGAAAACCTGCGCCGCCGGAGGCAGCAGCGCGCCGTCGCATGAGGACCGTCGAATGGAGCGACCCCGCGATCGCCGATCTCGAGGAGATTGACGATTACTGGTCGGCATATTCTCCCGACGCCGCCGAGCGGATTGCAGCCCTGATTGAGGAGGCAGCCGAATTCGTCGCGGCCACCCCGGCAGCAGGGCCGGCGATTCCCGAGGTCGACGCTCGAAAATGGCGCGTCGCGCCCACCGACTATCTCCTTCTGTATCGGGTAAGCGACACGCACATCGAGGTGCTGCGTATCCGTCATGCGCGCGAAAATTGGATACGGACCTGACCCGCGTCGGCATCCTCGGCGGCTCGTTCAATCCAGCGCATGCCGGCCACCGCGCGATCAGCCTTGCAGCCCTCGATGCGCTGGGGCTCGACGAAGTGTGGTGGCTCGTCTCGCCCGGCAATCCGCTCAAGGAGAAGAGCGGCGACATGGCCCCCTACGCCGCGCGCTTTGCCTCTGCGGTGCGGATGGCGCGCCACGCGCCGATCCGCGTCAGCGCGATCGAGCACAAGCTCGGCACGCGCTACACCGTCGATACCGTCACCAAACTCCGCCGCGCTTTCCCCAAAAAGCGCTTCATCTGGTTGATGGGATCGGACAATCTCGCGCAGTTCGACCAGTGGAAAGGGTGGCGCCGGATCGCCCGCGAGGTTCCGATTGCGGTAATCGCGCGTCCGGGGTATGAACGTGCTGCTCTCGCGGCTCCCGCGATGGGTTGGTTGCGGCGCGCACGTCGGCCCGCACACCAGGCGAAGAACTGGACGCAGTGGAGATTGCCGGCACTCGTGCTGTTGCGCTTCCGCCCCGACCCGCGCTCCGCGACACAGCTTCGTGCTGCCGACCCCGCCTGGCAGCGGCATTTCCTGCCAGCCGTCCCGACCCCACCTTCTGCATAGGAATCATCTTGGCCTCATCTTCTCCCGTCTATCGCGCGTCCGAACCCGAAGAGGTCGACGCGCTGCTTCGGCTCGTGCTCGCGTCGCTCGACGACGATCAGGCCGTCGATGTCATCTCGATCCCGCTCGCGGGCAAATCGAGCATCGCCGATTACATGGTGATCGCGAGCGGCCGCTCGACGCGCCAGGTCGCGTCGATGGCGCAGAAGCTCAGCGAGAAGATCAAGGCCGAATACGGCCGGCCGTCGCGTATCGAGGGCCTGCCGACCGCCGATTGGGTGCTGCTCGATGCCGGCGACGTGATCGTCCATCTGTTCCGCCCCGAGGTCCGCACCTTCTACAATCTCGAGCGGATGTGGGCGTTCGGCGATGCGCCGACCCCGCCCGCCGCGCCGGTTATCGAGGACTGATCGCTGGATCTCCTGCTCCCCGGCGAAGGCCGGGGTCCAGGAGCGAGCGGTGCGGCGGAGTGCGCAGCGCCCGGCTATGGCGACCTTCGCGACTGGGCCCCGGCCTTCGCCGCGGAACGTGTAGCGGTACAGCGCTGAGCATCGCTCGCAACGGAGGCAAGCATGCTGCTCCACATCGTCGCGCGCGGGCGGATCGGGCGCAGTCCCGAGGCCGAACTGGTCGAGCGCTACGTCAAGCGGCTGTCCTGGCCGTACAAGCTGACCGAGCTGCCCGACACCGGCGGCAAGATGCCGGCGGTCGAGCACGGCTGCCGGATCGTCATGCTCGACGAGACGGGGCAGGTCCTGCCATCGCGCGATCTCGCCGCCACGCTCGAGAAATGGCGGGACTCAGGCGTGCGCGAGGCGCGCTTCCTGATCGGCGCAGCCGACGGCTTCGACGATGCGCAGCGCGCCTCGGCCGATCTGCTGCTGAGCTTCGGGCGGGCGACGTGGCCGCACCTGCTCGCCCGCGCGATGCTCGCCGAGCAATTGTACCGCGCGACGAGCATCCTTGCCAATCACCCCTACCACCGCGAAGGATAGCGCCATGCGGGGGCGGGCTCTTCTGATCGCGGGTGTCGCAGCGGCGATTGGCGCGAGCGTGGCCGTCGCGCAGGAACCCGTCGACCAGCGCACCCGGCTCGCCGAAGCCAAAGCGCAATCCGATGCCGCCGCGCGCCGCTCAGCCGCGCTCGAACGCCAGGCCGCCGCAGAGCGCGACCAAGCGCGTCAGGCGCAAGCGCAGGAAGCCGCGGTCGCCGCCCGCATCCAGCAGGCCGAGGCCGATATCGCCGCAGGGCAGGCGCGGCTCGCGATCGTCGATCGCTTGCTCGATGCGCAGCGCACCAAGCTGGCCGCCAAGCAAGTGCCCGTCGCGCGGCTGATGGGCGCACTGCAATCGCTCGCGAGGCGGCCCGCGATCATCAGTTTAGTCCAGCCCGGATCGGTCGACGATCTCGTCCATGTCCGTGCGGTGCTGGCGAACACGATGCCGGTGATCCGCGCGCGCACCGCCGACGTCCGCGCCGATCTTGCGCGCACCCGCCAGTTGCAGGCGGCAGGCGCGGTCGCGACCCGCGCGCTCGCCGAGAGCCGGTCGCGGCTCGAAGTCCAGCGGCTTGCGCTGACGCGACTCGAGGTGGCGCACCGGCTGCGCTCGCGCGCGTTCGGACGCGATGCGCTGATCGAATCCGATCGCGCGATCGCGCTCGGCGAAAAGGCGCGCGACATCGTCGACCTGATGGACACGATCGGCAACCAGGCGGCGACGCGCGAGAGCCTTGCGACGCTGCCCGGACCGCTCGCGCGCCCGCCACGCCCGGGCGAGGTCGCCGCGCCGATCGACCGCGGCACCTGGTCGCACAGCGCCCCACCGTATCGCTTGCCGGTGGAGGGCAAGATCGTCACCGGGCTCGGCGAACTCTCGGACACCGGCGTCCATTCGCGTGGGCTGACGATCGCGCCGCTGGCAGGCGCGCAAGTCGTCGCCCCAGCGGCGGGGCGCGTCGCTTTTGCCGGGCCGTTCCGCGGCTATGGCACGATCGTCATCCTCGATCATGGCGGCGGTTGGACGACGCTCGTCTCGGGGCTCGGCAGCACCAGCGCGCGGATCGGCGAAACGATCGGCCAAGGCGCGCCGATCGGGCAGGCGGCGCGCGGCGAAGCGCCGAGTGTGACGGTCGAGCTGCGCCGCCGCGATCGCGCGGTCGACATGACGCCGCTGCTCGGGTGAGGCGAAATCCGCGGCGGCAATCCCGCTCAGCTTCGGTTCAGCCCGGGCACGTCATCGATTGCCCCGCTTTGATCCCCGCGCAAACCCCGCTACGGTGCCTCCAAGACCTCTTGCTTGCCGAGTATTGACCGATGTCGCGTTTCACCACTTCGCTGCTCCAAGCTTCCGCGATCGCGGCGGTGCTGGCGATCGTGCCGATCGGTACGAGCGCAATGGCGGCGGTCGACAACGGCACGTATCGCGAGATGGCGGTGTTCCTCGACGTCTATAATCGCGTGAAGGCCGAATATGTCGACAAGGTCGACGACAAGGTGCTGGTCAAGGGCGCGATCGAAGGCATGCTCGCCGCGCTCGATCCGCACAGCGCGTACGAGACCGGGCTCGATTACGACAATCTCAAGATCCAGACGATGGGGAGTTACGGCGGGCTCGGCCTGACCGTCACGATGGAGGACGGCGCGGTCAAGGTGATGTCGCCGCAGCCCGACGCGCCGGGCGCGCGCGCCGGGATCAAGTCGGGCGACTACATCACGCATATCGACGGCAAGCTGATCTTCGGCGACACGCTCGACGAATCGATCCAGAAGATGCGGGGGCTCCCCGGCAGCAAGGTCTCGCTGACGCTGCTGCGCCCGGGACACGACAAGCCGATCGTCGTCTCGCTGATCCGCGAGAAGATCGTCCAGAAGCCCGTCAAATGGAGCGTCAAGGACGGCGTCGGGCTGATCACCATCACCGCCTTCTCCGAACATACCGGCGACGCGGTGACCGGCGCGATCCGCGGGATCGTCAAGCAGCTCGGGCACGACCCACTCGGCTATGTCATCGATCTGCGCGACAATGGCGGCGGTTTGCGCGACGAATCGATCGCGGTTGCCGACAATTTCCTGTCGTCGGGCGAGATCGTCTCGCAGCGCGGGCGCGACAAGGCCGATATCGAGCCGTTCTACGCCGAATCGTACGTGAAGGGCGATCTTGCGCACGGGCTGCCGGTGATCGTGCTGACCAATGCCGGCACCGCCTCGGCCTCCGAGATCGTCGCGGGTGCGCTGCAGGATCATCACCGCGCGCTGGTGATGGGGGAGCGCTCGTTCGGCAAGGGCTCGGTCCAGACGGTGATCGACATGGGCGCCAACGCCGCGCTGCGGCTCACCACCTCGCGCTATTACACGCCGTCGGGCCGGTCGGTGCAGGAGGGCGGGATCGAGCCCGATATCGCCGTGCCGCAGCTTTCCGACCCCGACTACAAGTCGCGCCCCGTTTTCCGCGAGGACGATCTGCGCCGCCATCTGATCAACGAGGCCAAGACGACCAACGCCGCGGTCGAGGAAGACGGCAAGCCCGATCCGCGCTTCGTGATGACGCCCGATCAGCTCAAGGCGAAGGGGATCGAGGATTTCCAGTTGACCTACGCGCTGAAGACGCTCGCGCGGCTGTCGAGCACGACGCAAGCGGTGGCGGCGCGGTAATGGCGCGCGACCGTTTCATCCTCGCCCGGCTGCTCGCGCTGCTGATTCCGCTCGCTCTGCTCGGCGGTGCGCTCGCCTTCCAATATATCGGCAAGCTCTATCCGTGCGAGATGTGCTGGTGGCAGCGCTACCCGCACATCGCCGCGCTGCCGCTCGCGTTGCTCGCCTTCGTCGTGCCGAGCCGCGCGCAGCGCGAGGTGTTCGTCAGCCTGGCGGCGGTGGCGATCCTCATCAGCGGCGTGATCGGCGCCTATCACGCAGGCGTCGAATATCATTGGTGGGCGGGTGTTACGGCCTGCACTTCGACCGTGTCGGGCGCGATCACGCTCGACAGCATCATGGCTGCGCCGATCATCCGCTGCGATGTCGCGCAATGGACGCTGTTCCATGTTTCGCTCGCCGGCTTCAACGCGCTCTTTTCGGTCGGTGGGGCGATCACCATCTTTGGCCTGATGCGAGGAGCAAAAGCATGAGCGGCTGGAAACCCGGCGACCCCAAGCGCGACACCGCCTCGATGGTGCGCGTCGACCAAGCGGGCGAATTCGGCGCGACGCGGATCTATGCCGGGCAGCTGGCGATACTCGGTGACCGCAGCCCGGCGGCGCGTGCGATCGCGGGGATGGCCAATCAGGAAGAGCGCCACCGCGCCTTTTTCGATTCGATGATGGCGCGGCGCTCGGTACGGCCGACATTGCTCGCGCCGCTCTGGGATGTCGCCGGCTTCGCGCTCGGCGCGGTGACGGCGGCGCTCGGGCCCAACGCGGCGATGGCGTGCACCGCCGCAGTCGAGACCGAGATCGACAAGCATTATGAAGACCAGCTCGTCGCGCTTGGCGACAGCGATCCCGAACTGTCCGAGGCGATCCGCGATTTCCAGGCCGAGGAGGTCGAGCATCGCGAGACAGCGCTCGCCGCGGGTGCCGAGAACACGCCGGGCTATCCAGTGTTGAGCGGGCTGATCCGGCTCGGTTGCAAGGTCGCGATCGCGACCGCGAAACGTATCTGACGGGGAGACAGGATCATGCAGAACCTGATGACGAAGGGCGCGCTTGCCGCGCTCGTGCTCGCTGGCTTCGGCGCGGGTGGGCTCGCCTCTGCGCCTGCTGCGGCGCAGGGCGTGAGCAACCCGCCGCTGGTGATCTACGGCAAGCAGAAATGCCCGACCGATTCCGATGGGAATGAGATCGTCGTCTGCGTGCGGCGTGCGCCGGGCGAGCAGTTCCGCATTCCCAAGGAATTGCGCGAATTGAAGGTGACGCCCGAAAACGAAAGCTGGGCCGCCAAGGGCGCAGCCAACGATCGGGTCGGTGCGACGGGAATCGGCAGCTGCAGCAACGTCGGCGCCGGGGGCGGCATGGGCTGCTTCGCGCAGGCGGGGCGCAAGTACAAGCGCGAGAAGCAGGACGCCAAGGCCGACCAGCGCGCTGTCGACGCTGCGCTGGTTCCCTGACGCAGGCCGGGGGGATGGCGACGCCTGCGGGGGCAGGGCGGACGAATGCGAGCAAGTCGCTACGCGCCGACCGCTATGAGACCGTGCTTGCCGGCGCGGCGGTGGTGCTGTTGGTCGCTATCCTCGTCGCGCTCGCCAAAGGCGCGGCGCATTGGGGAAGCGTGCCGCTCGTCGTATGGGGCCATCTCGCGACGGTTGTGATCGCGCTGGCGTTGACCCCCGTGATGCTGCTGCGTCCGCGCGGCGATGCCGCGCACCGGATGCTCGGCAAGGTGTGGGTCGTCGCGATGTTCCTGACCGCCGCCGAATCCTTCTTCGTCCGCCACGGCACGCCGCCGCGCTTCAGTTTCATCCATATCCTGTCGGCCTATGTCGTCCTCGCCGCGCCGCTCATCTGGTGGACCGCGCGGACGCACCGGATCGCGGCGCATCGCCGACAGGTTCGCGGGATGGTGACGGGCGCGCTGCTTATCGCGGGGTTCTTCACGCTGCCGCCGTTCCGGCTGCTCGGCCAATGGTTGACCGCCTGACCTTATGACACCCTCCGCCCCGATCGTTCGCGCGCCGCATGCGGTCGCGCTCCTGCTGTTCGCGCTCGTCTGGCTGTCGTGCGTGTGGTTCGGCTCGTTCGTATTCAATCCCAACAGCGCGACGCGGCTGTTCGGGACGCTGGCGCTGGTCGAGCGCGGGGAAGCGACGATCGATCGCTACCAGACGCTGACGATCGACAAGGCCGAGTTCAAGCAAGGCGGCGTGACGCATTACTATATGGACAAGGCGCCGGGCATGACGCTGATGGCGGCGCCGGTGGTGTGGGCGACCAACCGCGTCACGGGCGTCAGCTCGTATGATCATATCATCGACATTACCAATCCCCGGCTTGCCGAGTTCCTGCGGCTCCGTATGCAGCTCGCGGTCGCGTGTGGCGCAGCGATCCTCACCGCGTTTGCCGCGGTGCTGCTGCTCGATCTGGCGACGGGGATCACCGGCAGCCCGGCCGCAGGGCTGTTCGCCGCGCTCGGCTATTCGCTTGGGTCGATCGTGTGGGGCTGGTCGACGACGCTGTTCGGCCATGCGCCCGTTGCCGCGCTGTTCCTGATCGCGACCTGGGCGATCTGGCGCGGGACGTCGGGCGAGCGCGAGTTCGGCCGCTGGCGCTATCCGTTGATGGCAGGCGCGGCGCTCGGCTTTGCGGTGACGATCGAGTTCCAGGCGGCGCTCGGCGGGCTGGTGATCGGTGGCTGGGCGTTGTGGCGCAGCCGTGATGCGGCCTGGCCGGTGCGGCGGCGGCTGTATCTCGTCGCGGTGGCGACCGCGCTCGTCGCGGTGCTGCCGATGCTCGCCTATAACCAGTTCGCCTTCGGGACGCCGTTCATGACGGGCTATACCGGCGTGGTCGGGTTCAGCGGGATGAACCAGGGGCTGTTCGGGCTGACCTATCCCAAGATCACCGCGCTGCTCGGAATCACCTTCGGCGTGCGGCGCGGGCTGTTCTGGGTTGCGCCGATCCTGTTGCTCGGCTGGTTCGGCGTGGTGAAGCTGGTGCGCGACCCCGCGACGCGCGACCTTGGCGTGCTGTGCGTCGCGATGATCGTTATCGTACTGTCGATCAACGCATCCTATGCCTATTGGGATGGCGGCGCGTCGGTCGGCCCGCGGCATTCGGTCCCGGCGATCCCGTTTTTCGCGATTGGCCTCGCGCCGATCTGGGCGTCGATCGAGCGGCGCAGCGACAAGATCAAGGCGATCGCGCTGCTCGCCGTGTCTATCCTGCTCAACCTGATCGTCGCGGCGACCGACATCTTCGCCCCCGAGACGATGATGACGCCGGTGTGGTCGCGCAACATCATGGGCTTGCTCGCGCACGGCTATCTCAACACCGTGCCCAATATGTATTGGGGATTTTCGCCCTGGATCGGGCTGATCCTGTATCTCGACCTGGCGCTGCCGATGCTCGGGCTGATGCTGTGGTGGACCCGCCGGGCCGAGCGTCGCGGTTCAGTATAGCCGACCGCCGTTGGGGATCGGCAGATTGGGCTGGACGAGCACGACCTCGCCATTTTCATCGGGAAAGCCGAGCGTCAGCACTTCGGACATCATCGGGCCGATCTGGCGCGGCGGGAAGTTGACCACCGCGGCGACTTGCCGCCCGGGCAAATCCTCGAGCGTGTAGCGCGCGGTGATCTGCGCCGAGGAGCGCTTGATCCCGATCTCGGGGCCGAAATCGATCGTCAGGCGGAATGCGGGCTTGCGCGCCTGCGGGAAGGGCAAGGCCTCGACGATCGTCCCGACACGGATGTCGAGCTTCGCGAAATCGTCGAAGGTGACCTGCTCAGAAATCGACATCGTCATAATGTTTCGGTGCCATGATCCCTTCCATCCGTTCGGACAGCAGGGGACGGAAGCTCGGGCGGCTCTTGAAGCCGCGATACCATTTCGCGGTCTGCTCGTGGTTGCGCCAGTCGATTCCGCCGAGATAATCGGCCACAGAGATCTGCGCTGCCGCCGCCAGATCGGCGAGGCTCATCGTCGCGCCGGCCATCCAGTTATGATGGTCGAGCAAATAATCGATATAATCGAGGTGGCGCACCGCCGCCTTCATCGCATCGCGCAGCCGCTTCGAATCGGGCGGTTCCTTGGTGACGAGGCGCTTCTCCATCCGCTCGTGGAGCAAGGGCGCAACGACATCGGCGAAGAATTGCGAATCGAACCAGGCGACGAGCCGGCGAATCTCGGCGCGGTTGACCGCGGTGCCGTTGATCATCGCGTTCTTCTCGACCGTCTCTTCGAGATATTCGCAAATCGCCATCGAATCCATCAGGCGGATGCCGCGCTGTGGATCGGTCATCACCGGCACTTGGCCGGCGGGGTTCATGTCGAGGAACTCATCGCGCTGTTCCCACGGGTTTTCGCGAACGAGCTCGCAGCCGACGCCCTTTTCGCCGAGCAGAAGCCGGACCTTGCGCGAGAACGGGCAGAGCGGGAATTGGTAGAGTTGCCACATGCCCGCTTGGTAGAACGCACGAGCCGGGAGGGGAAGGCGTCACGCGACTTTGTGTCGGGCCACCCCGGATCAGCGGACCGCGTTAACCTCGGCCTGGGTGAGCGCAATCGCCGCGCGGAGGCGTTCGGTGGTGTGCTTGAGCTCGGCGCTGAGGCTGGCGATGTCGCGCGCGGCCTGGCCAGTCGCGGCGACCGCGCTGCGGGTCTGGTTGTGCAGGTCGCGCCGGTAATCGGGGTGGGTGCGCGCGGCGAGATCGCCGAGCGTGTCCTCGGGGCGGACATGGTCGCGCGTGTCGGTCAGCTTGGCGAGCGGGCCGACATGCGTCTGGAGCAGCGCATCGGCATATTGGTCGACCGTGGTCGCGATGATTTCCTGGACGAGCGGGCTCGACAGCAGCGCGCCGACCTGCGCCGCATCGGGGAGCGGGCGGGGCGGGGGTGCGCTCTCATTCGCGAACGCCGGAGTGGCGATGCCGCAAGCGACCAGACCGAGCAAAATTCTACGCATAATCAACCCTCGAACGCCCCCGATCGAGCGGTGCGCATAGCACGATTCGGGGCGTTTTGTCGATCCGCGAGTTGCATCGGGACAGATGCACCTGCCCCGTCATCCCCGCGAAAGCGGGGATCCCGCTTCTTTCCAGCGTCGGCAGAAGAAGCGGGACGCCCGCTTTCGCGGGGGTGACGGAGGGGCTGTCCCCCGACGGAAGGGGCCTATTCCGCCGCGACTTGCTCCACCCGATCATCGAGCGGGTGGCTGAGGCGAGTGAGCATTTCCTTCGGCACCACCTGCCAGAAGCGATCGACCACACGGCCCCAATCGTCGAGCAACGCCCCCGACCATTTCGAATCGGTCGCGGCATGGTGCGCGCGGACCAGGCCGAGCAGCACCGCTTCCCAGTGCAGCGACGACAGCCTGTTCCAGGTGATGTTCTCGGGGTTGGCGCGGCGTGCGAAGCTGCCGTCGGCGTCATAGACGAACGCCATCCCGCCGGTCATCCCCGCGCCGAAATTCGCACCGACCGGCCCGAGCACCACCGCGGTGCCGCCGGTCATATATTCGCACCCGTTCGCGCCACAGCCCTCGACCACGACGGTAGCGCCAGAATTGCGCACCGCGAAGCGCTCGCCCGCCTGGCCCGCCGCGTAGAGGCTGCCCGAGGTCGCGCCATAGAGCACGGTGTTGCCGATGATCGTGTTGTCCTGCGAGGCGAGCGGCGAGCTCACCACCGGGCGTACCGCGATGATCCCGCCCGACAGCCCCTTGCCGACATAGTCGTTGGCATCGCCGAACACTTCGAGCGTGATGCCCTTGCACAGGAACGCGCCGAGGCTCTGCCCGGCCGAGCCCCGCAGGCGCACATGGACATGCCCATCGGCGAGCGCCGACATGCCGAAGGTCCGCGTGATCTCGCTCGACAGCCGCGTGCCGACCGCGCGGTGCGTGTTACGCACCGAATAGGTCAGCTGCATCTTCTCGCGTCGGCTGAACACGGCCGCCGCGTCCTTGATGATCTGCGCGTCGAGGCTGTCGGGCACCTCGTTGCGGCGACCGGTGAGGCTGAAGCGGCGCTGATCGTCGGGCGCGTCGACCTTCGCGAGGATCGGGTTGAGATCGAGATCGTCGAGATGCTCGGCACCACGGCTGACCTGGCGGAGCAGTTCGGTGCGGCCGATCACCTCGTCCAAGCTGCGGAAACCGAGCCGCGCGAGGATGTCGCGGACTTCCTCGGCGATGAAGGTCATCAGGTTGATGACCTTCTCCGGACTGCCACTGAACTTGGCGCGGAGCTTCTCGTCCTGCGTGCAGACGCCGACGGGGCAGGTGTTCGAATGGCACTGCCGCACCATGATGCAGCCCATCGCGACGAGCGACAGCGTGCCGATGCCGAATTCCTCGGCGCCGAGGATCGCGGCGATGACGATGTCGCGCCCGGTCTTCAATCCGCCATCGGTGCGCAGCTTGATGCGACCGCGCAGGCCGTTGAGCGTCAGCGTCTGGTTGACCTCCGAGAGCCCCATTTCCCACGGCGTACCGGCATATTTGATGCTGGTTTGCGGGGAAGCGCCGGTGCCGCCGACATGGCCGGCGATCAGGATCACGTCGGCATGCGCCTTGGCGACGCCCGCCGCGACGGTGCCGATGCCGGCCGAGCTCACCAGCTTGACGCAGACGCGCGCGACCGGGTTGATCTGCTTGAGGTCGTAGATGAGCTGCGCGAGATCCTCGATCGAATAGATGTCGTGATGCGGCGGCGGCGAGATCAGCGTCACGCCGGGCGTCGCATGGCGCAGCTTGGCGATGAACTCGGTCACCTTGAAGCCAGGCAGCTGCCCGCCCTCGCCGGGCTTGGCGCCTTGGGCGACCTTGATTTCGATCTCGTCGCAGGCGTTGAGATATTCCGCCGTCACGCCGAAGCGGCCGCTCGCGATCTGCTTGACGCCCGAGTTGGCGTTGTCGCCGTTCGCATAGGGTTGGTAGCGCGCCTTGTCCTCGCCGCCTTCGCCCGACACCGCCTTGGCGCCGATCCGGTTCATCGCGATCGCGAGCGTCTCGTGCGCCTCGGGGGAGAGCGCGCCCAAGGACATGCCCGGCGTCACGAAGCGCTTGCGGATCTCGGTGATCGCCTCGACCTGGTCGACCGGAACGCCTTCGGCGGGGAAGTTGAACTGCAGCAGATCGCGCAGATAGACCGGCGGCAACGCCTCCACCCCGCGCGAGAATTGCAGATAGGTCGAGTAGGAATCGGTCGCGACCGCGTTCTGCAGCAGGTGCATCAGCTGTGCCGAATAGGCATGCGTCTCGCCGGTATGGCGCTGGCGATAGAAGCCGCCGATCGGCAGCGTCGCGACACCCTCGTCGAACGCCTTGTCGTGGCGCAGCTGCGCGTTGAGATGGAGCGAGGCATAGCCCTCGCCCGAAATCTTCGCGGGCATGCCCGGGAACAGATCGTTGACCAGCGCACGGCTCAAGCCGACCGCCTCGAAATTATAGCCGCCGCGGTAGGACGAGATTACCGCGATCCCCATCTTCGAAATGATCTTGAGCAGACCCTCCTCGACCGCATGGCGATGCCGCGCGAGGCATTCCGCGAGGCTCAGCGCGCCGAACAGCCCGCGCGCGTGGCGATCGGCGATCGACGCCTCGGCCAGATAGGCGTGGACCGTCGTCGCGCCGACGCCGATCAGTACGGCATAATAATGCGTGTCGAGGCATTCGGCGGTCTGCACGTTGATGCTGGCGTAGGAGCGCAGGCCCATCCGCACGAGATGCGTGTGGACCGCCGCCGCCGCGAGCACGCCGGCGATGCCGATGCGGTCGGGGCCGATGTTGCGATCAGTCAGGAACAGCTCGCTATGCCCCTGGCGTACTGCGGTGACCGCCTCGGCGCGGATCCGCGCGATCGCGGCGCGCAGCGTCTCGGGGCCGCCGCCGGCTTCGAAGGTGCAGTCGATCTCGGCCGCCTGGCTGCCGAAATGCGCCTTGAGCTTCGCCCAGTCGGCCCCGTCGAGCACGGGCGATTCGAGCACGAGCACGCCGTCGCGCCGATCCTCGGTGTCGAGGATGTTGGCGAGGTTGCCGAAGCGCGTCTTGAGCGACATCACATGACGTTCGCGCAAAGGGTCGATCGGCGGGTTGGTGACCTGGCTGAAATTCTGCCGGAAGAACTGGCTGATGAGGCGCGGCTTGTCCGAGATGACCGCGAGCGGCGTATCGTCGCCCATCGAGCCGATCGCTTCCTTGGCCCCCTCGACCATTGGCGCGAGGATCAGCTCCATATCCTCGAGCGTCTGGCCGGCGGCGACCTGGCGGCGCGTTAGATCGGCGCGGTCGAAGCGCGTGACTGGATCGCCGCCGGGCAGCGGCAGGTCTTCGATGCTGGTGAACTCGCCGATCATCGCGGCATAATCATGCTCGCCCGAGATCCGGTCCTTCACCGCGCGGTCGTGCAGCAGCACGCCTTCGTCGAGATCGATCGCGATCATCTGGCCCGGCCCGAGCCTGCCCTTCTCGATCACGGTCGATTCGGGGACGACGACCATCCCGCTCTCCGACCCGACGATCAGCAGGCCATCGATCGTTCGGACATAGCGGAGCGGACGCAGCGCGTTGCGGTCCATGCCCGCGACCGCCCAGCGGCCATCGGTCATCGCGAGCGCGGCGGGGCCGTCCCACGGTTCCATGACGGAGGCGAGATACTGGTACATCGCGAGATGATCGGCGGGCATGTCGATCGAATCGGCCATTGCCTCGGGGACTAGCATCAGCTTGGCGGTCGGCGCGTCGCGGCCCGAGCGGCAGATCGCTTCGAACACCGCGTCGAGCGCCGCCGTGTCCGATGCGCCCGCCGGGATCACCGGCTTGATGTCCTCCGAATGCTCACCGAAGGCGAGGCTCGCCATGCGGATCTCGTGGCTAAGCATCCAGTTCTTGTTGCCGCGGATCGTGTTGATCTCGCCATTGTGCGCGAGCGTACGGAACGGTTGCGCCAGCCACCATTGCGGGAAGGTGTTGGTCGAATAGCGCTGATGGAAGATCGCGACGCGGCTCTCGAAGCGCGTGTCGCGCAGATCGGGGTAGAAGATCGACAGCGATTCGGCGAGGAACAGCCCCTTGTAGATGATCGAGCGGCACGACAGGCTGCAGATGTAGAAGCCCTGGATCTGCGCTTCGATCACGCGCTTCTCGATCCGGCGGCGGACGAGATAGAGGTTCTTCTCGAACTCGGCGTAGCTCGCCTCCTCGGGCAGCGGCCCGGCGATCATGATCTGCTCGATCTCGGGGCGCGTGGCCAAGCCCTTCTGGCCGATCACCGACACATCGACCGGCACCTGGCGCCAGCCATAGATGGTGTAGCCCTCGTCGATGATGATGCTCTCGACGATCGTGCGGCACGCTTCCTGCGCGCCGAGATCGGTGCGCGGCAGGAAGATCATGCCGACCGCGAGGCGGTTGGGGAGCGGGCGGTGGCCCGACGCAGCGATCGCATCGTCGAAGAACTTGAGCGGCAAGTCGATGTGCAGCCCGGCGCCGTCGCCGGTCTTGCCATCGGCATCGACCGCGCCGCGGTGCCACACCGCCTTCAACGCATCGATCGCCGACTGGACGACGCGGCGCGATGGCGTGCCGTCGGTCGCGGCGACGAGGCCGACGCCGCAGGCATCGCCCTCGAATTCGGGGCGGTACATGCCGTGCTCGGCGAGATAGGCGTGCTGGTCGGTCATCGTTGGGACCCCTTGGTGTCGGCGGCTGTGGCGGCGCTCAGATAGCGGCGCACGATCTCGCGCTTGCGGGATTGAACTTCGTTGAGGAGCTGCGGCGAGGTGAGCGCATAACGCTGCCCGACCGTCGTGCGGAAGAAGCGCGCGATCTCGTCGAGTTCGGCAGCGGTGAAGCGCCGCGCGTAGATCGTCTGGTTCGCCGCCATCAGATCGTCGAGGATCGCGGATTCGCTCGCGGCAAGCCGCGCCCGCGTCCCCGCGCTCGGGCTGACAAACGCCTGGCACGGCTTCATGTCGCGCCCTGTCGCCGCGCGATCGAGGCAATTCTCGGTCAGTTCGGACTCGGCGGCGCGGATCGCGTCCTTGATCAGCACCGCTTGCCGCGCACGGAAGCGGCTGACGACGAGCAGCCGACCGGCAGCGGCGCGGCGTTCGTCATAGTCGGCGGCGGCATCGGCGTTGGCGGCGGGCGCGGGCAAAGCAGGGCGCCGCGCCTGGCCATGCGCCGTCGCGCCAGCAAGCAGCGCGACGCCGAGCGTGGCACTCCGGCCGAGCCACAGGCGGGTCCGACGCCGCATCATGCCGCTTGCTTGCTCGCCGCCATATCGGCCGCGGCCTTGGTCTTGAGATAGCGGTGCATGTTCGCCGCAACGTCGCGCCCATCGCGGATCGCCCAGACGACGAGGCTCGCGCCGCGCACGATGTCGCCCGCCGCGAACACGCCGTCGAGCGAGGTCATCAGCGTCTTGTTGTCGACCAGCACCGTGCCCCAGCGCGTCACGTTCAATTCGGGCGCGCCGAACAGCGTCGGCAGATCCTCGGCATCGAAGCCGAGCGCCTTGATCACCAGGTCGGCGTTGAGCTCGAACCCGCCTTCGGGGTCGATCTCGGGCGCGCGGCGGCCCGAGGCATCGGGTACGCCGAGCCGCATCGCGCTCGCCTTGACGGTCGAGACCGCGCCTTCGCCGGCAAAGCTCTCGGGCGCGGACAGCCAGACGAACTCGACGCCTTCTTCCTCGGCATTGGCGACTTCGCGCTGCGATCCCGGCATGTTGGCGCGGTCGCGGCGATAGAGGCACTTCACCGACGCCGCATCCTGGCGGATCGCGGTGCGGACGCAGTCCATCGCGGTGTCGCCGCCGCCGATCACGACGACATGCTTGCCGGCCGCGTTGAGGCTGCCATCGTCGAAGCTCGGCACGGCATCGCCAAAGCCCTTGCGGTTCGATGCGGTAAGGAAGGCGAGCGCGTCGACCACGCCGTTTGCGTCGACGCCCGGCGCCTTGATCGCGCGGGCGCGGTACACGCCGGTGGCGATCAGGATCGCGTCGTGGCGTTGGCGCAGCTCGTCCATGCTGGCGTCGCGGCCGACTTCGAAATTCTCATGGAAGACGATGCCGCCGGCCTTGAGCCGCTCGACGCGGCGCGTCACGATGGGCTTTTCGAGCTTGAAGCCGGGGATGCCGTAGGTCAGCAGCCCGCCCGCGCGATCGTAACGGTCATAGACATGGACGTCATAGCCGTTGCCGCGCAGGTATTCGGCGGCGCTAAGGCCTGCCGGGCCCGCGCCTATCACGCCGACCGATTGCCCGCGCGAGCGGCCGGGGACGAGCGGCTCGACCCAGCCTTCTTCCCATGCGGTGTCGGTGATGAACTTCTCGACCGCGCCGATCGTCACCGCGCCGTGGCCCGAGAATTCGATCACGCAATTGCCTTCGCACAGGCGGTCCTGTGGGCAGATCCGCCCGCAGATCTCGGGCATCGTCGAGGTCGCGTTGCTGAGCTCGTACGCCTCGCGCAACCGGCCCTCTGCGGTCAGCCGCAGCCAATCGGGGATGTGGTTGTGGAGCGGGCAGTGGACCGAACAATAGGGCACGCCGCATTGCGAACAGCGCCCGGCCTGGGCTTCCGCATCGGGAACCGGATAGCGCTCGGCAATCTCGCGAAAGTCTTCGGCGCGGAGCTCGGGCTCGCGCTTTGCGGGATAAACCTGCTCGCGATCGACGAATTTCAACAGGGACGTGTCAGCCATGTGCGCACCTTTCGGATGCGCAAATACCGAGCGATCGTCACGCTGTCATTACGAAAACGTGATTTATGGCAGCAACGCTGACCTATTTAAATCGTGACGCCGGGAATGCAACGAATTTCAGCGTCGTTCGTAGCCTAAATATGGCCGAAACGGACTAAATAGTCATAAGCCACATGAAAGCCGCGGTTCCGGCAATAATGCGGTACCAAGCAAACGGCACGAAGCCATAGCGTGTCACGACACCGACGAACCACTTCACGACCAGCAGTGCCACGATGAACGCGACGACGAAGCCGAGGCCGATCGCGCCAAGCCCGACGCCTTGCCCGCTCAGCAATTCGTGCCGGTTCTTGACGAGTTCGAGCGTGGTCGCGCCGAGCATCGTCGGGATTGCGAGGAAGAAGCTGAACTCGGCAGCGGTGCGCCGCTCGACCCCGAGCGCGAGCGCACCGAGGATCGTCGCGCCCGAACGGCTGACGCCCGGCACCATCGCCAGGCATTGCAGGCAGCCGATCCCGACGACCTTGCCGAGCGGAATGTCCGCGACGCCGACGATGTCGCTTTTGGGGGCGAGCCGCTCGACCGCGATGATCGCGATCCCGCCGACGACGAGCGCGATCGACACGACCACCGCATTGCCGAGCAGCGCCTCGATCTGCTTGTGGATCGCAAGCCCGAGGATCGCGGCGGGAATGAACGCGACGAGGATGTTGCGCACGAAGCGCAGCGACACCGGATCGCGCCGCGCCAGACCCATCGCGACCGCGAGGAAGGTCCGCCAGTACAGCACGACGATCGCGAGGATCGCGCCCAGCTGGATGACGATGTTGAACACTTGCCAGCGCGCCGCATCATAGCCGAGCAGCTTGGTCGCGAGGATCAGGTGGCCGGTCGACGACACCGGCAGGAATTCGGTCACCCCCTCGACGATGCCGAGCAGGATGATGCTGATGATGTCGCTCACGAAATTCCCCCTAATAGACGGCGCTTATGCCGCCGCCGGCACCGCGAAGCGTCCGCCCTTGCGGTAGCGCACCAGCCAGCCCGGCGCGACCGCGTCGAGCGGCGTCGGCGTGATGCCGAGCAGCTCTAGTCCGTTGGTCGCCGAAACCACATTGTCGTTTGCCAACATCTTCCACTGATCCTGCGTGATCGGCGCACCCGGGAGGAAGCCGACCGCAGCGATCGCCGCGCCGATCGCATCGGGCAGTTCGACGATTTTCGGCGTGCGGTTGGTCGCCTTGGCGATCCAGCGCACCAGAGCTCCCATCGACAGCACGTCGGGCCCGCCGAGCTCGAGCGTCTTGCCGGCGGCGAGCTCGGGATGGCTCAGCGCCGCGATCACGGCGTCCGCCACGTCACCGACATAAACCGGCTGGAACTTGGTGCCGGCGCGCAGCACGGGCACGACATGGACGAGCGGCATCGACGCCGCCGTCGCGACCATCGCGGCGAAGCGGTTGATGAACTGGTCCTCGCGCCCGAACACGATCGACGGGCGCAGGATCGTGGCGGTCGGGAAGGCGGCGTGGACCGCAGCCTCGCCTTCGCCCTTCGAGCGGCCATAGGCCGAGGCGGAGTGCGGATCGGCCCCGATCGCCGAGACATGGACGAGCGATGCGACCCCCGCAGCGGCAGCGGCCTCGGCGACGATCCGCGCACCCTCGACTTGGATCTTCTGGAAGTCCCCGCTCAGGATGCCGACGAGATTGACCACCGCGTCGGAGCCCGCGACCGCGCGGCGGATCGAATCGGGCTTGGAAATGTCGGCAACGGCGAATTGCGTCTGGCCCAAGCCACCGAGCGGCTTGAGGAAAAACGCCTGGCGCGGATCGCGCTGTGCGATTCGCACGCGCGCACCGCTTTCGAGCAGCGCCTGTGCGACATAGCGGCCGAGAAACCCTCCGCCGCCGATCAGCGTAACCAGTGTATTCTTCATCGCGTGCGCCTTGTGCCTGCCATTCGCTTGGGGTGGTCAGCCCTTGCCCCAGCACACAGTGTGTTGACAAGGCCGACTCGCCTCCCCTAAGGCCCGCGACCTACCCAGTGCCCGGATGGCGGAATTGGTAGACGCACCAGCTTCAGGTGCTGGCGCTCGCAAGGGCGTGGAGGTTCGAGTCCTCTTCCGGGCACCATTCGTTCTTCGCAGGACACCCGACAACCATCGACAAAGCGGCAGATTTTTGCCAACTTGTCGTGCGTGATGTCGGATGCTGTCCGAGCAGATTTCAGTCGACCTTAGCTCAATATGGGCCATGGCCCGAACCATCGGTGGCCCGTCTGAAAGATTGCCCGGCGGGGCATCCCGACACGGTTGACTGGATGATTTCGATAGAAACCGATCATATCGGGATGTGCAGGCATCGCTCACATAAGGGGCGCGAGCGCGGGATTTGTGATCTAACGCAGGCGCGATGACAAAGCCTTTGCCACGACCGCCCGCTGCCCTGTTGCGGAACGCTTCGCTGTTCCTCGATTTCGACGGAACGCTCGTCGCGCTTGCCACGCGCCCCGATCTGGTCGCGGTCGATGCGCGGCTTGCGGCGTTGATCGCGCGGTTGACGGAACGGCTCGATGGCCGCGTCGCCGTGATCAGCGGGCGCTCGGTCGATGGCATCGCCGCGCTGTTCGGCAGCCTGCCGCTCACGATCGCGGGGAGCCACGGCACGGAGGTGCGCTGGCGCGACGGAACGGTATCCTTGCCGGAACGACCGGCTGCTCTCGATCGTATTCATGCCATCATGACAGAATTAGCACACGCAACGCCGGGCCTGTTGGTCGAGACGAAGACGCTGGGCGAGGCGCTGCACTATCGCGGCGCCCCCCATATGGAAGCCGCGGCACACGCGCTCGCCGGGAAGCTTGCGGACGAGACGGGGCTGCACTTGCAGACCGGCAAGATGATGGTCGAACTGCGCGTCGGCGGGGCCGACAAGGGAAGCGCGCTACGCCAGTTGATGCAGCAGGCGCCGATGGCGGGGCATCGCCCGGTCTTCCTCGGCGACGACGATACCGACGAACCGGCTATGGCCGCTGCCGCCGCGCTCGGGGGTGCGGGTATCCTCGTGGGCGATCCGCGCCCGAGCAGCGCGCTCTATGGTCTGCACGATGTTGCCGACACGCTCGCTTGGCTCGAAACCGCGTGCGAGCAGGCGGCATGAGCTCGGTCGATCTGTGGCCGATCGGCAATTGCCAGGTCAGCGCGCTCGTCGATCGGGCGGGCCAGTTCGTGTGGGGCTGCGTGCCGCGGATCGACGGCGATCCGGTGTTCTCGTCGCTGCTCGGCGGCGAGACGCCGCAAGCCGGCTTCTGGGCGATCGAGATCGAAGACAGCGTGCAGGTCGAGCAGCACTATGTTCGCAACACCCCGATCCTGGTGAGCCGTCATACCGACGCGACGGGCAACGCGATCGACGTGATCGATTTCTGCCCGCGCTTCGAACGCCAGGGGCGCAGCTATCGCCCGGTGTCCTATGCGCGGATCGTGCGGCCGGTGACCGGCAGCCCGCGCATCCGCGTGCGGTTGCGTCCGACCTGCGGTTGGGGCGGGTCCTGCGGCGAGCAGACCGGCGGATCGAACCACATCCGCTTCCTGATGCCGGGCATGGCGCTGCGTCTGACGACGACCGCGCCGGTCGGGATGGTCGAGGAAGAGCGCGCGTTCCGCGTCGAGCGGCCGCTGCATTTCTTCCTCGGGCCCGATGAGGGGTTTGCGGGCGATCTCGCCGCGACGCTCGACACGATGCTCGCCGATACCACGCGCTACTGGCAGGAATGGGTGCGTGGCCTCGCCATTCCGCTCGAATGGCAGGACGTAGTAATCCGTTCGGCGATCACGCTGAAGCTGTGTCAGCATGAGGAAACCGGCGCGATCGTCGCGGCGATGACGACTTCGATTCCGGAACATGCCGGATCGCAGCGCAACTGGGATTACCGCTACTGCTGGGTGCGCGACGCCTATTATACCGTCCAGGCGCTCAACCGCCTCGGTGCGCTCGACGTGCTCGAAAACTATCTCGGCTACCTGCGCAACATCGTCGATGATGCCGCCGGCGGGCACATCCAGCCGCTGTACGGCGTGCTGGGCGAGGCGCGGCTCGAGGAGCGGATCGAACCGGCGCTCGCGGGGTATCGCGGCATGGGGCCGGTTCGCGTCGGCAACCAGGCCTATGAGCAGATCCAGCACGATGCCTACGGCCAGATCGTGCTGTGCGCGGTGCACGCCTTTTTCGACACGCGCCTGTTCCGCATGGCGGGTCTCGAGGATTTCGAATCGCTCGAGCGCGTGGGCGAGCGCGCCTGGCTCAATTACGACGAGCCAGATGCCGGTCTGTGGGAGCTGCGCACGCGCAAGAGCGTCCACACCTATTCGTCGGCGATGTGCTGGGCGGCGTGCGACCGGCTCGCCAATGCCGCGCTGGCGCTCGGTCTGACCGATCGCGCGACCTTCTGGCAGGAGCGCGCCGACACGATCCGTGCGCGGATCGAGACCGCCGCGTGGCGGCCCGAGACCAAGCGCATGTCGGCGACCTTCGCGGGCGACGATCTCGACGCGAGCGTGCTGCAATTGCTCGACCTGCGCTTCCTGTCGCCCGACGATCCCCGCTTCCTCGATACGCTGACGGCGGTCGAAGCGGGGCTGCGCCGTGGGTCGTTCATGCTGCGCTACGCGATCGAGGACGATTTCGGCCTGCCCGAGACCGCGTTCAACGTCTGCACCTTCTGGCTGATCGAGGCGCTGCACTTCACCGGGCGCAGCGCCGATGCGCGCGCGCTGTTCGAGGAGATGCTCGCCAGGCGGACCGCGGCGGGCCTGCTCTCCGAGGATATCGAGCCCGAGACCGGCGAATTGTGGGGCAATTACCCGCAAACCTATTCGCTGGTCGGCATGATCAATTGCGCCGTCCTGCTCAGCAAGCCGTGGAGCGCGATCCGATGAGCCGGCTGATCGTCATCTCGAACCGCGTGTCGGCCCCCAAGGGATCGCAATCCGGTGCCCAGGGTGGGCTGGCGGTCGCGCTCGCATCGGCGCTGCGCGAGCATGACGGCCTGTGGTTCGGCTGGTCGGGCGAACGGATCGATACGTTCACCGGCGAGATCGACTATCAGGTCAATCAGGGTGTGACGACCGCCACGATCGACCTGGAAGACCAGGACATCGACGAATATTATAACGGCTACGCCAACCGGACGCTGTGGCCGCTGTTCCACTACCGCGTCGATCTGGCCGAATATGAGCGCGATTTCGCGGGCGGTTACCAGCGGGTCAACGCGCGCTTCGCCGACATGGTCGCGCCGCTGCTCGAGGCCGACGACGTGGTGTGGATCCAGGATTACCATTTGTTCCCGCTCGGCGACGAACTGCGCCAGCGCGGCTGTGGCAATCGGCTCGGTTTCTTCCTGCACATTCCCTGGCCGCCGCGTCGGCTGCTGTCGATCCTGCCCGAAGCGGCGGAATTGGTGCGGCGGATGTTCGCCTATGACGTGATCGGCTTCCACACCGCCGAATGGCTCGAGTCGTTTCTCGATTTCGTCCGTCTCGAGCTCGGCGGAACGATCGGTGCGGACGGGATCGTGACGCTCGGCGACCGCAGCGTGCGCGCTCTGGTGTGCCCGATCGGGATCGACACGCCCGAATTCGTCGAGCTCGCAGCGGGCGTGCCGGCGCGGCTGGCGTACCGGAAGATGCGCGACAGCGCCGATGGTCGCGACATGATCGTCGGGGTCGACCGGCTCGATTATTCGAAGGGGCTGGAGGAGCGCTTCCTCGGCTACGAACGGTTCCTGGTCGAGCATCCCGAAGAGCGCAAGGAAGTGTTTCTCCTGCAGATCGCGCCGCCGTCGCGTGGCGCGGTCGGCAGCTACCAGCGGATTCGCGACACGCTGCAGGGCCTGTCGGGGCGGATCAACGGTGCCTATGCCGATGTCGATTGGGTCCCGATCCGCTACGTCAACCAGGGCTATGGCCGCGATACGTTGGCCGGAATCTATCGGGCGGCGAAGATCGGACTGGTCACGCCGCTGCGCGACGGGATGAACCTGGTGGCGAAGGAATATGTCGCCGCGCAGGATCCCGAGGATCCCGGCGTCCTGATCCTGTCGCGCTTCGCCGGGGCAGCCGCCCAGTTGACCGAGGCGATCCTGGTCAACCCGTATAGCGCCGAGGAAGTGTCCGACGCGATCCTGAAGGCCATGCGAATGGATCGCGCGGAGCGCATCCGCCGTTGGCGCGCGTGCATGGATTCGATTGAATCGCAGGACATAAATTGGTGGCGGCAGACGTTTCTCGACGCGCTCATGCTGCCGCGAGCAGGCGCGTAGGGTGTTGAGCCGACTGGACAGCGATCCTCCGATCCGAGCGGATTGACCGCAGACCCCGGCTAACCGGAGCGTTGGCTTGAACCCGGTGTGACAAGGCGCAGGGTCGTGGGGTCGGGGATATCCTCGCTCGGCAGGCGCAGCGGTGTCCCGTCGGAGCGCTCCCACTGCACCAGATTGCGGCCGAGCGCAGGGGCGATCGGCAGATCGATGATGCCCGACAAGCCGCCGGCCTGGTCGGTCGGCGCGATCCAGCCTAGGCCCGCCCAGCATCCTTTCGCTCGGAATAGCGGTCGACGAGCTGCGCGGTATGGGGTCGCAGCACGATCGTGAAGCGGACCAGCTCCTCCATCACGTCGACGATCCGATCATAGTAAGCCGACGGCTTCATCCGGCCGGATTCGTCGAACTCCTGATACGCCTTTGCAACGCTCGACTGGTTCGGGATCGTGAACATCCGCATCCAGCGCCCGAGGAGGCGTAGCGTGTTGACGCTGTTGAACGACTGCGACCCGGCCGATACCTGCATGACCGCGAGCGTGCGCCCTTGCGTCGGGCGCATCCCACCCATGGCGAGCGGGAGGTGGTCGATCTGCGTCTTCATGATGCCGGTGACTTGTCCGTGCCGCTCCGGGCTGCACCACACATGGCCTTCGGACCATAGCGACAGTGCGCGCAATTCGTGCACCGCGGGATGGTCGTCGCCTGCCACCTGATCGGGCAGCGGCAAGGTCGAGGGATCGAAGATCCGTGTTTGCGCACCGAAGAACTCGAGCAGCCGCGCGGCTTCCTCGACGCACAGGCGCGAGAACGAGCGTTCACGCAGCGACCCGTAGAGCAGCAGGATGCGCGGGGCGGGATCATCCGGTCCAAGGCCGATCGCCGGACGCCGCCGGGCATAGCGCGGATCGAGCGCGGGGAGATGGGTTGGATCGGGCAGCGAGCGCAGCGGCATCAGCGAAGGCTGAGCCGTAGCGCCAACGCCGCGAGCGTCACCAGCAGGATCGGGATGGTCAGCGTCACGCCGACCCGGAAGTAATAGCCCCAGCCGATCTTCACGTCCTTCTGCGCGAGGACGTGGAGCCACAGCAGCGTCGCCAGCGAGCCGATCGGCGTGATCTTTGGCCCGAGATCGCAGCCGATGACATTGGCGTAGATCATCGCGTCCTTGATCACGCCGGTGGCGTGGGTCGCATCGATCGAGAGCGACCCGACGAGCACGGTCGGCATGTTGTTCATGATCGATGACAACAGCGCTGCGATCATGCCGGTCCCGAACGCCGCGCCCCATACGCCGCCATGTGCCGCGTAATCGAGCGTGACCGCCAGATGATCGGTCAGGCCCGCATTCTTGAGGCCGTAGACCACCAGATACATGCCGAGCGAAAAGATCACGACCTGCCACGGCGCCCCGCGGACGACCTTGCGGGTTTCGATGACAGGACCGCGCGCGGCGATGACGATCAATACCAGCGCCCCCACCGCAGCGGTCGCGCTGACCGGAACGCCCAGCGGCTCGAGCAGGAAAAACCCGGCAAGCAGCAGGGCCAACACCACCCATCCGGCGCGGAACGTCGCGCGGTCGCGGATCGCTTCGCCGGGCACGCGAAGCTGCGTCACGTCGTAATTCGAGGGGATGTCGCGGCCGAAGAACAGGAGAAGCGCCGCGAGCGTCGCCGCTATAGCCGCCAAATCGACCGGCACCATGACGAGCGCATAGTGCGCAAAGCCGAGCTTGAAGAAGTCGGCCGAAACGATGTTGACGAGGTTCGAGACGACGAGCGGCAAGCTGGCCGTGTCGGCAATGAAGCCCGCCGCCATCACGAACGCCAGCGTTGCCTTGGTGCCATAGCCGAGCGCCCGCAGCATCGCGATCACGATCGGGGTCAGGATCAACGCCGCGCCGTCATTGGCGAACAGCGAGGACACTGCCGCCCCCAGCAGCACGACGAGCGCGAACAGCCGCTTGCCGTTGCCCCCACCCCAGCGCGCGACGTGGAGCGCCGCCCATTCGAAAAAGCCTGCTTCGTCGAGGATGAGGCTGATCAGAATGATCGCGACGAACGCGCCGGTCGCGTTCCACACGATCCCCCACACCACCGGCACGTCCGCCAGCGTGATCGCGCCGGCCAGCAGCGCGACGAGCGCACCGGCCATCGCGCTCCACCCGATCCCGAGCCCCCTGGGCTGCCAGATGACCAGCGCGAGCGTCGCGAGGAAAATCAGCACGGCGATCGTCATCAGACGATCCGCGCGCCATCCGCGCCGATGACCGCCTCGCCATCTTCCTTGGTGAACGCCCCGATATGCGTTGCGGGCAACAGGTCGAGGACGATTTCGGACGGACGGCACAGCTTCACGCCGAGCGGCGAAACGACGATTGGGCGATTGATCAGGATCGGATGCGCGATCATCGCATCGAGCAGGACCTCATCGCTCAGCGTTTCGTCGGCCAAACCCAGTTCGGCGTGAGGGGTGCCTTTTTCGCGCAACAGGTCGCGCGGGCTTAGGCCCGCCCGGTCGATCAAGCGGACGAGCAACGCCCGCGACGGCGGCGTCTTGAGATATTCGACGACGTGGGGCTCGATCCCGGCATTGCGGATCATCGCCAGCGTATTGCGCGAAGTTCCACAGGCGGGATTGTGATAGATGATGATATCGGCGGTCATGCCAGGCGCGCGCGCGTCGGGCGTCGCGTCTTCGGGCACGCTGGTATCGATACGGTCGCTCATGCGGTGCCCTCTTCGACGCAGCGGCCACGCAGCACCATGTCGCCCATGCGCGCGCAGATTTCTGGATTGCCATCGCAACAATCCTCCAGGAGATATTCGAGCAGGTTGGCCATGCTCTCGTATCGTGCCGAGTAGATCAGCGACCGGCCATCGCGGCGGTTCTCGACCAGATCGGCATTGGTCAGGATGGTGAGGTTGGACGATAGGGTATTGGGCGGGACATCGAGCCGCCGCGCAATCTCGCCGGCCGCGATCCCCTCATGCCCAGCCTGTACCAGCATCCGAAAGACGGCGAGCCGACTCGGATGGGCAAGCGCCGAGAGCGCTGTGACAGCGTTTTTTAGTTCCATTGTTCGACTACAGCCGAACTATCGTATCGTGCAATGAAAAGCGCTGACCTGTGACGGGCCGACCCCGACACAGGATCCGTCGTTCGTGCGACCGTTATTGGATGCGGAACGCGCCGGTATACGCGTTGTCGGCATCGCCAAGCGTCGTGCTGCTGAACTGGAACATCCCGCCCCGGCGCGTCAGCGGAGCCTGGAAGCGGATCGTGGCGCGTTCGCCCGCTGCAAGGACGATCTGCCCGTCGCGCACGACACCACGGTCTTCGCGGCTCAGGCGCGCCGCGGCGAAAAAGGCCTTCTGCGTGAGGTTGTGGCCCTTGTCCGATCGGTTCGCGATATGCAGCACGTACGAGCCGCCGCGGCGCAAAGCGATATTGCGGGGGACAAAGCCATGATCGGTCATCGTGATCGTCACTGGCTGCAGCGAGCGCGAAGCGGGGGTTTGCGCGAGGGCAGGGGTGGCCAGGGCAACCATGGCAAGCAGGACGGTTTTCATTGCGGTGTCTCCGTGTCGCATTCGCAGATGCAAATGACGGAGGGCGTGGTTCGTTCCGCGCGCCGTCGCCTGTCGCGGTGTTCGGACCTTTGGGTGGGATTGCCCGTTTTAGAGCGTTCAAGCACCGCGCGAGAACTGACGCAGGTCGTATCGAAAAAGGCCGCAGCGTCTCCGCGGCGGCCCCTGACAAGATCAGCGCTTGTTTAGATCTTGTCGCCGAGTGCGCCCTTGACGCTGCCCTTGACGTCCTGCGCGGTGCCCTTGAGCTGCTGCGCTTCGCCTTCGGCGACCAGCTTCTCATTGTCGGTCGCCTTGCCGATTGCTTCCTTGACGTTGCCGGCGATCTTGTTGCCTGCGGCGTTCAGCTTGTCGGTGAGTTCGCCCATGATTTTTCTCCATGACACCGCCGGGACCGCCTGCCGGCCCGGTCGTTTCGCGAACAGAACAGGCAAAGGCGACGTCGGTTCCGTGGTCGGCCGCGATCGTGCGTTATGCGTCGAATGTCGCGAACATCCCGATCGCCGCCAACGCCATCGTCGCGGTCGCCAGCCAGCCGATGATCGACAGCATCCGCGGCAGGCGGAAGGCGCCCATCGCTCTCGGGTTGTGCGCCAGGAGCATCATCATGATCATCACGGGAACGGCGACGATGCCATTGATGACCGCGCTCCAGAACAGCGCCTTGATCGGGTCGATCGGCGTGAAGTTGAGCGCTCCGCCCACCAGCGTCGCGGCGGCGATCATTCCGTAGAAGCGCTTGGCCCGGCCCGGTTTGCGGGTGAGGCCGACATGCCATCCAAAGACTTCGCCCAGCGCATATGCCGATGATCCGGCGAGCACCGGCAGCGCCAGTAATCCCGTCCCGATGATGCCAAGCGCGAAGATCAGGAAGGCGAAGCGCCCGGCGATCGGTTGCAGCGCCTGCGCTGCCTGCGCCGAGGTCTGGATGTCGGTGACGCCGTGCGCGTGCAGCGTGGCAGCGGTCGTCAGGATGATGAACAGCGCGACGACGTTCGAAAAGCCCATGCCGACGATCGTGTCCCAGCGAATCCGGCGCAATTCGGACGGGGCCTGTTCGGGCGCGCGAATGAGCGGCTTGGCGCCGGCGCGTTCCTTGACGTCCTCGGCTTCTTCCTCGGCCTGCCAGAAAAACAGATAGGGGCTGATCGTCGTGCCGAGGATCGCGACGACCACGGTCAGATAGGCGGCGTTGAAGGCAATATCCGGGATGACCACCGCATGCGCGACGATGCCCCACGGCAGCTTCACGATGAATGCGACGCCGACATAGGCGAACAGCGAGACGGTCAGCCATTTGAGCACCGAGACATAGCGCGCGTAGCGCACGAAGATCTCGAGCAGTGCGGATGCCACGGCGAACAGGGCGACATAGAGGAGTTGCGGCCCGCCGATCAGCAGCTGCAACGCCGCCGCCATCGCGCCGAGATCGGCACCGAGATTGATCGTATTGGCCACGACCAGCAGCGTGACGATCGCGTGGAGCAAGGGCGCCGGATAGTGTCGTTTGAGATTGCCGGCGATCCCGCGGCCGGTGATCCGCCCGATCCGTGCGCTGATCTCCTGGATCGCGCACATCAGCGGCCAGCTGAACAGCATGATCCACCCGAGGGTATAGCCAAACTGCGCGCCTGCTTGCGAATAGGTCGCGATGCCGCTCGGATCGTCGTCTGACGCACCGGTAATGAGGCCGGGGCCGAGCACATCGCGGAGCCTGGGGCGCTGGGGCTGTTTGACCGCGTCGGGTGGATTGGGCGATGCTGCCAGATCGGTCACGTATGCAGTCGCCTTGGTACGGCCGAAGGCCGGTTGCCGGACGCGTACTCCCGAAACGCGCCTTCTCCATAGCGTGTTCGATGCGCTACTCAACGCACCTTAGACGGTTTCGACTGTCGGCGCGCCGCACCGACTTCGCTCGGCGCCGTCGACCGGGATGACCCCGGCGACGCCTCTCCGGCGCGCCCGGGAAGAGCAACGCTCTCCCCAGGCCCGACGGGTTACGCCAGCTGGCAGATATCCAGCACGTTCATGTCGGTATAGTCCTGGTTCTCGCCCGCCATCGCCCAGATGAAGGCATAGGCCTTGGTGCCCGAGCCCATGTGGATCGACCAGGGCGGCGAGATCACGGCTTCCTCGTTCGCCATCACGATGTGCCGGGTGGCCTCGCCCTCGCCCATGTAATGAAACACGCGATCCTTCTCGAGATCGTCGAGCTCGAAGTAGAAATAGATTTCGCTGCGGCGCTCGTGGATGTGCGGCGGCATCGTGTTCCACACGCTGCCTTCCTTGAGCACGGTGAGGCCCATCACCAGCTGCGCCGAATCGCAGATGCCGGGGATGACCATCTGGAAGATCGTCCGTTCGTTCGACTCGGCGAGGCTCCCACGCTCGAGCGCGGTCGCGTCCTTGGTCGAGATCAGCTTGGTCGTGAACGCCTTGTGCGCCGGGCACGACGCCAGATAGAAGCGCGCGCCGTCGCCCGAGAATTGCACGTCCTTCGAGCCCATCGTCACATACAGGCAATCCTTGTTGCCGAGCGTGAACGCCTCGCCATCGACGGTGACGGTGCCCGCGGCCTTGCCGACATTGACGATCGCCAGTTCGCGGCGCTCGAGGAAGGGATGCCCCGCCGCCGAGGCCGGTTCGGTCTGGTCGGGAAGCTTGACCGATCCGGTCGCGACCGCGACGCCGCCGATCACGGCGCGCTCGGCATGCGTATAATTGAGCACGCATTCGCCGGCGCGGAACAGATCCTGGATCAAATAGCGATCGCGCAATTCGTCGTTGGAGACGCACTCCATCATGTCGGGGTGGGTTGCGTAATAGGTGCGGTCGAACATGTGAAACTCCGTTTCAGATATCGGACCGCCTGCGCCGCGAATGCGCGGAGGTCAAGCGGCTATGCGTTCGATCTGCTGCGCCGCACGCCAGCATGCCCGAGCACGGTTCCGACCGCCTCGGCCGCCTGCTTCACCCATGGCGCAAGCTCGGCCATTCGCGCGTCGCTGAGATAGGGGGCCGCGGCGGCGACGTTGATCGCGGCGACGATGCGGCCGGTGGCATCGCGCACCGGGGCTGCGACCGAACAGATCGAATCGGGCGGTGGCCCGCGCTGCAGCACGACGCCGCTCGCCGCCGCGGCCTCGAGCGCCGGCACCAAGGCGTCGGGGCGATGCTCGGCGCCGATCAGCGTCTGCAGTCGCGCCCATTCGGCGGGCGTGTCGTCGAGCATCAGTGCCTTGCCCATGCCGGTCTCGGGCAACAGGCGGCGCGTGCCAGGCTGGGTCGTCACGGCAACACGCTCGCTGCCCTGCGAGCGCAGCAAATGCACCGAATACTCGCCGTCGCGCCGGCCGAGGAACGCGCTCAGCCCGGTGCGCTCCGACAGCGCGTCGAGATGCGGGCGTGCGATCGCGGCGATGTCGGTCTGCTCGCCCGCGCGGTGGCTCAGGCGCAACAGGCTCGGTCCGCCGCGAAAGCGACCGTTGCCCGATTGTGCGAGGAACTCGCGCCCGGCGAGCGCGGTCACCAGGCGGTATGCCACGCCGCGCGGCAAGCCCGAGCGTGACGTCAGCTCGGCGAGCGTGAGCGACTCGTTGACCGCAAGTTCGAGCAAATCGAGCCCGCGCTCGAGCGTCTGCGTCCCGGTCTTGCGCGAATCATCGGCGTCGCTGTTCACCGCCTTGTCGCTCATGCGGAAAGACCAAGGGGGCGGGGGGAGGCGGGGAGAAGCGCGGACATGCGCCGTCCTAGCAGATTTGCGGCTGCGCTTGCCAGCGGCTCGATGATGGCGGGAGCGGTCGGATCGGTTCGCCGATCGCGTCGCGGCAACACACGCCGACTTCCAACTTGTAGTGTATCGGTTCGCAGTGCGGGATTGTCGCGTGCGTGTCAGGTGGGTACCCCTACCGAACACCACGCGACACATCGTGGATCGGGAGGTCGGTATGCACAGCCATGGCAGAGCGCGCGCGGGCGCCGTCGGGACCGCGACTTCCCGCTGGCTGGGTGTCGCGGCGCTGCTCGCCTCGACTGCCGCGTCTGGGCAGACGGTTGTTAAAATCGATGCCAGCGAGCCGCCGCCGCCGCTGCGCAGCGCCCATCTGCACATGGGGACCGCTACGGGCCCTGGCGGCACGATCGGCGTCAACAGCCTCTATCTGACGCGCGACGGCAAGCCGTGGACGCTCACCGCGCTCCCGCTGCGCAGCGACGCGCCGATCTACCTCGACGACAGCGCACGCACGCTGCTCCCGGCGACGGGCCAGGTGGCGGACCTGCGGACGATCCGCGTGGTGCCCGAATATACGCTCGGCGTCCGCGCGCGCTGACGGGTAAGCGAGGGGCGACCGATCCGCCCCCCCCCCCGCCCTCCGACTACAGCTTGAAGTTCACGCCGAAGGTGAACGTCCGCCCGATGCGCGTCTGGAACAGCGTGTCCTGGCGGACGCTGTCGGTGTAGAGCCGGTTCTGCTCACCCGTCAGGTTGGTGCCCTCGACGATCAGCTTGATGTTGTCGTTGACGTTGTACGAGGCCGAGGCGTCGACGAACAGCGTCTGCGAATTGCCTTGCAGATCGCTGCCCGGCGACGCCGGGATGCCGCGGATGAAGCCGTCGCGCCAATTGGCGGTGCTGCGGATGCTGAACTTGCGGTCCTCATAATACAGCGTGCCCGAAGCGGTGTTCTTCGACAGGCCGACCAGATCGGCAGTGGTCGTCACGGTCGGCACGCCGTTCACGCTCGCCAGGATATAGCGGATGCGCGAGGTGACATGCGTGTAGTTCGCCAGCGCGCCGAAATTCTTGAGGAAACCGGGGAGGAAGGTGAAGGGCATTTGCACATTCGCCTCGATCCCCTTCAGCTTGCCGCCGGGCGTGTTGGTCGGGCGCGAGATCGTGAAGATTTCGGTCGGGGCGGTGTTGGTGCCGTTGAGCAAGGCCGCCGGCAGGCCGAGCGTGTTGAACACTTCCTGCGTGTTGACGTTCTGCACATAGGACTTGATGTCCTTGTAGAAGAACGCCGCCGACAGCAGCGCACCCGGGCGGAAATACCATTCGACCGCGGCATCGAACGTCGTCGCGCGGATCGGATCGAGTTGCGGGTTCTGGAAGCTGCCGACGCGTGTCGTCGCGGTGATGCTGCTGGTCGGGGTCAACTGCGCGAGTTCGGGGCGCGCGAGCACCTTGGCGCCCGAGAAGCGGAACAGCAGGTTGCGGACCGGCTCGATCACCAGATTTCCCGATGGCAGCCAGTCGCTGTAGCGCTTCGACGCACTCTGGAAACTGCCGGTCACGCCGGTCGGCGACGAGGGCAAGGCGACCGAGATATAGCCCGACGAAGTCTGGTCGGTGTGGACGTAGCGCACCCCGGCATCGCCGCGCACGCCGATACCCCCCAGCCGCTCCCCGAGGTCGAACGCCGCCATGGCATAGGCCGACGAGACTTCCTCGAGCACGCGGCTCGACTGCGCGCCGCACTCGATCCCGCAATAGCGCACGGCATTGAGGTTGAAGGTCGAGATCAGCTTGTCGGGATCGAGCGCCGCCCAGCTTGCCGGGGCGCCATTGCCCCAGAGCTGGTCGACACCCTTGATCTGCGTGGTCAGGCTGGCCAGCGTCGTCCCGGCGGGCAAGGCCTTCGTCACGACGTCGGCGGTGTAGGGGACGAGGTTGCGCACGGTGAAGTCGGCGCGGCGATACTGGCCGCCCGCCTTGAGCGTCAGGCTGTCGCTGACCTTCCAGTGGAAGTTGAGCTCGCCGGTCGTGCCGTTGTTGGTGTTGACCGACGGCTTGCCCTGGAAGTTGTAGCCGCCGCGCACCGTGCCGTCGGCCAGCGCGGGCCCGTACGCGAAGGCGTTGGGATCGGCGACGTTGAAGCCGAAGCCGAGCAGCGGCGTGTCATTGCCCTTGCGATAGTCGACCGAGAAATTGGGCGTGTCGATCGCATCCATGAACGACTGGAAGCGCTGCTTGTTGTCGAATACCGATTCGTTGATGCCGAACAGGCCGGTGACGCCGAAGCGGTCGGTGAAATCGTGCTTCAAGTTGAGGTTGGCTTGCTTGAAGGTCGAAACGAAGCGATCGACCAGCCCTTCCGAGCGGACGTCGACGCCGTCGAACAGCCCGTAGACCAGGCTGCCCTTCGGGCTGAGCTGCACGTCCTTGACCGAGGTGACCGGCTGGCCGTTGTTCGTCGCCGAGCGTCCGAACGACAGGCCGGCGATGTAATTGTCGCGGCGCACGACATCGAACTGCGAATAGAGCAAGTCGAGCGAGATGTCGGTGGCGCTGTCGGGCTGCCACTGGAAGGTCAGCGTGCCGCCGATCCGCTTCTGGTTCTGCGTCGAGTTGAGGTAGCGCGGAATGCGCGGCAGGAAGGCGCCGCTGCCCGGCGTGTTGGGCAAGTCGGCACGCCGCGCGTTGACGATGGTGTTGTAGGCAGCCGCGGTGCTGGTGCGCGGTACGCCCGGATAGCATTCGGTCGCCGAGGCGCCTTTGCTGCCGACCGCCGGGTTCACCGGCGTGAAACCGACCGGCGAGCAGAATCCGCCATTGGTGTTCGACGACAGGATGTCGACCGCCGAATAGCCGACTTCGCGGATGTCGCGCTGCTGATAGGCGACCGAAGCGAGCACGCCGAAGGTGCCGTCGGCGAACTTCTTCGAAATGAGCAGCGAGGCGCGCGGGTTCACCTTCTTGGACAGCTCGTTGTAGATGCCGCGCGCGGTCGCGGTCAGCGTGAAGTCACGCTTGCCGGCGAGCGGCTTGGGCGCGGTCAGATCGACCGTCGCGCCGAGCGAGCCTTCCTCGACATCGGCGGACGGCGTCTTGCGAACCGCCAGTTCGGAGAAGATTTCGGTCGGGAAGACGTTGAAGTCGAAGCTGCGGCCGCTGTTGCCGGCGCCGTAAATGTCCGACGACCCGGTCTGCGCGGTGCCTTCCATGCCGTTGATGCGCACGCGCGTGAAAGCGGCGCCGAGACCGCGGACCGAGATGTTGCGACCCTCGCCGCCATCGCCGCGCGCGAGCGCGACGCCGGGAATGCGCTGCATCGATTCGGCGAGGTTGGAATCGGGGAACTTGCCGATGTCCTCGGCGACGATGCTGTCGACCGCGGCGGTCTCGCGGCGCTTCTGGTTGATCGCTGCATTGAGCGAGGCGCGAAAGCCGGTGACGACGATGTCGGGCGCCTGCGCGTCGTCGCCCGGAGCGGCGGCGGTTTCGGGCGGGGTGGCTTGGGGGGCGCTCGCCTGCTGCGCCCAGGACGGGGTCGCGGCGACCATAAGGGCCAGCGTGGAAACTTGAGCGGCTGCGAGCGCTAAGCGACGATAGGTCATGATATCCTCCCCGAAAATCACGCGGGTCAGTCGTTGCTGATCCCAATATGTGAAGTGCGTTATCTATATACGGCTAATAAAATGCCATATGAAAGGCTAAATGTACGAAATGTGAAATTCCGTGTCGTGTGGGACACACGCTCGCCCATCGGGTTGCCCGTTCAGCGCAAGCGTTCGTCGGGTCCGTTCATGGCTTTAGCGGGGTCGCCAGTCGGATAACGTGGAGGAAGCGCGGGCCATGCGCGCCGCGAACATAGGTGCCCTCGATGTCGGTCGTGCCCGAAACGCCCGTCACCCAATAATGCGCGCGCGGCTGTGCGCCTGGCAGGATCGCGTCCTCGAGATGCGCGACCAGCGTGGGGACGATCACGAGATGATGCAGCGCGAGGAAGTTCGGCAGCATCGGCGCTTCGGGGCTGGTCTCGAACACCAGCGATCCGGTTTCGGCGACGCCGCACCGCGCGATCGCCAACGCCGCGTCTTCATCGGGCGCGGCCCCGTCGTGGAGCGTCACGCCGCGCCAGTCGAGCGCGGTGAGGCGCGGGTCGGGGGGCAGGCACAGCACCGCCGGCAGGCCGTTCGCCGCGCAATAGCGCCGCACGGCCTCGGGGACTTCGCTCCAGTCCGAGATGCGGTCATAGCTTGCGGCCACACTCGGCAGCGCGAGCCGCTCCGCGAAGGTTTGCTCGAGCGCGGCCAGATCGACGGGTGGTCGTTCGGGCGCGATCAGCAAAGCGGCGGCTTCGTCCGCGATTTGCGAGGGCGTCATGGTGCCGCCGAGCCGCGACAGGATTGCGTCGCGCGCGGTCATTGGCGCTGCCCTTTCTTATATTGCGCCATGAAGCTTTCCGCCGCCGGCTTGGGCAAGTCGCGATGCCGCGTCCAGCCGCTGGCGAGCGGCACATTGCTCAGCCAGCCGGTGCGCCCCAGCAAGCGCAGCGCGGTGAGCGCGGTCGCGGTCGCCGTGCGGTAGAGCCGCGGGCGGCGTGCGACCCACGCCCAGAGTCCGATCCCGGCGCGGGTCGCTTTCGGCTCGAGCCCCTCGCGCCAGCTCTTCTCGCGCCAGCCGCGTAGCAGCGTGGGGAGCGGGATGCGCACGGGGCACACCTCCTGGCATTTGCCGTTGAGCGTGCAAGCGTTGGGCAAGTCGCGGTTCGCCGCCAAGCCATCGATCGCCGGGGTCAGCACCGCGCCCATCGGGCCGGGATAGGTGCCGCCGTAAGCGTGGCCGCCGATCTGCCGGAACACCACGCAATGGTTCATGCACGCGCCGCAGCGGATGCAGCGCAGCATCTCGGCAAGCCCGTCTTCGCGCATCGCGGTGCGGCCGTTGTCGACCAGCACGATGTGCATTTCCTCGGGCCCGTCGCGGTCGCCGGGGCGCTTGGGGCCGGTGTAGAAGGTCGTATATTGCGTCAGCGGCGCGCCGGTTGCCGAGCGCGCGAGCATCCGCAGCATGTGCACGGCGTGCCCCATCGACGGCACGATCTTCTCGATCCCGGCGGTGACGATCTGCATCCGCGGCGGCACCAGTGACAGTTCGGCATTGCCTTCGTTGGTGACGGTGCACACCGCGCCGGTGTCGGCGATCAGGAAGTTCGCACCGCAAATGCCGACATCGGCCGCGAGCATCCCCTCGCGCAGATGGCGCCTGGCGCTCTCCGCCATCGCCGCGATCGTCTCTTCGGTGTGCGGATCGCGGTGGTTGGCCTTGAACAGCACCGAGACCTGCTCGCGCGTCTTGTGCATCGCGGGCCAGATGATGTGCGACGGGCGCTCGCCCGACAATTGGATGATATGTTCGGCAAGATCGGTTTCGACGCGGGTGATGCCGGCCTCGGTGAGTGCGTGCGGCAGGCCGATTTCCTCGCCGAGCATCGATTTCGAGCGCGCGACGCTTTTCGCGCCGGCAGCCTTGCACAGGCCGATGACGATGTCGCACGCCTCCTGCGAGGTGCGTGCCCAGTGGACGACGGCGCCCGCCGCCACCGCGTTCGCCTCAAAGCGTTCGAGGTAGCCGCCGAGATTGGCGATGACATGATCCTTGATCGCCGCCGCACGGTCGCGCGCGGCTTCGAAATCGGCAAAGGCGTCGATCGCGAGCGTGCGCTTGGCCTCGGCGGTGCCGGCGGTGCGCTCGACCGCGAGCTTGAGGATCGGATCGGCAAGCGCGGCGTCGACGCGTTCCGCGAACCCGCCGCTCACGCCTCTTCGCCGATCGCCGGGCCGTCGCCCATGCCCGCGAGCAGTTCGACCGCGTGGAACGCACGGACCGGCGAGCCGTCGCGGTGGAGCTTGCCCGCCATGTTCATCAGGCAACCGAGATCGCCCGCGAGCAGCAGGTCGGCGCCGGCGGCATCGATCGCCGCCGTCTTTTCGCCGACGATCGCGTTCGAGATCGCCGGATATTTGACGCAGAACGTGCCGCCGAAGCCGCAGCACGTCTCCGCACCCGCCAGCGGCTTCAGCTCCAGCCCGTCGATCGCGGCGAGCAGGCGGCGCGGCTGGCGCTTGATACCGAGCTCGCGCAGGCCCGAGCAGCTGTCGTGATAGGTCGCGGTCGTCGGCAGCGCGACGCCCTCGGGCTTCCAGCCACGGACTTCGTCGAGATAGGCAAGGATCTCGAACGTCTTGGCGGCCAGTGCTTGCGCGCGCGGGAACCACGCCGCGTCATGCTCGAGGATTTCGGGATAGTGGACGCGGATCGTCGCCGCGCACGAACCCGACGGGACGACGACCTGGTCATAGCCTTCGAGCAGCGCGATGTTGCGGCGCGCGAAATCTTCGGCGGTCTTGCGATCGCCCGAATTGAGCGCGGGCTGGCCGCAACAGGTCTGCGCCTCAGGCACGACGACCTCGCAGCCCGCCGCCTGCAGCGCGGCGATCGAGGCGAAGCCGATGCGCGGGCGGATCAGGTCGACCAGACAGGTGACGAACAGTGCGACGCGCGGCGTGGTGGTCATACGCCGTGCCGCCCGAGGAAACCCGCAACCAGCTCGGGCCAGTTCGCCACGGCCGGCTTGGTGGTGCCGAGCCCGAAGCCGTGGCCGCCGGACTCAAGCAAATGCACCTCCACCGCGCCTTTGCGCGCGCGCAGCGCCTCCGCCATCAGCAGGCTGTTCTGATAGGGCACGGCGGGATCGTCGAGCGCATGCACCAGCACCGCTGGCGGCGGCGTCGCCATCACGTTCTCCTCGAGCGAATAGGCCGCGATCCGCGCGGGAGCAGCATCGGCGCCGAGCAACTGCTCGCGCGAGCCCTTGTGCGCGACCGGATCGCGCAGCGTGATCACCGGATAGACGAAGGCGGCGGCGGTGACGCTGGCCGGCAACCGGTCGATCGCATCGAGCGGCGCGGCGATCTCGCGCACGTCGCGCGTCGCGAGCCAGGCGGCGAGATGCCCGCCCGCCGAGAAGCCGACCACGCCGATCCGCTGCGGGTCGAAGCCCTCGCGCGGAGCAAGGCTGCGGATCGTGCGCACGGCGCGCTGCGCATCCTGCAGCGGCACGTCGGCACCGGCGGACCAGCCGTCGGCGGGCAGGCGATAGAGCAGGATGAAGCAAGTGTACCCCGCCTCGGCGAAGCGCCGCGCGACGGGAAAGCCTTCATTGCCCATCGATACGAAGCGATAGCCGCCGCCGGGGATCAGCAGCACAGCGGCGCCGTTGGGCTTGGCGGGCTTGAGCATCGTCAGCGTCGGCTGGCGGACATGTTCGACGATGTAATTGCCATCGGCCGTCGCCGGCTGGCGCTCGACCCGGTTCTCGGTCGCGGCGACGCGCGCGCCGCCTGGGGGCTTGCCCGGCCAGAGCGGCATCGTGAGGAACGCCCCCACACCTACGTCAGCGCCCTGCGCCACGGCAGGCACCGCGCCGGCAAAAGACAGCGCGCCAGCGCCCGCGAGCACGCTCCGACGATCCCATAGACTGTCGCGCACTGCAGCATCCTCTCGTTCGCCCGAGTCTGTATTTGACGCGGCTCTTTCCATCAACTAACGACCTATCTCATAAAGTGAGACCATGCAAACGGCCCGGGAGAGGCTGCCAGCTTCGGCGCGGTGCCCCGGAACGTCTGCTTAGTGGAGGACCGCTTCGCATCCGTGAAGCGATGATGAGGAGCAGAGACACGTGGCGATCGTCCAGTTGCCCAAGATCAAGCATGTCCGCGCATTCACCGTGCGCGGCGGCGGGGCCGACTATCACGACCAGGGTGCCGGCCACTGGATCGACGACCATATCGCCACGCCGATGAGCCGCTATCCCGAATATCGCCAGAGCCGGCAGAGCTTCGGGATCAACGTGCTCGGCACGCTGGTGGTCGAGATCGAGGCCGAGGACGGCACGATCGGTTTCGCGGTCACGACTGGCGGCGAGCCCGCGGCGTTCATCGTCGAGAAGCATTTGGCGCGCTTCCTCGAGGGCCGCAGCCCGACCGAATATGAGAAGATCTGGGATCAGATGTATTTCTCGACGCAATATTACGGCCGCAAGGGCCTGGTGGTGAATGCCATTTCGGGGGTCGATCTCGCTTTGTGGGATCTGCTCGGCAAGCTGCGGCAGGAGCCGGTCTATCACCTGCTCGGCGGTGCGGTGCGCGACGAACTGCAATTCTATGCGACCGGCGCGCGGCCCGATGTCGCCAAGGAGCTCGGCTTCATCGGCGGCAAAATGCCGCTGCACCACGGCCCGGCCGAAGGGCTCGAGGGTTTCCACAAGAACATCGCCGAGCTGGCCGAAATGCGCGAGCGCGTCGGGCCCGATTTCTGGCTGATGTGGGACTGTTGGATGGCGCTCGACCTCGATTACGCCACACGCCTCGCGATCGCGGCGCATGAGCACGGCCTTAAATGGATCGAGGAGGCGATCAGCCCCGACGATTATTGGGGCTATCAGCAGCTCAAGCGCAACGTCCCCAAGGGCATGCTGGTCACCACCGGCGAGCATGAGGCGACCCGCTGGGGCTTCCGCATGCTGCTCGAGATGGAATGCTGCGACATCATCCAGCCCGATGTCGGCTGGTGCGGCGGCGTGACCGAATTGCTCAAGATCTCGGCGCTCGCCGATGCCGCGGGCAAGATGGTCGTGCCGCACGGATCGTCGGTCTACAGCTATCACTTCGTGATCACGCGCCACAATTCGCCCTTCGCCGAGTTCCTGATGATGCATCCGGGACCGACCGAAGTGGTGCCGATGTTCCACCCGCAGCTGATCGGCGAGCCGGTGCCCGAGAATGGCCGACTCAAGGCCAGCGCGCTCGATGCGCCGGGCTTCGGCGTCGAGCTCAATCGCGAGATCGCGATGCACCGTCCCTATACGCACTGATAACGAAAGACCGTCTCATGAAGCTCTGCCGCTATGGCCAGCCCGGCCAAGAAAAGCCCGGTATCGTCGACGCCGACGGTACGCTCCGCGACCTCTCGGGCGTCATCGCCGACCTGACGATCGCAACGCTGCCGCAGGCGCTCGCCGCCGATGTCGCGTCGTTGCCGGTGGTCGAGGGAACGCCGCGCTACGGCGTGCCGATCGCCGGGATCAGCAAGATCGTCGCGATCGGGCTCAACTATCGCGACCATGCGATCGAGTCCGGCTTGCCGATCCCGACCGAGCCGGTGATGTTCGCCAAGGCGCTGTCGAGCCTCAGCGGCCCCAACGACGACGTCGTGTTGCCCAAGGGCTCGACGCACAGCGACTGGGAAGTCGAGCTCGGCGTGATCATCGGCAAGACCTGCCGCTATATTGCGAAGGAAGACGCGCTCGACGCGATCGCGGGCTTCACGCTCGTCAACGACGTGTCCGAGCGCTTCAACCAGAAGGAGCGCGGCAGCCAATGGTCGAAGGGCAAGGGCCACGACACCTTCTGTCCGACCGGCCCGTGGCTGGTGACGCCCGATGAAGTCGGCGACGCGCAGGATCTCGACATGACGCTCGACGTGAACGGCGTGCGGATGCAGACCGGCAACACCAAGACGATGATCTTCGATCTCGCCGAGCTGATCTCCTATGCCAGCGAATATGTCACGTTGATGCCGGGCGATCTGGTCATCACCGGCACGCCGCCTGGCGTGGGCGAGGGCAAGAAGCCCGACAAGATCTTCTTGAAGGCCGGCGACGTGATGGAGTTGTCGATCGCCAAGCTCGGCACGCAGACTCAGACCGTCGTCGAGTGGCGCCACCTCGGCGAAGGCAAACTCGCATGAGCGTCTACGAAGGACGTTTCGCAGGGCGCTGCGCGGTCATCACCGGCGGCGCTTCGGGGCTCGGCAAGGATGTCGCCCGGCGGATCATCGCCGAGGGTGGCAAGGCCGTGCTGTGGGATCGCAACGCCGCGGCGCTCGCCACGACCAAGGACGAGATCGGCGCGACGCATGTCGTCGCGCTCGACGTGTCGGATGCCGATGCCGTCGCCGCTGCCGCCAAGGAAAGTGCTGAGGTTCTGGGCAAGATCGACGTGCTGATCTGCTCGGCCGGGATCACCGGGGCGACCGCCCCGGTGCACGAATTCCCGATCGACAGCTGGCTGCAGGTGGTCAACGTCAACCTCAACGGGCTGTTCTACTGCAACCGCGCGGTCGTGCCGTATCTGCTCGAGAATGGCTATGGCCGGATCGTCAACGTCTCGTCGGTGGCGGGCAAGGAAGGCAATCCCAACGCCAGCGCGTATTCGGCGACCAAGGCGGCGGTGATCGGCCTGACCAAGAGCCTCGGCAAGGAACTCGCGGGCAAGGGCGTGATCGCCAATGCGATCACCCCGGCGACCTTCGAGAGCCCGATCCTCGAGCAGCTGCCGCCGAGCCAGGTCGAATATATGCGCTCGAAGATCCCGATGGGGCGCCTGGGCGAAATCCACGAATCGACCGCGATGGTGTGCTTCGCGGCGTCGGAAGAGTGCAGCTTCACCACGGCGGCGACCTTCGACACGTCGGGCGGTCGCACGACTTTCTGATCGCCCATATGGCCGCGACCGTCCGAAAGACGACGGCGCGGCCTTGCTCAGCCGGAGAGGCTTCGTGACCATCCCGTTCGTCGATGCGCACATCCATTTGTGGGAGCTCGGCCGGATCCGCTATCCGTGGCTGACGCCGCCGTTTGCGGAGGACGGGCCCAACGGCTCGGTCGAAGCGATCGCCCGCGATTACACGCTCGCCGACTATCGCGCCGACATGGCGCGCTGGAACGTCGTCGGCGCGGTGCACATCGATGCCGGGGCGGACCCGGCGCAGGCGCTCGACGAGACCGAATGGCTCGAAGGCGTCGCCGACGCGGGTGGCTTGCCGAGCGCGATCGTGGCGTTCGCGCGGCTCGACGATCCCGACGTCGAAGCGTTGCTCGCGCAGCAGGCGGCGCATCCGCGCGTTCGCGGCATCCGCCACATCGTCAACTGGCACGCCGATCCGCTGCGCAGCTACACGCCGCGCGACGTGACGCAGGACGCGCAGTGGGGGGCGGGCTTCGGCCTGCTCGCGAAATACGGCCTGTCGTTCGACCTGCAATGTTATCCCGCGCAGATGGCCGGGCTCGCCCCGCTGCTCGCGCGGCATCCCGACGTGCCGGTGATTATCAACCATCTCGGCATGCCGGTGATCGGCGATCGTGACGGCATCGCGCAATGGCGCGCCGGGCTCGAAACGCTCGCCGCGCTGCCGCATGTCGCGATCAAGCTGTCGGGGCTCGGCTTCATCGATCGCGCCTGGACGCTCGACAGCGTGCGGCCGTTCCTGCTCGCGGCGATCGAGCTGTTCGGCACCCACCGCTGCCTGTTCGCCAGCGATACCCCGACCGACACGCTCTTCGCGCCGATCGACCGCACGATGGCGGCATTCCACGCGATCGCCGCCGACTTCAGCGACGACGAGCAACGCGACCTGTTCGCGCGCAATGCCAACCGCCTCTATCGCCTGGGATTAGATTTATGAACCCGTTGCTCGGCGTCCTCTACCACTGGCTTGGCGGCCTCGCCTCGGCGAGCTTCTACGTGCCCTATCGCGGGGTGAAGCGCTGGTCGTGGGAGATTTACTGGCTGACCGGCGGCGTCTTCTCCTGGCTGTTCGCGCCGTGGTTCTTCGCCAGCCTTCAGACCAACGATCTGCTCGGCGTGCTCCACGGCGCCACGCCGACGGCATTCTGGTGGCCGATTGTCTTCGGCGTGCTGTGGGGGTTCGGCGGGCTCGGCTACGGGCTGGTGATGCGCTATCTCGGGCTGTCGCTCGGCATGGCGGTGGTGCTGGGGCTGTGCACCGTGTTCGGCACGCTGATCCCACCGTTGTTCGCGGGGGATTTCCACGCGAAGCTGCTCGCCAACGCTTCGGGCCGGATCGTGCTGCTCGGCATCGCGCTGACGTTGCTCGGAATCATCGTCGTCGCGATCGCGGGTGCGAAGAAGGATGCGCTGCTGACGCCCGCGCAGAAGGCGGCGGTGGTCGCCGAATTCGACTTCAAGAAGGGCATCCTCGTCGCGATCTTCGCGGGCATCATGTCGGCCTGCTTCGCCTTCGGCCTCGCCGCGGGCGAGCCGATCAAGGCGCTGTCGGCCGCGGCGGGGACGGGGCCGCTGTGGACCGGGCTGCCGGTGCTGTGCCTGGTGATGTTCGGCGGGCTGATCACCAACGGAGCGTGGTGCGCGTTTCTCATCACAAAGAACCGCAGCGCGCCCGAATGGCGCGGTGTCACGAAGGGCGACGTTGGCCGGCCACCGTTGCTGCGCAACTATCTGCTCAGCGCGCTGGCGGGGGTGACCTGGTACTTCCAGTTCTTCTTCTACACGATGGGCGAGAGCCAGATGGGCCGGCTGGGCTTCTCAAGCTGGACGCTGCACATGGCGAGCATCATCATCTTCGGCACGCTGTGGGGCTTTGCTTTCCGCGAGTGGAAGGAAGCCGGCGCGCGGATCAAGGCGACCGTGTGGAGCGGGGTCGGCCTGTTGCTGATCGCCACCGTGGTGATCGGCTATGGCAACAGCATCGCGGTCGCGCCATGAAGTGGCTGTTCGCCGCTGCCGCGTTGCTCGGATTGACGGGGGCGGCCCCCGCCGCACCGCAGGGCGACGGGCCGCTCGTGCTGACCGCGATGCACCTGCACGATCCGTGGATCGTCGCCGACGCCGCAAGCAAGACCTATTACCTGTTTACCCGCAACGAAGCGGCGATGAGCGGCGACCAGCGGCTTGGTACGATGGTCTATGCCAGCCGCGACCTGAAGCATTGGAGCAAGCCCAAGCTCGCCTTCGTCCTGCCCGCCGGGCTGTGGGCCAAGGCCGGCAGCTGGGCGCCCGAGGTGCATCGCTGGCGCGGCAAATGGTATCTGTTCACGACCTTCCACAACCCCGACCTGCCGCTCGGCAAGAACGGCACGCGCGACACCTATCGCCGCGGCACGGTGCTGGCTGTCTCGGACACGGTCAACGGGCCGTACCGGCTCGTGCGTGGCGGGGCGCCGATCGTCGATCCCAAACTGATGACGCTCGACGGGTCGCTCTATGTCGATCCTGCGGGCAAGCCGTGGCTCGTCTACGCGCATGAATGGTGGCAGACGACGGTGGGCACGATGGAAGCGCTGCCGCTCACCGACGATCTCGCCGCCGCCGGCCCGCCGCAGACCTTGTTCAAGGCGAACGACGCGCCGTGGGCAGTCGGCCAGAAGCAGCCGAACGGCGACGTCGTCTACGTCACCGACGGCCCCGAACTCTATCGATCGAAGACCGGCACGCTGCTGATGCTGTGGTCGAGCTATGGCGCGAAGGGCTATGTCGAAGCGCAGGCGCGCTCGACCTCGGGCACGATCGCCGGGCCGTGGGAGCAGCTCGGGCCGCTGGTGCAGCGCGATAGCGGGCACGGCATGCTGTTCCGCACCTTCGACGGCAGACTGATGATGATCCTGCATCGGCCGTTCAATTATGCGCTCGGCAAGCTGTACGAGATGCGCGACGATGGCGACCGGTTGTCGGTGGTGCGCGAGGCGGTCGAGCTCGACGGCGAGGCCTATCCGACGCATCCGTGCGTCGCTGGCCACTCGTCGTTCGACGGGGCGCATCCGGGATGCTGATGCTCGGTGCCGATCAGGTGCGCACGCTCGATGGCGCTGCGCTGCGGATGTTCGCGGTGACGTTCGATCCCGCCTTCGCCAATCCGGCGCAAGCGGTGGTGACCGCGGTGACCCAGCCGGTGCTGCTGAGCTTCGCGCCTGCGCAGCCCAATGGTCGCGCGATGTTGGTGCTCGGCGGCGGCGGCTATGTCCAGCTGATGGCGGGGCGCGAGGGCGTCCAGGTGGCGCGCTGGCTCAATACGCTCGGCTATCACGCGCATGTCCTGATCCACCGCTTCCCCGACGCGGCGAACGGGCCTGTCGCGGCGCTTGCCGATGCATTGGCGGCGATGCGGCTGCTGCGCGAGGATATCAGCGCGCTCGGTGTCGTCGGGCTGTCCTCGGGCGGGCATCTCGCTGCGTGCCTCGCGGCGGCGGTGCCGGAAGAATGGGGCGTGTCCTGCGATGCGACGACGCGGCCCGATGTGCTGGTGATCGGCTATGCGCCGATCTCGACCAATGCCGCAGGCCGCACGATCATCGCCGACAAGCCGCCGCTGCCCCCGGTCGAGAAGCAGGCGATGTACGATCGGCTGCAGCCCGACGCGCAACTGCTGCAAGACCCGCCGCCCGCGTTCATCGTCTATTCGGGCAACGATCCGGTCGTCCCGGTCGAGAATACGCGGCGGCTGCACGCTGCTTGGGAGCAAGCCGGCGGCGCGGCGGAGTGCCACATCTTCGCCGATGCCCCGCACGGCTTCGCGCTCGATACGCAGGGCCTGCCAGTGTCGGTGTGGCCGCAGCTGTGTGCGGCTTGGTTGCGGCAGGTCGGATTTCTCTAGGTCACATTCGAATTGGCGTGATCCGCCAACGCCGTTCGGGCTGAGCTTGTCGAAGCCCTGCTCCCCGCGTGAGGGCTGGCTCGTTGTGGAGAGGTGCCCTTCGCCCGGCTCAGGGCGAACGGGCGGGGGGCGTTCGGGAAAGCGCCAAGCGTACTCGACCCTTTAGCGCCCGCGTTCAGCGGGTCAGGAAACGCACATAGACCGGCGCGTTGCGATCGACCGTGAGGATGCCGTCGACCTCGTTCAGCTCGGCGATCTGGAGCACGCTGCGACGGTGCCACTCGGGATCATGCGCGGCCTGCGGTTCGCCCGACTGGTGGACGAAATAGACGAGATACGCACGCTCGCCCGCGACGATCACGTCGGGATGCTGCCCCTTGGCGCGGTCGGTCGCGGCGGCGCCGGGGGCGGCGAGCAGATAGTCGCTCTGGCGCGTCCAATGCTCGCCATCGGACGAGCGCATCACCAGCAGCCCCTTCCACGCATCGGACACCAGCCACCAGCGCCCGCGCCAGCGGAACGCCTTGGGCGCTTCGCCGGGCGTGTCGGTCAGCCGGTCCTTGAGCGTCCAATGCACTAGATCCCGGCTGTCGGCGGTGCGGATCGCCTTGTTCATCCGCTCGTCGTTGAAGAACAGGCGGTAGCCACCGCGCGGCAACGCGACGACGCTCGCATCGATCACCCGGTCCGAGCCCAGCTCGACTCGCCCGCCGCAGCGCCAGCTTTTGAGGTCGGAGCTGGTCAGGTGGACGAGGAATCGCGGCGCGTTCCAGTCGCGATAGATGCCGGGGACGACGGTGACCCACATGTGCCATTGCCCCGCGAACCGCTCGACATCGGGCGCCCACAGCGTCGCGCCGGTGCATGCGACCGGGATCGCCGCGGTGCCGCCGTAGCGCCACTGCGCGCCGTCCTTCGAGCGGGCGATGCCGATCGCGGTGCCGTGGACCCAGCGGACGTCCGTGGCATCGTCCATCGGCAAATCGGCGCGGCGGTTGGTGTAGAACATCACCCACTCGCGCGTCGCCGGATCGTAGACCGTCGACGGATCGGCAGCGCCGTCATGCACGGGATCGCGGAACAGCGGCTTGGGCGCCAGCACCGCGGCCTGCGCGAGCAAGGCCGCGGCGAGCAGCGCGATCATTTCTGCGCTTCCGCCACCGGATTGTTGCCCCACAGCCGGTCATACGACCAGCCCGACAGATCCTCGACCACGGCGGCATGCTCGGGATCGGACGGCGTGCGTGCGCCGCTGCGCAAATGCTCGATCTCCTCGAGCAGGATCGCATGCGTGCGGGGGTCGAGCCGGAAGCGCGTCGACACGAACATGCCGAACAGCAGCATCGCGATCGTGCCCGCGCCCATCACCCCGACGATGCCGACCAGCGCGCCGGCGCTCTGCGTCTTCGCGCCCGAGACGAAGCCCGATGCCTGCATCACCTGGCCGACGAGGATGATCGCGGCGGCCTGGCTCATCTTGCGCACGAAGGTCATCACGCCCGCGAACGCGCCTTCGCGGCGGCGCCCGGTGACGATCTCGTCGACATCGGCCATGTAATTGTACGTCGCCCACGGGATGTAGTTGAGCGCGCCGCGGCCGAGCCCGGCGAACAGCACCGGCACCCAGAACAGCATCGCGGTCGCGGTATAGCCCGCAGCGTACATCGCGAGGAACAGGATCACGCCGATCGCGAAGCTGATCGCCGCCATGCGGTATGCGGCGGCGGGGGAGAGCTTCAGCGCGAAGTTGATCGCCAGGATCACCGCGACGAACTGGACGATATAGGTCACCCCGACGAGGTTGGCGACGATCGCCGCCGAGCCGGCCAGCGCGAAGATCACGAAATAGGTGAAGGCCGCGTTATAGATGTCCTGGCTGATATACCCGCCGAGATACATGCCGAGATGCAGCCGGAAGGCGCGGATCCGGAGCGTCGAGAACAAATTGCGATAGAGCGCCTTGAACGCCGCGCCGAGCGTCGGCTTGGCGCGCGCATCCTCCTCGGCGTCGAGCCCGGGCGGGCGCTGCCGCTCCCAACTGAACGCATAGAGCAGGCCGGCCGCGCCCATGAAGAGCCCTGAGAAGATGATGCCCATGTAGAGATAGGTGTCGGGCGAGCCCTCGCCGAGATACTGGATCAGCGCCTTGGGCAGGAACGCCGCGCCGATCGCCGAAAGCTGGCCAAGCAGGATGCGCGCGCCGGCGAACTTCGCCTTGGTCTTGTAATCGGTCGCCATTTCGCTGGCGAGCGTCTCGTACGGGATGATCTCCATCGCATAGACCATCTCGAACAGCACGTACGTGACGAGGTAATACCAGAAGCCTTGCCCCGCGACCCACATGATCGCGAACGACGGCAGCAGCGGGATCGCGGCGAGGATGAAGAAGCGCCGCCGCCCGAACTTGCGCCCGAGCCACGAGCGGCCGAGGCTGTCGGAGAGGTGGCCGATCAGCGGGCTGGTGAACGCGTCGAGCACGCGCGCGATGCCGAAGATCGCGGTCGCCTGCAGCGCCGACAGCCCGCAGAAGGTGGTGTAGAAGAACAGGATCCAGGTACTGATCACCGCCATCGAACCGGCGCCGAGCACGTCGTTCGAGCCATAGGCGAGCAGCGTGTACCAGCGCACCGGGCGCGTCGGCGCGATCGGGTTGGCGGGCGCGGCGGCGATAGGGTCGGTGGCCATGGCGGTCAGTCCTTTGCGCCGGCGGGCGGCGGGCTGGCGGGAAGCGGATCGAAACGGAAGCGATCGAGGATCAGCGCGGGATCGGCGAGGCCGACGGTGAAGCGATGGCGGCCGGCCGCGAGCGCGGTCGGCAGCGCGAGCTCGATCCGATTGTCGAGCACCGCGCGCGCCCAGGCGGCATCGCCGGTGACGCGCGGTGCGGCGAGCGTGACGGGCGCGGCATCGTCGAGCGCGAGCGTCAGGCGCAGCGGATCGCCGTCGTGCGTGGCGTAGCTCGGCAGGAGCTCGGCGACGAGGCGCCAGCGGCCGGGCGGCAGGTCGATCGTGTAAGACAGCTGCGCCGGCAGTGCCGCGCCGACCGCGGCCCCGTTGCGGCCGAGCCCGTCGATCACGCGCCAGCCGGTGCGCGCGCCCTCGGCGGCTTCGGCTTCCACGACGGGTGTGGCGGCGGCGGCAGGAGCTTGCGGTCGGGCTACAGTCTCAGCCGGGAGGAGGGCAGCGGCGGGCAGGATCGGCGGGGTCAGGCGATAGCGGCGCCATTGGCCATCGGCCGGCTCCATCGCGAGCATCCCGCGCCATTTGCCGCCGGCGATCGTCTCGTTGTAGCGGCGCGTCAGGCGCGTGAGTTCGGCATCGGCGGCGCGTGCGCGGGCACCCGCTTGCGCCGCGGCTGCCGGATCGCTGTCGTGGAGGCGGTCATAGGCTTCGGCGTCGAACAGCCGGACATTGGCGAGCGCGGCGGCGGAGATGGGATAGTCGACCAGCTCGAAGAACGCATCCCGGCGGTCGGCCGCGATGCGCGGTGCGAGCGCGCGGACGCGGGCGGCGAGCGTGTCGAACGCGGCGAGGCGGGTGGCGATCTCGGGCGGCGACAGCGGGCTGGGGCGCGACAGCTCGCCGGGCAGCCACCATTGCAGATGCTCGGGCCGACGCGCGAAGTTGAGGCGGTGATGCTCGGCGAGGATCGTCGTGGCGTCCGCCGCGACATCGGCGCCGAGCGTGCCGGTCGCCCACTCGCGCACGACGGCGTCGATCGGCTGCGCGCGCGTCGCCGGCACGTCCCACGCCAGTCGCAGGAAATAGTCGGTGGCGAGTTCGCCCGGCTTGAGATCGCCGACATTGGCCACCCACATCTCCCGCGCCCCGGCATCCCAGGCGCGGCCCAGTTCCTCGCGGATCAGCGCGGGCGGGGTGGTCGACAGCCACAGATACGACAGCGGCGCACCGAGATAGGAGAGGTGGTAATAGACACCCGATCCGCCGGGCCGCTGGCGTTCGGCGGTGTCGGGGAGGTGGCGGATATAGCCGAAATTGTCGTCGGGCCACAGCAGCGTTACGTCGCCCAGCACTTTCAGCCCGCTGCGATAGACGTCGAGCACTTCCTTATACGGGGTGAACACCTGCGGCGCATTCGCGGGCAGCATCGCACGCTGGTCGGCGAAGATGCGCTCGAGCAGCGTCCGGCGTCCGGCATCGTCGCTCGGGCCGACCATCCCGCTGTCGTGGATGCCCCGCATGCCGAGCGTCCAGAGGCTCTCGTAGCGCGCGTTGGTCGCCACCCGCTCGCGCCAGTAGCGCGCGACACCGGCAGCGTTGGTGGCGTAATTGAATCGCTCCGCCGGCGCGGTCCATTCGCCGACATTGTTGCGCAGCATCGGCTCGGCATGGCTCGAGCCCATCACGATGGCATAGCGATCGGCGAGCGCGGCGTTGCCGGGATCGGCATTGAACGGGCGCGTCACCTTGTGCATCGCCGGCCAGACGAGGTTGGCCTTGAGCCGCAGCATCAGTTCGAACAGCTTGGCGTAGGTCTTCGGGCCGATCGTGCCCGCCGCGGGCTCGAAGGTGTGCGCGGCCCAGGGTTGCAGCCCCCAATCCTCGTCGTTGAGGAACACGCCGCGATACTTGACCGAGGGCGGACCGAAGCGCGCGACGCCCGCGGGCGCGCGCAACAGCGCGTGATGTTCGGGCGTGACGTCCGCCCACCAATGCCACGGCGAGACGCCGATCGCGCGCGACAGTTCGTACGCGCCGAACGCGGTGCCGCGCCGGTCGCTGCCGACGATCACCAGCGCCGAGGTGACGCCGGGGGCGGGGCGATCGACCGTGGCGATCACGAAGCTCTCCCACGCGCCGCGCAATTTGCTGACGTCGAGCAGGCCGCGCCGCGCGAGGCCGTCGATCGCCGCGCTGCGACCGAGCGTGCCGAGCCAGATCTGCGTACCGTTGCCGGTCGCCGTGCCCGACACGCGGGCGAGATCGGCAGAGAGGTCGGCGGCGGCGATCCTTACCACCGCATGGTCGCGCGGGTCGGTCATCACCCGCGCGACGCCGCGCGCATCCGCCAGCACGACACCCGGCCCGGCATCGAACGCGACCAGTGGAGTCTCCGCCACCGCCGATCGGGCCGCGCCGCCGAGTGCCAGAAGGAGCGCGAGCGCGCCGGCCGGGCGGCGCCAGGCGGCCCAACGCGACGCTACGCGGTGGAAGCCGGGAAGCGCCGCCTGCTGCATTAGATGTAGGTACGCAGGAACTCGCCGAGCGCGATCATCGCCAGGCTCTGCCCATAGGGCATCGAGGTCAGCGCGATGTCCTTGTAGAATTGCTGCGTGTCGCCCATCGCCGTGCCGAACGACACCTGCTTGAGCTCGCCCGCCGCGTCGATATTGGCGAGCACGCCCTGCACCGCCTTGATGCCGACCGCCTCATAGTGCCGCGGCAGATAGCCCTTCCGCACGCCCTTGAGGATGCCGTACGCAAAGCCCGCCGTCGCCGACGCCTCGAGATAGCTGGTCGGATCGACGATCAGCGTGTGCCACAGGCCCGTCGCGGGGTCCTGCGTCTCGGCGAGCGTCTTCACCTGCGCGGCGAGCGTGTCGATCAGGAAGGTGCGCAGCGCGTCGCCTTGCGGCAGATCGAGGATCTCGATGATCTCGGGGATCGCGATCGTCACCCAGCAATTGCCGCGCGCCCACAGCGCCTCGGCGAAATTGTGCCGGCCGTTGAAGTCCCAGCCGTGGAACCACAGCCCGGTCTTCTTGTCGAACAGGTATTTGATGTGGACGAGGAACTGGCGCTTGGCTTCCTCGACATAGTGCGGACGGTTCAGCAGCAGGCCGATCTTGGCGAGCGGCAGCACCGACATCATCAGCGTGTCGTCCCACATCTCGCCGGGATTCTCGTCATTGTAGACGATGTGCTGGAAGCCGCCTTCCTCGGTCTTGGGCAGGCCGTCGGGCGCCATCAGCCACTCGGCCCAAGTGTCGAGATAGGGGATGTAGCGCGGGTCGCGTTCGAGCTCGTACAAATAGGCGAGCGTGATGAACGGCGCCATCGTGTTGATATTCTTGGTCGGCGTACCCTCGACGAAGCGATCCTCGAACCATTGCTTGATGATCGCGAGTGCGGTGCTGTCGCCGGTCTGCTCGTAATAGCGCCACATCCCGAACAGGCCGACGCCATGGGTCCATTCCCAGCCGGCCCAGCCCTTGGTGTCGATGATGCGCCCGTCTTCGAGATGGAGCAGGAACTCGCCGGTCTCGTCCGTGATGTTGACGAGATTGTCCATCAGTCGGGCGATCGCGGCGGTCACGTCTGCACGCGGCACGTCGTGGGTAAGGGCGGCCAATTAACTTCTCCTGGTAGGAACGCGCACGGGCTTCAGACCGTAATCGTGCGCCATGGTGCGATAGAGGGTGCGGAACTGGGGATCGATGTCGTACCGGCCCTGATGGCCGTCGGGCGGCGTCTGGGTCGGCACGCCGGGCGCGGCGCCGGGGGCTTCCGCGGCGTTGATGCCCTGGCTGAGCAGATCGGGGCGGGCGCCTTCGCCGGCGGGCTTGCCGTCGTGGCGGAAGATCGCTTCCTGGTGGCGCGTCGGCTCCCAGATGTAACTGCCCCAGCCGTGCGGTTCGGCATGGACGAGATCGTTGAGATAGCGTTTGCGCGCGGAATATTCCATCGCGAGGAAGCCAAGATCGGGATAGGCCTTGGCGAATTCGGCGAAGGTATGCTGCCAGTCGCCCTGCGCCGCCTGCTGGTAGCAGGAGAAGCCGATGGCATCGGGGCGGACGCCACGCTGAAGCAGAGAGTCGGTCCAATATTTCGTGATCGGCCAGTGGCGACCGAGATGGTTGTGCAGCGCCACCTTGGCGCGCGGCGCCGCAGCGCGCGCGCCGGCGATCCCCGCCTTCAGCAGCGCGGCGAACTGGTCATAGCCGCCAGCGCCGGCCACGTTAAGGTGGACACCGTCGGTCTGCGGGTTGCCGGTCGGAATGGTCAGCGGCACGCGGCCGTCGGGCAAGAGCATGCCGAAGGTGGTCTCGTTGCCGATCACCACCATGTCGGGCGCGGCCCCGCCGCGGACGAGCGCGGCGATCGTGTCGGCGGTATAGCCACCGACGCGCTCGACCAGCCGGGGAAACGGCAGGTCGGCCCAGGCTGCGGGTTTCGCCTGCTTCTGCGGATCGGCCCAGTCGTCCGAATAGTGCAGCGTCAGCGAGAAATGGAAGCCGGCGGCCTTGATGCGACGGCCGAACGCCAGCGTCTGCTGCAGGTCGCACCACGGGCCACCGGGCTTGCGCTTGCTATAGCCGTTGGCGGGGTCGACGAAGGTGCGCAGCTTGATCGCATTGAACCCGGCGTCGGCGAGGATCGCGAGCGGATCGCGTTGCCGGCCATCCTGCCAATAGGTCGCGCCGACCGCCTCGTCCTCGGGGATCCACGAGACGTCGGCGCCGATCAGATACGGCCACGGCCGCGCCGCTCCGGCAGCGAAGGCGGGGCGCGTCATCGCTGCGAGCGCCGCTGCACCGGCGATGCCGCCGAAGCCGCGGCGGGTGACAAGCGCGTCGCTCATCGGAGTTGGTCCGGGCGGCTGGGCGCGGCGACCATCTGGACGGGCACGCCGCCCTTCACGCTGCGCAGCGTGACGAGCTTGACCTGTTCGAGCGCATTGCCCGCCGCGCCATCCGACGTGACGGCAAGTGCGATCGTGTTGGCGCCGTGGTGGTTGAGGATGCCCTCGGGGATCGGGAAGACGCGCTGCGGGCCGACATGCGCGATGAACTGGCCCATGTTCCAGCCGTTGACGAACAGCAGCGCACGATAGCGCGCGACCGAGCGCGGCGTGGTGGTGTCGCCGAACGTCACCGCAACGGTGGTATCCTGCGCCTTGGGCAGGTCGAGCGTGAAGCGCGTGCGATACCAGGTGGTGCCGGCGGTCGTCGTGGCGGCGGGCAGCGTCGCCGTGGTCCAGCGCGCGTCGTCGAAGCCGGGCAGATGCCAGCCCATCCGCTCGCCATATTGGCCGCCATTGTTGGCGGCGCCGCGCGCGGGATCGGGGAGATCCTCGCCGCCTTGCTTGCCCTGGATCTTCCACGCGATCGGCACGGCGAAGCTGCGTCCGCCCGGTGCCTCGAGCGAGGCCGAGACGAGCCCGCGCGCTTCCTTATGGAAATCGTCGGAGTCGAGATCCCAATTGTGCCCGTTGTTGCGGACCATGATCGCCAGCACATGCGCGCCGGGCGTCTGCGCGGCGGCGGGGAGGTCGAAGCGTGGCGCGGCGGTGGTGATCGGGCGCGGCAGGCCACCGGGGAGCTCGTCCTGGCCGACCAGCTTCCCGTCGAGGAACACCTGCACCATGCCAGCGCCGCCGCCGCCGTAGAACAGAGCCAGCTGCTTGGCGTCGGGCGTGCCGCTGAAGCGGCCGCGATACCAGACATCGCCGTCGTGGAAGCCGTAAGCGTCCATCACCAGCGTCGGCTCGCCGTCGGGCTTGGCGGTGGTCGTCGCCGACCCGCGCCGGTCGATCGCCTGCCAGCCGCTATCGTCGAAATCGGAGCGCGCTTCGGCCGTCCCCGCAGCGACGCGCCAGTTGGTGAGGAGGGGGAGGGTGACGGGTGTCGGGCCGGCGAGCGGGCGGAGCGCACGGCGGCTGCCGATCGCGCTGGTCTCGAGCGGCACCGCGACGCCGTTCCAGCGCACCGAGGTGAGCCGTGCTGGCGTCCACAGTTCGAGCGGCGTGGCCGCCTTCGTGTCGCCGGTCAGCGCGAGCGTCGCGCCGGTCGCATCGGCGTGGCGAAGCAGCGCGGGCCCACGGACGAGCACCGGGCCGGCGGCGGTGTCGCGGCGCCAATAGCGCACGCCCTCGGCCTCGTCGGCGAGCAGCAGCGTCAGCGGCGGTCGGCCACCGCCGGTGATCCGCACGACGCTGCGCCCAGCGAGCGTGTAGGTCAGCTTGAGATCGCCCTTGGCGGCATCGAACGCGCTGGTGGCCGCGCCCTCGAGCACCTCCACCTTGGGCGCCGACGCGTAGCACAGCACGGTCTCGTTCGCTTCGCCCGCGCGGCCGTAGAGCAGCAGCAGGTCGCGGCCATCGGCGGTCAGGGTCGCCTGCAATTCGGAAGTCGAATAGACGAGCCGCTGGCCGCCGAGCGTCACCCCAGCAAGCAGCCACTTGGCGTCGAAGCCGTTGAGCCGCATCGGAAAGCTGTACGCGCCGTCGGGCAGGGTCGCGGCGACGGTGAAGCTGTCGTCGCTTTGGCCGTTCGACGGCTTGTGCGTGACCATCAGGAAGCGCGCGTCGGTCTGCGGGTTGCGGTCGTGATAGACTTGCACATTGGGCGACGAGACCGTCACCGCGCCGGCCGGGACCATGCCGGCGAGATCGGGCACCGCGGCGATCATCCCGCCGAGCTGCTTCATCTCCCCGGCCTTTTCGCGCAGCTCGCGCGCTTCGGAGATTGCCGAGCCGTAATCGTAGCTGGTGAACACGACGGGCGCGGGCAGCCAGCCCCAGCTGGTGCCGCCATAGCCCATGTAGAAGCTCTGGATATCGATGCCGTTGGCGAGGTTTGTGCCGTAGAACACGCGCTGGAAGCGCTTGCCGCGCTGGATCGCGTTGCAGCCATAGCCGCCGTTCGACCCCCAATAATCGAACCAGCCGCCGCCGAATTCGGCGAGGAAGGCGGGGGTGTCGGGCGAGGCGGACGCGCCGCCCTTGGCGCCGCCCGGGCCATAATAGCCCCAATCGGGCGCCGCCGAACCGCGCGTCGGCTTGCCCGCGACGGTGCAGGTGCCGCCGGGATAGCCGTCGAACGCGTAGAGATCGTTGGGCCCGTGAACGACGTTTTCGACCTTGGACGACTCCGGCACCCAATAGCCGTTGCGACCCTGGTCGTTGTGGAACAGCGGCACGGTGATGCCATCGGCGCGCGCCTTGACGGCGAGATGATCCATGTAGCGGCGCTGTGCCGGGGTGGTCAGCGCGAGCTCGTTCTCGATCTGGTGGAGGATGACGGTGCCGCTATGGCCCTTGCCGTCGCCGTTGATCTGGTGCCGCGCGACGATCGCGTTGATCCGCGTCAGCCATTCATCGGCCGCGGCGAGATAGGCGGGATCGTCGGTGCGGGCGCGCGCCTTCTGGTTGACCAGCCAGCCGGGGAAGCCGCCGCGCGACAGTTCGGCGTTCACATACGGCCCGGCGCGGGTGATGACGTAGAGGCCTTCCTCCGCCGCCATGTCGAGCACGCGATCCATGTCGCGGATGCCGCTGAAATCGTACACGCCCTGCTTCGGCGAGTGATAGCCCCAGTCGAAATAGAGCGCGACGGTGTTGAAGCCGCTCGCCTTCATCTTCTGCAGCACGTCGCGCCACAGATCGGGCGAGGGCAGGCGGAAGGGGTGGAATTCGCTCGACCAGATGATGCGGCGCTGGCCGTCGATCATCAGCGAGCGCGCGTCGTAGCTGACGCGGCCAAAGGTCTTGACCGGGGCTTGCAGGTTCTGCGTCGGGCGCGCGACTTGCGAGCCGGCAGGCGAGGCAAGCGCGATGGCGAGCGCGGCGATCGAGCGCGCGGGAAGCTTACGCATGGTGGAAGATCAGCGGCAATGCCCATTCCTTGGGCCGGTTGTCGGGCTCGACCTCCATCAGCGGCGCCATGTAATCCCACCAGCGCTTCATCACCGGATGGTCGGGCAGCGCATCGCGATTGCTGTCCGCACGGACGCGCAGCACGGCGAACAGGCTCAGCGTCTGCTCGTCGAGGAAGATCGAATAATCGTGGATGCCGCTCTCGGTCAGCAGCGCGGAGAGCTCGGGCCAGATCTCGTCATGGCGCTTGCGATATTCGTCGAGAACGCCGGGCTTCAGCTGCATCTTGAACGCATGGATCGACACAGCCTTCTCCCTCTCCGGCCATTATATGGCACCAATTTGTAGTATTTGGTACCGTTGAATGGGGGGAAGGTCAAACCCAAAGCGCGTCAGAGCTGGGTATTGTGCACGCTCAAACGGTCGACATGATCGGCGAGAAAGCGCGGCCGGGCGTCGGGCGTGGCAGTCTCCAGTCGTAGGCCGTCGATTGTGATGTCGCGTGCATGGCGCAGCCACAGGCCCCAGGCGGGCAAGGTCCCGAACATGCTCGGTTCGGGATAAGCGGAGGCGTGTTCCTCGGGGCGGCGCGCGGTGTCCTCGGCGGTGCCGCCGCCGCGATACGTGAGCGCGATGTTGCGCAGCGTAACATGCTCGATCGGATGGCCGGGCAGGCCGGCGAGCGCCGCCGGGTAGCGATGGTCGATGCCAGTCGCGGTGACGTCCTCGATCGTGACGTGGCGGATCGCGCCGATGCCGGTGCCGGCAGGTCCGCGCCGCCGATCACCGAGCCGCAGGAACAGCGGCGCGGTGGTGACGTCGGTCATCGTCAGGCGGCGCGCGACGATCTGCTCCACCACCCCGCCGTCGACCGTCTCGAGCGCGAGGCCGCGGCAATGTGTGAAGCTGCAATCCTCGATCAGCACGTTGCGATAGCCGCCATTGCTCTCGGTCCCGAGCTTGATCCGCCCGGTCACGCGGTCGCGGTCTGGTGCGAGTTCTTGTGTCGTACGGCGCGTACCATCGAGCAGCGTGCCGAGATCGAAGCCCGAGACGGCGCAGTGGCGGATGACGATGTTTTCCGCTGCGACGGCGTGGCCGAGCGCATAGCTGCTCTTGACCACGATCGCGTCGTCATTGGGCGTGTTGACGCGGCAGCGCTCGACCACGACGTCGCGCACGCAATCCAAGTCGATGCCGTCGCGATCGGTGTCGATCGTCAGGTCGCGGATCGCCAGATGGCGCGTGCGGGTGGCGAGGATCGCGAAATGCCCGCATTGGCGCATCGTGAACCCCGACAGCACGATGTCGCGACCGTTCTTGAGCGCGATCGCCTTGTTGCCCTGGCCGTTCATCGCCGCGGTGGCGGGTTCAAGCTGGTCGATCTGGCGCTGGCTCATGCCCTGCATCGACAGCGGGCGCTCGCCGGTCTGCGCCTTCCAGCGCGCGCCCGGGCCGTTTCGAGTAAGCCCGGCGCCGTCGATCAGTCCAGGACCGGTGATCGCCACTTCGACGACATCGTCGCCCCACAGCAAGCTGTTGTGCCAGTGGCTGTGACCGAAATCCTGGTAGAGCTGTTCGACCCCGGACTCGGGCAGGTCATAGCTGCCGGAATGCCGTGCAGGATCCGCCGCCTCGATGATCGCGCCCTTAGCGAGCTGGAGCGTGACCTTGCTCTTCAGCCGGATCGAGAAGCAGAGATAGCGCCCCGGCGGGACGATCACGGTTCCGCCGCCCGCCGCCGCGGCGATCGCGGCGTTGAAGGCAGCGGTGTCGAGCGTCCGCCCGTCGCCGCGCGCGCCGAAGCGTCGCACGTCGAACAGACGCGCGGCATGCGCCGGGAAGGGGAGCGCGGCCGCCATCAGGCCCAGGGCCAGGTCGCGCCGCGTCCAGTTCATCTCACTGCAGGTTCACGTAGGCGCCGCCGTCGACCAGCAGCGAGGCGCCGGTCACATAGCGCGCGAGGTCGGAGGCGAGGAACACCGTCGGCCCGACGAGATCGTCGGGCTGGCCGAGCCGGCCGAGCGGGATACGGCTTTCCATGTATTCGCGCTTCTTGGTGTCGGCGAGATCGTCCTTGTTGATGTCGGTGAGGATCGTACCGGGGAAGAGCGAGTTGCAGCGGATCTTGTGCTTGCCGAGCGCGATCGCGACCGACTGCATCAGCGAGTGGAGCCCAGCCTTGGTCGGCGTGTAATGCGTCTGATACTCGCCGCCGACCAGCGCCGAGATCGACGACATCGCGATGATCGAGCCGCCATCGCCTTGCTTGACCATCTGGTTGGCGGCAGCCTGCACCATGAAATAGGCGCCGTGCAGATTGACCTGCATCGTCCGCTCGAAGGTCTCGACCGGCATGTCGAGAAAGGCGTGGAACGGGCAGATGCCGGCATTGTTGACGAACACGTCGACCCGCCCGAGCGCGGCGACCGCCTTGGTGACGAAGTCGGTCGCGGTCTTGGGATCTGCAACATCGCCCTGGATCGCCACGCCCTTGCGGCCGAGCGCCTCGATCTCGGCGACCGCGCTTTCGGCACCCGCCACGTCGCGCGCGAAGTTGAGCGCGACGTCGGCGCCGTGCCGCGCACAGCCGATCGCCACTGCGCGGCCAATGCCGGCCGATGCACCGGTGACGAGCACCGTCTTGCCTGCGAGTAACATGCTAGTCTCCTGGGGATACGAAGGAAGGGTCAGGCGTCGGCGGGGTCGAAGCCGAGTTCGCGGCTGATCGCCAGCGCCACCGCGCAGACGTCGTCGGTGAGCGTGGTCATGCGGTCGTCGCTCATATATTGCGCGGCGCTCGACACGCTGATCGCGCCGACGATGCGCTTGCCGGCATCGCGGATCGGCGCGGCGACACAGCGCACTTGATCCTCATTCTCCTCGAGATCGAACGCGCGACCGCGGCTGGCATAGCCGGACATGCGCTCGAACCACAGAGCGGGGTCGACATGCGGTGCGCCGTCGGCCTGGTCGGCGGCGAAACGCTCGCGCCAATAAGCGGGTGTGTGATCGATGATCAGCGCCTTGCCGAGGCCGGTCGAGGTCAGCCGCTGGCGATCGCCGATCCGGCTCGAGATGGTGATGCGCCGGCGTCCGGGCACCTTGTCGAGATACAGCGCCGAGTCACCATCGAGGATGCCGAGATGGACTGTATCCTCGGTCGCGGCGGAAAGATCCTCGAGATACGGCCGCGCGACCTGGACGAGATCTGCCTGCGCTTGCGCCAGCGTACCAAGCAGCAGCAGTTTCGGCCCGAGCCGATAGCCTGCGCGCGGCGTAAAGGCGAGGTAGCCACGATCGACCAGCGCCGACAGCAAGCGGTGCGTTGTGCTCTTGGTGAGGTCGAGCTTGACCGCGAGTTCGCTCAGCGTGAGCACTTCGTGGCTCACCGCTTCGATCAGGTCGAGCCCGCGCATCAGCGTCTGGCTGCCGGCGCCGACGGCTGGCCCTGCGGTTTCGGGCATTTCGGTGTCGATGATCGGGGCGTTCATGTCCATCCCTTAGAATGTCGCGCCGTATGTTGGCAATCGACCAGCCAGTGTCGGTCCAGCGCCCCCGGGAAAAACCGGCTGGCCATCCGTTAGGATAGCCAGCCGCAGGGGGGGAGGGAAGGTGCTTCGCGCAAGCGCTAGAACTTGAGCTGAAGGCCGGCGAACAGCCGCTGGCCAGCGTAATAGGCTTCCGACGTGCCGATCCCCTTCACGAAGGAGCGCGAGTACGCCTTGTTGATGTTCTGCATCTCGACGAACAGGCTGGTGTGATATTTCGGGAAGCGCAGCGTGATCTTCCCGTCGAGATAGCCTTCGCCCTGGCGGTAGATCGGCAAATTGCCGTTGTTCGAATCCGCCGCCGTCACCAGCCAGTCGGAGCGATAATTGTAGCTCAGCCGCGCATTGAGGAAGCCCTTGTCGTAAAAAATGCTGGCGTTGTAGGTCCACTTCGACAGGCCGGGATATTCGAGCAGCGGCTGACCGGTCGCCGAGTTGGTCAGGTTGGTGCGGATCGCCCGCGCGAAGGTGACGTTGGCCGACGCGCCGAAGCCATCGAACGGCTTTGGCAGGAAGGTGAATGCGGTCTGCGCGCTGCCTTCGATGCCGTCGAGCAAGGCGCCGAACCCGTTGATCGGCTGGCGCACGGTATAGAGGACGCCGTCCTTGAACAGATCGACGCCCGAGCGGGTGACGTTCGGCACGACGAAGCTGCTCTCGTACTTCTTGTAATAGCCGACACTGACGAGCGTATCCCGGTTCGGATACCAGGCCATGTTGAGCTCCCACTGATCGGCGCGGTACGGCACCAGATCGGGGTTGCCCGCGGTGCAGGTGTCATCGGCTGCGGCGACGGTGGCGTCATCGGTGCAGGTGATCGTCGCGACCAGATCGGTCGGCTTGGGGCGCGCGAGGTTCTTTGCCCAGTTCGCCCGCAGCACCAGGTTCGGCGTGAATTCGAGCGCCGCGTTGAACGCAGGCAGCACGTCGCCATAGCTGTTCTTGAGCGTCGATTGCTGCGCCTTGAGCACCACCGTCTCGACCGCACCGGTCGGCGTGAAGCGCGTCACGCGGCTGATGTTGACGCCGGTGCCGTCGTCGCGCGTGTAGGTATAGCGCACGCCGGCATTACCGGTCAGCCGCATGCCGAACACGCGCGTTTCGAAATTGCCCTTGAGATAGCCCGCGGCGATCTTCTCGTTGATCGTGTAGGACGGGATCTGCGGCAGGCCATTGGCGGCAAGCGTCAGATCCTGGTCGAACCCCGACAGATCGTAATATTTGGAAATCTCGCCGGCATTGAAATTGGCAAAGGCGATCCGGTCGGGAATCCCGCCGGGGGCGCCGCGCAACCCGGTGAACAGCGGCGCGCCGCCGCTGGTGACGCCGAGCGCGTTGATGAGCGACGCGTATTCGGCCTGTGTCAGCTGGTTGGTGTAGGTGCCGTTGCCCGTCTTCGTCGTGCGCGCGGTGACCGCCGAGACGATGTTGGTCGAATAGGAGACGTTCGCGGTGTCCTGATAGACTTGCGGCGTCACACCGACCGCGGTCAGCAAGCGCGAGCCGCCGCCATTGTACGACACATAGTCCTGGTCGCGATATTGGCCGCCATATTCGATGGTCTTGAGCGGCCCGAACTCGACCTCCCAATCGACGTCGAGCTTGGCTTGCTTCTCGCTGTTCGAGGTCTGCGTCGGACGATACTGCACCGTCGGCCCCGATTGCGCGACGTTACCGGGACGCGTGAGATCGGTGTAGATGCCCGGGTCGGCCGGATTGACGCTGCTCGGATAGGTGAACACCGGGATGCCGAGCGCGTTCGACGTATCGACGTTCACGCCGGAGATGCCGGTGTTGATCGAGATCAGATTGGTTTCGCCGACCGTCTTGGCCTTGGCATAGGACACCATGCCCTTGACCTTGAAACGATCGAGATTCCAGTCGAAGCCGCCCTGGAAATATTGCGACTTCTGGTCGTACTGGAAATCGCGCCGCTGCACGCCGAGGATATTGCTCGAGCCGCTGGTGACCGTGCTGCTGACCGCGACCGAATTGAGCGCCGTGGTGTAGCCCGTTACGACATGGTCGGGATTGATCGTCGCGGTGCCGAGCTTGACCTGCTGGGTCGAGCTGGTGCCGAGCACCGGGTCGAGCTGGTAGCGTTGGACGCGGCCCATATCGAGCGAGTAATTGGTGTCGAACAGCCGCTGGTCGCGGTTGTTGATCTGCGCTTCGGCATAAGCGCGGAAATTGTGCGCGAGCTCATATTGCACCGTGAAGTCGCCCGACAGGCGCTTGTCGCGGCGGACGAGGTTGCGATAGCGCGGCACGGTCGGCGCCCAGTCGAAGAACTGGTTTTCGCACGCCGCACGCCGCGTCGCGAAGGTCTGGGTCGAGGTGGTGCCGACGTTGCCGCAGCTCGCATAGGTCGGGAAGGCCGCATAGGCGGCGTTGGCGACCGTCGGCTTGTCCGAATGGTCGAAGTCCGCAAGGCGGTTGTAGTTGGTGTTGCTGGCGTAATCCTGCCGCGTCGACTTGTCGTCATAGGTGACGTTGAGCAGGACGCCGAGGCCGTCCATCAGGAACCGCGGCGTGCCGAGCACGAGCGTGCCACGCGGACGCCAGTCCTGCGTCGTCTCGAGATGCTGCGCCGACACGACGACGCTGCCGAGTGCCTTCTTCAATTCAAGCGGCTTGCGCGTTTCGACCAGCACGGTGCCGCCAAGACCGCCTTCGGTCAAATCGGCGGCATAGCCCTTGAAGACGTCGATCGACTTGACGAGTTCGGTCGCGAGCTCGCGGAAATCGCCGGCGCGGCTGCCGCCGGCCGAGACCTGGCTGACGCCGTTGATCTCGACGCGGTTGAGATCGGGCTCGACGCCGCGGATCGACACCTGCGTCCCTTCGCCGAAATCGCGGCTGAGCTGGACACCGGTGATACGCGACAGCGAGTCGCCGACATTCTTGTCTGGGAAGCTGGCAATGTCGTCGGCGACGATCGAGTCGACGATCGTGCCGGCGTTGCGCTTGCGGTTGATCGCCGACTGGAGCGACGCGCGGGTGCCGACGACGACGATGTCCTGCGCGGTCGCGACGTCGGGGCTGGTGCGTCCGGCGTTCTGCGGCTCGTCCTGCGCGGATTGCGTCTCGGCCGGCGGGGACACGTCACCCGAAGCGCGGTCGCGCGTGGCCGGCTCGACCGTGGCGGAGGAGGGCGCGATGGTCTGGTCGTTCTGCGGCGCGGTCTGTGGCTGCGGCTGGACCGCGGGATTGGACGGCGTGGCCTGCGGCCGAGCGGTCTGTGGCTGAGCGGTCTGTGCCTGGGCGATCGCGGGCAGGACGCAGCCAAGCGTCAATGCGAGGACCGAGGTCGTGCGGAAAAGCTGCCGACGCGGTGCCGAACGAATAATGGTCATGAAATTCCTCCCCCTGGGGCGTCCTGGCTTTTCGAACCATTCGGACGTCCTGCTATGATCTGATGCTGCTTCAGCTATGCCGCGCGCTGTCGTGACGGCACGGATCGAACCGGCGTTCATGCATGCGTTGGCCGTTTCACGTCATCCCCCCTCGTAGTGCAGCGCGGTTCGTGCCAGCGCCATCGACTTCGTTCTGTAACATCCACATTGTGGATCGCTGTTCCGTTCTATGTTGCCATTTGGTGAAATGCAATCATAATTGTTGAGATATGGCGAGGCTGACCGTCGCCAGGGGAGAGACAGGATGATCCGGATGCGCAGCTACTTTTGGGCGAGCGTCGCGCTCGGTGCCGTGGCGGCAGCAGCAGCAGCGGCTCCGCCGCCGCGTGCGATCGAGACGCTCGACCGCGGGCTCGTCGCGACGCCAGCAAAGGGTGGCGGCTGGCTGGTGAGCTGGCGTTTGCTGGCGAGCGATCCGCGCGCGACCGCGTTCGACGTCTATCGCGATGGTCGCAAGATCACGCCGCGCCCGGTCACCAACGCCACCGCCTTCGTCGATCCGCAGGGGAGTGCCGACGCGCGCTATACGCTCGCAGTCGCGAACGGCGCTCCTGAAAAGCGGTCCGCCCTGATGGCGCCCAACGGCTATCTGTCGATCCCGCTGACCCCGCCGCCGGGCGGTACGACCCCCGCTGGCGAGGCGTATAGCTACACCGCCAACGATGCCGGCGTCGGCGATCTCGACGGTGACGGCCGCTATGAGATCGTGCTCAAATGGGATCCGACCAACAGCCACGACAACAGCCAGGCGGGCTATACCGGCGACGTGTTCGTCGACGCCTATACGCTCGAGGGCAAGCGGCTGTGGCGGATCGACCTCGGCAAAAACATCCGCGCGGGCGCGCATTACACGCAGTTCCAGATCGCCGACTATGACGGCGACGGTCGCGCCGAGATCGCGATGAAGACCGCCGATGGAACGGTCGACGGGACCGGCACGGTGATCGGCGACGCCACGGCCGACTGGCGCGAGCATGGCGGCGAAGTGCCGCAGCCCGACCGGACCGGCGCGAAGGTGCTCGCCGACGGCAGCAAGGTCGCGCCCTTGATCGGACGGATCCTCAAGGGGCCCGAATATCTCACCGTGTTCGACGGCCGCAGCGGCCGCGCGCTCGACACCAAGCCCTATGATCCGCCGCGCTATCCCGGCGGCAACCCCACCTTCGAGCAGCTGCGCGACACGTGGGGCGACGGCTATGTCAACCGCGCCGACCGCTTCCTCGCGGGCACCGCCTATCTCGACGGGCAGCATCCGAGCATGGTGTTCGGCCGCGGCTATTATGCGCGCACCGTCGTCGCGACGTGGGACTTCCGCGCCGGCAAGCTGGTCAAGCGCTGGACCTTCGATTCCTCCGCACCGGGCAATGGCGACTATGCCGATCGCGGCAATCACCAGCTCAGCATCGCCGATGTCGACGGCGACGGGCGCGACGAGGTGATCTACGGATCGATGGCGCTCGACGATGACGGCAAGGGGCTGTGGACCGACCCGCTGTTCCACGGCGATGCGATGCATGTCGCCGATCTCGACCCGATGCGGCCGGGGCTCGAAAAATGGGGCGTGCACGAGCAGGTGAAGACCAATGGCGGGATCGGCTCGGCGCTGCTCGACGCGCGGACCGGGCAAGTGCTGTGGACCAAGCCCGCCGACACCGACACCGGCCGCGGGCTCGCCGCCGATATCGACCCGCGGCATGTCGGCGCCGAACTGTGGGGCTCGAACAGCCGCGACCTGTTCGACGTGAAGGGCAATGCGATCGGCCCGGCGCCGCGCCAAACCAACTTTGCGCTCTATTGGGATGGCGACCTGCTGCAGGAGCTGCTCGACAAGACGACGATCAGCAAATGGGACTGGAAGACCGCCACCGCCGTCCCGCTCTTGTCGCCCGAGGGGCTCGCGTCGAACAACGGGACCAAGGCAACCCCGGCGCTGCAGGCCGACCTATTGGGCGACTGGCGTGAGGAAGTGGTGTGGCGCACCGCCGACAATCGCGCATTGCGGATATACGTCACGCCCTATCCGACCACGCACCGGCTGGTCACGCTGATGCAGGACCCGGTCTATCGCGCCGGGGTGGCGTGGCAGAACACGGCGTATAACCAGCCGCCGCATCTCGGCTATTTCCCCGGCAGCCTGACCCCGGCCGAGACGGCGGAATAAGCCGGCGGGGAGCGTCCGGCGGCGTCACGCCCGCCGGACGCGCTACCGCGCCTTGTCCGTCGCGACGGCGTAGATCGCCGCCTTGCCCTCGATATTGGCGCGGAAGAACAGCCAGCGGCCATCGGGCGAGAAGCGCCCGTTGGGCTCGAGCTTGTAATCCTGCCTGGCGAGATCGACGAGTTTCTCGGTCGCGAAGGTACCCGGCGCGATCAGTGCACCGGCATTGTCGGCATGGATGCCCGCAACGTCGGGGATCGCGCGCGGGCGGAACAGGTACATGTATTTGCCGTCGGGCGCGTGCGCGACCATCTCGGGGTCGCCGCCATCGCCCGAGAACAGCGTCTGGTCGGCAGAGACGTTGTAATGCACCGACCATTCGTTGCGCTCGAGATGGAACCAGCGGCGCTTGGCGGTGGCGACGTCATAGCCGGCGAGCCAGAAATCCTCGCCGCGCGGGGTCTGCAGATCGTACCAGATCGTCTTGCCGTCGGGTGACCAGAATTCGTGGCCGGCAATCTCCATGTTCATCGTGCGCGTGTGGATCTTGGTATTGCGGCTGCCGTCGGTGCGGACGGTCCAGATGCGGTCGACCTTGTGCCACGGGCCTTCGTGACAATACATCAGCAGCGTCGGATCGGTCGGCGAGAATTGCAGATGGTTGAGCCAGTCGGTCGCGGTGACGATCGTGCGGCGGGCGCCGGTCTTCACGTCGAGCGTGAAGATCTCCATCGGGATTTTCGCCTCGAGCCGGTCGTTGAGACGCACCTCCTTGGCCTCGGCATAGGGCAGCGGCTTGCCGTCTGGACCATTGGCGGCATAGGCGGCCTGGTCGGTGCGCGGGTCGCGACCTGCGGTGCCGGGCTGGAGCTCGACGGGGCGCGTGGTGAACTGCCCGGCGAGCAGCGTTTCGTCGGCGTTGATCGTGTCGATCTGGCTGCCGCGCGGCACCTCGGCGATCTTGCGCACCACGCCGGTATCGATGTCGGCAGCCGAGATGGTGACCGGTGCATCGGGTTTGCTGCGGTCGGTCTCGGAGAAATAGGCGGTGCGCGTCTTGTGGCCGGCGAACAGCAAGCGGACGCCGCGCCGCTTGAGCACGGTGCGCAGCGTCCACGTCTTGAGGTCCATCGCCTGGATGCCCTCGGCGGTCGAGAAGAGCATCGTGTCGCCGTTGGGCGTGTAGGCGTTGTAGTTGAAGTAGAGCGCGTAATTGCCGGGTGCATCGGTGATGCGGACGATCTTGTGGCCGGTCTTGGCATCGACCCAGCTCTTCATGTCGGCGGTCTGCGCCGCGGCAGGCGCGGCGAGCAGGGTGAGCGGCAGGAGCGCCGCGACGGTGATACGCATGGTCATTTCCTTGCTCGGGGCGTCGGGTCAGGCGGGCCAGCCATGATCCCCGGCCCAGTCGGCGAACATCTGCTGCCAGGGGACGATCGTCCCGTCGCGACGCTTGGCGGGTGGACCGTGCCCGCCTTTTTCGAACACCATCAGCGAGGCCGGGACCTTCGCTGCGTGCAGCGCCTCGATCATCAGCAGGCTGTTCTTGAAGGGGACGACAGGATCGTCCGCGTTGCACGCGATGAAGGTCGGCGGCATGTCGGCGGGCAAGTCGACCTGCGCCGAATAGCGGCGCTGGAAGTCGGGGCTGGCGGCGTTGGCGCCGAGCAGTTCGCGGCGCGACTGCGCGTGTACGCCCTCATCGAACATCGTGATGACGGGGTAGAACAGCCCGGCGACGGTCGGCGTCGCCGACAGCCGGTCCGCGGCGTCCTGCGGATCATAGACCGCGAGCGTCGAGCGCGCCGCGAGCTTCGCGGCGACATGGCCGCCCGCCGAAAAGCCGGTGATCGCGACGCGCGCTGGATCGACCGTCCAGCGCGTGCCCGCGCCCGCGCGGATCACGCGCATCGCGCGCTGCGCATCCTGCAATGCGACGTCGGGCCCCGCCGCCCAGCCGTCGTGCGGCAGTCGGTAGAGCAGTTCGAACGCGGTCACGCCGCGATCGGCGAACCATTGCGAGATCGCGCCGGGATTGCGCCCGACCGCGACGCGGACATAGCCGCCGCCGGGGCAGATCAGCACCGCGGCGCCGTTCGGCCGGGCAGGCTTGAGCACGGTGAGCATCGGCGTCGCGACATGCGGCCAGGCGATGTCGTCGGCGGCGCCCGTGGGGGAACGCTTGACCCATGCGTCGGTCACTTTGGTCTGCGGGGCGCCCGGCGGCGTCTTCGGCCAGAGCGGGAAGCGCTCGGCGGTGTCGCTGCCAGCGCGCCCGCCCGCGCCGACACCGGGATCCTGCGCGAAGGCGGGAAGGGGGAGGCTCGCGGCGAGCCCGCAGGCGAGGAACGTGCGGCGTGAGGTCATGTCAGCTTCCGTCGGGTCGGGTGGCGTCGTGGGCGATGCTGGGCGCGAGGTGGAACGTCGCCGGATCGGGCGGCTGCGCCGGATCGAACGCCCGCAGATCGGGCGCAAGATGCGCGGCGAGCGGGATCCCGGCGTCGGCAATGCCCTTGGCGACACTGCGCGCGAGCACCCAAGCGCCGTAATTGTCGTGATGCGTCGCGTCCTTGCCGCCATCGTTGAACGCCAGCGGCGCACGCTCCGGCCCGAGCGCTTCGTAGAAGGCGATGCTCGCGGCGTTGAGATCGATCACCGCGACCTGCTGCTCGGCGCCGACCGCCTTCACCGCCGCGACATAGTCGGCGAGCGTCGACTTGATCTTGGTGCCGCTCCACATCCGGCGATCGGGCGAGGTGACGAGCACCGGCGTGACGCCGCGGCGGCGGAACTCGGCGATCCAAGTGCGCAGATAGGCGCGATAGGTCGTCTCGGCGGCGGCATAGGTCTGCGGCCAGTTCGCCTTCTGGTCGTTATGGCCGAACTGGATGACCGCCCAGTCGCCGGGCTTCACCGACTCGAGCACCTTGGCGAAACGCAATTCGGCGATGAACGATTTGAGCGTCTCGCCGCTCTCGGCATGGTTGGCGATCGCGATGTCGGGTTTGAAGAAAGCGGGGAGCATCTGGCCCCAACTCGCGGCGGGTTCGGCGCCCTGGTCGGTGACGGTCGAATCGCCGAGCAGGAAGACGGTCGGCACCTGCACCGGCGCGATCGAAATCGCGGTGACGCCGGGATGATCGCCGAGGATCTCGAGCGTGAGCTTGTCGTCCCAGCTGAACGAGCTCCGCTCGCGCGGTTTGAGGAGCACCGCACTGCCGCCGGGCGCGTTGAGCGGCGGGGGGACGAGCGCGGCATTGCGGACATTGACGATAAAGCTGCGCGTGATGCTGTGCCCAGCGGGCACGCGGACCGCATCGAGCATCAACCGGCGCGACTCCGCCTTGATCGTCGTCTCGGTCGCCTGTCTGGGCAGGCCGAGCGTGACAGTGACTCTGTAGTTGCCCGGCGTGGCAGCGACCGAGAACAAGCGCGTCGAACCGGGTTCGTAGCCGACGCCGTCGGCATAAGCGTGATCGGGGGCGACGGGCGTCGTGCCGGGTGCCGCCTTGCCCGCGAGCGTAAGGCTGCGCGTCTGCGCGTGCGCGGGAAGCGCCACGGAGAGGCTCAGTGCGAGACCGGCGATCAGGCGCAAGACGGGCCGCCGGCGGGCGTCGTGCGGGTGAGCGCGGGGACATGCGGGGTGACGTAACGCGACACCGGCAGCTTGAGCCCGCGCAGCTCGACCGCGACGAGATCGGCGACATGGCGCGCGCCGAGTTCACTGAAATGCGTGTTGTCGTGCACGCCGGTGGGATAACCGGGCGCCCCGGCGCTGCCGTCATAATGCAGGTAATAGGCCGCTGCCGCCTGTTCGCCGAGCGCCTGCACCATCGCCTCGGACAGCTTGCCGAGATCGATCAGCGGCGTGTGCGTGTCGCGCGCGACCTGGCGCGCGGCGTTGGCGTAGAGCGGATAGGTCTGCTGCTCGATCCCGTCCTTGAAGTCGCGGCGCGCGACGGGGGTGAGGATTACCGCCTTCGCCCCGGCCGTTTTCGCCACGGCGAGGAAGCGGTGGAGATTGGCGATGTACTGGTCGACCGTCGTGTAGCGTTCGGGCTTGTCGGCGCTCTGATCGTTATGGCCGAACTGGATCATCAGCGTGTCACCTTTGCGCAGATCGGCCGCGATCGTGTCGAGCCGGCCTTCGCGGATGAAGCTGTTGGTGCTGCGCCCACCGATCGCTCGGTTCTCGAGCGTGACATTGGCCGCGAGAGCGCAGCGTAGCATCGTCCCCCAGCCCGATTGCGGATATTTTTCGGGCTTATAGTCCTGCGCGGTGGAATCGCTGGCGATGAAGATGCGCAGCGGCGGCGGCGCTTTGGCGCCGATCGCTGGCACGGTGACGATAGCCAGCAATGTACTCAGCAGGATTTTCGCCTTCATGGCATCCTCTCTTTTCTTTGTGTCCCGCATCATGCGATTTGATTCCATAAATCGCAACATCTCATATCGGCTGACGCCGAGCACAAGTTTCCACAATATGACCTGTGGTTATAGATTACGGGAATAGCTTGGCAACGCACCCTGTGTCGGCCTATGCTGACGCAAACGCTGAACAGAGGCGGGGAGAGGGTATGCAGAGCGTAAAGCTCCTCGGCAGCATCGCCGCGCTGACGCTGCTCGGCGCCTCGCCACAGGCGTCGCTCGACGGCTGGCGGGTCGAGGCCGAGTCGCCGGCTGCGCGGGTCACCGAAGCCGACGGCGTTATCGACATCGACACGCCCAAGGGTCTGACCCTGTGGTCGACCACGCCGATCACCGCGCCGACGACGATCACCTTCGAAGCGATGGCGGTGTCCGCCGGCGGTGCCAACGACCAGGTCAGCGACCTCAACGCCTTCTGGATGGCGACCAACCGCGACGGATCGTCGGTGCTGACTACGCCGCGCTCGGGCGCGTTCGGCGGCTATGACGACCTCATCACCTATTATGTCGGGATCGGCGGCAACCGGAATAGCACAACGCGTTTCCGCCGCTATATCGGCGTTCCCGGCAACCGTCCGATCCTGCCCGAGCATGACACGGCAGCCCCCGCCGACATGCTCGTCGCCAATCGCTGGACGCGGATCGTGCTGATCGCCGACGGCCACACCATCGCGGTCGAGCGCGACGGCAAGCGGCTGTTCACGCTCGACGACACCCAACCCTACACGCGCGGCCATTGGGGCTTGCGCACCACGTGGAGCCACCTGCGCATCCGGCGCGTGTCGGTGACGCACCGATGATGGAGAGAGATATGCTCAATCGCCGCGAGACACTCAAGGCGGCTTTGCTCGGGAGCGGCGTCGCGCTGCTACCGGCGCGGTTGGGCGCGGCCCCGGTCGCGGCGTTTCAGTCGGCGCCGGTGCGGTGGATCGACGGCGCGGCGCCCGCGCTCCAGCCTGGGCAGACGTTCGGCGTCGCCTGGCCACGCGGCGCGGTCAAGCGCGGCACGGCGCTGAGCGTGACGGCGCGGGACGGCACGCCGGTCCCGTCGCAAGGCTGGACCACCGCGAGCTGGCCTGACGGCTCGATCAAGTGGAGCGCGCACGCGATCCCCGCCGACATCGCGCCCGACGGCTTGAGCGTCACGCGCGGCCGCCCCGCGATGCCAGCCCGCCCCGTCCGCGTGACCGAGAGCGCCGATGCGGTGACGATCAGCGTCGGCGATCTGCAATGGCGTATCGGCAAATCGGGCGCGGCGCTGGTGCAGCAAGCGAGCATCGCCGGCCGCGCGGTGCTTGGCCCTGTGACCCTCATCGGTGCATCGCGCACCGAGCCGCTGCACGGCGCCGACCTGCCCTTCGCGGGGCGGATCGAGCGCGTCACCGTCGAGCAGACCGGGCCGGTGCGCGCGGTCGTGAAGATCGAGGGCGCGCACGTGTCGGGCGAGCGCCGCTGGCTGCCGTTCGTCGTCCGGCTCTATGCCTATGCCGGGTCGAGCGGGTTGCGGATGGTCCACAGCGTCGTGTTCGACGGCAGCGCGTCGAAGGATTTCATCTCGGCGCTGGGCGTGCGCGCGAGCGTGCCGGTGAAGGACGCCGCGCTCCACGATCGCCACGTGCGCTTCGCCACCGACGCGCAATTCTTCGCCGAAGGGGTCCGCCCGCTGACCGGGTTGCGGCGCGATCCGGGAATGGCGTTCAAGGCGGCACAAGTCGCCGGCCGCGCGGTGCCGCCGCTCGACACGATGGCCAAGGCGGTGCGCGCGACGCTCGAGCGGATCCCCGCCTGGGGCGACTTCCGGCTCGAGCAGCCGACCGCCAATGGCTGGACGATCACCAAGCGGACCGCGCCCGAGCAGGGTTGGATCGACGCCGACGAAGGGCATCGCGCGCCGGGGCTGGCGTATGTCGGCTCGCCGCAGGGCGGCGCGGCGCTCGGCGTGCGCTATTTCTGGCAGCGGCATCCGACCGCGCTGCACATCGATGGCGCGACCGGCGACGCCGCCGCGCTGACGGCATGGCTATGGTCGCCCGAGGCGGCGGCGATGGACATGCGGCCGTATCACGGCACGATGGGGATGGAGCGCTTCGATGCGCAGAACGAAGGCCTGTCGGTCACCTACGAAGATTACGAACCCGGCTGGGACGATGCCGCGGGGATCGCGCGGACCAGCGAGCTGATGCTGTGGGCGTTCCCCTCAACGCCCGACAGGGCACTGCTGCAGGGGCTCGCGACGATGCAGGCCGCGCCGCCGCAGTTGATGGTCGCACCCGCGCACCTCCACGCCGCGCAGGTGTTCGGCGACTGGGGCCTGCCCGACCGGTCGACCCCCAACCGCGCCGCGATCGAGAACCAGCTGAGCAACCTCGTCGATTTCTACGCGGGCGAAGTCGATCGCCGCGCCTGGTACGGTTTCTGGAATCATGGCGACGTGATGCACACCTATGACAGCGACCGGCATCGCTGGCGCTACGACATTGGCGGCTTTGCGTGGGACAATAGCGAACTCTCGCCGGACCTGTGGCTGTGGTACCAGGTGCTGCGCACCGGCGATGCGAAGACCTGGCGCTTCGCCGAGGCGATGACGCGGCATACTGGCGAAGTCGACGTGTACCATAGCGGCCGCTTCAAGGGGATGGGGACGCGCCACGGCGTGCAGCATTGGAGCGACAGCTCGAAACAGCCGCGCGTCAGCAATGCGAGCTATCGCCGGCCGTTCTACTACCTCACCGCCGACGAGCGGGTCGGCGATCTGCTCCACGATCTGATCACGTCGGACCAGACGCTGACCACGGTCGAGATCGGCCGCAAGGTGCCGAACGCGGCGAAGAAGCCCGCGCTGCCGGCGGGGACGATCGAGATGACCTTCGGCACCACCTGGTGCCCGCTCGCTGCGGCGTGGCTGACCGAATGGGAGCGGACCGGCGACGTGCGCTGGCGCGATCGCGTGACGGCGGGTCTCGACAGCATCGGGCGGCTGCCCAAGGGCTGGATGACGGGGAGCGCGCCCTTCGACCTGGCGAGCGGACGCTTTCTCGACCAGGGGCGTGGCATCCAGTTCTCGCATCTCAACGCCGTGTTCGGCGCGGTAGAGGTGAGTTCGGAGCTGATTCGCCTGTTCGACGTGCCGCGTTATCGCGCTGCATGGCTCGACTATTGCCGCTGGTACAATGCGCCGCAGAGCGCGTATCTCGCCAAGTTCGGCGCGCCGTTCGGTCCGCGCAACCTGCGCGAGGGGCATTCGCGGCTCACCGCTTATGCGGCGTTCGTGGAAAAGGATGCGGCGCTCGCGACGCGCGCCGCAGACGAGTTCCTGTCGGGCGATGCCGGGCTCGGTACCTGGCCATCCGATCCGCGGCATCGCGTCGATGGTGTGCTCGAATGGCCTGGCGTTTCGACCAATGCCTCGGCGCAATGGGGCCTCGCGGCGATCCAGAATCTCGCGCTGGTCCCCGAAGCGCTCGATCGCGCGACGATCACCGCCCCGGACGCTCCGGGGCGGCGGCGACAGGGCGATGCCGGGCGCGATTAAGCGAGCCGGGACACTCGCCCCGATGCTGCGAGGCCACCCGGCACGCGCCGGACGGCCATCGCTCAGGCCGCGTCGACCAGGACGATCTCGCTGTCCTCGAGCGCGGTGATCACCACCGTCGGCTGGTCGCTGATCGCGACGCCGTCGCGCGCGGCGATGCGCTTGCCCTCGATCTCGATCGCACCGGTGGCGGGGACGAGATAGCCGCGGCGGTCGCGGCCGAGCCGATAGGTCGCGGTTTCGCCGGCTTTGAGCGTCGCGCCGATAACGCGCGCATCGGTGCGGATCGGCAAGGCGTCGGTGTCCTCGGCAAAACCGCTGGCGAGCACCACGAACTGTCCGGCGCGGTCATCCTTGGGGAAGGGACGCGCGCCCCAGCTCGGCTTCTCGCCGGTCTGCGTCGGCTGGATCCAGATCTGGAAGATCTTCGTCGTCACGTCTTCCTTGTTATATTCGGCATGCGTGATGCCGGTGCCCGCCGACATCACTTGCACGTCACCCGCCTCGGTGCGGCCGAGATTGCCGAGATTGTCCTGGTGCGTGATCGCGCCTTCGCGGACATAGGTGATGATCTCCATGTCGCGGTGCGGGTGGGGCGGAAAGCCCGATTGCGGGGCGATCGTGTCGTCGTTCCAGACGCGCAGATTGCCCCAGCTTTCGCGCGCCGGATCGTAATAGTTGGCGAACGAGAAATGGTGCTTGGCATCGAGCCAGCCGTGGTTGGCACCACCGAGGCTGGCGAAGGGGCGAATGTCGATCATGGCGTGTCTCCGTTGTGTTGCGACGGATATAGACGGCCTCGACATGCCCGGTCAGTCGGATAAAATAGACTGAAACGTTCGATGGAATTGATATGTCCAACCCCGGCACGCCGACCTTCGACCAGCTGCGCGTGTTCCTCACCGTGGTCGAGACGGGGAGTTTTGCCGCCGCTGCGCGCAAACTGAACCGCGCGGTCTCGGTGATCAGCTACGGGATCGGCAATCTCGAGACGCAGCTCGGGCTGACGCTGTTCGACCGCGAAGGCACGCGCAAGCCGCAGCTGACCGACGCCGGTCGCGCGGTGCTGGCCGAGGCGCGCACCGTTGCGCAGGGGATCGACGGGCTGCGCGCCAAAGTGAAGGGGCTGCTCGACGGGCTCGAGGCGGAGGTCAATCTCGCGGTCGACGTGATGCTGCCGACGCACCGGCTGGGCATGGTGCTGCGCAGCTTTGCCGCGGCGTTCCCGACCGTGACGTTGCGGCTGCACGTCGAGGCTTTGGGTGCGATCACGTCGCTGGTCCTCAACCGCGATGCGGTCGTGGGGATTTCCGGGCCGCTCGCCGCCGGGGTCGAAGGGGTCGAATGCGTCGGTGCTGGATCGGTGGTGCTCGTGCCGGTCGCAGCGCCCGACCATCCGCTCGGCAAGATGGAGCGGATCGCGCCTGGTGCAGGGCGCGATTACGTCCAGCTCGTGCTGACCGACCGGTCGCCGCTGACGCAGGGACAGGATTTCTCGGTGCTGAGTCCACGGACCTGGCGGCTGGCGGATCTCGGCGCCAAGCACGCGCTGCTGCGCGAGGGGATCGGGTGGGGCAACATGCCGCTGCCGCTGATCCAGCCCGATCTGATCGCGGGCACGCTTAAACGCCTCGCGATGCCCGATCACCCCGGCGGCACCTATCGCTTTGCGGGCGTGTTCCGGCGCGACACCCCGCCCGGACCGGCCGCCGCGTGGTTGCTCGACCAATTCGTCGCGCTGGGCGCGGACGATCGGGGCGAGGACGGGATGCGCGACGTCTAGTCGCGGCGGGGCGTGAAGATGCTCCCCAACGGATCGACGCAGGCGCGATCCGTTGGGGCTTGTTGCCATGCCGCCGCGGCGTGAGGCCGGGTCAGCTGCGCGCGAAGGCGAGCAGATCGGCGTTGATCACGTCGCCGTTCACGCTGAGCATGCCATGCGAGAAGCCGGGATAGATCTTCAGCGTCGCATTCGGGAGCAGTTCGGCCTGCATCACAGAGGCGTTCTTGTACGGCACGACCTGATCGTCATCGCCCTGCAGCACCAGCGTCGGCACGGTGATCGCTTTGAGATCCGCGGTCTGGTCGGTTTCCGAAAACGCGGCGATGCCGTCGTAATGCGCCTGTGCGCTGCCCATCATGCCTTGGCGCCACCAATTGTTGATCGTCGCCTGGACGATGGTCGCACCGGGGCGGTTGAAGCCGTAGAACGGCCCTGCGGCAAAATCGTGGAACAGCTGCGCGCGGTTGGCGGCGAGCCCGGCGCGGATCCCGTCGAACACCGCCATCGGCAGGCCGTCGGGGTTGCCCTCGGTCTGGAGCATCAGCGGCGGCACCGCGCTGACCAGCACCGCCTTGGCGACGCGGCCCTGCGGTTGACCGTATTTGGCAACATAGCGCGCGACTTCGCCACCGCCGGTCGAATGGCCGATATGAATGACGTTGTTGAGGTCGAGATGCGCGACCACCGCAGCTGCATCGGCGGCATAATGGTCCATATCGTGGCCGGTGCCGATCTGCGTCGAGCGACCGTGCCCGCGACGATCATGCGCGACGACGCGGTAGCCGTTGGCGAGGAAGAACAGCATCTGCGAGTCCCAATCGTCCGACGACAGCGGCCAGCCGTGGTGGAACATGATCGGCTGCGCGTCCTTCGCGCCCCAGTCCTTGAAGAAAATCTCGACGCCGTCTTGGGTGGTGACATAGCTCATGGGTCAGTCCTTTTTGGCCAGGGGGGAATTCGGTCGGGAGGCGTTAGCGGTTCACCTGTTTGGCGGGGGCGGCGCTGCTGGCGAGCGGCGCATGGCGTCCGGCGTGTGCAGTGCTCGACATGGCAGCGTTCCTCGATGAGGCAGTGTGAAGCGGTGCGTCTGAGAGCGGTTTAGAGCGGTGCTCTTGTCGAAATCACCTCGATAAAACTGTCGTGACTATTCGATGAAGTTGAAAAGGTCAGTCGGTTTTCGCTCGGCCTCACGCCGATCGTCGAAAGCGTGGCAGATCGCGGATCGTCGCACGCCTTTTTCACAGGCGCCGACGTCATCGCGATCCGAGTCTTGGTGTTTATACAACGCAACGGTCTGATCGTCTTCGACAATATCCCAGGGCAGCACGTGCAATAGCGGCAAAAGCGAAACCCGCCCGCGACCGCGAGCGCGATGAACCCCGCACCGACCCCGCCGAGCGTGGCTAGCAACGCCCAGGAACGATCCGTCGCCGGCTCAGCCGTCGTCACTGGCCCATTTCCGCGACCGGATGCTGCGACTCGCTCCCCCCCGAAACGTCGAGCAGAGCTACGCGCAGCGAATCGAACAGACGCGCCGGCAGTCGCGGGCGAGCATCGATGCCTCAGGTGTTCGAGCGGAACTGGCGATGGCAGCCGCCGCACACTGCGCCGGTCGCCTTCGTCTGCGCGCCGATCGCCGCGGCGTCGCCGCTGTTCGCGACCGCGACGAGCGTGTCGGCGGCGGTGACGAGCTTGGCCATCTGCGCGTCGAAGGTCGCGCGGTCGGTCCAGATGATGGGCAGCGCATCGGTCTTGACGCCGGGCGCAGGCCCGCTGCCGGCGGGGAACAGCTTGCCCTGCGCGCGCGCGGTCTCGGCGATCATCTGCGCGGCGGCGACCATCGTCGCCTTGACGGGCGCGTCGCTCTTCAACTCATCGTTGAGCGCCTTCATCGCGCCACCCATCTTCTTGAAGCCATCGACGCGCGTGGCGATCACGGCGTCGGTCGACGGGCCTGCACCGGCGGCGAGCGATCCCGCCACTATGGTCGCGCAAAGCGCACAGGCGGCGAGCGACACAGTCTTGAAGGTACGCAGTCTCAGCATCGCGAATATCCATGATGAAAGAGGAAACGATCCATTCCGCGCCGTCGCCGGCACCGGGTCCCTGTGTCCCGCATCTGTGCGTTTGACGCCAGAGCGATCGGAAAATTGGTCGTGCGGAACCGCTCTGATCCCCGACAGGTCGGCATCCGCCATCAGGCGCGGCGGCGGTTGCCCTTGCCGACCAGACGCGATAACCGGCCTCGCTTCGGCGGGCCGCCATCGCGCCGCCATACGGAGTGTCGCGTCATGAGCACCGCCGCCAGCCCCCAGCTCTATTACATTCCGCACGACGATTTCGTCGCCGATACGCAAGCCGTCGCGCACGCCGTCGCGCGCGGGGACTGGATGCCCGATTTCGTCGTCGGGATCGGGCGCGGTGGGCTCGTGCCCGCGGTGTTCCTGTCGCACGCGCTGAAAGTGCACATGCTGTCGATCGATCATTCGTCGAAAGTGCCGGGCTTTGCCGACGAATTGCTCGGCAAGGTCGCGGCCAAGAGCGCGGATGGCGTCCGGCTGCTCTTCGTCGACGACATCAACGACAGCGGCGGGACGATCGCCGATATCCGGCGCCTGCTCGCGGAGGCGGGGTGTGACACCGGCAACGTGCGATTCGCCGTGCTGCTCGACAATGTCCGTTCGCAAGTGCGCGTCGATTATCACGCCAGGACGATCGATCGCGCCGAGGACAAGCGCTGGTTCGTCTTCCCGTGGGAAGCCGTCGGCATGAGCGAGACGATCGTCGAGGAAGCGCTGTCGGTCCCGCATCGCCTCGCCTGACGCGAGGGCGTCACCGATCGGCGTGTTTGTCCCACACGCACTCGCCGAGCACATAGGTCCGGCTGATTGCGCGGTCATCGCCGAGGACCTGCAGCGCGAACAGCTGCTCGGCGAGGCTCGCGCCGGTCGTGCGGCGTGCGAGCAAGGACGTCGCGGTTGTATCGAGCACGACGAAATCGGCTTCCTGCCCGGGCTCGAGGCTGCCGACCCGATCCTCGATGTGGAGCAAACCGGCACTGCCCGCGGTCGCCAGATACAGCGCACGGAACGGATCGAGCCGATCGCCGCGCGCGAGCGCCGCCTGATAGGCGAGCCCCGCGGTCGACAGCAGCGAGAACGACGTTCCTGCGCCGACATCGGTGCCGAGCCCGAGCCGTAGCGAGTGGCGGTCGGCTTGCCCGAAGTCGAAGAAGCCCGAACCGAGGAACAGGTTCGAACTCGGGCACACCGCGATACCCGCCCCGCTTTCGTGGAGCCGCGCGCAGGCACGGTCGGACAGATGCACGCCGTGCGCGAAGACCGAGCGCGGGCCGACCAGCCCGAAGCGATCGTACACGTCGAGATAATCGCGCGCGTCGCGGAAGCGCTCGGCAACCGCGGCGCATTCGCCCAGATTTTCGGCGAGATGCGTGTGGAGCAGGACGTTGGGATGCGCCGCGAGGAGCGCGCCGGTATCGGCCAATTGTGCATCGGACGAGGTCAGCGCGAAACGCGGCGTGACCGCGTAACCGAGCCGTTTGTGGCCATGCCAGCGCCGGATCAGCACCTCGCTCTCGGCGCGGCCCGAATGCGGGGTATCGGCGAGGCCCTCTGGCCCCAAGTCCATCAGCGCCTTGCCCGCGACGATCCGCATATTGCGGCGCGCGGCGGCCTCGAACAGCGCATCGACCGACTGCGGGTGGACGGTTGCGAACACGAGCGCGCTGGTCGTGCCGTTGCGCAGCAATTCGGTGAGGAACGCCGCGGCGACGGCGTCGGCATGTGCGCGGTCGGCAAACGCCTTCTCCGCGGGGAAGATGTGGGTGTCGAGCCAGTCGAGCAATTGCGCACCGTGCGACGCTATGCGATCCATCTGCGGATAGTGGATATGCGCATCGATAAAGCCGGGGACGATCAGTCCGGGCAGTGCCTCGATCGCGAGTCCCGGATAGCGCGGCGCCACGTCCTGATAGTCGCCACGCGCGACGACGATCCCGTCCTCGACGATCAGCAGTCCATCGGGTTCGTGGCGGATCGCATCGGCATGATCGCGCGGATCGTGCGCGACCGAGAGCAGCGCGCCGCGAAAGCCGCGCGCGCTCATGCTGCGCGGCCGAGCTGGGCGGTCTTGCGCGCCGCGCTGCGGCTTGTCGCGGCGACGAGCACGATCGCTTGGCCGATGCTGGGCAAACAGCGACTGCCGTAGCCATTCGCCTTCGCGCAACGGCCGGCCGACGCGCTCGAAGATCGCGGGATAGGTGCGGCGCTGCCGGCGCAGCTTGCTAGCTTTTGCGCGTTCGCTGCGGTCCCGCGGTCGCGCAGCACGTCGAGCCCGGCCTGCGCGGCGAGATGGTGCGGCGCGGTGACCATGCCGCGATAAGATCGGACGGTGTGGCGCATCAGCTCATGCCCCCGCGCTCATCCAGACGAAGCGCACGACGAACAACCCGGCGAGCAGCAGCAGGAACCAGTCCGCGGTGGTGATCCGCCCGCGGATCAGCTTCAACAGCGCATGCGCGGTGATTCCGAAGGCGAGTCCGTTGGCGATCGAGAAGGTCAGCGGGATCATCGCCACGGTGAGGAAGGCGGGGATCGCCGAATAGGCATCCTCCCAGTCGACTTCGCGCAACGGGAGCAGCATCAGCCCGCCGACGATGATCAACGCGGGCGCGGTCGCGGCCAGCGGGATCAGCTGCGCATAGGGCGCGACGAACATGGTGAGCAGGAACAGCACGCCCGTCACCACCGCGGTCAGCCCGGTGCGGCCGCCCGCCTGCACGCCAGCCGCGCTCTCGACATACGACGTCACCGTGCTCGTGCCCGCGAGCGAGCCGACGATCGTCGCGACGGCATCGGTCATCAGGATGCGGTTGAGCCCGGGGATGCGCCCGGCGGCGTCCATCAGCCCGGCGCGCTTGGTCACCGCGACGAGCGTGCCGATATTGTCGAACAGATCGACGAACAGGAAGACGAACAGGATCTCGATCAGCCCGAGCCCGTGCCGCCCGCCGATCCCGAACACGCCGGGCAGATCGAGCTTGAACGCGGTGCCGGTGAGCGCCGAGAGGCTGTAGGGCTCGGGCTTGAACACGACTTGGCCCGCGAACCAGCCGACCAGGGTGGTGCCGATGATCCCGATCAGCATCGCACCGCGCACGTTCCACACGCTCAACGCGCCGATCACGAGCAGGCCGAACAAGGCGAGCGCTGCGCCGGGTGCCGTGAGATCGCCGAGCGCGACCAGAGTCGCCGGGCTGGCGACGACGATCCCGGCATTCTTCAACCCGATAAAGCCGATGAACAGTCCGATCCCGCCAGCCACCGCGGCGAACAGTTGCTGCGGGATGACGGCGACGATCATCTGCCGCACGCCGGTCAGCGTCAGCAGCAGGAAGGCGACGCCCGAGATCAGCACGCAGCCGAGCGCGACCGGCCATGGCACGCCCATCTGCTGGACGACGGTGAAGCTGAAATAGGCGTTGAGCCCCATGCCCGGCGCGAGCGCCAGCGGGGTATTGGCGACCATACCCATCAGGATCGAGGCGAAGGCGGCAGCAAAGCAGGTCGCAGCGGCGACCGAGGCGACCGGCATCCCGGCCTGGCCGAGGATCGCGGGATTGACCAGCACGATATAGGCCATCGTCAGGAAGGTGGTGACCCCCGCCAGCACCTCGGTCCGCGCCGTCGTGCCGCGCTCGCTCATCCGGAAATAGCGGTCGAGGCGGTGCGCTCCCACGATCGGCGGGGCTCCCGGATCGATCGGTCGGGTCGCTTGCGTCATCGATAGTCCCCCTGAAATGCCCCGCCCGGCGAGGAAGCCCCGGTCAGCCCCCGTTCCTCCAGCATCGCCGCGGAACGGAACAGCGTCCGCTCGGCCCCCGGCCGGCCAATCACCTGCAAGCCCAGCGGCCGCAGCACATGCCCGGCGAGAAAGGGCAGCAGCAATTGCAGCGCGACTGCGCCGCCGCCCGCGACGTGCAGGAACACGCCGACCAAGAGCGGTGTCAGGAAAATGCCCAGCAGGTTCGACAACGATGCGCTGCACACCGCCGCGGCGACATTCCCGCGCGCCATTGCCGTGACCGCGATCGACGATTGCACCGTTGAGGGCAGCAGCGTGAGGTAGAGCATGCCGGAGAGCAGCACTGGATCGACCCAGCCCGTCGCCGCCCCGCGCGCGGGCAGCAGGCTTGCCAGCACCACGGTGGCAATCAGCCAGAGGAGAAAGCGATCGATCGAAAGAAGAAGTTTGACGGCGCGCGACATGGCGCACGTCATGGCCTGCTTTAGGCGCACGATCCAACATAATGACCGGCATGCTCCGTTGCCAAAAAACCGTGCACTCGCAGGGGGCAGTGGTCGGGCGTCCGCTGGCCGGGATGGCATGGGCAAATCTGCGTCGGTGCCTCTAACACGCGGCGGCGTCGCACGCGCCGTCACATACGTATTCACCGTGCTCCCTGCCCGAGCAGTGGCATAAGCGCCCCAAGATAAAACGGGAGGAATGCGATGCGGGCGATGCGGATGGGTGCGCTTGGACTGGCAATGGTCGCGCTGCTGTCTTCGGGCATGGCCTCAGCCAAGCAAGCGGCCGCTCCGGGCAGCGCCGCGATCGACGCGCGCTATCAGCCGCGGCCCTATGTTTTGCTGCACCATCCCGCCTGGACCAAGACGGCGGTGCTCTATCAGATCAACACGCGCCAGTTCACCCCCGAGGGAACGTTCCGCGCTGCGCAAGCGCAGCTGCCGCGGTTGAAGGCGCTCGGCGTCGACATCCTGTGGCTGATGCCGGTCCATCCGATCGGCGAGAAGAACCGCAAGGGCGGGCTCGGCAGCCCCTATGCGGTCAAGGACTATCGCGCGGTGAACCCCGAGTTCGGGACGGTCGACGATCTCAAGGCGTTCGTCGCGGCGGCGCATGCGCAGGGGATGCACGTCATCCTCGACTGGGTCGCCAACCATACCGCATGGGACAATGTCATCCACACCACGCATCCCGACTGGTACGAGCATGACTGGAAGGGCGCGAACCGGCCGACGCCGTTCTGGGATTGGTCCGACATCATCGATCTCGACTATTCCAAGCCCGGGCTGCGGCAATACATGACCGAGTCGATGAAATATTGGGTGCGCGATGTCGGTGTCGACGGCTTCCGCTGCGACGTCGCGGGTTATGTGCCGCTCGATTTCTGGGAGACGGCGCGCGCCGAACTCGACGCGATCAAGCCCGTCTTCATGCTCGCCGAATTCGACCAGCGCGATGTCCACGCCAAGGCGTTCGACGCGTCCTATGCCTGGAAATGGAACAATGCGATGGCCGACATCGCCGCCGGCAAGGCCGATGTGAACGCGCTGTTCGGGTATTACTCCGAAGTCCAGAGCGCATGGCCGGCCGAGGCGATGCGGATGACCTATACCGAGAATCACGACCAGAATGCGTGGGAAGGCACCGAGTTCGAACGCTTCGGTCCCGCGCTTCCCGCCGCGATCGCGCTGTCGTTCGTCGGCGAGGGGATGCCGCTGATCCATAACGGGCAGGAGGCGGGCAACCCGCGGCGGCTCAAATTCTTCGACCGCGACCCGATCACGTGGCGCGACCATCCCAATGCGGCGCTGTTTCGCCAGTTGATCGCATTCCGCGATGCGCACCCGGCGTTGTGGAACGCGCCGTGGGGCGCGCGCATGACGCCGGTGGTCAACAGCGCACCGACCAAGGTCTTCTCGTTCGTGCGCGAAAAGGGCAGCGACACAGTCCTCGCGCTGTTCAACCTGTCGGGTGCGCCGCAGACGGTGTCGTTCAGCGACGGCCCGGTCGCGGGTCGCTATGTCGATGCCGCGGACGGATCGGCGCTGGTGATCGATACCGCGAGCAAGGTCACCTTGCCGGCATGGGGGTATCGCCTGCTCGCCGGCGCACGCTGATCTGACCCGGCCGCACTGCGGCGCACGCGCAATGCATTTTGCGCTTTAGCTTTGTAATACACTGCGCTAGCTTTCCTCCGACATAGGGGGAAATCATGCTCGAACTCGAACACGTTACGCATGTCTATGCCAACGGAACGCGGGCGCTCGACGATGTCACGCTGTCGATACCCAAGGGCATGTTCGGGCTGCTCGGGCCCAATGGCGCGGGCAAGTCGACGCTGATGCGGACCGTGGCGACGCTGCAGGCCCCGACCTCGGGCAGCATCCGCTTCGGCGAGATCGACATCCTCGCGACCCCCGACCGGCTTCGCGAGCGGCTCGGCTATCTGCCGCAGGATTTCGGCGTCTATCCACGCGTTTCGGCATACGACATGCTCGATCACATGGCGGTGCTCAAAGGCGTCGCCTCGGCGCAGGAGCGCAAGGCGACGGTCGAGACGCTGCTCAACCAGACCAATTTGTGGAACGTGCGCAAGAAGGCGATCGCGGGTTTCTCGGGCGGGATGCGGCAGCGCTTCGGCATCGCGCAGGCGCTGATCGGCAACCCCGAGCTGATCATCGTCGACGAGCCGACCGCAGGTCTCGACCCCGAGGAGCGCAACCGCTTCCTCAATTTGCTCGCCGAGATCGGCGAGAATGTCGTCATCATCCTGTCGACGCATATCGTCGAGGATGTCGCCGATCTGTGCCCGCGCATGGCGGTGCTCGCCGCCGGGCGGATCCAGCTCGAGGGCGCGCCGCAGGATCTGATCCAGGCGTCGCGCGGCACCGTCTGGGCGAAGACGATCGCGCGCGACGACATGGCGCACTATGCGCAGACGCAGAAGGTCATCTCGACCCGCCTGTTCGCGGGCCGCACGATCATCCACGTCCTGTCCGACACCGACCCGGGCGACGGCTTTGCGCCGGTCGTCGGCGGGCTCGAAGATGTCTATTTCTCGACATTGTCGCGCTCGCGCAGCGGCGACGCAGCCTTGGTCGATCCCACCGTCGCAGCCGCGTGAAGGGGGCCGGGGGCATGTTCGGCAAGATCGCGCGCTTCGAGCTCGGCTATCAATTCCGCAACCCGGTGTTCTGGGTCGTCTCGGTCCTGTTCTTCCTGCTGCCGTTCGGCGCGATGACGACCGAGCAGATCCAGATCGGCGGCGGCGGCAATATCCACAAGAACGCGCCCGTCGCGATCGCGCAGATCTCGCTGATCCTGACGCTGTTCTACATGTTCGTGACGACGGCGTTCGTCGCCAACGTGATCGTGCGCGACGATGAGAGCGGCTTCGGGCCGATGGTGCGCTCGACGCGCGTCTCGCGCTTCGATTATCTGATGGGGCGCTTCCTCGGCGCGTTCGTCGCCGCGGCGATCACGTTCATCGTCGTGCCGCTGGCGATCTATCTCGGCTCGCTGATGCCGTGGGTCGATGCCGATACGATGGGGGCGAACCGGCTGCTCGATTATGTGTCGGTCTATTTCCTGCTGGCGCTGCCCAATTTGTTCCTGACGGCGTCGATCTTCTTCGCGGTCGCGACGATGACGCGGTCGATGATGTATTCGTATCTCGGCGTCGTCGTGTTCCTCGTCGCCTATGTCGTGCTCAACACCGTGATCCGCGCGAAGCCCGAATATCGCGAGCTGGGCGCGTATATCGAGCCGTTCGGGCTCGGCGCGCTCGCCAAGACGACTCGCTATTTCACCGCAAGCGAATCGAACACGAATCTGCCGTCGTTTGCCGGCGTGCTGTTGTGGAACCGGCTGATCTGGCTCGTCGTGTCGTTCGCCGCGCTCGCGCTGGCCTATTCGCGCTTCACTTTTTCCGAACGCGGCGCGTCGAAGCGTCAGTTGCGGCGACAGCAGCGCAAGGACGCCAAGCTCGCCGCGTCGGCGCCGCTGCTCGTCGATCGCCTCCCGCCGGTTCGCCCGGCAGCAGCGAACGGCGCGCGGCTGTGGTTGCGCTGCCGCTTCGAGATGGGGCTGGTGTTTCGCAGCCCGGCATTCTTCGTGCTGCTGCTGATCGGGCTGTTCAACGCGCTCGGCGGGCTGCTGTTCGCAGGCGAGATGTACGGCACCGCGGCGCGCCCGCTGACCTTTGCGGTGATCGGCACGCTGATGGGCGCGTTCGGCGTCTTCCCGCTGATCATCGCGATCTATTACGGCGGCGAGGTCGTCTGGCGCGACCGCGAGCGGCGGATGCACGAGATCATCGATGCGACGTCGCTGCCCAATTGGGCGTACATCGTGCCCAAGGCACTCGCGGTTTCGGGCGTGCTGTTTGCGACGCTGGTCATCTCGGCGGTGGCGGCGATGCTCGTCCAGCTCGCGCGCGGCGTGACTGCGCTCGAGCCGCTGCAGTATCTCGGCTGGTATCTGCTGCCGATGACGGTCGACATGGTGCTGATCGCGATCCTGTCGGTGTTCGTCCAGGCGCTCAGCCCGAACAAGTTCGTCGGCTGGGGGATCATGGTGATCTACCTCGTCGCGACGCTGACGCTGCAGAATATCGGGTTCGAGCATCCGCTCTACAATTACGGCAGCAGCGGCAACCTTCAGCTGTCGGACATGAACGGCGACCAGATCGGCGGGCCGCTCAGCTGGTGGCTGCGGCTCTATTGGTCGGGGATCGCGCTCGCGCTCGCGGTGGTCGCGCATCTGCTGTGGCGGCGCGGGACCGAGACGCGGCTCGCGCCGCGGCTGCGCCAGCTCCCGGCGCGGCTCAAGGGGCCGGCGGGTGCAGTGCTTGCCGGCGGGTTGCTCGTGTCGATCGTGACGGGGGTGTGGCTCTATCGGCAGATGGACGTGCTCAACGTCTATCGCACGCGCGAGAACCGCGAGGCGCGGTTGGCGACGTATGAAAAGAAGTATCTGAAGTACGAAAAGGTCCTCCAGCCGTCTACCACCGACATCAAGCTCGATGTCGCGCTCTATCCGGCGCAGCGCCGGATGGAGGCGAAGGGCAGCTATCGCTTCGTCAACGATACCGGCGCGCCGGTGCGCGACCTGCACGTGCGGCTCGCCAACGAGGATACCACGATTGTGTCGATCGCGGTTCCGGGCGCCACGCTCGCGATGGACGATGCCGATCTCAAATACCGCATCTACCGCTTCGCCACGCCGCTCGCGCCGGGGGCGACGGGGACGCTGTCGTTCGTGACGCATCGCCAGACGGTCGCGCTGCGCGCCAATGGCGATGACGCGCGGCTCGTCGGCAACGGCACCTTCCTCAGCAATTCGGAATTCGCGCCGCAGATCGGGATGGACCGCGACGGCCTGCTCAGCGACCGCGCCAAGCGGCGCAAATACGGGCTGACGCCGGAGTTGCGAAAGGCCAAGCTCGAGGACGTGTCGGCGCAGCGGCGCAATTATATCGGCGATGCCGATTGGGTGAATTCGGACATCACCGTCTCGACCGATGCCGGCCAGACGCCGATCGCGCCGGGGCGCAAGCTGTCCGACACTGTCGCGAACGGACGACGCACCGCGCACTTCGTCTCGCCCGCGCCGATCCTCGCGTTCTTCTCGGTGCAATCGGCGGACTATGCCGAGAAGTCCGAAATGGCCGATGGGGTCAAGCTGTCGGTCTTCTACGATGCGAAGCACGGCTATAACGTCGATCGCATGCTTGCGGCGATGAAGGCGTCGCTCGGCTATTATCGCGCCAATTTCGGCCCGTATCAGTTCGACTATGCGCGGATCATCGAGTTCCCGGGCTATGCGAGCTTCGCCCAGGCGTTCGCGGGGACGATCCCGTATTCCGAGCGGATCGGCTTCCTCGCCGATGCCAATGCGCCCGACAAGATCGACTATGTCACCTATGTCACCGCGCACGAGCTGGGCCACCAATATTGGGCGCACCAGATCATCAGCGCCGACATGCAGGGCGGCACAATCCTGGTCGAGACGATGGCGCAATATTCGGCGCTGATGGTGATGAAGCACCTCTATGGCGAGGACAAGATCCGCCGCTTCCTCAAGTACGAGCTCGACAGCTATCTGCGGTCGCGCGGATCGGAGCGGATCGAGGAGCTGCCGCTCGACCGTGTCGAGGACCAGGGATACATTCATTATCGCAAGGGCGCGGTGGTGATGTACCTGCTTCAGGACCGGCTCGGCGAGGCGCGCGTCAATGCGATGCTGCGCGACCTGCTCGCCAAATATCGCTTCAAGAGCCAGCCGTATCCGCGCTCGCTCGATCTGGTGAACGGCTTCCTCGGCCTCGCGCGGACCCCGGCCGAGCGCGAGCTCGTCCGCGACGTGCTCGATCGCATCACGCTCTACGATCTCAAGGCGAAGACCGCGACCGTGCGGAAATTGCCCGACGGGACGTTCGAGACGCTGCTCAGCGTCGATGCCGCGAAATTCTACGCAAGCGGCACGGGCAAGGAGACGCCGGCGCCGCTGTCCGACACGATCGCGGTCGGGCTGTTCGACCACAAGCCCGATTACGGCGCCTTCTCGTCCAAGGACGTCGTATCGATGGAGCGCCTGCCCGTGCGGTCGGGCGTGCAGACGCTGCGCATCGTCAGCAAGCGCAAGCCGGCGTTTGCCGGGATCGATCCCTACACCACCTATATCGATCGTAATTCGGACGATAATATCGTGCCGGTGACCGGGTGATGCGCTAACGCGTCACCCGGGCGCAGCGGGGAGCGCTGCGCTGGATATGTGGGGACGATGATGGGCGAATTGCTGGGCCAGGCGTGGCAGGCGCTGGGCGGGGTGCTGGGGGCGCACGGCCCTGCGGTAAATGCCGTAAAGAGCTATACGCCGGGCGATTTCAGCGTCCATTTCTTTCTTCAGCTCGCGGTGATCATCCTCGCATGCCGCGTCGTCGGCTGGCTCGGGCAGAAGCTGCTGCGCCAGCCGCAAGTCGTCGGCGAGATGATCGCGGGCGTCGTGCTCGGCCCGTCGCTGTTCGGGCTGCTGCTGCCCGACCTGCAGCTCGCGATCTTCCCCAAGGAGACGCGCAACGTCCTCTATGTCGGCGCGCAATTGGGCGTCGGCCTGTACATGTTCATCGTCGGGCTGACGCTCCAGCTCGACCATTTCAAGTCGAAGGCGCGCAGCGCGGCGATGGTGTCGGCAGCGGGGATCGCCGCGCCGTTCCTGCTCGCGGTGCTGATCACGCCCTTCCTGCTGACCGTGCCCGGCCTGTTTGCGCCCGGCATCGACCGCGCGAGCGCGACGCTGTTCATGGGCGCGTGCATCGCGCTGACCGCCTTCCCGATGCTCGCGCGGATCATCAACGAGCGCGGGCTCGCCAATTCGGCGCTCGGTACGCTGTCGCTCACCGCCGGCGCGTTCGACGATGCGGCGTCGTGGTGCGTGCTCGCGATCGTGCTCGCGACCTTCGGGGCGGGGGCGGGCGTGGCGGTGCTCGCGATCGGCGGGGCGCTGATCTATACCGGCTTCATGCTGTTGCTCGGACGGCGGCTGCTTGCGCCGCTCGGCCGGATCGTCGAGGCGCGCGGCGAGATGACCAGCGGAATGCTCGCGGTCGCGTTGCTGCTGTTCTGCCTGTCGGCGTTCGTGATGGACGCGATCGGCATCCATGCGATCTTCGGCGGCTTCCTGATGGGGGTGTGCATGCCGCGCGGGCTGTTCGTCGCGGAACTCAAGCGCAAGGTCGAGCCCCTTGCGGTCGTGCTGCTGCTGCCGATGTTCTTCACCTATTCGGGGCTCAACACGCGGATGGACATGGTCGCGTCGGGGTCGCTGCTGCTGATCGCGCTCGGCATTCTGGTCGTGTCGATCCTCGCCAAGTTCGGCGCCTGCTATGCCGCCGCGCGGCTTTCGGGTGAGGACAATTCCACCGCGCTCGGCATCGGCGCACTGATGAACTCGCGCGGGCTGATGGAGCTGATCATCATCAATATCGGGCTGCAAAAGGGCATCATCGGGCCGACGCTGTTCGCGATGCTCGTGCTGATGGCGATCGTCACCACCGTGATGGCGACCCCCTTGTTCGAGGCGGTCTATGGCCGCGCGGCGCGTGCGCGCGGCGATCTGGCGGCGGTCGACGAGGACTTGGCGACGGTCTGACGCGGCGCGCGATCAGCCGGCCTTGCGCCGCTGCGCCGAGCGGATCGTGCCGACAAGGCGCGAGAGGATCAGTTCCTCGATCCCTGCATAGCCCATCCCGAGATGATCGGGGCGCACGCCGGTCGCGTCGCCGAGTTTCAGCCGGCCGGTGCGCAAGCCGGCGCGCCCGATCCGCGCCCAGCGCCGCGCGGTTTCCCAGCGGATCAGAGCAAGGCTCTCGGCGTCGGGCGCGTGGCGGCGGATGAAATCGTCCTGCAGCGCGACGAGCGTCTCGCCGACACGCTCGAAGGTCGCGCGGTCTGGAACCGGCTGTTGCGCCATCACGTAGCGGCCGATCAACGCCGCGGCATCATCCGCCGCATCGCCGAACAGCGGGGCATAGGCATCGGCCAGGACTTCGCTCGCACGCTCGCGCATCGCCGTCGCCTGGCGCTGGGACGCGCCGCCGCCATGCCGGCGATAGGTCAGCAATTCGTCGTCGATCCGAGCGATTCCGCCAAATGCGGAGATACGGTGATACAGATCGAAGTCCTCGGCATAGACGCGCTCGGGGCGCTGGAACGGATCGAGCTTGCGCGCCACGTCGGCGCGCATCATCACCGACGACCAGACCAGCGGGTTCTCGATCCGCATCAACCATTCGATCAGCGCCGGGGTCGATAGCGGCGCGAGCGCGGACGGCAGAATCGCGCCCTCGAACAGCACGTTCGCCGCGCTGCCGACCAGCACGATCTCAGGATGCGAGTCGAGATAGGCGACCTGGCGCGCGAGCCGCGTCGGGTGGCACAGATCGTCATGGTCGAGCGCGGCGATGTAGCGCCCGCGCGCCTCGACAAAGGCGGCGTTGCGCGTCAGCACGACGCGGCGATTGGACGGCGCCTCGATCACGCGGATCCGCGGATCGGCGAAGCTGCGCGCGACCGCGACGGTATCGTCGGTCGAGCAGTCGTCGACGATGATCAGTTCGAAATCGGCAAACGTCTGCGCCTGCAACGAAACGATCGTCTCGCCGATCAAGTCCGCCCCGTGATAGGCGGGCATGATGACACTAACGGTAGGGGCAGTCATGCCACCGCCCGTGCGCCATCGCCGAGCACCTGGTCAACGATCATCGCGCCGACATCGTTCTGCCATTGCCACAGTCCGTTCGCTTGCCCCGAGAAGCTCGCTTCGCCGCCGAGCCGGCCCCATGGCACGAAGCCCGCCGCCAGACCGATGCCGAACAGCCCCGGGATCGCCGCACCGCTCGCATCGAGGATGCGGCAATGCCGATCGACCATCGCGCTGCCCTGGTGCGCCGCAAGCGCGATCGCGCGGCCATCCTGATCGTGCACCGGCAGCGCGCGCGGGCGATAGCCGAGCGCTGCGATGACGAGATCGGCCTCGGCGAGATGCGCGCGCGCGGCCGCATCGTCGTCGCCGCGCACCTGATGGACGGTGAGCCGTGGATCGGGCGTGCGTCCGTCGACGCGGAGCTCGCGCAGGACGAGTTCGCGCGCCTCGAGCCGGAAGCCCGCGAGGCGATAGACGAAGCCGCTGACCGGGCAGATGTCGTCGGGCCCGAAATCGGTGAAGCCCTCGGCCTGCGCCGCGGCGGGGGTGGGATAGAAGGGGCGAAGCGGGCGGCGGTGGAGCAGCGTGACCGCGCCGGCGCCAAGCGGGAGGCTCGCGGTCTTGAGCAGCAGGACGATCGTCGCGATCGCGCTCGTCGATCCGCCGATCACGACGATCTTGGGATTGCGCTTGGTCGAGAGCAGATCGATGATCTTGGCCGGGCCGCCGAGCGCGAGCGCCTCGTCCGACTGCATCAGCCGATCGCCGACCTCGCTCACGAGCGATACGCCGCCGACGCGTTGCGCCGCGAGCCGGTCGAGCGGCTGGTGGCCGCCCGTCGCAATCGCGACCGCGCTCGAGAGTTGGTCGAACTCGTGCCCATCGGCGCGCCGCCGCATACGGCTCGACCACAGCCCGCCTGCCACGCGCGTCGTGCCGAGCACGTCGTGTCCGGTCAGGACCGTCCCGCCATGCTGCGCCACCAGCGTCTGAAGGCGATGACCGGTGGCCTGGACGAACGGGCCCACTTCGACGAGCGGCACGCCGAGCGCGCCGATATAGTGACCGACGGCTTGCCCGGTCGGATGATCGACCAGCGCGGCGAGCTCGGGATGCGGATTGTCGCGCACCGCGCTGAGGAAGGTCTCGGCGGTGCTGTCCGAGGTGATCGCGTAGCGACCGATCCGCCCTTCGCCGAGCGTCGCTTCGCGTTCGGCGACGATCAGTCCCGATGCTGCCAGTTCGGGAAGGCGACCCCGCTTGCTCGCCGCGGTGAGCAGCGCGGTGCCGGCAGGGCCGCCGCCGACGATGAGCAGCGAGGCGATCGCGTGCTGGCGCGGCCGGGCGGCGCTGCGCGTTTCGCGCGCCAGGATACGGTTGAAGGCCTTGGCGATCACCGCGACGTCGGCGATGGTCATCGCATCGGTGACGGGCAACGAGAGCGACCGCGCCCCGATCGAATCGGCGACCGGCGTCGGCAGGATCGTCGCAGTTCGCTGGAACAGCGGCTGTTCGCCAAGATGCGGGCTGAAATACTGGCCCGACCCGATCCCGACCGCTGCGAGCGCGGCGGCAATTTCGCTCCGACGATGCGCCACCGCTTCGGGCAGCAGCACCGGCATGAACTGGCTGGCGCGGCGCTGGCCTTCCGCCTGCTGGAACGCGACTCCCTTTAGTTGCGTACGGTAGGCATGCTCGAGCGCGGCGCGCTGGTCGCATACCGTGTCGATCTCGGCGAGCTTGGCGCGCGCCATCACCGCGAGCACTTCGGGCAATTTGGCGTTGAGGCCGAACAGCGTCGCGCTGCGATTGGCCTCGAAACCGAAATTGGTCATCGCGCGCAGCCGGGCGATCAAGTCGGTGTCGCCCGAATGGATCAACCCGCCCTCGGCAACAGAAAAGGTCTTGGTCGCGTGCATCGAATGCACCACCGCGAACGGCGCCCCCGCGCCGAACCCGCCGCCGCCGGCGTCGCGCGTGCCGAGCGAGGCGGCCGCATCGACCACCACGCCGACGCTGTGTTCGCGCTGGAGCCAGGCGTAGCGGTCGAGGTCGATCGCGGTGCCGAAGGTCGCATAGGGCAGCAGCACCGCGATGCGATCGCCATAGTCGCGCAGCAGCCGCTCCTCGGCCTCGGCGCTGGCGGTCCAGTCGGCCGGGTCGATGTCGCAGATCAATGGGGTCAGCCCCGCCCACAAGGCCGCCTGCGCGGTCGCGGCGAAGGTCAGCGCGGGCATCAGCGCGTAGCGGCCGGCGGTGCGCTCGCCCGCAGCTTCGCGGATCGCGATCATCAGGCCGAGCGTTGCATTGTTGACCGCAAGGCAGGCGCCTTGGCCGTCGAAGAGCTGCGCGGTCGCCGCGGCCTCGAACGCGCGGACCTCGGGGCCGTTGTTGCTGAAATGGCCCGACGCCTCGACGCGCTGCAGTGCGTCGACATGATCGCTGAGCCGCGGAGGGTTGGGAGCGATCAAGGGGTAGCGCATGGTGGTCGGGCCTGTCTGGACTACGGACCCGCGCCTTGTGGCGTCTAGCCCCCTAAAATCTCGTTACACGCCTGACATATCCTGCGATCCGCTGCGGACCGTGTGCGGTGCGATCAGCTTTCGCGCGCCACGGCGAACCCCGCGAACGACTGGTTGACCGGCATGAGTTCGAGCGTGTTGATGTTGAGGTGCGCCGGCAGTTCGGCGATCCACAGCAGCGTTGCCGCGATGTCGCCGCCGGTCATCGGGTTGGCGCCGGCATAGAGCGTGTCCGACGCGGCCTGATTGCCGCCGGTGCGCACCACGGTGAATTCGGTCTCGACCATGCCGGGCTCGATCGAGGTGACGCGCACGCCGGTGCCGTGCAGATCGGCGCGCAGGCCGAGGCTGAACTGGCGGACGAACGCCTTGGTCCCACCATAGACGTTGCCGCCCGCGTAAGGGTAGGTCGCCGCGACCGACGACAAATTGAGGATTGCGCCCTTGCGCGCGACGAGACCCGGCAGCAGCGCCCGGGTGACGGCGACCAGTGCCGACACGTTGGTGTCGATCATGGTCTGCCAGTCGTCGAGCTTTGCGGCCTGCGCGGGCGCGGTGCCGAGCGCGAGGCCGGCATTGTTGATCAGCGCGTCGATGCCGGCAAATTCGGACGGCAGGCCGGCGATCGCGGCCTCCATCGCCGCGCGGTCGCGAATGTCGAAGGCGAGCGTGTGGACCGTGTCACCGAGCGAATCGGCTAATGCCTGCAGCCGATCGGCACGGCGCCCGGTGGTGACGACGCGCCAGCCGGCGGCGGCAAACGCGCGGACCGCGGCCTCGCCGATGCCCGAGGTTCCGCCCGTGATGAAGACCGTACGCATCGTCATCACCATGTCTCCGACGCTGTCAGGAAAATGGTGCCCGAGGGCGGATTCGAACCACCGACACTGCGATTTTCAGTCGCATGCTCTACCAACTGAGCTACTCGGGCACTCCCGAATTGCTCCGGGGAAGCGGCCTCTTAGTCGCGGTCTTGGGGCGTGTCTAGCCCGTCTTCATCATCTTCGCTCGGCAAAGTGCGCACCGGGATCGCATACCCCTCGCCGAGCCACTGTAGCAGGTCGCGGTCGCGACAGCCTTGCGAGCAGAACGGGGAGAAGGCCGCGAGCGGCGGTTTGCCGCAGAGCGGACAGGGTTTGGAACGCGCCATCATGCCACCTCGAAGACCGGGGTGACGCCGGTACGCCGGGCGAGCTCGGCGATCCAGTGCGGATTGGCGGCGAGTGCGCTTTGCACGCGCGCCGACACACGGTGCTGCGTCGGGGCCGGCGGCGGGGTGCGCTCGATTCGGCGAAGCAGCGCACGCGCCTCGGCGGCGGCGGGATCGGCGCGGAGCAGCTCGGGGAGCGAGACGCGGGTGCGGCGGCGGATGATCTGGACGAAGCCGAAGCCGTTCATCGCGGTGCGCTCGAACGGTTGCGGCAAGCCAGCGTCGAGCGCGGCATCGACCGCGCCGCGCGCTGCCTTGCCGGTGAGCGTCGGGAAGTCGATGCCGATCGACCCGCCGATGTCGAAGCGCACGATCGCCGCCGCGACCGCGCGCGCGGCGGCGAGCGCGAGCGGTTCGAGCGGGGGATAGCCGTCGACGTCGAACAGCGTCATCGCCGGGGTCGGGCTCATCCGCAGCGCGCCGCCGACGGGGCCCGAAAAGACGATGTCGCCGGTCTGCGCTTCCTCGAGCATTTCGGACCAGCCGGCGGCCTCGAAATGGTCGGGCTCGTGCGCATGGCAGGTCCGCACGGCCACGCCGCTTGCGGTGATTCGCTCGAGCAGGCTCGGCCCGACGCGCTCGGGGCCGTCAGCGGGGACGCAGCGTGGCAGCTTGGTGCGGCGGCCCTCGGGGATCGCCTCGCGCACCAGCTCGACCAGCAGCGTGGCCCCTTGCGTGATGCCGGGCGGGAGCGGCGCGAGCATCGCCTCGCCGCCGGCGAAGGCGACGCGGCCCTCGCGGCCCTTGACCGTGATCTCGACCAGCCGGGCGGGCAGCACCGCGCCGATCCGCGGGCCTTCGCGCTCAAGCTCGATCCGCGCCTCGACGATCGCGCCGCCCGCGACCAGGATCGCGCGGGCCTCGCCGATCCCGGCCTCGTAGAGCCATTCGCTCATCGGCGCTCAGCCAAGCGCCACGCCCGCTGCCAGCAACAGCGCGCGCGTCTCGAACAGCGGCAACCCGACGACGCCCGAATGCGACCCCGACAGGAAGCGCACGAACGCCTCGGCGCGGCCCTGGATGGCATAGCCGCCAGCCTTGCCGAGCCCCTCGCCGCTGGCGACATAGCTGTCGATCTCGGCCGCGGAGAGCGGCTTGAACGCGACGATCGTGTCCGACAGCCGGGTGCGCGGCGTGCCGTCGGCGGCGATGACGCACACCGCACTCAGGCACTGATGGCGCCGGCCCGAGAGCAGGCCGAGCAAGCCGCGCTGGATCTCCTCGGTGTCGGCGGGCGGCAGGATGCGGCGCCCGCATGCGATCGTGGTGTCGCCGGCGAGGACGATCTCGCCCGCGGCACGCGCCACCGCCTGCGCCTTGGCGATCGCGAGCCGCAGCGCATAGACGCGGGGCGCCTCGCCGGGCAGCTGGCTCTCGTCGATGTCGGGCGATTCGATTCGCGACGGCGTCACCCCGATCCGCGCGAGCAGATCGCGGCGGCGCGGCGAGGAGGAAGCGAGGACGAGGGTCATATCATACCTTCCCCGGCGACGGCCGCCGGCCGAGCGCGCAGGTCGTTGTCATCACGCGCGGCAGAACCCGCGGCAGTCCACGACCGGGCCACGACCGGACCCCGGCCGTCGCCGGGGCGGAACGGGGTCGGCGCGCTTACTTGAAGCGGTAGGTGATCCGCCCCTTGGTCAGATCGTACGGCGTCAGCTCGACCAGCACCTCGTCGCCGACGAGCACGCGGATGCGGTTCTTGCGCATCTTGCCGGCGGTGTGACCGAGGATTTCGTGATCGTTCTCAAGCTTCACGCGGAACATGGCGTTGGGCAGAAGCTCCACCACCTGGCCGCGCATTTCGAGCAGTTCTTCTTTTGCCAAACAAACCTCTGAGGATGTGGGTGATCTTGTGCGGTGTTCGCGAAGCGCGGCGCATAGCCGAACACGCCCGAAAAGGAAAGCGGTGCGACGAACCGAGCCGTGCTTGACTCGATTGACCCCTGGAGCTGGTGTTATCGAGTTCGATCGTTTCCGTTTTTGTGATGATCGCGCGGGGTGGGCGCGCGGGGGATGCGGGTGACGGGCTGACGCTGAGAAAGAGCGGCGCTGTGGAGCGCGAGTCGGGTGGGAGGATGACAAAAAGGGGGCGTGTAGGACAGCGGTTTTTAGAGGGCCCGAGAACCGGCTCTAGATTTCGTCGAAGAAAGCCCCATCGACGCTGATCTCATAGGTCGTCACCGGGCGCACGACGACGCCAAGCCCGACCTCGCGCAGCAGATCGCACAGCGCCTCGCCGTCGATCAGGTCGATCGCGGGCGCCCCGTCGCGCGTCGCCTCGCGCCGTGCATCGGGGGTGAAGGTGCCGGTGGTGATGACCAGCCCCTTGTCCGCGCGGCCCTGCATCGCGCCGCGAAAATCTCGGATCGTCGGCGCGCCGACCGAGCCTTTGTAGCGCTTGCACTGGAACAGCACGTGGAACGAGACGAGGTTGACGCGCAGCACGCCTTGCCCGTCGATCCCGCCATCGCCCGATTTGCCGGTGACTTCGACGCGGGTGAAGCCATGTTCGCGCAGCAGCCGCTGGCAGAGCCGTTCGAAGGCGGCGGGTTCGATCGACTGGAGCTTGGCGAGGAGCAAGTCGGCCCAGACGGTATCGCTTTCGTCGTTTTGGCCAAGTTCGGGCGCGTCCTTTGGCTTGGAGGGCTTTCGCGGGTGGCGGGCAGCGTAGCCAGCAGCGACGGCCTTGCGAACTTCGGCATCGGACCAGTCTGCCGCTGCGCGGCCTTCCTCGGTGAGAATCCAGACGCCGCGCTTTGGATTGGCGACGAAGCCGGGATACTTCAGATAACTGCGTGCCCATGACATTCGATCTGGCGCAATCAATACGCCGGTCGTCGCGTAGGCGAGCTCCATTTGCTCCGGGGTGAGCGCGAATTGCTCGATCAATGCCGTCTCGATCTCCTCGTTGCTAGCCGACCCGCCGAGCGCGGCTAGGACTTTCAGCGTCGGCAGCATAAAATCATCGTGTTTGGGGAGGGCGGCGGTCATTTAGTTTCCTTGGTCGTAGTGCCGCTCTTGCGCGCGACGCGGCGGTTGGCCTTTACGCCGGTGGTGGCGAGCGGGTTCACCAGCGCCTCGTAGCGGCCGAAAAGATGCTCGACGCGGTCGCGGTCCGAGGCGAAGGGGGCGGGGCGGTAGAGCCGATCAACCGCCAGATCGAGCGCATGATGCGCACGGCGCAGGTCGCCGGGCATGGTGTCGGGATCGTAGAGGTCGGCGAGGCTGGCGGTGGGATGCGCGGCGCGGGCCTTGAGCACGGCTTGCGCGAGTTGCTCGATTTTGGAGCGCTGGGTGGACGTGGCATCGGGCCAAGGGAAAGTATTATAGACGACACCATTAGAGTAGCGGTAGTCGCTTTTCATCCGTCCGCCGATATGAGCGAGCCAAGACATATGTGACCGGCTGGTTAGGACGCCAAATTCAAAAAAAGTTGCGTCCGGCAAAATTCGAAGAGTCTGATTGGCGATACTCGTTGGAGTAAGCCAACCAATGGGGACGTAAGCTCGACGCTCGGAGCTGGTGTTTGGGATAACCAAATAATCGGAAGTGAGCCGCTCATCGACGCCAATTTTTGTGGGATAGTCTGCCATTGCGAGCGTGCTGGGTCGTTCGCTTTTAGAACGATAGTCGCGCAACATACGCATTCGCTCCATGACCCTGGGCAAAGCTCGAAGAAGAGCAGGATCCGCTTCGGCCAAATACAAAATCGAACGTGAAAACCCATTGATATATTCGTCTCCTCCCAAGAAATCGCGAAATAGCGGCTCTGCGGCTGGTTCATCTCTGAGGAAAAGATCGCGTTCATCATGCGTGAAAGTTAGAAGGCCGTTGTCGATCATCTGCACCCCGGTTTTTAGGCGGCGTGCTCCATTAATTGGAGACTTCGCTGAAGGAATTACCAAGTGGCGATTTGTTACCCCTAGCGCATCGAATAAGTATGCCGTAAGCGAAGTGTGTCGGGTTTCTACCGGATCTTTCTTAATATCGGGGTAGCTAAAGAGCCTTTTTTCTGCGGGTTCGTTGTCGCGATGTGCAAGACCGGTCACGACCACATGCACATGCGCTGTTCCGCGCGCCTCGCTGTTCCAGCTAAAGGTTCGATGCGCGAAAGCTATCTCTAGATGAGTGCGGTCAAATAATATTGGCCATAACTGAGCAACTTGCTCGCCTTGGGTAATAGAATTTGTCGAAACGAAAGCTATCCGAATGCTGGGGTTTTTATCGACGAATTCTCCTGCCTTGACAAACCACGCCGCAACATAGTCAAGAATTGCGAAATTCTCGGCAGAACCGACTGCGCGTTTGAGCTGGTTTTTTTGCTTGGTGGACTGCTCCTTCTTTCCCACAAACGGCGGATTGCCCATGATATAATGCAGCTTTTCCGGCGGCACCAACTCGGCCCAATCGGTGTCGAGCGCATCGGCGTTGAGGATATGCGGCGAATCCTTGAGCGGGATGCGCGCCGAATTGCCCTGGAACGCCTCGTTATATTCGTTGTTGGCGAGGTGGTCCGCCATCCACATCGCCACCTCGGCGATGCGCGCGGGGAATTCCTCGATCTCGATGCCGTAGAATTGCTCGACCGTGACGCGGCTGAGCAGCACCGCGTCGATCTGCTGCGTCGGATACAGCGCCTGCAGGCAGGCGAGTTCGAGCCGCCGCAGCTCGCGATAGGCGATGACGAGGAAATTGCCGCAGCCGCACGCCGGATCGAGAAAGGTCAGCCGCGAGAGTTTCGCCTGGAATTCGAGCAGCGCGGTATCCCGCCCGGTGCGGCGCGCGACCAGGCGGTCGAGCTCGGCGCGCAGATCGTCGAGGAAGAGCGGGCCGATCACCTTCATGATATTGGCTTCGGAGGTGTAATGCGCGCCCTTCGAGCGACGCTCCTTGGCGTCCATCACCGACTGGAACAGCGAGCCGAAGATCGCCGGGCTGACCCCGGTCCAATCATGGCGGCACGCGTCGATCAGCAGCGCGCGCATTTTCGTGTCGAACACCGGGGTGCGCAGATGCCCGGCGAAGAGCTGGCCGTTGATATAGGGGAAGGCGTTGAGTTCGCCCGAGAGGCCGGTCTGGCGCTCGCTTTCCGGCGTGTCGAGCACGTCGAACAGCTCGACCAGGATGCGGCCGGTGTCGCTGCCATCCTCGCGCGTGTCGGTCTGGAGCAGCTCGAGGAAGATGTCCTTGGGCTGGAAGATGCCGGTATCGTCTGCGAACATGCAGAACAGCAGGCGGACGAGCAGCTGTTCGAGATCATGCCCCTTATAGTTGGCCGCCTCGAGCGCGTCGTGGAGCTTGCCCATCAGCTCGGCGGCCTTGATCGTCACGCCCGCCTGCGTCTCGAAGGTGCGCTGACGGCCGAGGACGAAGGCGAACGCCTCGATATGCTTGTGCAAATCGGCGAGCTTGAAGCGCGTCTCGGTGCCGGTATCGAGATCGAGCAGGCGCCAGCTCTGGAAATCGCAGGTCAGCACGTAGCGCGGCTGTTCGGCCGGCGGCAGGCCGTCGATATAATCGAGCGCTTGCGTGCCGGCCTTGTCGAGATCGAGCTTGGCGCTTTTCTGTTCGATCAGCAGCGTGCGCGGCCAGAACAGGTCCATGAAGCCGTGCTTGTTGCTGAGCAGTTTGACGCGTTGCTCATAGGTGGCGACGCGGCGGCGCTTGATGCCGAAGATGTCGAAGAAATCGTTGTAGAAGGACTGCGTTTCGCCCTTCTCGTAATGCGCCTCCTGCCACTCCTTGCTGAACGCGCGCGCGCGGCGCTTGATCTCGTCCCAGCCTAACCGCATCGCTCGCCCCCGTTTCGGGGCATGTGGCGGAAAGCGCGGGAGAAAGGCAAGGGGCTTGCGCTCCCGCCGCTCACCCGCCGCCGATGAACGGCAGCACGCGCTCGTAATCGGCGCGCGCGCCGCGGCCGTGTTGGGCGTGGAAGCCGTTGGTGGTCAGCACGTAATCGCCGACGATCGCCGCCTGCTGCTCGATGTTGAAGCGCGTGAAGGGGCGGTTGGTGTCGGCGAGGTCGCCGTAATGGTAGCGCCCGGCGGCGAGCGTGCCGCGCAGGCGGACCCACATGCCGTGCTGATGCTGCCAGACGTGCGTGAGTTCGTGGAGGATCCAGGCGAGATCGGGGACGGTGGTCGAGAAGTCCGGCTTGTAGCTGGGCTTTGGGAAATAGATGTGGCCGTTGGGGGCCATCGCGACGCCCCGCGGCTGGAAGGGGAGGTAGCGGCGGGCGTGGACCTTGATGCCGTCGTACGCGATCGCGTCGCCGAACAGGGCTTGCGCGTGGTGGAGCTCGCCGGGGGAGAGGGGGCGGTGGGGCATTTGCTGGGGGTAGCGGGTTTTTGGGGGCGGGGGAAATTTGGGGGGGATTCCCCCCACCCGTCACCCCGGCCTTGTGCCGGGGTCCACCGGGATGCGCGCGCAACGCGCGTTGCGCGCGCGGGGCGGTGGGCCCCGGCACAAGGCCGGGGTGACGAAGAAGGGGCGTCGTGGCAAAGCCACGCCGTCGGTCGGGGGCGTCGGGCGCCCCCGCCGGCCGGTCGCGCCTGCTAGGGCTTTCGCCCTAGCCTGCGCTCGCAGCAGGGCTGCGAGCGGCAGCAGCGCGACTAGCCTGCGCTCGCCGCCAACGCCGCCAGCAACAACAGCGCGACAATGTTGGTTATCTTAATCATCGGATTAACCGCCGGCCCCGCGGTGTCCTTGTACGGATCCCCCACGGTATCCCCCGTCACCGCCGCCTTGTGCGCCTCCGAGCCCTTGCCGCCATAATGCCCGTCCTCGATGTATTTCTTGGCATTGTCCCACGCGCCGCCGCCCGATGTCATCGAGATCGCGACGAACAGCCCCGAGACGATCACCCCGAGCAGCATCGCGCCGAGCGCCGCGAAGCCCTCGGCCTGCCCCGCGACGAAGCGGATCACGAAGAACACCAGGATCGGCGAGAGCACCGGGAGCAGCGAGGGGACGATCATCTCCTTGATCGCCGCCTTGGTGACGAGATCGACCGTGCGCGCGTAATCGGGGCGGCTGGTGCCCGCCATGATGCCGGGGTTTTCGCGGAACTGGTGGCGGACTTCCTCGACGACCGCGCCCGCCGCGCGGCCGACCGCGGTCATCCCCATCGCGCCGAACAGATAGGGGAGCAACGCGCCGAGCAGCAGCCCGACGATGACGTACGGGTTCGACAGCGCGAAATTGACCGTGAGATCGGGGAAGTCGCGCGCGAGGTCCGAGGTATAGGCGTTGAACAGCACGAGCGCGGCGAGCGCCGCCGAGCCGATCGCATAGCCCTTGGTCACCGCCTTGGTGGTGTTGCCGACCGCGTCGAGCGCATCGGTGCGGTGGCGGACGTCGTCGGGCAGCCCCGCCATTTCGGCGATGCCCCCGGCATTGTCGGTCACCGGGCCGTAGGCGTCCAAAGCGACGACCATCCCCGCCTGCGCGAGCATCGCGGTCGCGGCGAAGGCGATGCCGATCACGCCCGCGAGCTGATACGCCGCGATCACCGCGACGACGATGACGAGGGTGGGCAGCGCGGTCGATTCGAGGCTGATCGCGAGGCCCTGGATGACGTTGGTGCCGTGGCCGGTCTGCGACGCCTTGGCGATGCTGCGGACGGGGCGGAAGTTGGTGCCGGTATAATATTCGGTGATCCACACCAGCAGCCCGGTGACGGCGAGCCCGACCATCATCGACCAGAACAGCTCCCAGCCGGTGAAGGTCGCCGCCGCGATGCCGGCGGCGGCAACCTGCGTCCCGCCGTCGAGGAAGGCGTTGCCGCCGATGATCGCGCTCATGTCGCCGAGCACATAGCGCGTGACGAGGTAGATCGCCGGGATCGACAGCAGGATGCTGACCCAGAACCCCTTGTAGAGCGCGCCCATGATCGATTGGCCGCGCCCCAAGCGGACGAAATAGGTGCCGATGATCGAGGTCAGGATGCACACCCCGCCGACGATCAGCGGGAGCGTCATCACCTGCAGCAGCGCATCGGCCTGGCGCAACGCGAGCGCGACCGAGATCATCGTCACGCCGATCGTGACGACATAGGTCTCGAACAGATCGGCCGCCATGCCGGCGCAATCGCCGACATTATCGCCGACGTTGTCGGCGATGGTGGCGGGGTTGCGCGGGTCGTCCTCGGGGATGCCCGCCTCGACCTTGCCGACGAGATCGGCGCCGACATCGGCCGCCTTGGTGAAGATCCCGCCGCCCAATCGTGCGAAGATCGAGATGAGCGAGGCGCCGAACGCGAGCGCGGTGAGCGCCTTCACGACGACCGGCGCGCCGGCATCGGCGCCGTTCGGCCCGGCGAGGAACCAGAAGGTGCCCGAGATCGCGAGCAGGCCGAGGCCCGCCACCAGCAATCCGGTGACCGCGCCCGAACGGAACGCCATGGTAAGGCCGCCCTGGAGCGATGTCCGCGCGGCTTCCGCGGTGCGGACGTTGGCGCGGACCGAGATGTTCATCCCGACATAGCCCGCCACGCCCGACAGCACTGCGCCGAGCGCGAAGCTCACCGCCGAGACGGGGGTGCGCATCCCGTCGAGGAAGATCCAGACGAGCACGAGGACGATCACCCCAACGATCGCGATCGTGCGGTATTGCCGACCGAGATAGGCCTTGGCGCCCTCCTGGATCGCGGCGGCGATGTCCTGCATCTTCTCGTTGCCCGCGGGCGCTCGGAGGACCTGGGCGGAGGTGAGGAGGCCGTAGGCTACGGCAAGCAAGCCACAGATGATGGCGGCATAGACGATCGTCATGCGTGTCCTTTCCCATGGATTATCGGTGGGACGGTACGCGACGGCGGCCCCCACGCTTGCCCGGCAGAGTAACGCGGCGGCGGGGCTTGGCAAGCGGCGTGGTTCGGGCGGGTTAGCCCGCGTGCTGATAGCCGAGCGCGGCGGGGAGCGGCAGCGGCGCCCCGGCGTCGTGTAGCGTCAGGCCCGCGCCCGACGCGAACACGCCGATCCGCGTCGCGGGGGCGGCGGGGGCGCGGTGCGGCGCGAGTGCGAAAAGCAATTGATAGTCGTCCCCCGCGGTCGCCGCGGCGCACCGCGCAGCGCGGGTGTCGCCGGCCTGCGCGCGGTACGCGTCGGACAGCGGGATCGCCGCGAGGTCGATCGTGACGGCGAGCCCGCTTGCCGCCGCCATGCGCTGCGCGTCGATCAACAGGCCGTCGGACACGTCCATCATCGCATGGACCTGCGGGGCGAGCGCTTGACCTGCGGCAAGCTGCGGCTGCGGGCGGCGATAGGCGGCAAGCAGCTCGGCGGGGCCTGGCTGGCCGTGCGCGATGGCGAGCCCTGCGCCGGCATCGCCGATCGTGCCGGTGACCCAGAGCGCGTCGCCAGCCTGCGCGCCGCTGCGCGTCGGCGCGTGTGCGGCGTCGCCGAGCGCGGTGAGCGTGATGACGCGCGGGGCGTGGGCGGGGAGCGAGACGGTGTCGCCGCCAAGGATCGGCGCGGCGAAGGTGATGAGCGCGTCGGCGAGGCCGGCGAGGAAGGCGCTGTCCCAGTCTTCGCTCGGCGAGGCTTCGCCCGCTGTCGCGTCGCCTGGAGGGAGGACGGCAGCGCTTCGCAGCGGGTAGTTGAGCATCACCCCGACGGGCACCGCGCCCTTGGCGGCGAGATCCGACAGGTTGGTCGCGACCAGCTTCCAGGCGACGTCGCCCGGCGGATCGCCGGCGAGGTAGTGCACGCCTTCGACGAGCGCATCGCTCGTCAGCACGAGCCGCCCGAGCCGCGCGGCATCGTCGCGCAAGCCCAGCGCGCCGGGATGGAGCGGCAGCGCGCGCACTGCGGCGAGGAAATCGGCTTCGGTCATGCGCGCCGGTCTAGCCGGGGTGGGCGCGGATGTCTGCTTTCAGTGGGAAGCGGTCTGTCTGCTTTCGGGCGGAAGGCGGCGTAAACAGACCATCGTTCACCTTGCTGCGCAGAAGAAGCGCCTGCCGCTGATCGAGATTAGCGGGTCGGCGTCCCGTTCTCGCGAAAGAATTTTAGGCACTCCGGTTTATTTAGGAACGCGGTAGTAAACCGGCCGGCCGGGAAAGGACACGTGGCCAGAAAGGTACTATCCTTTTTTTGGGGAACTGCACCAAGTGGCATAAATACTTTAGAGCGAGCATTTGGCGCCCACGCCCATGGAGTTCGCCTCTCCCTTAAGCTGCGACCTTGAACTCCTCGCTCAGCAAGGTCACGAACTCGCCAAGCGGAAGCGGCCGACTGATGAAATAACCTTGGATGAGGTCGCACCCGCACGCCGCGAGAAAGTCCAGGCAGGCGCGGTCCTCGACGCCCTCCGCGACGACCTTGAGCCCGAGTTCGTGCGCCAACTCAATCGTCGAGCGCACCAGCACGCTGTCGGCACGATTGACATGCGCGTGCTGGACGAAGCTGCGGTCGATCTTGAGTTCGTTGAGCGGCAATTGCTTGAGATAGGTGAGCGTCGACTGGCCGGTCCCATAATCGTCCATAGAAACCGCCACGCCGATTTCGCGATAGCGGTTCAGCGCGGCAATCGCGCTCGTCGGATCGGACATCGCGGCGGATTCGGTCACTTCGAACACCAGGGCCGTGCTCGGCACGCCCGAGGTAAGCAGTATGTTTTCGACCTGCGCATTGAACGCGGTGTCGGACAGCAAGTTCGCCGAAATATTGACCGCAGCCGTAACCGACCCATGGAGCACGCGCCAGTCGGCGACATCGTGCACGACGCGTCGCAGCACATGTAGCGTAAGCGGCGCAATGCGATTGGTCTTTTCGGCCAGCGGGATGAAGACGTCGGGCCCGACGAACCCGCGTTCGGGATGTCGCCAGCGCACCAGCGCCTCGGTGCTGGTGATCCGTCGTTTGCGCAGATCGTACTTCGGTTGGTAATAGACATCGATCTGGTCAGCGGCGAGCGCGGCATCAAGCTCGCCCATCAACGAGATCGAGCGCTCGAGATTGCCATCATCGGCGACGCTGCGGTGCCAGAAATTCCCCGCCTGCAGCGCTTCGTCCGCCGCCATTGCCGCGTCGACGAGCAAACGTTCGAGCGTGTCGCCAGCCCCGCTGGCGAGACCGAGGGCAATCACGACGTCGACCCGCCGCCCGGCAACTTCGACCGGCTGCAGCATGATCGCGCGCAATCCGTCGAGCGTGTCCTCGATCACTTGATCCTGCGGCAACACGAACGCAAGGTGCCGGTCGGCGGTGCGATAGACCCGCGCATCCTGCGCCACCAGCGCGAGCCGATCGGCGATGCGCAGCACGACATCGGCCCCGCCGCGCGGACCGAGCACCGCAAGCAGGCTGTCGTAATTGTTGAACTGCGTCACCACCAGCGTGCACGTCGCGCCACCCTGCCGCTCCGCCACCAGGGATCGGCCGTTGGGCAAACCGGTCGCCTCGTCGATCGTGCGTTGCAGACGGAACCGTCCGGCGACATCGCGGACCCCGCACGCCAGCCCGGCGACTGCGATCATACCCAGCCCGGCCGCCAGCGGATAGACGATCAGCAGCGCATGCTGCGCGATCAGCACCAGGCCGGCGAGGACGACGTGAGCGCCCAGCATGGCAGGAAGGATAGCGATGCCTCTGGTTCGCACGATCAGCAGGATCGCGACGAGCGCCAGCACCAAGGGCACGATCGGCTCGCCCGCTACGGGCACGCCGCGGAGCAAGGTCTCGGAACCGAGCGCTTGGATGAACACTCCCGGGATGACGCCCCACAATGGTGTCCCGTAGCGATCGCCCATTTCGATCGCGGTCGCGCCGATCAGGATCGAGCGACCGCGCACCAGCGCCGGATCGAACTTGCCGTTGCGCACGTCGATGAAGCTCAAACGCGGGATCGTCGCGGGGTCGATCGACATGTCGATCGGGAAGCCGGTATCGGCGGTGCCCGAGCGCTGCGCAATATAGGCAGAGATCGAGGGTCGCGGGGTGCCTGCGGTAATCGTGCCGAACGGCATCGAGCGGACCTGCCCGTCCCGATCGGGCCGGATGCTGACCGAGGCGAGCGCGACGTTCGGCCGGAACAGCGGGATCGGCAGCGCATCGATCGTGCGCTGGTCGAGCAGGTCGGCGCTCTGGCCGAAGGTCGGCAAGGTCACCATGCCGTCGGCGCGCGCGAGCGCGGCCGCGAATGCGGCGTCGCCTGCCGGATCCGACGCCGACGAGAAATCGACGTCGAACAGGATCGAGGTGGCGCCCGCATGGCGCAGATGATCGACCACTGCGCTGTAATGCGCGCGAGACCAAGGCCAGCGCTTGATCGCCATCGCGCTCTTGGCATCCATCTCGACGACCAGCAGCTTGCCGCTGGCCGCACGATGGACGACGGCGAAACGGGCGGGCGAAATCGCGCGGTCGAGCGCGTCGCCGATCGGTAGCAACGCGAGCAGCGTCCCAATCAGCACGCTGACGCCGAGGATCGCCCAGTTCGAGGTGCGGCGGGCAAAGGCTTTGCCAAAGGCGATAAGGCGTCGCATCAGATCAGCCGCGATAGGCGGAAGGAGAAGCGCGGATTGCGCTTGCCGGTGTCGAAACGATCGGCGTTGAGGGGCAGCGCAACCTCGATCATCGCGCCCAGTTTGCCGCGGCCAGCCCGTACGCCTGCCGCGGTCGACAGCAGTGCGCCACCGCCGCCGCCGCCGCGCAGGTTGGCGACGTAACCGCCATCGACCGAGCCATAGAGCTGCAATCGATCGATAAGCCGCGGCACGGCCCGCCCGAGATCGAAGCGGATCTCGCCCGATCCGAGGATGCCGTTGTCGCCAGTGCGTTCGGCATAGTCGTAGCCACGGCCGAAGATTGGGCCGCCGACACCGATTTCCATCGTCGCCAGCAGCGGGCGCGACGCGACCTGTCCTTCGGATGCGAGCGCCACGCCGACCCGCCCGGTGAGCGGTGCGGTCCATTCGGCGGCATAGCCGAGGATCACGAAACGGGCATCGCCATCGCCGCGCGAACTGCGGGTCGCTCCCTCCTGCGTAACCCCCGGCAGCGGCAGACCGTCGATGAGATGGACCTCGCCGCGCACGATGCCGGATCCCGCGCGTGCCGTCCCGTTGAGCGACCCAGTCAAGGTCGCGATACGATCATTGCGCAAGGGGAAGCCGAGCAGGCTCTGATTGCTGCGCAGGCCGCGCACCTCGATCGTTCCCCACAGGCTGTCGGCCCGCGTCCGTATGATCGGCTTGGAATAGAAGACGCTGGCGTCATAGCTTTCGCCGGTCACGTCGAGCGGCGCGAGCGATCCGCCGGGCTTGGCGCGCCCATAGGATGCCGATGCCGACAGGATCGCGCCGTTCGCATCGATTGGTGCCGAATAGCGGCCACGCACGAACAGAAACTCGGAGGGATTGATCGGGGTCTGCGCGACGACAAAACTCGCTTCGTCCCCCGATCGGAACAGGCCGCGCGCATTGGCGATGATCGTCGAGCGCAGTGGCCCGACTTCCTTGCTGCCGCGATTGTCGATCTGCGCATAGGCGCTCAGCCGATCCTCGGCGATGGTGACCAAGAGGATGCCAAAGCCATCCTGCCGGACGAATTTGCTCTCCTTGACGCTGACGCCGGGAATGTCGCCGACGAGCAGGATCGCTCGTTCCAATTGCTCGCGACGCACGGCTCGCCCGGTAACCAGTGCGGTGGTCAAGATGTGGTCGGCACGCGCGTTGGCATGGCCAATGACGCGAACCGCCGCCAGCGAACCGGCGTCGAGTCGCACGCGCAAAACACCATTCTCCAGCGTTTGCGGTTCGATCCATGCGCTGGCGAAGGGATAGCCCGCCTGGCGCGCAACATCGGCCACTCTGTGCGACAGCGCCTTGAGATCGGCACCCGTAAGATCGCGGCCGATATAGTCGACGAGCGTCTCGCTGAACTGGCTACGGGCGATTTCGCCGCCGCCCTCGACGATGATCGCGTTGGCGAGACGGGTCTCAGTCTGCGCCTCCGGCCTTGCGACTTTCAGAGCGATCGACTCCACGGGATCGGCCGTAGGCGGCGCCTCCACGGCTTGCGGGACGACACGCTCGAGGATCGAAGGGTCGGCGCGGTTCAACTGTGTCTGCGCCTGTGCAGCACCCCACGGACTCAATGCAGCGGCACCCCCTGCCAGCACGCTTCTAACACCACGCATCCATAAATCCCCAACCAATGTGGTGAGGTTAGCGGCCAAGCATTTGCAAAAGGTTAGCCTGGGTTTGACTAATATGAATTTTACCAAATCGTTGAACCTCCCGCACATGCGCCCCCGCTAATCAGGGGTGATGAAATCAAAGGGGATGGGCATGCGAAAAGCGTTTGTCGCGATGCTGGCGGCGAGCTGCTCTTCAGCGGCTGTTGCGAGCGAACCGGGCTGGATCGTCAGCGAAATCAGTGGGTCGGTCCAAATTGCACGCGCTGGGACGAGCAAGGTCGCGACTCGCGGGATTGGCATCTCCGCTGGTGACACCGTTTCGACAGGGCCTGGCGGACGTGCCGTTCTGGTTCGTGGCAGCGAATATCTGATGGTCGCCGCCAACTCGCGGCTGCGCCTTCCCGAGGCGCAGCAGGCGAATGGCTTCACGCAGATGTTCGAAGATTTCGGCAACGTCGTCTTCATGATCAAAAAGAAAATGACGCCGCATTTCGAGGTAAAGACGCCTTACCTCGCCGCCGTCGTCAAGGGCACGACCTTCTCCGTCGGGGTGACCGCGGCGGGGGCTTCCGTGCAGGTACTCGAGGGTGCGGTCGACGTCGCGACGGTCGATAATGGCGCGCATGAACTGCTGCGTCCAGGCGCGGTCGCGCAGGTCGGTGCGAACGATCTGTATCGGTTGGCGGTGGAAAGCGATGGCGTCCGCCGCGTGATCGTGTCGCCCGCGGCGCCGACCGCCCCGGTGATGTCGTCCCCGGCCGCTTCTGCGGAAACGCCAGCAGCGGACGCTGCTGCGCCGGCCGCAGTCGCTTCTGCGCCCGATGCGACCGTGCCTGCTCCTAGTGCGCCTCCAGTCCCGCCGAGTGCCGCCGTCGTCGCGCCGAGTGCCGAAGCCACGGTGCCCAAGCAGGCGGCGATCGTCGCGGCTGTGTACGAAGCGCCCGTTTCGCTCGCCACCGTTACTGGCGGGCTGGTGACCGGCATGAGTGGTGCCAATATTTCCGACGTTTCGAACGCGACGCGTGTCGCAGCCGAGGCCTCGAATTCAGTCGTCAAGGCAGTTGAGATCGCATCGAATTCGACCGCGGGCGATGCGGTGAGGGACAAAACGACGCAGTCGGTGGTGGCCGTGGTCGAACGCGCTACCGCGACCGCGGCGAAAGCCGATACCGATAAGAGCAAGAGCGGAGCGGATGTTGCGACCGCTACTGCGGCTGCGGACCAGGTGGCCAAGGATGCGGCAAAGGCTGCAGACCAGGCTGCAAAGGATGCCACCGACAAGGCAGCGCAAGACGCCGCCAAGGCCGCGTCGGACAAGGCGGCCAAGGATGCGGCAAAGGCTGCGGACCAGGCTGCAAAGGATGCCGCCGACAAGGCTGCGCAAGACGCCGCCAAGGCCGCGTCGGACCAGGCGTCCAAGGACGCGGCAAAGGCTGCAGACCAGGCTGCCAAGGATGCCGCCGACAAGGCTGCGCAAGACGCCGCCAAGGCCGCGTCGAACCAGGCGTCCAAGGATGCGGCAAAGGCTGCAGACCAGGCTGCAAAGGATGCCACCGACAAGGCAGCGCAAGACGCCGCCAAGGCCGCGTCGGACAAGGCGGCTAAGGATGCGGCGAAAACGGCGGACCAGGCCGCCAAGGATGCCGCGGACAAGGCTGCGCAAGACACTGCCAAGGCCGCGTCGGACCAGGCAGCCAAGGATGCGGCGAAAACGGCGGACCAGGCCGCCAAGGATGCCGCGGACAAGGCCGCACAAGACGCCGCCAAGGCCGCGTCGGACAAGGCGGCTAAGGATGCGGCGAAAACGGCGGACCAGGCCGCCAAGGATGCCGTGGACAAGGCCGCACAAGACGCCGCCAAGGCCGCGTCGGACAAGGCGGCTAAGGATGCGGCAAAGGCTGCAGACCAGGCTGCCAAGGATGCCGCCGACAAGGCTGCGCAAGACGCCGCCAAGGCCGCGTCGGACCAGGCGTCCAAGGACGCGGCAAAGGCTGCAGACCAGGCTGCCAAGGATGCCGCCGACAAGGCAGCGCAAGACGCCGCCAAGGCCGCGTCGGACAAGGCGTCTAAGGATGCGGCAAAGGCTGCAGACCAGGCTGCCAAGGATGCCGCCGACAAGGCTGCGCAAGACGCCGCCAAAGCCGCGTCGGACACGGCGGCCAAGGATGCGGCAAAGGCTGCAGACCAGGCCGCCAAGGATGCCGCGGACAAGGCTGCGCAAGACGCCGCCAAAGCCGCGTCGGACAAGGCGGCTAAGGACGCGGCAAAGGCTGCGGACCAGGCTGCCAAGGATGCCGCCGACAAGGCAGCGCAAGACGCCGCCAAGGCCGCGTCGGACAAGGCGTCTAAGGATGCGGCAAAGGCTGCAGACCAGGCTGCCAAGGATGCCGCCGACAAGGCTGCGCAAGACGCCGCCAAAGCCGCGTCGGACACGGCGGCCAAGGATGCGGCAAAGGCTGCAGACCAGGCCGCCAAGGATGCCGCGGACAAGGCTGCGCAAGACGCCGCCAAAGCCGCGTCGGACAAGGCGGCTAAGGACGCGGCAAAGGCTGCGGACCAGGCTGCCAAGGATGCCGCCGACAAGGCTGCGCAAGACGCCGCCAAGGCCGCGTCGAACCAGGCGTCCAAGGATGCGGCAAAGGCTGCAGACCAGGCTGCAAAGGATGCCGCCGACAAGGCAGCGCAAGACGCCGCCAAGGCCGCGTCGGACAAGGCGTCTAAGGATGCGGCAAAGGCTGCAGACCAGGCTGCCAACGATGCCGCCGACAAGGCAGCGCAAGACGCCGCCAAGGCCGCGTCGGACAAGGCGTCCAAGGATGCGGCAAAGGCTGCAGACCAGGCTGCCAACGATGCCGCCGACAAGGCTGCGCAAGACGCCGCCAAAGCCGCGTCGGACAAGGCGGCCAAGGATGCGGCAAAGGCTGCAGACCAGGCCGCCAAGGATGCCGCGGACAAGGCTGCGCAAGACACTGCCAAGGCCGCGTCGGACCAGGCAGCCAAGGATGCGGCAAAGGCTGCAGACCAAGCCGCCAAGGATGCCGCGGACAAGGCTGCGCAAGACGCCGCCAAGGCAGCGTCGGACAAGGCGGCCAAGGATGCGGCAAAGGCTGCAGACCAGGCTGCCAAGGATGCCGCGGACAAGGCTGCGCAAGACGCCGCCAAAGCCGCGTCGGACAAGGCGGCCAAGGATGCGGCAAAGGCTGCAGACCAGGCCGCCAAGGATGCCGCGGACAAGGCTGCGCAAGACGCCGCCAAAGCCGCGTCGGACAAGGCGGCTAAGGACGCGGCAAAGGCTGCGGACCAGGCCGCCAAGGATGCCGCCGACAAGGCAGCGCAAGACGCCGCCAAGGCAGCGTCGGACAAGGCGGCCAAGGATGCGGCAAAGGCTGCGGACCAGGCTGCCAAGGATGCCGCGGACAAGGCTGCGCAAGACGCCGCCAAGGCCGCGTCGGACAAGGCGGCTAAGGATGCGGCAAAGGCTGCAGACCAGGCTGCCAACGATGCCGCCGACAAGGCTGCGCAAGACGCCGCCAAAGCCGCGTCGGACAAGGCGGCCAAGGATGCGGCAAAGGCTGCAGACCAGGCCGCCAAGGATGCCGCGGACAAGGCTGCGCAAGACACTGCCAAGGCCGCGTCGGACCAGGCAGCCAAGGATGCGGCAAAGGCTGCGGACCAGGCCGCGAAGGATGCTGCCAAGGCCGCGTCTGGCTGACCGGCGACCGGCAGTCCAGCGCTGTGAACCGCGCCGGGTCTACCGGAGGCGTTGGGTTGTGAGTCACGCTGCCATATCGATGTTGTCCGCGGCAGCATAATATTGATCTTCGGCTTCGGAAGGCGGGATGTTGCCGATGGGCTCCAGCAGCCGGCGATGGTTGAACCAGTCGACCCATTCGAGGGTGGCGTACTCGACGGCTTCGAAGCTGCGCCAGGGTCTACGCCTGTGGATGACCTCGGCCTTAAAGAGGCCATTGATCGTCTCGGCCAAAGCGTTGTCGTAGCTGTCGCCGACGCTGCCGACCGACGGCTCGATCCCGGCCTCGGCGAGGCGCTCGGTGTACTTGATGGACACGTATTGCGAGCCTCGATCGCTATGATGGATGAGGTCGCCCCGATGGGTCGGCCGACGATCGTGAAGCGTCTGTTCCAAGGCATCGAGGACGAAGCTGGCATGAGCCGTCCTGCTGGCCCGCCAGCCGACGATCCGCCGAGCATAGGTATCGATGACGAAGGCGACGTAGACGAACCCCGCTAAAGGCTCGCGACGTACGTGAAGTCTGAGACCTACAGCATGTTCGGCGCTGGCGCGTAGAACTGGCGGTTGACGTGATCGAGCGGGCACGGCGCAGCCTTGTCGCTGATTGTCGTGCGCACCGGCTTGCCCCGGATCACCCCTGCCAAGCCCATCTCACGCATCAGCCGGGCGACCGTACAGCGGGCCACGGACACGCCCTCCCGCATCATCTGCCGCCAGACCTTGCGCACGCCGTCGACCGCGAAGTTCTCGGCGAACACGCGCGCGATCTCAGGCTTTAGGACCGCATCCTGCCGCGCTCGCGCCGACAGGCGTGCCGGATCCTGTCGCTGCGCGACGCGCTCGTAGTAGGTGGATGGGGCGATCGGCAGGTCGCGGCAGATCGGCTCGACCCCATAGACATCGCGGTGCCTCAGGAAAACAGCCTCCCAGGCTGTTTTCTGATCTTCGGCACCGTCAATGAAGGCGATCATCGCCGGAACGGGCGGTCGAGCTCCGCCTGCGCAAAATATGCCGACGCCTTGCGTAAAAATCTCGTTGGCCTGCCGGACCTCGCGCTCGAGCCTCTTCACCTTGTCGGCAACCTCGGTCGGGACACCAGCACGCTTGCCGCTGTTGACCTCTGCCTTCTTCACCCACTCGTGCAGCGTCTGCGGAACGCAGCCGATCTTCTCCGCGATCGACACCACCGCTGCCCATCGCGAGGGATGATCCCGCTCATGGTCGAAAACCATCCGTACCGCGCGTTCGCGAACTTCCGGCGCAAACTTGTTCGTCGTCTTGCTCATACAGGCTCCACCTTCTTAGGAGTTAGAGCCTGCGGCAAACCCGGCGCGGTTCACCGTTGGACAGGTGTCGCAGCAGCGCGGCCGAAAGCTGCCGATCCGCAATCCACCATCTATTGCCCTTTAGCGGATTGAATGTGGTCACCCAAACGCGCCGTTCGATGGACATTAACGACCGGCTGGTTTCGGGAAGCGGACAGGGTGGCATGAATGTCGTGTATTGGGTCATCGCCGCAATAAACCGGCTTAGTGGCTCGCCGCCACTTGCGGACACACGGCAAACGCGATCTACCTCGCACGAATCGAGACTGGAACCGTCAAGATGCCCGATTTCGCAACGCCCAACCTTCCCTCAAGAAAATTCGAGAACACAGCCCGCTTCTATGCGCTGATTGGTTTTGAGGAGACTTGGAGAGACGCTGGATGGATGATCCTGAAACGCGGTGGTCTCACTCTAGAATTCTTCCCATTTCCCGATCTCGATCCAGCTCAAAGCTCGTTTAGCTGCTGTTTCAGAATGGACGACGTGGACGCGTTCTTCAAAGTCGTTTTAGCGGGCGGTGTGCCCGAAGCTACCAAAGGCTGGCCACGGGTACATCCTCCAAAAAAGGAACCTTGGGGCGGGATCGTTGGAGCGCTGATCGATCCGGATGGATCGCTGATCAGGTTTATTCAAGCGCCAGTCTGAACGGAAGTGTCGTAGCCACCTAATGCCGGTCGGCGGCCGGATCGAACGGCCGCGAAGCTCGTAGCGTTGGTCTGAACGGGCGGCGGAAGTTGGGGCGCCGAAAATCGCCCGCGAACGTCGGATCCTGTGAAGGATATCGGATGCCGGCAGGCGAACGATATCCTCCAAAGCAGGAAGGCGCGGGCCGCGCGCGTTGCCTATGGGGATTTCGGTTTTTGCCCGGTCGTGCGGCGGGCACACTGACGGGTGGGACGCGCATCGATGTGTCGGAACGTGGGGCGCAGGGGCGACATGCCGCGTAGCTGGTGACCAGGATCGGGGCTTGAAGTGGTCGTCGGCGCGATCGGCGAAGGTGCCAACGTGAGCGGCATCGTCGCCGGAAGCACAAGACTTTCGGTGCGCGGTGAGGGCGAGCCATGCCGGGTCATGACGGGGTCGTCCCGGTCGATGCGATGCTATGCGGCGGGGCGCGCGGCTGTCGCCAGCGTTCGAAGGTTTCGATGATGACCATGTGCCCGCCGCAGCATGGGCATGGCGGGCGAACATCGGTCGGCTCGTCGGGCGCAACATCCGGCGGCGGCGCTACGCCAAGCAACTGCCGGGCGTGTTCGAGATGGGCCTTGCGGGTGGCGCCGGCGAGCAGGCCGTAGTGGCGGATGCGGTGGAACCCGCGCGGCAGGACGTGGAGCAGGAAGCGGCGGATGAACTCGTCTGTCGCCAGCGTCATAACCTCCTGGCGATCGGCACCGACGCGGCGATAGTCCTTGTAGCGCATGGTGACGCCGGCCTCGTCGAAGGCGAGCAGGCGACTGTTCGAGATCGCCACGCGGTGGGTGTAGCGTGACAGATAGGCGAGCACGGCCTGCGGCCCGGCGAACGGCGGTTTAGCGTAGACGACCCAGTTCGTTTTGCGGACCGGGGACAGGTGGCGCAGGAAGGCGCGGCGATCGGTCAGGTGCGCGAGGGTGCCGAAGAAGCCGAGCCGCCCCGCCGCATGGAGCGCCATCAGCCGGGTCAGGAACAGGCGGCGGAACAGCTTGCCCAGCACCTTGACCGGCAGCAGGAACGCCGGTCGCGAGGAGATCCAGCGCGTGCCGTCCCGCGCTATGCCGCCACCCGGCACGATCATGTGGACATGCGGATGGTGGGTCAGCGCCGACCCCCATGTATGCAGCACTGCGGTGATACCGATGCGGGCGCCGAGATGCTTCGGATCGGCGGCGATCGTCAGCATCGTCTCGGACGCCGCCTTGAACAGCAGGTCGTAGACCAGCGCCTTGTTGTGGAACGCGACATCGGCGACCTCGGCGGGCAGCGTGAAGACCACATGAAAGTATCCGACCGGCAGCAGGTCGGCCTCGCGTTCGGCGAGCCAGGCGCGGGCGGCCGCGCCCTGGCACCGCGGGCAGTGCCGGTTGCGACAACTGTTATAGGCGACCCGCCAGTGCCCGCAGTCGGTGCAGGCCTCGACGTGACCGCCCATCACGGCGGTGCGGCAATGCTCGATCGCCGACATGACCTTCAGCTGGTGCAGGCTCAGATGCCCGGCATGGGCGGCTCGGTACGCAGGCCCTGCGCTGCGGAAGATGTCGGCGACCTCGATCCCGGTGCGCACCGGTTCAACCGGCGGGTGGCCCTGTTCGCTCTTGGCCCGCCATCAGCGCCATCAACCGGTCGAGCGGGCTGGTGACGGCGCGGATCGTGCGGGTGGCGACCTTGGTGTAGAGCGCGGTCGTCTCAAGCTTACTGTGCCCGAGCAACACCTGGATCACGCGGATATCGACATCCTGTTCGAGCAGGTGCGTCACAAAACTGTGGCGCAGCGTGTGCGGGCTGACGCGCTTGCGGATCCCGGCCGCCTCGGCCGCCTCGCAGACCGCGCGGTGAAGCTGCCGCGTCGAGATCGGATCGGTGTAGCTGCGCCCGGGAAACAGCCAGCCGTGCGGCAGCAGGACGCTGCGCCGCTTGCCCTCGCGCCACCACAGCCGCAGCAGCTCGAGCAGTTGCGGCGACAGCATGGCGTTGCGGTCCTTGCGCCCCTTGCCCTCCTCGATCCGGATCAGCATGCGCTTGCTGTCGATATCGTCGGCCTTGAGATGCGCCACCTCCGACACGCGCAGGCCTGCGCCATAGGCAACGCCCAGCGCCGCGCGGTATTTGATGCCCGGTGCCGCCTCGAGCAGCCTGGCCACCTCATCGACGCTCAGCACGTCGGGCAGCTTCCTGGGACGATGCGCGAGCACCAGCCGCCGCGACAGGTCGGGTCGCTCGAGCGTCACGTCGAACAGAAAGCGCAGTGCCGACACCGAGCCGTTGATCGTGGACTCGCCGACACCGTGTTCGCGCTGATGAAGCTGGAAGCGGCGCACGTCCTCCGCGGTCGCGGTATCGGGCGAGCGCCCGAGGAACGCTGCGAAGGCACGGACGTGGCGGACATAATCGTGCTGGGTCCGCGCGCGCATCGCACGCATCGCCATGTCGTCGAGCATGCGCTGACGCAGCGGGGTGACGGGTGGGTCGATCGGTTGAGTCGCCATGATGAGTTCCTCTCGTTCAAGGAACTCCATCGTCCGCCACTGCCTCCGCAGGGCCAAACCTCAGCGCAGACGCGCTACCTCACCGCCAACACCACTGCCGCGCAGCGGCTTCGTGCATTGGGTCGTCGCTGCTGCGGCAGGTGTCGACCAACTCAAGCCGCGCCCCTACTAGCGTGTGAATGGCCGCTCGTGCCGGAACCTGCCGTTCAGTTTCCAATAAGCGGCCTGGCGGCAGTGTGCCCTTTCACGACATTCAGACGGTGCTTGGCCATCGCTGAAACCTGCTGTCCGCAAATTCTTGGGAACGACGCACGAGAAGCCGCAGGTTCGACGATAAAATCTTACCAAGTGTCTCGAATAAAAAAGCGCCGTGGCATCCGAACTTGATCTGGTGCTATCCTTGGGAGGAGGATATTGGGTGGCACCTGTCTCATGCAAACGACTGCAAGATCCTGAACCGGCTCCGGCGCGCGCATGGCCACTTATCCACGATCATCTCCATGGTGGAACAGGGACGAGAGGGGCTGAAACCGCGCAGCAGATGCAAGCGGTAATCAGCGCGCTCGAGGCCGCTAAGACGCTCCTGGTCACAGACCATATCGAGCACCACCTCGAGGGGGCGGTCGGCCCGCTGTCGGACGATGCGTGAGCCGAACTCGTGCGCCTTTCGCAACTGGCGAAGTACCTGTGAGACCACGGTTCATCCTCGGCAACATCCGCCGCGGCGGCCTCTTCTCCATTGCAGCGGCAGCTTTGTTCGGCACGTCCACACCGGCAGCCAAGGTCGTGGTCGGAAACGTGTCGCCGTTGATGATGGCGGGACTGCTCGATCTCGGTTCGGGCCTCGGCCTGACCCTGTTCCGCCTCGCGAGCGGCCGTGTACGACTTCCGTTTTCCCGCAGCGACATGCCCTGGCTCGCAGCAGCCGTCCTGTTCGGCGGGGTGCTGGGCTCGGCGTTGCTGATGCTGGGATTGACCAGTGTGACCGGCTCGGCGGCGTCGCTGCTGCTGACGATGGAAGGCGTATTCACCGCTTTGATCGCCTAAACCGTCTTTCGCGAGCCGTTCAACGTCCGTGTCGGGCTCGGGATGGTTGCGATCGTAGCCGGGGCGGTGCTGCGCGCGCTGCAGGGCGGCGGCGGCCGCGCTGCACTTGGCGGCGCGGCGGCGGTGGTCGGCGCCTGCCTGTGCTGGGCGATCGACAACAATTGCACGTCGCGAATCGCCGAAGCGGATGCGCCGGCGCTGGCCGCCGTGAAGGGGCTGATGGCCGACTTCGTCAACGTCTGTCTCGCACTCGTCGCCGGGGCTGCGTCTCCGTCGCTCGGGAATGCCGCACTCTCTGCGCTGATCGGTCTGCTAGGCTATGGCATCAGCCTGGTGCTGTTCGTGCTGGCGCGCATCCACTTCGGGTTGACGATCCGTGTAAAAGATAAGCCTCAAAGCGGGGCTCCATCACGGCGAGGAAATGGGGCAGCTTCCTCACACGGGTCTTTCGCACAACGGGCGAAAGCGCCACGTTGTCGCGCAATGCTAGGTCACTGGCGCAATGTGGGGCGCAACCACGTTCAGTGCCCCGACCTGAATCGAGAACGTCAACGGAAGCGGCATCTGCTGCACCTCGCCGTCGAGGCCGATTTCGATCGTCGAACCGCTCGATCGGACGGACATCTTCTGGCAGTCGCCGACAATCTCGAAATCCTGTGCATGATCGGCCAAGCCAAGCGTAGCCCGAAGACCAAACCACAGCAGCGACAACCGCGTCATATGCGAAACCGCGTAAACGGCCAGTGTGCCGTCGCTAAGCGAATCGCGACACCCGACGGCGCCCCGCTCCAGGGAATAGCGGTTGTTCCCAACGAAAAGCAGAGGGGTAACGATCGGCGCTACGCCATCGCCCATGTCTATGCGCATGCGGTGATGCCGCATTTGCGACAAGGTGCCCCACGAAGCGGGAACAGAGGCAAGCCATTTCGGCAGGTGAAGCCGATGTTGGATGCGGTCACGATCTTTGACCATCGTTGAATAGAGACCAACCGACGCGTTGTTGATGAAAAGGCGCTCGTTAACTTTGCCTAGGTCGACTGGTGAGGATGAACCGTTAACGGCCAGATCTGCTGCGTCGTCTAGGATTGTGGGGATGCCGAGATCGCGAGCGAAGTGGTTCAAAGTGCCGAGCGGCAAAACGGCTAGCTCGACCTGCGTCCCGGCCAGCACCTGAGCCGCCGACGCGATCGTGCCGTCTCCCCCCGCGACAACGACGCGGCGATGGCTGGCGGCCGCCCGTTCGACTGCCTCGTGCAACTCTTCTCCCGGAAGCGTGTGAATGTCCACTTGCGCACCGGCCTTCGCAAATGCTGCACTCACGGTATCCGGCAGGTTCGGGCCGGCAGAACTCGCTGCGCCACCTTCGCGGTTGATCAAGACGATCAATGGTTCGCCGCTCATGCTCGCGTCACCGGCAACTCCAGGTTTTTCCGTGGCCAAATGAACCGGTGATGATGATGCTCGTTCCTTTGTTCATGGCCCGCATCGCGCACCTGTCCGATATACATTTTGGCGCAAACGATCCAGCCATCGTGGCGGCGACAGAAGAGTGGTTGAGCCAGCAACGGCCGGACCTCGTCATCATTTCGGGCGACTTCACGCAACGCGCGCGCGCGCATCAATTTCAAGCGGCGTCTGACTATCTCAAGAGACTGCGTGCGGCAGGCCATTCCCTTCTTCTGGTGCCCGGCAATCACGACATACCGTTCTACGATGTTATACGACGTTTCGGAGCACCGCTGCAGCGCTATCGGCACTACATCGACGATGTCCTCTGCCCGTGGTTCGAAAATGGTGAGATCGCGGTGCTGGGCCTCAACACCGCGCGCTCTTTCACGTTCAAGGATGGGCGCATCAACCAGGAGCAGATCAGCCTCATGCAGCAGCGCTTCGGTTCGGTCGCGCCAAGCAAGATCAGGATTCTCGTTACGCATCACCCCTTGTTCGCGATGCCGATCGGCATGGGGAACGAACTGAGCGAAGCCGTTGGGCGCCATGAAGAAGCGGTTCAAGCCGTGTGCGAAGCCGGAGTGCATGTCGCCCTTGCCGGGCATTTCCACCGGACCTACGCCGAAGCCGCCCGCAAGATGGTAGAAAGGTCGGGCAGATCGCTTGTGATCCAGGCTGGAACGGCAACCTCGACGAGGCTCCGCAACGACGAGCCACAGAGCTTCAATTGGATCCAGACAAGCGGCGCGGGAGAAATCGGCCTACAGGTCATTGTCTGGCTCGACGGCAAATTCAAGCCGAAGAGCCACGTTGGTTATCGGTTCCTGGATGATGGGTGGATCCGCTCCGAAATCGCAGATGCCGTGGATACGATAAAGCATGGTCTCGCAACTCGCGGACCCCGAAGACCTTCGTCCGATGCCATGGCGTGACGCCGTCCTCGACCGTGAGATTGCGGCGAACGCGTAGAACTGAGACGATCGTTTAAAGAGGGCACCGCCGCCGCGATGTCATCGCAGCAGCGGCGCATTCCAATTAGCAGCCGTTGCGGTTTCTGTTGCGATCCCGCGTGTTGTTTTTGTCGAGCGTTCGTCCGAGCAGTGCGCCCCCGACGCCGCCCGCAACCGTGCCGAGCGTTCCGCCACCCAACACGTTGCCAAGCACAGCGCCGCCAGCACCACCGGCAATCGTGCCGACCGCACCGTCTCCGCTTCCGCAATGGCGATTGTCATATTGACCACGGTCGGCATTGCTACGGTAATACCGGTCGCTACCACTATAAGCGCGATGATGACGATAATGATGATAATTTTGAGCAAGTGCCGCGTCGGGCACAGTGGCAACGCCAGCAGTCGTCAGCGCGGCGACTGCCAAAACTGCTGAGCGGGTAAGTTTCTTCACCATAGTTTACTCCTTCAATTTGCTGCACATCCAATACACGATCGGTTTGGCTATATGCTGAATGCATGTGACAGAAGCCGTTCATCTCAAAAGGTTCGCGGCGGATAGTCCAAGTCCGACACCTCAATCTTGATGAGGCAGTGCTTCCTGCAGGCGGTCGGATTTCTGACAGCTGGGATTTCTCGGTCTGCAGGAAGGGGCGTTCTACCAAGCAGTGAGCGGCGGAGGTGCGCCGAGTTCATGGCGCCACCCCGCATGCAAAGAGCAACGAATGCTATTGCTTATTATCGTCTTTGACGCCGATCGTTGGAACGTCGATCGATGTCTTTTTCGTTTCGACCTTGGGGACCGTCACGGTCTGCTTGCTGGTTCCGACGACGACTTCTTTAGAATGCACCGCCACGTCCGGAAGGGCGCCGCTCTTGGCGCTCACATTCACGGTTGGCAGGGCGCCCCCTTTGACGTTCGCGCTCCAGAAGCCGGTTGCGAAAAGCAGTCCTACTACGATCAGGATGGCAAGCACTACGCCGCCGATGACAAGACCGGTGTTGCTCCGCCTCTCTACGTATGTCGTGTCGACGTTCGCTTCGCGATATTCAGCCATTTCCGTTCTCCTCTGCTATCTTTGGTCAACCGGAGGGGCCGCTCATCTGAACGGTTCCAAGCCAAGCCAGGCCGATTTGAACGCCCGTGGCCATATTGCGGCGCCCGGGTATGAGGTGGTCCTGGCTTCCTCCAACTCAGATGAAGACGTAACTCCGGCGTAACAAAAATGTTGCATTACCTTTAGCCAATCCACTTTTGCGCTAGTTCGTCAAAGGCCGGCTGGCAGTAGGTCACCGCCTGCCGTGACGAAATTCAGACGTTAAAGCACTCGATGGCAGGATGAGGTATTTCGCAGGGCTGCTGCAAACTGCCAGGCGCTTCTCGCCACGCACGGACCAAGAGGATGCTGAGCAGGCTCTGAGGAACTTCAATCATGGTCATGAGTGCGTGTCGATGCAGCCCTGTCAGTGATCAGCCTTCGAAGCGGTCGAGGCTAAGTTCTTCGTTGAACTGCTGTTGTGCCTGCTCGCAGATCCACCGTGCCTTGATGGCGCCGGCGAGCGTCTTGTTAGGCGTGGCGACCGGTAGGTTCGAGAGATAGTATTTCCGCTCACGGGTCGAGCGGCGCTCCCCGATCAGCCAGACTTTCTCGCCGATCAAATTTGATAATTGCGGACTTGGAGGTTTTGCTGAAATTGATCGACGCAATCTGCAGCCATCATGCTTGCTTGCCGCATTTTTTTAATGGAGCTTCCCGTATTGTCGATTAGCGATGATGAAGGACGGTCAAGCCATGCGTGAACCAGTGGCGATCGGTCGCAGCTTGCGTTGGCGTAACCAGAACGCTTTGGGCGCGACAGCACCGTGGATCATCGCCGCGATCACGACGACCGGGCTCTACTTCGGACGTTCGATCCTCCTGCCGATTATCCTGGCGGTGCTGCTTTCTTTTCTCCTCGCGCCGATTGTGAGCGGCTTCAGACGACTGCGTGTCCCGAAAGCGCCTGCGGTCCTTTTCGCCGTCGCACTGGCGCTTGGAGGGATCGGGGTGACCAGCACCATCATTGTCAGCCAGGCCGCCACCCTGAGCAAGGACGCACCGGCTTACGCCGAACGAATTACCGCCAAGGCTGCAGTGTTGCGCGTCGCGATCAGGCGAAGGTTTGGGGCGATCCTTCAATCCGACGGCGGCAGCGGACAGCGCAAGACGAGGAGCGCACGAGCCGCGGGACTCCAGGCGACGACCAGAACAACGAGCAGCGGCGTTGTCCCTGTCGAGATTCGTCCAGCCCCGGAGACGGCGCTTGAGGAGGTACAGAGCTACGTCATCCCAGCGCTCGAGCCGATCGAGACGATCCTAATCGTGCTGATCGTCACGATCTTCATTCTGTTTCAGCGAGAGGATCTGCGTGATCGTCTGATCCGCCTCATGGGAACCGCTGATCTCCACCGGACCACAGTAGCGCTCGATGAAGGAGCGAGTCGGCTCAGCAGATACTTCCTGTCGCAGTCGGTCGTGAATCTGGGATTTGGCCTGGTCGTGTGGGCGGGGCTATTCCTGATCGGCGTGCCATCGCCTGGCCTATGGGGCGCGTTGGCCGGGCTGGCGCGCTTCGTACCCTATGTCGGCGTGGTCGTGGGCCTGGCCGGGCCATTGGCCTTGGCGGCGGCGGTAGATCCGGGCTGGACCATGGTGTTCTACGTTCTCCTGCTGTTCATCGTCGTGGAGCCGGTCGTCGGCTATGTGCTCGAACCGCTGCTGTACGGCCACTCGACTGGCCTGTCGCCGGTGTCGGTAGTGCTTGCCGCGCTGTTCTGGACGTGGATCTGGGGCCCCGTTGGGCTGGTTCTGGCGATGCCTGTGACCCTGATGCTGGTCGTGCTGGGGCGCCACATCCCAGCTTTTGAGATCTTCGATGTGCTGCTCGGTGATCGCCCCGCGTTGTCGCCGGCCGAGACCTTTTACCAGCGCATTCTGGCCGGGAACGTCGAGGCAGCCATCGAGCAAGGGGAGTCGTGTCTCGAGACGATGTCGATGGTGCAATACTATGATGAGGTCGTGCTGGGCGGCATGCGGCTGGCGGCGGCAGCCTTCGATCGGGGCGCGGTCGATCGCTCCGCGCTCGAGGGTGTGGGGGATACGGTATATGACGTGATAGACGTGATGCAGGATTATCGCGGAACCAACACTCTCGATACCGACCTTGGAAGCGGTGCCCTCGCTTACGGTCCGCCAGGCGCGGGCGAGCCTCCGACCGGCCGATCGGTCCTGTGCGTGGCTGGACGCGGACCGCTTGATCCGGCGGTAACCCGGCTGGCTGTGCAGGTCCTGCGCATCGCAGGTTGCGATGTGCAGGAGCAAAGCAGACTGCCGGGTCGGCTCCAGGGTGGTGCGGATTTCGCAATTGGCGACGCGGACGTGGTCTGTATGCTGGGCTTGTTCGACGACAGAAGTTACCGCCGCCTGCAGCCCCTCGTAGAAAGCCTGGCCGCCAAGACTTCTGAGACGGTGATCCTCATCGGCGTGGCGCGTGTTGTCGACCAGACCTCGACCGCATCAGACAATAGGCTGGTTCCGTCGTTGGACCAGCTTTCCCAGGCGGTCAGCGGCCTTGGGCAAAGGGGGTCGCCTGCGCCGCACGGCGAGGCTGTAAGTGGCACTGATCTGACGCTCGTCACCGCGCGTGGGGATCCGTGAGCGCCTCGAGGCGCGCGTCGTCAGCGACGATCGGCTCCGGCACCTTTGGAATGCTCTTGAACGGCAGGTCGCGGTGAAGCGTCGTCGCCCAGCGCTCCAGCCACTCGTTGCCATCGGGACCGACATATCCGTCGGGTGTTCGATAGGCCGGATCTCGCATGACGTTATCAAGTGATACGACGCGAAGTCGTTGTTCGTGCAGTATCGCTGCAAGCCCATCGACGCTCGCTGCGTTCAAACGGCTGGCATGCCGCAGGAAGACGAAGGCGGGCTCACGCGCGAATAGCGTGTGCCCCGCACGTCTGTACCAGCCCACGATCCGACGCGTGAAATCGAGATATGACCTCTGGATCGCGGCCGCTTGCCGGACGTCCCCCCGCTCGACCGCGTCATCATACGGTGCGGAGAACTGCCAGTCGCTATTCTCCATCGTGACCGGCGCGACCCGGTAGCCACGGCCCTTGAGCCATGCCTGGAAGATGCTTCGCGTGGCTTTGGTCGTTCCGGTCTCGAGATAAGGGTAGCGGAACCAGCGTTCCCGCATGCCGTGGGCCCCGAGCAGAGGGGCAGTCACCGTTTCGCCGCGAACGACATCGGCGATGTAGCCGTCCACCAGCGTCGTACTCAACGATACATGCGAGTAAGTGTGATTTCCAAGATCCATTCCAGCATCAAGCCATCGTCGGAGCAACCCGATGCGCTGCGGCCGGTCTGCGGCATCGAGCTGCATCTCGTTCACGAAACCCGTCGCTTTCCAGTGATGTCGTGCCATCCCGACCAGCAACTTGTCAGTCACATCCGCGCCGTCAGCTGCGGTGACGAACTTTCCGAACACCGGCAGATCGTCGAATGTCAGCGCGACTCGGCCCGCGGTAGCCGGGCTGGCTATGGAAGTCACGCATCCCAGTGCGAACACCGTGCGGGTACGAACGAGCCGCCTCCACGTCGATGTTTTCATTGCACGAAAATCATCGCGGCGACCGCCGCAGCCATTACAACGGTCGCCGCCCAGCCGAAGAAGTAGAGACGTGTCCCGATCATGAACTTCCCCATCGCCTTGCGACGTCGCGCCACCAGCATCATCGCCGCCATGATCGGCACTGCGACCACGCCGTTGATAACGGCGCTCCAGAAAAGCGCCTTGATCGGATCGATCGACGACCAGTCGATGGCGATCCCCAGCAGCGTCGCCATCCCGATCACGCTGTAGAACCCGACCGCCTCCCAAGGCTTGTGTTCGAGCCCGCACTTCCAGCCTCGGCTCTCGCCGATCGCATAGGCAGCAGAGCCGGCGAGCACGGGCACGGCCAGCAGCCCGGTGCCGATGATACCAAGCGCAAACAGCAGGAATGCGAACTTGCCGGCGACCGGCTCGAGCGCCTTGGCGGCATCGGCGGCGGTGCCGATGGTGGTGTGCCCGCTGGCGTGCAGCGTGGCCGCTGTGCCCGCCATGATCGCAAGCGCAACGATGTTAGAGATCGCCATCCCGGCGAACGTGTCGATGCGCATTCGGCGGAATTCTCGTCGCGCCTGCCATGGCGCATCGACCAGCGGTTCGGCGGCAGGTTTCTGCGCGACTTCCTCTACCTCCTGCGCGCTCTGCCAGAAGAAAAGATACGGACTGATCGTGGTGCCGAAGATGGCGACGACGGTGATCACCGCGACCTTACCGTCGATCCTCGGAACGATGAACCCGACCGCCGCCGCTTTCCAATCCATGTGGACCATGAAGACCAGCGCTACATAAGCGAGCAGGCAGAGCGTGATCCATTTCAGGAACGCTGCGTAGCGGCGATAGGGTATGAACAGCTGAAGTCCGAGCGACAGCAGCGCGAAGCCGATCGTGAGCAGGTGTCCGTTGGTTCCGACCACCAATTGCCCGGCGTCTCCCATCGCTGCGATGTCCGCGCCGATGTTGATGGTGTTGGTCACGAACAGCAGAATCAAGAGGCTGGTCACGATCCATCGCGGCAGCAGGTCGCCCATGTTCTTAGCGAGGCCACAGCCGGTTACACGGCCGATGTGCGCGCTGATAAGCTGTACCGCCGACATCAACGGATAGGTGAGCAGCATAGTCCACAGAAGTCCGAACCCGAACTGCGCACCGGCTTGGGAATAGGTCGCGATGCCGCTGGGATCGTCATCGGCCGCTCCGGTCACAAGGCCGGGACCAAGCTGTTCGAAGAGTGCGATCGAGCGGAGCCGTGTGCCGAGTTTCATGGTGCGTGGCCGATCGTCTTATCGCCTCAGATGACAATGGCAGCGACCGCACGCGGAGTCACCCGCACGCGCCGCCGCTGCCACCTAGTCACTTGGCCGTGGACACGTTGCCCTTGAAGTCGAGCGCGACGTGCACGGTGTGGCCGCCCTTCGTGGCGGAGCCGTGCCAAATGCCGCTCTTGTCCTTGGTCAGCCCCGACACGTTGGTGAAGCCGGACTTGGCGATATGCTCGCGCGCCTGAACCTGCGTGAACGAGTTGGCCCCATTGCGGGCACCTCCATCGTCAACGGTGTGTGCGGTCTTTAGCGCGGCATTGTTCTTCGCGGGCACAGTCTGCGCCAGCGTTGGAGCGGCGAACAGGGCCGTCCCAAGCAATACGATGTTGGTGATACGCATAGTCATCTCCCTAGGATCTTGATTGAGGATCAGACGCGATCGTAGCTGGCGCGCTCGGTTGCGACGTCGGCTTCCGAATAGGCGGGAGCGGTCTCGTCGAACTTGCTCCAACCCTTCGACTCGTATGCATGACGACGCTCGCCGAGATTCACCGAACGGTCGTCGCTTAGGATATTGCGCGCGGTCGGCACCAGCGGCTCGTCGACCTTGACGGTGACAAGGGTGCCGCCGCGGCGAACACCTTCGGCGTAGACGTGCGCGTCGTTCTCCGGCACGCCTGCATGGGTCAGCGCACCGACTAAGCCACCAGCCGCTCCGCCGATCAGCGCGCCGCCAGCCGCACCCGCTGCGGTCGCCGCCAGCCAGCCGGCGGCCACCACCGGCCCGATGCCGGGGATGGCAAGCAGTCCGAGTCCTGCAAGCAGACCGCCGACGCCGCCGACCGTCGCGCCGATACCTGCACCCTTGCCCGCGTCCTCGCCAGCCGGATCGGCCACGTCCCGCACTCCGTCCGTGCCGTCATGGTTCTTGTCATGACCAACGATGCTGACGTCGCGGTGCGGCACGCCCGCCGCCTCGAGATCCTGCACCGCGCGGCGCGCGTCGTGGTAGCTGTCGAACAGGCCTGTGAGTGTCTGTGTCATGATAGTCTTCTCCTAGTTCCGGTCCGAAATTGGCCGGTTTGTTATCGGGCAGAGGTGCCGAGAGTCAGCGGGTCGTGCCGCGGACCACCAGATGGTAGAGGAGCAGCACCACGATCGCGCCAATGACGGCAACGATGAGGCTGTAGATGTTCAGACCGGTGACCCCTGCAGCGCCGAATTGGTTGAAAAGGAACCCTCCGACGACGGCGCCGACCACGCCGAGTACGATGTCGAGCAGTATGCCCTCACCGGACTTGTTGACAATCTTGCTGCCGATGAAGCCGGCCACGAGACCGAGGACGATCCAGGCTAGGATGGACATTAGCATTCTCCTCTCTGACGGACCTCTGCCCGCGAACTGAGAACCTAGGTGGCGCAAAGTCGTTCCCCAAGATGCTTACGCACCCGTTCGACAGGTGCATTGGCACCCATCGGCAATCTTGCGTAACTTGTTCAACTCGATCTGATGCTCACGATCGCGCGCCCAGATGCTGCTTGGCCTGGCTACGGCTGCCGGGTCGAGCAGCATCTCGTGGGAACACGGCGAAATGCTCGCCCATCACCCGTCGCACGGTCAGCACGGCTCGGGAATCGCCGCCAATCTCGATAAGCCTCAACCAGGTCCCGGATTCGGGTCTCGGTGTCGATCATGCTGACGACGCAACCTTGAGGCCGAAGTTGCGAACGTGAGATTTCGCATCAAGAACCGTCAAAGTGGCCGGTTGCGCTTGGGCAGCGTTTGGCTAGAAAGCGTCGCGTAGAGGCCCTTTGATCACATCGCTCCGTGACAGCGGTTAACGACCCAGTTCAGCCATTCCCCGATCCGCCCGTAGGTGGCCACTCGCCGAAGAACCGGCATTCGCTTATTCTGACAGCAACGCGCTTGGAAGCGGGGGTATGCGATCCTCCGCACAGCATGGCGAGAACTTGAGTGCCAAGGAACACTTTCCGTTACGGTCGCGTTTTGGCCTCAGAAGGATGCTGTTGTGGCATCCGCCGATCGGAGGCTTCCCATGCTTTGGACCATTGCCGTAATTCTCCTCATTCTCTGGGTCCTTGGGTTCGCTGTCCATATCGGGGGCGGATTGATCCATCTTCTGCTGGTCGCCGCGGTGGTCGTGGTAATCTTCAACTTGGTGAGCGGCCGTCGCGCGGTTTAGGCGATGGCTTAACCTTACGTGTTTAGCAACGCGGCGTCGGAGGGACGACCGGCCCTCTTTCGCCGTACCGCTATCTCCTGTTCGCAATAGGCTTCAGCCGACCGGCCGCGTTGCGCTGTCGCATTGATGCGCAATTTTTTGATTTTCCCATCAGGGATGACCAATTATCACGGTCATATTATAATGCGGCTATCCGATCAGCACGCCTTTCCAGTCGCGGCGTTCTGGAGTTTTCTCCTTGCGTACGCTTGCTGAGAACGGCCGGGCATCGGAGTCCTCGATCAGCTGCCGGAGATGGGCCCTACCGCGCGCAACCCGGCTCTTGAAGGTGCCTTCCGGGATAGCGAGTTGGCATGCGGCCTCCTCGCTCGACACGCCTTTTCCGGCAAGCAGCACTGCATCGCGATGGTCTGGGCTGAGTTGACCGAGCGCCCATCCGATGTCGCGTAACTCTACCGCCTGGTCCTGCCCGCCCTCGGCACCGGGCAGGCGATCGAAAGCTTCCTCCGGCAGACTGGCATGGAAACGATCACGGCGATGAGCCGAAAGAAAGCTGTTGCGCATCACCACCCGGCTCCACGCCCCGAAATTGCTGCCCGGCTGGAAGCTGTTCCGGGCCGACCAGCACCGCAGCATCGTGTCCTGCACAAGATCGTCGGCATCGAAGCTGTTTCCGGTGAGACGACGTGCATGGGCGCGTAATAGCGTCTTTTGGCGATCGAGTAGCTCGGCGAAAGGCACATCCGCAGTATCTGTGACGTCGAAGCGTCCGTGGTCCATGGCGACATCTCCGCTCTTTCATATCAGACACCCTATACGCCTGGGTTTCTTGCTGGCTGATGAGCGGGGCGGGCCATCAGCGCTCGTCAGTCGCTATAGTTCGCCAACGAAATACCGATCATCGCGATATCCCGGAGGGCAAGACCGCAATCCGTACGAAGCTTATCGGCCCCGGCTGCGAAAGGGCCGATTAGGCCATAAATGAACCTCCGATAACAATCGTGTTCAGCACGATTTCACGGCCGCTCGCCTACACCGGCAACATTGGATCACTCCGAGGAGACGAGCCGTGAAGAAGACGTTGATCTCAGCCTTGATAACCTCAAGCGTCGCTCTCGCCGCAATCGTTGCGGCCCCTGCATCAGCGCAGGATTATTACGGCCGCCAGGTCTATCACCAGCAATATCAGGGTGAGCACGATGGCTATGATCAGGATGCGGGTTACCAGAACTACCGCCAGCAGCGCGAATATCAGCGCTACCAGCAGCAGCGTCGCGCCCAGTATGAGCGTCGCTACCAGCGGAGCCGCTATCAAGGGTACTACAATGCGCGTGAGCCCCAAGGCTACACCGATCGTGACGACTACCCGCAGCAGCAGAATTATTATCAGGGGGAGCGCTGCAAATCCGGTACCACTGGGGCCATTCTTGGCGCAGTTGCCGGCGGCCTACTCGGGCGTGAAATTGGTCGGGGTGGTCAATATGACCGGCCAAGCACGACAGGCCTTATTCTTGGTGCAGGTGGTGGCGCGCTGGCTGGCCGTGCAATCGAGCGCAGCGGGAACGACTGCCGGTAACATTTCCATCGTGTGAAGGGAGTACCCATGACGAATGTTCGCAAACTCGCTATGACGGTTGCATTGGTGACCGCCTCTGCCTTCGCACTGGCCTCGCCGGCGTCAGCGCAGAGCTTCGGTGGGATTACACTGAGCTTTGGGTCGGGCGGCTACAACAGCTACGCCTATGATGACGAAGAGTACCCGGTAGACAGCTATTACACTTACGGCGTGCCGCAGTACCAATCCTATTCTTATTACCGGCATCCCCGCTACGAGTGGCAAGTGCGAGCACGCCGCGAGCAGATCGAGCGGTGGCGCGCGGAGCAGCAAAGGCGGCTCTATTGGGCGCACGAACGTCGCGAGCATCAGCAATGGCGCGATGACGACGACGACAATTAATGATCTCGATGCTATCAGTGCACCCGGCTCGACATGTTGAGCTGGGTGCACTGAGGGCCTCAGACAGGAAGCCAGTACGCCAGAAAGCGACGACGGCTGAAAATTAGGCGGAGAGCCTGTCCTTGACAGCCTTTGCGGGGGAAAAAGTGAGCTTCCGCGCTGCCTTGATCGTGATAGTCTCGCCTGTCGCGGGGTTACGGCCTTCGCGTTCAGGTGTGTTCTTCACCTTGAATTTTCCGAATCCGGGCAGAGAGACCTCCTCGCCACGCGATGCTGCATCGGTAATTTCAGCAAAAAGATTGGCAAGCATCTCGCGGGCGTCCACCTTGGTCACTCCGTGCGCGTTGGCGAGTTTTGAAGCGAGATCCAGGTTTGTCATGTTTCCTCCTTGTGCTGAGTGCAAACAGTAGTGCATATCGCAGACAAGCTGCGCCGTCACTGACGTAGGGTTTCAATACCAAGTTCGCGACGCATCCCGATAAAATCATTGGTGCCATCGGATCGGTCGGGTCGGGCTGATTGCAGCTGCGGTTCCAAGTGCTTTAGCCATGCTGAGAGGCGTTCGCTTCCTGCCGTGGTTTGGGCGGCCGCCCGCGGTGTCACGTCCTGAGCATCCCCCGGGCTCGTCCACCGTGGCTCGGTACTACTGATCGAGCATGAGCACGAGCGGGGGTGGTGATCTCGGATGCTATGCTTGGGACCGGTTCGGAAAGAGCGTAAGGCCGTAGCGCTATCGCCTGTTCGCCCGTTTCGATTGTCGTCAGCGGCGTACCGCCCAAGCCGCCCAGAGCATCACTGATGAAAGCGGTTCCCCGCGCCGCACGCTCGCCGCCTGTCGTTCAACCAGGATCGACAAGCTTCGCGGGCCGACCACGCTTCGGCTCCGATGGGGAAGCCTCGGCCTTTACAGGAGCGTTTTGTCTCGGCTTTCGTCCAAGACCGATTTTCTTCGCCATATCACGACGCATTGCCGAGTAGGACGGCGCGGTCATGGGATAATCGGGCTTCAAACCATAGCGCGCGCGATATTCGTCGGGCGTCAAACCGTTGGTAGTGAGATGCCGGGTCAATGCTTTGTAGGGCTTGCCGTCGATCATCGAGATAATAACATCGGGATTGGCCAACGACTTCCGCGCAGTGACCGCGGCGGTAAATTCCGGAGCAGCGTCGTCCGCAGGAGCTTGAGACGCTGCAGTCGAGAGGCCGATCAGTGCGTCATGCATCGACTTTAAGAAGGATGGAACATCCTCCGCCGACGTGCGCGTATTTGGGTTCGACAGCCATGCCATTGTCAATTCTGTAGCAAGTTCAACGGCGTCGATAGTTTCATCAGTCAATGTCGATTTCCTTCAATTGAGGCTGCAGTAAAAAATCTCAAAAATTTACATTCAATATCGCAGGTGTGTGTGACCCATAAAATACGCTATCAGGATGCGACTAACCCGCTCTGAAAGTTCGACATTGACCAGAAGCGACTATCGCGGCCGCACAGTGCCCGAGTAGCTATTTCGTTCTGAAGCTAGCGTTTGGACACGTTCAGCGCGCTGGGCCATTTCCTCCCATCGCTCGGCCGATCGAAGGGCTCGAATACGAACATTTGGTAGCGTGGCAGTCTCAGCTACTGCACGTTCGGGCTCCGCACGTTTGCGGTACGATGTTGCTTCATTGCTCATCTCAACCGTTTATCTCATTTGGCATCCGCCCGCTAGCGATGTTGCTTTCAAAGCGAATGGCTGCACTATGGCGCTTTGTGTCCATCACGCCAGCGGTAGCGCGCTTGCCGCAGCGGGCGTCAGATAGCTCTCTCTTAGGCGGCGTGGACAAATTGGTTGACGCGAGATTCGGTGATTGATTCAAGGCTTCCTTTTGGAGGCGGGGTTGAGCCGGGGCGATCTGAGCGAAGCGGAATGGCGTGTTTTGAGAGGCTTGCTGCCGATTGATGCGGCGAGCCGTGGGCCTGGGCGACCGCCCGAAGAGAACCGTTCGATCATCAACGGCATCCTCTGGCGGCTGCGCTGCGGCACGCCTTGGCGCGATGTGCCGCCCAAATACGGCAACTGGAACACGATCTACCGCCGGTTTCGGCGCTGGAGCGAGGCCGGGGTTTGGGAGGCCGTTTCGGTCACGCTGGCCGAGATGATGGCGGACAGCGGCCATTACAGTATCGATAGTACCACCGTTCGCGCCCACGTCTCGGCAGCGGGCGGAAAAGGGGGGCTCATCGACGCGCTCTTGGCCGCTCGCGGGGCGGGTTCACCAGTAAGCTTCACTGTCTGGCAGATGCCCGAGGACGACCGCTCGCCTTCCACCTGACAGTCGGCGAAGCGGCCGATTGCAAGGCCTATGACACGCTGATCGCCCTGCCGGAGCAGGCGCCAAAGGCGCTGCTGGCCGACAAGGGATATGACGCCGACGCCATCCGAGCCGACCTTGCGCGCCGCAACATACAGGCCGTCATCCCGGGCCGATCAAACCGCCGGATCAAGATCGAACACGACCGCTCGCTCTACAAGGAACGCAATCATATCGAACGCTTCTTCGGCCGCCTCAAAATCAACCGCGCCATCGCCACCCGCTACGACCAGCTCGCCGAAAGCTTCCTCAGCATGATCCATATCGCCGCCGCTAGATACTGGCTCAAATTTGTCCACGCCGCCTAGGTTTTCATAAAGCCGCTCGTATCGAGGAACGCGAAACGGCCAGTGGCGGTCGGGCCATCCTCAGATTGGCGCCTACGATGAACCCTCGAGCGCATCAGCACGCGTGGTCGTAAGGTATATAACCAACCCGACGATCACCATTAGAAACGCAGCGCTAACGATCGTCGTTGAATATCCCAGCCCGCCGTCCTTCGGGGCTTGTGTCAGGAAATCGCCCATCGATGCGCCGAGCGGCCGGGTCAGAACATAGGCTGACCAGAAAGCGAGCACCGGATTGATGGCTTTGGCATAAAAGCCGAGCGTGATTACTACGATCAGTCCTCCGAAAATCGCGCCCGACAGTGCGTAGCCCAAGCCCATTTGCTCGGAAACCAAGTCGCCAGCCGCAGTGCCCAGCGCGAAGGTAAACAGGATCGCCAGCCAATAAAATCGTTCTCGCCGCGGCGAGGTGATGTCGTGGATCGAAAGGGTGTGTTCGGCCCGGTACCAACCGATGAAGGTTGCAGCGAGCGCGACCGCAAAGGCAATCGTGGTGACATACAGGCTGACCCCGAACGTGTCGCTCAGATTGTCGGTGATGAGCGTTCCGACAACGCTAAGCAAAACAACCGTGATCCAATAAATCCACGGGACGTAGCAGTCCTGCCGCATCTGAATGACGAGGAAGATCGCCAAAACGGCCGCTGCGAGCAGCGACGTAATCGTTAATCCGAAGCGCAGATTGAAATTGAGAAAATCCGCACCCGTTTCGCCGACCGTGGTCGCGAGGATTTTGATCACCCAGAAAGCGAGCGTGACAAGCGGCACCTTGTTCAGCATGGCGCGATCGGACATTGTCATAAATTCCTCGACCTAATTCCCTGCAGTGAGATGCTAACCGAACGAATTGTCATTCGTTCCGAGTTCGCAACGGATTCAGGACACGTTGGTAAGAAACAATCTTCAAGCAGGTGTGGGGTGAGGTCGACGCGAAAACATCTGCTATCATAACGGGCGTTTGAAACTGTCAGCCAATTCGTCCCAGGATCGCTCATCTCTCGACGATTAAATTATGGCAGATTTCATGAAGTGCAGTGACGGAGGAGCTGTCTCGGTCTAGTTCGGGAGTGTCGCGGCCGGGAGCGCAGTCGATAGTCCTAAACAGGATCCCCCGCATGCCCAACGACGTCCCCGCGCCAAATCCACACGAAGCGGTAAAGCAGCCGGAAACACCCAAGCTGCTTGAAGTGCTCGGACCGGGTCTGATCACTGGAGCATCCGACGACGACCCCAGCGGCATCGCCACCTATTCGCAGGCGGGTGCGCAGTTCGGCTATGATCTGGGCTGGGTGATGCTGTTCAGTTGGCCGCTGATGTGCGCGATCCAGGAAATCAGCGCCCGGATCGGCCGCGTTACCGGGCGGGGGATCGCCGGCAATTTGAAGCGGCATTATCCCCGAGCGCTTCTATGCGGCATCGTCGCGTTGTTGGTGATCGCCAACACCATCAATCTCGGCGCCGATCTAGGCGCAATGGCAGCAGCCCTGAAGCTGCTGCTACCCGGCCCGCAGTGGGCATATGTCGTGGCGTTTGGGATCGCGTCGCTCGCGCTGGAAGTGTTCGTTCGGTATTCGCGTTACGTCTCGCTTCTCAAATGGCTGACGCTTTCGCTGTTCGCTTATGTCGCGGTCGCGCTGATGGTGAAGCTGCCCTGGACGACGGTTGGCTACCACCTGATCGTCCCCCATGTCGCGTTCAGCACCGGCTATCTTACCGTCGTCGTTGCCATTCTGGGGACGACGATCAGTCCCTATCTCTTTTTCTGGCAAGCCGAAGAGGAAGTGGAGGACATCAAGGAGCGGGCAGGCGCACGCCCGCTCGGGCGAGCCCCTGATCAAGCGAAGACGGAGCTGCGGCGCATTCGGCTGGACACGCTAGTGGGCATGGGGCTGTCCAATATCGTCGCCTTGTTTATCATCCTGACGACGGCGGCGACGCTGCACGCCCATGGTGTGACCGATATTCAAACGTCCGCGCAGGCTGCCGAAGCGTTGCGCCCGATCGCCGGTCAGTTCGCGTTCCTGGTTTTCGCGCTGGGGATCATCGGCACCGGCATGCTGGCGCTACCGGTTCTGGCGGGCTCTGCCGCTTATGCGATGGGCGAAGCCTTCGGTTGGCATGTAGGCCTAGCCCGAAAGCCGCAGCGGGCAAAGGCATTCTATGCAACGATCGGGGCGGCCATGGTCATCGGAACGGTGTTGAACTTTACGCCGATTGACCCGGTCAAAGCGTTATTTTGGAGTGCAGTGATCAATGGGGTCGTAGCCGTGCCCGTGATGGTCGCCATGATGTTACTCTCGAGCAATCGAGCGGTAATGGGCGACTTCCGGCTACCCCCCATCCTGAAATCGATCGGGTGGATTGCCACTTTGGTTATGCTTGCGGCCGCAATCGGGATGGTCGCGACCTTGACAGGCTAGGTTGTCAGGCTGCGGTTATTAAAATGTTCGCGAGAAAGGCTGGCGTGTATGCCAGCCTTCCTGACGGTCAGATCAATGGCATTGGCGAACCCGGCGGTGGTGATACCAGACCGTGCGGCACTGACGCTGCTGCCAACCATAGCCGCGGCCGCGATCACCATATCCATGGTCACCATATCCGCGATCGCGATAGCCCCGGCGGTCGTCGCGACGCATGCCATGGTCGCTGTTCGATTGCTGGTCGCCATTGCGACTATCGTCGCGCCGAGCGTGATCGTCCTGTCGCATTCCATTATCGCGCCGTGCCTGTTCGTCGCGACGCATTTGATCATCGCGCGACACAGGTTGATCCCGTCGCATATTGGGGTCCGGCTGCTGGTTCGGATAGTTCTGGGCCAAAGCTGGGACTACCAGGCTGGCGGTACCGACCGTCAGGGCAATTGCGGCGGCGAATTTCAGGAAGCGCATTTTCTCTCTCCGATGGTTGAGGACTTCAAGCGCAACCAATGGCGTTCGAGAACGGGTACATCATTCGCAATAACCAATGTGGTGATGCGGTTAGCGCTTTGATGTTGGCGAACCGGGGTGGGGGCTCTGAGCGAGCGACAATTCCGCGCGAAGCCCAGGGGTATTGTCAAGCAAGCGCAACGTTGCACCGTGGATTTTGGACACGGCGGAGACGAGCGACAATCCCAGGCCCACGCCGGGCGTCGCCCGGCTTTCGTCGAGCCGGTAAAAGCGTTCGAGCACATGCTCACGCTCGGCCAGGGGAATGCCCGGGCCGTCATCCGCGACGCTGAGAACGACCCTGTCCGCGCCCTGCTCAAGCGCCACCGAGACATGCGTTCCGGTTGGCGTGTGTATGATCGCGTTCTCGATAAGGTTCGTGACGGCCTGCGTGAGCATCTCGGGATCGGCTCGAGCGAGCACCTCCGATTGGATCGTGGCGGACAGCAAATGCCCTGCATCTTCAGCAACGACGCGATAGGCCTCAACCATTCGCGACACGAGCGCGCTCAGATCGATCTCGATAATTCGCTGCTGCCCCGCTCCTGCTTCCAGCGCGCTGATCCGAAGCAGCGCACGGAACACGCGCAGGATTTCGTCGACCTGCGCCAACGCAGCTTCGACCTGTGGTTCGGCCGCCGACCCTCTCACGCCATCCTGCAGCGTTTCCAGCCGCTGGCGCAGTCGCGTCAGCGGCGTGCGCAGATCGTGCGCAATATTGTTCGAGACGTGCCGCATGCCGTCCATGAGTGCCTCGATCCGCGCCAGCATCTGATTGAGATTGGTGGAGAGGTCGTCAAACTCGGCGCTTATGCCAATCTTCGGCAAGCGTTCGGTCAGGCTACCGTCAATGATCCGCGCAACCGATCTATTCACCTTGTCGAGGCGACGCAGAAAAATACTGCCGACCACGAACCCGCCAATAAGTGCAAGCGCGGTAATCAGTCCGCCAAAGGCAGCGCTCGCCGTCCCGAGGGTCCAGCGCAATTCTTCGAGATCCGATGTGTCGCTGGCGACGACCAGCATTGTGCGATCATCAAGCCGTGCGCCGAGCGCTGACAACGTCATGGTTGCGGCACCATCGTCATTATTGGCATCGTGGTTGGGAAGCGTGACCAGGTGCCACCCCGGCTGGGCCATCGATGCCGGCAGGCTACCCGCAAGATATTTGCCGCCACGGTCCACCAGTAAATAGCGCAGTTGATGCTCGCGTGCCGCATTCTCACGGCGGACGACAGACCGGATTGTCTCCGCCGCACCGACCGCGTGGCTTTCCTCGCGCAGTACGGCGACCTCGGCGACGATGCTGTCGTTCGCGACCTCGCTCGCGTACCGACTAACCGACTGTTCGACCATGAACAGCAAGGCGATCGCGCCGACCGCGAAGATCGCCGCCATCATCAGCGCGAAGCGAAAAGCGCTGCTGCGAAGCGGGCTAAGCCGCCGCATCGAGCCGATATCCGGCGCCGCGTACGGTATGGATCAGATCATGGCCGTATCCACGGTCCACCTTGGCGCGCAACCGACTCATGTGGCTTTCGATGAGATTGGTTCCCGGATCGAAATGGAACGACCATACGTTCTCGAGCAGCATCGTCCGCGTGACGATCTCGCCCGCGTGCCGCATCAAAAATTCGAGCAATTTATACTCCTGCTGCTGAAGATCGATGCGTAGGCCGCCCCGCATGACCGTGCGCTTGAGCAGATCGATCTCGAGGTCGGCGACCGCGAGCTTGGTAACGGTCTCGGTCACAAGAGGGCGTCGCCCCAGCGCACCGACCCGCGCCAGCAATTCTGAACCGGCAAACGGCTTCACGAGATAATCATCGGCGGTCGCAAGGCCTTCCACCCGGTCATCGACATCGTCCATGGCGGTCAGGAATAAAGCGGGGGTCTGAACCCCCGCTGCGCGCAGCGCCTTGAGCACAGCGAGGCCGTCGATACCGGGCACCATGCGATCGAGGATCAGGACGGAATAGCTGTTGCTGGTCCCGAGAAAGATTGCATCCGGTCCCGTCGCACAGTCATCGACCACATGACCGGCAGCCTGCAGCAGGCGCACGATATGCTCGCGAACCTCCCTGTCATCCTCCAGTAGCAAAAGCCTCATCGCAATATCCTCGTTATGCTGCGGCCTGTGCAGAGCAGGAGTGAGTGGGGCGATCGGCTAATTCGCCAAGTTAGCAATTCCTAACCTTCGCCTCAGGTCCGGCGAATGCGGGGTCGTCTAAAGCAACTGCCAAGGCGCTTCGCCTTTGTAGGAGACTATCATGCGTAAACTCATTTGTCTGACCGCGGTTGCGATGCTCGCCGCGACTAGCGCTTCGGCCGCCCCTGCCCAGCACGCGCTGAAGGGCGCGAGCCTCGCACCAATGGCCAAGGTGACCCTCGCCACTGCTCGGACGACTGCGCTCGCCGCCCGTCCTGGCGTGATCACCGACCAGGAACTCGAAAAGGAAAAGGGCGGCACGGGCTTGCGCTATTCGTTCGACATTAAGAGCAACGGCAAGACGTTCGAGGTCGGCGTCGATGCCCGCACCGGCAAGGTGCTCGAGAATGGCGCCGAAGGTCCCAATGCCGACTGATCGCTAACGAAAGCCGACCGCCGTTGCCCAAGGATCGTTTGGGCGGCGGCGTTCGTTCGCCGGACAATCTGACACATGGTCGACGATAATAGGATTGCCAATGGCTGACGCACCAACCGAGCCCGAGAAGGTCAGCAAGGTGCCCGAGGTCGTGCTGACCTTCTGGATCATTAAGATCGCAGCGACGACGCTTGGCGAAACCGGCGGCGACACCGTCACGATGTCGATGAACCTTGGTTATCTCGTCGGCACAGTGATTTTCGCCTCGCTGCTCGTCGGCTCAGTATGCTGGCAGATCAGCGTGAAGCGGTTTCATCCGTTTCTTTACTGGGGGACGATCATTGCCTCGACCACGGCGGGGACGACGCTTGCCGATTTTGCCGACCGCTCGCTCGGAATCGGCTACACTGGCGGCTCGGCATTGCTGCTGACGTGCCTCCTCCGCACGCTGGCATTGTGGCGTTGGTCGATGGGCTCGGTCTCGGTCGATTCCGTTCGGACGCCCAAGGCAGAGATTTTCTATTGGGTGACGATCACCTTTTCCCAGACGCTCGGTACCGCGCTGGGGGACTGGATCGCCGATACCGGCGGGCTTGGCTATGAGGGTGGTGCGCTAGTGTTTGCGGCCGCACTGCTACTCCTCGTTGCCCTTTACTTCTGGACCAGCGTATCGCGCGTTTTCCTGTTCTGGGCAGCGTTCATTCTGACGCGCCCGCTCGGCGCTACGGTCGGCGATTTGCTCGACAAGCCGCTCGACAAGGGCGGTATGGATTTCAGTCGGCCGCTAGCTTCGGCCGTGCTGGCGGCCTTTATTTTTGCATGTATCCTGTTGCTGCCGCAGCGCGCCGCACAGCATCTGGAAAATGCAAGGTAAGAGGGATGGACGGTCAACGATGGATTGGCGCCCTATTCCGCTGCTGCGCGCCGATCGCACTTGTGGCTGCATCAATCCGAATAACCCCGGCCCACGCTCGCGAGGTAGCGATAACGTTCGACGAATTACCCGTCTTCAAAAAATTTAGCTCAGCGGCAGATGGCGCTGCCGTGACCGCTCAACTGCTAGTGGCTATGAAGCGCAATCGCTGGAAGGCGACCGGATTCGTCAACGAGATTCAGCTCGACGCGCCTGATCGGCCGCTCCGCATAGCTCTAATGTAATAGTGGATCGATGCAGGGATGGATCTTGGCAACCACACGTATTCGCATCTCTCGCTGAACAAAACGCCGGTAGACGCCTATATCGCCGATGTTGCGCTGGACGAGACGGAGACCGCTCCACTGCTCGCTTCAAGTGGACGTCGCGAACGCTGGTTTCGGTATCCATTCCTTGAAACCGGTCCAACCAAGGAGACGCGTGCCCGCTTTGAAGCTTGGCTTGGTGCACATTATTACCGGGTCGCTCCTGTGACGATGGAGAATAGCGATTGGCAATTCTCAGGCCCCTATGACGACGCGATGGCACGCGGGGTTGCGCGACAGGCACTTCGCATCCAACAGCAATATCTAGGATTCACCAGGCAAATCGTGGCATGGTATGTTTAGGCAGGCCACCGCTTGTTCAAACGCGACCCCGCGTTTGTCTTATTGCTCCACGCTAGTCGACTTAATGCCGCGAGCATTGATGGCGTAAGCCTCGATCCTTCGTGCGGGAAAACTTCGCCCGGTTTCTCTCGCTAAGGCAATGCGCTGACCTGCCCCCACCAAGTGGACCGTGTTGATTGTTAGTGGATTATGCTCGCCCCCGCCATATCCGGGCGGAGGTGGAGCGAAGCGGAACCGGAGGCCGGATATGGCGGTGAGGCCGTTTCCGGGGCCGGCGGTCGTTAGCCCAGGCTGCTGTGCGGACGGACCGTGTTGTAATGTCGCCGCCAGGCTTCGATCAGCACCTTTGCCTCGGCGAGGCTGTAGAAGATCTCGCCGTTGAGGAGTTCGTCGCGCAGCGACCCGTTGAAGCTCTCATTGTAGCCATTCTCCCATGGTGACCCCGGTGCAATGTAGAGCGTCTTCACGCCGATCTGGCCGAGCCATTTCTGCACAGCGTTGGCGATAAATTCGGCGCCATTGTCCGACCGTATATGCGCCGGTGGTCCTCGTGTAACGAACAGGTCGGCCAACGCCGCCAGCACGTCTTCATGTTTGAGCTGACGAGCAACGACCAACGCCAGGCACTCTCGACTGGCCTCGTCGATGATGGTCAGGATGCGGAACTTGCGACCATCATGCGTGCGGCCTTCGACGAAGTCGTACGCCCACACATGCCCCGGATATTCCGGGCGCAGCCGGATACATGATCCATCGTTGAGCCATAGCCGCCCACGCTTCGCCTGACGTTGCGGGACCTTGAGCCCCTCACGCCGCCAGATCCGCTCGACCCTTTTATGGTTCACCGACCATCCGGCATGGCACAGCAATGCCGTCACGCGGCGATAGCCATAGCGACCATATTGCTTCGCCAGCGCGATGATGTCCTCGCTCAGCGCCTGCTCATCATCCGCCCCGCGCGGCACCTTGCGCTGCGTCGATCGATGCTGGCCCAGCACCCGGCAGATCCGTCGCTCGGACACCGGAAGCTCTCGTCGCACATGATCGATGCAGCGCCGTCGCCGCGCAGGGCTCAGAAGTTTCCCCGGGCTGCCTCCTGTAAAATCAGCTTGTCCAGCGTCAGGTCCGATATCGCACGCCGGAGACGCAGATTCTCCTTCTCCAGATCCTTCATCCGCCGCGCCTGGTCGGTTTTCAAACCACCATATTCCTTACGCCAGCGGTAATAGGTCTGCTCGCTGACCGCGATCCGCCGACACGCTTCGGCAGTCGACGCACCCTGTGCCAGCACGATCTCAACTTCACGCAGCTTGCCGATAATCTCTTCCGGCTTGTGCTTCTTGAATGGCATCTGTCGTCCCTTTCGTGGTCCAGACTATCATAGTCTTTGGGCCACTCAGCGGGGGGCAGATCACTTGCCGCCGACCCTCTCTATCGCGGATTGAGTCAATAGGCGCAGACTATCGTTCGTCGCCGCGAGAGTGTCGGGAGGTGTGGTCGGGACGTAGCGCCGGGTATCCGCGTGAATTCTCGTTTTCTGCCGAGCTGGAGGAAGTGCCACACGGGGTTCGTGCTTCTCTTCGGGGTCGGCGCGCAGCCGCCCCATGATGGGTAAGAAAGAGCAGGGTGGATCAATCTAACGAGCGCCCCTGCCGTTGCAGGCGGGCTGCTGCCGTTACGATCTCACCCCACCTTCGTCCCCGTGAGGACCTATTGCTGCCGAGGCAGAACCGTTAAAGCTCCTGTTTGAGATTGTGTCAGGCGACCGCGGTACCGGGCTCGCTGCCCCAGCGGAAATCGGTGCCGTCCGTCCACATGCGGTGGAGGACGACCGCCAGGCGACGCGCGACGGCGACGATGGCGCGCCGCATGCCCCGGCGCTGTGCGACCTGCATCCCCCAGGCCTTGAGCCACGACCAATGCCGGCTCTGAGTCAGCAGGACCTGGGCCGCTTCGTACAGCATGGTTCGCAGCATGGCGTCGCCAGATTTGGAGATGCCGCCATCATAGTCGATCTCGCCCGATTGATAGCGCCGGGGTGTCAACCCGACATGCGCGCCGACCGCCCTGGAATGCAAAAATCGCTGTGGTTGGTCGATCGAGGCACGGTAGGTGAGCGCCACCACCGGGCCGACGCCGGGCGCGGTCATCAACCGTTTGCAGACCGGATCATGCCGGACCGTGTCGAGCAGCATCTTGTGGAGCGTGGCCAGTTGCTGGCGCATCACCCGCCGCACCGTCAGCAACGGCTCGACGATCGCCGCCAGTCTCGGAAAGCCCTCGACCAAGTGCCGGATCCGGGCCTCGTAACCGATCGTGCTGACGACACCGACCTTTAGGCCGAAGCTGCGCAGCGTGCCGCGCATGTCGGATTCGATGTCGATCAGCTTGCGCTGGACGAGCTTGCGGCTGGTCAGCAGCATCCGCTGCTCCTGCGCGGCCAGCGTCTTCACATGCACCGGCTTAAACAGGCCGACCCGCATCATCTGGGCGATCCCGCGGGCATCGTTGCGGTCGGACTTGTTGACCTGCTGCGCCTGCAACAGCGCCTTCATGTGCCGTGTCTCGACGCAGATCACCGGAAGGCCCGCTTCGCTCAGACCGTTCACCAGCCATTGCGACAGCGGTCCGGCCTCGATCCCGACTCGCAGGTAATCGCCGCCAACCGACGTCAGCAGCACCGCAATGTCATCGGGCTCGGTCGGCACCTTGTGCTCGCACAAGACCTTGCCGGTATCGTCCACTACGCACACCGACGTTTCCTTCACCGAAACGTCCAGACCCACGAAATGCGCCATCGCCCTTACTCCTTCCCTCGATGCGCGAGGTCAGGTTCGACCTCGATCCAGGCATCGTACGTGAAGGGGCTGCAATCTCATCGTCCGAGGATCGAAATGCAGCCGCCGCGATACACCATCTAATGAGCTTCCTTTTCGGGCTCGCCCGTCCACTGCCGGCATGAATTAAGCGGAAACAGTTTTGCATATAGGTCTTCAGCGCAAACGGCGGCTCGGTCCGTACTCATACCATTTCTGGCGGTATCCGCACGCCGCTCCTCGATCCGGCGCGAGCGTACACGACCTTGCCGCCCAGAGCTGCGGTAGCGGCGCGCAACAGCACGCGTCGCGCAGCAAAGCTCGCCGGCACAGTCTGCGACCCAAACCGTTGCGCGAAACCCTCCCGCCAAAGCCGCGAAGCGACGACATGAATCTCGTCCCGTGTCGGCGGTCGCTCTTCACAGATGCAGGCCGTTATCGCGGGATACAATCGAGGCGAGAGCACTGTTTCTGCCGGTGCGGTCGGCGCGCTGGGCCATATTCCACGCTTCTCGCACTGGGCGTCCAAGACCGGCCTGCGTTGCTTGCGCCAAGCGCACCCTGCGAACCAGAGGGGCGCGGCAGCAACTACAGCGAACGCCAATGTCATATGCAGAAATTCGCTTGTCGGCAGTTCACCGAGCAGCGCGAGCACCAGGAGGGTGAGAATAGCCGGTGCCCCCCATTCCGGATGCAGCACGAGCCGAAACCCATACCACAGGAACCAGCAAAGCAGCGCGGCTGCCAGCAGGCTGGTGACGACCAGACCGATTGCTCCAACCATGACGAGGATCATCTGCATTTCGCCGACTCCTTCCGGTAATATATATCGTATTACGACATATGTTAGAATGGGAGCGGCTCACAAGCCCAATCAATCGACGCGCGCGAGCAGTTCGGTCAACATGGGCCTGATACGCACAAGCTCTTCGCGATGCGTCTGCGACAGCTCTCGCAAGAGCGTTCGCGCCTTCTGTGTCAATTCCAGCAGCGCTTGCCGACCATCGTCGGGGGATGGTCGGCGCGTCACCAGGCCAAGCATTTCCAACCGATCAACCAGTCCGGTTGCACTGTGCGGCCTCAAGGTTAGACGCTCAGCTACATAGCCGATGCTGACGTTCGCGTTCGCAGCCCCCCGAAGGGCGAGCAGCGCCTGGTGTTGCTGCGGCGTCAGTCCACAGCTGGCCGCCCCGCGTTCACTGAAAGCCAGAAACTGGCGAAGGGCGTAGCGAAAGTCCGCAAGCGCGGCATAGTCCGCGTCGGTCGGTTCATCCCGGTCGATCATCAATCCGTTCCTAGATATTGAACTATATCGTGTCACGATATAGGCACGCGCCATTCCTGAACGGCGGGTGTGCATGACGACTTCCACGATAAGTATCCCGAAAACCAGACGGCTTGCCGACCACAGCGCCGATTGGCGCATGGTCATGCTCGCCGGCGCGGCAATCGTCGTTGGCACGGGCGCGGCATTTGGCGCCTGGATCCTGCTGAAGCTCATCGCGCTTGCCACCAACCTGTTCTGGTTCGGAAGGCTGTCGACCGCGCCTGCTGAAATCGTAAACGCTCACGTCGGTCTGGCGGTCGTCGCGATACCAGTCATCGGCAGTGTACTGATCGGCTTGATGGCGCGCTTCGGCTCCGAAAAGATCAAGGGGCACGGCATTCCCGAGGCGATCGAGGCCATCCTCTATAGCGAAAGCCGCCTGTCGCTCAAGGTCGCGATCCTCAAGCCGCTGTCCTCTGCAATATCGATCGGCAGCGGCGGCCCGTTCGGGGCTGAAGGGCCGATCATCATGACTGGTGGTGCGATCGGGTCGCTGTTTGCACAATGCTTTCACCTGAGCGCGGCCGAGCGGAAGACCCTGCTCGTCGCCGGTGCTGCGGCGGGCATGACCGGAATTTTCGGCACGCCGATCGCGGCGATCCTGCTGGCGATCGAGGTGCTGCTGTTCGAGTGGAAGCCCCGCAGCTTCGTGCCCGTGGTCGTGGGCACGTTGGTGGCGTTTGCCTGGCGACCCATGCTGCTCGGCGCCGCACCACTCTTCCCGTTCGCAGCGGCTCCCGTGCAGGCGTGGTGGCCGACCGGAGGGTTGGCCCTCGGGATGGGCGTTCTGGTTGGGCTCGAGGCGGCGCTGCTGTCAGCGTTGCTCTACCGCGTCGAGGATGCGTTCCACCGCCTGCCCGTGCACTGGATGTGGTGGCCGGCGCTGGGCGGTATCGTCGTCGGGATCGGGGGGCTGATCGATGCCCGTGTCCTCGGCGCCGGCTACGCGAACATCCAAGCGTTGCTCGACGGATCATTGGCAGTGCGTGTCATCCTGGCGCTGCTGGTCGTCAAGGCAATCGTGTGGCTGGTCGCGCTGGGATCGGGAACGTCGGGCGGCGTCCTCGCACCACTGCTGATCTTGGGTGGCGCGCTGGGTGCCCTGCTCGGGCAGTTTCTGCCCGGGTCGGTAGGGTTTTGGTCGATGGTCGGCATGGCGGGCATGATGAGCGGCGCCATGCGCGCGCCACTGACCGGCGCGCTGTTCGCGGTCGAGTTGACCGGTCACTACGATGCCTTGCCCGCGACGATCGCGGCCGCGACCGGAGCTTATGCGATCAGCGTCCTGATCATGCGCCGGTCGATCCTGACCGAAAAAATCGCTCGGCGCGGCCGTCACATCCTTCAGGAATATACGGTTGATCCGCACGAATTCCTGCAAGCAGAGCAGGTGATGACACCCGATCCTGCCGTGCTGTCGAGCGCCATGTCGATCAAGGATGCGGTCGCCTTTTTCGCGGACGCAGCAACGCACCGGACCTATCCCGTGGTGGACGATGGCGGACGCCTGGTCGCGATGGTGTCGCGATCCGATGCCCTGCGCTGGCAGGTCGAAGGTGAGCTGCCCGATACCTCACTTGCCGAGACGCTGTCCGACTCATCGCAAGCGATCGCTTATCCTCACTCGCCGATCGGCGAGGTTGCCGACCTGATGGTCGAAAGCGGGGTCGGACGTATCCCCATTGTCGAGGCGGGCACCAATCGAGTTCTCGGCATCCTCTCGCGCCATGACCTGCTCAAGGTCCGCAGCGCCCGCAAGCGCGCAGAAATCGACCGAACCTAGCAGGGCTATCGCGGTGGGTATTGCTGCTAGAAGGCATACCGGTCGGAGCAGGTGATCTGAAAATATGAAGCTGTCTTTGCCTTTTGTGCCTATCCTCGCCGGTGCGACCCTGCGTGACCGGCTACTCGCGTGCATCGGCGCGTTGATCGGCGTTGCGCTGACGAGCCTCGTAAGCGCGGCGGCCCTGCACGGATGGGCACCGCTCCCGTTGCTTGTGGCGCCGATCGGCGCGTCCGCGGTGCTGGTCTTCGCCGTACCGGCGAGCCCATTGGCCCAACCCTGGTCGGTCGTTGGCGGTAACGTCGTCTCGGCGCTGGTGGGCGTAACCGCGGCCCGGTTCGTACCCGTCCCGTATTTGGCGGTAGGGGTTGGCGTGGGCGGGGCGATCCTCGCCATGTCGCTGCTCCGCTGTCTGCACCCGCCCGGTGGGGCTGCCGCGCTTACGGCCGTGATCGGAGGCCCTGCGGTGCTGGGCGCCGGTTACGCCTTCCCGTTCGTGCCCGTCGGAATCAACTCGCTGATATTGGTTCTGGCCGGCATCGCGTTCCACAGGGCCTCCGGCCATTCCTATCCGCACCGCCCGATCCCGATCGTCGGTCACGAACTCGCAGCGTCCGAATTAGGCATTCCGCACCCTACGGACATCGACCTTGCGCTTGCGGACCTCGGCGAGACCTTCGATGTAACACGGGAGGATCTTGACCTGCTGTTTCGACGGGTGGAGTTCCACGCGGCCAAGCGGACCGCGGGATCCAAGCGCGCTCCGCCGAGCTTGATCTGACTCTCGGGAGGCATGCCCGGGGTTCCCCTGCGGACACGCACACCTCGCCAGGTTTTGTCGCCACTCGCTGTTATTCACATCCTCCGCGGTAAGGCCGATAAGCAGTTATAGCGCTCGCATTTAGGTGTCAGATGCCAATATCATTACTCAACCGATTGGGCCTGTCGGTCCCTCTGATCCAGGCGCCGATGGCAGGCGTATCCACCCCGGAACTTGCGGCCGCAGTATCCGAACAGGGCGCATTGGGCTCGATCGGCGTCGGAGCGACCGACGCTAATGGTGCGCGGGCCATGATCGAAGCCACCCGAGCTCGAACAAACAAAGCCTTCAACGTCAATTTATTCGTCCACGGCGCCGCCACCGCGGACGCCGTCAGAGAAGCTGCCTGGCTCGACTGGCTCACGCCTGTCTTCGCCGAGTTCGAGGCCAGACCGCCGAGCGCGCTCAGAACCATTTACAAAAGCTTATCCGACGATCCCGACATGGTCACCATGCTGCTCGAAATGGCGCCCCGGGTGGTCAGCTTTCACTTCGGCCTGCCGTCCTTTGAAATCATCGCCGCCCTGCACGACCGAGACATCGTGTTGATGGCGACGGCCACCAACCTTGATGAGGCCCGAGCGATCGAGGACGCGGGCATCGATGTGATCGTGGCGCAAGGGATCGAAGCCGGCGGCCATCGAGGCATGTTTGATCCTGTTGCTGCGGACGACGCGCTCGGCACGATTGCGCTAACTCGTCTTCTGGTACTTGAAACCAAGCGGCCGGTAATAGCGGCGGGAGGCATTATGGACGGCGCGGGGATCGCTGCAGTTCTCGACCTGGGTGCAGTTGCGGCGCAGCTCGGGACCGCCTTCATCGCCTGCCCCGAGAGTGCCGCCGACGATGGATACCGGGCCGCCTTGACGGGACCGGGCGCCCATCACACATCGCTCACATCGCTGATTTCGGGTCGACCAGCCAGGGCGCTTGCCAACCGGTTCACCGGACTTGCGGCCGCGATTGGCAATCGACGGCCTCCAGATTACCCCATCGCATATGACGTCGGCAAAGCACTGAACGCGGCGGCGAAGGCAAAGGGAGAATATGGGTTCGGCGCGCAATGGGCCGGGCAAGGTGCGCCTCTTGCGCGTGCGATGCCGGCGGCCGAACTGGTCCAGCTATTGCGAACAGAATTACAGCGCTGCCGGAACGCGGTTTGAAAGGCAGATTCACACCCGGCGATAGCCGTAGCGGCCATATTCCTTCGCCAGTGCGATGATGTCCGCCGTCAGCGCCAGTTCGTCATCTGCCCCGCGCGGGACCTTGCGCTGTCTCGATCGATGCCGAGCCAGCACCCGGCATATCCGTCGCTCGGACACCGGAAGCTCTCCTCGCGCATGATAAGACAGCGCAGTCGCCGCGCGGGGCTCAGAAGTTTTCCCCTTTCAGCCTCTCCCAAGATCAGCTTATCCAGTTTGAGGTCCGAGATCGCACGGCGAAGCCGCTGGTTCCCTCGCTCGAGGTCCTTCATCCGCTGGCCTGATCCGTCTTCAGGCCGCCATATTTCTTGCGCCAGCGATATAGGTCTGCCCGCTGACCGCGATCCGCCGACCGGCGGCAGCAGTCGATCCCCCTTGTGCCAGCACGATCTCAACTTCACGCAGCTTGCCGATAATCTCTTCTGGCTTGTGCTTCTTGCTCGGCATTCAACGTCCCCTTCATGATCCAGACCATCATAGTCTCTGGGCCACTCAGCGGGGGGCCGATCAGTTGGTAGTCGACCCTAAAGGAGCCCTTACAATGCCACCGGCTCCGCAGTCCCCCGCGCAAAGAAGATGTCGACGCGCATGCCTGCCCCTCGCGCGGAATGCACCGCGAGCGTAGCCTTCGCATTCTGTCGCAGGGATTGAGTGATCACAGCGCCGAGTTTACCGGATTGGGGCCAAGTGGCGCCCTCCGCCAGGCCAACTCCATCGTCGGATACGACGACGCGGCAGCCCTCGTCATCGACCAGGCTCGACAGCGAGATGACGCCCTTGTCGCGTCCGACGAAGGCGTACTTAAGCGCGTTCGTCATCAGTTCGTTTACAACGAGCCCGGTCGGCATCGCGACGTTGATGGAGCACGGCCAAGCGTCGACACTAAGGTCGAGGCGCACGCCCTCGACGGCATGGGCTTCCATCACCGACGATGCGATCTTGCTTAGGTAGACGCCAAGGTCCACACCGTCATCGGCATCCTCACCGGAGAGGAGGTCGTACAGCATCGCCAGCGAGTTGATCCGTCCCGCAAGCCCGTTAAATCGCGCACCGGTCTCGTCATCGGACACGTTTCGCGCTTCCATGCGGATCAGCGCTGTGATCATCTGAAGATTGTTCTTAACCCTGTGCTGCAACTCGCGCAGCTGGACGTCCTTGTCGCGCAGGAGTTGTCCGTCCTTCTCACCGGGAAGTGATTTCCTCTGTCCGGTTTTTGCCAGCGCCACCAACCGGAAAAGCGGTTCGCCGTTGTCGGACTCAATGGTGTTGGACCAGGCGTCCACTTCGACGCTCCCTTCATCGCAGCCAATGGTGAAGGTCCCGATGTATTCGTCGTCCTTCAGAACGGCTTCGCCCAGATGTGTTTCATCGTCGCGCGCCGCCGCAACGCCCGGAAGCGCGCTCCACTGCTGACCCTGTAATGCCACGGCGCTTTGGCCGGTGAGTCGCTCGAATTCGAGATTGCAATAGGTGATCGTCTCCGAGGCGTGCAGTTCGGCAACCGCAATCGCCACGGGAACATGATCGAGAAACTGCTTAAAACGGTCGCTCTCGAGGGCGTCCGCAAGCCCCGGGGTCGCTAGGATTTTCTCGACATTGGCCGACCTTGCTTGTTCGTCCATTCCTACCCCCATAAAACTCTATCCAGCGCGCCACCCAACGTCACCCTCCTCAAACAATTCGTCGCTCTCAACTTCAGGAATCGCCTCCCAAATTTGCTTGTCGCGAGAGTGTTCGAACAGGATTGTTCCGACTGACCACTATTCTAACGGACTGCGTCGGTTCGTGACAGTCTTCGTTCCAGTCAGCTCAACGCGGCTAGACCAGCCGCGAGATCGCTGCTCCGGAACGGCTTTGTAAGACGTTGCAGGTCGGGCGCTATGCCCGCCGTTTCGGCATAGCCTGACACCACCAGAACCTTAATACCGCGCTCACTTTGGAGCTTCCGTGCGAGTTCTGTGCCCGACATGCCGGGCATCAGGTGGTCGGTCACCACGATGTCGGGGTTGAGCCCACGGGTGAGCAACTGGAGCGCCTCGTCTGCGGACGCCGCCTCCACCACATCATATCCAAGCTCGATGAGCATGTCGGCCGTGCTGAGCCGCACCAGGTCCTCGTCGTCCACGAGCAGTACCGTGCCCCTCGCGCTAAACGTCGGGTCATCCGTCGGCACAGACTCAGCTGACGTCGAAGCGGCTTTGCCCTGCGGCAGCCAGAGTTCCACGTTGGTTCCGATCCCGGGCGTACTACGCACCGTTAGCGCTCCCCCAAGCTGTGACGCCAAGCCGTGGACCATCGACAGACCTAATCCGGTGCCCTTTCCGACACCCTTGGTCGAGAAGAACGGCTCGATGGCCCGCGCCAGCGTGGCCTCATCCATTCCGACACCTGTGTCGGCGACGGACAGGTTCAGGTATCTGCCGGGTCGGAGATCGGTGCGGTGCTGCCGTCCCACCGTAACAGCCTCCACCGAGACGCGCAGTATCCCGCCCTCTGGCATCGCGTCCCTGGCGTTCACGGCAAGGTTGAGCACTGCCATCTCGAGCTGGTTGGGGTCTGCGTTCGCGGGCGGCAGGGCGGGAGCGATGTCGACCACGACCTTTATTTGCGGCCCGGTCGTGCTCGCCACTAGATCAGCCATACCCGTGACAAGCTTGCCGACGTCGACCGACACCGACTGGAGCGGTTGACGCCGTGCGAAGGCGAGCAGCCGCTGAACCAGCGTCTTTGCCCGCTCCGCCGATTGTGCCGCCCCGTCGATGAGACGACGCTCGCGCTCACCACCCAAGCCTTTGCGCTGGAGCAAGTCGAGTGCGCCGACGATCGGAGTGAGCAAATTGTTAAAGTCGTGCGCGACGCCGCCGGTTAGCTGACCCATCGCCTCCATCTTCTGGCTCTGTCGCAGCGCCTCCTCGCGTTCGCGTTCGCTGGTGATGTCCCGCCCAACCGCATAGAACCGGTCGCCCTCGGGAACGCCAGCCCATGCCACCCAGACGGTCCCCCCGTCCTTGCGGATCAACCGGTTCTCGAACTGCTGCACTGCTTGGCCGTCGACCATCGGCGCGATCGCTGCCCGAGTGGCGGCATGGTCGTCGGGATGGATGCGCTCGATGAACGGCCGCGCGAGCAATTCAGCTTCGGAGTAGCCGAGGAGCTTCTCCCACGCCGGATTGATAGTCTTGAGGTAGCCATCGAAGCTCGCCGCTGCGAACAGCTCGCTCGAGAGCTCGAACACCCGATTCCGCTCGCGGGTGCTTTCCTCAAAGGCAGCTGCTAGTTTCTCCGTCTCTCCGCGCAGGGCCTCGACGACCCGGTGCTGGGCGGTGACGTCGAGGTTGATACCGGTGAGCCGAACAGGCCTGCCCTCTGTATCCACGACCGCGGTTGCCTGCGATCGCAGCCAGCGAATATCGCCGTCACCGCGCGCCACGCGGAAGTCCATCGAGAAGGCTTCACCAGCGCGCGCAGCGTTTGAGACTACGGCAGCGGCACGCTCGCGGTCCTCAGGATGTACCGCCTGCGTCCAGGCTTCTAACAATTGACCAGGGTTGTGCCCAGGGTCGATGCCCAGAAGCTCATACATCTCCGGTGACCACGCAATGATATCCGTGGACAGGTTCCAGTCCCAGACTCCGAATCCGGCCGCCTGCTGCGCCAGCTGCAATCGCTGCTGGCTTTCGCGCAGTTCGGCGTCGGCCGCGCGGGCGGCACTGATGTCCTGCACCGAAACGACGACGAAGCCTGGTTCGCCAAGCAGCGGCGCAGACGCGATGCGGACTGGGAAACGGCTGCCGTCGGGGCGGTAATATTCCTTTTCGTACGTCTCCCAGGAGCCATGCTCGCGCGCTTGCGCGATGGCGGCCTCGTCGAGATGAAGAAATTCAGGCACGGTAAAGTCGCGCCAGTTCCATTTGCCCGCTTCAAAATCGGCATGGCTGTGACCCGTCATAGCCAGGAAGGTGTCGTTAATCGCGAGGGTCCGATCCGTTTCCGCGTCGAAGATCGTGAGGCCGGCCAGCGAAGAGTTGAACACGCCACGGAAATATGACTCGCTCTCTCGAAGGCGCTCCTCGGCTTGCACGCGGTCCGTCACGTCGCGGTAGAAGACCGCAAGTCCACTATCGACGGGGTATGCCCGCATGTCGATCCAGGTGTCGCGCCCATCTGGCCATACGTAGCGGTGCAGCAGGGATGCCGCACGGCGTTCGCCCATCGCTAGTCGGTACAGCTCGTTGAGCTCCGGCGACGCGTCGGGATGCGCCTCCCAATGCGTTTTCCCGAGGATGGCCTCCTTTGGACGGTTCTCCAGTCGCATCGCCTCGACGTTCATATCGACAATGCGGAATTCGCGATCGAGAAGAACGAACGCCTCGCCCATGTTGTCGAGCACGCCCTGTGCGCGGTCACGCTCGGCGCGCATCGCCGCCTCTGCCAGCACCCGTCCGGTCGTCTCTGTGCAAGCGCAATACAGGCCTGCGACCCGCCCGTCCGCGTCGCGTACGGGCGAATAGCTGAAAGTGAACCACGTTTGTTCGTCCCGGCCGGCGCGATTCATGAGAAGCGGCAGGTCCTCGCGGAAGCTTGCTTCTCCCTCGAGCGCCGCGTTGACGAGCGGCACGATGTCGGGCCAAATCTCGGCCCACACATCGCGGAACGGGCGCCCCAGCGCGGCGGGGTGTTTGCCGCCGAGTACCTGGGCATAGGCATCGTTGTAGAGGAACCCCAAATCTGGGCCCCAAGCGACGAACATCGGCAGCTTAGAGCCAAGCAAAAGATCGACCACTGACCGCAGCGAGCTTGGCCAGGTCGAAGGATGGCCGAGCGGCGAGGAAGACCAGTCACACTTAGCGATCAGGTTCACCATGTGTCCGCCACCGTCGGAATGCATACGCGAGTCTGTCACCTCTTCTGGCAATTCGGACACGGCTCCTCCACGGCATTGCTAGTGATCGCCATGCGTTCGCCGGAGTCTTGCCCCGGCGCTGCGGTCGACCCCGTAATGCATAACAACTCACATAGGATGCAAGCGATCCCTGAGAGTCCGTTTGAGAATGTTGAAGCGGAAGACCGACGTGATTCACGCCCGGAATGTGGACCCGAGCGAGCCATGACCGGATGGCTAAATTTGAGCGGCGTGCGAGCGTTAAGTGCCAATCGTACGATCGAACTTAGAGCCCTGACTCAGCGTAAGCATCGCCTGCCGAGCGTGCCCGTCGTGGTCACGATTAGGGGCGGTAGATGGAAAGAGGTCCAGTCACAAGCTCGACCAATAGCAGCCCGACGACGACAAACAACGCGGTGCGCAAGAGACATGTAAGTCGTGGTTATCGGCAATAATAATCCAGTCGGCTTCCAGATCTTCATTCAGCCCCCAGCACCGTCTGCGTTCAAGATTTGCCCACGGAGACAGGTGTCGGAGTTTTTAACACGAGCGATTCGGAAGCGGACGCTCGATCGGGCGCGGCACGAAAAGACATAGCCGCCTGCGTGTGATCGCGCGTAATCGGAATTAGCATCCGAAACGCTCGTGCATGATCCATGCAGCGTTTCGATGTTCGGCCCACAAACGCTGATACTTTGGCGACAGGCCGAGCTAATGGTGCGACCGATTTAATGTGGGTTTGAAACTATTTGGGAGGCGCGGTGGTTCGGCATCAGCGACCTTGAGTACGACGATCTGTCGCTCCCACAAGTCGCACGACAAGAATAAAGCTTGCCCTCTAAGGAGAAACCCAATGACGCAGACCCTGACCGGATTGTTCGATCATTATGACGATGCCAAGCGCGCCGTGGAGCGACTGGAGGAAGCGGGGGTTCCCCATTCCGACATTAGCGTCGTCGCCAGCAACGCCGACGGCGCTCACGGTGAAGGCGCGGCAACAGCGGCCGGCGAGGACGCTACAACCGGGGCGGGTATTGGCGCGACAGTTGGCGGCATCGGCGGTCTGCTAGCAGGACTCGGCCTTCTCGTCATTCCGGGGGTTGGCCCGGTCGTAGCGGCTGGATGGCTGGGAGCAACAATCATTGGCGCCATTGGTGGCGGCGCGGTCGGTGCTGCAGCTGGCGGACTCGTTGGCGGCCTTACCCATTCGGGCGTTCCAGAAAACGATGCGCATGTCTATGCAGAGGGCGTTCGCCGCGGAGGGTCTTTGATTACCGCGCGGGTGGACGAAGCCCTTACGTCGAAGGCGCAAGATATCCTTAAAAGCGGCAACTCGGTCGACATCGCCGAACGCGCCGCGGCTTATCGCAACAGCGGCTGGACGCGATTCGATGAGACCGCGCCTGCATACACTTCCACGCAGGTCGTGGATGAGCGGAACCGCTTCGAGCGGGCATAAATAAATGAGGGCGGAGGGGCCGGTTCGCCCCTCTGCCCTTATCGCACTGGACTACCCAAGCGCTACGAGATGCTTCCTGCTGATTTCGCGTTCGTCGGAGATGCTGACCCTCGTCAGGCACAAACTTCAATATCGAACCCGGCCAAATTTGCCGAGCCACCGCGTTTTGGCACATTACTTTATGCTGTCCGTTACTAGCGCTGACCTCGGTTTGGAGCGGCGCAGATGACAGAAGCACGACTTACATCTGAACCGATTACGTCTGCGCGGGCTTTGCGCTGGCGTAGCCAGCACGCGCTAGGCACGACCGCTCCGTGGATCATCGCCGCGATCGCGACTACCGGGCTGTACTTCGGACGCTCGATCCTTTTGCCAATCATTCTGGCGGTTCTGCTGTCTTTCCTGCTCGCACCGATCGTTAGCGGCTTCAGGCGGCTGCGCGTGCCGCGCGTGCCAGCAGTGCTGTGCGCAGTCGCACTCGCTCTTGGCGGAATTGGAGTGACCAGCGCGGTCATCGTCAGCCAAGCCGCGACCTTGAGCAAGGATGCCCCGGCCTATGCGGAGCGGATTACCGCTAAGGCCGGCGCTCTGCGCGTCGCGGTGCACGAGCGTTTCGGAGCTATCCTCCCGTCCGACGGCGGCAGCAGTCACCGAAAGGCCCGGAGCGCGCGCGCGGCACGCCTCCAAGTGATGAACCAGCCGACGAGCAGCGGCGCGGTCCCCGTCGAGATCCGTGCCCCCCCGGCCAGCGCGCTCGACGAGGTTCGCAGTTACGTAGTGCCAGCGCTCGAATCGATCGAGACCATCCTGATCGTGCTGATCGTTACGATCTTCATTCTGTTCCAGAAGAAAGATTTGCGAGATCGATTAATCCGGCTGATGGGAACAGCGGACCTCCATCGCACCGCCGTTGCGCTGGATGAAGGGGCGAAGCGGCTTAGCAAATATTTCTTGTCACAATCGGTCGTAAACCTGGGCTTCGGCTTGGTCGTGTGGGGCGGCCTGTTCCTCATCGGCGTGCCCTCACCAGGGCTGTGGGGCGCACTTGCAGGCTTTGCGCGCTTCGTGCCCTATGTCGGCGTGGTGGTAGGGATGGCGGGGCCACTTGCACTGGCCGCCGCAGTCGATCCGGGTTGGTTAATGGTGTTTTACGTCGTGCTGCTGTTCGTAGTGATTGAGCCCATCGTCGGATATGTCATCGAGCCGCTTCTCTATGGACATTCGACTGGGCTTTCGCCGGTGTCCGTCGTAATTGCCGCGCTGTTCTGGACGTGGATCTGGGGTCCGGTCGGTTTGGTGCTAGCGATGCCCGTTACGCTGATGCTCGTAGTGTTGGGACGGCATATTCCGGCTTTTGAGATTTTCGACGTCCTGCTTGGTGATCGCCCGGCATTGTCGCCTGCCGAAACGTTTTACCAGCGCGTGCTTGCGGGCAATGTCGAAGAGGCGATCGAACAGGGCGAGGCCTGTCTCGAAACGATGTCGATCGCGCAGTATTTCGACGACGTGGTGTTGGGAGGCATGCGACTTGCAGCAGCGGATTTTGACCGCGGTGCGGTCGATCGGCACGCGCTTATAAGTGCGCGCGATGCCATATTGGAGGTATTGGAGGCGTTGCAGGACTATCGCTACTTCGCGGTTTCCGATGCCGACCTCGGCCCGACGCAGTCCACTTCGCAGAACGAAACAGGCGCTTGCGAAACCCCGATAAACCGATCCGTCCTGTGCTTGGCTGGGCGCGGACCGCTCGACCCGGCTGTGGCTCGAATGACGGCGCAGATGCTGCGGCGGGCTGGCTGTTCGGTGGAGGAACAGGTAAGACTGCCTGGAAGGCTGGACGATCCTTCCAAACTCGCTGTTGGCGATGCGGAATTCGTGTGCATGTTGGGTCTGTTCGACGAACGCGGATACCGTCGGATGGAGCGACTCGCGAAGAGTCTGCGGGCGAAAGCCTTCGGCATTACGGTCTTGATCGCCCTTGCCCGCACGCAATATCCGGTGACGAAGCCAGCGGCCGAAGGCCTGATACTCTCGCTCAATCAGTTATGTCAGGAGGTTTGCGGTGCCGAACAGGCCGAGCAGGCCGCGCCGGATATCCGGTTTGACGTCACGGAGAAACCGGGCCTAGCCACTTCGCGTGTGGATCGGTAGTTCCCTCGAGGGGCGGGTCGGTTTCGAGAATTGGGTGGGGCACTTTGGGAATGCTCCCAAACGGCAGGTCGAGGTGCAGCGTCAGCGACGATCGTCCCAGCCAGTCGTTTGGCGACTGCGTATTTGATAAACCCGTTAGTCGTGCGGGACGAGCATGGCCGCAACCAGAACCGCAGCCGCAGTAGTCGCATAGCGCAGATAAATTCTGTCGATCAGCCAAACCGCGAGAGGACCAGCCGTGATTTTAGCCGGGCGCTGCATGGGCACCCAGCCCGACTTTCTGCAGTCGATAAACAAGCGACTTCGCCTCAAGTTGCAGCTGGGTCTGCGCCAGCGGCAAGTTTGATCGCGGTCGTCCCGAAGCGGTCATTTGCTACCAACGCCAGTGCTAAGTTCGCGTTCAGCTGCCTCTTCGTTAAATCTGAAATGATCGGCATCTCCCACACCTGACAGCCCGTCGTCGCGGTGCATCAATTTGGGGATCGTGCTATGGGTTTCTGCATGTTGGGAGACACGGCGATGAATCCGAATAAGGCACTATGGGAGAAGGGTGACTTCACCCGAATCGCGGCGACGATGCGCGACAGCGGGTCGGAACTGGTTCGAAGTCTGGGCGTGACCACCGGCACCGAGGTTCTCGATCTCGGCTGCGGAGACGGCACCACCGCGCTCCCAGCCGCGGAAATGGGAGCGAACGTGCTCGGCGTGGACATCGCGAGCAACCTCGTCGCCGCTGGCAGCGCCCGCGCGGCCTTTGCGGGCCTCGCGAACCTTCAGTTCCAGGAAGGCGACGCCTCCAATCTGGACGGCATGGCGAACGAACGCTTCGATCTGGTCGTGAGTATCTTCGGCGCAATGTTCGCCCCGCGACCGATGGACGTTGCACGCGAGATGGTGCGCGTGACCAAGCCCGGCGGCCGCATCGTCATGGGGAACTGGATCCCAGGCGACCCGACGCTAGTCGCGCAAATTCTAAAGATCAGCGCGGCGTACACGCCGCCGCCGCCAGAGGGCTTCGTCAGCCCCGTGACCTGGGGCGTCGAAGCCAATGTGCGGGAACGGTTCGGTGCCGCAGGAATTTCCGACGATCGCATCACCTGCGAGCGCGCGACATATGTTTTCCGCCATCCGGGACCGCCCGATGAGCTCGTCGATGCCTTTCGCCTCTTCTACGGCCCGACCATGAACGCCTTCGCGGCTGCGGAACAGGACGGTCGGTCGGGAGCCCTCCGTGACGAACTTGTCGCTCTGTTCGATGCGCAGAACCAGGGCGGTGCCGACGACACGGTCATCCCAGCAACATTTCTGAAGGTCGTGGTCCGCAAGCCTTAGGATGCCGCTCGGAGAAAGGTTGTTCCCTTGCCTTCGGCTGACCGGGAGTGTGTAGCGGTCTGACCTGGCTCCCATAACGGGCGACCAAAACAAGCGCGATCGCGGCGAAGGCCGCCGGGGTCAGGAAACTGGCGTCCGGTCCTTCACGCTCCCATACCACCTGTCCCGATGCTGGCGAACAGCAAGGTGACGCTGAGGAGGGTGCCGATGAGACTGTGCATCACCCCATCACTTCAGCGGTGTTCCAAGGGTGCAGGACAATCTTGCCACCAAGGCCGCCTTTCTCGATGCGCTCGTTAACTGCTCTCGCGGCGGAAAGCGGCAACCGATCGACAACGACCGGGTGGATCTGGCGGTCGCGCAATAGGGCGAAAAGCGTCGCCATATCGAACTTGAACTGCTCGGGATGCAATTTGCGACGAGATGACCTACGCTCGACTCCGAAAGGCGAGCGCCGAGATCAGCGTCGTCAACCAGGTTGTGACCGAACTGGCGAACGATTTCAGCGTGCCGCATGGCACGAAGGCGCAGCAGATCATGGGCGACGAGATCATCTCGAAGCTGTAAATTGTTTGTAGTGACCTGACGGCCGCGCGAACCCCGGGCCCTGCAAGATATTCAGTTAGGTAATGTGATTTAGGAAGTTCGAAGCTCGATCATGCCGCATTCTGTGCACCGCATTGCGGTCACGAGGCTGCGGCTTTCCTCGACGAGGCGGCGCTGATCGCTTGATCGCTCAGCTTTCGCGCCCCAGCCATAGACGTTGCGGCCCCCTGGCCCGTTCAACTCGGCAACCTCGATTACCCATTCCACTGGAAACGGCTGCTGCTCGATGCGCAGGTGGCCGCGAGTCAATTGTCCGTCGCATCGCAAGCACAACGAGGGCGATGATTCGGTTTCCGGCGTGGGGGCTGGCATTTCGTCTCCGTCAGATTGTCCGCGGCAGCTGACCCGGCGATAACTGAACCTTATTAAGGGGCAGTTACCCCGGCAGCCCGCGGACGAATTGCGCCACCGCTGGGAAAGGCCTGGCAATTCAGCCAAGGGCACCCCGCTTGTTTTCCGGCTAGTGATCAATTGCCGTCAGCGCGTCGCCACCAGAAAGAGACCCGCGGTTCCCAAGACGTAGAGGATTAGGACCGCGATTGAATCCACGCCGATTCCCAAGATCAGCCGCTTCGGCCGGAATATCAGTCTGGCCAAGTAGACGCTCGTCAGCAGGATGCCGAGTGCTGCGAGGTAGTTGTCAGCGTGGCCCGCCTGCGGGAGGACGGCCTTGTTCGGCAAGGCCGGGATCACAAGCCGCCCGAGCGCAGCCGATCGCGCTGATGCAGGCGCGGAGGTTGGTTTGAGAAACCTACCGTTCTTTCGTATAGGGCGAACATATTTGACCTACCGTAAACTGCGCATTGCCACCGGTTCGCAAATCATTCAAATAGTTCGTCATGAACGAACGAAAGCGCCAACCATTAAACCAGCTTTTCATCAACCTAGCCCCCGGGCTGATGGTCGATTCCGCGTGGTTGCAGGCGCAAGGTATCTCGAGGACATCGATCCATGATTATGTCCAGCGGGGCTGGCTCGAACGCGTCGCGCCGCGCGTCTACCGACGTGCGACCCCGGCTGGCGGGGCAACAAGCTTGCGCTGGGACATGGCAGTGATGTCAGCGCAACGGATTGGATCTGCATCATTCTATGTCGGCGGCGTGACCGCACTCGAACTCCACGGGCTGGGGCATTTCGCCCGTCTCAGCGGCGATCGGACGGTCCATCTCTATGATCCGGAAGGCGCGGTTCCCTCCTGGCTGCCGAAGCTCCCGACCGACGCGATGGTAGTCCTTCACAACCGCGCGCTGTTCTCGAATCCGTCGCTTGGAGTCGAATGGCATCGGCTCGATCTGGGGACAACGCGCCTCGGTGCTGCCGTGCCGTCGCCAGACGCGAGTGAACCTTGGGACCATTTCTTGGCGGTAGCGGGTGCCGAGCGGGCAACCATCGAGATGATGGAAGACGTGCCCCAAAGCCTGAGCTTCGAGCATGTCGACACGATCTTCGAAGGCCTGACGACGTTGCGGCCGAGGCTCCTGACCAGCCTGCTTGAAGGATGCAAGAGCATCCGGGCCAAGCGGTTGTTTCTGTTCTTCGCTGATCGCCACGACCATGGCTGGGCGAAGCATATCGATCGCCAACATATCGATCTGGGTCGCGGCAAGCGGCAACTTGTCCCGGGCGGGCGCTTGGACCCTCACTACCAGATAACGGTGCCGGCGACATTCACCGCCAAAGCAGGGGAAACGGCCCAATGACCGCGCAGCGATATGTCGATCAGGTCAGCTTGCTCGTCCGCGCCATCCCCGAGATCGCGCGCGAAGACATCTTCGCGTTGAAGGGCGGGACCGCGATCAACCTGTTCGTGCGTGACCTGCCGCGCCTGTCGGTCGATATCGATCTCGTCTATCTGCCCGTCGCCGATCGCGACAGCTCGCTGCAGGCAGTCCACGATGGTCTCGACCGGATCGCGTCACGGCTCGAACGAGACGGGCGCACGGCCGTCGAACGGCGGCTCCTTCCCGACGGCAAGCGCCTTGTGGTCCAGTCCGACGGCGTGACCATCAAGATCGAGGTATCGCCGGTATTGCGGGGCACGGTGTTCCCGCCGGTGCTGAGATCCGTGAACGCCGCGGTGGAGGAGCGCTTCGGCTTCGCCGAGATGCAGCTCGTGTCCGAGGCCGACCTCTATGCCGGGAAGATCGCGGCCGCGCTCGATCGCCAGCACCCCCGCGACCTGTTCGACATCCACTTCCTGTTCGCCAACGAAGGGATCAGCGACGATCTCTTTAAGGCCTTCCTGATCTATCTCGTCAGCCATCCCCGTCCCGCGCACGAACTGCTTTGCCCACACCGGCTCGATATCAGCGCCCAATATAGCGACGAGTTTCTCGGCATGACCGTCGCGGACCTGTCCCTCGATTCCCTTTTGGAGGCGCGGGAACAACTGGTGCGCGAGATCCTCGGCCGCGCGAGGCAGGGAGCAAATCGCCACTTCCTCACCTCTTTCCATCACCTCACGCCCGATTGGGATGCGCTCCGCTTCGATTCCACGATCGCGGAGCTGCCGGCGCTGCGCTGGAAGCGCCTCAATCTCGAGCGGCTGCGCGTAGATAATCCGGCGAAGTTCGATCAACAGTAGCGGGCACTGCAGGATTGCCTTGGACGGACCGCATAGCGGCGAAGCACTGAGCCTCGGCTAGCGTTGTAGCGGCGCGCGTAGAAAAAGGTCTTGGTCGCATGCCTCCGCCGCGTGCTGCACCGGCCGATCCCAACGCCCCTCAGCGACCAAAGCTGAAGCTCCCAAAGATTGTCGACAAAAACCACGGTGTTTCAGGTTCGTTGATCGGTCAGGATCCCAGTAGCGCTGCCTGCGCTGCACGCAGCGACGTCAGCTTTGCGGGGTCGGTTGGCGCTAGGCAGTCCCAGCGAAACGCCGATCGATCGGGCGCACCCTCAGCCCAGATGAGCTCCGCAACATGGAACAGCTCCTGGACGGTAGGTGCACGGCCGCTTGCGACGCAGTCTATCACGGCGTCATCGAACATCGGGCTAATCGAGCGCATCGTCTGGTCTCCTGATCGCTTGATAACGTGTGACCGTGACGCTGTGATGGCGGCCTTGAGCGAGCCATCCACATCATGCCTTCGAAATAGCGCCGGTTGTCGCCTGCAGGCCTACATCCGCGGCCATGTTCGGGTGGAAGCAGCGGCCCGATCAGCGCCCACTCTTGGTCCGAAACCCCGATCCGCTCGCCCAACGCCGCCTCCAAAAGACAGCCTTGAATCAATCCGCGAGGCTCAGGTCAACCTTTGTCCACGATGCGTAGGAGGCTGAATGAACGTCAAAAATTGGGAGCCGGTGAGGGCGCGTTAAGTGACCGCATTTGGGTCAAAATTCCAACAGGCTGGTAATGCGGCTCGTTAGTTTCCTTCGATCGTTCCCCGCGCCCCAACCAGCCTTGCAGCATAGTCCGACAGCACTTTGGCGGTGCGTGCGGCATAGACATTTGCGTCGTCGAAACGCCGCTCCTCGATCGCCTCCCGCACGCCCGGTAGTGTCTTCGCGCCATAGCCGGTGAAGCGGCCCGGGGCGTAGACGAGGTTCTTGTACCAAGGCCGACCGGGAAGTCCGCGCTCGTCGAGCAACAGCTGGTCGATATCCCGGACTTGCGCGTTGAGCTTCATCCGGCGCGCGGGATCGAGCTTTCCGCCCTTTTCGGCGTAAGCGGCGTCGTAGCGCGTGGCTGCGCCTTGCAATTTGTCGACGGCATCCTCCAGCACGGCCAGTTCGATGAAGGGCGTGCGGGCTTCGAACGTCGGGGCCGACACCGGTTTGAGCGGATCGGATGCCAGACGGAAAGCCCCGTCCTCAACCAGTTTCTCGCGGTTTCGATCCTGGGCACGGCGGTCCTCGGCGAGCTTCTTGATTTCGGTCATATACGTCGCAACGGTCGTCGCGAAGTCGCCGAAGCGCTGCGGCGGGGTATCGGCATCGGCAACGCGCAGCACCATCCGTCCGACTGTCTTCGACAGCGCAGCGCCGTATTTCAGGCCCGGGTCGTCGAACGTCGTCATGTGGTGATAACTATCGTAGATCGAATGATAGACCCCGCCGCTCTCATCCTCGCCGCCGAAGCTTATGTTTAGCGCGGGTAGCCCGAGATGCTGGAGAAAGGCGGAGTAATCCGACCCCGACCCGAGCGCGCCGAGCGGGAAATCGCCACCTTTCTCGGCCGCAGCAAGCGCGACGTCGTCGAGCCGTCCGGTCTTATCATACGCCCCGACGCGGATTGCTGCGGCGCGCCGTGCAGCAACGGTTGCGCCCGTTTCGGGGTCGATCACGTCGGCGGCAACGCCGTTGACGAGATGCTGGAAATCGTGGCTGCCCTCCGCTTGCAGGAACCCGCGGCCATTGCCGTCGGTGTTAATGTAGATGACGCCCTTGGCCTTCAATTCCGCGGCATGCTGTTCGGCCCATTCGGTCGAACCGAGTAGCATCGGCTCCTCGGCGTCCCAGCCGGTATAGACGATCGTCCGCGCCGGCCGCCAGCCTTGCGCCCATAGCGCGCCGAGCGCCTTGGCCTCCGACATCATCGCCACATTGCCCGACAGCGGATCGGACGCGCCGAACACCCAGCCGTCATGATGGTTGCCGCGCAGCACCCATTGGTCGGGATAGACCGCCCCCCTCAACGTAGCGACGACGTTGTAGACCGGCTTTTGCGACCAGTCGGACTTGACCGCGAGATGCACCTTGACCGCTCCGTCTCCGCCCAGATGGTAGGTGATCGGCAGCCCCCCACGGAACGACGCCGGCGAAATCGGCCCGCCGAGCCGCTGCAGCAGCTTTTGGGCATCGCCGTAAGACATCGGCAGCACGGGGATTTTCAGGATCGTCTGCGCATCGGCCCGCGATAGGCGTTTTGCCCCCGGCACCGAGCCGATACCGGGCGTCAGCGGATCGCCGGGATAGACCGTCATGTCGGCAACCGAGCCGCGCTGGACGCTTTGCGCATTGCGCGCGCCTCCCTTGGGATAAACGTCGCCTTCGCCGTAACCGTCATCCGCCGGATCGGAATAGATGATCGTGCCGACTGCACCATGTTCCTGCGCCAGTTTCGGCTTCAACCCGCGCCAGCCAACGCCGTAGCGCGCGATCGCGATTTTGCCCTTCAACTCGACGCCGCGCCGCGCCAGCGCCTTGTAATCGTCGGGCAGGCCGTAATTGACATAGACCAAGTCGGCGGTGACATCGCCGTCACCCTGGAACGCGACATAAGGCGGCAATGCGTTTGCGGTGTTGGCGGACGTGGCGTCGCCAGCGACCGGCGGTTCCTGCCCGCCGAGAACGATCTTGTCGGGCGCGACGAGTTCTACGGTCGTCGAAATCGGCGTGGGATAAAGTACCGAGAAGATTTCGATCTTCGCGTCCCAGCCCCATTCCTTGAACTTCGCGAGCATGAACTCGGCGTTGGCCTTGTCGTGCTGGGAGCCGACATGATTGGGTTCCGACGACATCGTCTTCAGCCAGTCGAGCTGGTCGTGCGAACTGATGCTCGCGTCGAACGCGCGCTCGATCGCGTTCGGGTCAGTCGGTGCACCGCTCTGCGCTCCGGCTGCTGTCGCTACCGCGAGCGCGCTGGCGCCCGCCAGTATCCTGCCTAATCTTACCATTGTCTTGCCCCCACCAGTTATCACATGGATGCGCCACGCCATGGTCCGGCGCAAGACAACTGTTATTTGCAGCGCTAATGATCGAACTACACGACTTGCGCGGCGCGTCTCGATCGTGCGCGGCTGCCAGGAGAGCGGGCAGTTTCACATGAACGGGCGTCCAAAGCTGGACGCTGCGAAGGGCACGCTGGACGGCGGGATATGGGTCTTCCGGACCGAAATCGCCCAACCGCGAAAGGTTAGGCTAATCGATCACAAAATCTAAGGGCGCTCGATCTCGAAGGCGGCGTTGTGATCTAGCTAGAACCAAGTGGCCCATGCCTGCTGTGGATTAGGGGCGCGCTTTGGGCCGCGCGCGCGACCCTTATTCACGGGCGAAGCTCGTGAAAAGCAGGATCTAACGACGAGTGTCCCATCGCATGCCTCAACGGTGTCGAGTGATCGCAGCCGCTACAGCAGCAATGGTAAAGTGGGCGTGCGAATTTTTGGTTGCGCTATGTCGGTAAGCGAGCGGCCGAGAGCGGGAAAGCCGGGTCGACAGCCGAATGGCTGCACTTTGATCGAAGAAGCCTGCGGCAAATAAGTTTCGAATCGTTGCGCGCCGAGCTCACGACCACTGGGGTGGCGAGAGGCAATCGGCGTCATTGGTATGCAATGCGGAGAGTATCCATGGTTGAGTGCCGGGAAGACACGTTAGGAAGCCCGCTTCGGGCAAGCGCAACACAGTCGAGAACGAGCGCGTGACCGCAGCGTTGCTCGCCGCAGCGTTGGTCTTCACCCAAGGGCCTGCTGGCATTGGTGAAGACGCTCGTGCGGGCGGGGTGGCTGTCGTGGGCGAGTGGCACCAAACCGGATTGACCGATCCGGACGGCATTCACGTCAGCTTTGCTGAATCGAATGTTTCAAGCGAGGCCGATTCCAGCAAACGGTCAGGCGTGGACCAGGGCGACATCGTCGTGACGGGCAGGAAGGGGAGACCAGACGATCCCTTGGCTGGCGTCAACGCGAAAGCGTTCGAGGCGACACAGACGATCGATCGGGCGCTGGTCGGGCCGGTGGCGCTCGCGTATAAGAGAGTTCTCCCGCCGCCTGTGCGCAGCGGATTGCGCAATTTCCTGTACAATCTGCATGAGCCCAATGTGTTCGTGAACTACCTGCTGCAGTTAAAGCCAGGCAAGGCCGTGGAAACGCTTGGACGCTTCGCCCTCAACAGCACGCTGGGGGTAGGGGGGCTCGTGGATGTTGCGAAGCGGCGGCCGTTCAAGCTGCCCCGTCGCCCCAATGGCTTTGCCGACACGTTCGGGTTTTACGGCATCAAGAACGGCCCCTTCCTCTATTTGCCGCTGATCGGCCCGACGACGCTGCGCGATTTTGCGGGCGGAATGCTCGACCGTTTCGTGCTTCCCGTGGCGGTGGGAAGCCCGTTCAATCAATTGGCATTCTCGGTGCCGGTCGGGGTACTGAGCACGCTCGATCACCGCGCGGAATTCGACGATCAACTCCACGTCCTGCATGACGGCGTCGCTGATCCCTATGCGACATCGCGTGATTTCTACCTGCGCCGGCGCCAGCAGGAAATCGACCATATCCGCGGCAAGGCGATCCAATCCCCACCGACGCCTCCGGCAGACGCGACAGCTCATGTCGATGCTGAGCAAACCCCGGCCGCGCAGGCTCTGGTGGCGCCCGGCGACCGAGACAGACACACGACGAAGATGGGAGATGGCGCATGAACGAGACGATCCGCACGGAGCGATACAGCGCCGTCGCCCGGCTGCTGCACTGGTCGGTCGTGGGCCTTGTGGTGGTGCAGTTCGCGATTGCATGGACCATGCCTGATATCGGCCGCGGAACCGAGCCGGTTGGGTTGATCGCCTGGCATCTTTCGGTCGGCCTGGCGATTCTGGCGGTGATGCTGGTACGGGCGCTATGGCGTCTCAGCCACCGCGAACCGCCGGCGCCGGTGGCGCTGCCCGCGTCCTTGCGGATCGTATCGCGGATCACGCATGTGCTGCTCTATGCGCTGCTGGTCGCGCTGCCGCTGCTCGGCTGGGCCAATGCCTCGGCGCGCGGTTGGCCGGTCACTTTGTTCGGCATCTTGTCGCTTCCGCCGCTATCCGCGACCGGGTCGCCGCTTGGCCGCCAGTTGGGCGACCTGCATCAGGTCGTCGCGATCGAATTGCTGGTCGTTATCGGGCTGCACGTGTTGGGTGCGCTTTATCACGGCGTCATCGTGCGGGATCGAACCCTCCAGCGGATGCTCTGAGGCGCGGCACGCGCCATCCGCCGGGAATCACTCGGCGGATCTTAAGCCCGGCGGGAAGCAGGGTCGCGGCCGCCAGGAAAAGGGCGAGCAGCGTCTCGGTCGCGGTAATTCCAAGCGCCCCGCTCGCCGCCGCGACGGTCGCCGCGGCGCCCGCTTTGCCGATCAGGGCGACAGAGCCGGCGAACAGCATGTCCTTGCCCGGCATCAGCGGGACGCGCGAGAGCAGCTGGCGGATCGTCAGAAACAGCAAGCACGTGCCCCACCCCAATGTCGGCTCGGCCGCTAGCCAAAGCGGTACCAGCATCGCCAGCATCGCGACCGCGCGCACGATATGAACGCCACCGACGAACAGCGCATCGCGTCCCGACATCTTGAGCAGGCGCCGCCGAAAGCCGATCATCGTCAGGCTCGGAACAACCACCAGCGCCACGGATAGAGAGATATGGGCGGCGCCCAGGCCGAGCGACGCGAGTCCTGGGCCCAGGGCAAATGCCGCGATAAGACCGATCGTCACGACATTGCCGACCAGCGCCGACAGCACTGAAACGTCCTTGATCGCGTGCAACGGTGCGTCGATCCGCTGTCCTCGCGCCCACGCGAAAAGGTATACGTCGCCCGAATAGCTGAACATCACTTCATTGCTGATGAAGCGGCGGGTCAGCACGCCGAGAATACCCTCCCGTCTTCCCCATAGCCGCCGGAAGATCACGAGATCGGCGAGCGGATGCAGAAAAACGTAACCCACCGCTGCACACCAGAAACTCGGCGACGCGCCAATCAGCGCCCTGAACCCTGAGACAGGCATCTGCCGGAAAGCAAAGATCGCAACGCTGAACCAGCTTAGTGCCAGCGCTGCTCGGAGGATCACCCCGCGATGCCGGGACAGGATCGACTGCAGCGAAACGATCATCGATCGATCGTACCGATGAGTCCGCGCACCCCGAACCCGGCATCGACCGCGCGGATCGTCGCCGTGGCGCCGAGCATCTCCGAAAACTGCTTGGGGGTGAACAGACGGTGCGTCCCGGTCTCGTGCAACCCGATGCGGCGCAGGGCGGCGGCTTCGGTGACGTAGACCGCGATTCGGCCGCCTGGCCGGACGACGCGCGCAAGCTCGGCGAGGACCGCCTGATCGTCCTGCCAAAAATAGGCGACGTTGGTGGCCAGGATGCGATCGAAGCGCGTGTCGGCGAACGGAAGCGCGTCAAAATCCGCTACCGAAAATCGCGCCTCGGGGTGCTGCTGCTTCGCCAGTGCAATCATCTCCTCGGCATGATCGACGCCGTGGACGGCGCCGCCAGCCGCGGCCGCCTGCAAAGCCGCAATGGCATCGCCCGGACCGCAGCCCAGATCGAGCACCGCATCGCCCGCCCGCACGTCGAGCGCCGCGATGGCGAGCGCGGTCGGGCGACGGTTGGCGAGCCGCATCGCCTGCGCGACGACGCGCCCACCCAGGCCTCGCGGCCGTGCCAATTGTCGGCCGAGCGCCGACGCCAAGGCGTTCATGCGTGTCGGAGCTTCGCGTCGATCTTGCCCAGCAAGGCGCGCAGCTCCGCGCGGCGTCCGGCATCCCATACCGGGCGCGCGGCGTTGACGGGGGCCTGGAGCGCGCGCTGCGCATACACCTTCGCGTCGGCGGGATGCCCCTCGTCGTTCAGAAAGTCGGCGTAGAAGAAATTGTTGTCGAGCCCGCGCGGATCCTGCCGCAGCGCGGCCTCGAGCAACGCTCGCGCCTTGGGAGTGCTGCCGAACCCGACCGGGAAGCCGGGCACGCGGTAATAGAGCACGCCCAGGCTCATCTTCACGCCGCCATCGGCGATGTTGGGGTCGATCGCCTGCGCGCGCTCGAGGATGCCCTTGGCGGCCTTGGCGAGTCCGAGTTGACGGAACACGCTCGCGCGCGCCGCCTCCTCGCTGGTGACGATGCCCTGCCACAGCAACGGCTCGGCGCGCCCCGGGAAGCGCGCCGCGACCTGCGCGGCCTGTCCGGCGAGGACATCGAGCTGGCGGTATTGCTGGTCGCGATCGGTAACTTCGTAGCGGATGTGCGCCCATTGATCGTTGATGCGCTGCACCGCTGCATCCATCTGCGGGTTGTTGCTGGCATGCGCCACGCCCGAGACGGCGAGCAGCGTGCATAAGGCGGCGGCGAGACGGCGCATGGGAAGCTCCTGGATCATGGTTCGACGAAAAGGGTGCGCGCGATCGCGACTTGCTTGGCGAGACCGCGGTCGATCAGGCGTGGCACCGCGGCATTGAGCTGGGTGAAGACGCGTTCGGGCATTCCGATCGAGACATCCGTCGCGCGCCGTTCGATCGCCGCGACGATCGTGTCGGCAACGTCTTCGGGGCGGTCGGCGGCCATCCCGCTCAGCGCCATGAAACGCTCGATCGCGGCGGTGTTGAACGCGGTGCGCACGGCACGCGGAGCGATATAGGTGATCGCGATATTGCGCCCTGCAACCTCGCGCCGCAGCGCCTGGCTGAACGCCTTCAGCCCCGCCTTCGCGCTCGAATAGGTCGTGAAATAGGGATAGGGCACCGCGCCCATCACCGATCCGATATTGACGATCTGACCGTCCCGCCGCGCGATCATCTGCGGCAGCACGGCGCCGCTCACGATCGCGGGCGCGACGAGGTTGACCGCATAGCCGAGCGCGATGCGGGTCGCGCCCTGCGCGTCGAGCGGGCCGAAATATTGCAGCCCGGCCAGGTTCACGAGAATGTCGACGTGGGTCGCGGAAAGCTTGCTCGCCAGCGCCTCGAGCGCATCGGGATCGGACAGGTCGCATGCGAGGCATTCCTGGCATGCGACGGCATCGACCCGGTCTACGCCGATGACATAGGCACCGGCCAACCGGAGCCGTTTGGCCACGAGCGACCCGATCCCACCGGCGGCCCCGGTCAGGACGACGCGCTTCCCCTCAAGCCGCGACACGCATCGCCTCCAGTTCGATCCCGGCGAACAGCCCGCCGAACAGGCCGAACATCGCGCGCGCCATCGCGATGATCGCGGCTTGGTCGCCGGGATCGTCGATCCGGTTCATCAGGCGTTCGAAGAACGCCATATGGTCCTGGTCGAGCGCGCCGTGCGATGTGAGATAATGGAACGCCCCTTCGGGCAGCCCGAGCGACGCTTGCACCGCGCCTGCGCCGTGGCTCGCCATCGCGATACTCGTCCCTTCGAGGACATAGACCATGCCGAAGAACGCCGCCGGGTTACCCTCGCGGATCGTGCGATAGGCGTGATCGACCATTGCCTTGGTGGCGGGGGAGGGGGCGCTCGCTGCGGCACCTGCGCGGTTGCCCCCGGCGGCGGCGATGTCGTCGAGGATCCACTCTTCGTGGCCGGTCTCCTCCTCGATATACTCGTCGAGCGCGCGCACGAGCACCGGGCGGGCACCGAGCCGTGCGCGTACTTCCTGCATCAGCGGGACGGTGTGGCGGACGTGATGATACGCCTGGGTGAGATAGGCGATATAATCGAGCACCGAGATCCGGCCGGTCAGCCCCGCGATCAGCTGCGGCGTCATCGCGAAGCGCGCTTGCGCCTCGCGCGTCTCGGCGACGAGGCGGTCGAAGAAGGGCTGCTCGGCGGCGTCGTCGCGATACGGATAGGCCGTATCGATCGCGGCGCGGCGGAGCCGACCGTTGCCGGTGAGCAATCCCGCGGAGGGCAGGAACGGCGGCACGATCTGCCATGCGCCGACCCGCGCATATGCCGGCAAGGTCAGGTTCGCCGTGGCGACCGCCGTGGCGATATCGGCATCCGGCGCGGCCGGCACGATCAGCGCGTCGAGGAGCGCGCGTCCGTCGCCGCGGACCATGACCTGCGCGATCGCCGGATCGGCCTTCAGCACGCCTTCGACCCATTCCGGCGAGACGTTGCGCCCATGGCTCGTCACGATCAGCGCCGATTTGCGGCCCTCGATCCAGAGCCGTCCCGCGTCATCGATCCGACCGATATCGCCGGTCGCAAGCGCGCCGGGGGGGCGGGGCGCGCCGACGGTGCCGAGATAGATCGGCCCGTCGATGAGGATCTCGCCATCCTCGGCAAGGCGGATCGTGTTCGCGCCGATCGCCCGGCCGACACTGCCGCGTGACCCCGCTGCGCCGTCATCGAGCGCGACCACCGAGGCACATTCGGTCAGGCCATAGCCTTGCCGCACGGGCAATCCCACGGCTGCTGCGGCATCGAGCAGCTTGGGCTCGATCCGCGCGCCGCCGACTGCGACGAGCGTCAGGCGCGGGAACCGCGCGCCGCTCGCGGTCATCGCCGCGACGAGGCCCGCCAGATATTCGGGCACCAGGATCAGCGAGGTGATCGCGTGTGCGTCGATCGCGCGCAGCATCATGCCGAAATCGGGGCGGAACGGGTCGGCCATGCCGACCGCCGCTTGCGGCAGGGCGACATAGGTGCCGCCGGCGAGGATCGTCGCATAGAAACCCGCGACGTTCTCGAGCAGAATCCCCGGCGGGAGCAGCGGCAAGTGCCGACCGGCATGATCCGCGCCCAGCTGGGCCACCACCGCACCCGCCACTTGCGAGAGATGGTCGAGCGACAGGCATATCCCCTTGGGGTCGCCGGTCGATCCCGAAGAAAAGGTGATCCGCGCTGTGGCTTTGGGCAGCGGGGCGGCGGTGCGCACTTTCCGCTCGGCGGTGAACGAAAACCCGCCCTGCGGATCGCCCGCGAGCGCGACCGGCCCGCTGATCAGCGCCGACGCGCCGGCGTGGTCGAGTGCCGCCTCGACCTGTGCCGACGTGAAAAATGCCGGTAACGGGATGGTTGAAATGCGCGCTTCAACGAGCGCCAGGTCTAGGAGGCATTCTGCTACGCCATGATCTGTGCGCGTCGCGATCGGGCGGCCTACTTCGAACTCGGCCGACACAAAGGCCGTCAAGCCAGGCACCGTGGTGGCCAACGCGGCCCATGTCATCGGTTCGGCGCCGTCGAGGGCTAGCGCGTCGGGTCGTTCTTCCGCGTGGCGCAGGATCGCCGTCCAAAGGTCGCTCACGAAAATGTCCTTCGCATCGAGGTTCGGAGGAGTTTCTCGCGACACAGCGCGACGTCACCGGCGCACAGCATCGGGTCGGAGTCGTAATATTGGCCCCAGCGCGAGGCCTCGGCCGCCACGGCCTCGATTCGCGCAGGGGCGAGAACGACGATCGGGAGATCGAGCCGCGCGAACATCGCGCGGAGCGGCTGCGTCAGGACGGCAACGGCAATGTCCGCCTGGCCCTGCAGAGCAGCGGCGGCCTCGCGCCACAGGGCGATCGTCGCGGCGGGGCGGTGCGAGGCGTGGTTGCCGATCTCGGCAATCCGATGGCGCGCGATGCTGCGCCCGAACCGCTCGCTCAGCATGAGCTCGATCGGCTGGTCGATATAGCGCTCGAGCAGCAACGCGCCGGCGTCGGCAGCGCGGAAGCCCAACACGGCTTGTGGCGCCTCTGGCTGGCCGACGCTCAGATAGGTCGGATAGTCGGATGGCGGAAAGGCCGCATGGACTGCCGCATAGCGGTCGGCAATCAGGGAGCGAATGGCCGTATCGTGCATGAACACCTCGTCGATGCACGAGAGACGTCACGCCTGGCCGGCCACCCTACCTGGGCGGTCGAGAGAATCGTTCGGGCTAGAAACTTCGGCGTACCGAAAGCGATGCGGTCCTCGGACGGACGGGGGTGCGCTGCGGCGCGGCCGTCACCGTGAACGGATTGCCGAACGCGAAACTGTCGGCGCGCGTATCGCCCGCATTGTCGAGACCGGCGCGGATTTGCCACGCGGCGATCTCCGCGCTCAGCGATCCCGAAAGCAGCAGGATCGGGCTGCTTTCGCGGTCGAGCGCGGGATCGAAACTGAGCCGCGTCTCGCCGATATAGCTTGCGCGCCCGGTCGCGCGCAGCTGCCACCGGCCGAGCCTGAGCGCGTAGCTTGCCTCGCCATGCGCGCTGGCGTCGGGAATGATCGGGAGCCGGCGGTCGGGCTCGACCCCAGGAAGCGCGCCGGGATTGATCCGCGCGTGCTGGAGCAGCGTCCCGGCCGAGAGCGAGATGCGTCCTGCGGGCCGCCACTGAAGGCTGAGATCGATCCCGCGATTGCTCGCATCGCCGGCATTGCGCGTCGAGATCAGGCCGTCGGTGGCGAGATAGTCGGCCTGGACATGCGCCCAGTCCGATGCGAACAGCCCGAGATCGAGCGACAGGCGATCGTTGGGCGACGACCAGCGGGCCCCGAGGTCATAGGCCTGCAATTCGTCTGACTGATACGAGGTCGGCGACGAAGGGCCGACCGACGTCGTGTCGACCCCACCGGGACGCAACGCGGAGGCATAGCGCGCGAACACCAGCAAGCGCGGATCGTGCTGCCAAGCGATCGTCGCGCTCGGGCTCGCGCGGACGATCGCACGGCTGACGGCGCCGCCTACGGAGCCCTCCGCCCGTTCGTCATCGACCGAAGACCGGAAGACGCGGACACCGGTGCCGACACGCAGCCGATCGGACAGATGCCAAGTCACCTCGCCGAACACAGCGGCCTCATTTACGATGCGGGTGACGCGGAGCACCGGCACGGTGGTCGCGCCGACCAGCATTCCGGTCGCGGCGGTTTTCACGGTCAGCAGCGCCGCGCCGCCGAGCCAATCGAACCGTCCGGCCGAGCCGGTCGCGCGTATCTCGCCGGTATAGACATGATAGGTGCGCGCATCGCGATAGGACGCAGGCGCGGTCCCGCCGAGCAATGCGGCCTTGGACGACGCATCGTAGGTGGCGTTGACCTCCTGCGACGTGGCGCTTGCAACGGCGGTGACCCGAGCCCCGGCGATCGACCCGTTCGTCGTCACGCTGACGAGCGATATCCCGGTGTCCTGCGGCTCGCGTAGCCGCGGGGTGCGCGTCAGTGTGTGCGGCGCTTCGACATATTGGCTGTCGGCAACCGACGATCCTTGGTTGATTCCCTGAAGATCGACGATCCAGTCGCCAAATGGCCGGGCGCGCACCGCGATCCGGCCACCGCTGGTCTGCCCATGATTGAGGTCGCTTGTTCCGTCGGTCGAACCGATCCAGCCGCCTTGCCCGATCCGATAGCCGGCCAACCGGATGGCGAGCCGGCCGGGTACGAGTGGGAGATTGACAACGCTGTCGAAATCGCCAGCGCCGCTCCCGTTTTGCGTTGCGCTGCCGCCGCTGCGGAGCGATCCACTGGCGCGCGTGAGGTCGGGCTTGGCGGGCACCAGCCGATACACGCCGCCAAGCGCGCCGGTGCCGTAGAGCGGCCCCTGCGGTCCTTTGAGCACTTCGACCTGCGCCATGTCGATCAGGCGCAGATCGGGGTCCGGCGCGTCGTAGGTCACGCGCGATTCATCGACCTGGACGCTGACGCTCGATTGCCCGAAACCGTCGAACGGGCTGTCGGCGATGCCCCGGATGAACAACCGGTTGCGCCCGGGACCGAGATTGGTGACCGAAAGGCCGTTGATCGACGCGGCGAGATCGCGCGTGCCGGGCGTATCGCCGACACTGGCGAGGCGCTCTGGCGACGCGATCGTGAGCGGGGTCGCCGCCGATGCCAGTGTCTCGCGGTGCTTGGTCGCGGTCACCACGATGTCGCTTTGCTCGGCGTGCTCGCGCGCAGCCGGTGGGGGAATGGAGCGCACGGAGCGTATGACCTGGCGCGGCGCGCGTTCGATCCGCCAAAGATCCGGACCGACGCGGATCGCCCGCAGCCCGGTGCCGCGCAGCATGTCTGCGAGCGCCGCGGCCACCGACATGCGGCCATGGACGCCGCGCGTGAGCGTTGTACCCAGCGGAATGTCGGCGCCGATTGAGGATCCCGACTGTCGCGCCAGAGCGGTGATCGCGCGGTCGATTTCTCCTGCCGGAATATCGAGCCGCAGCGTCTGCGCGCGCGCCGTGCTAGTGGCGGCGGCGCTCCAGCCGAACGCCAGCACCAGCATGGCGCGCCTCGAGCCCGATGATCGTGGCCAACGCGTCCGCAGCTTGCGTTCCTTTTCCAATCTTCAACGCCCCCGAGAAACGGAGATTGGCGATTGCGGGATCGACCGTCGTTTCGGCTCCCGCATAGCGCGTGATGTCGCTTGCAACCAGCGCCAGCGGCGCATCGGCATAAACGAGCTGCCCGCCACGCCAGCTTCCGACGCTTTCGGCGGCGATGCTGGTTAGCGTGACGCTCCCCTGTTGCCCGAGCAGCGCCCGGCCTTGCACCAGCGTGACCGGCGTATCCAGACCCGCTGCCGTCACGGCGATTTGGCCCTCGGCCACCGCGATCCGGGTCGTCGGACCATCGACCGCGATATCGAAGCGTGTCCCGATATCGCTGATGCGGTAGCGCCCGGCGGTTATCGACAGCGTCCGGTCGGCGCGGTGCGGCACATCGAAATAGGCTGTACCGTTGAGCGCGAGCTGCGTTTGGTCGCCGTGCTGCGCGACGAGACGGCTACGCGGCGCGAGCGTGGCGCTGCTGCCATCGACCAAGGCAATCGTGCGCGCTGTCGCGCCGGTTTGCCAGGCGATATCGGCGGCGGGCCGGGGCAGCGCTACGACGACGGCCAGCGCGGCCGCCATCGCACCGCCTGCCACCACCGCCCAGCGCCAGCGCCTCGGTTCACGCTGGGCCGGGGCAGGGGCGGCGAGGTGCGCGACGATGGTTGCGCGTTGCTCCACGATGTCGTCATCGAGAAGCGCGATGCGGTCGAACGCGGCGCGGTGGCGCGGGTCTGCTTCGAGCCAGGTGGCAAAGCCGTCCCAATCCATGTCGTCGGCATCCTGCGCCGCGTGCCATTGTGCCGCGCGTTCCGTGATATCCTCGTTCATTGCATCACCTCGCCGCAGCCTGCGCTGCCGCCGCTCTCTGTTCCACTGCCAAGACGGCGCGGCGTGTCGTTCACCCCAGTTCCCCTGCATCGAGCATGCGTCTCAGATGCGCCATCGCGACTGCCATATGCTTTTCGACGCCCTTGCGGCTGATCCCGAGCCGTGCCGCGGTCTCGGCATGGCTCAGGCCGTCGAGCTTGTGCAGGCGGAGCGCGCGGGCGGCGCCGGGGGGCAGCCGGTCGATCGCCACAGCGAGGCGCGCGGCGTCCTCGCGCGCGATCAGATCGGTTTCGGCGACTGCCTCTGCGTGCGGTTCGGGGCCGTCGGGGCGCTGGCCCTGCTCCACATCCGCCCAATCCTGCTCGCGGACCGCGCGCCGTCGTCCCGCGCGGAGACGGTCGAGCACGAGGTTCTGGGCAACGCGGTAGAGATAGGCACGGCCGTTGCCGATCGGTCCGGACGGCGCCGAGCCAATTTTGAGCCACATCTCCTGCACCACGTCTTCTGCCTCGGCGGCGCTACTGGTTCGGGCATTCAGAAAACGTACGAGGGCAGCCCGGTGCTGGATGTATAAAGCCGCAAGTCCGTCGCTGCCGTCGTCCACACTTCCTTCGCTCAAACGACTGACCTTCCGTTGTTTGAGCTAGCATGGCGGATGGCTCGAGGCGTCAAGCTGTAGCACGATCTCGCCAACAGCAAAATTCACACCGAATTGGTGCTTCATCACCTCTGTTGTCGCATTCCAGCACCTTTTGCGGAGCTACGTACCGATGGCGTGGGAAAGCCGGTAGCGGCCAAGCTCTTGGTCCAATTCAGAAGGATTGATGGGATCGAGGCCGGAGCCCGGATAAAACATCATCTCGCCAAACCTGGGGATCACGCCCGCGTCGTAAATCTCGCTGCACATGAGATCGAAGTCTAATTCCAATGTTCAGCGCCTTTGTTCATTTGGTCAAAAGTGGCGGGTGGTCCTCTATCGATCCGCGGTGCGTTTGCCGTAATCCGAAGGTCAGTGGATATACGCAATGCGGCGGGCACAGGATTGCCGTCGCTGCGCGCTGGCGCGACGATTTTCCCACCTTTCTCACTGATATGGGCGAACGGCTGCTGGGAACGGCGGTGAAGCAAGATAATGCTCACCGCCAATTCGGCCTTAACATTTATCATTTGGCAATGGTGCCGAACCGCGCTGAGCGCGCTGCAAAATCGTGGCCTCGCCGCCAAGCCGAGTAGGCCGGGCTGTACTCCCGCATCTGCAGACGGGAGGTCGACGGGGGGCCGGACGCCATCTCCCCGGGCTTATCCGCAAGATGATCGCATTCGGGCAATAGGGCACCTCTCCCATACTGTGGGAGCGCCCTTTGTGGTTCATCCGCTATCGTCTGGTCCAGTCTGAAGGACCAGATCCCACCGCTTCAGGCCAGTGATTACCAACTCTTAGCGCGATTTCTTTTTATAGCCCCCGCCGGGACTGGGGCTTGTTCGCATTGTCGCCGTCTAGTGGCCGATGGAGCAATCCGTGAGGAATCAATGTGTATGTTAGCATATCGAACTTCTGACGACCGAGGCACGTTCCTGGGAACCGTCAGAGCGCGAACAGCACGCCCGCTCAGAACGGAGGGGATCCAATGAGCATCGGCGTGGCAATCCTATTAGCGACGCTTAGTCCGTCTTTTGAGGCTGCTTACCCCGCTACTCCATCGCTTCCTTTCCCAGCAGCCGGCCAAACTGGGGACAGTGGGGTTGCGGTCGTTCCCCGAGAGGAGCAATCGATTCCATCGTCAAAGACGTCTCAAAGCCCGCCCTTTGAAGAATTGGGACAAACTGACATTATAGTTACTGGACGAGCGCGATCGCCCGGAGATCCGATCGAAGCGATTAACGTCAAGTCCTTTGCAATTAATCAAGCCGTCGATGGGGCCGTAATCGGCCCGGTCGCACATACCTATATGCGAATCGTTCCTCAGCCGGTTCAACTGGGCGTCAGCAATGCTCTTAGCAATATCCACGAACCCGTCGTATTCGTAAATTATATTCTCCAAATGAAAATCGGAAAAGCCGCTGAAACCCTGGGACGATTCGCGATAAACTCAACCATCGGCATCGCCGGGATAATAGATATAGCAGCCCGGAAACCGTTCCATCTTCCTCGTCGCCCGAACGGTTTTGCTGATACGCTAGGATATTATGGTGTGAAGCCGGGAGCGTTTATTTTCGTTCCGCTTATTGGAGCTACAACGGTTCGTGACCTGATCGGAACTTTGCTCGACCGAGCCATGTTGCCAACGGCGTTTGGCAAACCCTTCAATCAGCCTGGTTACGTCATACCAATCAGCGTTGGGCGTACGTTGGATCAACGCGCGGGTCTCGACGATAAGCTGGAAGGATTCCGTGATTCGCCGGATCCCTATACCGCACGGCGCGACTATTACCTTCAAACCCGAGAAGCAGAGATTATAAGTCTGCGGCACATTAAACCATTAAAATAGCTGGATAATTTAGAGGCTAAACTCAAGTTAAATTGGCGCAATAGAGTCGCCCTGTCGTATTTTAGGCCAGACACCCTTTCGCCGGAAAGATGGATCGAACGGCAAGTCGGGAATGAAAACTGCCCTCGCTGAGAGCTAAGCGAGATAGTCGAACTGGACTGGCTGCGGCCGGGGCTGGAATCGCCGAGTTTCGGACACCTGATGCCGCCCTTCAAATTCGACGAGGATGTTTGATTCAGGTTCGTCGACCGTGGGACTGGGGTGTCGGCAAGAGCGCGGCGTCACTTGAATGGCCACAGGTTATGTCACGATCATGCCTTTCGCCGGACGGCGCCAGCGCACTCTAGCAAGCGGAGTTATTATGAAAAAAATTAACATTCTTGTTCTGGTATTTGTGAGCGTCGCTTTAGATGCGACAGCGATTGCCGCACGGACACTACAGTCTGGTTCCATTGCTCAGCCTGTCCAAGTCGATACACGCCGACGTGGGAATGCCATTTCGACGGATACTCCCACCAATCCACCTACTATTGCGACTTCAAAAGTAGATGCGTGTACCAAGAACGGCGAATATCCCCGTGTCGGCTGCGCGCCACTTCCGTCTCCACGTAACCGTCGCGCCGCCAAACAGTTAGATGCGAAGTCGGATCCACGTCGCTGGACGTCAACGCTTGGCTTTTAGTCACATTTTGGCAGCAGGTTCGGGCGACGCTACCCGCGGACAGATACGGGCGATCACGAACGACCGCCCCCCATGTCGGCGATCGACGGCTGTGATCCTCAGACCCGTGCAAGCGAATGCGCAGATACCCCTCTCCGTTGTCGCGCTCCCGAACGAGGCCGACGAGCGACTTCCCTCTGGCCGATCGCACAGGAACACATGTTCCGACGTACCGTCCGATGAAACCGGCTTCAAAAATGAACTTAAGTTTACGTAATGTGTGGGATCATAATGTGTCGACAGAGAGTTAAGCATCAATATCAGCATTCGCATTGTATAGATTGTACCAGATTGGATTTTTTATGCATCTAATCAAAGCATTGCTTGCCGAGTTTATTGGTACCTTCGCCCTTATCTTATTGGCGCCGGCGCAGTGACTGTGCTGGATCCCCCTAATATCGCCGCCATTGCGCTGGCGCCTGGCTTCGTCATCATGGCGTTCGCTTACGCTTTTGGCAACGAGAGCAACTCGTACCTTAATCCTGCGCTGACCCTCGGGGTCGTCCTTGCTGGCGAAGGAAAGATCGCAGCCGCGATCCCCGTGTTCATTGCACAGTTTGCCGGGGGGATCTGCGGTGGACTAACGCTGTCGGCAATCTACGGAGCTGGCGCGCCACATCGCTTAGGCATGACGACCGTGACCGGGAGTCTGACGTCGCTCAACGGTGCCTTGGTGCTCGAGGCCATCGGGACGTTTTTCCTCATGACGATCGTACTCAACACTGCGTTACGCGGCACGGCGGGCAAGTTTGCACCATTCGCGATCGGCATGACCGTCGCGTTTTGCATCATGAGCTTCGGTGCTGTTACCGGCGCCTCGATCAACCCGGCGCGGACGCTGGGCCCGGCGATCGGCGTCGGGAGGTTCACCGATGCCGTTCCCTATATGATCGCCCAGTTCGTCGGTGCCGCGATCGCAGCCATATTCTACCGCTTCGTCTTCCCCCGATCGATAGGGGACGAGGAGGATATCCCGGATGAGGGCGCGCCAGCCTTCTGACCGCTCTTGGCCGACCGATCATCCGCCAAGCCACCCCTCCCAGCTACATCGCCTCACCGCTTCGAAAGGATCGTGATATGCTTGATATCAAGAACGACAAAACCAACACGCAGACTCATGAGATGGAGGGCAAATGCCCGTTCGGCGGTGATCGCGTCGGCGGCGCACTGGGAACACCGCCGACCCTGTCCGACTGGTACCCAGACCGGCTAAAGGTCGAGCAACTCCACAGCAACGGGCCGCAGGCCAATCCGCTGAGCGATTTCGACTATGCCGCAGCGTTCAACAGCATCGACTACGCAGCGCTGAAGCAGGATATCCGGGCATTTCTGACCTCGTCGGTTGCTTGGTGGCCGTCGGATTACGGCAATTACGGCCCGCAGATGATCCGCATGGCATGGCATGCCGCCGGCACGTATCGCATCTCGGACGGTCGCGGCGGTGCTGGTGAGGCGCTGCAACGCTTCGCGCCAATCAGCAGTTGGTGGGACAATGGCAACACCGATAAGTCACGCCGGCTGATTTGGCCGATCAAGCAGAAATACGGCAGCGCGCTGTCGTGGGGCGACCTGATGATCCTGACCGGCACTGTCGCGCTCGAGATCATGGGCTTTCCGACCTATGGCTTTGCCGGCGGTCGGCGCGACGCTTGGGAGGCCGACACGAGCACCTATTGGGGCCCGGAGGTCTGGGATCCCAGGAATATCGCGTCATTCGACAGCATGGTGACGCGTGACAAGCGCTGGCGCGGCCAGAATGGTGATGCAGATTACGACCTCGAGAACCCGCTCGCCGCGACTCATCAGGCGCTGATCTACGTCAATCCCGAAGGCCCATATGCGAACGGCGACCCGATGGGCTCTGCGCGCGATATTCGCATCTCCTTCACGCGCATGGCGATGAACGACGAGGAGACGGTCGCGTTGATCGCTGGCGGTCACGCCTTTGGCAAGAGTCACGGCATGGCCAAGGCAGATGAGATCGGACCGCCGCCCGAAATCGCCCCGATCCAGGCGATGGGGATGGGTTGGCAGAACCCGAACGGCACCGGTTTTGCCGAATATACGATGACCAACGGCATCGAGGGGAGCTGGACCCCCAATCCGACGCAGTGGGACAACAGCTATCTCGAAAACCTCTTCAAGTTCGAATGGGAGCAGACCAAGAGCCCTGCCGGCGCGATCCAGTGGACGCCGGTAGATCCCGATGCGCCGAAGACGCCGGACGCGCACATTCCGGGCAAGATGAACCCGCTGATGATGATGACCAGCGACATCGCGCTCAAGGTCGACCCGGATTTCCGGGCGGTGTGCGAGAAGTTCCTGCAGGATTTCGACGCGTTCACCCAGGCGTTCTCGAAAGCGTGGTACAAGCTCACCCACCGCGACATGGGGCCGCGCGAACGCTATCTCGGGCCCGAGAAGCGCAACGAGAATAGCTTGGCCTGGCAGGACCCGATTCCGCCGCTCGACTATGACCCGATCGGCGCGGGTGACGTGGCCACGCTGAAGCAGGCGATCCTGGCGACGGGCATGTCGTCGTCCGATCTGGTGTTCGCCGCCTTCTCGGCAGCGGCGACGTACCGCAATAGCGACAAGCGCGGCGGCGCGAATGGCGGACGGCTCGCGCTGTCCCCGCAGAAGGACTGGGCGGTCAACCGGCGGACGGTGCCGGTGGTCGCGGCGCTGCGCGGCGTGATGGAGGACTTCAACGGCACGCAGTCCGGCGGCATAAGAGTTTCGCTCGCCGATCTGATCGTGCTGGGCGGTTGCGTGGCGATCGAGCGGGCCGCCGCCGAGGCCGGCGTCGAGGTGACCGTCCCGTTCACCCCGGGGCGGCGCGATACAACGCAGGAGCTGACCGACATCGAAATGTTTACCTGGCTCAAGCCCGTGGTCGACGGGTTCCGCAATTATGTCGACGACCAATACGGGCAGATCGCGCAAGGCGTTTCCCCCGAAGGGATGTTCCTCGACAAGGCGCAGTTGCTGGCGCTTACTGCTCCTGAATGGGTCGCTCTGGTCGGCGGTCTGCGCGTGATGGGGGCAAACCACGACGGCTCGTCGCACGGCGTCTTCACCGACCGGGTCGGCGTGCTCTCGAATGACTTCTTCACTGTGCTGACGAGCATGGAGTATGAGTGGAAGAAGCTTGACGAGCAGGGCATGTCCTTCTCGATCGATGACCGCGACACCGGTACGCCACGTTTCCAGGCTACGCGGTGTGACCTTGTCTTCGGCTCGAACAGCCAGCTCCGTGCGGTTGCCGAGGTCTATGCTGGGCACGACGGACACGGCCGCTTTGTCCGGGACTTCGTAAAGGCCTGGGACAAGGTTATGATGCTCGATCGCTACGACATCCACGGTTGAGGTCGGCCGATGGCTTTGCCGAGGGAGAGGTGCTCGCTCGGATACTTCAACTGCCAAACCAGGCCATGACATTGGTCGAGGTTCCAGAAACGCTGCTACCTCAGGCCCTTAATTGGGAACAGCCGCGCTATTGGTCGCCCCGTTCACGCAGCGGCTAATTTCCGAGTCAAGCTGGCTTGATGCCAAACCGTTCGTCATCAAGACAGCTCGGCTAGGAATTGGCGCAAACACCGGATCGTCCAAAGCCGGCTTGGTCGAGCAGGCTGGAAGCAGATTGTCGGACAGAGTCCTATCAGTTTTGGTCTTCAACAGCGCGGCCTGTTGTCTCGTATTACGAAATGCGCTCGCAGAGGGAATTTAGATGCCAAACGTCCCAGGTTCCGAGCGGTATGACGGCGTCGCGCGGTTGCTGCATTGGCTAACCGTCGCGCTGATCGTGACACAGTTTGCCATCGCCTGGACCATGCCCGACATCCACCGCGGCACGGTGCCAACCGGACTGATCGCCTGGCATTTGTCGGTTGGCGTCACGATTCTAGCGGTAGTTCTGGTCAGGGTCGTTTGGCGGGCAACGCACTATGAGCCTTCCGCACCGATAACGCTTTCGCCGACGATGTAAGCCGTGTCGCGTGTCACGCATATATTACTTTATGCGCTTCTGGTGGCGTTGCCATTGCTGGGCTGGGCGAATGCATCTGCGCGCGGCTGGTCGGTCAAATTATTTGGCGCGTTCCCGCTGCCTCCATTGACCTCGACTGGCTCGCCACTTGGCCGGTCGCTTGGCGATGTACACCAGACTGTCGCGATCGTGCTGCTGGCTGTTATCGGATTGCACGTGCTCGGCGCGTCGTACCATCTGCTGATAGTTCGCGACCGAACCGTTCACCGAATGATTTGAGGTCTGCCGGCGCTCGCGACATCGTGAACGCTGGTCAACCCAACCAAACGATGACGTCAGGATCGCGGTCGCGCTTGTGGAAATGTTCCCCAGCCGCATCCCTTACACTTCGATGTCGCTGCCCTATCGCATCGGGAACGGCTGGTCGGGCGGGGTGTTGCTGGCGATCGTCGCAGGCAACGGCAACATCTATTGCGGGCTTTGGTACCCCGGGGTGGTGGCGGCTGGCACGATGGTGATTGGGGTCTTGGTCCTGCCCAAGATCTTCCGCCGCAATATCGACGCTTGATAATCAGTGATGCGCTTTCAGCAGATCGCGAGCGATTGAAATGCTCTCGATCCGGTTGGGGCGCCGCGCAGACTCTTAGGTAATTAGTTCCGGCATCTGATGGATCGGCTGTTCTCGAGCGCTGCCCGCAAAAGCGAGACAGCTTGCGCGGATTCAAGCTGAGATCGCAACGTGAATGAACGACCGGTCTGGGACGCGGAAAGAGCACCCTGACTGTCGCATTCTGGATCGATCCGGAGGGAGGAATATCGAGGTATGGCTGAAGGACGGCAATACTGTTTCCCTGCATAGGCGCCTTGGCGACCGGGTAACTGCCAATTTTTACGAACCGCCCCCGCCACGGGCTAATGGGCACCGAAAGTAGTTTATCGCGCCTGACTACGAGAGCAGATCAGAGACGGCGAACTGGGGCGCATCGGTTTGGTGACGTCTTGTCCGATAAGGGGGACAAGATGGCGATACGCGAAACGTCTAAAATCTCATCAGCGGCCGATGATGGAATTAGGGGACATGGGGAAACGTCGCTAGCCGAATGGCTAAACCTTTGGAGACAGCTTGCCCCGGCTTTCGCAGCAAGAGAGGCGGCGGCGCCCGTGACGAGCCAGATCCAAGGGAAATTCGCAGAATTCGGGCATAAGACTTGGGCGAGCCCAGGAACGCACTACCTGATGGATTTACTTGCAAATCAACCACCCGGATTCAGCGACCAGCGAATTTCGCTGATTGCGGCGATCCGACAAAGCATCCTTGAGTACGATGCGACCGCCGATCCCTCGAAGCTCGAGCGGGTCCTAGGCGCAATGAGCTCGGTGCCGCGCGAGCTCTTCGTCCATCCAGAAGTGCCGGAATTCGCCTACCTGCCGACATCGCTGGACATTGGTTGCGACCAGACCATCTCCAACCCGCATCTCGTCGCGATAATGACCCTCGCGGCCGACCTGCCCTGCAATGCCAACGTCCTCGATATCGGGACCGGCTCGGGCTATCAGGCCGCCATCCTGTCGTTGATCGCCGAGACAGTCATAACAATCGAGATCCTTCCGGTTTTTGCCCAGGTCGCGCGCGACCGTTTGCGCGATTGTGGATACCTAAACGTTGAAGTTAGAAAGGGTGATGGCTTCACCGGTGCGCCTGACCGTGCTCCGTTCGATGCTATCATCGTCGCGGCGGCCGCAGCATGCGTTCCCGGCCCGTTGCTGGAGCAGCTCGCGCCACAGGGGCGATTGATAATGCCGCTCGGAGCTTCGCCTGAGTGCGAGCTTCTGACCGTCGTCACCAGATCGCGCTCCGGCGGGATCGAAACACGATCGCTGGGTGGGGTGAAGTTTGTGCCATTGACAGGCAAAGGGCGAAGATGATCATGATTAGTGCTGACGAAGGGGAAGGGTGTTCTCGCAGTCTCACCTCCCCATCTGAATCATGACTTCGAAAAGGGGAAGACTTGGAATATTTGCAGGGGGTGTACCTGGCGGCCAATAACCAGATTTTCTTGTCCAAAACCATGCTGGAGCCAGATCCGTCTCAAAAGCGGCCGGACAGCTGGCGGCCAAGCCATGCGCAATCGCGGACGCGGACGAGCGGCCGGTCCGGGTGCTATTGTGGTTCGCGTTCCAACCCGATCGTTCAATGTATAATCTAAAACCCACCAGCGCTGCGATATCGCGAGCGCTGGTGGGTCTCAAAAAACCGATTCCTTCAGGTCAGGCGTTTTGCCATATCGAGATGCTTCTGCAAAACCGGCAGCGTGTTTGTTGCCAACATTTTTACGTCGGCCGGGGCGTCGCTTTCAGCTTCTTTCTTGAAGTCGGAAATGTCGCTTTCGTGATCACCGATCATGTAGCTGACGAATTCTTTGTCGAAGTCGACGCCGCTGAGCCCCTTCAGCTTCGCCTCCTCCTTGCTCGCTTCCGGCAAAACGTCTGTGGGTGGTGTCAGGCCGTAATGTTGCGCGACAGCCACAGCATCGGCTCGGCCCTTGGTATGTCCGGTCACCAGAGCCCGACCATAATCGGCGACTGCTGATCCGCCTTTGCTTGCGGCAAGAGCACCAAGTGTCATTTCCGAATTTTCGCCCTAAATTGCCTTCGTCAAAAACGCGTTCGGACCTAGTGGCTTCGCACAGCCTGATGCGAGCGACAGCGGCACGAGTGCAACAAGGATCAAGATGCGCATGGTGTTTCCCTCATGATGTTATTGTCAGAACGCTCAGGCTTCTCGTTGGATGCGCGGCAAGCCCTTATCTTACCTACCGAGAGGAGATTATTGGGCGAGCGGTTAGTCTATGCGTAAGGTCATTCTCACGACTGCTGGCACGCTCGGCGACCTGCATCCGTTCATCGCGATCGCTCTGGCGCTGAGGGACCGAGGCATCACTCCCGTTTTGGCAGTGCCAAAGGATCATGTGCAGAAGTGCGTACGAGCAGGTCTTGAAGCGGTCGGCGTTCTGACGAGCTTCGATGAAATCTGTGCTCAGATGGGGCTGAGCCCCGAAGAAGCGGTGCGCCGCATCATGAGCAATCAACGTGTGATGCTCGAGCGCGTGCTGCTTCCTGGCCTGTCCGAATGTACCATGGCGCTAGAAGCGATGGCTGCGGATGCCGAGGCGATCGTCGCCTCGATTTTCGTCTTCGCGGCCCCAATCGTGGCCGAGAAGCACCGCCTGCCGCTGGTTTCCGTCATACTGCAACCCATGGCGATGCTGTCTCCCTGGGATCCACCGCGAACGCCTGATTTCTGGATGATGGTGGGGGCGCCGGTGACTGCGATCAGCGCGGCGTGGAATCGCGTCGTCTTTGGCGCGCTCCGACGCTTGGTCAATCGTTTATATGGCAGGCGGATCGACCGGGTCCGGGTCGAACACGGGCTGCCGCCTGCCGGTGCCGCCAATCTCCTCGACCCGCCGCCGACCGCCCTACTTCGGCTTGGGTGCTACTCGTTGCAACTGGGCGCATTGCCAGCCGATGCCACGCAGACGACCAGGATCGTCGGGTTCCCGATGTTCGATCAGGGAAGTAGCAGCCGAGGCGCGCTCCATCCTGCAATCGTAGCGTTTCTTGAAGCCGGGCCTGCTCCACTAATCTTCACGCTCGGCACCTTCGCGGTCGAGGGTGCCCGCAGTTTTTACAACAAGGCAAGCGACGTCGCGCGGGCGCTCAACATGCGGGCGATCCTGCTGGTGGGCGGAACTGCCGAACCGAGTATTGACGGCGATATCCTCCGAGCAGGATATGCCCAACACTCGCTGATTTTTCCGCATGCCGCGGTGATCATTCAGCACGGAGGCGTCGGGACCACGGGTCAAGCCCTGCGCGCGGGAAAGCCGCAACTTGTGGTTCCTCACATGGGGGATCAGTATGATCACGCCTATCGCGTCATGCGCATGGGTGCTGGATTGCGGCTCAAGGCACGTCACTTCACCGTCCGCCGCGCGACTAAGCTGATCGCCCGCCTACTCAATCAAGGCTTCTACCGCGAAACCGCAGAGCGCGTGGCTGTGACGATGGCAGAGGAAAAAGGTGCTGACGCCGCGGCAGACACGATTCTTATCGCGCTCGATGCGCTCGCCGCCAGCAGACGCTAGACCGCAATCAGTGGCTTGGGACTCGGCTCCTGCTCATCGGCATCGGCCCAGTCTCGGCGTCGCGGCAGCCAAGGATTGAGAAACACCAGCGGCAGTTTGATGAACAGCAACTCGCGATGAATCCAGAAATCCGTGAGCCGCTCATACCATTTAGCCTGTGCCCGGTTCGTCCGGGTCAGCCACGCCTGATAGGGCTGCCAGTGGCTCGGCTCGTCGCGCTCGACAATCCTGAAAATCTTCACCAGCACGGGATCGGAGCGTAGCAGCGGTGACTTGAGCAAGGTGGCTACCTGTCGCATGCCCCTCATTTCGGTCAGCATTATCACCCTGCAGAGTCGCTCGAACATTGCGTCGCTTGCTATAACGGCGTCTGTGTCGAGCGCGTCGATCGTCGAGCCGAATACGATCTCGACGAAACGGTCGATATGGCCGCACGCACGATCGACCTTCAGCGGCATCGATCCGCGCAATTCGAACCAGCGCTTGAACATGACATAGTGCTTGCGCTCATCCGCACGATGTTTCCGGACCGCCGCGATAAAGACGGCATCGTCGGGGCACCGCACCTGGACTGCTTCCAGGACACGATCGATACTCGTGTAGCCACGATGCTCGTTATAGATGTAGATCGATGCGAGCACATCGAGATACCGGCGAAGGAACGCTTGGTACATTGGATTTCCTAGTGGGCGCCGCCACGATCAGTGATTGGCGCGGATAAAGGGCAAACGCACGACCGAGGAAATGATCAGGATCATGCCGAGGCCGACATAGAGCCAGAATTGCAGCGGTTGCCTCATGCGGCCGACCAATCGAGCGTAGCAATGAGACCGTGAACCCCCAATCCGACGGACACGCGCTGCTGGCGGAAATTGGCGCTATCAGGGGCGGTTGCCATGAGCCCATCGAGCGCGGCTGCGGTGTACAAGATGTGTGTACCGTGTTTCACGAACGACCATTTTGCCATGTCGGTGCCGTCGGTGGCATAAATCGACAAGCGACCCGCGGGTTTGAGCACGCGCAGGATTTCGACCAGCACCGCATAGGGGTTTTGCCAGAAATAGATCACGTTCGAAGCGAGCACCCGATCGAAGCTGGCGTCGGCAAAAGGCAACGCAGCGAAGTCACCGTAATTTAGCACGATCGAGCCGGCTCGAATGCGACGTGCGTGCCGCTTGCGGGCAACAGCCAACATAGCGTCGGATTGGTCAAGCGCGTAGACAACGCCAGAGCCCGCCTTGCGCGCAAGCGCTTCAAGCGCGTCGCCGGTACCGCACCCCATGTCGAGGACGATGCCTCCGGCTTGCACCGCCAATGCGTCGATCGTCAGTGCGGTTGGACGCGCGTTGACGACGCGCATCGCATGACCGGTCAACCATCCTCCAATCCCGCGGGGATGTTCCAGTTGTCGTCCGATCGCATGGGCAAGTGTCATGCTTAGGCGTGCGCCAACTGAGCGTCAATCTTGCAGAGCAGTGCGCGCGCCTCAGCCCGCGCGTTGGCGCGACAATCGGCGCGTGACAAAATCAAGTTCATCGGTGTCTTTCGCTTTTCGCGTCGGAAAACGCGAGCCGTTCTGGATGGGTGACACTCGCTCCGACGCACAACGTCGTAGCGAGTGGCGATCAATCGCGTGACAGCGGCTTCCGGCATCCAAGCTCCTTGGCATCGATACTGGCAAGACGCCGATGGGGGGCGATCACCCCAGCGCCCACTCTCCTATTTTAACGGCTGCATCGAATGAACAAGACGCGGCGCGCGGTTTCACAGGGGTATACCCTGACAGACCGCACAGCTTGATACGGTCCCTGCGTTCAATCAGGGTTATTATCAGGGACATTGAACACTCCGCGCCGACGGTCGAGAGCCTGATCGAACAGAGGGAGTCCAAATGTCACTTTTTGGCTACGCGCGTGTATCTACCTCCGATCAGGACCTTGGCATCCAGGAAGCGGCGTTGCGCGCTGCCGGTTGCCAGACGATCCGGGCCGAGAAGAAGTCTGGGTTGGACCGCGGCTCTCGGACCGAACTGCAGGTCTTGCTCGACTTCTTTCGTGAAGGCGACACACTGGTTGTCACGCGCATCGACAGGCTGGCTCGATCAACGAAGGATCTGCAGGAGATCGTCCATGAACTGAAGGGGAGGGGAGTCGCCCTGAAAGCGACAGAGCAGCCAATCGATACCAGCACCGCTGCTGGGAAGGCGTTTCTCGATATGCTCGGCGTATTCGCCGAGTTCGAGACGAACCTTCGCAAAGAACGTCAGATAGAAGGCATAGAAGCGGCGAAGGCGAGGGGGGTGTATAAAGGAGGCAAAGCACGCATCGATCCAGAGACCGTGCGCAGGCTCGCTGCGGATTGCGTGAAGCCTGCGCATATCGCACGGCAGCTCGGGATTTCCAGAGGCACTGTCTATCGGTTCATTCCGAAGCCTGCCGACGCAGAATCGCCGGAGGAGACCGTCTGATTTTCCGGTGATTAGGGTGGAAAACGGCGCGGCCGCTTTCGAGCGGCAATTCGACATAGCAGACATTCGTTCAACCGCATCATTGCAGCGGCTTTGCCCCAGCTAGCGTTTATGTCGCGCGAACGGCGATGGTTCGAAAAGCAGTCATGACGGGCGCGCTACTGATGTTTCCGCGCCACTTCGCAGCGATCGCTAAGGCAATCTCGACGATCAGAGCCGCCGTGTGGGGAAAGAGCATTGCCGACCGGTCCACGACAACCGTCGCGGTCGGCAACGATGCGCCGAGGGCGCAAAGAACGGTGTGGGGTGCTGCGTCGACCGTAGCTTTGTCGCGAAGGCGAAAAAGCTGGAGCATTGCAGCGTAAGGGCGCGGCTTTCTGATACCAAAGCGTGGGACGATCAAAGCGGCGCAAGGATCTCGACGACCGAAAACGCATGCGTAACGCAGTGCAGATGGCGCGCTACCGCCGCGCGGTCTGCTATGAAAGGGACAGCAGTTGCGTCTTTTGTGAGCGATCTACGTGGTCGTTGACGTTCTGAAGATCACGCCTTAATTTCTCCTTATATATCGATGGCTGCATGCCTTTGTTTCGGAGCAAAATTGGCAACCGGTTCGGCCGAGATACGCTCTCCCAGGCCGTATCCTGCGGAATGCAACAAGATGCTGTTTTTAGCACCGTATTGAAAGTTAGAATCCGACTATGACATCTGCGGCTCCGCCGCGGTCGTTCGACGTATAAAACCTTCATTCAGAGATATTTAGGCGAATTTATTATCTCATTCGTGTTTCCGATATCGCCGATCTGCTACCCCAAAGATTTCATGCTGATACCCGTCGCGGCATTATAACAAAATCCCCTTAACGAAATCGGCGTTCTTCAAAAAGCTTGCGCCTGCACTAACGCGAGCGCCGCGCCCCTACACTCCAATCAGCACTGCAGTCCGCAATGCGCCATGTGTCAACACATGCATTGACAAACCTGAAAGCCTCGGTCAGTTTCCTATGAGCGACCGCCCCAACGAGGGCGGCGCGGCGAGGATGCTAACAGGAGGCTGACAATGCGCGGCACGGTGAAGCGGGGCCCGGCAATCAGGGCGATGCTGGCAAGTGGAATTTCGGGGCTGGCGCTGATCGCGCTCCCGGCGGCGGCGCAGACCGAGCCGACGATGCCAACTAGCCCTACGACACCGTCGACGGCCCCCGCAGGGTCCGAAGCCGAGGCGCAAGCGGAGGCCGCTGCGACTGGCGATATCGTCGTGACCGCGCGGCGTCGGAGCGAGACGCTCAACGGCGTGCCCGTTGTCGTATCGGTCATCGGTCAGACGCAAATCGCCAACAACAACGCCACGGATCTGAGCAAGATCGGCGAGCTGACGCCGACGGTGATCGTCGGCGCATACAAGTCTAACGGCGGCGGCTCGATCGCGATCCGTGGGATCAGCTCGCCAGCGAACCAGGCGGGCTTCGAGCAGGCGGTGTCGGTCGCGCTCGACGGTGTCCAGACGAGCGACGGCCGGATCGCGCAGCTCGGCATCTTCGACGTGCAGCAGGTCGAAGTGCTGAAAGGGCCGCAGGCGCTGCTGTTCGGCAAGAACAACACAGCAGGCGTAATTTCGATCTCCACCGCCGATCCGACAGATCGGTTGGAGATCAGCGGGCGCACTGCGTACGAATTTGTCGGCGACGAGACGACGACCGACGTGGCGGTGTCGGGGCCGCTGTCCGACCGCTTCGGCGCGCGTCTGGCGGTGCGCTACCGCAACCTCGACGGCTGGCTGCGCAACACCGCGCAGCCGATCGCCAACCCCTTCTACCGCGCCGCGACCGGGGCACCGGCCGGCGCGGCGCAGCTGCCGGGCACGACCGATCCGCGGCCTGGCGACGAGGAGTTCCTCGCACGACTGACGCTCAAGGGCGAGCCGACCGACAATTTCACCTTCCGGATCAAGTCTTTCTTCGCGCGCAACAAGGACGCCGGCCCGGGCACCGCGACGCAGAATATCGGCCCGTGCACCGGCCCCAACCCGCGCATGTACGGCATCGCCGATCCGGCGGCCGATTGCGTGATCGACAACCGCACGACGATCGGCAACCTACCCGCCGCGATCTCGACGACGATGCGCGGCGGAACCGCCGACGGATCGCCCTATGGCAAGCTCACCGTGCTGACGGAGGCGATCAATCTCGGCTGGAAGATCGGCGCCGTCTCGATCGATTCGACCACGGGTTACAATTACACCAAATACCGCTTCTTCTCGGGGCTCGACCAGACGAGCTACTCGCAGCTCGCCTTCTTCAACGAACAGCGCGCCGAACAATTCTCGCAGGAGCTGCGCGTTACCAGCGACCTACAGGGCCCGTTCAACTTCATGGTCGGCGGTTTCTATCAGACCGCGCGGTTGCACGACAACAACGACACCAAGCTCAACGACGGAAACTACAATGCCGCGGCCAATCGCTATTCGAGCTATGAGGATCTGAGCCTGCAGACCGGCAACACGCTGTCGGCCTTCGCGCAGCTGATGGTGAAGCCGATCCCGACGATCGAGATCGCCGGCGGCGCGCGCTACACGCGCGAGCGCAAGCAGTTCAGCAAGGAAAACCTCTACGGCATCGGAACCTTCAACACCGCGAACACGGTGTACTCGGGGTCGAACCAGATCGGCTTCCTGCAAGGGCGCTTCGCCGACAGCAACGTCTCGCCCGAAGCCACCCTGACCTGGCGTCCCGACAGCCGCAAGACGCTGTTCATCGCCTATAAGACGGGGTTCAAATCGGGCGGTTTCGGCGTCACCAGCCCGCTCCAGACCGGGACGCGGATCGGCGACACCGACTTCGATTCCGAAAAGGCGCGCGGGTTCGAGGTGGGTGCCAAGGGGCTGTTCCTGAATGGAAGGTTGCGCCTCAACGTCGCGGCCTTCGCCTATAAGTTTACCGATCTCCAAGTTAATACCTACGACCCCGCGCGCGTCGCCTATACCATCAACAACGCCGGCGAAGTCCGTCAGCGCGGTGCCGAGGCGGAGGTGCATTATTCGCCCGTGCAAGCGCTGACGCTGCACGGCGCGGTCGCCTATACGCACAACCGCTTCCGCAATTTCGTCGGGCAATGCTACGGCTATGCCTTCCCGACGGGAACGGTGCGCGCGACCGCGACCGCGCCCGCCAATTGTTCGTTCGTCAATGCGACGACGCTTACACTCCAGCAGGATTTCGGCGGCCGTGCCCCCGCCCGCTCGCCCGACTGGGCGGGTAATGGCGGCGTCGAACTCGCGATCCCGGTCGGCGATTACAAGCTGACGGTGACGGGAGACGCGGTCTACAGCGGCAGCTACTACGCCGCGGAAACCATGGCGCCCTCGACCTTCCAACGCGCGCTGTGGCGCTTCAACGCGAGCGCGCGGATCGCGCAGATCGACGATCGCTGGGCAGTGTCGGTAATCGGCCGCAACCTCACCAACAAATATTATCTGCTCTACGCCGCAGACCGCACCGGGGGCGCGAGCGTCCCAGGCGCGATCAGCGAGCAGCGCGGCGTCGTCGCGCGCGGGCGTGAAGTCGCGCTGCAGCTTTCGGGGAAGTTCTGATGACGATGACGGATCTGGTGATCACGCGCGACACGCCGATCGGGTACGAGCTGCAACCGATTAAGAAGAAGGCGGCGATCCAGCTGATGGGGTCACGCCTGTGGGGGCGGTTCAACCCCAACCATTGGGATCCGGTCTATGCCGAAGCGACCGGGCTCAAAGCGCCGATCCAGACTGGCGAGATGTCGTCGGCCTATATTGCCGAGATGTGCGTCAATCATTTCGGAGCGGCGATGTTCAGCGGCGCGAGAATCGTCTGCAAATATATCGCATCGACGCTGGCGAACGAAGTCGTCACCACGCACGGCGTCGTCCGCGAAAAGATCGCCAAGGGGAGCGGCTTCCGCTTCGTCGTCGACGTCTGGGCTGACAATGAAGCAGGCGAGAAGAAGACCGTCGGGTTCGTCGAGGTCGATGTGGATGTAACGGGAGGCGCGGCATGAGCACCGATCAATTGCGGCCGATGTCACCGGTCCAGATCGTGCAGACGCGTGATTTCATCGACGGGCTCGAGGCCGGCGCGGTGACCTATTGGGATATGGTCGCGATCGGCGACGAACTTTCGCGCGAGCTGACGATCAGCCCCGAACTGGTGATCCTGTACGCCGACGGTGTCGAGGATTTTAATCCGTGGTACGAAGGCTGGCGGATGAACAGTTGGACGATCCCCGGCGAATCGCCGTTCGGCGAAGCGATCGTCCCACCCTTGCTGGTCTCGCATTTCGTGCTGTCGGTCCAGTTCGATCATACCAAGCCGTTCGCGATCGGTTCGATCCACACCAACCACGATTCCGAGATCCTGGCGCCGATCCCGGTCGGCGCGACGGTGCGGATCACGACGCGTGCGACCGATAAATTTGTGAAGCGCGATCGCCGCTATGTCCGCCATACGGTGACGGTCGAGGATGTCGCCGACGGCACGCTCTATTTCCGAGAGACGCGGGATATCCTGTCGCTGTGAGCAGCGCGGGCGGGAGCATGGTCGCCGACGGGCTGTTTGATCTCGACGAAGGCGCGCCGCGGCTGATCGGGACGCGGTGCACCTCCTGCGGGACGCTCTATTTCCCGCAGGCGCCGAGCTGCCGGAACCCGCAATGCCGCGAGAAGGCGATCGAGCGCGCGATATTGCCGACGCACGGGGCGCTGCTGAGCTATACCGTGCAGCGGTATCGCCCCCCGCCGCTGTTCCGCATCGACGATTGGCAGCCTTATGCGATCGGGTTGGTGGGATTGGGCGACGAGGTCGAGGTGATGGGAATGCTGTCAGGGTTCGCGCTCGATGCGATCGCGATCGGCACGCGCGTCCGGCTGGTGGCGCAACCGCTGTATCGCGATGCGGAGCGTGGCCCCGTCCTGACCTACGCCTTTGCGCCGGAGGCGGCGGCATGACGCAGCCGGTCTATGTGCTCGGCGCAGGCGCGCATCCCTGGGGCAAATGGCCCGAGAAGACCCAATTGCAGCTCGCGCTCGAGGCGATCGATCTCGCGCTCGCCGATGCCAAGCTCGCCTGGCCCGACGTGCAGGGGCTGGTCGCGGCGAGCTCGCGCTTCGAGGGCGGGATGGGCTGGGGCCTCCATGCCAATGAGATCGTCCAGGCCGTCGCCGAGCAGGGCATTCCGTGCGTCAATGTCGGCGGTGCCTGTGCCGCGGGCGCGATCGCGTTTCACACCGCGCACGCAATGATCGCGAGCGGCGAGCGCGACGTCGTGTGCGTGATCGGCGCCGAGCGCATGCCCAAGGGCTTCATCCCGCGCCCGCCGGGCAGTCAGGACGATATCACCGACAGCGACTATCTGCGCTGGGTGGCGATGGGCGCGACCAATCCCGCCTATTGGGCGATCGAAGCGCGCCGGCGGATGCACGAGCTCGGCACCACCGAGGAGACGCTCGCGCGCGCCGCGGTGCTGATGCGCCGGAACGCGGCGGGCAATCGCCTTGCGCGGTTCCGCACCGAGACGAGCGTCGACGAAGTGCTCGCCTCGGCGATGGTCGCCGATCCGCTGCATCTGCTCCAGATCTGCCCGGTCAGCGATGGTGCGGCGGCGATCATCCTCGGCAGCGAAGCGTGGATGAAGCGGAGTGGGCGCTCGGCGGTCGAAGTGGCCGGATGCGCGATCGCGACGGGGAGCTTCGGCGACCCCGCGCGCCGCATCCCGACGATCGCCGCGACGGTGCGGGACGGCGTGACGCACACCAGCGAGGTCGGCAATGCGGTCGCGCGCGCGTGCGAAATGGCCGGGATCGGCCCCGGCGACGTCGATGTGCTCGAGATGGCGGACAACACCGCCTGGCATATTCTCGCCTGGCCCGAGCAGTTCGGCTTTTACGAGCCGGGCAAGGGCGACTGGATGCTCGCGCAGGGCGAACTCGGGATCGGCGGGAAACTCCCGATCAACCCGAGCGGCGGCTTCCTGTCGTTCGGCGAGGCGACCACCGCGCAGGCTGTCCTGCAGATCTGCGAACTGTCGTGGCAGTTGCGCGGGCAGGCCGAGGGGCATCAGGTCGAGGGTGCGCGCGTCGGCATGTCCGCGGTGCTCGGGCTCGGGGCGAACGGGGGCTCGGTTATCCTTAAGGCTTGACGGCGCTCCCTGGCCAGACCGCGCTTCCGCTCCCAAGCGCGCTGATCCGCCTCGCGATAAACGCGATCGCTTCGTCGGCGACGGGCGTCATCTGCGGCAATCCGGCGAAGCCGTGGATCATCCCCGCATAATGCTGCAGCACGATATCGCCATCCGCGGCCTGCATCTTGCGGGCGAGCGCCTCGCCCTCGTCGCGCAACGGGTCAAACTGCGCCGTGACGATGGTGGTCGCGGGCAGACCGCCGAGATCGGCCAGCGTGAGATCGAACGACGGACCCGCCGCGCCATCGCCGCGATAGGCGGCCCAGGCATAGTCGAGGAACGAGGCGGTCAGCATATAGCCGTCGGCGAACGCAACCGCCGAAGCGCTGTTACAGGCCGGATCGAGCAGCGGATAGAGCAGGCCGATATGATCGAGTGCAATGCCAGCGTCGCGGCAGCGCAGCGCGATGCCGAGCGCGATATGGCCGCCGGCGCTGTCGCCGACCACGGCGACGCGCCCCGGTGCGAGGTCGACCGACGCTTCCCCCCGCCGCAGCCAGGCGAGCACCGCCGCGGCATCGTCGCGCGCGGCGGGGAAGGGGTGTTCGGGCGCGAGCCGGTAGTCGACTGCGACGACCACGCGCCCGCTGGCAGTGGCGAGCGTCCGGCACATCGCATCGTGCGTTTCGAGATTGCCGAACACAAATCCGCCGCCGTGGCAGAACAGGATCGCGCCGCTGCTGGCGGGCGCTGGAAGATAGAGCCGCACCGGGATCGGGCCGCCCGGCCCAGGCACGACCGCATCGATCACCGCCGCGATGGGCGGCCTCGGCGCGGCCGCCTGAAACGCATTGGCGGCACGCCGCAGATCGGCGAGCGCGACGTGCGGCGGGGGGCGGCGGAGCGCCATCCGCGGATCGCCGAGCAGCGCGTCGAACGCGCGATCGGGCCGGTCGTCAGGCATCGGCATGCTGCGCGACGGTGCGCAGCGTCAGCCCTTCATATCCGCTGGCGGCGGTGCGTTCGAGGATACGGCGATACCCGCGGACCCCACCCGAATAGGGCATGAACACCTGCGGCTTGCCGGGCATTTCGGCGCCCATGTAATAAGACGGGGTCTTCAGATAGAGCGTCTCGCGCGCCTTCTCGTTCACGTGCGCGACCCAGTCGCGTTCCGCCGCCGCGGTCGCCTCGATCTCGTTAATCGCGTCGGCGCGGCAGCGCTCGAACAGCGTCGCGAGCCAGTCGACCTGTTCCTCGGTCGACAGCAGGACATTGCTGAGCAGCGACGGGCTGCCCGGCCCGACGATCACGAACATGTTGGGGAAGCCATTGACGCCGATCCCGAGAAAGCTGGTCGGCCCCGCCGCCCACGCCTCGCGCAGTGTGCGCCCGCCGCGGCCGACGATCTCGGGCTTGAGCAGCGACCCGGTGAAGGCATCGAACCCGGTCGCGTAGATCACGATATCGAACGGATATTCGGCAGCGCTGGTTTTGATCCCGCCCTCGGTGAAGCGCTCGATCGGGGTCTCGCTGATGTCGACGAGCGCGACGTTCGGGCGGTTGAACGCGGTGAAATAGCCGCTGTCGACCGATGGGCGACGCGTTCCGAACGGGAAGTCGCCGGGGGTCAGCTTGGCGCGCACGGCGGGATCGTCGACCTGTTCGGCGATCTTGGCGCGGATGAAGGCGGAGGCGGTGTCGTTCGATCGCTGATCGAGCAGGATGTCCTTGAAGGTCAGCGCGAAGCCGAAACCGAGCCGGTTCCACGCCGCCTCGAACGCGGCGGTGCGCTCGTCTTCGGGCACGTCGATCGCGGCGCGCGTGTCGGGGACGAAGCCGAGCCCGCTCGGCGAATTGCGCGCCGCCTCGCGTCGCGCCGGATAGTCCGCTTTCACGGCACTGTCCTCGGCGTCGGTGACGGGGGCGTTGGCGGCGGGGATCGAGTAATTCGCGGTGCGCTGGAAGACGGTGAGGTGCGCCGCTTCCTTGGCGATCACCGGCGTCATCTGCACCCCCGATGACCCGGTGCCGATGATCGCGACGCGCTTGCCGGCGAAATCGACCGGGTCCCTGGGCCAGCGGGCGCTGCTGATGATGCGCCCCGCGAAATCGTCCTGCCCCGGATAGCGCGTAGCCTTGGGCGTCGACAATTGGCCGACCGCGAGGATCAGCTTTTCCGCGTTCCAGCGTCGGCCGTCGCTTGCCTCGACGGTCCAGCGCGCGGTCGCCTCGTCGAAGATCGCGCGTTCCATCCGCGTGTTCAGTTCGATGTCGCGACGCAAGTCGAAGCGGTCGGCGACATGGTTGATGTACCGCAGGATTTCGGGCTGCGTCGCGTACCGCTCGCTCCAGCGCCATTCCTGTTCGAGCTCGGGCGAGAAGCGGTAGGAATAGTCGTAACTCTCGACGTCGCAGCGCGCGCCGGGATATTGGTTGAACTGCCACACGCCGCCGATCGCCTCGCCCGCTTCGAGCACGACGACCGAGAAACCCTGCGCGCGCAGCGTATGCAGCGTGCGCAATCCGGCGAAACCGGCACCGACCACCAATGCGTCAACCAACGTTGTCATGGACCTCTCCTGTGCAGCTATAATCTCTCATTCCGACAATTTCGTCAACGGGTGTGTGGAGAGGGCGTGCCTTGGGAATGCGCGACAAGCGTCGCGATTTCTTGCCAGCTTTTCCACGGATGCATTGACGATTGCGGCGGCCGTGGATTAGCTTCGGGTGTCGGCTCCGGTCGGCCAATGATTCCTATCCGGCCGAGGGGCATCGTGCGGTGCGCGGACCGGTCATGGCGAGGTGTGCAGGAGATGATGGGATCGGTCGCGGATCGGCAGCAGGCATTGCGGCGCGCGCTGCCCGTGTGGGAGCCGCAGACGCTGCACGGCGTGCTCGACGCCGCCGCCGGCGCGACCCCCGACCGCCCGTTCGTGATCACCGACGCGCGCAGCTGGACCTATGCCGAGTTGGCCGACTGGTCGAAGCGGCTGGCGGCCGGGCTGGTGGCGCTTGGCGTGACGCCTGGCGAGACGGTGGCGCTGGTGCTGGCGAACTATCCCGAATTCGTCGCGATCAAATATGCCGTGTCGCGGATCGGCGCGGTGTGCGTGCCGATCAACATCCTCAATCGGCGCGACGAACTCCGCTATCTGCTCGACCAGTCGGATTCGGTGCTGCTCGTCACGATGGATCGGTTCCGCGGGGTGGACTATCTTGCGATGCTCGACGAGATCGCGCCGCGATGGGAGACGAGGGGTGGTGGCGACGGCCTGCCTAGGCTGCGCAATGTCGTCGTGCTGCCGACCGGCGAAGCGCCACCGCGCGACGGCGTACCGACCCTGGCGTCGCTCGACGCCAACGCCGCGTGGGTGGCGTCTGCGGTCGCGCCCGATGCGGTGTGCGACATCATCTACACCTCAGGCACGACCGGCCCGCCTAAGGGCGTGTTGCTGACGCACGACATGCTCATGCGCACAGCCTATGGAAGCGCCTATGCGCGCGCATTCGAAGATGGCCGCCGCATCCTGTTCTCGCTGCCGATGTACCATGTGTTCGGCTATGTCGAAGGCCTGCTCGCGGTGCCGTTCGTCGGCGGCGCGATCGTGCCGCAGCTGCGCTTCGATGCGGCGGCGACGCTCGACGGCATTGCGCGGCACCGGGCCAGCGACGCGCTGCTGATTCCGGCGATGTCGCTCGCGGTGCTCGATGCGGCCGAGACGACGGCATACGACCTGTCGAGCTGGCACGCGGTGCTGGCGTCGGGCGGGCGCGCGCCCGAACGCGTATGGCAGGGCCTTCGCGAAACGCTGCGCGTGCGCGAGATCACCACCGGCTACGGCATGACCGAGACGACCGCATCGACCACGGTCACCCGGCCCGACGATCCCGTCGAGCGTTTGCTGACGACCAACGGGCGGCAACGCGACGTCGGCATCGCCGGCGATCCCGCCAATGGCGGGCGGCTCGTCACCTACCGCGTCGTCGATCCCGCGACGGGCGAGCCCCTGGCCAATGGCGCGACCGGCGAACTCGTCGCCAAGGGCTATGGCGTGACGCCCGGCTATTACAAAAAGGCAGAGGCGACCGCCGCCGCGTTCGACGCCGAGGGGTGGTTCCGCACTGGCGATCTCGGCCGGATCGATGACGACGGCTATATCATGCTGCTCGGCCGGACCAAGGAATCGTACCGCTGCGGCGGCGAACAGGTGCTCCCGACCGAGATCGAGGATGTGCTGACGACGCACCCCGATGTCGCGCAGGCGCATGTCGTGCCGGTTCCCGACGAACGGATGGGCGAGGTGGGGGTCGCGTTCGTTGTCGCTCGGCCGGGCGTCACGCTCGACCCGTCGGCGCTGCAGCACCTCATCGCCGGCCGCCTCGCGCGCTACAAGGTTCCGCGGCATGTGCTGCTGGTCGAGGCGGCGGCGATTCCGACCACGGCGTCGGGGCGCGCGCGGAAATTCCTGCTCAGCGAACACGCCCGCCAAATCCTGGAGCTGCCATGACGACGATCTTCACTGCCCCCGACCGCAAGGTCGCGATCGTCACCGGCGGCGCGCGCGGGATCGGCGCGGCGATCGCGGTCCGCCTTGCAGCTGATGGGCATGATGTCGCGGTGTTCGATCTCGACGTCGCCGCCTGCACCGAGACGGTCCGCACGATCGAGGCTACGGGGCGCAGCGCGCTCGCGCTCGCGGTCGACGTGTCGAGCGAAAGCGCGGTCGTCGAAGGCGTCGCGCGCGTCGCCGAGACGCTCGGCGCGCCGACCGTGCTGATTAACAATGCCGGCATTCTGCGCGATCGGACACTCGCCAAGATGTCGCTTGACGATTGGGAGGTGGTGATGGCGGTCAACCTCCGCTCGGTCTTCCTGATGTGTCGCGCGGTGCAGCCGCACATGCGCGCCGCGCGCTGGGGACGGATTGTCAATCTATCGAGCATCGCCGCGCTCGGTGTCGCGGGCGAGGCCAATTATGCGGCCGCGAAGGCCGGGGTGCAGGGCATCACGCGGACGCTAGCGATCGAACTCGGCCGGCACGGCATCACCGCCAACGCGGTCGCGCCGGGCTTCGTCGTCACCGACATGACGCGCGCGGTCGCGGCGCGGATGAACATGCCGTTCGACGACATGGTCGCCGAAATGATGGCGGGCATCCATGTCGGCCGTCCCGGCGCGCCTGACGACATCGCGCAGGCGGTCGCATTCTTCGCCGACGAGCGGTCGGGATTCGTGACGGGGCAGGTGCTCTATGTCGCGGGCGCGCCGCGCGGGTAGCGCGGCTGCCCCTCGCCAAGCGCGCCGATAGCCCTTAGGTCCGTCGCGCATCGAGAGGTATGAGCGTGGCAAAAGAACCATCGTTGATCGGCAAGCGACGGTCCGCCGCGGGCAAGGAGCCGCGCGAATCCTATCACAATCGGCGCCAGGAAATCTCCGAGGCGGCGATCCGCGTGTTTCATCGGCTGGGCTACAATGCGGCGAGCGTCAGTGCGGTCGCGGCCGAGCTCGGCGTTGACCGCGCGACGCTCTATTATTATTTCTCGTCGAAGGAGCAGATGTTCGACGAGATCGTCCGCACCGTCCTCGAGAGCAACGACCAGCTCGCGCGCCGCATCGCCGACAGTCCGATCAGCCCCGCGCGCAAGCTGCGCGAACTGATCACCGCGCTGATGAACTCCTACGGCTCGAACTACCCGCTGCTCTACATCTACATCCGCGAGGATCTGGCGCATGTCAGCGACACGCGCTCGACCTGGTCGCAGCATATGCGGCAGCTCAACCGCAACATCGAGCAATCGGTGATCGACATCATTCAGCAGGGCTATGCCGACCAGAGCTTTCGCCGGGTCGGCGAGCCGCGGATCGTCGCCTATGGCATTCTTGGCATGCTCAACTGGTCGCACCGCTGGTACAAGCCCGATCGTGGCGGCTCGACCGACGAGATCGGCAAGGTGTTTGCCGAAATGATCCTGAGCGGACTCGAATCCCCGTATCAACCCGCTGTATGATCTACGCCGCCGCAGCAGGATAGCGGCGATGTGACGCCATCGCCAAGAACGCGCGGCGTGCGGGCCAAATCGGCCCGGATTGGTGCTGTCGAGATGGCGCGCCGTTCGGGCAGGCTTCAACCGTGTAGCAGGTCGGTATGGTCGCCCGTCAATGCGACCAACCAGTCGACGAAGTGGCGGATCGGCGGCAGGTTTCGGGTGTCGCGATGGGTGGTGATCCAGAACGAGCGCTTGATGTAGATCTGCGGCAGGATCGCGGTGAGCGTCGGATCGGCCGAGCCGATGAAGCATGGCAGCACGCCGACTCCCGCCCCTGAGCGAACGAGGCGGTATTGGGCATTGATGCTCGACGAGCGAAGCTTGGGCTGGAGCCCGGGGGCGACCTCTTCGAGATAGTCCAGTTCCGGGGCGTAGATGAAATCGGGTATGTAGCCGATCAAGGCGTGGTCCGCGAGATCGGCTGGCGTCATGACGACGGGATGGTCCGCGAGATATCCGCGCAACGCGTAAACGCGCAGCCCATAGTCAGTGAGTTTGCGCGTGACGAGCGGCCCTTTGCGCGGACGCGCGAGCAGGATCGCTACGTCGGTCTCGCGCTTTGATGGACTTAGGAAGCCGCTGCTGGCGACAAGGTCGACCGATACCGCCGGGTGGACGGCAGACAATCGACCAAGATGGCCGGCGACGAACCACGTGCCGAACCCTTCCGCGACGCTGACGCGGACGAGGCCGGATACTTGGCCCGATTTCTCTACTTGCGGGGCAAGACGGGTGATCTGATGCTCGATCTCCTCGGCAACCATGAGCAGCTGCGCGCCGCTGGTGGTCAAGCGCTGGCCGCCCGAATGCTGCTCGAACAAGATCTCGCCCCGCGCGGCCTCGAGCCGTCGGACGCGACGCGCGACCGTGGTCGCGTCGATCCTCAGCAGTCGCGCGGCACGAGCGATTTGCGCGGTACGCGCAACGGCGAGGAAGATTCGCAGGTCATCCCAATCCATGGCCTGCAGTATTGCAGGTTCCACCTGCATTCCCAAGCCTTGCTTAGGTGATGTCGGGAACCCAGAACAATCCAAACACGCGATTGACGGAGAGAGTGCCATGCGGATCATCGACCATCATATCGTCGGCCACACCGGTGCGGCGGCGGGCGGCGGCGCTGCGCGGACCGGCGATGTGTTCGATCCCAACACCGGCCTCGTCCAGGCGAGCGTCAACCTCGGCACGCAGGCGACGCTCGACGCCGCGGTCGCCGCCGCGCTGAAGGCGCAGCCGGGCTGGGCGGCGACCAACCCACAGCGTCGCGCGCGCGTGATGTTCAACTTCAAGGCGCTGGTCGAAGCGCACATGGACGAGCTCGCGCATCTGCTCTCGTCCGAGCATGGCAAGGTGATCGCCGATTCGAAGGGCGACATCCAGCGCGGGCTCGAGGTGATCGAATTCTGCTGCGGCATCCCGCACGTGTTGAAGGGCGAATACACCCAGGGCGCGGGCCCCGGCATCGACGTCTATTCGATGCGCCAGCCGCTCGGTATCGGTGCTGGGATCACCCCGTTCAACTTCCCGGCGATGATCCCGCTGTGGATGTCGGGCGTCGCGATCGCGACCGGCAACGCCTTCCTGCTCAAGCCCTCCGAGCGCGACCCCTCGGTGCCGGTCCGGCTCGCCGAGCTGTTCGCCGAGGCGGGGCTGCCCGAGGGCATCCTCCAGGTCGTCCACGGCGACAAGGAAATGGTCGACGCGATCCTCGATCATCCCGCGATCAGCGCGGTCAGCTTCGTCGGTTCGTCCAACATCGCGCATTACGTCTACAAGCGCGGCGTCGCGGCGGGCAAGCGCGTCCAGGCGATGGGCGGCGCCAAGAACCACGGCATCGTCATGCCTGATGCCGATCTCGACCAGGTCGTCGCCGATCTGTCGGGCGCGGCATTCGGCAGCGCGGGCGAACGCTGCATGGCGCTGCCGGTGGTGGTGCCGGTCGGCGAGAAGACCGCGATCGCGTTGCGCGAGAAACTGATCCCGGCGATCGCGGCGCTCCGCGTCGGCGTCTCTACCGACAACGACGCGCATTACGGACCGGTGGTCAACGCCGCGCATCGCAGCCGGATCGAGCAGTGGATCCAGACCGGCGTCGATGAAGGCGCCGAGCTCGTCGTCGATGGCCGCGGCTTCGAGCTGCAGGGGCATGAGAAGGGCTTCTTCATTGGGCCGTCGCTGTTCGATCACGTCACGCCCGAGATGTCGGCGTACAAGGAAGAGATTTTCGGCCCCGTCCTCCAGATCGTCCGCGCCGACGATTTCGAGCACGCTTTGCGCCTGCCGAGCGAGCATCAATATGGCAACGGCGTCGCGATCTTCACGCGCAACGGCCACGCCGCGCGGGAATTCGCTGCACGTGTGAACGTTGGGATGATCGGCATCAACGTGCCGATCCCGGTGCCGGTCGCCTATCACACCTTCGGCGGTTGGAAGCGGTCGGCGTTCGGCGACACCAACCAGCACGGCATGGAAGGCGTAAAGTTCTGGACCAAGGTCAAGACCGTGACGCAGCGCTGGCCCGATGGCGGGGTGGGCGACGGCGCCAACGCCTTCGTCATCCCGACGATGGGATAGCGCTATGACCGACCAATTCGACCTCACGGACGACCAGCGCGAGATCCAGGATCTCGCGCGCAAGTTCACCGCCGATCGGATCACCCCGCACGCGGCGGAATGGGACGAGAAACACATCTTCCCGCGCGAGACGATCAAGGCCGCGGCCGAGCTCGGTTTCGCCGCGATCTACGTCTCCGAGGAATCGGGTGGCATCAACCTCGGCCGGCTCGAGGCGGCGCTGATCATGGAGGCGATGGCCTATGGCTGTCCCTCGACCTCGGCGTTCATCAGCATTCACAACATGGCGGCGTGGATGATCGACCGGTTCGGAGCGCAAGGCGTGAAGGACAAATATCTCCCTTCGCTCGTCACGATGGACCGGATCGCGAGCTATTGCCTGACCGAACCCGGCTCGGGCTCGGACGCGGCGGCGCTCAAGACCAAGGCGGTGCGTGACGGCGACGATTACATCGTTACCGGTTCGAAGCAGTTCATTTCGGGCGCGGGCGAGAATGAAGTCTATGTCACGATGGTGCGCACCGGCGTCGAAGGCCCCAAGGGCATTTCGTGCCTGGTGATCGAGAAGGACATGCCCGGCGTCAGCTTTGGCGCGAACGAGCGTAAGCTCGGCTGGCACTCGCAGCCGACGCGGCAGGTGACTTTCGACGGCGTGCGCGTTCCTGCCGAGAACCTCGTTGGCGGCGACGGCGAGGGCTTTCGCATCGCGATGATGGGGCTTGACGGCGGCCGCCTCAACATCGGCGCTTGCTCGCTCGGGGGCGCGCAGCGCTGCCTTGACGAGGCGATCGCCTATACGCGCGACCGCAAGCAGTTCGGCACCGCGATCGCCGATTTCCAGAACACGCAGTTCATGCTCGCCGACATGGCGACCGACTTGGAGGCGGCACGCGCGTTGCTCTACATGGCGGCAGCGAAGGTGACCGCGAACGCGCCCGACAAGACCAAGTTCGCCGCGATGGCCAAGCGGCTCGCGACCGACACCGGGTCGGCCGTCGCCGACCGCGCGCTGCAGCTGCACGGCGGGTACGGCTATCTGATGGACTATCCGATCGAACGCTTCTGGCGCGACTTGCGCGTCCATTCGATCCTCGAGGGCACCAACCAGGTGATGCGGATGATCGTCGGTCGCGAATTGACGCGGCAATGAGCGAGAGTGCTCTCAACTCCCTCTCCCATCGGGAGAGGGAAGGGGCCCGCTCGGCGCAGCCGAGTGGGAAGGGTGAGGGCAGTGCCCATCGGGCGCGTGTGCTGCCCTCACCCGACGTCGCTTCGCTCGGCCACCAGCATCGGGTAAACAGCGCCCCGCGCTGTTTAGGTCATGCCGGGGGCATGACCGACCCAATGCTCCCGATGGGAGAGGGGATATGAGCGACGTTCTCACCCAGATTGAGAGCAAGGTCGCCCGTATCCGCCTCAACCGGCCCAAGCCGCTCAACGCGCTGACCACGCCGATGTGCGAAGCCATGCTCGAGGCGCTCGACGCTTGGCGCACCGACCCCGCAGTCGAAGTCGTCCTCCTCGATCACGCCGAGGGCCGCGGTTTCTGCGCGGGCGGTGACATCCGCATGCTTGCCGAGAGCGGCGCGGGCGACGGCACGGAGGCGCGGCGCTTCTTCCACACCGAATACCGCCTCAACCACCGCCTCTTCACCTACGCCAAGCCGACCGTCGCCTTCATGGACGGCATCACGATGGGCGGCGGGGTCGGGCTCGCTTGCCCATGCGACCACCGCGTTGCGACCGAGAACACCAAGTTCGCGATGCCCGAGACCGGGATCGGCCTGTTCCCCGATGTCGGCGGCGGCTGGTTTCTGTCGCGGCTGCCGGGGCGGATCGGCCAGTATCTCGCGCTGACCGGGCACCGGCTCGACGGTGCGGATTGCCTCGCGCTGGGCCTCGCCACGCATTATGTGCCGAGTGCCGCGCTCGAAGACGCCAAGGCGCGGATCGCGGCTGACCCTGCGACGCTGGCGGCAACGCTTGCGGACCTGGCCACGACGCCACCCGAAGCGCGGATCCTCGCGCACCGTGCCGACATCGACCGGCTGTTCGCCTCGGACGTGCTCGAGGACATCTACGCCGCGCTCGAGGCGGATGGCGGTGAGTGGGCGCTCAAGCAGCTCGCGACGCTCAAAACCAAGTCGCCGCAGACGATGAAGGTGTCGCTCCGCCTGCTCCACGAAGGCGCGACGATGTCGACCTTCGAGGACGAGATGCGCCAGGAATATGCCGTCGGCGCGCATGTCGTGCAGCGGCATGATTTCCTCGAGGGCGTCCGCGCCGTGATCGTCGACAAGGACAATGCCCCGCGCTGGGACCCGGCGACGCCCGAGGGCGTGAGCTCGCACGTGCTCGACCAGATCTTCGCGCCGCGGCCCGCGGCCGACGAATGGACGCCCGGCTGATCGTCGCCCCGGCGCAGGCCGGGGCCGCTTTGTATCCGCGCGCGGCAGGCGTCGCGCGCACCACTTAACGGCCCCGGCCTTCGCCGGGGCGACGGAGAGACAAATGACCTACGAAACCCTCCTCGTCGAACAGCGCGGGCGCGTGACGCTCGTGACGCTCAACCGCCCGCAGGCACTCAATGCGCTCAACAGCCAAATCCTCGCCGATCTTCTCGCGGCGATGGCGGCGTTCGATGCCGATCCGTCGCAGGGCTGCGCCGTCATCACCGGCAGCGAGAAGGCGTTCGCTGCGGGTGCCGACATCAAGGAGATGCAGAGCCAAGGCTTCGCCGACATGTACGCGCATGATTTCTTCGCCGGCTCGGATCGTTTCACCAAGACGCGCAAGCCCGTCATCGCGGCGGTATCGGGCTATGCGCTCGGCGGCGGGTGCGAGCTGGCGATGATGTGCGACTTCATCCTCGCCGCCGACTCGGCCAAGTTCGGCCAGCCCGAGATCAAGCTTGCGGTCTCGCCCGGCATGGGCGGTTCGCAGCGCCTCACGCGCGCGGTCGGCAAGGCCAAGGCGATGGAGATGTGCCTCACCGGCCGGATGATGGACGCCGCCGAAGCCGAGCGCGCCGGGCTCGTCTCGCGCGTCGTGCCCGCCGCCGAGCTGGTCGAGAAAGCGGTCAAGACCGCGACGACGATCGCCGCGATGGCGCCGCTCGCGGTGCTGGCGAACAAGGAGATGGTCAATGCGGCGTTCGAGACGAGCCTCGCGATGGGCGTGCAGTTCGAGCGGCGGTTGTTTCACGCGCTGTTCGGGACCGAGGACCAGAGCGAAGGAATGAGCGCGTTCGTCGAGAAGCGCGCAGGGACCTGGACGGGGAAGTAGCCTTCTTCTCCCCTCCCGCTTGCGGGAGGGGTCGGGGGTGGGCGCGCGCTCTCGACGACAGCTGACGCTGATAGCGCGCTCCCACCCCCAGCCCCTCCCGCACGCGGGAGCGGAGCAGGAAGGAAGAACATGACACGCATCGCTTTCATCGGCCTCGGCAACATGGGCGGCGGGATGGCCGCGAACCTCGCCAAGGCCGGCCATGACGTCCGCGCCTTCGACCTGTCGGCAGAGGCACTCGACCGCGCCAAGGCCGCTGGCTGCCTGCCCGTCGCTTCCGCCGCAGAGGCGGCCGACGGCGCTGAGGCGATCGTCACGATGCTGCCCGCCGGCACGCATGTCGAAGCCGTCTATGCCGAGCTCGTCGCCGCCAACGTCGCCCCGCCCACGCTGCTGCTCGACTGCTCGACCATCGACGTCGCCACCGCCAAACGCGTCGCCGAAGCCGCGCAGGCCAAGGGCCTCACCGCCGTCGACGCCCCCGTCTCGGGCGGGATCGGCGCGGCCAATGCCGGCACGCTGACCTTCATGGTCGGCGGCAGCGCCGAGGCATTCGGCCGGGCGCAGCCGATCCTCGCGGCGATGGGCAAGGCCGTCATCCACGCCGGCGCCAACGGCACCGGCCAGGCCGCCAAGATCGCCAACAACATGCTGCTCGGCGCGACGATGGTGGCGACGTGCGAGGCGTTCCTGCTCGCCAAGCAGCTCGGACTCGACCCGCAGACCTTCTACGACATTTCGAGCGTCGCATCGGGCCAGAGCTGGTCGATGACGAGCTATTGCCCAGTCCCCGGCGTCGGTCCAGACACGCCCGCCGATCACGACTATCAGGGCGCCTTCACGACCGCGCTGATGCTCAAGGACCTGAAACTCGCCGCCGCCGCTGCGAGCGATACCGGCGCCGATACGCCGATGGGGGCCAAGGCCGCCGAACTGTATCAACGCTTTGCCGATAACGGGAATGCGGGTCTCGACTTCTCGGCGATCATCCGGACATTGTGAGAGCACCGGTACAACACGTATGGCACCTCATTGATATGACTGCCGCATCGTTTTCGGCATGTTGCGACAAACTAGTCTCCGGCGTCGGCACCGGCGCTACTCCAAGGTCGTGATTGACGAATGTCTGGTTTCCGGCACTGCGCGGTCGGCATCGAAAGTCCGGAACTGGGTCAACGCAGCTGTTTGATCATGGCATGCCAGTAGGTGTCCACCGGAGCGTGTCGACCAGTACGCGCAGCGCCGGCGTGATCTGTCGGCTCGGATAGTAAAGGTAGCACCCCGGAAACGGCGGGCACCAGGTGTCGAGCACCTGAATCAATTGGCCGTTGGCAATCTCTTCGGCGACGTCGTGCTCCAGCATATAGCCCAGGCCCGCGCCGGCACGAACCGCGGCCGCCGCCAGCAGCTCGTCATTGACGATCAGCTGCCCACCCGGGCGGAATTTGATCTCGCGGTCGTCGCGCTCGAACTCCCATGGCAGCAGGCCGCCGCCGCCGAGCAACCGGTAGTTGATGCAATTGTGGTTCTCCAGATCGGCGGGGGCTGCAGGCAACGAGCGGCCTTCGAAATAGCCCGGTGTTCCGACCACGAGCGTGCGCAGCGCAGGGCCCACCGGCACCGCCACCATGTCGAGATCGACGGTTTCGCCCAGCCTGATACCCCCATCGAAACCACCCGCCACCAGATCGACCAGCCGATCTTCGACGATTACCTCGACCGAAATGTCGGGATGCTCGCGTAGGAATTGCGGCAAGATCGGCGCGAGCACAGTGCGCGCTGCATAGCCGAAGGTGGTCAATCGGATCGCGCCCGAGGGTATGCCGCGCCAATCGGCCAGCGCGGACAATCCTCGCGCCACCTCCTGCAAAGCCGGGCCGAGCGAGCTTAGCAGGCGCTCCCCGGCAGCGGTTGGAGCAACGCTTCGCGTGGTGCGCGCGAGCAAGCGGACACCGAGCCGCGCCTCGAGACTACGCATCGCGTGGCTGAGCGCGGAGGGTGAGAGACCGAGTTCCGCCGCGGCACGGGTGAAGCTTCGCGCGCGGGCCACCGCCGCGAAGGCGGCCAGATCGTCGAGGTCGCCACGCTTCATTGCTGCAGATCTTTCACAAGGCCTTGTCGGCGATGACGGCTAATCCACACGCCAACAAGCACTATTTTGAGGTCTACTTTCCAAGGAGCTACAGCAATGACTCTCACCACCTATCGCACGCTCGGACGTTCGGGACTGACGGTCAGTCCGCTCGCGCTCGGCACAATGACCTTTGGCGCCGGACGATGGGGTGCGGACGAAGCGACTGCGCGGGCGATTTTCGACGCCTATGTTGAGGCAGGCGGCAACTTTGCCGATACGGCCGATGTCTATTCCGGCGGGCAGAGCGAGGAGATGCTCGGCCGCTTCATCGCCGAGCGCGGAAACCGCGACCGGATGGTGATCGCAACCAAATCAGGCTTCCCGCGGAGCGAGGGAACGCCGCTCGCCGGCGGCAATTCCGCGCGCAATATCCGCGATGGGATCGAAGGATCGCTCCGCCGGCTCGGCACCGACTTCATCGACATGTACTGGACGCATGTCTGGGACCGGACGACCCCGCCCGAGGAGGTGCTGCGCGCGCTGACCGATGCGGTGCGGCGCGGCGAAATCCTCTATTACGGCTTCTCCAATGCACCTGCCTGGTACGCCGCGCAGATCGCAACGTTGGCGCGCGCGCATGGCCTGCCCGAGCCGATCGGCCTGCAATATTCCTATTCGCTGATCGACCGCGGCATCGAACTTGATGTGATGCCCGCCGGGCAGGCGCTCGGGTTGGGGCTTGTCGCTTGGAGTCCCTTGGCGGCAGGGATGCTGACGGGGAAATACGGGCGCGATAAGATCGCCGAGGCCGGCCCGGCCGGCAGTCTGCCCAACCGTGCCGGCGATGCGGCGCCCAGCGGGAGCAACGGCCGGCTGAACGGCGACAATCCCTTTGGCGGCATGCTGTTCACCGAAAAGAATTTCGAAGTGGTGGACGTATTGCGCGTGATCGCCGCTGAGATCGGTCGGCCGATGGCGCAGGTCGCGCTCGCCTGGGTAGCGGCGCGCGGCGGTGTTGCTTCGGTCCTTGTGGGCGCAAGTCGGCCCGAGCAGCTGCTGGAAAACATTGCCGCGCTGGACATCGTCTTCAGTACCGATCAGCAGGCACGGCTCGATGCCGTGGGCGCGCCCCCGATGCTCAATCCGTATTTCATCTTTGCCTTGCCGCGCGCCCGAATTTTCGGCGGTCAGGCGATCGAGCCTTGGGCGCCAACCTTCGTATAATTGGATGAGATGGTGGTGGGGAGGGTGCTGGCAACATCCCCGCCTCTGTCCAGTTGATCCGTCACATCACAAGACTTGTTCATCGCTGGTTCGAGTGGATATGAACAAGCGTCCGACCTTCTTTCAAAGCAACGATCGCTTCACCATGCGTAAGACTCGCGCGGAGAGCCGACTGTTGGACCTATCGTCGTTCCCATTGCCGACATCGCGCCTGTCAGAAGCTGTCCCAATCGTCGCCAGCGACGGCCATTGCCAGCCGGCTGCGGCAACCGCGAACGGCGATCGCGCGGTTGCTGTGACGACGTTGCGGTGCTGGCGCAGCGTTACAAGGCTGACCGAATGAACGTGGGCGACCCCATGTTTCCGACGCGTTACGGCGAAAAATGATGCGACCGCCTCCGAATCATGGTGTTTAGATGCGCGAACTAGGCTGTCGAGAGAAGATCGCGAATGCGGGTTGCCAAACCTTCCATAGTGAACGGCTTGGTCAAAACGTGCATGCCCGGATCGAGGTGGCCATGGCTCAAGACTGCGTTCTCCGCATAACCTGTTATGAAGAGCACTTTCATGTCGGGTCGAGCAAGGCGCGCTGCGTCGGCGACCTGTCGACCGTTCATGCCGCCGGGGAGGCCAACATCGGTGATGAGAAGATCGATACGGACGTCCGACTGCAACACCTTTAAGCCCGCTGGTCCGTCAGATGCTTCGATGGCCGTGTAACCTAAATCCTCGAGGATCTCGCTCACCAACATGCGGACCGTGGGTTCGTCATCGACAACCAACACGGTCTCGCCCTGATCCGCCCGTGGCACGCTCGATAGCTCCTCCGATATGTCGGGCGAGTCCGCCTCGCCGACGTATCTTGGCAGGTAGAGGCAGACCATCGTGCCATCGCCGACTTCCGAGTAGATACGAACTTGGCCGTTCGACTGTCGCGCAAACCCGTAGATCATCGATAGACCCAAGCCGGTGCCTTGGCCGATCGGTTTGGTGGTGAAGAAGGGATCGAACGCCTTGGCGATGACTGATGCGGGCATGCCAGTCCCGGTGTCGCTGACGCACAGCGATACATATTGCCCCGGTGGCAGATCGCGCTCCGCCGCAGCTTGCCGATCAAGCCATCTGTTCCCGGTCTCGATCGTGAGCTTGCCGCCATCGGGCATCGCGTCGCGCGCATTGATGCACAGGTTGAGCAACGCGTTCTCGAGCTGGCTCTGGTCTACCAGCGTGTTCCAAAGGCCGCCCGCCCCGATAAATTCGACGTTAACAGCAGGACCTACGGTCCGGCTGATCAAGTCCTGCATTCCTGAGACCAGCGGGTTAACAGCTGTCGCCTGCGGCGCGAGCGTCTGACGTCTAGAAAAGGCAAGCAGCCGATGTGTTAGAGCCGCCGCGCGCCGCGCCGCGCCTTGGGCCCCGGTCACGTATCTATCAACATCGGCCATCCGGCCCTGTTGGATGCGGATCTGCAGCATTTCCAGACTGCCGCTGATGCCGGTCAGTAGGTTGTTGAAGTCGTGGGCGATGCCGCCGGTCAACTGCCCGACCGCTTCCATCTTCTGCGACTGGCGAAGCGCATCCTCACTCGAAGCGAGCGCGGCCGCGGCCTCAGATTCGGTCGTTATATCGCGCCCAAAACCATAGAGCGTGCTGCCCTCTGGCACAGTCGTCCAAGCGATGCGCCGGCGCCCGCCGTCCTTCGTGGCAAAGACGTTCTCATACTCGATGACGGGTTTGCCCGCCGCGAGCTGCTCCATCCCCGCCGCGCCGACTTCACGATCTTCAGGCGCCACGAACTCCATGACGTTGTGGCCAATCGTTTCGTCTTCTGACCATCCCAGAGCGATGGTCCACGCGGGATTGACCGCAGCGATCCGACCATCGGTTGAAGCGACGACCTTGAGCACGGGCGATAGCGTCCAGATGCGCTCTCGGTCCTTCGCCAACCTGCGTTCGAGGGTAACGTCTCGGCCGACAGCATGCACGCGGTCGAGGGAAGGAACCGCGCTCCAATTGAAAAGCCGATAGCTGCCATCTTTCGCTCGATAGCGGTTTTCGAATGCGAGCGTCGTCGCGCCGGTGCCGAGCTTCCCGAGCTCGGCGGCCGTCGATGCCAAGTCGTCGGGGTGCAGATAGTCCGACAGATTTTCGCCGACCAACTCGTCCGCTTGCCATCCGAGAACGCGTTCGGCGGTCGGGTTTATGGCCGTGATACGACCATCGAAGCCGCATACGAGCATCAAGTCCTGCGAAAGGGTCCAAAGCCGATCGCGGTCCTCGACGCTCTCGGTCTCTAGTTGCTTCTGGTTATCGATGTCCGTGTTGGTCCCGATCCATCGTTTGATCGTTCCATCCTGATCGCGGATCGAAACGGCTCGCACGAGGTGCCAGCGATACTGGCCATCCGTGCTGCGGATACGAAACTCGATGTCATAGGTGTCGCCCGTGGCGAGCGAAGCAGCCCAGCGCTCTCCTGCGGTAGGCAGATCCTCGGGATGCACGATCGTCGTCCATGCGTCGCCACTCAACGACTCGAGCGTTCCGCCGCTGTAAGCATACACCTGCTCGTTGAACCAGTTGAGCTTTCCATCTGCGGTCGCGGCCCAAACTTGGTTCGGCATCGCCTGCGCAAAGGTACGAAATTCCATTTCGCTAAGGCGAATTCGCTCTTCCGCCGCCCGTCGCGCGGTAACCTCAAGAAACAGGATTGCGAACCGGTCTTCTTCTAAAGGGAATGCTCGTCCCTCATACCACCGGTCAATAGATCCGACCTGCCGCGTGAATGTGACCGACTCGCGCCGATCGACGACCGCGGCCATCTCCGCGATCCAATCGTCCTCGATCCCGGGGAAAACCTGCCGGATCGTCTTTCCTTCCGCGGCTTCGATCGGCACGCCTACCAGCTCACTCCAGGCCGGATTTACGTCCAGATAGCGCCAGTCAGTGACTTGCCGACTTTCGTCGCGGACGAGTTCGCCGAGGATGAAGCCCTCGGCAAGGCGATCGAACATATCATGCCACCGCCGCTCATTGTCCCGAAGCGCTTCGTCGGCGAGTTTGGTGTCGGTGATGTCGCGAGAGATGGACAACAGCTTTTCGGGCTTGCCGTCTTCGCCGAAGATCGGTGTGACCTGAACATCCCACCACCGTGGGTTGCCCTTGAACGTAGCGGCCGGCCCGCGAAAGTGTCCGGTGCGTCCCGCTCTCGCTTCATCGACCGCAGCCTGCGCCGAGGCGTTGCCCTCACCCTCCCAAAATGAGGGCCAAGGGCATCCTCGCACCGCGTTGAAATCGTCGATTTCCATCACGCGCTGGCCGCCCTCGCTCATGAAGACGAGGTTGGCATTCAGGTCCAAGACTTTGATGCAGTCGCCGGATGATGCCAGGACGCTACGAAGAAATTCCGCGTCTGCGCTGTGCGCTATGGCCGCTTCGTGCTGGACAGTGCGATCTCTCATTATTTTCACGTAGCCGAGGTGTGTACCGTCTTCAGCACGCAGCGGCATCATCTCGCCGCTGGCCCAGAAGCGCGTCCCATCCTTTTTAACATGCCAACGCTCGTCGCTCGCACGGCCGTCAGCAAGAGCACTGCGCATTTCGATCGCGGGCCGATCCGTTTGTCGATCTTCGGGCGTAAAAAACCTGTCCGCAGATTGCCCGCAAATCTCGGCAGCGGCCCAACCCAGGATTCGCTCGGCACCAGAGTTCCAGTCTGTGATCAGGCCCTTGTCGTCTAGGGCTATGATCGCAAAGTCGATCGCGCTCTCGAAAATGGCGCGGTATTGGCGGCTTCGCTCGGCGTGGGGCATGCTTTACTCGCAACGTTACTGGCGGGCTGGCCGCCAACCTACGCATACCTAGACCGTAGATTTGTCGATAGCCCGGGAATCTGGTCACTTGCCGAAGATCGCATGAGTCTGCGGCGACTAAACAAGTCGCCGTAACTGCACGCTGACCGATCGAACATGCGCGGAGGCCCGGCCGATGGGCGTGCCCGCTACCAAAGCAGCCAAAGTGCGCTTCGGCGCGAGATAGGCCCAGCGATGGCCAAGCGGCAGCTTCAGGTTGAGGCCGCAAGCTAGTGGCCAAGCTTACGCCTTCGGGAGCAGGATGCCGGAATCTCCGCGAATGACCGCTGCTGCCGAAAAAGTCGTTCGCGATGCTGTCCGCGAACGACGGCTTCGTCGCATTTTTCGCCATTCCCGTGGTGTTGCGGGTTTGGTCGAGGACGATAAATGAATGTCGGAAGTTGGAAGGCGGAAAGGCGCCGGGAATGGCGACTTCTGGGTCCGCTCAGACCTCAGTCCGTTCGGCCAGTTCTAAAGCGTCCTCCACGTCAACGCCCAAGTAGCGAACCGTGCTGTCGATCTTGGCATGACCCAGAAGGATCTGAACGGCGCGGAGGTTGCCAGTCGCCTTGTAGATAATCGATGCTTTCGTGCGCCGAAGCGAGTGCGTCCCGTAATCCTGAGCCGGAAGGCCGATACCGACCACCCACTCGTGCACTAGGCGGGCATATTGTCGCGTGCTCATATGCGCCATGTAGTCGTTTCGGCTCGGGAAGACGAAGTCGTTCAGTGTCCCGCCGCGTCGCTCCAACCAAGCCCGCATCGTCTTTCGTGCCGTGTCCATCAGCTCGAACTGGACCGGTCGTTTCGTCTTCTGCTGAACCACGATGGCGCGGTCACGGACGCGCCCGCCGGAAACTACATCGCCGATCCGCACCGTGACCACGTCACAGCCGCGCAGCTTGCTGTCGATGGCGAAGTCGAACAGCGCTCGGTCGCGCAGTCGTCTATGCTGATCGAGCCAGAAGCGAATAGCCCAGACCTGTTGCTGTTTAAGCGCCCGCTTCGCGCCGATAAGCCGGCCTTCATTCCAAGGTCGAAGTTCGTGAAACGCGGGGTCCATCGACGAGTGACCCATCGACCATCTCCATCGGATCAGCCAATCGAGCGTACCCAGGCGCGGTAAACCGACGGTTCGGAAATGTGGTTGATCGTCCGTCAGTGATGTGAACGAGCGGCAGGTTTCGGGCGGCGCCTCGCAGTCTCTGAGCGGCCGAAAGTGGGTCCAAGCCGCCGCAAAGCTGCCGTTCAGCAGGCGACCAATAATTACCGTTCAACCGCGAGCCTGTCCTTTGTTACTCTTTCGGCGCGCCTGTGATGTTCAGCGTGAGTTTACGAAGCCCATGCTATCTGCGCGCTCGGAAGGAATTCTCATTGACTGACGAAACTACAAACACCGTTGAACTGGCTACCGAATTGACGATGGCATGGCTATCGAACCCAAACACGCGCGCGTCTGCGGAAGAGGTTCCGGCATTTCTCAAGTTGATGCATGACGCAGTGATCGGGCTCTCGACTGCGCCAGTCGAAGCTCCCGCCGAGGAAGCTACTCCTGAGTTCACCGGAGCGGTCACCGTGCGGAAGTCGCTGGCAAATCCCGATGTCATTATCTCGATGATCGACGGGAAGCCCTACAAGACGCTGACGCGACATCTCTCCACCCATGGTCTGACGCCTTCTGAATATCGCGAGCGCTATGGTCTGAAAGCCGATTATCCGATGACTGCGCCGAGCTACTCGGCAATGCGTCGTGAGATGGCGAAGAAGATCGGCCTCGGCCGCAAGCCAGGACAGAAGGCTCCGGTGAAGGACGAGGCTGCCGCATCGGTACCTAAGCGTGGTCGGCCTGCCAAGGTGGCCGAGCCTGCTTGAAGCGACAAGCGGCGAGCGTGCTGGTCATGTTCGCCGCAGTTTAATTCACCTCCGGGAAGCGGTATCGGAAGCTATCCTGCGGAAAAGCTACGTGCAGAAATCGCGTAGGGGTCAAATTGGCACCGGCGATGGCACGGCTTTACAGGTCGCCGAGCCTCGTTAACGCCCCGAAGCTTCTGAGTTTCCAATGTCACCGCGCAACGCCACACGAAGAATTTTGCCGACCGCCGATTTTGGAAGCTCAGCGCGCGCTACAAATTCTCGAGGAACTTTGTAGGCTGCAAGGGAGGCTCGACAATGCCGATCCAGTTCTGCGATGGAAGGAGGAGGGTTACGCAAGACGACGAACGCCTTCACAGATTCACCGGTGCGATCGTCCGGCACGCCAATTACTGCTGCCTCCGCTACACCGGGGTGGCTGGTCAACACAGCCTCGACCTCATTTGGATAAACGTTGAATCCCGACACAAGCACCATGTCCTTGGTACGGTCGCGGAGCACGAGCATACCGGATGCATCAAACGCGGCGACATCGCCAGTTCGCAACCATCCGCCGTCAAAGCTTTTTGAAAATTCCGCTTCGCCACCATGATAGCCTGCCGCTACCTGTGCCCCGCGGACGAGCAATTCGCCGGACTCGCCCATCGGCACTTCGCAACCTTGCTTGTCGACGATCCGGATATCCGTTCCGGGGACGGGTAGCCCGATTGATCCGCTGCGGCGCGCGGCGGTCGGAGGATTGCAGCTGACGATGCCGGTTGTTTCAGTTAGGCCGTAGCCCTCGAGTATCGGCCCAACGAGCTTTTCCCATTCAGCCGCGACGGATGGGCGGAGCGCAGCGCCACCAGCTATTGCAAATCGAAGACGCGGCGGCGTTTCGCGGAACCAAGGTTCTGCCAGCAGACCGGCGTAAAGCGTGTCGACGCCGGCCATCCAGTCGATCTTGAACATCTTAAACGCTGGCTGAAGGTTCGCAACTGGACGCGCAAGCGGCACGATCACATTTTGCGTGCCTGCTTCGACATAGACCAGCATGCCGAACAGGAAAGCGAAGATGTGGTAGAGCGGGAGCGCGGTCAACGCGGTTCCTTGCTCAATGGGGGCGCCAAACCCATCAAAAAAGTCGCGTATGATTACGGCAGTCGCTAGCAGATTTGCCGCTGTAATTACCGCACCCTTGCTACGCCCGGTCGTGCCTCCGGTGTATTGGTAGAGGGCGACAGTGCTTCGCCGTCCAGATGGTATTTCTTTCGACGCCAGGGCCGTGACCAATGCATGGCGCCCTTGCTTACCGTCCAGGGACTCACCCGTGGAACCATTTCCGAAAGGTGCGGAGGTTCGATTGAGAAACGGAGCACCATCGGCGAGGACGACTGCCAGCCCAAGCAGATTGCCCTTCAGGTTATCGGCCATGGTCCCTTCCGTCACGATTACCTTGGCCCCGCTGTCGCGGATCTTATGGATCGTCTCGTCCGCGGTATAGAACGGGTTAACCGGGGTGACGATCAACCCTGCTTTCCAGGCGCCGAAAACGACGATCGGAAATGCAAGGCCATTGGGGAGTTTGACTGCAACCACGTCGCCAGCCGACAGGTGAAGCACCGACTCGAGATAGCCTGCAAATGCGTCGGACAACCGGACAGCTTCGACGAAACTTAGGCTTTCAGTCGTGCCATCGAGATGTGCGACCGTGAAGGCAGGCAGCGCGCCGAAGCGCTCTGCCGCAAGCGTAAGGATATCTGCGGGATGATCGGGTCCAGGCGTGAGGTCAAACTGATAGTTGCGCAGGTGCGTAGGATACAAATTCTCCCACAGACGAGGCGGGCCGGCGTCGGTCATGCGATACTGACTCCGTCGTCTACAGGTTCTTGCACACGAAGGTCGCCGCGCACCAATTGCAAAACAATCAATCCGGCAACCAACAACCCCGAAATTGGTAGTAGTCCGGCGCGCTGGGATCCAGTTGTCGCGGTAGCTACTTGGACCAACAGCGGGCCGAGCCACATCGTCGCGGTCCCTGCGATGACAAAAAGTCCAAAGAAGATGCCGACCTTATGGGCTGGTACGACGCGCGTAAGCATCGTGCGGCTTGAGGCATAAGCAGCTGTGACCGTGACCGCGCCGAGCGTTCCGCATGCGAGCAAGCCGAGTTCGGGCGCGGTACGGAACATCGGCCCACTCCAGATTGGAGCATGCGTTAAGGTCTCGAACGGTTGATAGAATAGGAGCGATTTAGTGTTGCCCAACGAGAGCAGCTGAGACGCTACCACGCCGCAAATTTCCGCCGTTAGGGCGCGCTTCGGACCAATTGTCTGATCGAGCCAGCCGGCAAGCAGGCCTCCGCCGACCGCGAAGACGCAGAGGATCATGCCGTAAGCAAGGAGCTCGAGCGTGTGCCAACCCATGGCACCGGCTGCATAGACGCCCGTGAAGATAAGGATCCCCGTCAGTCCGTCGGTGAAGAGCATCCTGGCGCCAAGGTAGACGAGCGCGTCTCGGTGGCCACGCGCTTCGAGGACAAGGGCTTTCAGGTCGGCGAGGCCGAGTCGGATCGCCGCGCCGAGGCGCACGCCGTTGCTCCCGACGTCGGGGACAAACGCCATCAGCGGAAGGGTTCCGAGCACGAGAGCGAGTGCGGCGAGGACGGGCACAATTCGGTCCTGCTGATGCGTGGCGACGTCGAGGCCGAACAGTGGAGCTGCGGGAACGAAGCCCCAGGCGACCTTTCCCGGCAGCGCGAACCCCCAGAGGACGAAGGCCAGCATTGCGACCGACACGAAGTTGCCGAACGCGAGCGCGAGGCCGGACGCCGACCCGGCACGACGCATCCCGGCGGCGGGGAGGAGCAATGCGTTGTGCAACGTTTCTGTGTAGGCAAAGAAAACCGATAGTGCCGCGAGCATCGCGATGATGGTGCCGACCCCAAGACCCACCCCGCCGGGCTTGGCCCACCACAGCGCCGCCATGAGGGGTGCCATCAGTGCAACCGTGGCAGCGAGCCATGGCTTGCGGGGACCCATTCGGTCGACCATGGCGCCAAGAAGCGGGGCGGTCAGGGCAACGATCCATCCTGCATACTTCGCGCCACCAGCGACAAGTGCCTGACCATGCACCGGGTCTGCGACTACGCTCGTGACGAGATAAGGCACAAACACGTAGATCGTGACCAGAATGACGAAAGGGTCCCGCCCGCCCTGGAACAGCGCCCAGCACCATGCGGCGCGGCCAAGTCGTGTTGGGGATGTCGTGATGGTCAATTCTCGCTGTCAGGTGAGGTAAGCCAGGCGAGTGCCGAGGCTTCGTCTGAGAACAGACGTTGGTTGGGAATGGCGATCCGCTCGACCTGCCGCTTGAAAAGCGCGCTCGACACCAAGGTCGCTAGGCGTCTGGGCAGCAGCCCATCGCGGTCCATGCTCGCTTTGTAGTCGGCCACGGCGTCCTGTGACTGCGCAGAGAGATCGCGCGCGTCGACGAACGCCAGCACGTCGCCTCGCCGGCACCCGGCCGCCAGCATGCCGGATACCGCAGACAATACGGCCTTCTTATATGCTTCGACCGTGTCGAGCGTCCAATGACCCCGCATCGTCACGCGCAGAAGGTTGCGCGCCGCGTCGGTGTTGATGTCGAAATGCTCGCCTTCCATGGCCTCACCTCACGTTCCGGAGAGGACGGCCTGTACCAGCCCCGCAGCCTTGGCATAAGGCGCATAGAACACGTCGATCAGATCGCCTGCGCCGCGCACGACCACGCCGCGCGGGTTGGAAAATTCCCGGAAACCTTCAATGCCGTGGTGCCGCCCCATTCCGCTCATTCCGGAGCCGCCGAATCCCATCGAAGGCAGCGCGCTCTGGATTGCACAGGTGTTGACCGCTGCGCCGCCGGAATGCGTCGCAGCGAGCACGTGTTCGGTCAGTGCCGCGTCGTCACCGAACACATAGAGCCCGAGCGGCCGCTCGCCCGCGTTAATCGCCTCGAGCGCGTCGTCTAGATCGTCGTACGGGACGACCGGTAGGATAGGGCCGAAGATTTCTTCCTGCATGATCCTCAGGTTTTGCGAGGGAGCGATCGCGAGCGACATCGGCATGCGCCGAGTCTCGCGGTCGATCCGGCCGTCTTCCTCGAGTGTCACAATGCGGCATTGGGAGGCGCGGGCCTCCTCGAGCATGTCCTCGATTCGCTGGAGGTGCCGCGTCGATATCATACCGGTGCATTCCTCCCCACGCGAATAGTTCGGAGCGGCCCGTGCCATGAAGCTTTGGGCATGGGCGACGAACGTGTCGAGGTCGCCCCGAGGCACCAGCGCGTAGTCGACAGAGACGCACATCTGCCCGCTTTTAATAAGCTTGGTGCCAATCACGGACTCGACGTTCGTCTCGGTGACGGAATTAGGCGTCATGATGGCGGGGCATTTGCCCCCAAGTTCGAGGGTAACTGGCGTCAAGTTCGCCGCCGCCGCCTGCATCACCTGCCGTCCCACTCCCGGGCTGCCGGTGTAGAGCAGATGGTCCCACGGCATCGAGGAGAAAGCGCGCGCGAGTTCGAGTCCGCCGACGGCAACGGTGACCAGATCCGGGTCGAATGTGCACGCGACCATCTCCGCGAGCAGATCAGCGCATGCCGGCGTGTACTCTGAGGGTTTGATGATGACGCGGTTGCCGGCTGCCAGCATGTCGACCATCGGCCCCACCGAGAGGTCGAACGGAAAGTTCCAAGGCACGATGTTTCCGATGACACCCTTAGGCTGGTATTCGATATGGGCCCTGGCTGTCCCGAGCATCGCTGGATCGGTATGGCGCGGGCTGGGCGCCATCCACTCCTCGAGATGCTCAAGGACGTGTTGCGCGCGGCCCACGACGCCGAGCACTTCGATGAGGTCGGAGGCCGGCACAGGATGGGCGCCGAAGTCCTGCGCGACCGCGGCCGAGATGCGCTCGCGATTGGCTAGCATCATGCCGATCAGCGCGCCGAGGCGTTCCCGCCGCGCTTCAATTGACGGACGGCGGTCCGTCGCGAAGGCGGCGCGCTGCGCGGCGAAAGCCGTTCCGAGGGCAGCGATCGTTCGGACGTCGCGGGTGGCCGTAGGCACGCTCGTTGCTGGGGTCTCGAGTATCGACATTGTGGTCCTCGCTTCTGATCGGTCAGCCGGCTGCAGTCATGGCGGCGAGCAACGCGGTCCGCTCCTCGCGTACCGCCTCGGGTTCCGCAACGACTCGCAGGTGGAAGTCGCGAAGCTCCTCGGGGATGTACCAGTGAACCCGGTCGGTTCCGTACGCCTCCCACACAGTCTCCGCGACTTCGCGCGGCTCAACAAGGCGCCACATCCCCTCACTTGGCGCCATCTGGCGCATGCCATCGGACAGCAAAGGCGTATCAATTAGTCCGGGCAGCAGATCGGCTGCGCGAACGCCGTAGCGCTTGAGCTCGATCGACAGCGCTTCGGTGAGTCCGCGCACGGCATGCTTGGTCGCGGAGTATACGGGAATGCCGGCGGTTCCGAAGATTGCAGAAGAGGAAGAGGTTGTCAGGCACAGCGAATCCGGCGTGTTTTTTAGCAGCGGGACGCCGGCGCGAACGCCGAGCATCACCCCAATGAAGTTGATGTTGACGATGCGCATCACATCGTCCCACGATTGCTCGTCGAGCAGGCCGCTGGCTCCGATTCCGGCATTGTTGAAGAGAAGATCGAGCGTTCCGCCGGTCGCGGTCGCAAACAGGTTCATCGCCGCCGTCCAAGCCGAGGCGTCTGTGACATCAAGGACATTGAACGACCCGTTCGCGTCGCCGATTTGCTCGCGCAGTGTTTCGAGACCGTCGTGATTGACGTCGTATGCGCCGACGAACCAACCCTTCTCGGCAAACAGCCGGGCGGTCTCGCGCCCCATGCCCGAGGCGGCGCCGGTGATGAAGATAGACTTGCGCCCATTGGAACTGCTCACGCCTGCTTCTCCGTTCCGCGCGCATGCACGCCGTCGAGCTCCATACCCGCAAGATCGCCCTGTTCGCGCCATTCACGAAGCAGGTTGACGAACACGACTGGACCCGCGCCAAAGACCGAGCTGCGGGCCGCCGCATCCGACGCGCGGCCCTCATTGTTGTAATAGCCGGGGGTGCACGCCTCGATGAATTTGCGGCGCGATTCCGCCAGTTGAACAATGGTCTCGACCCAGGCGCCCTCCGCCTCCGCGGTTGGTTCGACCGTTGAAATTTTGCGCTTCATGCATTCCTCGACGATATGAGCCAAGTGCAGCGTCTGCTCGCTCAGCATGTGAGGGAAGTTCGGTGACATGCCCGACTGCGCCTGGCTAATTACGAAGCAGTTCGGAAAGCCGCGCGTGTGCATGCCGTGCAGCGTTGAAAGCCCGTCGGCCCACTTGTCGGTAAGCGAAAGACCGCCGACTCCTCGGATCTCCATTCCCGAGCGTTTCGCGTAACTGCCTGCGACCTCGAAGCCCGTGGCGTAGATTAGGCAGTCAAGTGGATACTCCTGCCCGGCGACGACTAGCCCATCGGGCGTCACTCGCTCGACGCCGCGGCCGGCGGTGTCGACGAGCGTGACGTTGTCGCGGTTGAAGACTTGAAGGTATTCGTCATGGAAGCATGGTCGCTTGCAGTAGAGGCTGAACCAGGGCTTCAGCGCCTCCGCGGTTGTAGGGTCGGCGACGATCGCGCCGATCCGGTCACGAATCTGCGCCATCTTCTCGAAGTCGGCCTGTTCGAGCAGCGCGCCGGGATCCAGACCCTGCGGGTTGTTGCCGAGCTTCTCCCGCACGGCGCGTGCCAGCACGGTCCAGCCGTCGTGCACCTTGTCCTCCGGCGGAAGCTGCGCCGTAAATTGCGCGGTGAAGTTCTCCATCCGCTCGCGTTGCCAGCCCGGTTTAAGACTTTCGGCCCAGGCGGGATTCGTCGGGGCGTTGTCGCGCGCGTCGACCGACGACGGCGTGCGCTGGAAGACGTAGAGGTTGCCGGCGGCGGCGGCGAGCGGCGGCACGCACTGGATAGCGGTCGCCCCCGTTCCGATAATCCCGACCCGCTTGCCCGCGAGGCGATTCATCGTTTCGGTCGCGCTCCCGCCGGTGTAGTCATAATCCCAGCGGCTGGTGTGGAAGCTGTGCCCCGCGAAGGTCTCGATCCCCGGGATCTCCGGCAGCTTCGGCCGGTTTAGCGGACCTGTGGTAAGCACCACGAAACGCGCGCGCACTCGGTCGCCGCGATCGGTCACGACGGTCCACCGCGCGGCATCACCGTCCCAGTCGAGCGAGGTCACCTGCGTCGAAAATAGCGCCTTGGGGTAAAGATCGAACTTCTGCGCGATGCGGACGCAGTGCTCGCGGATCTCGGGCGCCTTGGAGTAGCGCTGGACCGGCATATAGCCGGTCTCCTCGAGCAGCGGAAAGTAGATGTAGGACTCGATGTCGCAGGCGGCGCCGGGGTAACGGTTCCAGTACCACGTTCCTCCAAAATCGCTTCCGGCCTCGGCAATGCGGATGTTTTGGACGCCAGCCTGCCCCAGGCGGGCGGCCGTCATTAGCCCGCCAAAGCCCCCGCCCACTACGAACACATCCACGTCCTCGTGGACGGGTTCACGCGGAGGAGCGGTGCCGTACGGGTCGTCCAGCATGCGGCTGAACCCCCCGGTCGGGTCGCGATAGCGGCGTTCCGCCGGATAGCTCGCGACCCGGCGGTCGCGTTCGATCCGGTACCGTTCACGCAAGGCTTCGATGTCGAGCGCAGGCGCCTGGTTGGCAGTGTTCTCGGGCATGGTCTTCCTCAAAAGCGCTTGGTCAGCGTAACGCCGTAGGTGCGCGGGTCGTTGACGTAGCCGCTGTAGCTCCCATCCTGCGCGACGGTCGGAAACGCCCCGATCAGTGTGTTGTTCTCGGTGAGGTTGCGGACCCAGAGCAGCACGTCGACCTTGGCCGATGCGCTGGTGAAGCCGAGGCTCGCGTTTACGTTGTTAAGACCGTAGGTGTTCAACTCCGGCGGCGTGGTCTCCGTCAGCTGCACCTTACTGGCATAGTCGTACTCGCCGCGCAGGAACGCGCTGATGTCCGTGGTGAGGGAGTGCGACAGCGTCGCCGAGGTGGAGAAGCTCCATTTCGAAATCCCGGCGGGGCGGACGCCTGACAGGTCGCGGAAAAGAGGTCGCTGCCCCGTCAGCGGATTGAGCGGGCAGCGCACTGTGTCGTAATTTACGCACGGGGCCCGTAGGAACGAGTCGTATTTCGGATCGAGGTACGTCACGCTTCCGGTGACGGCGAACCACGGGATTGGTTTGTAGGCCGCATCGGCCTCAAAGCCCCGCACCGACTCTTTGCCGGCGTTGACCAAGCTGTAGCCGGTTCCAGTATAGGCGTTCGACTGGAAGCCCTTAATGTCCTGCTTGAACACTGCGAGATTGAAGAAACCGCCGTGGAATGCCGCTTTGAGGCCCGCCTCATAGAGGGTAACGTTCTCCGGATCGGCGGTCCGGCCGATACCATTTGCATCGGGCGCCCGCGCATCGGTCGAAAGGTTGAAGGCGCCTGCCTTCCAGCCAGTCGAATAGCTGACATAGGCGTTCAGGAAGCCGAAGTCATATGCTGCGCGACCAAGATAGGTAACCTTGTCGCCCTTAAGGACGCCTGACTCGTTGGCATTAGGGTAGTTGACCGGACCGTGTGTCGGCGCGTTCCCGTAAAAAAATTGCAGCGCGCCGAGCGCTCCAAAGGAGTTTGCTTTTATTCCAGGAACACCGATGGCAGCGAGCGTCGCCAGTTCCGAAACGTTCTGTAAGTTGAGCCGTGAGAACGCGTCGGTAAGGACTACGTTTGACGTCGATGCTTTGCGATCGTTGAGGTAGGATACGCCGCCGGTGAGGGTGAGCCGGTCCGTGACCTTATAATCCGCCTGTCCAAAGATTGAATAGGAGTCTTGCTTCAGCGTGTACGGAGCTGTCACGGCTTGGCCGGCGGCAAAGTACGTCGAGCCCGGATGAATGTTCGGGTTGACCAAGCTCTGCAAATATTCGAGCGCGAACAGATTGGAATGACCGGGCACCGCCGCCGATGCGCCGCTCAGGGCGTCGGCAAAGGCGCGGATCTGGCTCCCAAAATTGATCGTGCTACGAGTGTCAAGGTTCTCGTGATCGTAGAACGCGCCGACCAGCCAAGTGAAGGGCCCCTTCCCTGTCGAAGCGATGCGAAACTCTTGCGTGAAGGTCTTGATGCGGGTTCGGTCGACGCGGTTCGATAAGTCCGCGCCGGTAAAGTCTACGTCCTGCGCGCCGCTGTCGAGCTGGTCGCGGTATGCGGAGATGGACGTGAACTTCGCAAAGCTTGTGTCATAATCGACCTGTCCGGACACGCCCTTGCCCACGATATGGTTCGTGGGGTCCTGGTTGAAGGCAATGTTGCGATCGAACTTGGTCGCGGGATTGCTGACCGTGGCGTAAAGACCGAACGGCGCGGGGGAGGCGAGGAACTGGGTCGCTGGACCGTTCAACAGCTGCACGGTGCCGCAACACCGTTCCGTGATCTCATTGTAGTCGCCAATAACCCGCACGGACAGGTCCGAACTGGGCTGCCACAGCACGTCGGCGCGGAGCGATCCGCGGTCGCGATTGTTCACATCCTGGCGGGTGACCACATTCTGGTAGAAGCCATCGCGTTCGTTTATTGTACCCGAAAGCCGCACCGCGACTGTTTTTGACAGGGGCCCGGTCGCCGTGGCCTTCGCGATCATCTGCCCATAGTTACCGACGGTCAGGTCTACGCGACCACCAAAGTCGAACTGGGGCCGCTTGGTAATGATGCTGATTGCGCCCGCCGAAACGTTCTTGCCGAACAGCGTCGACTGCGGACCGCGCAGGACCTCGATGCGCTCGATCTCCGGAAGGTCGTTCAGCGAAGCGGCGCTGCGTGAGCGATAGACCCCGTCGATGAAAACGCCGACCGACCCTTCGATGCCGAAGTTCCCGTTGCCGTTTCCGAACCCGCGAATGATGAAATTGGTCTGTCCGACCGCGTTGAATTGCGCGACCTTGAGCGATGGAACGACTGTCTGCAGGTCGATGAGGTCGCGTATCTGTGCGCGTTCGATTGTCTGCGCGCTGGTGACCGACACGGAGATCGGAACGTCCTGCAGCGTCTGCTCGCGCTTGGACGCCGTGACAATAATGTCGTCGGAAGAACCCGCGTCGGTACTGACGCCGCGGCCCTGTGTCCCTGCTGCAGTGACGGGTGCTCGTGGGTCTGCCTGTGCACATGCGGGGACGCTCACGACGAGGGCGATGAACGAGGCACCAAGTAAGTGGATGGTTTTCATATCTCTCTCCTGTTTGGCGCCCTCTCCACGTTCGCCAGAGATCGGCGGTCACTCTATTTCATACTCGAATACCTAGGACAAGCTAGATAATCAAATCGGCTTGCGGCGAACCTAGGTCGCGTTATTGACAGTCCGCGCCACGACCGGATCGCAGAGGATTTAAAGATCGCCAGTTCAGAGATCGCTGAGGGCAAACCACGCGCCAGGGGTCGAAAGTCCGCCAAAAAGCGGGACTCGATCATCCGCGCCGCCATTGAGATTATTAATGCCAAAAGCTTTGCGCTTGCGACGATGAGCGACATCGCCGCAAGCCTCGATCTGCGTGATGCGACCCTGTATTACTATTTCCCGAATAAGCAGGCACTCGTCTACGAATGCCACGTCCGCTCGCTTGAGCGCTTCGAACGGTTGATTCGCGAGTCCGATGCTTTCGAGGGCGATGGCATTGCAAAGATCAGGCATTTCGTCGCCGCGCTGGTCGAAGATTCCTACGTGAACGGTCCACAATTGTATTTCGGCGACTACTCCTATCTCGAGCCAATGCAGCGCGAGACCATAGCCACATGGGCCGAACGGCTGCGCGCAATGCTAGAGGGCGTCATCATCCGCGGAATTGATGATGGAAGCATCGTCGCGTGCGAGACGACCTTGGTCGTACAGCTCCTGCTCGGTATGCTAATATGGCTCGCCAAATGGGCGCCGGACGTGAAAGGCTTGACTGCGGCTCGGCTGATGGCCGCGATCGAGGCTTTTGGGTTCCACGGATTGGAGAGCCGGGTCTGACGGCGGCCGACCCTCATATGCTGTCGCGCAGCGCTTCACAGCGAGCGCGTCGGCGGTCGCGAGCCCACGTTTGAGCGTTAGCTAACTACGTCGATCTTTGGGTCTGGGCCTCCGGCCCTCACCAGCTGCCCAATCATTAAGTCAACTGTTGCGATCAACCGGACCCCGGCATGGCGATCGGCGCCGAAAGCGCGACCCCGCTTCGAGCCAGGCGAATGCCTGTATTTTTTTAAAAGTTTAGGTCATGAAGGGGTCCCGATCGGCGCCGATTGGGGCCCCTTTAAACACTATAATATCAAGCGATCGCAGTGGCTTTCCTGCCAAAAGAAGGGGTCCCGTTTCGACGCCTATCCACAGACTGAGCCGCTCGAAATCGTGAATTAACGACTGGTTTCGGAAAACGACGAAAAGCGCCTGAGCGGCCGAAAATGGGTCTTATCTCTGAGGAAACCGCCGCCTCAGCGGGACCAGGTCATCAACGAGGCGAGTACGGTCCGAATTAAGGAAGGACCGATCAAGCTCTGCGTCGACAAATGGCTAGCCGCGTTTGGCGGGGGCGAACAGCTGATTAAGGTACGCTGCCAGCCGGACACCGCCCTGTTCAAGCCTAAGCTCCATCTGGGCTTTGTGATCAAAGACATATCGATAGGACAGGTTGGTTTCGCCTGGGCTGGGGTAAATACGGTCGCGCAACGCCGCGCTCTCCGCCACCCAGACGGTGGGGTCGGTGGTCGACCAGGTCTTTAGATCCGCGGGCGTAATCCGGTCGCGCAACCAACTTGCCATTTCAGAGAAAGACAATTGCTCGTCATCGATGAGGCCAGAGTCCCATACTGCATGAAGGTTGGTCGGCTTGCCGTCGAACGTGACCTTCACCTCATTCCCACCCTTGTCAGTGCCGTTTCCGGCGTGAAGGGGTTGTTGCAGATCGCCAACGATGTGGACGATGAAGCGCAGTGCGAGCTGTTTGTCCGCCAAGTTAGCGTTGGGATCGCGCACCGTTGCCGAGAAACGCGCCAGTGCCGTCACGCCGTCGCCCTCGGGCGGGGCACTTGCTTCGACGTACATCTTGCCTTTGGGCACGGTGACGTAGTGCCAAGGCCCTGCGGTGTGCTGCCAGAAGTCGCTCGGATCGGACCGCATAAAGTCAGGCCAGTTGGATGCTTCGGCGAGCGTTTCGCTGCCAAGTATACGCTTTACGCCCACAGCAGCCCGAGGAGTAAGATACCTCTGGGCGATAGCGCCAACCACGCGGTGACCAGTTTTGCCCCAGGCAAAAGCTGGCGCGGGAGCAAGGGCAAGTGCGATGCCGGCGAGCGGCGCAAGAAGGCGGGTGATCATCACCGTCGCTATAGCGCAAAACATTGCAAGCGTATGGCATAGAGCAAATTCTAACGCAGAGGCCCCGATCCTTGCTATTGGCGTTGACCGTCCGCTAGCATTACCGGCTCCATCGCTGTTGCCGGTTTTGTCAGACCTGCCGAAGACGCTCGACCCTCTGTATGCCGAGGGCCACGTAACGCGCGCCGGTTTGAACTTGGCAACGATACCCGCTCCCAACCCAGCCGTTTCCGTCACAACGCCGTCGTCACGCCGATGAATGAGTGTCCATAGTTGGAGATGGGCAAAGCCGCCGCGAATGACCGCAACTGGGTCGTCGCTGCCGCAAAGCCGCCGGATCCCTGTCGCCCATAAGGCGGTCGTTCCAGGCCAACCTTTGCAGACCGAACTTTCAGTCTAAAAACCTGCCCTTCCGCTGATGCGAAAATCAAAAGTTTTGCATCCCGGATGGCGATTAGTTGCGTCACAGGCGCGCGCCTGCTGCTCCCTGAGGAGGCGGTCGAGCGCGGCGTCGAAGGCGGCATGCGAATCGAGCATCACGAAATGCCCGCTATCCGGTCCGCCCTGGCCGCAGCGGGAGCGCAAGCTCGGGTGACAGTCCGGCGATCGCCCGCCTTCCTCCCGACCGGCACGCTCCGAAGGTGCTGGCGCTCAGCGCCGAAGGCCACCGCTATTGATCGATCGCGGGCGATCGTGGGCTTAGCAAGAATGCCGTTGCCGCGATCGTTGCACGGGCGCGAACAAACGGTGCTCGATCAACGCTCATCGTCCCAGCGCCAGTGCCAGCTTGCATAGGCGGTAGGGGTCGTGGTCAGGATAGTCATCAACAGGAACAGCAAGATCAAGATCGGCCTGGCTGACAATGAGGTGGGCGCGACGGCGAGGGCCCACAATATCGCAAACAGGCCCACGAAGACGGTCGCTGCAAAAACGCCGAAGGTCACGAGATAGGCTTGTGATCGCACAGCCCGGTCCCACTCGTCGACACGTTCGACAAGCGAAGCGGGAGGTTTTAGCGGACCAAAAATGTTCGTAAAATTGCCGATCGCAAAACCCGTCATCAGGGCAGCGTAACCGATCCAATAGCCGTTGCTGACGATACCCTGCGCCGTTGCGATCACAGCGCCGCCGAAGGCTAGTACCAGCGCGAGCGTCGCTGGCCAACGTAATGGTCGGCGACGAAGTGGCTGTTGGCTGAGCGCAGGTATTCCAGTCCAACCGACCAGATCGTCAAGCCGTTCTAGGAGGGTCTTGCGGCTCATAGGGGCTGATCCTCCGGGTCGGGCATGGGCACCATGAATTCGGCGAAGATGATAGGCAGTGTCAGCATCGTCATGACGGTGGCAAAGCCGATGGCGCCCCATTGCCCGCTCGTCATCGGCATCGACCAGCCGGCGCGGTTCGCCGCCACCAGCCACAGGAACACCGCACCAACTGTGAAGACGTCGATCAGGTAAGCACGGCGCATCGCCTCCGACAGCGCATTGCGTTCGAACTCGTCGTAGGTGGCAAAGCCACGCGGGCTGAGCCACGCTTCTCGGCTGAAGGGCGAGCAGAGCGAACTGATGAACAGCAACATGCTCATGGGCATAACATTGGGCACGATGGCGCTCCGCTCGCCGATGCCAAGCATCGCGAAAACGGGGATTGCCAGGACGAAGACGAGGCCGGCAGTCAGCCCCCACCGTACCCAATAGCGCCGTGGGCGCTTGCGCATACTGCCAGCATACCATTTGCGGAAATCATAGCCGTCGCGGTAGCTCATGCGGCGTCCTCAGGATTGGGTCCCGCCCGCAGCGTCTCGCTGAGCGATGGGAAGGGGGCGAGCGAAAAGATGAGATCGACGGGCACGTCAAAATAGGCGGCGATCTTCAGGCCTAATTCGAGACTGGGATTATAGTCGCCACGTTCGAGATAACCGATCGTCTGGGGGTTGACGTCGACTGCCTCCGCCAGCTCTCGGCGCGATACCGAGCGGTCGCTGCGAAACAAGGCGATTCGGTTATTCACAGTGCGAATATAGCCATACGTTGTGTTTACACAATATCCTGATCGGGCTATTTAGCTTCATCTGTGCGCATGGGCGTGATGAAGGCAGACGACCGAGGTCGTGGCCGTCTGATCGGTCTCCGCATGGTGGGTCCCGAAAGCGGTCGGACCGCTCACCACCAGGTCATGCCGTTCATCCGCGAAATTGGCCTGCCTGAAACCGGCCGACGACGGGGTGAACGAATGGCGGAAGTTGGGGGGCGCAAATGGCGGCGTGAGCGTCCACAAATGGGTCGTGCCGGCCGCTAATCACTTCGTCGAAGCCTTGTGATCTCGGTCGTTTCATCGGCACTATTTGCGCGCGTCGAACGTGCCCGCTTCGACCGCGATGGGTCGTGCGATTGGATAGAATTGAGTCATTTAATTTTTACAACTTGGTCAACTGACGGCAGCTATTCGAAAGTCGCCGACCACGACCGGTCTGTCCGCAACCAGCCTCGTCGCAACCGTTTCGCGGATGACTTGGCGATGACCTCTCCGGGCCAATTGCGAGCCGTCTGTTTCGGTCAGAGCAAAGTCTGCAGCTAAGAGCGTGCCGCACTTTATCAGAGGTGCCCTGTGGCCCTTCTGCCGGTTCGGCCCTCTGGGAATTTGGTTCGAGGCCTCCATTAGCTGACTGAGTTAAGTTCGCCCAAGTGTATCCAGAGGCCCCGAAGCAAGGTGCGCGAGAATACGCTTTAGCGCCGCAATGCTGTTTTCATCTTCGGCATCCTCAAGCGCGTCCTGCAGCACCGTGCGGATGTCGTCGGCTCCGACCAGCTCCATCTGCCAATTCGGATACAGACGCTCGCGCTTTTCGACACACCGGTCCAGTTCGACGATGTCGTTATGGCGCGGATCGCTATGAAGGCTCACGATCAGGGTCTCAACCTCGGCGGGCGGGCCCTCGATCCACTGGAAGAAGACGCCGCTGCCGAAAACCAGCACCCCGGTGATGTCGCGGGCGACGTTGCGGCGTTGCGCCCACTCGACCATGCGGCCGACCTCAGCGTCGTCGACGCCTTCGGCGGCACGACTGCAGTAGACGAAAGTCGCCAGCGTGGGCGCGGCATCATCCACGTAAGGGTCGCGTGGAAAACCGTATTCGTCGAACATAGGTTAGCTCGCTTTGTCTATGCCGGGCAGGTTGGGCGGTTCGGTCGGTCAGCGGCAGGTTAGCGCCTCTTTTTCATTTGTGTAAGGAAGCATAGGAGCCCGATCCCTGCTCCGGGCGAACGACGGCTTTTCCGCAAGGCCCGAATACGACGGAAAAGCAGAGTTTGAGGCGGGTTACGCCGCAGCGGTTAGCCACACCAACCCGGCCGTCACCCTACCGCGATCATCACCTCGTTGCGCCGAAACGGCGGCGCTACGAACGGCGAGTTGTAGAAGGCAATCACAACATCGCCGGTCGCTTCGAGGCCCCGCGCTGACAACCACTCTCGCAGTCGCATCTCCTGTTCGGCGAGCCTTGTGCCACTGCCGAGGCCGGCGAAGCGGACCACCGCCATCCGGCGCGCGGGGAGTTCTGCAGCGGTGACGCCGTCGGGCATATCGGGCAACGTCGCTGCGGTGAAGCGCGCAGGCATCACGAAGCGCGTGCGCCAGGCATCCATCGCGCGGTCCGATAACACTGGCGCGGTCATTGCGATCTTTTCGCGCTTGTTGCCGAAGATATACTCCGCCAGCCGTTGAAATCCCGCTTTGAGTGCGACGCTCCGCTCGGCGAGGACGGCGGTTTCCACCACGAGGATGGCGGCATAATCGCGCAGCTCGAACGCACCGTCTTTCTCGACGACTGTATAATCAGGCTGTTCGAGATTTCGTTCGTACAAGCCCAACCCTCCGGTCACGAGCGTTGCAAGGCCAAGCCCAAGAGCGCCCCAGCCAAGAATGTTGTGCGTCTTCATGTCACGCTCCAATACTGAGCCGGTGTAGATCAACAGCCTATCCGACTACTACAGCCTCGCAGACCTTGAACCATCGCCAATTTGGGCGAGGCATGCGCGACCGCTTTGATGATCGTCCGAAGCGCCAGCGGAGGGATGCGTTTTTGGCGTGCGTTGACGACCGGCTGTCTTAGCCGCCCATTGGAGTTGCGATGGGCCGCCGGGACTAGATTTCCGTTCTCTCGGCAATGGCAAGCCGCTGGCCAACGTCGGGTGATCCGCCATAAACGAATTTGGCCCTAGCCGTTCGGCAGGGGATCGGCACGACCGCGATGAACCAACCTAGACGCGCGCTCCGTGCTTTCATCGCTCTCGATCCTGAGCTTGGCCAAACAGCATTAATGCCGCCCAGCTACCGTCAAGATGAGGTTTGCATTGATCCGTATGAAGCTGCGCGCCGTGCCCTTGACGCTCCGGGTGGCGGTGCCGCGGCAAGGTAAGGTATCGACACCTGCCGTCTGATGTGTTGATCTGAGATATTGCTATCGTCACAAGAACGAAGCGCGGAGAAACCTCATGGGGCCGGCGAGTAGGGCGTTAGCGAGACCAGCAATCGACCGTCACAGCTTAAAACGGCTTGAGACGCACTTCATCGCTCCGGAGATTTATCGCCGGGAAGACGTCGCTGAGCGCCACGCGAAGCTGGCGCGAATCGTATCGAACGAGATCGTCCCGCGGCTGCTTAGGTTGCACGCCGAGGCCGTTCCGGCTGCCCCGCCAGTCACGCTCGTTATCAAGACGCTGGCCCCGACGAGCGCCGACATCACCGGCCTCGCGGACATCGTGCTCGGCAGAGATCTGGATGCAGCCGCCGCGTACGTGCTGATCCTGCGCGATCGCGGACTTTCGATGGAGACCTTGTTCCTCGAGCTGCTCGAGCCCACCGCCCGCCTACTCCGCGAGATGTGGGACCGTGACGAGTGTTATTTCATTGATGTCACCTTGGGCGTTGCCCGGCTGCAGAAGCTGCTCGCGATCTTCAACGACACCCATATCCTATCGTCGCTGGACGAGCGTCGCCATGTCCTGATGGTAATGACGCCGGGCAACCAGCATTCCTTCGGGGTCAGGATTGTGGAGCGGTTCCTGCTGGCTGCCGGTTGGCAGGTTCGGACCGAGCTTGAGGGAACGTCCGAGGACATCGCCGACATCGCCAAGAACACGTGGTTCGCGGTTGTCGGGTTGACGGCGGGGTCGGAACGCCAACTCGAGAGCATGCGCACCACGATTGCGCAGATACGTCGAGAGTCTCGCAATCAGACGGTCGGCATCATGGTGGGCGGGCCAATGTTCACGGCGAATCCGGCGCTTGCCCAAGATGTCGGTGCGGACGCTACGGCGCCGAATGCGCCGTCCGCAGTTATTGTCACACAGAAACTATTCGATCTCGCGGCGACCGAATTTCGGGACACCACGCGGCAGCAGGCCTGACCCCTTATCTCGAACGGTAGCGATGGCGCGCCCGTCGAAGCAGGCGGGGTGCCCTTGCAAGCGTCGTCACAAGGCCGATCCGGAAGAATGAAAGAGATCACGAACCAGACACCTTTGGAACAAACACAGCAGATCAAGATATGAACGAACGGCTGGGTTTAGGAGGCAGCGGCGTGTTTCCACATGTCCAAAGGTGGGTTTCCTGAGGCCAATTCTTTGACCTCTTACGCGCGTCTTGGCTTAAGTCGTGGCAGCCTGGAGAGGCTGGAATAACGAAAGCACAAAGCGAGGACGTTTTGAGGAAAAGCGGTCCGCGGACGAATTGGTGTTCGACAATCAGCTAGCGACGCGGGCTACAGTTGCGCAGGCGTTTGCTGAAAGTAGCACCGTCTCAGCCCATCTGTGGCGCGGTTAATGGTGGCAATTCACACGATGAGCGCGCCTCCAGCGCCAAGCATCTCGCCGATGCAGTTGAACAGCTCGTCCATGACGACCGGCTTACCGAGGACTCGGTCGGCGCCAGAGCGTAAGCAGCGGGCCGTGCCAGGCCCCGAACCCTCCGCAGTGACTACTACAATCGGAATGTCCGCCTTCGCGTCGCCCCGCCCGCGTATGCGCTCAATAACAGTGTGACCATCCATGCCGGGCATTCGCAAATCGACCAGAACGCAGTCGAAGTCTTTGGCGTCAAGCTGGGCAAGGCCGTCCTCGCCGCTCACGCATTCGTCGGTCACTCCTCCGGCCACGTGCAGCATGTCGCTAAGGACCCGTCGGTTAAGTGCGTCGTCCTCAATGCAGAGAAAACGCAGCTGCTTCATCACGCCGCTAGCCGCAGCCGATTTCGACCGTCCCTTTTTGCCTGATAGAGCGCCGCATCCGCGCCGCGTAATACCTCCTCTGCGCCTGAAACGTCGATCGAGGCCAGCCCGCCGCTAGCCGTCACGCGCACAGGGCGCCCGTCGACCACGATTACCATCTCGGCGATGGCAACTCGTAGCCGCTCGCAGACGATCATTGCCTGATCGAGCGAAGAGTGCCGAAGGAGGACGGCGAACTCCTCGCCCCCGATTCGGCTTACGACGTCGTCGCCCCGCAGAGTCGCCATTGCGATGCGTCCGAATTCACGTAGCACGCGGTCGCCCGCTTCATGTCCATAGTGGTCGTTCACATGTTTAAAGTGGTCGAAGTCGAAAATGGCGACGCACCCGAACAACGGCTGCAGCTCCGTGTTTTCGACTAGCCTGTCGAGTTCCAGCTGGAATGCTCTGCGGTTAGGAAGCTGGGTCAGGGGATCAGTCAACGCTGCGTGAAACAGTTGCGCCTCAATCACCTTGCGGTCGGATATGTCGCGAAGCACGCTGACGACGCCTTCCACGGCCCCGGCGTCGTCGCACACTGCGCGGCTGTGGGTCTCGAACCATCGTTCAGCGCCGTTTGCGGTGAGCGCTCGGTATTCGAAACTTACCATCGCGCCGCCACTGCACAGCGTCAGAATGTGCGACTTGGCCGCTGACGGGCGATCTTCCGGAACAACGAGCAGCGCAGCGTTCTGCCCCACAAGGTCCGAAGGCTCGAACCCGCCCAACTGCGTTATGGATGGCGAAACGAAGCGGACCCGGCCATCGACGTCGAGATTGAGGATAATGTCCGTCGAGTTGTCGGCCAACATGCGATAGCGCGCCTTGCTGTCTCGCAGTTCGCGGATCAGGTTAGTGCGCCTCGCGAGGTCGGCCGAGATTGGCAGCACGGTCAGTACAGTCGCGGCGAGATAGAACTGGAGAAACTGCATGTGGTCGCCCATTGTCCCATGCAGCAGGCTGATCGGTCCCAAACCTTGCAAGGTAAGGCTGCATCCGACAATTGTCAGGAGAACGACCGACATGGCGGCCGTAAGCGCCCCGCCACGGAACGTAGCGAAGATCACGGGAAGGAACGGCAGAAACAGGAGCGGCATGCTGTCCTGATCGAAGACGGCGAAGCTCGTGCCAACCACAAGAAACAGCAGCACTGCCGTCTCCCCTGCGCGCTTGCGAGTCGTTGCCCTGATCCACCCACGGAGGTCATGTCTGAAGAGGAGCATGAATACGGGCGTAAACGTCAGCGACCCAAGCGAATGGCCCGCGAACCATCTCGCGAATGACGCGCTGAAGTCTGCGCCAATTACGATCGAAGCAACCGACGCACCGCCGACGCCGCTCACGGCAGGCGCGAGCATCCCGGTTGTAATGACAAAGCCCGCCAGCCAGCGCATCGACTCCAGCGGATGCTTCGGTATCTGGATATGTCTTAACAACGTGGCGGCGATGACGGCTTCGGAGAGGTTGATGATCGCCAGTGGCACCGCCGCTGCTCCGCCAAGTCCGAATAGCGCGGTCACCGCCGCGCCCGCGCTTCCGCAAGCTAGCAGATGCGCGGGCCAAGCGCTTGGCCTCAGCGTTGCCAGCCTCGCGATGAGGAAAGCAGTAGCAACCCAGAGGAAAGCCACTCCACCGTCGAAGCGGGTGGTTGTAACGGTCGCTGCTGCGACGACAAAATAGCCGGCAGATGTCGCGATAACCGATTTCGTAGCGATCTGATTTGATGTCTCGCCGCCCATACGATTGGCCTACGCCGAGAAGGTAAAGATGAAGTTCTGGGGGAAGCCGCCTCAGCGCTTTCTTATCAGACAGCCAAAGAATCGCGACCGCCTCATCAATCCGCCCGACCGGACAATCGTAAAATGGGTTCCGCGTTTCGGCGTAAAACCATTCAGATAAGACCTAACCTCGGACATCAAAGAATCGACCGATTACGAGCCGCTCGCGGTGGATGAACTGCAAGAGTCCTCCCGGTCGCCAAGCCCACCCAACAGCGCGCTCAACTCGATCGAGCGTCCGTTTTCGCGACTCTTGGTAAAATCAGCGAGGCAGACATTTCGATGGGGCGCACGAGGGTAGCGGTTTGCGTTAGTTCGGCAGCATCATTGGAAGATGATCCAACGTCCACTGTTGGGAAGCCGAAAGCACGCTGCGAGTGACCGGGATTGGATCCTGTTGAACCGTCATTGAGGCACGATAAGCTGCACCTGCCCACCATTGTAGTCGGTAAGAAACAGCATTTTATCGCCATCGGCGACGCTAATTGAGCGTGGAAAGTAAGTTGCCGCCAAGATCGTCGTTGGAGCCGACCCGCTCGGCGACGAATCGAGCAAAGCGAGGTTGCCAGTCGCCTTCGCCCCTGCGAACCGGTTAGAGTTCGCCACCGCCAAGCGTTTGCCGTCCGCGAACAGTGCCAGTCCGACCGGCGCCTTTCCGCCACTGTCCCTTGCACCAATAAACGCGTGCGCAGGGTCGGATTCCAGAAGAGCAGATGAGAAGGCGAGCACCTTATCGTCACCACGAGCCGCCACCCATACCGTTCGCCCGTCCGGTGAGACCACCGTTCGTACCGGCGAGCAGCCCGCCGCGCTGGCCAAGATTACCGCATCGACACCGCCTTGCTCGGCTTTCGCAACATCGACGACGGACAAAAGTCCGAAGGGCTGCTCTGGTCCGTCGCCCTGCCGGCAGCCACCATGGGCGAGAGCTGGCATCCGCCCATTGGCCGCTCGTGCACCCGGCTTTGCCACTTCGCTGGTCACGTAAAGCCGCCGACCGTCAGGTGAAAGGGCTACTCCCGCCACCGCAGCGCCCCCCGTCGCGATCCGGCCAACCAGCTTGCCTCCTACGAGAACGCCATTCTCGTCATAAGATAAGGCGAGCACTCCAACGTTGCCCCGAACGTCGTGTCCCCCTGCATCTTTAGCCGCCACCCCATACTCGTTGGCGACGAAGGCGAAGCGTCCGTCGGACGTGACCGCGACATCCAGGCTACCCTGCCGTGATGATTTACTGCCGAGCGGCACGGCTACACCCTTGGCCTTGCAACTCGCTGACACCGCTGTACGGTCAAACAGGAACACGCCTGCGTCACCTGCCGCAACAATCAATGATTTGCCGTTGGGCGTGGTTGCCAAGCCCATCACCTGCGGCGCATCGACGGGCTGAAGGCAGCGAAATGTCAATCTGGTGGGGGATGGCCCAGAAAAGACCAGCAGGCCTGTTTCGCTGCCCGGCCGTCCGTTGGAAGTAACCGTGACAATCAGGCCGTCTGCGCTCGGCAGTGCCGTGAAGGGATGGCCCTTCGTCGCCAACGGGGGGGCGGTCTGAGCAGCGGCCATGCTCGCCGGCAGCAGGAAAGCAAGTAACGCTAAACGCATCGGTCCTCCCGGATCGTTAGTAGCCGTAGCCGGGCCTGAGTATACGCGGCCCTTCAGAAATCTTCAGCAGCTATCTCCGGCTTTCAACACGAGATGCTCAGAAGCGAGGCAACATCGGATTCTGGAGCTGAGCTGAAGGCGGTAAACCGGGGTGAACGAATGGCGAGTGTTGGGGGACGAATATTAGGCCTTGAGCGTCTACGATTGGGGCTTGTCGCGCCTTTCGCCCTGAAAGGTGTCTTTCTGATATGAGTCTTCCATGTTCGCGAACTGATTTCAGCTACGCTTCAGCCTCGCTCGCGACAAACGCCGGTCCTCAAGGGAATAGTATAGCCAGATTTCGCCGTCTCGACTGATGACGGAGGCGGCGAAAGCGATGTCGCTCGCCGTCCGGTCGGGTACCGGCGGCGGGGTGATCAGCGGCTCGATGCAGCGGTCGATCACGCGCGTCAGCTTGCGGTCGAATGCCACCCAGCCGATCCGCCAGCGCGCGTCGTGGGTCGCGCCGTTGTAGAACATCACCGGCATCTCGGGATCATCGAGCAGCATCGGTCCGGTCGAAAGGTGCCAATTGTCCCACCCATCCTCGCGCGGCATGAACGGCGTCGGCTGCTCGTCCCATGGCCCATCCACCTTGGGGCCGATCGCCAGGCCGACACGGCTCGCCTCGTCGGCGGCATATTCGTAGAACAGGCTCCACCGCCCATCCTTCTCGCGATAGACGGTCGCCTCCTTTGTGTTGCCGAGCGACTTTGTGGAGGCAATCGCAACGCCGCTCTTCGCGAGTTTGTCGACGCTCGGCCCGGCGGCATAGAACATCTCGCTATGCGCCAAGTCGGCCTCGACGCCGGTATAATAGACGACGTAGCTGCCGTCCTCCATCTTCACCACGGTAGGATCTTCCACCCCGCCCGCATCCTTTTCGCCGACGGCGCCGGGCACGATTGAAGGCTGGTCGAGCATCGCGAAATGCACGCCGTCGTCGCTCCAGCCGGCCCAGATGATGCCCGTGTCGGTCATCGGCTCGCCGGGCTGCGTCACTGCGCGCACCATGATGCCGAAGCGGCCGTCCGGCTCCAGCCAGACATACGGGCTCATGAGGTCGCGCGCCATGAGTAGCGGCGGCCCCATCAGGTGGATGTCCTGCAACTCCTGCACGTTGAAATCGACCGCGTTGGACGACGGATAGACCAGTACCTTGCGGTCGCCGGTCACGCTGTCGGCGGGCAGGCGCGACCGGACGATTGGCACGCCGGGCGCGATCTCAGACTGGTTCGTGGCGCCGGCCGCCGAGGAGGGGGCCGCGGGCTTGCCCCCGATCATGCGCCGAGTGCCTGCATCAGCGACAGGCCCCCGTCGATCACGATCTGCGCGCCGGTGATGTACGACGCCTTGTCCGAGGCCAGGAACACCGCGAGATCGCCGACCTCTTCAGGCCTTCCCGCCCGATCCATCGGGATGTTCTGTTCCATCGTCTTTCGATAGACAGGATCGGCGCTCGCGCGCTTGTTCATCGGCGTTAGAATCATACCTGGCTCGATCGCGTTCACGCGGATGCCGTTGGGCGCCTCCTCGATCGCGAGCGTCTCGATCAGATTGGTCAAGCCGCCCTTGGCCGCGCAATAATCCGCCCCGCCGGCGCGCACCGCATAGGCGTGGATCGACGATATGTGGACGATCGCACCCGGCATGTTCGCGGGTCGGTCTCGGACGAACCGGCGCGAGGTAAGGAACGCGCCGGTCAGGTCAGTATCGAGCATGCGCTGCCATTGCGGCATCGTCATTTGCCGCACCGGCACACCCGCCATGTTGATTCCAGCAGAGTTGACCAGCACGCTCACGAGCCCGAACGCCTCCTCCGCTTCCGCGAATGCCGCCTCCACAGATGCCTCGTCGCCAACGTTGCACTGGACCGCAATCGCCTCGCCACCTGCCGCCTTCACCTTGGCGACGGTCTCGCTTCCGTCGTTATGGGCATCGTGGAACAGCACCACCACCTTGTCGCCCAGCGCTCCGAAAGCGATCGCGCACGCCGCGCCAATCCCACTCTCAGCGCCGCTCACCAATACGCACCTGCCGTTCGCCATCGCGTTACCCTTTTTGAATCTCTTCCGATCGTATCGGCGCGAGCTTCAACACGAGCCATTATCATCTTTGTCATGTCGCTACCGGCAAGCCGCCTGGCAGAAGAAGATATGAGCGTCAGCTGCCGCCTTCCGACTTAAGGATCGTGCTCAAAGCGGCCGCTCGGCCAACATGGACGAACGGTCGATTTCGGGAAGCTGGAAATGCACGATTACCGGCGGCTTATGGGTCAGCTAGACCGGAAGCACTGTTGCTTAACCGCGCGTAGGCTTCGGTGACGCAACTACCGCCATGGCTCAGCCCAGCAAGGTACGGCGGCTAAGTTTCTCGCTGACAGAAATCTGCAGCGGCAGCCGCTGGCCAGTCCGATTAAGGCGCTGAGGGGGCTTGCAGAGCAGGTTGGAGCGCATTCTAACAATTTCATTAGAATGTTCGAATGCTTTGCCTAATTGCCAAATTTCTGATCACTATGAGCCCGTCACGTCTGATGCGACTGCCAAGATTATTCGTGGGAACAGGGTGGGCTCTTTGAGCCTTGGACGCCATTGGCGTTTCAACGTTAGACCCCCGGGAGTGTACGGGCTGGCATCTGAACCGAATGAAGGACCGTATCGATGACCGACCAGAAGGACCTCCCACACGACACCGGTCCAGCAGGCGGTTGGGGTTCGATGAAGGGGATCTCGCAGATTTTTGGCGAGACTTGGCCCGCGGGTGGGGCGGTGCGCAGCCTCGGCCGGTTGAACAAGCCAAAGGGCGTGATGTGCGTGTCGTGCGCATGGCCGAAGCCGGCCAATTATTCCGCGTTCGAATTCTGCGAGAACGGCGCCAAGGCGACGATGTGGGAGTTGACCAAGGATCGTTGCACGCCCGAATTCTGGCAGGATGAGGGGCACTCGGTCACAGCACTGCGCGATTGGAAGGATCATGATCTCGAAAAGACCGGGCGGCTGACGCATCCGCTGCGGTACGACGCCGCGACCGACCGCTATGTCGCGGTGAGCTGGGACGAGGCGTTTGCGGCAATCGGCAAGACGCTCCAGTCGATCGATCGCGAAAGCGCGGTGTTCTACGCGTCGGGCCACGCAGGACTTGAGGCCTCGTATCTCTATGCGCTGCTGGCGCGGACCTACGGCAACAACAACCTGCCGCAGAGCTCGAACATGTGTCACGAAACGACCTCGGTCGGGCTGACCAAGGTGATCGGCTCGCCGGTCGGGACGATCGTCTGGGACGATCTTGCTGAAACCGACGCGTTCTTCTTCTTCGGGCAAAATCCCGGCACCAACAGCCCGCGGTTCCTGCATCCGCTCAAGGACCTGAAGGATCGTGGCGGCAAGATCGTCACGTTCAACCCGGTGATCGAGCAGGGCCTGGTGTCGTTCGTCGATCCGCAAAGCCCCGCGGCGATGCTGACCGGCAAGGAGACCAAGATATCGGATCAATATCATCAGCTGAAGGCGGGTGGCGACGTCGCAGCGATCCTCGGGCTGTGCAAGTGCGTGGTCGAGGCCGACGACGCGGCCCGGGCGGCAGGCAAGGCCGAGGTGATCGACCACGCCTTCGTCAAGCAGCACACCACCGGTTTCGACGCCTTCATCCAATCGTGCCGCGACGTGACCTGGGCCGAGATCGAGCAGGAATCGGGCCTGACCGAGGCGGCATTGCGTGACGCCGGTGCCGTCTACATTGCCGCCGAAAAGGTGATCGGCGTGTACGGCATGGGTCTGACCCAGCACACGCACGGCGCGCTCAACATCGCGATGCTGGTCAACCTGCTGCTGCTGCGCGGCAACATCGGCAAGCCGGGTGCGGGCTGCTGCCCGGTGCGCGGGCACAGCAACGTGCAGGGCCAGCGCACCGTCGGGATCGCCGAAAAGGTCAAGCTCGTGCCGCTCGACAAGCTCAAGGCATTGTTCGGCTTCGATCCGCCGACCAAGGACGGCATGAACATTGTCGAGGCGGTCGAGGGTATGTTCGCGGGCGAGGTCCGCGCGTTCGTGTCGCTTGGCGGCAACCTCGTCCGCGCTGTGCCCGACCAGAAGCGCATGGAGCAGGCGTGGGCGGCGCAGGATCTGACCGTGATGATCTCGACCAAGCTCAACCGCAGCCATCTTTTTCCGGCTAAGCAGGCGTACATCTTGCCGTGCCTGGGCCGGTTCGAGGTCGACGAACAGGCGACCGGCAACCAGTCGATCACCACCGAAGACAGTTTCTCGATGATCAGCGCGTCGGTCGGTCATACCGCGCCGGTGTCGGACATGGTGAAAAGCGAGCTCGCGATCGTCACCGGCATCGCAAAGGCCACGGTCGCCATGTCGCCCGGGTTGAAATGGGATGAATGGACAGCTGATTACGGGCTCGTCCGCGACCTGATCGAACACACCTATCCCGACGACTTTCGCGATTACAACGCGCGGATGTATGAGGCTGGCGGCTTCTACCGAGGCAATGGCGCGCATGAGCGGATCTGGAAGACGCCCGAAGGCAAGGCGGTGTTCACAACGCCAGGCCAGCTGAATTCGCTCGGGTTCAAGGATGCGCCGGGTCGCTACCGGTTGATCACGATGCGATCGAACGACCAGTTCAACACGACCATCTACGGCTATTCGGACCGCCTGCGCGGGCTGGAGGGTTCGCGCGATATCGTGTTGATGAGCCCCGAGGATATCGCAGAGCGCGGGTTCCACGATGGTCAGCGCGTGACGCTGGTCACTGATGTCGACGCCGACGACGATGTTGGCCAGGATCGCCGCCTCGGCGGGCTGACGCTGACCGCTTACAAACTGCCGCGCGGGACGATTGCGTCCTATTATCCCGAGTGCAACGTGCTCGTCCCGATCGGCCACCATGATGAGCTGTCGAAGACGCCGGCCTCGAAATCGGTGCCCGTCCGGGTCGAGGCGGGCTGAGCGCCCGGCCCGCAGGAGGATGGATCGCGTGAAGGCGATACCCTGGCGACGCGCAACCGCTTGCCTCGCGCCCGTGCTGCTATCGGGTTGCGACGTGCTCAGGCTCGGCGTGGTCGGCCATGCCGGGCCCATCGCGGCGAGCCAGTGGCATTTGTATCTTATCGTCGGCGCGGTGCTTGTGTTCGTCGCCGGCCCTGTGTTGCTGCTGACGCCGATCATGGCGTGGCATTACCGGCTGTCGAACAAGAACAGCGCGTTCAAGCCGAAATGGGACTTCTCCTGGTGGATCGAGGCGCTGATCTGGCTCCCGCCGGTGGGTATCGTGATCGGGCTGGCGATCGTCTTGTGGACGTACACGCACGCGCTCGATCCCTATCGCGCGATCCCATCGGCACAGCCTCCGCTCGAGATACAGGCGGTCGCGCTCGACTGGAAATGGCTGTTCATCTACCCCGACGCGCGGATCGCGACCGTCAACGAACTCGATATTCCGGTCGGCAGACCCGTCCATATCACCCTGACGAGCGGGACCGTGATGCAGTCGCTGATGGTGCCGCAGCTCGCCGGCCAGATCTATGCGATGGCCGGCATGACGACGCAGCTGAACTTCGCGGCAAGCCGACCGGGCATTTTTCGCGGTGAGAACACGCAGTTCAACGGCGCCGGTTTCCAGAATCAAAAGTTTGCCGTCGTTGCGCGTCCGACCGCCGATTATCGGCAATGGATGGACCGCGTTCGCGCAAACGGTCAGCCGCTCGACGCCGCGCATTATGCCCGGCTCGCCAAGCGATCCGTGATCGCCCGGCCGCTATTTTACGCCTCCACGCCGTCCGACCTGTTCTCGCGTATTGTCTCGCAAATCCCGGAAAAGACACGATGACCGACGGCATCTGGCCAACTTTGCTCGGCCGCTTCACCTGGAACGCGCTGGCGTTCGTCCGCGCGTGGCAAAACCCGACCGTCAACGAGATCATCGGGGCAGGGGCGGCAATGATGGTCGTGCTCGGTGCGGCAAGCGTGATAACGTTCATCACCGTGACCGGAAAATGGGGCTATCTGTGGCATGAGTGGCTGACCAGCCTCGACCACAAGAGAATCGGCGTCATGTATGTCGTGCTCGCCTTCGTCATGCTCGCGCGCGCGCTGGCGGAGGCGGTGCTAATGCGGATGCAGCAGGCGGCGGCGGTCAACGCGCCCGGCTTTGTCGAACCCGATCACTTCGCGCAGCTGTTCAGCACGCATGGCAGCATCATGATATTCTTCATGGCGATGCCGTTCCTGACCGGCATTATCAACTACGTCACGCCGCTCCAGATCGGCGCGCGCGACGTGGCGTTTCCGCTGCTCAATTCGATCAGCCTATGGCTCACCGGCGGGGCGGCGGGGCTGATGATGGTCTCGTTGGTGATCGGGCGCTTCTCGACGGGCGGCTGGACCGGGTACCCGCCCTATACCGAACTTGCCTTCAGCCCCGATGTCGGTCCGGATTACTGGATCTGGGCAGTGACGCTGGGATCGATCGCCTCGACGCTGTCGGGGCTCAATTTCGCGGTGACGATCTACAAGCTGCGCTGCCCCGGCATGACGCTGATGCGGATGCCGTTGTTCTGCTGGACGACGCTGTGCACGTCGATTCTGATGATTTTCGCGATGCCGCCCCTGACCGTGGCGACCGCGCTGCTCGCGCTCGATCGCTATCTGGGGTTTCACTTCTTCACGAACGACCTCGGCGGCAACATGATGAACTATGCCAACCTGTTCTGGCTGTTCGGTCATCCCGAGGTTTATATCCTGATCCTGCCCGCCTTCGGCGTCTATTCCGAGGTGGTGTCGACCTTTTCGTCGAAGGAATTGTACGGCTACACCTCACTGGTGCTGGCGACGATGGCGATCGCGGTGCTGTCGTTCACCGTCTGGGTCCATCACTTCTTCACCATGGGGCAGAGCGCAAATTTGAACGCGGTGTTCGGGATCGCGACAATGACGATCGGCGTGCCGACCGGCGTCAAGATCTACGACTGGATCTGGACGATGTTCCGCGGCGAGGTGCGCTTCACCGTACCGATGCTCTACTCGATCGCGTTCATGATGACCTTCGTGCTCGGCGGGTTCACCGGTATCCTGCTCGCGTTTCCGCCGCTCGATTACCTCGTCCACAACACGCTGTTCCTCGTCGCGCACTTCCACAACATGCTCATTCCGGGCCTGCTGTATGGCATGCTGGCGGCTACGCATTACTGGTTTCCCAAGGCGTTTGGGTTCCGCCTGAACGAGAAATGGGGACGGATCGCGTTCGGCTGTTGGGTCGTCGGTTTCTATCTCGCCTTCATGCCGCTGTACGTGCTCGGCGCGGGCGGCGCGGCGCGGCGGAGCCAAGCGTTCTTCGAACCGGCGTTTCGTCCCTGGCTCTACGTCGCCGGTTTTGGTGCGCTGATCCTGCTGGCGGCGCTGACCTCGTTGTTCGTGCAGCTGTGGGTCAGCATCCGCGAGCGGGACGACAACCGCGTATTCGCTGGCGATCCTTGGGACGGGCGCGGGCTCGAATGGTCGACGTCCGCACCGCCGCCAGAGTATAATTACGCGGTGATCCCGGTGGTCAATAGCCGCGACCCATTCTACGACGGCAAGCGTGACGGCGATGGCTACGCAGTCCCAGCCGCGTATGAGGATATCGGCGTCCCGCGCAACAGCGTGGTCGGCCCCGCCACGGGTATCCTCGGGGCGGCGCTCGCGTTCGGTCTGGTGTGGCACATCTGGTGGCTGGCGCTGCTGTGCCTCGCTGGGATCATCGCCACCGTGATCGCCCGCAGCTTCATCCGCGACGTCGAGCGCATCGTTCCTGCCGCCGATGTCGCGCGGATCGAGGACCGCTGGCACCACGCGATCGCAGCGGCACGACCGATCTCCCGACATCATGAGACGACTCCGGCCAATCACGGCCTCGCCGAGGTGACGGCATGAGCGCCGGCGACATGCGGCACGCCGGCATCAATCTCGGCGCCACCGACCAGGAAACGCACGACAAAGCGGAACCCGACATATTCGGCTTCTGGATATTCCTGATGAGCGACGCGGTCATCTTCGCGCTGCTGTTCGCGGTCTATGGCACGATGCTCGGCGCGACCGTCGGCGGGCCGACCGCTGCCAGCGCGTACAAGATCGGCCCGACCTTCGCCGAGACGGTCATCCTGCTGACGAGCAGCTTCACCTTCGGCATGGGCTCGATCGCGATGAAGCACGGCGCGTCGACCCGAGTGCTGCTGGGCTGGCTTGCCGCCACGCTGCTCCTCGGCCTCGCTTTCCTTGGCCTCGAACTCCACGATTTCGCGACGATGATCCGCGATGGCGCGGTGCCGATGCGCAGCGGGTTTCTATCGTCGTTCTTCGCCCTCGTCCCGCTGCACGGCCTGCACGTGCTGGCCGGCTGCCTGTGGCTGATCGTGATGATGGTGCAGGTACGGATCTTCGGGCGCGATGCGCGGGTGAAGATCAACCTGCTGCGGCTCGGGCTGTTCTGGCACTTCCTCGATATCGTCTGGATCGCGCTTTTCTCGGTCGTCTATCTGCAGGGGCTGATCCGATGACCGCGCCGCAAGCCGATCCCCGCCGGGAGAAACGTCGCGAAATCCAGACCTTTGTGATTGGCTATGCGCTGGCGCTCGCGCTGACAGGCGGGGCATTTGCCGCGGTGCACTGGCCGCGCTTCCCGGCGCGCACGACGCTGGCTCTCGTATCCAGCCTCGCGCTGGTCCAGATGATCGTCCACCTCCGGTGTTTCCTGCACGTCAGCCTCAGACGATCGTCGCGCGACGACCTGTTGCTGATCTTGTTTTCGACGCTGATCATCATTCTGATGGTCGCGGGGACCATCGTGATCATCGCCAACTTGCACGGTCGCATGATGTAGAACGAGGCGGTGCCGCTTGCACTTGAGCGTTCGGTGAAGGCGGTGCACGGACGAAAATTTTTGGAACGGTTTGATCCACGGCAACGGCGGCACCGAGTGATGACGGTCGAACGAACCTTCCGGCGCCCGGATCGCCTTGTCCACGACTTTGCGCGACAGTCAAAGAACCCGCGCGATCGCCTTGATCGGCTTGCCACCTGTGTACTCATGCCGGACGCAGAGCATAGTTCCCCCACCCACATCCCGATGTCGCCGCCTGGAGAATACCCACGCCAAGGATTGCGCAGTTGATTGCCATGCGCGCTGATCACCTTGCGCTCCGCGTAACGCTGGCCGGCGGTGCCCAGCGAGATTTGTCAGAACGCGCGTCAAGCGAAAGCAGCCAACACTGTTTTGCGAACGTAAGTGGCGGGTCACGGGATGCTTTATTCTTCGACAGAGGCGTGGGTTTTCCCGGCCGTCAAAAGCGCTTTGCCAGACCGTGATAAAGACGCTCTTGTGAGACCAGCGCGCTGACCCCGGCAGGAATCAGCGCCGCTGCGAACAGCGGAACGATCATCCCAAGGCTGGCGGTGGCTTCGCTGATGATGAAGACGGCCGTGAGCGGCGCGCGTACCACTCGGGTTAAGTAGGCCACCATGCCGAGCAACACGACGGCGCCTGCTGGGCGACCCGGGAAGATCGGCGTGAGCAGATATCGGCGGCGTATCATCGAGCAGCATGTCATCTGTTTCCGGCTAACCAGTTACGGCATCGTTATTATCCGCATCCTGCATCAGCGCATGGAAACGGCCCGCCGTTTGTAAGTGAGAGTAAAAGCAGGCTGAAGTTTTCATTAACAGAATAATGGCAAGAGATTTTTAATAGATTTACTCTTAGAATGATATTTTTTAAAGGGAATTGAAGTGATGGAGCGTGAAGATAAAAAAATTCATCAAAACCGTCGCGTCTCTGACCGACGAATGGTCACCAATCCTGGGTATGCGGGGCCAGAGCGTCGTTCCAGTGAGCGTCGAGATACTTCTAAACTGCAAGATCCGAAATAACTCGTCTTATGATCTTCAAGTACCCTGGCAGCACCGGCCGTCGCAACGATCTTGTGTTAGAGCCTTCTTGGATAGAACACCGGCATGAGCGTCGAATAGCAATTTCAATTGGACTCAGCGTTCGCGAGCGACACGGAAGGGCGCGACCGGTGGAGTTGCTAGATCTTTCTCGACGGGGTTGCTGCGTCGGCGATAGTTCGCTCAAGGCGGGCCAAAAGATTTGGGTGACGCTTCATGGCTTGGTAGCGATCGAAGGAATAGTCAGCTGGTGCCATAAGGGAAAAGCCGGAATTCGCTTTGGCATCCCCCTGCACCAAGCCGTGTTGGATCATCTCGTTAGCACACATGAATCCCGATCGGGTCACTTGTGAATGATTTTGACGGGGGTGACCTGCCCCCTTCTGAGTGGTCCATCGACTATGAGAGTCTGGATCAAGATGACCTGCTCCCCATTTTCAGGCCACTGATAACTTAGCTTTGGTGTTCGTATGAGCTGCTACCCATCCCTGGACCACCCGGCTGGGCGTCATCCAGTTCCTGCCGGCCAGGGCGGGCCATTTGCCGCTAACCGGTTCACCAGCGATATCGGCGGCTTATTGCCGATCGCGCTATGTGGTCGCACCTCGTTATAGTCTCTACGCCAAGTCTCGCATTTTCCGACCGCGTCGTCGAGGCTCATGAACCAGTGCTGGTCAGGCACTCCGCCCGGAACTTGCCGTTGAAGCTCTCGATGAACGCATTGTCCGTCGGCGTGCCAGGCCGCGAGAAGTCCAGTACGACACCCCGCATGTACGCCTTCAGGTCGAGGTCTCGGGAGATGAACTCGCTGCCCTGATCCACCCGGATCGAGGCTGGATAGCCGTCCTCACCGCAGACCCGGTCAAGCACGGCGATCACGTCAGTCGCCCGGAAGCTGAACCGTGGCACTACTGCTGGCGAGAACCGGCTGAACGTGTCGATCACCGTCAAGATGCGCAGCTTCGATCCCGTGGCGAGTTGGTCATGGACGGAGTCCATGGCCCATACTTCATTCGAACACGACGCCGCGCAGCGTCCTTCTCTCAGCTTCGCTTTCACCATGCGCTTCGGTGGCTTTTGTCGCAGCTGCAGCCCCAACTCCTTGTAAAGCCGATAAACACGCTTCGCATTCACGTCCCAACCCTCCCGCCGGAGCAGCACATGGATCCGGCGATAGCCGTAACGCACGCGCGTTTCAGCGATCTCCTGCATCCGCTTCTTCAGGTCGGCCTGATCCGCGCGGCGTCCACGATAGTGGTAGCTCGATCGCTCCGCCCGAAGCACGCTGCACGCCCGTCGGATACTGACGGACCATATGCCCCGGATGTCGTCGACGAGCTGACGCCGCCGATCAGGCATCAGAGCTTTCGCGAGACGACATCCTGCAACATCGCCTTGTCGAGACGCAGGTCCGCCACCAACCGCTTGAGCTTCGCATTCTCATCCTCGAGCTGGCGTAATCGCCGCATCTCCGATGGCATCAAACCGGCGTATTTCTTGCGCCAGGCATAGAATGTCGCATCGCTGATCCCGTGGCAAAGCGGCTGATGACGATACCCGGTGTTGGCCCGGTGATCGCGACCGCGCTGGTAGTGCTGGCGCCGGCGGCCAGCACCTTTCGACGCGGGCGCGACTTCGCGGCCTGGCTGGGGCTCGTCCCACGACAGCACTCCAGCGGCGGCAAGGAGCGGCTGGGGCGTACGACGAAAATGGGCGAGCGCAGCCTGCGACGGCTGCTGATCTTAGGCGCGAGTTCAACAACCAAGGTCGCGGCGCGCGATCCAGACAAGGCCGGGGCATGGTTGGCCGGCATGCTAGCGCGCAAGCCTCGCATGCTGGTCACCGTCGCACTGGCGAATAAGATGGCGAGGACCGTTTGGGCGCTGATGGCGCATGGCGGGTCTTACAGAGCTCCGGCCGCGGCGGTGTGACCGCCAAGGCTTGAGGCGTCAGGGACGCAAGGAAGGTCAGTAGAGAGGTATGGCGCAACGGTCAGAAGACGGGGTTAGGAAAACCAGTGCAATGTCCAAGCGCCTCGAGCGCGCAGAACCGGTCTGGACCCAATCCGCGATCTCCATACAGGCCAGCAGTGATGATGGCTGCATCAGTAGGCCGGACACACGGAAGCACCTAAACCTGCGCGATCAAATCTCTCGAATACCCCCTTGTATCCGACGGGGCGCCCACACACGGACATACATTATAACGACCACGCGGATCACTCGGGTGACGAGTTGAAGCGGCGGAACGGGCTGGGGGGCAGGGCCCTCGATTTGCGGCTCATTGGGCCACGGTCGCGAACGACTCGTTGGTCTGACAGAGCCATTCGGACGCCCAAATGGGGTTTTCGGCGACGAGATTCGGTCCATGGGACCTTGGTCTATTGGCCGTCAGGAGATGCCGTGCTGCGTCGGTCCGGCGGCGTGTCGGCAGTACCGCTGATCGTGCTCGCGCGCTGCCTGATCTGCGGCGCGACCCAGCGAATCTCGGTGTCGTTTCCGCCGACGAGAATCGCCGCGGCGCGCGCCACCGCCTCAGCGCCAATCTCCGCAATCCCCACCCGCATCGTGGTGAGGGCCGGAGTGACGAAGCGGGCGAGCGGGATATCGTCGAACCCCGCGACGGCGATGTCGTCGGGCACGCTAAGCCCGGCGCGCTGAAAAACGACGAGCGCGCCGATCGCCATCATGTCATTCGCCGCGAACAGCGCATCGGGCCCCTCGGCTTCTCTGAGTAGCTCCTGCGCGGCAGCAGTCCCCGATTCCTCATCAAAATCGCCCGTCAGGACGCGCGGGCTGAGGCCGTGGCGTGTCATCGCGGCCCGATAGCCTGCGATGCGCTCCTCGGCATCGCGGTTGCCGCGCGGGCCAGAGAGGTGGACGATGCGCCGCCGCCCGGACGCGACCAGATGCTCGACCATCGCATCGGCAGCGGCGACATTGTCGATGCGGAACTGCGGATGGTCCGCCGCGATGTCGGGACAGCTGATCAGGACCGTCGGTAAACTCGCCGGAATATGGGAGAGCAGGCGCTCGGGGTCGATATCGGGCGCCATGATGATCAGGGCGTCGACGCGCCCGCGCATGAAGCGCAAAGTCTCGGTCCCGCGCTGATCGCCGTGCATGTTCGATAGCAGCAGCTGCAACCCGCGCGCGGAAGCCTCGGCATCGATGCCGCGCAGCGCTTCCGAATAGAATTCGCCGTGAAGGTCGGGCAACATCACCCCGATCGCGTTGGTGCGCGCCAAGCTTAGGCTGCGCGCGCCGGTGTGCGGCACGTAGCCGAGCGCGGCCGCGACCGACTGGACGTGCTCGCGCAGCGCGGCGCGCACATTTCCGTGGCCGTTCAACGCGCGCGAAACCGTGGCGATCGAAACGTTCGCCGCCTGAGCGACATCACGGATTGTGGCATGCGCCATAAAGCAAAGGTTTTCCGGCTGTTGTTTTCAGCCCTGCTTGCACCACGAAAGCGGTACCTCGGCAAGGCTCTTGCTGTAACCGGTTACATTTGCGATAGCCTCGCCAAAACCGGGGAGGATAGTGTGAACACGATACAGGTCTCGCGACGGAGCCTGATGCTCGGCAGCGCAGCGGCGCTGATGTGGCGCACCAGTCCGGCGCGCTCCATGCTCGCGGCGCACAGCGAAGGGGCGCTGCCGCCGGCGGTCGAAGCGCTGGTCGGGCAGATGACGCTCGAGGAAAAGGCCGGACAACTGACGCTGATGGCGGCGGCGTGGGCCGGCGGCGCTGCGAGCAAGCTCAATCCGATCGCCCCGACCGGCGGCTACGAGGGGCAGCTTGCCGATTCCAAGGCGGGCCGACTGACCGGCGTGTTCAACGGCAATGGCGCGAAGATGGCGTTTGCGATGCAGCAGGCGGCGATGAGCAGTCGGCTCAAGATCCCGCTGATCTTTGCAGCCGACGTGATCCACGGCTTCCGCACGGTTTTTCCGGTGCCGCTCGGCGAAGCGTCTAGCTTCGATCCGGCGTTGGCCGAGCGCACCGCACGCGTCGCGGCGGTCGAGGCATCGGCCGCCGGGATCGACTGGACGTTCGCGCCGATGGTCGACATAGCGCGCGACGCGCGCTGGGGGCGCGGGGTCGAGGGTGCAGGCGAGGACGTGCTGCTCGGCTGCGATATGGCGCGCGCGCGGGTGAGCGGCTTCCAGGGCAGCGCGCTGACCGAGAACGACGCAGTGATGGCCTGCGCCAAGCATTTCGCGGCCTATGGCGCGGGCGAGGGGGGACTCGATTACAATTCGGTCGATATTTCCGAGCGAAGCCTGCGCGACGTCTATTTTCCGCCGTTCGCGGCAGCGCTCGATGCCGGCGCGCTGTCGGTGATGGCGGCATTCAACGAAGTGGCGGGCATTCCCGCGACCGCCAACCATTGGTTGATGACCGAGGTGCTGCGCAATCAATGGGGCTTCGGGGGGCTGACCATCTCCGATTATACCGGCGATATGGAATTGATCGCGCATGGCTTTGCCGCAGACGAGCGCGACGCGACCCGGCTCGCCTTTCTGGCGGGTGTCGACATCAGCATGCAAAGCGCGCTCTACCTTAAATATCTCCCCGATCTGGTGGGCTCGGGCGCAGTGCCAATGGCGCGGCTCGATCAGGCGGTTCGCCGCGTGTTGCGCGTGAAGGTGGCGCTCGGCCTGTTCGCCGATCCGTTCCGCCGGATCGATGCAAGGCGCGAGGCGACGCTGATTGGCACGCCCGCCAATCGAGCGGTGGCGCGCGACGCGGCGCGGCGGTCGATCGTCCTGATTAAGAACGATGACGCGCTACTGCCGCTGCCGCAGAACCGCAAGATCGCACTGATCGGCCCGTTCGCAGCGGGACAGCATGATCTGATCGGGCCGTGGAACGTCTATGGATCCGATGCCGATGCGATCGATCTCGCGACGGGCGTGCGGGCGCAAGCCGGTCCGCGGGCTGAGATTAGCGTGACGCCGGGCTCGGGCGTCGATGTGCCGCTCGACGGCGGAATCGCCGCGGCGGTCGCGGCGGCACAGGCGGCGGATGTCGTAGTGCTCGCGATCGGCGAGAGCCAGGACATGTCGGGCGAGGCGCAGGCGCGTACCGAGATCGTGGTGCCCGCAGCGCAGCGCGCGCTCGCCGAAGCCTTGGCCGCGACGGGCAAGCCGATCGTGGTTTTGCTCAAGAACGGCCGGGCGCTGGCGCTCGACGGGGCGGTGCTCGCGGCACCCGCGATCCTGGTGACGTGGTTCCTCGGATCGGAAGGCGGGCCGGCGATCGCCGATCTCCTGTTCGGGCGCTTCAGCCCGTCAGGGCGGCTGCCGGTTAGCTTCCCGCGCGCGACGGGGCAGGCGCCCTATTACTATGCGCACAAGGCGACCGGCCGGCCAAACCCCGGTGGTCCGCTCCAGCCGTTCAAGGCGCATTATCGCGGCATTCCCAATACGGCCTTATTCCCGTTTGGACATGGCCTGACCTATGGGCAGATCAACTATGTAGGGTTGGAGATGAGCAACGGCGGCACGCTGGCGGCGGATGGCTCGCTGACGGTTTCGGCGATGGTCAGCAACAGCGGCAAAGTCGCGGTGGACGAAGTCGTCCAGCTCTACGTCCATGACGTCACTGCCAGCATCACCCGCCCGGTTCGCCAGCTCAAAGCCTATCGGCGTGTGGCGCTCGCGCCTGGTGCAACGCAGAAGGTCAGTTTCACGCTTCGCCGCGCCGATTTGACCTTCATCGGCACCGAGATGAATCCAACAGTCGAGCCCGGCGCTTTCCAGGTTTGGATCGCGCCTTCGGCGGAGGTGGCCGGCGTGTCGGGTCGCTTTACGTTGGCGGCGTAGCGGCCGCGCGCTCCGCCAGCTTCGCCAGGATTTGACGATGCATGTCGCGACGGAGCGGGTTGGCGGCCATCGCTAGCACCGAGAGCAGACGGTCGAGGATTGGCGCCGCGACCATGATCCAGCGGATGTCGGTAATTACGACGGCCGACTGCGTCACTTGCGGCGCATCGCCGGTCGCGGAATAGGCAAATCCGATAATCGCGGTCGCCGCGCCGATCGAGACCTTCTGAAGCAAGGGCGCGACCCCGAACGACAAGGCTCCGACCCGCACGCCGCCGTGGAGTTCGCCATATTCGACGGTGTCGGGCAGCATCGCCCAGAACACGAAACGGAAGGCGGCAAGCGCTGCCTGCACCGTTACCAGGAACAGGTCGGCACGACACGCCGCACCCGTGTCGGTCAGCGCGAATACGATGCTGCCCGCAACCGCCAGCGCAGTTGCTCCGAACCACAGCGAACGGCTGCCGGTTTGGTGACGCGACAGCATCCAGAGTGGCACGAACACGCTGCCGGTGATTCCCATCAGCGCGAGCGCGGTGGTGCCGGCGATTTGATTGCGTACGACATAGGTGAAGTAGTATGGCGTCGAGAGCGACAGCGTCGTCGAGGCGATCGCGACGAGACCTAGCCCTATGGGCGTCGATGTCGCAACAGCGCGCCCGTCGGCCCCCTGCGGCGAGCGGCGCGCACCGTGGATCAGGAGCGGCGTCGCAATCACCGCGAAGCCGGAAGCCGCTGTGAGGAAGCTCGGCGTGCTGGTCGCATCGCAAGAAACCGCGAGCAAAATGCGCTCGGTTGACACCGAGACGACGACCTCGGCGAAAGTGCCAAAGAGCATGCGCAAGCCTGCGATCGCGGCACGGTCGCGGCTGTCCCTACTGATCCACACGCTCCACGCGGCATAGGAGATGTTGACCAGCGCATAGAGCGAGCGAAACGCGATCTGCGCAACGAGCAGGCCGAGAACGAACGCTATGCCGTGGAAGGGCGGCGCGAAGTAGGGGAGCGGGAAGGCGAGCCAGAGCGGAATCGCGCCATAGCCGACCACGCGCGCATAAGCTGGCCGACCGCGCTCTGCCCAGATACCGGTCAGCAGGTCGGCGATCCCGTCCCGCACCGAACCGATCATATAGATCACGCCTGAGACCTCCGGCGCGAGGTGGAGCACATCGGTGTAGTAGAAAAAGAGGAACAGGCTCGAGCTCTGCTAATAGGGATTACACGCGAAATCGCCCGAGGCAAAACGCAGCCGCGTATTCCAGGAAAGCTGCGGTGCGCTGGTCTCCAAATCGGTCATCCGACGCCCGGTAGCACGCCTCCCCCAACCGAGCGGCAATTCCCTTGACCGTCTTTTGTAACCGGTTACACGCGGTGCACCCGATGCAGCAATCTGCACGGATCGGAGAGCCCTGTGATTGATCGCCGTTCGTTCAGCGCCACCTCGCTTCTTGCCGCCGCTGTAGTCACGTCGGGGGGGCGCGCCTCGGCGCTGGCGCGCACGCGGCCGGGAGGGGGGGCGCATCGGGTCAAGCTTCCGGCCCTGTTTGACGATATCGAGGAGCGTACCTTCCGCTGGTTCTGGGAGACGGGCAATCCGGCAAACGGGCTGGTGCCCGACGCCTGGCCCAATCCCGAATTCTGCAGCGTCGCCGCGGTCGGCTTCGCGCTGACCGCCTATCCGATCGGGGTCGAGCGTGGTTGGATCGCCCGCGCCGCCGCGCGCGAGCGCACGCTTGCGACGCTGCGCTTCTTCGATCAGGCGCCGCAGGGCGATGGAACGTCCGGCGTCGTGGGTTTCCGCGGCTTCTTCTACCACTTCCTCCACATGGATAGCGGGCTGCGCTTCCGCGATGTTGAACTGTCGTCGGTCGACAGCACGATACTGTTCCTCGGCATGCTGTTCGCCGCCGAATATTATGATCAGGACCATCCCGACGAACGCGAGATCGGCCGGCTTGCCCGAGCGATCTATGCGCGGGCGGATTGGGAGTGGTTCCGGCGCGGGCAGGCGGTGCTGTCGATGGGCTGGCACCCCGGCGTCGGCTTCATCGCGCGCAACTGGGACGGCTATAACGAGGGCATGATGGTCAATCTGCTCGCGCTGGGATCGCCCACGCACGCGGTTGGCCCCGATGCCTGGGCGGCGTGGTGTGGGCCCTACGCGAAGTGCTGGCGCGGCAGCGGCGCGACGCGGCGGCTCGCCTTTGCGCCGATGTTCGGCCACCAATACAGCCAGATGTGGATCGACTTTCGCGGCATCCGCGACGCCGCGATGCGCGCAGCGGGGATGGATTATTTCGAGAACAGCCGACGCGCGACCTGGGCGCAACGGAATTATGCGATCCGCAACCCGATGGGTTGGGCGGGCTATTCGCGCGACATCTGGGGGCTGACCGCGTCCGCCGGCCCGGCCGACGTGCAATATGACGTCAACGGGCACATCACCTATTACCGCTCCTATTCGGCGCGGGGGCCGGTCGGCGAGCCCGACGGTTTCGACGACGGCACGATCGCGCCGACCGCGGCGATCGGCTCGCTCGCCTTTGCGCCCGAGATTGTGGTGCCGGCGACGCTGGCGCTGCACAAGCAGCAGGGCGATCGGCTCTACGGCCGCTACGGCTTTTACGACGCGTTCAACCCGAGCTTTTGCACCCCTGAAAAGCCGATCCAACGCGGGGCGGTCGATCCGGTGCGGGGATGGGTGTCGGAGAACTATCTCGGGATCGACCAAGGACCGATCCTCGGCGCGATCGCGAATGCGCGCGACGGCATGATCTGGCGGCTGATGCGCCGCTCGGCGCCGATCCGGCTCGGGCTGCAGCGCGCGGGCTTCACCGGCGGCTGGCTCGCAGCGTAGCAAGCAGCGCCCCGAGTTTCCCCAGGGCGCTCGCCCTTAGAACGTGTACTTAGCGCCGATCTTGAAGTTGCGCCCCTGGCTCGCGACCGAGCCAGTGTCAGGATTGCGTGTCGGGCCAGCGCCGTTGAGCGTCTGCAAACCGCCGCCGAACGTCGAATAGTTGCGGTTGACGAAGTCGAACGCGTTGAGCGCCTGGAAATAGACGGTCAGCGCATGCCCGTGCGCATAGGGCATCTTGAACGTCTTCGCGATGTTGAAGTCGATGTTCTTGTAGCCGATTCCACCCGGCTGATAGATGCCGAAATTGGTCGTGTAGCAGCCGCCGCCGCCGGGCGCGGTGGTCGGGATGCCGCAAAGCGCACCGCCATAGGACGGGCCCGACGAGATCGTTGCAAAGCCCGTCGCGCGGATGTTGAGCGGCAGCTTGACGGTGCCGGTCGCGACGAAGCGCCAGCGCTCGAGCCCGCTCGAATCGCCATACCCCTGCGCGCCGATCGTTGGCGCGTCGAAGTTGAAAGGATCGCCGATCGAGGCGCCGTTGCGCGTATCGTTCGAGCGCGAGCTCGAGATCGTCAGCGTCGTGCTGAAGCCCCAGCCCGACGCCTCGGTATAAGGCTTGTCGGCCTGGAGATAGACCGCGGCATAATGCGCCTTGCCGTCGCTGTTGCCGATGAAGACCGCGCCATAGCCGGGCAGCGGCGCGGTGTTGATCGCGGCGGTGCCGTAGAAGATCCCCGCGGCATAGGGCACGCCGTTATAAGAATAGACCGGGTTGCCGCCCGGGCTGTACGATCCGTCCGGATTGCGGTTGCCGATCACTTCCTGATAGATGTTGTGCGACTTGATATAGGCGAAAGTGATCGAGGTGTTGACCACGCCCAGGCGCTTCTTCACCGCGAAATTGACCTGATCCGAATAGGGCATCCGCGTCCGGTTGTTGAGCACATGGACCTCGCCGCCCTGCATCGCGGCGAGCGTGCGCAACTGGTCGACGTTGGTCGGGATCGTCGCTACGCAGCGCGCCGTTCCTAGCGTGCAATTCGGCGGCGTGTTGATCGTGACGACCGATTCATACTGATTCTTGATGGTCTCGATCGCCGAATCGATGAACAGTGAGCGGTTATAATAGCGTCCGCCGCCGAGAACGAACACGAGATCGCGATCGCCTTTCACATCATAGGAAATCCCGAAGCGCGGCTGGAACGCGCCGAGGAACGGCTTCCGATTGTTGCCGGTAGAGATGTAATCGTCGGGGTTGATCCCCGCCGCCTTCCAGCCGGGATAGGCGCGCAGGGCGGTAGCGATCGCGGCCGGCGTGACATAGTTGTTGTTAACCGCGTTGGACTCATAGTCCCAACGCAGGCCGCCGCTGATCAACCAATGGTCGTTCGGCCGCCAATCGTCCTGGACGAAGCCGCCAATCTCGGTGTTGTTCGCGGTGACCGGCTTGACCGCCGCGGTGTTGATCGTCGCGGCATAGGGCGCGCCGGTGTTTGCATTGCCGAGGCCGACGAAGGTGTTGGCATCGTAGAAATAGGTGCCGGCGCTATTATTATCTTCGAGCCGCTGCAACTTGGTGAAGTTGACCTTCACGCCGGCCTTGATGGTGTGCGCCCCGCCGAAGAAGGTGACGTTGTCCTTAAACAGCGTCTGATATTGGTTGTCGTCCTGCGTAAAGTTGGTGCCGCCGAGGATCAACACCCTGGTATCGCCGATATTGGGCGCCCGCGCCGCAGCGCCCGTCGTCGCGCCGTTGTTAAAGGTCACGACGCTCGACGGGCCCGTGACGTTGGGGATCGCGCCGTTGGCGGCGGCGTCGCGCGCGAAAATGAATTCGTTGAGCCAGCCTTCGCCACGATGGTTCCACGTCAGCTGATACCGGTGCTCGTCGTTGCGATTGTTGGTCGAAGCGTCGATCGTCGTCGCTCCGCCATTGATCTGGAGGTTCGATTCCTTGCGGATGAACGCACTGACGTTGATCGTATCGCGCGCGGTCGCGTAGAACGTCAGCTTCCCGAAATAGAGCTTTTCGTCGAAGGTCGCGGGGAAGCTCCCGTTATACTGCGACCGGGCGCTTTGGGCATAGGTCTGCGCGGCCGCTGGCAGGGCCGACAGGAACGTACCGTTATAGACGTTGATGTCGTTCGCGCCGAAGGTCTTACTCGTGCCTTCGAAATCGACGAAGAAGGTCAGCTTGTCCTTGATGATCGGGCCGCCGAGATTGGCGCCGTAATATTTGGTGTCGAAATCGGGTTTCGCTGCGTACGGTGCGGTAGCGTTGTTGCGCTTGCCCGGGCGATCGTCATAGTTCCGGCTGATGAACGCCTTGGGCTGCCATTCGCCGAAGATCTCGCCGTGGAACGTGTTGCCGCCGGTCTTGGTGATCGACGAGATCACCGCCGAGCCGGCCTGCTCGAACTCGGCCTTGAAGTTCTGTGTCTGGACGTCGAACTGATCGACCGCCGACGCCGGGAATGGGTTGCCCGACGACAGATTTTGCCCAACCGTCCCGCCGTGGTTCACCAAATTCTTGATGCTGATGCCGTCGATGAAGGTGTTGGTATTGTCCGAATTGATCCCGCCCGCCTGGACCTGGCGCGCCTTGCCGCCGAGAGTCGGGGGCGAAACGGTGACGCCGGGCGCGAGCGCTGCGAAGTTGAGGAAGTTGCGGTCGCCATTAGGCAAATTCTCGAGCTGGAAGCGCGAGATGTTGGCGCCGACAGTCGCGGTGCGCACGTCGCGCGCGCGCGATCCGGTAACGACTATATCGTTGCCACCGCCGGCAGCGGCCGGTGCGGGTGCGGCGAGATCGGCGGTGATCGCCTGGCCGAGCGGCACGACGACTTCGGCCAAGCGACTGCCCGAGGCCACGCGATACGTGCTCGGCGGCAGGCCGACCAGAATATAGTCGCCCTTGGCGTCGGCCTTGACCGTTTCGACATGGCCGGTGCCGAGATCGGTAAGCGTGACGGTCGCGCCCGCGGTCGCACCGTCGATATGCCCGCGCACGGTCGATGTCGTCTGCGCCATCGCGGGCGCGCTGAGCAGAAGCGTCCCGGTGACGAGGGCGGTAGTCGCAAGCGCCACCTTCAGGCTCGCCTTGATCAGCGTGTTCATGTCGTCTCCCCTAATTCGAGGCGGATGCCAGCCTCGTTATGTTCTCGTTCGTCAGCGGATCGGCCACGTGCGCGGGGGCCGTCGGCAGCAGCGCGGGACGGAATGTCGCGCGACCCTGCGGGCCGAAACCCGTGCGATACACCCGTCTTTTCCTGCCCCAGCGAGGTGCTGGACGGAACCCCGAACCGGCCTCTGACGGGCCGGGTAACCGGTTCCAAGACTTGCCCAGTAACCGGTTTCATGCGCATTCGCCAAGCGGAAAATGCGTCGCGTCCGAGACGCCACGGCAATTCGCGACGGCACAGGAGAGGATGACCAGTGACGAGCCTTGTTTCGCGCCGCACGCTGCTCAAGGGCGCGTCCGTATCGGCGATCTCGATCATGCTTTCGCCCGCGATCGCGCGTGTCGGTCTTATGCGCGATGCGCGGATCGAGCGCCTCATCGCCGCAATGAGCCTCGAGGAGAAGGCCGGACAGCTCAGCATCTTCAGCGATCCCGCACGGATCGACGGGCCGCCGGTCAATCCCGGGCTCGTCGCGCAGAGCATGGACACAGTGAAGCGCGAGATCGCCGCGGGGCGGATGACAGGGCTGTACAACGGCATCGGCGTCGCCGCGGGGCGCGAACTCCAGCGAGTCGCGGTTGAGCAGGGGCCGCGCAAGATTCCGCTGATCTTCGCGGGCGATGTGATCCACGGGATGAAAACGACGTTTCCCGTGCCGCTCGGCGAAGCGGCGAGTTTCGATCCCGAGCTCGCCCGGCGGACCGCGCGCGCGGCGGCGGTCGAGGCGAGCGCCAAGGGAATCCACTGGATCTTCGCGCCAATGGTCGACGTCGCGCGCGATCAGCGCTGGGGCCGCGTCGTCGAGGGCGCGGGTGAGGATAGCTGGCTCGGCGCGCAGTTCGCCGCGGCGCGCGTGCGCGGATTCCAAGGCGACGATCTGACGGCAGAGGATTGCGTGCTGGCCTGCCCGAAGCATTTCGCCGGCTACGGCGCGGTGCTGGGCGGCATGGACTACAACACCGCCGACATCCCCGAGACGACACTGCGCGAGACGCATCTGCCACCGTTCAAGGCCGCGTTCGACGCCGGCGCGCTGTCGACGATGGCGAGCTTCAACGACGTGGCCGGGGTTCCTTCGACCGGCAACCGCTATCTTCTCACCGACATATTGCGCGGCGAATGGGGGTATAAGGGGCTGGTCGTGTCCGATTACACATCGGACGAAGAGATGATCCTCCACGGTTTCGCCGCCGATGGCGCCGATGCGGCGGCCAAGGCGATCAACGCCGGATGCGACATCTCGATGCAGAGCGGGCTGTACAACACGCATCTGCCCGCGCTGGTACGATCGGGAAAGGTCACGCTGGCGACGGTCGATACCGCGGTGCGGCGCGTGCTCCGCGTCAAGCAGGCGCTCGGGCTGTTCGACAATCCCTATCGCTCGCTCGATCTCGCGCGCGAGCAGCGCGACGTGCGCCTGCCGGAGGCGATCGCTCTGGCGCGCGAGGCGGCGGGCAAGTCGATCGTGCTGCTCAAGAATGAAGGTGATCTGCTACCGCTGGCGACGTCGGCGAAGATTGCGCTGATCGGACCATGCGTGTCCGACAAGGGCGATATGCCGGGACCCTGGGCGAGTTTTCCCGATTTCGCGTCGTGCGTCACACCGGAAGAGGGGTTTCGCGCGGCACTTGCGCCGGGGGCAACGCTGCGCGTGGCGCGCGGCGCCGATTATGAGGCGCCGCTCGCGGGCGGGATCGAGGAGGCGGTCGCGGCCGCGGAGGCGTCGGACGTGGCCGTGCTGGTGATCGGCGAGAGTGCGCGCATGTCGGGCGAGGCGCAGGCGCGGGTCGAGGTGACGATCCCCGAGCCGCAACGCGTGCTGGCAGAAGCGGTAGCCGCAACTGGCAAACCCGTCATCGTGCTGCTGCGGCATGGCCGCGCCCTCGCGCTGAGCGGCGCGGTGCGCGGGGCGCCGGCGATCCTGGCGACCTGGTTCCTCGGCTCCGAAACGGGCCATGCGATGGCCGATATCGTGTTCGGCGCCGTCGCGCCGCAGGGCCGCCTGCCGGTTAGCTTCCCGCAGGCATCGGGGCAGGAGCCCTTCTTCTACGACCATCGCACCACCGGCCGCCCGCAACTCGGCGCGGATCCGACATGGAAAGCGCGCTACCGCGACGTGACGAACGCAGCGCTCTACCCGTTCGGGCACGGGTTGAGCTACGCGACCGCCCGTTATTCCAGCACCGCGGTTAGCGCGACGAACCTTGCCGGCGACAGCGCGATCCTTGTCTCGGCGACGGTCACCAACACGGGCAAGCGGCGACTGCACGAGGTCGCGCAGCTGTATATTCACGACAAGGTCGCAAGCCTTACCCAGCCGGTCCGCGCGCTGAAGGGCATTCGCCATCTCGACCTTGATCCCGGGCAGAGTGCGCGCGTGGCGTTCAGGCTGACGCGGGCGGATTTGGCCTTTGTCCATCGCGACTATCGCCGCTTCGCCGAGCCGGGGGTATTCGATGTCTGGGTGGCGCCCTCCTCAGTCGCGGGCGTGCCGGCCTCAATCGTAGTGGTATAAGCGGTTGCGCGGCTTGATCCAGACCGTTCCGTCCCTTGAACGACAGTCAGCCGCAGATCGAAACCACACCAGTCGCCCCAAAGATCACTGTCACGCGCTTCGCTATGCTCCTCCTCACATCTACCGGATTCACAATCAGTGCTTAGGCTGGGAGGGAAACTGGATATTTCCCGCTCGACGCTCCGAGCAATGAGAGTCGAGCCATACTGCACCGACACCGGCCCCTTCAGGAGAATAAAGTGCACGACTGATGAATGAACTCCGGTGCTTAGGGCATGTGGATGGACGCCTATCCACACCGCTGGTGTTGCTGCGGATCGCATTGTTGCGAATACCAGCATCAAACGACTGAATGATGTTTGCGCAATTTTCACGACGATATTTTTTGCGATGGCGAAACGCCAACCGAGTTGAGATTACGTGGATTGGTATCGCTCGGAAAACAAAACAAACAAAGGCGCTTAATTTAGAGGTACTGCAGAATTTTAACTTAGAAAAACCCGATTTTATCATTTTCTGCTGCTAAATTATTAAACAGAAGCCGTAAAATTAGAGCCATCCATTGTCCAACCTTGGGATATTTTTTCAGTAAATCGTCACTACGTCGGCAAAAATTGTCGTCGCTACGACTGTGCCTGCGTCATCCGCGATCTCGATTGACCAACCTAGCGGGATCATGCCGATCTTTGCCTCTTCTCCGATAATTTCGCGTGCGATCCGCATTGCGCGGAAGCATGCGGTCTCAAGGTTGGGAAGCTCGATCCCTTCCTCGTCGGGGAGAGGTGAGCCGTCTGAGAGCAGATTGAAGCGGTATAACATTCTGACATTGTAAGCGTTTTGCCGCCAGCTTCCATAAACCTTGTTATGCGTGCGCCTCTTTTACTGCATTAAGAAAACGAGGCGCGCTTTAGAGAAGGACCGCCCATAGCGCAGCCAGGATCGGCAAATAGGCGGGTAGCCGTCCTCGCTATTTTGAACTGTGATCGAGGTCGGGCAATTTAACGAGCATGACATCGGGATTGGCCATGATTGCCGCGCGGATCGCCGGAAGATCTTCCTGTGCTAGCACTTGGTCGCCCTTGGAGCCGTTCGGTGCGAGGATCGGGCATCTTACCTTGGCCAGCGTCGGACGCGGATCATCGTCGATTAGGTCGCGCATCCGTACGGGACTGAGAAGTGATGAGCTGACTATAACCGCCCCGAGGCTTAAGGCGCGCCGGTCAGCGCATGGCGGATCGGCTCGACCCAGCGATCATGATCTATGTCAAAGACGATGAAATCACTGTCGAATTGCCAAGAGGCCCAAGAAAAGCCATGCGCCTCGGCGTCGCGGCGGACCGTCGCGGTGTAGCGCGCACGATCGGCGACCGGTGTGCCGCTTTTGTCGAACGCGCCGAATTCGCCGAGCAGTACCGGCCGCGCATTGGCCTTGCTCCACGCCGCGACAGTGTCAAGATCGGTCCCGATCCGCGTTTCGTCGGCAGCTGTGAGCGAAATGTCGTCGAGCGTTCGGTTGCCGGTCCAGGATGCGCCCTGATGGGTGAAGCGGAACGGCTCCTAATAATGGAACGTCACGAGAATGTTGCGATCTTCGGCGGGGAGCCTGAGCTCGACGAGTTTGGCCAGACTGTTCCAGTTGGTCGGGCCAACCACCACTTGCGCCTGGGGTTGGTGGCGCGCACCACGGGGATGATCTGGGTGAGCACCAGGTTCCACTGCGTCGCGTCAAGCTTGCCGTGCGGTTCGTTGAGCAGTTCGAACAGCATGCTGTCCGGCGCGTCTTTGAAGCGTGTGCCGATCTGCTGGCAAAAGGCCGTAAGCTTTGGCAGACAGCCGCCGGGGTCGTCCGAACAGGCGGTGAAATCATATTCGTTGATGAACACTGAAAGCCCAGCGGCGCGCGCTTGGCGCACCATCCGGTCGAGCGTCGCGAGCCATTTTGGATCGAGCCGGTGTTCGACGTCCATATGGCTGACGGCTTGCAGCACGAGGCGGATGAAGTTGAACCCGCCTTTACGGATGTGACGCGAGATTCGGTGGTTGATTCAAGGCTTCCTATTGTAGGCGGGGTTGAGCTGACGCGTGTTGAGCAAAGCTAAATGGTATGTTTTTAGAGGCTTGCTGCCGATTGGTTCGGCGAGCCGTGGGCCTGGGCGACCGCCCGAAGAGAACCGGTCGATCATCAACCGCATCCTCTGGCGGCTGCGCTGCGGCGCGCCTTGGCGCGAAGTGCCGCCCAAATACGGCAACTGGAACACGATCTACCGCCGGTTTCGGCTCCGGAGCGAGGCCGGGGTCTGGGAGGCCGTTTCGGTCACGCTGGCCGAGATGATGGCGGACAGCGGCCATTACAGTATCCATAGTACCACCATTCGCGCCCACGTCTCGGCAGCGAGCAGAAAAGGGGAGCTCATCGACGCGCGCTTGGCCGCTCACGGAGCGGGTTCACCAGTAAGTTTCCCTGTCTGGCAGATGCCCGAGGACAACCGCTTGCCTTCCACCTGCCGGTCGGCGAAGCGGCCGATTGCAAGGCCTATGAAACGCTGATCGCCCTGCCGGAGAAGGCGCCAAAAGCGCTCCTGGCGGAGAAGGGCTATGACGCCGACGCCATCCGAGCCGACCTTGCGCGCCGCAACATCCAGCCCGTCATCCCGGGCCGATCAAATCGCCGGATCAAGATCGAAGACGGCCGGTCGCTCTATGAGAAACGCAATCATATCGAACGCTTCTTCGGCCGCCTCAAAATCAACCCCGCCATCGCCACTCGCCACGACCAACTCGCCGAAAGCTTCCTCAGCATGATTCCATATCGCCGCCGCCAGGAACTGGCTCAAATTTGTCCACGCCGCCTAGCGGATCAAGAAGGATATTTGACCGTTGGCCGCCCGCCAAAGCCATTCCGTATCGAACCATTTTAGCGGCTTCGAATCTCACTCAACGCGCGATCTCAGACGTACACCCCGGTTTTTTCGCCAGAGGGCAACATCTATCAAATCCCTCGCTTTGGTCGGATTGCCGAAATGGAAGCTCTGCTCCACGCTAATGCGACCGTAATCAGATGTTGCGCAAGCGCTTGTCGATCTGCTTAAGTATATGATAAAAAAACGAAAATAAGGCGATGGTGCCCAAAGTCAAATCTACTCGATGTTTGCGCAACACCAAGACCGAATCCCCGATACAAATAAAAAACTAAATTCGAGTTCATATGTGTCAGTGGTGTTGCAAAAGAGCGGATAGGCGGGAGAATGAGGCGAGCTCTAAAAAGGGCCGCACATAAAGTCGAACTGATAAACAAGGGGATTTTTATGTTTCCAGGTGCCTCGCAGGGGCGGGCTAAGCTTGCCTTGTCCGCGTCCCTTATCGCTCTATCGTATGTCGGGGCGCCCGCGTTTGCCCAAACTGCGCCGGCTCCGGTGGTGTCGTCCGATACGGCCCCTGATTCTGACACCGACCGTGAGATCGTCGTCACCGGGTCGCGCATAGCGCGGCGCGGCACCGAAACCGCTTCGCCGTTGCAGACCATCACGTCGCAGGACCTCGATGCGCGCGGGTATCAGACCGTGGCACAGGCGCTGAATGAGCAACCAGCATTTGGCGTGCCGGGCGCATCCCCTGTCGGATTCAACCAATCAGGCTTCGGGGCAGGACAGAGCTTCGTCAATTTTCTCGGGTTGGGATCACAGCGTACGCTCACGCTCGTTAACGGCCGCCGCTTCGTGTCGGGTAATACGTCCTCGATCTTCGGTCCGACCGGCTCGGGTGGAAACCAGGTCGACCTCAACGTGATCCCGACCAAGCTCATCGATAAGGTCGAGACGGTCGCTGCGATCGGCGCGCCGATCTACGGCTCGGATGCCATAGCAGGCACGATCAACATCATTCTAAAGCGGAACTACCAAGGCTTCGACATCGACGGGCAAACGGGCATTTCGTCGAGAGGGGACGCGCCCGACAATCGCATTCGTTTCCTGGCCGGCAAGAATTTCGCCGAGGGGCGCGGAAACATCACCGTGTCGGGCGAATATAACGTGTCAAAGGGGTTGCTGTTCACCGACCGAGCGCAGACCGCATCGGACGACCGGTTTGACGTCGCGCCCTCGGGGTCGGGCCCACAGCCCATCTATGCGAACGAGCGCATCCCCTCAATTTCGCCTTATGGCATCCCGCTCGTCACCGATTTCATCAGCACGGCTCCGGGCGCACAATCGTCTGCCTATATCGGCGCGCCAAACCTCAATGTCGGCATCACTAACGCTGCGGGCCAGCAGCTGAAGTTCGACCAGCAGGGCAATCTCGTCCCGATCGATTTTGGTACGGTCGTGGGTTCGGGCGGCACCTCGATCTTCAGTTCGGGCGGTAACGGCTTTTCGTTGCGTGACGTCGAGAATCTGGTCACCGATATCAAGCGCTACAGTGCCAATGCGGAATTTTCGTACGACATCTCGAGCAATCTGCGTTTCTTTGCCGAAGGCTGGTACAGCGTCAGTCAGGGCCGCAACCTTGCCAGTCAGCCTGTCTACAATTCTGCGCTTTTCGCTGGCGGCGGTTCGCGCGACGGGAATCTGATCGTCTCGATCAACAACCCTTACCTCACCCCTTCGGCGCGTACCGCGATCATCAATTCGATCCAGACCAACCCGTTCAGTGACAGCCCGACGCAGAATTATTTCTACCTTGGCCGGGCTAACGTCGATCTGTCGTCTGGCGTGTCCACCGGCAAATCGGAAGTCGTTCGCGGAGTCGCGGGTTTCGATGGAGAGGTGACGATCTTGCAGGCGCGGCCGTGGCGCTTCGAGGGGTATATCAATTACGGCCGGTCGCATGTGACTAGCCGCAATCCCGAGCTCAACGAGCAAAACTTCCTCAACGCGATCAACGCGGTATCGTCAGGTGGGCAGATCACGTGCGCGCCGGGTGCTGTCAACTCGCCGATCGCAACCGTCAGCGCGACCTGTGCCCCGATCAATCCGTTTGGCGGCCAGGTCTCGCAGGCCGCAAAGGATTATATCACCACCATTGCAACGCCGGAAAACATCAACAACCAGTATGACGGCGTGGTATCGATCGCGGGCCCGCTGCTCAAGCTCCCGGGCGGGGATTTGGCTTTTGCGCTGGGGTACGAGCATCGCGCGGAAAACTCGCGGTTTAAACCCGGCGCTTTTTATCAGGGCGCCACGACCGACCTTTATCCCGGCGATTTCGACCAGAATGGCGATCCGATCGACCTGTTCTACGGCCGCTCGGTGCCGATCCAGCCGGTCTACGGGGCGTATCACACCAACGAGATTTTTGGCGAACTCAACGCCGATCTGATCTCGCCGTCGAATGCCGTGCCTTTTGTGCATCAACTGTCGATCCAGACCGCCGGTCGCTATATTTGGAATTCGATCGCCGGGAACGATCCGACCTATACCGTCCAAGGTCGGTATGCCCCGCTTCCAGATATCGCGTTTCGGGGGGCCTATACCCGCGCGGTCCGCGCGCCCTCGATCACCGAAGCGTTCAATCCAACCTCGAGCTCCTTTGGTTTTGCAACCGACGTGTGCGACCAGTCCTTGCGCAACCAGGGGCCAGCCCCTGCAACGCGGGCGGCGAACTGCGCTGCGGCAGGCGTCCCGGCCAATTTCACCTCGCTTTCGAACCAGCGCTCGTTCTTCACCTACGTGTTCGGTAACCCCAAGCTCCAGAATGAAAAATCGGATAATTTCACGGTCGGCGCGGTAGTGACTCCACGTTTTCTCAAGGGCTTCAGCGCGACGATCGATTATATCGACATCAAGCTGCAGAATGCGATCAGCCAGTATTCCAACTCGCAAGTCGTCGCTGCCTGCTATGACGCCGCAACGTTCCCGGCGAATCAATTCTGCTCGCTCGTAACGCGCGATTTCTCTGCCGCGCCGGCGTCGAGCGGCTATGCTCAACTCAAGCAGGTCGGTTCGTCCTACTTCAACTCCGCGCAATTGCGCTACAAGGGTATTCTGGCCGAGGTGGAATATCGTACCCGCTCGGATTTCCTCGGCGCGGGGAGCCATATCGGCTTCTCGGTCAATTATCAGTATCTCGACACGCTCTCGACCGCGGCGACCGCTGGTTCGGCGCCAACCAACACTGGAAATTCGGTCGGCTATTCGCGGCACAAGGGCATTGCCACGGTTCGTTATGACATTGGCGGTTTCTTTGGGCAGGTGCAGGTCAACTATATCGGGTCGGCGCGGGTCGATCCTGATACCGCTTATAATTTCTACTCGGTGCCGAAGGTCGGTGCCTTCACCTATGTAAACCTCTCGCTACGCTATGAAGTGAACAAGCAGTTCTCGATCAATGCCGACGTCGACAATCTGTTCAACGCAAAGGCACCCTTTCCCTATCCGGCGTCAGGTGGGACAGCGACCTACTTTCAGGGCATAATTGGGACGTATCTCCGCTTCGGCGCGGCGGTGCATTTCTAAGCCGGGACACGACGTTCCCGAGGGCGGTGCTGTGCGGCACCGCCCAAGTGGCTACGCTCGGTTACGATCCTGCTTAACCCAATTCAACAAGCGTCCGAAGCGGGAATGCGGAACGCACGGCCCGAACGATCGCAATCGGATCGTACCGGCCGCGAAGCGGTCGGGGGAATTGCAGTGAGATCTACGGTCCGTTGATCGCGCCCTAGCGAATCGGCTTGAGAGATTGTTCGTCATTTGTTCTAATGCGGGCATGGCTCGCTTCGATCATCAATCCGAACCGGTCGTCACGCCCGACGACCTTGCTGCAACCGTCCTGACGCCTCCCGGCTGGGTTCGCGTCGTTCTATCGGCGCCTGATGAGCGGATGCGATCGAGCGCCGCGGAATTCATCGCGCAGTCGATGCTCGACAAAGTTTCGGGCGAACGCGCGCGGGCGCACCCTGACCAACCCGACCTTTCGTTGTGACGTGGGCGCCAATATCCGGTTCCACTCGCTCGGTGATGTCGTCTCTCGAAAGGCCAACATCCACGCGCGATGTCATTTCCACTGCGACAATCAGTCCATCATTGCCGGAGAGCCGCTCTACCGATGGTTTATGGTCCACCGCTGGGACTGCGCCCTCGCGTCTGTTGGAACCCATCTTAGATGCAGCAGGTGCTTTGCCCGGCCTCAGCTATGCAGCGTCACTTTTCACGCTCCATACGGACCTTCAAGGCAGCGATGGCCAAGGTCGGAAGAGGCTTGGGTTGCGCTTCTAAAACGCCTGCGTGGGTAAATGGGGAAGGCGGCTGCCGGGCATAAAAACTCTCAGGCGGAAATCGACCAGCGTCCATTCGCCGCCGATCTGAATGGACCAGCGCGACCCCATCATTGTTCGCAGTTCAGCAGACAACCGTTTTGATCCGACACCAGACCCGAGATCAGACATTGAGCGAATGGCAGGGTTCAAGAAGTACCAAAGCGCCGGAAATGCCGGCTGTTTGTTTATCGCGGCCACGAAGAGGTCGGAAGGGTCCGCGACTAAGCTTGTCATTGGTATATCGCATTGCTGATTGGTCACGCTCGTTCCCAGCTGCGCGCGGGCTGCCGAGCACGAAATGCCTCGGCGCTTGCGTGTCGCGCCAACGGTGTTCAACATAGCCTCGATTTGCCGGATCATTCGAGTGCAGCGCCAACCAGTAGCGAAGCGGTGATGTGCAGGGATAGCGAGGAACCTTAATGATGGATGCGGGCGACGTGAACACGGTCACGTTTCCAAAGATGCTTTCCCGCAGACAGATCGCGGCGATCTGCGCCGGCAATGCGCTCGAGTTCTACGACTTCGTCGTCTATGCGATCTTCGCTGTCCAGATCGGCCGGGCCTTCTTCCCTTCCGACCTTCCAGGCGTGAGCCTGCTCGCGTCTTTGGCAACGTTTGGGGTCGGCTTTGCCACCCGTCCACTGGGCGCTTTCATCATCGGCCGCATGGCGGACCGGTCTGGACGCAAGCCCGCCATGCTGGTGTCGTTTTCGCTCATCGGCGTATCCGTTGGCGGCCTTGCACTGACGCCGGGATTTGCGACAATCGGCATGGCAGCGCCGGTTCTCGCCGTCCTGTTCCGCCTCCTTCAGGGGTTCGCGCTTGGCGGGGAGGTCGGTCCGAGTACCGCATTGCTGCTGGAGAGCGCACCGATCCAGCGCCGCGGCCTTTACGTGTCGCTACAGGCAATGAGCTCCGATGGCGCCGTCATGGTCGCCGGGCTTGTGGGCGTCATTCTGTCGCTAACGCTCGATGCGGCAGCGGTGGATGCGTGGGGCTGGCGTCTCGCGCTGCTGATGGGTCTCGTAATTCTGCCGTTTGCGCTCGCTGCGAGACGCACGCTGGTCGAGACGCTGGCGATGGAAGAGGCGCTGCCGCCGCACGTCGTGGAGGCAGGCACCTGGCGCATCGTGCTCTGCGGGCTTCTTATGCTCGCCGCCGCGACGATCGCCAACTACGTGCTCGTCTATCTCGGAACCTGGGCCTCTACCACGCTCGGCATCGTCCAGCGCTCTGCCTTCGCCTCCGTGATGCTGGTCGGTCTGGGCGGAGTCCTGTGCGACCCACTGAGCGGTTGGCTCTCCGACCGATTCGGACGCCGACCTGTGATGATTGTCCCCGCTGTCGGTCTGGCGCTCGTGGTCCTGCCGGCCTTTTGGTGGGTGGCACATTACCGATCGTCGGAATCGCTGTACGCGGTAAGTACGGTGCTCGCATGCCTCCTCGATCTTTCTACCGGCACTATGCTCGTCGCTGTCGCCGAGGCGCTTCCCCGTGCGCGACGCGCCGGCGGCTTCGCGCTGATCTATGCGGTCGCGATCTCCGCATTCGGTGGCTCTACCCAGTTCGCTGTTGCCGGCCTGATCCGGCTGTCCGGCGACCCGCTGATGCCGGCATACTATATGCTGGTGGCGCTGATGATCGGCCTGACCGCGATGTGGCATTTCCCGGAGACCAAACCAGCCTAGCCCGTCACCATGGCGTTCGGAGTTCCGAGCCACCCGCAATCCGTTACGGGCCCCTCAGCGATCGGGGGCAAAATTGCGCAACCTGGCAACCGTCGGCGCGTCCAAGCGCTGGATCAGCGCAACAACCAAATCCACCGTGCGGTCGAAGTCCGCGCGATCGATGATCCCGTTATGCGCGTGGGTGTAGCGCGCCGGAACGACAAGGTTGATAGTCGGGACACCGCCGGCAGTCGCCTGGATCGCCGCGCTATCGTCGCCATAGCCTTGCACTAAATCCCGCTGTAGCGGGATGCCCTTCGCCATCGCAACATCGCCGACTAGCGTGACGAAGCGCCGGTTGGGGAGAGTACTGCTATCATAAAGGAACAGGCCGGGCCCACCGCCGAGCACGGCCTGAGTCTCTTCGGGGCTGCGTCCCGGGCTGTCGCCGGCGATTCCCCCTTCGATCGCGATCCCGATATCTGGCTTGATAAGGTCGGCGGCGGTCCGTGCGCCGCGGAGCCCGATTTCTTCCTGGACCGTCGCGGCGACATAAAGCTGGTTGGGGTGACCAGACGCCCGCAGCCGCCGCAACGCCTCTATCACGACCGCGCACCCGACCCGGTCATCCCACGCCTTGCCCAGATAGCGACCGCCCGGCAGCGCGACGAAAGGCGAATCGGGCACGACCGGATCACCGGGGCTTATCCCCAGTGCCGCAACTTCGGCAGCGTTGCGGGCACCGACATCGAGATACAGGCTGTCGCGCGAAAAGACCCGCGTGCGTTCGTCCGCCGGCACGACGTGAACGTCGCGAATGCCGGTTACGGCATGCACCGGTCCCTTGCGACCGATGATGATCCAGCGTTGATCGGGCAATGCCTGATCGAGCCATCCGCCGAGCATCTGCATCGACAGGAAGCCCGTCGGCGTGACCCGGCGGACCATGCCGCCAAGCTCGTCCATATGCGCATCCAGCATCACCTTTGGGCCGCTCGCCCCATGCTGCGCGATGACCGAGCCTACGCCGTCATAGGTGATCCTGTCGGCCAGTGGCGTGAACTCGCGGACCATTACGCGGCGCACCGCTTCCTCGTATCCCGAGGGGCCGGGCGCGTCGGCGAGTTCGCCCAACAGCCGCTCGGTCCTGTCCTGCGGCGCGGCCGCGGCAGGACATGCGACGCAGAGAACTGCAAGTACTGCCAAAATCCGCACGGACTTCTCCTCTGGATTGGAGGGATGCCGTTGGATCGCGTAATCCGCAAGGGGCAACCGCCAATTCAGCGTTTGATGAACGGATATCGAGAAGCTGAAGTCAACGCGCGAATCACCGGTATTGGGTTACAACGCTATTGACCGGCTGGTTGCGGTCGACGCTTATGACCCGCCAACTCGTCGTCCATGTAACCGAGTTCGAGCGGCGCGAAATGGGCGAATGCCCCCCAGTCGCCATGCTGCTGTGCGAACTCGGGCAACGTGGCGTCGACCAAAACCTTGCCTGACAATCCACGATCGCGGGCACGGCTTACAAGGCTTCTCAAGTCGGCGAGATAGAGCTGGAAGTCGGCGACGTCGCTTAGCGTCGCCACTCCTCCATGCCCGGGCACGAAAGTGGTGATGCTGGCGTTTTTGGCGTGCTGCATCCCGGCCACGGTGCTGATCCAACTCGCAACGTCGCCGTCGATGATATTGGGCGATACATGGCGCCAGAGGATATCACCGCAGAACACGGCCGTTGCATCAGGTACAGTGACGATCAGGTCGCCCCCGGTGTGGCCGAGCACTGGCTGGATCAGGACTTTTCGGGTGCCGAGCCGGATGGTCAGGTCCTGGTCTGTCGTCACATCGGGCAGGGCCAGCGACTTGACCATCGCCTCTAGGGGCGGTGACGGATGCGCGCCGAACAGATGGAGATTTTCGGTTCGTATCCAGCCGCGCACGTTGTGGTGCGCAATGATGATTGCGCCCGCGGCGCGGAGCACGGCATCCCCCCCGACATGATCCGCATGGTAATGCGTGTTGACCACGTAGCGAATGGGCTTCGGCGTCAGCTTGCGGATGTCGGCGATGAGCACCTTGGTCGCCTCCGGATCGAAGAAGCTGTCGATCACGAGCACCCCGTCATCGCCGATTACGAAGCCGGCATTTGACCCCGACCGCCCCTCCGGGCCGTCGATTGCGGCATAGACGCCCGGCGCGATCAACGTCAGCGTAAAGGGATCCGCGGCCGGTTCGACAGCGGTGGCGCTGGCGGGTGTGGCAAAGAAGGCTCCGGCGAGGAGGGCAGGCCGCCACAGCTGCCGGGCCAGCGTGATCCCGGCGATGATAGCGCGTCGCATCACCGTGCCGTGTCCGTTCCCTGCAGGAACGCGCCGATATGCACGTTCAGGAATTTGGCGTCGGCCGGATTGCTCGCCGCACCCGCCGTGTGACCCCAGAGCGACGGGATTGGAAGCAGGGTCACATGCGGGATAAAGCGGGCCTCGTAGCGTGCATCGTCGACGGGAAAATACAGGTCGGTCGCGGACGGCATGTAGAGCACCGGCACCTTGATCGACGCGAGTGCGTTTTTGACATTTCCGCCGAATCCCGGGGACGTACCGACGTCATGTGCCTCCCATGTGTGCATTTGAAGGATCAAATCGTTGGCATCGGCACCTGGAATGAAATCCTTGTAGAGCCCCTCGAAAACGGTGCGGAAGGTCGCGCCGGGGGGCGAGCCGGCGCGCCACGCTTCCTCGCGCCACCACGCTTGCGAAAACAGCCACCCGGCCCAGATCGCGCCGAAAGTCTGGAGGCCGGTTTTCGGCTGCACCTTGTAATCGCCGCCTGCAAAGGTCGGATCGCTCTCGATCGCGATGATCTGGCTTTCGAGCCGCACGATGCCATGCGGCCAGGTCTTGGCGGTCGCCGAGGTGACGACGATGCGGTCCATGAAGTCAGGATACGTAACCGCCCATTGGAAAGCCTGCTCGCCACCCATCGAAAATCCCACGATCGCGCGCAGATGCCGCACGCCGAGCGCATCGCCGAGCAAGCGGTGCACTGCTGCGACATTGTCGCGGATGCTGGTGACCGGGAAGCGCGGCCCGTCGAACGGCGCGGGTGTGTTGCTGGGCGAGGATGATTTGCCGTTGCCGAACAATTCGGTAGCGACCATGAAATACTTCTTTGGATCGAGCGCTTTGCCTGGGCCAATCAGCCATTCGTAGCCATGCGCATCTGCCATGTAGTGCGACGGCAACAGCACGACGTTGTCGCGCGCGCTGTTGAGTGTCCCGTAGGTCGCGTACATCAGCTTGGCCTCGGGCAGGACCTTGCCGTTCTCCAGTGCAAAATTCTTGATCAGGAAAGCACGCCTGTCGCCATCGGCCGCCATCGCCGGCCCCGCCGCCGCCGCCGCCGCCAATATCAGGGCTAGGAAGCTCGCTAGGACTCTCAGCATCGGGTTTGCCTCAACAGGTTCGGTTGCGTGACTTTACCGTTTTTACGCGTACGGACGACGTAAATTACGAGATGAACGCGTGGCGGCGTTAGGGATCGAGCGGCGCGCCGCTAACCGTCGGAGGCTGGGTCGTGATGATTATGGCGCATTACTCGGTGCGCTGAAGCAGTTCGACCAGATCCTGCTTCCAGAAGCGCGCCGCGGTGTGTGTGCCGTGGCCGCGTGTTTCCGCGGTTTCCGGAATGAGCCGGAAGCGAGCTTCCTTCATCCGCGCGACCGCCTGCCGGGGATAATCGAGGTTGCGCGGGTTGATGAAATCGTCTGCGGAATTGATCCAGGTCGTCGGCACGGTGATCGCCTCGAGCCGAGGCCATGGTGCGTAGGTGCGCGACGCGTTGATCTGATAAATCAAATCATTGGCGTCGGTCGCGGCGATCGATGCCGCCACCCGTTCGCTCGCGAAGGCCTCGGCCGCTTGGCGATGCGGATATTGCGACTGGAAATAGAGCGGGGCCGCCCCCGCTACGAACAGCAGGCTCGCGGCAGTTCGCAAGCCCTGCGTCGGCGGCGCGCGATAGTCGCCGCCAGCCCAGGCCGGGTCCGCCTCGATCCCCTCAACCGCAAGTTCGCGCCACATGCGGTTCAACCCGGCGATCTCCACAGGCTCGCACGCGAGCGGCATCAGCGCGCGAACGTAATCGGGATGCGTCTCCCCCCATATCAGGCTGTGCATGCAACCCATCGACGTGCCCATGATGAGACGCATCCGCTGGATGCCCAGCGCATCGCGCAACAGCCGATACTGTGCTTCGACCATGTCGTCATAATCGTATTGGGGAAAACGCATGTGCAAGCCGTCCGACGGCTTGGACGATTTGCCGTGGCCGATGCCATCGGGCAGGATGATCCAGTAGCGCGCGATGTCGAGCGGCTGGCCGGGTCCGTAGAGCTCGTCGGCGAATTGCGGGCTGAGGAACTGGCGGCCGGTACCGCCGGTGCCGTGGAGCACCATCACCGCATTGTCGATTTCGCCCCGCGCGTTGCGGTGCGGTTGCCCGAGCGTGGTGTAGGTGATGCGGAGTTCGGGCAGGGTTTCCCCAGACTTGAAGCGGAAATTGCGAAAGGTGACCTGCGCCTCGCGCGCGGGCCACCTCGACGTCTGCGCGGCGGGCGCGGTCGCGGCGGCGAGCGGAGGGGTTTGCGGTGCGCTCGCTTGGGCGAGGAGGAGGAGCAGGGTCAGCATCGCGTCAGTTTGCGGTAAATCGGCCCATGCGCCAAGCGGCTTGGCCTAGCCGGTGCAATCAAAGGATCTCCCGCTTGATCCTTCACTGCGGAAATGAGAAACGGACTGATGGTGCCATGGCAGTTCTGGATCGATCGCGGAGGTACCTTCACCGACGTCGTAGCGCGCAAGCCCTGCGGAAAAATCGTCACCGCCAAACTGCTGTCCGAAGATCCCGAGCGTTATGCCGATGCGGCGGTTGAGGCGATCCGGCGCCTGACCGGGCGCGTGGACGTGCCGCTCGAACTGCGCATCGGCACGACCGTCGCGACCAATGCGCTGCTCGAGCGCAAGGGCGAGCCGACCGTCCTGGCGATCACGCGCGGCTTCGGCGATGCGCTGCTGATCGGACACCAGGAGCGGGCCGACATTTTTGCGCGCGACCTGGCGCGTCCCGTACCGCTGTTCGCGGACGTCGTGGAGATCGACGAACGGATCGCAGCGGATGGCGCAGTGGTGACCCCGCTCGACCGCGACGCGGCGGAGGCCGGTTTGCAGGCGGCCTTTGCGGCGGGTTTCCGGTCGATCGCCATCGTCCTGATGCATGGCTATCGCTTCAGCGCGCATGAGGCGGCGCTGGCCGAGCTCGCGACGGCGATCGGCTTCACGCAAATTTCGGTCAGCCACCGCGTCGCGCCGCTGATCAAGCTGATCGGCCGCGGCGATACGACGTTGGTTGATGCCTATCTGTCGCCGGTGCTCGATCGCTATGTCGCGGGGCTGCACGCAGCGCTCGGCCGGAACGCGCTGTTCATGCAATCGTCGGGTGGCCTTGTCGATGGGGCACGCTTTCGCGGCAAGGATGCGATCCTGTCGGGGCCGGCAGGTGGCATCGTCGGGATGGCGGCGACCGCGCGCGCGGCCGGGTTCGACCGAATCATCGGGTTCGATATGGGCGGCACATCCACCGACGTGTCGCATTATGCCGGCAGCTACGAACGCGATACCGAGACGCTGATCGCGGGCGCTCGCATCCGCGCGCCGATGTTGCGCATCCATACCGTGGCAGCGGGCGGGGGGTCGATCTGCAGCTTCGACGGACAGCGGCTACGGGTGGGGCCGGAGAGTGCCGGCTCGATGCCGGGGCCGGCCTGTTACCGCCGTGGCGGGCCGCTGACCGTCACCGACTGTAACGTGATGCTCGGCAAGGTGCGCCCCGAATTCTTCCCCGCGCTGTTCGGGGCGAAGGGCGACCAGCCGCTCGACCCAGCGGCAGTGGCGGCGCGTTTCGCCGAACTGCCGCTCGACGCTTATGCCGCCGCCGAAGGCTTCGTCGCGGTGGCCGTGGCGAACATGGCCAATGCGATCCGCGAAATCTCGGTCGCGCGCGGGCACGACGTCACACGCTATACACTTGCCTGTTTCGGCGGCGCCGGCGGGCAGCATGCGTGTCTCGTCGCCGACGCGCTGGGGATGGATCAGGTGATGATCCACCCGCTCGCGGGCGTGCTGTCGGCGTATGGCATGGGGCTGGCCGACCGCCGCGTGCTGCGCGAGCGGACGCTGGGCGCGGGGATCGCGGACAGCGCGGCGATCGCCTCGGCCTTCGATATGGTGGTGGACGAGGCGCAGCAAGCGCTGGTGGCGCAGGGCGTCGCACCCGACGCCGTCGTTATCGAGCGCCGAGTCCACCTCCGTCGCGGCCAGACCGAACATACGATCGAGCTCGATTTTGGGGACACGGCGACGATGACCGCCGGTTTCGACGGCGCGCATGTCGCGCAATTCGGTTTTGCGAGCACGCAACCTTTGATCGTCGATCGTCTCGTCGCCGAAGCCGTCGCGAAGAGTCCGCCGGTCGAGACCATGCTGGTCGATCTGCCTGGTCATGCCGCCGCACCGCTGACCATCGTGCCGGTGCATATGGCGGGAGCGTGGCACGATACGCCAGTTATGGCGCGCGAGGGCGTGCCCGCCGGCCATACGCTCGCAGGGCCCGCCTTGATTATAGATCCGATGTCGACCACGGTCGTCGAACCCGGCTGGCGCGCGCGCGTGGACAATCTCGGAAACCTGCTGCTCGATCGGGTCGCCGCCCGACGCGTCGCCAGCTTCGGCACGCAAAGCGACCCCACCCGCCTGGCGATCTTTGCCGGACTGTTCATGAGCATCGCCGAGGAGATGGGCGCCGCGCTGCAACGCTCCGCCGCGTCGGTCAACATCCGCGAGCGGCTCGATTTCTCGTGCGCTCTGTTCGACGCCGGGGGCAATCTCGTCGCCAACGCGCCGCATATCCCGGTGCATCTCGGTTCGATGGGCGAGAGCATCCGCACGATCATCGCCGCGCGCGGTGGCAATGCCGACGGACGCGGTATCCGCCGCGGAGACGCCTATGCGCTGAACGCGCCGTATCGCGGAGGCACGCACTTGCCCGACATCACCGTCATCATGCCGGTCTTCGCCGCAGGATCGTCGGGTGGAAGCGGTGCGCCGGACTGGTTCGTCGCCGCGCGCGGCCACCATGCCGATGTCGGCGGGATTACGCCTGGATCGATGCCGCCCGACAGTGTTTCGGTCGAGCAGGAAGGGGTGTTGCTCGACGATGTGCTGGTGGTGGACGAAGGGCATTTCCGCGAAGCCGAACTGCGCGCGTTGTTCGCTAGCGGCCGCTATCCGGCGCGCAACATCGACCAGAATATCGCCGATCTTGCAGCCCAGCTTGCCGCCTGCACGCGGGGCGCGGCTGGCTTAGCGCGGATCGCCGACGAATACGGCGCGGATGGTGTCAGCGCCTATATGGAGCATGTTCAGGCCAATGCCGATGCCGCGGCGCGCCGCCTGATCGCCCGGCTGGACGATGGCGCTTTCACCTATGCGATGGACGACGGTGCGGTCGTCCGGGTCGCCATCTGGATCGATCGCGCAGGCAGGACCATGACGATCGACTTCGCCGGGACCAGCGAGCAGCGTCCGAACAACTTCAACGCGCCGGTCTCGATCGTTCGCGCCGCTGTGCTATACGTCCTGCGCGTGTTGATCGACACCGAGGTGCCGCTCAACGATGGCTGCCTGCGCGGCGTGACGATCCGCGTGCCGGAAGGGTCGATGCTCAATCCGCGCTTCCCGGCGGCTGTGGTGGCAGGCAATGTCGAGACCAGCCAGGTCGTCACCGACACGCTATTCGGGGCGCTGGGGGCAATGGCGGCGAGCCAGGGGACGATGAACAACTTTACCTTCGGCGACGCGACCTACCAATATTATGAGACGATCGCCGGAGGATCGGGGGCCGGCCCGGGCTATGACGGCACGGCGGTGATCCAGACGCACATGACCAACAGCCGCCTGACCGACCCCGAAATCTTCGAGACGCGCTTTCCGGTGCTGCTCGAAGCGTTCGCGATCCGCCCGGGTTCGGGCGGTGCAGGGGCGCATAAAGGCGGTGACGGGGGGCTGCGGCGCGTTCGGTTCCTGTCCGATATGACCGCCTGCATCCTTGCCAATCGCCGCCGCGTGCCGCCGTTCGGACTGCATGGCGGGTCGGCGGGCGCCGTGGGCGCTGCGCGCGTCGAGCGTAGCGACGGATCGATCGATCGCCTCGGATCGACGGCAAAGGTGGACATGCGGGCAGGAGACGTGTTCGTCATCGAAACGCCTGGCGGCGGCGGATTCGGAGGCGATTGAATGCTTGTTCTGGCCGGGATCGCGGTGATCGTCGCGGGCTTCCTGTTGCGCTTCAACCCGCTGCTGGTCGTGGCGGTCTCGGCACTGGTCACCGGCCTTGCCGCGGGGATCGCTCCGCTCGCGATCCTCGCTGCGTTCGGCAAGGCGTTCAACGCCAACCGCTTCGTGAGTGCGATTTATATCGTCTTGCCCGTCATCGGCCTGCTCGAACGCCATGGCCTGCAGGAGCGCGCGCGCGGCGTGATCGCGGCATTGCGGGGCGCGACGGTCGGGCGGTTGCTGATCGGCTATCTCGTGTTCCGGCAGATCACGTCCGCGCTTGGCCTGACCTCGATCGCCGGACCGGCGCAAAGCGTACGCCCGCTGGTCGCGCCGATGGCCGAGGCGGCGGCGGAGCGGCAAGGCGTCGCGCCGGGCGGCGACGCGATCCCCGCGCTGGCCGCCGCGACCGACAATATCGGACTGTTCTTCGGCGAGGATATCTTCATTGCAATTGGATCGATCTTGCTGATGAAGGGGGTGCTCGAGGGCTATGGCATCGTCATCCAGCCGCTGCATCTATCGCTCTGGGCGATCCCGACGGCGGTCGCGGCGCTGATGATCCATGGGGGGCGCCTGTGGTGGCTCGACCGCCGCCTGGCGCGTGGCACATGATCGGCACGAATTTCATCTACACCGTTGCCGGGCTGATGTTCGCGATGTTCGCATGGCTGAGCGCGACCGATCGCAGCAATCCTAAGCGCTTCGGCAGCGCCTGTTTCTACGCCTTGCTTGCGGTCAGCTTCACAATCGGTGACCGGATCGGCGATATCGGGAATGGTGTCCTCGTCCTTGGTCTCGTCGCAATCGCGGGCACCGGCGCAATGGGACGCGGCGCGCGCGGCACCACCGGCGCGGTCGAGCGACAGGCGGACGCGACCACGCGCGGCAATCGGCTGTTCCTGCCCGCTCTGGTCATTCCCGCGACGGCTATGCTGGGCACCCTTGCCTTCAAGGCCATGCCCGCGCTGGTCGATCCCAAGCAAATCACGCTGGTGGCCCTCACGTGCGGCGTCCTGCTCGCGCTGGCGATCGGGTACGCCTGGTTCCGGCCGAGCCCCGCCACGCCGTTTGCCGAGGGGCTGCGGCTGATGGATGGTGTCGGCTGGGCGGCGGTGCTGCCGCAAATGCTGGCGAGCCTCGGCGCGGTGTTCGCGCTCGCCGGTGTTGGGCACGTCGTCGGCGGTATTGCCGGCGCCGCGATCCCCGAGGGCAGCTTGATCGGCGCGGTGCTCGTCTACGCGCTTGGCATGGCGGCCTTCACGATGGTGATGGGCAATGCCTTCGCGGCCTTTCCGGTGATGTTCGCGGCGGTCGCGATGCCGCTGCTGATCGGCCGCCATCACGGCGACCCGGCAGTCATCGCCGCAATCGGCATGCTCGCCGGGTTTTGCGGCACGCTGATGACGCCGATGGCGGCGAACTTCAATCTGGTGCCCGCCGCCCTGCTCGACCTGAAGGACAAGGGCGCGGTGATCCGCGCGCAGGTGCCGACCGCGCTGCCGCTCTTGGTAGTCAATATCGCATTGCTCTACTGGCTGGGATTTCGCTGATGCTCGATGCTGCCACCGCCGAGCGGTTCGCCACGCTGACGCTTGGCCATTTGATGCGCGAATGGCCCTACAAGCTCGATCAGGTCCTCAACGGCCCGGCCGATCTCGCGCTCCCCGCGACACTGCACCCGATCTTCCATGGGAGCTTCGATTGGCACAGTTGCGTCCACGGCTGGTGGCAAGTGATGCGGCTCGCCCGCCTGTTCCCTACGATGGACCAGGCAGCCGCGATCGAAGCGTTGGCGGATCGGATGCTGGTTCCGCACCGCGTGGCGGGCGAGGTCGCCTATCTCGATCGACCGATGACCGGCGGGTTCGAACGCCCGTATGGCTGGGGCTGGCTGCTGGCGTTGCATGACGAGCTCGCGTTGCGCCCCGATCGGCCATGGGCCGCGGCGCTGGAGCCGCTTGCGCGGGCCTTCGCCGCGCGCTTTGCCGCCTATTTGCCCAAGCTCTTGTATCCCGTGCGTAGCGGCAAGCATGACAGTACGGCCTTCGCGCTGATCCACGCGCTGCGGTGGGCGCGAACGCATGACGCGGCCCTTGTCGGGGTGATCGAGGCGCGATCAAGACTTTGGTTTGGTGCGGACCGCGCGGCGCACCCATGGGAGCCGAGCGGCGAGGACTTCCTGTCCGCGACTTTGTGTGAAGCGGTCTTGATGCAGGACGTGCTCGGCGCGGATTTTCGGGCGTGGCTCGGCGCCTTCCTGCCGCATCCCTACGGCGCACCGACCGCTTGCTTGCGCACGCCGGCCGTCGTCACCGATCGCAGCGACGGTCGCCTCGCCCATCTCGACGGCCTGAACCTCGCGCGGGCTTGGTGCTGGCAGTGCCTCGCCGACGATCTGCCCGAGCCAACGTCGGCCCGCCTGATCGCCCACGCACACCTCCAAGCCGCGCTGCCCCATCTCGCGGACGATTATATGGGTGAGCACTGGCTAGCGACGTTCGCGCTTCTTGCGCTGACTGACTGACGCAACGGCTTGATGGACGACGCTATGCGCAAACCGGTAAACCAAAACGGTGGTAAAACCCGCTGCTTGCGCTGCTTGGGAGCGGGTTGCCGGACACCAGCTTTATCCAGCCAAAAATGTAGCGCAATCGTGCTAAACGATTATGCGCTTGGTAACCGACTATCTTGTGGTCCGACGCCCCTAGGCGGCGTGGACAAATTGGTTGACGCGAGATTCGGTGATTGATTCAAGGCTTCCTTTTGGAGGCGGGGTTGAGCCGGGGCGATCTGAGCGAAGCGGAATGGCGTGTTTTGAGAGGCTTGCTGCCGATTGATGCGGCGAGCCGTGGGCCTGGGCGACCGCCCGAAGAGAACCGTTCGATCATCAACGGCATCCTCTGGCGGCTGCGCTGCGGCACGCCTTGGCGCGATGTGCCGCCCAAATACGGCAACTGGAACACGATCTACCGCCGGTTTCGGCGCTGGAGCGAGGCCGGGGTTTGGGAGGCCGTTTCGGTCACGCTGGCCGAGATGATGGCGGACAGCGGCCATTACAGTATCGATAGTACCACCGTTCGCGCCCACGTCTCGGCAGCGGGCGGAAAAGGGGGGCTCATCGACGCGCTCTTGGCCGCTCGCGGGGCGGGTTCACCAGTAAGCTTCACTGTCTGGCAGATGCCCGAGGACGACCGCTCGCCTTCCACCTGACAGTCGGCGAAGCGGCCGATTGCAAGGCCTATGACACGCTGATCGCCCTGCCGGAGCAGGCGCCAAAGGCGCTGCTGGCCGACAAGGGATATGACGCCGACGCCATCCGAGCCGACCTTGCGCGCCGCAACATACAGGCCGTCATCCCGGGCCGATCAGACCGCCGGATCAAGATCGAACACGACCGCTCGCTCTACAAGGAACGCAATCATATCGAACGCTTCTTCGGCCGCCTCAAAATCAACCGCGCCATCGCCACCCGCTACGACCAGCTCGCCGAAAGCTTCCTCAGCATGATCCATATCGCCGCCGCTAGATACTGGCTCAAATTTGTCCACGCCGCCTAGTAGATCGCTCCAAACTCCCGATCTGAACGAACGGCCGGTTTCGGGGAGCGCTCACGCGGCGCTGGACGTGCGCAATAGGGTCAGCGCTGCCATGATACGGCTAGTGAGACGCCCTTGCGTGCAGCTAAGGACTTTGGTCAGGCGCCAATTCCCCAGTTTGAGTTTGCGTTAACCTCTTGCTCCTAACGCAGATCAAATCGGCGGCGTTAAGGATGGGCCATGCGTATCGATCAACTTCATCCGACACCCACGGCGGCGCAACCGCTCGAAATTCCGCCGAAGCTGCTTCCTAGTGTGGAGCGTCACCAAGGGCATCTGAAGGCGCTGATCGCCAGTATGCGTACCGCCGGAATCGAAGGCGATGCGATAGACGCTAGTGTTCGTGTATTGATCGACAGTTATGCGGACGAACTTACAGCCGCAATCCACAGCATGATTCAGGAGGAGCGTCATGTTTGATCCGTTGCTCAGCGACGAGCCGGCGCGCATTGCTGCGCTCCAGCGGCTCGGCGTGCTCGACACCGCAGTTGAGGAGCCATTCGAGAAGATCGTCACGCTCGTACGAACGGTACTTGCCGTACCGATCGCAACGGTGACTCTCGTCGATCGTGACCGCCAGTGGTTCAAAGCCAAGCGTGGTTGGACACGGATCAAACTCCCCGCTCGGTTTCTTTTTGCACTCATACGATTCAGCAACGCGAACCTCTGATTGTGGAAAACGCGGACCGCGATCCGCGCTTTGCCGGCAGCCCGCTTGTAGCGGGCCCGCCTTACGTCAAGAGCTATGCTGGTATCCCGCTGCGTACGCCGGAGGGCTACAATGTCGGATCGCTATGCGCGATGGACACGCGGCCGCGCCGTTTCAGCCCGGCGGACGTTGCCATTCTCTCCAACTTTGCAAGCATAGTGTGCGATGAGCTCGAGCTCCGATTGATAGCGCAGGTGGATCAGCTTACCGGCGCGCTCACACGTCGTGGGTTTGTCGAACAAGCTGAGCGCGAGATAGCGCGCGCTCGCCGTAATGGCCGCTTCGGCACGCTGGTGATGATCGACCTCGATCATTTCAAATTGGTTAACGATACCTACGGCCACGCAGCTGGGGACCAGGTTCTGAGAGCCTTATCTAGTGTCATAAGTTCTACTCTTCGCCCAATCGATGTCTTTGGTCGCTTGGGGGGCGAGGAGTTTGCGGTTCTACTGCCGGAAACGACCGGCGATGACGCGGGTTTTGCCATGGAACGTTTGCGCCAGGCTATCGCCGCACACCCAATAGTTCTCGAAAATTCCGCAACGCTTCACGTCACATCCAGCTTCGGTTTGGCTAATTTTACATCCGGTACCACCTCGTTCGCGGTTTGGTTGAAGCAAGCCGATGCGATGCTTTACGCGGCCAAAGCTGCGGGGCGGAATTGCATGCGTGTTGCCGAATACAACTAGGTCAGGTGCAACTGTTGGCATCTCGCGCGGCTCGCGCCTTTAGTAGGCAAAATTCAGCGATGTGGTTTTTGTATCTACATATCGGCGCTAAAAGGTTTGTTTTCCGAGCCACCAGTAAGGCGTGATGAACCAGCGTCCGGTTTCAGAAGCCGGCAAGGGCCCCGCGAGTGACCGTAATTGCGTCAAGCCGCCGCCCGTTGCAGCTGGCTGGTGACCAGTATTCATCACTTGGTGGTTCAGCCGACGGTGCCTGAAATCTGACATCCGCAGGGCCGCGCTCCGGTGCTAAATTTCCCGGAGGAGAAACAAGGTGGCTATCCGACGGCTTTGCTCTCCGCCGTCGCGCCCGCGGCCACATCTAGCTGTGCTCAACGTTTCATAAGGCTAGGCCTGTCGAAACTTGAACGACTGGTAATGAGGTTGCTCATTGCGACTAGCCGCATTCAACGCCGAATGGCGCTCGAGTTCTTCAGCCTGGCGCGCCATGCAATCCCAACGCTCCGCAGATCGTTGGCGTTGTAGACGACGTAACGGTAGCAGCTCCCGTTCCGCAGCTGTCCGCTCAGCGGCTGCGTTCGCATGATATGTTGATGATCCGCCCACCGCCCGTTTCTCCAACTACGTTTCGACACACACTTATAATAAAGCGTGGCCTGCGCAAATAGCGGTGTATCCGACAAGCTGCACGAACGACCGCTCGCCTCGACTTGCCATCTCCAAGAGCTTGACCCGACGTCCATCACTTACCGGCGTTCCCGCATGCAACGCGGCTCGGCGCTGACCAACAGCAGGCCGTCGTTATTCAACATCTGGCGCTGTTCACCTACGAAACTTTGAGTACGAAATCGCTTGTCGGACCGCGAACGTCTGCAAACGCGAAAGATTAATGAATGTCAAAAGATGGAGTGCTGGAGGCCGCCCTGTAATGGCGGGTCGTGGGTCAAACGACGTGTAAGAATAGTGCTCCGTTCAGAGCGGCATTCGGGCCGATGACCCCCGATCGATCTGGCCTAAGGTAACGCGACTTGCCGCCTCAGCGGCCCCGGTGGCACTCAGTACAGAGTGCGCCGGTGTAACCCGCGAATTGGTATTTGACTGTGGGGGAAGGCCACACCGGGTGAGTTCCACCGGGTTGTGCCCGAGGAATCGTCCTAGCGCGAGCTCGTTTAATCGCATTTTGTCCGAGGGCATTTTCCGTACGTTATCCGTACAGCGACCTCGGCACGCAGCTAAGCCATTGATTTTGTGGTGCACCCGACTGGATTCGAACCAGTGGCCTCTGCCTTCGGAGGGCAGCGCTCTATCCAGCTGAGCTACGGGTGCCTGGAGCTCCGACTAGCAAAGCCCGCGCGGGGACGCCAGCCCTAGTTGCGCGCGAGCGTCACGGGCTGGAATTGGCCGAGGCCGCATGTCGCGCCGGGCGACAAGGCGGCGCCCGAATACAGCACCGTGATCGTATCGGTCGAGCACAACTGGCTGAGGCTCGTCGCGTAGCTGAAGCGCTCTTCGAACCCGAGGCTCGGGCAAGCGAAGGGCAGGGTGTTGCGATAGGCGACCTTGCCGCTCGTGATGAAATCGATCGTGCGGTCGTCGCGCACGTGCGTTTCGCGGATCGATGCGAGGGGGATACAGCTTTGCGGCACACCCGCAGGCGTCGCGGCGGGGGTGCGGTCGCGTGCGACGCTCGGGGCGGCGAAGGCGGCGAGGGTGAGGGCGGCGAACAGCAGGCGCATGTCAGGGCTCCTTCGGCAGCGCAGCCTTGGGCGGCGGCGTCTTGGGCTTGAACGCACAGAGATCGGCGACGATGCAGCGCCAGCATTCGGGCCGCCGCGCCTTGCAGACATAGCGACCGTGCAGGATCAGCCAGTGATGCGCGTGGAGCCGGAACGGTTGCGGGGTCGCCTTGTCGAGCTTGAGCTCGACCGCGAGCGGGGTCTTGCCGCGCGCCAGGCCGGTGCGGTTGCCGACGCGGAAGATGTGCGTGTCGACCGCGAAAGTCTCGGCGCCGAACGCGACGTTGAGCACCACATTGGCGGTCTTGCGCCCCACGCCGGGGAGCGTCTCGAGCGCGTCGCGGTCGTTCGGCACTTCGCCGCCATAGACGTCGACCAGCCGCTGCGAGAGCGCGATGACGTTCTTGGCCTTGGTGTTGAACAGGCCGATCGTCTTGATGTGCTGCTTCAGCGCATCCTCGCCGAGATCGAGCATCTGCTGCGGCGTCGTCACCGTTTCGAACAGTCGCCGCGTCGCCTTGTTGACCCCCACATCGGTCGCTTGCGCCGACAGCGCGACCGCGACGACGAGCTGGAACGGGTTGCCCGCCTCGAGCTCGGTCTCGGGATGCGGGTTGTCGGCGGCGAGCCGCGCGTAGAACTCGACGATGTCGGCGCGCTTCACACGCCGAGCACCTCGTCCATCCCGTAGCGCCCGGCCGGCTTGTCGACGAGCCACAGCGCCGCGGTGATCGCGCCGCGCGCGAAGATCGCGCGGTTCTCGGCGCGGTGGCCGAGCTCGATCCGCTCGCCTTCGCCGGCGAAAATCACTTGATGGTCCCCCGCGACCGAGCCGCCGCGCAAGCTGGAAAAGCCGATCGTCCCCTCGGAACGCGCGCCGGTCAGCCCGGCACGGTCCGCGACGCGCGCTTCGGCGAGCGGGATGCCGCGGCCGGCCGCCGCCGCTTCGCCGAGCAGCAAGGCCGTGCCCGAGGGGGCATCGACCTTGTGGCGATGGTGGAATTCGGAGATTTCGATGTCCCATTCGGGCCCGAGCCGCGCGGCGGCGTCGCGCACGAGCTTGGCGAGCAGCGTCACGCCGAGCGAGACGTTGCCCGTTTGCAGCACCGCGATGTCGGCCGCGGCGGCGTCGATCATCGCGTGGTGCGTGGCAGCGAGGCCGGTCGTGCCGATCAGGATCGGCGTTCCCGTCCGGCGCGCGGCGGCGAGCGTGCGTTCGAGCGCCGAGGGCGAGGAGAAATCGACCAGCACGTCCGAATCGTGCGCCAGCGCCGCGGGATCACCGCCCGCATCGATCCCGCCGGCGAGCGTCGCGCCCAGATCGGGGACGATCGCCGCCAAGGCATGCCCCATGCGCCCAGCGCTGCCAATGATCCCGATCGCGGTCACGCACATTCCCTTCCGATAGGTTCGCGGCGGCCTTAGCCAATGGCCGGGCGACATGCCATGCGCGAATTGCCCCAGGCTCGTGCTTCGCCGCGGATTGCAAGGACGGCTACTGCGAGCGCGGTTTTTGTTGCAGCAAGAATAGCAGCTTCCAGCCCGATCGGCTAAACCTCGATGATGCAGGACAGTCGCAGCATCGTCGTTCTCACCGGTGCCGGTATTTCGGCCGAAAGCGGCATCGCGACCTTTCGTGGGCCCGGCGGGCTATGGGAGGGGCACCGCGTCGAGGATGTCTGCACGCCCGAGGCGCTCGCGCACTATCCCGAGCTCGTCCACCGCTTCTACGATGCACGGCGAGCGGCATTGGCGCGCGTCGAGCCCAACGCCGCGCATCACGCGCTGGCGCGGCTCGATGCCGAGTGGGGTGGGGATCTGCTGATCGTGACGCAGAACGTCGACGATCTGCATGAGCGCGCCGGGGCCAAGCGGCTGCTCCACATGCACGGCGAATTGCAATCGGCGCTGTGCGCGGCGTGTGGTGCGCACATGCGCTGGCTTGGCGCGATGCCGCCGGGGTCGGCGTGCCCGGCGTGCGGGGCGGCGGCGCTCCGCCCCGACATCGTCTTTTTCGGCGAGATGCCGTATGCGATGGACACGATTGAGCGCGCGCTCGGGACGGCGGACCTGTTCGTGTCGATCGGGACGTCGGGCGCGGTCTATCCAGCGGCGGGCTTCGTCCAGGGCGCGCGGCATGCCGGCGCGCGGACGCTCGAGCTCAATCTCGAGCGATCGGCGGGAAGCGCGTTCTTCCACGAAACGCGGCTCGGCGCGGCGGGAAGCCTGGTGCCGCACTGGGTCGATGCGATGCTGGCGGGATGAGCGAGCAGGCCCGGCATGGCCATTTTGGAACGGGTTGCCGCCCCTCTCGTTTGTGAGGTCAGCCCGACGGGCTTTGCTCTAACGCTATATCGAGAGGGTCTCATGAAAAAGCTTCTTGCCGCCATCCTCCTCACCGGGGCTGCAACGCTCGGCACCACTACCGCTGCGGACGCGCGCGACGGCTGCGGTCGTGGCGCGTTTCGCGGTCCCGCTGGCCATTGCCGCGTGATGCGTGGCGGGCCTGCCTTTGTCGGTGGGCCCGTCTATCGCGGTGGCCCGCGCCTGATCGTCGGTCGCCGCTACGATCGCGGCTATTGGGACGGTCGCCGCTACTGGCAGAACCGCTATCGCCACCATGGCGGCTGGCGCTACCGCTAAGCCCTGACGTTCGCGTGCAAAACCCCGCGTCGCAGCTTGCGGCGCGGGGTTTTCATGGGCGCGAGGATCAATCGACCCAGTCGAGCCCCATGTCGCGATAGACGTCGCGTTCGTCGTCCCAGCCGGGACGAACCTTGACGTGCAAATAGAGATGCACCGGGCGACCCATGATGCCGGCGAGCTCGGTCCGTGCGCGCGCGCCGATTTCCTTGATCCGCGCGCCGCCCTTGCCGAGCACGATCGCGCGCTGCGTCGGGCGTTCGACCAGGATCTGCTGGTGGATCTCGACCGACCCGTCTTCGCGCTCGAGATACTGCTCGGTCTCGATCGTCGACGCATAGGGCAGCTCGGCGTGGAGCTGCAGGTACAGCTGCTCGCGCGTCACTTCGGAGGCGAGGCTGCGCTCGCTCGCGTCGGACACCTGATCCTCGGGGAAATGCCACGGGCCGTCGGGCATCCGGTTCGCGAGATGTGCCTTCAATTCGGGCAGGCCGTCACCGGTCGATGCGCTGACGAAGAAGATTTCGTCGAACTGCACCATCGCGGTGAGCTTCTCGGCGTGGAGCAAAAGTTTGCCCTTGTCGGCGAGATCGACCTTGTTGAGGATGAGATATTTGGGTTCGGGGCGATGCGCGATCGCCTCGGCGATGGTTGTGACCTTCGAGCCCAGCCCGCCCTTGGCATCGACCACGAGGGCCAGCACGTCGGCGCCGTCGGCCCCGCCCCACGCGGCCTGGACCATCGCGCGGTCGAGCCGGCGCTTGGGTTCGAAGATGCCGGGGGTGTCGACGAGCAGCAGTTGGGTATCGCCCTCGATCGCGACGCCCATTAGCCGGACACGCGTGGTCTGCGCCTTAGGGCTGACAATCGCGACCTTCTGGCCGACCAGCGCATTGACGAGCGTCGACTTGCCGGCGTTGGGCGCGCCGAGGATCGCGACGAGGCCGCATTTCTGGGTGGGGGTGTCGGTCATTAGCGGTCCTTGGGCGGTACAGGCCCTTCGACAGGCTCAGGGCGACGGGGGAAACGAAGGACCCCGCCCCCACCTCCGTTCGCCCTGAGCCTGTCGAAGGGCTCGTTCGATCTTGGCGATTGCGCGCCAGTAAAGAAAGCCGCGCCCAATCGCCAGCGATTAGGGCTTCCTTCTTGGCGCGCGTCCATCCTTTGACGCGGCGTTCGGCTTCGAGCGCTTCGAGACGGGAGGGGAAATCCTGACACCACACGAGCGTGACCGGGCGGCGGGTGTGGGTGAAGCCGCCAGTCAGGCCGGACTGATGCTGGCCGATGCGGTATTCGAGATTGTCGGTGTGGCCGATATAGTAGCGGCCATCGGCGCAGCGCAGCATGTAGGTCCAGAACGCCACAACGCTCCCCCGTTGCGAGGGCCCTTCGACGGCTCAGGGCGAACGGGGAAGGGGGTGCCCCACTCAAAACCCGATCCTCAAGGCCGATCGAAGTGACCCGCTCTATATAAAGCGAGCCCCACATACCCGTTCGCCCTGAGCCTGTCGAAGGGCCTTACCCGCGTGACCCCTGCTGCACCTTCTCCAGCAACGCCGTCGCCGCAGCCGTCTCTGCTTCCTGCTTCGAACTCCCCTCGGCCTCCGCCTCGGCGAACGTCCCGATCACCGCCTTCACGCGGAAGCGCGGCGCGTGGTGCGGGCCCGAGCGCTCGACCACTTCGTACGCCGGCGCCTTGCGGTTGTTCGCCGCGGCCCATTCCTGCAGCGCCGATTTGGGATGCTGCGGCACGGTCAGTTCGCGGCTGGCGCGGTCGGCCCAGGCGGTGCGGATCGCGCGGCGGGCGCCATCGAGCCCGGCCTCACGGTAGAGCGCGCCGATCAGCGCCTCCATCACGTCGCCGAGCACATTGTCGCTGTCCGACGCGCCATCGTCGCGCGCTTGCTTGCCGAGCTTCAATTGTGCCGCGACGCCGAGGCCCCGCGCGACATCGGCGCATACCGCGCCCGTCACCAGCGCATTGAAGCGCTTCGACAGCGCGCCTTCGGGCTCGTTCGGGAACAGCTCGAACAGCCATTCCGCCATCACCAGCCCGAGCACGCGGTCGCCGAGGAATTCGAGCCGCTCGTAATTCGCCTTGGCCTGGCTGCCATGCGTCAGCGCGCGCTCGAACGGCGCGATGTCGCGTGGGGTGTGGCCGAGGCTCGCGGCGATCCAGGCGCCGAGGTCAGCGCTCAAAAGCCTTCCCCGATGCGGCTCCAGCGTGCCGCCGAGAACCACGTCCAGGGCAGGACCCAATTGGCGCTGCCATCGGTCGAGAAGAAGGAGAACACCGCCTTGCCCTCGATCCGCTCCATCGGGACCATCCCCATGCCTTCGGGCGGCGCGAAACGGCTGTCGCCGCTGTCGTCGCGATTGTCGCCCATCACGAAGACGTGGCCCGCGGGGACGTTGTAGACACCCGTCTCGTCGGCGTTGATCTGCTCGCCGCGGTCGAGCACGGCGTAGCTCTTGCCGTTCGGCAGCGTCTCGCGGAATTGCTGGTAGCGGCAGATCGGCTTGCCGGCGGCCATGTCCTCGAACTCGGCGGGGCATTCGCTGCCGCCGGGGTAATTGGGCGAGAGCGGGATCGTGAAGTCGGCGATCTTGACCTTGGGCACGGCACGGCCGTTGAGGATCACCTGACCGCCCCGCATCTGCACGCTGTCGCCGGGCAGGCCGATCACGCGCTTGATCACGTCATGATCGTCGCCCGGAGGGCCGCGGAACACGACGACGTCGCCGCGCGCCGGATCGCGGCCGAGGATCCGCCCCGGGATCAGCGGCACGCCCCATGGCAGCGACCAGCGCGAATAGCCGTAGTTCCACTTCGAGACGAACAGATAGTCGCCGATATAGAGCCGCGGCAGCATCGACTGCGACGGGATGCTGAACGGCGCGAACACGAAGCTGCGGAACACGAACACGACGATCGCGAGCTTGAGGAAGAAGACGAGCGTTTCGCGCGTTTCGGATTTGCGCGGCGACACGTCGCGAAGCGGGGTGGGATCGGCCATATCGCGCGGTTTGGTGCCGTGCGCGAACATCGTCAAGCTGGTGGTTGTAATGCCGCCTCGATAGGGCGATCTAGCGCGGGAATCGTTTCCCTCCCTACGACCGATGAGGTACCTGCATGTCTGCCGACTGGACCGCGATCGAGGCTTTGCCCTCGCCCAAGCTCGAGACGCTGTTTGCGGAGGATGCCAATCGGCTCGAGACCTTCAGCGTCGACGTCGCCGGGATCCATTTCGACTGGTCGAAGACGCATCTGACGACCGAGGCGGTCACCGCGTTCGAGGCGCTCGCCAAGGCCCAGGATCTGCACGGCAAGCGCGAGGCGCTGTTCTCGGGCAAGGTCATCAACGTCACCGAGAACCGCTCGGTCACGCACGTCGCCGAGCGCGGCGAGGGGGGCGAGGACGATAACGCCAAGGCCGCCGCGCTCCACGCGCGGGTGCGCGCGCTGATCGACGCGATCGCGGCGGGTGCGCTCGGTGACATCCGCCACGTGCTCCACGTCGGCATCGGTGGCTCGGCGCTCGGCCCCGACCTGCTGATCGATGCGCTGGGGCGCGAGGATACCGCATACGAGGTCGCGATCGTCTCGAACATCGACGGCGCCGCGCTTGAAGAAGTTTTCAAGAAGTTCGATCCGACCGCGACGCTGCTGGTGATCGCGTCGAAGACCTTCACCACCAAGGAAACGCTGACCAACGCCGATTCGGTGTTGCAGTGGATGGGCGAGGCGGGCGTCGAGGACGCCTATGGCCGCGTCATCGCGCTGACGGCCGATCCCGACAAGGCGGTCGAATGGGGTGTCGACGAGACGCGCGTGCTGCCCTTCGCCGATTCGGTCGGCGGGCGCTATTCGCTCTGGTCGTCGATCGGCTTCCCCGCCGCGATCGCGCTCGGCTGGGATAATTTTGCCGAGCTGCTCGAGGGCGCGGCCGAGATGGACCGGCATTTCCAGCACACCACGCTCAGCCAGAACGCGCCCGCGCTCGCGGCATTTGCCGATCTCTATTACACGCAAGTCCGCCACGCCGAGACGCGCGCGACCTTCGCTTATGACGAGCGGCTGCGGCTGTTGCCGTCGTACCTCCAGCAGCTCGAGATGGAATCGAACGGCAAGGGCACGACGATCGACGGGCAGAAGCTCGATCGGCCGAGCGCGGCGATCACCTGGGGCGGGGTCGGCACCGATGCGCAGCATGCGGTGTTCCAGCTGCTCCATCAGGGCACGCATTTGGTCCCGGTCGAATTCGTCGCGGTGATCGAGGCTGGCGATACGCTGTCCGAGGATCATCACCGCCAGTTGCTGCTCAATGCCTTTGCGCAGGGTGCGGCGTTGATGAAGGGCCGTCCCAACGACGATCTGGCGCGCAGCTATTCGGGCGACCGGCCGAGCTCGACGATCCTGATCGACGATCTCGACGCCCGCACGCTCGGCGCGCTGATCGCCTTCTACGAACAGCGCGTGTTCGTCAGCGGCGTGCTGCTCGGGATCAACTCGTTCGACCAGTTCGGCGTCGAACTCGGCAAGGAAATGGCAAAGGCCGCCGACGCGGGCGACCAGGCGTTCGACGTGTCGACCACCGACCTGATCAAGCGCGCGTTCGGGTGATGCTGCTCGCGGCGGCGATAGCGGCGGCTACGGTCGCCGATATGCGGTACGAGCGCCGCGTGCTGATCGTCGCCGCGCCGAACGAAGCCGATGCGCGACGCATCGCGCAGCGGGCCTCGCTCGACGCGATGCCGCAGGAGCTCGGCGATCGTGACGTCACGGTCGTCGAGGTGACCGGCGATAGCGTGCGCGGTGCGACGGATAGCGCGGCGGCGCTCAGGACGCGCTGGCGGCTGCCCAAGACGGCGTTCGGCATCGTCCTGGTCGGCAAGGACGGCAATGCCGCGCTGCGCCGTGCCGAGCCGATCGATCGCGCCACGTTGGTCGCGACGATCGATGCGATGCCGATGCGCCGCGCCGGGCAACGATAAAGATGAGCGACGGTCCGCATCTGTGCGACCGCAAGAGGACACGACATGGCTGAGTATGACTACGATCTTTTCGTCATCGGTGCGGGTTCGGGCGGCACGCGCGCGTCGCGCGTCGCGGCGGCCCACGGCGCTAAGGTCGCGGTGGCCGAGGAATATCGCGTCGGCGGCACCTGCGTCATCCGCGGCTGCGTGCCCAAGAAGCTCCTCGTCTATGGCGCGCATTTCGCCGAGGATCTGAAGGACGCCAAGCGCTTCGGCTGGGACGTGCCGGAAAATCTCGGGTTCGACTGGGCCCGCCTGCGCGACAATGTGATGGAGGAGGTCGACCGGATAAACGGCGCCTATACCGACACGCTGACCAATAACGGCGTCGAGATCATCCTCGATCGCGCGACCGTGACGGGGCCGCATTCGGTCAAGCTCGGCGATGGGCGCGAAGTCACCGCGGGCACCATTCTGATCGCGGTCGGCGCGACGCCGATCGTCCCCGAATGCCCGGGGCACGAGCTCGGCATCACCTCGAACGAGGTGTTCCATCTCGACGCGGTGCCCAAGCGAATCCTGATCGCAGGTGCTGGCTATATCGCCAACGAGTTCGCCGGGATCTTCAACGAATTCGGTTCGAAGGTGACGTTGATCAACCGCACCGACGTGATCCTGCGCGGCTATGACGAATCGATCCGCGACCGCTTGCTCCAGATCTCGATGATGAAGGGGCTCGATTTCCGCTTCAACGCGGCGTTCCGCGGGATCGAGAAGCAGCCCGACGGCTGCCTGCGCGTGTCGATGACGGGCCACGAGCCGATCGACGTCGATTGCGTGATGTTCGCGACGGGGCGTTCGCCCAACACCGAAGGGCTGGGGCTCGAGAGTGCCGGCGTCGAGCTCGACGACAAGGGCGCGATCGTGGTCGATCCGGACAACAAGTCGACCTGCGACAGCATCTATGCGGTCGGCGACGTCACCAATCGCGTCCAGCTGACTCCGGTCGCGATTCGCGAGGGGCAGGCGTTTGCCGACACGCTGTTCGGCAACAAGCCGCACCGCGTCGATTACGAGAACATCCCCTCGGCGGTGTTCAGCCATCCCCCGATGGCGGGCGTTGGCCTCACCGAGGCGCAGGCCAAGAACAAGTTCGGATCGGTGAAGGTCTATACGTCCGACTTCCGCCCGATGAAGAACGTGCTGGCGGGCCGCAACGAGCGCGCGCTGTACAAGATGGTGTGCAATGCCGAGACGGGGCAGGTGCTCGGGCTGCACATGATCGGGCCCGATTCGCCCGAGATTCTGCAGGCGGCAGCGGTCGCGGTGAAGGCCGGGCTGACCAAGGATGCGTTCGACCAGACGGTCGCGTTGCATCCGTCGATGGCGGAAGAGTTGGTGCTGCTGCGCTAGGGGTCTTTCGCGCGCCCATCTAATCTCCGTCACCCCGGCCTTGTGCCGGGGTCCACGCGGATGCACGCACTGACGGGTCAGCGCGCGCGGCACGGTGGGCCCCGGCACAAGGCCGGGGTGACGAGTTAGGCGGCGCGCGCGAACGCCGCCGGTCGCTCATCATCATTCGCCGACGGCGCTGCCTTGCGCGCGCTCCGCTGCCGCCGCGCGCGCGGGCTCCGGCGCGAAGCGATCCGCGCAACAAGCGCGTGCCAGCCGGTCATCCCGCGCGTCGCGGTGGCGACGACCATCGTTGTCAGCACGATGTCGACATACGCCCAGATATCCCACAGCAGCACCAGCGCGATGTCGAACGGCCCGGCGAGCGCGAGCAGTTCGGTCCCCGCGACGAGAACGAGCGTCATCAGCGCAAGGAAGATCACATGCTTGCGCTCAACCCGGCCGAGCGCGGTGAGGGTCTCGCCGACCATCCGCATCATCCAGCGCGCGGCTGCGGTCTCCGGGAAGCGCTTGAGCACCACGATCGCGAACACCAGCAGACCCGTCAGCATCATCGTTCCCCCGTTTCCCATTCCCGAGATGGGGTGTCCGTGCCGCCATACCAGTCCCGGGGATGACGGCGCGCTTGCACGTGGCTATATCGGCGCTCCCGGTGTCACCGCCGGTTCCTATTGTCCCACGAAAGACCGCGATAATGTCCGCCATGTTCCGCATCACGCTGCCCGACGGTTCCGTCCGCGAGGTAGCCCCGGGGACTACCCCGGCCGATGTGGCCGCTGCGATCGGTCCCGGCCTCGCCAAGGCCGCCATCGCCGCGCGGATCGACGGCGAGCTGCGCGACATCATGCGCCCGTTCGAGGGCGACACGCAGCTGGCGCTGGTGACCTCGAAGGACGAGGCCGATGCGCTCGAACTCGCGCGCCACGATTTCGCGCACGTCCTCGCCGAAGCGGTGCAAAGCCTGTTCCCCGGCACGCAGATCACCTTCGGTCCATCGACCGACGACGGCTTCTACTATGATTTCGCGCCGAAGGATCGCCCGTTCACCGACGAGGATCTGCCCGCGATCGAGGCCGAGATGCGCCGCATCATCGCCAAGAACGAGCCGCTGATCCGCGAAGTGTGGAGCCGCGCCGATCTGATCGCGCGCTGGCAGGCCGAGGGCGAGACCTTCAAGGCCGAATGGGCCGCCGAACTGCCCGAGGGCGAGGAACTGACGGTCTACAAGGCGGGCAACGGCCCCGGCGCCTGGCTCGACATGTGCCGCGGCCCGCATCTCGCCTCGACCGGCAAGCTCGACCCCAACGCGTTCAAGCTGACGCGCGTCTCGGGCGCATACTGGCGCGGCGACCAGAAGAACGCGATGCTCAGCCGCGTCTATGGCACTGGCTGGCTCAACAAGAAGCAGCTCGACGCGCATCTCACGATGCTCGAGGAAGCGGGCAAGCGCGACCATCGCAAGATCGGGCAGGAGATGGACCTGTTCCACCTCCAGTCCGAGGCGCAGGGCTCGGTGTTCTGGCACCCCAAGGGCTTCATCCTGTGGCGGCAGCTCGAGGCCTATATGCGCCGCCGGCTCGACGCTGCGGGCTATGCCGAGGTCAAGACGCCGCAGCTGATGGACGCGCGCCAGTGGGAGCAGTCGGGCCATTGGGGCAAGTATCGCGAGAACATGTTCGTGGTGCCCGACGAGATCCCCAATACCGAGGATGACGCCGCGATCTTCAGCGGCACCGCCGACCTGATGGCGCTGAAACCCATGAATTGCCCGGCGCACGTGCTGATCTTCCGCCAGGGGATCAAATCGTATCGCGACCTGCCGATCCGCATGGCCGAGTTCGGCTGCTGCCATCGCAACGAGCCGCACGGCGCGCTCCACGGCATTATGCGCGTCCGCCAGTTCACGCAGGACGATGCGCATATCTTCGTGCGCGAGGACCAGCTCGTCGCCGAGGTGCAGCAATTCTGCGAGCTGCTCGACAGCGTGTACCGCGACCTCGGCTTCGAGGATTATGCGGTCAAGCTCGCGCTGCGCCCCGACAAGCGGTTCGGCAGCGAGGAGATGTGGGACAAGGCCGAGGACGAACTGCGCACGGCGGTGCTCGGGTCCAGCCTCAGCGAGTCGATCAAGGCCAAGTTCGAGGAACTGCCGGGCGAGGGGGCCTTCTATGCGCCCAAGCTCGAATTCCACCTGACCGATGCGATCGGGCGGACGTGGCAGGTCGGCACGATCCAGTCGGACCGCGTGCTGCCCGAGCGACTCGACGCGTCGTACGTCGGCGCCGATGGCGAGCGGCATCGTCCGATCATGCTTCACCGCGCGATCCTCGGCACGTTCGAGCGCTTCATCGGCATCCTGATCGAGCATCACGCCGGGCGCTTCCCGTTGTGGCTGTCGCCCGTCCAGGCGGTGGTCGCGACGATCGTGTCCGACGCCGACGATTACGCGCGTGAGGTCGCCGAAAAGCTCAAGGCGGCGGGGATTCGCGTCGAGACCGATCTGCGCAACGAGAAGATCAACTACAAGGTGCGCGAGCATTCGCTGGCGAAGGTTCCCAACCTGCTCGTCGTCGGCAAGCGCGAGGCCGAGGAGGGCAAGGTCGCGCTGCGGCAATTGGGCAGCGACCGCCAGCAGTTCCTGACGCTCGACGACGCGATCGCGATGCTGACCGAGGCGGCCAAGGCCCCGGATCTGTAACCGGGTTGCGCTCCCCGGCCTTCGCCGGGGAGCGCGCGACGAAGATGCGCGACGCCACCTTTCGTTTTGCCCGAAAAAGCCCTATATCGTCCCTGAAACAATCGCAGGAGCTACACCTATCCGACCCCCGATGACCCGCCAGGCGCCGCCGATGAATGGCCCTCGCTTCAACGAATTCATTGTATCGCCCAAGGTTCGCGTGATCGACCAGGACGGTGAGAACCTCGGCGTGATGTACACCCGCGAGGCGATGGAGCAGGCGCGCGAGGTCGGTCTCGACCTGGTCGAAGTGTCGCCCAACGCCGATCCGCCCGTCGCCAAGTTCCTCGATGTCGGCAAGTTCAAGTACGAGGCGCAGAAGAAGGCCAACCTCGCGCGGAAATCGCAGAAGACGCAGGAGATCAAGGAGATCAAGATGCGTCCGAACATCGATGACCACGACTATGACACCAAGATGAAGAAGGTGCTCGAGTTCATCGACGAGGGCGACAAGGTCAAGATCACGCTGCGCTTCCGCGGTCGTGAATTGAGCCACGGCCAGCTCGGCATGGTTCTCCTTCAGCGCGTCCAGGCCGATGTCGCCGAGACCGCCAAGGTCGAGGCCTATCCGCGCATGGAAGGCCGTCAGATGCTGATGGTGCTCGCACCCAAATAAGTCCTAAAATACAACCTTTTCCGGGCTGGCCGACGCGTTTGCGCGCCGGCCCGGGGCATTCCCAGCATTACGTAGCGTCATTTCGGGGCCGCCATCGCGCGCGCGGCTGGGCCGGTGTGGCCATACTACATCACCTATCTTCTAAATCGTGTTTCCGCAGGGCTTTTTGCTTTACGCTCAGCCTTGCGTAGCTATTCGGGGCGACAATACCCAAAAAACTAAAAAACGTTGGAGAGTTCTGAAATGCGCAAAACCGCGTACTTATTGTCGGTCGCTGCTGTCGCGATCTCGGCACCTGCTTTCGCCCAGACTGCCCCCGCCACCACGCAACAAGACGCACAGGTCGGAACCTCCGCAACCGCTCCCGCCGCCACCCAGGACAACAATGCCGGCGACATCATCGTCACCGCGACGCGCCGCTCCGAGCGTCTGTCGAACGTGCCGATCGCGGTCTCGGCCGTCGGGCAGGAATCGCTGCAGAATTCTGGCGGTTCCGACATTCGCGCGCTCAACCAGCTGGCGCCGTCGCTGCTGATTTCCTCGACCGGCAGCGAATCGAATGCCTCGGCGCGTATCCGCGGCGTCGGCACCGTCGGCGACAATCCCGGACTCGAAAGCTCGGTCGCGGTGTTCATCGACGGCGTCTATCGCAGCCGCACCGGCGTCGGTCTCAACGAACTCGGCGAGATCGACCGCGTCGAAGTGCTGCGCGGGCCACAGGGCACGCTGTTCGGCCGCAACGCATCGGCCGGCCTCATCAACATCATCACCGCATCGCCGAAATTCACCTTCGGTGGCTATGCCGAGGGCACCTACGGCAATTACGACCAGAAGCGCCTTGCCGGCGGGATCACCGGGCCGATCACCGATCAGCTCGCGTTCCGTCTCGACGGCGTCTACGTCAATCGCGATGGCTTCTACCGCACGGTCAACCCGGCGAACGGTACAGAGTCGCGCGTCAACAATCGCGACCGCTATTTCGTCCGTGGGCAATTGCTGTTCAAGCCGACCGCCGACCTCAGCTTCCGCCTGATCGGCGATTATTCGCACCGCAAGGAAAGCTGCTGCGGCGCGACCTATTACAGCCAGAAGCAGACCTTCGATCCGACCGCGAATGCGGTCCAGGCCAATGGCAGCTCGGTCAATGACGACCGCGCCGTTTCGGTGAGCCCGGCCAATCCGATCGTCGACATTCTGCGCCGTGCCGGTGCGACCTATCCGCTGGCCGGCAACACGCCGGGCACCTTCAACCGCGAAGTCGCGATCACGCCGGGCCAGACGTATCGCAACACGACGGTCGACTATGGCGGGTCGCTCCAGGCCGACTGGAATCTCGGCGGCGCGACGCTGACCTCGATCACCGCATACCGCGAATACAAATCGGGCAATGCCGGTGACGTCGACTACACCAATATCGATCTGACGCACCGCGCGGCCGACGGCAACGCCTACCGCCAGTTCCACACCTTCACGCAAGAAGCGCGCCTCCAGGGGTCGGCCTTCGGCGACAAGCTCGACTGGCTCGTCGGCGGCTTCTACTCGAAGGAGACGCTCCGCGTTGTCGATAACGCGGTGTTCGGCGCGAATTACGGCGCGTTCGCCGCGTGCCGTCTGGTCACCAACATCAGCCAGAATGCCGCGCTCCAGAACAACACCGCGCCGGGCTGCTTGTCGGCAGCCGGCCGCGCGACGGTCACCGGCGCTTTCGGTACGCTGGCACCCGCAGTGCTCGGCGGGCTCGATCGCCTGACGGGTGGCCCGGGCCTCGGCGGCGGCGTCAACAATGTCGGCGACAACGGGTCGGTCTATCGCCAGAAGAGCGAGAATTACGCGTTCTTCACGCACAACATCTTCCACATCACCGACACCGTCTCGCTGACGCTCGGCGCGCGCTACACGCACGAGGCCAAGACCTTCAGCGCGAACTTCAACAACACCAACACCGTCTGCCCCGTGCAGCAGGCCAATCTGGGACCGCTGCTGAGCAGCGCCGCTGTCCCGGCATCGGCCAAGGGCTTTATCGGCGGCATCCTGACGCTCAGCTGCACCGGCAACTCGTCCTCGTCGCTCAACGCGCTCAACCTGCAGAACAATTTCGGCGAGGGTAAGGTGACGGGCACGGCGGTGCTGTCGTGGAAGCCGATCCCCAGCCTGCTGACCTATGCGTCGTACGCCAAGGGCTACAAGTCGGGCGGCTACAACCTCGATCGCTCGCCACTCGGCGGTGCATCGGGCGTGTTCAGCCCGCGCAGCAATGCCGATGCGGCGGCGCTGCGGTTTGCGGCGGAAACGGTCAACAGCTACGAACTCGGCGCCAAGTTCAAGACGCGCGGCTTCAGCCTCAACGTCGCGGCGTTCCGGTCGGAGTTCAAGAACTTCCAGCTCAACACCTTCAACGGCTCGGTCTTCGTCGTGCAGAACCTGATCGGCTGCTCGACCAGCCTCAACGGCGGCGACACCGACAATCTGGCCGCGACTGGCCAGTGCACGGGCAAGGCGGACAAGCCCGGCGTGATCTCGCAGGGCGTCGAGCTCGAAGCGACGATGACGCCGATCCGCCAGTTCCAGGTGACGGCAGGCTACACCTTCGCCGACACCAAGATTGCGCGCAATCTGGTCGGCAATTCGGCGGGTGCACCGCTCGATCCGGCGTTGTTCCTGCTCCCCGGCAGCCAGCTGTCGAACGCCCCGCGTCATGTCGTGACGACGTCGGCGGCGTGGACGCCCGATCTCGGCTCGAACGGCATGTCTGGCTTGGTCTATGTCGATAGCCGCATGACCTCCGACTATAACACCGGGTCGGATCTGGCGCCCGAGAAGAAGCAGGACGGCTTTGCGCTGGTCAATGCGCGTCTCGGCATCCGTGGCAAGGATCAGCTGTGGGCGATCGAGTTCTGGGCACAGAACGTGTTCAACAAGCAGTACATCCAGGTCGCCTTCAACACGCCGTTCCAGGGCGCTGGCTCGTCGGCCAACGTCGCAAGCTTCGGCGGAACGGGCAATGCGCTCTACTCGGCCTTCCTCGCCGAGCCGCGCACCTACGGCGTGACACTGCGCTCGCGCTTCTGACACGCCTAATGCTGGATTAAGGGCGGCCCGCTCCTCGATTGCGAGGGGCGGGCCGTCGTATTTGTAGCGGAGCCCTCGGGTTCGCCGGGCTCAGTGGGCCGGGTGCTCGGGCGGCACGGTCGGCTCCCACAACTCGATCGGATTGCCCTCGGGATCGTGAATGCGAACAAAGCGCCCGACTGCCGGATCGTTCCAATCCTCGTTGGTGACGACTTCGATCCCCGCCAGGCCGAGTGCGATCGTCAGCCCTTCAAGATCGCGGACGCGCAAATTGAGCATGTACGGCTTGTCGCGCGTGAAATAATCGGTGTCGTCGGCAAACGGCGCGAACACCAGGGGGCCGCCTTGCGCTTGCCACGCCCATTCGTCGGGGGTCGCACCCTCGACCGAGACGCACCCCGCACCGACCCCGAGGTGGTGGCGATACCATTCGGACAGTGCGTCCGGATCCTTGCTGCGGAAAAACGGGCCGCCAATTCCGAGTACCGGCATCGATCGTTCCTTTCGTGCATGCGTGGGCAAGATGCGTCGCGGGAATCGATTATCCCCCAGGGGTTTACGGCAGATCGGGGCGATCGCCAATGGCGCAGCGCAGCGGGGTCAGCGCGCGCGCAGCACTCGGGTGATCGCCAGATCGAGCGCCGAGAGGAAGCGCGAGCGATCCTCCTTGCGGAACGGCGCCGGGCCGCCGGTCTGTTCGCCGCCGGCACGCAGATCGGCCATGATCGCGCGCACCGCGATCGCGCTGCCGATCGAGCTGCTCGTGAAGGCCTTGCCGGTCGGCCCGATCACTACTGCGCCGGCCTTGAGACAGCGGTCGGCGAGCAGGATATCGGCGGTGACGACGATCGTCGCGGCATGGGCATGCTCGGCGATCCAGTCGTCGGCAGCATCGAACCCCGAATCGACGACGATCCGCGCGATCAGCGGATGGACCGGGATGCGCAGGTGCATGTTGCTCACCACGATCACCGGCACGTCGACGCGGTACGCGACGCGGTAGATCTCGTCCTTCACCGGGCAGGCATCGGCGTCGACGAGGATCTGCGGTTGGATGGTCACGCTCTGCCCATGCCACGCCGCCCGCCGCGGCGACAAGCCGTCCACGCATCGCGACTCATGCGGCGTCGGCCATCCGCTCCCCGGCCGCGGCGGCGAGCAAGCGCCGCTCGATCGTCTTGAGCCGCGCCGCCGCAGCGATCTTGTCGCCGGTCAGATCGGTCAGATAGAAAGTGTCGACCGCGCGCTCGCCATAGGTTGCGACATGCGCCGAATGGATCGTCACGCGCGACTGGAACAGCGTGTAGGCGAGCTGGTGGAGCAGCGCCGGCCGGTCACGCGCATTGACCTCGATGACGGTGAAGCGGTTCGACGCCTTATTGTCGATCAGCACGTTGGGTGCGATCGCGAAGGCTTCTGCGCGCGGACGGGGCAGCGGCTTCGCCATCAGCCGGTCGATCATCTTGCCGCGATTGGCGAGCGCGTCCTCGATCGCCTGTTTCAATCGCGCGAGCTGGCCTGCTTCGTCGAACGGGCGGCCGAACGGATCCTGGACGAGGAAATTGTCGAGTGCCATGCCGTCGCGCGTGGTATGGATCCGCGCGTCGATGATGTTGCCGCCCGCCACGCTGATTGCGCCGGCAATGCGGTAGAACAGCCCGGGGTGATCGGCCGCGTAGATCGTCACGAGCGTCGCGCCGCGCTCGGGATAGACTTGCGCTGCGATCGATAGCTGCGCGTCTCCGGCTTCCTCCACCAAGCGCGCATTGCGGGCGATCACGTCCTCGGGCTCGGCCACCCAATAGGGCTCGGGCAAGCGGCGAACGAGCGCGTCGAATTGGTCGGGGCTCCAGCCGAGCAGATCGCGCAACGCCGCCTGCTTGACCGCGACGCGCTCGCTACGGCCCTTCTGTTTGTGCCCGAGCCGCAGCACTTCCTCGGCCGAGTCGTAGAGCGTCGCGAGCAACTGCCGCTTCCAGCCGTTCCACACGCCCGGCCCGACCGCGCGAATATCGACGACGGTCAACAGCAGCAGCAGCCGAAGCCGCTCGGGGCTTTGCACGATCTCGGTGAAGTCGAGGATCGTCTTGAAGTCCGACAAATCGCGCTTGAACGCGGTTGCCGACATCAGCAGGTGGAAGCGCACCAGCCAGGCGACGGTCTCGGTCTCGGCGGGCGACAGGCCGAAGCGCGGGCACAGTCTGTGCGCCACCTCGGCGCCGAGGATCGAATGGTCGCCGCCGCGGCCCTTGGCGATATCGTGGAGCAGCACCGCGACATACAGCGCGCGGCGCGACACGATCTGATGGAGCAGCACTGTCGCGAGCGGATGGTCGACCTCAAGGTCGCCATGCTCGATCTTCGCCAGCAACCCGATCGCGCGGATCGTGTGCTCGTCGACAGTGTAGTGGTGGTACATGTCGAACTGCATCTGCGCGACGACGCGGGCGAAATCGGGAACGAAGCGGCCGAACACGCCGGCTTCGTTCATCCAGCGCAGTACGATTTCCGGATCGCGCGGCGAGGTCAGCACGTCGAGGAACAGCGCGTTGGCGGTCGGGTCCTGGCGGATGTCGTCGGCGAGCTTGGCGTCGCGCGCGGCGGCGCGCATCGTCAGTGGGTGAATTTCGAGGCCATGCTTGTCGGCGAGCGCGAACAGTTCGAGCAGCCGCGTCGGTTTCTCCGCGAGGAAGTCGTCGCTCGGGATTGCGAGGCGCCCGCGATTGACGATGAAGCCGTTGAGCTTGCGGGGGGACCGGCGCAGCGACGGCAACCCGAAGCGGCGCCCGCGCGCGGCGAACTTCTCGTCGAGATGCGCGAGGAACACGCCGGTCAGGTCGCCTGCCGTCCGCGCCTGCAGGAAGTAGAATTGCATGAAGCGCTCGACCTTGGATTTGCCCGGTCGATCGGCAAAGCGCATCCGTTCGGCAATCTCGCGCTGCAGGTCGAAGGTCAGGCGGTCCTCGGCGCGGCCCGATATGTCGTGAAGGTGGCAGCGCACCGCCCACAGGAAATTCTCGGCGCGGTGGAACTGACGATATTCGGCGCGGCTGAGCAGCCCCGCTTCGACCAGTTGGGCGGGTTCGCTGACGTTATAGGCGAACTTGCCGATCCAGAAGAGCGCGTGGAGATCGCGCAGGCCGCCTTTGGCTTCCTTGACGTTGGGCTCGACGACATAGCGCGTGTCGCCCATCTTGCGGTGGCGCACGTCGCGCTCGGCAAGCTTGTCGGCGATGAACTGGCGCGCGCTGTCGGCCTGGACCTCGGCCTTGAAGCGCCGTGCCGCCTCGTCATAGACCTCCTGGTCGCCCCACACATAGCGGGCCTCGAGCAAGGCGGTGCGGATCGTCACGTCGCTCTTGGCCTGGCGCACCATCTCGTCGAGCGAGCGGCTGCTATGGCCGACCTTCATGCCCAGGTCCCATAGCGCGTAGAGCATCGTCTCGATGACTTGCTCGGTCCAGCCGGTCTGCTTCCACGGGGTCAGAAACCCGACGTCGACGTCCGAATAGGGTGCCATTTCGCCGCGGCCATAGCCGCCGACCGCGATGATCGTGATGCGCTCGGCGGCGGTCGGGTTGCTGTTGGGGTAGAGCCGCTCGGTCGTGAAATCGTAGAGCAGCCGCAGCAGTTGGTCGGTGAGGAACGCCTGGCTCGCGGCGATCTCGAGCCCGCGCGAGGGATGTTCGATCAGCCGCCGGGCAATCTCTTCGCGGCCAGCGTCGAGCGCGGCCTTGAGCAAGGCGGTGCCCTGCATGCGCAATGCGGCCTTGTCGCCCTCGAGCGCTGCAAGCGCATCGGCGAGACCGCGCCGGTCGATGATCGCACGGCGCTGGGGGACGGATTCGAAGCGTGAGGCCATAGCGCGCAGATAGGGGGTTTGGCCGCGCGCGTCCACGCGGGCGACCTTATGCAAAAACGCCCCGCCATTGCTGGCGGGGCGCTTCGTAGGGCACCATTAGCGAGGTGCGATGCTTACTTGTCGTCGTCCTTGACGCCAACGGTCGGCACGTCGACCGTCGTCTTCTTGGTGCCGACAACGACTTCCTTCGACTTCACGTCGACATCGGGAAGGGCGCCTTCCTTGGCACTGACATTGATCTTCGGCATTTCGCCACCCTTGACGTCCGCGCTCCAGAAGCCGGTCGCGAACAACACACCGACGACGACGAGCGCCAGGACGATGATGGTGCCAATCACCATGCCGGTGTTGCTCTTCTTTTCCACATAAACCTTTTCGGTCGTGTCGCGATACTCAGCCATTTCAATCCTCCTGTTAAGAACCTGGCTGCACAACCTATGTTTGTTAGTATTGGTTCCGTGGACATTGTGGATGACGATGGCAGCGCACGCGGATGTGCTGTCGGTGAGTTGTTCGCCAGCCCCGCCCGGCATTTGCCATGACGATGTCAGGTCGCCGCAGTGCCCGGCCTCGCCGGCGCACCGTGCCGCGTCATTCGCGCGCGAGCGCCTTGAGCCGGTAGAGCGTTTCGAGCGCCTCGCGCGGCGTCAGCGCATCGACGTCAAGCGTTTCGACTTCGGCGCGGATGGCGTCGCATTGCTCCTCGGCGACTTCGAGCGCGGCGGCGAACAGCGGCAAGTCGTCGAGTCCTGCCGCGAGCCCGCCGGTCTTGGCGCGCCCGGCCTCGAGCTTGCTCAGCACCGCTTTCGCGCGCGCGATCGTCGCAGGCGGGAGGCCGGCGAGCCGCGCGACGGCGAGGCCGTAGCTGCGATCGGCGGGGCCTTCGGACACTTCGTGCAGCAGGACGAGTTCGCCCTTCCACTCGCGCGCGCGGACGTGGTGGAGCGTGAGCGCGTCGCAGCGCTCGGCGAGCCGCGTCAGCTCGTGATAATGCGTCGCGAACAGGCAGCGGCAGCGATTGTCCTCGTGGATCGCCTCGACCACCGCCCAGGCGATCGCCAGCCCGTCATAGGTCGATGTGCCGCGCCCGACTTCGTCGAGGATGACGAAGCTGCGCGGCGTCGCCTGCGCGAGGATGGCGGCGGTCTCGACCATCTCGACCATGAAGGTCGATCGCCCGCGCGCGAGATTGTCCGACGCGCCGACGCGGCTGAACAGCCGGTCGACGAGCCCGAGCGTCGCGGCGGTGGCAGGGACGTAGCTGCCGGCTTGCGCGAGCACCGCGATCGCGGCGTTCTGGCGCAGGAAGGTCGATTTGCCGCCCATGTTGGGGCCGGTGACGAGCCACAGCCGCGAGTCTTCGGACAGGCGGCAATCGTTGGCGACGAAGCGCTCGCCGCGTTTGGCGAGCGCGTCCTCGACCACCGGGTGCCGCCCGCCGACGATGTCGAAACAGGCGTGATCGACCAGCGCTGGACGCGCCCAGCCGCCTTCGGTCGCGCGCTCGGCAAGGCCGGCCGCGACATCGAGCCGCGCGAGCGCGTCGGCGGTGGCGGCAACCGCCTCGCGCTTGGCGAGCGCGGCGGCGATCAGATCCTCGAGATGCGCCGCCTCGGCCGCGAGCGCGTGGGCGCCGGCCTGCGTCACCTTCAGCGCGACCTCGTGGAGTTCGGGCGCATTGAAGCGGATCGCGCCCGCCATCGTCTGGCGATGGGTGAAGCCGCTGTCGGGCTTCATCAGCGCATCGCCGAAGCGCGCGGGCACTTCGATATGATAGCCGAGCACGCCGTTGTGGCGGATCTTCAGCGCGGTGACGCCGGTACGGTTACGAAATTCGGCCTCGAGCGCGGCGATCGCGCGCCTGCCGCCCGCGCCCGCATCGCGCAGGTCATCGAGCGCTGCGTCATAGCCCGGCGCGATATAGCCGCCGTCCGAGGCGTCGATCGGCGGGCTCGCGACGAGCGCGCGCGTCAGCAGGTCGATCAGCGCGCCGTGACCGCGCAGCGCGGGCGCGAGTTCGCCGAGCAGCGCGGGCGGCTGCTCGATCTTGCCGAGCCGCTCGCCGAGCCGCCACGCGCCGTCGAGCCCGTCGCGCAACTGCCCGAGATCGCGCGGGCTCCCGCGCCCCGCCGCGAGCCGCCCGAGCGCGCGGCCAATGTCGGCCATGCTGCGCAGCGTCCCGCGCAAGGCCTCGCGCAACCCCGCATCCTCGGCGAGCAACGAGACCAGATCGAGCCGCGCCTCGATCCGGCCGCGGTCCATCAGCGGCGCGCCGATATCGGCCGCCAGCAGTCGCGCGCCCGCCGCCGTCACCGTGCGGTCGACCGCGTCGAGCAGGCTGCCCTTGCGCGCGCCGTTGGTGGTCTGCGTGAGTTCGAGGCTTTCGCGCGTCGCCGCGTCGATCGCCATCTGCTGCGCGGTCTGGGCGAGGCGTGGGGGGCGCAGGAAGGGGATCGCGCCCTTGGCGGTATGGTCGAGATAGGCGACGAGACCGCCTGCCGCAGCGAGCGCCGCGCGCCCGAACTGGCCGAAGCCGTCGAGCGTGGCGACGTCGTACAGCGCCTTGAGCCGCGTCTCCCCCCGTCCGCTGTCGAAATCGGCGCGCGGGCGCAGCATCGTCGCCGCTTCGCCAAACGCCGTCGCTTCGGACGCGATCGTCTCTGCGGGCGCGAGCCGTGCGAGTTCGGCACCAAGGCTCGCCGCATCGCACTCGATCAGCTCGAAACGCCCGGTCGAGATGTCGGCGGCGGCGACCGCGACGCCGCCCGCCGCCTCGCCGATCGCGACGCACCAGTTCGCGGTGCGCGCATCGAGCAGCGCCTCCTCGGTCAGCGTCCCCGCCGTCACCACGCGGACGATCGCGCGCGCGACGAGCGTCTTGCCGCTGCGCTTCTTGGCGTCAGCCGGGCTCTCGGTCTGCTCGGCGATCGCGACGCGGTGGCCGGCCTTGATCAGCCGCGCGAGATAGGCGTCGGCGGCATGGACCGGCACGCCGCACATCGGGATCGGCACCCCGTCATGCTCGCCGCGCGCGGTGAGCGCGATGTCGAGTACCGCGGCGGCGATCTTCGCATCGTCGAAGAACATCTCGAAGAAATCGCCCATCCGGTAGAACAGCAGGCAATCGCGCGCGTCGGCCTTGAGCGCCAGATATTGCGCCATCATCGGGGTAGGGGGGGTGCTCGCCATCGCCCGGCAACTAGCAACGAATTGGCGGCGCGTCATGCCGAACGATCGTGTCAAATCGTGAAGCGTGCATCTGCGGGGTGACGTGGGGGAAGGCATTGCCTACAGACACAGGCGATTCCGAAAGGCCGAGCATGTCCACAGACACCAATCCGCAGAATGTCCAGTTTTCAGAGCGCGAAGCGCTGCTGTTCCATTCGGAGGGGCGTCCGGGCAAGCTCGAGATCATCGCGTCGAAGCCGATGGCGACGCAGCGCGATCTCGCTCTGGCCTATTCGCCGGGCGTCGCGGTGCCGGTGCTGGCGATCGCCGCCGACCCGAGCCTCGCGTATGATTACACCGCCAAGGGCAACCTCGTTGCGGTGATCTCGAACGGCACCGCGATCCTGGGGCTCGGCAATCTCGGCGCGCTCGCGTCGAAGCCGGTGATGGAAGGCAAGGCCGTGCTGTTCAAGCGCTTCGCCGATGTCGATGCGATCGACATCGAGCTGAAGACCGAGGACCCCGACCGGCTGATCGACGCGATCGAATTGATGGAGCCGAGCTTTGGCGGCATCAACCTCGAGGATATCAAGTCGCCCGAATGCTTCATCATCGAGCAGACGCTGCGCGCCAAGATGAACATCCCGGTGTTCCATGACGACCAGCACGGCACCGCGATCATCTGTGCGGCGGGCCTGATCAACGCGCTGTTCCTGACGGGCCGCGACATCAAGACCACCAAGGTGGTGATGAACGGCGCCGGCGCGGCGGCGATCGCCTGTGCCGAGCTGATCAAGGCAATGGGCCTGCCGAGCGATCATCTGACGATGGTCGATCTGGGCGGTATCATCTATCAGGGTCGCGACGACGTGAACCAGTGGCAGTCGGCGCACGCCGTCGTCACCGAGAAGCGCACGCGCGCCGAGGCGCTCGACGGTGCCGACGTGTTCATCGGCGTGTCCGCCGCGGGTGCGCTGCCCGCCGCCGACCTGATGAAGATGGCGCCCAAGCCGATCATCTTCGCAATGGCCAATCCCGATCCCGAGATCACCCCGCCCGAAGCCAAGGCGGCGCGGCCCGATGCGATCATCGCGACCGGGCGATCGGATTATCCCAACCAGATCAACAACGTGCTCTGCTTCCCGTTCATCTTCCGCGGTGCGCTCGACGTGCGCGCGACGACGATCAACGACGAGATGAAGCTCGCCGCGGCGCACGCGCTGGCGGCGCTCGCGCGCCAGCAGGTACCCGAGGAAGTCGCGGTCGCCTACGGCGTGCGGCACACCTTCGGCCCCGATTACATCATCCCCGCGCCGTTCGATCCGCGGCTGATGGAAATCGTCCCCGTCGCGGTCGCCAAGGCGGCGATGGATTCGGGGGTCGCGACCAAGCCGATCCTCGACCTCGACGCCTATCGCGAGAAATTGAAGGCGCGGCTCAACCCGACCACTTCGGTGCTGACGCTCGCGTATGAGGGCGCCAAGGCGCATCCCAAGCGCGTGCTGTTCGCGGAGGGCGAGGAAGAAGTCGTGCTGCGCGCCGCGATCGCGTTCAAGGATGGCGGCTACGGCACGCCGGTACTCGTCGGGCGCGACGACGTTCCCGAGCGGCTGCGCGCATTGGGCGTCACCGACCCCGACAGCTATGAGCTGCACAACAGCCGCAAGTCGCCGCTGGTGCCGCGGATGGTCGACTTCCTTTATGGCCGGCTCCAGCGCCGCGGCTATCTGCGCCGCGATTGCGAGCGGATGATCAATCAGGATCGCAACATCTTCGGCGCGGTGATGCTCCAGCTCGGCGAAGCCGACGCGATGATCACCGGCATCACGCGCACCTATGCGCACACGATGCGCGAAGTGCGCCGCGTGATCGATCCCGAGGCGGGCCGCACGCCGTTCGGCATCCACCTGATGGTCGGGCAGAGCCACACGGTGTTCATGGCCGACACCACCGTCAACGAACGCCCCAATGCCGAGGAACTCGCCGACATCGCCGAGGGCACCGCGCTGGTCGCCAAGCGGATGGGCCACGAGCCGCGCGTCGCCTTCCTCAGCTATTCGACCTTCGGCAATCCCGAGGGCAATTGGCTCGACGATATCCGCGCCGCGGTGAAGGTGCTCGACGCGCGCAAGGTCAGCTTTGAATATGAGGGCGAAATGGCGCCCGACGTTGCGCTCAACCCCCGGCAGCTCGCCAATTATCCGTTCGCGCGGCTGTCGGGGCCGGCCAACGTGCTGATCCTGCCGGGGCTGCAATCGGCCAACATCTCGGCCAAGCTGCTGCGCGAGCTCGGCGGCGACGCGGTGATCGGGCCGATGCTCGTCGGCATGGAAAAGTCGGTGCAGATCGCCCCGATGACGAGCACGGCGAGCGAGCTGGTGACGTTGGCGGTGCTCGCCGCAGGCGGCATCGCGCGCTGAGGCGCGGCGTCAGGCGACTGGCGTCGGAGATGGGCCGCGCGGCGTGGCGGCGGGGCGCACGTTGAAATCGTCGAGCGCGGGCGCGTAGCTGTCGGGCAGCGGGCGCCCGAATTCGGTGAAGCTGCGACGGACGTCGGTGCGCGATTCGATCCGGCGCAGCATCTGCTCGGTGAGCGTCAGCGCGGGCAGCCCCTGCTTCGCACGATAGCGCGCGGTTTCGAGTGCGACGAGTGCATCGTTCCGCGTGTCCGGATCACGGACGGTGGCGATCCAACGGGCGGCTTGCTCGTCAATCGGCGCGACGCAGGCGACGGCATAGTCGCCTGCGGTTTTGGCGGTGGGATAGACGCTGCGGAGCCGCGCGAGCTGCGCCGCGGCCTGCTCGTGCTTGCCGAGCCCCTGCAACGCGCACGCACGCAGGGCGACGAAATAGCCTGCCGCGACCGGGCTTTCGAGCGTGTCTGCGCTCGGCGGATGGCGGTCGAGCATCGCGATTGCGCCGCCAAAGTCCTGCGCCAGCAGCAATTGCATGACCAGATTGGGGACGATGTTCTCGATCCCCGATTCGGGTTGCGCCGGGGCATCGACCGCGGAGCGCATCCGTCGGATGCCTTCGGCGCGCTCCCCCGCTTCCGCCAGCCAGCGGCCCTGTTTGAGCACCGCCATGCTGCGCACCCACATGTCCGTGTTCGCCGCGTCGGTCTGCAGCCATTGCTCGATCAGCGTGATCGCCTCGCGGCGGTGGCCCGTGTCGACCAGCGCTTGCGCGTAGGCGAGCCGGGCTTCCGGGGTTTCGCTGGTCTCGAAGGTCGCGCGCGCCGCCGCCAGCAACGCGCCGCGCTGGACCGACAGATCATTGCCCGCCCACTCCCCGATCGCGGGCCAGATCGGCGCATAGCGGCGATCAACGAGCATCGCGACGCCAGCGTGCGGGCTCAGCACCGAGGGCAGCAGTTGCATCGCGGTCGCTGCATCGCCGGTTCGCAAACGGTACAGGATGGCGGTCTGGGTATAGTGCGAAAACACGCCCGGATTGTCGCGCGGATAGCCCGCGCCTACCAACGCATCGATCATCGTGTCGGCGAGATCGCCCTTCCCGACATAGGCCAATTGGCGCAACACCGTCGCCATTGAATCGGCATCGATCTGGTCCAGCGCGGACGCCTTGAGCTTGGCGGCGCGGATGATCAGCTGCGCGGCCTCGACCGGGCGCTGGCGGTGCGATTCGTCGAAGGCGATCGGCAGCAGCACATTGGGTTCGTCGGGCAGCAATTGGCGGCACTGGTCGAAACCGCGGCGGGCTTCGTCGTCACGATGCAATTGACCGAGCACCGCGGCGCGGCCGCACAGCACGTGCCCGCGAAGCGGGGTCGGCTGTGGGAGAAGCGCCAGCGCGCGATCGAACAGGATGAGGCGCGCGGCATCGTTCGGCGCTGCGCCGAGCTGATTGAGCACCGTCAAAGCGGGCTGCTCGGCGACGAGCGGTGCCGGCTCGGCCAGTTGCGCATATAATGGCGCGGACAGTGCGACGAGACCGATACCCGCTGCAAAGATTCTGTAGGTGATCATCCGGCTGCCCCCAACGCCCGGCATTTCACGAGCGACGCGATGGTGGCATGGCACGCGGATGCATCACAAGATCCGAATCCGGGCTAAGTACCGCTGCACAGCGTAGTATTTTGATTCTCCGCTGATCTGGATCAACCGTGATCCTCGCACGTTGGCGCGGTTCTGGTGGGATAGTCTGCCGTTTCCTCCAAGGGAGTTGCCATGCCGGACGCACACCCGATTCTCGACCATGCCGATGTCATCCTCCGCCCCGATCCGTCACGAACGGTGGTGCGGCCGTTCAGCCTCGAATATCCCAAGGCATTCCAGGTCGAGGGGCAAAGCCGCACGCAGGCGATTGTCGACCGCGTGATGACGCTCGACGCTGCGGGGCTCGCCGCCGAGCTGGCCATCACCACCGATTCGCTCGACGAGCGGCACCGCGATGTCGATGCGATGCTGGTTAGGCGCTACGAGGAAATCGCCGCGACGCTGGCCGAGCGGCCGACCGCGAACACCGCGCAGCAGCGCTTGATCGGTGCCTATTTCAGCGAAGAATATTCGTATGAAGCCGCCGCCTTGTTCAACCCGAGCGCGGTCCTCGCGCACGATCAATCGACCGCACCGGAGGGGGGCGTACGCTTCATCGTGTCGCTGCGCGGGATCGGCGAGGGCCATGTCTCGTCGGTGGCGTTCCGGTCGGGCAGCTGGGTCCCTGGCGGGCGGATCGCGATCGACCCGTCGAGCCTGGTCGCGGTACCGCCGATCATCGAGGGCGACAGCGTCGCCGCGGGCGCCGTGGTGACGCTCCGCGTCGATCGCAGCCGCGACATTTCGGAAACCGTGCTGTTTCCCGTGCTGCCGAGCCAGCATCAGGGGATCGAAGATCTGCGGCTGGTGCGCTTCACCGAAGACGATGGCACAACGACCTATCACGGGACCTACACCGCGTTCAGCGGCTCGACCGCGCGGCCCGAATTGCTGTCGGGCGACGGATCCGAAACCTTTATCATGCGCGCGCTGACCGGCGATGCGGCGGGGGCCAAGGGCATGGCGCTGTTCCCGCGGCGCGTGGGCGGGCAATATGTCATGCTCGGGCGACAGGACAGCGAGAGCATCTGGCTGCATCGCTCCGACGACATCCTGCACTGGGAAGGCGGCGGCAAGATCGTCAGCCCGCGATATCCGTGGGAATACGTCCAGATGGGCAATTGCGGCTCGCCGATCGAGGTCGACGAAGGCTGGCTGGTGTTCACGCACGGCGTCGGGACGGTGCGCAATTACTGCGTCGGGGCGTGTCTGCTCGACAAGGCCGATCCCTCGAAGCTGCTCGCGCGCACGCCCGAGCCGATCCTTCGGCCGAGCCCCGACGAGCGCGACGGTTATGTGCCCAATGTGGTGTACAGCTGCGGCGCGCTCGCGCTCGGGCGTGATATTCTGTTGCCCTATGGCGTCGCCGACAATTTCACCGCCTTTGCGACGACGACGGTCGATCGGCTGCTGTCTGCGATGGAGTGACGCGGGCGCACATATGCAGCGGTCAGCCTTCATAAACGCAGGCCCGCATATTATATTGCGATCGTGATCGATCTCTCCCGTCTTGGCCCGCACGCGCCGCTGTACCTGCTGATTGCCGGCGTCGTGGCGATACTCTTCCTGGCGCGGCGCGTGCCGGTGTTCGGGCGCGTGCTGTCGTTCGCCATGACCGTCGGCGCGGTCGTCGTGGTCGCGCTGCTGTTCGCCGAGCGCGCGCAATTCGATCCGATGTTCGCGCGGATGGCGCAGCGCTTCCAGATCGGCGGGCAGCAAGTCGTCGGCAAGGAAATGCGCGTGCCGATGGCGAGCGACGGACATTTCTGGGTGCGGGTGAAGCTCGGCGCGATCGAGCGGCGGATGCTGGTCGACAGCGGCGCGACGGTGACAGCGATCTCGGCCGATACCGCCGCCGCGGCGGGGATCGAGCCGAACGATTCGCTCATGCCGGTGGTGATGCAGACCGCGAACGGCAACGTCGCCGCGCAGACCGCGACGGTGCCTGTGCTGCGGATCGGCAACGTCGTCGCGCGCGACCTGCCGGTGGTGGTGTCGCCCGCGTTCGGCGACATGAACGTCGTGGGGATGAACTTCCTGTCGCGGCTCAAATCGTGGCGGGTCGAGGAGGGCGTGCTGATCCTCACGCCGCATCATCCGCAGGAGACGACGTAGGTCAATCGTCACCCCGGCCTTGTGCCGGGGTCCACCAGGCCGCGATCGTGCCGATCCATGTCGAAGGCTGGCTGCGCTGCACGGTGGACCCGGCACAAGGCCGGGGTGACGACGCATTATGCGTCGATGCTTGTCCCTAGCGCGGCATGCACCAGCCCGCCGTCGACCGTGATCGTATCGCCGATCACATAATCCCCGGCGCGCGACGCGAGGTAGATCGCCGCGCCCGCCATATCCTCGTCGACGCCGATGCGCTTGGCCGGAATGCTCTGCGCGATCGCCGAGCCATGATCGCGCGCGGCCTTGTTCATCTCGCTGGCAAACGCGCCCGGCGCGATCGAGGTGACGTTGATATGATCGGTGACGAGCCGCGCCGCCATCCGCTTGGTGAGATAGATCAGCGCCGCCTTCGACGCTTGGTAGCTGTACGTCTCCCACGGGTTGAGCCGCTGGCCGTCGATCGAGGTGATGTTGATGACCTTGGCGGGTTGCCCTGCGCTCGCGGCGGCCTTGAGCGGTTCGAACAGCGCCTGCGTCAGGAAGAATGGCGATTTGACGTTGAGGTCCATCACCTTGTCCCAGCCTTTTTCCGGGAACGCCTCGAACGGTTCGCCCCAGGCGGCGCCGGCATTGTTGACGAGGATGTCGAGCCGGTCGGTGTGTTCGGCGAGTTGCGCGGCGAGCGCCTTGCAGCCCGCGACGGTCGACACGTCCTGCGGCAGCGCGATGCACTTCTCGCCGAGCTCCTTGGCGGTCTCGAAACAGGCATCGGCCTTGCGCGCCGAGATGTAGACGGTCGCGCCTTGCGCGATGAAGCCAGCCGCGATCATCTTGCCGATGCCGCGCGAGCCCCCGGTGACGAGCGCGACGCGTCCGTCGAGGCGGAACAGGGTAGTGGTGTCCATCATCTTCTCTCCTGATTTTTTCTTGCTCCCCTCGCGCTTGCGGGAGGGGCCGGGGGAGGGGCGTGCCTCAAGCCCGGCGCTTGCCGGTACTGCCCTCCCCTGACCCCTCCCGCAGGCGGGAGGGCGATTTGGTCGTGCGCCTTATACGGCGGCGGCTTGCGACGAGCTCACCCGCCGCGTTTGATCGTTTCGCGCGCGATGATGATCTGCTGGATTTGGCTGGTGCCCTCGTAGATGCGGAACAACCGGACGTCGCGGTACAGCCGCTCGATCCCGTAATCGGCAATGTAGCCCGCCCCGCCGAAGATCTGCACCGCGCGGTCCGCCACGCGGCCGACCATCTCGCTCGCATAATATTTGGCGGCGGCCGATTCCATCACGACGTCCTTGCCGGCGTCCTTGGCAGCCGCAGTCTCGAGCACCATCGCGCGCGCAACCAGCGCCTCGGTCTTCGAATCGGCGAGCATCCCCTGGATCAACTGGTGCTCGGCGATCGGCTTGCCGAACTGCGTGCGCGTCGTGGCATAGGCGACGCAATCGGCGATCAGCCGCTCGGCCACCCCGACGCACACCGCCGAAATGTGCAACCGCCCACGGTCGAGCACGCGCATCGCGATCTTGAAGCCCTCGCCCTCGGCACCGAGCCGGTTCTCGGCGGGGACGACGACATCGTCGAACACCACGTCGGCGACCTTGGCGCCCTTCTGCCCCATCTTCTTCTCAGGATGGCCGATCGAGACGCCCGCCAGATCGCGCGGCACGAGGAACGCCGAGACGCCGCGCGCGCCGGGTGTGTCGCTGGTCCGGGCCATCACGGTGAACAAATCGGCCTTGTCGGCATTGGTGATATAGCGCTTGGTGCCGTTCAGCCGGTACGACTGGCCGTCGAAGGTCGCGCGCGTCTTCACCGCGCCCGAATCCGATCCGACATCGGGCTCGGTCAGCGCGAAGCTGGTGATGATCTCGCCGCTCGCGATGCGCGGCAGCCACGCGGCTTTCTGCTCGGCATTGCCCGCCATCACGAGCCCCTGCGAGCCGATCCCGACATTGGTGCCGAAGGTCGAGCGGAAGGCCGGCGTGGTGCGACCGAGCTCGATCGCGACCTTGGCCTCTTCGAGCATCGTCAGCCCGAGCCCGCCATATTCCTCGTCGATCGACAGGCCGAACAGCCCCATCTCGCGCATGTCCTGCACGACGTCGGCTGGGATCGCATCGGCTTCCTCGACCGCGGCTTCGAGCGGGCGGAGCCGTTCGGCGACGAAGCGGCGTACCGTGTCGATCAATGCGTCGAAGGTTTCGGGGTCGAGTGCCATGGGTCCGCCATCTGCCGTTTCTGTGCAGGGACGCGATGCCCGATCCGGGCGCGGCTCGCAAACCCGAAATTCAAAAGCGCGGCGTGTCGCGCGTTTCGTAGCTGTGAAGCGCCATACTAGGCTACCAAACGATCGTTGGACGTCAGCCCGCCGATGGCTGGACGAAGCCGCTCAACACCCAGCCCGATCGGCACGGCCCGGCATAAGCGCGCGGAACCGCGAGCGAGGCGGTGACGCCGCAATCGCTGGTCGGCGAGTCGGCGGGCGGTATCACTACGCCTTGCCAGCGCTGATCGAGCGAGCGCGAGCACAGATACATTTTTGCGCCGTCGCCGAGCCGGACGACTTCGTCGGCTTCGGCGAAAGGGGCGGTGCGTACCGCAAGATAGCGCTCTCCGGCAGGGGACAGGTTCACCACCTGCCCGACACTGGCACAGGCGCGAAATGCCGGGCCGCCTTCGCCGACACGCACCGGCTGGACGCCCGGCGTGAGCGTCGCAGCGTTCGACTGGTAGAGCGCAGCGTCATCATCGGGCGCAGCCTCGCGCGAGCATCCTGTCAGCGCGGCGCCAACCATCAGCAAGGCAAGCACGAGGCGCGGGCGGGCAGTGGTTGGTTTCATGGTGCGATTCTTAGCCGGGATCGCGTGACTTGGCGAGCGCGCACCGCTGCTCCGGACCGTCGGCGGATGCCGAAACGGGCAGTCATCGTGCGGTCAACTCGCTTCATCGGAAAAGGTTCCGTTCATCGGGGAGACAGGGTTTCCAGCGGCGCGGCGACCTGCTTTGAGACACTCAACGAGTTCAAACGACCTTTGGGGGGTCACATGACATTCAAGGCTTTGGCAGCGCGTTTAGCGCTGGTGGTATCGTGCGCCCTGCTGACGGCGACCCCTGCAATGGCGCAGTTCTGGCAGTGTGCGCCGTTCGCGCGCGAAGTGTCGGGGATCGACCTGCACGGCAACGCGAACACCTGGTGGGGCCAGGCCGCTGGTCGTTACGCCCGTGGCCATGCCCCCAAGGTCGGCGCAGTGCTCGCTTTCTCGGCGACCAGCCGCATGCGCATGGGCCATGTCGCGATGGTCAGCGAAGTGGTGAACGACCGCGAAGTCCTGCTGACCCACGCCAATTGGTCGCGCCGCGGCGGCGTCGAGCACGACGTCCGCGCGATCGACGTCTCGGCCAATGGCGACTGGAGCGAAGTCAAGGTGTGGTACGGCCCGCAGGGTGGCCTCGGCACCTCGGCCTATCCGACCAAGGGCTTCATCTATTCGGCCAAGTCGACCGGCGACGACACGCAGGACCGCGCCGCACCGATGATCATGGCGTCGCTGTCGAACGAGCGTCACGGCTGATCGACCCCCCGGCCGTAGCCGGGGAGCGGGGGATCAGGCCTTGCCCGGCGTGAAGGTCATCGCCACGCCATTCATGCAATAGCGCAGGCCCGTCGGCTTCGGGCCGTCGTCGAACACATGGCCGAGATGCCCGCCGCAGCGGCGGCAATGCACCTCGGTCCGCGCCATGCCGAGCGAACTGTCGGTGCGCGACTTGACCGCATTGGCGAGCGGTGCCCAGAAGCTCGGCCAGCCCGTGCCGCTCTCGAACTTGGTCTTCGACGAAAAAGCCGGCAGCGCGCATCCGCCGCACGAGAAAATCCCAGCGCGATGCTCCTTGTTGAGCGGGCTGCTATACGGCGCTTCGGTGCCTTCATGGCGCAGCACGTTGTACGCGGCGGGCGAGAGCTTGGCCTTCCACTGCGCATCGCTCAGCGTCAGTTCGAATTTCTCGGGCGGGCCAGCGCTCGCGCCCTTGCAGCCGAACAGCGCGAAGGCGGCGGCACCGGTGCCGGCGAGAGTGAGGAAATGGCGGCGGTCGTGCATCGGTCGGATCCTCTTGGCGTCACAGTCCTTATACGCTCGGACTGCGGGATAGTTACGCGATTTTGCGGTCCCCGGACGCATCGGGTGACGCGCGGATAGGGGAACCCCAAACGATTTCGCGCGCTTCAAGCCGTATGACGATGCAACAGCTCGATCCGCCGCTTCCGGTTCACGTGCTCGACAAGGGGCCAGGCTTTGCCTTTGCCGTGATCGATTACGGCCAGGAGCATAACCTCATCTGGGTCACCGCGATCAACGAGACCGGCGAGATCTGGTGTGCGCCCAATCCCAAGGTCCGCATGCAAGCGAACTGGACGATGGGCCGCAAGGCACCGCCCGCAGTCGTTGCGCGGCAGAATGGCGATTGCTCCGGGGATGCCGAGCCGGTGCGTGCCGAGGCGATTGCCAAGCCAAACTGAGGTGGGCAATCCTCCCTCCCTAAGCCATCACCCCGGGACGAGGCCGGGGCGACGGCAGGGTAGGGTCAGTAGCGGCTGATTTCCACCGGCAGCTTGCGATACCCGTGGACGAAGCACGCCGCGACTCGCTCGGGCTCGCCCAGCACATTCACCCGCATCCGCCGCTTCGCCATTTCCTCGAGCAGGATCGCGATCTGCATCTCGGCGAGCCGCGCTCCGACGCAGCGATGGATGCCGTGGCCGAACGCCAGATGGCGTCGTGCGTTGGGGCGGTCGACGATGATCGTGTCGGGATCCTCGAACACGCTCTCGTCGCGATTGGCCGATATATACCAGAGCGCAAGCTTGTCGCCCGCCTTGATCTGCTGCCCCTCGAGCTCGGAATCGACCGTCGCGGTGCGGCGCATGTGCGCGAGCGGCGTCTGCCAGCGAATCACTTCCTGCACCGTGTTCGCGATGAGCGACGGATCGGCTTCGAGCTTCGCCCGCTGGTCGGGGAACAGGTCGAGCCCATACGCGACCGCGCTCATCGTGTTGCGCGTGGTGTCGTTGCCGCCGACGATCAGCAGGATCAGGTTCCCCAGGAATTCCATCTGGTCCATTTCCGCCATCGCGTCGGAATGGATCATCATCGAGATCAGGTCGGGCGTCGGCGGCTTGCCGATCTTGGCGTTCCAGAGGTTCTGGAAATAGCCGCCGCACTCGTACATGTGGCGGAGCCGTTCGATCCGGAGCTCCTCATTCTTGACGAGCTCGATATCGCCCGCCCAGTCCGACCAGAAGGTCAGCTTGCGGCGATCCTCCCACGGAAAATCGAACAGGATCGCGAGCATCTGCGTCGTCAGTTCGACCGAGACGGTGTCGACCCAGTCGAACGGCGTGTTCCAGCTGAGCGAATCGAGCACTTCGGCGGTGCGCATGCGGATATTGTCGCTCATCCGCACCATCTCGGACGGCGTGAAGGCGGGCGCGACGGTGCGGCGCTGGCCGGTATGCTTTGGCCGGTCCATCGCGATGAACATCGGCATGCGGACGTCGGTCGGGTTGTTCTCGATGAAATCGGCGAGCGTTATGCCGCCGGCCTGCGACGAGTAGAGATCGGGCAGCGATTCGACCGTGACGATCGGCTTGTAGGTCGACACCGACCAATAGGGGCCGAAGTCCGAATGCTCGACGCGGTGGACTGGCGCGGTCGCGCGCAGCTCGCGGAACGGCGCCTGCCAGACATCGTCCCGGTAGAGTTCGGGTCGACTGACGTCGAACCGATCGATCACGTCCTGCGCCAAAGTCGCCATAGTCCCTCTCCTTTTGAGGGAGTGAACGTCTAACTGACACTCATGTCAACAGTCTTGCGCCGACCGAACAGCCGGCCGCTCCCCGATTGCAGCACGCCGCGCCGGAAAGCCCGCGCGCCGACGGTGATCGCGATCGCGACCCATAGCGCTTGCCAGGCGAGGGCTGCGACATGCGGCCATAGCTCGGGCTGGTTCGCGGCATGCGCCGCCATCGCATAGGGTGAGCTGAGCGGGAAGATTTCGACCACCTTGGCGAGCATCGAATCGGGGGCGGCGCTGGCCTTCAACGCAAGCCCGAACATCGCGACCTGGATGATCGTGATCGGCAACGACATCATCTGCAGTTCGCGCGCGGTCGAGGCTTGCGCCCCGACGCCGAGGAACACCGCGCCGAGCAGCAGATACGCCATCGCGAAATAGGCGAAGAACAACAGGAAGAACATCGGCGCACCCACCGCCGGGCCGATCTCGCCGATTGCGGTGGCATAGCGCGCGGGCAGGATGCCGCCGATCTGGGTGACGAGCGTCGTCCAGAAACCGACGAAAAGGATCGCCGAGCCGAACATCCCGAGCAACTTGCCGAAGAACACCGCTTCGAGCGGGACCGCTGCGGCGAGCACTTCGACCACCTTGTTGCTGCGCTCTTCCATCATCGTACCGACGACCTGGCCGGCGAGCAGCAGGGCGAGGAAGAAGATGCCGAACACGGCGATGAAGGCGGCTTGCTTGTGGCCGCTCTCGGTCGGTGCGGCGCGCGCGATCGAGCTGAGCGTCGCGGTACTGAGCGGCTTGGTCTGCGCCGGGTCGGTGCGCAGCGTCGCCTCGGCGAGCGAGGCGAGATAGCGCGCATCGGCGCGGCCCTGGCCGTCATACAGGATCGTCGGATGGGTCAGGTCGCCGAACAGCGTCGCAGACGCATCGATGCCCTTGCGGCTCTTGAACGCGGCGCGCGCCTGCGCCTCGGGATCGGCACCGGGCGCCTCGATCGCCAGCAGGGGCGGGCGGTCACCGCGCGCGAAGGCATCGCGCAGCCGCGCATCGGCCGATCGCATCGCGTCCTGTTGCGCCGAGGGGACAATCGCGACGATCCGCGTCTTCTCGCTCGATCCGCTCGCCACGGTCGACGCCCCCATCCCGCCGACGAGGCCGAAGCCGATCGTGAACAGCGGCGAGAGCAGGAACAGCAGGAAGGTCGGCGTGAACACCGTCGCGACGAAATCGCGCCGTGCGATCGTCATCGCCTGGCGGATCGTGCGGCGCGTGTTGCTTATCGGGTGCGCGCTCATGCGGTGTGCTCCGTCGCGGCCTTGGCGGTGTGTCCTGCAGCGCCGACGATCCGCACGAACGCGTCGTGCAAGCCGGGACGTTCGATCGACAGGCCGGCGATTCCGTGGCCCGCACCGATCAACCGGCTGAGCGCTTGCTCGACCCCGCCATCGGGGACTTCGAACGACCAGCCGTGCTCGCCGTGCCGGGCGTCGGCGGGCAAATGCTGCGCGATCGTCGGATCGTCGCGCTCCGGCACATAGTGCGCGCGCATCGGGAGCATCCCGCGCGCGTCGGCGACGGTGCCCTCGAAGCGACGCTTGCCGCCGGCGATGATCGCGAGCCGGTCGCACAGCCGTTCGGCGTGCGCCATCACGTGCGTCGAGAAGAGCACCGTCGCGCCGCGGTCGCGCTCGGCGAGGATCAGCGCTTCCAAGCGTTCCTGATTGACCGGATCGAGCCCCGAAAAGGGTTCGTCGAGCACGAGCAAATCGGGCTGGTGGACGACCGAGCCGAGCAATTGGACGAGCTGCGCCATGCCCTTCGACAGCTTGCGGATCTTGGTGTCGACCGCATGGCCGAGCCCCGCCGCCTCGAGCAGTTCGACCGCGCGCTTGCGTCCGGTCTTGAGATCGAGCCCGCGTAAAGCACCCATGAAGGCAACCGCCTCCTTGGCGCGCATCGCCGGGTAGAGCCCGCGTTCTTCGGGGAGATAGCCGACGCGGTCGCTCGCATCGCGCGGGCGATCATGGCCGAGCAGCGTGCGGCTGCCGCCATCGGGCTCGATGATGCCGAGCAGCATCCGCAGCGTCGTCGTCTTGCCCGCGCCATTGGGCCCGAGCACGCCGTAGATCGCGCCCTTGGGCACCGCGATGTCGACGCCGTCGACAACGCGCCGCCCGCCGAAATTCTTGATCAGGCCGGAGGCGCTGACCGCCAGATGATTGTCCAAGAAGACCCCCGCCGCGTGGCCCCGATACGGAGCGCTGTGTTAGCTGTGTAGTATAGCGCGCCGGGCTTCGACAAGCGCGGCGCGAACACGCTATGTGGGCGACAATGGTTGACGCTTTGCCCCTCGAACAGCGCCTTGCGGCAAAAGCGCGCGAATTCGGTTTCGTCGCGTGCGGGGTCGCCGCGGCGGACGCTGCGCCCAGAACCGCCGAGCGGTTGCAGCAATGGCTGCGCGAGGGGCTGCACGGCGGCATGATCTGGATGGAGGAGCGCGCGCACCACCGCGAATCCCCCGCTGGGCTGTGGCCCGCGGTGAAGAGCGTGATCGCGCTCGGGATGAGCTATGCCCCGGCGACCGATCCGCTCGCATTGGCGGGCGAGGGCGGGGTAGGGCGGATCTCGACCTATGCGCAGGGCGGCGATTATCACGATGTGGTGAAGCGCGCGCTGAAGGCCCTCGCGCGCTGGCTGGTGGCGGAAGAACCGGGGATCGACCTGAAGGTGTTCGTCGATACCGCGCCTGTCATGGAAAAGCCGCTCGCCGAGGCGGCGGGGCTGGGGTGGCAAGGCAAGCATACCAATCTGGTGAGCCGTAGCGAGGGCAGCTGGCTGTTCCTCGGCGCGATCTACACGACGCTCGACATCGCCGCGTTCGGGGCGCTTCCGCCACCGGTCGCCGATCACTGCGGATCGTGCGACGCCTGCCAGCGCGCGTGCCCGACCGACGCCTTTCCCGCGCCCTACCGGCTCGATGCGCGACGCTGCATTTCGTACCTGACGATCGAACATGCCGGGCCGATCCCGCTCGAATTCCGCAAGGGTATCGGCAACCGCATCTACGGCTGCGACGATTGTCTCGCGGTCTGCCCGTGGAACAAGTTCGCCGCCGCTGCGCACGCCAACCGCGCCTTCCTGCCGCGCGCCGAACTGGTCGCGCCCGAACTCGCCGACCTGCTTGCGCTCGACGATGCGGGGTTTCGCCAGGTGTTCGCCGGCTCGCCGATCAAGCGCATCGGGCGCGACCGAATGGTGCGCAACTGTCTGATCGCGGCGGGCAATAGCGGCGATGCGGGATTGCGCGCGCAGGTCGCTGGACTGCGCGACGATCCAAACCCCGTCGTGGCGGAGGCGGCGGAGTGGGCATTCGCGGCGCTAGCCACCGCGTCATAGCGCGCTCCCCCACCGTTCTCAGCGCGCTCCCCCACCGTTCGCCCTGAGCTCGTCGAAGGGCTGACCTTCTTGCCACCGTCGAAAGCGAGAACAGTGCTTCGACAAGCTCAGCACGAACGGGGTGGGGTAACGCGCGCCAACCGGGGCTTGGGGGCACGCACGGATAAGGTAGGCGGGATGGCCGTACCTCCCACTCGCTTGAGCCTTACTTCCGCCGCCCGACTTGCAGCGCTCCGACGCAGCTCGCGCGATCGATCGGCGAGCCGTCGGTCTGGCGCGCGTCGAGATAGGTGACGACCGGCTCGGACTTGCCGCTCGGGTAGAGATAGGCGTCGAGCACGCAGGTCGCGTTGTTGAACTGCAGTTTGCGCGCTGTCCCCTCGCGCACATCGGCGACGGGTGCGCCGAACAACCCGGTGAGGTGCGCCGCCGTCGCGCCGATCACGCCGCCGAGCCCCGCCGTGCCCGTTGGGATCGGCACCATTGCGGGCCGCGCGGCGGGTGTCGTCGCTGTGCTGGCGGCGCAGCCCGACAGCGCCAGCCCCACCAGAATTGCACCAAAAAGCTTCATGTCGTTCGCCCCGAATGGAACAGATGCGTCGCCATCGCCGCGCCGAGGATCGGCACGAAGAGGTTCGCAATCGGAACCATGAACAGGGCGGTCCCCGCAACCCCCAGCGCGAAGCGGTCGACCGCGCCCGTCTTGCGCCAGTCTCGCATCAGCGCAGGCGGCACGTGGCGCGCCGCGACGAGCTCGCCGAGATCGCGCCCGAGCAGCCAGCCATTGACCAGGAAGAACAGCAGCCACGTGCCGACGCCGGTGACGAGCAAGGCGATATAGACTGGCGCGAGGGCGAGATTGACCAGGATCGCGCGCGCCGCCGAACGCAGGCCGAGCCCGGCACCGCGCAGAGGCGAGACGCTGCGCGCGGTCTCGAGCGCTTGCGGGTAGTGCCGCGCCTCGACCGCGACGACCACGTCGTCGGCAAACGCCATCATCACCGCGATCGCGATCGCGCGGAATAGCAGCCAGCTGATCCCGAACGCGGCGAGCAGCGCGACCGCGCCCAGCACGCCGCCGGCCGCCGGATCCCACCCTCGCTCCGCCGCCGCTTCGGTCGCGCCATACCACAGCGCGACGCCGAGCGCGGCGATCAGCACTACGGTCAGCGCGAGCGACTTGAGGAACACCGCGACGATCTTGCGATCGCCGAGCTGGCCGAGCGAGAGGAGGAGCGCACGCAACATGGGGCTGGTCCTAGCCGCCTCCCACGGGCCCGTCACCCCGCGCTTGCTCCCGGCGACGGAGAGTTGCGCGCGCCGCACCCCCCCGGTACGGCGCGGCAACGCTATTTTTTCAGAAATCGGAGATTCCCGTGACCGAGCCCACTTATGACGTCGTCGCGATCGGCAATGCCATCGTCGACGTGCTGTCGCAGTCGACCGATGCCTTCCTCGCCGAAGCCGCGATGACCAAGGGCTCGATGCAGCTGATGTTCTCGCCCGAGGAAGCCGATGCGCTCTACGCCAAGATGGGCCCGGGGATCGAGGCGAGCGGCGGCTCGGCGGCGAACACCGTCGCCGGCATCGCGGCGATGGGCGGCAAGTGCGGTTTCATCGGCCAGGTGGCGAAGGACGAGCTCGGCGACATCTTCGCGCACGACATCCGCGCGGTCGGGATCGACTTCACCACCGCGGCGCGCGACGGCGACCCGACGACGGCACGCTGCCTGATCTTCGTTACCCCCGACGGCCAGCGCACGATGAACACCTTCCTCGGCGCGTCGCAGTTCCTGCCCGAGGCAGCACTCGACCGTGACCTGATCGCCAACGCTGCGATCCTCTATCTCGAGGGCTATCTGTGGGATCCCGAGGAACCACGCCAGGCAATGCGCGCTGCGATCGACGTCGCGCGGGCAGCGGGCCGCAAGGTCGCCTTCACGCTCAGCGACGTGTTCTGCATCTCGCGCCACGGCGGCGATTTCCGCCAGCTGATGGCCGATGGCCTGATCGACATCATGTTCGCCAACGAGGCCGAGATCACCGCGCTGATGGCGACCGAAGATTTCGACGCGGCGGTGGCCGAGGCGGCGACGCAGGTGCCGATGCTGGTGGTGACGCGCAGCGAAAAGGGCGCGATCGCTGTCTCTGGCGGGGAGACCGTCAGCGTCGCTGCCGAGCCGATCGAGCGTGTCGTCGACACGACCGGCGCGGGCGACCTGTTCGCCGCGGGGTTCCTGCGCGGCCAGGCACAGGGCAAGAGCATCGCCGATTCGCTCAAGATGGGCGCGGTCTGCGCGGCCGAGATCATCTCGCATTACGGCGCGCGTGCGCAGGTCGATTTGAAGGCGCTGGTGGCGTCGAAGCTGGGTTGAACGGGCACTCCTCCTCCCCCTCGGGGGGGGGCTCAGACACAAAAAAGGCCGGGGAGCGATCCCCGGCCTTTTTCGTGTCCTACGTGGCGCCTGCCCTTACGGGCGATGCACCGGCGCGACATATTCGCCGAGCTCGGGGCCGTCTTCCTCGTCGAGGCCCTTTGCCAGCCGGCTGTTGTGCATACCGTAGGCGAAATAGAGGATGATCGCCGCCAGCGTGTACCAGGCAAAGAACACCAGCACGCGCGATTCGACCGTGAAGATCAACGCGATGCAAGTGAGGATGCCGACCGCCGGCACCACCGGATAGAGCGGTACGCGGAAGCCGCGCGGGATCTCCGGGTGGGTGCGCCGCAGCCAGATCACCGACAGGCAGACGATCGCAAACGCCGCGAGCGTGCCGACCGAGGTCATGTCGCCGAGCGTGTTGATGTCGAAGAACGCCGCGGCGACCGCGGTGATCAGCCCAACGAGCAGCGTGTTGACCCACGGCGTCTGGAACTTCTTGTGGACCGTCGCGAACACGCGCGGCAGCAGGCCGTCACGCGCCATCGTGTAGAAGATGCGCGTCTGGCCATACATCAGCACGAGCACGACCGAGGTCAGCCCGACGATCGCACCGGCCTTCACCAGCTTTGCGAACCACGCCCATTGCGGGCCGAGCGCGTCGACCGCGACCGCGACGGGATCCGGCACGTCGAGCGTCTTGTAGTTGACGATCAGCGTCATCACGATCGAGACGAGGATGTAGATTGCGGTGCACACGAACAGCGAGCCGAGCAGGCCGATCGGCATGTCCTTGGCGGGGTTCTTGGCTTCCTGGCCCGCGGTCGAGACTGCCTCGAAGCCGATATAGGCGAAGAACACGATCGAGGCAGCGCGCAGAATGCCACCCCAGCCGAACTCGCCCTTGTCGCCGCTCGCCGGCGGGATGAACGGCTGCCAGTTGGACTTGAGCGTGTCGAAATGCGCGATCACGAACGCGCCGCAGATGACGATGAAGGCAATGATCACGGTCAGCTTGATCGCGACGATGACGTTGTTGACCTTGGCGCTCTCCGACACGCCGATGATCAGCAATGCGGTCATCGCGCCGCAGATCAGGAAGGCGGGCAAGTTGAAGAGATAGGTCAGCGGCGCGCCGTTGACGATCACGGGGACGAGCTCGCCACCGACCGCATGCTTGATGACATGGCCGGTCGGACCAGTCAGTTCGACCGGGATGACGAGGCCGAAGTCGCCGAGCAGGCTGACGACATAGCCCGCCCAGCCAACCGCGACGACCGACGCCGCGAGACCGTATTCGAGCAGCAGCAGCGCGCCCATGATCCACGCGGCGAACTCGCCGATCGTGGTGTAGCTATAGGTATAGGCCGAGCCCGAGACGGGCAGGGTGGAGGACAGCTCGGCGTAGCACAGGCCGGCGAGCGCGCAGACGAAGCCCGCGATCAGGAACGAGATGAGGACGGCGGGGCCGGCATGGAGCGCAGCGGCGTTGCCGGTCCGCACGAAGATGCCCGCGCCGATGATGCAGCCGATGCCGAGGAACACGAGGTTCCAGGGGCCGAGCGTGCGTTTGAGTTGGCTGGTCTGTGTCTCGCGTTGAACTTGCTCCACGGTTTTTCGGAGCAGCATGCGGTTCAGAATACCCGTAGTGGGCTGTGTCGCCATTCGATAAGTCCCCTGGGCCGGATCGTTGCCGGCGCGAAAGTTTTGGTTGGCGGGAAACCTAACCGCAAAACGTGGGCGCGCAATCCCCTTAGCGCGCCAGCATCAGCCCGAGTGGGCGGCCGGCGAAGATATGAACGTGGAGGTGCGGCACCTCCTGGTGCGAATCGTGTCCGGTATTGGCCAGCAAGCGATAGCCCGGCGCGACCAGCCCGGCATCGCGCGCGACCGTGCCGACCGCGCGAACGAACCCGGCGATCTCGGCGTCCGACGCTCTCGCGCTGAAATCATCCCACGACACATAGGCGCCCTTGGGGATCACCAGGATATGCGTCGGCGCCTGCGGGGCGATGTCGGGGAAGGCGATGGCGTAGTCGTCGTCGTAGAGCCGCGTCGCGGGAATCTCACCGCGCAGGATCTTGGCGAAGATGTTCTGGTCGTCATACGGCTGCGTCGCGTCGATCGGCATAGTTCCCCTCCCGCTTGCGGGAGGGGTTAGGGGAGGGGCTGTCCTCCCATGCCTCCCGCCAGTGCGTGCGACATGCCCTCCCCCAGCCCCTCCCGCAAGCGGGAGGGGAGCAAGAAAGAGCGCGTCAGTCCTTCGTCCGCGCGGCCTTCTCGTCGATACCCGACACGCCTTCGCGCTGGCGGATTTCGGCGCGGATGTCGTCGAGCGAGACGTCGCACTCGGCGAGCAGCACGAGCAGGTGGAACATCAGGTCGGTCGCCTCGCCGACGAGCGCGGCCTTGTCCTCGGTCAGCGCGGCGATGACGGTCTCGACCGCTTCCTCGCCGACCTTCTGCGCGATCTTGCCGCGTCCCTTCGCGAACAGCTTGGCGGTGTAGGAGGTCGTCGGGTCGGCGCCGCGGCGTGCGCGGATCGTTGCCTCTAACGTGTCGAGTGTATCTTCGGCCATCAAAGCGGGCTGGCCCAAGCGGGCGCGCAGGTCAATCCTTGGGCGTGCCGCGCTTGGCGAAGCGCGCGCGCATCGCCCGCCGCACGAACCAAACGCCGAGCGCCGCGACGACGAACAGGACGATGTCGGAGAGTTCGGGTCCGGTGCGAACCTTGACGACACCGCTATGCGGCGCGGCGAGCGCGGGGTTTGCGATCAGCAGGGCGAAGAGGAAGCGCATGCGGGGTGTGTAGCATCGCGCTGTTAAATTTCCGCTTCTTTCGCTCCCCTTGCTTTCCCGTTCTTCGATCTTCCCCGGCGGAGGCCGGGGCCCAGTCGCGAAGGCCCATGCCAGCACGCGCAGCGCTCTCCAACGAACGGCTCGCGACTGGGCCCCGGCCTCCGCCGGGGAAGAAATATAGAAAGAAGGAAGGAAGAAAGTCCCGCGGTCAGCTGGTAACCGGCCGCCGCACCGGTATCCCCGCCGCCGCAAGCGCGGCATGCGCCTCGGCGATGCTGACTTCGCCGAAGTGGAAAATCGACGCCGCCAGCACTGCGCTCGCATGTCCCTCGCTGATCCCCGCGACGAGATCGGCCAGCCCGCCCACGCCGCCCGACGCGACCACCGGCACGCGCACCTGGTCGGCGATCGTCCGCGTCAGCGCCAGGTCGAACCCGCTCTTGGTCCCGTCGCGGTCCATCGAGGTGATGAGCAGTTCGCCCGCGCCGAGCTCGGCGAGGCGCAGCGCATGTGCGACGGCGTCGATCCCGGTCGCCCGCCGGCCGCCATGCGTGAACACTTCCCAACCGCCATCGACCTGCCGCGCATCGACCGACGCGACGACGCATTGGCTGCCGAACTTGTCGGCGAGCTCGGCGACGAGTTCGGGCCGTGCCACCGCGGCGGAATTGACCGCGACCTTGTCGGCACCCGCGAGCAGCAGCGCGCGCGCATCCTCGACGGAGCGCACTCCGCCGCCGACGGTTAGCGGCATGAAGCACACTTCGGCGGTGCGGCGCACGACGTCGAGGATCGTGCCGCGCGCCTCATGGCTCGCACCGATATCGAGGAAGCAGAGTTCGTCGGCCCCGGCGGCGTCATAGGCACGCGCTTGCTCGACCGGATCGCCGGCGTCCTTGAGGTCGACGAAATTGACGCCCTTGACGACGCGACCGTTGGCGACGTCGAGGCACGGGATGACACGAGCGCGGACGGTCATGGGCGAGCGGCTTTGAAGAAAAAGAAGATGGGTTCGCGCGGAGGCGCGGAGACGCGGAGGAAAGAAGACGGGTCGCCAAGTCTCTGGCATCGGCGTCGGGCGAAGCGCATTCTGCATTCGCGGATCACTCGGGACGGTCGCGACGCGCGCACCATCTCCGTGCCTCCGCGTCTCCGCGCGAACATGCTTTTCACGCCGCCGCCGCCACGGCGAGCGCCGCCGCCAGATCGAGCCGGCCGTCATACAGCGCGCGCCCGGTAATCACGCCCTCGATCCCGTCACGCGCATGCAGCGCGAGCACATGGATCTCGGCAATCCCCTTGACGCCGCCGCTGGCGATCACCGGAATCTTCACCGCGCGCGCAAGGTCGACCGTCGCCTGGACATTGGCGCCCTTCAGCATCCCGTCGCGGCCGACGTCAGTGAACAACAGCGCCGCGACACCCGCATCCTCGAACTGCCGCGCCATATCGGCGACCTCGACCGTCGAGACATCGGCCCAACCCTTGGTCGCGACGAAACCGTCCTTGGCATCGACCGCAACGACGATCCCGCCGGGGAAATCGCGCGCCGCTTCGCGCACCAGCTCCGGGTTCTCAAGCGCCGCCGTGCCGATCACCACACGCGACACGCCCATGTCGAACCAGCGCTCGATCCCGGCGCGGTCACGGATCCCGCCGCCCAATTGCACATGGCCGGGAAAGCGCTTGACGATCTCGGACACCGCTTCGCCATTGACCGATTTGCCGGCGAACGCGCCGTCGAGGTCGACGACGTGGAGATATTCGGCACCCTGCTCGGCGAACAGCATCGCCTGTGCTGCGGGATCGTCGCCATAGACGGTCGCGCGGTCCATATCGCCCTCGGCGAGGCGGACGACCTGACCGCCCTTGAGGTCGATCGCGGGGAAGATGATCAAGGACGCCACGTCAGGAACCTCTCCAGCAGCGCAAGACCGTAGCGCTGGCTCTTTTCGGGATGGAATTGCACGCCGAGCAGATTGTCGCGGCCGATCGCCGCGGTGAACGGGCCGGCATGCTCGGTCGTTGCCAGCGTGTCGGCCCCGTCAAAGGCGTAGCTGTGCAGGAAATACGCTTCGCCCGGCACGATCAGCGCGTGCGGGGTGGTCGGGACGACGTCGTTCCAGCCCATGTGCGGGACCTTGGCGGTCGCGTCGCTCGGCGTGAGGTGACGTACCGTGCCGCCGACCCAGCCGAGCCCGGCATGGACGCCGTGTTCCTCGCCGGTATCGGCCATCAGCTGCATCCCGACGCAGATGCCGAGGAACGGCACGCCGTCGCGGCGGACGCGCTGCTCGAGCGCCTCGACCATGCCGGGGACGGCGCGCAACGCCGCGGCGCAGGCGCCGAACGCACCGACGCCGGGCAGGACGATGCGGTCGGCCTCGAGCACTGCATCCGCATCGGCGGTGACGAGCACGTCGGTGCCGCCCGCCGCTTTCAGCGCATTGGCGACCGAATGCAGATTGCCCGCGCCGTAATCGATGAGGGCAAGCGTCAAATCCCCCTCCCGCTTGCGGGAGGGGTTAGGGGAGGGGTGTGCCGCAAGCGCAGCGCGGGGATCCAGGTCGTTCCCTCCCCCGGCCCCTCCCGCATGCGGGAGGGGAGCATCACAACGTCCCCTTGGTGCTGGGGATCACGCCCGCTTTCCGCGGGTCGAGCTCGACCGCTTCGCGCAACGCCCGCGCGACGCCCTTGAACGCCGCCTCGGCGATGTGGTGGTTGTTCGACCCGTAGAGCGTCTCGATGTGCAGCGTGATGCCGGCGGTCTGCGCGAACGAGTGGAAGAAATGCTCGAACATTTCGGTGTCCATCTCGCCAAGTTTCTTCTGCGAGAATTCGGTCTTCCACACGAGATACGGCCGCCCCGAAATGTCGATCGCGACGCGGGTGAGCGTCTCGTCCATCGGCGAATGCGCGTCGGCGTAGCGGCGGATGCCGCGCTTTTCGCCGAGCGCCTCGAGGATCGCCGCGCCGATCGCGAGGCCGGTGTCCTCGACGGTGTGGTGCTGGTCGATATGCAGATCGCCGACGGTCTTTACGTCCAAGTCGATCAGCGAGTGGCGGCTCAGTTGTTCGAGCATGTGATCGAAGAAGCCGATCCCGGTCGAAATCTGGAACGCCCCCGTTCCATCGAGGTTGACCGAGACGTCGATGGAGGTCTCGCTGGTCCGGCGGGTGATCGTGGCGGTGCGCATTTGCTTCCCATAGCGCCGTTAGGGACGCATGCAATCTTGACCCGCCATCAAACCGCGCTACCCAAGGACGCATGAGCGATGGCATGCCCGATAGCCTGATTCCCTACGATGATATCGTACAGGAAGCCCTGCGTGCCGTGGTCGGCCGCGTCCTTGGGTCGGTGGCGACCAATGGTGGCCTGCCCGGCGAGCACCATTTCTACATCACCTTCAAGACGCAGGCACCCGGCGTCGACATTCCGCAGCGGCTGCTCGAGCGCTTTCCCGACGAGATGACGATCGTGATGCAGAACCGCTATTGGGATCTGGTCGTCGATGACGAGCGCTTCTCGGTCGGCCTGAGCTTCAACCAGGTCGCCTCGAAGCTGGTCATTCCCTATTCGGCGATCACCGGTTTCCACGATCCTGCGGTCAATTTCGAACTGCGCTTCCAGGCGCAGGATATTCCCGACGGCCCCGAGCCGCACGACACCGCGGAAAACGACGAGCCGGTGCACAAGCCGGTCGAGGATGGTTCGAACGTCGTCGCAGTGGATTTCAAGCGGAAGAAGTAGGGAGCGAGCCGCGCGAACTGCGCGGCGGTCGCGCAAGCGACGCGAACCGCCGGCCGGCGCGGCCCGCCGCGTCCGACGTCACGGGATTTACTCCGGTGACGGCTGTCTCGCCAAAATCGCGAGCAATTTCCGTCACCCCGGGCTTGTCCCGGGGTCTACCGTGCCGCACATGCCACCCGTCCGGTCTTGCGGCCCGGTGGATGCCGGGACGGGCCCGGCATGACGGAGTCTGGCATGGCTGAAAACACCCGCACCGAAACCGATTCGCTTGGGGCCGTCGAAGTCCCTGCCGCCGCCTATTGGGGCGCGCAGACGCAGCGCTCGATCGAGAATTTTCCCTTCCCCGCGACCGAGCGGATGCCGATCGCGATCATCCACGCGCTCGCGATCGTCAAGCAGGCCGCTGCCCGCGTAAACCGCGCGCACGGCTTAGCGCCCGAAATCGCCGACGCGATCGAATCGGCCGCCGCCGAAGTCGCTGCGGGCACGCTCGACGACGAGTTCCCGCTCGTCATCTGGCAGACCGGCAGCGGCACGCAGTCGAACATGAACGTCAACGAAGTCATCGCCGGCCGTGCGAACGAAATGTTGACGGGGAAGCGCGGCGGCAAGACCCCGGTCCACCCCAACGACCACGTCAATATGAGCCAGTCGTCGAACGACAGCTTCCCGACAGCGCTCCACATCGCGGCCGCGATCGGCGCGACCCAGCGGCTGCTCCCCGCGCTCGACCGGCTCAACCGCGCGGTGAAAGCGAAGTCGGACGCGTGGCACGATATCGTCAAGATCGGCCGCACGCATCTGCAGGACGCGACGCCGATCACGCTCGGCCAGGAATTCTCAGGGTACGCGGTGCAACTCTATCGCTGCTACCACCGCATCGAACCCGCGATCACGCACAACATGCTATTGCTCGCGCAAGGGGGGACTGCGGTCGGCACCGGGCTCAACGCGCCCACCGGCTTCGACGTCGCGATCGCCGCCGAGATCGCGCGGCTCACCGGGCTCGCTTTCGAGACGATGCCCAACAAGTTCGAGGCGCTCGCGTCGAACGACCCGATCGTCCACGTCTCGGGGACGCTCAACACGCTCGCCGTCGCGCTGACCAAGATCGCCAACGATATCCGCTTGCTCGGCTCGGGCCCGCGCTCGGGGCTTGGCGAACTCCACCTCCCCGAAAACGAGCCAGGCAGCTCGATCATGCCGGGCAAGGTCAACCCGACGCAGTGCGAGATGTTGACGATGGTAGCCGCGCAAGTGATCGGCAATCACCAGGCGATCACGATCGGCGGCTTGCAGGGGCATCTCGAGCTCAACGTATTCAAGCCTATGCTCGGCGCGGCGCTGCTGCGCTCGATCGACCTGCTCGCCGTCGGCATGGCGAGCTTCGCCGAGCGCTGCGTCGAGGGGATCGAGCCGGATCTCGCGCGGATCGCCGAACTGGTCGATCGCTCGCTGATGCTCGTCACCGCGCTCGCGCCCGAGATCGGCTATGACAATGCCGCCAGGATCGCGAAGCACGCACACCACGAAGGCCTGACGCTCAAGGAAGCGGGGCTCGCGCTCGGCCTCGTCGATGCAGCGACCTTCGATCGCTTGGTCCGTCCCGAGACGATGGTCTGAGAGCCCGGAACCATCGTCCGTTTCGTGCGCTAAGCGTAACGAATTGGAGAAAGACGATGAGTTTCACGACGATGATCGGCGCTGCAATCGGTGCTGCGATCGATGGTTCCGACGGTGACGACAGCACGATCGACGGCGCGATCGAGGGTGTGATCGTCGCCAATGTCGTCAAGGCGGTGATCCCGCTCGCGCTGACGTTCGCGACCGGCTGGCTCGTGCTGCGCGGCCTCGGCCAGATCAAGACGCGCGTGTTCGGCGAGGATGCGCCGCGCAGCTGAGTCACGCCAAACCTTGACGGGAGGGGCAGGTGCGCGCCACTAGCGCGCATGGTCGATCATCGCTCCTCCCAGCCCAAGAACTTCAAGCGTCGCGGGCTGATGTTCGTGCTGTCCTCGCCGTCGGGCGCGGGCAAGTCCACGATTGCCAACCGCCTGCTCAAGGAAGAGCGCAACCGCATCAAGATGTCGGTGTCGTATACGACGCGCGCGCCGCGCAAGGGCGAGGTCGACGGCAAGGACTATCACTTCGTCGACAAGGAAACCTTCCGCGCGATGGCGGAAGACGACCAGTTCCTCGAATGGGCGCGCGTGTTCGACGAGCGCTACGGCACGCCGCGCGACACCGTGTTCAAGGATCTCGAGCACGGCCAGGACATCTTGTTCGACATCGACTGGCAGGGTGCGCAGCAGCTGTTCCAACTCGCCGGTGGCGACGTCGTTCGCGTCTTCATCCTGCCGCCCGGCCTCAAGACGCTGCGCCAGCGACTCGAGGATCGCGCGACCGATACGCAGGAAGTGATCGACCGCCGCATGGACCGCGCACAGGCCGAGGTGAGCCATTGGGACGGCTATGACTACGTGCTGGTCAACGACGATCTCGACGATTGCTACGAGTGCGTCGAGACGATCCTGACGGCCGAGCGGCTCAAGCGCTCGCGCCAGCGCGGGATGATCGGCTTCATCCGGCGGCTGCCTGAGAAATAAACGCTTCTTAGCCGTCACCCCGGCCTTGTGCCGGGGCCTACGGTGCCAAGCGGTATTCGCGGGCAGGACGCGTATCCCGGTGGACCCCGGCACAGGGCCGGGGTGACGAGGATAGCGCCTACCGCAGCAATTCCAGCATCCGCACGCCCGCGCCGAAATCGCGCCGCCGCGTCGCAATCCCCGCCTCGGCGAGCGGATCGCGGCCCCAGCGTTCGGCCTGATAGTCCTCATCGAGCGTCACCGCGTCCCACACCTGTTCGGGCGTCGCGGCGTGTTCGACGAGCGCCAGCGCGGCGATCAGCGAGCCGCCGATCGTCACGATCGGCGACAGCGCCGCCAGCTCGTAGGGCCCGCGAACGGCGATCGCATCGCCGAGTCGTTGCAGCGTTGCCGCTGGCTGCGCGCGGTGGAGGATGCCGGTGACGACCTCGACATGCACATCGTAGCGCAGCCGCGCCCAGTCGATCAGCGGATCCCAGGCCTCGGCCTGCCGCGCGACCAGATCCTCGGGCGAATCGGCGCGGTAGCAGAGCAAGTCGCTCTCGGCGTACGCGGCGAGCCCGTGCGCGAACAATGCCGGGTCGGGCGAGATCCGGTCGATCGCGGCGTTGGCGAGGCCCGTCAGCGGCATCGCGCGCGGGTCGATCTCGCCCTCGACCGCGCGCCATTCATCGGCGACGGCCTCGGCTAGCGCAGCGCTCGGCAAGGCGAGCGGCACGCGGCCGGGGGTGCGCACGGGCTTGCCGTCGAGAAAGACGGCGCGGGTGTCGTCGAGGGTGACGTGGGTCCAGAAACGCTTCATGCCCGCAGCCCTAGAGCAGGAACGCGCCGCTTCAAACCGCTTCGAGACGTCACGCCCGCGCGATGACCCCCGCCGCGACGACGATGAGCAGCGGTGCCGCCGCGAGTGCGAGCTGCCAGCGCGGCAGTCGCCACGTCGCGCGCTGCGAGAGCACCAGCGCGGCGGCGATCCCGACCGCGGTCATTGTCCAGAAGTGGTAGCGCACCTCGGATGCGACGCTCAGCGGCAGATAGCTGAAGCCGTAGAGCACCGCCGACCACGCCAGCGCGACCGCCGGATCGGCACCGCCGAGCCTTGGGCGCAGCACGAGCAACCCGAGCCCGAGCGCCAGCCAGCAGATCGGCCAGCCCGGCGGCGTCGTCAGCAGCGCGTCGGCGGCGTGCTGGAGCGCGCTGCGCCAGCCGTTCGGCGCGACGGTGAAGCTCCAGGGGTTGGGATCGGACTGCCGCGACAGGCCGGGCAGATCGGCATCGTGGACCAGAAAGCGCGTATTGCGGTCGAAATGCGCGAGGCGGTGCCCCGCATAGGCGAGCGGATTCGCGGCGACGGCGGCGGCCCACCAGCCATAGGGGCCGTGCCCAGTCTTGAGCGGCGCGGCGAGCGTGGTGAAGCCGATCGCGCACGGTGCCGCACCCCACCAGGCATAGCGATCCCATGAGATCGGCGAATAGCAATCAGCATTGACCGCGACCGGATTCGAGACCCCCGTACGCGGGAAGACATCGGTCCGGGCGAACGCGCCGATCCCGCCGAGATCGTAGATCACCAGCGACAGTTCGACGCCGCTGCGCTTGGCGTGAAGCGCTGTGTTGGCGAGCGGCAAAGCGAGCACCAGCGGGATCGCCGCAAGCACCGCAGTCGCGCCGAGCCGCGGCCACGTTCGCCGCCATGCGGTCGGCAGGGCAAGCAACAGCAGCGGCAGGCACGCCGGAACCGCATTGAAGCGCAGCGTCGCCGCCGCGACGAGCAGCAGCGCGGCGACGATCCGCGCCGCGCGGCTCCCCGGTCGCGCGACGAGCAAGCCGCTCGCGAGCAGCAGCGTGCCCGCGAACAGGCTGTCCTTGAGGATCGTGCCCACCAGCACCAGCACGATCGGCGACAGTGCGAGCAAGCCGATCGCCCCCGCCGCCGCGCGCTGTCCGCGCGCCCATGCCGCTTGCATCCACCAGGCGGTGCCGCCCCAATAGAGCGCAAGCTGCAGCACCAGCATCGGCGCCGGCCCCGCGCCGAACAGCCCGAGCTGCCGCCACAGCCAGTTCATCGCCGGCGGGTGCCAATCGTCATACTGGCCGTTCAGCGCCTGGCCATATTGCCGGATCGCGTCCCACGTCATGATCCCCGGCCAGAACAGCGCGCCATGCAGCAGCGCCAGCAGCATGATCGCGCCGCCGCCCATCAGGATCGCGCGTCTGTCCGTCAAATTTTTCACGACGCCGCGCTAGCATGCTGATCCTGCAAAACCATCCGCGATTGCGTCCCAGCCGCGCAAACGCGTGTGGCTTGTGATCGTTCGGCTTTTGCGCTTCATTGCCGGGGATAACGACGAAACGGGGCTCCTTCATGACATTTCAACGCCTTGCGCTGGCGGCTGCGGGCCTGCTCGCCTCGACCACTCTGGCCGCGCCCGTTCTCGCGCAGGAGGCCAGGCCCGCCTTCGCCGAGCCGACGCTCTCCCCCGACGGCGCGCTGATCGCCTTCGCCTCGGGCGGCGACATCTGGGAGGTCGCGGCGAACGGCGGTGTCGCGCGCCCGCTCGTCACCGATGCGGCGACCGAGGCGCGCCCGCTCTATTCGCCCGACGGAACCAAACTCGCCTTCACCTCGACGCGCGGCGGCAATGCCAACATCTATGTGCTCGATCTGGCGAGCGGCGCGGTGACGCGGTTGACCTATGCCGAGGCGGGCGAGGAGCTCGATGCCTGGTCGCCCGACGGCAAATATCTGTACTTCGCCTCGGGCGTCACCGATGTCGGCCGCCAGGCCGATGTCTTCCGCATCGCGGTCGATGGCGGCACGCCGATGCAGGTCAGCCGCGAGACCTATCTCGCCGAGTTCCAGGCCGCGCCGTCGCCCGATGGCAGCACGCTTGCGATCAACACGCGTGGGATCAGCGCGGGGCAGTGGTGGCGCAACGGCACCTCGCACATCGACCAGACCGAACTGTGGCTCAAACCGGTCGCCGAGGGCGGGGCGTATAGCCGTCTCCTCGCCGATGGCGAGAAACACGCCTGGCCGATGTGGAGCCGCGACGGTGCCAGCCTCGTCTATATGAGCGCGAAGGGCGGGCCCGAGAATCTCTGGCGCATCGGCGTCGGCGCGGGGGCGGCGCCCGAGCAGCTAACGCACTTCACGAGCGGCCGCGTTCTGTACCCGTCGATGGCGGCAAACGGGTCGGGGGTCGTGTTCGAACGCGATTTCGGTGTGTGGCGCTACGATCCCACGACGGGGCAGGCCGCCGCGGTGCCGATTACGCTCCGCGGGGCTGCGAGCACGACGCCGCGCCGCCACGAACAGCTGCAGAGCTTCTCGCGCTTGGCGCTTTCGAGCGACGGGCAGAAGATCGCGGTGATCGGGCATGGCGAAGTGTTCGCGACGTCGGCCAAGGACGGCGGTACGGCGCAGCGCGTGACCAACACGCCGGGTGCCGAGCGCGAAGTGGTCTGGTCGCCCGACAGCCGCCGCGCGCTCGTCATTTCGGAGCGCGGGCTCGCGCATTGCCTCGTCGAATATGACGTCGCAAGCGGGCGCGAGACCGTGCTGACGCGCCAGGGGATCGCGTCCGCGCCCACCTACGCGCCCGACGGAAAGTCGGCCGCCTATGTCCTCGACGATCGCGAGCTCCACGTCGTGACACTCGCGGGCGGCGCCGATCGTACGCTGTTCACCGGCGCGATCGCGACCGACGAGCGCGATGGACCGCGCCCGACCTGGTCGCCCGATGGCCAGTATATCGCCTTCCCGTTGCTCGATTCGCGCTCGTTCGTGAACGTCCATGTCGTCCCCGCCGCAGGTGGCGCGGCGCGGCCGGTCAGTTTCCTCGCCAACGGACAGATGGGCGGGATCGCCTGGTCGCCCGACGGCACCTACATCCTCTTCGACACCGCGCAGCGCAGCGAGGATTCGCGGATCGTGCGGATTGATCTGCTGCCGCACGTGCCGAAGTTCAAGGAAGACAAGTTCAGCGACCTGTTCAAGCCCGGCAAGCAGCCCGGCACGCCCGACACGCCGTCGGATACGCCCACACCACCGACGCCCAAGCCGCTGCCCGTCGCAGCGAAGAAGGGGGCCGCGCCGCCGACGCCCGCGCCGAAGGTGAAGCCGGTGTCGATCGTGTGGGAGGGCCTGCGCGCGCGCGCGACGATTCTGCCGCTCGGGCTCAATGCCGATACGCCGGTGATCAGCCCCGATGGCAAGACGCTCGTCTTCCGCGCACGCGAGAAGGGCCGTGCCAACCTTTACAGCTACAATCTCGACGAACTCGCCGACGAGCCGCCGGTCGCGCAGCAACTCACGCAGAGCGATCGGCCGAAGGGCGATTTCGCCCTCGCGGGCGACGGCAAGACGCTCTTCTATCTCGACGGCGGCCGCGTCATCTCGACACCGCTCGACAGCCCCAAACCCAAGCCGATCCCGGTAGGCGCCGAAATGGACGTCGACTTCGCGACCGAGAAACAGATCGTGTTCGACGAGGCGTGGAGCATCCTCGACCGCAAATTCTTCGATGCGAAGTTCAACGGCCAGGACTGGAAGGCGCTGCGCGCGCGCTTCCAGCCCTATATCGCCGGCGCCCGCACGCCCGACGAGGAGCGGCGGATCATCAATCTGATGATCGGCGAGCTCAACGCCTCGCATTCGGGCATTTCGCTCAGCCCCGGCGCACCGGGTAGCGCGCGGCCCAATCGCGTCGGCGATCTCGGGCTGCGCTTCGACCGCGCCGCCTATGATGCGGGACGCGGTCTGATCGTGCGCGACGTGGTGCGGCTCGGGCCTGCGGCGATCGAAAAGATCGCGCCCGGCGACCGGATCGTCAGCGTCGGTGGCGTCGCGATCGGCGCGCATGGCAATATCGATGCGCTGCTCGAGAACAGCGTCGGCCGCCGCGTCGCGCTCGGCATCGTTGGCGCGACTGGTCAGCGCAGCGTCGTCGTCCGGCCGATCTCGGTCGGCGCGGCGGCGGGGCTCGCCTACCGCCAATGGGTCGATGATCGCCGCGCGCTGGTCGATCGGCTGTCGGGCGGCAAGCTCGGCTATGTCCATATCGCCGACATGTCGTCCGAATCGCTCGACCAGCTCTATCTCGATCTCGATGCCGAGAATCAGCGGCGGCAGGGCGTCGTCGTCGACATCCGCAACAACAATGGCGGCTTCATCAACGGCTATGCGATCGACGTCTTCGCGCGCGCCAATTATCTGACGATGACGCCGCGCGACCTGTTCCCGCTGCCCGGCCGCCAGGCGCTCGGCCAGCGTGCGCTCGGCAAGCCGACCGTACTCGTCACCAACGAATCGTCGCTGTCGGACGCCGAGGATTTCACCGAGGGCTATCGCGCGCTCGGGCTCGGCAAGGTGGTCGGGCAGCCGACCGCGGGGTGGATCATCTTCACCGGCGGCGAGCCGCTGATCGACGGCTCGTCGGTGCGCACGCCCGGCACGCGAATCCAGGACGGCCGCGGCCAGGACATGGAGATGCACCCGCGCCCGGTCGACGTCACGGTGGTGCGGCCGCTCGGCGAAGGCCCCGGCACCGATGCGCAGTTGAGCGCGGCGGTCGACGTGCTGCTCGCGCAGGTGGGGAAGCCGTAATCGATCGGCGCAGCGACGCGATTGCTCCGCCGCCGCACTGTGCTATCCCGCTCCATCACTCGACGGAGCTTCCCTGCCATGCGCCTCAGCCTGTTCGCTTTTCTGCTCGCCGCCTCCGCCAGCCCGGCGCTCGCCGCACCCACGGTGCATTCCTATGGCGGGCTCGCGCTGTCGGCGCAGGGCGACCGGATCGCGACGATCGATGCGGAGGGCAGCAAGACCAGCATCACGATTCGAGCGACGAGCGGCAAGGTGCTGCGCAGCTTCGATCCGTGCGGCGCCCTGTGTTCGGTGTCGGGTCTGACCTTCGCGCCAGACGGCAGCCTCGCCTATCTCACGCGCGACAAGAAGGCCGGGCTCGTCACGCTGTTCGTCGACCATGACGGCAAGCCGCATACGGTCGCGACGATCAGCGGCATCGCACAGACGCCGCGCTTCTCGCCCGACGGGTCGCGCATCGCCTTGCTCGTGACAATCGGCGCGGCGAAGGAAGCGGGCGCTGCGCAGGCCGGCGTGCGCCAGATCGGCGAGATCGGCGAGAAGAGCGACGAGCAGCGGCTCGCCGTGTTCGACGTGAGCGGCAGCGTGACGGCGGACAAGGCCCAGCCGCTTTCGCCCGCCGATCGCTACATCTACGAATATGACTGGACCCCCGATGGCAGCGGCTTCGTCGTCACCTCGGCGCTCGGCAATGGCGACAACAATTGGTGGGTCGCGACGCTCGACGCGGTCGACGCCAAGACCGGCGCGGTGCGCACGATCGCCCGCCCCAAGACGCAGCTCAACTTCCCGCGCGTTTCCCCCGACGGCAAGACCGTCGCCTATATCGGCGGGTTGATGAGCGACTTCGGCTCGGTCGGCGGCGATGTCTGGACCGTTCCCTTCGCTGGCGGCGAACCGCGCAATACCCAGCCCAACAGCAAGCTGACGGTGACGTCGCTTGTGTGGCGCGACGCCGCCATCCGCGGCACCGCGCTGCGCGGCGACCGGATGGGGCTCTATGCCGAGCGCGCAAGCACCGACGGCCTCGGCTGGAGCCGCCCGTCGAACCTCGCCGCGGGCGATGCCAAGGCCGCGTGGAGCGCCGATGGCAAGACCGTCGCCACGGTGGTGCAGGACTTCACGCATGCCCCAGCGATCTTCGCCGGCCCGGTCGATGCGCCCGTCCAGATCACGCACGACAATGACGCGATCCCGGCCAAGATGACCGCGCGCAGCATCAGCTGGAAGAATGACGGCTTCGACGTCCAGGGCTGGCTGCTCGCCCCGCTCGGCGCCGATCCCAAGGCGAAGGCGCCGATGATCACGATCGTCCATGGCGGTCCGTCGGCGGCGAACGTGCCGTATTTCGGCGGTGGCTACGGCGCGATGCTCGATGCCGGCTATTACATCTTCCTGCCCAATCCGCGCGGCAGCTACGGCCAGGGCGAGGCCTTCACCGCCGCCAACAAGCGCGATTTCGGCGGCGGCGATCTGCGCGACATCCTCACCGGGATCGACGCGGTCGAGAAGGTCGCCCCGGTCGACGACGCGCGGCTCGGCCTGACCGGCGGCAGCTATGGCGGCTTCATGGCGATGTGGGCGAACACCCAGACCAACCGCTTCAAGGCGATCGTCGCGGGGGCAGGGCTGTCGAACTGGGTGAGCTATTACGGCACCAACGGCATCGACCAGTGGATGCTGCCGTTCTTCGGCAAGACGCTGTACGAGGATCGCAAGGCCTATGAGGACGTCTCGGCGGTCAATTTCATCAAGAACGCCAAGACGCCGACCTTCATCTATGTCGGCGAGCGCGACATCGAGGTGCCGCCGACGCAGTCGATCGAATATTGGCATGGGCTGAGGGACATGGGCGTACCGACCAGCCTGGTGATCTATCCCGAGGAAGGCCACGGCATCCGCGCGCCGGCCAATTCGGCCGACGTCGTTGCGCGCACGCGGGCGTGGTTCGACAAGTATCTGGCGGTGAAGAAGTAGGGCGGTTCGTCGCGAACGGTAGATACCGCGCTCCGTTCGGGCTGAGCCTGTCGAAGCCCCACGCTCCGCTCGCGCACCGTGCGCAAGCGGAGAGCGGCCCTTCGACAAGCTCAGGGCGAGCGGGGGGAGGTCGCGGCGCTACCGAGAGACGAGTTCAGCGCAGCGGCTTGCCCGAGTCTTTCCAGCGGTCGAGGATCTGTGAGTCACCCGGCAGCGTATCCGCAGCCGGGGTTGCAGGGGCGATCGGCGTGCCGCTTTGCGCATAGGCAGGCTGGATCGTGACCGGCTTGGCGGCGGGTAGCGCAGGCGTCACCACGGCTGCCGTCATAGGAGCCGGCGGATCGAGCCGCGGGTGCGGGCCCGGGATCGGCTCGCCGCCCAGATACGGCTGGCGGAACGCCGCCGGCGTGCCCCAGCCACCCTGCCAGCGGTGGAAGAAATGCGCGCCGATCGCGGCCGTCATCACGAGGCTCCGGTTCCACGCCGGGGTGACGGCATAGGTGTGGTAATGCGTCGCGAGCCCGACTTGCGGCATGACATGCCCGTTGAGCGCCGCGGCGGCGACCTTCAGCGCGCGCAGCCAATAAGCTTGCGACGGGCTCCCACGCTGGAGCGCGCCGTCGCACGCGAAGCTGAACTGACAGCCGGTATGTTCCGAACCCTGGAACACCACGCCGCATACCGTCGCCGGGAAGGCCGGGTGCCGCACGCGGTTGAGGATCACCTGCGCGACGGCCTGTTGCCCGGCGTCGGGCTCGCTCGCGGCTTCATAATAGATCGCGGTGGTCAGGCATTGTAGTGCGCGGCCACGGTCGATCGCGCTCGCGCGCGCCATCGAAAAGGGGAGGGCGGGACGGACCGATGTATCCCCCGCGAGCGCCGCCGCGCCGGCCGGGAGCGGCAGGTCGGGGAGTGCGATCGTCCCGGTCGCGCCGCGCGCCGGGGCGCTGTCGCTCTGCACCGCATCGTCGGCCGCGTTGAAATACGCGGCGCCGGGGAAATGATCCTCGATCTCATAACCGCTCGGCGCAGGGGCGTGCTGCGCCGCCCTGGCGTGCTGGAGGATGATCGCGCGAAGCGCCGCATGCGCCGATACGCCCGCGAGCACGAGCGCGCACAGGCCGACGGCACCGAGCTTGCTCAGCCGCCGCATCTTCACCCAGCCAAGGATCGCCTGCAAATACACGCGCGCGCTGTAGCCGATTTTGGCGCGCTGCGATGCTGCTGATTTAGGTGTGTCTCGCGACGATACGATTGGTGGTTAATGCAGGGGTTCGGTCACCCCGGCGCAGCCGGGGTGACGGTTGCAGGGATCGCTCAGCGCAGCGCCGCGCTGTCGAGCTTGAGCACGTCCGCGCCGATGACCTCGACGTTGGGATAGGCCTTGCGCAGTTCGGGCAGGAAGAGCTTCGCATCGCCGACCACGACGACGCTCGCCGCCGCTGGATCGAGCAGCTTTGCCGCTGCCGCCTGCACCGCCGCCGGATCGACCGCCGAGACGCGCTGCGTGTACTGCCCGAGCTCGCTCAGCGGCAGGCCCTGGACGACATAGCCGCCGACCGTGCCGGCGATCCCGCCCGTCGTCTCGGTCGCACGGCCGAAATTGCCGACCAACACCGCTTTGCGCGTATCGAGCTCGGCCGCGCTGACGGGTTCGGCGCCGAGCCGCTTCATTTCGGCGAGGATGATCGACACCGTCTCGGGCGCGCTCGGATTCTTGGTCGAGGTCCGCGCGGCGACGACGCCCGGCAGGCGACCGGCCTGCAGGCTGCTCCCGGCGCCATAAGCGAGCCCGCGCTTGATGCGGATCTCCTGGTTGAGCCGCGACGAGAAACCGCCGCCGAGCACCGTATTGGCGACCGCCGCAGGATAATAAGCCGGATCGCTGCGCGCGATTCCCGGGCGCGCCACCACGACGCCGGCCTGGCCCGCGCCCGGCATGTCGACCACGACGACGCGCGGCGCGGGGTAGATCTGCCGCGGGCCATCGGGACCGACCGGCACGCTCGCCTTCCAGCTGGCGAAATTGGCTTCGGCAAGCGCCTTGGCGCGTGCCGGGGTCACGTCGCCGACGATCACCAGCGTCGCCTGTGCGGGCGCCCAGGCCTTGGCATAGGCGGCGCGGATGTCGCTCGCGGTGATCGCCTTGAGCGACATCGGCGTGCCCGAGCGCGGATGCCCGTACGGCGAGGCACCGAGCGCCGCGCGCGCGGCGACGAGCCCGGCGAGCTGGCTCGGATCCTTGATCGCGACCTGGACGCCGTCGATCGTCTGCGCGCGCGCGCGCTCGATCTCGGCGGGCGCGAAGACTGGGTTGCGCGCGACATCGGCGAGGATCGCCAGTGCCGGCGTCGCCTGGTCGGACTTCACCGTCACCTCGATCGAGCTGCCGTCCCAACTCGCATCGCTCGAGATCGAACCGCCAAGCGCCTCGATCTGCCGCGCGATCTGCGTCGCCGAGCGCGTCGTGGTGCCCTTGGTCAGCAAGTCCGCGGCGAGGCTGTTGACCCCGGCGCGATCGGGCCGGTCGTCGGCCGCCCCACCCTGCGCGACGAGCAACGCGGTGAGCAGCGGCAGATCGTGCTTCTCGACCACGACGACGCGCATCCCGTTGGCGAGCGCGAATTCGTGCGTCACCGGTGCGGCGGCGGCGATCGCGGCGGCGGGTGGTGGCGGGGCGATGCGGTCGGCAGCGCTGGCGGGCGTCACCACCTCGATCTTGCCGGGCGCGACCAATGGCGTGACCACCACGCTATCGGCGACTTCGATCCGGTCGTTCTGCGGTGCCTTGGCGGTCGCGTCCTCGGGGAGGTACTGGATCGTCGCCGAACGCTGGTCGCGCAGATATTTGGCGGCGACGCGCTGGACGTCGGCGGCGGTGACGCGGCCGATCGCGGCGAGCTGCCGGTCGGCGGCGCGCGCGTCGCCGTCGATGATCACCGACGAGGCGATCGTGCGGCCCTTGCCCTCGGCAGTCTCGCGCGCCTGGAGTGCGCCCGTAAGGATCTCGTTCTTCGCCTCGGCGAGTTCGGCGGCACTCACCGGGGTATCGCGCAGCTTCGCGACTTCGCGGCGCAGCGCCGTCTCGCCCGCTGCTGCGGTCTTGCCGCCTGCGAGGATCGCGAACACCGCGAGGTTGCCCGGGCCCTGCTTCGAATCGAGTACGCTCTCGGCGCTCTGCGCGAGCTGGTCGCGATAGACGAGCGATTCGTACAACCGCGAGCTCTCGCCCTGCGACAACACCGCGTTAAGCACGCTCAGCGCGGGGCCGTCGGGATGGTTGTCGGCGGGGATCGGATAGCTGATCATTACCGCGGGGAGCGGCGTATTTGCTTCATGGACGACGTAGTGCGTCGCTTTGGTGCGCTCTGGCTCGGTCACCGTGACGCGCGGGATTGGCGTGGTCGGGCGTTTGATCTTCGCGAAATACTGGTCGACCCAGGCGTCGAGCTGGGCTGCATCGAAATTGCCCGAGACGACGAGCACGGCGTTGTCGGGCCGGTAATAGGTCGCGTGGAACGCGCGGACATCGTCGATCTGCGCGCTCTCGAGATTGTCGAGGCTGCCGATCGTCCCGCGTGCGTACGGATGGCGCGTGTAGGACACGGCCGGGAAATAAAGCGAGAACAGCTTGCCGTAGGGGCGAGCGTTGGTGTTCTGGCGCAGCTCCTCCTTCACCACGTCGCGTTCGGACGCGAAGCTCTTGGGCTCGACGACAAGCGCGGCCATCCGGTCGGCCTCGGCGAACAGCAGCCGCTGAAGGTGGTTCGCCGGGATCGTCTCGTGATATTCGGTGTAATCGTCATTGGTCGAGGCATTGTTGTTGCCGCCGACATCCTCGGTCAGCCGGTCGAACTGTTCGGAGACGAGGTTGCGCGTCGCCTTGAACATCAAATGTTCGAACATGTGCGCGAAGCCCGAACGCCCGGCGGGATCGTCCTTCGAGCCGACATCGTACCAGACCTGCACCGAGACGTTGGGCGTGGTCGTGTCGCGAATCGCATAGACGCGCAGGCCATTGGCGAGCGTGCGCTCGGTAAAGGCGATCGGCTTGATCGCGGGGGCGGGTGTGGTCGGGGCGGGTTGCGCGGTGGCGGCGGTGAGCGGGAGCAGGGCGGCGCCCAGCAGGAGGGCGGCACGGGACAGCATAAGGGAGGCTCCGGATGGGGGCGGTGTTGCGCCACTGTGTCGCGCGGCGGCAGGGGCTGTGTCAATCAGATGGCACACCACCCGATACATCGTCACCCCGGCCTTGTGCCGGGGGCCACTCCGATGCTTGCGCAGCGTTCGATGATCGCACGGTGACCACGCGGCACGGTGCACCCCGGCACAAGGCCGGGGTGACGGCGCTTACGGCTTCTTCGAGCGGTTCACGTAGAGCAGCGCCGCCGCCAGCGCGGCCGATCCGACACCGACCCCGATCGCGATCGGCGCGACCGGCCAGTTGCCGTGCTTCTCACCCTTCGCTTCGGCGGCATCACGGACGCGCTTGTGTTCGAGCGCGGCGGCTTCGATTTCGTTGATCTTGGACATTACACCCTCTCTGCGTGGCTCTCATATGCCTGTCGGAACGCATCGGCGAAGGCTTTGAGCCGCCCCGCCGCGATTGCTGCCCTCAGGTCGGCCATCATCGCCTGATAGAACCACAGATTGTGCTCGGTCATCAACATTGCGCCGAGGATTTCCCCGGATCGGACCAAATGGTGCAGATAGGCGCGGCTCCCACCGTGCTCGGGATGCTGGCAGGTCGGGCAGCCGCACGCGGAATCGAGCGGCCCCTGGTCCTCGGCGAACTTCGCGTTGCGGATGTTGATCGGGCCGTTTCGCGTGAACGCTTGTCCCGTGCGCCCCGACCGCGTCGGCAGCACGCAGTCGAACATGTCGATCCCGCGCTCGACCGCGCCGACGATGTCGGTCGGCTTGCCGACGCCCATCAGGTAGCGCGGCTTGTCGACGGGAAGCTGTCCGGGCGCGAAGTCGAGGCAGGCGAACATCGCCTCCTGGCCTTCGCCGACCGCGAGCCCGCCGACCGCATAACCGTCGAAACCGATGTCGATCAGCGCCGTCGCGCTGTCGCCGCGCAGCGTCTGGTCGAGCGCGCCCTGCTGGATGCCGAAAATCGCTGCGGCCTCGGCATGCGCGCCGCCGCCGTCGAACGCATCGCGCGAGCGCTTGGCCCAGCGCATCGAGCGCGCCATTGCGGCTGCCTGCACTTCGGGCGTCGAGGTGGTCGGGACGAGCTCGTCGAACGCCATCACGATGTCCGAGCCGAGCAGCCGCTGGATTTCGATCGAGCGCTCCGGGCTGAGCGTGTGGCGCGAACCGTCGAGGTGCGACTTGAAGGTCACGCCATTCTCGTCGCGCTTGGTCAGGTCGGACAGGCTCATCACCTGATAGCCGCCGCTGTCGGTGAGGATCGGGCGGTCCCAGCCCATGAAATCGTGCAAGCCCCCCAATCGCGCGACGCGTTCGGCGCCGGGGCGGAGCATCAAGTGATAGGTGTTGCCGAGCAGGATGTCGGCGCCGGTTGCGCGGACGTCGGCGGGCTTGACGCCCTTGACCGTCGCGGCGGTGCCGACGGGCATGAACGCCGGCGTGCGGATCGTGCCGCGGCGCATCGCGATTTCGCCGGTCCGCGCCTTGCCGTCGGTGGCGTGGATGGTGAAATCGAAGCGGGGAGGCTGGGTCATCTTACTTCCCGGACCCCTTCTGCCGCCATTCCCGCAAAAGCGGGAATCCCGCTTCTTCTCCGGGCCGGCGGTAGAAGCGGGACCCCCGCTTTCGCGGGGGTGACAGATTACATCAGCGCTTGAACAGCGTCTCGGCGGTCGGCTCGGCGCGCGGGGCGACGACTTCGCCATTCTCGGCGGCTTCGGCGTCGCGCGCGAGCTGGTCGCGCTGCGCGCGCAGCTCGGTGATCAGCGCTTCGCGGTCACCCTCGAGCCGCGTGTCGACCGGAGCTTCGAGGCCAGCCGCCTTGGCGGCCTTGGCGACCGCCGCATCGAGCTCGCGCTGCGTCGTCAGGCCGAGCGTCACCGGATCCTTCGGGGTGATGTTGGCGATGTTCCAGTGGCTGCGGTCGCGGATCGCCGCGATCGTCGTGCGCGTCGTGCCAATCAGCAGGCCGATCGCGCCGTCGCTGATCTCGGGATGGTTGCGGATGATCCACGAAATGCCGTCTGGCTTGTCCGACCGCTTCGACACCGGCGTGTAGCGCGGCCCCTTGGTGCGGCGGACCTGCTCGGGACCCTTGAGGATCTTGAGCGTGTACTCCGGATCGGCCTGGCCCTTGTCGATCTCGTCCTGCGTCAGCTCGTGCGCGCGGATCGGGTCGCGGCCGGTCAGCTTGGTCGCGGCGGTGTCATCGGCGATCGCCTGGACCTCGAGGATGTGCAGGCCGCAAAATTCGGCGATCTGCTCGAAGCTGAGCGCGGTATTGTCGACGAGCCAAGCGGCGGTCGCGTGCGGCATGAGCGGCTGGGCCACGGGATACTCCTCAAAAACGGAAAGGGCCGCCCCTTTCGGAGCGGCCACTTATGCTGACATGCAATGTAGAGCGAATGCGGGGGGGTGGCAAGCGCGGTTGCACGCTAGGCCGCGATCGCCTCGGGATGCTCCACGGGAACGAGCGCACCGAGGAACTGGCGCGCGCTCGCTTCCCAGGTGAAGGTCTGGCCATAAGCCGCGCAGGCGGCACGATCGCGGGTGAGCGCGGTGGCGATCGCGGTGTCGAGATCCTCGTCCATCGCGCCGACCTGCGGGGTGAGCACATCGACCGGCCCGGTCACTGGGTAGGCCGCGACGGGGGTGCCGCTGGCGAGCGCTTCGATCATCACCAGGCCGAACGTGTCGGTGCGGCTCGGGAAAACGAAGACGTCGGCGGCGGCATAGGCGCCGGCGAGATCGGCGCCGAACAATGGCCCGAGGAAATGCGCGTCGGGGTAGCGCGCGACGAGCGTGGCGCGTGCCGGGCCGTCGCCGACGATCACCTTGGTGCCGGGATGCTTGGCGGTGAGGAACGCCTCGATATTCTTCTCGACCGCGACGCGCCCGACATAGAGCTGGATCGGCCCGCCGCTCGTCGCCTTGAGCGCTTCGATCGCTGCAAGCGGGGCGACTTGCGGACCAAACGTCCCGAGATCGACGCCGCGGCCCCAGTGGCGGATCTTGGTGAGGTCATGCGACTTGAGCGTCGCCGCGATCGACGGCGTCGAGGCGAGGATCGACTGGGCGGGCCAGTGGAACCAGCGAATGTAGCGCCACACCCATTCGGGATTCACGCCGGTCCGCGCCGAGACGTAATCGGGGAACTGCGTGTGATACGCGGTGGTGAAGGGAAACCCGCGCGTCAGGCACCAGCGCCGCGCGGCAAGGCAGACCGGTCCCTCGGTCGCGAGATGGATCGCGTTGGGTGCGAAATCGGCGAGCATCTTGCCGACGCTCGCGGTGCTGGCAAAGGCGAGGCGGATCTCGGGATAGGTCGGGCACGGCATCGAATAGAAGAGATCGGGCGAGACGATCAGGACCTCATGGCCCTGGCGCTCGAGTTCGGCACGCACCGCTTGCAAGGTGCGCACGACCCCGTTGACCTGGGGGCTCCATGCATCGGTGGCGATGGCGATCCGCACGCGGGTCAGGCCGCCAACATCTCGATTTGCGCCGTCGGCCGGGACGTTTCCCGCGCGGCAATCTCGTCAGCCCAATGCAGCAATTCCATTCTCCCGTCGAAATGCTCGACCAACGCCGTGCAGCCTTCCACCCAGTCGCCGTCGTTATAATAGGCGATGCCATCAATATCACGGAACTCGGCGGTGTGGATATGGCCGCAAACGACCCCATCGACGCCGCGCGCACCCGCCGCCTGCGCGACGATCTCTTCGTAGTTGGAGATGAACTGGACCGCGTTCTTGACCTTGGCCTTGGCATGCTTCGACAGCGACCAATAGGGCAGGCTGAAAGCGCGGCGATAGGCGTTCACCCAGCGGTTGAGCGCCATCATGAATTCGTACGCCGCATCGCCGACATGCGCCAGCCAGCGGTGCGCGAGGGTGATTGCATCGAATTCGTCGCCATGCAGCACCAACAACCGACGCCCGTCGGCGGTTTCATGCACCGCGTTGCGGCGGATCGCGATGCCGCCGAAATCGAGCCCGCAGAACTGGCGGACCACTTCGTCGTGATTGCCGGGGATGTAGACGACATGCGCGCCCCGCTTGGCGCGCTTGAGCAGGCGCCAGACGACGTCGTTATGTGCGGCGGGCCAGTAGAACTTCTTCTTCAGCCGCCAGCCGTCGATGATGTCGCCGACGAGGTAGAGCGTCTCGCTGTCGACATGGTCGAGAAAGTCGATCAGCAGATCGGCATTGCAGCCGCGCGTGCCGAGATGGATGTCGGAGATCCAGATCGTGCGATAGCGCCGACGCTCGCTGATCGTCCGCTCGGGGATCGACGGTTGCGAGTGCGCGAAGTCTGCCAGATCGGCGATCGTGCCGCCCGACAGACCATTCATTGCGATCTTGGTCACAGCGTCCATCGTCGACAACCCCGAAGCCTTACTGGTCTTGGGTCTATGCAGACAGATTGTTACAATCGGAATCGTTGACCTTCACGCAACTGTCATACGGTGCGTGAATTCACCGCGCCTGTACCCGTCATCCCCGCGAAAGCGGGGATCCCGCTTCTTCTTCTGCTGCGCCGTTGAGGGTCTCGAACAGGTCGAGCCAATTTGGATTGGCGGCTTCGATCAACTCGATCTTCCATGCGCGACGCCATTTCTTCATCGCCTTCTCGCGCGCGATGGCGTCGGCGATGTGCTCCGCGAAATCGGCGTATACGAGGCGCGTGAGGTTGTGGCGGCGGCAAAAGTCCGAACCGGTTTTGTCGCGATGCTGGAAACTGCGGCCAGCGATGTGGGACGTCACACCGATATAAAGCGTCCCGCGGTAACGGTTGGACATGATGTAGATCCAACCGCCGCGCGTCGCGCTAGCGCCTACCGACCGCTAACTGCCCCACCGTCACCCTCGCGAAAGCGAGGGTCCCGCTTCTCCTGCCCAGTGCGGAGCCAAGAAGCGGGACCCCCGCTTTCGCGGGGGTGACGGGTGGGGCGGTGGTCATACGCTGGGCGTCTCCGCCATCACTTCTGCGATCAGATCCTTGCGACTGAGCTTGCCGATCATCGTCTTGGGCATCGTCAGGCGGATCACCACGTCGTCGACGCGCTCATGCCGCCCGAGCTGCGGGTTGAGCCAGTCGCGCAACTCCGCGCCGGTCGCCGCGACCTCCTCGTTGAGCGTGACATAGGCGCGCGGCTGCTCGCCGCGATACGGATCGGGGAGGCCGATCACCATCGCCTCCTTGACCGCGGGATGATGGTGCAGGATCGCCTCGATCTGGCTCGGGAAGACCTTGAAGCCCGATACCGACAGCATGTCCTTCAACCGATCGACGATCCGCACGAAGCCGTCTTCGTCGATCGTGCCGACATCGCCGGTGCGCAGCCAGCGCCCTGCGCCATTGGTGACGAACACTTCGCCATCGGCGTCGGGCCGGTTCCAATAGCCCTTCATGATCTGCGGCCCCATCGCGACGATCTCGCCCGGCTCGCCGGGGGGCGGGGGCTGGGTCGGATCGGCTTTGTCGACTAGCCGCAGATGCGTCGACGGGATCGGCTGGCCGATGCTGCCGGTCTTGCCGGGCCGCTCGTACGGATTGGCCGACAGCACGCCCGAGCTTTCCGACAGGCCATAGCCCTCGACCACGGTCGCCCCGGTCGCCGCTTCGAACTTCGCCTTCAACTCGGCGGCGAGCGGTGCGCCGCCCGAGATGCAGACGCGCAACGACGAGAAATCGGTCTTGGTGATGTCGGGATGGTCGAGCAGCGCCTGGTACATCGTCGGCACGCCCGGAAGCGCGGTCGCCTTGGTCCGCGTGATCGCGCCGAGCACCGCGCCAGCCTCGAAGCGCGGCAGCATCACGATGCATCCGCGGTTGAGCACGGTACGGTTGAGCACGCAGGTATTGGCGAAGACGTGGAACAGCGGCAGCACGCCGAGGATACGGTCGGGTTCGTTCGGGTGCGGGTCGATCCCCATCACCTGCCGCGCATTGGCCGACAGATTCTGGTGCGTCAGCATCGCGCCCTTGGGGGTGCCGGTGGTGCCGCCGGTATATTGGATCAACGCGACGTCGGTCATCGGATCGATCGTCGCGGGTGCGTGCTTGCCGTCATTGGCGATCAGCCCCGAAAAGCTCAGGATGCGCGGATCGTTCGGGCGCGGCGTGACTTCCTTGCGCTTGAACAGCCGGTAGAGGATCGATTTCGAGGCGGGCAGCGCCCCCGCGATCGACCCGACGATCAGCCGCTCGAGCTGGCTGGTCTCGAGCACTTTCAGCGCGGTCGGGAGCAGCGCGCTGGCGGACAGCGTGAACAGCACGCGCGTCCCCGAATCCTCGACTTGATGTGCGAGCTCGGCAACGGTGTAGAGCGGCGAGAAATTGACCACCGTCGCGCCGAGCTTGAGGATGCCGTAATAGGCCGCGAGATAATGCGGCGCATTGGGCAGGAACAGCCCGATCCGGTCGCCCGGACCATAGCCCAGCGCCTGCAACCCCGCCGCGACGCGATTGGCGCCGTCGAGCGTCTCGGCATAGCTGTAATGCCGCCCGAGAAAATCGATCAACGGCGCCTTGCCCGCGCTGGCGGCCGATTGATCGAACATATCCACCACCGAAAGCGGCGGATAGACGCTGTCCCAGGCAGTGGGGTGACGATAGGATTCGTGCCAAACGGCTTCAGGATCGCTCATTGACACGTGTGTAAGCAAGCCTTCCGTTCCCGGCAACCCACCGGCGCCGTCCGCGGATAGTCAGCGGATTACAAATGGTTTCCCGTCCAGGTCACCAGCACCGAGATGCCGACGAGACCGAGATCGATCGCGGCCTTCATCCGATGCGGCGCGGGGTCGGTCGAATCATGGGTGAGGATCTGGATATCGGCGCTCGGATGGCGCGCCACCGCGATCAGCGCGACGACTGCGACGAACCCGACCATGATGCGACGGTTGCGCACAGCATATCCCCTTGGGCTGCGCTTGTACGCTCAGTGCCGATTCGCGGCAAGGCGTCTCACGCGGCGATGCGGTCGGGCAGCGCGCGGATCCGCGCGCGATCGCGCCCGGCGCTCTTGGCGTCGTACAAGGCCCGGTCGGCGGCGCCGTAGAGCGCCTTCCAATCGACTTCACGGTGCAATGGGCCAATGCATTTGCCGATGCTCGCGGTCACCGCGACGTCGTACGGCATCCGCGTCGCGCGCAATCGGTCGAGAATGTCGCGGGGTTCGATCGGGGTGTCGGCGGGAAGCACGATCGCAAATTCCTCGCCGCCGATCCGCGCGACGAGCGCCGCGTCGGGAACCGACAGTTGCAGCGTGCGCGCGACCGCGCGGAGCACGTCGTCGCCGCCGTCATGGCCGATCGTTTCGTTGATCAGCTTGAAATGGTCGAGATCGAGGATGAGCAGCATGTGCTCGCCCGTGCGCCCGATCGCGGCCGCCAGAAAGGCACGGCGGTTGAGCAGGCCGGTCAGCGGATCGATCTCGGCGAGCAACAGCGCGGCGAGCTCGCCTTCGCGCGCGGCATCGCGCTCGAGACTGAGCACGCGCACGCGGTAGGCAATCGCAAAGCTCGACAGCAAGGCTTCGAGTGTCATCATCACGATCGTCGAATTGTCGATCCAGAAGTTCCACTGGATCAGGCTGAGCCCGCTCGCCACGCGGAAGCAGGCGACGAATACGGGCGCACCCCAGGCGAGGGCGAACAGCCACAGATAGTTGCTCCGCGTCCGCCACGCGCGCCACAGCATCGGTCCCACGACAAGCAATTGGCCGGCAAACGCCAAGGTAAAGCAGCGGTCGAGCAGCCAGACATTGCTCGGCCCGAACAGCGCATAGCCGAGCGTCGCCGCGAGCATCGTCGCGGCGGCAACGGTGAACAGTCGCCCCAGCCCGCCTGCAAAGACGCGCGGCTCGAAAAAGGTCCGCGCAAACAGCAGGGCCGCCACCGCCGATACGCCGAGCGTAAGGTAGTTGATGCGCATCCGGTCGTTATTGGCAAGCTCGGGCCAAGCCCAGGCGAGCGCGCCCGACGAGGAAATGGCGTAGCACAACAAGCCCAGCACCATCGCGCAATACGCAAGCTGGAATCGATGTCGCAGCGTCGCCCACAGCGCCAGATTATAGGTGAACAGCGCGATGCACAGGCCGGCGAACCCGCCATACAGCGCGGCCAGCAGCAGGTTCGATCGCACGGCTTGTTCAGGCGTCGCGATCCGCGCATCGCGCAGGATGCCGCGCAGATTGGCAGCACCCTCGACATGCCAGAGCAATCGAACCAGCGGTGCACCGCGCGCGGGCAGCGGCTGGCCGACGATCGCGCCGAGCTGGATATGCCGCATCGTGCCTTGTTGATCGAGCCGTTGCGATACGATCGTGCCATCGGCGTAGAGCGCGTAGAGCGTCACGGCGCGCTGCCACAGGCTGGCGACGCGGATTTCGACCGGACCCGATCGCTTCACCGGAACCGAGCGGACCCAGTAATCGCCGCCGCCAAGCGTCGTCTGTTGCGGATTGCAGTCGAAGCGTGTCGTGCCGACAAACAGCGACTGCGGCGTCATCCCAGGCTGGGCGCGGACGACACAGACAGAGACCGGCTGGCCGGATCGGTCGGTCTGCGCAGTGACGGGGCACGACCAGCCAAGCGCCAGCAGAACAGCGGCGACAAGGCTCAAAAGACGGTAGTGCGGCGCACTTTGCATAGCGGCGCCATAGAGCGCCTTTGACGAAAAGACCGTTAATGCGGCTGGAGGGATTGCGGCGGAAGGGATTGCGGCTGGAGGGATTGCCGCTAGGCGCAATCTCGATCGTCGGGCCAGTGCTCTCTACGGCAAACAGGACCGCCGGGCGCGAACGCGGTGTTCGCACCCAGCGGTCATATCGGTCACTTTACCGTGGTCGTGTCCTTGTCGGTGCGGCTCACCGGCTTCTTCTTGGGCTTCTTGGGTGGGGCCGAAGTGATCTCGAACGCAAGCGCGTTGTCCTTCAGCTTGACCGTCACCTCGCCGCCATGGACCAGCTTGCCGAACAGCAATTCCTCGGCGAGCGGCTGCTTGATCTTTTCCTGGATCAAGCGGCCCATCGGGCGGGCACCGTAGAGCTTGTCATAGCCCTTGGTGGTGAGCCACGTCTTCGATTCGTCGTCGAGCTTGATATGGACGTTGCGGTCGGCCAGCTGCAGCTCGAGCTGCAGGATGAACTTGTCGACCACGCGCGCGACCACTTCGGTCGGCAGATAGCCGAACGGCACGATCGCATCGAGACGGTTGCGGAACTCGGGCGTGAACATCTTCTGCACCGCCTGCTCGTCCTCGCCCTCACGGGTGAGGTTGCCGAAGCCGAGCGTTTCGCGCGCCATGTCGCTGGCACCCGCATTGGTCGTCATGATCAAGATGACGTTGCGGAAGTCGACCGTCTTGCCGTGCTGGTCGGTCAGACGCCCGTTGTCCATCACCTGCAACAGGATGTTGAACAAATCGGGATGCGCCTTCTCGATCTCGTCGAGCAACAGCACGCTATGCGGCTGCTGGTCGATCGCATCGGTGAGCAAACCACCCTGGTCGAACCCGACATAGCCCGGAGGCGCACCGATCAGTCGCGAGACCGAGTGGCGTTCCATATATTCGGACATGTCGAACCGCTGGAGCGGAATCCCCATGATCGTCGCGAGCTGCTTGGCGACTTCGGTCTTGCCGACGCCCGTCGGGCCGGTGAACAGATAGTTGCCGATCGGCTTCTCGGGATCGCGCAAGCCAGCGCGCGACAGCTTGATCGCCGACGCCAGCTTCTCGATCGCCGCATTCTGCCCGAACACCACGCGCTTGAGATCGGTCTCGAGCGATTCGAGCGCCTTGGTGTCGTCGGTCGAGACCGACTTTGGCGGGATGCGCGCCATCGTCGCGATGACCTGCTCGATCTCGCGGCTGGTGATCGTCTTCTTGCGCTTGGCGAGCGGCACCAGCATCTGCATCGCGCCGACTTCGTCGATCACGTCGATCGCCTTGTCGGGCAGCTTGCGGTCGTTGATGTAGCGCGCGCTGAGCTCCACCGCCGACTTGATCGCGTCGGGGGTGTACTTGACCTTGTGATGGTCCTCGAACGCCGAGCGCAGGCCCGCGAGAATCTTGATCGTGTCCTCGATCGTCGGCTCGTTGACGTCGATCTTCTGGAAGCGCCGCAGCAGCGCGCGGTCCTTCTCGAAGTGGTTGCGGAACTCCTTGTACGTCGTCGAGCCGATGCAGCGGATCGTCCCGCCCGACAGCGCCGGCTTGAGCAGATTCGACGCATCCATTGCGCCCCCGCTGGTGGCGCCCGCACCGATCACGGTGTGGATCTCGTCGATGAACAGGATCGCATCGGGCATCTTCTCGAGCTCGGTGACGACCGCCTTGAGGCGTTCCTCGAAGTCACCGCGATAGCGCGTGCCGGCGAGCAGCGCGCCCATGTCGAGCGAGTAAATCACCGCCGGCAGCAGCACCTCGGGAACATTCCCCTCGACGATCTTCCGCGCGAGGCCTTCCGCAATCGCCGTCTTCCCGACGCCGGGATCGCCGACATAAAGCGGGTTGTTCTTCGAACGACGGCACAGGATCTGCACGGTGCGATCGACCTCGGGACCACGACCGATCAGCGGATCGACCTTGCCCTTCTTGGCCTTCTCGTTGAGATCGACGCAGAACTGCTTGAGCGCAGACTCGCTCTTGCCCTTCTCGCCGGGCTTTTGCGGCTTTTCTTCCTCGACGCCCTTGGGCGTCGACGCTTCGGGTGCCGCGCCGCCCTTGCCGACGCCGTGGCTGATGAAGCTCACGGCATCGAGCCGGCTCATGTCCTGCTGCTGCAGGAAATAGACGGCATAGCTCTCGCGCTCGCTGAACAAAGCGACGAGCACGTTGGCGCCCGTCACTTCGTCGCGGCCCGACGACTGGACGTGGAGGATCGCGCGCTGGACGACGCGCTGGAAGCCGCTGGTCGGCGAAGGGTCGGTCGCCGCATCGACCTTCAAGGCCTCGAGCTCGGTATCGAGATAATGTTTGACGGTGGCGGTCAGCTCGGCGGTATCGACGTTGCACGACTGCATCACCTTCGAGGCATGCTCGTCATCGATCAGCGCCAGCAGCAAGTGTTCGAGTGTCGCATATTCGTGGCGACGTGACGACGCGGCTTCCAACGCCTTGTGAAGCGTGGTTTCAAGCGCGGAGGCAAAGGATGGCATCAGGTCTTCACTCCTTGCGGGCTGCGGCGAAAGCGCAGCCCTTTGCGCCTATGTTGGAAGGCGTATCCGCCACTGCAAGCACTTGAAAATCGTTCGCCGCCCTTACTGCCATCTTATAGCGGATAGGAGGGCTGTCTGGCGTCAAGACTTGAACAGATTATCGGCTTCAACGCGATGGCTGGCGGCGTGTTCCATCTTCGCGGTTGTGCGCGCGATCTCGGTTTGCAGCGCGGCAACCCGCGCCTCAAGTTCCGCGACCGACAACGGGTCGAGGTCCTGCGCGAGCAGCGCCGCGAGCGGATCGCCCGCGCGTTTCGGGAGAATCTCGTCCAAGTCCATTGCGGGATCGTTGACCCGGCGAGCGGCCATGTCAATAAGGCGCGCAGGCAAAACGGGGCATAAGATCGATGGACGGAATTCCGGATACCATGCGCGCAATCGACCCCGATGGTCCGGGCGGACCCGAAGTCCTGCGCGTGGTCGAACGGCCCGTTCCGACACTGCGCCCCGATGAAGTGCTGATCCGTGTGGCCGCGGCCGGGGTCAACCGGCCCGACGTGCTCCAGCGCAAGGGCGGCTACGCGCCGCCGCCGGGCGCGCCGTCGATCCCGGGGCTCGAGGTGTCGGGAATCGTCGTCGCGCAAGGCGCTGACGTCGATTTCGAGCTGATGGGGCAGCCCGTCTGCGCCTTGCTCGCGGGTGGCGGCTATGCCGAATATGTCGCGGTTGCGGCGGGGCAAGTGCTGCCCGTGCCGCATGCCTTGTCGATGATCGAGGCAGCGGCTTTGCCCGAAACGCTCTTCACCGTGTGGACCAATTTGTTCGAGCGTGGGTATGCGACCGAGGGTGACACCGTGCTGGTGCATGGCGGGACGAGCGGGATCGGGACGATGGCGATCAGCCTCGGCGCGATCTTCGGGCTGAGCGTGATCATCACCGCGGGCTCCGACGACAAATGCGCCTCGGCGCTGAAGCTCGGCGCGGCGCATGCGATCAATTACAAGACCGAGGATTTCGTAGAACGCGTCGCCGAGATCACCGACGGGCAGGGCTGCGCGGTCGTGCTCGACATGGTCGGCGGCGACTATTTGCCGCGCAACCTCCAATGCCTGGCCGAAGACGGTCGGCACGTGTCGATCGCGGTGCAGGGCGGGGCGACCGCCACCATCCCGATCTTCGACATCATGCGCCGCCGCCTGACGCTGACCGGATCGACGCTGCGTCCGCGCGATTCGGCGTTCAAGAGCCTCGTCGCCGACGAACTCCACCGCACGGTGTGGCCGCATGTCGAAGCGGGCCGGTTGAAGCCGATCCTCGACCGCAGCTTCCCGCTCGCCGAAGCCCCCGCTGCGCATGCGCGGATGGAGGCGGGGGATCATATCGGGAAGATCGTGCTGACGATGGACTGAGTGCAAGCCTTCAAAGCCCTCTCCCGCTTTTGCGGGAGAGGGTTGGGCGAGGGTCTTTTTCTTCTGATTCTCGACGCTCGTAAAAAAGGAAGACCCTCACCGACGACGACCAGGGCCGCGCTGAAGAAGCGCGACCCAAGTCTCCGTAGCCTCTCCCGCTCGCGGGAGAGGGCGGGAGGCACCTTACCCCAGCACGGTCTTCAGGTTCATGAACTCGTGCAGCCCGTAAGGCCCCAACTCGCGCCCATGCCCGGAGCGCTTCACCCCGCCGAACGGCGCCTCGGGCGCGCTTGCCAGCATCTTGTTGACCGCGATCATCCCCGCCTCGATATCGCGCTCGAAGCGCGCGCGCTCATCGGCATCCTGCGTCCACACCGACGAGCCCAGTCCGAACGGCACGGCATTGGCGATATCGATTGCCTCGTCGATATCCGCCGCCTTGAACAGCATCGCAATCGGCCCGAACAGTTCCTCGTTCGCGACTTCGTGATCAGTCGGCACGTCGACCAGAATGCCGGCCGACATATACGCGCCCTTGCCGGGAAGCGCCTCGCCGCCGAACAGCAGCTTCGCGCCCGCCTGCTCGAACAGCTTGAGCTGGCCGAGCACGGTCGCGCGCTGCTCCTCGCTCGATAGCGGGCCCATGTCGCTCGCCGCATCCATCGGGTCGCCCGCGACGACCGCCTGCATCCCCGCCGAGAATTTCTCGAGGAAGGCGTCGTAGATGTCAGCATGGACGATCATCCGCTTGGCGCAGATGCACGACTGGCCCGTATTCTGCACGCGCGCGGTCACCGCGGCCTTGGCCGCCGCATCGAGATCGGCCGAGGGCATCACGATGAACGGGTCCGACCCGCCAAATTCGAGCACGACCTTCTTGAGCGCACGGCCCGCCGCCTCGGCAACCTTCATCCCGGCGCCTTCGCTGCCCGTCAGCGTCACCGCGACGATCCGATCATCGGCAATCAGCGCATCGACCTTGTCGGATTTGATCGCCAGATTCTGGAACAGCCCGGCTGGCCCGCCCGCGGCGATCACCATTTCCTCGAGCGCCGCTCCACAACCCTGCACGCTCGACGCGTGCTTCAGTAGCCCGACATTGCCCGCCAGGATCGTCGGCGCTATGAAGCGCACGACCTGCCAATACGGGAAATTCCACGGCATCACCGCGAGCACCGGACCCATCGGATGCCACGTCGCGGTCGCGCCGGGGAAGCTGCGCGGTTCGAGCATGGCCGCGCCTTCCTGCGCATAATGGCGGAACGCCTGCGCACATTTCTGCACCTCGGCGATGGCGGACTTGAGCGTCTTGCCCATTTCGCGCGTCGCGGTTTCGGCGAGGCGCTGGGTATTGGCGTCGAATTGCTCGGCGATTCGCTCGAGTAGGGCGGTGCGGGTCGCGAGATCGGTCAGCCGCCATTCGCGGAAGGTTTCGTGCGCGCGCTGGAGCTTGATCTCGATTTCTGCGCCGGTCAGCTCGGCATAGGATTGGCCCGGCGCGCCGGTGGCGGGGTCGATGCTGGTAAACATGGGGTATTCCTCATTGGGGACGAACAACAAACGCAACCGAGGCCTCGCGTATCCTTGACCCCAAACGCTCGCGTGCCGCATAGCTGCCAAATGGATACACCGATCGAAGAGTTGACGTTCGAAGCGGCGCTCAAGGAACTGGAGGGGATCGTGTCGAGGCTCGAGAGCGGCGATGCGCCGCTCGACCAGGCGATCGCGCTCTATGAGCGCGGCGATAAATTGCGGCGTCGTTGCGACGACCGTCTGACGGCGGCACAGGCGCGGATCGAAGCGATCCGTACCGACAGCGAGGGGCGTGCCGTCGGCACGCAGCCCTTTGCCGCAGGTTGATGGCATGACTGCAGCGTCCCTGTCGCTCAAGGCGGCCTTGTCCCAGGTCGGCGCCGACGTCGATCGCCGGCTCGACACGTTCCTCACCATCCCCAATGACCCGCGGGCCGATCTGTATCGCGCGATGCGCCATGCCGCGATCGGCGGGGGCAAGCGGTTGCGACCGCTGCTCGTCTTCGCGACGGCGCGGCTGTTCGCGGTCGATCGCGATTGCGCCGGCCGCGTCGCCACCGCGATCGAATGCATCCACGTCTATTCGCTGATCCATGACGATCTCCCCGCGATGGACGATGACGACATGCGGCGCGGCAAGCCGACGGTGCACAAGGCGTTCGACGAAGCGACCGCGATTCTCGCGGGGGATTGCCTCCATGCGCTGGCGTTCGAGATTCTCGCCGATCCCGCGACGCATCCCGATCCGTTCGTGCGCAGCGAGCTGGTGCTCGATCTCGCGCGCTCGGCCGGCCCGTCGGGCATGGCGGGCGGGCAGGCGATGGACTTGGAGGCCGAGAAATCGACCTTCGACCTGCCGACCGTCACGCGGCTCCAGGCGATGAAGACCGGCGCGCTGATCGCCTGTTCGGTCGAGGCGGGCGCGATCCTCGGCAAGGTGCCGCCCGAGGGGCGCGTGGGCCTGCGCGGCTATGCGCGCGACATGGGGCTCGCCTTCCAGATCGCCGACGACATCCTCGACGTCGAGGGAGACGAGGCCGCAGTCGGCAAGAAGCTCGGCAAGGACGAAGGCGCGGGGAAGGAAACCTTCCTGTCGCTGCTCGGGCTCGACCGCGCGCGCGCGCAGGCGCGGATGCTGGTCGATCAGGCGATCCAGCATCTCCAGCATTTCGGCCCCGAAGCCGATCTGCTCCGCGATATCGCCCGCTTCACGCTGGAGCGCGATCGTTGACCGATCGCATCGGCGTCTATCCGGGGACGTTCGACCCGGTGACGCTGGGGCATATGGACATCATTCGGCGCGGCGCGACCTTGGTCGACCGGCTCGTCATCGGCGTCACGACCAATGCGTCCAAGTCGCCGATGTTCACGCTCGACGAGCGGCTCGCGATGATCGAGCGCGAAACCGCTGAGATCGAGGGCGTCAGCGTCGTAGCATTCGATTCGCTGCTGATGGATTTCGCCGAGGCCCAGGGGGCAAACATCATCTTGCGCGGCGTGCGCGGCGTCACCGATTTCGAATATGAGTATCAGTTGACCGGCATGAACCGGGCGCTCAACGACCGCGTCGAGACGGTGTTCCTGATGGCCGACGTGGCGCTGCAGCCGATTGCGAGCCGGCTGGTCAAGGAAATCGCTTTCTATGGCGGGCCGGTTACGCGGTTCGTGACGCCGAGCGTGGCGCAAGACGTCGTCGACCGCGTCGAGCAGATCGGCCGAAAGGGCATGCGGCCCTAATTCGGTCGCCTTTGCCCGGCAACGTTCAGTTTGGCGCAAAGCGGCACATGGTCTAAGCGCGACTCCATTCCGAGATATTTCGCGGGGAAATAATGCGTTTCGTTGCCAGCCTGTTTGTCCTTCTCCTGGCGTTTCTCGCCGGACCCGCCCTTGCCAACAAGAAGAAGGACGACGCCAAGTCTGCGGTCGTGACGACCGCCGGTCGCCCGCCGATCCCGTCGGCGACCGACCCCGAGAATTTGCTGTATCTCGATCTGTCGACCGGCGGCCGCGTCATCATCTGGCTGCGTCCAGATGCCGCGCCGAAGATGGTCGAGCGGGTCAAGACGCTGACGCGCCAGCATTTCTATGACGGCCTGCTGTTCCACCGCGTGATCGAAGGCTTCATGGCGCAGACCGGCGACCCCAAGGGCGACGGCACCGGCGGTTCGACGCTCCCGGACGTTCCCGCCGAGTTCAACTGGCTGCCGCACGTCCGTGGCGCGGTCTCGGCAGCGCGCGAAGGCTCGGCCGAAGGCGCGACCGTCGAGCAGGTGACCAAGGCGGAGAACAGCGCGAACAGCCAGTTCTTCATCGTGTTCAACCCGAACATGAAGCTCGACAAGAAGTACACGATCTTCGGTCGCGTGATTTCGGGCATGGAATATGTCGACACGATCGCACGCGGCGAGCCGCCGACGCGCCCGTCGCGCATCCTCCACGCGTATATCGCCGCCGACAGCCCGCCGGCCTATGTGCCTGCGCCGCCGGCGCCCGAGCCGACGATCGCACCTGCTACGCTTGCCCCGAGCAAGCCGGCGGTGAAGCCGATGCTCAAGGGCAAGCCGGCCGCTGCACCGAAGAAGAAGGCCGCGTAAGCCAGGTCTTCGCGGCGGGGAGCATGCGGTCAATGAACGTCGACCTGTTCGACTTTGTCCTGCCGCCCGAGCGGATCGCGCTGCGCCCGGCGTCGCCGCGCGATTCGGCGCGGCTGCTCGTGGTCGCGGGCACTGCGCTGCACGACCGCAGCGTCGGCGATCTGCCGGGGGCGTTACGCGCGGGCGATCTGCTCGTGTTCAACGACACGCGCGTTATCCCGGCGCAGCTCGAGGGGACGCGCGGCGATTCGCGGATCGGCGCGACGCTGCACAAGCGCGAGGGGCCGCGTCGCTGGCGCGCGTTCATCCGCAACGCGCGGCGGCTGCGCGACGGCGACGCGATCGATTTTGGCAGCGGCGTCATCGCGACCGCGCACGACCGCGGCGAAGACGGCAGTTTCGCGCTCGAATTCCAAGGCGACGAGCCGGTCGAATTGCTGCTCGAGCGCGCCGGGCGGATGCCGCTCCCGCCCTATATCGCCGCGCGCCGCGCCGCCGATGCGCAGGACGCCGACGATTACCAGACGATGTTCGCCGCCGAAAAGGGCGCGGTCGCAGCGCCCACCGCAGCGCTGCACTTCACGCCCGAGCTGATGGCGCGCTTCGCTGCCGCCGGGATCGCGCATGCCACGCTGACGCTGCATGTCGGCGCGGGCACCTTTCTGCCGGTCAAGGCGAGCGACACTGCGGACCACAAGATGCACGCCGAATGGGGCCGGATCGACGCGGCGACCGCCGATCGCCTCAACGCGGTGCGCGCCGCCGGGGGCAGGGTGATCGCGGTCGGCACGACCAGCCTGCGGCTGATCGAGAGCGCGACGGGCGAGGACGGCGTGATCCGTCCGTTCGAGGGCGACACCGCGATCTTCATCACGCCGGGCTATCGTTTCCGCGGAATCGACGGGCTGGTGACCAATTTCCACCTGCCGCGCTCGACCCTGTTCATGCTGGTCAGTGCGTTGATGGGTACCGATACGATGCAGGCCGCCTATGCGCATGCCATTGCAGACGGATACCGTTTCTACAGCTACGGTGACGCCAGTCTGCTGCTGCCGGACAGGGGGGTGCGTGCATGAGTCTGATTCTTCTGCTCGCGCTCGCTGCGCAGGTGCCGCCGCCGGCAGCGCCGGTTCCGCCGCGCCAGCCGGGCGCGACGATCGTCGCCGAACCCGCCGCGCTGTTCATCGCCGCCTGCGACGCCAATGGTGATGCGCGCACGACGCGCGCCGAGTTGACCGCCTCCGTCGCGCGCAGTTTCGTCGATGCCGGGCCGAACCCCGCCGGATCGGCTGGCTATATCGGCTATAGCGACTGGGCGCAGAAATGGCTCGGCGACCGCAACGCGTTGCCGAGCCCCTATCAAGTCGATGCCGACACCGACAACCGCATCACGCTCGCCGAACTCCAGGCGCAATTCGGCGTGCTGTTCGACCGGTTCGATCTCGACAAGGATGGCGTCGTCACTCGCGCTGAACTGGTGACGATCCGCAGCGCCGCCGTCCCGCAGGACGGCGATGGCGGCAAACGTCGCGGCCGGCGCTGAGATCGCCCGATGTCGCCGCGCTATCGTCTCGTGATCTTCGATTTCGACGGGACGCTGGCCGATAGCGCAGACTGGTTCCTGTCGATCGCCGACCACCTCGCCGAGCGCTTCAAGTTTCGTAAGGTCGCCGCGGACGAGGTCGAATCATTGCGCGGCAAGACGTCGAGCGAAGTGATCCGCCATCTCGGCATCCCGCGCTGGAAGCTGCCTGCGATCGGCCGATATACACACGACCTGCTCGCCCAACAGACCGATCGTATCGCGCTGTTCGACGGGATCCCGGCGTTGCTCGAGCAATTGGCGGCGAGCGGCGTGCGGATTGCCCTCGTCACGTCGAATGCCGAGGACAATGCCCGCGCCATTCTGGGCCCTGCCAATGCCGCGTTGATCGAGCGGTTCGAATGTGGCGCGTCGCTCTTTGGCAAAGCGCGGCGCTATCGTCGCGTATTGCGCAAATGCGACATCGCGCAGAGCGAGGCGATTTCGATCGGCGACGAGACGCGCGATGTCGTTGCGGCGAAGAAGGTCGGGATCTGCTCGGGCGCCGTGCTGTGGGGCTATGCCAATCGCGACGTACTGACGCGGCTTGAGCCCGATATGCTGTTCGAAACACCCGACCACGTGCTGCGCCATCTGCTCGGCGAGGACGCCGCGCTCGCCGCATAGCGGAAACGCGTGACTTCGGCGGCGCCATCGCGCTACCCCGTGCCATGTCCACCGCACCCATCGCCCCCGCGTTCGCCCCGACCAGCCACAAGGGGCTGACCTATCCGTTCGGCGGCGCCGAGCCTGACGCGCACGACGTGATGCCAGTGGCACCCGGCATTGGCTGGGTCCGACTGCATGTTCCCGGGCCGCTCAAGCACGTCAATTGCTGGCTGCTCGATGACGATGGCGGCGTTGCGCTGGTCGATACGGGGATGAACACGACCGAGGCGCGCGATGCCTGGAAGGCGCTGTCGAAAGCGCCACTCGCCGGCGTTCGCGTGACGCAGATGATCGGCACGCATTTCCACCCCGACCATATCGGGCTCGCCGGCTGGATGTGCGACAAACATGGCTGCCCGCTCGTGATGACGCGCGGCGAGTGGCTCACCGCGCGGATGCTGGTGGCCGACGCGCGCGACGCGGTGCCCGACGAGATGCTCGCGTTCTGGCGCGGCGCTGGATGGGACGATGCGCAAATCGCGCATGCGTGCGAACGCGGCTGGGCAGGGTTTCGCCGGATCGTCACGCCGCTGCCGCTCGGCTACACGCGGATCCAGCATGGCGACACGCTGCGGATCGGGCAAACCGAGTGGCAGATCGTCGTCGGATCGGGACACAGCCCCGAACACGCCTGCCTCTACGATCCTGCAGCCAAGGTGCTGATCGCGGGCGACCAGGTGTTGCCGCGGATCAGCCCGAACATCTCGCTCGGCGTGACCGAGCCCGCTGCCGATCCGCTCGGCGAATGGTTCGAATCGATCGCGCGGCTCAAGCAATTGCCCGACGATCTGCTCGTCCTGCCGGGGCATGGCGACCCGTTCACCGGGCTGCACGCGCGGCTCGACGCGATGGACCGCGAACATCGCGAACGGCTCGACGAGCTCGAGGTGTTCCTCGCCGAGCCGAAGCGCGCGATCGACTGTTTCGGGCGGCTGTTCCGCCGTGCGATCGGCCCCGACATGCTCGGCATGGCAACGGGCGAGGCGCTCGCGCACGTGCGGCGGCTCGAGGTCGAGGGGCGGGCGGTGCGCGCGGTCGAGGACGGCGTGTGGTGGTGGCGCGCGGTCTAGCGTCCCCGGGATCGTCGAGGATCGGCAGGATATCCGTCGCGAAAAATTTCCCTATGGTGCGGCAAACGCCTCAATGGCGATTCGCGAGGAGAGAGACCGATGTGTGACGATTTCACCGTGGCCGAGAATGACGCGCATCTCGCCGATCCGTCGCTCACCCGCCGCGGCTTTGCCACGATCGCCGGTGCGGCCGGGCTCGCGATGCTGCTTCCGGCGCCGGCCAACGCCGCCAAGATCCTCGGCCGCGACGTCGTGATCGACACGCCCGACGGCAAAGCCGACGCCTATTTCGTCGCACCCGCGACCGGCAAGGCGCCCGGCGTGCTCGTCTGGCCCGACATCATGGGATTGCGCCCGGCGTTCCGGCAGATGGCCGATCGGCTCGCGCAATCGGGCTATGCAGTTCTGGTCGTCAACCAATTCTACCGCTCGGTGAAATCGCCGATCATCGCGCCGGGCGAGGATTTCGGGCAGCCCGAAGTGCGCGCGAAAATCATGCCCTATGTCCAGGCGCTCAGCACCGACGGCACGACGCGCGACGCGCTCGCCTTCATCGCCTGGCTCGACGCGCAGAAGCAGGTCGACCGCGGCAAGGGTCTCGCGACCACTGGCTATTGCATGGGCGGCCCGATGGTGATGCGCACCGCGGCCGCCAACCCGACACGAGTCCGCGCGGGCGCGAGCTTCCACGGCGGCGGGCTCGCCACCGACAAGCCCGACAGCCCGCATCTGCTGATCCCCAAGATGAAGGCGAGCTACCTCGTCGCGATCGCTGCGAATGACGACGCACGTGATCCCGCTGCCAAGGACACGCTGCGCACCGCGTTTGCCGCAGCCAAGCTGCACGCCGAGATCGAGGTCTATACCGGCACGATGCACGGTTGGACCCCGCCCGACAGCAAGGTCTACAATGCAGCGCAGGCCGACAAGGCGTGGGCGCGGATGCTGGCGCTGTTCGCCAAGTCCCTCTGAGGATTGACGCTTCGGCTCGGTAATGTTCTTCTATTGTTCTTGCTGACCGATTCGGAGACCGATCATGGCGCTGACCTTCTATACCAACCCGATGTCGCGCGGGCGGATTGCGCGCTGGATGCTCGAGGAGGTCGGCGCGCCGTATGAAACGGTCGTGCTCGATTATGCGACGACGATGAAGGGCGAGGCGTATCGGTCGATCAATCCGATGGGGAAGGTGCCCGCGATCGTCCACGACGGACATGTGTTGACCGAGGGGGCGGCGATCTGCGCCTATCTCGCCGACGCCTTTCCCGAAGCCGGGCTCGCGCCGCCGCTCAGCGAGCGCGCCGATTATTATCGCTGGCTGTTTTTTGCGGCGGGGCCGGTCGAGCATGCCGTGACCAACAAGTCGCTCGGCGTGACGCCGACCGATGATCAGCAACGGATGGCGGGCTATGGTCATTTCGATCTGACGGTCGATGTGCTGGAGAAAGCGGTGTCGGCCAATCCGTACATTGCTGGGGAAAGCTTCAGCGCGGCCGATGTCTATGCCGGATCGCAAGTCGCGTGGGGCGTGATGTTCGGTTCACTGCCGAAGCGCGCGGCGTTCGAGGACTATCTCGGCCGGATCCTCAGCCGCCCGGCGTACAAGCGCGCTGGCGAGATCGACGATGCGCTGATCGCGCAGGCGGGGGCGGCAGGGTAACTTCAATCCTCCCTCGCGAGGCGGAGGAGGGGGACCACCAGCCTTCAGGTTGGTGGTGGACGCGGCGTAGCCACAAGCGACACGCTCGCGGAGAGCTCCGCCTTTCGCCGAGTGCTCCCCCCGCCGGTTCGCGGGGGAGGAACCTGGCGGCAGTGTAGACTGATTTCCACGCCGTCGCGTGGAGCAGCCCAGATAGCCAGCCCGAAGCGGCAACTGCCGCCGCTTACCCAGCGATCCGCAGGCTCACTCGGTCAGTGTCAGCTTGGCGAGCAGGAATGCCGGCATAGGGCCGTTCCAACCGCCGTCGTCGATGGCATCGATCGGCGCGATCTGGTTGGGAACCTCGGCGCGCGGCGCGTCGCTCTCGCGGGTCGGGCGCGTATCGCGCTGCTGTCGCGTGTCGCGGGCCGAACGGTCGTCGCGCGGGGCGCGCTCCTCACGCGCAGGGCGTTCGTCACGAGCCGGACGCTCGTCACGAGCTGGGCGTTCCGCGCGAGCAGGTCGTTCTTCACGAGCCGGACGCTCTTCGCGGGCAGGTCGCTCCTCGCGTGCAGGCCGTTCCTCGCGAGCAGGCCGCTCCTCCCGCGCAGGACGTTCCGCCCGCGGTGCGCGCTCTTCGCGCGGAGCGCGGGCAGGGCGCTCGGACTCGACCGCCGTCTCGACCTCGGCGGGTGCCGCCTCGGGCTTCGCAGCCGCCTTGGGGCGACGCCGCGCCTTGGTCGTCGCGCGCGGCGCTTCGGCCTCGTCGGACGCGACGACCGGTGCTTCGCCCGCTTCATAGCGCTCGATCTTCAAGCCGGTCAGCTTCTCGATATTCTGGATGTTCTCGACGTCATCGGGCGTCGCGAAGGTAAACGCGATCCCCGTCGCGCCGGCGCGGCCGGTGCGGCCGATGCGGTGGACATAATCGTCGGGATGCCATGGCGCGTCGAAGTTGAAGACGTGGCTCACGCCCTTCACGTCGATCCCGCGTGCCGCCACGTCGGACGCGACGAGGATGCTGACCTCGCCCTTCTTGAAGCGGTCGAGCTCGGCGATCCGCTGCGATTGCTCCATGTCGCCATGGATTTCGCTCGACGCGAAGCCGGCGCGCTGGAGCGCCTTGTTGAGCTCGCGCACCGTCGTCTTGCGGTTCGAGAAGATGATCCCGGTCTTGACGTCTTCCTGGCGCAGCAGCTCGATCAATTTGTCGCGCTTCTTGGCGGCGGTAACATGCACCAGCCACTGCTTGATGTTGACGTTGGCGGTCGCGGGGCGCGCGACTTCGATCGTCTTGGGATTGTCGAGGAACTTGTCGGCGAGCTTCTTGATCGGCGGCGGCATCGTCGCCGAGAAGAGCAAGGTCTGCCGCGTCTTTGGCAGCTTGGTGCAGATTTCCTCGATGTCGGGGATGAACCCCATGTCGAGCATCCGGTCGGCCTCGTCGATCACCAGCATCGAACAGCCGGTCAGCAGAATCTTGCCGCGCCCGAACAGATCCATCAGCCGGCCCGGCGTCGCGATCAGGACGTCGACGCCCTTTTCGAGCGCGGAGGTCTGGTCGCCCATCGACACGCCGCCGATCAGCAGCGCCATCGAGAGCTTGTGATACTTGCCGTATTTCTCGAAATTCTCGGCGACTTGCGCGGCGAGTTCGCGCGTCGGCTCGAGGATCAGCGTGCGCGGCATGCGGGCGCGGCTGCGGCCTTCGCCGAGGATGTCGATCATCGGCAGCACGAAGGCGGCGGTCTTGCCGGTGCCCGTCTGCGCGACGGCAACGAGGTCCTTGCCCATCAGGATCGAGGGGATCGCGCTGGCCTGGATCGGAGTCGGCTCGGTATAGCCCGACTCGTTGACGGCGCGCTGGAGTTCGTCGGAAAGGCCGAGATCGGCAAAAGTCATGCGGTGTCCGGAAAAAGCGCCGGGGCGAAAGCGCCCACGAACAGGGCAAAGCGCTTGCGGATTAAGCCGCGAATGTCAAGAAAAAGGGCATCGCAAGCCTCATCGCTTGGCGACGAGCCGCCGGAAACGCTCGATTTTGCACGCGCTGCCCGAGCGCGAGCGAATCGAGTCGCGGTCGGCGCAGACCATCGCATCCGACGTGCCTTTCACGTACAATCCCGAATAGAAATCGAGCGCCGGGCAATCGTCGTCGAACTCCGCGCGCAACCGCGTACCATCGGCGACGAGCAGATCGACGCTGTCGCTGCCAGTGATGACTGCGCCTTCGATCGCTCCCATCGGCACGCATTTCGGGCCTTTTTTAGTGACCCAGCGCTGCTCGGCAAACTCCGAACGCTCCTCGGCGCGCCGCCCGAAGACGCGCGGGATGCGGATCACGATGCGCTGGTGGATCGACAATTGCGCCAGTTCGACACGGTCGAACGGCCCCATCTCGGTCGAAGCAGCCGGGGCGAGCGCAAGCAACACAATGAGGGGAAGGACGAGGTTCGGCATCGGGGACGCGGGGTTACCCTATAGGCTTGAACAGCGGATGAATTGGCGGCGTGCGAAGGGCGGTGATAGAGGCAGCGATATGACCATGATACAGCCCAGTCCGCGCCAGACCAGCCTCATCGACGCCGTGCGTGCCGCGCTTGGCGACGCTGCGGTGACGACCGATCCGGGCGACATCGCGCCGTGGCTCGACGATTGGCGTGGACGCTATCACGGCCGCAGCCCGGCGATCCTTTCGCCCGATAGCACCGCGGCGGTTGCGACGGTCATGCGGCTCGCCGCCAAGCATGGCGTTCCGCTCGTCCCGCAAGGGGGCAATACCTCGATGGTCGGCGGCGCGACGCCGCCGGCCGACGGTTCGGCGCTGATCGTCTCGCTGCGGCGGATGAACCGGATCCGCTCGATCGACCCTGCCGCCGGGCTCGCGGTCGCCGAGGCGGGCGTGATCCTCGCCAATCTCCATGCCGCGGCCGAGGCGGAGGGGATGCGCTTCCCGCTGACGCTTGGCGCACGCGGAAGCGCGACGCTCGGCGGGCTCGCCTCGACCAATGCCGGCGGGACGCAAGTACTGCGCTTCGGGACGATGCGTGGGCTCGTCGCAGGCGTCGAGGCGGTGTTGCCGAACGGCGAAATCCACGACGGTCTTGCCGCGCTGAAAAAGGACAATCGCGGCTATGATCTCGATCATCTGCTGATCGGGGCCGAGGGCACGCTCGGCATCCTCACCGCGGTCACGCTCCGCCTGTATCCGGCGATCGCGCAGCGCGCCGTCGCCTGGGTCGGGCTCGCCGACCCCGAAACCGCGCTCGCCTTGCTGCGACGGCTCGAGCGGCAGACCGATACGATCGAGAGCTTCGAAATCGTCTCGGGCGATTCGCTCGCGCAAGTGCTCGCGCATATCCCGGGTACGCGCGCACCGCTCGCGAGCACGCATCGCTGGCACGTGCTGATCGAATCGGTCGCGACCGATCCTGCCGCCGAGTCGCCCGCGGCGCTGCTCGAGCGCCTGCTGGCCCCGGCGCTTGCCGATGGGCAAGCCTCCGATGCGACGATCGCCGCATCGGAGGCGCAGGCCGAGGCGTTCTGGCGGATTCGCGATTCGCTGTCCGAGGCCGAGCGCGCCAGCGGCCCTGCGATGCAGCACGATATCTCGGTCCCCGTCGCAAGCATGCCGCGCTTCATGGTCGAGGCCGCCGCCGCCGCCGAGGCGCGCTTTCCCGGGAGCCACGCCACCGCCTTTGGCCATCTCGGCGATGGCAACGTCCATTTCCACGTCCGCGCGCCCGCGGGCGCCGATCCGGCGCGCTGGTATGCCGAGGAGGCGCCGGGGGTCACGCGCTTCGTCCACGATCTTGTCGTCGCGGCGGGCGGATCGATCTCGGCCGAGCACGGCATCGGCCAGATGAAGCGCGCCGAACTCGCGCGCCTGTCCTCGCCCGCGCGCATGGCCGCGCTTCGTGCGATCAAGGCGGGACTCGATCCTTATGGGTTGATGAACCCCGATAAACTGCTCGGCCTTGCGGAAAGCCCTCCTGCACCATAGAGCCAGCGGCCATCCGGCGTAGCAAACCGCAGCGCTTTGACGTTCGATGGAGAATCCCGATGGCCAGCGCGCCGCAATCGCTTCCGCTCTTCTACAACGCGCTCGAGCCGCTTTCGAGCGAGACGCATGCCGCCTTCAAGATGCGCATGCTCGACCGCGCGACCTTCCTCGTCGGCCAGCACGCCATTCCGATCACCGTCGACGAATTCGTGATGGCGCAGCGCACGTTGCCAATCGTTTTCACCAGCGGCGACGATGCGATCCCGATCGCGCTGATGGGCCTCAACGAAGGCGTCAACGTCTTCATCGGCGACGACGGCAAGCTGACCGAAGATACGGTCTATGTCCCGGCCTATGTCCGCCGCTATCCCTTCATGCTCGCGCGGCTGCGTCCCGACGCCGAGGAACTGTCGCTCTGCTTCGATCCGACCGGCGAGGCGATCGGCGCGTTCGACGATGGCGAGGCGCTGTTCGCCGACGGCAAGCCGACCGAAGTCGTCCAGAACATCCTGGGCTTCAACGAGCAGTTCGAGCAGGCCGGCGCACGCACCGCCAACTTCATGTCCGAACTGCGCGAGATGGGCTTGCTGATGGAAGGCGAAGTCACGCTGCAGGTCGAGGGCAACGAGCAGCCGTTCATCTACCGCGGCTTCCAGATGGTCAATGAAGAGAAGCTCAACGAGCTGCGCGGCGACCAACTGCGCAAGATCCAGAAGTCGGGCCTGCTCCCGCTGATCTACGCTCACCTCTTCTCGCTCTCGACGTTGCCGCAGATCTTCGATCGGCAGGTCAAGCTCGGCAAGGCACCGGTGCCGCAGCTCGTCAACTGATGGCGCGCAGCGCGATCGTTCGGATCGATCGCTATTCGCGCGGCGCGATCTGGTTTCACTGGATCATCGCCGCGCTGATCGGGGTCAATCTGGCGATCGGGCTGCTGCACGAATCGCTGCTCGACGGGGTCGCGGGCGCGATCCCGCTGCACAAGTCGATCGGGCTCACCGTGCTGGCGCTGACGCTGGCACGGATCGCCTGGCGGCTGACGCACCGTCCGCCGCGGCTGCCCGCGACCTTGCCGACATTGGAGCGCGCGGCGGCGCGGGCGAGCCACGTCGCCTTCTACGCGCTGCTCCTCGCGCTCCCGCTGTCGGGCTGGGCGATGGGCTCGGCGGGGCGCGAAGCGCGCTATCCGCTGCGCTGGTTCGCGCTGTTCGACGTACCCCGTCTGCCCGTCTCGGCGCAGACCGCTGCGGTCGGCGACGCGGCGCATTCGGTCCTTGGATATGCGATGGCCGCGCTCGTTGTCGTGCATGTCGCTGCCGCGCTGCGGCATCATTTCCTGCTACGTAACGGCGTGCTCGCGCGGATGCTGCCGGGCGTGCGAAAGCGCGATCGCGCCGAATTCTGACGAACTGTTGCCGGCGAAACTTTTGCCCTTGAAGGCCGAAAAGCGTCAACCTATATCCCTCGTACGCGGACCCGTGTTCCCCCCTTTCGCGGGACCGCGCGGCGCCCTTTCAGGGCGCCTCCTCCCTGAACCTTGGCCACCGCGTGCTGCATTGCACGCGGTGGTTTTTTTATTCCGCAGCGAGCGCCAGCCCGGCAGTCGCTTCGTCCGCCAGCGCGTCGATGATCGCGCGGAGCAGCCGTGCGATCGCGGGCATGCCGTCGCCGGGCTGATCTCCTGCCGCATCGAGATACAGCGTCCGGTCGAATTCGATCTGCAAAGCATGCACCCCCGCGCCGGGGCGGGCCTGCGTGTCGAGGATATGCCCGCCGGCATACGGCGCATTGCGCGCGACGGCATGGCCCGACGCTTTCGCCGTCTCCTCTGCCACCGCGACGAAGCGCGACGCAGCACTGCGCCCGAAGCGGTCGCCCAGCACGATTCGCGGCGCACCAGCGCCCAGCGTCGGCATCGAATGGATGTCGAGCAGCATGGCGACCCCGAAGCGGGCGCGTGCTGCCGCCAGTGCCGCTGCGAGTGCTGCGTGATACGGGCGATGATCGTCGCGGATCCGCGCCGCGACGTCATAGCCATCGAGCCGCCGCCGCCACAGTTCGCCCGCCCCTGCGACCCTCCGCGGGATCAGCCCGAGCCCGCCGCGCAGCTTGGCGGTGGCGAGCGGCTGCGACGTCCAGGTCGCGCCCTCGTCGATCATCGGATCGCGTTCCTGCTCCGAGCGGTTGAGGTCGATCCAGGCGCGTGCGCGGCACTGGATGAACATCGTCTCGCGCGCATGCGCGGCGAGCGCGACGGCATCGATGTAGCGGTCCTCGAGCACCGTCACCGCATTTAACGGCACGCGCAGCGCGGCCTGCAGCGCCACCGGATAGTCGCGGCCGGCATGCGGCACCGACAGCACGACCGGGCTGGCGGGCGGATCGTCGCCATAGCGCTCGAACAAGGGCGGGAGGGAAGCCATGGGACAATACCTACCATAAGCCCGCGCCGATCCGGCTGGAAAATGTTAAGGCCTGTGCGCATAGGATCGCGCGGTACGGAAGCGGCGCGGCCGCGAAGCGGGATTTTGGACATGATACGCATTTTGCTCGCCGAGGATGATCGCGTGATGCGCGAATATCTGACGCGTGCGCTCGAACGCTCGGGCTATGCCGTCGCCGCGGTCGACCGCGGGACCGCAGCGATCCCGCTGCTCGAAAGCCAGCATTTCGACCTGTTGCTCACCGACATCGTGATGCCCGAGATGGACGGCATCGAACTCGCGCAGAAGGCCGCCGATCTAGCGCCCGACTTGCGCGTGATGTTCATCACCGGATTCGCCGCGGTGACGCTCAAGGCCGGCAAGACGATGCCGCAAGCGCGCGTGCTGTCGAAGCCGTTCCACCTGCGCGATCTGGTGCTCGAGGTCGACCGGATGTTCGAGCTCGAACGAATGAGCGACAATATCTGATTTTTCCGCACTGCAAGTGCTTGCGCCCGGGCAAAGGCTTCGCTACAGCCCGCCCCTCGCTAGGCACTGCCGCAGCGAAGTGGGCGTGTAGCTCAGTGGTAGAGCACTGTGTTGACATCGCAGGGGTCGCAAGTTCAATCCTTGCCACGCCCACCATTAAAAGCCCGCCAAACTCAATGAGTTGGCGGGCTTTTTTGTTGCTGGTCGCTTGAGAAGCGGGGCCGCTTGCGGTGCAGCAAAGTCAACTCGACTGCAAACGTCGTCGCCCCAACCGAGCTTTAGCGGAGCGCAGCACGGCGCGCCGGTTGCGACGTTGCCAGCTCCGGCGTTCGCTCAGCGGTGCCTGGGTCGGACCGGGATCGAGCCGCGCGCAGACAGGCGGCTGTCCGACGATGCATCGTTCGTTCCAGACGCGCTGTGGCGGGCACCGCATGAGGGCGACATCGACGCCACGACGCTTCCGGCGCTCGGCGCCTTGGCGCGCGCGCTGGAGGCAAACGGCAGGCTCGGCCGGTGTCCGTAGTCGTCGTTATGCGCTGCGTCGCCGTGTAGGGGCGCGGAAATCGGCGGGTTTTCCGGCGATCCAGCGAAGATAGTGCCGTATATCATCACGTTCGCGCAACAGCTCCATCGAACCATAGGCCGAAGCGAGTTCACGGTTCGTCACGAAGGCATGGATGGTACGGTGGCAGATCGGATGCACTGGCACGGTCGTCGTGCCTCCCTCGCTCTTGGGAACACCGTGATGTCGCTCAACCTGGTGTCCGAGAGGCCGGCCGCATAATGCGCAGCGCGCATCTTCGGGCTGTGTCGCCGTTCTTGCGGCAGCCTCCGTAAGCCCAGCTATCCGTTTCAACCGACCGCCCATGCCCGGCATATGGTGGTTCGGCGCGCACTTTCGAGGGTGCGTCCAGGGATCTCTTTGATGAGACGCTCGCATAGCCGCTCAATCGATCGTTATAGTCGCTGGCCGATGCGCGAGGGTCCAAGATGTCCGATCGATTTGCTGTCCTGCTTCAATACGCCCTGCCGAAACAGCGCCTGACCCTTCTGGCGGGTCGTATCGCCAGCGCGCGCGGTGGTGCGATGACCACTCGACTGATCCGATGGTTCGTCGCCCGATACGGGGCCGACATGAGCGAAGCCGAAAATTCGGATGTCGCCAGCTATGCCAGCTTCAACGACTTTTTCTCGCGGCGCTTGCGGGCGGGCATTCGCCCTTTGGCGCAGGCTGACTTCATCTGTCCAGTCGATGGCGCGATCAGCCAAGTCGGGGCGATCGACGACCATCACATCGTGCAAGCCAAGGGACACCGGTTCACCACGACCGAACTGGTCGGCGGCGACGGCACACTGGCTGCTGAGTTCCGTCATGGCAGTTTTGCCAATCTGTATCTGTCGCCACGCGACTATCACCGGCTGCATATGCCGTGTGCCGGCAGCTTGATCCTGATGCGCCACATTCCGGGCACGCTGTTTTCCGTGAACCCCGTCACGGTACGCGGCGTGCCCAATCTGTTTGCGCGAAATGAACGTCTCGTGTGCGTGTTCGAGAGTCCGGAGCACGGCACGTTCGTGATGGTGCTCGTCGGAGCCACGATCGTCGGGAGCATCGCGACGGCATGGCACGGCACCGTCAATGCGAAGCGGACTGGCAAGCCGACGGAATGGCGCTATGCCGATCAAGCGATTGCGCTCGAGCAGGGCGAGGAAATGGGGCGCTTCCTGCTTGGCTCGACGATCGTGATGCTATTCCGGCAGGGAACGATTGCGTTTGATCAAAGCTGGATGCCAGCGCGGCCGGTGCGGCTTGGTGAGCACATGGGCGATCGCCCGATGTGACACCAGAGGCTCAACCAGCAGATTTGTCCTGTAATTCCGCTACACCCCAGATGCCCACATGGAATGGCTTGGGGCTCACCCGGCCCTGGACGTTCGCAATCGGGGCGCGCGCCGCCGTCGCGCGGGTTGCGACTTTGATCCTAGCCCCGCCGCGACATTTTTGTCGGCGCGCTGATATCGTCCGCCCAGCGCATATTTGCGGTGCGATCGCATTGCCTTGGGTGTCGTCTGCACGACTTTCTACCGTTCCCGACCTCGGTGCCGACTCGGCCGTGCGATGTGTCGGAATCGCGTTGCTCGAGCTACCTGAGTCTCGACCTGGTGGAAGGCACGACGTCCCCAACCCGGAGCGCCAACTGCGCCAGTGGAGGCATTTTCCGGGTTTCATTCATCCTGTGGAAAGAAACCGTTGCAGAAATGTGACAAAATCCTGGGCTGGCAAGATTATTACGCTGCGGTGCAACATCGGCTGCGAAAGCTTGTTAAGGGCGCACCGGGCTTCCGGACACATACCCGGCACACCCCCCTAAAAACGTCCGTAAATTAAGGTCATTCCACATGCGTACTCTTAAAATCGCCGCTGCCGCGTTGGCCGTGGTCGTCGCTGCGCCCGCTTTCGCCCAGGACGCGCCCGCCGCTGCGCCAGTCGAAACCGCTCCGACCGCACCCGACGGCAGCCGTGCATTCGGCATCGAGCCCTATGTCGGCGTGATGGGCGGCTGGGAACAGTTCGACAACCAGCCCAACCACGGCATCCCGCGCGCGCTCAACGCCAATGGCTCGCTGCGCAACAACTATCGCCTCGCCGGTGCGCTGGTGCAGGGCGTCGTCGGCGTCAACGTTCCGCTCGGTCCGGTGTTCGTCGGTGTTGAAGGTAACGTCATCAAGGGCGTGTCGGGCAACATCAACTGGGAATATGGCGCAGCAGGCCGCTTCGGCGTCCGCGCTGGCGACAGCGGCATGTTCTACGGCAAGGTCGGCTACCAGTGGGTCGAGTTCGACAAGTTCCCCGCCTATACGACGGGCAACCGCAACGACAAGAAGTATGACTCGATCACCTACGGCATCGGCACCGAGTTCGGCCCCAAGGACATCGGTCTCAAGGGCATCACGGGCAATGCGGGCTTCCGCATCCGTGCCGAGGTCAATACCTACAGCAACTTCAAGAGCCTGCGGCCGATGCTGGGCGTGATCACGCACTTCTAAGCCAAACTTTTTCGGACAGCGCGAGGGGGCGGGGAGTGGCGACACTCCCCGCCCTTTTCGTGTCCGGCGCAGACCTAGGCCTAGAACTCGCTGTGGAGCCGCACGCCGACCGTCTGCGGGACGATCGGGATGATGTAGGGCCGCTGACCGCAGCTGCCGCATTCCTGGAAACGCGCGATCTGCCCGCGCGTGTCGAACGCATTCTGCAGGAACAGCTCGATGCTGAAACGGTTGAACTCCGCACCGAGTGCAAAATCGGCGCTGGTGAAGGCGGCGAGCCGGCCGAGCACTGCGGCGGGGTTGTAGACGTTCCCGGTCGGGTATTTCGTCGCGGTGCGGATGTCCGACGCGGCCGAGCTTTGGTGCGAGACGACACCTTGGCCGTATAGCTTGAAGCTGCCGACCGGCACCGAATAGCGCGCCGACGCGCTCCCCTTGAAGCGCGGCGTGATCGGCAGCCGCGTGCCAGCCGGTGCTGAGACGATGTTGCCATTGCCGGTGTCGGTGCAGCGATACGTCGGATCGTCGATCAGGCACAGATTCTGCCGCGTCTTGGCGTCGTTATACGCTCCCGACGCGCTGAGCGTCAGCCCGCCGAGGTTGAGGTTGCCGTTGAGCTCGATCCCGCGGACGCGCGCATTCGGGCCGTTGTGGATCTCGGTGAAGCTGTTTGCGCCGAGATAGGAGAATTGGAACTTGGCCCAATCCTCCTGATAGATTGCGCCGTTGATATGCGCTCGTCCGCCAAGCAGCGTGGTCTTCGCGCCGAATTCGTAATTGGTCAGATAATCGGCGGCATAGGGCGCGACGTCGGCGCGCCGGTTGATCCCGCCCGGCCGGAAGCCACGCGAGACGGTTCCGTAGAGCAGCACGCCGCGCACCGGCTTCCAGCTGAGATTGGCGCGATAGGTGACGCCCTGGCCCGAGGCCTTGACCGGTTGGACCCCAAGCCCTCCGACAAAATTGCCGAGATTGGTACACGGGCTCCCGGCGACTGCGGCGGGGGCGAGCGTGGTCGATGCGCCCGCGGCGACGGCTTCGCGCAGCCGCGTACCGTTGGTGGTGAAGCACCCCGCGACGCCGGTGCGCGAGCTGCCCGCGCCGTTATACGGCGTATCCGAATAATTGCCCGACGGATTGCGACCGAAGCCGAAGAACCCGATCAGCGAATTGTCGTAGATGAAGGCGCGTGCGCCCGCGGTTGCGGTGAGCGTCGGGGTGATGTCGAAGCTCGCCTCGCCGAACATCGCATAATCCTTGTCGACGCGGTGCTGCTGCGTCAGCCACAAGGTGCCCGGCGATCCGTTGACCGAGAGCGCGGTGGCGAGCCCGGCGACGCGGTAGTCCTGGTTGATGTCGTTGCTCTGGCGCTGGTAGAATGCGCCCGCGACGATCCGGAAGCGGTCGCTTGCGGGGCTCGCGACGCGCAGCTCCTGGCTCAGTTTCTTGAAATGGTCGGTCGCCACCACGTTCTGCAGCGGGGCGATCTGCCGTCCGGCATTGTCCTTGTAATAGAAATAGCCGGCGAGCCCGCCGACCGACGAATAGAGATTGTCGTAGGCCTCGGCGTAATCGGTATAGTCGCTCGACTGCGCCGCCTTGCGGTCGAGATACGCGCCGGCATAGGTCAGGTCCCAATTGCCGACCTTGCCCTCGATCGTCAGCGCTGCCTGGACGTAGCGGTCGCGGCGATATTCGGGGAGGAAATGCTGGAGCTTGAGGTCGCCGACCTTGGGATCATACCCATAGGCACCGTGGCTGCGGGTATCCTGGTACATGACGGTCGGCGTCACGGTCCAATTGCTGTCGAGATCGATCTTCAGCGCGGCGCGCCCGCCGGCGATCTCGGTGTCGTTATAGTCTTTCTTGACGAAGCTGGCATTATTGACGGTGATGCCGTCCTTCACGCAATTGCCCGCGGCGTCGAAGTTGGTGCCGCCGCAGAAGCGGCGTGTACCCGCGACATTGTCGATATAGCCGGCGTCGCGCTGGTAGAAGCCGACGACGCGGAGCGCGACACTGTCCGCAAGCGGGATGTTGAGCATCCCCTCGGCCTTGCCGCCGAAGCCGCCCTTGCTGACGTGATTACCCTCGACATCGGCACGGCCGTAGAAATGCGAGAGATCGGGCTTGTTGGTGATGATGCGGACGGTGCCCGCCTCCGACGACGCGCCGAACAGCGTGCCCTGCGGCCCCGACAAGCTCTCGATCCGCGCGACGTCATAGATATGGACGTCGAGATTGCCGCCGACCGTCGTGACCGGCTGCTCGTCGAGATACACGCCGACCGCGGGGAGCGAGCCCGAATGGTTGCCTTCGCCGCCCGCCGCGATGCCGCGCTGGTAGATTACGATCTGGCCGGGATTGCCGCCGGCATTGGCGGCGGGCTGGAACGAGACCGAGGGCAGTTGCTTGGCGTATTGCGCGAAGTTGGTGATGTTGAGCTGATCGAGCGCCTTGGTCGGCAGTGCCTGGACCGCGATCGGCACGCTCTGCAACGTTTCCGAGCGCTTGGTCGCGGTGACGACGATGTCGCCGCCATCGACGACAGGCTCGGAGGGCGGCGTCCGCTCGGCTGGTGCGGTCTGCGCCAGCGCTGGGCTGACGCAGGCGACCGATGACAGCAATGCAGCGACGACGGCGCGGTGCCCGAACAGCGACATCAAATTCCCCCTTACGATGTTGCGGAGAAGCTGTTCGCGACTGCGGTATTCGTCAAGCGTGCAGCAACACGACAGCAACAATGCTGCGCAAGCGTGGCGGAATTACAACGCGTTCGGTGCTGCCGGATAGGCGTCGAGCGTCTCGCCGAGCGCCGCCGTGAGGGGGCCGAGCCACGGCTCGAACGGCTTCCACGCGTCGGTGCCCTCGCGGAAGATCGGGCGGCGCACTTGCTCCGAACTCGCCGTCCGTACCGCGCGCTCGGTTTCATGGAAGGCGAGGCAGGCCGGCTCGAACGCGAGTCCGCATGCGGTCAGCAGCGCGCGCACCGTGGACTCGGTATCGTCCACCATGTCTTCGTACAGCACGCGCTGGACGCGACCGGGGAGCACGGCATCGACATGCGCCATCAACCGCACATAATCGCGATAGTAACGCCCCATATCGTCGAGCCCGTAGCTGAAGCCCTGACCGCGCGCGAAATGCTGTTTGAAGTTGGAAAAGCAGCAGCCGAGCGGATGCCGCCGCGCATCGATGATCCGCGCATTCGGCAGGATCAGCTGGATGAAGGGAACGTGCGCCCAATTGTTGGGGAGCTTGTCGATGAAGAACGGGCGGTCGGTGCGGCGCTGGATGCGGGTGCGCGCAAGATACGCCTCGCCGGCCTCGCGCAGCCGCCCGGGCGACCAGTCGGCAAGGCCCTCGGGATACGCGGGTTCGCCGCGGGCGAGCGCGGGGATGTCGGGGAGCTCGCTCGTGCCCTCGACCTGGCTGTGGCTCGACAGGATCTGTTCGATTAGCGTCGATCCAGCGCGCGGCATGCCGAGGATGAAGATCGGGTCTGGGGCAGGACAGCCCGAACCGGTGCGCTCGGCAAAGAAGCTGGCGTCGAACGCCGCGATGCTGCGATCGACGAAGCGCGTCGTCTCCTCGGCGTCATACGCCAGCTGCGCGCGGCGGCGCGCATTGCCAGCGGCATAATGCGCGAATGCTGCCTCGGCCTGGCGGCGATCCTCGAACGCCTTGCCGAGCGCGAAATCGAGGTGGAAGCGGTCCTCGTCCGAGATCCCCGTCGCAGCGAGCGCCGCCTCCATCCGCGCGATGTCGGCCTCGTCGAAGCGCACCGTCTTGAGATTGGCGAGGCTCCACCACGCTTCGCCAAGACTCGGCAACAGATCGATCGCGCGGCGGTACGCGGCGATCCCGTCGGCCTGACGCCCGACGGTCTTGAGCATATGGCCAAAGCTCATCCACACGCGCGGCTGTGCCGGGGCGTCGGCGAGCACGCGCTCGTACAGCGCGATCGCCGCGTCGAAATCGCCGATCCGGCCGAACGCGGCGGCCTGGAGATTGGCGTGGCCGGGATTGTCGGGGTCTTCGACCACCACGGTGGCGAGCTCGGCGATCGCCTCGGACGGGCGGTTGAGGCGGTAGAGCACCAGCGCGAGATTGGCGCGCGCCGCGGTGAAGGCGGGCGACAGCTCGATCGCGCGGCGCAGCAACACCTCGGCATCGCGGTAGCGCCCGATCCGCCCGGCAAGCTCGGCGAGCATTCGCATCGCGGCGACGTCGAACGGATCGTGCTTGAGCTGCTGCTTGAGCAAAGGTTCGGCATCGGACAGCCGATTGTCGTGGAGCGCGAGCGCGGCATCGACCAAGGCCGGCGCGTAACGCGATTGCGGGAGGGGAGGGGATGCCATGCGATCCCCTGTGTAGCGCCGCGATGCGCCCCCCGGCTAGCGGGGGACGCATTTCATCCAGCCGCGATCAGAAGGCGGCGGACAGCGAGACGACGAGCTTGCCCGACGAGATCGACGACCCGTTCTTGGTCGAGGAGAAATTGGGCAGCAGATAGGCGGCGCGGCGGCGCGAAATGTCGGTGCCGACATAAGCGAGCCCCAGCGTGACGGGCTTGAAGGTCACGTCGAGCCCGACGAGATAGTCGAGATACTTGCCCGTCGGTGCTACGCTGGTGCCGTTCGGCCCGAGCCCCGGATTGCCCCACGAATAGCCGAGATGCGCTTTGGCGGTGACCGGCGTGGTCGGGATCCCGGCGCTGACATCGCCCCACAGATAGGTATTGTCCTGGCTCTGCCCGCGGCTCTGCGGCGTGTTCGAGAAGTTGCCGAGCGCGCGCTGCTTGGGCGCATAAGCGACGCCGGCGAGCGCGCTGACCGGCCCGAGCGTCGTCGACAGCTTGGCATAGCCTTCGCCGAAATCGGTGAGATCGGCGCCGCCCGGATACATATACCACGTCAGCCCGACATCGACTGCCGTCCCTCCGCCGAGGCTACGCTTGTAGCCGCCGTACAAATCGAGCTCCATGTTGGCGCCGCCAAAGGTGCCCCAACCGGCCAGGTTGGATGCCCAGGTGCCGACATACAGGCCGCTCTTGTGCGTGGCGGAAATGCCGCCCTGGATCGCGGCCTCCTTGTCGCTCTGCGAGACGCCGCGGAAACGATAGTCCGACACGATCGCGACCGAACCCGACAGCACGACGGGTGGCGGCGGATCGGTTTCGTCGGCGAACGCTGGCGTGGCGATAGCGGTCAGCGCTGCTGCCGCGATGGTGGAATAGATCTTCACTGGAACCCCCTGAAAACGGTCGATCGGGTCCCGCCTGCTGCCCCGACCGCCGCCGCATCTCACCGCTAGCGCTTCTCCAAGCGGGAAGCGATGGGGCGGCGATCGGCCGGGACCTCATTTTTTTATGCGCGCTGTGCTGCTGCTTCCTTGCTCGACCGTAACGAACTGTTGCTCGATGCGGCAGCGCACAAAAAACCCCTCCCGGTGAGGGGAGGGGTCGGGGTGAGGCGTACCTGGGGGGTCGGTCTCGGGGGAGAGATGCCCCACCCCTATGTCCCTCCCCGAAGGGAGGATTCGCTGGCGTTACGCGGTCTGTTTGGTCAGCCGTTCGGAAGCGCCATAGACTTCGACCTGGCCACCCGCCGCACGGCGGCGTGCGAGCCATTCCTTGAGCAACTCTGCCGTCGTGTGGTCCGCCGACGAAAGCTGGCTCATGTCGAGCCGCATCGGGGCACCCTCGGGCACGGCATCGAGCGCACCCGACAGCTTGGGCAGCGTCAGGAAGGTCGCGGCACCCGCGAGATGGACGGTCTCGTGTCCGTCATTCTCGACACGCACCACCTTGAGGCGGAGGTTGCGCAGCACCGGGATCAGTTCGAGCAAGGACAGCCCGATCCCGACCAGCACGCCGGTCAGCAGATCCTGCGTCACGACCAGCAGCAGCGTCACTGCCCAGATCACCACCGGCAGCAGCCCGTGATCCTTGAACAGATGCTTGGCATGGCTGAAGTTGACGAGCCGCCAGCCGGTCAGCACGAGCACCGCCCCGAGCGCCGCCATCGGAATCTCGCGCAGCAGCCACGGCAGCAGCGCGACGAAGCCGAGGATCCACGCGCCGTGGAGGATCGTCGACAGCCGCGACGTCGCGCCCGCCTGGACGTTCGCCGAGCTGCGCACGATCACGCCCGTCATCGGCAGCGACCCGGCGAAACCGCACAGGAGGTTGCCGATGCCCTGCGCGCGCAGTTCCTTGTTATAGTCGGTGCGCACGCCGTCATGCATGCGGTCGACCGCTGCTGCCGAAAGCAGCGTCTCGGCACTCGCGATGAAGGCGATGGCAAGCGCTGCGCCGATCACCGCAGGGTCAAGGAAACGCGTGAGGAAGTCGGCGCCGGGCAGGCTGATCGCGCCGGCGATGTTCTGCGGCACCGCGACGCGCGCGACATCGATACCCGAGAGCCAAGCGACGAGCGTTGCCGCGACGACGCCGAGCAACGCGCCCGGCACGAGCCGCAGCGCCTTTGGCCGGAACTTCTCCCAGCCGAGCATCACGAGCAAGGTGAAGATCGCGAGCGCGATCGCGACTTCGGTCGTGCCGATGTCGCTCGACAGGCCGAACAGGCGGCCGGGGACCGCCGCGAGGTTCTTGAGGCCACTCGGTAGCGGCTTTTCATCGAACATCACGTGGAACTGACCAACCACGATCAGCACACCGATGCCCGCGAGCATGCCGTGCACCACCGCCGGCGAAATCGCGCGGAACCAGCCGCCAAGCCGGAAGATGCCGGCCACGACCTGGATCGCTCCGGCCAGGATCAGTATCGGTCCAAGGGCTGACAGGCCCTGGTCGCGGACGAGTTCGAACACGATCACCGCGAGGCCGGCGGCGGGGCCGCTGACCTGGAGTGGCGAACCCGCGAACATGCCGACGACGAGACCACCGATGATGCCGGTGATCAGGCCCTTTTCAGGCGGCACGCCCGACGCGATCGCGATGCCCATACACAGGGGCATCGCGACCAGGAACACGACGATCGAGGCGGTGAAATCGCGCCCCATCATGCTCAGCGACGGGAGTTTCACTCTGCGGCTTCCAGATACTCGACGTCCGAAGCGCGGTGGCGCTGCGCGGCGTGGGCGACCGGGAGCGGCTCGTCCGCCTGGATCTGCGCGAAGCGACCCGTTGCGCCGTCGAGCGCGTACATCGCGCCGGCGCCGATGTCGAAGAACCAGCCGTGCAGCGAAATCTCGCCGCGCGCGATCCCCGCGGCGACCGAGGGATGCGTGCGCAGATGCTGGAGCTGGACGACGACGTTCTCAAGCGCTGCGGCGCGGACGCCTTCCTCGTTGGTCAGCTCGGGGTAGCCCTGGCGCACGACGCATTCGGCGGCGTGGCTGTGGCGCAGCCAGGCGGCGACGTTGGGCATGCCGTTCAGCATCTCGGGGTTCATCAGCGCCTTCATCGCACCACAGTCCGAATGGCCGCAAATGATGATGTCGCGCACGCCGAGCGCCGACACGGCATATTCGACGGTCGACGACACGCCGCCCATTTGCGACGACGACGGCGGGACGATGTTGCCGGCGTTGCGGCAGACGAACAGATCGCCCGGCTCGGCCTGCATGATGTGTTCGGGGACGACGCGCGAGTCGGCGCACGAGATCATCAGGGCCTTGGGGCTCTGGCCGTGCTGCGCGAGCTTTGCATAAAGAGCGCTCTGGTCGGGAAAGACGGCTTTCTCGAAACTGAGGACGCGTCCGATGAGGTCGTTCATGACTCTGCTCCTTGAGGTACCCGTGGGGGAACGGGGTCAGGAAAGCATTTAGCCGGCGTGTTTTGCTGCGACGCGGCGGGTCCGTTACGAATGATTGCTCTGGCGCAGGCGACCCATTCTCCGTCACCCCGGCCTTGTGCCGGGGTCCACCGGGACACGCGCGCTGTCAGCCGCAAGGTGCGCGGCACGGTGGGCCCCGGCACAAGGCCGGGGTGACGGTTGGGTCTAAGAAACCGCCGGCAGCGCGATCTCCGCGCGCAACCCGCCCTCGGGCCGGTTGGACAGGCTCAGCGTCCCCTCATGCTCCGCCACCACGCGCGCCACGATCGACAGGCCGAGCCCGAGCCCGATCGTGTCGCGCGCGCGCGCCGTGTCGAGCCGCACGAAAGGCTCGAGCACGCGCGCCAGCGATGCCGCCGGAATGCCGGGTCCGTCATCCTCGATCCGGATCACCACGCTGCTGCCGTCGCGCAGCAGCGTCAGGAAGACGCGCTCGCCGTAATGCAGCGCATTCTCGACGAGGTTGACGATCGCGCGCTTGAGCGTGACGGGGCGCACCGACAGTTCGAGATGGTCGGGGCCGGTGTACACCGCCTCGCGCCCGCGATCGCTGACGTCGTCGCACACCGTTTCGCACAGCACCGCGAGGTCGATCGCGACGCGCGGCTCGCTCTCGCCCTCGCCGCCGAGATAGGCGAGCAGCGAGGCGACCATCGCGTCCATTTCGAGCACATCGGCCTCGACCGCATCGCGCAACGCCTCGTCCGAGATCGCATCGGCGCGCATCCGCAGCCGTGCGAGCGGGGTGCGCAGGTCGTGCCCGACCGCGGCAAGCGCCTGCGTCCGGTCGGCGATCAACTGATAGATTCGCGCGTGCATCCGGTTGAACGCGCCGATCACACGGCGCACTTCGCTCGGACCCGCTTCGGGCACCGCTTCGTCGCGGTCGCTCCCGCTGCCGACCGCGTCGGCGGCGAGCGCAAGCCGGCGCAAGGGGAGCAGCGTGCGGCGGATGAACAGACCGCCCATCAGCAGCAAGGCGCCCGCCGGGATCATCGCGAGGATGATGCGTTCGCTCGACAGATTGGCCTGGTGGATCGGCTGGCGCGTGTGGAAGCGCATCCAGCTGCGGTCGGCGAGCGTCACGCCGCCCGCGGTCACCGCATTGCGGCCGGGCGAGGCGAGGTTGAGCCGCAGATCGGCATGCGCGAGATCGGGCTCCCAGCCGATCACCTGGCGATACATCCGGTCGAGCGACGGCGCGAGCGGCGGCGGCGGGGCGAGCGCTGGCGCCCACTCGATTTCGTAGCGGCTGGTGGTCAGCTCGCGCGCGAGCAGCGGGCGTGCGGCGGGTACCTGCTCGTCGAGCAATTTGCGCGCGATGACGAGATGCTCGGCAAGCCGCCGCGCCTCGTCGTCGCGCACCGAGAATTGGCTCGCGCGTTCGTAGAGCACCGTCGACACGCCGAATTCGAGGATCATCGCGAGCAGGAGGATCGCGAAGATCTGGCCGATCAGGCCGGCCGGTGTGTGGAGGTGCCGGCGCAGCGCCGCGCTCAATCGCGCGTCACGGGGGCGCTGAACATATAACCGATGCCACGCACCGTCGCGATCGGCGCATCGACCCCGGTGCTCGACAGCTTGCGCCGCAGCCGGCTGACGAGCACGTCGATGCTGCGATCCGAACTGTCGCCGAGCCGGGTGCGCGAGAGCTCGATCAGCCGCTCGCGCGCGATCACGCGGCCGCTATGGTCGCACAGCGTGACGAGCAGGTCGAACTCGGCGCCGGTCAGATCGACCAGCGCGCCGGTCGGCGACAGCAGCTCGCGACGTGGCAGATTAACCGACCAGCCGTCGAAGCGCAGCATCCCATTGTCGCGCGGCGTCGCCTGACGCTCGACGCCGCCGCGGCGGAGCACCGCGCGGACGCGCGCGAGCAGTTCGCGCGTGCCGAACGGCTTGGCGATGTAATCGTCGGCGCCGAGCTCGAGCCCGATGACGCGGTCGGTCTCCGATCCCTTGGCCGAGACGAAGATGATCGGCACGTCGCTCTTCTGGCGGATCGCGCGGCACAGATCGATCCCGCTCGTCCCCGGCAGCATGATGTCGAGCAGCACCAGATCGACCGGCCCCTGGTCGATCGCCAGCCACATTTCGGGCGCGGTCGAGGCGGGGCGGACGGTGTAGCCGTTTTCCTGCAGCGCGCGCGTCGTCAGCATGCGCAGATGCGGGTCGTCCTCGACCAGGACGATGGTCGGCATGAGCGGGGTGGGGTCGGTTACAGACATTGCTGCAGTGAGGTAGGCGAGGGCTGGAGGGGGGTCAAATCCGGCGTGGCACCCGATTGTGCCGGAAACACTTTGTCATCGCGGCGAACGGCGCGAGCAAGGTTGCGCGCGTATTTGGGTGTCAGTGTCCCTTCGAGGAGATCTCCCATGTTCCGCACCATTCTCGCCGCCGCGCTCATCGCCCCCGCTCTCATTGCAACGCCCGCGCTCGCCAATCGCCTGGCGCACAGCCCGCAGCAAGTCAGCGACGCGCTCAAGCAGGGTTGCACCGTCCAGCACGTCCATACCCCGGCCGGCAAGACTGTCCAGTCGCCCGCGCTGGTCCGTTGCGACGGTCGCAGCGCGGTTGCTGCCGCCAAGGCGGCACCGGCCGCCAAGACCGTGCTCGCCGCGGCCAATTGATGCGACCGGGCCCGCCGCCAGGAGGGCCGGTCATGCAAGCCACCAAGGCCTCGCGCAGACGAGTGCCACTAGCAGAGGATGCAAACCGCTCGGGCGCGTTCAGCGCCGGAGCCGCGTAATCGTTTCGTCGAGGCGCGCTACGGCCACGCCCAGCTTGCGGACGATCATCACGTTTTGCGCGACCGTTCCGCCCGGCTGAAGCGCGAGGAACTGCTCCGCCTGCAACCCGCCTTTCATCGCGAAGCGCAAGTGCAGCACAGAGCCGTCGACACGCCCGTCGACCGGGCCGACCGCGTCGCTGAGCGTCCCCGTATAGCGATCGGTGCCGACCGGATGCAGCACCCATTGGCGCTGCGTCGCGGGCTTGCCTTGCCGCCGCACCGTCTGATCGAGCACGATGCTGCCATCGTCGGTAACGCGGCCATTGCCCTCGACCAGCGTGGTGGCAGGCCGGTGCAGCGCGATCTTGAGCACGCCCTTGCCTTCGCTGCGCCCCGCAAAGAACGCCACCGCATCGAAGCGCGGCGCCGGTGCGCTTGCGACATGCGTCGTGGACACGCAGCCGGCGAGGGCGAGGCCGGCGATCAGCGCACCAAGCGGTGCGATGCCATGCCGCCGGGCTCGATCGAAAATGGTCATGCGTGTCGCTCTTTCAACGCGGCGCAGGACAAGGCGTCCACGGCGCTACGCCCGCGACAACGGACGAAACGCGCATTGGCTCTCTAAATTCTAGTTCAGTCGCGCGGTTGGGCGACAAACGAGCGACACCGCGCTCCCCTGGTCGGCGAATTGCAGCGTGAAGCCGTGCAAATCGACGATTGCCTTGACGAGGCTGAGGCCGAGTCCAGCCCCCTCGCACTCATGCCGCCCGCGATAAAAACGCTGCGTGACGAGCGCGCGCTCGGCCGGCGCGACGCCCGCGCCGTCATCGGCGACGGTGATCACCGCGGCCTCGCCCTCGCGGCGGAGCGTGACGCGGACGGTGCCGCCGGCAGGGCCGAACTTCATCGCATTGTCGATCAGATTGGACACCGCTTCGATCAGCAAGCTCGCATCGCCCTCGACTGCGGGCGCGGGCTCGATCGCGCACTCGAGCGTGATACCGCGATCCTCGGCGGTCGGCGTGTGGAGTTCGCACGCGTCGCCGACGAGGTGCGCGAGGTCGATCGTCGCGAAGCGGCTGCGACGTGCGGTGTTCTCGAGCTCGCGGACGCGCAGCAGCGCCGCGACGATGCCGAGCAGCGTGTCGATCTCGGCGAGCGCGGCCTCGGCCACTTGCTCGAACGCGGGGCGATCGCCCGCCTCGCGCAAGCCGCGCTCGATCCGCGCGCGCAGTCGCGTGAGCGGCGTGCGAAGCTGGTGCGCGATGTCGTCGCCGATGACGCGCACATCGGAGACGAGCACCTGCAATCGGTCGAGCATCGTGTTGATGTGCGCGCACAGCAGCTCGAAACTGTCGGGCCGCGCGCCGACCGCAAGCCGCACGTCGAGATCGCCTGCGACGATCGCCTCGGTCAATTCCCGCACGCTGTCGACTTGGCGCGCGGCACGGCGGCCCGCGATCAATCCGACGCCAACTGCGAGCACCAGCCCGAGTGCGAGCCCGATGATCAGCGATCGCTCGACGACGCGGAGCGCCTCTTCGGCTTCGTCGAGGTCGATCCCGGTGAGCAGCAGATCACCATCGGGCATTGCGCACAGCGCGAGCCGCGCGACGTCGCTGGACTTGCCGGGCAATTGCGTCGGCACCACCGTCGCGATCGTCGAGCCCCGACCGACGATGACGCCGGGCGGGATCGCGGCGACATTGCCGTCGAGCAGGCGCCGGTCCGCGTCGAACAAAGCGAGGAAGCGATCGCGGTGGATGTCCTCGGCGATCATCCGGCGCAAGGCGGCATGGCGTTCGGGATCGTGCAGCGCGCCGACCGTCCGGCAATCGGCCTGGAACGCGGCCTCGGCCGAATGGCGGTGGCTGTTCGAGGCGAGCAGCCAGAACAGCCCCGACAGCACCACCGACTGGACGATCAGCAACACCGCGATCGCACCGCCCCAGCGCCACGTCGCACGGACGCGCGGGTCAGCCAGGAACATCGAAGATATATCCTTGTCCGCGAACGTTGCGGATGAGCTGCGGCTCGCCCTCGGCATCGACCTTGCGCCGCAGCCGGCCGATATGGACATCGACCACGTTGCTGTTGGGCTCGAACGTATAGCCCCATACATCCTGCAACAACATCGAGCGCGTCACGATCCGGCCCGGGCGCCGCACCAGATAGTCGAGTAGCTTCAATTCGCGCGGCAGCAGCTCTAGCGCGCGACCGGCGCGCGTGGCGACGCCGGCGAGCAAGTCGAGATCGAGCGGCCCGGCAATCAGCCGCGTATCGCGCGTCTCGTTGGGGCGGCGCAGCAGCGCCTCGACGCGGGCGATCAGCTCGACCAGCGCGAAGGGCTTGGGCAGATAGTCGTCGCCGCCCGCGCGCAACCCGCGCACGCGATCGTCGAGGCTGCCGAGTGCGCTGAGCACGAGTGCCGGCGTCCGGCGACCGCTCCGGCGGAGCGCGGCAATGAGTTCGAGCCCGTCGCCATCGGGCAACTGGCGGTCGACGATCAGCAAGTCGATCGCCTCCTCGTGCGCTGCAGCCAACCCTTCGGATACGAGGAGCCGGTGCGTCACCGCATAGCCGTTCGCCACGAGCTCGAGCGTTATCTCGGTCGCGGTGCCGATATCGTCTTCGAGGAGGAGGATGCGAGTCACGCACGCGTGTTCGGCGTGGTGGGCGGTGGGCGTCAACTGAATTGCGGTTCAGACTCCGCGCTGTGATGCCGGACGCGCTGCCGGCGGGGCGTCCCCTGCGGATTGTGGAACGTGCCGACGTGCAAAGGGGCTTACGGGTACGTGATCGGCGCGGTACGGCCGGATCGGGCGATTCGGACGGGGATCGGCTATTGGAAAGGCGTTCGATGAGTTTGCTCGAGGCAACCGCACAGGAGCGCGCCGACAAGGCGCATGGCGAATCGCATTATGTCACGCGGATCGGCTGGCTGCGCGCGGCGGTGCTCGGCGCGAACGACGGGCTGTTGTCGACGTCGAGCCTGATGGTCGGCGTTGCCGCCGCCGCTGCGGGAACGTCGCAGATCATCCTGACCGGCGTCGCGGGGATCGTCGCGGGGGCGATGTCGATGGCGGCGGGCGAATATGTCTCGGTCAGCTCGCAGGCGGATTCGGAAAAGGCCGATATCGAACGCGAACGGCTCGAGCTCGAGGCCAATCCCGAGCACGAACAGCGTGAACTCGCGGCGATCTACATGAAGCGCGGCCTGCCCAAGGCGCTCGCGGTCGAGGTGGTCGCGGCGCTGAGCGAGCATGACGCGCTCGAGGCGCATACCCGCGACGAGCTCGGCATCACCGACACCTCGACCGCCAATCCGCTCCAGGCGGCGGTCGCCTCGGCCGCATGCTTCCTCGCCGGTGGCTTGCCGCCGGTGCTGACCGCGTTGCTCGTGCCCGCGAGCATGATCCTGTGGGCGATCGCGATCGTCGCGGTGTTGACGCTCGGGGTGCTCGGCGCAGCGGGGGCGCGGACCGGCGGAGCGCCGATCCTGCCCGGCGTGGTCCGCGTGATGGTGTGGGGATCGATCGCGATGGCGGTTACCGCGGGCGTCGGGCACGTGTTCCACACGACGGTCGGCTGAGCGTATAGGCTGCGGGCAGTCGCGCTGCCCGCTTCGCTCAGGCCCCGGCGACGTGCGCCGCGAGCAGTTCGGCGTGCGCCGCCTCGAACTTCGCGCGGAACGCGGGATTGGCCAGAAGGTCGCTCGCGACGAGCGTGCCGAGCGCGTGGCTCGCATCGAGGTCGCTTGCGAAATGGACGCCGCACAATTCGCGGCTCATCGCATAATCGGCGGCGCGATCGAAGATCTCTGACGAGCGGCCCTTGATCAGCCGCGCGAGCACGAAGCCCGTCGAATAGCCGAGGATGGCGTGGCCGCTCGGATAGGAAGTGGCGGGCTTGCCGATCGTCTTCTTGGCGCAATTGGGCAGCGTCGGGTCGATCCCATAAGGCCGCGTGCGGTGGAAATAGGCCTTGCTCAGGCTGACCGCCGCCTCGGCTTCCGCCTGCACGTCGCGCAGCAGCGCCCAAGTCAGCGGGTATTTCTCGAGTTCGACGCCGAGCGTGCGATCGAACAGCGCCGGGGTCTCGTTGCCGTCGTCGAACCGCGCGCGCGCGAGCCGTTCGGCCGGTGCCGCCGCGATCAGCGTGCGCAGCTGCGCGAGTTCGCTCTGCTCCTGCACCGATCCCGGCGCGGGCGGGGCGGGGAGCACCGCATTCGGCGCGAAATCGGGCGCCGCGAGATAGTGGAAGGCGTGCGGGGCAGCCATTCCGGCCGACCCGATCATCCCCAGCGCCAGCACCGCCAGCGCCGAACCCAGAAGCTTCTGCATCGTCTTGTCCTTGCTCGAAGCGATCAGAACTTGATCCGGGCCGAAGCCAGGAACGAGCGCGGCGGCAAATAGCTGAACTGGTCGAGCTGACCGTAACCGCTCTGGAAGCCGCCCGTGACCGGCGCGCCGCTCGCGCTGGTCGAGATCGCGGTCACCGCGCGGCTGTTGAACACGTTGTTGACCGTGACGCCGAGCCGCAGCCCGCCCTTGAATTCCTGGCTGATCGCGAATTCGCCGATGCTGTACGGGCGGATGCGATACAGGCGGTAGCCGGGGCTGCCGGTATATTCGCTGGCATATTGGGGACCGGTGAACTTCTGGTCGAACGACAGGCGGAAGCCAGCATTGCGATAGATGAAGCCGCCCGCCGCGGTCGAGAAGGGCGCCTTGGCGATCTGTGCGCCGCTCGTCACGCTGAGCGCCTTGTTGTACGAGCCGTTGCCGAACAGCGTCAGACCACGGACCGGCATGTAGCTGAGCGAGCCCTCGACGCCCTTGTAGCGGACCTTGCCGATATTGACGAGCAGCGTCTGGTCGCAGCCGGTCGTGGTGCAGGTGCCGATCTTGTTGTCGATGTTGATGATGTATCCGTCGACATCGACCGAGACCTTGTTGCCGTGCCACACGGTGCCGAGCTGATAATTGGTCGAGGTCTGCGGCTTTAGCGCATCGAGCGCGGTCGAGAGCGTGCCCGAGGCCGAGTAGAAGCTCGACAGGTCGGGGACGTACATCCCTTGCGCATATTGGCCGTAGAACGACCAGTTGCTCGTCGGCATATAGTTGATCGTCGCGAACGGCAGCGTCTTGGTCCAGATCTGGCTGGTGTAGAGTGGCAGGCGCGTCTTCTGGTTGACCGGGGCGGCGATGCCGCGCTCGAAATGGACGTATTTCACGCCGGGCGTGATCGACAGGCCTTCGACCGGGTGGAATTCGAACTCGCCGAACAGCTGATACTGGTTCCAGTTCGAATGCTGGACGTAAGCGAGATTGGCCTGCGCGATCGGCGGCAGCGCGAGCTGCGCTGCGGTGCCGTTGTTGAACTTCTCGTTGAAGCTGAAGCCGCCGGTGGTGCGGTCGAGGTCGATCAGGTGGCGATCGGTGACGGCGTGTTCGTACCAGCCGCCGACGCGGATCTTGCCGAGCGCGAAGTCGTAATTGATCTGGCCGATATAGCCGAAGACACGATATTTGTTGAGCTTGTCATAGCCGAGGATGTCGGTCGGCTGGCCCGCCACCGTCTTGTAGGGCGAGGCCGCGGTGCCTGCGCCGCTGAAGCCGCTGATGACCGAGCCGGTGTTCCCCGATAGCGTGTTGTTGGTGTAGCCATACATGTACCCGCGATTGTCGAGCGAGAAGCCCGACCCGAGATCGCTCTGCAGGCGAACGTACGAGAAATCGGTGGTCTTGTCGGTGCGGTTGTATTTCCAATAGTCGGGCAGGCTCGGATTGTTGCCGAGCCCGTAGTTGCGGCCATACAACCCGACGTTGGAATTCACCGCACAATCGTTGCCGGTCAGCTGTGTCAGCGGCTGGCCGTCGGCGCCGAGCGCAGTCGTACCGTTGGCGCCGACGCGTGCGCTCCCGCAAGTCGCGCCCTTGAGCACGTCCGACTGGTAATAATGGTTGCGGTTCCACGTGCTCATGATCGTCAGCGTGTTGTGGCTGCCGATCGGCGCGACGATCTTGCCGTAGAGGTTCTTCGAGCCGACCGGCGAATAGGTCAGCGCGCCGTCCGACTGGAGATACTGCCCGGTCAGCACGATCCGCGCCCCGCCGAGCTTGGCGATGCTGCCCGACTGCAATTCGGCGCGGCCGATAAAGGTGTTCCAGTTGCCGACGATACCCTCGACCTGCGCGCTCTGCTGCTCGCTCGCGGCGCGCGAATACATGTTGATGTTGCCGCCATAGGTCGCCTGGCCGAGCTGGCTGGCATTGCCCGGGCCGCGATCGACGACGATCGTCTCGATCGTGTTCGACGGGAAGAACGCGGTCGAATGGTGCGTCGGGTTGTTGGTGTCGGCAAAGGGGATCGAATCGTAGGTGACGTTATATTCGCCGTCCTGAAAACCGCGGATCGTCGCCTTGGTCTCGCCCAGGCCATAGCCGTTGCCCGCGCCCGAGATCGACACGCTCGGGGTGAGCGCGATCAGTTCGTTGAAATCGGCTGTGGCGGTGGTGTTGGCGATGTAATCGCGGCTGACCGCAGCTTGCGGCTGCGTGGTCGTCAGCGAGACGGTGATCGGCGCGCTCTGCGCGGTCTTCGACCCGGTGACGATGATGTCGGCCGAGGTCAGCGACTGCTTGTCGTTCGCTTGCCCCGCGCTGTTCGCGCTGGTCGAGGTCTGCTCGCTACCCGGCGTCGCTTGCGCGGCAGGCGCAGGCGCAACGACGGGTGCGGTCGTATCGTTCGCCATCGCGGTGCCAGGCAAGGTTACGGACAAGGCCACCCCGGCGAGCAGGGTCTGTCGGAAAGTCGCGCGCATCGAAAATTCCCCAATAAGATCGGCCAGACGCTGCAGGCGATTGTTGCGCTTCTGCCGGGCCGCCATCGCGTGGCGAACCCCGGTTGCTTCCCCGCTGGCTGACCCCGCCTCTAGGCCGACGCGGTTACGGTCGTGTGGCGGTTCGATGGCCCGCCCAAGTCGCTATGCTAAATTCGAGTTAATTCAGCGCCGCTCACGCCGCGGCGAGCGTGGCGACGCAGCCGGGCGCGCCATCGCCGATCCGCAGCTCGAGTCGATGGACCTGCGCGATCGCCGAAACCAGCGCGAGGCCGAGGCCGTTCCCCGGCTGGCTGCGGCTCGCCTCGACGCGGTGGAAGCGCGCGCAGACCTTGTCGCGCTCGCCCGGCGGGATGCCGGGGCCGTTGTCCGCGACGGTCAACACCGGCCCCGCCGCGAGCCCGATGACGATCTCGCCGCCCGCCGGCGTATACTTTATCGCATTGTCGACCAGATTGCCGACCGCCTCGAACAGCAGATCGGCATCGCCCTCGAACGCCACCGCGGCGGGCATCTCACGGCGGATGCGAACCCCACGCTCGATCGCGGCGACTTCGTGGAAGTCGGTCGCATCGGTCACCACTTGCGCGAGATCGAGCATGCGGAAGCCCTCGCGGCGCGCGCCCTCGTTCATTTCCGAGATGCGCAGCAACGCGTTGAACATCGCGATCATCCCGGTCACTTCCTCGACCGCGTCGCCGATCGCCGCGGCCATGACCACGGGGCTGGCGTTGCCGGCATCGGCCTGGCGCAACCGCGCGAGCAGCCGCGTCAGCGGGGTGCGCATGTCGTGCGCGATATTGTCGCCCGCCGCCTTCACTTCGAGCATCAGCCGCTGGACCTCGTCGAGCATGCGATTGACTTCGCACGCGAGCGCGTCGAGCTCGTCGCGACGTTTCGAGGGCGCGAGGCGCGCGTCGAGCCGCCCCGCCATGATCGCGTGCAGCGACTGCGTCAGCTGGCGGATCCGCCGTTCCTGCGAGACGGCAAGCAGCACCGAGCCCGACAGCCCGAGCACGAGCAATGTGAGGCCGCCCCACACGATCGCCGACACCATTTCTGCGGCGAAGGCGCGCGATTCCTGCAGGTCCTGCGCGACGAGGAAGCGATCGCCGGTGGCCAGCCGGAGCGTCATCGCGCGAAGATCGACTTCGCCGCGCGGCGTCACGCTGGTCAGGTCGAACGGCCGCTCGTCGGGATGCCCGACGGGGAGCGCGCGCGGCGCGCCGGCGAGCCAGCGTCCGCTCGGATCGAACAGGCCGAAGGGGCGCAGATGATGAACGTCCGAGCGGTTGTGCCGCGCGACGCGTTCGATCGCCCCGGCGCGATCGGCCTGCGTCTTCATCCGCACGATTTCGCGCGCGAGCCATTCGTCGGTCTGCGCATTGAAATGCGCGATCGCGCGATCATGCACGAAGCCGAGCAGGCTGGTCGCCGCCGCACCGAACAGCAGCAGGAAGAGGATCGCGACGCGGACGCTCGAACTGCGGCGCCAGCGTTCAAGCGCTGCGAAAGACATAGCCGGTCCCCCTCACGGTCTCGATCAGCGGCGGCAGGTCGCCGCGCTCGATCTTGCGCCGCAGCCGCGTGACATGGACGTCGATGACGTTGGTACGCTGATCGTAGCGATAGCCCCACACGTCCTCGAAGATCATCGCGCGGCTGACGGGCCGATCGTGATGCCGCACGAGATATTCGAGCAATTGCAGCTCGCGCGCCTGCAGTTCGATCTTCTGGCCGTCGACCCACGCCTCGCGCGCGATCAAGTCGATCCGCACGCGCCCCTGCTCGAGGCTGATCGACGAGGTCTCCGCCACGCGCCGGCGGATCAGCGCCATCACGCGCGCGGCGAGCTCGAGCGGCTCGAACGGCTTGGCGAGATAATCGTCGCCCCCGGCGCGCAAGCCCCGCACGCGCTCCTCCAAGGCCGAAAGTGCGCTGAGGATCAGCACCGGGGTGCGAATGCCGGCCTTGCGCAACATGTCGAGCACGCCGACTCCGTCGATCCCGCCGGGCAGCATCCGGTCGAGCACGATCGCATCAAAATCCTTGTCCTTCGCCTGAAGGAACGCCGCGGCGCCATCTTGCACCGTCGTCACGCGCAAGCCCTCGTCGGCGAGGATCGCGCAGATCGCGTCCGCCGATTTGGGATCGTCCTCGACCACCAGGACCGTCGCCACCGCTGTTACCTTGGACAGAGGAAAGCACCGCCATCCGCCGCAAGTGTGAAACCTTCGTGACGGTCGGTCCGCCCGACCCGCAGGTGACGCGCAGGGATCGCTTCGCCGCGTCAGGCGTCTTGACCAGACCGAGCGCGGAGCGCGTGACACGCGCGCGCAGATCCCGCCGACCCCGACCAAGGAATTGCGCATGGCCTCCGATACCCCCGTCTGGTTCGTCACCGGCTGCTCGACCGGCTTCGGTCGCGAGCTTGCGCAGCAAGTGCTCGCGCGCGGCTGGCGGCTCGTCGCGACCGCGCGCGACGCCGCGCGCGTCGCCGATCTGGCGGAGGGTGCCGAGGACCGCGTGCTCGCGCTGACGCTCGACATGGCCGATGCCGGGCAGATCGCGGCGGCGGTGAAGGCCGCGACCGAGCGCTTCGGTGCGATCGACGTGCTCGTGAACAATGCGGGCTATGGCTATCAGGCGTCGATCGAGGAAGGCAAGGATGCCGAGATCCGCGCGCAGTTCGAGGCCAACGTCTTCGGCCTGTTCGCGCTGACCCGCGCCGTGTTGCCGGGAATGCGCGAGCGGAAGTCTGGCCATGTCATCAATCTGAGCTCGGTCGCCGGGTTCGCTGGCTTCCCGGGCTCGGGCTATTACGCCGCGAGCAAGCACGCGGTCGAAGGCTTCTCCGACGCTTTGCGCGCCGAGGGCGCGCCGATCGGCATCAAAGTGACGTGCGTCGAGCCCGGGCCGTTCCGCACCGACTGGGCCGGGCGCTCGCTCAAGCAGACGCCGGTGGCGATCGCGGCCTATGCCGAAACTGCGGGCAAGCGGCTGGCCGGGACGTCCGAGGGCAGCGGCAGCCAAGCCGGCGATCCCGCACGCGCCGCGACCGCGATGATCGCGCTCACCGAACAGGCCGATCCGCCGCGCCATCTCGTGCTCGGCAAATGGGGCTATGACGCGGTGACCAAGAAGCTGCGCGAAACGCTCGCCGAAATCGAGGCGGGGGAAGCGACCAGCATCGGGACCGATTTTCCGAGCTGATCGCCCCGACTTTGGGCGCTCCGTAAAAAAAACGCTTGCGGTTGACGCTGCGTCAAGCGGCATAGCGTCGTCATGCCCGATCTACCGCCCTCGCTCGACATCAGCGATGTCGCCCGCCGCACCGGGCTGACGACACGCGCGCTGCGCTTCTACGAAGCGCGCGGACTGGTGCGGCCGCTGCGCTCGGCGTCGGGGCGGCGCTTCTACGGCGCGGCCGAGCTCGAGCGCGTTCATCAGATCGTGACGCTCAAGCGCGCTGGACTGACGCTCGCGCAGATCGAGCGCTTCACCCGCGATGGGCCGGTGTCGCTCGCGCGGATCGTCGCGGCGCAACTCGCCGCGCTCTCGTCGCAAGCCGACGACATTGCCGCGGCGCGCGCGCTGCTGCTCACCGTTCAGTCCCGCATCGAGCGTAGCGAGCCCATCGATGTCGCGACCTTCTGCTCGCTGATCCAGCACGGAGACCGAGTGATGACGCACGATCAATGGGATTTGGTGACCGACCGCTTCTTCACGCCCGAGGAGAAAGCCGCGTTTGCCGAAACGGCGCGCGCGATGCCGCGCGAATACGATCCGACGGCCTATGCCGCGCAATGGGCCGATCTTGGCGGGCGGATCAAGGCGGCGCTACCGCTCGCGCCCGCGAGCGATGCGGCGCAGCGCTTTCTCGACGAGTGGCAGGCGTTGCTCGCGCCGTTCGAAGCGGTCGCGACGCCCGCGATGCGGTCGGGGGTGAACGCGATGTACCAGCGGATGGACGAATGGCAGCACGAGGCCGATCCCGGCTTCGACGCCGTCGTGTTCGGGTTCATCCAGCAGGCGATGGTCGCGCGCAAGGCGCAGGCCGTCTGAGTCCCAAACGCCACTCCTAACCGTCACCCCGGCCTCGTGCCGGGGTCCACCGTGCCGCGCCTCCTGCACGTGCAGGATCCGCGTCCCGGTGGACCCCGGGACAAGCCCGGGGTGACGAGTGGGGGGGCGGCGCGGTGCGCGAGCCGCTTAGCGTCCCGCGAGCTTCGCACTGAACGCCGCCAGCGTGCACAGGCCGACCACCCCCCGCGCGGTGCAGCCTGCAATCGGCAACACCGCGCGGTACGGCGCCCGCGCGGTGCCGGCGCGCAGTTCGGCGAGCGACTGTGCGCGATACACCGCGCGGACGTAATGCTGTCCGCTCGCGTCGCTCAGCCGCTCGAGCACGATCGCGCCGCCCGGCACCGGATCGTCGACGGCGATGCCCGGCACGCGCCAATGCAAATCGAGCAGCCCGGCGAGGTTGGCGACCTGCGTGTCGTGCCCCGCGATCATCGCGATCGTCGGCGCGGTTGGCGCATCGTCCGACAGCCAGCCGACGATCCGCGGGCTCAGCCCCGCCATGTTGCGCGCCGCGATATGTGGCGGGCGCGCGAGCAGGCGGAATTCGAGCGCATGGAACGCGCCGAGCGCGGTAACGTCCTCAGCTGTTGCGCGGCCCCAGCCGATCTCTGCCACGGGCTTCCCCTCGGCATATTCGAGCAGCAGGATCTGCGCCGCGGTCGAGGCGCGGTCGAGCGCGCCGCCGAGCTTGGGGCGCGTCGTCGCGGTGGCGGGGGTGAGCGTCGAGGGCTCGCGCGCCACGCCGCACTCGGTCTTCGCCGCCCCGCACTGGATGCGATCGAGCCGCGCGAGCAAAGGCGCCACGCTCCGCTCGACTGCCGCGATCCCGCCCGGCCCGACCGCCGCATCGACCGCGGCAGCCGCGCGCGCCGGGTCGAGCGGTGCGTGGCCGTCGGCAATCTGGTTGAACAGCGGGTCGGCCTCGTCCTGCGCGCGATGCTCGATCGCGATCGCGCAGCCGGGCGCGAGCCCGGTGGCATAGCTCTGCGCGGTCGCGATCGTGCGCTGGTCGCTGTCGGCGAGCAATGCGACGCGCGTCGGGCACGCCGTCGCGGGCATCAGTCCGCTTGCGGCAAAGCTTGCCCTGTCCGCGCCCGCGACCGCCACCACCGCGGCGGCACCGTGCGGGGTCAACCAGCCGGGCGCGACCGGCCAGCTCGGCCACGCCTCGGCGGTGACCCCATGCGGCATCGGCGGCGCCTTGGTCGGCGGGCGGATGCCGTGGCGCATCAGCAGCACGACGCGATCGACCTTGAGGCCGGTCGGGGCGTTCGGCGCGGGCGCAGCGCCACCGAGCGCCGCCACGGCAAGCGCGAGTGCGGCAAGCCGCAGCGGGGTCTTCATGGGTCTGTCTCCTCCGCCCCGCCTTGCCCGCTTTGTATGACAGCCGTGCGGCGTCAGGCGGCGCGTTGCTCGCGCGCGATCCAGGCGTCGATCTGCGTGTCGAGCAAGTCGAGCGGCACCGCGCCATGTTCGAGCACCGCATCGTGGAAGCGCCGCACGTCGAACTTTGCGCCGAGCTTGGTCTCGGCGCGCTTGCGCAGTGCGAGGATCTTCAATTCGCCGAGCTTGTAGGCCAGCGCCTGGCCCGGATTGGTGATGTAGCGATTGACCTCGGCCTCGATATTGGCGTCGGTCAGCGCGGTGTTGGCCTTCATGAAGGTGAGGGCCTGGTCCTTGGTCCACCCTTGCGCGTGCAGCCCGGTATCGACCACCAGCCGGCACGCGCGCCACATTTCGTACGACAGCCGCCCCATGTCCTTTTCGGGCGTGTCGTAAATACCGAGCTCGATCCCGAGATGCTCCGAATAGAGCCCCCAGCCTTCGACAAAGGCGGTGAAATTGGTGTCGTATTTGCGGAAGTCGGGCAGGCTCATTTCCTGCTGCAGCGCGATCTGGTTGTGATGCCCCGGCACAGCCTCATGGCTCACCAGCGCGGGCAGCTCATAGAGCGGGCGCTGGTCGAGCTTCGAAGTGTTGACGTAGAAGGTCCCCGAAATCCCGACCTTGGGCGATCCCGGCATGTAATAGGCGGTCGGGCTGCTCGGCGCGGTTTCGGCCGGGATCGCGCGCACGCCGTAGGGCAGGCGCGGGAGCGTGCCGAACAGCTTGGGCATATTGCCGTCGTTCGCCTTGGCCTGCAGCGCGGCGGCGCTCATCAGCTCGGTCTCGCTCTTGGCGTAATATTTCGGGTTGGTGCGCAGTTCCTGGATGAACGCCTCGCGGCTGGCAAAACCGGCCTTTCTGGCGAGCGCTTCCATCGCGGTCTTGATGCGCTTGACTTCCGACAGGCCGATATCGTGGATCTGCGCCGGCGTCAGATCGGTCGTGGTCTGCTGGCGTACCTGGAAAGCGTAGTATTTCGCGCCCTCGGGCAGCGCCGCGGCGCCGACGCTGACGCGGCATTTGGGGAGATAGGCGGTGCGATAATAGTCGGCGATCTTGCGATATTCGGGGTTGATCGTGTCGGTGATCAGCACGCGCGCGCGGCTCTGCCAGTCGGCCCATTCGGTGTCGCTCATCCCCGCCGGGCGGTTGCCCTTGAACGGCGCGTAGAAGCGCGAGTCTTCGGGCTTGGCGGTGATCACGCCGGAGATCGTCGTCTCGAACCCAACGAGCGCGGCGCAAGGCTGAACATAACCGCCAGCGACGGCTTGCCGCGTGATCTCGAGTTGCTGCGCATTGGCACCGGGGAATTGCGCAAGCCGGATAAGGTAGCTCTTGAAGTCGGCGCGCGTGCGAACCGGCACCGTGTCGGCGAGCCCGGCAAAGCTCTGGTACCAGCTGCCGAGCGTGGTGAAGGTGATCATCCGCTCGCCGAAACCGTTCGCCTCGATCTGCTCGGACAGGATGCGGCGCAGGATCGCCTTGTTGGTGCGGTCCTCGTCGGTCAGCTTGGCCGCCGGGATCGCATCGAGCCGCTTGATGAACAGCGCCGCCTGCGCTGCCTGGCGGTCGAGCTCGGCCAGGCTGAAATCGCCGAGCCGATCGTCATAGGCGTGGACGCCGAGCGAGGTCGCATAGACCGGGTTCGATTTGAGGAACCACGCCCAGTGATCCGCGATGACGCGGTGGAGATCGTCGGCGGGTGCGGCAACCGCGGGCGCGGCGACGGTGGCGAGCAAGGCTGCGAGAACGAAACGACGCATGGAATCCCCCTTATGTTGGGGCAAGCCTAGGCGAAGTTTCGGCAGCCGATAAGAGCCGGTTTCTACGCAGTTCGAGCGCGCACGAAAAAGGGGCCCGGATCGCTCCGAGCCCCTCTCTCACCATAGCCTTGCGGCCAGGGTGTTAGTCGCGATCGCCAGTCAGGAACGCCGGGGCGAACTCGGGCGCAGGGCCGTCCTCGTTGCCGCCAGCGGCGCGCTCGGGGCGTGCACCGCCGCCATCGCGGCGCGGACCACGGCCACCGTCGCCGTCACGACGCGGGCCACGGCCTTCGCCGCCGCCACCGCCGCCGCGCGGACCACGATCGCCGCCGCCCGGGCCACGGCCACCGTCGCCATCACGACGCGGCGGACGCGGACCACGGTCGCCGCCTTCGCGCGGCTCACGCGCTGGGCGCGTATCTTCGAGCTCGGCACCGGTCTCCTGGTCGACGACGCGCATCGACAGGCGAACCTTGCCGCGCGGGTCGATCTCGAGAACCTTGACCTTCACTTCTTGACCCTCGGAAAGAACATCCGAGACCTTCTCGACGCGCTCGTTCTTGATTTCTGAGACATGGACGAGGCCGTCCTTGCCACCCATGAAGTTCACGAACGCACCGAAGTCCACCAGGTTGACGACCTTGCCGTCATAGACCTTGCCGACTTCGGCTTCCTCGACGATGCCCTTGATCCACTTGATCGCGGCTTCGATCTGCGCGGTGTCGGACGACGACACCTTGATCACGCCCTCGTCGTCGATGTCGACCTTGGCGCCGGTCGTCGCGACGATCTCGCGAATGACCTTGCCGCCCGTGCCGATGACGTCACGGATCTTGGTCTTGTCGATCGTGAAGGTCTCGATGCGCGGGGCGTGCGCCGAGAGTTCCTCACGCGTGTGGTCGAGCGCCTTGGCCATTTCGCCGAGGATGTGCGCGCGGCCTTCCTTGGCCTGGGCCAAAGCGACACGCATGATCTCTTCGGTGATGCCGGCGATCTTGATGTCCATCTGCATCGTGGTGATGCCGGCCTCGGTCCCTGCGACCTTGAAGTCCATGTCGCCGAGGTGATCCTCGTCGCCGAGGATGTCCGAGAGAACCGCAAAGTCCTTGCCCTCGAGGATCAGGCCCATCGCGATGCCCGAGACCGGGCGCTTGAGCGGCACACCGGCGTCCATCATCGACAGCGAACCGCCGCAGACCGTCGCCATCGACGACGAGCCGTTCGACTCGGTGATGTCCGACAGAACGCGGATCGTGTACGGGAACTCGTCCTTCGACGGCAGCACCGGGTGCAGCGCGCGCCAGGCGAGCTTGCCGTGGCCGACTTCACGACGGCCCGGCGCACCGAAGCGACCGACTTCACCGACCGAGTAGGGCGGGAAGTTGTAGTGCAGCATGAAGTTCTCGTACGACAGGCCGGTCAGGCCGTCGATCATCTGCTCGGCGTCCTTGGTGCCGAGCGTGGTGGTGCAGATCGACTGCGTCTCGCCACGCGTGAACAGTGCCGAACCATGCGCGCGCGGCAGGAAGTGCACCATCGCCTCGATCGGACGGATCTGCGTGGTGGTACGACCGTCGATGCGCGTGCCGTCCTTGAGGATCGCACCGCGGACGATCTCGCCCTCGAGCTTCTTGACGAGCTTGCCGGCCGCCATCTGGTCCTGCGGGGCGGCATCGGCGAAGGCTTCGCGAGCCTTGGCGCGGACTTCGTACAGCAGGTGCGAGCGCTGGCCCTTGTCGGTCACCTTGTAGGCAGCGGCAATGTCCTTGCCGACGAGCTTGCGCAGCTTGTCCTTGGCGGCGGTGAGATCGGCCTGGGCGGCCATTTCCCACGGATCCTTGGCAGCCTGCTCGGCCAGATCGATGATCAGGTTCGCGGCTTCGCGGCATGCCTTGTGCGCGAACTGGACGGCACCGAGCATGACCTCTTCCGAAAGCTCCTTGGCTTCGGACTCGACCATCATCACGGCCTGGCCGGTTGCGGCGACGACGAGGTCGAGCTCGCCCGACTTGGTCTGCTCGACGGTCGGGTTGAGGATGTACTCGCCGTCGATGTAGCCGACGCGCGCTGCGCCGATCGGGCCCATGAAGGGCACGCCCGAGATCGTCAGCGCAGCCGATGCGGCGACCATCGCGAGCACGTCGGGCTCGTTCTCGCCGTCATACGACAGAACCTGGCAGATCACGTTGATCTCGTTGTAGAACCCTTCGGGGAACAACGGGCGGATCGGGCGGTCGATCAGGCGGCTGGTCAGCGTTTCCTTTTCGGTCGCGCCGCGCTCACGCTTGAAGAAGCCACCGGGGATGCGGCCGGCAGCCGAATATTTTTCCTGGTAATGGACGGTCAGCGGGAAGAAGTCCTGGCCTTCCTTCACGCCCTTGGCGGCGGTCACGGCGCAAAGCACCACGGTCTCGCCGAGCGTCGCCATCACGGCGCCGTCTGCCTGGCGCGCGACGCGGCCGGTTTCCAGCGTCAGCGTCTTGCCACCCCATTGGGTGGTTACGGTCTTGGTATCGAACATATCGTTTCCTTCAACACCACTGGCCGGATGCCAGTGGGGCCTATGTGCGGACTAGCCGGTCCGCGCGGTTCGGAGCCTTTCGTGGCTCCCGGCCAAACCGCCGAATTGCGGAATGGCGAAAGGGGTTAGATGTAGAAACGGCGCCCGAGGGCGCCGTTCCGTGAGTTCCCGTGTTACTTGCGCAACCCGAGCTTCGCGATGAGGGCGGTATACCGCGCCCCGTCCTTGTGGCGGAGATAGTCGAGCAGCGTGCGCCGCTTGTTGACCATCATCAGCAGCCCGCGGCGCGAATGGTTGTCCTTCTTGTGGCCCTTGAAGTGTTCGGTCAGGTTGCGGATGCGCTCGGTGAGGATCGCGACCTGGACTTCGGGGCTGCCGGTGTCGCCTTCGACGCGGCCATGTTCCTTGACGAGCGCGTCCTTGCGCTCTGCAGTGATCGTCATGTTGCTTCCTTCGACATCATTCAGAGATTGAAACCGCGAACGACGCGAACCTCGCGGTTCTCGACTTCCACCAGAGCGACGGGAATTTCTTCCGATGTCGCGAAGTAGGAGCCATCGTCTGCGGCGATCCCGATCAACACCCGCCCCTGACGGAGCAGCCCTGCCTGATCGGGGGAGAGGGAGAGAGCCGGGATGTCGTCCAGCCCCGCCCTCAATGGCAGGAGTTTGTCTTCAAGGGCGCGCGCCTGCCCGAGTTCGGCCAGTTTGTCCAGCGATATCGCGTTTTCGAAGGTGAACGGGCCGGCCTTGGTGCGGTGGAGCATGGTGACGTGGCCGACCGTTCCGAGCGCGAGTGCGATGTCGCGCGCGAGGCTGCGGATATAGGTGCCCTTGGAGACGTGCGCGGTGAGGGTGACGTGGTCGAGAGGAAGAAGAAGGCCCTCATCCCGACCTTCTCCCGCGAAGGCGGGAGAAGGAGCAGGAGCAGAAAGCCCTCTCCCGCCTTCGCGGGAGAGGGTTGGGTGAGGGCCTTCTTCTTGAACGCGGACGAGCGAATGGATGGTGACGGACCGGCTCGCCAGCACCACCGCCTCACCAGCGCGCGCCCGGTCGTAAGCCCGCTCGCCATCCACCTTCAGCGCAGAGTAAGCCGGCGGCACCTGTTCGATCGGCCCGGTGAAGCGCGGCAAAACAGCCTCGACCTGCGCCAGCGTCGGCCGCACCGCGCTCTCGGCAACAACCTTGCCCTCGAGATCGAGCGTGTCGGTCTCCGCCCCGAACGTCACGGTAAAATCGTACACCTTGTCGCTGTCGAGCATCCGCCCGGCGAGCTTGGTCGCCTCGCCAAGCGCGATCGGCAGCACGCCGGTGGCAAGCGGATCGAGCGTCCCGCCATGCCCGACCTTGATGCCACGCTTGCTGACATCGTAACCCGACGCCCGCAGCGCGCGCTTGACCGCGGACACCGCTTGCGTCGAACCCAGCCCGATCGGCTTGTCGAGGATCAGCCAGCCATGCATCCGCTCACAACCCGCCGAGTTGCGCGATACTGAGGAAGAAGTCGGCGACAGCATTGGCGATCGGTCCGATGACACGGCGGATGATGTCGAGCTGCGGGCTGATCATCGGCAGCACGAACAGCAGGATCAGCAGCAGCGGCAGCCCGAAGCGCGCGAGCTTGGCGTACTGGATCGCCGCGGCACGCGGCAGCAGGCCCTGCACGACATGCCCGCCGTCGAACGGCGGCAGCGGGATCAGATTGAAGACGCCGAGGAACACGTTGATCAGCAGAAAGCTGTAGAGCACGTCGAACGCGAAGCCGACCGCGGTGTGCGGTGCGCCCTCGGCAGGAACCCCGCTCGCCAGCCCGACGAACGCCGCCAGCCCAAGCGCTGTCAGCGTCGCCAGCACGAAGTTGGTTGCGGGCCCCGCGAGCGCGACCAGCATCATGTCGCGCCGCGGGTTGCGCATCTGCGACGCGATCACCGGCACGGGCTTGGCCCAGCCGAAGATCGGCGCGTGTGCGATCGCCAGGATCATCGGCAGCACGACCGTGCCGATCGGATCGACATGTTTGATCGGGTTGAGCGTCAGCCGTCCCATCCGCTCGGCGGTATGGTCGCCGAAGATCCGCGCGACATAGCCGTGCGCGACCTCGTGGAACACGATCGCGATCACGAGCGGGATGAGCCACACCGCGATGGTGTAGGGAAGGTCGGGATTGGTCATCGGGGTCCGTTCGGGTCAGGCGGCGGAAAGCGCTTCGCTGAAATGGCGACGGCACAGCGCAATGTACAGATCGTTGCCGCCGATCTCGGTCTGCGCGCCCGCGGCGACCGCGCGGCCGGTGGAATCGACGCGCAGGTTCATCGTCGCCTTGCGCCCGCACGCGCAGACCGATTTGATCTCGATCAGCGAGTCGGCGATCGCCAGCAGCCGCGCCGAGCCCTCGAACAGCGCCCCGAGGAAATCTGTGCGCAGCCCGTAGGCGAGCACGGGAATGCCGTGGAAGTCCGAGAGGGTAGCAAGCTGATCGACCTGGGTGGCGGTGAGGAATTGCGCCTCGTCTACCAGCACGCACGCCGGCGGCGTCTCGCCTTCACGCGTCACCACCGCGATCAGATCGGTGTCGCGATCGAACGCGATCGCATCGGCGGCGAGCCCGATCCGCGAGGTGATCGTCCCCGCCGCAAAGCGATCGTCGATCGCGGCGGTGAGCAGCACGGTGCGCATGCCGCGCTCGCGATAGTTGAAATCGGCCTGTAGCAGGTTGGTCGATTTGCCCGCGTTCATCGAGGCGTAGTAGAAATAGAGCTTGGCCATCAGCGGATCGTGATGGCGGGCACCGGCGAGGCCGCTCCTGCCGCATGTTCGATCGCAGCATCGAAGGTGGCAAACCCCGTTGCGCCCGCCGCGTCGGCTTGCACGATATGGATCATGTCGGCGAAATCGGCGCCAGCGATCAGCCGGTCCAATGCCCAGCGAACACCGCTGAGATGTTCGAACACCAAATTGGCCACATCCGTCAGTGCGTCGAACGCAGCCGCAATTTGCAGCGGCGAGCGCTTGTAGAAGCTCCGCAGCACCCACTCGCACTCCAGCGTTACCGTCAGCGGCACGAGAACCGGTTCCGCCTCGATCAAAGCGCGCGCCTGCGCTTCCTGAATCCGATCGTCACCCACTATCAGTCGGACGAGGACGTTCGTGTCGAGGGCGTTCAAGGACGGCCACGCTCGGCAAACATGCGATCGACGGCTTCGCGCATTTGTTCCAGCGTCGCGGGCGGCCCCTCGTAACGCGGCACCCGTTTGCGAAATTCTTCGAAGCTGATTTTCGGCCGGGCTGTTTCCGCCAGCGGGGCCTCGAGGACGATCTGCCGACCCACCCGCGTCATTCGCAGCGTCGATCCGACATCGAGCCCGAGCGCATCGCGAACGTCCTTCGGGATGACGACTTGCCCCTTCGAAGAGAGTTTCAGATCCACGCCCATACTGGTAAGATGCGTCTTACCAACACGCATGTCAATCTTCGGAAGGCAAGTCCCGCGCCACCTTCGGATCGCGGAGCAATGTGTCGATGTGGCTGCCTTCGTCAAAGCTGTCGTCCGCCAGGAACTTGAGCTTGGCGGCATATTTCATGTGGACGCGCGCGGCGACCTCGCGCTGGAGGTAGGCGGTGTTGGTGCGCAGCGCCTTCAACACGGCTTCCTCGTCGCGGCCGAGCAGCGGCTTCATGAACACCGTCGCGTGGCGCAGGTCGGGGGACATGCGCACTTCGGTGATCGTCACGGAATGCTTGGCGAGCACCTCGTCATGCACGTCGCCGCGCGCGAGGATGTCGCTCAGCGTATGGCGCATCTGCTCGCCGACGCGAAGCAGGCGGACGTTGCGGGATTCGGCGGTTTCGTTGGGGCGCATCGCTAAAGCCTAAAGCCCTCGCCCGCCTTGGCGGGAGAGGGTTGGGTGAGGGTCTTCTTCGTCGAGGCGTGACGAGCAGGAGGAAGGAGAAAACCCTCACCCTCCCGCTGCGCGGGCCCCTCCCTCTCCCGCGAAAGCGGGAGAGGGAAACACGATTACAGCGTGCGTTCGCGCAGTTCGACTTCGAACGTTTCGAGGAAGTCGCCCGGCTTGATGTCGACGAAGTTCGACGTGAAGGTCACGCCGCACTCCAGACCTGCGCGCACTTCGGCCACGTCGTCCTTGAAGCGGCGCAGCGAGGCGATCTCGCCCTGGTAGATGATGACATCCGCCCGGGTGATACGCGCCTTGAGCGCCTTGCGGATGTTGCCCTCGGTAACGAGCAGACCCGCTGCCTTGCCGTGCTTGCCCGCCGAGAAGACCTCGCGGATTTCGGCGCGGCCAACGACCGTCTCGAACGCTTCCGGCCCGAGCTCGCCCGCCATGCCGGCGCGGATCTCGTCGGTGAGGTCGTAGATCACATCGTAGTACTTGAACGCGACCTTGTGACGCTCGGCGATCTCGCGGGCCTTGGCGTTCGGACGAACGTTGAAGCCGATGATCGGCGCGCCACTGGCACCCGCCAGCGTAACGTCGCTCTCGGTGATGCCACCGACGCCCGAATGTAGCACGCGCGCCTTGATGAGATCGGTCGAGATCTTGTTGATCGCGCCGACGATCGCCTCGACCGACCCTTGCGTGTCTGCCTTGACCACCAGCGGATATTCGATCGCCTGCTTTTCCTTGAGCGCGCTGAACATCGACTCGAGGCTCGCCGGACCACCGCCGGTGCGCTTCGAGGTGATGACGCTCTGGCGATACTCGGCAACTTCACGCGCACGCGCTTCGTTCTCGACCACCGACAGCGGATCGCCCGCACGCGGGACACCCGAGAGACCGAGGACCTCGACCGGCATCGACGGGCCGGCTTCCTTGATCTGCTGGCCCTTGTCGTTGGTCATCGCGCGGACCTTGCCGCTCTCGGCACCGACGACGAAGATGTCGCCGACCTTGAGCGTGCCGCGGTTGACGAGCACGGTCGCGACCGGACCACGGCCCTTGTCGAGCTTGGCTTCGATCACGGTGCCTTCGGCCGCGCGGTTCGGGTTGGCCTTCAGTTCGAGCAGTTCGGCCTGGAGCTGGATCTTCTCGATCAGCTCGTCGAGCCCGGTCTTCTTAAGCGCCGAGACTTCGACGTCCTGGACGTCGCCCGACATCTCCTCGACCACGACTTCATACTGCAGCAGGGCCTCGCGGACCTTCTGCGGATTGGCGTCATGCTTGTCGACCTTGTTGATCGCGACGATCATCGGGACGCCAGCGGCCTTGGTGTGGTTGATCGCCTCGACGGTCTGCGGCTTGATCGCATCGTCGGCCGCGACAACGAGCACGACGATGTCGGTCACGTTGGCGCCGCGCTGGCGCATTTCGGTGAAGGCTTCGTGGCCCGGCGTGTCGAGGAAAGTGACCTTCGACTTGTCCTTCAGCGTGACCTGATAGGCGCCGATATGCTGGGTGATGCCACCGGCTTCACCGCGCACCACGTCGGTACCGCGCAGCGCGTCGAGCAGCGAGGTCTTGCCGTGATCGACATGGCCCATGATCGTGACGACCGGCGGACGCGGCAGCAGCGTGTCCTCGGGATCGGCATCGGTCTCGATCGCGATGTCGATGTCCGAATCGCTGACGCGGACGATGTTGTGGCCGAATTCGGTCACCAGCAGCTCGGCTGTATCCTGGTCGATCGTCTGCGTCATCGTGACGGGCGAGCCCATCTTGAACAGCATCTTGACGAGGTCGGCGCCCTTCTCGGCCATGCGGTTGGCGAGTTCCTGGACGGTGATCGCTTCCGGCACGACGACGTCGCGGACTTGCTTGGCCTGCACTTCGCGCGGGCCACCCATGCGGCGATGTTCCTTTTCGCGCGCACGCTTGAGCGCGGCGAGCGAACGGGCGCGGGCGCCGTCGCCGCCGTCGAGCGCACGGTTGACGGTCAGCTTGCCGCCGCGACGCTCGTCGCCCTTGCGGTCACGCTGGCCGGGACGCGCGGGTTCGTTCGGCGCAACCGGCGCGGCAACGCCGATGGCGGGACGCTTGGCGGCACCGGCAGCACCTGCAGCCGGCGTGGCGGCAGCAGGCGCCGGCTCGGGCGCCGGGGCAGGCGGTGCCGGACGCGGACGCTCGGGACGCGGCACTGGCGTGAACAGGCGCGGTGCCGGCATCGACGGATCGCGCTCGAGGCTCAGCGGACGCAGTACCGGGGCAGGCGGTGCGGCTGGCGCGGGAGCAGGGGCCGGGGCAGCAGCGACGGGCGCAGGCGCAGCCGGAGCAGCGACCGGGGCAGCCGCCGCAGGGGCGGGCGCGGGTGCGGCTTCGACGGCCGCGGCCGGTGCGGCGACGGGCTCAGCAGCCTCGGCGACCGGGGCCGCGACAGGCTCGGGCGCCGGCTGCGGCACGGGGTCGGGCGCGGCGGCGCTGTCGGGGGCATCACCGGCACGGCGATTTTCCTCGGCGCGGCGGCGCTCTTCGGCTTGCGCCTCGATCCGCAGACGCTCCTCGCGGCGACGCGTTTCTTCGAGCGCGTTCATCCGCGCTTCGTCGGCTTCGCGCAGCAGCTTGGCCTGGAGCTCCTGACGCGACAGCAGCGAATTGCCGGGCGAGACGGGCGGGGGCGGCGGCGGGGTCGGCGCGACCGGACGCGGCGCGGCGACGGGCGCCGGTGCCGGAGCGGCCTGCTCGACGGGTGCCGCGACCGGCGCGCCGCCGGGCCCGAGCACGCGACGGCGCTTCACTTCGACCTGGACGGTATTCTGCCGTCCATGGCTGAAGCTCTGCTTGACCTGGCCGGTCTCGATCGTGCGCTTCAGCCCGAGCGGCTGACGCATTCCGAGTTTCGGCTTTTCGTTGTCGGTATCGCTCACTCAAATTCCTCGCATGTGTCGTCGTCAGCCGCAGCAGGGATGCCACTTCCCGCCGGGTTGGATATGTGCGCCGATGCGCCTTGCGACGGTGTTTCGCAAGCCACGAGGGCGGATTCGGGGCCGATGAAATGCAGCCAGCGGTTGAGCGTTTCGCCCACCCGCTTTGCAGCATCGCGTTCTGTCAGGCCGATATGTACCACATTCTGCCGACCTAGCGCCACGGCCAATATGGTGCGTGACACCGGCAGTGCCAACCCCCGCAAAGCGCTGCCTTCTTCATCGTTGCCGATTCGCCACGCCTGGTCGAGCTTGCGGTTGCCGTCGGTGCCTGCGTCGGACGCGTGGAGCAGCATGGTGAGCTTGCCCGAGCGTGCCGCGGTCTCGATCTTGTCCGAGCCGGTGAGCAAGTGACCGGTGCGGGCTTCGAGGCCGAGTCGGTCTAGGACAGCGCGTTCGAGTGCGGTGGCGATCATCTCCGGCAGGTCGTCGGGAATCAGGATAGGGCCGGTCTTGAACGCGCGGGCGAATGCGCCCTTGAGCTTGCCCTTGGCGATCGCGGTTTCGAGCTCGGCGCGCGTCACGCCGATCCACGCGCCGCGGCCGGGGGCCTTGGCGCGCACATCGGGGAAGACGTGGCCGTCAGGCGACAGTGCCAGTCGCACGAGGGCCTCGCGCGGCGCGCGTTCGCCGAGCAGGATGCAACGGCGGATGGCGCCGGTGGGGTCCTCGATGCCGTCTACGTCGGTCGAGTCGGTCGCGGTGGTCATGAAAGCCCCTCCCCTTCAGGGGAGGGGTTGGGGGTGGGGCCGAGTCTCGCAGAGAGCGCGGCTCCAGGCACCGCCCCACCCCAACCCCTCCCCTGAAGGGGAGGGGCTAAGGTCGCGCCCGATGCTGGCTGAAGCGCTAAGGCCTCATTGTGAGGGAACCGCATGCGCGTCCTCCCTCTTAGGGGCATCACGGTCGGCGAGCAAAATCCCGCCCGCGCCGTAATTCTCGAGGCTCACTTCTTCGATCACGATCTGCACCGCAGCCGGGTTCTTGCCCAGCCGCTCGACGAGCGACTGGGTGACATCGGCGACGATTGCGGACTTCTGGTCCTTGGTCGCGCTGCCCGAAATGCGGATGCTGACGAACGGCATCAGGCTTCGCTCTCCTCCGACGCGGTTGCTGCCTCTGCCGGCTCTTCGTCGAACCAGTGCGCGCGCGCGGCCATGATGATCTCGTTGCCCTGCGCTTCGCTCAGGCCGTACTCGCCGAGCACGCCGCCCTTGTCCTCGGGGCGCTTGTTGGCGTCGGCACCCTCGGCGCGGCGGCGCTGTTCCTGGCGCTTCTTCTGGATCAGCTCGTCGGTCGCGAGATCTGCGAGGTCGTCGAGCGTCTTGATCCCGGCCTTGCCGAGCGTGACGAGCATCGCCTCGTTGAGATGCGGCAGCTCAGCGAGTGCGTCCTCGACGCCCATCGCGCGGCGTTCCTCGCGGTTCGCGCCTTCGCGACGCTCGAGCGCCTCGGCGGCGCGGCTCTGCAGCTCGGCGGCGAGATCGTCATCGAAGCCTTCGATCGAGGCGATTTCCTCGACCTCGACATAGGCGACTTCCTCGAGCGCGCCGAAGCCCTCGGCGACGAGCAGCTGCGCGAGGGTCTCATCGACGTCTAGCTCGGTCTGGAACATCTCGGTGCGCTCGGCGAATTCCTTCTGGCGCTTCTCGGACGCGTCCTGCTCGGTGAGGATGTCGATCGCCTTGCCGGTGAGCTGCGATGCCAAACGCACGTTCTGGCCACGGCGACCGATCGCGAGCGACAGCTGATCGTCGGGAACGACGACCTCGATGCGGTCCTCTTCCTCGTCGATCACCACGCGCGACACGGAGGCCGGCTGCAGCGCGTTGACGACGAAGGTCGCGGTGTCGGGCGACCAGGGGATGATGTCGATCTTCTCGCCCTGCATTTCCTGGACGACCGCCTGAACGCGGCTGCCCTTCATGCCGACGCACGCGCCGACCGGATCGATCGACGAATCATGGCTGATGACGCCGATCTTGGCGCGCGAACCCGGGTCGCGCGCGGCGGCCTTGATCTCGATGATGCCGTCGTAGATTTCGGGGACTTCCTGCGCGAACAGCTTCTTCATGAAGTCGGGGTGCGCGCGGCTGAGGAAGATCTGCGGGCCACGGTTCTCGCGGCGGACGTTGAGGATCAGCGAGCGGATGCGGTCGTTGACGCGGACGACTTCGCGCGGGATCTGCTGGTCGCGACGGATCACGCCCTCGGCGCGGCCGAGATCGACGACGACATGGCCGAACTCGACGCGCTTGACGACGCCGGTGATGATCTCGCCCATGCGGTCCTTGAATTCTTCATGCTGGCGCTCGCGCTCGGCGTCGCGGACCTTTTGGAAGATGACCTGCTTGGCGGCCTGCGCGGCGATGCGGCCGAATTCGATCGGGGGCAGCGGATCGACGATGTAGTCGCCGACGACCGAGTCCTTCTGGAGCTTCTGCGCTTCCTTGAGGTTCACCTGCTTGAAGTAATCGTCGACCGCCTCGACCACTTCGACGACGCGCCACAAGCGGAGGTCACCGGTGTTGGGATCGAGCTTGGCGCGAATGTCGTTCTCGGCGCCGTAGCGCGCCTTGGCGGCGCGCTGGATCGCGTCTTCCATCGCCTCGATGACGATGCCCTTGTCGATCATCTTCTCAGTGGCGACGGCGTTCGCAATGGCGATCAGCTCGGCGCGGTTGGCGGTAACGCCTGAAGTTCCTGCGGTGGCCATCACTTGTGTCCTTCGTCTTCAATGCCCTCGGGCAGCGCTTCGTCTTCGATTTCTTCTTCTTCGACGCCCTCGATCGAAAGCGGCCGGGTGGCCGCGATCAGCGCGTCGGTCAGCACCAGCTTGGCGGTGCCGACCTGGTCGTACCCGATTTCCATCTCGCCATGCTTGGGGAGATAGATGGTGATGCGATCGCCCTCGACGCCCTTGAGCAACCCGGTGAGCACCTTGCGGCCCTCGATCGGCGCGGCAAGCACGATGCGCGCCTCATGCCCCGTCCAGTCGGCGAAGTCCTTGAGGCGCGTCAGCGGCCGGTCGATCCCGGGTGACGACACTTCGAGGCGATATTCGTCGGTGATCGGGTCGCGGCCTTCGGCCTCGAGCGTGTCGAGCACGTCGGAGATGCGGCGCGACAGTTCGGCGCAATCCTCGATCGTCAGCTGGCGCGTATCAGGGCGCTCGGCCATCACCTGCAGCGTGAGGTCGCCCTTGCCGCCGAACAGCTTCACGCGCACCAGATCGAAACCCAAAGCCGCGGCTTCGGGAGCAATCAGGGCGGTCAGATCAGGCGTTTCGGCCAATGGAAATCCTCGAGTCGGTTAGGCAAAGGGGCTCGGCGCCGGAACCGGGGGGCTCCAGCCTCTTCACCTGACGATGTAGAGAGTGATCGCGATATAGGCGCAAGCGCGGGGGCTGGCAAGCCGTTCTCGCGAGCGCGTCACCCCCAACCTGTTCCGGGGTCCACGGTGCAGCGTACGCCTACGCCCGCTGTCTGTGTCGCACGGTGGACCCCGGAACAAGTCCGGGGTGATGGCGGTTTTCGAAACACTTACAGGAGAACTCCATGTTGTCGTCGTCCCGCACGCCTTTCGTTGCTCTGGTGCTGGCCGCGACGGCCTGCTCCGCGCAGCCGCAGCAATCGAACGCCGCGGCGGCGGCGGCGGCACCGACCCCGACGGCACGGCCGAACCGCGCGCCTGTCACCAGCCTGCCCGACGACGCGCCCGCCGCGACGATCCGAAACGTCCCCGCGACGACGGGCCGCGCGAACCGCGCCGCGACCAGGCCACCGTTTGCGCAAGCGACGCTCGCGACGTTCAGCGAGCCGTTCGCGATCGCGGTGCTGCCCGACGGCAGCGCGCTCGTCACCGAGAAGGCGGGCAAGATCAAGCTGCGCCGCGCCGACGGGTCGATCGCCGATATCACCGGCGCGCCCAAGGTGCTCAACGACAATCAGGGCGGCCTGCTCGACATCGCGCCAGCGCCCGATTTCGCCAAGAGTAAGCTCGTCTATATCAGCTATTCCGAACCGCGCCCGGGCGGCAGCAGCCTGGCGCTGGCGCGCGGGCAGTTCACTGGAACGGCTCTGGTCGACCTGCAAGTGCTGTGGCGCGCCGGGTCGGATGGTGTCGGCGGGCAGTTCGGTGCGAACATCGCCTTCGCACCCGACGGCAAGTCGCTCTTCCTCTCCTCGGGCGAGCGGCAGCGCTTCACGCCGGCGCAGGACCCGGAGCAGGCGCTTGGCAAGATCCTGCACCTGACGCTGGACGGCGAGGCGGCGCCGGGCAATCCGATGGCGGCAGCGGGCGGGGTGCGCGCGGAGATGTGGAGCAGCGGGCATCGCAACCCGTACGGCTTGGTGTTCACGCCCGATGGCCGGCTGTGGGAAGAGGAGATGGGGCCCAAGGGCGGCGACGAGCTCAATTTGATCCTGCCGGGCAAGAATTACGGGTGGCCGATCGTTTCCAACGGCGACAATTATTCGGGCAAGCCGATCCCCGACCACCCCAGCCGGCCCGATCTCGAAGCGCCCAAACTGTGGTGGAACCCGTCGATCTCGCCGGGCGGGATGGCCTATTATTCGGGCAAGATGTTCCCGGCCTATCGCGGCTCGCTGCTGATCGGCGCGCTGTCGGGCGAGTCGCTGATCCGCGTTGCGCTCAACGGGGACAGTGCGATGGTCGCCGACCAGTGGGACATGGGCGCGCGAATCCGCGACGTCGCGCAAGCGCCCGATGGGGCGATCTGGCTGCTTCAGGATGACGGGAAATTGGTGCGGCTGACGCCGAAGAAGTGACCTGCCCGTCACCCCGGCCGTGTGCCGGGGCCCACCGTGTCGCACCCGGTGCTCTCCCGTCCCGGTGGACCCCGGCACAAGGCCGGGGTGACGGGTAGCGGGTGGTTATCCCCGCACGATCAGATAATTCATCCGCGCCGCGGCAATGGGCTTGGCCGGATCATCCTGCCACGCCGTCGCCTCGACATTGGCGACGCGCCCGCCGAGCCGCGTCACCACGCCGCGCGCGAAGGTCGGTTTCTCGCGCCCGCCGCGCATGTAATCGACCGTGACGTTGATCGGCTTGATCTGCCCGCCGCCATCCTCGGCCAGCGCATATTGCAGCGCGACGATCGCGGCCATTTCGAGCATCCCGCCGATCGCGCCGCCATGCAGATAGCCCGGCCGCCCGAGCAGGCTCGTCGCGCTCGGCATCGTCAACAGCGTCGGATCGTCGCCCTCGGCAACGGCGATCCCCAGCAAGTCGGCATAAGGCGGCAACATCAGGCGGCATCCGTGAACATGAAGGTGCCCGCGACATGCGCGAGCGGATCGGCCGGGTCGCCGTCATGCGCCTGACCGCGCACGAACGAGATCGAGCGCGTGATGCGATAACATTCGCCGCGGCCGTACACCGTCTTGCCCGGCGTCGCGGGGCGCAGATAATCGATCCGCAGGTCGAGCGTCGCATGCGGGCGGAAGCTGCCGAGCTTGGTCCACACCGCAAGGCTCGTCGCCATGTCCATCATCGTCAGGATCGGCCCCGAGGCGAGCACGCCGCTCGCCGGATCGCCGATCAGGTCGGTCTGATAGGGCAGTTGCAGCTCGACCCAGTCGGGCCCGTGGCTGTGATAGCTCAGCTTGAGCAAGCCGCCATGCCCGCCGACGCCAAGCCGGCTGAAGCGTTGCGGGTCGAAGGCGGAGGGGGTGTCGGCGGCCATGATGCCGGGCGCTGTATCGCAAAGCCGCGTGCGTGCAAGGGGCGAGCGCCGTGGCATTGGCGAGCCGCTTGCGGCGTTCGGCACGCCGGTATAGCATCGCGTTGCAAAAGAAAACGAAACGGCCCGCAAGCGGCCGTTCAGGAGGGTCTGAAATGTCGCATCCGAGCGTGCACGCGCGCACCGATCCCGGCAAACCCGCGCTGATCGTCGCCGAAACCGGCGAGCGCGTCAGCTTCGCGGAGCTCGACGCACGTTCGAACCGCGCGGCGCATCTGTTCCGCGCGAAGGGGCTGAAGGCCGGCGACACGATCGCGCTGTGCCTCGAGAACAGCCCGGCCTTCTACGACATCGCCTGGGGCGCGCAGCGTGCGGGGCTGTTCTTCGTGTGCATCTCGACCAAGCTGACCGCATCTGAAGTCGATTACATCTTCAACGATTCGGGCGCGCGACTCGTCATCGTCTCGGCCAGCCTCGCCGGAGTGACCGCCGCGCTGGGCACCGAGCTCGCGCGCTTTTCGGTCGGCGGACCGGTGGCGGGATGGGCGGCGTGGGAAGACGCGGTCGCCGCGATGCCGGATACGCCCATCGCCGACGAACGTGCGGGCGTCGACATGCTCTATTCGTCGGGAACGACAGGACGCCCCAAGGGCGTGCGCGTCGCGCTGCCCGAGGATCCCGATATCGCTGCTGGCACCGTGCTCGAGATGCTCGCGCGCGGGCTGTACGGGCTCGGTCCCGACAGCATCTATCTCAGCCCGGCGCCGCTCTATCACGCCGCGCCGCTGCGCTGGTCGATGACGGTGCAAAGGCTCGGCGGCACCGTCGTAATGATGGAGCATTTCGACCCCGAGGCCGCCCTCGCCGCGATCGACCGCTATCACGTCAATGCCAGCCAATGGGTGCCGACGCATTTCGTGCGGATGCTCAAGCTCGATCCGGCGACGCGTGCGCGCCACGATCTGTCGAGCCTCAAGGTCGCGATCCACGCCGCCGCGCCGTGCCCGGTCCCGGTCAAGGAAGCGATGATCGACTGGTGGGGTCCGGTGCTCTACGAATATTATGCCGGGTCGGAGGGCAACGGCCTGACGACGATCGCCTCACCCGAATGGCTGGCGCACAAGGGGTCGGTCGGCAAGGCGGCGTACGGCGTGCTCCACATCTGCGGCGAAGATGGCGCCGAGCTGCCGCCGGGCGAGCAGGGGCTGGTCTATTTCGAGGGCGGTACGCCGTTCGAATATCACAACGACCCGGCCAAGACCGCGGAGGCGCGCAACGCGCACGGCTGGACGACGCTCGGCGATATCGGGCGGATCGATGGCGACGGCTATCTCTACCTCACCGATCGCAAGAGCTTCATGATCATCTCGGGCGGGGTGAACATCTATCCGCAGGAGATCGAGAACCGCCTGATCACCCACCCGCGCGTCGCCGATGTCGCGGTGATTGGCGCGCCGTGCCCCGAAATGGGCGAGCGCGTCGTTGCTGTGGTCCAGCCGGTCGATATGGCGGAAGCGGGGCCGGCCTTCGCCTCCGAGCTCACCGCGTGGTGCCGCGCCGAGCTGTCGGGGGTGAAGACACCGCGCCAGATCGATTTTGCGGCGGAACTGCCGCGCCACGCGACGGGCAAATTGTACAAGCGCTTGCTGCGCGACCAATATTGGGCAGAGACCGGCGCGCAGAGCGTGTGACGCCGATGGAGAGACAGATGAACGACCGCGTATCGACCACGATCACCGATCATATCGCCGACGTCCGCCTCGCGCGCGCCGACAAGATGAACGCGATCGACCCGGCGATGTTCGAAGGTATCGGCGCGGCGATCGATGCGCTGCACCCGCGCAAGGACGTGCGCTGCGTCGTGCTGTCGGGCGAGGGGCGCGCGTTCTGCGCCGGGCTCGACATGACGAGCATGGCGGGCGGCGGCTCGGGGCTGTCGCGCAACGAGCGTAACGACCAAGGCGCGATCCTGCCGCAGCATGTCACCTGGGGCTGGCGCAATCTGCCGATGCCGGTGATCGCCGCGGTCCACGGCGTGGCGTTCGGCGGCGGCTTCCAGATCATGTCGGGCGCCGACATTCGCATCGCCGCGCCCGACACGCGCTTTGCGATCCGCGAAAGCTATTGGGGGCTGGTGCCGGACATGGCGGGCTTCCCGATCTGGCGCGGGCTGGTGCGCGACGATGTGCTGCGCGAGCTTGTCTATACCTCGCGCGAGTTCGGTGCCGAGGAAGCGCTCCACCATGGCTTCATCACGCGCATCGCCGAGGATCCGCACGCCGCGGCGCTCGCGCTGGCGCACGACATCGCCGCCAAGAGCCCCAACGCGATCCGCGGTGCCAAGCGGCTGTGCAACATGGCGTTCGACGCCGACCCTCGCGCGATGCTCGAGGCCGAGACCGACGAGCAAGTCAAGGTAATCGGCCAGCCGCCGATGATGGAGCAGGTCGCCGCGAACATCCAGAAGCGCCCGGCGCGGTTCGGGGATGCGGATTAAGCGGGCACTGCCGCTGGACGTCTAGCCTCTGCCTTCCGCCGTCTGCACCGCTGGCTGCCGCGACCCCGCCTCTCTTCGTCACCCCGGCCTTGTGGCGGGGGCCACCGTGCCGCGTATCCTGCGGCATGCATTTCGTTGTCACGGTGGGCCCCGGCACAAGGCCGGGGTGACGGGAAGTGGCCTTTAAGCGCCGCCCGCTTTGCGCCATAGCCACCGCGATGCAGCGCCGGCTCACCCAGTTCTTCCAGTCCCGCGTTGGCCGCGCCCTCTCGACCTTCTTTTCGCCCGGCCCGCGGATGATCGACGAGCTCGAATGCGTGGCCTCGGTCGCGCTGGCGATCCTGCTCGCGCACACGATCGGCGCGAAGAGCGTCGCCTGGGCGGCGTTCACCGGTTTCGTGCTGATGCGCGGCCATGTCGCGCAGACGCTGTTGCGCGGGTTGCTGCGGATCGTCGGCACCGCGGTCGGGGCGGGGGCGGCATTGCTGATCGTGCCCTATGCGGTGCGCTCGCTCCCGATGGCATCGCTCGCGGCGGCGGTGATGGGGGCGATCGGCCTGTACGGGATGCTCACCGCCAAGCGTGCCTATGCGTGGCTGCTGCTCGGCCTGACCTTCGAGCTGATCCTGCTCGACACGCTCGAGCATCCTGCGCTCGACACGCTGGCGTTTGCGCAGACGCGGTTGCTCGAAGTGCTTGCGGGCACGGCGGCGTGCGTCGCGGTCAGCCTGATCTCGACGCTGACGGTGCGGCGGCGCTGGCCCGCGCCGCCCGCGCTGCCGGCGCAGCGGATCGGCTGGCATCGCGATGCCGCACGCCATGCCGCGCAAGCGGGCGTGACGCTCGCGCTGCTGCCGCCGCTCCATGCGCTGTTCGGGATCCCGCAATTGGCGCAGGCAGGCGTGACCGTGATGACGGTGATGATCGTGCCGGTGGCGCGGCTCGGGCGCAGCGGTCTGGCACCGGTGAGCAAGCGGCTGTGGCACCGCGCGCTCGGCTGCATTGGCGGTGGCGCGCTGGCCGCCGCCGTGCTGGTCGTCGCGCACGGATCGGCGCCCGTGCTGATCGCGGGGACATGCCTCGGCGTCGCGATCGGGCGGCATATCGAAAATGCCGGCGGGCGCGTGCCCTATCTCGGGCTGCAATTCACGCTGGCGATCCTGGTGACGCTGGTGCCCGACAGCTATGCCGACGTGGCGATCCGCCCGGCGCTCGAGCGGCTGACGAGCATCTTCATCGGCATGGCGCTGATCGAACCGGTACTGCTCGTCTGGCACTTTGCGTCGCGGCGGATGCCCGCCACCGCATCATAGCCGCAGGCGGTTGGCCTCCAGTCCTGCACGGAATTCGTCAGGGAGTGCCGTGAGCCCGCCACTCGCGCTCATCACCAGCACGACATCGCACGTCGCGATGCACGCGCCGTTCTGGAAGGCGGCCGAGAGGATGTTCCAGCTGCGGGTGCCGATTTCGCCGATCCCGCTCGCGATCTCGACATCGGCGGGGAAGAAGCCCTCGCCAAGATAATTGATCTCGACCCGCGCGACGAGCCAGCGATGCCCCGCCCAGCCGTGGAGCTTGATCGCCTGGTTGAAGCGCACCCGCCCGCTTTCGAACAGCGCCGCCATTGCGACATTGTTGATATGGCCGAGCACGTCGAGATCCTGGAAACGCGTCTGGATCGTGACGGTATGGGGGTAGGTCGCGGGGTCGAGGCGCGCGGGATCGGGACGGGGCATGAAATTCTCCAAAAGCCCCTCCCCTTCAGGGGAGGGGTTGGGGTGGGGCCGTGCCGCGAATTCGACGACCCGGTTTCGGTGAGACCCCGCCCCACCCCCGACCCCTCCCCTGAAGGGGAGGGGAGTTTACGTCAGCGCGGCGCCATGCGGATCGCGCCGTCGAGGCGGACGTCCTCGCCGTTGAAATAGCTGTTCTCGAGCATCGTCAGCGCGAGATGCGCATATTCCGTGGGAATGCCCAGCCGCTTGGGGAAGGGGACGCTCGCCGCGAGATTGTCCTTCACCGCCTGCGGCGCGCCCTGCATCAGCGGGGTCTCGAAGATGCCCGGCAGGATCGTGTTGATGCGGATGCCTTCGCCCATCAGGTCGCGCGCGATCGGCAGCGTCATGCCGACGACGCCGCCCTTCGACGCGGAATAGGCCGCCTGGCCGATCTGCCCGTCCTCAGCGGCGACGCTCGCGGTCATCACGATCGCGCCGCGCTCGCCGTCTTCGCCGGGCGTCAGCGTCAGCATCCCCGCCGCCGATTTGGCGACGCAGCGGAAGGTACCGATCAGGTTGATCTGAATGAGCCAGTCGAACGCGGCGAGCGGGAAATGCTTGATGCTGCCGTCTTCCTTCGAGCGGCTCGCGGTCTTGACCGCATTGCCGGTCCCCGCGCAGCAGACGAGCACGGCTTCCTGGCCGTTGGCCGCGCGCGCCTTGGCGAAGCCGGCGTCGACCGACTCGTCCGACGTCACGTTCACTTCGCAGAACAAGCCACCGATCTCGGCAGCGAGCGCCTCGCCTTTTTCGGCTTGCAGATCGAAGATCGCGACCTTGACGCCCTTGGCGGCGAGCGCGCGGGCGGTGGCGGCGCCGAGGCCCGATGCGCCGCCGGTAACGACTGCAGCGGTGGTGGAGTCGAGATTCATGTGAGGTCCCCCTAAATTCGTCGCCCCGGCGGAGGCCGGGGCCGCTGTGTTGGGTGCGGTGCCGCCGTTGCGCGTCGCAACGGGACGGCCCCGGCCTCCGCCGGGGCGACGGGGATCAGACCCGTTCGATGATGGTCACGTTAGCGACGCCGCCGCCTTCGCACATCGTCTGCAGGCCATACCGCCCGCCCGATTTCTGCAGCGCGTGCACCAACGTCGCCATCAGCTTGGTGCCCGAAGCGCCAAGCGGATGCCCGAGCGCGATCGCGCCGCCATTGACGTTAAGCTTCGCCGGATCGCCACCGGTATGCTTCAGCCACGCGAGCGGAACGGGCGCGAACGCCTCGTTGACCTCATACAGGTCGATCTCCTCGATCTTCATGCCAGAGCGCTGCAGCGCGCGGTCGGTCGCGAACAGCGGCTCCTCGAGCATGATGACGGGGTCGCCGCCCGTCACGGTCAGGTTGACGATCCGCGCGATCGGCGTGAGGTTGTGCGCTTTCAGGGCCGCCTCGCTGACGATCATCACGGCGCTCGCACCGTCGCAGATCTGGCTGGCATTGGCCGCGCTGATGCTGCCGCCTTCCTGGAGCAATTTGACCGAACCGATGCTCTCCAAGGTCGCGCCATAGCGGATGCCCTCGTCGGTGCTGTGCTGGACAATCCCCTCGGGCGTCTCGATCTCGAGCGCGATGATCTCGTCGGCAAAGTCGCCGCGCTCGGTCGCCGCCTGCGCACGACGATGGCTCTCGAGCGCGAAGGCGTCGAGCATCGCGCGGTCGAAGCCGTGCTTCTTGACGATCATCTCGGCGCCCATGAACTGGCTGAACATGATGCCGGGGTATTTCTCCTCGAGCCGCGGCGACTTGTAGTTGCCCAGGCCCTCTTTCATGAACAGCGTCGCGGTGGTGCCCATCGGCACGCGCGTCATGCTCTCGACGCCCGCGGCGATGACGATGTCTTGCGTTCCCGACATCACCGCCTGCGCGGCGAACTGCAGCGCCTGCTGCGACGATCCGCACTGCCGGTCGATCGACACGGCGGGCACGCTGTCGGGAAGGTTCTTGGCGGCGAGCACGGCGTTGCGGCCGACTTGTCCGGCCTGCTGCCCGCCCTGCATGACGCAGCCCATGATCACGTCGTCGACCGCGGCGCCGTCGATCCCGGTGCGCTCGACGATCGCGTCGAGCACGGACGCCGCCATGTCGACGGGGTGCCAGCCAGCGAGTTTCCCGCCGCGCTTGCCGCCCGCGGTGCGCACTGCATCAACGATATAGGCTTCGGCCATGCTCGACTCTCCATAATCGGTTTCTGTTTGCAACCTCTATTGCCGTACTCCAGGCGCTTGGGCAAGGTGGAACGACGTACCCGATGATCGAAAGGCCAGGCATATGGATGTGAGCGAAGCGATTGCAGCGCGCCGATCGGTACGCGGTTTCCTGAGCGATCCGGTCGACCCGGCGGTGCTCCACGGCATCGTCACCAAGGCGGCACGCGCAGCAACCGGCGGGAACCTCCAGCCGTGGCATGTCGACGTACTGACCGGCGCGCCGCTGGAACGGCTGAAGGCAGCGGTGTTGCACAAGATCCAATGGGGCCAGCCCGAGACGGCGGCGTATGATATCTATCCGAGCGAACTCGTCGCGCCGTATCGCGACCGGCGCTTTGCGGTGGGCGAGGCGATGTATCGCGAGATCGGCATCCCGCGCGAGGACAAGGCGGCGCGGCGGCTGTGGTTCGCGCGCAACTTCCAATTTTTCGGGGCGCCCGCCGCTTTGTTCTGTAGCGTCGACCGGCGGATGGGGCCGCCGCAATGGGCCGATCTCGGCATGTATCTGCAGAACGTCATGCTGCTTGCGGTCGAGGCGGGGCTGGGAAGTTGCGCGCAGGAATGCTGGGCGATGTATCCCGAGACGGTGGGGGAGGCGATCGCGCTGCCGGCCGAGCGGATGCTGTTCTGCGGCATGGCGTTGGGGGTGGAAGATACGACAGAGCCCGCGAACCGCTTACGCAGTGCACGGGCTCCGGAAGAAGAGTGGCTGACGCTGCACGCCTAAACGCCCTCTCCCAAGGGGAGAGGGACAGGAGGATCAGCCGGCCGCAGGCGAACGACGGCCGCCGCCACCGCCGGCACCCGAGCGCCCACCGGCGCCACCGGGACGACCGCCACCGGGACGGCCCTGGCCGCCGGGGCGACCCTGGCCACCGGGACGGCCACCGCCGGCCGGACGCCCGGCACCAGTTGGACGACCAGCACCCTCGGGACGCGCGCCCATCGGGCGACCGGCACCCGCTGCGCGATCCCCGGTCGGACGCGCCGCATGCGTCGCCTTGGGCGGCGCACGGTGACGGCCCGAGTCATCGCGACGCTCGAACGTGTCGGATCCGGCCGGACGCGCCGCCTTGATTCGTGCCGCCTCGGCGGTGAAGCCTTCTGGGAGCTGCATCATCTCGGGCTTGACCTTGGTCAGCTTCTCGATGTCGCGCAGGTACGTCCGCTCATCATCCGCCACGAAGCTGATCGCGGTGCCCGATGCGCCGGCGCGCGCGGTACGGCCGATGCGGTGGACATACTGCTCGGGAACGTTCGGCAGCTCGAAGTTGAAGACATGCGAAACACCCGAAACGTCGATCCCGCGCGCGGCGATATCGGTCGCGACCAAAACCTTGGCCTTGCCCGACTTGAACTCGGCGAGCGCGCGCTCGCGCTGCGGCTGGCTCTTGTTGCCGTGGATCGCGTTCGAATCGACACCGTTCGCCGCGAGCAGCTTCACGACGCGGTCGGCGCCATGCTTGGTGCGCGTGAAGACGAGCGCACGCTCGACCTTCTCGTCGCGCAGCAGGATCGTCAGCAGCGCCTGCTTCTCGCCCTGGTTGAGGAAGGTGACGAACTGGTCGACGCGCTCGGCCGTGCTCGACGTCGGCGCGACCTTGACGGTCTGCGGATCGTTGAGGAACTGGTTGGCGAGCTCGCGGATCGCGTTCGGCATCGTCGCCGAGAAGAACAAGGTCTGGCGCTGCTTCGGCAGCATGCGGACGATCTTGCGCAGCGCGTGGATGAAACCGAGGTCGAGCATCTGGTCGGCTTCGTCGAGCACGAGGATCTCGAGCATCGCGAGGCTGACGAACCGCTGCTCGATCAGATCGAGCAGGCGACCCGGCGTGGCGACGAGGATGTCGACGCCGCGTGCCATGTCCTGGCGGTTCTTGTTGATGCTGGTGCCGCCGAACACGGTCGCGACCGACATCTTCGAGAACTTGCCGTATTCCCGCGCGCTCTCGGCGATCTGGCTGGCGAGTTCGCGCGTCGGCGCGAGCACGAGCATGCGGCAATGCGTCGGCAGGACGCGCTTTTCGTTGTTCACCAGATGCTGGATCGACGGCAGCACGAAGGCTGCGGTCTTGCCGGTGCCGGTCTGCGCGATGCCGAGCAGATCGCCGCCCTGGAGCAGGATCGGGATCGACTGCTTCTGGATCGGGGTGGGGGTGGTATAGCCTTTGGCCTCGAGCGCGCGGACGAGCGGCTCGGCAAGGCCGAGTTGAGCGAAAGTCATGGGTATTTTAGTCCATTGCATAGGCCATGGACGCGCATCATCGACGCGCGAATGGCGGGGGGAGATGTGACACCCCGCGTGAAAAGGGAGGTCCGTTGTGGTAACGACCGAGGCGGAGCCGGACCTATCAAGGACCCATCACGCTGCATGACGCTTCGATGGGGCGCACATAGCGAGCAACCCGCGATCCGTCAAGATCAGGGTCGGAATGCCTGCCGAGTCAGCTCTTCTCCTTGCTCTTCTCGCCACGCTTGGCGAGCGCATCGAGCATGTCGGGGACGAGCGTCTCGGCAAACCCCGCGATGAAGGCCCAGATGAACAGCTTGAACAGATCGGATTGCTCGGCGAGGCCGAGGCCATTTTTCAGCGCGCTCAGGATCGGTTGCTGGCCGGCATCACCATCGCTGCCCGTACGGGGCGGCATTGCGCTGGCGGTGAGATAGGCATTTTCGGAGCTGCGCGCGTCGATGGTTGAAAGATCGGCCAAACGCTTCTGGCGCGCGCAGTCCGCGGCCGGGTCGGGCGTAGCCGACACAGCAGACGTTGGCGTGGGGGATGCCGCTGCGTTATCAGGCGCGGCGCTGTCACCATCGGCGGTGGTGGCGTTGCTTTCCGCGGCATTTTCGGCGGGCGGTTCGACGCTGCTGGTCGTCGCTGTGGCGGCCGTCTGTGCGGCCTTCTCTTCTGGGGCAGGCGGGTTGCCAAGCGTCGCACCACACGCGCGTGCCCGCTGTTGCTGATCGTCTGCGGCAGCTTGATCGACGTGCATCTTGGTGCGCAGCGCCTCGAGCGTTAGCCGGAAGGTTGGAGCGATCCCACCCGTGAGGCCGACTGCCGAGGGCAGTCCCGACGCGAACAGCGCATACATGACGAGGCCGAACGCATTTGACGACATCAATGCGATCGCGAGTCCGTTGATCCCCGATCCGAGCGTCGCCAGCGCATAGATCGCATCGGCGCCGACGCTTTGCCCGATATCCTCGTCCTTGATGCGGCGCCCGATGCTGATCAGAGCGCCGACGCGCGCCATCAGCAACAGCAAGACGATGCCGCACAGGAACCCCCGATTTGCCGCGATCGCGGTCCACAGCGCGCTCGCGGCGCAGATGGTCGTGATCGCGATCGCGGTGCTGACCAAGCTCCACCAAAAGCGCCCGAGCAGCCATGCCTGGATTTGGCTCACCGCGGTTTCGCGCGCCATGCTGACGATCCGCGCGCCCTGGATGAAGCTGAGCATCGCCTGCATGTCGCGACGTTTGAGCGCGATCTCGCTGGGGCTGGGATCGGGCATCAGGGCTTCTCCTGCTGGGCGACGTCGGATGCTGGTGCCTGCGCCATGTCGTCGGACGTCGCGGCATCGGCCGCGCCGCCCGGTGCTTCGTCCGCTGCGATCTCGGCCGATTGGTCGCGCCGGAGCGCCGCCTCGCGGTCGCCGGCATCGCTGGCAAGCGCATCGGGGTCGACGGTGGCAGGGTCGTCGCTGACAGCGGGTGATAGCGTATCCCGGGATGGAATGGTTTCAGCGACCGGCGCCTTGGCAGGCTCGGCCAGCGCCGCCGGCGACCAAGCGAGATGCTGCGCGATCGCAGCGGGACCGACGACGCGATTGAAGCGTTCGCGCACGATCCAATACGTGCGGTCGATCAGATCGTCGCTAATCGCTTCGACCAGCTTGGTCTCGACACCCATCAGCTCTGGAAAGGGTGCGGTCACGCAAGGGGAGTCGGCGTCGCTCGACGTGGTCAGCTTCTTCAGCAGAACGTCGGCATTGGTCGGTGCGAAGCCGACGATCTGCGCGTGGAGATAATCGGCATAGGCTTGACGCGCCACGGCCTGATCGCACGCGCGCACCGGAGGAACGTCGCCGCGTACCCACCGCCAGAAACGTTCCATGTCCATCCCGATCTCCCCCGTTCAACTGTGCTGCGCCGCGCGCCGCGGTGCGGATCGACGCGCGCTAGACGCCCAGCGCGTGGACCAGATCGGGCGTGACCTGCGGGGAGGGGGCAAGCCCCCTGGCAGCGCGATAGGCGAGGATCGCGAGCCGCGTCGCCGGCCCGACCACCCCGTCGGGCAGGCCAAGGTGATAGCCCGCTGCGACCAGCGCGCTCTGCACTTTCCATTCGGTGCTGTGTTCGAGCGGCGCCGCGCCGATGATGAACGGCCAGATTCGCGCGAACCACGCGCGCCGCTGCGCCATGCCGATCAGCCCGCCATTGATGCCGAGCGTGACCGTCTCGATGTCATTATTGTCCGCCGCGGCATTGAGGTGCTTCGCGTTCCATTCGAGCAAGGCGGGCTTGAGTGCATGCGCTGCGTCGACGACCAGATCGGGGTGGCCCTCGAAATCGACGTGGCAGCGCGCGCCGAAGCGAGCATAGGCCTCGCGGCCGGTGGTCTGAAGCACACCCCGTCCGCGATAGCGCCAGCCGTCTTGCGTTTCGCGCGGGCCATTCCCCATGCGGTTGCCGTAGACCAGGCTGAACAGCGCGATGCCGCCATCGATCGCGCATTGATCGGCCATCGCGACGCAGGCGGCGCGATCGGGGAAATAGCGGTGCCAATTGCCCGAATCCCACATCGCGCCAAGGTTCTTGGCCGAATAGCGGCCGCTTTCGACGAGGATCGTCAACCCCCCGGTCTCGTGCAGCGCTTGCGCCATGAAATGCGCGAGCCGCAGCGGGGTGGTGATCCCCGCCGCCGCCAGCAGACCGGCGGGGTCTGCAAGAGCGGCGACATAGCCGGGCTTCGCGTTCGGGGCGAACTTCGCCACGACTTGGTTGGCCAGAACCCCCATCGCTTTTCCCCTCGCGCCCCGTTGTGAAATTGGGCCGATTCGGATGAAAAATCAACGGATCAGGGCATAAAACCTATTATTATCAGTAATATACCTACGTTCGAAGCATGGCTTGTTTAAATAGAGCGTTGAGCTCCGTTAGCGCTCATACGCCTTGGGCAGCGTACCTTCTTGCGGCACCCTGTAGCGCTCGCGCAGCGCATCCTGTCGCGTCCGCAGCGGTTGCTTGACGCCGTCGATATAGACCGCCGCCACCGCACTGCCGAGCTCGAGCGGATCGCCGTCCCAGATCACCACGTCGCCGCGTCGTCCGGCGCGTAGCGAGCCGATCTCGTCGCCCATGCCGATCGCCTCGGCCGGTGCCGAGCTGATCGCGGCGAACGCGGCGTTCCAGTCGAGGCCGGTCGCGCCCGGCACCTTGGTCAGCGCGACGAGGTTGCCGGCATATTGCTTTTCGAGCCGCGCCTGGCGCGCCTCGTCGTCATTGATCGTGCCGATCCCGACGAGCACGCCCGCCGCCTTCAACCGCCCGACATTCGACTGCGTCGCGCCGAGCTGATCGAACGACGCGGGCAAATCGGTAAGTGCCGAGGCGATGACGGGGATGCGCGCAGCGGCGATCTGGTTGGCGACGAGCCAGCCTTCCGCTGCGCCGACGAAGACGAGTTTGAGCGCGGGATAGTCGCGCTTCAAATCGATCAGCGCGAGCATGTCCGAGGCGCGCTCGACATGGACGAGCAGCGGCATCGCCCCCGACGCGACGGGGACCAGCGCGGCCGCATCGGCGCGCGTCAGCAACGCATCCTTGCCCTGATCGGAATAGGCGGCAGGCGCGCGGACATAGTCCTTCACTTGCGCCAGCGCGTTGCGGAACATCGCGACCATCGCCGGGCGGCTGTTGCCGCGACGCGACCCGCCGCCGCCATATTCCATGAACTGGAAGGCGCGCGGCTTGGTGATCGGCGATCGGTCCGTGCCGAGATCGATCACTGCGCCCAGGCCGGCGAAGATCGATCCGTCAGTGTCGGGCGCGACGATCGCGCGGGTGATGCCTTCGGCGCGGTTGAGCGGGATCGAGGAGGTCGCCGGGTTGACCGCAGGGGCGACATCGATCGCCGCATGGAACGGGCTGCCGCGCGCGGCGGTGTCATTGGTTTCCTCGACTCCGTCGGATTCGACGATCCCCATTCGCGTGAAGCCCGCGACGATCCCCGGCGTGACCCAGCGTCCGCCGGCATCGACCGTGGCAGTCCCCGCGGGCACCGCGACCGAGCGGCCCGCAGCGACGACGCGGCCGTCGCGGACGATCACGGTGCCGCCCTCGATCGGTGCGGAGCCATCGCCGATGACGAGCTTGGCGTTGGTGATCGCGACGCTTTGCGCCGCGGCGGGCGCGGCGAGGAAGGCCGCGCTGAGGAGCAGGAGGCGCTTCACTTGGTATCTCCCGCACCGGGCTGGCCGAGTTCGAAATCGGAAACGGGGCGGCGTTTCGGATCGTTGGCGTCGTAGAGCAGCGCGCCGTCGATCCACACCTTTTCGGGGCGGGTGTAGACGCTGAACGGATTGCCGTTCCACAGCACGACATCGGCCATCTTGCCGGGCTTGAGGCTGCCGGTCTTGTCGGCGATGCCGAGCGCCTTGGCGGGGTTATAGGTCAGCCACTCCCACGCGACTGCATCGGAGATGTCGATCCCGGCATGGCGACCGGCGGCGAGCGCCTTGGCGACTTCCTGGTTCAAGCGTTGGATGCCGTTGGGATCGTCCGAGTGGATCATCGCGCACGCGCCGTTTGCCTGGAGCAGCGCGAGATTTTCGCTGATCGCGTCGTACGACTCCATCTTGAAGCCCCACCAGTCGGACCACACGGCCGCGCAGGTGCCGTTTTCCTTCAGCAGATCGGCGATCTTGTACGCCTCGACCGCATGGTGGAACGCGCTGACATGGTAGCCAAACTCCTTGGCCATATCCATGACGATGGCCATTTCGTCGGCGCGGTAGCAATGGTTCTGGACGAGGATCTCGCCGCCGAGCACGCCCGCGAGCGTATCCATCGCGATGTCGCGGGCGGGGGGATCGCCGCCGTCCTTTTCGTATTTGTCCCATTTGCGCTTGTACTCGACCGCCTTGGCCCAGGTCTGGCGGTCGACCGCGATATTGCCCATTCGCGTCGAGGGTTCGCGCCCCTTGCTGCCATAGACGCGCTTGGGGTTCTCGCCGCACGCCATCTTGAGGCCGTAGGGCGCGCCGGGGAATTTCATCCCCTGCTCGGTGCGCGCATAGACGTTCTTGAGGACGACCGATCGGCCGCCCATCAGATTGGCCGAGCCGGGCAGGATCTGCAGCGTGGTGACGCCGCCATTGACGAGCGCGCGGCTGAAGCCGGGATCCTGCGGCCAGACGCTATGCTCGGCCCATACGTCGGCGGTGACCGGACCGGTCGCTTCGTTGCCGTCCGAATTGGCCTCGACCGCGGGCGAAGGGTAATCGCCGAGGTGGCTGTGGATATCGATGATGCCGGGGGTGAGCGTCTTGCCGGTACCGTCGATCACCGTGGCGCCGGCAGGAGCGGCGATGCTCTGGCCGACGCGCTCGATCTTGCCGTCGGCGAACAGCACCGAGCCATCATCGATCCGAGCGCCTTCGCCGTCGAAGATCGTGACATGCGTGACCAGCGTCGGCGTGCCGGGATAGGCCTTGTAGGTCGAGGGGAAGGGATCGTGCGCATAGCCCTTGCCAGCGCCGGGGCCAGCGCCGGGGCCGCTCTTGCTCCGCTTGGTCGATGCGCTCGCCGGGCGCTCGCCATCGCTTGCACAGCTTGCGAGCAACGTGGCGAGCGCCACCATGGTCCAACCGATACGCTTCATGCGACCCCCTTTGACGCGCTGTGCGCTGTATTGGTCGAGTAATCCGGGAGGAGTGGGACGCTGTCAATCATGCGGGAGCGTGCTGCGCTGTTTTCATGCCAGGCTTTGCGTGCGCGTCGCGCTGGCGTAGGGCGCGCGCAGTGCGGTGTGCCGGGTGCGTTGGGGCCGCCAATCGAGGGCCCATGTTTCACGTAGACTATGATCGAAACACCAACTGTCTCACCCTGCGCGTCGCCGGGTTCTGGAAGCCCGAGGACGTTACCGACTTTGCGCGCGACGTCGGACTCAAGGTGCTGGCCGCCAAGGCGGTCCGCAGCGATTTCAACGTCTGTGTCGAATCACTCGATTTTCCCGTCCAGGCGATGGATGTCGCCGACCTGCTGACGCAGATCATGCGGGGCGGCATGGCGATGACCACCGGCCGCGCTGCCGTCGTGGTGGGAAGCCAGCTCAACAAGGCGCAGGCGGAGCGCACGCTGGTCCACCCGCGGCTGCGCGTGTTCCTGGCGGTCGCCCCGGCGCGAGCGTGGTTGGCTTTGCCGGAGTGAGCGGATCCCGGTGCCGGGGCCCGAATGCGGCCGCGTCGGAGCGGCGCCGAAGCGTCGGCTAGGTCCGCGCGTCAGACCTCATCGCGATATTTGATTTCGAGGAAGCGCCCGCGCGTTTCGAGCGAATCGAGATCGCCTTGCGCAATCTGCGTCGACATCTGGCCGATCTCTTCATCGATCAGCCTGAGCGCATCGGCGAGCTGGGCGTCGGGGCTCTTGCCGTTGCGCGCGACGCCGCGCAGCGGGGCCGGGACCTTGGCATAGCCCTTGAGCAATTCGGGCAATTGCTCGCCGATCAGCTTGCGCACTTCGATCGCGACGGGCTCGCCTTCGTCGAGGCTCGCGAGTTGCGGCGACAGCGTCTCGAGCCGCACGCCAATGCCGTCGACCAGTGTCTGCGCAGGCGTGGGGAGCAGCTTGCGCTGCGTGTCGAGCCATTGTTCGGTCTTGGCCGGCAGCGCCTTGAGCGGGACTTGCGTCAGTTGCTCGACGCGGACCGCCGGCGTCAGCGTCGCGAACAACAGGAACGCCGTCACCACCGCGAGCAGCGCAGCGACGAGCAGCGCGCCACCCATGCCGATCGGCACGAACCAGCCGACCGCGATCGCCGCGACGATGATCGCGAGATCGGCCGTGCCCGCCAGCGCGAGGCGGCGTGTAACGCTCACCCCCTGGCGGCGGCGAGCGGTGAGCGCCTGGCGCTCGGCGCGGGTGCGGTCGAGCAAGTCTCCGGCGCGTGCGATCTGGCGGTCGACGTCGGTCATGGCCTTACAGCGCCTCCAGCTTGAACGCGTCGCCCCCGGCGCCCTTGTTCTCGATCGCGCCCTGCGCTCGCGCGATATAGCCCTTCGATTTCTCGACTTCGTTCGACAGCGTTCCGACCGTGCTCTTCATCGAATCGAGCGCCTTCAGCTTGAACGTGTCGATCGCATCCATCGTATCATAGATGTTCTGGAACGCGCGCTGCAGCGTCTCGACCGGGATCGTCGCAGCGGCGGCCTGTTCGTGGATCGTCGCGGTCTGCGACTTGAGCAGCTTGCCGGTCGCATCGATGATATTGGCGGTGGTCGAGTTGAGCGCGGTGATCTGGTCGAGCACGAGCTTTTGGTTCGCCAGCGCCTGCGCCACCGTGACTGCGGTGCGCAGGGCCGAGACCGTGGTGGTCGAGGCGCGATCGACGCCCTTCACCAGCTCGACATTGTTCTTCTTGACCAGATCGAGCGCGAGATAGCCCTGCACCGTCACCGCCATTTGCGTCAGCAGATCCTGCGTGCGCTGGCGGACGTAGAACAGCGCGCTTTCCCGCAACGCCTTGGCCTTGGCCGGATCGCTATGGTCGAGGTCGTTGGCCTTGTCTTCGAGCCGGGCGTCCATCTCCTTCGACAGCACGATCATCTGTTCGAGCCGGCCCATCGCCGCCCACAGATTGGCGCGCTCGGTGTCGATCGCGGCATTGTCCATCAGCAACTCGTCCTTGCCGCGCGCGAGCGTCTTGAGGATCGCCGAGATGTGCGACTGCGAGGAGCGGTATTTGTCGAAATAGGTGTTGATCCCGCCGCCGAACACTTTGCTCAACATGCCGCGGCCCGAGAGCAATTTGCTGTTCACCGACGGATCGAGCTTCTCGATCGTGCGGCGCAGTTCGGTGAGGTCGGCGCCGACGCCGCTTTCGCCGTCCATCGCCTTGACCGGGCGATCGAGAAAGCGGTTCGACTGGTCGGCCGCGGCGCGGATTTCCTTCTGGCCCATCGCCGCGATCGCATCGACGCGCTTGCCGAATTCGGGGCTGTTCACGTCCTGCGCGACGAGATCGTCGACGAAGCCTGCAACCTTGGTCTGCAATTGGGTGCGGACGGCGTCGTCGACCGGCACCAGGCCGATCGCCTTTTCGGGCGCGACCACGGGAACGGGGTCGGGCGGCGTCAGGATCAGCGCGGTCGCGTCGGTGTCGGCAGCGGTCGCCATGTCTTCCCTCCAGGTAATCTCGCTCCCTAGATGAAGGGGATCGCGTTGCGGTTCAAGTGTGTCATTGTGGTAATACGCACATCGTAACACAACCGTAACGAAACTGACGCGAATCCGACGCAGCTTGCCCGTACCGCGCTGCAGCAAGATAAAAAAACAGGGGTTTCCGTGATGCGTCGTTCCGTCTCTTTTGGGTTTGCCGGCATTTTGCTCGGCTGCACTTCCACCGCCGCGCTTGCGCAATCTACGCTCCAGCCGAGCGCGCCCGAAGAAGGCGGCGACATCGTCGTCACCGCGCAGAAGCGCGAGCAGAAGATTCAGGACGTGCCGATCACCGTCACCGCGGTGACCGGCGCGAAGATGCAGGAGCTCGGCGTCAATTCGCTCGCCGAAGTTGCGATGTACATCCCCGGCCTGCGCATCCAAGAGCAGAGCGACAACAATCCCGGCTTCGTGATCCGCGGGATCACCTCGGACAGCGGCTCGGCGCAGCAGGGCGCGCGCGTGTCGATCTATTATAACGGCATCGACATCTCGCGGACGCGCGGCGCCTATCAGGATCTGTACGATCTCGAGCGCATCGAAGTCGTCAAGGGGCCGCAGGCGACGCTGTTCGGCACGGCCTCGGCGGTCGGCGCGGTCAACTTGATCTCGGCACAGCCGCATGCTGGGACCTCGGCGGGGCTCCAGGGATCGTACGGCAATTACCATCGCGGCCAGGTGTCGGGCTTCGTCAACCTCGGCAACGACACGCTCTCGGGGCGGCTCGCCTTCGCCTACAAATATCATGACGGCTTCGTCCGCAACATCGCGGGCGACCCCAAGGTGGCCAACCAGAATCAGGGCAAGATCGACCAGGACGATCTCAACGGCCAGGACCAGCGCGGCATTCGCGGTTCGCTGCGCTGGACCCCGACCGATGCGATCACCGCGAGCCTGGTGCTGACCTATGACGGCCAGCGCAACCCGGGCACCGCGTTCCGCTCGCGCGCCCTGGCGCCGACCGGCGGCAATGGCGGCGATTACAGCTATGCCGAACTGTCGGGTTCGCCGTACAGCGCCTCGGTGCTCGGCGCCGCCAAGCTCGGCCTCAAGCGCGACGTGTATGACGCCAACTTCACGCTCGCCTGGGAACTGGCGCCGGGTGTCACCTTCACCACCGTCAACGGCTATCGCAAGTTCAACAGCAACGAAGTGTTCGATGCCGATGGCGGTCCGGCCTGGTATCTCGAATTCGCCGAGGATGCGCGCGGCGACCAGTGGAGCCATGAGGGCCGCTTCAACTTCTCGGGCGACAAATATCGCGCCTCGTTCGGCTGGAACGGCTTCTTCGAGAACAACCTCCAGCGCGTGCCCTTCTCGACCGAAGAGGGGACCTATCTCGGCTGCTCGGTCTCGGCGGCCTATGCCGGCGTTCGCGCGTCGCTCGCGGCAAGCGGCGTTTCGGGCTGTGTCGCGCCGAACGGCACCGTGACCGCCGCGCGCGCGACCGCGGTGCTGACGCGCGGCGCGGCGACGCAGATTCCGTATCAATCGGTGTTCACCAATTACGGCACCAACGACACCTATTCGGTGTTCGCCGACGGCACCTACATCCCGACGCCACGGCTCGAGCTGACCGCCGGCGCGCGGTTGCTGATCGAGCAGCGCAAGTCGGGCTACAGTTCGGTCCAGCCCAATTCGACGCTCCTGGCCTCGCTCGGGGTACGCAGCAGCTTGCTCGGCACCGCGAACACCAACGGCACGATCTTCAACGCGCAGCGCAGCTTCACCGCGGTGCTGCCGCGCTTCAACGCGCTCTACCGCGTCAGCGATTCGATCAACCTGTACGCAACGATCAGCAAGGGTCGTCGCTCGCCGGTGGTACAGCTCGCCGCGACGACGGTTGGCGGGGTGGTCGTGCCGAACCTGCAAGTCGTGCCCGACGAAGTCGTGTGGAACTACGAAGGCGGCATCAAGGGCAAGGTCGGGCCGTTCACCGGATCGCTCGGCGTGTTCTATCAAGCGTATAACGGCTTCCAGGTGTCGGTGACGAACAACGGCGTCACCACCACGCAGAGTGCCGGCAAGGCGAAAAACCCGGGTGTCGAGTTCGAGGGCAATCTCAAGCTCGGCCGCTTCCTGCAGGTGTTCGGCGCGTTCGCCTATGTCGACGGCAAGATCGCCAACAATGCGTCGTACGGCGTCTATGCCGGCGACCAGTTCCGCTTGCAGCCGAAATACAGCGCCTCGGGCGGCGCGACGCTGCGCGTTCCGGCGGGCGACCTGACCTTCTATGCGACGCCGTCGGCGACGTATCAGAGCAAGCAGTATTTCGAACTGCCGAACTCGGAGGCGATCAGCCAGGGCGGCTACACGCTCGTCAACGTCCGCGCGGGCGTCGAGATTGCGCAGGGGAAATACCGGATCGGCGGCTTTGCCCGCAACGCGTTCGACAAGAAGTATCTGATCGACGCGGGCAACACCGGTGGCGGCTTCGGCATCCCGACCTACATCCGCGGCGAACCGCGCGTTTACGGCGTCGAAGTCGCCGGCAAGTTCTGATCCAAGACTAGCCCACCGCCCGTCATCCCCGCGCACGCGGGGATCCCGCTTCTTCTGCCAAAGCCAGCAGCAGAAGCGGCGCCCTCGCATTCGCGAGGGTGACGGGGCGAGGGGGCATGCGCTTTAAGCCGGCAAGCGCCCCGCGTGCTACGCCCGGCCTCATTCCGCCCGAGCTCCCCGAAAAACCACCCCCCCTTTCCGCGACGCACCATTTGCGCTAGGGGCCCAACGCAATCATTCCTCACTTCATCGAGCTATATTCATGAGCCTCCGCAATGTGGCCATCATCGCACACGTCGATCATGGTAAGACAACCCTCGTCGACCAGCTGTTCCGCCAGTCCGGCACCTTCCGCGACAACCAGCGCGTCGAAGAGCGTGCGATGGATTCGAACGACCTCGAAAAAGAGCGTGGCATCACGATTCTCGCCAAGCCGACCTCGGTCGACTGGACCCCGCCGGGCGAATCCGAGAGCATCCGCATCAACATCGTCGACACCCCCGGTCACGCCGATTTCGGCGGCGAGGTCGAGCGGATCCTGAGCATGGTCGACGGCGTCGTCCTGCTGGTCGATTCGTCGGAGGGCGCGATGCCGCAGACCAAGTTCGTCACCGGCAAGGCGCTCGCACTCGGCCTCAAGCCGATCGTCGTCGTCAACAAGGTCGATCGTAACGACGCGCGCATCCAGGAAGTGCTCGACGAAGTGTTCGACCTGTTCGTGTCCTTGGACGCGAACGACGAGCAGCTCGATTTCCCCGTGCTCTACGCATCGGGCCGCAACGGCTATGCCTCGACCGACATGGATGCGCGCGAAGGCACGCTGATCCCGATGTTCGAGACGATCGTGAAGCACGTCCCCGCACCGAAGGTCGAAGTCGCCGGCGTGCCCTTCACCTTCCTCGTCACGCTGCTCGATCGCGATCCGTTCCTCGGCCGCATCCTTACCGGCCGCGTCAACTCGGGCGTGGTCAAGCTCAACCAGCCGATCCACGCGCTCGACAACGACGGCAAGATCGTCGAGACCGGCCGCGCATCGAAGATCATGTCGTTCCGCGGGCTCGACCGCGTTCCCGTCGACGAAGCCAAGGCAGGCGACATCATCAGCCTCGCCGGCCTGTCGATCGCGACCGTCGCCGATACGATCGCCGACGTCAGCGTCAGCGAGCCGCTCCACGCGCAGCCGATCGATCCGCCCACGCTGTCGATGCGCTTTGCCGTCAACGATTCGCCGATGGCGGGCCGCGAGGGCACCAAGGTGACGAGTCGCATGATCCGCGAGCGGCTGTTCCGCGAGGCCGAGTCGAACGTCGCCGTCAAGGTGACCGAAGCCTCGGACAAGGACAGCTTCGAAGTCGCCGGCCGCGGCGAGCTTCAGCTCGGCGTCCTGATCGAGACGATGCGCCGCGAAGGCTTCGAGCTCGGCATCAGCCGCCCGCGCGTGCTGTTCAGCGAAGACGAGCAGGGCAACAAGACCGAGCCGTACGAGACCGTCATCATCGACGTCGACGAGGAATATTCGGGCACGGTCGTCGAGAAGATGAACCTGCGCAAGGCCGAGATGACCGACATGCGGCCCTCGACCGGCGGCAAGACGCGCATCACCTTCTCCGCGCCGTCGCGCGGCATGATCGGCTATCACGGCGAGTTCCTGTCGGACACGCGCGGCACCGGCATCATGAACCGGCTGTTCGAGAAGTACGGCCCGCACAAGGGCAACATCGAAGGCCGCAAGAACGGCGTGCTGATCTCGAACGGGTCGGGCGAAGCCAATAACTACGCGCTCGGTCCGCTCGAAGAGCGCGGCATCCTGTTCGTCGGCCACGGCGAGGCGCTGTACGAGGGCATGATCGTCGGCGAGAATGCCAAGCCCGACGATCTCGAAGTCAACCCGATGAAGACCAAGGCGCTGACCAACTTCCGCGCGAGCGGCGGCAAGGACGACCAGGTCCGCCTGTCGCCCCCGAAGCGCGCGACGCTCGAGCAGGCGATCGCGTACATCGACGACGACGAGATGGTCGAAGTGACGCCGAAGTCGATCCGGCTGCGCAAGCGCTTCCTCGATGCGAACGAGCGCAAGCGGGCGAGCCGGGCGAAGCTTAGCTAAGGCTGGTTTTGTAGGTTGAGTTCTAAGGGGCCGGGCGCGAAAGCGTCCGGCCTTTTTCGTGATATGGCTAAATCTAATGCGATTTTCAGGGGCCAATTTCGCTGGTGACTGAGTAGCCAGATTCATGGCTTGGGGTTCGTACGTCACACAGCGCTTTGGGAACTTGGTATAAAACCCAGTCTTTTCAAGCTGACCTGGCGTGGCCTACCGTGCCGCGGGCGCTGCGCATGTGGGGCGGTGGACCCGGGGTGACGGTTGGAGCGCGGGGTGTGGAGCGCGCCGCGGCAAAGCCGCGTCGTCGGACGGCGCTTTAGCGCCGCCGGCCGGAGTTCGGCTGATCCTCGTCTAACGCCCCGATTGCTGCGCAATCGGGGCGTTAGGCTCGGGCCTCACTCTTCCCCCATCCTCAGCGCGGCAATAAACGCCTCCTGCGGGATGCTCACGCTCCCGTATTCGCGCATCTTGAGCTTGCCCTTCTTCTGCTTGTCGAGCAGCTTGCGCTTGCGGCTGGCATCGCCGCCATAGCATTTCGCGGTCACGTCCTTGCGCATCGCGCTGATCGTCTCGCGCGCGATCACCTTGCCGCCGATCGCCGCCTGAATCGGGATCTTGAACAGGTGCCGCGGGATGAGGTCCTTGAGCCGCTCGACCATGCCGCGCCCGCGCACCTCAGCGGTGCCGCGGTGGACGATCATCGACAGCGCGTCGACCGGCTCCTCGTTGACGAGGATGCTCATCTTGACGAGGTCGCCCTCGCGCTTGCCAATCTGCGTGTAGTCGAAGCTGGCATAGCCCTTCGACAGCGACTTCAGCCGGTCGTAGAAATCGAACACGACTTCGTTGAGCGGCAGCTCGTAGGTCGCCTGCGCGCGGCCGCCGACATAGGTGAGGTCCTTCTGGATCCCGCGGCGGTCCTGGCAGAGCTTCAGCACGCTGCCGAGATATTCGTCGGGGACGTAGATGACGGCCTGGATCCACGGCTCGGAAATGCTCAGGATCTTGTTGGGATCGGGCATGTCGGCGGGGTTGTGGAGCTCGATCGTCCCGCCATTGTGCGTCAGCTCGATGTCATAGACCACCGACGGTGCGGTGGTGATGAGGTCGAGATCGTATTCGCGCGTCAGGCGCTCCTGGATGATTTCGAGGTGGAGCAGCCCCAGGAACCCGCAGCGGAAGCCGAAGCCGAGCGCCGCGCTGGTTTCCATCTCGAACGAGAAGCTCGCGTCGTTGAGGCGCAGCTTCGAGATGCTCTCGCGCAGTTTCTCGAAATCGGCGGCGTCGACCGGGAACAAGCCGCAGAAGACCACCGGCTGGACTTCCTTGAAGCCCGGCAGTGCTTCCAGGGCAGGGCGCTTGGCGTCGGTGATCGTGTCGCCGACGCGGGTCTGCGCGACTTCCTTGATCTGCGCGGTGATGAAGCCGATTTCGCCCGGGCCGAGATCGGTGAGCTGTTCGATCTTGGGGCGGAAGCAGCCGACGCGGTCGACCAGATGCAGCGTGCCGGCCTGCATGAACTTGATCTGCTGGCCCTTCTTGAGAACGCCCGCGACCACGCGCACGAGGATGACGACGCCGAGATACGGGTCGTACCAGCTGTCGACGAGCATTGCCTTGAGCGGCGCATCGGCGTCGCCCTTGGGCGGCGGGATGCGCGTGACGATCGCCTCGAGCACTTCGGCGATGCCGATCCCGGCCTTGGCGCTGGTGAGCACGGCCTGGCTCGCGTCGAGGCCGATCACTTCCTCGATCTCGGCCTTGACCTTGTCGACGTCGGCGGCGGGGAGATCGATCTTGTTGATGACCGGGATGATCTCGTGATCGTGCTCGATCGACTGATAGACGTTGGCGAGCGTCTGCGCTTCGACGCCTTGCGCGGCATCGACGACGAGCAGCGCACCTTCGCATGCGGCGAGCGAGCGGCTGACTTCATAGGCGAAGTCGACATGGCCCGGCGTGTCCATCAGGTTGAGCGTATAGTCGACGCCGTCCTGCGCAGTGTAGCGAAGCCGCACCGTCTGCGCCTTGATGGTGATCCCGCGTTCTTTCTCGATGTCCATGTTATCAAGGACTTGCTCTGACATTTCGCGGTCGGTCAGGCCGCCGGTCGCCTGGATCAGGCGGTCGGCGAGCGTCGACTTGCCATGATCGATATGCGCGATGATCGAGAAATTGCGGATGGTGTGGAGAGGGGTCACGAATTCGCCCGGATGAGTGCTGCGGAAAGGGAAAGGCGGCCCATAGCATCGCATGCGGCCGGGCACAAAGCCCGTCGCGCGAGGGCGCAATACGCCTATGCCGTCGGGTCGCTTTTCGATATTGGAGGCGTAACGATTCTCAGCGGGGGTGGCATGGCGAAACTGACGGCCGGAATGGCGATCGTGGCGGTGTTGAGCGGCGTACCGATGCAGGCGGGGGCGCAGCGGATGGCCAAGCCGTCGGGCACGCAGAAGCTGCAGGAGGCGACGATGAACGACGTGCCGCGCTGCGCGCGCAAGCACGGCACGATCTCGATCGTCGATGGCGACGATCCGCGCGGCTGGACGCAGTACAGCCTTGCCCCTCCGCAGAAGCTGCTCAAGGTGCTCGTGCAGCGTTCGGGCTGCTTCAACATCGTCGATCGCGGCAGCGGGCTGCAAGCGGCGCAGCGCGAGCGCGACATCGGTGGCGATCTCGGGCTCCAGCGCGGCGCCAATGTCGGGCAGGGGCAGATCAAGGCGGCCGATTACGTGCTCCAGGCCGAAGTGCAGGGCGCCAACAGCAACGCGAGCGGCAGCGGCGTCGCGGCGGGCGTCGGCGGGCTGATCGGCGGGCCGTTCGGTGGGCTCGTCGGGGGCTTACGCAGCCGCAAGATGGAAGCCAATGTCGTGCTGTCGATCACCAACGTCCGCACGACCGAGACGCTCGCGACCGAGGATGGCTATGCCGCCAAGAACAGCCTGAGCTTCGGCGGCGGCGGCGGGGTGTTCGGCGGTTTTGCCGGCGGCGGCGTGGTCGGCGGGGGGTATGACAATACCGATATCGGGCGGATCGTGACGCTTGCCTTCATCCAGGCGTATGCGAAGCTCGTCACGGGGCTCGGCTATACCAACCCTGGCGACACCGGGACGGCCGAGGCCGCGCCCGCCAAGACCTTCACGACGCAAGGCCCGGTCGCGCTGCGCAGCGCGGCGAATGCAGCGGGCAAGGTGGTGCGCACGCTGCCGCCGGGCGCGATCGTTTACCCGACCGGCAACAAGGACGGCATGTGGTGGGAGGTCGCCGACGAGAACGACAATGTTGGGTGGGTGCTCAACTCCAAGCTCGCGCCGTCGCGGTAGGGCGACGCTACTCTCCCTGGTCGCCCTGAGCGTGTCGAAGGGCTGCCCTGCAAACGCGAGCGGCGCGTTGGGCGTGGGGTGCTTCGACAGGCTCAGCCCGAACGATTTTGGGGGCGAGCTTTTGTTCGTCACCCCGGCCTGGTGCCGGGGGCCGCCGTGCCGCGCGTTCTGCGCTGGCACGTTGGGCATCCCGGTAGACCCCGGCACAAGGCCGGGGTGACGGTTGGAGGGTGGCGCAGATGTGCCGATCGTGCTGGCGGACCGCCAGCCGGCGCGGTAGGATGCGGCGCTATCCAGGAGACGATGCCATGAAGTTCGCTGTTCCGCTTATCGCCGCTGCCACCGCCGCCCTTCTCGCCGCCGCGCCCGCCAGCGCCGCGCTGAAAGTCGGCGATGCCGCGCCCAACTTCTCGACCGAGGCGGCGCTTGCCGGCAAGACGCATCCCTTCTCGCTGGCGGCAGCGCTCAAGAAGGGGCCGGTCGTGCTCTACTTCTTCCCCGCCGCCTTCACCTCGGGCTGCACTGCCGAGGCGCACGCCTTCGCCGAAGCCGCCGACGACTTCACCAAGCAGGGCGCGACGCTGATCGGCCTGACCGCGGGCAATGCCGAGCGGATCAAGGAATTCTCCTCGGTCGAATGCCGCGACAAGTTCCCGGTCGGTCTCGCGACCCCGGCGACGATCTCGGGCTATGACGTCGCGCTGCCGCAAAAGGCCGGCTGGACCAACCGCACCTCGTACGTGATCGGCAAGAACGGCAAGATCGCCTATGTCCTGTCCGACATGGCGCCGGCCGGGCACATCACCGGCACGCTCGCCGCGGTGAAGGCGCTGAAAGCCAAGAAGGGCTGATCCGGCTACCCTCGCAGCATTGAAATGTGTTCCCCGGCGAAGGCCGGGGCCCACGGGAAGGCCACGACGATCTCGCGAGGCCGCGCGCCTCGGTCGTTCCGCTCCTGGGCCCCGGCCTTCGCTGGGGAGCGCCCAAGCGGATCGCCGTCCCGGCGTCAGCCCAGTCCCGCCGCCGCGATCGCCGCCAGCGCGGCGGCGAGGCGCGCGGGGCCCTGACCGCCAACGATCGCATACCGCAGGCCGCGCCGGTCGAGCTCGGCGCGCGACAGATCGAAGAAGCGCTGGCGTTCGACCGTGCTGCCGAACATCCGCGTACCGTCGTCGATCCACGGCAAATCGATATCGAGCAGCAGATACAGATCGGCGCTGCCGCGCCACGCGCCGAACCACGGATCGCGCGCGCCGAACAGCATGTCGGCCCACACCGCAGTCATCAACGGATCGGTATCGAGCAGCAGCGGATCCGCGCCCGTCGCCAGCGCCGCGCGCGTCTGCGCATCGTGCTGCTGCGCGATCTCGAGCAGATCGGCCATCGTGAACTCGGTTCCGTGCGTCTCGGCGAAGGTGCGGCCGTATTCGGGCACGAAGATCGTTCCGAAGTGCGCCGCCAGTTGCGGAATCAGCGTCGATTTGCCCGTGCTCTCAGGGCCGTGCAGGCAGATCGTGCTCATACGACGACCGCCGTCCGTCGCGCGACGCGGCGCCAATCGATCAGCCCCCAGATCGCGAGCGCGAGGAAGATCGCATAAAGCAGCATCGTCAGCTTCAATCCCTTGGCCGCGTAAAGCGCGACCGAGCCGATATCGACCGCGATCCACAGCCACCAACTTTCGAGCTTGCGACGCGACTGCAGGATCTGTGCAACGACGCTGACGATCGCGAGCGTCGCATCGAGCCAGGGGAAGGACGCATCGGTGAAGCGGAACATCGCATAGCCCCAGCCCGCGCTGCCCACCGCCGCCGCCGCCAGCCACAGGAGGCGCTCGCGGTCCGGCAGGGTGCCGACCGCGATCTCGCCGGTTTGGGCTTTGACGCGCGACCAGTTCCACCAGCCGTAGATTTGCACGACGAAGAAGAACACTTGCAGCAGCGCGTCGCTATAAAGCTTGGTATGGACGAAGATGACTGCATAGAGCGCGACCATCGCCAGCCCGAAGACGTAGTTCCAGATGCTGCGCAGCACGACGAGCGTGACATTGGCGAGCCCGAGCCCGAACGCCAGGATTTCCAGGGTGGTCATGCCGCCCGCGTAGCAGCGCGATTGCGCCAGCGTCGAGCATTGCGCGAACGCGGGGCGATTTTCCGCTTGATAGTCGCGAGACGGGGGTCTACGCGCTGCGCCCTGCAATGTGTCGGGGCGTGGCGCAGTCTGGTAGCGCACTGGTCTCGGGGTCCAGGGGTCGTAGGTTCGAATCCTATCGCCCCGACCATTGCAGCATTGGCCCCGAACCGCCGTGAGCGCGTCTCCGGCAGGCACCTGCGCAGACACCTCCAATGTCGAACGACAGCGCGCCCGAATGGGGTGCCGTCGAAAACTGTGTCGGGCCAGATGAAGCGTTTGTCACCTTGGCGTCGTGATTGCGCCATGCCAAAGCACCGATGCGAGCCTAATCTTTTCACCCTGAGGACACCGATCGCATGAGCCGCTCGCCCGTTTTCTACGATGCTTCGGGACGGCGCCGCCGGCGATTTGCGATGGCGGTCGCGGCGTTCGTGCTGCTGGTGGTGATGGCGGTGGCAGCGCTCGCGATTTCGATCGGTGCGGTGCCGCGCGCGCCCTTGCTTCCGGTCGAGGCCGAGCACGCGGCGATCACCAAATTGCCGCCGCCGCACGAGCCGCTGCTGCGCCGCGCGCGCCACGGGCTTAGCGGCTATGCGCGGCTGCTCGGTGCACCCGCGCGCGGCGTCGGGGTCGATCAGCCGCTTGCGATCGCCTTCCATGTGCCGTGGGATCCGTCCTCGACGGCGTCGCTGCGCCGCCATATCGGCGAGCTCGATTGGCTCGTGCCGGGCTGGGTGTCGGTGTCGGGCCCCAACCATCACATCACCGTGTTCCGCGACACCGCGGGCCGCGAGATCATCAACCGCGCGAGCCCACGCCCGCTGATCCTGCCGATGATCCAGAATGCGATCGACGGGAAATGGGATGCGGCCGGCATGGAAGCGCTGCTGCGCGACCCCAAGTTGCGCAAGAAGTTCCTCGACACGCTCGAGCCGTGGCTCGCCGCGAACGGGGCAGGGGGCGCGTTCTTCGATTTCGAGGAGCTTTCGCCCAAGGGACAGCAGGATTTCCTCGCCTTCCTGCGCGAGACCAAGGCGCGCTTCGCCAAGCGCAATTGGGTGATCGGGATCGCGGTGCCGGTCGGCGCGGCGGAAGACGAAGCGGGCGGCGAGCCCGGCTGGAACATCGGCGCGTTCGCCAAGGTCGTCGATCGCGTCGTGCTGATGGCCTACGACCAGCACGAGATCAGCGGCGAGGCCGGGCCGATCGCATCGCAAAGCTGGTTCGAGCAATCGGTGTCGCGCGCGGTGCGCGACGTGCCGCGCGACAAGATCGTCGTCGCGATCGGCAATTACGCCTATAACTGGCACGACGGCACGGGCGAACCGCTCGCGATCGACGAAGCCTGGGAAGCCGCGCGCGAATCGAGCGCCATGCCGACCTTCGACCGGCAGAGCGGCAATAGCGGCTTTGCCTATGAGGAAGCGGGCAGCCGCCACGTCGTGTGGATGCTCGATGCGCCATCGGCGTACAACCAGATGCGCTGGCTGCAGAAAGTCGGTTTGAGCGGGATCGGGCTGTGGCGGCTCGGGTCGGAAGATCCAGGGCTGTGGTCGATCTTCGGGCGGGCGCATCGCACCTTGCCCGCGGCCTCGGCGATCGAAAACATTCCGGCGGGTACCGATGTCGATATCGACGGCAGCGGGGAGATCCTCAAGATCGCGGGCGTCCCCGTCAAAGGCGTGCGGCGCGCGCAAGTGACCAAGGACGGCGCGATCGGCAACGTCACCTTTCAGACGTTGCCATCGCCCTATGTCGTCGCGCGGACCGGCTACAAGCCGGGTCTCGTCGCGCTGACCTTCGATGACGGCCCCGATCCGACCTGGACGCCCAAGATCCTCGACATCCTCAAGCAAAAGAAGGTGCCCGGCACCTTCTTCGTGATCGGCGAGAACGTGCTGACGCAGCGCAGCCTGATCAACCGCATGGTCGCCGAGGGGCATGAGATCGGCAGCCATACCTATACCCATCCCAATCTGGCGGGCGCCTCGCAGTCCGAGACGACCTTCCAGCTCAACACGACGCAGCGGCTGTTCCAGGCGTTCACCGGGCACACGCTGCGGCTGTTCCGCGCGCCCTATTTCGGCGATGCCGAGCCGAGCACCGCCGACGAAATCGACCCGGCGCTGATGGCGCAGGACCGGGGGTACATCTCGGTCGGCCTGCACGTCGATCCGGGCGACTGGAAACGGCCGGGCGTCCAGTCGATCATCGACGCGACGGTCGACGAAGTGACCGACCCCAACGGCAAATGCGATGCGGCCAATCCCGACCCGCAGTGCAGCCGCAACATCGTGCTGCTCCACGATGCCGGTGGCGACCGCTCGGAAACCGTCGCCGCGCTGCCGCAGATCATCGACCAGCTGCGCGCCAAGGGGTACACCTTCGTGGCGGTGTCGGCGCTTGCGGGGATTCCCAAGTCGGTCGCGATGCCGACGCTCTCGCCGTCCGACCGCGCGGCGGCGGAGACCGATCTGTTCATCTTCTCGGTGCTCGGCGGCGGCGTCGTCGCGCTCGGCTGGATCTTCTTCTTCGCGATCAGCATCGGCATCGCGCGCGCGGTGATCCTGTCGCTGCTCGCGCTGATCCAGGCGCGGCGCGAGAGCAAGACGGTGTTCCCGGCGATCGACCCCAACCGCTTCGTCACGGTGATGATCCCGGCGTTCAACGAGGAACTGGTGATCGAACGCGCGGTGCGCGGCGTGCTCGCCTCGACCGACGTGCGGATCGAGGTGATCGTGATCGACGATGGATCGAGCGACGATACGAGCGAAGTCGTGACCTCGGCGTTCGCGGGCGATCCGCGCGTACGGTTGCTGACGCTCGAGAATGGCGGCAAGGCGCGCGCGCTCAACCAGGCGCTGGCGCTTGCGACGGGCGAGATCGTCATCGCGCTCGACGCCGATACGCAGTTCGAGCCGACGACGATCGCACGGCTTGCGCGCTGGTTCGACGATCCCAAGATCGGCGCGGTCGCGGGCAACGCCAAGGTCGGCAATCGCGTCAATCTGCTCACCAAGTTCCAGGCGGTCGAATATATCACCGCGCAGAATCTCGAGCGGCGCGCGCTTGCGCGGATGAACGCGATGACGGTGGTGCCGGGCGCGGTCGGCGCGTGGCGGCTGGCGGCGATCCAGCAAGTCGGCGGCTATCCCGACGACACGCTCGCCGAGGACCAGGATCTGACGATCGCGATCCAGCGCGCCGGCTGGGCGGTGACCTACGACCAATACGCCATCGCCTGGACCGAATCGCCCGAGACGATCAAGGGCCTCGCCAAGCAGCGCTTCCGCTGGGCGTTCGGCACGCTGCAATGCCTGTGGAAGCATGGCAGCATCATGGCGACCGGCCGCCCGGCGGGCCTCGCGCGTGTCGGCTTGCCGCAGGCGATCCTGTTCCAGATCGTCTTTGCGGCGATCTCGCCGATCATCGATCTCGCGCTGCTCGTCAGCTTCGTGATGACCTATATCGCGGTGCAGGCGCATGGCTGGGCGCAGACGCAGCACGACGTCGACAAGATGCTGCTCTACTGGCTGGTGTTCACCGCGATCGACCTGCTCGCGGCGACGGTCGCCTTCGCGCTCGAGCGGCGCGAGCAGTGGCGTTTGCTGTGGCTGCTCATCCCGCAGCGGATCGGCTATCGCCAGATCATGTATTATGTCGTGCTGAAAGCGATCACGCAGGCGTTGCGCGGGCGCAGCGTCGGCTGGGGCAAGCTGGTGCGGACCGGGCGGGTGCAGGCGCGGTAAACGCGCCCATCCGCCTGTGACATAAGCGCGACATTCTAAACCGAAATCAAACAACTGGCGCAGCTTCGGGCGATGGCCGCTATCCTTCGCGCGCCGCAGGTTGCATCGCACGCCGAGTGACGGGTTCGGTGTAAGGCAAAGCGATGATCGTGCGGACATTCCAAGCAAGTGCGGCGGCGGGTGTGCTCGCCGCGCTGCTGCTGCCGGCGGGCGCGATGGCGCAACAGGTCGATATCGGCGCTCCCGCACCGCCGCCGACCGCCCCCGATGCGCCCGCGGCGAACGATACCAAGAAACCCGCGACCGAAGCGCCTGCGGCAGCACCGACGCCCGCGCGCTACCGGCCGAACCATCTTGCGCACCCGCGCGATACCTCGCCCGGTTCGCAGATCGGCGATACGCAGAGCGCGGCACCGCCCGGCCTGTTCGGCGACTGGCGCAACAGCCGCACCTGGCTCGGCGCGCGCGGCGTCGACGTATCGGCGCGCTACGCGTCGGAGACCGCGTACAACCCGACCGGCGGGCGGCGTCAGGCGATCACCGAGACCGGCCAGTTCGACATCGGCGCCAAGGTCGACATGGGCAAGCTCGTCGGGCTCGAGGGCGGGACGCTCCAGGCGACGCTGACGTGGCGGCGCGGCGACAATCTGTCCGACGTCGCCGGGCTGGGCACGCTCCAGCAAGTGCAGGAGGTCTATGGCCGCGGGCAGACCGTCCGCGTCACCGAATTGTGGTACGAGCAGAAGCTCGGCGATGCGGTCGAAGTGAAGCTCGGCCGCACCAATCCGGGGTCGGATTTCGCGGTCTTCTCGTGCCACTTCCAGAACCTGACCTTTTGCGGCGCGCAGCCGGGCAATCTGGTCGGCGATTACTGGCAGAACTGGCCGGTCGGGCAGTGGGGCGCGCGCCTCCACGTCGATGTGCGGCGCGGCGTGTACGTCCAGGCGGGCGTCTATGAGGTCAATCCGCTCAACCTTCGGAACAACTTCTTCGTCGCGCGCTGGCACGGCGCGACGGGGGTGCTGATCCCGTTCGAGGCGGGCTGGACGCATGGCGGCGATGGCGGCCATGTCGGGTCGTACAAGGTCGGCGGCTGGTACACGACCGCCAATGGCACCGACGTCTATCGCGACATCAACCGGCGGCCGATCGCGATCACCGGGCTCGCCCCGCTCGAGCATTCGGGGCGCTATGGCGGCTATGTCAGCGTGCAGCAGCAGATCACCGGCACGTCGAAGGACGGCAAGTCGCTCGACGGGCTCGGCGTGTTCGCCAATTTCACGCAGACCGACCGCGCGACCGCGGTGACCGACAATCAGGCGGTGGTCGGTGTGTTCTACAAGGGGTTGGCGACGTGGCTGCCCGGCGACGTGCTCGGCGTCGCGTTCGGGCGGACCAACGTCAATGGGCGCGCGGCCGATGCCGACCGGCTGACCCCGGGCAAGCCGGTGCGCGACGCCGAATATGCCGCCGAACTCTATTACAGCGTGACGCCGCTGCCGTGGCTCGAGCTGCAGCCCAACGTCCAGTGGATCCACCACCCCGGCGGCGTGCGCAGCGCCGAAGAGGTCGTGGTGCTGGGGTTGAAGGGCGCGATTACGTTGTAAGAGAGGGGGAGGCGCCTTGGTCGCGCCTCCCCCGTGTCGCTTACTTTGCGAGCGCGTCGAGCAGCTTGTGCGCTGCAGCCGCCGACGAGGCCGGGTTCTGGCCGGTGATCAGCAAGCCGTCCTGCACGACGTGAACGCCCCAGTCGCTCGTCTTCTCATACTTGCCGCCGAGCGCGATGAGTTCGTCCTCGACGAGGAACGGCACGATCTTGGTCAGACCGACGGCTTCCTCCTCGCCATTGGTGAAGCCCGTCACGCGCTTGCCCTGGACGAGCGGCGTGCCATCGGCGGCCTTTACCCGGCGCAGCGCGCCCGGTGCGTGGCAGACCAAGGCGACGGGCTTGTCGGCCGCGACGAACGCCTCGATCAAGCCGATCGAGGTCGCATCCTCGGCCAGATCCCAGAGCGGGCCGTGGCCGCCGGGATAGAAGACCGTGTCGTAATCGGCCTGGTCGACCGAATCGAGCCGGACGGTGTCCGCGAGTTGCGCGGTTGCGGCGGCATCAGCCTCGAAACGACGCGTCGCGTCGGTCTGGCTGTCGGGCTCGTTGCTCTTGGGGTCGAGCGGCGGCTTCCCGCCGGCGGGCGAGGCGAGCGTGATCTCCGCACCCGCATCCTTGAACACGTAATACGGCGCGGCGAGCTCTTCGAGCCAGAAGCCCGTCTTCTTGCCGGTGTCGCCCAATTGGTCGTGCGACGTCAGTACCATCAAAATCTTCATGTCGGCTGCTTTCTGATCGCGGATCCAGTGCACGGACGCGGCGAACGTGCCGGGCGGACGTGTTCGCCCATATCCCGCACCGCCGTGGTCGTTTCCGTGCCCTCAGGAAATGGGCGTGGCGCAGCGGTGGCGCAAGGGGCGGGGGGCTTTTTGGGAGCCTTTGGGGCAAGCGCGAGACCACGCCGTCCTGCCCACCCGTGCAGCGCGGCGGCGGCGTCACCCTTTGCGGGTGACACCGCCGATCCGACAGGTGCTCAATAGGCGGCCGACACCGTCAGGAACCACTGTCGCGGCGCGATCGGATAGGCCGAGTAGCTGTTGGTCGCCGATCCGATCGACAGCGTCGAGACGCCCGTCTTGTCGAACAGGTTGGTGACGTTGAGCGAGATCTCGAGCTTGCGCAGCGGGGTGGCGCCGTCCGGCACCTTCGCCGCGAGCCGCAGCGAGGTCAGGAAGTAGGACGACACGCTCGCGTCGTTGGTGAAGGTCGCGAAGCGCCGACCGACGTAATCGCCGATCATCTGCACTTCGATCGGCCCCAGATCGAGCGTGGCGACGGTCTTGTTCATCCATTTCGGCGTGCCCGGCAGCTGTTTGCCGCAGGTCGGCACGACGCCCGCCGTGACGAGATAGCCGCCGATGCACGTGCCCGTCGCAGCGCCGATTCCGGTCGCGGTCGAGGTATAGTCGCTCTGGTATTTCGACAGATTGTACGACGCCGCATTGTACAGCGAGAAGGCGCGGCCGAAGTGCAGCGTGAAGGCGGCGTCGACGCCGTCGGTATGCACCGCGCCGACATTGACCAGGATCGAGGTCCCGCCGGTGATGCCGCCGCCGGCGATGCCGCCCGGGTTGGTCGAGATCGCGAGCAGGCGATTGTTGAACACGACGTGGTAGTAATTGACCTGCGCCTCGAGCCCGCTGAGCACGCCATCGAAGCTGCGATGGCTGCGCACGCCGCCTGGCTGCCGGTGAACCACGGCCCGCCACCGCCCGCGAGATACGCCTGATACTGGCGCAGGTTCTTCTGCACGTTGAAATAGAGCTGCTCGTTGCGCGTCAGATCATAGGTCGCGCCCGCCGAGGGGAGGAACCAGCGCAGCGTGTTGATCCGGCCTTGCGGAAGGCCGCCGGTGAGGCCCGAAAGCGACCCGAGGACGGGCTGCACGGGGAAGCGGCCATCGGCCCATTGCGCGCTGGTCTTGAACCCGGCCTGGAGCAGCAGGCGATCGGTCGCCTGCCAGGTGTCCTGCAGATGCAACTGCAGCTGGTTGATCCGCGCCTCGCCCTGATATTGCGTGAAGAGCGGCTGCGCCACGTCGAGCGGACGGATATAGGGCGTGCTCGAATCGGGGTTGGTGACGCTGACGCCGTACCAGCGGCGCCACTGCGTCGTGCTGTTGCGTTCGAACCAGCCGCCGAACTCGATCGTATGCGCGCCGAGCTTGGCATTGATCGCCGAGATCACGCCGCCGCGATCGATGCGATATTCGGTGGTGCGCGTGACCAGGCCAGACCCGCCGGTCGCCGCGACCAAAGCGGCGCCGGCGGCACTCTGCTGTGCGGTCGTGCGTGCGGTGCAGGCTGCGGGTGCGACGCCGTTGCTGTTCGCGCCGAAGCGGCAGTTGGTCGGCAAGCTGGCATAGCCCGGGTCGAGATAGGGCTGGATCGTCGTGATCGACTGCCCGAGCGGCCCGGCGACAACGCCCGCGCCGTCATTGTGATGGTAATAGCCCGTCGTCGACCAAGTCACGTTCGACGAGAGATGCGCGTCGTAGCGCAGATAGCCGAGGAAATCGGTCCGCTGCGCATCCGAATAATAATTGCGGTAATTGCTGCCGACCGCCGCCGGCGAATTGCCCTGCGCACTGAGATACGACGTCCGATAGGTGGTGAAGTCGGGGTAGAAGAACGGCTTGGTGTACGGCGTGTAGAGCTGCACCGCGGTGGCGGTGCCGCCGGCCGACGGCTTGAAGAAGACGGTCGAATCCTCGTTCGGCTGCGTCATGTCGTTATAGTCGAAATAGGCGGTCAGCTTGCCGATGCCGTCGTCGTGGACGAACTTGGCGTTGACCTGATAGCCGCCCTGCTTGCCGTTGAAGTCCCACGCGCGTGCGTCCTGGCGCGCCGCCGAGACATAGGCCGCGTTGCCGTTGCCGAACGTGCCGCTGTCGATCCGCACGAAGCTGCGCGAGGTCGAATAGCTGCCGACGGTCTGCGCGGCCTGAATGCCGAATGTCTTGAGCGGATCGGACGAATAGGTCTCGACCGTGCCGCCGAGGTTGCTGTTCGAGGCGGTTGCGAGATCGCCTGCGCCGGTCGAGACGATGACGCGGCCGACATTCTCCGAAATCACCGCGCGCTGCGGCGACAGGCCGTTGTAATTGCCATAGCTCTGGTCGCCGAGCGGCAGGCCGTCCATCGTGTAGCCGAGCTGCTGCCCGCTGAACCCGTGAATGAAGATCTGCGCGTTCTGCTCGTTATAGCCCCACGGGTCGGCGGTGATGTAGAGCACGCCCGGCAGCGTCTGGATCGCTTTCAGTGGCGAGATACCCGGCAGGATCTTCTGCATTTCGCTGCCCGGCAGCGCGGTGGCCGAGCGGGTCGCCTTGGCGGTGACGACGATCGCCTCCGCCGCATCATCTTCAGCGGGGGCGGGCGCGGGGTCGGCGATCGGAGCCGCCGGCGCCGGCGGCGCGGTCTCGGCGTGCGCGGCGGTGAGTGGCAGGCCAGCGGCCAGGCTCGCGGCAAGCGCGAAGGTCGAGACGTAGGATTTGATCATGGAAGGCCCCCTGGATGTGCCGCTGCACTTGTGGGCGCCCTACGGGATGGCTGTGACGGTTGGACGGCAGTTTTCCAGCAGTTTCATTGCCGTCGTGCGTCAGACTCGTGACAGGGCCCGCCGAAGCCGGGTGCCGCGCTGCCCCAAACGAAAACCGCCGCCCGGGTTTCCCCGGACGGCGGCTCTCAACGCATCATGTGGTAACCCGAACCCGGAGGATCACTCCTTGTTCAGATACTCGCCGGCGTCGGCATCGGTGCCGGTGCCGCTCGTCACGACCGCACCGAGCGCATCGTCACCGGTGCCGCCAGCATCGCGCGTCGAGCGGGCGAGCTCGGCGTCGTGGCCTGACGCTCGACGAGCTTCACGCAAGGTTTCCAAAACGTTTTCCCGTATGGGGTGCAATTTTTGTAGAAGACTACTTTGCACCCTAAACGCAATCGCTTCGTACAGAGCACTTGTTGAGCATAGGTTTTCAACATCGAGTAAAAATTGCCTGGACGATTCACGAATGCCCATTTCCAAAAGATCTATCAACGCATCGACTTCATCAGCCGATTTCAATTCGATCGAAACCGTCTCGTTCAATGGTGTTCGGATGCTGCACTGGCTCTCGTAATCCAGCATTTCGTCTGGAGTAGCCCGCTTAATCTCCATCGTCGTGACCTTCTCGTACTCGGCTTTTCGGCGGGGTATCGAACACACTTACCTTAACATTCTTTTCTGCGATCCACCAACGTCCGAAGTGTAATGACCAACTCTCCCCGCGGCACCCCAAACGAAAACCGCCGCCCGGGTTTCCCCGGACGGCGGCTCTCAATGCATCAGGTGGTAACCCGAACCCGGAGGATCACTCCTTGTTCAGATACTCGCCGGCATCGGCATCGGTGCCGGTGCCGCTCGTCACGACCGCGCCGAGCGCATCGTCACCCGTGCCGCCGGCATCGCGCGTCGAGCGGGCGAGCTCGGCGTCATGCTCTTCTTTCGCCGAGTTCGGCGCGACGATCGAGACTTCGGCCATGCGACGCTGCGAGACGCGCATCGCCGCATCGCGCGACGAAGCGGTGACGCGCAGGCGACCCATGCCCGCACCGGTGCCGGCCGGGATCAGACGACCCACGATCACGTTCTCCTTGAGACCGGTGAGCGTGTCCTTCTTGCCCTGCACCGAAGCCTCGGTGAGCACGCGCGTCGTTTCCTGGAACGATGCCGCCGAGATGAAGCTGCGGGTCTGCAGCGACGCCTTGGTGATGCCGAGCAGGACGGGCTTGCCCTGCGCCGGACGCTCCTTCTTGCCGATCTTGGCGTTCATCTCGTCCATCTCGTCGCGATCGACCTGCTCGCCGGCGAGCAGCGTGGTGTCGCCGCCGTCGGTGATCTCGACCTTCTGCAGCATCTGGCGAACGATCGTCTCGATGTGCTTGTCGTTGATCTTCACGCCCTGAAGTCGGTAAACTTCCTGGATTTCCGACACGAGATATTCGGCCAAGGGCTCGATGCCGAGCACTTCGAGAATGTCGTGCGGATCGGGCGAACCACCGATCAAATTGTCGCCGCGCTTGACGTAATCGCCTTCCTGTACGTCGATGACCTTCGACTTGGGCACCAGATACTCGACGACCTCGCTGCCGTCCTCGGGCTGAATGCCGATCTTGCGCTTGGCCTTATAGTCCTTGCCGAACACGACACGGCCCGAGACCTTTGCGATGATCGCATTTTCCTTCGGCTTGCGCGCTTCGAACAGCTCGGCAACACGCGGCAGACCGCCGGTGATGTCGCGCGTCTTGGCGCTTTCGCGGCTGACACGCGCCAGGACGTCGCCGCCCTGAACCATCGCGCCATCCTCGACCGAGAGCGTTGCGCCCGCGACCAGCATGTACCGGCCCGATTCCTCGGCGCTTTCACCCGTGAGGGTCAGGCGCGGACGAAGATCCTCCTTCTTGCTGGCGATGCCGCGGTTTTCGGTCACGACCCGCTGCGAGATGCCGGTCGCTTCGTCGGCCTGCTCGGTGAGCGTCTTGCCCTCGATCAGATCGACATACTTCACGACGCCGCCATTCTCGGTGATCACCGGCATGGTGAACGGGTCCCACTCGGCCAGACGATCGCCCTTCGACACGATGTGACCGTCGTCGAACAGCACATAGGCGCCGTACGGGAGACGATGCACCGCGCGCTCGCGGCCATCCATGTCCATGATCGCGACTTCGCCCGACCGCGACAGCACGACGCGACGGCCGCGCTGGTCGGTGATGATGCGCAGGTCGCGATATTCCATCGTACCGTCCGACAGCGCCTCGAGGTTCGACTGCTCGTTGAGCTGTGCCGCACCACCGATGTGGAAGGTACGCATCGTCAGCTGCGTGCCCGGCTCACCGATCGACTGGGCGGCGATGACGCCGACCGCTTCACCGATGTTGACCGGCGTACCGCGGGCGAGATCGCGCCCGTAGCACTTGCCGCACACGCCGATCTTGGTCTCGCAGACGAGCGGGGAGCGGATCTTGCACGATTGCGTGCCGATCGCCTCGATCTGCAGGATCATCGGCTCGTCGAGCAGCGTGCCCGAGGGGATGACGACCTCGCCGGTCTTGCTGTCGACGATGTCCTCCGCGGTCGTACGACCGAGGATGCGCTCGCCGAGCGACGCGATCGTCGAGCCGCCCTGGACGATCGCGCGCATTTCCAGCGCGCGGGTCGTGCCGCAGTCGAGCTCCATGATCACGCAATCCTGCGACACGTCGACCAGACGACGCGTGAGGTAGCCCGAGTTCGCCGTCTTCAACGCCGTATCCGCGAGGCCCTTACGCGCACCGTGGGTCGAGTTGAAGTATTCAAGGACGGTCAGACCTTCCTTGAAGTTCGAGATGATCGGCGTCTCGATGATCTCGCCCGACGGCTTGGCCATCAGGCCGCGCATGCCGGCAAGCTGCTTGATCTGCGCCTGCGAACCACGCGCACCCGAGTGGGCCATCATGTAGATCGAGTTGATCGGCTTCTCGCGACCCTTGTTGGGGCCGTCCTCATAATGCTTAACCGCCTTGATCTCGTCCATCATGGCGTTCGCCACCTGGTCGCCGCAACGGCTCCACGCGTCGATCACCTTGTTGTACTTCTCCTGCTGCGTGATCAGGCCGTCCTGATATTGCTGCTCAAAGTCCTTCACCAGGCCCTTGGTCTCGTCGACCAGAGCGATCTTGGCATCCGGAATGATCATGTCGTCCATGCCGAACGAGATGCCGGCCTTGAACGCGTGCTTGAAGCCGAGGCTCATGATCGCGTCGGCGAACAGCACCGTGTCCTTCTGGCCGGTGTGACGATAGACCTCGTCGATCACGTCGCCGACGTCCTTCTTGGTGAGGAGGCGGTTGACGGTATCGAACGGCACCTTGGACGACTGCGGCAGGCACTCGCCGAGCAGCATGCGACCAGGGGTGGTCTCATAGCGCTTGAGGTACTGGTTGCCCTTTTCATCGGTCTGCGGAACGCGGCTGATGATCTTGGTGTGCAAGGTGACCGCACCGGCTTCGAGCGCCTGATGGACTTCCGACATGTCGGAAATCATCATGCCCTGGCCCGGCTCATTCTCCTTGAGCATCGAGAGGTAATACAGACCCAGCACCATGTCCTGCGACGGCACGATGATCGGCTTGCCGTTGGCGGGCGAGAGGATGTTGTTGGTCGACATCATCAGCACGCGCGCTTCGAGCTGCGCCTCGAGCGAGAGCGGCACGTGGACCGCCATCTGATCGCCGTCGAAATCGGCGTTGAACGCCGAGCAGACGAGCGGGTGCAGCTGGATCGCCTTGCCCTCGATCAGCACGGGCTCGAACGCCTGGATGCCGAGACGGTGCAGCGTCGGGGCGCGGTTGAGCATGACCGGATGCTCGCGGATCACCTCGTCGAGGATGTCCCAGACTTCCTTGCGCTCCTTCTCGACCCACTTCTTCGCCTGCTTGAGGGTCATCGAGAGACCCTTGGCATCGAGACGGGCGTAGATGAACGGCTTGAACAGCTCGAGCGCCATCTTCTTCGGCAGGCCGCACTGGTGCAGCTTGAGTTCCGGACCGGTCACGATGACCGAACGACCCGAATAATCGACGCGCTTGCCGAGCAGGTTCTGACGGAAGCGGCCCTGCTTGCCCTTGAGCATGTCGGACAGCGACTTGAGCGGACGCTTGTTGGCGCCCGTGATCGTGCGACCGCGGCGACCATTGTCGAACAATGCGTCGACGGCCTCCTGCAGCATGCGCTTCTCGTTGCGGACGATGATGTCCGGCGCGCGGAGCTCCATCAGGCGCTTCAGGCGGTTGTTGCGGTTGATCACGCGGCGATACAGATCGTTCAGATCCGACGTCGCGAAGCGGCCGCCGTCGAGCGGCACCAGCGGACGCAGCTCGGGCGGGATGACCGGCACGACTTCGAGGATCATCCACTCGGGGCGGTTGCCCGAATCGATGAAGCTCTCGACGACCTTGAGGCGCTTGATGATCTTCTTGGGCTTGAGCTCGGACTTGGTGACCGCAAGCTCCTCAAGGAGCTCCTTACGCTCGCCCTCGAGATCCAAGTCCTGCAGCATGATGCGCACGGCTTCCGCGCCGATGCCGGCCGAGAAGGCGTCTTCGCCATACTCGTCCTGCGCGTCGAGGAGCTCGTCCTCGGTCATCAACTGATACTTTTCGAGCGGGGTGATGCCCGGCTCGATCACGATATACGCTTCGAAGTACAGCACGCGCTCGAGCTGCTTGAGCTGCATGTCGAGCAGCAGGCCGATGCGCGACGGCAGTGACTTCAGGAACCAGATGTGCGCGACAGGTGCTGCCAGCTCGATATGGCCCATGCGCTCGCGGCGAACCTTCGAGACGGTGACCTCGACGCCGCACTTCTCGCAGACGATGCCCTTATACTTCATGCGCTTGTACTTGCCGCACAGGCACTCGTAATCCTTGATCGGACCGAAGATGCGTGCGCAGAACAGGCCGTCACGCTCGGGCTTGAACGTGCGATAGTTGATGGTTTCGGGCTTCTTGATCTCGCCGAACGACCAGCTGCGGATCTTGTCCGGGCTGGCGATGCCGATCTGGATCTGGTCGAAGGTCTCGGCCTTGACGACCGGGTTCGCGAAATTGGTCAGTTCGTTCATGGATGAACAGCCTTCCTAGAAATTCTTTGCCCTCGCCCGCTTTCGCGGGAGAGGCTGCGCAGACTTGGGTCGCGGTCTTCCCGCGGCCCTAGTCGAAGCCTCACCCAACCCTCTCCCGCGAACGCGGGAGAGGACTAGGCCGGCATATTACTCCGCCGCGATCGCGACGCCGTCGGTGTCGAACTGCTCGGTGGTGGTGAGCTCGATGTTCAGACCCAGCGAGCGCATTTCCTTGACGAGCACGTTGAAGCTCTCAGGGATACCGGCCTCGAACGTGTCGTCACCCTTGACGATCGCCTCATAGACCTTGGTGCGCCCGACCACGTCGTCCGACTTCACCGTGAGCATTTCCTGCAAGGTGTACGCCGCGCCGTAGGCCTGGAGTGCCCAGACCTCCATCTCGCCGAAGCGCTGACCACCGAACTGCGCCTTACCACCCAGCGGCTGCTGCGTGACGAGCGAGTACGGTCCGATCGACCGGGCGTGGATCTTGTCGTCGACCAGATGGTGGAGCTTGAGCATGTAGATGATGCCCACCGTCACGCGGCGATCGAACATGTCGCCGGTGCGACCGTCGAACAGTTCCGACTGACCCGACGAGTGCAGACCCGCCAGCTCGAGCATGTCGGACACATCGGCTTCGCGCGCGCCGTCGAACACGGGGGTGCCCATCGGCACGCCGGTCCGCAGGTTCTGCGCGAGTTCGATGATCTGGCTCGCATCGCGTGCCTCGATGTCCGCGGCGTAATGCTCGCCGTACACTTCGAGCAGCCGTGCCTTGACCGCGTCGGGCATGTCGCCCGCTGCGGGTTCGGGGTTGGCCTCGCGCCATTCCTCGAGCTGCGTGTAGATCTGCTGACCGAGGTTGCGGGCAGCCCAGCCGAGATGCGTCTCGAAGATCTGCCCGACGTTCATGCGCGACGGCACGCCCAGCGGGTTGAGCACGATGTCGACCGGGGTACCGTCGGCGAGGAACGGCATGTCCTCCGCCGGCAGGATCCGCGAGATCACGCCCTTGTTGCCGTGACGGCCGGCCATCTTGTCGCCCGGCTGCAGCTTGCGCTTCACCGCGACGAAGACCTTGACCATTTTGAGCACGCCTGGCGGCAGCTCGTCGCCACGCTCGAGCTTGTCGCGACGATCCTGGAACTTGTCCACGATCACCTTGACGGCGTCGTCATACTGCACCTTGACCGCTTCCAGATCGCTCTGGGTCTTGTCGTCGGCGACAGCGAACTTCCACCACTCGTGACGGTCGACCGAGTCGAGCACGTCCTGGTCGATGACCACGCCCTTCTTCGGGCCGTTCTTGGGAACGGCGGTCGCGGTCTGGCCGAGCAGCATTTCCTTGAGGCGCGACCAGGTCGCGCGGTTGAGGATCGTGCGCTCGTCGTCCGAGTCCTTCTTCAGGCGCTCGATTTCCTCGCGCTCGATCGCCATCGCGCGCTCGTCCTTGTCGATGCCGTGGCGGTTGAACACCCGGACCTCGACGACGGTGCCGGCAACGCCCGGCGGCAGGCGGAGCGAGGTATCGCGCACGTCCGACGCCTTTTCACCGAAGATGGCGCGGAGGAGCTTTTCCTCCGGCGTCATCGGGCTTTCGCCCTTCGGCGTGATCTTGCCCGCGAGAATATCGCCCGGCTCGACCTCGGCACCAATGTACACGATGCCCGCTTCGTCGAGGTTGCGCAGCGCTTCCTCGCCGACGTTGGGAATGTCGCGCGTGATGTCTTCCGGCCCGAGCTTGGTGTCGCGCGCCATCACTTCGAACTCTTCGATGTGGATCGACGTGAACACGTCGTCCTTCACGATGCGCTCGGAGATGAGGATCGAATCCTCATAGTTGTAGCCGTTCCACGGCATGAACGCGACGAGCGTGTTGCGGCCAAGCGCGAGCTCGCCGAACTCGGTCGACGGACCGTCGGCGAGCACGTCGCCCGCGGTGACCACATCGCCCACCTTCACCAGCGGACGCTGGTTGATGCAGGTGTTCTGGTTCGAGCGCTGGAACTTCATCAGCGTGTAGATGTCGACGCCCGACTGGCCGGCATCGATCTCGCCGGTTGCGCGAATGACGATACGCGCCGCGTCGACCTGGTCGACCACGCCCGCACGCCGTGCGGAGATGGCAGCACCAGAGTCACGCGCGACGGTCTCTTCCATGCCGGTGCCGACGAACGGCGCCTCGGCCTGGACGAGCGGCACGGCCTGACGCTGCATGTTCGAGCCCATCAGTGCGCGGTTGGCGTCATCGTTTTCCAGGAAAGGAATGAGCGATGCCGCGACCGAGACGAGCTGCTTGGGGCTGACGTCCATCAACGTGATGTTGTTGGGGATCGCCATCAGGAATTCGCCAGCCTGACGCGACGAGACCAGTTCCTCGACAAAGCCGTTCGACGAATCGAGCTCGGCATTGGCCTGCGCGATCGTGTGCTTGGCCTCTTCCATCGCCGACAGATAGACGACGTCGTCGGTGACCTTGTGATCCACGACCTTGCGGTACGGCGTCTCGATGAAGCCGTACTTGTTCACACGGCTGAAGCTCGCGAGCGAGTTGATCAGACCGATGTTCGGGCCTTCCGGCGTCTCGATCGGGCAGATGCGGCCATAGTGCGTCGGGTGAACGTCGCGGACTTCGAAGCCGGCGCGCTCACGCGTCAGACCACCCGGTCCAAGGGCCGAAACACGGCGCTTGTGGGTGACTTCCGACAGCGGGTTGGTCTGATCCATGAACTGCGACAGCTGCGACGAGCCGAAGAATTCGCGGACCGCGGCAACCGCAGGCTTGGCGTTGATCAGGTCGTTCGGCATCACCGTCGAGACGTCGACCGACGACATACGCTCCTTAACGGCGCGCTCCATGCGGAGCAGGCCGACACGATACTGGTTCTCGAGCAGCTCGCCGACCGAACGGACACGACGGTTACCGAGATTGTCGATATCGTCGATGTCGCCCTTGCCGTCCTTCAGATCGACCAGCGTCTTGATGACCGCGAGGATGTCCTCGGTCCGCAGCGTGGTGACCGTGTCCTCGGCGTCGAGGTCGAGGCGCATGTTCAACTTCACACGGCCGACGGCCGACAGGTCGTAGCGGTCGGGATCGAAGAACAGGCCGCTGAACAGCGACTCCGCGGTCTCGAGCGTCGGCGGCTCGCCGGGGCGCATCACGCGGTAGATGTCGGACAAGGCCTGCTCGCGCTCTTCGGCCTTGTCGACCTTGAGCGTGTTGCGGATCCACGCGCCGGTCGCGATATGATCGATGTCGAGCAGTTCGATCCGGTCGATGCCGGCCTGGTCGAGCAGTTCGAGATTCTCGGCCGAGACTTCGTCGCCGGCTTCGATGTAGATCTGGCCAGTGGTCTCGTTGATGAGATCATAGGCGCTGTAGCGGCCGAAGATTTCTTCCGTAGGGATCAGCAGGTCGGTGAGACCGTCCTTGGCCGACTTGTTGGCAGCGCGTGGGGAAATCTTCTGGCCGTTGGGGAACACCACTTCGCCGGTCTTGGCGTCGATGATGTCGTACATCGGCTTCTGGCCACGCCAGTTCTCGGCCTGGAACGGGATGATCCAGCCACCCTGGCCGCGGACGAAGGTCACGCGGTTGTAGAACTGGTTGAGGATCTCCTCGCCGGTCATGCCGAGCGCGTACAGCAGCGCCGTCACCGGCAGCTTGCGCTTGCGATCGATGCGGACGTTGACGATGTCCTTGGCGTCGAACTCGAAATCGAGCCACGAACCGCGATACGGGATCACGCGCGCAGCGAAGAGGTACTTGCCCGAGGCGTGCGTCTTGCCGCGGTCATGGTCGAACAGCACGCCCGGCGAACGGTGCATCTGCGAGACGATGACACGCTCGGTGCCGTTGATGATGAAGGTGCCGTTGCCCGTCATCAGGGGCATGTCGCCCATGTAGACGTCCTGCTCCTTGATATCGAGGACCGAGCGCGAATCGGTATCGGCATCGACCTCGAACACGATCAGGCGCAGCGTGACGCGCATCGGGGCTGCATAAGTGATGCCGCGCTGACGGCACTCGTCGGTGTCGAACTTGGGGGGCTCGAGCTCGTAATTGACGAAGTCGAGTTCGGCGGTGCCGGCGAAATCGCGGATCGGGAAAACGCTGCGCAGCGTCTTCTCGAGGCCCGAGACATAGCCGATCGACGGATCTGAGCGGAGGAACTGTTCGTAGGATTCGCGCTGAACCTCGATCAGGTTCGGCATCTGCACCACTTCGTGGATGTTGCCGAACACCTTGCGGATGCGGCGCTTTGCCGTGCCGCTCTCGGCGCGCCGCGTGGGCGTGCTACCGTCGATTGCCTTGGTTGCCATGGAGTTTTCTGCCCTCAAGCCTGAAATTCGGCCCGGAATCCACCGGGCGGGCGTGCAAATCGGAAACGACAAAAAGCCGCGTGTTGTCCGCGCAAGCGGAAAACAGCAGCTTTCATGCGTCTCGAGAAACCCTAACCATCAATACGATCGATGCACTGCGCGACGGCACATCATTTCCCGACGGTTTGGGTTGAGTGCGCGATATAGGTCGACGGCGCGAGCGTGTCAACGCAGTCGCGTGGCGTCGGGGGGGGGGCTGCGGCGAACCGCTCGGCGCAGCAAACCTTGGCAGGCGGGGTTTTATCGCTATGCCCGGCGCTGTGAAACGCTTTGTCTTTGTATCCCTCCTCGTCGCCACCAGCCTGACGGCGTTTGGCAGCCCCGCGCTCGCCCAAAACAGCGTGCCTGCGCAACCCTTGCAGGGGCTCGATTCGTTCAGCCTGCCGTCGAACCGGCCGGCGCCGCGGATCTCGCCGACACCCGAGCCGACGACCAACCCGCGTCCGGTCGAGACCCAGACCGTCGCGCCGCCCGCCGTGGCGCCGACGGTCCGCGCGACCACGACGCCGCGCGCGACCGCGACGCCGGCGCGCGCCACGCCCACGGCGCGCGCGACGCCAGCGCCCGAGCGAACGCCAGCACCGCGTGCCAGCGCGACGCCAACGCCAATTATTCCGGCGGCTCCGGTCGCCGTGCCGACCGTCGTGCCGTCGCCTGTCGCCGGGATACCGCCGACCCCAGCCCCGACGCCGCAGTCGAGCGCGGCAGCGGCGGCAGCGATCGCGCCAGCGGACGGCGCAAGCGCGTGGCTGTGGCCTGCTGTCGGGGGCGGGCTCGCGCTGATCGTCGCGATTGGTCTGGGACTATGGTGGCGCCGGCGTGGCGCGCAGGACGCCGTGGCCTATGAGGACGAGCCCGTGGCCGAAGTCGTTCCGCCAGCGGGTGTCGAGCTCGCAGTCGTCGCGCCCCAAGCGGCTCCTCCGGCGGTTCCTGCTGCGAACGCGGTTGCGGAGGCTCCTCTTCCAGTCGCGGTCGTGCCCGATGCCGCCCCGGCCGATCGCGCGTCGATTGTGTTCGAGCTGACCCCGAAGCGCGCCGGCACGAATTTGCTGAGCGCCGCGGTCGAATATCTGATCGTGCTGCGCAACGCCGGCGATGTCGCCGCGACGGGGGTTCGGCTCGACATTCGCTTGCTGAGCGCGGGGGCGCAGCAGGATGCGGTGATCGAGGCGCTGTTCGCCGCGCCGATCGCGCAGCCGATCACGACCCCGTTCGATCTGCCGGCTGGCGTCTCTGTCGAACTCGGCGGCATGGCGATGCATCCCAAGGCGACGCTCGAGGTGATGGACGTCGGCGGCAAGGCGCTGTTCGTTCCCGTGCTGACGATCAACGCGCACTATGCGTGGGCGCGCGGCGGCAGCGGCCAGACCGCGCGCTCCTATGTCATCGGCATCGATCGCGGGGCAGGGGGCAAGCTCGCGCCGTTCCGCATCGATAGCGCTGCGCGGATGTACGATACGGTGAGCGCGATCGAATACACCGTGTCAGCATAGGATTTCCGCTCCCGCGCTTGGGGGGTGCGGTGCGGGTCGGAACGAAAAAAGGGGCGACACCGCATGGTGTCGCCCCTTTTTCTTGGGCAAGCCGTCATGGGCAAAGCCCATGACGTCGGACGCGGCAAGCCGCGCCGGCCGGCTTCGCGGGAGTGCGATTTAGCCGAGGCTAAATCGTCGCTCCCGCTTCAGCTCACTTGACCTCGACGGTCGCGCCGGCTGCTTCCAGCTGCGCCTTGATCTTGGCGGCTTCGTCCTTCGACACGCCTTCCTTGATCGCCTTCGGAGCCGACTCGACCAGCGTCTTGGCTTCGGTCAGGCCGAGCGCGGTGATCGCACGGACTTCCTTGATGACGTTGATCTTCTTGCCGCCGTCGCCGGTGAGGATGACGTCGAATTCGGTCTGCTCTTCAGCAGCCGGTGCTGCAGCGCCGCCGCCAGCAGCAGGAGCCGCTGCAACAGCAGCAGCGGCCGAGACGCCCCACTTCTCTTCGAGCAGCTTCGAGAGATCAGCTGCTTCGATGACGGTCAGGGCGGAAAGCTGGTCAACCAGCGCGTTCAGGTCTGCCATGTGTATTCTCCAGTAAAATCAGTTCGGGTTTGAAATCTCGAAGCGCCTGAAATCAGGCGTCCGCCGTGTCCTTTTCCGCATAGGCGGCAAGCACGCGCGCGAGCTGGGCAGCTGGCGCCTGCGTGATCGTCGCGAGCTTGGTTGCAGGAGCAACCAGGAGGCCCACGATCTTCGCACGCAGTTCATCCAGCGACGGCATCGTCGCGAGGGACTTGACACCTTCTACGTCGAGGACGGTCGCACCCATCGCACCACCAACGATTTCGAACTTGTCGTTCGTCTTCGCGAAGTCGACGGCCACCTTGGCAGCCGCGACGGGGTCGATGGAGGTGGCCAGACCGACCGGCCCGGTGAGCATTTCGCTCAACGAAGCATAGTCGGTGTCGGCCAGTGCGATCTTGGCAAGCTTGTTCTTCGAGACCTTATAGCTCGCCCCTGCGTCGCGCATTGCGTTCCGCAGCTTGGTCGACTGAGCCACCGTCATGCCGAGGTTGCGGGTGACGACCACCACGCCGACTTCGGCAAAATTGTGGTTCAGCTCGGCGACGAGCTCGGTCTTTTGAGCGCGATCCATGCCATTCTCCACGTTTGGCCGTGTCGCTTGCGCGGCACGACCGGTTACAAACCGGGCGCTGTTGCACCCGGAATTGTCCAGCGATGGGGAATGGGAGCGTCGCCCCGTTTGATGGAGGGCGGCAGACCGGTCGCGGCTGGGCCGAGAGCGGTTGTAATCCTGGTCCCCGTCTCGGCAGGAAATTAAGACCGGGCAAATCCCGATCACCTACTGTCTTGGACGGTCCCGCCGAGCCGAGGCGTGACGGGAGAGCGCGGCCTTTAGCGGATGAGGGGGGAAAGTCAACGCCCGGTTGATCGTCACACCCGCTTTCGCCGGGGTGGCGGACTGCGGTTTTTCTTCGACTGCCTGTAGCTTTTGCATCGAAACTGCGGAACACTCGGCATCAAGGACCGCACGAGTCCATGCAGGACGGAATCGAAAACCGCTTGAAGCAGGGGGCCGATTCAATGACCGAAGCTACCATCATTACCACCGCAACGCTCGGCGCCGAGGCGCAGGACGATCTGCTCACCCGCGGCTTTGCGCGGCGCGATCTGGCGCGGATTGCCGCGGTGTTCGGCGTCGGCGCGCTGGCCGCGTCGGTCGGGCGACCGGCGTTCGCCTCGGGCGGCGTGCCCGATCCGGCGCCGACCGCCAAGGTCCGCATCGGGGCGAACGAATGCTGGACCGGCCCGCTTGCCCCCGGCCAAAAGGCCGCCGCTGCGATGATCGCGATGGGCAACCGCTATTCGCCGCATGACGAGCGCAGCGATTTCATCAAGGCTGTCATGTCGGTCGAGGGTGTACCGTTCGACCATGTCGCGCCCTGGCCGGGGTCGAGCGATCCGCTCTGCCGCGCGGTCGTCACCTATTGTTCGCCGACCAAGGGCCTCGTCACCGCCGACCCGACCTTCGAACTCGCCGGGCGCACCGCCGCCTGGCTCGGCGCGCCGGTCAAGGCGGTGCCGCTGACTGCCGAGTATACGCACGACGTCAAGGCGATGCTCGCCGCCAACCCCGATGCCGGGCTCTATTATATCTGTACGCCCAACAACCCGACCGGCACGATCACCCCGCTCGCCGATATCGAGTGGTTGATCGCCAACAAGCCGGCGGGATCGATGGTGCTGATCGACGAGGCGTATACGCACTTCGCCGGCGTGCCCGTCGCCTCGTCGCTCGCGGTGAAGCACCCCGACGTGATCGTGATGCGCACCTTCTCCAAGCTGTTCGGCATGGCCGGGCTGCGGATGGGCTATGTCATCACCAATCCCGCCAACCTCACCAAGATGATGCGCTATGACGGCGGGATGCAGTCGGGCGCGTTGCCCGTCACCAGCCTGGCGTGCGCGACCGCCAGCCTGACCGCCGCCCCGCTGATCGCCGCGCGCCGCGCCGAGATGCAGAGCGCGCGCGGGCTGACGTTCGATCATCTCAAGGCGCGCGGCGTGAGCGTGTTTCCGACCAACGCCAACATGTTCATGATCGACTGGAAGACGCGGGCTGCCAAGGACATGCAGGCGGCGTTCCGCAAGCAGAGCGTCGAGATCGGGCGGTCGTGGCCGATCTGGCCGACGGTCAGCCGCGTCACCGTCGGTTCGAGCGCCGAGATGAAGGCGTTTTGCACCGCGCTCGACAAGGTTATCGCGTAATCCGACCGCCTGACCGTCTGACCGTCTGACCGTCACCCCGGGCTGGTCCCGGGTCTACTTGACGCGCGCGCTGGCGTCGAAGTGCGTGCATCCCGGTGGGCCCCGGCACGGGGCCGGGGTGACGGTTGGGGGGCGTTACGATTCCTTCGGCACGTCGGGCACGATCCGCGTGTACCAGCGCGGATGGCCAGCCGCGTCGCGTTCGATATCGGGGACGCCGCGCGGGTCGTCGCCCGTCTCGACCCAACCAGCGCCCTGGCAGTGGTTGCAGATCGTGCGCTTGCTGCGGAAGCTGACCAAGTCGATCTCGAGGTTCCACTGGCCGTGCCCCTTGCACACCGGGCACGCCGCATCGAGCGCGCCGTTGCGCGGCTGGAGCGGGATGATGTCGAAGGCGTGAGGGGATTCGGGGCCGGTACATTCGACGATCTGGCTGGCATGCGGCATCGCGGTGGTTTCTCCTTTCCGCAGCCAACGTGCTGCGGCGGTGTCGGCTCCGGCGCTAGCGTGATTTTGCGGCCGCGGGGAGGGTGGTCTGCGCGGCGATTGCGCGCGCCGCAGGCCGGCCCCACGAAATCATGTCGGGCGTGCAACAATCCGGCGGCGTCTGGGTTTCAGACGCGTGACGACACCTTCAGACCCCCTGCCGTCATCCATCCAACCGGCCAAAGGCTGGCACCGCCCGGCGCTCGCGATCGGCGCCGCCCTCGCCGCTGCGATCGGCGTGCTCGTGCTCGCGCTCGGCGCGTTTCCAGTCGGGCTCTTGCGCGGCATGGTCGAGAACCGCGTGTCCGCCGCGCTCCACACCAAGGTCGCGGTCGGCTCGGTCACGCGCGATGGTGTCTTTTCTTACACGCCGGTCGTCGCGCTGCGCGATGTGCGGATCGCGCAGCCGGCCTGGGCCGGGCAGGGCGATTTCGTCCGCGTTTCGGCGCTGCGCGTGCGCGTGCCGGTGCTGGCGCTTCTCACCGGGCGGTTCCGCCCCGATCGCATCGCGATCGACGGCGCGCGGATCGCGCTGGTCCGCGACGCGAGCGGGCGCGCAAACTGGGAGCCCGACGGCAGCAAGCCGAAGCAAGGCGGAACGAGCCGCCCGAGCCTCTCCGACCTCAGCGTCACCAACACGCAGATCGTGCTGCGCGATGCCAAGCGCCAGCTCGTCGTTGCAGGCCCGCTGTCGGTCGATGCGACGCACGGGTTGCGGCTCGCGGCGAAGGGCAGCTTCCGCGAGACCCCCGCGACGCTCGCGCTGAGCGGCGGTCGCATCGCCGGGATCAACCCGACCGCACCATATCCGTTTGCGGTGAAGCTTTCCTCGTCGGCGCTCGATTTCGTGGCGCAGGGGACGATGCGGGGCGTGCTCGACACGCGCCACTTCAGCGCGACGCTGCGTGCGCAGGCACCGACGCTCAAGAACCTCGATTATCTGATCGAGGCGGGGCTGTTCGGGACGCAGCCGATCGACCTCGCCGGCACGATCCGCCACGACGCGCGCGACTGGTATATCGACCGGCTCGCCGGCACGATCGGCCGCTCGCGCCTCACTGCGCGTGCGACCGTCCACAAATACGGCATCCGCACCGCGATCGACGCGCGGATCCACGCGTCGCAATTCGATTTCGACGATCTCGCCGACAGCAAGGGGCGCGCCGAAGCCGCAGCGCGGCTCGCGCGGATCGGCCCGCGCGTGATCCCGCCGACGCGGATCGACCTGTCGAAGCTGTGGAAGACCGACGGGACGATCCGCTTCGCGGCCGATCATGTGCTGTCGAAGGGCGGCACGGTGTTCGAAAGCCTGTCGGGCACGCTCAACCTCGACAATCGGATGCTGACCGTCAGCGATGTCGTTGCCACACTCGCGAACGGGCGGATGACGGGCACGATCCGCGTCGATCATCGCAGCGGCTTGCCCAAGCTCGCGATCGACATGCGGCTCGCCGGGCTGAGGCTCGAGCGCCTCGTCGGCAAGCCCGACATGATCGGCGGACAAGTCCGCGGGCATATCGTGCTCAGCGGGCAGGGCGAGACGGTGCGCGAGGCGCTTGCGCACGGCAGCGGCAAGGCGGCGATCGTCGCGACGCAGGGGCATGTCCAGCGGATGATCGCCGATGTGCTCGGGCAAAGCCTGAGCGGCGCCGTCGCGCATGCGATCAGCGGGCCGAGCGAAACCGTCCCGCTGCAATGCCTGATCGCCGACTTCCGCGGTTCGAACGGTGTGCTCGTGCCGCGCCCGCTCGAAATCGATACGGGCAGTTCGGTCGGGCGCGGGACGGGGCGGATCGTGCTCGACGGCGAACGGATCGCGCTGACGCTTGCGGGTACGACCAAGAGCCGCGCGTTGTTGCGGATCGCCGACCCGATCCAGGTCGGTGGCACGCTGAGCGCGCCGAGCATCTCGGTCGCAGGTGTCCGAGCGAGCGACAAGCCGAGCGCCGGGGGCGTGTTCAAGGTGCTCGGGCGCTCGCTTGGCCAGGCGCTCGGCATCACCAAGATCGACCCGAGCGCGGGCGGGTCGACGCCGCAGCGCTTCGATTGCCAGGCGGCGGTTACGGCGGCGCTGCGCTAGGCACAAAAAAGGGCGGCCCGGAGAACCGAACCGCCCTTTCTTTTAGCAGACGCTATTAGGCGTGCTGCAGGTTCACAGCCGACATCTTGCCGCGCTTGTCCTGCTCGAGCTCGTACTGGACGCGCTGGTCCTTATCGAGCGTCGCCATGCCGGCGCGCTCGACGGCCGTGATGTGCACGAACGCGTCTTCGCCGCCGCCTTCAGGCGCGATGAAGCCATAGCCCTTGTCTGCGTTGAAAAACTTTACGGTTCCGATGGTCATAACATGATCCTTCTTGTGGGGCCGACGCGAAGAGCCGCGTCAGCGGTTGCCGAAATCAGCAGAGAAAGAAGGAAGATGGTGCCGCAAAGCGCCCTAGACCGTCGATTTGCGAACTGTAGCAACGCCTATGTAGGGCAGGTGGCGGGGAATTGCAAATCGCGCTCGAAATCATGCGCGCCCCCCCCCCTTCAGGGGAGGGAGTAAGACAAAGAAAAAGGGCCGGGGTTTCCCCCGGCCCTCGATCTTGTCGAAAAAATCCCGAAAGATTTAAGCCGCCGAAACCTCGGCGACGTCGACCTTGATGCCGGCGCCCATCGTCGAGCTGACGGCGACCTTCTTGACATACTTGCCCTTGGCGCCGGTCGGCTTGGCCTTGACGATCGCGTCGACCAGTGCGTCGAAGTTCGCGCGCAGGTCTTCTGCCGGGAACGACGCCTTGCCGATGCCCGAGTGGATGATGCCGGCCTTCTCGACGCGATATTCGATCTGGCCGCCCTTGGCAGCTTCGACCGCGGCCGCGACGTTCATCGTGACCGTGCCGAGCTTCGGGTTCGGCATCAGGCCCTTGGGACCCAGGATCTTGCCGAGACGACCGACGATGCCCATCATGTCCGGGGTCGCGATGCAGCGATCGAAATCGATCGTGCCGCCCTGGACGAGCTCCATCAGGTCTTCCGCACCGACGACGTCGGCGCCAGCGGCACGGGCTTCGTCAGCCTTTGCGCCCTTGGCGAACACACCAACGCGGACGGTCTTGCCCGTGCCCTTGGGCAGCGTGACGACACCGCGGACCATCTGGTCGGCGTGACGCGGATCGACGCCGAGGTTGAGCGCGACTTCGATCGTCTCGTCGAACTTCGAGGTCGCACCCGACTTGGCGAGGGCGATCGCTTCGTCGATGCCGTGGAGCTTCTCACGATCGAGCGTGATGGCCTTCTGCTTTTTGCTTACGAATGCCATGAGCTCAGCCCTCCACCACTTCGAGGCCCATCGCGCGGGCGCTGCCTTCGATGATCCGCGTCGCGGCTTCGAGATCGTTGGCGTTGAGATCCTTCATCTTCGCGGTCGCGATGTCGGCGAGCTGTGCGCGCGAGATCTTGCCACCCGAAACCTTGCCCGGCTCCTTCGAGCCCGACTTGATGTTGGCGGCCTTCTTGATGAGGTACGATGCCGGCGGCGTCTTGGTCTCGAACGAGAACGAACGGTCGGCATAGACGGTGATCACGGTCGGCAGCGGCGTGCCGACTTCCTGGTCGCCGGTCGATGCGTTGAACGCCTTGCAGAATTCCATGATGTTGACGCCGCGCTGACCCAGCGCAGGGCCGATCGGCGGGGAGGGGTTGGCCTTGCCTGCAGGAACCTGCAGCTTGATATAGCCGGTAATCTTTTTTGCCATGTGGCGGTCTCACTCTCTTTCAAGTTTAGCGGTCCTGACGGCGGGGCCATAGCTCCGCCTCCCGCCTTCCCTGGCATGCTGCCGGGGAAGGCGGGGCGCATAGCCGAAAGCGGTGCCCGAGGCAAATCGGAAGCGCGCGCTCGGCACGCGGCGGCACGACAATTGTACGCCGCCGATGCCGCAATCTGTGTTATGACGCGCGATCATCGAGCTTCTTGGCGTCCGATGACTGAGAGTTTTGCGCTCCCGCCGTGACCGGGAACGATCCATGACAGACACCCTCCAGCGATTGCTGGTCAAGCTGAAGCGACGCAGTCGGTTCGACGCTGCTGACGAGGCGGCGTTGCTGGGGCTGCCCTTCACCGTCAAGACGCTCGAGCCGGGCCACTATCTCGTCCGTCAGGGTGAGCGCGCAGACTTCACCTGCGTGCTGCTCGAGGGCTTTGCCTATCGGCAGAAGATCGTCGGTGACGGCGGGCGGCAGATCATCGCGCTGCAAGTGCCGGGCGACGCGGTCGATCTGCAGAACTCGCTGCTCAAGATCGCCGATCACAGCGTCCAGGCGCTGACCGCGATCACGATGGCGCGGATCCCGCGCGTCGACTTGCTTGATATCGCGGCAAGATACCCCGCGATCGCGCACGCCTTCTGGCTCGACACGCTGGTCGACGGGTCGATTGCGTGGGAATGGATCGCCAATATCGGGCGGCGCGACGCGCAGATGCGGCTGGCGCATCTGTTGTGCGAATGCGCGGTGCGGCTCGAAGTGGTCAATGCGGCAAGCGGCGACAGCGACACGCTGCCAATGACGCAGGAACAGATCGGCGATGCGCTCGGGCTGACCCCGGTGCACGTCAACCGGATGCTCAAGCTGCTCGAGCAGGACGGGCTGATTGCGCGGCGCGCGCGGACGATCGTGATTCTCGACGCGGTGCGGCTGCGCTCAGTGGCCGATTTTCAATCGGCCTATCTGCATTTGAACTTGCTGGAGGATTGAGCCGGGGTCGCGCGTCTCGGCCCATAATTACCCGCCACCGTCACCCCGGCCTTGTGCCGGGGCCCACCGTGCCGCGCGTGCTGCGGTCTTAGTGCGTGTATCAAGGTGGACCCCGGAACGAGCCCGGGGTGAAGGGTAAGGACGGAGCGTTGGGGGCAGGGACGCGGGAGTAAATCCCGCGTCTTGCGTCGGACGGGTTCGCGTGGCCGCGACCCGCCGGCCGGTCTTGGTCGTCTCGCGGATAGCTTTCGCTATCCGCGTGCGGCCTTCCGACTTACGACTTGCTGCGTTCGACCTGCTCGAATTCCAGCTCGACCGGCGTTGCGCGGCCGAAGATCGACACCGACACCTTGACGCGGCTGCGATCGAAATCGAGCTCTTCGACGATGCCGTTGAAGCTTGCGAACGGACCGTCGAGCACCTTGACCGAATCGCCGATCTCGAAGTCGACCTTGACCTTCTGCTTGGGCGCAGCAGCGGCGGCTTCGTCCTTGGTGCTGAGCATCCGCGCAGCTTCCGATTCCGGAATCGCCTGCGGCTTGCCGTTCGGCCCGAGGAAGCCGGTCACCTTCGGGGTGTTCTTGACGAGGTGATAGACGTCGTCGTTCATGTTGAGCTTGGCGAGCACGTAGCCCGGCATGAACTTGCGCTCGACGAGGATCTTCTTGCCGCGGCGCGCCTCGGTGATCGTCTCGGTCGGGACTTCGATCTGCTCGACGAGCTGCTCAAGGCCCATGCGGGTCGCCTCGGCCATGATCGAATCGCGGACCTTGCCCTCGAAACCCGAATACGCGTGAATGATGTACCAGCGTGCCATGTGTCTTTTACCTAGATTATTTGGCGAGGCTGAGCAGCAGGTGGACGATCGCCTCGAAGCCGGTGTCGACGATGAAGAAGAACAGGCCGAGCAGCGTCGTCATGATGACGACCATCACGCCGGTCATGATCGTCTCGCGCCGGGTCGGCCACACGACCTTCTTGGTCTCGGCCTGGACCTGTCGGATGAATTCGAGGGGGGTCGTCTTCGCCACGGTCTGTGCACTCATGTTCTTTTTAGCCGAAACGGACATGGGCCCGCCGTCCGGACCTGCCAAGGCCCGATGACGAGAATTCCCAATTTCGGAATGATAGCGGCGTAGCGCGTGTGCGTTGCGAAATCAAGCGGGGGGCGGGGTGGCGGTCACCGGAGTAAATCCGGTCACTCGTCGGACGGGGTCGCTGTAGCGACCCGCCGGCCGGCCCTGCGCGTCTCGGGATTAGCTTCGCTAATCTCGTGCGCGCGGCGGCTGGCAGGGGAGCTCGGACTCGAACCGAGGGCCTTCGGTTTTGGAGACCGACGCTCTAACCAACTGAGCTACACCCCTATCAGGTGGGCTCGTTTAGCGAGAGGTTGCCTCCGCTGCAAGCACCCTCATGCAGCTTCGCGATTCTGCGCTGCACGCGCCGCCAGGACGCGCGCTTCCTCGACCGGGAGCGGGCGGCCGAAATAATAGCCCTGGACCTTGGTGCAGCCCAATTCCTGGACCATCAGATGCTCGTCCTCGGTCTCGACCCCTTCGGCCGTTGTCGCCATGCCGAGACTCTGCGCGAGTGCGACCACCGCGCGGATGATCGCGATCGCCTCGGGCACCTTCTTCGATGCGCTGATGACGAAGCTGCGGTCGATCTTGATCGTCGAGAAGCGCGTGCGGCTGAGATAGCCGAGCGACGAATAGCCCGTGCCGAAATCGTCGAGGCTCAAGCGCACGCCGAGATCGAGGATTCGTTCGAGCACCTTCACCGCGCCGGTATCGTCGCGCATGAACACGCTTTCGGTCACTTCGAGCTCGAGCCGGCGTGCGGGCAGCCCGCTGTTCGCCAGCGCCGAGGCGACCACCGCGACGAACCCCGGATTGTGGAGCTGTTCGGGCGAGACGTTGACCGCGACGCGGGCGTCACCCGGCCATTTCGCCGCTTCGGCACACGCCGAGCGCAGCACCCATTCGCCGATCGGCGCGATCAGTCGTGCATCCTCGGCGAGCGGGATGAACTTGACCGGCGAGATCGGCCCGAGCTCGGGATGCGTCCAGCGTACCAGCGCCTCGAACCCCGTCAGTCGGCCGCTCCCGGCATCGACGACCGGCTGGTAGGTGAGGTGCAGCTCGTCATTGGTCAGCGCCTTGCGCAGCGCTTGTTCGAGCACGCGGCGTTCTTCGGCCGCGACGTGGAGCTGTGGTTCGTAATGGTGGAATTTGCCGCCGCCGGCGTCCTTCGAGCGGTACAGCGCGAGGTCGGCCGAGCGAATCAGCATTTCGGTGGTGCGGCCATCGCGCGGGCCGGTCGCGACGCCGACGCTTGCGCCGGTGTAGAGCGTGTGATGATCGATATCGTACGGGCGGGCGAGTGCATCGACGATCGTCTGCGCGAGCGTCTCGAGTCGTTGCGTATCGCTCGCGTCGCGCACCACGACGGCGAATTCATCGCCGCCGAGCCGTCCGATGACTTCGTTCGCGCCCATCAGCGTCGTGAGGCGTTCGGCGACACGGCTCAGCAAGCGGTCGCCGATCGGGTGACCCAGCGTGTCGTTGACCGCCTTGAAGCGATCGAGGTCGATCATCATGAAGGCGCAGCGACTGCCCCATTTCTCCGCATCGGCCATCGCGTGCGACAGGGCTTCGTTGACGTGGAGGCGGTTGGGCAAGCCGGTGAGCGTGTCGAACCGCGCCATGCGGTTGATCTTGTCGGCCGAGGCGCGCTGTTCGGTGACGTCGGCGCCGACGCCGCGAAAGCCGAGGAATGCACCGTGATCGTCATAGCGCGGGTTGGCGGCGATTTCGTACCAGCGCTCCTGCTCGGCGACGTTGACCGGCAGCACGAGCCCGCGAAACGCCGTGCGGCCTTTGAGGTTTTCGGCAAGCGTGCGCAGCGCGGGTGCGAAACTGCCCGAATCCCAGGTCTTCCCGGCGAGCACTTCGAGCAGCGACTTGCCGTTCACGCCAACGGGGTCGAGCCCGACTGACAAGGCAAAGCGTGGCGAGGCGCGCACGACGCGGCGCGCAGCATCGGTTTCCCACAGCCAGTCGGCGCTCTCGTCCTGCTTCGCTTCGCGCAGCAAAAGGCTGACGGTCTCGTCGCGCTCGGCAAGCGCGATCTCGCCCGAGCGGATGAGCACGAGCGAACGCGCCCGCGTGAAGCAGCCGATCATCAGCAGCGTGGTGAACAAGGCGACCGAGGCGGCAAGGACCGGGCCGGCGATGCGCAGGACCATGACCGAAATCGCCAGGCCGAGGATGCCGAGAAAACTCAACGTCGCGAGCGGAAGTGCCGCCATTGCGACAGCGGATGCGGTCATCAGCACCGACAGCACGATCCACAGCCCGAGCGCCGTGCCGACATCGGGGTTGAACCCGAACGCGAGCGGCGGGACAGACCAGATTGTGGCGAGCGCGATGCCCTCGATCACGGTGTCGCGCACGGCGGCGAGCGTCGCCGCGCCGCGCTGCTTGGCGGCAAGCCGGCGGAAGGTGATCGCGACCGAAATCGCGGCGACCACCGCACCCCAGCAAGCGAGCGCCCAAAGCGGTGCGCTTCGCTGGAGGATCAGGGTGACCATCGCTGCGCCGATCACGTTGGCGGCGAGCAGGAACAGCGCCAACTGCCCACCGGCATGGACTTGCGCCGCGCGGATCGGCGCCCAATCGGTGGTGTCCGCCGGATCGTACAGCCCAAGCAGTGCTCGCGCGTCGATATGCGGCTTGGCGAATTGGGATGTGTTTTCGGTGCTCACGCACCCGCTATACCGCAAGGAGCCTTACCGGAAGGTTAGGCGCAGGCGTTTGCCGGGGAGGGGCGCGGCGTATCCGCGCGCGCCCCCCCCCCGGCGGCGGGGCTTACGCCGCCAGGTCGTACGGCTTGATATCGCCGTTGAGATAGAGGTTGCGCGCCTTGGCGCGGCTGAGCTTGCCCGAGCTGGTGCGCGGCAGCGTGCGCGGCGGGATCAGTTCGATCACGCAGTTCATGCCCGTCACCGAGCGGACGCGCTCGCGGATTTCCTCGCGCAGGCGGACGCGCTCGGCATCGTCCGAGCTGCGGCACTGGACGAGCACGGCGGGGGTTTCCTCGCCGCCCGGCGTGGTGATCGCAAAGGCAGCGATGTCGCCGGCCTTGAAACCGGGGAGCTGCTCGACCGCCCATTCGATGTCCTGCGGCCAGTGGTTGCGGCCGTTGATGATGATCATGTCCTTGGCGCGACCGACGATGTAGACATAGCCGTCGCTCAGATACCCCATGTCGCCGGTGTCGAGCCAGCCGTCGACGAGGCACGCGTCGGTCGAAGCCTGGTCGCGGAAATAGCCGACCATCACCGAGGGGCCCGAGCACCATAATTTGCCGATCGCGCGCTCGGGGAGCGGGGTGCCGTCCTCCTCGCGGATCTCGACCTTCATGTCGCGCACCGGCTTGCCGCAATTGACGATCGCGCGGTAGCGCTGCGGCCGGTCCTCGCCGGCGGCGACGCCCGAAAGCTGCGTTTCCTCGACCAGTTCGACGCGGATGCCTTCGGTCGGGGGCATGATCGAGACGGCGAGCGTCGCTTCGGCCAGGCCGTAGCTCGGCAGGAACGCGCTCGCCTTGAAGCCGGCATCGGCGAAGGCGTCGACGAAGCTCTGCATCACGTCGGGGCGGATCATGTCGGCGCCATTGCCCGCGAGCCGCCAGCGCGACAGGTCGAAGCGCTCGGAGGCCTTGGTCTGGCTCGACATGCGGCGTGCGCAAATGTCGTAGCCGAAGGTCGGCGAATAGCTGATCGAGGTGCCCGGGTTGCGGCTGATCATGTCGAGCCACGCGAGCGGACGCCGCGCGAAATCCTCGGTCTTGAGATAATCGGTCGAGACCTGGTTGGCGACCGGCGAGAGGAAGCAGCCGACCAGCCCCATGTCGTGATACCAGGGCAACCACGAGATGCAGCGATCGCCGTCGATGAGCTGCATGCCATGCGCGTGCGCCGCGAGATTGTTGAGCAAGGCGTGGTGCGTGATCGCGACGCCGTGCGGGAAGCGCGTCGACCCGCTCGAATATTGCAGATAGGCGATGTCGTCGCCCTTGGCCTGCGGCAGCGCGACGTCGGGCGCGGCGCGCATCGCGAGCTCCGACCAGTCGATGCCGGTGATGCCCGCGACCGTCGCAGCGTCGGCGCCCATCTGCGCGAGTTCGGGCGGGTAGATCAGCAGGGTGGGATCACAGCTGGTGAGCTGGACGCGCAATTGCTCGATATACGAATCGCGGCCGCCGAACGATGTCGGCAGCGGCAGCGGGACGGGCCACGCGCCAGCGTAGATGACTCCGAAGAAAAGCGCGGCGAATTCGGGGCTGGTCTCGGCGACGACGGCGATACGGTCCTCGGGCCGGATTCCCGATGCGATGAGGCGACGCGCGACCACCTGCGCATCCTCGCGCAGTTCGGCGAACGGATAGGGCCGCGCGAGCGCGCCGCGGGCATCATGAAAATTCAGGCCGCGGACGCCGGTTGCGGCATAATCGAGCGCTGCCCCCAGCGTTTCGAAATCGGCAAAACGACGCAAAAGCGTGTCTTCGGTCGGCGTCGCGAGCAGGGCAGGCGGAGCGGCTGCACCCTTCCGCTCGTCCGACTGCGTATCTATCGTCTTGAAATTCATTGGTCTTTGCGCCCTTGATCGCGGCATCCTGCGTTGGCCGCGCCTCTATGTCTCGTCTTCAGCACGCACCCCTGCTTATGCCAAGCGTTCAAAATCGGGACCGACTATGGCACAATGATGGCGTCATGCACGATCCAGCCCCGAAACGATCCGCTCGCAAAGAGATACGCGTTGCGCCGCCGTTAGATGCGGCGGCGCTCGAACGGCTCGCTTTGCGCTATGTCGAGCGCTTTGCGACGACGCGTGCCAGGCTGACGGCGTACCTCGTCCGCAAGATCCGCGAACGCGGCTGGGACGGGGCGCACGCGGCGCCCGAAGCGCTCGCCGAAAAGCTCGCCGAACTCGGCTATATCGACGATCGCGCCTTTGGCGAGGCGCGCGCCGCGGCAATGGGTCGGCGGGGCTTGGGCAAGCGGCGCGTGACCGGCGCACTGCATCATGACGGGATCGACGAGGCCGACAGCGCCGCGATCGTTCCCGCGGTCGAGGAGCGCGCTCTCGAGACCGCGCTGGCGTTTGCGCGCCGCAAGCGGATCGGCCCGTTCGCGCTGGCGCAGGCCGAGCGTCCGCTGCGTGAGAAGCATATCGCCGCGATGATTCGCGCCGGCCATGACTATGCCCTTGCCCGACGGATTGCCGCGATGGCCCCCGGCGAAGTTTTCGATACGCTCAGCTAATGAATCCTGTATAGTTCAAATAAAAGTACCGGTTCGGACCGAAGGGCGGAAGATATTGCTTCGCGCTCAGACCGTGCTTATTATTGTGCCGGGGGAAGTGGCGATGCGCAACGAAACGATTCCGGCGCTTGGGGCGCTGGATTGGAAAGAAGAGATGGAGTTTTCCGGCGCAGAGTCGTCGGATTCCGCGCGCGTCTATACTGGCGTGCTCAAATGGTTCGATATGACGCGGGGGTTCGGCTTTCTCGTCGCGGACGATGCGTCGGTCGGCGACATCCTGATCCATTTTTCGGTGCTGCGCCCGCATAACCGCCGCAGTCTGCCCGAGGGCGCGCGGCTCGAATGCCTCGCCGGAATGCGCGACCGCGGCTTGCAGGCGACCGAGATCCTGTCGATCGACCTTTCCAACGCGATCGAGCCGCTCCAGCGCCCGCGCAGCGACGCGCTGCGGAACGATGTGCTCGGTTTGCTCGACCAGGCCGGGCCGTTTGAACCGGTGACGGTGAAATGGTTCAATCGTCTCAAGGGCTATGGTTTCCTGATGCGCGATGACGATTCGGGCGATATCTTCGTCCATGTCGAAACGCTGCGGCGCGCAGGCTTTGCCGAGGTCGAGCCCGGCCAACGGCTGCGCGCGCGGATGAGCGCGGGCGACAAGGGGCCGCTTGCGGTGGCGGTCGAAGAGGAAGGCTAAGCGTACCCATGGTTGTTGCAAACGCGCGCGCGGCGGCGCTCGCTTTGGTGTTCGCGACCGCTGGATGCACCGCGGCGCCCACGACTCAAGCTGCCGAGGCGCCCGCCGGGACGATCGCGCTGACGATCGCCAGCAGCAACGGCACGCACGCCTTTGCGGTCGAACGCGCCAAGACCGAGGAAGCACAGCAGCGCGGGCTGATGTTCCGCACCGATATTCCGCTCAATGGCGGGATGCTGTTCGCGCCGTACCCGCCCAAGGGGCCGCCGCGCGAGGCGAGCTTCTGGATGAAGAACACGCCGAGCCCGCTCGACATCCTGTTCATCCGCCCCGACGGGACGATCGCGCGGATCGCCGAAAACACCGTCCCGCAATCCGAAGCGCAGATCCCCTCGGGCGAGCCGGTCAGCGCGGTGCTCGAGTTGCGGGGCGGACGCGCGCTCGATCTGGGGATCAGCGAGGGCGATCATGTCAGCTGGCAAGGGCGCCCGGCGAAGTGATCGCGGTTGAAGGCGGCGCGAGCCCGCGCTAAGCGCTACGCTATGGGCATCAATCTCAATCCTTTCACGTGGTGGACCGGCGCGAGCTGGGGCACGGCATTCGGTCTGCGCGGCAAGGCGCGTGTCGGCGAAGACGCGCTCGGCAATGTCTATTACGAGGGCGGCGCAGATACTGCGGGCAACCCGCGGCGCTGGGTGATCTATAACGGCGTCAACGATGCCAGCCGCGTGCCGCCCGAATGGTTTGGCTGGCTGCACCATCAAGTCGCCGATGTCCCCTCGCGCGCGCTGCCCGCGCCGCGCGCCTGGCAGATCCCCGCCGAGCCCAATCTCACCGGCACGCTTGCTGCGTATCGGCCGAGCGGTGCGCTCGAAAAGGGTGGCGTGCGCGCCGCCGCGACGGGCGATTACGAAGCCTGGACCCCCGACGCGTGATTCGCCGCGCGTTGGTGGGCGTGGTGCTGGCGTCGCTGGCGGTAACCGCCTGCGGCCCGACCAAGACCGCCGCGCCGACGCAGCAGCCGACCCCCGAGACCGCGCTCGACGCCGACACCAGCGCTGCCAATATCGTGACGGTCGATGTCGGTGGCGGCGTCGACCCGAGCTTTGGCGCGACGCCGATGGCGCAGCGCGTCGCGACGCTCGGGCTGCTCAACAAGCGCAACGGCGTGGCGCGCGACGTGACGCTCAAGCCCGGTACTGCGGTGCGCGTCGGCGATGTCGTGATCCGGCTGCGCGCGTGCGAGCAGACCGCGCCGTGGGAGCAGGAGCATTATACCGGGGCGTTCGTCCAGCTCGACGTGCAGGGCACCGACAAGGTGTGGCGCCGTCCGTTCTCGGGCTGGCTGTTCAAGGAACGGCCCGCGCTTAACGTCGTGCCGCACCCGATTTACGATGTCTGGGTCAAGAGCTGCGCGATGACCTTCCCCGAAGGCGGACCCGAGTCGGTTTCCGGCGGCGGTCCGGCCGAGTCGAGCGCGAAGCCGCGGTCGAGTGCGAAGAAATCGGCGACCGAGACCGACGAAGCCGATGAGCCGATCGCCGAGGATACCGCGGGCGACAGCAACGCGAGGTAGTCCGCGCGGCTGATCTCGACCGCGCCCAACGAGGCGAGATGATCGGTCATGAACTGGCAATCGAGCAAGCTGAACCCGCCGACGCGCAGCCGCGCGACGAGCCACGCGATCGCCACCTTCGACGCGTCGCGCGCGCGGCTGACCATGCTCTCGCCGAAGAACGCGTGGCCGAGCGCGAGCCCGTAAAGCCCGCCGACCAGCGTCTCGCCGTCCCATACTTCGATCGAGTGCGCGAAGCCGAGTGTGTGGAGCGTGTTGAAAACCTGTTCGATCGGCCCGTTGATCCAGGTGTCGGGGCGATCCTCGGCCGATTCGGCGCACAAGCGCAGGATGTCGGGGAAGGCGCGGTCGGCGGTGACGCGGTAGCGCTCGGCGGCGATCGTCTTGCGCAGCGATTTCGAGAGGTGGAAGCCGTCGAGCGGGAGGATCGCACGGTCGTTGGGCTCGACCCAATAGACGTCGTCGATGTCGCGCCCATCGGCCATCGGGAAGACGCCGACCGAATAGGCGCCGAGCACGAGATTGGGATCGAGCGGCGTGACGCGCGGTCTCACGCGGCGAGGCGGCGCTCGATCGCCTGCCACAGACTGGCAAATGCCTGCGCCCCCGCCGAGCGTGGCGCGAAGCTGCCGACCGCTTCGCCCCGCACGGTGACTTGCTCGACCTGGCTCGCCATCGGGATCACCGGCCAGTCGGGATGCTGCGCGATCGCGTCGGCGTGGAGCTTGCGGCGGCGGTCGACCATCGAATGGACCGGCATGACCTCGACCTTGGCGCCGAGATGCTTGACCACTTCAGCGAGCGCGCGTTCGGACAAAGGCGAGGGGATGACGGGAACGACGATCAGATCGGCGGCGCGCATCACCTGGTCGCTCGTTTCGGTCAGGCCGGGCGGGCAATCGAGCAGCACGCGGTCATAATTCTTGCGCAGGCCGACGAGCAGTTTCTGCAGCCGCTTCTTCTTGTCGAGTTCGTGGAACAGGAGATCGAGCCCGCGCAGCGAGGCATCGGCGGCGAGCAGGTCGAGCCGCGCGACGGCGGTCTGCTCGATCAGCTTTTCGGGTTCGACATCCTTGGCGAAGACCGATTGCGCTTGTTCGCGCGGCTTGGTGCCGGCGGCGCGGTTCGACAGGAGAAAGCTCGAGGCGGCTTGCGGGTCGAGATCCCACAACAGCGTCCGGCGCGACGACAGCGTGGCGGCGCACCAGGCGAGGTTCACCGTCAGCGTCGTTTTGCCGACGCCACCCTTGAGGCTGTAGATCGCGATCGTCGACATGAAGGGTCCTTATCGTATCGAACGACCCATCGTGGCCAATCGCCGCGGCAGAGGCAAGGTTTGGAGGACGGAAAGCCCCGCCCCCGAGGGAGGAGGGGCGTTCCGTGAAAGGATCAGATGTCGCAGAGCTGGGCAGGCTTGCCCGGCTGCGTGAGCGTGACGGCCTTGGGGTTGCCCGTCAGCACATAGCCATCGGCCTTGAGCGGATCGCCGGCCTTTTCGGCGGTGAGCTTGACCGGGGTCGCGTCGGGCTTCGACTTGACCAGCACTTGCTTGTCGCCCTCGAAGAAGGTGACGTAGACGAGGCTGTTGTCCTTGCAGCGCAGCGTCGCTTCGGACTTGATCGCGGGCGGCAGCTCGACCGGCGCCTTGTTGGCGAGGACCGACGCCATCGGGTCGGGCGTGACCGAGGTCACTTCGGTCGGCTTGCTGTCGCAGGCCGAAAGGGCGAGGAGCGCGAACGCGGCGGCGGGGAGGAGTCGAGTGGTCATGCCAACGGCTTCGCGCACGCAACATTGTGCGTCAAGAGGGTAGTGTTACTGCGACGTACACTTTCTTGCGTTGCAATAATTCGGTCATCCGAGGTTCATCTTCATTCATGAAACTCATCAAGATCCGGGATTCTGCCAAAGGCGATCTTGGTTCCGATGCGGTCGATTCGCTCGCCGTGCTGCGGGCCGAGGCTGACCGCATTGCGCCCGAACTTCTCGTTGATCCGGTCCATCGCGCGGCTGAGCGCGAGCGTGCGGGTTTCGCGTGCGAGCGGGTCGTCGGGGTCGAGCAGGCCGAACAGCGAATCCTGTTCGCCAGCGACAGGTTCGATCTCGGCAAGCGTCACACCGACCATGCGGATCTGGAAATCGCCGCGTCGCGTCCGCCCCGCCGCGATCAGCCGGGGGAACAGCGACTCGAGTGCTGCGAGCACGACGAAGCTGTCTTGCGTCGCTGGCAGCTTGACCGACGTCCGCCAGCTCGACTTGTCGTCCTCGAAGCGCGCGTGGAGCACCAGCAGCCGCGCGCGGCACTGCTTGCGGCGCAACCGGCTGGTCGCCTTGAAGGCGAGGCGGCGTGCGGTGAGGCGGACGGGCACGACGCCGCGCTTGCCGGGCGAGAGCACGTGGCTGTGGCCGATGCTGCGGCTTTGCGTCGCCTTTTCGGGCAGATCGACGCCGTGGAGCTGGTACCACAGCCGATCGCCATTGGTGCCGCCCCACGCGGTGCCGGCGTCGCGCGGGCGGCGTTCGCAATATTGCCGGATGTCGTTGATCCCATCCTGCGCGAGCCGCCGCTCCATCTTCGCGCCGATGCCGCTGATGTCGCGGAGCTGCAGATCGTAGAGCCGCTGCGGCAAGCTCGCGGCTTCGAGCACGACGAGTCCGTCGGGCTTCTGCATGTCCGACGCGAGCTTGGCGAGCAGTCGGTTGGGGGCGATGCCGACCGAGCTCGTCAGGCATTCGCCGACATGCGCTAGGATCCCGGCCTTGATCCGCCGTGCGAGCGCGGTCGCCTCGGCGACGCTGTTTTCATTGTCGAGCAGGCGGCAGGCGACCTCGTCGATCGAGCAGACCTTGGTGACGGGGATATGCTTCCAGATCTCGGCGACGATCGCCTCGTGGAATTCGACATATTTGTCGTGGCGGGCGGGGACGACGATCAGCTCGCGGCACAACCGCTTCGCTTCCCAGACGGGCGTGCCGGTGCGGATGCCGAAGCGCTTGGCCTGGATGCTCGCGGCGATCGCGACGGTGGTATCGCTGTCGACGGGCGCGACGAGGATCGGCTTGCCGCGCAATTCGGGTGCGAGCTGTTGCTCGACTGCTGCGAAATAGCTGTTGAGATCGAGGAACAGCCAGCGCAGCGGCCGCGGCGGAAAAACGTGCGCGTCGCGCCCCGGGGGCGCCTCACAGGGGGGCGCGGCGGCGCGCTCGCGGCCGATTTCCGCTCCGTAGGAATCGGCGGCGCGCTGAGCGGCGGACTCGGGAGCGATCGTGAACATTGCAGGAACATATCACGCGCTGCATGCCGGGAACAGGGGCTGCAATAGGCTCTCCCCGCACGCACGGGGCAGGGGAGGCACGCGATCGTCCGGGCGATGCGATCATGAAGATCGGCGAGAGTCTTCTCGTCATGGCCACCACGACATTCTCGATCCCGCCGAGCCGCACCGCGGGCTGCCGCTGATGCGGTGGGTCTCACTGATCAGCCGCGCCATTCCTCGTACAATCGCGCGTTCAGCAATTCGGACGGGGCGCCGGGCAGGGCTTGCAACGGGCGCGGGGAAGGATAGCATCGACGCCATGGCGCATCCGATCACCCGCTTCGCCGACTTCTGGCCGTATTATCTGCGCGAGCATGCGCGGCCGCAGACGCGCGCGCTGCATTATGTGGGCACTGGGCTGACGTTCCTGTTCCTTGCGGTCGCGCTGCAATGGGGCGGGTGGTGGTGGCTGGCGCTGCCGATCGCCGGCTACGGTTTTGCCTGGGGCGCGCATTTCGGCGTCGAGAAGAACCGTCCGGCAACCTTCACCTATCCGCTCTGGTCGCTCGCGAGCGATTACCGGATGTTCTTCCTGTGGCTGAGTGGACGGCTGCGGCCACATCTGCGCGCGGCGGGGGTGGCCTAGCGCGGTTGCTGGCCGCGACGATGTCGGCGTAGGCGCACTTCTGTCTGCGAGATTCTGTCTGCGAGATTTTCGCGCCAGCGGAGCGTCGCGTCATTGCTCCCCGGCCGAGGACTGAAAGGCGGATTTCTTGTCAGCAAAGCGGCCCTCCATTGCAGGGGCGGACAGGCACGCTATGTCTGCGCGATGCACACCACGCCCAACACGCTCGCACTCATCGGCAACACCCCGCTCGTCCTGTTGAAGGGGCCGAGCGAAGCCGCCGGTGCCGAAATCTACGGCAAATGCGAATTCGCCAACCCTGGTGCCTCGGTCAAGGACCGCGCCGCGCTCGGGATCGTCGAGGATGCCGAGGCGCGCGGGAGCATCGCGCCGGGCGGCACCTTCGTCGAAGGAACTGCGGGCAACACCGGGATCGGGCTCGCGTTGGTCGCCAATGCCAAGGGCTACAAGACGATTATCGTCATGCCCGAGACGCAGAGCCGCGAGAAGATGGACACGCTGCGCGCGCTCGGCGCCGAGCTCGTGCTTGTCCCGGCGGCGCCCTATTCGAACCCTGGCCATTTCGTCCACACCTCGCGCCGGATCGCCGATGAGACCCCGAACGCGGTATGGGCCAACCAGTTCGACAACATTGCCAACCGCAAGGCGCACATCACCGGCACCGCCGAAGAGATCTGGGCACAGATGGACGGGCGAATCGACGGCTTCACCTGTGCCGCGGGGACGGGCGGGACGATTGCGGGCGTTGGCCTTGGCCTGAAGGCCAAGGACGAGAAGGTCTGCATTGCGCTCAGCGATCCGCACGGCGCTGCGCTGTACGAATATTATGCGCATGGCGAATTGAAGTCGGAAGGGTCGTCGGTCGCCGAAGGAATCGGGCAGGGGCGAATCACCGCCAATCTCGAAGGCGCGCCGATCGACACGCAGTTCCGAATCTCGGATGCCGAGGGGATGGAATGGGTCACGCGGCTGCTCGCCGAGGAAGGGCTGTGCCTCGGGCTTTCCTCGGGAATCAACGTCGCCGGCGCGGTTCGCCTTGCACGCCAAATCGGCACGGGCAGCCGAGTCGCGACGATCCTGTGCGACAGCGGTTTCCGTTACCTATCAACGCTCTACAACCGCGCATGGCTAGAGGCCAAGGGGCTGGTCGTTCCACCTTGGTTACTGCACGATTGATCGCGGGATCGACAACCGTGCCTTAACACGTTACATTTATGCCACAGCTTATGAAAATCATCGCCCAGGATCCGGCTCAGACGAGCCAGCGCGCCAAGGTCGGCATGATCGGTCTCGCCGCCGTTTTGCTGCTCATCGGCCTCGCTTCGGCGATTTTCGCGACTGCCAACCACGATCGGCAAGTCGCGGCGATCGGCAGTGCGCGGCCAGACGTCGTCGCCAATATGGTCGCGGCGAACATCGTCGATCCCAACGCGCCCAAGGAGCCGCTTGCCGAACTCGGCGTCGCGCCGAGCGCTGCCACGCCCGATGGCAATACCGTCGAAACGCGTCCTGCCGCAGCCAACCACTGAGCGTGGGAGAGGTGGGGATTTTACGGGAAACCCACCCGCGACCTGCGGTTTGCGCGGGTGTTCACCTGCGTTTTGCGCCGCATCTTCGAACACAGCGAGAACAACCTGATATGGCGCAAAAATCTTCGAGGGTGATTCGAAGCGATTGAGCTCATTTCCCGGTAGATCCCCGGATTTCCCCTTGTGTCCCCGATTGGCCCCATGGTAACTGTTCGCTACAGGGACAGACTTATCTCGCCTGCGCGTCATGCGCTGACACTACAGGCACCGAAATTTGCGATTGGGCACTTTTCGGTTCGGGAGAGGCTTGTCCGCCGTGTGCGGGGGAAGCGTGGAAGACCGGAGCGATTATCAGGGGGAGGGACTGGGACTTGTCGATGACAAGGGCCGGGTCGCGATTCCTGCATCGCTGCGTCAGGCGCTCGCCGCCAACAGCCCACGCGCCGACGGCAAGGACGGCGGCACCGTCATCATCGGCGTCCATCCCGAGCAGACCTGCCTGCGCGCGTACGATCCGGGCTATGTCCGCATCCTGAAGGCGGAGGTCGAGGATCTCCAAGCGCGCCACATCGCCGAGCACGGCAAGCCCGACTTCAACCTCAAGCGCCGCAACGCCAGCGGTGAAGCCGTGCCGTTCGATGGATCGGGCCGCTTCATCATGCCCGGCTTCCCGCGCGATTATGCGCGGATCGCCGAGAATGCGTTCTTCTGGGGTACGTTCGACTGGATCGACATCTGGGATCCCAAGACGCTGCTCGACGCGGTCGGCGTCGATGATGCCATGCAGGCGGCGTGCCGCTATCATTGCAAGACCAAGGGGATCGCGCTGTGAGCGACGCGATCCAGGCCGATGCCCCGCATATCCCCGTGCTGCTCGACGAGGTGCTCGACGCGCTCGCGATCGAGGCTGGTGAACGCCATGTCGACGCGACTTTTGGTGCGGGCGGCTACACGTCGGGCATGCTCGCGCGCGGCGCGCGCGTCTTCGCCTTCGACCGCGATCCTGATGCGATCGCGGCGGGCGCGGTGCTCGTCGAGTCCGCGGCTGGCGCGCTGACGCTCGTTCCCGCGACCTTCTCCGCGCTCGACAGCGAACTCGCGGCGCGCGACGCCGTGCCGGTGCAGGGCGTGACGATGGATATCGGCGTGTCGTCGATGCAACTCGATCAGGCCGAGCGCGGCTTCTCGTTCCAGTCCGATGGCCCGCTCGACATGCGGATGAGCCAGGAGGGCATGAGCGCCGCCGACTTCCTCAACACCGCCGACGAAGCCGAGATCGCGCACGTCATCAAGGAATACGGCGAGGAGCCGCGCGCGCGCCGCGTCGCACAGGCGATCGTCTACAATCGCCCGATCGCGCGGACCGGCGAGCTGGCGCGGATCGTGCGCAAGGCGCTCGGCTACAAGCCGCATGACAAGAAGGACCCCGCGACGCGGACCTTCCAGGCGATCCGCATCCACATCAATCGCGAGCTGGGCGAGCTCGAGGACGGCCTGGCGGCTGCCGAACGCGCGCTCGCGCCCGGCGGGCGGCTGGCGATCGTCACCTTCCACAGCCTGGAAGATCGCATGGTCAAGCGTTTCCTGCGCGAACGCTCCGGGTCGCTGCCGTCGGGCTCGCGGCATCTGCCCGAGGTCGCGGCGAAGCACGCCCCCAGTTTCGAAGAGGTCGGTCGCCCGGTGAAGGCGAGCGAGGACGAGATCGCGCGCAACCCCCGCGCGCGATCGGCAACGTTGCGGACGGCACGACGGACCGGTGCCGCCGCATGGTCAGAAGGAAGTTTGTAATGCTGGGTCTTGCGGGCAAGAGTCTCGGTTGGTTCCTCGCCGGCGTCGCGGTGGCGCTCGGCTTCCTGCTGGTGCCGTTGCAGGTTGCCGCCGAGCGCAAGCGACTCGACCGCACCGCCGCCGACATCGTCCGGGCCAAGCGCGACATCCGCGCGCTCGAGACCGAGTTCGACACCCGCGCCAACCTTGCCCAGCTCGACAAGTGGAATGCCGAGACGCTGGGGCTGGTCGCCCCTGCGGCGGACCAGTTCGTCGCCGACGAGAGCGCTTTGGCGTCGATCGAACCGACGCAGCGTGGCACGGCGCCGCAAATGGCCTCGTTCGTTCCAGCCGCTCCCGCTGCCGTGGCGATGAGCCAGCAGCCGGTGATCCAGCCTGCGGTCGCGACCGCCGTTGCGCCGGCCGCGCCACGCGCCGCTGCCGCCGCCTCCACGCCGGCGCAGCGGGTTGCACCAGTGTCGGGTGCGGTCGCGGCGCCCGTGGCCCGTACCGCGATGGCGTCGGTCAGCCGCGAGCGTCCCCGTGCCGCGGTCGCCTTGCTCGATCGCGCCTTGCTCGACGACAGTGTGATCGGCGATCTGCGCAGCAGCGCGCGCGCTGAAAAACGGACCTCTCGATGAGCACGTTGGTCGCCCGCCCCGTCCCCGCCCGTCGCTCGAACGATCAGCGGCATGCGCTGGTCGCGGTGGCGCATGTGCGGCTGATGATGCTGATGCTGCTGATCGCGGCGGGCTTCCTGTTGGTGATCGGGCGGATCGCGTTGCTCGGGCTGTTCGGCGGCCCGGCGGGCGCGGCGACGCTCGCGATCAATCCGGTGGTGCGCGGCGACATTCTCGACCGCAACGGCCAGCCGCTCGCGCGTACGATCGAGGCGTGGACGATCGGCGTGCGCCCGGGTGACGTGCTCGGCGACCGACAGGAACTGGCGGGGCGGCTCGCCGGGCTGATGCCCGAGCATGATTCGGCCTGGTATCTCGACCGGCTGACGATGAAGGCCAAGTTCACCTATCTCGACAAGCACGCCTCGCCCGCGATGGTGAATCAAGTCCACGCGCTCGGCGAACCCGGCATCGTCTTCGCGCGCGAGCCCGAGCGGCTCTATCCGCAATCGACGATGGCGGCGCACGTGCTCGGCTATATCGGGCCGACCGGCACCGATCCCAAGATTCTCGGTCGCGCCGGTGTCGAGCGCGCGTTCGAGCAGCGCCTCACCGATCCGACTCGCCGCGGCGACGCGATCGACCTGTCGATCGATGCGCGCGTGCAGGGCGCGATGGAGAGCGAACTCAGCCGCGCCATGGTGATGTTCCAGGCGCGCGCCGCGACCGGGCTGGTGCTCGACGTGCGGACCGGCGAGGTGATCGCGATGGCGTCGCTGCCGGTGTACAATCCCAACAAGTTGACCGGCACCACCAGCGACGCTTTGCGCAACAACGTCACGCAATCGGTCTACGAGCTCGGCTCGACCTTCAAGCCGATCACGATGGCGACCGCGATCCAGACCGGCACGATCACCTCGATGGCGCGCCGCTTCGATGCGACCGCGCCGCTCAAGGTCGGCAGCTATACGATCCATGACGAACGCGGCGACCCGAAACGCTGGCTCAACATCCCCGAGACGCTGATCTATTCGTCGAACGTCGCGACCGCGCGGATCGCCGACGAGATCGGCAAGGACAAGCTTTCGGCGATGTTTACCGCGATGGGCTTTGGCGAGCGCCCCTCGATCGAGCTGCGCGAGCGCGCCGGGCCGATCTGGCCGCGCTATTGGGGGCGCACCACGGTGATGACGACGGCGTACGGCCACGGCATCGCGGTGACCCCGCTACATCTCGCCAATGCCTATGCGACGATGGTCAATGGCGGCATCTGGCGCCCGACGACCCTGCTCAAGGTGGCGCCCGGCCAGGCGGCGGCGGGGCGGCGCGTGTTGAGCGAGCAGACCAGCGCGCGGATGCGCCAGCTGCTGCGGCTCGTCTGCCTTTACGGCACCGGGCGCAAGGGCGATGCGCCGGGCTACCGCGTCGGCGGCAAGACCGGGACGGCCGAGGCGGCTTCGAACGGCGGGTACGACCATCATCGCAACGTCGCGACCTTCGTCGCTGCCTTCCCGATGGATGCGCCGCGCTACGTCGTGCTGGCGATGCTCGATTCGCCGCAGGGCACCAAGGAGACGGGCGGCTGGAAGACCGCGGCGTGGAACGCGGCGCCCGTGGTGGGCCGCGTGATCGCGCGCACGGGGGCGATCCTCGGTGTGATGCCCGATACGCGGCGCGAGGTGAATCTCGCCGATCTGCAACCGATGCTGAGCCTGGTCGCGGGTGCCAAGCCCCCGACCGGCGGAGAAGAGCAATGAAGCTTTCGGCGCTGGTTCCCGGCGCCCCGGATACGACCGTGACGGGCTTTGCGATCGACCATCGCAAGGTCGCGCCGGGCGTGGTGTTCGGTGCGTTCCAGGGTGCGGCCGTCAATGGCGAGGATTTCGTCCCCGCTGCGGTGGCCGGTGGCGCGATCGCGGTGGTGGCGCGGCCCGAGGCGGCGGTCGAAGGCGCGCTGCATGTCGCCGATGCCGAGCCGCGGCGAAAATTCGCCGAGCTGGCGGCACGCTTCTTCGCGCCTTTTCCGCGGATGGCGGTCGCAGTGACAGGGACCAACGGCAAGACCTCGACCGTCGAGATGGTACGCCAATTGTGGCGGATGGCGGGGTTCCATGCCGCCTCGATCGGGACGCTCGGGGTGACGACGGGCGACGACCAGGTCTCGACCGGCCTCACCACGCCCGACGTGGTGACCTTCCTCTCGAACGTCGCGGGGCTGGCGCGCGAGGGCGTGAGCCATGTCGCGTTCGAGGCCTCGTCGCACGGCTTGTCGCAATATCGCACCGAAGGCCTGCGCGTCTCGGCGGCGGCGTTCACGAACCTCAGCCGCGATCATCTCGATTATCACGGCACGATGGAGGCGTATCTCGAGGCCAAGCTGCGATTGTTCTCCGAAGTGCTCGTCGAGGACGGCGTCGCGGTGGTGTGGGCCGATGATCCGATGGCGGCGCGCGTCGCCGAGGTTGCGCGGTCGCGCGGGATCCGGGTGATCTCGGTCGGGACGCAGGGCGAGACGCTCAAGCTCGTCGGACGCGTGCCGACCTTGCTTGGGCAGGGGCTCGCGATCGAAGCCGAGGGTAAGACGTACAAGATCAATCTGCCGCTGATCGGCGCGTATCAGGCGGCCAATGCGCTGGTCTCCGCCGGGCTGGTGATCGCGGCCGGCGGGGATGTCGCGACGACGCTGTCGGCGCTGTCGCGCCTTCAGCCGGTGCGCGGGCGGCTCGAGCGCGCGGTGATCGCGCAGAGCGGTGCGCCGGTCTATGTCGATTATGCGCATACCCCCGACGCGCTCGACGCGGCGATCTCGGCGCTCAAGCCGCATGCTGCAGGCCGGCTGATCGTCGTGATCGGCGCGGGCGGCGACCGCGACCAGGGCAAGCGCTCGGCGATGGGTGCGGTCGCGGCGGCGATGGCGGACCAGGTGATCGTCACCGACGACAATCCGCGCTCGGAGGACCCGGCGGCGATCCGCGCGATGGTGCTCGAAGGCGCGCCCGGCGCGACCGAGATCGGCTCGCGTCGCGAGGCGATCGGCGCGGCGATCGCGGCGGCGGGGCCGCAGGACATCGTGCTGATCGCGGGCAAGGGGCATGAACAGGGGCAGATCGTCGGCGATCTGGTGCTGCCGTTCGACGATGTGAGTGTTGCGCGGGAGATGGCGGCGTGAGGGGCTCCTTCTTTTTCTCATCCCCCTCCCGCTTGCGGGAGGGGTTAGGGGAGGGGCGTGCCTCAAGCGGCGCGCTCTCCATTTCCGTCACTTCCCTCCCCCACCCCCTCCCGCAAGCGGGAGGGGAGTTGTGAGCGCGAGTCTCTGGACCTCCGCCGACATCGCCGCCGCCATCGGCGGCGTCGCGTCCGCACCCTTCGCCGCGACCGGCGTCACGTTCGACTCACGCGAAGTCGGCCCCGGCGACCTGTTCATCGCGCTGACGGGAGAAGCGACCGACGGTCACCGTTTCCTGCCGCAAGCCTTCACCCAAGGCGCGGCGGGTGCGATCGTCTCGCAGCCGGGCGAGCACCCCCACGTCCTCGTCGCCGACACGACGGCCGCGCTCGACGCGCTCGCCCGTGCGTCCCGCGCCCGCACCGCCGCAAAAATCATCGGCGTTACCGGATCGGTCGGCAAAACCGGCACCAAGGAAGCGCTGTTCGCAGCGCTCGATCGCGGCGCGCGCGGGGCGGCGCATCGCTCGGTCAAGAGCTACAACAACCATACCGGCGTGCCGCTCAGCCTGTCGCGGATGCCAGCCGATACCCGCTTCGGCGTGTTCGAAATGGGCATGAACCACGCTGGCGAACTCAGCGCACTCACCCAGCTCGTCCGCCCGCACGTCGCGATCGTCACGACAATCGCGCCTGCGCACACCGCTTTCTTCCGCGACGAAGCCGCGATCGCCGATGCCAAAGGCGAGATCTTCCAAGGCCTCGAACCCGGCGGCGTCGCGATCGTGCCGTATGACAGCCCGCACCGCGACCGCTTGGTCGCCGCCGCCGCGCCGCATGCCGCGCGGACCGTGACCTTCGGGCTCGACAAGGGCGCCGACGTCCGCGCGATCGAATCGATGCGGCTGGCAAGCGGCGCGACCTTCGTGACCGCGGTGGTGGGGGAGCGCGAGCTGAGCTTCACGATCAGCCAGCCCGGGCAGCATTGGGTGTCGAACAGCCTCGCGGTGCTGGCAGCGGTCGATGCGGTCGGCGGCGATCTCGCGGCGGCAGGGCTTGCGCTCGCGGAGCTCGGCGGGCTCGCCGGGCGCGGCGCGCGCTTCGCGATGCCGCTCGGCGATGGCGACGCGCTGGTGATCGACGAAAGCTACAACGCCAATCCGTCGTCGATGCGCGCGACGCTCGCCGTCCTCGGCGCCGAGCGCGCGGCGCGCAAAATCGTCGTGCTCGGCGAAATGCGCGAACTCGGCGAGCGTTCGGACGGCTATCATGCCGCATTGCTCGAGCCGATCCTTGCGGCCGGGGTCGAAGCGGGCATTCTTGTCGGTGAAGCGATGGCGCCGCTGGCAAACGTGCTTGAGGGGAAGGGTGATTTCGTCCATGTCGCCGACGCCGCCGCGGCGCGCGCCAGTCTTTTGAAGATGCTGGCGCCGGGCGATGCGGTACTCATCAAGGGATCGAACGGCGTAGGGCTTTCGGCAATTGTCGCCGACCTGCGAAGCAGGATACCGGAAACCCTGCGGGGCGGGACACTTTAATGCTCTATTTCATTGCCGATTATTTGGGCTTCCCCGGGCTACTCAATCTCATCCGGTACCAGAGCTTCCGCACCGGCGCCGCAGTCGCGACGTCGCTGTTCCTCGGCTTGCTGATCGGCCCGCGCTTCATCGGCTGGCTGCGGCTGCGCCAGGGCAAGGGGCAGCCGATTCGCAGCGACGGCCCGCAATCGCATCTCGCCAAGCGCGGCACGCCGACGATGGGCGGGCTGATGATCCTGACCTCGATGGTCGCCTCGATCCTGCTGTGGATGGATCTTTCGAGCCCGTATGTCTGGGCATGCACCTTCGTGACGCTCGGCTTCGGCGCGATCGGGTTCCTCGACGACTATGACAAGGTCCGCAAGGCGAGCACGGCGGGCGTGTCGAGCCGGATGCGGCTGATCGGCGAGTTCGTCATCGCCGGGATCGCCGCGATGCTGATCGTCCACCAGAACGGGACGCATCTCTATCTGCCGTTCTACACCGGGTCGGTGATCGATCTCGGCTATTTCTACGTCGTGTTCGCGGCGTTCACGATCGTGGCGTTCGGCAATGCGGTGAACTTGACCGACGGGCTCGATGGCCTCGCGACGATGCCCGTCATCATCGCGAGCGTCGCCTTCATGGCGATCGTCTATCTCGTCGGGCGCGCCGATTTCGCGCATTATCTTGGCATTCCGCATGTGCCGCACGCCGGCGACCTCGCGATCTTCTGCGGGGCGATCGTGGGGGCGGGGCTTGCCTTCCTGTGGTTCAATGCGCCGCCCGCCGCGGTCTTCATGGGCGATACCGGGAGCCTTGCGCTCGGCGGCGCGCTCGGCGCGATTTCGGTCGTCGCGCATCACGAGATCGTGCTCGGCATCATCGGCGGGTTGTTCGTCGTCGAGGCGATGTCGGTCATCATCCAGGTGTTCTTCTACAAGCGCACCGGGAAACGCGTCTTCAAGATGGCGCCGATCCACCATCATTTCGAGCAGCTCGGCTGGAGCGAGCCGACCGTCGTGATCCGATTCTGGATCATCGCGCTGGTGCTCGCGCTGGCGGGGCTTTCGACGTTGAAATTGCGGTGATCGTCTCGCCCCTCTGGCGCGGCAAGAGCTTCGCTGTGCTGGGGCTCGCACGCTCGGGCGCAGCGAGCGTGCACGCGTTGCTCGCTGGCGGCGCGCGAGTCGTTGCGTGGGATACCGATGAGCAGCGACGCGACCACATCCGCGCTCGCGCAGTCGGGCAAGATCTGGTGTTGGCCGACCCGCTCGAGGTCGATCTTGCCGATTTCGACGCGTTGATCGTCTCCCCCGGCGTTCCGCTCAACCGTCATCCCGTCGCCGCGAAGGCGCGCGCCGCCGGCATTCCGATCATCGGCGATATCGAACTGTTCGCGCAGGCGCGGCCAGCGCTCCCCGCGCACAAGGTCGTCGGCATCACCGGAACCAACGGCAAGTCGACCACCACCGCGCTTGTCCACCACATCCTGCAGAACGCGGGGATCTCCAGCCTGATGGGCGGCAATATCGGCCTGCCGGTCCTCGAACAGACCCCGTTGCCCGAAGGCGGCGTCTATGTGCTCGAACTGTCGAGCTACCAGATCGACCTTACCGTCAGCCTCGATTGCGAAGTCGCGGTGCTGCTCAACCTGACGCCCGACCATCTCGACCGCTATGACGGGTTTGCCGCCTACGCCGCGTCGAAGGCAGGGCTGTTCGCGATGCAGGCCACGACGCACGACGCCATTATCGGCATCGGCGATACCCCCTCGGCGCTGATCGCGCGCAGCCTTTCGGGACGTGGCGAGCATCTCACCAAGATCGCGCCGGGCGTGTGCATGGACCAGTCGCGCTGGCCGAGCCTGCAGGGGCCGCACAATGCGCAGAACGCGCTCGCCGCGATTGCGGTATGCCAGGCGCTCGGCGTGCCCGAGGCGATGATCGATCGCGGGCTCGAAAGCTTCGCCGGCCTGCCGCACCGGATGGAGCGCGTCGCGGTGCGGGGCGGCGTCACGTTCGTCAACGACAGCAAGGCGACCAACCCCGAATCGACCGCGCCCGCGCTCGCGGCGTTCACGCGGATCCACTGGCTCCTCGGCGGCAAGGCCAAGTCGGACGATCTCGATGCCTGCGCTCCGTCGTTCGGCGATGTCGTCCACGCTTATACCATCGGCGACGCCGCGCAGACGTTCGCCGCGATCCTCGACGGCAAGATCCCCGTGACGGTGAGCGGCGACCTCGCCACCGCCGTCGCGCAGGCCGCCGCCAACGCGCAGCCGGGCGACACCGTCCTGCTGTCGCCGGCGTGCGCCTCGTTCGACCAGTTCCGCGATTTCGAGGATCGCGGCGACCAGTTCCGCGCCGCGGTCGAGGCGCTGGCGTGACCGAGCAGCGCACCCCGCCTCCAAAGCTGTGGAAGAGCATGAAGCATCGCGGCGGTCGGGGAGACCGCTCGGCGCTCGGCATGTGGTTCTGGGATATCGACCGGATGCTGCTGCTGCTGACGCTGCTGCTGGTGGCGGTCGGGCTCGTTGCGGTCGGTGCGGCGTCGCCTGCCGCTGCGACACGCTATTCGGACGGCAAGCATGTCGTGCCGCCGCTATTCTATCTGTGGTGGCAGCTCGCCTGGGTCGGCGTGTCGCTCCCCGTGCTGCTCGTCGTCTCGATGCTGCCCGTGCCGGTCGCGCGACGGATGGCGCTGATCGGCACCGTCGCGTGTCTGATATTGCTGATGCTCGTGCCGGTGATCGGCGTGCAGAAGAACGGCGCGACGCGCTGGCTCAACCTCGGCGTGTCGCTGCTCCAGCCGTCCGAGTTCCTCAAACCCTTCTTCATCGTCACCGCCGCCTGGGTGCTGTCGATGCGCGCGCAGGACGAATCGCTGCCGGTGGTCATGATCACCGGCGGGATGACCGCGCTCGTCGCGCTGCTGCTGATGCTCCAGCCCGATTTCGGGCAGACCGTGGTGTTCTGCGCGGTGTGGATGGCGTTGCTGATGATCTCGGGCACGTCGCCCAAGGTGATCGGCGGGCTGATCGCCGCAGTGCCGCTGGGGCTGGGGGCGGCCTATATGTTCTACGGGACGGCACGCGCGCGGATCAACGCGTTCCTGTTCCCCGATGCAGACGGCATCGGCGCAGCCGACCATTTCCAGACCAATGCCGCGCACGACACGATCACCGCGGGCGGCTGGCGCGGGACCGGCCCTGGCGGCGGCGCGATGAAGTTCCGGCTGCCCGAGGGGCATACCGACTATATCTTCTCGGTGATCGGCGAGGAATTCGGGCTGATCGCGTGCATGATCATCGCGTTTCTGTTCCTTGCAATCGTCGTACGGGTGTTCGTCAAGCTGCTCGACGAGCAGGACGAATTCCGTCTGTTCGCCGCCGCCGGGCTCGCGACGCAGTTCGGCGTGCAGGCGCTGATTTCGATGGCGGTCAACACCGGGCTCGCGCCGTCGAAGGGGATGACGCTGCCCTTCATCAGCTATGGCGGATCGTCGCTTGTCGCGCTGTCGATCGGGATGGGGTTGCTGCTGGCGTTTACCCGGCGCAATCCGTTCGTTACGCGATCCAAATATATCGCGCATCGGAGCGGCATATAATGGCAAAGCATTTCGTATTGGCAGCAGGCGGCACCGGCGGGCACATGGTCCCGGCCGCCGCCCTTGCCGCCGAGCTGATCCAGCGTGGGCATTATGTCGCGCTCGTCAGCGATGAGCGCGGCGTGCGCTTTCCCGGGCTGTTCGAGGGGATCCAGACGCATATCCTCCCGGCCGGACGCCTGAGCGGCGGGCCGATCGGCTATCTGAAGGCGGCGCGCGCGATGCTCAACGGGCGCGCGATGGCGATCGAGCTGTACAAGAGCTTTCGCCCCGATGCGGTGATCGGCTTTGGGGGGTATCCGGCGCTCCCGGCGCTGCTCGGCGCGTTCAACCACGGCATTCCGACTGCGGTGCACGAACAGAACGCCGTGCTCGGCCGCGTCAACCGGCTCGTCGCAGGCAAGGTCGATGCGATCGCCACGTCCTACGCCGACGTTGCTCGGCTCAAGCCGAAGCTGCTGGCGAAGACGCATCTCGTCGGCAATCCGGTGCGCGACGCGGTGCTCGCCTTGCGCTCCAAGCCGTATCCGCTGCTCGAGGAGGACGGTATCTTCCGCGTCCTCGTCACCGGCGGGAGCCAGGGCGCGAGCGTCCTGAGCCAAGTCGTCCCCGACGGCCTTTCGATGTTGCCCGTCGCCTTTCGGCGGCGGCTGCAAGTCACCCACCAGGCGCGGATCGAGGATATCGAGGCCTGCCGCGCCAAATATGCCGAGCTGTCGATTGCCGCTGACCTTGCCACGTACTTGCCCGACATGCCCGAACAGCTCGCCTGGGCGCATCTCGTGATCGCCCGCGCAGGGGCCTCGACGCTCGCCGAACTGACCTGTGCCGGGCGTCCGGCGATCCTCGTGCCGCTCCCCTCGGCGACAGACGATCACCAGACCGCCAATGCGCGCGAGATGACACAAGCCGGTGGCGCGCGGACGATCGATCAGCGCCACTTCACCCCGGTCGAACTCGCCAAGCAGATGCAGAAGCTCGGGCTCGACCCCGAGGCGCTGCAGAACGCCGCTGGGCGCGCGCGCGCGTGCGGGCGGCCCGACGCCGTGCGCGACCTTGCCAACCTCGTCGAAAGCCTCGGCGATCCGCTCGGCGACATGCCGATCGGAAAGCCGCAGCCCGTAAAGGCAGCATTCGCATGAGGGGCGTCGCAACCGATATCGGGACGATCCACTTCGTCGGCATCGGTGGCATCGGCATGTCGGGCATCGCCGAGGTGATGAAGAACCTCGGCTATGCGGTGCAGGGGTCGGACGTGGCCGAGGGCTATGTCGTCGAGGGCCTGCGCGCCAAGGGGATCAAGGTGCTGATCGGGCACCATGCCGACAATCTCGGCGATGCCGCGGTGATCGTCACGTCGACCGCGATCAAGCGCGGCAACCCCGAGGTCGAGGCCGCGCTCGAACGGCGCATCCCGGTGGTGCGGCGCGCGGAAATGCTCGCCGAGCTGATGCGGCTGAAATCGACCGTCGCGGTCGCCGGGACGCATGGCAAGACGACGACGACGTCGATGGTCGCGGCGCTGCTCGATGCGGGCGGGGTCGATCCGACCGTGATCAATGGCGGGATCATCAATTCCTACGGCTCGAACGCGCGATTGGGCGCGAGCGACTGGATGGTGGTCGAGGCCGACGAGAGCGACGGCAGCTTCCTGCGTTTGGACGGGACGATCGCGGTCGTCACCAATATCGATCCCGAGCATCTCGACCACTATGGCTCGTTCGATGCGGTGAAGGATGCGTTCGTCGAGTTCGTCGAGAACGTGCCCTTCTATGGCGCGGCCTTGCTGTGCCTCGATCATCCCGAAGTGCAGAACATCATCCCGCGCGTCCGCGACCGGCGTGTCGTGACCTATGGTTTCTCGGCGCAGTCCGACGTGCGCGGGGTGAACGTGACGCCGATCCCGGGCGGCAACCGCTTCGAGGTGATCGTGCGACACCGTGACGGGACGACCCGCTCGATCGAGGGGATCGAGATGCCGATGCCGGGGCGCCACAACGTCCAGAACGCGCTCGCCGCGATCGGCGTCGCGCTCGAGCTCGGGATCGACGATGCGACGATCCAGCAGGGGTTCGCCAAGTTCGGCGGGGTGAAGCGTCGCTTCACCAAGGTGGGCGAGACGGGTGGCGTCACGATCATCGACGATTACGGGCATCACCCGGTCGAGATCCGCGCAGTGCTGTCGGCAGCGCGCGAGGGCGTCGAGAACCGCGTGATCGCGGTGGTGCAGCCGCATCGCTTCTCGCGACTGGGCGATTTGATGGAGGAGTTCCAGGGCGCGTTCAACGATGCCGACATGGTGTTCGTGGCGCCGGTCTATGCAGCGGGCGAAGCGCCGGTCGAGGGTGTCGATGCCGAGGCATTGGTCGAGGGGTTGAAGCGGCGCGGGCATCGCTCGGCGACGACGATCGCCGGGCCCGAGGCGCTGGCGGCGCGGCTGGCCGAGGTCGTGCAGCCCGGTGATATGGTGGTCTGCCTGGGGGCTGGGGATATTACCAAATGGGCGGCTGGCTTGGCGGCTGGTATCGAGGCTGCGCGATGAGCGTGAGCGAGTCTTCTCTGTCTTCTCCTGCTGCTTCTTCCCCCCTCCCGCTTGCGGGAGGGGCCGGGGGAGGGCCTTCTTTAGGCGTCGCCCAAGCTTCCAGGTCATTCCCTCCCCTAACCCAGTCCGAGGTGAACGATGCCCCGCATCGTTCAGGTCATGCCGGGGGCATGACCGACCTCGGACTCGCAAGCGGGAGGGGGATTGAAGGCAGGGTCACCGACAATGCCCCGCTTGCCCCGCTCGTCTGGTTCAAATCCGGCGGCAGCGCGCAGTGGCTGTTCGAACCCAAGGACGTCGCCGACCTCAGCGCCTTCCTCGCCGCGCTCGACCCCAGCATCCCCGTCCTCCCGCTCGGCCTCGGCTCGAACCTGATCGTCCGCGATGGCGGCGTGCCCGGCGTGGTGATCCGCCTCGGCAAGCCCTTCGCCAAGGTCGAGACGCTCGACTCCACCACCCTGCGCTGCGGCGGCGGCGCGAGCGGGATCCTCGTGTCGTCGAGCGCGCGCGATGCTGGCATCGGCGGCGTCGAGTTCCTGCGGTCGATCCCCGGCACGGTCGGCGGCTTCGTGCGGATGAATGGCGGCGCGTACGGGCGCGAAACCAAGGATGTGCTCGTCGAGTGCGAGATCGTCTTGCGCTCGGGCGAGCGGCAGACGCTCGCGGTCGAGGCGCTCGGCTATACCTATCGCCACTCGACGCTGCCCGCTGGTGCCGTCGTCGTGAGCGCGACCTTCCGCGGTCATCCCGAAGCACCGGCAGTCATCCAGGCCGAGATGGACCGCATCGCCGCCGAGCGCGAGGCGTCGCAGCCGTTGCGCTCGAAGACCGGCGGTTCGACCTTCAAGAATCCGCCCGGCCACAAGGCCTGGGCGCTGATCGACGCCGCCGGCTGCCGGGGCCTGCGGCGCGGCGATGCGCAGGTCAGCGAGAAGCATTGCAATTTCCTTCTCAACCTCGGCGCGGCGACGAGCGCCGATATCGAGGCCTTGGGTGAGGATGTGATTGCGCGGGTGAAGGCACAGTCCGGGGTGACGCTCGAGTGGGAAATTCAGCGGGTGGGAATCGAGCAGTGAACGGGACTCTTTCGTCGCCGCGGTGCAGGCCGGGGCCGCTCGGTTTCGGGCGTACCCTATCATCGCAAGGCGGCCCCGGCTTGCGCCGGGGCGACGGGCTGTGAGCGCACTTCATGTCGCAGTCCTGATGGGCGGCTGGTCGGCCGAGCGCGACGTGTCGCTGATGTCGGGCGCTGGCGTTGCCGATGCGCTCGAATCGCTCGGGCACCGCGTGACGCGGATCGACATGGGGCATGACGTCGCGGCAAAGCTCGCCGAGGCGAAACCCGATATCGTCTTCAACGCGCTCCACGGGACGCCCGGCGAGGATGGGGCGGTGCAGGGCATGCTCGATCTGATGGGGCTGACCTATACGCATTCGGGGCTCGCCACCTCGGTCATCGCGATCGACAAGCAGCTGACCAAGCTGCTGCTCGTCCCCGCCGGGATCCCGATGCCGGGCGGGCGGATCGTCAAGAGCGAAACGCTGTACGACGGCGACCCGTTGCCGCGGCCCTATGTGCTCAAGCCCGTCAACGAAGGGTCGTCGGTCGGCGTCGCGATCGTCACCGCCGAGGGTAACTACGGCAACCCGATCGCGCGCAGCACGCCCGGGCCCTGGAGCGAGTTCGACGAATTGCTCGCCGAGCCGTACATCCGCGGCCGCGAGCTCACCACCGCGGTGCTCGGCGACACAGCGCTCGGCGTCACCGAGCTCAAGCCGCTCACCGGCTGGTACGATTACGAATCGAAATATACCGACGGCAAGACCGAGCACATCTTCCCCGCCGCGATCCCCGACGAGATCACCGCGGCGTGCAAGCAGATCGCGCTCGACGCGCACCGCCTGCTCGGCTGCAAGGGCGCGTCGCGCTCCGATTTCCGCTGGGACGACGAGGCCGGGGTCGAGGGGCTGTTCCTGCTCGAGGTCAACACCCAGCCGGGGATGACCCCGCTCAGCCTCGTGCCTGAGCAAGCCAAGCATTGCGGGATTACCTATCCGCAGCTCGTCCAGGCGATCGTCGACGAGGCGGTGAAGGATCGGGCGCTGAAAGAAAAGGCGCCATGAGCAGCGGCACGATCAAGCGCGGCACCGCACGCCGCCCGGTCCAGCCGAAGCGGCGCAAGCCGCCCAAGGCATCGACGATCGACAAGCTGATCGCGATGCTGCCGGTCAGCGAAGCGACGCTCCATAAGATCGCGACCTGGTCGATCATGGGCGCGGTCGGCGCGGCGGTGCTCGTCGGTGCGACCTATCTCGGCGTGCCCGCGGCGATCGGCAGCGCGATCGGCGAGGGGATCGGCGATGCGGGGTTCCGCGTCACCAATATCCAGATCACCGGTCTCAAGCGGATGGACCACAACGTGATCTACAAGATCGCGGCGAACCAGCCGTCGATGGCGATGCCGCTCGTCAGCCTCGAAAAGATCCGCCAGGATCTGCTCGCGCACAGCGGCTGGATCGAGGACGCGCACGTCTCGCGGCGGCTGCCCGACACGCTGATGGTCAACGTCATCGAGCGTACGCCGAGCGCGATCTGGCAGAACAAGGGCCAGCTCTCGCTGATCTCGGCGAACGGAACGTGGCTCGAGCCGGTCAATCCCGAGGCGATGCCCGATCTGCCGCTGGTGATCGGCGCGCACGCCAATGAGCAGGAGCCGGCGTATCGGCAATTGCTCGACGTCGCGCCGGCGTTGCGCGGCCAGGTCAAGGCGGCGACGTGGGTCGGCAACCGCCGCTGGACGCTCACCTTCGAAAGCGGCGAGACGCTCGCTTTGCCCGAGGGCGACGCGGCGGCGGGCAAGGCGCTGGTGCGTTTCGCGCAGCTCGACGGGGTCAAGCCGCTGCTCGGCAAGGGCTGGCTGGGGTTCGACATGCGCGACCCGACGCGGCTGGTCGCACGCAAACCGGGGCTGGTCGACAACAAGGCGATCACCGATCCCACGGCGACGACGCCCGCGGGGACGCCGGTGACGGGGCAGGCGACTCCGGCGAACAAATCGGGCGTGATCGAAGCGAAACAATCGGGGCCAGCAGGCCAAGGATAGCGTAAGCGGGCGGAACAGGGGACAAGCAGATGGCGAAGACAGCACCGGAAGGCCTCATCACCGCGCTCGACATCGGGTCGTCCAAGGTGTCGGCGATGATCGCGCAAAAGGGTGACGGCGGCGAGTTGATCGTGCTCGGCACCGGCCAGCGCGAGAGCCGCGGCGTCAAGCGCGGCTATATCGCCGATGCCGCCGCGACCGAAGTCGCGGTGCGCGAGGCGGTCGAGCAGGCCGAGCGGATCGCGGGCACCAATATCGAGAACGTGTGGGTCAGCTTCTCGGCCGGTGGCCTCGTGTCCGACGTCGCGTCGATCGAGTTCGAGCTCGGCGGCCACCGTGTCGAGCAGTCCGACATCGACGCTTTGCTCCAGGCCGGTCGCGATTCGATCGACCCGGCGGGGCGGATGGTGCTGCACGCGCAGCCTGCGCTCTACACGCTCGACGGGTTGACTGGGGTGAAGCGCCCGCTCGGGCTGCATGCCGACCGGCTCGGCGTCCATATCCATGTCGTCGCCGCCGACGGGTCGCCGGTGCGCAACCTTGGGCTGTGCGTCGCGAATGCGCATCTCGAGGTGAAGTCGATCATCGCCTCGCCGGTCGCCACTGGAATGGCATGCCTTAGCGACGAGGAGCGCGAGCTCGGCGTCGCGCTGGTGGAACTGGGGGCAGGGATCACCAACGTTTCGCTGTTCGCCGGCGGCATGCTCGTCGGGCTGATGTCGATCCCGATCGGCGCGCAGGACATTACCGACGACATCGCCTCGGCCTTCGGCACGCGTCGGGCGCAGGCCGAGCGGATGAAGTGCGTCCACGGCTCGGCCAATGCGTCCCCGCGCGACAATCACGAGATGATCGACGTCGCGCCGATCTCGGCCGAGGACGACGCGCATGACGGCACGCGGATCACCAAGGCGCAGCTGATCGCCGTGATCCGCCAGCGGCTCGATCATCTGATCGGCGAAGTCGGCAAAGCGCTTGCCGAGCTGAAGTTCGAAGGGCCGGTCGGGCGCCAGGTCGTGCTGACTGGCGGCGGGGCGGAGCTCAAGGGCATCGCCGATTACGCGCAGCAGGCCCTCGGCCGCTCGGTGCGGATTGGGCGTCCGCGCGGGCTGACCGCGTTGCCCGAGGCGCATGCCGGACCGGCATTCGCGACGCTCGCCGGGCTCGCATTCTACGCGGCGGCCGATCCGGTCGATCTGCGCGCACTGTCGAGCAAGCAGCAATTGGTCCATCGCCCGAAGGGTTTCGCGCTGTTCCGACGCCTCATGGCGGCAGCCCGCGCGAATTATTAAAGATTTGCTACTGGATTGTGCGGTTCGCTCTGGAAGGACCGCCAGCGATGGTGCAAGACTGCACCTATATCAGTTTGGCGCCGGGGTGTGGGCGCACGTTGGAGACCGGACATGAGCATCGAATTTTTGCCGCCAGAAGTCGATGAGCTCACGCCGCGCATCGCGGTGATTGGCGTTGGCGGCGCTGGCGGCAACGCCATCGCCAACATGATGCGTGCCGATGTGCAGGGCGTCGAGTTCCTCGTCGCCAACACCGACTCGCAGGCGCTCAAGCAGTCGACCGCGAGCCACAAGATCCAGCTCGGTGCGAAGATCACGCAAGGCCTCGGCGCCGGCTCGCGCCCCGAGATCGGGCGTGCGGCGGCCGAAGAGACGATCGAGCAAGTCACCAAGATGCTCGAAGGCTCGCACATGTGCTTCATCGCCGCCGGCATGGGTGGCGGTACTGGTACCGGTGCGGCGCCCGTCATCGCCAAGGCGGCACGTGACATGGGCATCCTGACGGTCGGCGTCGTCACCAAGCCGTTCGCCTTCGAGGGCACGCGCCGCGCGAAAAGCGCCGAGGCGGGCATCGAGGAGCTGCAGAAGTATGTCGACACGCTGATCGTCATCCCCAACCAGAACCTGTTCCTCGTCGCCAACGCGAACACGACCTTCAAGGAAGCGTTCCAGATGGCCGACGAAGTTCTGCAGCAGGGCGTTCGCGGGATTACCGATCTGATGGTCATGCCCGGCCTCATCAACCTCGATTTCGCCGACGTCCGTTCGGTGATGCAGGAAATGGGCAAGGCGATGATGGGCACCGGCGAGGCCGAGGGCGACAATCGCGCGATCGAGGCGGCATCGAAGGCGATCGCCAACCCGCTGCTCGACGGTGTCAGCATGAAGGGCGCCAAGGGCGTCATCGTGTCGATCACCGGCGGCGACGACATGCGCCTGCTCGAAGTCGACGAAGCCGCAAACCACATCCGCGAGCTGGTCGACGAAGACGCCAACATCATCTGGGGCTCGGCGTTCAACCCCGATCTCGAGGGCAAGATCCGCGTTTCGGTGGTCGCCACCGGGATAGAGGCCGAAGTGCGCCCCGTTCCGGCAGCGCCGCCAGTGTCGCGCGCGTTCAGCTTCTCGGGCACCAAGAAGACCGAGACGCCGGCGGCTCCCGCGGCTGACCCCGCGCCTGCCGACGAAGCGGCACCCGAGCCCGCGTCGCAGGACGACGAGCTGGTGCTCGGCAGCGAGACCGTGGTCGCCCCCGAGCCGGCACCCGCTCCGGCCCCTGCGCCCGCACCGGTGACGAGCTTCGACGACACGGCCCCCGCGCCATCGGCACCCGCTGCCGACGACACCGCCGCCGAAGCGCCGACGCGCCGCCGCTGGCTGTCGCCGGGTGCGCCCGCCGCAGAAGCGGCTCCCGCCGCCCCCGAGCCCACGCCCGCGGCGCCAGCGCCGCGCGTCAAGCTCGGTGGAACACTGTTCGAGCGCATGTCGAGCGTCTCGCGCGGCGCCGCGCGCGACGAGGAGCCTGCCGCCGACAAGGATCCGCTTGATATCCCGCGCTTCCTGCATCGGCAGAACAACCAGTAACGATCCGCGGCGGATCACGGCGAGCGCTCCCGATCGGGCGCTCGCCGTCACTGGGTGTCGATTGGTCGCAGCGCGGCCGGGCGGTCGCTTGCCGCCTGCGCGATAAACCGCTCTAGGACTGACCATGCGCGCCGTTCGTCTTATTGCCTCCGTATCTGCGCTGACGCTTGCGTCTGCGGCGAATGCGCAGTCGAGCTATCCCTCGCCCTATGGCAGCTCGCCTTATGCCAGCGTGCCGTCGCCTTATAGCGTGCAGCCGCTCTCGGATGCCGATCTGCTCGCGAGCCAGATCCGGCTGCTCGCGGCCAATCCGCAGGATTTGCAGGCGCTGATTCGGGCGGGCGAACTCGCGCTGAGGCTCGACGACGATACTGCAGCTGCCGCCTTCTTCGCGCGCGCCGAGCGGATCGATCCCCGTAATGCGCGCGTCAAGGCGGGCGAGGGCAGCTTGCTCGTCTCAGCCGAGCGGCCCGGCGACGCGCTGCGCCATTTCGCCGAGGCCGAGCGGTTGGGCGCCGATCCGCGCAGCTTCGCCGCCGACCGCGGTCTGGCCTATGACCTGATCGGCGAGCAGGAGCGCGCGCAGCGCGACTACCGCGTGGCCCTGCGCGCTGGCGCGAATGACGAGACGCAGCGACGCTATGCGCTGTCGCTCGGCATTTCGGGCAAGCGCGAGCTCGCGCTGACGCAGATCGACCAGCTGTTGCGCAAGAGCGATCGTGGCGCGTGGCGCGCGCGCGCCTTCATCCTGGCGATGGCGGGCGACAAGGCCGGCGCCGAGAAGATCGCGACGAGCATGATGCCGAGCGGGATGGCGCAAGGGTTGCAGCCGTTCTTCGAGATCCTGTCGAGTTTGCGCCCCGCCGACCGCGCGTTCGCGGTGCATTTCGGCGAAGTGCGGCCGAGCCTCGACCGCGTCAACGACGCGCGGCTCGTGCCCCCGCTCGCGGCGCTCGGCCCCGATCCGACCGCGCCGGTTCAGGTCGCGGCGGTGGTCAAGGCACCCGTCGTGGTCGACGCGCGCGAGGAACGCCGCCGCGCCAAGGAAGCGCGCCGCAATCGTGGACGCGTCGAGGTCGTCGCGAGCGTGGCGCCACCACCGCCGCCGCCGCTGCCCGCACCCCCGTCGTACGGAGCGATCGCGCCGCGCACCGCGCTTGCCGCCAACACGCCGATGACGGGCGCGCCGACGGCGACCTTTGTCCAGCGCCTGCCTGGTACGCCGGCGGTGCAATCGCCCTACGCGCAACCGCAGCGCGCGCCCGCCACGCCGTATGTCCAGTCACTGCCGGCCTCGCCCTACGCGCAAGCGCTGCCCGCTCCGCGCTACGTCCAACGCGCGCCGGTGACGGCCGCGCAAGCCGCGAACACCGCAGCGATGGCGCAGCTTCGCACCCTTCCCACGACGCCGAGCATGACCGTGCCGTCGCGTCCGGTCCAGACGGCGGCTGCCCCGACCCAGGCCACGATCGCGGCGCCGGCAGCGACCGTCGCTGCGCCGCTGCCCGTCGCGGTGCCGCAAGTCAGCGCTCCGGTGGTGAGAGCGCCCGCGCCGACAGCGGTTGCCTCGGCAACCGCCGCGCCGGTTGTGCTCGCCGCGTCGAACACCCCGCTCCCGGTCGGCGATCGTGGCACAGCGGCGTCGACGACGCGCCTCGGCGCGACGCCGGGCGGGCTCGTCGCAGCACCGAGCACCAGCACGGCGGGCGCGGCCGTTCCGTCGCCGGCGACTGCTCCGACTCAGACCGCCACGGCGCCGCCCGACGGTACGCTCGCAGCGGCGGCGGAAAGCGCGACGATCGTTGCAGCGACGCCTGCACCGGTTGACGTCGCCCCAACCCCGGTCGCGCCTACGCCAGCGGCGCCGACACCCGTCCGCAGCGAGGATTCGATCCTCGCGGCGATCATCTCCGACATAAAGGTGCCCGCCAACGAGTCGCCGGTCGAAACCGCGCCGAGCCCGACCCCGGCGCCAATCGAGCGTGCGCGCGCTGTGGTCCCGCCCTTGGATACGACCCGAGCCGATGAAGTAGCGGCGCAGAAGAAGCTGGCAGCCGAGAAGAAGCTCGCCGACAAGAAAGCCGCCGATCAGGCCGCGCTCGCCGAAGCGAAGAAGGCGGCTGCCGACAAGAAGCTCGCCGACACCAAGAAGGCCGCTGCCGACAAGAAGATCGCCGACGCGAAGAAAGCCGTCGCCGACAAGAAACTGGCGGACGCCAAGAAGGCGGCCGAGGAAAAGCGCAAGAACGATCCCAAGCTGCTCGAGCCGTCGCGGATCTGGGTCCAGGTCGCGGGCGGCGCGAACGAGAACGATCTGCCCAAGCAATGGTCGAAGCTGCGCAGCGGCAACAAGCAACTCGCCGGCCGCAGCGGCTGGACGACGCCGCTGCGCGCGACCAACCGTATCCTGACCGGCCCGTTCAAGACCGACGACGAAGCGCAGGCGTTCGTCAACAAGATCGCCAAGGACGGCGTATCGGGCTTCGTCTTCGTCAGCGACGCCGGCCAGAAGATCTCCAAGCTCGGCGCCAAATGACCCTTCGATTGATGGACTACCGACCGGTATGACGCTGCTTGCGCCCTGGGCCTCTCACCCGGAGCGCAGCCGCGGTCGCCTCCATGTAGAACAAAAGGGGAGCGCGCCCGGTGGCGCGCGCGGCCCGCGCGATGCCTTCCAGCGCGACCGCGACCGGATCATCCATTCGATCAGCTTCCGCCGGCTGCGCCACAAGACGCAGGTGTTCATGGCGCCCGACGGCGACCATTTCCGCGTCCGGCTGACGCACAGCCTCGAAGTCGCGCAGATCGCGCGCACGATTGCGCGAACGCTCGGGCTCAACGAGGATCTGACCGAGGCACTGTCGCTCGCGCACGACATCGGCCATCCGCCGTTCGGCCACGCCGGCGAGGATGCGCTTCAGGCGGCGCTGGCCGGGCAGGGCGGGTTCGACCATAACGGCAATACGCTGCGCGCGCTGATGACGATCGACAGCCCGTATCCGCGCTGGAACGGGCTCAACCTGACATGGGAAACGCTCGAGGGGCTCGCCAAGCATAACGGCCCGGTAAAGAAGCCGCGCTGGGCGTTGGCGGATTGCGATGCGGCGTTTCCACTCGATCTGGGCAATTGGTCGAGCCTAGAGGCGCAAGTCGCGGCGATTGCCGACGACATCGCCTATGACAATCACGATATCGACGATGGCCTGCGCGCTGGCTTGCTGACGCTCGACCAATTGCTCGAAGTGCCGCTGATCGCGCGCGGCTGGGATGCCGTACGCGCGCGCTTTTCCGACGTCGTACCCGCACGGCTGGTCGGCGAGCTGATCCGCTCGCAGATCGGCGCGATGGTCAACGATCTGATCGCCGAGACGCGGTCGCGGCTAGTCGGGATTGGTGATAGCGCCGACGTGCGCGCGGCGGGGCGCTGCCTGGTCGGCTTCTCGCCCGAAATGCGCGAGGACGAGCGGATCCTCAAGCGCTTCATGTACGCGAATCTCTACCACCACCCGCGCCAGCTCGAGGCGGCGCGCGCGGCGGAAGGGATCATAACAGGGTTGTTTGCCGCCTATCGCGCCGATGCGCGACGGATGCCGGCGGATTGGGCGGCGCGGATCCCGGCTGAAGAGCCGTGGCGCAGCCGCCACATCGCCGATTTCATCGCCGGGATGACCGATCATTACGCAGTGTCGCGTTACCGCGAGGTGGTCGGTCCAATCGATTTGCCCGAAGGTTTCTGAACCCGGCACTCGATACGGCTTGAGCGTGTCGCTCCGCTTGCCATTGGCAGTCGGAGCAACACGCCCGGCCCGAACGGCTTAGCGGAATGCCAGCTTGGTCGACGAGGTCAGCTTGGCCTGCGCGTTGGGGACGACGAACGAGACGGGGGTCCCGCCCGAAACGCCGGTCACCTGGTCGCCGCGGACGTTGAGCTCGAACGCGCTGCCCGACTGGCGGCGGCCGCTGATCAGGACGTGGTCGCCCTTGTCGATCGTCTTGTAGGTGTAAGTCTCGCCGTCGCGCGTGAAGGTGTGGCTGGCGGAATCCGTGGCAAGCGCAGGCGAAACCGTGGCAGCAAGCAGGGCCGTAGCGGCGAAAATGGTCTTGATCATGATCGTTCCTTCCGAATTTCGAAAGCCGATCGCGCATCCTCTCCACAGAAGATGATTGTGATGATGGGACTAACATATTGCGGTGCAGCATGAGCCCAAGCGCAAAGAATGCGCGACCAGTTGCACGAAACGAAAGCGTCTGACCGTAGCGGGCATAATTCTGCGACAGATTGCGGTGATACCTCCGCACGGCGTAAAGAAGGACGCGGTGATGACGAAGGCAAGTATCGCACTCAATCGGTTCGGTTTGGGCGCACGCGGCGATCAGCCGATTCCGGCCGACCCGGTTGCATGGCTGAACGGGCAGTTCGCGCATTATGATCCCCGTCCCGATGCGATCGCCTCGGCGCCGACGAGCGCGGCGGTATCGGCCGATCTCGCCGACTATTTCCGCCAGCAGCGCGCGCTGCGCGCGCAGCAGGGTGGCAAACCGGGCGTGCCGCCTGGTCCTCCTGCCGCAGTCGCGCCGATGCCGGGATCGGCACCCGCGGGATTGCAGATGGGGGCGCAGTCGGTCCAGCCGCCGGGGATGGCGCCGTTGCCGCCGGCCGCAAAGCCGATGCCCGACGATGCGATGAAGCAGGCGCGTCAGTTCGCCGCGCGCACCGGGCGCGGGGATTATGCCGGCGCGGTCGGCGCGCGGGTGACGCAGGCACTGATCACCGACACGCCGTTCGTCGAGCGACTGGTGCATTTCTGGGCGAACCATTTTGCGGTTTCGGCCGATAAGCTCCAGGTGGTCGGGCTGGCGGGAACGCTCGAATTCGAGGCGATCCGGCCGCATGTACTCGGCAGTTTCCACGACATGCTGATGGCGGTGGAACAGCATCCCGCGATGCTGCTCTATCTCGATCAGGCGGTGTCGGTCGGTCCGAATTCGCCGCTCGGTCAACGGATCGCCGCACGCGCGGCCGGGAATGGTGGGCGCAAGGTCGGCCTCAACGAGAATCTCGCGCGCGAGATCCTCGAGCTGCATACGCTCGGCGTGCGGACGGGCTATAGCCAGGCCGACGTCACCGAATTCGCGCGCGCGATGACGGGTTGGACCGTCGCCGGGATCGGGCAGGGGCCGGGCGCTCGCGCCGCCGGGACCGATGGCTTGCCGGGCGATTTCGTCTTTGCCGCACCGTTGCACGAACCAGGCGACCGCATGGTGATGGGCAAGACCTATCCCGCAGGCGGAGTCGAGCAGGCGAGCGCGGTGCTCGCCGACGTGGCGGTTTCGCCCGCCACCGCGAGCCACATCGCGACCAAGCTCGCGCGGCATTTCGCGGGCGACACCCCGCCGCCGGCGATGGTCGCGCGGCTGCAGGCGGCATTCGTCAAATCGGGCGGCGATCTGCCGAGCGTGTATCGCGCGCTGATCGCTTCGCCCGAGGCGTGGGTCGAGCAACCGCTCAAGTTCAAGACGCCGTGGGAGTGGACGATCTCGTCGATGCGCGCGCTGAACGTGAAGACCGCGGATCCACAGGCGATGGTCGGCCTGCTCAACCAGCTCGGCCAGCCGACGTGGAAGCCGGGGCAGCCGATCGGCTATGACGATATCGCCGGCAGCTGGGCCGGGCCCGATGCGGTGCTGCGGCGGGTCGAGGCGGCGGAACGCTTCGCCTCGCGCGCGGCAAGCGTCGACGCGCGGGCGCTTGGCCCCAAGATCCTGCCCGGTGCGGTAACCCCGGCGACGAGCACGGCGCTCGCCAATTGCGAGAGTCCGGCGCAAGCGCTCGCGCTGCTGCTCGTCGCTCCTGAATTCATGCGGAGATAGGCCATGTATTCCCCTATTCTTGATCGTCGCGCGTTCCTCGGTGCGGGGGCGCTCGCGCTCGCGCTTGCTCCGCGCATGGCATTCGCCAAGGCCGAGACCGACAAGCGCTTCATCTTCATCATCCAGCGCGGCGCAGCCGACGGGATGGGTATCGTCGCGCCGGTCGGCGATCCGGCGTTCGTCGGCGCGCGTGGCGATCTCGCCGCCGATTTCGCGAGCGCGCCTAAGCTCGACGGGATGTTCGCGTTGCATCCGACGATGACGGCGCTGCAGGGTCTTTATGGCCGCAAGCAAGCGCTGTTCGCGCATGCCGTCGCCTCGCCGTACCGCGATCGATCGCATTTCGACGGGCAGAACGTGCTCGAGAGCGGCGGGCTGAGCGCGTATCAAGTCAAGGATGGCTGGCTCAACCGGCTGCTCGGCGTGCTGCCGCCGACCGAGGCGAAGGCGATCGCGGTGTCGGCGACGGTGCCGCTCGCGCTGCGCGGCAAGCATGACGTGTCGTCCTATGCCCCCTCCAACCTGCCGCAGGCGTCAGACGATCTGATGCAGCGCGTGGCGATGCTCTATCAGGGCGACGCGCAGCTCCACGGGCTGTGGAGCGAGGCGATGAGCACGCGCGAGCTCACCAGCGATCTCGCGGCGGGCGGCGGCGCCAATGCGGTGGCGACGGGGGCGCTTGCCGCGCGCCTGCTTGCGCCCGCCAATGGCGCGCGGATCGCGATGATCGAGACCGGCGGGTGGGACACGCATACGCAGCAGCGCCAGCGGCTCGGCGCGCAGTTGAAGGGGCTCGATGGGATGATCGGCGCGCTGCAGGCGGGGCTCGGGCCTTTGTGGAGCGACACGATGGTGCTCGTCGCGACCGAATTCGGGCGGACCGTCGCGGTCAATGGCACCGGCGGGACCGATCATGGCACGGGCAGCTCGGCGATGCTGCTCGGCGGGGCGGTGCGCGGCGGACGGGTGCTGGCAGACTGGCCGGGGCTGCAAGCGGCGGCTTTGTTCGAGGGGCGCGATCTGAAGCCGACGCTGCAGCTCGACGCGTTCATCGCGGGCGCGGTGGCGGGGCATTTCAGCGTCGAGCCGGCGCGCGCGATGGCGGCGCTGTTCCCGCTGAGCAAGGGGACGAAGGCGGTCGACGGGCTGGTGTGACGCAGCAGTCACCCCGGACTTGATCCATGGATACCGGCTCAGCCCGGCATGACGGGCGTCTTCCGCGCCCCGGAGCACCGGTGCTCCCTATCCCGTTCGCCCTGAGCTTGTCGAAGGGCCCGTGCCCCGCGCGACGCGGTCGCGTGGGGAGGGCAGGGCTTCGACAGGCTCAGCCCGAACGGGGGAGGGGGCAGCGCAAAAGCGTTCTTTACTTCGCCACCACCGGCAGCAGCACCGCGCTCGCCCCCGCCGCGCCATGCTCGATCGTGACGGTCGCCTTCTTGTAGTCGGCGGGCTTCGCGAGGAAGATGTTCGGCACGAAAGTCTGCGGGTTGCGGTCATAGACCGGGAACAGCGACGACTGCACCTGCACCATGATCTTGTGCCCCGGCAGGAACTCATGGTTCACCGCCGGCAGACGGAACCGATACTGCTGCGTCTTGTTCGCCGGGATCGCACTCGGCTTGGCGAAGCTCTCGCGATACCGCCCGCGGAAGATGTCGAGGCTGATCGCGAGCTGATAGCCGCCCATTTTGGGGTTGCTCGCCATTTCGTCGGGATAGACGTCGATCAGCTTGACGACGATGTCGCCGTCGCTGCCGGTCGTCTTGGCGAAGATGTCGGCCCACGGCACGCCCGAGACCTTGACGGTCTTGGTCAGCGCAGGCGTCGAATAGCTCATCACGTCGGTGCGACCGTCGACCGAGCGCTGGTCCGAGACGAGCCAGTCGCCCCAGCGGCCATCGTCGAAATTGATCGGGCGCGGGAGGTAGGGGACCGGGTTGGCGGGGTCGGACACATAGCTGTCGCCACCGCTCGCCGCGCGCTCGAAGCCGAGTCCCTTGTCGGCCTGCAGATAGAGCGGGGTCAGCGGCGTGTCGCAGCCGGTGTCGCACGACAGCGGCCATTTGGGGAAACTGTCCCAATGGTTCGCACCAGTGTTGTAGATTGCGGCGGCGGGCAGCGTGACTGCCGGACCGTCCTTCAGATATTGGTTGAAGAACGGCAGCACCATGTCTTCGCGATATTGCTGCGCGGTGTCGCCGTTCCACGTCAGCGGTCCGAGCGTGCGGCCCTCGCGATTGACTTGGCTGTGGCGCCACGGGCCCATCACGAGATAGTTGTTCGACTGGTGCCCGGCCTTGACGAGTGCCTCATAGCTGTGGATCCCGCCCCACATGTCCTCATGATCCCACAGGCCCTGTTCCCACAGCGTGGGAACGTTCGACGGGCTCGCCGCGAGCAAGGTGTCGAGCGCCTGGCCCGACCAGAAGCCGTCATAGGCGGGATGCTCGACCATCCGCTTCCAGTACGGCAGCTGGTCGTAACCCGACTTCTTCGCCCAATCGCCCGCCGAGATGGTGCGGAAATTATCGTAATCGTCATAGCCACCCGACGGGGGCGCCTTGCCCTCGCCCTTGTAGCCGGTCTGCGACCCGAGCCAGCCGATATTGGGCAAGCGGAACGCGCCGTAATGGAACCAGTCGTCGCCCATCCAGCCGTCGATCATCGGGCTCTGCGGTGCTGCGACCTTCAGCGCAGGGTGCGGATGGAGCAGCGCCATCACCACGGTGAAGCCCTCGTACGACGATCCGATCATCCCGACGCGGCCGTTCGATTCCGGCAGGTTCGCCTTGTTCACCAGCCAGTCGATCGTGTCGTACGCATCGGTCGTGTGATCGACCTTGGTCTGGTTGAGCGGGCCGATGACCGGACGCGTGACGACATAGTCGCCTTCCGAGCCGTATTTGCCGCGAATGTCCTGATAGACGCGGATATAGCCGCCCTTGACGAACATCTCGTCGGCGAGCGGCAGCGTCGACAGCTCGCTCGCCGAGTCCGTGCGGTGCGCGCGGCCCTTGGCGTTGTACGGCGTGCGCGTGAGGACGATCGGCGCGTTGGTCAGGCCCTTGGCGTAGACGATCACGGTGTAGAGCTTGGTCCCGTCGCGCATCGGGATCATCACCTCGCGCTTGACGTAATCGTTCTGCGCCTCGGGCGGGCTGAACTTGGCGGGGATGTCGCCGCCGACCGCGGCTGCGGCCGGCGCCTTCTGCTGGGCGTGGACCGGCGCGAGCGCGATCACCGCGGCGGTGGCGGCGAGCAGAAGGGCGTGGCGTTTCATGGGCGACCTTTCGGAAGGGAGATATGCCGTTGGTAGGCGCAGTGTGATGCTGCGATCAACCACCCAAATCCTCCCCGGAATGGGGAGGGGACCTTGTGGCTCCTCCACCCTTTTGCTGAAGGGGCAAAAGGGTCACGCTCCCCGTGGCGGGTAGGAGTGTTTGAAGCCGCCCCCCGTATCCGCTATGCGCCGCGCTCGCAGACACCACCGGACGTGCCCCAATGACCCTCTACACCCGTTTCGCCGCGCATATCGATGCGGTGCTCGATGCCCTTGAAGCCAGCGGCGACCTGCCCGCAGGGCTCAACCGCGCGAACATCACGGTCGAGCCGCCGCGCGACACGACGCATGGCGATCTCGCCACCAATGCCGCGATGGTGCTCGCCAAGCCCGCGCAGACCAACCCGCGCGCGCTCGCCGAGAAGATCGTCGCGCAGCTGGCCGGCCTCGACGAGGTCGAGAAGGTGTCGATTGCCGGGCCGGGCTTCATCAACATGAGCCTGACCGACGATACGTGGCGTGCCGAACTGTCGGCGATCCGCGATGGTGGCGACGATTACGGCCGCTCGAACCGCGGCGCGGGCACCACGGTCAACATCGAATATGTCTCGGCCAACCCGACCGGGCCGATGCACATGGGGCATTGCCGTGGCGCGGTCGTCGGCGATGCGCTCGCTGCGCTGCTCGAATTCGCGGGCCACAAGGTGATCCGCGAATATTACGTCAACGACGCCGGCGGCCAGGTCGACGTGCTCGCGCGCTCGGTCCACTTGCGTTACCGCGAAGCGCTTGGCGAGACCGTCGAGATCCCCGAGGGGCTGTATCCGGGCGATTACCTCGTGCCGGTCGGCCAGGCGCTCGCCGCCGAATTCGGCGACGCCTATGTCGGCAAGCCTGAAGACGAGTGGCTCGTGCTGTTCCGCACCAAGGCGGTCGCGGCGATGCTCGTGCTGATCAAGGCCGATCTCGCCTTGCTCGGCATCCATCACGACCTGTTCTCGTCCGAAGCCGAGCTGCAGGCAGCGGGCAAGCCCGAGGAGGCCGAGGCCGAATTGCGCTCGCGCGACCTGATCTATGACGGCGTGCTCGAAGCCCCCAAGGGCCAGGAGCTCGAGGATTGGGAGCCCGTCGTGCTGCCGCTGTTCCGCTCGACCCAGTTCGGCGACGACCAGGATCGCCCGATCAGGAAATCCAACGGGCAGTGGACCTATTTCGGCGCCGATCTCGCGTACCATTTCCAGAAGGCACAGTCGGCCGACGCGCTGATCGACATTTGGGGCGCCGACCATGCCGGCACCGTCAAGCGGATCGTCGCCGCAGTGCAGGCGCTGACCGGCGGCAAGACGCGCTTCGACGTCAAGCTGGTGCAGATGGTCCGCCTCATGCGCGCTGGCGAGCCGATCAAGATGTCGAAGCGCGCGGGCAATTTCGTCACGCTCGCCGATGTCGTCAACGAGGTCGGCAAGGACGTCGTCCGCTTCACCATGCTGACACGCAAGGCGGATGCGCAGATGGATTTCGACTTTGCCAAGGTGGTCGAGGCGTCGAAGGACAATCCGGTCTTCTATGTGAACTACGCGCATGCGCGCGTCGCGTCGCTCCATCGGCGTGCGGCGGAGGCGGGAATCGTCTGTGATACGGTCGACTTGTCCCAACTTGACACGGAGGACCTCGCGCTGGTGAAGTTCGCCGCGCAGTTCCCGCGGATCGTCGACACCGCTGCCGCGGCGCGCGAACCGCACCGGATTGCCTTTTATCTCTACGACTTGGCCGCTTCGCTCCATGCTTTGTGGAACGTCGGCAACGACCGGCCCGACCGGCGCTTCCTCCTGCCCGATAATCCGGCGATGACGTGCGCGCGGCTTTTCTTGGCCGATGCAATCGGGCAGATTATCCGTAACGGGTTGGGCATCATGGGCGTCCAGGCGGTCCAGGAGATGAACTGATGGCAGGCGAATACGATATGCGCGACGAGGATCGCCTTCCCTGGCTCGAAACGGTCGAGGACGATTATGACGATGGCCCGTCGGTCGTGAAGATCATCGGCCTGATCGTGGCGGCGCTGCTCGTCGTCGCGGCGGTGATCTTCGGCTATCAATATTACAAGCAACACCAGGGCGTCGACGGCAACGGCGCGATGATCGCGGCGCAAGAGGGCGATTATAAGGTCAAGCCCGACGATCCCGGTGGCATCAAGGTCGACGGCGAAGGCGACAGTGCGATCGCGACGAGCAACGGCGCCGCCACCGGCAACGCCGCGATCGACATGAAGGCGCTTCCCGAAAAGCCGATCGCGGGCAAGAAGGCTCCGGTTGCCAAGGCCGAGGCTGGCGCGAGCAAGGCCGTCGCCAAGATCCCGTCGGCCGAAAAGGCGTCGGGCGGCGCGCTGGTGCAACTCGGGTCGTTCGGCAGCGAGGCCGAAGCCGATACCAATTGGCGCGCGATCTCGAAAAAGCATGCCGATCTCGCGCCGATGGGCAAGTCGGTCCAGGCGGCGCAGGTCGGCGGCAAGACCGTCTATCGCCTGCGCGTCAATGCCGGCAGCGCGGGCCAGGCCACGAGCCTGTGCGCGAAGCTCGCCGCGGCGGGGCAGGCCTGCTTCGTGCCGCGGGGCTGATCGCGACGGCTCCGCGCGGTACCCGTCACCCCGGCCTTGTGCCGGGGTCCAGCGGGCCGCAAGTGTTGGGAGCGTAGCACGCGCGTCCCGGTGGACCCCGGGACGAGCCCGGGGTGACGTATCGGAGGGAATGGCCCGGGTCGCATTCGGAATGGTGCGAAGCCCCGCGCTTGTTGCTAAGCGCGTTGCATGAAGCCCGTCATCTTCGGCCTATCCGGCCTCGAACTTTCGCCTGCCGAGCGCAGCTTTTTCGCCGCTGCCGAGCCGGCCGGTTACATCCTGTTCAAGCGCAACATCGCGACCCGCGCGCAAGTCCGCGCGCTGACCGACAGTCTGCGCGCGCTGTCGGGGCGCGACGACGTGCCGATCCTGATCGATCAGGAAGGCGGCAGCGTCGCGCGGATGCGGCCGCCCGAATGGCCTGCTTTCCCGGCAGGCCCCGCGTTCGACCGGCTCTACGATATCGCGCCGATCTCGGCGATCGAGGCGGCGCGCGCGAATGCCGAAGCGATCGCGCTGATGCTCGCCGAGGTCGGCATCAACGTCGACTGCCTGCCGCTGCTCGACGTGGCGCAGCCCGATACGACCGAGGCGATCGCCACGCGCGCTTTCGGCTCGGACCCGATGCGCGTTGCAGCCCTCGGCAAGGCGACGCTCGACGGGCTGCAGCGCGGCGGCGTAGTCGGTGTCGTCAAGCACATGCCGGGGCATGGCCGCGCCAAGCTCGATACGCATTATCATCTGCCGACCGTCACCGCGACGGATGCCGAGCTCGAAATCGATCTCCAGCCGTTCGCGCGGCTCAGCGATGCGCCGATGGGGATGACCTCGCACATCGTGTTCGAGGCCTGGGATCCGGCGCGCCCCGCAACGCTGTCGCCCGTCGTGATCGAGCAGATCATCCGCCAGCGGATCGGCTTCGACGGGCTGTTGATGACCGACGATATCGACATGAAGGCGCTGTCGGGCACGGCCGGCGACAAGGCGGCGGGGTCGATCGCTGCGGGATGCGACCTGGTGCTCGATTGCTGGGGGCGGATGGACGAGATGGAGGATATCGCCGCGCGGCTCGGGGAGATTTCTGCGATCTCGCGCACGCGGCTCGATCGCGCGATGGCGAGCGTGGCGGGGGTGCGTGGCGACGGCGATTTCGCCGCGCTGATTGCCAAACGCGACGCGTTGCTCGCGCTCACCTGAATGCCCCCTCGCCGCGGTACCAGGTGAGGATTTAGAAGGGGCTGCCGCTCGGCGAGCGTCTTTGCTACCGTTCGCGCAATGACCGAAGACCTTGCAACGCTGACGCTCGATCTCGACGGCTGGGAAGGCCCGCTCGACGTCCTGCTCGCGCTCGCGCGCAACCAGAAGGTCGATCTGAAAGCGATCTCGATCCTCGCCTTGGTCGATCAATATCTCCGCTTCGTCGAGGAGGCGCGCGCGATCAAGCTCGAGCTGGCGGCGGATTATCTCGTGATGGCGGCGTGGCTCGCCTATCTCAAATCGGGGCTGCTGCTACCCCGCGATCCCGAGGTAGAGCCCAATCCCGAAGAGCTCGCGCTGCGCCTGCAACTCCGCCTCGAACGCCTCAGCGCGATGCGCGAGGCGGGCGCGCGGCTGGTCGCGCGCGACCGGATCGGGCGCGACGTTTTCCCGCGCGGCGCGCCCGAAGGCTTGCGCACGCAGCGCAAGGCGCTGTGGCAGGCCGAGATCTACGATCTGATCGCCGCATACGGCGTCATCACCGCACGGACGCGCCCCGTCATGCACGTCGTCGCGCAGCGCGAGGTGATGACGCTCGAGGCCGCGCTCGAGCGCGTCGGGCGGCTGCTCGGGATAACGATGGAATGGCGGACGATCGAGACCTTCCTCCCGCCGGCGGCGACGGGCGTGTTCCGCAAATCCGCGCTCGCCTCGAGCTTCGTCGCCGCGCTCGAACTCGCCAAGCAGGGCCGGGCCGAACTCCGCCAGCAATCGCCGTTCGCGCCGTTATACCTGCGCACACCCGTCGAGCCGCGGGCGTGAGTGCACCCGATCCGGTCGTTCGCGCGGTCGAAGCGGTGCTCTTCGCCGCGACCGAACCGATGACCGCGGACGCGATCCGCACGCATCTGCAGGGCGTCGAAGTCCGCGCCGCGCTCGCCACGCTGCAGGCCGATTATGCCGGGCGCGGGATCGAACTCGTCAAGCGCGGCGAGCGATGGCACTTCCAGACCGCGCCCGACATGGCGCACTTGCTGCGCCGTACGCACGAGGAGCCGCGCAAACTGACCCGCGCCGGGATCGAGACGCTCGCGATCATCGCGTACCACGAGCCGACGACGCGCGCCGAAATCGAGGCAATTCGCGGCGTCGGCATCTCTAAGGGCACCTTGGACGTATTGATGGAAGCGGGCTGGATCAGGCCTGCCGGGCGGCGCGAGGTGCCGGGACGGCCGCTGCTCTATGCGACGACCCCGGAATTCCTCGCGCATTTCGGATTGGCGAGCCGGCGCGATCTGCCGGGGATCGACGATCTGCGCGCGGCGGGGCTGCTCGACCCGGTCGATCTCGCCTTCGAGCGGATCGACTCCGACGCGGAGGTGGAAGTTTCCGACGAGGAGGACTAGATAGGGATGACCTTAGGAGACCGATCATGGGTGGTTTGAGTATTGTACACTGGCTGATCTTCGGCGGGATCGCGATCCTGGTCCTTGGTGGCGGCCGTTTCTCGAACATGATGGGTGACGTCGCCAAGGGCATCAAGTCGTTCAAGAAGGGCATGGCCGAGGACGACGAACCCAAGCGCGAACCCAATGGTGTTCCGGGCCGGATCGAAGCCAAGGCGTCGGCGGACCCCGTGTTCGACCGCGACGGCAATCGCATCCGCGACACCGAAATCTGATCAGCGGCACCGCGCTGCCATGTTCGATGTCGCATCGTCCGAAGTGATCCTGCTGGGGGTCGTGGCCTTGCTGGTGATCCCGCCCAAGGATCTGCCCAAGGCGATGCGCTTTGCCGGCCATTGGGTCGGCAAGGTTCGCGGCGTCGCGAACCAGTTCCGCTCGGGCTTCGACACGATGGTGCGCGAGGCCGAGCTGCAGGAAATGGAAAAGAAGTGGGCGGCGGAGAATGAGCGCATCATGCGCGAGCATCCGCCCGAGCCGTCGCAGCGCGCCGCGCTTTCCGGGCATCCGCATCTCGAATCGGGCGCGGAGACCGATGTCGGCTATGATGGCACCGAGGGCGATGCCCCGCCGATGATGGTCGAGACCCCGGCGCTGACCGCGCCGCCGGTGATCGCCGAACCTGCCGGCCCCGGCGCGCATGACGTGGCGCCGCACCCGGCCGAGCCCGAAACCGCCGAGCATAACCCTAGGGCGCATCCGTGAACGCACCCGTCGATGATCTCGAAGCCAGCCGCGCGCCGCTGCTCGATCACCTGGTCGAACTGCGCAAGCGGCTGTTCTTCTGCCTCGTCGCAATCCTGCTGGTGTTCATCGGCACTTATGTCTTCTCGCGCGAGATCTTCACCGTCCTGGTCCATCCGCTGCTGCTCGCCGGGCAGACCAAGCTGATCACGGTCGGGGTGTTCGACGGCTTCTTCGTCCAGCTGAAGGTCGCTTTGTTCGCCGCGCTGATGATCGCGTTTCCGGTCATCGCGATGCAGCTGTGGGCGTTCGTGTCGCCTGGCCTGTACATGAAGGAGAAGCGCGCGCTGCTCCCCTTCCTGTTCGCGACGCCGGTGTTGTTCATCGTCGGCGCGACGATGGCGTATTTCGTCGCCATCCCGTCGGCGCTGCGTTTCTTCTACAGCTTCCAAGGCAATCTTGGCGGGGTGCAGCAGGAGGCGATGACCTCGGTCGCGTCGTATCTCGATTTCGTGATGCAGTTCCTGTTCGCGTTCGGGCTCGCGTTCCTGATGCCGATCCTGCTGATGCTGGTCGAGCGCGCCGGGCTCGTGACGCGCAAGCAGCTGGTGAGTGGGCGCCGCTATGCCATCGTCGGCTGCTTCGCGCTCGCGCTGGTGCTGGCGCCGCCCGACGCAGGCTCGATGATCATGCTCGCGATCCCGCTGGTCGCGCTGTACGAGCTCGCGCTTGTGGCGATCTGGTTCACCGAGCGAAAGCGTGTGAAGGCCGCGTCGACCGAGCTCGTCGAGAGCTGATCTTCGCGCCGCACGCGTAGCGGCTCCTCAATACGACTGACACGAAAAAGGGCTGCTCCCGAACCCGGGAACAGCCCTTTTTCGTATTGCTGAAGCGCGGCTTACTTTGCGCTGTCGGCGGTCTTTGCGACGGTGTCGCCAGCCGACTTCACGTCCTTGCCAACGCCTTCGACGGTGTTGCACGCGCCGACGAGCAGGGCGGCGGCGAGGATCGCGAACGAGGTAGCCTTACGCATGATAATACTCCTGAAAAATGCCGGGGCAGCCATAAGCTGGCGGCCTCATGCGTCCAATGATCGATCTGTCGAATCGTTCCGCAACGCGATCGTGGCGCGTCCCGATTTCGCGCCGATGGTGCAGGAAATAATTGGGCCCGGAAGCGCGACCCGGGGGGGGAGGGGTAGCGCGTCCGGGCCCATGTCTTGGATAGCGAGAGCGGGGGGGCATAAATTCGCTATCCGAATATCCAAACGGCCATCGCGATGATCGGTTCCGAGAAAAGATGCGCGTCGGCGATTTTTTCGGTCCCCCCGGGCGGATCAATCGCGCCCGGTCACCGCGACTGCGATCTCGTATGCTCCGACCATCGGATCGTAATGGAGTTTCGAGCGCAATTGGCGCGATAAACCCTCGATGACGCGGCCATAGCGCTCCGCCACCAACGCGCGCATCCGGTCGTTGTCGACCAGCGCCGGCGAGTTGATCCGCAGGACGGCGCGATCGGCCACATCGGCGGCGGCGATCGAGATGCGCATGTTGGCTGTGGGATTTACCGTCATCGCGAGTTCGATGATTTCGGTGAGCAGGAAGGCGATCGCGATCGCGACGTCCTGGTTGGCGAGGTAGGGGGCAATGTCGAGCTGGATCGCGATCGGTGCGTCCTCGGGCGCGGTCGCGCGGATGTTCGCGGCCAATTCACCGAGCACCGAGCGCAGCGATAGCCCGCGATTTTCCTCGAGCTCGGCAAAATGGTTGCGATGCACCACTGCCAGCGCGTCGACGCGGCGCTGGATCGAAGCATAGGCCTGCGTCGCCTCGACACTGCGGGCCGCGCGGGCGTGGAAATTGATCAGGCTCGATATGACTTGAAGGTTGTTCTTGACGCGGTGGTGCACCTCGCGCGTCAGCTTCGTCTGGCGGACCAGTCCTTCGGCGAGGCCGGCTTCGTGCTCGGCGACCGTCCGGCTGATCGCGCGGAAGGTCTCGCCGAGTTCGCGGATTTCCTGCGCGGGCAGGGCTTGCATCGTGCCCGGATCGATTTCCTCGCCCGGCACGAAGTTCGCGACACGCGTGCGCAATTGACGCAGCGAGCGGATCAGCAGGCGGTCGACGACGAACCAGCTGATACCGGCGGCGGCGGCCCACATGATGATCGGCAGCAACAGCGCGACCAGCACCGGCGAGGTGATCGGCGCACCCTGCACTTCGGTGGTCAGGACGACGGACCCCACGCCGATGACGGTATTGATCGTCGCGCGGCGTTCGAGCGCGGTCCGCGGCGGCAAGGCGTGGAGCAGGAGCGCGTCGCGATCGAGCACCAGTTGCGCTTCATAGGGGAGCGGCGCGTTGCTCGGCATCGCGGTGGCGGCGAGCACGCGCGTCGGGAAAAACGCGGCGGCGTTGGTCCGGCCACTGGTGCTTGTGGTCGAAAGCGTCAGGCCCTGGCCGGGGATGAGATGCGCGGCAATCGCAGTGCCCGGCTTGGTCGCGCTGGGCGCTGCCCCCGCGCGAAGCGGCTCGCCGCAGATCACGCGTCCAGTGGAGTCGGAGATGACGAATCGGGTACCCATCGCGGCTTGCGGCGCGAAAACGCCTTGCGCACGCGCGCAGCTCGGCGCGTCGCCGGGATCGCTTTCGAGGGCGTTGAGCGAAACCCGCAGCGCGGTCATGTCACCGACCAGCTCGATTGCGAGCTTACGCGCGCTCTCGGTGGCGGTGACCTGCATCTGCGCACGCGTGGCTTCGTCGGCGAGCTGTGCGGTTCGGATTGTCGCGAAGAAGGCGATGATCGCCAGTGGCAAAAGACAAATGCCGAGGATCAGAAAGACCTTCGCGCCGGTCGGAATCCGGTCGAGCGCGCCACCGATCCGCCCGGACTGAAGAGGAGGGGCGGTGTCGCCAGCGATGTCAGTCATGCAACGCTCAGTCTAGTTTGCCCAGCAAGTCCAGCATCTCGGGCGGAATCGTCTCTTCGACGGTGCGTTGATACACCGTCCGCAAGGCCGCACCCATATCGCGGTCCTTGCTTTGAACCTTCGCACCAGGATTGGACGCGCGCGCCGCAACCGGCTTCTTCGAAGATTCGTCGCCCGAACGCAATGCAGTCCCCCTGGGTCACACCGGCAGACCCGGTCGTGTGAATATGGTACCGTAACAAACGGCTCGTAGATCGACTGTCGGACAATCGCAACGACCGATGTTCCAGCATGAAACCAAATAAGCGTTCGATGGTTCCGCACTCGACGCGATTTTAATTCCGGTTTTTTGGGGTACGAAAACGCGTTGCATTGCCAGGGGGCCGCTTCCACAAGGTCCCCCGATCATTACCTCAGGGAGACCCCGACAGTCATGTCGTTAGGACAGCAGCTTGCCCCCCATCTTCCGTTCCTGCGTCGCTATGGTCGTGCGCTGACCGGGAGCCAGACGCACGGCGACCGGTATGTGCGCGCTACGCTCGAAGCGATCGTTGCCGCTCCCGACGAGTTCCCACGCGAAGTCGATCCGCGCCTCGGCCTGTATCGCATGTTCCAGGCGATTTGGACCTCGACGAATTACGACGAGACTCCGGAGAACATGAGCGCGGGCGATCTCGACGGTCAGGAATCGATCGCGCGGGCGCGGCTCGCGCGGATGACCCCGTTGTCGCGTCAGGCGTTGCTGCTGACCGCGATGGAAGGCTTTACGCCCGAGGACGCGGCCTATCTGATCGATGTCGATACGAGCGAAGTCGAATTGCTCGTCACCGAAGCCCTTGCCGAAATCGAGAAGCAGACGCGCGCGCGCGTGCTGATCATCGAGGACGAGCCGATCATCGCGATGGATATCGAGACGATCGTGCGCGATCTTGGCCATGACGTGACAGGCGTTGCGGTTACGCGCGACGAAGCCGTTGCACTGGCGATGGAAGATCGTCCTGGCCTGGTGCTCGCCGATATCCAGTTGGCCGATGACAGTTCGGGCATCGACGCGGTCAAGGACATCCTCGCCGAGTTCGAGGTTCCCGTGATCTTCATCACCGCGTTCCCCGAGCGTTTGCTGACCGGCGAGCGGCCCGAGCCGACCTTCCTCATCACCAAGCCGTTCCAGCGTTCGACCGTCAAGGCGGCAATCGCCCAGGCGCTGTTCTTCGACCAGGCAACCGTTCCCGTCATCTGAGGGAACCCATTCGCGCCCCTGTGTGTTGGGTTCCATACGATACGGAACCACAACGACAGGGGGCGCGCATGGACCATGACGATCCGATCGAACTGAGCAAGCAAGATGCCCGCGCCGGTTCGACGCCCCATGTCACGCGGTACGTGCTGGGCATATCGCTGACCCTGATCATTGTGATCTTCGCGGTCCTGCTGTTTTTCTCCCAACGATAAAGTCGCTTAGCCGGTCGTGTTGGACATTGATGTCCGATGCCCCCATTTGAGCTCTGCAAAGCCGAGACTGGATTACATGACCGACGCGATCGACCATGACGAAGATGATGCGCCCGAACCCGTGGTGGAGCATGTTTCGCTCTCTGACCCGGAGTTCAAGGCGCAGCTGGCACAGGTCATTCCGCACCTGCGCGCCTTTGGTCGGTCGCTTTCAGGCAATCGCGATCTCGCAGACGATCTCGTCCAGGAAACGCTGATGAAGGCCTGGGCGGCGCGGCTGCGCTTCCAGGCTGGTACGAACATGCGCGCCTGGACCTTCATTATCTTGCGCAATCTGTATCTGAGCCAGATGCGCCGGTCGCGCTTCAAAGGCGAATGGGACGATCTGGTCGCCGATCGGATTCTCGCGGCGCCGGCGAGCCAGGACAAGCATGTCGAGCTCGGGGACATGCAGCGCGCCTTGCTGCACCTTCCGCAGCCCCAGCGCGAGGCCTTGATCCTCGTCGGCGCGGGCGGTTTTGCCTATGAAGAGGCGGCGGAGATCTGCGGCGTCGCGGTCGGCACGATCAAGAGCCGGGTCGCGCGTGGCCGCGTCGCCCTAGAAGCTGTGATGAACGACAATTCGCTCGCATCGCGGCGTACCCACAGCAATGAGCCCGGCATGTCGGCGCTCGACACGATCATGGGCGAAGTCGATGAATTGAGCCGCGAGCGACGCTAGCCGTCGTGTCGCGCGCTCAGCGCCGCACTTTTTGCAGGTCGATCGTGTCGAGGACCGCAAGGATGTCGCTGAACGGGTCGGTCGCTGCGTGCGCTTGCGGATACGCACTGCGGAGCGCCGACGAGATGATGTCCGAGCGAGCTGGCGCCGCCACGAGATACGCCGTGGTGGGCAGGTTTTGTCCAGTCGAGGCATAGGACTTTGACATATGTCAACAACGGCCGACCACACCGTTAGTTGCGTGCTATTTGGCCTGTCCTGGCTCAAGGCATGATCTCGACCATGAAAAACGCTGTCTCCGATCAAGATGTTGTTGCAGCCGTCGATCGCGCCAGGCGCTGGTCGCCGTTCCTCGCTGTCTTGCTCGAACGCGAGCCTGAACTGGCGCAGAGCCTTGCGGGCGGCGTTCTACCCGCGCTGCGCACGATCGAGATCGCAGACCTGACGATGCCGCCGGCACGCCGGCTGCGGCTGGAGCGCCGGCGGCTGGCACTGCGAGTCGCGATCGGCGACCTGTCGGGGCGCGAGGATTTGTCGGCGGTCACGCGCGCTTTGTCGGACTTTGCCGATCGCGCGCTGCATACCGCGATCCTGACCGCGATCGAGGAACGTACGCCTGGCGCCGCCCCGATCGGCTTTACCGGAATCGCGCTCGGCAAGCAGGGCAGCCACGAACTCAATTATTCCTCCGACATCGATCCGATCCTGTTGTTCGATCCCGCGACGCTGCCGCATCGCGCGCGCGAAGCGCCCGAGGAAGCCGCGGTCCGCATCGCCAAGCGCGTCGTCGAGATCCTGCAGGCGCGGGATGGCGACGGCTATGTCCTGCGCGTCGACTTGCGGCTGCGCCCGTCGCCCGAGATCACGCCGATCGCCTTGTCGGTCGATGCGGCGATTTCCTATTACGAATCGCTGGCCCTGCCATGGGAGCGCGCCGCCTTCATCCGTGCGCGTGCGGCGGCGGGAGACATTGCGCTGGGCGAGCGCTTCCTGGCCGCGGTGCAGCCGTTTGTGTGGCGCCGCGCGCTCGATTTCGGCGCCATCGGCGAGATTCGCGGTATCTCGCGGCGGATCCGCGATCATTATGCGCAGGGGCAGGCGTTCGGCCCGGGCTACGATCTCAAGCGCGGGCGCGGTGGCATCCGCGAGGTCGAATTTTTCGCGCAGATCCACCAGCTGATCCACGGCGGCCGCGATCCCGCGCTGCGCGTCGCCGATACGCGCGGTGCGTTGGCGGCGCTCGCTGCGGCGGGCTGGGTCGATCCGGACGAGGCGGTGGCGCTGAGCGACTCGTATACGTTGCTTCGCACGATCGAACACCGCGTCCAAATGATCGAGGACCGCCAGACGCATCAACTCCCGACCGGAGAGGCGCTCGATGGCGTCGCGAAGCTGCACGGTGTTGCCGATGCCGGCGCGTTGCTCGATCTGCTTCGCCCGGCGGTGACCGCGACGGCGCGCAGCTATGACGCGCTCGACCCCGAAGAGGGCGATGCGCTGTCGTTCGAGGGGGATCGGCTCGATACGCAACTGGCCGAGGCAGGCTTTGTCGAGACCAAGCTTGCGGCGCAGCGGATCGAGCAATGGCGCGGTGGTGGCTACCCCGCGCTGCGCAGCCCGGCGGCGCGCGCGGCGCTCGAGGCGGTGTTGCCCGGTCTGATCGCGGCGCTCGGTGGCGCGCCCGATCCGCAAGGCGCGATCGTGCGGCTCGACCGGATGCTCGCGCGACTGTCGAGCGCGGTCAATTTCTTCCGGCTGCTCGAGGCACGGCCAGCGCTCGCGCGGCTGCTCGGTCTGATCCTCAGCCATGCCGAGACGCTTGCCGAGGATCTCGCGCGGCGGCCCGAACTGATCGACGGGCTGATCGACGCGACTGCGCTAGATCCGGTCGAGGATGTCGCGATGCTCGCGGGCGAGATGCGCGGCGGTGCGGATTACCAGGCGCAGCTCGACCATGTCCGGCGCATCGTCGGCGAAAAGCGCTTTGCGCTCGGTACCCAGATCATCGCGGGCGTGTCGGATCCGCTGATCGTCTCGGCCGGCTATGCGCGCGTCGCCGAGGCGGCGATCCGCGTACTCGCCGCCGCCACGATTGCCGAGTTCGCACTCGCGCACGGCCGTGTGCCGGGCAGCGAGCTGGTCATTCTCGCGCTCGGCCGGATGGGCGGCGGGGCGTTGACGCACGCGTCGGACCTCGACCTGATCTATCTCTTCACCGGAGATTATCTCGCCGAATCCGACGGCGCCAAGCCACTCGGCGCGGTGCTGTATTACAATCGGCTGGCGCAACGGATCAGCGCCGCGCTGTCGGTGCCGACCGCATCGGGACCGCTCTACGAGGTCGATACGCGGTTGCGCCCGTCGGGGACGCAAGGGCCGCTCAGCGTCTCGCTCGACGGGTTCGCACGCTATCAGCGCGAAAGCGCGTGGACGTGGGAGCATATGGCGCTCGCGCGCGCGCGGTGCGTGTTCGGAAGTGCGGACGCCGAGGCGGCGGTTTCGGCGATCGTCGGCGCGGTGCTGCGCGGTGATCGACCGCGGCGCGATGTCGTCGCCGAGGGGACGAAGATGCGCGCCGACATGGCCGCGCACAAGCCGCCGCTCGGGCCGCTCGATGCCAAACTGCTCCCCGGCGGGCTCGTCGATCTCGAATTCGCGGTGCACATGGTGCAGCTGCAAAGCGGGCAGGGGCTCGATCCCAATTTGCGCCGCGCCATCGCTGCGCTGGACGCGGCGGGTCTGGCGCCCGCGGCGATGCTCCCCGCGCACGATCTGCTGACGCGGCTGCTCGTCACGCTGCGGCTGGTCGCGCCCGATGCGCGTGCGCCGGGCCCCGCGACGCAAGCGCTCGTCGCGCAGGCGCTCGGCATGACGGATTGGCCCGCGGTGGTTGCCTCGCTCGAGACGACGCGGCAGGAGGTGTCCGCCTGGCTCAAGCATGTCGAGGAACCAACACCATGACGAACACCCAGACGACCGTCGATGTGGGCGATGCGCTGCCGGATCTCGACCTCGTCCTGCCCGACGGCGCGCGCACCGCCTTGCGCGACCGGGTCGGCCGGATCTTCGTGCTCTATTTCTACCCCAAGGACGATACGAGCGGGTGTACCCGCGAAGCACAGGATTTCAGTGCGCATCAGGCGGATTTCGATGCACTCGGCGCAGACGTGCTCGGTGTATCGCGGGACACGCCCGCGAAGCACCAGAAGTTCATCGCCAAATATGATCTCGCCGTACCGCTGGCGAGCGACGAGGACGCGGTCGTGCTCGAGGCGTTCGGCGTCTGGGTCGAGAAGCAGATGTACGGCAAGACCTATATGGGGATCGAGCGCGCGACGTTCCTGTTCGATGCGAAGGGCGTGCTCGTGCGCGCCTGGCGCAAGGTGCGCGTGCCCGGCCATGCCGCCGAAGTGCTCGAGGCGGTTCGCGCCATCGCGTGACGGTTCCCCGCATCTGTCGATTCCATCAGTATTTTTACGATGCGCTAAACGACTCGCCGTGGCGATCAGCCGCTTGGCCGCGCCGGACCTATCCAGCCCTTGCGTGACACGCGCGCTATCGGTCACACACTGCGTGTCCGGGTGCAGGGGGTTGTAGCCGGATCGAAAGTGGGGCGGGCGCTGGCATTATCCGGCAAACGCAATTTGATCGCCGGGGTCCAATGAACCGAATTTCGATCGAGTCTGGTGTGCGACTTGCGTCGCGTCTGAAGGCGTATTTCAAGACCCGCGATTTCATCTTCCATGACGGACGTGATCTCAAGCGTTTCAGCCTGGGCGGTCGTGCGCAGGCGATGATGGCGGGTGTCGCTGGCGTGACGCTGTGCTTCTCGGCTTACGGCGTGGCGCAGGCCGCGGTCGGCGCCGCAGCGATGAGCGGTATCGTCGATGCGCCGCTCTCGCCCGAAGCCAAGGTCGCGCAGCTGCGCATTCGCGTCAGCAAGATGCAGGCCGACGTCGCGACGATCAAAGCCGCGGCACAGGCGCACGCCGCGCGGATCGACCAGCGCCAGGCGCTGCTCGTCGCGGTCGTGTCGGGCAAGGGCGATGTCGCTGCACTGACCAAGCCGACCCCTAGCGTTGACCCCAAGGCCGATGCGCTCGCCGCCGATGTCGTCGCGCCGCTCAAGAAGATCGAACTGCAGCAAGTCGCGGTTGCCGTCCAGGCGCGCCACGTCGTCGACCAGCGCTTTGCAAGGGCCGTTGCGCATGTCCGCAGCCTCGGGCTCAACCCGGCGCGGATCGTCGCCAAGCAGCCCGCAATGGGTGGCCCGTACGAAGCCGCCGACAGCGCCGCGACCGAAGCCGATCTGCGCGCCGACACGCAGTTCCGCTCGCTGTTCATGACGTGGAAGAAGCTCGATACGCTCCAGCAGGGCGTGATCGCGATCCCCTCGGCGCAGCCCGTCGCGCATCTCAATTACACCAGCAATTACGGGATCCGCTCGGATCCCTTCCGCGGCACCGCCGCGATGCATGCCGGCGTCGATATCCCTGGCCCGGTCGGCACGCCGATCTACGCTACCGCCGACGGCATGGTCGATCGCGCCGAGCGCGCCGGCGGCTATGGCAACATGGTCGAGCTCGATCATGGCAAGGGGATCCAGACGCGCTACGGCCATCTCTCGAAGATCCTGGTCGAGCCGGGCACGCGCGTGCATCGCGGCCAGCTGATCGCGCTGATGGGTTCGACCGGGCGTTCGACCGGCCCGCATCTCCATTATGAAGTGCGGATCGACGGTCGCGCGGTGAACCCCGTGCCGTTCCTGCAGACCGCCGACTATCTCGTCGCGGCGCAGGACAAGTCGATCTCGACGATCCCGGTCTCGGTCGGCGGGCCTGCCGCGGCGGACTGATCTGCGCGCTGGTTGCCGTTGGCGCTGCAAAGGCTTATCTTGGCGGCATGGCCACACTCGCTCCCGAAATCGCGCTCACGCCCTCTGCCGCCGCTCGCGTCGCGATGATCGCGGGCAAGCAGGGCAAGCCGCCGATCCTCCGGCTGTCGGTCGATGGCGGGGGATGCTCGGGCTTCCAGTACAAGTTCGGCTTTGCCGATTCGGTCGATGCCGATGATGCCGTCGCCGAGCAGGACGGCGTGCGTCTGGTGGTCGATTCGATCAGCCTCGATCTCGTCCGCGGCGCGGCCGTCGATTATGTCGAGGAACTCGGCGGCGCCGCGTTCAAGGTGACCAACCCGCAGGCGGCGTCGGGTTGCGGTTGCGGTTCCAGCTTCTCGGTGTAACGTCCGGCCCCAACCAAGGGGCAGCGCCACGTGAAGATCGTTACATTCAACATCAACGGCATCAAGGCGCGCCTGCCGCGCCTGCTGGAATATCTCGCCGAGCAGCAGCCCGACGTCGTGTGCCTGCAGGAACTCAAGACCAGCGACGAGACCTTCCCGGAGGCCGACATCCGCGCGGCGGGCTACGGCGTGTTGTGGCACGGCCAGAAGAGCTGGAACGGCGTTGCGATCCTCGCGAAGGGGCAGGATCCGGTCGAGCGCCAGCGCGGCCTCGAGGGCGAGCCCGAGGACGAGCACAGCCGCTATCTCGAGGCCGAGATCGACGGGCTGGTGGTCGCCTCGATCTACCTCCCCAACGGCAACCCGCAGCCGGGACCCAAGTTCGACTACAAGCTGCGCTGGATCGATCGCCTCGCCGCGCGGGCGCGCGTTTTGCTTGCCGACGAGCTGCCCGTCGTGCTCGCGGGCGATTATAATGTCATTCCCAATGACGACGACACCTATTCGGTCCGCGCGATGCAGGACGATGCGCTGATGCAGCCAGAGAGCCGCGCCGGCTTCCGCACGCTGGTTGCGCAAGGCTGGACCGATGCGCTGCGCACGCGTCACCCGGGTGGCGGGGTGTGGACCTTCTGGGACTATCAGGCAGGCGCATGGCAACGTGATGCCGGCTTCCGCATCGATCATCTCCTGCTCAGCCCGATGGCAGCCGATCGGCTGCTCGATGCCGGCGTCGACAAGGCGTATCGCGCGCGCGAGAAGGCAAGCGACCACGCGCCGACTTGGGTGACGCTGCGCTGAGGTTTGCCACCGACAATCGGTATTATCCGCCGGAGGTTGGTCTGCAAGGCCATTCATCTGAATGAAAGAATCGAAAAATAGCCAGGTAAATCAGGCTATTAAGTGTTTGGCATGACTAATGCACTGCTTCAGTCGCGAGCCGTTCAGCGGAACTCGCGAACTTTGCGGAGGACAGACCATGACCATCTTTTTGCTTCTCGCCACCAGCGCCCTGAGCATCGCAACCGCCCCCTTCGCCGGCGAGGCCCGCCCGGCGGCGACGCCATCGTCGCAGTCGATCGAGGCTGGCACGCGCGCACCGACGGCGCAACGCGTGACGCGCTATTGCGTCGTCAACCAGGTCACCGGTTCGCGAATTCCACGCCGGACCTGCAAGACGCGCGCCGACTGGCTTGCCGACGAAGGTGTCGATCCGCTCGCCAAGGCCGACTGACCGATCGGATGGTGCCGCGACCCGCGCGGCACCATCGACCGCCTGCGCTACAGCGTCTTTTCGAAGATCCAGTAGCGCTTGTTGATCGTGCACTGGATCGCATCGGCGATCGAGCGCATCCCCTGATTGTCCTCGAGGATCCAGCCGATTTCGCCGCGCGTCGCGCCGTAATGCTCTACCGAGGCATCCTTGATGTACTGGATCAGCATGAAGGCGAGCTGGCTGGCGAGCCGCGAGGATTGGAGCTCCTTGAGCACCCCCATCAACGGCACGCGGACCGTGCGCACCTTCGGCTTGCGCAGCCACAGCAGGATCTTGGCCCAGCCGAAGGGGAGCAGATTGCCCTTGAGCGGCTTGATCACTTCGTTGAGATCGGGAAGGTCGATCATGAACGCGACCGGGCGTCCGTCGAGTTCGGCGATGCGGATGAGATCGTTGAACACGATCGGCTTCAGCTTGACGCCGACATCCTTGATCTCGGGCGGGGTGAGGGGCACGAACCCCCAATTGTCGGCCCACGCATCGTTGAGGATCGCGAGGATGATCGCGGCTTCTTCCTCGAACTTGGTCTTGTCGACGTTGCGGATGCGGATTCGCGGGTTCTTTTCGCCCGACGCGATGATCCGCTGGAGCAGCGGCGGGAAGTCCTTGGTGATGTCGAGGTCGTAGGTCAGCAACTCCTTGACCTTGTGATACCCCGCCGCCTCGATCCAGCCGCGATATTCGGGCTTGGCATGGCCCATCATGATCGTCGGGGGGTGATCGTAGCCCTCGACCAGCAGTCCCGGCTCTTCCCAGATCGACATGCTGATCGGCCCGAGCGCGCGCGTCATGCCCTGGTCGCGCAGCCAGCCCTCGGCCGCCGCGATCAGCGCCGCCGCGATCGTCGCGTCCTCGGCGTCGAACAGCCCCCATTGCCCACACCCGGGGCCGAAGCCCTTGGACGGATCCATCGTCAGCGCGAGCGTATCGATATGCGCCGAAATCCTCCCGACGACCTTGCCGCCGCGCTCGGCGAGGAAGAGCTGTGCGATCGCATGGCTGAACCAGCCGTTCTTCTCGGGCGTGATCAGCCCGAGCGCTTCGCCTTTCAGCGGTGGAACCCAATTGGGGTCGTTCGCGTAGAGCCGAAACGGCAGGTCGACGAAGCGCTTGCGATCGGCCTTGCTGTCGATCGGCCGGATGGTTAGCGGGGCAGGGGCCATGAGCGGTTCACCTCGAGAAGATCGGTCAACGCCCTTCCGGGTCTGCCCACTCACTGTCAAGCAATCGCGCAGCTCCCCCCTGTTTTGCCACCGTCTAGCCACTATCTTCTTGCAATGGCACACTCCATGAACGCTTCGATTTCCCTGGACCAGCGCGCGGCCGCGCCAACGATTGCTCCGCGCGTCGCGCTGTCGAGCATTGCCGATGATCGCGCGATGTTGCGCACGGTCGCGGAATTGACGCGCGATCTCAACGCGCCACGCCCGCTTATCTATTGGACCGACTTCTTGCTTTCGGCGGGAGTCGGTTACGCTGGCTTGGCGATCGCGATGACGACTCCGTCGCTTGGCCTCGGGCTGGTTGCGGCGTTGGTCGCGATTCTCGGCCTGTATCGCGCGGGCAGCTTCATCCACGAAATCACGCATATGCGGCACGCATCGGTGCCCGGCTTCCGGCTTGGCTGGAACCTGATCGCCGGCGTGCCGCTGTTGGTGCCGAGCTTCATGTATGAGGGCGTCCACAACCTTCACCACGCCCGCACGCGCTACGGCACGGTCGAGGATCCCGAATATCTGCCGCTCGCTTTGATGAAGCCGTGGACGTTGCCGGTGTTCATCCTGACCGCGCTGCTCGCGCCGATCGCGTTGCTGGTCCGCTTCGGCGTGCTGAGCCCATTGTCGCTCGTCGTGCCGGGTCTGCGCCGCACGCTGATCGAGCGCTATTCGTCGCTGTCGATCAACCCGTCGTTCCGCCGGCGCATGCCCGAGGGCGACGTCGCGCGGCAGATGCTGCTGCTCGAGATTGCGTGCAGCGTGTGGGCGATCACGCTGATCGTGCTGATCGCGACGGGCGTGCTCCCGCTGCGTCAGGCGGCGATCTTCGGGGCGATCCTGTCGGTTACCTACGTTCTCAACCAGGTCCGCACGCTCGTCGCGCATTTGTGGGAGAATGAGGGAGAGACGATGACCGTCACGGCGCAATATCTCGACACGGTCAATGTGCCGCCGCCGGCGTTGCTGCCCGTGCTGTGGGCGCCGGTCGGTCTGCGCTATCACGCGCTGCATCATCTCATCCCGGGCGTGCCGTATCACGGCCTGGCCGAGGCGCACCGGCGCTTGTCGGCTGCGCTCGCACCCGAATCGCCGTATCACAAGGCGAGCTATAAGGGGCTGCCGGGGCTGGTCTCACGGCTGGTGCGCAGCACGATGGGACGCCGCGGCTAGGTTCGCCCCTCCGGCTCGCGCGTTCCCCGGCGAGGGCTGGGGCCCAGTAGCATGCCGGTCCACTGCTCACGAGCGAGCCCACCACGCCCGGACCCGGACCTTTGCCGGGGACCTGCTATTCCCTAGGATGCAATGGTGTCGCGCGCCTGTTCCGGTGGGGCAGGCGGTAGGCGTTTATTCCTCGGTGCGGATCAGGACCGCTTCGCCGATCATCAGGAACAGCAGGAACGGCGCCCACGCGGCGAGGAACGGCGGGTACGCGCCGAGATTGCCCATCGCCAGCGCGAAATTATCGGCGACGAAGTAGAAGAAGCCGAGCATCATTCCGATCACCGCGCGGACGAACAGCTTGCCCGAGCGCGCCAGCCCGAACGCCGCGACCGCACCGAGCAGCGGCATCAGCATCGATGACAACGGCCCCGACAGTTTGTGCCACATCGCGCCCTCGAGCGCCTTGGTCGGGCGTCCTCCGGCCTTCAGATCAGCGATCGCGGAGTGGAGCCCGCCGAACGACAGCCCGTTGGCGTCGATCGTCGCAAGCGTGAACTGGTCGGGCCGAACGTCGCGACCGATGACGAGCGACGGGAGTCGCGTCAGCTTGCCGCTTGCCACGTCGAAGCGAGTCGCCGGGCCGACCTTCCAGCCACCCGACACGCGCACGCCGATCTTGGCCGAGACGACCGCGACGAGGCTGCCGCCCTCGCGGTCGAACAGCGTGATCCCGCCGAGTTTGGCGGCATCGCCATGCCCGCGGACCTGTTCGACCTGGATCAGATCGTCGCCGTCGCGCACCCAGACATTGGCGCGGTCGCCGCGGTCGATCGGCATCGGGCCGTAATCGACCTTCTGCCACTGATTGAGCGTCGCGGTCGCGCGGCTGACGATGCGGTCGTTGAAGCTGAACGAGATGATCGCGACGCCGAGGCTCGCGACGAGCAACGGCGCGAGGATCTGGTGGGCCGACAGTCCCGATGCTTTCAGCGCGATGACTTCGCTGTTCTGGTTGAGCGTCGACAGCGTGATGATCGTGCCGAGCAGCACCGAGAAGGGCAGGAAGGTCGCGATGATCTCGGGAATGCGCAGCGTGAGATAGCGCGTGATCTCAGCCTGGCCGTTGCCGGCATAGGCCAGGATGTGGCCGCTCTCGCTCAGCAAGTCGAGCGCCTGGAGCACGAGCACGAACATCGCGAGCACCGCAAAGGTGCGGATCAGGAACATCTTGCCCATGTAGAGCGAGACGGTGCGCGACGGGAACAGTTCGAGCGAGATCATGCCTTGGCGCCCTTATCGCGACGACCGGGGAGCAGCTTGCGGACAGATTTCGCGAGCTTCGAGAAGACGCGTTCGAGCGCACCGATCGGTTGCCCGCCGGGGACATAGGCGATCGTGTAGAACATCCACAGCGTCAGCCCGGCAAACACCGTGAACGGGATCCAGATCGCCAGTACCGGATCGATCTTGCCGAGCCCGCCGACTGCCTGCGCATATTCGTTCACCTTGTGATAGGCGACGATCATGATGATCGCGAGGAACACGCCGAGCGCCGAGGTCGAGCGCTTGGGCGGGATGCCGAGCGCGAGTGCGAGCAGCGGGAGGAGCAGGATCGACAGCACTTCGGCGGTGCGGAAGTGGAAGGCAGCGCGGCTGGTGTCGCGCAGTTCCTTGTCGGCCTTGCGGTCGCTGCCGATGCGCGCGAGCTCGGGCAGCGTGCGTTCGAGATTCTCGCCGCCGCGGACACGGAAATTCTCGGTCTTGGGCAGCGGGATCGGCAGGTCGTTGCTGCTGAAGCGCAGCACGCGCGGCGTCGCGACCTTGGCTTCGGTGCGCACCAGCGTGCCGTTGGTCAGCCGGAAGATGATCTCGTCGGGATTGTCGGTCGCGAAGAACTGGCCGGTCTCGGCGGTCACCGCGATCGAGCCGCCCTTATTGTCGTCCTTGCGCAGGAAGATGCCCGACAGGCGGCGGCCATTGTCGTGGCTCTCTTCGATCCTGAGCGTCATGTCGTTGCCGAAATGCGTGAACTCACCGACCTTGATCGACGCGCCGAGCGCGCCGGTGCGCAGCTCGAAGCGCAGCTTCTCGTAATTGTAACGCGCATCGGGCTGGACGAAGCCGACGATCGCGAAATTGAGGGCACAGAGCGCGATCGCGTACATATAGGGCACGCGCAGCATCCGCGGGTAGCTCATGCCGACCGCGCGCATCACGTCGAGCTCGGACGAGGTGGCGAGCTTGCGGAAGGCGAGCAGCGTGCCGAGCAGCAGCCCGACCGGGATGCCGAGCCCGAAATATTCGGGAAGCAGATTGGCTAGCATCCGCCACACTACGCTGACCGGGCCACCCTCGGTCGCGACGAAATCGAACAGCCGCAACATGCGGTCGAGCACGAGCAGCATCGCGAAGATGACGAGCGTCGCAAAGAGCGGCACCGCGATCAATCGCACCAGATAGCGGTCGATGGACTTCATGAGCTGGGGCGAAGGGCTTCTGGCCGGAGGGAGGGGAACACCCGCATCGCGCGGCTATATCGAGCCGCAGACGCCGCGTCAGCTACCAAATCACGCGGCGGCAAGGCGGTCTAGAATCGTTGCAGCACGCGCGGCGATCGCGGCGGCGACCGCGCGTTCGAGCGCGACCAGCGTGAAAGGCTTGCGCAGCACGTGATGCCCGCCGAATTCGGCCTCGCCGCCCGCTTCGCCGGCATAGCCCGTGACGAACAGGACAGCGAGCTCGGGGTTTGCCGGCAGCAACGCCGCCACCATTTCGGGGCCGGTCTGCCCCGGCATCAAAACATCGGACACAAGCAAGTCGACGTGCGCGGCCTGTGCCAGCATCCCCGGCGCGGCAAGCGGATCGTCGCACGCGATCGGGCGATGGCCGAGTTCCTCGAGCGCGCCCATCGTCGCGGCGAGCACGCGCGGATCGTCCTCGACCACCAGAATGTCGAGGGCTAGATGTTCGATCACCGTATCGGGCGCGGTCTCGACCCGCGGCGCGACCGCCGATCCTTCGCGGTAGCGCGGCAGGTACATCGTCACGATGCTCCCCTGGTCGACGACCGATTCGATCCCTACTTGGCCGTCGGCCTGGCGGACGAAGGCGAACACCTGGCTGAGGCCGAGCCCGGTGCCTTTGCCCGCCGGCTTGGTGGTGAAGAACGGCTCGAACACGCGCTCGAGCAGATCGGCGCTCATGCCGCAGCCGCTGTCGGCGACGCTCAGCGCGACATAGTCGCCGGCATGGCACGTCCCGACCGCACCTTCGGCAAGCGTGACCCCGGCGGCGGTGATCGTCAACTTGCCGCGTCCGTTCATCGCATCGCGCGCGTTGACCGCGAGGTTGAGCACGGCGTTTTCGAGCTGGTGGCGATCCGAGCGTACCAGCCAGGCGGCGTCCTGCGCGGCATCGACCGCGACCGATACGCCGTCACCGAGCGTACGGTCGAGCAAGTCCGACATGCCAAGGACCAATGCGACGGGCTCGATCGGTTCGGTGCGCAGCGCCTCTTCGCGCGAGAAAGCGAGCAATTGGCGCGTGAGCGCGGCGGCGCGATTGGCCCCTTCGGTGGCGTTGTCGATATGCCGGTGCGCGGCGCTCGATTCGGCCCCGAGCTGGCGCTTGGCGAGCTCCAGCCCCCCCAGCACGACCGCCAGCATATTGTTGAAATCATGCGCGATGCCGCCGGTAAGCTGGCCGACGGCTTCCATCTTCTGGACTTGGCGCAGCTTGCTTTCCTGCGCGAGCAATACCGCCGAGGCGCGCTCGACCGCGGCCTCGAGCTCGATCGCGCGGTCGCGTTCGGCATCGGCCTCGGCGCGTGCGACCGCGCTTTGGCCGAGCGCGGTGACGGTCAGCCAGCCGAGCGCCACCGCGCCGACGAGCAGCAGGATGCCGAGCACCGACAGCGTGCTGGCAAGGCCGCTCGAGCGGGCGACCGAGCGCATCGCATCCCCTGTGCGGTCGGCGAGCAGCGCGCGCTCCTGAGCGCCGATCTTGTCGAGCAGGTCGTCGATCTGGCTCAGCGAGGCCGACTGGCGCGCCTTGTAATAGAGCGGGATCGCCTGGCCGTTGCGCTTGTAGAAAGTATTGAGCGCGATCGTCGACAGCTCGGCGCCGCGCGCGTCGAAAGCGCGACGCAACGGGATGATCAGCGCTTGCTGCTCGGCATTGTCGCGCGTGATCCGGTCGAGCCGCGCGAGTTGCTGGCCGGCCAATTGCCAGTCGGCCGAATAGGTCTGGCCGAGATTGGTGTCTGCACTGATGACGTAGCGCCCGAGCGACGCCTCGGCGCGCGCAATCGTTCCCGACAGGTTCGCCGAAAGGATCATCACCTCGTAGCTGTGCGTCTGCAGTTTCAGCGCACGGTCGCGCTGGCGATTGGCCTCGCCGAGCGTCAGGATCAGCGCGACGAGCACGAACACGCCCAGCGCCGCCACCACGACCAGCGTGATGGTGCGCCAGATCGACCGCGACGTATCCTCGTCGCTCGCTTCGCCCACTGTCCCGCTCATCGGATCAGTCTAACCTATGGCAAAACTGGTGAATAGGCCCGAGCGGCGGTCTGGTCGGGGGTTCAGCCGATCACGCCCAGGCTTCGGCCCGCAGCCTCGAACATCTTGAGCACGGTCGCGATCTGCGCGGGCGTATGCTCGGCGCAGAGCGAGCAGCGCAGCAGGAAGGTGCCTGCCGGAGTCGCGGGCGGGCGCGCCATGTTGACGTAGAGCCCGCCGTCGAGCAGCGCCTGCCACATCGCGACGGCGCGTTCCTGGTCATCGAGGATGATCGCAATGATCGCACTGTCGGAGGTTTCGGTGCCAAGCTTGAAGCCGAGCGCTTTCAGCCCGGCATGCAGCGAGCGGGCATTCTCCCACAGCTGCGCGCGCTTCTTGTGCGCATGCTTCAATTTGCGGATCGAGGTGGCCGCGGTCGCGACGACCGAAGGCGGGAGCGACGCGGTGAAGATATAGGGGCGGCACGCAAGGCGGATCGCCTCGAACTTGGGGTGGTTCGACACGCAGAAGCCGCCGACGGTGCCGACCGATTTGGAGAAGGTGCCGATGATGAAATCGACATCGCCCTCGCAGCCGAGCTCTTCGTACACGCCGCGCCCGTTGGGGCCGTAAAAGCCCATCGAATGCGCTTCGTCGCTCAGCACCATCGCATTGTGCTTCTTGGCGACCGCGACCATTTCCTTGAGCGGGGCGATGTCGCCGAGCATCGAATAGACGCCCTCGAGGATGACGAGCTTGCCGGCGTCCTTGGGCAAGCGCCCGAGGCGCTTGTCGAGATCGTTGACGTCGTTGTGGCGGAAGCGGACGATCTCGGCATTGCCCTGCTTGCAGCCGTCATAGATCGAGGCGTGGCTATCGGCGTCGAGGATGACGTATTCGCCCTTGCCGACGAGCGTCGAGATCATCCCGAGATTGGCCATATAGCCGGTCGAGAAGACGATCGCGCCCGACACGTCGTAGAAATCGCGCAGCGCGTCCTCGACTTCGATATGGTCGCGGAAGGTGCCGTTGAGCATCCGGCTGCCGTTGGTGCCCGATCCGTACTGGTCGAGCGCGTCCTTGCCTGCCTGGATCACGTCGGCGTCGAAGGTCATGCCCATGTAATTGTAGGTGCCGAGCAGGATCGTGTCGCGCCCGGCGATCACCGCCTCGGTCGGCGACTTGACCTGCTCCATCACGATCGCGAAAGGATCGGTGACGCCAGTGTCGATCAGCGCCTGGCGTTCGGCGATCAGCGCGTCGAATTTCGACATCAGGTCGCGTTCCGGCGCGACCTCGACGGGATCGACGGGCAGCTTCTCTGCGACAAGGCCGGCATCGGTCATCGAATCACCCCTTCAACTTGGCAACGGCGTCGACCAGCTGGCCGACGGTCTCGATCTCGGCCTGCATGTTCATCGTGATGATGATGTCGAATTCGTCCTCGATCGCGGCGACGAAATCCATCACTGTCAGGCTGTCCCATTCGAGATCGCCCTGGAAGGTCGTCGCATCGCTCAGCGTGACGCCCTTTTTGTTGAAGGGTTCGATCTGTGCGGTGACGGTATCGTAAATGGCCTGGCGGTCGCTCATGGTCGGTCCTTGATAACTCTCATCGTCGTTGCCGCACAAATGCGGCAGTTTTGCAGCAAGCCTATAGCAAGCCGTTGGCGCGATACCACGCCACCGTCTCGGCAAACCCCGCAGCCGTAGCCACCTTGGGATGCCATAGGGCGGGGTCGGGGCGTTTGGCGGGGTCGGCGACCCAGTCGGGATGCGAAAGATAGCCGACGCGGTCGGCGGTGAGCTTGGCACCCGTGCCGCGAAACGCGCCATCGAGTTTCGCGCCGAGCGTCAGGATCGCCTTGGGGAGCGCGATCGGCAGCACGCGGTGTTGTCCGGCCGCGATGCCCATCGCGCGGACCATTTCGGCATGGCTCCACCCATTGGGGCGGCCGTCGTCGGGTTCGAGGATCAGCCGCGGCGTTGCGTTCGTGGCGAGGACGATCAGCAGATCGGCGATGTCATCGGCGGCGATGATCGACGCACGCCCGCCCGGCGGGAGCAAGGCGATGCCGCGCGACGCCATGCGGAACAGGTCGCGCATCTCCATGTCGCCGGGCCCATAGATCGCGGGGGGACGCACCACGACCCAGTCGAGCCCCGACGCGGCGAGGACGCGTTCGGATTCGGCTTTCGACCAGCCGTAATTCGACAGCAACGGCTCGCGTCCGGCGATCGAGGAGACGTGGACGAAGCGCTGCACGCCAGCGCGAGTCGCGGCGTCGATCATCGCCTGCGTGCCCGCGATATTGCCCGCGGCAAAGCCGGCTCGGTCGGGTGCGTTGACCACGCCCGCGATGTGGACGACCGCGTCCGCGCCCATCACGAGGCGATCGAGCGCGTCGTATGTGTCGAGCGCGCCTTCGATCCAGGTGACGCCTGCGCGCGGCGGTTGCGGGCGGCGGGTGAGGGCGCGGACGTCGTGTCCCGCGGCGAGCGCAAGCGTGATCGCATGCGATCCGACGAAGCCGGTGCCGCCGGTGAGGGCGAGGACGCTCATGAATTGAATTCCTTCAGCAGGACGGAGCGCGTCACAGCAACGCCATATGGTTGCGATGGATCAACGCGGCGCGCGGCGCGTAGCCGAGGATCGCGGCATGATCGCTGCTGCGCTTGCCGGTGATCGCGATTGCGTCGGCCATGTCATACTCGCTCAACCCCCGCGCGAGCGTGCGCCCGTCGGGGCCGACCACCGCGACCAGATCGCCGCGTGCGAAGCCGCCCGAAACCGCTGTCGCGCCTGCCGCGAGCAAGCTCTTGCCGCCGAGCAGCGCGGCCGCGGCGCCGGCATCGATCGTGATGTCGCCCTTGGCGGTCAGCCCGCCCGCGAGCCAGGCTTTGCGCGCCGGCGCGGTTTTCTCGGCGACGAACACCGTGCCGCGCCCGCTCGTGTCGTATGCGGCGAGCGGATGGTCAACATGCCCTGACACGATCGCGAGATGCGCTCCCGCTGCGGTCGCGATTCGCGCCGCTGCGATCTTCGAGACCATCCCGCCAGAGCCCATGCCCGAGCCCGACCCGCCATCGGCCATCGCCTCGATTCGTGCGTCGATTCGCTCGACGCGCGGGATCAGCGTCGCGTGCGGATTGGTGTTGGGGTTGGCATCGTACAGTCCGTCGATGTCCGACAGCAGGATCACGCCGTGCGCGCCCGCGGCTTGTGCGACGCGTGCGGCGAGACGGTCGTTGTCGCCGAAGCGAATCTCGGCGGTGGCGACGCTGTCATTCTCGTTGATCACCGGCACGACGCCGAGCGACAGCAATCGCCCGAGCGTCGCCGAGGCGTTGAGATAGCGCCGGCGATCCTCGAGATCGTCGATCGTCACGAGCATCTGCGCCGCGGTCAGCCCCTCGGCGCCGAGCAGTTCGGCCCAGACTTGCGAAAGGGCAATCTGCCCGGTCGCGGCGGCGGCCTGCGCGTCCTCCAGGCTCGCGCGGCCGCCCTTGGGGAGCTTCAGGCGCCGCGCACCAAGCGCAATCGCGCCCGAGGAGACCACTGCGATCTCCTGACCAGCGCGCGCGCGCGCGGCGATATCGGCGACGAGGCTCGCGAGCCAGCCGCGCCGCACCGTGCCATCGGGCGCGACGAGCAGCGACGAGCCGACCTTGACGATCAGGCGCGGGCAAGCGGCGGGGGCGAAGACGGACATTGCGACGAGCGTTAGCGCGCAGCGCGGCGTGCGCCAACCGCGTTCAGTCGCGCGCGAAGATCTCGTCGTGCGCGATCGTGAGACTGAGTGCGGGGAGGGGGAGATCGAGCGGAAGGCTATGCGTGGTGTCGTTCCACCCGTTGGGACCGGTACGTTGGATCACGCGCAAGCGCTCGATCGCGATGTCGACAAAGACAATCGTATCCACACTCGGCAGCGCCCGATATTCGGCGAGCTTGATCCCCAGGTCCGTTCGGGCCGTGCCGTCAGATAGAATTTCAAAGAGGATTCGTGGGTCGGGTGCGGACGTGTCGGCGTCATGCTCAGCGCTTTCGCGCCCGCAAAACACACTGACATCGGGATAGCGGATCGACATGTCGCGCGTTCTGGTCGCCATGTCGGGTCCATAGGCGGCGCAGCCCGTCCCGCGAAGACGTGGGGCGAGCGCTACGATGAGATTGCTCTGCACACGAGCGTGGCGTTGGGTCCCGCCCGCCATCATCCGAATCACGCCATTGTCGAGTTCCGCCTTGAGATCGCCGAAGTCGATTTCAAGGAATTGCTCGGCGGTCAGCAGCGGATAGACAGGACGCGTAGCCATGCCCTGCTCATATCATACCCGCGACCGGTCTCAAACCGGCGACCATTCCCCCGGCGAATCATCATCGCGCGCCGGTGCGCCCTCGGGCGGACCGATTTCCTCGATCAGCCGCTCGACCACCGCCTCGATCCCCGTGCCGCCTGCGCCCGACATCGGAAGGACATCGGCCTTGCTCGCGCGCTTCAACTTGGTGACGAGCTTCTTGACCTCGGCGGGATCCAAGGCGTCGATCTTGTTGAGCCCGATGACTTGCGGCTTATCCACAAGCCCCGCGCCGTACGCGTCGAGTTCTCCACGGACGATCCGGTAGTTACCCACAGGATCGTCCTCGGTCGCATCGACCAGATGCAGCAGTACCTTGCAGCGCTCGATATGCCCGAGGAAGCGATCGCCGATCCCCGCGCCATCGGCGGCGCCTTCGATCAGGCCGGGAATGTCGGCGATCACGAATTCGCGATTGTGGCGGCTCACGACGCCCAATTGCGGGCGCACGGTGGTGAAGGGGTAGGCGCCGACCTTGGCCTGCGCATTGGTCACCGCATTGATGAAGGTCGATTTGCCGGCATTGGGCAGCCCGACGAGACCTGCATCGGCGAGCAGCTTCAGCCGCAGCCAGATCCACATTTCCTCGTACGGCCAGCCGGTGCCGTGCTGGCGCGGCGCGCGGTTGGTCGAGGTCTTGTAGGTCGCGTTGCCGCGCCCGCCGTCACCGCCGCGCAGGAAGACGACGCGCTCGCCCGGCACGGTGAAATCGGCGAGGACTTCCTCCTTGTCCTCGGACAGCACTTGCGTGCCGACCGGAACGCGGATGAGCAGATCATCGCCGCCAGCGCCGGTGCGGTTCGAGCCCGACCCGCCATGCCCGCGCGGGGCGCGGAAATGCTGCGTGTAGCGGAAGTCGATCAGCGTGTTGAGACCGGGCACGGCCTCGAAAATGATGTCGCCGCCCTTGCCGCCATTGCCGCCGTCGGGGCCGCCATATTCCATAAACTTTTCGCGGCGGAAGCTGACGGCGCCCTGGCCACCCGCGCCCGACCGGACGAAGATCTTTGCTTGGTCTAGAAAATGCATCGGCGGCCCTTAGCCGAAGATACGATTTTTAGCCAGTCGCTGCGGGAAGCGCCACGCGCGCCGATATCAGCTGTTCGAGCGCGAGCTCGCGCGCTTTGCCGAGCGGCAGGCCGAGCGCCTTCGCCATCGGCCCGCCGAGCAGCGAATCACCCAGCGCCATCAGCACCAGTTGCAGCGTTTCCTCATGGATCGGCTTGCCGCCGACCATGTCGGGATCGGCGGCGAGATCGTCGACCAGCCGGTGGATCGCCTCGAGGATCGGGTCGAGCGCATCCTCGTTGCCGGTCAGGATCATCCAGCTCGCCATCGCCCCCGCGCCCTGCGCAAAGGCGTCGAAGGTCATGTCGACGACGACGCGCGGATCCTGCTCGCCCGCGCGCGCGCGCTTGGCCGCCGCGCCGATCTGCGCGGTGATCGTATCGGCGAGATGCGTGATCAACGCCTTCTGCAGATCCGCCGCCGAACCGAAATGGTGCAGCAGATTGGCATGCGTCCGCCCGATTCGCGCAGCGACGGCCTTGAGCGTGACGGCCTGCGGACCTTGTTCGACGAGCAGGGCGCGGGCGGCCTCGATCGCGGCCTCGCGCGATTCTTCGGGGCTGAGACGTTTGCGGACTATTGACACTGTTGTAAGTAACGCTTAATTCGAGGCCTGTTGTCTTGCTGTTTGGAGGTTTTCGTGGCGAAAGCAACCAGTCCCGCCGATCTCACCATCACCCCGCGCGACCTGCGCTTCGGCCGCGGCGTCCAGATGCGGCGCTGGTGGCTCAACAACGATCCGTTCGCGACCGCGTTCTACAACGCGCTGTCGGTGACGTTTCCGAAGGGCGAGGGGTTCTTCGTCGACAGCGTCCGCAATTTCCGCGAGGGCACGCCGCCGCGGCTCCACGCCGAGATCCAGGCCTTCATCAAGCAGGAAGTGATCCACACGCGCGAGCATGTCGCGTTCAATCGCCATGTCACCGACCAGGGATATGGCACCAAGCTCCTCGAACAGCATATCGACGAAGCGCTCGCGCTGACCAAGGGGCGTCCGCCGATCGCGAGCCTCGCCGCGACGATGGCGCTCGAACATTTTACCGCCATGCTGGCGCACGAATTGATTGCCGATCCGCGCCACCTGGCAGGCGGTGACGAGCAGGCGGCGGCGCTGTGGCGCTGGCACGCCGCCGAGGAGATCGAGCATAAGGGTGTCGCCTACGACACCTGGCTCCATGCGACGCGCGACTGGAGTCGCTGGATGCGCTGGAAGATCAAGGCGCTGGTGATGATCGGCACGACGCAGAAGTTCTTCGCTGGACGCTATAAGGGGATGCTCGAGCTGCTGCGGCAGGACGGGATCACGGGTGTACGCGCGCATTGCGGGATCGTGTGGTACGCGCTCGGCAAGCCGGGGATGGCGCGAAAGATCCTCGGCGCGTGGGTCGCCTTCTTCCTACCGGGCTTCCACCCATGGAACCACGATGACCGCAAGCTGATCGCACTCGCAGAAAGCGATTATGCCGATGCGGTTCTGCCGCGCGTGGCGGTCGCGGCCTGACCCCACGCCCCGTCGTGCCAAGATCGATCCGGCGTCATGCGAGACCGCGGTGTCGCGCTCACCGTTGACACCGCGCACCTCGCATGAACATCGGCACGAGGCCGGGGTGACGCAGCCTCACGCCGCCAGGCTGAAGACTGCGCCGTGCGTCTCTTCGGCCAGATCGAGCTCGAGCGTCGCGCATGGTGCCTCGGCGCCGCGCGCGATGCTGTGGAGCATCGCCTCTCCAGTCGGCCGGAAGCCGAGCTTGGCCAGCACTTTGCCCGATGCGGGATTGTCGATGAAGTGGTTGGCGCGCAGCCGGTCGAGACCGATCGCATACCGGGCGATCCCGAGCATCGCCTTGCCCGCCTCGGTCGCATAGCCACGCCCGCGCGCGCTCGGCGTCAGCCAATAGCCGAGCTCGTGCGCGCCGCAGGGGTCGCGCTGGAGGATCGATATCGCACCGACCAGTTCGGGATAGGCGTGCTCGTGGCTGAAGATCAGGCAATTGACCTCGTCCGCACCCGGCGCGCGCGTGAGCCACGCCTCGGCATCGGCCTTGGTGTAGGGCCAGGGTAGCCGCGACAGCATGCAGGCCACGTCGAAATGCGCGATCGCCTGCGTCAGCGCAGCCGCGTCCTCCGGCCAGCCGGGCCGCAGCGTCAGTCTCGGGGTCCGAGCAAACATCGATACTCTCCTCGTCGCCGCCCTTTGCCCGTCTTGCATGACGAACGAAGGACAATGGGTGGGGAGGGAGCATGAAAAAAGGGAGCCGGGGCGACCCGTCTCCCTTGTTCGGTCCGCTTGCGCGGTCCCGGGTCGCCCTGGTGGGCAACCCGTCCGGTTACCCGATGTTATTCAGCGGCAATCGCTGCCGGCATCTCTACCGAGCAGAATTTGCGACCGAGCTTGCCCTGGTGGAAAGTCACGCGACCTTCGGTCAGCGCAAACAGGGTGTGATCCTTGCCGATGCCGACATTGACGCCCGGGTAGAACTTGGTGCCGCGCTGACGCACGAGAATGTTGCCCGGAATGACGGCTTCGCCACCGAACTTCTTGACGCCAAGGCGACGGCCTGCCGAATCGCGACCGTTGCGCGAAGAGCCGCCTGCTTTCTTATGTGCCATCTGGGATTACTCCTTACGCCTGAGCGGCCGACGCTTCGGGCGCCGCTGCTTCGGTGGACTTCTTGTCGGCTGCCTTATGGTCGCCGATCGCGGTGATGCGCAGGATCGTGTGACGCTGACGATGGCCGTTCTTGCGACGATAGTTGTGGCGACGACGCTTCTTGAAGACGATGACCTTGTCGGCCTTCGCCTGCGCGATGATCTCTGCGGTGACCGTCAGGCCCTCGAGCGATGCCATCTCCGAGCCTTCGCCCGCGAGCAGAATGTCACCGAGCGTAATCGACGCCCCAGCTTCGCCGTCGAGCTTCTCGACGACGATCTTGTCTCCGGCGGCAACGCGATACTGCTTGCCGCCTGTGCGCACGATTGCGAACATGGCCCTCATCACCTTCAAAAATACCTGTGCTCCACGCAACGGCAAGCCGAGCGCGGGAAAGAAGCGCCAGCTATGCGAGAGCGAGCTCGCTGTCAACCGCCGAGGTGCGGGCGATGCGCTGCAAAAGCGTTGCTCAAACGCAATAGTAGGGCCGAAATCGCCCTATTTTGGATGAGTGGATGCCCGATCGTGAAGTTTATGTTGCATCGCTAAACGACCTGTGGCGCAATCCGATTCGGAACAGACGAGGCGAAGACGAATCCGGCGCAGCACGAGTGCCGGAGAGTCTCCAGCAGAGCATGGTTTCCACAGTGCAGGCTGCGGCGCAGAAGTCTCTGTGTTCGCTGAAGAAGCGCATGTCTGAAGTCGAATAGTATTTCTGTAAATGCCGGGTTGAGCGGCAGGGGGGACTGTGCGCGTCCGATCCGGGCGGTGCACGATACGGTGTAGGTTCAGGTGAAATCTATCAAAACAGGGGGAATAGCCGTGATGTCCAGACAGTCCGTTTCGTTGCTGGCACTTGCTGCCGGTCTGAGCGCATCACCTGCGTTCGCGGCACCCGCCACGGCGCCCGAGGCGCCGGCACAGGCGCTGACCACCGCAGCGGGAGCCGCCGTTGCGCAGGAAGCGCCGAGCGACATCGTCGTCATCGGCACGCGCCGGACCGATCGATCGGTCACCGATTCGGCATCGCCGATCGATGTGATCAGCTCAGCCGAGCTGGCTCAGCAGCCGGCGGTGAACATGCTCGACGCCGTCCGCAATCTCGTTCCGTCCTTCTTCGTCCCGCAGAACACCATCTCTGACGCATCGACCTTCGTGCGCGCGCCGTCGCTGCGCGGCCTGGGGGCGGACCAGATCCTGGTCATGATCAACGGCAAGCGGTACAATCGCTCGGCGCTCGTCAACGTCTATACCGGTGCCGACACGGCGCTGTCGTTCGGGTCGCAAGGCTCCGACATCGGCAACATCCCCGCGATCGCGATCGGCAATCTGCAAGTGCTGCGCGACGGCGCGACCGCGCAATATGGCGCCGACGCGTTGGCGGGGGTGCTCAACTATTCGATTCGCAAGGACGTCGGCTTCGAGGCGCAGGCGCTTTACGGACAGACCTATCGCGGCGACGGCGAAAGCAAGATCTTTTCGGGATACGGTGGGCTGAAGCTCGGCGAACGTGGCTTCGTCAGCCTTGCGGGCGAATATTACGACCAGGGCCAGACCAGCCGCGGCGTGACGCGCGCCAGCGCGATCACCATCCAGGCGAACAACCCCGCGCTCACCGTGCCGAACCCGGCGCAGATCTGGGGAACCTCGCCGGGCCATGGCTACAAGCTGTTCGCCAATGCGGCGCTCGACGTGGGCGCGCAGAGCCAAATCTATTTCACCGGAAACCTGGCGCATAGCGAGACCAACCAGAGCTTCAACTATCGCCCGTCGCAGACGAATGGCGGGTTCGTTCGCAACGATGGCACGGCCAACTCAACGGTGACATTGACCCGCAACGGATCGTTCAACCCGATCTTCACGACGGCCTGCCCTGCAGGGAATGCGACCTGCCCGACGGGTGGCTTTGTCAATTCGGCGTCGACGCAATTCCCGCTGAACAACGGCGCGACCTACAGTTTCGCGAGCCTCTATCCGGGTGGCTTTACGCCGCGCTTCATCGGTAAGGTCGATCAAATCTATGGGACGCTGGGCTTCAAGGGCAAGACCGGCAGCGGCTTCACCTACGACCTGTCGGGGACGTTGAGCCGCAACTCGCTCGACCTGTCGATGAACAACTCGCTGTCGGCATCCTACGGCCCGCAGAGCCAGACGAGCTTTCAGTTCGGCAAGCTGATCCAAAGCGAAATCACGCTGAACGCCGATTTCACCTATCCGCTCGAAGTCGGCTTCGACAGCCCGATCGTGCTTTCGGCCGGTTCGGAGTATCGCCGCGAGCGGTATGAAAAGACGACCGGTGACCTGCAATCCTATGGTGCAGGGCCCTTTGCGTCGCAGCCACTCTATGACCTGGTCGCGCCGGGCGTGTACCAGCGCACCATCGTGCGCGATGCAGCCGGCGTGCCGGTCCTGCTCAACGGCGCCGTCCAGCCTGTCACCGCGACCCAGTCGCCGGCCGCCAGCGGCTATGGCGGCACCAGCCCGAACTTTGCGGGCGTGTCGACCCAGAAAAGCTATGCGTTCTACGTCGGTGCCGAAACCGACATCACCAAGGCGCTGACGGTCGGCTTTGCGGGCCGATACGAGAACTACAACACCTTCGGCGGCGTCTTGGTGGGTAAGGCGAACGCGCTGTTCCGCGTAACCGACGCGGTGTCGCTGCGCGCAACGGTCGGCAACGGCTTCCACGCGCCTTCGCCGGGCCAGAACAACACGCAGGTCGTGACGACGAACTTCCTCGGCGGCAATCAGGTGCAGACCGGGACCTATCCAACGTCGAGCGCGATCGCGCAATTCTACGGCGCGGGGCTGCTCAAGCCCGAACGGTCGACCAATTATGGGGCGGGTATCGTCCTGAAGCCGACCAGCGCGCTCTCGCTGACGGTCGACGGCTACATCATCCAGATCAAAAACCGCATCGGCATCTCGCAGAACTTCACGGTGACCCCGGCGAACATCACGGCGCTGCCGGCGCTGGCGTCGGTCGGTCTCGGCGGTGTGGTGAACTATTTCACCAACGGCTTCGATGTCTCGTCAAAGGGGATCGAGGCGGTGGCGAACTATCGCACCAAGCTGCTGGGCGGGCCGATCAACTTCACGCTGGCCTATAGCTACAACAATTTGAAGGCGAAGAACATTAAGCTGACGACCACCGGCCAGCCGCTGGTCAGCTTGCAGCAGCAATATAACATCGCCAACCTCGCGCCGCGCCACCGCATTACCGCCTCGGCCGGGTGGCAGGTCGACGACTTCTCGATCAACGCGCGCGCCAACTATTTCGGCGAGTGGTCGAACGCGCTCGAGTACAACCTCGTCGCACCGGCCGCCGGCGCAACAACGGCACCGCCGTCGCAGATCTTCGGGGGGAAGGCGTTGTTCGACCTCCACGTCAGCTACACCTTTGCCGAGCACTTCACGTTGACGTTGGGCGCGAACAACCTGTTCAACACCTTCCCCGACAAGATCAAGGCATCGCCGGTCAACCCGATCTATGCGCTTTCGGGCGGGCTGAACGACGGCCAGGTCTATCCACGCTCGGGCGGACCGTTCGGCATGAACGGCGGGTTCTACTACGCCCGCCTGCGCGTCAAATACTGAGGGTAGCATGATCCGGGGGTAGCGATGCTCCCGGGCCTGGGTTGCGACACGACCAACGAAAAGGGGCGGCGGATCGCACGATCCACCGCCCCTTTCTCCTCGTCACGCGCAGCGGCGCATCAGTGGCGGTGTTCGCGCCGCAGCGGATATTTGCCGTCCTCATACTCGCCGAACAGCCCCGAGATCGCCGGATGATCGACTGGCTCGTCGAGATCGTCGGGCACCAGATTCTGCTGGCTGACATAGGCGACGTAGCTCGACTCCATGTTCTCGGCGAGCAAATGGTAGAACGGCTGGTCCTTGCGCGGCCGGATGTTCTCCGGGATCGCGTCATACCATTCGTCACTGTTGGCGAAGACCGGATCGACATCGAACACCACGCCGCGGAAATCGAACATGCGGTGGCGCACGACGTCGCCGATCGCGAAGCGTGCGTGGCTGATCGGCGCCAGCGGAATTTCGGCGGAGAAGGGCGGGGAGGTAATCGGGGTGCGGTGCATGGGTCTAACTTAGGCCCTGTTCCGCGCTGCACAAGAGAATGCTGCGGCAAAGCCTTGCGCTCCCCGATCGACTGCGTTAGTGGCGCCCGCTCACCGACCGGTGCCGCTTCGTGGGTCTCCCTCACAGACGGCATCATATGACCTCGCGGAGAGGTGGCAGAGTGGTCGAATGTACCGCACTCGAAATGCGGCGTGCCCTCACGGGTACCGTGGGTTCGAATCCCACCCTCTCCGCCATTTCCTTATCTGCAAGACAAGGCTAAAGCCCGCCACATGGCATCCTACAAAGAACCTTCCTTCAAAGACCGCGCCGCCCTCTCGGCCGACGCCAAGCAGCGCGCCCTCGAGAAGTTGAAGGCCAAGCCGCCGGTCGATCCCGCCGTCGTCGCTGCCCGCGCCGCCGCGCGTGAAGCGAAGGAAGAGGCCGAAGCCAAGAAGCGCGAAGAGAAAAAGGCCGCGCTCGAACAGGCCCGCCTCGACAAGCTCGCCAAGGCCGCCGCCGCCGAGCAGGCGATCAAGGATGCCGAGCAGGCCGCGATCCAGGCCGAGATCGACAAGAAGGCGGCGCGCGACGCGCGTTACGCCGCGCGGAAAAGCCGCAAGTAAGCGTCCGGCGCGAACGGGGGGCGTCTCCCCGTTCGACGCGATCCGCATGTCGCGATAGCGTGTGCGCCAGTGCGCTGGTGAGGAACGCTTTTTATTAACTGACGTTACATTCCGCGCGCAGCCATCTGGCTAGACGCCGGAGGTGATCTTGAGACAACGCGACGACTGGCATCTTACCGACGTGCTCGAGTATGAACACGGCCGCGGCGATCCGTTTGCCGCTGCGGTTCGCGCGACGCGCATGCCGATGGTCATCACCGACCCCGCACAGCCCGACAATCCGATCGTTTTCTGCAACGTCGCGTTTCAGCGCCTGACGGGCTATGATCGCGAAGAAATCATCGGTCGCAATTGCCGATTCCTCCAGGGGCCCGACACCGATCCTGCCAAGATCGCGGAAATCCGCGAGGCGGTCCGCGACGGGCACGCCGTCGACGTCGACTTGCTGAACTATCGCAAGGACGGCACGACCTTCTGGAACGCGCTGTATCTGTCGCCCGTCCGCGACGCCGATGGCGTCGTGCGCTTCTTCTTCGCCTCGCAGTTCGACGTGACCGAGCGCGTCGAGGCGCAGAATATCATCAACGACCAGAAACTGCTGGTCGAGCGCGAAGTCGAGCGCCGCACCGCCGATCTGCGCGCCGCGCTCGAGGCGAAGACGCTGCTGCTCCACGAGGTCGATCATCGCGTCAAAAACAATCTGACGATGATCGGATCGCTGCTGCGCCTGCAAGTCCGCACGATCGACGATCCGTCGATCGCAGCCAAGCTCGATTCGATGCTCGAGCGCGTCGATGCGTTGGCGGTGGTGCATCGCCAGCTCTACCAATCGTCGGATATCGCGCGGTTCGATATCGGCAGCTTTGCGGAAAACCTGATTTCCGACGTGGTGGGGTCGAGCGGCCGGGGCGACATCGATCTGAATATCAAGGCGCAACCGCTGTTCGTCGATGCGGCGAACGCCTCGGCGCTCGGCCTGATCCTCAACGAGATCCTCACCAACGCCGTCAAGCACGCGTTCGCCGACGGCCGGTCGGGCAGTTTGAGCCTGCTGGTCGAGGGCGAGGAGGATCACGGGATCATCAAGATCTGTGACGACGGTCCCGGCATGCCCTCGAGCCAGCGCAGCCGGAGCATCGGCACGTCGCTGATCACGCGTCTCGCACGGCAGGCCAATGCCGAGGCGACGTGGCGCGACGCCAAGCCCGGCACGTGCGTGACGATCACCTTCCCCAAGACCGAGATGCGATCATGACCCGGATCATGGAAGTGCTGGTCGTCGAGGACGAAATGCTCCTGGCGATGGATATCGAGGCGATGATCGAGGATAGCGGGCATCGCGTCCTCGCCGAGGCGGCCAGCCTGCAGGACGTGCAGGCGCTGCCCGACGATCTCAATCCGCAGCTCGCATTCGTCGATCTCCATCTGGCGCACAATTCGACCGGCTTCGAGGTGTGCAGCTATATCCGCCAGCATTGGCCCGACACGCTGATCATCTTCGTCACCGCGAACGTCTCGAAGATCCCGGCGGATTTCTCGGGCGCGCACGGCGTCATCGCCAAGCCATTTTCGCACGCCGGTGTCGTCAACGCGATCAAGTATCTGGCGGACGGGGCGTTCGATCCACCGCCGTCGATCCCGCGTCCGGCGAGCCTCGTCGCCTCCCCGCATCTCAAGACACGCTGGGGCTGAGCGCCGACGCCGTTACGGCAGCCCGCGCGCCAGCTCCTCGAGCCACACCCGCGCTGTGCCGTCCGACGGCGCGCGCCAGTCGCCACGCGGGCTGAGCGCGCCGCCCGACGAGACCTTGGGGCCGTTGGGGATCGCCGAGCGCTTGAACTGGCTCGTCGCGAAGAAGCGGTGGAGAAATTTCTCGAGCCAGCCGGCAATCGTCGGGAGGTCGTAGGCGACTCGCCCCGCCGCCGGGAAATCGCGCGGCCAGCGGCCCGCGTTCGCATCGCGCCAGGCGTGGAGCGCGAGGAATGCGATCTTCGACGGCGCCATGCCGTGGCGCACGACGTGGTGCAGGAAGAAATCGTTGAGCGCATACGGCCCGATTCGCGCCTCGGTGCTCTGGATCGCGCCGTCGGCGCCTGCGGGGACCAGTTCGGGCGAAATCTCGGTGGCGAGGATCGCCGCGAGGATCGCGTCGGTGGCGCCATCATACTGATTCGTGCGGATGCACCAGCGGATCAGGAACTGGATCAGCGTCTTGGGGACGCCTGCATTGACCGCGTAATGGCTCATCTGGTCGCCGACGCCGTAGGTGCACCAGCCGAGCGCGAGTTCGGACAGGTCGCCCGTGCCGACCACCAGCCCGCCGCGCTGATTGGCGAGGCGGAACAGGTAATCGGTGCGCAGGCCCGCCTGGACGTTCTCGAAGGTCACGTCGTAGGTCGGTTCGCCATCGGCGAACGGGTGGCCCATGTCGCCGAGCATCTGACGCGCGGCGGGGCGGATGTCGATTTCGGCCCCGGTGACGCCAATTGCGCGCATCAGCGCCCAGGCGTTGTCCTTGGTGCCGTCGCTCGTCGCGAAGCCGGGCATCGTAAAGCCGAGGATATGGTCGCGCGGGCGGCCAAGGCGGTCCATCGCCTTGGCGGCGACGATCAGCGCGTGAGTCGAATCGAGCCCGCCCGACACGCCGATGACGAGGCGCTCGGCCCTCGCCGCCTCGAAACGCTTGAGAATGCCCTCGACCTGGATGTTGAACGCCTCGTAGCAATCCTCGTCGAGCTTCTCGGGCGTGTTGGGCACGAACGGGAAGCGGCGCTGGTCGCGGAGCAGGCCGATGTCGCCGAAATCGGGCTGGTGGGTGAAGCCGATGCGGCGGAAGCGCGTCTCGGGGTCGCCCGCGAGCCGCGCCGAATCGTTGAAGGTGCCGACGCGCATCCGCTCCTGCGCGATTCGCCCGACATCGACATCGGCGAGCACCAGCTCCGAGTCGCGCCCGAAGCGCGTCGATTCGGCGAGCAGCTCGCCGAGTTCGTGGACCATGCCCTGGCCGTCCCAGGCGAGGTCGGTCGTGCTCTCGCCCGAGCCGGCGGCGGAGAAGACATAAGCACATACCGCGCGCGCGGATTGCGAGGCGCACAGCATCGCGCGTTCGCGCGCCTTGCCGACGACGATGTTCGATGCGGACAGGTTGCAGCAGATCAGCGCGCCGGCGAGCGCCCCCATCGTCGAGGGTGGGGTCGGCGCCCAATAATCCTCGCAAATTTCGGCATGGAGCACGAAATCGGCGAGATCGTCGGCGGCGAAGAGCAGGTCGGTGCCGAATGGGACGGTCTGCCCGGCGAGCGTGATGTCGCTGACCGGCAGGCCGGAGCCGCTCGCGAACCAGCGCTTTTCATAATATTCGCGGTAATTGGGCAGGAAGGTCTTGGGCACCACGCCGAGGATCCGCCCGCGCGCCATCACCACTGCGCAATTGTAGAGCCGGCCGTTGCGCACCAGCGCCGCGCCGAGCACGAGAACCGGGCGCAGGTTGGTGGTCGCCTCCGCCACCGCGGCGATGGCCGCCTCGGTCGCGCGTTGCTGCGCGGTTTGCAGGTGGAGATCGTCGATCGCGTAGGAGGTGAGGTTGAGCTCGGGGAAGACGAGCAGGTCGGCGCCCTTGGCGTGGGCCTCCTCGGCGAGCGCGATCGTCGCCGCGGCGTTGGCGGCGCAATCGCCGACGGTCGCGCGCGGGGTCGCTGCGCCGACGCGGATCAGCCCGTGGCTGTGGATCGAATGGAACGGGTGCGCCTTCGCCATCCACACGCGCTTAACGGGCTTTGCTTTTGAAAGCGACACCCTGCACGGTCGGTTGGCCATCACCAGGAGGTTCGACAATGCAGATCCGCGTACGCGCGCGCCTCGGGCTGGCGCGATGAGCCGGATCGGCCGCCTCAAGATCAAGGCGCAGCTCTATTGCGGCGACGAGCTCGCGATGGGGCCGGGCAAGGCCGATTTGCTCGACGCGATCGCGCGCGAGGGGTCGATCTCGGGCGCGGGGCGCGCGATGGGGATGAGCTATCGGCGCAGCTGGCTGCTCGTCGACAGCATGAACCGGTGTTTCGTCGAGCGGCTGGTCGAGACCGTCGCCGGCGGCGGGGCGGGGCGGGGCGCTTCGCTCACGCCGACGGGCGTAGCGGTGCTCGCCGCTTACCGCACGTTGGAGGCGGCGCTGGCCGAATCGGCGGGGAGCGGCGCTATGGCCGAGCTCGACGCTTTGCTGCGCGCGGTGCCGCTACCGCCGGTCAGGGACGATTCGTGATCAGCACCGGCGCGGCGGCGGCCTTGCTGCCGGCGATCTGGAGCACGTAGCGACCGGGCGCGAGTTTGAAGTCGACCATCTTGGCGATGCCGCTGCACGCCGCGCCATGCGCGTGCGCGGTCGAGGTCTGCGCCTTGCGGCCTTTCACCACGTCGATCCACCCGGGGGTGCCGAGCAACACGCGGTAGGTGCCGGTGCGCGCGATGGTGAAGCTCGCCATGCCGCCGAGGCTGGTCGGCTCGCCCGGCTTAGACGGGGCGAAGGGATAGCGGACGGTGTCGGCGGGCGCGAGCATCAGCTCGGTGCGGCGGCCGACCGTCAGCCGCGTGCGGGCGAGCGTATTGCGGTCGGTCGCGGCGGCGAGGCTCGGGCCGGTCTTCCACGCCGCCAGTTCGGGGGGGAGCGGCGCGGCGGGGGTCGGGCAGGTCTCGGGCGCGTGCTCCATCGGCGCCGCCTGCGCGGCGACGAGGACGGGGGCGAGCAGCAGGAACAGGGAACGCATCGAGGGTCGCCTTGGCCGGAGGATCGCCCCGGCTATACGGCGGCGCACCAAGGCGGGCAATTCACGAGACGACGCGCCGCGCCTCGCCGACCTGCCAGGCGAGCAGCGCCGGCACCGCGATGATCACGTCGCGCGCGCGCTTGAGCAGCGACAGCGCGAGCGCGGTCGCGGGCGGCAGGCCGACAAGCGGGCCGATCAGCACATAGGCCGCCTCCTGCACGCCGATCGCACCGGGGATCGCGAAGGCGACGCTGCGCAGCGTGAAGATCAGCGCTTCGATCATCAGCACCGCCCACAGCGGGACGTGCGAGCCCATGAACTGCAGCGCGATCCACGCCCCGGTGGCGCTCGCCAGCCACGCCGCGAGGTTGAAGGCGAAGGCGAGAAGGACGCGCTTGGGCTCGCGATAGATCGCGTCGAGCTGGTCGCGCACCGCCGCCATCGCCGCGACCGATCCGGGCAGCATCCGTGCACCGAGCGAGCCGGCGAGTTTCAGCACCGGTTTCTGCGCGAACACGAACAGCAGCATCAGCGCGATCATCGCCGCAACCCCGCCGAGCGCGAGCGGCACGAGCCCCTGCTGCATCGGGGCATGCGACAGCACCATCAGCAACACCGCGACGCCGCCGAGCGTAAAGATCAGTTGCGCCGCCATCTCGGTCGTCATGTCGGCGATCATCGAGGCGTAGATCACCGGCTGCGGCACGCCGAACGCGGCGAGCGTGCGCGCGCCAACGACGAGCCCGCCGAGCTGCGAGAAGGGGAGGATATCGGTCGCCGCCTCGCGCGTGGTGCGCGCCCAGACGAACAGCCACAGCCGCTCGCTCGGCTGGTCGGTCGCGACCGCGAGCCACGCCATGCCGAGCAGGCCGAGCACGCCCGCCGACCAGAGCACGAACGTCGCCATGCCGATCCAGCCGATCGACGCCATCGCGGCGAGCACTTGCCCGATCCCGACGGTGCCGACGGTCCCCGCGGCAACGGCGAGGCCGACGATCGTTGCGAGGAGGAGCCCGATACGGGCGGAGCGGCTCATCGCGTCCCCGATCTTGGAGCTGGGCTACCTTCGTCACCCCGGGCTTGTCCCGGGGTCCACCGGGATGCGCGGCCTGCGGGCCGAGCGAGCGCGGCACGGTGGACCCCGGCACGGGGCCGGGGTGACGGGTTTGGGGCGGCGGGACCGCGGGCCCCTATGGGGCCCGCATAGTCTGGCCGGGGAAGGATTCGCGCGGAGACGCGGAGACGCGGAGGGGGTGCGCTCGTGGCGCAGCGCGCTTGCTTCTTCCGAACGGAATGGAAACGCTTCGCGCGCGGCTTCCGCACTATCTCTGCGCCTCTGCTCCGCTGCGCGAACCCTTCAACCCCAGCCACGTATCGCCATCTCCGAAAGAGTTAAGCCGCTGTGGCAGCTTTCTTCTTTCCCATAAAGCGCAACACCAGCCGGATCGCGCCAGGGACAAACTTCGGACGGATCAGCCGCTGATCATAGACCGACAGCCGCCGGTCGTTCTCGGCAAGACAGATCGCCGCGAGCTCGGGGAATTCGATCTCGACGCCCAGCTCCTTCGAGCCGTTGAGCGTGAAATTGTTCTCCTGCGCCTTGGTATTGTCCTCGCCCATGCCCTTGGCCATGTCGATCCGTTCCCAGATGAGCGCGATCCACACCGCCCACACCTTGAGCTCGAACCATGGTCGGCGCCACAGCGGCATGGTGCGGCGGTGCCAGGCAACCCAGTTGACGAAGAACAGGATGTGCCGCCCTTCCTCGCGCATCACCGGCTCGAACGTCTCGACCAGCTCCTCGGGGAAGAAGCCGGTATCCTTGGCGATCTTGAACAAGCCGAAGCCGAAAAAGCTGTCGATGCATTCGGAAAAGCCCGTCCGCATGAAGGCGAATTCGGGGTCGCGTGGACGCTTATACTCTTCCTCGGGCTGGAGCTCGATGCCGTAGAAGGTGACCATGTCGGCGAGCACGATCTTGTGGCGGCTCTCCTCATACGCATTCATGTCGATCGCGTCGCGCAGCAACGGATCGGCGATCTGCTCGCCATACGTCTTGACGTTCATGCCCGCGCGACCTTCGGTCGCGACTGCGATGTCCCAGATCGGCAGCGACACGATGCGCTGGCGCGTTTCCTCGTCGATCACCGGCCAATCGATCAGCGCGGGGCGATAGGGGTCGTGCGTGTCGAGCATGGTGCGGCAGAACAAGGTCTTGTGCGCATCGCTGCCGAGCGGAACGCGCGTGCCGGGGGCGGGGCCGGCGGGGGCCATGGATTTTGGTATGAAGTTCATCGGGTCTCTCCCGGTTACAGATCGGCGAAACGCGCCAGGGTTATACCACGCTCGGCGACGATCGCGCGCGCGTTGGAATCGAGCAAGGCGGCGAATTCGGCTTCGTACTGATAGCCCGGCGCCGAGAGTGGATAGGGGCCGGTGGCGGGGTGGAGATAGATTTCGCTGACGCCCTCGGGCAGATGCGCGAGCACGCCGCGCAGCCGCTCGGCATGCATCGCACCCGACCAGGCGAGGCCAAAGACGCGGTCGGGCACCTTGACCCCACGCTTGCGCGCCGCGACCTGGACGAGCTTGGCGAAGGGCCGGGCGATGTCGATGCCGCTGACGGGCTCGAACTTGGCCAGCGTCGTGCGATCCTCGATCGGCGCGCGCATCGCCGTCATGCCGTGGCGCAAGCCGACGTCGAGCAGCACGCCGGCGATCACCGGGTGCATGTGCATGTGCTTATGCGTGTTGACGTGATCGAGCGGCAGGCCGGTCGCTTCGAACAAAGCGAATTGCGCTTCGATCTCGGCCTCGAGCTGGCGGCGGACCGATTTCAGCCCGACGAGTTTCAGAGCGACGGGGAGCGACTCGATGCGGAACTTGCCGTGCGCATCGACCAGATCGGGGATCTGCGCCGGCGGCAGCGCGGGCGGCGTCTCGGCAAGCGCGACGTGCAGCCCGACCCCGAGCGTCGGTGTCCGCCGCGCGCGCTCGACGGCATCCGCCGCGCCTACGCCCGTCACCATCAGGCTGGTGACGGTCAGCACGCCCTCGCGATGCGCCTGCTCGACGGCGGCGTTGACCTCGATCGACACGCCGAAATCGTCGGCGGTGATGATGGCGGTCTTCACGCCGGCGCGAAACCGTAGAACACCGGGTCGGCGAGCACGGCGTCGGCGACGTTCTGCGGATTGGGCACCGCGATCCGGCGCAGCAGCGCGATCATCGCGGTACGATCCCGCGCGCGCACCGCGTCTTCCCACAGCTCGACCCGGCCCGTCGCGGCGAGCCGCTCGTTGACCGTCATTCCGGCAAGCGTCATCGTCATCGGTTCGGCTCAGGCAGGCTCTTTGCGGCGGCGCAGGAAGTCGAAGAATTCGACGCCCTCGCGCAGGCGACGCTTCATCATCTGCCAGTCGGTCAGCATCTCGCGGACGATGTCCCAGATCTTCGACGGGCGGAAGTAGAAGCGCTTGTAGAACTCCTCAACCTTGTCGAAGATCAGCGCCGAGGGGAGATGCGGATAGGACAGCTGTGCGATCTGCGTGCCGCCGTCGGTCAGCAGGTGATCGCCACCGTCGAACCAATTGTTCTCGACCGCCTGCTTGTACAGGAACGTTCCCGGATAGGGCGCCGCCAGCGACACCTGGATCGTGTGCGGATCGATCTCCTTGGCGTAGTTGATCGTCTCCTCGATCGTCTCTTCGGTTTCGCCCGGGAGCCCCAGGATGAAGGTGCCGTGGATGACGATGCCGAGTGCGTGGCAATCCTTGGTGAACTGCCGCGCGACGTCGACGCGCAGGCCCTTCTTGATGTTGTGCAGGATCTGCTGGTTGCCGCTCTCATAGCCGACGAGCAGCAGCCGCAGGCCGTTTTCCTTGAGGATCTTGAGCGTCTTGTACGGCACATTGGCCTTGGCGTTGCACGACCAGGTCACGCCGAGCTTGCCGAGCTCGATCGCGAGCTCCTCGACGCGCGGAAGGTTGTCGGTCAGCGTGTCGTCGTCGAAGAAGATTTCCTTGTTCTGCGGGAAAGCCTCCATCACGTATTTCACTTCCTCGATCACATGGCCGATCGAGCGCGTGCGGTAGTTGTGCCCGCCGACGGTCTGCGGCCACAGGCAGAAGGTGCAGCGGCTCTTGCAGCCACGGCCGGTGTAGAACGAGACGTAGGGGTGGAGCAGATAGCCGCCGAAATACTTCTCCATCTGCAGATCGCGCTTGTAGATCGGCGAGACGAAGGGGAGGCTGTCCATGTCCTCGATGACCTTGCGGTCCTTGTTGTGGATGATCGCGCCGTCGTCGTCGCGCCAGCTGATCCCCTCGACCTCGCGCAGCGGCATGCCGTTTGCGACATCGACGATCGTGAAGTCGAACTCGTTGCGCGCGACGAAGTCGATCGCGGTCGAGGTTTCGAGCACCTTGGTCGATTCGACAGCGGCCTTGGCGCCGATGAAGCCGATCTTGATCCGCGGGTTGCGCTCTTTGATCAGCTCGGCGGTGTGGACGTCCTGGCGGAACGACGGCGTCGAAGTGTGGAGGATGACGAGGTCGCGCTCGTCCATCTCATGCTTGATGTCGTCCCATGACTGGTCGTGCGCGGGGGCGTCGATCAGCTTCGATCCCTCGACCATCGCGGCGGGCTGGGCGAGCCAGGTCGGATACCAGAACGACTTCACTTCGCGCTTCATCTGGTAGCGCGCACCGGCACCGCCGTCGTAACCGTCGAACGAGGGAGCCTGGAGAAAAAGGGTCCGCAACATGTCTTAGTGCTCCGTGGCCGCTGCGATGCGGCCGTCCTGCTTCATTGTAAGGGTCGCCCCGCGCCAATCAACCGACCGGACGAAGAAGCTGGCGATATAGACCGCAAAAGCGGCGAAATCATGCAGCAACGCGATTCCGAACGACGCGACCGGTCTCCCTACCGCCGCATCGACGCTTCGCACAACCACCCAGCGCGCGAAAATTGCTGCAAGTGCGAGGATGACGCCGGCGGCGGGCCAATACAGCGCGGCCAGCACCGCGACGGGGAGCGGCAGGCCGACGATGCTGCCGACATAGGGCCAGAAGGTCAGATCGCGCACCGTGGCCGCCCAGCGCAGCTCGTGGCGCCATACGGCGCCGAAGCTTGGCTCGTCGCAGGCATGGGTGACGAGGGACGGCGGAACAGCGACCTGTAGCCCGAGCGCGCGAACACTTTCGCCGATCGCATAATCGTCGGCGAGCACGTCGGCGAAGCGGGCGAACCCGCCGATCGCGTCGAGCGTCTCGCGGCGCAGCGCGATCGTCGAGCCCATGCACGGCGTGGCGAGCTGCTTGGCGACGCCGAAGGTCGCGCCGAGCAGGAACTGATAGCTGACGCCGGCGGCGGCCATCAGCGACCAGAAGCCGGCATCGCCGCGTCCGCGATAGAGGCAGGTGACGGCTCCGACGCCTGGGGCATCGAGTGCCGCGAGCAGCTGCGCGAGATAATCGGGCGCGACCGCGATATCACTGTCGCTGAGGATCAGGATCGGATGGCGTGCGACGCGGTCCATGTTGATGAGGTTCGACAGCTTGCCGCTCGCGCCGTGGCTGGTCGCGTCGATGACGAGCTCGATATCCGCTTGCGGGTGTGCTGCCTTGAGCGCGGTAACCACGCCGATCGCGGCATCGTCCGCACGCTGCACCCCGAGGACGATTTGCAATGGCCCGCCGTGCGTCTGCGCGAGCAAGGTCGCGAGGTTGTCGAACAGCCGCGGCTCGGCGCCGTAGAGTGGCTTGAGCAAGGTGACGGCTTCGTTGCGTGCCGGCGCGGGGACGGCTGCGGCGAAGAAGCGGCGGAACGTGTGCGCGGAGACGAGCAGGAAGCCGACCCCGCACGCGGCGATCGCAATCGCCAGCCAGCCGAGCGCTGCGCCGATAAGGATTGGGAGATGCTGCACGATGGTGGCCCTTACGCTGCCGGAGCGGGGTGGGCTAGGCGGCGGAAATGTGAAAAGCGCGTCATGTCTTTGCGCTTCCTGTCGTCACCCCGGCCTTGTGCCGGGGCCCACCGGGCAACGCCGCTGCGCCCTGAAGGCCTGCGATGCGCGCGCGGCGCGGTAGGCCCCGGCACCCGGCCGGGGTGACGGCGGGGGGCACTTCTTCCTCCCCCTGATGGCGGAGGATTGCCGGTGGACGCATCGCGGAGGTTTGACTGGACGCCGCGGCGTTCTACAGCGCGGCGGCAAGGAGATACGGTGGCGGACGCAGACATCATACTCGTAACCGGGGTTTCGGGCTTCGTCGGTTCGGCGGTCGCGCTCAAGCTGGCGGCATCGGGCGCGCACGTGCGCGGGCTGGTGCGGGCGAGCAGCGCGCGGACCAACCTCGCCGAATTTCCGGGCGAGCTGGTTGAGGGCGATGCGCGCGATCCCGTCGCGATGGCGCAGGCGATGGCCGGTGTGCGGCATCTGTATCACGTCGCCGCCGACTATCGCATCTGGGCGCGCGACCCCGAGGAGATCGTCCGCAACAACCGTGCAAGCACCGCGACGGTAATGGAGGCGGCGCTTGCCGGCGGCGTCGAGCGGATCGTCTATACGAGCAGCGTCGCGACCTTGCTGCCCCATCATGGCCGACCTTCCGACGAGACTCGCCCCGCAACGCCCGAGCAGGCGGTTGGCGCGTACAAGCGCAGCAAGGTGGTGGCCGAGCGGTTGGTCGAGTGGATGGTGCGCGAGCAGGGGCTGCCCGCGGTAATCGTCAATCCCTCGACCCCGATCGGCCCGCGCGATGCGCGCCCGACGCCGACCGGGCGGATCATCGTCGAGGCGGCGAGCGGGCGGATGCCGGCATTTGTGGAGAGCGGGTTGAACCTCGTCCATGTCGATGACGTCGCGGACGGGCATATCGCGGCGATGGCGCGTGGTCGGATCGGCGAGCGCTATGTGCTCGGCGGGCAGGATGTCGCGTTGCGCGAGATGCTGGCGAGCGTGGCCGGGATCGTCGGGCGCAAGCCGCCGACGGTGCGGATTCCCCGCGCGCCGCTTTTTCCGCTGGCGTGGGTGAATGAGCAGGTTGCGCGGGTGACGGGGAAAGACCCGTTCCTGACGCTCGATTCGCTGCGGATGGCGGCGCACGACATGTATTATTCGAGCGCCAAGGCCGAGGCGGAGCTGGGTTATCGCGCGCGGCCGTACCGCGAGGCGTTGGCCGAGGCGATCGCGTGGTTTGCGCAGGCGGGGATGCTGGCGTGATCGTGCTGGGGGTGGCGCTGGTGTCGCTGGCGATCTGGCTGGTGCTGGTGTTTGCGCGCGATGGGTTCTGGCTGACGCGCGAGCGGGACGGTCCCGTCACCCCGGACTTGATCCGGGGTCCATGCGAGCCGGCTGCCGAACCGAACGACCGCCGTGGGGGCGAAGGTCTCGCGTGGATGCCGGGTCAAGCCCGGCATGACGGTAAAGGGTGGCCGTCGGTCATTGCTATCGTTCCCGCACGCGACGAGGCTGAAGTGATCGCGCGGTCGATCGGGAGTCTGGCCGCGCAGGATTATCCCGGCGATTTCCGTATCGTGCTGGTCGATGATTCGAGCAGCGACGGCACCGCCGGCATCGCGCGCGCGCTTGGGTCGGACCGGCTAAGCGTCGTTACCGGCGCGCCGCTCGCGCCCGGCTGGACCGGCAAGCTCTGGGCCGTCTCGCAAGGCATCGCCGCCGCAGGCGACGCGCCCGACTACCTCCTGCTGACCGACGCCGACATCGCCCACGCCCCCGACACGTTGCGCAGCCTCGTCACGCGCGCAGTCGAGGACGATCGTGTGCTCGTCTCGCTGATGGCACGGCTGCGCTGCGAGAGCCTCGCAGAGCGCGCGCTGATCCCGGCATTCGTCTGGTTCTTCCAGATGCTCTACCCGTTCGCCACGGTGAACCGCCGGGGGCGCGGGCTGGGTGCTGCGGCGGGCGGCGTTATGCTGGTCGAACGGCGCGCGCTCGAAGCGGCGGGCGGGATCGCGGCGGTGCGCTCGGCGCTGATCGACGATTGCGCGTTCGGTGCGCTGCTCAAGACCCAAGGCGCGGTGTGGCTCGGGCTGACCGACCGAGCGAAGAGCATCCGGCGCTACGACACATGGGGCTCGGTCGCGGCGATGATCTCGCGCTCGGCGTATGCGCAGCTGCATTATTCGCCGCTGCTGCTCGCCGGCACGACGCTCGGTCTCGCGCTCACCTATCTCGCGCCGCCGGTGCTGGCGATTGCGGCGCGCGGGCCGGCGCAATATGCTGCGATCGCCGCGTGGGCGCTGATGGCGCTGGCGTTTCTGCCGATGGTGCGCTTCTACCGCCGCTCGCCACTTTGGGGACTGCTCCTGCCTGCCATCGCGACCTTCTATGCCGGATGTACGCTGCTCTCGGCGTGGCAGCATGTCCGCGGGCGCGGCGGGCTGTGGAAGGGCCGCGTCCAGGCGGATCTCGCGGCATGAGCGGCGCGACCACCGCCGATGCGCTCGCCTCGGGCAAGGGGCATAAGGACGAAAATTTCCCCGTCGCCTCGGTGCTGCTCAAGCCCAAGCATCGCGCGCCCGTAATGGCCTTCTACCGCTTCGCTCGCGGCGCGGACGACGTGGCGGACAATCCCGCGGTCTCGGCCGACGAAAAGCTCGCACTGCTCGGCGCGATGCGCGCGACGATCCTGGGGACGCGCGACGCCGACGCCGCCTCGGTTGCGCTCCGCGCGACGATGGAGGCGCACCGGATCAGCCCGCAGCACGCGCTCGACCTGCTCACCGCGTTCGAGCGCGATTGCACGGTGAACCGCTGCGCCGACTGGGCGGCATTGATAGACTATTGCCGCTATTCGGCGATGCCCGTCGGGCGCTACGTCCTCGACGTCCACGGCGAGGACCATGCGACCTGGCCCGCGTCCGATGCGCTGTGCGCGGCGCTGCAAGTGATCAACCACACGCAGGACTGCGCGAAGGATTATCGCGCGATCGGGCGAGTCTATCTCCCGCTCGACCTGATGGCGCAGCACGGCGCGCGGCTCGACGACCTCGAAAAGCCCGTCGCCACGCCGGGCCTGCTGGCGACGATCCGCGATCTTGCCGCGCGCAGTCAGCACTTGCTCGACGAATCGGCCGGGTTCGCCGGGCAGATACACGATCGCCGCCTCGCGGTCGAAGTCGCGATCATCCACCGGCTCGCGGTAAGCCTGACGCAGCGGCTCAAGACGCGCGACCCGCTCTCGCAGCGCGTCCACCACCGCCCGTACGAGGCACTCGGGCTCGCAGCGTTGGCGGCGGTCTCGCAAACGGTTAAGGGGCGGGGATGAACCCCAAGGCGACCCCCGCGCAGCTCCAGGCGCAAGTCTCCGGCAGCTCCTTTTATGCCGGCATGCGCGTGCTCCCCAAGGTGCAGCGCGAGGCGATGTACGCGGTCTACGCCTTTTGCCGCGAAGTCGACGACATTGCCGATGACGAGATCGGCGACCGGCCCGCGCGGATGGCGGCGCTCGACGCGTGGCGTGCCGATATCGAATCGCTCTACGCGGGCGGCAATCCCGGGCGCGCGGCGCTCGTCGCGGAGGCGGTCCGCCGCTTCGCGCTCGACAAGGCCGATTTTCTGGCGGTAATCGACGGCATGGCGATGGATGTCGATCGCGATATCCGCTGGCCCTCGATGGCCGAGCTCGAACTCTATTGCGACCGCGTCGCCTCGGCGGTCGGGCGGCTGTCGGTCAAGATCTTCGGGATGGAGGACGCGGTCGGCATCGCGCTCGCGCACCATCTCGGGCTCGCGCTGCAATTCACCAACATCCTGCGCGACGTCGACGAAGACGCGGGTATCGGGCGCGTCTATCTGCCGCGCGAGGCGCTGCTGGCGGCAGGGGTCGAACTGCTCGATCCGATCACCGTGGTCGGCGATCCGCGCGTCGATGCCGCAGCGCGGGTGCTCGCGGCCAAGGCGCACACGCATTTCGCCGCCGCGCAGGCGATCCTCGACGCGCGTCCGCGTGGGCATCTCATCGCACCGCGGCTGATGGCGGCGGTGTACGCGCCGATTCTGGTGCGGATGGAGGCGATCGGCTGGGCGCCGCCGCGCACCCGGATCAAGGTCAACAAGCCCGCGCTGATCTTCACCGTGCTGCGGCTGATGCTGTTCCGTTGAGCGCGCGGGTCCGGATCATCGGCGCGGGGATGGCGGGGCTCGGCGCCGCGGTCGATCTTGCGCGCGCCGGCACCGCCGCCGAGCTGATCGACGGCGCGGCGCAGGCCGGCGGGCGGTGCCGCTCGTATCACGATCCGCAGCTCGGCCGGACGATCGACAATGGCAACCACCTCGTCTTGTCGGGCAATCGCGCGGTCAACGCCTATCTCGGCGCGATCGGCGCGCTCGACCGGTTGAGCGGGCCACTGCACGCCGACTTCGCGTTCGTCGATCGCGCGACGGGCGCGCGCTGGTCGGTGCGCATCAATGACGGGCGGCTGCCGTGGTGGATTTTTCGAGATGGCCGCCGCGTGCCGGGCACGCGCGCGAGCGACTATCTGCGGTTCGGCGGGTTGCTCGGCGGTGGCGCGGGGCAGACCGTCGCCGATCGCGTCGCGCCGCGCGGCGCGGTGTGGGACAAATTGATCGAGCCGATCCTGCTCGCGGTGCTCAACACCGCGGCGGCAGACGGATCGGCGCGGCTGACCGCGGCGGTCATGCGCGAGTCGCTGGCGATGGGCGGACGCGCGAGCCGACCGCGGATCGCCGAGCCGACACTAGCGGCGGCATTCGTCGAGCCTGCGCTGACGTGGCTCGAGGGGCAGGGGACGCACCTGACGCTCGGGCGGCGGCTGCGCGCGCTGAAGTTTGCCGACGACCGCGTCGTCGCGCTCGATTTCGGCGCGGGCGAGGAGCCGCTGGCGCCCGGCGATTCTGTGATCCTCGCGGTGCCGCCCTGGGTCGCGCAAGCGCTCGTGCCGGATCTGGTCGTCCCGACCGACTTCCGCGCGATCGTCAACGCGCATTTCGCTTATGTCCCGCCGCCCGGCGTCGCGCCGATGCTCGGCGTGCTCGGCGGGACGGCGGAATGGATCTTCGCCTTTCCCGATCGGCTGTCGGTAACGATCAGCGCGGCCGACGCGCTGGTCGAGCTCGACCGCGCCGAGCTCGCGGCGCGAATCTGGGCAGATATCGCGGCGATCCACAAACTGCCCACGACGCTGCCGCCGTGGCAGATCGTCAAGGAAAAGCGCGCCACCTTCGCGGCGACGCCCGAGCAGGATGCCAAGCGCCCGCCCGCGCGCACGCGCTGGCGCAATCTGTTCCTGGCGGGCGACTGGACGCAGACCGGGCTCCCCGCGACGATCGAGGGCGCCTTGCGCTCGGGTGAGACCGCTGCCCGCTTGGCGCGTGGCGCTGCGGTCGGCTAAGGGCGGGGCATGACTATCGAGACGATCGACCGCGCGAGCCTGGTGAACGAGGCGGACGCCACCGCGACCCGTGCCGCGGCGGCATTGGGCGCGCTGCAACGCGCCGACGGGCATTGGGTGTTCGAGCTCGAGGCCGATGCGACGATCCCGGCCGAATATGTGCTGCTCCGGCACTATCTGGGCGAGCCGCGCGACGTCGAGATCGAGCGCAAGATCGGCAATTATCTCCGCCGCATCCAGTCGGCGAGCCATCACGGCTGGGGACTGTTCCACGGCGGCGCGTTCGACGTGAGCGCGAGCGTGAAGGCGTATTTTGCGCTCAAGATGATCGGCGATGCGGTCGATGCCCCGCACATGGTGCAGGCGCGTGCCGCCATCCACAAGGCGGGGGGCGCTGCCGCGGTCAATGTGTTCACGCGGATCCAGCTCGCTTTGTTCGACTGCGCCGATTGGCGGACGGTGCCGACGCTGCCGGTCGAGCTGATCCTGCTGCCGCGCTGGTTCCCGGTCCATCTCTCGAAGATGTCGTATTGGGCGCGGACGGTGATCGTGCCGTTGCTCGTGCTCGCCGCGAAGAAGCCCGTTGCGCGCAACGTTTCGGGCGTGCGCGTCGACGAACTCTACACCCACAAGCGCGCGCCGCTCGAGAGCCGGGCGGCGGGGACCAAGCGCGCCTGGACGGCGTTCTTCAACGGGCTCGACGTCGTGCTCAAGGCGGGCGAGCCACTCTGGCCGAAGCGCACCCGCCGCCGCGCGATCCGCGCATGCCTCGACTTCGTCACCCAGCGGTTGAATGGCGAGGACGGATTGGGCGCGATCTATCCGGCGATGGCCAACAGCGTGATGATGCTCGATTGTCTGGGCTGCCCGGCGGATGATCCGATGCGGGCGATCGCGCGCGAATCGGTCGAGCGGCTGCTCGTGATCAAGGACGACGAGGCCTATTGCCAGCCGTGCGTGTCGCCGGTGTGGGATACCGCGCTTGCCGCGCATGCGATGCTCGAGGCGGGCGGCGACGATGCCGAGGCGCGCGCAATGGCGGGGCTGGCGTGGCTCAAGCCGCTGCAGGTGCTCGACGTGAAGGGCGACTGGGCGGAGGAAAAACCGGATGTCCGGCCAGGCGGCTGGGCGTTCCAGTACAACAACGCGCATTATCCCGATCTGGACGACACCGCTGTCGTGGTGATGGCGATGGACCGCGCGAAGGATCGCGGTGGCTTGCCCTATGACGAGCCGATCGCGCGCGGCGTCGAATGGACCGTGGGGCTGCAGAGCAAGGACGGCGGCTGGGGCGCGTTCGATGCCGACAACAGCTATCATTACCTCAACAACATCCCGTTCGCCGATCACGGCGCGCTGCTCGATCCGCCGACGAGCGACGTCACTGCGCGTGTAGTGTCGATGCTGGCGCAGCTGGGCGAGACCGATTCGCCGCGGATGAAGGCGGCCTTGGCGTTCCTCGAGAAGGAGCAGATGGCGGACGGCAGCTGGTTCGGACGCTGGGGGGTGAATTACATCTACGGCACCTGGTCGGTGCTGTGCGCGCTCAATGCCGCGGGGCTCGATCCGAAGCATCCGATGGTGCGCAAGGGCGCCGACTGGCTGCTCCACATCCAGAACCTCGACGGCGGCTGGGGCGAGGATTGCGAGAGCTATGCGCTCGATTACAAGGGCTACACGCCGGCGCCCTCGACCGCGTCGCAGACGGGATGGGCGCTGCTCGCGCTGATGGCGGCGGGGAAGGTCGATCATCCCGCGGTCGAGCGTGGGGTGCGCCATTTGATTGCGACGCAGGCGGCGGATGGGCTGTGGGGGCAGGAAAAATATACCGGCGGCGGTTTTCCGCGTGTCTTTTACCTCCGGTATCACGGGTATCCGGCGTATTTCCCGCTCTGGGCGGTGGCGCGGTATCGCAATTTGAAGCGCTCGAATGCGGGCCGGCCGGCGTTCGGGATGTGACGCTGCTCGTCGCCTGCGGGCTGCACCGCGAGGCGGCCATTATTGCGCGGCCGGGTGTCGTGGTAGTCGCTGGTGGCGGGGATGCGGCGCGGTTGGAGCGTGAGCTCGAGGCGGCTGTGGCTGGGGCGACCGCGATCCTGTCGTGCGGCGTCGCGGGCGCGCTCGATCCGGCATTGCGTGCCGGCGATGTCGTGGTGGGCACCCTCCACGACAGCCGTCACCCCGGACCTGTTCCGGGGTCCACTGTGCCGCAAAATCTACGGCCCGAGCACGCGCGGCACGGTGGACCCCGGGACGAGCCCGGGGTGACGGAGAAGGGGACTGGGCGCGAATTCGTGCGATGGCTCGTGCATCATCTTCCCGAGGCGCACGCTGGCACAATCGTCGGTGCCGCTACGATCATCGGCTCAGCCGCCGAAAAAGCAGCGCTCTATGCGCAAACCGGCGCAATCGCCGTCGACATGGAATCGCACATCGCCGCCCGCGTCGCCGCGCGCCACGGACTGCCCTTCGCGATCCTGCGCACGATCTCCGACACCGCCGACCATGCGCTTCCGCCGGCGGCGCTCGTCGGCATGAACCCCGACGGCAGCGTCGCGCTCGGCGCAATCCTCAAGTCGCTGGCGAAAAACCCCGCGCAGCTCCCCGCGCTCCTCCGCACCGGCCGCGATGCCGGTGCGGCGTTCCGCGCTTTAGGCCGCGCGCTGGGTGCGCTTGAAGCCGTCGGGATCGGCCGCCTTGATCTTCGCGAGTTCGGCCTCGACATGCGTTGAGTGGACGTCCTCGGCCTTGCGCGCATGGCTGAGGTCGATGTCGGGCGCCATCGGACCCTCGGTGCGGATGCCCTTGCGGCCGACGGTGAACATCTTGAGCGGGTTGCGCACGGCGTCTGCCGCGGCGGTGCCCTCGAAGCCGCAATGCACCATGCAGTTCGAGCACTTTTCATACTTGCCGACGCCGTACTGATCCCAGTCGGTGCCTTCCATCAGCTCGGCAAATGTGGGCACATAGCCCTCGCCGACGAGGTAGCACGGCTTCTGCCAGCCGAAGACGGTGCGCAGCGGCATCGACCAAGGTGTGCACTCGTAGGTCTGGTTGCCCGCGAGGAAATCAAGGAACAGCGGCGAGTTGGTGAAGCTCCACGCCCGCGCGCCATCGCCGCGCGAGAAGACGTCGCGGAAGAAGTTCTTGGTGCGCTCGCGCGTCAGGAAATGCTCCTGGTCGGCGGCGCGCTCGTACGAATAGCCCGGCGAGATGGTGATCTCGACGCCCAGCTCTTCCATGATGTCGAAGAATCCGGCGAGCCGCTCGGCCGAGGCGCCCTCGAACACGGTGCAATTGACCTGGACGCGGAAACCCTTCGACTTGGCGAGCTTGATCGCGTCGATCGCGATCTCGTACGTCCCGTCCTGGTCGACGGCGTGATCGTGCATGCCCTTGTCGCCATCGAGATGGATCGACCAGGTGAAATACGGCGACGGCTTGTAGTCGTCGATCTTCTTCTTGAGCAGCAGTGCGTTGGTGCAGAAGATCACGAACTTCTTCTTCGCGATATAGCCCTCGACGATGCGCGGCATGTCGCGGTGGAGGAGCGGCTCGCCGCCCGCGATCGAGACCGCGGGCGCGCCGCAATCGTCGATCGCTTCCATGCACTGCTCATACGACAGGCGCTGGTTGAGGATCGCGTCGGGATAATCGATCTTGCCGCAGCCGGGGCAAGCGAGATTGCAGCGCAGCAGCGGCTCGAGCATCAGCACGAGCGGGTATTTGCCGCCCATGATCTGGTTCTTGAGCGTGTAGGCGCCGATGCGCATGAGCGGAGCGAGGGGAAGCGTCATGGCTGTTCCTATGCGCCGACGGCGGCGCGTTTGGTAGGGGCAGGGTCGCGCAGTTCGCGCGGCAGGCCGAATTCGAGCGATTCGACGACGCCCGAGAGTTGCGTCACCTCGACCGGGCCGAGCTTGCGCAAGGCGGCGATCACGCTTTCGACGAGTTCGTCGGGGGCAGACGCGCCCGCGGTCAGGCCGACGCGCTCGATGCCCTCGAACCATGCCGGGTCGATCGCGCTGCCATCGGCGACGAGATAGCTCGGCAAGCCTTCGTCGGCGCCGAGATCGCGCAGGCGGCTTGAGTTCGAGCTGTTTTCGGAGCCCACGACGAGGATCAGATCGGCGACTTTGCAGAGGTCGCGCACCGCACTCTGGCGGTTCTGCGTCGCGTAGCAGATCTCCGACACGTCGGGGCCGATCAGGTTGGTGAAACGCTCGCCGAGCGAAGCGATGACGTTCTTGGTGTCGTCGACGCTGAGTGTGGTCTGCGTGATATAGGCCATCGGCGTATCGGTCGGCAGGTCGAGCGCGGCGACATCTGCCTCGGTCGAGACGAGATGCACCGGCGCATCGACCTGGCCGCGCGTGCCGACGACTTCGGCATGGCCCTCATGGCCGATCATCACCAGCGTGCGGCCGTCCTTGGCGTAGCGGCGGCCCTGCAGATGCACCTTGGTGACGAGCGGGCAGGTCGCGTCGAACACCGGCAGCTTGCGCGCCTTGGCTTCGTCCTCGACCGAGCGCGCGACGCCGTGCGCCGAGAACACCGTCATCGCGCCCTCGGGCACGTCGGACAATTCCTCGACGAACACCGCGCCCTTCGCGCGCAGCGTATCGACGACGTGGCGATTATGGACGATTTCGTGGCGGACATAGACGGGCGCACCGTAGCGATCGATCGCCCGCTCGACGATTTCGATAGCCCGTACGACCCCAGCGCAAAAACCGCGTGGGTTGGCGAGAATGACCTGCAAACACCGTTCCTTCCGTCCGCTCGAATGCCGAACCGGGCACGAACGCCCTACAGCATTCGCGCTAATCCGTCATCTATGCCTCCCAGATAGCTATCTTAGCCGCGTTGCAACATGAGGGGAACGCAAAAAAGCCGTCGGCGCGGGGCGGTGCCGCGACGAGCGTCGTGCAACCCGCCCGGCGCGAGCGCGTTCATCGCCGCTACAGCCGTTTGTGCTAGCGGCAGGACAGTGGTACCGGCGCTGCCCAGGCGGCCCCCCGGAATATCCCAATAGGAGCTTTCGATGACGTTTTCTCTCAGAGTGATCGTGCCTGCCGTGGCGCTTGTCCTCGCTGCGCCACTCGCCGCCCAGGCCAATGACCCTGCGCGCGCGCCGGTCCAGACGCTCGACGACGGCTTGCTCGCGATCATGAAGGGCGGCAAGGCGCTCGGGACCGCGGGCCGCGCTGCGCGGATCGGGCCGGTGGTCGACCAGACCTTCGACGTCGCGCTGATCACGCGGCTGTCGGTCGGTCCCGACTGGCTCAAGGTCGCGCCGGCCGATCAGACCGCGCTCGTCGCGGCGATGCGGCGGCTGACGGTCGCGCAATATGCGGCGAACTTCGACAGCTATGGCGGCGAGAGCTTCAAGATCGATCCCGCCGTCGAGACGCGCGGAACCGACAAGGTGGTGCGCACGACGCTCGCCGCGCCGAAGGGCGACCCGGTCGCGATCAGCTATCGGCTGCGCCAGAGCGGCGGGTCTTGGCGGATCGTCGATGTCTATTACAAGAACGCGATCAGCCAGCTCGCGACGCGCCGCGCGGACTTCGCGACGATCTTCGCCAAGGGCGGGGCAAAGGCGCTGATCAGCCACCTCAACGATCTTTCGGCCAAGGGCGGACGCTGATCTTGCGGCTGCGGGGGACGAGCAGTGCGATAGCGATGGCGCTCGCGCTGTTCGTCGCACCCGTGGCGATGGCGCAGGACGTCGCGGCGCCGGTAGCGGTCACGTCGCGTGCGGCAGCGCCGGCAGCGGCGCCTGCCGTGGCGAGCGAGGCGCGGCCGCGGCATCACCGGACCAAGGGCGATCCGCTCGAGGGCTTCAACCGGACGATGTTCTCGATCCACCAGTTCCTCGACCGGATCGCGTTCCGGCCGCTGGCGATGCTGTACAAGACGGTGGTCCCCAAGCCGCTGCGCACCGGGATCCGGCACGTCTTCTCGAATGTCGGCGAGCCGTTGGTGTTCGCCAACGACATGCTGCAGCTGAAGCCCAAGCGCGCGATCAAGACCGTCGGGCGGTTCTTGGTCAATTCGACGATCGGGATCGGCGGCGTGCTCGACGTCGCCAAGACGCGAGAGTTCAACCTGCCGCATCACGACAACAGCTTCGGCACGACGCTCGGGCATTACGGCCTGGGGCCCGGGCCGTACATCTTCCTGCCGCTGGTCGGCCCGAGCGATTTCCGCGATTTCGGGGCGGGCATCGCGCAGGGGCAAACCTATGCCTTCACGATCGGCACGCCCTTCGACCGCGCCGAATATCGCGTGTCGGAGGCTGTCCTGACCGGGCTCGATCTGCGTGTCGAATCGGATGGGGCGCTGAAGGCGCTGCTCGGCGGCGCGATCGATCCGTATGCGACACTGCGCTCGGCCTATCTGCAGGACCGCGCAGTGAGCATTGCCGAGAGCCATGGCGCCAAGGCTGCCGCGGCGAGCGCGCTCGACGATCCGTTGACCGATCCCGCGGCGGATCCGCTGGTGGATCCGGCAGCAGGGGCTGCGCCGGCGAGCGCGACTCCGGCAGCGAAGCCCGACGATTTCCCTGCGGATCCGGCGGCGGCGCCAACGCCGCCGTCTGCGGAGAAAACGCCGGTCGATGATTTTCCGGCTGATCCCGCAGCGCCGGTCAACCCGACGCCGTCGGTTCCCCCTGCTCCGGCGACTACCGCCGTCCAGCGATAGCGTCGTCGGGCGTCGAGCGCGCCGCCAGCCGCAAAGCATCCCCCTCCCGCCTGCGGGAGGGGTTAGGGGAGGGGCGTGCCTCACGCGGAGCGCAGGGGATCCAGGTCGTTCCCTCCCCCAGCCCCTCCCGCAGGCGGGAGGGGAGCAAGCGGGCTACGCCTTCTTCGCTCGCGGCGGGCCTAGCAACGCTGGCTCGAAGATCAGCGCACACACCAACGTCCACGCTAGCGAGATCATCAGGATCTTGCCCATGCTCGCCGTCCCCGGATGGTGCGACAGCCACAGGCTGCCGAACGCGCTCCCCGTCGCGAGCGCGCTGAACAGCACCGCGCGCGCGAGGCTCGATTGCAGCAGATCGGTCGCGCCATCGCGCCACGCCATCACGAAATAGATGTGGAACGCGACCCCCACGCCGAACAGCAACGGGAAGGCGATGATGTTGGCGAAGTTGATCGGCTGCCCGATCAGCACGCAGCTCCCCAGCGTCAGGAAGCCCGACAGCACGACCGGCGCGAGCGTGAAGGCGACTTCCTTCGCATCGCGCAGCACGACGAACAGCAGGCCGCTGACGAGCACGAGCGCGAGGATCCCGGCCTCGACGAACGCCCATGCAACCGTCCCCGCGGCTTCCTGCGTCGCGACCGGCAGGCCGCTGGCGGTCGGCGCGACCGCGCGGACGGCCTTGGTGAAGCGGCGGAGCACGGCATTGTCGTTGCTATTGCCCTTGGGGAACACCTGGACGAGCGCGCGGCCGTCCTTCGACACCCAGTCCCCCGCAATCTCGGGCGGAAGCGTCGCACGCGTCACTGGCTCGGCCTGGAGCGTCGCGCGGATCTGGTCGAGCATCGTGCCGAGCGGCGTGACGAGCAGCGCGCTCGCCTTTGTCCGCTCGGGTGGCGCAGCGCGCGCCAGGCGATCGAACGCCGTCGCGAGCCGGCGCGCATCGGCTGCGGCGGCACCGGGATGCGCGCTCGCGCTCGCGCGCAGTTCGCCAGCGACCTTCATTAGCGCCGCCACCGATTCGGCATCGCTTGGCGGCGGCGTCACGTCGAACGGATTGACCGCAGCGTCGAGCAGCAAGGCGGCGTCCTGCACCACCGCGAGCTTGGCGGGCTGATCCTCGGGCACGAACCCGTCGACCGACACCGCCTCGGCAACCTCGGGCAAGGTCCGCAGCTTCGCCGCGAGCGCCTTTGCCGCATCGGCATTGGGCGCGAGCACGTTGATCGTGTTGGGCGTGCGCAGCGGATCGCGCATCAGATCGGTCAATGCGACCATCGCCGGCCCGTCCTTGGCGCGCAAATGCAGCGGGTTGAAGTCGAACTGCACGAAGGGGAGCAACGCGATGCTCCCCGCCATCGACGCGGTAAATGCCCACAGCACCGTCTTGCGATGCGTGTGCAGCCAGTGGTCGAGCGGGGCGGCCGCGCTGAAGCCGACTTCGCGCCGCGGCGCGCCGGGCTTGAGCAGCATCAGCATTGCGGGCAGCAGCGTGACGCTCGCCACCAGCGCGACGACCATCCCGAGCCCGGCGATGATGCCGAGCTCGGCAATGCCGATATAGTCGGTCGGCAGGAACGCGCCGAAGCCGAGGAACACCGCCCCCGCGGCAAGCGCGAGCGGCGCGCCGAGCGCGGTCGCGGCACGCTGGAGGGCTGCCCCGGTATCGGCGCCGTCGAGCCGCTCGGCGTTGAAGCGCACCGAGATCTGGATGCCGAAATCGACCCCGAGCCCGACGAACAACGGAATGAACGCGACCGAGATCAGATTGAGCGCGCCGACCGCGAGCAGCCCGAGCGCGGTCGTGACCACGAGCCCGGCAACGATCGTCACGACGATCCCCGCGACGATCTTCACCGAGCGCGTCGCGAACCACAAGGTCAGCAGCATCGCGGCGGCCATCACCAGCCCGACGAAGCCAATATTCTCCTCGAGCGTCGCGAACTCCTCGTCGGCGAGCGGGACTTCGCCGGTCGTTCGCACGCTCACGCCATGCGCCGGATCGAGCCCGAGTTTGCTGGCCTGCGCGACGATCGCGGCGACGGCGTCCTCGCCGGGCTGCAGCGCGCCGTAATCGAGCTTGGGCTGCGCGAGGATCAGGCGCCTACGCGGCGGCGTGGCGCCCGAACCCGGTTCGGCGAACAGCTCCTGCCACGAGAAATAGGCGGGCTTGCCCGCCGCCGATGCATCGAGCGCAGCGGCCATCGTCCGCATCGGCCGCGCGATCCGCGAGAGGGGTACGTCCCCGCGCTCGACTCCGGTCAGCATCGTCGAGAACGCAGCCGCGATCCCGCGCAGCGACGGATCGCTAGCGAGCGGCCCGAGCAGCGGCTGCGCGCCGATCAGCGCCTTGGTCGACGCCTGCACCTCGGCGGTCGAGCCGAACAACAACCCTTCGCGGTCGAAATAGGCGCCGCCATCGGGTCGCTGGACGCGGCGGAAATGCGTCGTGTCCGCAGCGAGCGCGGCGGAGAGCTTGGCGGTCGCGGCTTCGGCGAGTTCGGGGGTCTTGCCGTCGACGATCACCAGCAGCACGTCGGACAGCTGCGGGAACGCGGTCTCGACCGCTTTCTCATTCTGTCGCCAGGCGATCTTGGGCGAGATCAGCGCCGCGGTGTCGGTGGTCATCGCGAAATGACCCGCGGCATAGACCGCCGCGCCCACGACGAGCGCGAGGCACAGGCCGAGCACTGCGAACGGACGCCGCACGCCGAGCGCGACGAGCTGCTGGAGCAAGCGGGCGATCACTTGGCGGGCGCGTTCGGGCCGATGAAATAGCGCAGCTTCAGCCGGATCGTCTTTTCCTGCCCGTCATAGTCGAACACGGCTTCCTCCCATTTCGGCGCGGCGAGCTTGATCTTGGCATCGTTCGAGAAGCCGACGCCTTCCTTCGGCACGCCGAACACCGCGCGGTCGAGCTTGTTGTTGCCATTCTGGTCGTAATACACCTCTGCGGCATAGCGACCCGGCTTCAGGCCACTCACCGTCACGATGGTCTGGCCAAGCCGCGCGGGCGCTTCGCCCGAGATCGGACAATCCTTGAGATACTGCGCTTGCGTGCAGAGATCGACATGGACGCGACCGGTGCGATCGCGGACGTTGTCGACCGCGATGTGGAGCTGTCCGCTCGACCCCTGGCCGGCGGTCAGCGCGAATACCGGCAGCGAAACGATCAGCAGCTTTGCTGCGCGCGGAAGCGAAGAGAAAGGTTGCATGGCGGCCCTTTAGACCAGATTGGGACCGGAATGAAACCGGCTGGTCGGGAGCGTTTGCGGGTGGTGCGCTGAACCCCGGCTTAAGCCGTTCCGCACTGCAACACGGCGACCGATGCGACCGCGATTGGCGATTGCGCGGCGGTCGGGTTGCTCTACTCTTGTACGCACCGCAGCAGCGCGTCGCAGAGGAATATACGTGAGCGAAGGGACATCGCAGGTGGCAACCGCCACCGACCGCTTTGCCGCCGCCCACGCCGCGCTCAAGGCCGATCCTGCGGTGCAGTTCACGCTCCAGCGCGCGCCGCCGCCGCCCCAGCCGCCCGAATGGTTGGTCCAGCTCGGCAAATGGCTCGGCAAGCTGTTCGAGCCCGTCGGGCGCGCGTTGCTGTGGATCGGTTCCCGCATGCCGCATTGGCCTTATGCGCGGATCCTGTTGTGGGGCGTGCTGGGGCTGGTCGCGATCGCGATTCTCTGGGCGGTGTATACCCGTGTGCGGCATGGCGAATGGCGCTGGCCGCGCTTCGTGCGGCGGCGTCCGACCGTGTCGCAGCCGATCGATGAAGCCTGGGCACCCGACGCAGCGCCGGTCCACGAGTGGCTGCGCGAGGCCGATCTGCTTGCGGCGGAAGGGCGCTACGCCGAGGCAGTGCATCATCTGTTGCGCCGCTCGATCGACGATATCGCGCGCCGCCGTCCGCAGCTCGTCCGTCCGGCGCTGACCAGCCGCGAATTGAGCGCATCGAGCGCGATCCCGTTTTCCGCCCGCGACCTGTTCGCCGGGATCGCGCGGCTGGTCGAGCGCAGCCTGTTCGGCGGGCGCCCGGTCGATGCGTCGGACTGGACGCAAGCGCGCGCCGCCTATCGCGACTTTGCGCTACCGGGATCATGGCGCGGATGAGCGACGTCACTGTCAGCGGGGCAAGTGGAGCGAATGCGTTCAGCGTGCGGACCGTCGCGATCCTGCTCGCGGTCGGCATCTTCGCGTTCATCGCGATGCTCGTGCTCGGTGCCTATGCGCCCGATCTGCGCTCGGGCCGCGACGGGCGCGCGCACGCGCTGTCGAACGCGGCGGTCGGCTATAGCGGGATCGTGCGGCTTGCCGAGGCGACGGGGCGCAACCCGCAGATCGTCCGCAATCCGCGGCAGCTGGCGGGCGAGGATCTCGTCGTGTTGACGCCCGAATCGGGCGCGACCGACATGACCAAGGCGCTTGCCGCGCGCGGGGCCAAGCCGACGCTTGTCATCTTGCCGAAATGGCGCACCTCGGTCGATCCGACGCATACCGGATGGGCGCGCTTCGTCGATTTCCGGGATGTGGATGATGTCGAGCGCGTCCTCGCGCCGCAATACAAGCTCAAGGTCACGCGCTACGCGAGCGGCGGGCGTCCGCTGCGCGCGCTGTCGTGGATGCCGCGCAGCATCGCGTTTGCCGCGCCGCGCCCGGTGCAGACGATCACCGGCCTCGACGTGCGTCCGATCCTGACCGACGCCGACGGGCATGTCGTGCTGGGCCAGATCGGTGGTGGGCCGCTCTATGTGCTCGCCGATCCCGATCTGTTGTCGAACATCGGCATGCGCGACCCGGCGCAGGCGCGTGCGGCGCTCGAGTTGCTCGACTGGCTGAATGCGACCGGCGCGAAGGCGATCACCTTCGACGTCACGCTCAACGGCTTCGGCGCATCGCCGAGCCCGCTCAAGCTGCTGTTCGATCCGCCGTTCCTCGCGATGACGCTGACGCTGGCGGCGGCGGTGCTGCTCGCAGGCGTTCAGGCGACCGCGCGCTTCGGCCCGGCGCGGCGGCGCGCGCGCGCGATCGCGTTCGGCAAGACCGCGCTGATCGACAATGCCGCAGCGCTCGTCCGCAAGGCCGGACGGCAGGGGCGGCTGGGCCCGCGCTATGTCGATCTGGTGCGCGAGCGCGCCGGCGGCGTGTTCGGCGTGCCCGCGCGGCTGCAGGGCGCGGCGGTCGACGGCTATCTCGACGGCCTGAGGGGGCGGGCGCGTTTTAGCGCGTTGGCGGCAGAGGCACAGGCGGCGCGCGATCCGCGCGCGATGCTCGCGGCGGCGCAAGCGCTGCATCATTGGTTATGGGAGAAGACGCGGTGACATTCGAAACGGTCGAAGACGTGGCGGCGCTCGGCGTGGCGATTCGCGACGAAATCGGCAAGGCGGTGGTCGGGCAGGAGCAGACCGTCGAGATCCTGCTCGTCGCGCTGTTCGCGGGCGGACACGTGCTGCTCGAAGGCCCGCCGGGGACTGCCAAGACGCTGCTTGCGCGGAGCTTCGCAAGGGTGGTCGGGCTCGATTACGGGCGTATTCAGTTCACGCCCGATCTGATGCCGGGCGACATCATCGGCGCGAACCTGTTCAACTTCCAGACGAGCAGCTTCACGCTGACGCGCGGGCCGATCTTTACCGATCTGTTGCTGGCCGACGAGATCAACCGCACCCCGCCCAAGACGCAGGCGGCATTGCTCGAGGCGATGCAGGAACGCACCGTGACGATCGACGGGCAGAGCCTCTCGCTCGGCGAACGCTTCATGGTTGTCGCGACGCAGAACCCGATCGAGCAGCAGGGCGTCTATCCGCTGCCCGAGGCGCAGCTCGATCGCTTCCTGTTCAAGCAGACCGTCGATTATCCGAGTGCCGCCGAGGAGCGCCGGATCATCGCCGCGCACGGCAGCGCCGCGCACGCGATGGAGCCGGCGGAATGGGGCGTCGCGCAGGTGTCCGACGCGGGCGTGATCGGCGCGGCGGTCGCTGTGGTCGGGCAGGTGCGGCTCGCCGACGAGGTGATCGACTACATCACCGCGCTGATCCGCGGGACGCGCGATGTCGCCGATCTCGAGAGCGGCGCGTCGCCGCGTGCGGGCGCGATGCTGGCGGGTGCGGCGCGGGCGCGGGCAGCGCTCGACGGGCGCGATTTCGTGATCCCCGACGATGTGAAGGCGCTTGCGCCGGCGTTGCTGCGGCACCGGCTGATCCTGTCGCCGGCGGCCGAGATCGACGGGCGCGCGATCGAGGATGTCGTGAGCCACATCATCGAGACGATCGAAGCACCGCGGTGATGAGCCCCGCGCTCCCTATCCACCGCCACCCCCGCGAACGCGGGGGTCCCGCTTCTTCTTCGGCGGCGGGAAGAAGCGGGATCCCCGCGTTCGCGGGGATGACGGGGGCGGGCGTGGTGCGCGTGCAGCGGGCAATCGCGCAATGATCTACCCCACGCGTACCGCAGTCCTGGCCGCAGCAGCTGGCGCGCCGGTGGCCTTGCTGATCGCGGTGGCGCTCCCCGGTCGCTGGTATGTCGGGCTCGCCTGGCCGATCGCGGTGCTGCTGCTCACCGCGTTCGATGCTTTCAGCGCGCACCGCACCGCGACCGCCAGCCTTTCGGTCCCGACGACTGCCCCGGTCGGTGCGACGGTCGACGCGACGATCCGCGTTGCGATCGCGGGCGGCCGGCCGCCGCGCAGTGCAGAGGTAGCGCTCGATGGCGGACCGTTGCTCGCGCTCGAGAATGACGGACGGCTGTGGCTCACGCTGCACGACGGGCGCGGCGAAGCGCTGCTCCCGCTCACCACGCTGCGGCGTGGCACCGCGCGAGTCGACCGCCTGTGGCTCCGGTGGCGCGGGGGCTTCGGGCTGGCGTGGCAGCAGCGGATCCTCCCCGCCGACGTGACGCTGCCGATCCTCCCCGACATCCGTGCGCTGCACGACCGCGGCGCGCAGATCTTCCAGCGTCACGCGCTGTCCGGCCTGCTCGCGCAGATCGACCGCGGCGACGGCACCGATTTCGATGCGCTGGTCGAGTTCCGCTCGGGGATGGACCGCCGGTCGATCGACTGGAAACAGTCGGCGCGCCAGACCAAGCTCCACGCCAAGGAATATCGCAGCGAGCGCAACAACCAGATCGTCTTCGCGATCGATTCCGGGCGGCAGATGTCTGAGCCCGTCGCCGGCCTGCCGCGCGTCGATCGCGCGGTGTCGGCGATGCTGCTGACTGCCTGGATCGCGTTGAAGCTCGGCGACCGCGTCGCGCTCCACGCGTTCGATTCGCGGCCACGGATCGCGAGCGGGCTGGTGTCGGGAATGCCGGCCTTCGCCAATCTCCAGCGGCTTGCGGCCGCGATCGATTATAGCGGCGAGGAGACCAACTACAGCTTCGCGCTGACCACGCTCGCCGCAAAGCTGACGCGACGCTCGATGATCGTGCTGTTCACCGAATTTACCGACCTGACCTCGGCCGACTTTCTGGTCCGGGCGGCGGCCCGGCTGCTCAAGGGGCATTTGCTGCTCGTCGTCGTGCTGCGCGACGAGGAGGTCGAGCGTCTCGTCGATGCGGCCCCGACGAACGCCGACGACGTAACGCGCGCCGTCACCGCCGCGGCGTTGCTGCGCGATCGCAAGCTGGTGCTCACACGTCTCCAGCATCTCGGCGTGCATGTGATCGAAAGCGCGCACGACCGCGTCGGCGAGGAGCTCGTCGCGGGCTATGTCGCGCTGAAACGCAGGAACCTGCTCTGATGGCCACCGCTCTCCTCGCTGCGCAACCTGCCATGGTCAACGCCAGCCGCTTCCGCGCGGCGCACGACGCCGACTGGCAGCGGCTCGAAGCGCTGGTGACGCGGATCGAGAAACGCTCGATCAAGGCGCTGAGCGACGACGATCTGCTCGCTTTGCCCGTGCTGTACCGCACAGCCCTGTCCTCGTTGTCGATCGCGCGCGAGACGTCGCTCGACCGCGCGTTGGTCACCTATCTCGAACAGCTGTGCACGCGCGCCTATTTCCAGCTGTACGGCGTGCCGACCTCAGCCGTGCGGCAATTGCGCGTTTTCTTCACGCAAACATGGCCCGCCGCGGTCCGCGCGCTGTGGCGCGAGACGCTCGTCTCACTGCTGCTGACGGTGGCGGGCGCGGTCGTCGGCTATCTGCTGGTGCGCTCCGATCCCGGCTGGTTTTTCGGACTGGTCGGCCAGGGGATGGCGGGCGGGCGCGATCCGTCGGCCTCGGTCGAGACGTTGCGGGGCACGCTGTACGGCAAGCATGACGACATGCTGACGATCTTCGCCGCCTATCTGTTCACGCACAACGCGCAGATCGCGATCTTCTCGTTCGCGCTGGGCTTTGCCTTCGCAGTGCCGACGGCGTTGCTGATCGCGTATAACGGGCTGATGCTCGGTGCGTTTTTAGCGGTGTTCGTGCCCAAGGGACTGGGCTTCGGCTTTGCCGGCTGGATCGCGATCCACGGCACGACCGAACTGTTCGCGATCATCCTGTCGGGTGCGGCGGGGTTCCGCATCGGCACCGCGATCGCCTTTCCCGGGCGCGCGACGCGCGGCGACGCGGCGGTGCAGGCGGGCAAGACGGGCGCGACCGTGATGGGGGGGGCGGTCGTGATGCTGCTCGTCGCCGGGCTGCTCGAAGGGATCGGGCGGCAGACGGTGACCAACGATCTCGCGCGCTATGCGATCGGCTCGGTGATGCTCGTCGGCTGGCTGCTCTATTTCTATCTGCCGAGGAGTCGCCGCGATGGCGTGGCTGCGGCGTAAGGCGCGCAAGGCGCCGCTGTCGCTGCGGCGCAGCTTCGTCACGCCCGAGGGCGTCGATCTGCGGATCGAGCTCGGCAGCGCGGGCGAGCGCGCGGGGGCGTTCGTGATCGACCTGCTGGCGATTCTCGTCGTGCTGATCGTCGCGACGATCGCGATCGCGTATCTCGCCTGGGCGAGTCATCAAGGCGCGTTTGCGGTGCTGTGGCTGCTCGGCTTCTTCGTGCTGCGCAACGGCTGGTTCGCGCTGTTCGAGCTGAGCGGGAGCGGGTCGACGCCGGGCAAGCGGCTCGTCGGCCTGCGAGTCGTCGCGCGCGACGGGGCGCGGCTGACCGGCGGCGCGGTGATCGCGCGCAACGCGATGCGCGAGATCGAGCTGTTTCTGCCGCTGAGCTTCCTCGGCAGCCAGGCGGTGCATGGCTGGGCCGACAGCGCGCTGACGCTGTTCGCATTGGGCTGGAGCGGCATCTTCCTGTTCTTCCCGCTGTTCAACCGCGACCGGCTGCGCGTCGGCGATCTGCTTGCGGGGACGTGGGTCGTGCATACGGTGCGGGGAAAGCTTGGTTCTGATCTTGTCGTGCCGGTCGAGCGCGAGCGGCGCGTGTTCAGCGAGGCGGCGCTCGGGCTGTACGGCGTGTACGAGCTGCAGATGCTCGAGGAAGTGCTGCGCGGCGGGAGCAAAGAGGCGATCGTCACCGTCGCCGCGACGATCCGGCGCAAGGCGGGGCTGCCCGACGACCACGACGATCTCGGCTTCCTGACCGATTATTATGCGGCGCTGTGCGGGCGGCTGGAGCGCGGGCTGCTCGTCGGGCGACGGCGGGCGGACAAGTTCGCGTGATCCGCCATCCTTCGTCACCCCGGCCTTGCGCCGGGGCCACCGGGATACGCGTGCTGCCGCGGACGCGCGCGCGGAACGGTGGGCCCCCGCACAAGGCCGGGGTGACGGTGAGGAGGCGTGTCTGTTGAACCCCGATCCAGGCGCAGCCCATGCCCCGTAACCGCTATTATTCCGGCCCGCCGAGCGACCATTTCGACGGCGTGCGCTTCTTCAACCCTGGCCAGCCATCGAGCGATGCCGGGCTTGGTGCGGTGCTGCGCTGGAAACTGGCGAACGGCGCAGCGCGCTGGCCGGCGTCGGTGCCGGTGGTCTCGGCCAAGCCCGTCGCGCGGCACGACGGCTTGCGCGTCACGATGGTGGGCCACGCGTCGCTGCTGATCCAGGCGGCCGGGGTCAATATCCTGACCGATCCCGTGTGGTCGGAGCGCGCGAGCCCGTTCTCCTTCCTCGGCCCCAAGCGAGTCACCGCGCCGGGGATCGCGTTCGAGGATCTGCCGCCGATCCACATCGTGCTGCTCAGCCACTGCCATTACGACCATCTCGATCTCGCCACGTTGCGCCGGCTCCACGCCGCGCACGCGCCGCTGATGGCGATGCCGCTCGGAAACGGCGCGATCGTCCGCGCGGCGATCCCCGAGGCAGGTTGCGTCGTCGGCGACTGGTGGGACAGCCTGGCACTGGCTGAGGGCTTCGCAACGACGCTGACCCCGGCGCGGCACTGGGCGAATCGCTGGCCGACCGACGTGCGGATGGCGCTGTGGGCGGGGCATTATCTCACGACGCCGGTCGGGACGGTGTGGTTCGTCGGCGACACGGGCTATGGCGACGGCGCGATCTTCGGCAGCGTCCGCGAGCGGCTCGGCGCGCCCGACGTCGCGTTGATCCCGATCGGTGCGTACGAACCACGCTGGTTCATGGCCGAGCAGCATGTCGATCCGGCGGAAGCCGTGCGAATTTTCGAGGATGTCGAAGCGCGGCAGGCGCTCGGCATCCATTGGGGGACCTTCCAGCTGACCGACGAAGCGCGCGATGCGCCGCAGTTGGCGCTGGGCGCAGAGCTGTCGGCGGCGGGGATCGCGGCATCGCGCTTCGTCGCGGCGGAACCGGGCGGGGTGTACGACATGGATCGAGGGGCGAGCGGCGCGGCCGCCTGAGGCGTTGGCGCGCCCGGAGGGAGTCGAACCCCCGACCGAGGAGGTAGAAGCTCCTTGCTCTATCCAACTGAGCTACGGGCGCGCACTGGCTGTGCCATTAGCGCGGATTGCGTGCGCGCGAAACCGGCTTCATAGCTTGGGTCGATCAGGGAGCGAAACGACATGGATGGTTTGAAAACGATCACCGCGGAGCAGACGCGCGGTCGCGAATTCCGCTATTTCGATTTCGTCATGGTCGCCTTCGTCGTCGTCCTGTTGCTGTCGAACGTCGTCGGCGCGGGGAAACGCTCGGTGATCGACTTGCCGTGGATCGGGCCCTGGCCGTTCGGCGCGGGAATCCTGTTCTTCCCGGTCAGCTATGTGATCGGCGACATCCTGACCGAGGTGTACGGCTATGCCCGCGCGCGGCGCTGCGTGTGGGCGGGGTTCGGCGCGCTGATTTTCCTCGCGCTGATGGAGCAGATCGTCGTCGCGTTGCCGCCGGCGGCGGCGTGGAACGGGCAAGCGGCGTATGAATATGTCTTCGGCCGCTCGATCTTCGTCGATCCTGCCGCGGCGACCGGCTTGCGCATCATCCTCGCCTCGGTGACGGCCTTCTGGGTCGGCGAATTCGCCAACAGTTTCGTGCTCGCCAAGCTCAAGATCCTGACCGAGGGCCGGATGCTGTGGACTCGGACGATCGGTTCGACCGTCGTGGCGCAGGGGTTCGACAGCTTGATCTTCTACCCGCTCGCCTTCTATGGCGCGCCAGATTGGCCGGTCGAGGCGATGCTCGCGGTGATGGTCAGCCAGTTCTTGTTGAAGGTGTCGTGGGAGGTGCTGCTGACGCCGTTCACCTATCTCGTGGTGAACTTCCTCAAGCGCGGCGAGGGGGTCGACGTGTACGACCGCGGGACCGACTTCTCGCCGTTCCGCGCGCGGGTGTAGCGGCCGCTTCGGTTTTGCCCCAACTCGTCACCCCGGCCCTGTGCCGGGGCCCACCGTGCCGCGTTCGCAACGGGCGCAGCACGCGCGTCCCGGTGGACCCCGGCACAAGGCCGGGGTGACGATCGGTTTGTCAGGCCCGGACCGCCTCGAACAGGCCCTCGAACATCCGCCGGCCGTCGTCGCCGCCATGCGCGGCGGTTTCGATCCGCCGCTCGGGGTGCGGCATCAGGCCGAGCACGTTGCCCGCCGGGCTGAGCACGCCGGCGATGCCGCGCGCCGAGCCGTTGACCGGCCCCGCATAGCGGAACGCGACACGGCCTTCGCCCTCGAGCCGGTCGAGCGTTTCTTCGTCGGCCGAGTAATTGCCATCGTGATGCGCGACCGGATAGACGATCTGCTCGCCCGCGGCGTAGCGGCTGGTGAAGACGCTCTGGCTGGTGCCGACCGTCAGCGCGACGTCGCGGCAGACGAAATCGAGCCCGGCATTGCGCATCAGCGCGCCCGGCAGCAGGCCCGCCTCGGTCAGGATCTGGAAGCCGTTGCAAATGCCGAGCACGGGCACGCCGCGCCCCGCCGCGTCGCTCACCGCGCGCATGATCGGCGATCGCGCGCCGATCGCGCCCGAGCGCAGATAGTCGCCATAGGAAAAGCCACCGGGAATCGCGATCAGGCCGACGCCGTCGGGCAGTTCGGTCTCGGCGTGCCACACCATCGTCGGCGCGGTGCCGCCGACCTGCTCGAGCGCGGTCGCGATATCGCGGTCGCAGTTCGAGCCGGGGAAGACGAGGACTGCGGTCTTCATACGCGCTCGACCCGATAGTTTTCGATGACGGTGTTGGCGAGCAGCTCGCGGCACATCGCGTCGACGCGCTCGTCGGTGGTGTCGTCGGCGACGTCGAGTTCGATCAGCTTGCCCGCGCGGACATCGTTGACGCCGGCGAAACCGAGGGTGCCGAGCGCCTTGTGGATCGCGCGGCCCTGCGGATCGAGCACGCCGGGCTTCAGCGTGACGAAAATGCGGAGCTTCATGGGGCTTGTCCTGGCTACGACGATTGAGCGCGCAAGCCTATGGCGACCCGCGGCCCGTGTCGCAAGCTTTACGCGCGCGGCTCACTCGGCCTTGGGTACGGCAGGCGCGCCGCTGAACCAGTGTGGCAGGCCGATCGTCGTTGCGATGCCGTAGCGGGCGAGCGCGGGCTTGGGCCACGGACCGGTCAGATAGAGCGGCGCGAAGCCGCCATCATCTTTCCCTGCGAGCAAGGCGCGGACATGCGCGTCACCCAGCCAGCGTTCCTCGCCGGTGAAGGCGCGGCGCAGCGCGACGGCATGGACTCGGCCGGACACCAGGATCTGGTGGTAGTCGAACGAATTGCGCAGTTCGCCGGTCGTGTCGGCCATCCAGGCGGTGGCGAAATAGGTCGGGATCCATTCCGCCGCGTTGGGGGCGGGGAAGATCACCATCCGCGCGGGCTCGCTCGGCCCGACTCGAATGGGTTCGAGCCGGATCGTCAGCGCGAGCAGTACGGGGGCTAGCGCGATCAGCAGGATCGGGCGGCGGCGCGCGTTGAGCAGGAAGCGCAGCGCGAACAGGCCGAACAGCGGCAACACCCATTTGAAATAGTGCAGATTGTTGAAGCGCCACAGGCCGGTCGGCAGCAGATCGACATACGCCAGCATCAGCACGCCGTAGATCACCCCCGCAGCGGCGACGGTGAGCGTCACGGGCCGTCGCGCAGGCGGCGTCGCGAGGCACGCCGCGATCAGCCCCGCGCCGCCGAGCAGCAGCCACGGCGCATATTCGAGCAACCCCATCCCCTCGCCGAACCAGCCGCGCGGGTCGACGAGCACGACATACGCCTTCCAGCCGAGCCAGGCGAAGGTGAAGCCGTATTGCGCCGAATAGAGCATGTAGGGGCTGGGCGCGGCGCCATAGATTGCGATGTAGAGCGTGGCGAGGAGCGCAAAGGCGATCGCGAAGCTGCCGATTGCGATACCAGCGGCGCGCCCGTCGCGCGCACGGTAGAGCGCTGCCGCCGCCGAGAGCGCGATGATCGCGCCGATGATCGCATCGCCGGGCCGAGCGAACGGGATCAGCCCGAGCGTGATGCCGATGATGCTCGCTGGCCAGCGGGATATGGTGATGGCGCGGGCCGTAGGCTCGGGCAGCGCTTCGTTAGCCGCGGCATCGAGACTGGGCCCCGGCTTTCGCCGGGGTACGGACATGCGCGGATTCGCCCACAGTTGCGCCATCGCGCCGAGCGCGAGCCACAGCAAGGCCGCCGAGGGTGTCGTCGTCCAGGGCTCGATCCACAGCTTGGCGATGCCGAATTGGGCGAGCGTCGTCGCGGCGAACAGCAGTGCCGCCCCCGCGCCGGGCACGCCGAATGCGCGCGCAACGCTCCTGAACCCGGCGAAGGCGAGCAGATAGCAGGCGAGATCGACGAAGAAGAAGGGCTGGCTCGGCCACGCCTGCAGGAACGGCATGCCCAGCAGCGGATAGAGCAGCGGATAATAATGGACGGCGGGATCGAAGTTCCCCGCCGCCAGCGCGCTCGCCGAGCGCACGTACAACGCCTGGTCCTGCCAGTCGTGCCAGTAGAGCAAAGAAGGGTCGCGCAGGCCGGGAAGCCCGACCACGCGCCACACCGTCAGCAGATACGCCAGAGCGAGCGCCGCGAACGGCCAGGCCGCCCGCGCCAGCGCTCGCGCTTGCATTGGGGCTTACTTGCCCTTGTTCAAACGATGCTGCTCGAGATCGAGCACCGCACCGTCGGTCTCCTCGGTCAGCAGGCCGAGCCGGCGCGCGACTTCCTGATAGGCCTCGACTTCACCGCCGAGATCACGACGGAAGCGATCCTTGTCGAGCTTCTCGTTGGTCGTCATGTCCCACAGGCGGCAGCCATCGGGGCTGATCTCGTCGGCGAGCAGGATGCGCGGATAGTCGTTGTCCCACACGCGTCCGAATTCGAGCTTGAAGTCGACCAGACGGATCCCGATCCCGGCGAACAGCCCGCACAGGAAATCGTTGATGCGGATCGCGAGGTCGGCGATGTCGTGCATCTCCTCCTGGCCCGCCCAGCCGAACGCGGCGATATGCTCGTCGGTGATCATCGGATCGCCGAGCGCGTCGTCCTTGTAATAATATTCGATGATCGTGCGCGGCAGCTGCGTGCCTTCCTCGATCCCGAGGCGAGTCGAGATCGACCCCGCCGCGACGTTGCGCACGACGACCTCGATCGGGATGATCTCGACTTGGCGGATCAACTGCTCGCGCATGTTGAGCCGGCGGATGAAGTGCGTCGGCACGCCGATCAGCCCGAGCAACGTGAAGATGTGCTCGGAAATCCGGTTGTTGAGCACGCCCTTGCCGCTGATCGTGCCCTTTTTCTGGGCGTTGAAAGCGGTGGCGTCATCCTTGAAATATTGGATCAGCGTACCCGGCTCGGGACCCTCGTAAAGGATCTTGGCCTTGCCTTCGTAGATCTGGCGGCGGCGTGCCATGTGCGCGGAAACCCTTAAATGAAGCGGCCCCGGCAACGCGATCGCGGGCCGGGGCGGGAAGAGCAGCGGCTATACCGGATGCATGCCGGGGGTGCAATCAGCTTGGCGCGGGCGTCAAGTGACCGCGTTGCGCGTGGCGAACGCCGGATCGGCGTAGCTGCCGTCGCCGAGGATTTCGCCGAGTATCGCGCCCGCGCGGACCACGTCTTCGAAGCCGAGATACAGCGGCGTCAGCCCAAAGCGCAGGATGTCGGGATCGCGGAAATCGCCGATCACGGCGCGCGCGATCAACGCCTGGCACAGTGCATAGGCTTGCGGGTGGCGGAACGAGATATGGCTGCCGCGCGCGCTCGGGTCGGCGGGTGACACGCATTCGAGGCCGAGGTTTGCCCCGATCGCGGCGAGCGCGTCGAACAAGGCGGCGCTCTTGGTGGCGACCTGCTGCTGGTCGACGTCGCGCCACAGGTCGATCCCGGTTTCGAGCCCGGCCATCGCCAGCATCGAGGGGGTTCCGGCGAGCCAGCGCTTGATGCCGGGGGCGGGGCTGTAGGCGTCGCCGAACTCGAACGGCGCGGCATGGCCCATCCAGCCCGAGAGCGGGCTGGCGAGCTGCTCCTGCAACCGGCGCGAGACGAACAGGAAGGCGGGCGCGCCGGGGCCGCCATTGAGATATTTGTAGCCGCAGCCGATCGCGAGATCGGCGCCCGCGCCGCCCAGGTCGAGCGGGATCGCGCCGACGCTGTGGCTGAGGTCCCACAGAGCGAGCGCGCCGGCGTCGTGCGCGCGGGTGGTCCAGGCCGCCATGTCGAAGCGCTCGGCGGTCTTGTAGTGGACGTGGGTGAGCATCAGCAGCGCGGTGTCGCCGTCGATCGCTGCCCGGATATCTGCGCGGGCGACCGCGTTGAGGCGCGCGCCGGGAACGCAGCCCGCCGCGCCCTCGGCGATGTGGAGGTCGGTCGGGAAATTGCCCGTCTCGCTGACGATCGTCGTGCGGGGCGCCGCGTGGCGGAGTGCGGCGACGAGCAGCTTGAACAGGTTTACCGAAGTCGAGTCGGCGACGATCACTTCGTCGGGCTCGGCGCCGATCAGCGCGGCGATCTTGCCGCCGATGCGCTGCGGTGCGTCGATCCAGCCTTCGTTCCAGCTGCGGATCAGGCGCTCGCCCCATTGCCGCTGCGCCATGTCGGCGAGCGCCGGCGCAGTGGCGCGGGGGAGCGGGCCGAGCGAGTTGCCGTCGAGGTAGATCACGCCTTCGGGGAGCGCGAAGCGGTCGCGATAGGCGCGGAGGGGATCGGCGGCGTCGAGCGCGCGGGCTTCGTCGCGGGTCATGCGGATGCCTTGCTGGAGGGGTGGTGTTTGAAAGCGATCACCGGAGCGGAGCGCAACCGACTCCCCTCCTTTCCAGGGAAGGGAGGCGCGATGCGGCGGCCGTTGCTCGAAATTGTAAAGGAGAAGACGCTCACTTCTTCAGCCCCGCCTCAATCAGCTTCTTCGCTTGCGCCCAAGCCGCGCTCTCTGGCGCGATCAGTTCGACATGCCCCGTCCGCTCGACCAGATGCAGCGTCGCGGTGTCGCCCTTGGCCTGTGCCGCCGCGACATAGTCCGTTCCGAGTCGCACCGGGATGATCTTGTCCTCGCGCCCGTTGACCAGATCCTGCGGCATGCCGAGCGGCAGCAGCCGAGGGACCGAGGTGTCGGCATAGACATCCGCCCGCGCACCGGGCTTGCCGACGAGCTGCGCGACCACCTCGACGCCGCAGCCATTGTCGGGGCTCGCCGCAGTCGCCTCGAGATCGGGCAATCCACCGAGGCTGACGACACGCGCGATCTTCAGCGGGTGCGCCGTGTAGAGCGGACTCGTCGGCGCGATCCGCGACCGACCGGCGAGCCACAAGGCAAGATGCCCGCCCGCCGAATGCCCGACGACGACGATTCGCTTGGTATTGAGGTGATACTCCCCCGCATGCGTGCGCAGCGCATCAGCCGCCGCGCCCGCATCGAGGAAGGTTCCCGGATAGCCGCCGCCGCTCTTATCGACGCCGCGATATTCGACGTTCCACACCGCGATGCCGTCGCGCCGCAGATCGTCGGCGATCCAGTTCATCAGGCGGCGATCGGCGATGCTCGTCGTCCAGCAGCCGCCATGCACCATCACCACGACGGGATGCTTGCCGCGACCGGCGGGCAGCCAGACGTCGACCTTCTGCAAGGCGTCGGGGCCGTAATCGATCGTCGCATCGGGGGCCGGCTGGGGACGCTTGGTCAGATCGGGCCAGGTCAGCAGCGCGGCGGGCGCAGGCACGGCGGGAGCGGGGGGCGGGGTCTGGGACATGGAGGCTGTCGATACAGCGATCAGGGCGAGCGGGAGAAGACGCAGCATGCCTCGCCTGTAAACGCCGCGCTGGCATCTCGCCACCAGCGAATAGCGCTGCTATCGCCGGAGGATGCCAACCGATGTGACCGATCCCTTCAACGCCATCGTCGACGCGCCGTTCGATAGCGCGCTGAGCGATCGCTACCTCGTCTATGCGCTTTCGACGATCACCGCGCGCTCGCTGCCCGATGTGCGCGACGGGATGAAGCCGGTCCACCGCCGCCTGCTATGGGCGATGCGCCAGCTGCGGATGGACCCGAGCACGCCGTACAAGAAATCGGCGCGCGTCGTCGGCGAGGTGATCGGCAAATATCACCCGCACGGCGATTCGTCGGTGTACGACGCGATGGTCCGCCTCGCGCAGGATTTCTCGGTGCGCTACCCGTTGGTCGAGGGTCAGGGCAATTTCGGCAATATCGACGGCGATGGCGCCGCCGCCTTCCGCTACACCGAGGCGCGGCTGACGCAGGTCGCGATGGACCTGATGGCGGGCCTCGACGAGGATGCGGTCAACTACAAGCCGACCTACAATAACGAAGAGCAGGAGCCCGAGCTCTTCCCCGGCGCCTTCCCCAACCTGCTCGCCAATGGCGCGGCGGGGATCGCGGTCGGCATGGCGACCAACATCCCGCCGCACAATGTCGCCGAGCTGTACGACGCGGCGATCATGCTGATCGACCAGCCCGAGGCCGACGACGCGGCGATGCTGCAGCATATCCAGGGGCCCGATTTCCCGACCGGCGGGCTCGTCGTCGATTCGCCCGCGGCGATCGCCGAGGCCTACGCGACCGGCCGCGGCGGCTTTCGCCTCCGCGCGCGCTGGAGCATCGAGAAGGAAAAAGGGGGCGGCTGGAACGCGATCATCACCGAGATCCCGTACGGCGTGCAGAAGGGCAAATTGATCGAGCAGATCGCCGCGCTGATCAACGACAAGAAGCTGCCGATCCTCGCCGACGTCCGCGACGAATCGGATTCGGAAATCCGCGTCGTGATCGAGCCGCGTAGCCGCTCGGTCGAGCCCGACATGCTGATGGAGAGCCTGTTCAAGATGACGGACCTCGAGGTCCGCTTCAGCATGAACCTCAATCTGCTCGACGCCGACCGGACGCCGCGCGTGATGAGCTTGCGCCAGGCGCTGCTCGCGTGGATCACGCACCAGTTCATCGTGCTCCAGCGCCGCACCGCGCACCGGCTCGACAAGATTCGCGACCGGATCGAGCTGCTCGACGGCTATATCATCGCCTATCTCAACCTCGACCGCGTGATCGAGATCATCCGCACCGAGGACGAACCCAAGCCAGTGATGATGGCCGAGTTCGAGCTCAACGATCGCCAGGTCGAGGCGATCCTCAACATGCGGTTGCGATCGCTGCGTCGGCTCGAGGAAATGGAGCTGCGCAAGGAGCGCGATGGGCTCGAGAACGAGCGCTCGGGGCTCGAGGCGCTGCTCGGCAGCGAAGCGCGGCAGCGCACGCGGCTCAAGAAGGATTTCGGCAAGCTGCGCGAGCGCTACGGCCCGGAGACCAAGCTCGGCCGCCGTCGCACCACCGTTGCCGAGGCCGCCCCCGCGCGCGACATCCCGTTGGAAGCGATGATCGAGCGCGAGCCGATCACCGTGATCCTGTCGCAGCGCGGCTGGATCCGCGCGATGAAGGGGCATCTCGATGCCGCGGGCGTGGCGGCGGTGAAGTTCAAGGACGGCGACGCAGCCGCGTTCGATTTCACCGCGCAGACCACCGACAAGATCATGATCGCCGCCGAGAACGGCCGTTTCTACACGCTCGCGGCCGATCGCCTGCCGGGCGGGCGCGGTTTCGGTGAGCCGGTACGGTTGATGATCGACCTCGATGGCGATGTCGATATCGTCGAGATCTTCCGCGCGAGCCTTGCCGAAAAGCTGCTCGTCGCGGCGACCGACGGGCGCGGCTTCCTCGTGCGCACCGCCGACATCATCGCCGAGACGCGCAAGGGCAAGACCGTCGTCACGCCGCGACTCGGCGCCAAGCTCAAGCTCGTCCGCCCGGTCGATCCGGCGCACGATTATGTCGCGGCGATCGGTGACAATCGCCGCTTGCTCGTCTTCCCGCTGAGCGAGCTTGCCGAGCTGTCGCGCGGGCAGGGGGTGCAGCTGATGCGCTTCCGCGATGGCGGCTTGTCGGATGCGATCACCTTCGTCTTTGCCGACGGACTGAGCTGGCCGATGGGGGGCGATACCGGCCGGACGCGCACCGAAACCGACCTCGCGCCGTGGCGCGCAGCGCGGGGCGCGGCGGGGCGGATGCCGCCCAACGGGTTCCCGCGCGACAATCGATTCTAGCGCGAACAACCGCGCCCATCTGTTTGCAAAGCATCGGATTTCTGGCGGAAATCTGGGAAAATCGTTTCGACTAAGAGGGATGTTAACGAATCGACCCTATCGCCAGGACTATGGCGCCGAAGTCCAATCCCGTGCTGACGCATGCGACCCCTCCGATGCCCTCGGCGGCGCTGGAGGCTTACCCGACATCGGTGGCGATGGCGGCTCGGATGATCGACCTTTTGCCGATCCCCGCGGCGATGGTCGCGCTCGGCGACTCGGGGGTGACGGTTCAGATCGCCAACCGCGCGTATGAAATTGCCGGCCTCGGCATGAACGACCGGCGGCGTTCGCTGATCGCGCAGATCGAGCCGCAGATCGTCGCGTTCATCGAGGGCGATACGCTGCGCACCGAATTCTCGGTCGAGTTCGGCGACAAGGTCGATTGCCATTATTATCAGGCAACGCTCGCACGGCTCGAACGCAACCCACTGCAGCGCTGCATGCTCGCGTTGGTCGACCAGACCGCCGAATTGCGCACCGAACACAATCTGCGGCGCGAGATGCTCACCGACAGTCTGACCGGGCTGCCCAACCGTGCCGGGTTCAGCGATCGGCTCGAAATGTTGCTCGAAGAACCGACCGAGCGTGCGAATTACGCCGTGTTGGTGATCGATCTCGATCGCTTCAGTCGAGTCAATGCCTGTCTCGGATCGATGGCGGGCGACGAACTGCTCATCACCGTCGCGCGTCGGCTCAAGGGTGCCTTGCGCGCACAGGATGTGCTCGCACGCACCGGCGGCGACGAATTCGGCATCCTGCTGACGCTCGAGGACGGGGTCGGCGATGCCGAGCGCGTCGCGCGGCGGATCCAGGGCGCGCTGTCGACGCCGTTCCGCCTCTCCGACTTCGAGATTCGCGTCGCCTGCTCGATCGGCATTTCGTTCGGCGCGGCGGCGATCGAAGACGGCGAGGAATTGATCCGCCACGCGCAATTCGCGGTCAAGCGTTCGAAGGCGACGGGCAAGACCGAAGCCTATCAGACGCAGGCGTTCGACATCGCGCGCGAACAGTTCGGCATGGAAACCGCGCTGCGACGCGCGATCGAGCGTGGGCAGATGCGGCTGACCTATCAGCCGATTCGCGACCTTTCGACCGGGCAGCTCGTCGCGTTCGAATCGCTCGCGCGCTGGCGCGACGAGAACGGCGTGGAATATTCGCCCAACGATTTCATCCCGGTCGCCGAGGAATCGGGGCTGATCGTGCCGCTCGGGCGCTGGGCGATCCAGGAAGCCGCCGCGACGCTCGCGCAGTGGGATGCCCGCTGTGGCGGCCATTGCGGCGTACGACTCGCGGTCAATCTCTCGGCGATCCAGCTGCAGCGCGATACCATCGCCCCCGTCGTCGAGGCTGCGCTCTCGGCTTACGGACTCGAGGGCTCGCGCTTCACGCTCGAACTGACCGAAAGTGCGTTGGTCACCGATCCCGACCGAATCGCCGGGATCATGCATGCCTTGAAGCGACTCGGTACGACGATCGCGATGGACGATTTCGGGACGGGCTATTCGAACCTCGCCTATCTCCAGAAGCTGCCGATCGACATTCTCAAGATCGATCGCAGCTTCGTCAGCGGGATGCTCGCCGATCGCGACAAGATCGCGATCGTCCGCGCGGTCCTGTCGCTGGCGCAAGCGCTCGGCATGAAGACGACGGCCGAGGGGATCGAGACCAACGAACTCGCGCAGACGCTGGCGGCGCTGGGCTGCACTTACGGCCAGGGCTATCTCTACGCGCGGCCGCTCGAGGCCGAGGCGGCTTATGCGATGCTGGTCGAGGACCGCCACTGAGCGACGGCTTCGTCGGCGATCGCGTTTGCGCGCGCGGCGTCGGGGAAGGTTTCTGCCACCCACCGATCCTCGATCTGCTTGAGCAAGCGCGCCACGTCGGGCCCCTTGTTGACGCCGCGCTGGACGAGCGCCCCTCCGGTCAGCGGGAAGCGCGGAATCTCCCAGGCGACGATCTCGCGTGCGCCGCGCACCGCGTCCGCCGCATCCTCGACGGTCAGCAGCCAGCGGTCGAGCGCGCCGTCGCGCCCCAGCCGATAGGCGAGCGGATGGGGCGAGTCGGTCGGATCGGTCAGCGCCGAGACGATCCGCTTGCGCTGCGCGTTCGACAGTTTGAGCCGTGCACCGACGTTTTCGCCGATCACGGGGTCGCGCGGCAGCACTGCCGCGAGGCGGCGGAGCGGATCGGGCGCGAGTTCGGCGTGCATCTCGGCCGCAGCGACACGGGCGAGGCGGCTTACCCCAGGATCGTCGATCTCGGGCAGCACCGGCAGCAGGATGCCGCGCGCGATCATCAGCGCAAGCGTCGCGACCGCGTTGGGCGCGACGAGCAGCTTGAGGAATTCCGCCGAGATCCGTTCGCGCGACAGCGCCATCAGATCATTGGCGCGCTGCGTGCAGGCGTCGAGCCCCGCCGCATCGGGTGCGTCGCCGAAGCGCGCATGGAAGCGGAAGAAGCGCAGGATGCGCAAATGATCCTCGGCGATGCGCTGCAACGGATCGCCGATGAAGCGCACGCGCCGCGCCGCGAGATCGTCGAGCCCGCCGAAATAGTCGAAGATCTCGCCGCTCGCCGGATCGGCATAGAGCGCGTTGATCGTGAAATCGCGCCGCGCCGCATCCTCGCGCCAATCGTCGGTGAAGGCGACCGTCGCGTGGCGGCCGTCGGTCGCGGTGTCGCGGCGCAGCGTCGTCACTTCGATCGGCGCGCCATCGGCGAGGACTGCGGTGATCGTGCCATGCGCGAGCCCCGTCGGAACCGCCTTGATCCGCGCCCGCGCGAGCAAGTCGATCACGTCTTCGGGGGTATGGCGCGTCGCGAGATCGACATCGGCAACGTCGATTCCGAGCAGCGTGTCGCGCACCGCGCCACCGACATAGCGCGTCTCGCCGCGCGCGGCACCGAGCACGTCGCACAGTCCCGGCAGACCCGCCCGCGTCCGCCACGCGGCGGCGGGAAGGATCAGCCGTTCCATCGCAGTCGTCGCGACAGATTGACGATCATCGCCGCGGTCGCGCCCCAGATGCGGTGGCCGTCCCAATGGATCTCGTAATAATGCCGGTTGCGCCCCTGCCACTCGACGCTCGCTTCGGTGTGGTTGCCCGAATCGAGCAGGAAGCCGAGCGGCACCTCGAACACTTCGGCCACTTCGGCGATCGCCGGGGTGAACACCAGACCGGGCGGCACGACGCCGATCACCGGCGTCACCTCGAACCCGGTGACGGTACGATAGCGGTCGGCCTCGCCGACGATCGTAACACGGTCACGCGGCAGCGCGATTTCTTCCTCGGCTTCGCGCAAGGCGGCGGCGATCGCATCGGCATCGCCCGAATCGACGCGGCCGCCAGGGAAGGCGACTTGTCCGGCATGGCGCGACAGCGTGTCGGTGCGAAGCGTCAGGATCACGCCAGGTTCGGCGCGATCGGTCACCGGGATCAGTACCGCTGCCTGGGCGAGCGGGCTCGCGATCGACTCGACATCGACATGGTCGCCGGTCAGCAGCACGGTGTCGGCGTGGCCGATCGCCATCGCCTGGCGAAGCCGTTCGACGAGCGTCATGCCGCGGGCTCCAGCGCGAAGAACGCGCCGCCGCTCCACACGCCGGGCGGGGTCTCTCCGCCATCGATCGCGCGCTGCGCAAGTTCGTAATAGACCGTCCGCGCCACGACCGCGTCGAGCTCGCCGCGGACGCGCAGATAGGGGCGGGGGCCGTCGTCGCGCGGTTCGAAGCGCAGCGGATGATCGGCATCGGCGGTGACGAGGTCGCCGGTGTTGAGCCGGAAGGTCAGCATCGCGGCACGCCCTTCGCCCGATGCTTTCAGCTCGACCGCGACAAACGGCGCGTCCTCGACGTCAATGTCGAGCTTCTCGACCGGGGTGACGAGCACATAGCCGCCATCGGGCTCGCGCCGCAGGATCGTCGAGAACAGCCGCACCATCGCCTGGCGTCCGATCGGCGATCCCTGGTGGAACCACGTCCCGTCGCGCGCGATGCGCATTTCGCTGTCGCCGCAATGCGTCGGGTTCCAGCGCTCGACCGGGGGCAGCTTCTGCTCTTCGGCAAGGCGGGCGATGTCGGCGAGCGACAAAGCGGAAAGGTCGGGGATCGGCTCCATGGGCATGGCGGTGGCGGTAGGACAGGCGCGCCGCCTCGTAAAGCCGCGTCGCGTCAGACCAAGGCTGCCACGCGCGGTCCGAGCAGGCCGGCGCCGGTCGGAACGTTCGCGCCGCGGGCGAGCAGGCGATGCCGCTCGACCGGGCCGGGCACGCGCCACGCGGCTGTGCGCGATGCGTCGAAGCCGAAGAAGCGGCTGTAATATTCGGGGTCGCCGATCAGCGTCAGCGCATCGTCGAGCCCCGGGGCTTCGGCTGCGGCCAGTGCGCGCGCGGTCAGCATGCGGCCGATGCCGCCTTGCTGGCGGTCGGGCGCGACCGCGACGGGGCCGACTTGCACCATCGCGACGTCGCCGCCGTCGTCACCGGCGAAGCGAATCGGCCAGCACTGGATCGTGCCGATCAACGCGCCGTCCTCGACCGCGGCGAGGCTCAGCGCGGGGATCGCGGTCATGCCTTCGCGGATTCGGTATGCCGTTCGGCCGTGGCGGTCGGTCCCGAAGGCACGGTCGAGCAACGCCTCGACGGCGTCGGGTGCGACAGCGGCAATCGGCAAGACCTCGATCACGGGCGTTGATCCTTCATGGCCGCATGGCAGCACGCGGGCCGCGCGCTTTACCCCCGATCTGCCCCAACGCAAGCGTCATCGTAGGGCAAAGGTTCCTCACACGGCGACTTCTGCTATGGGGCGCGGCGATACGACCAGGATTGGGATCGATTTGACCGACCGTTTGACGCTCAACGTGCACGACCTCGAAGTGATGGTGCTGACCGGCATCTATTCGGAGGAGACGCATTTGCCGCAGCCGCTGCGGATCTCGCTGACGGTCGATCTGGCGGTGCCCGATCGCTTCGATCCCGAGACGCCGCTGGCCGCCTCGAAGAACTATCTCGACCTCAAGCACGCGGCGACGACCGCGCTGCCGACGGGCGTGCATTTCAAGCTGGTCGAGGCGGTGGCAGACCATATCTGCGAGACGCTGTTCCTGCAGGACAGCCGGGTCACGCGCGTCGAGGTGTCGATCGTCAAGCTCGCCATCGCCGAGGCGGGCGAGTCGATCGGCATTACCCTGGTGCGGAACCGGCGGTGAGGGCGGCGCTCGCGGCGGCGGTGGGCACGCGCGCGGCACTGGTTTTCGGCGATGATCGCGACGCGGTCGCCGCAGTGCGTACGGTGCCGCGCGAATCCGGGATGATCTTGCTGGTGATCGACGCGCGCGTTGCAGCGCTCGATCGCGCCATGCTGCTGGCGGCGGTCACGCCGCTCGCGGTCGAACTTGCGCCGCACACGCGCCTTGCCGCGCTCGATGTGGCGGCGGATGCGAACTGCGACGCCGTGGTCGCTGCGGCCGACTATCTCGTCAGCGCACATTCGACGACCGGGCAGGTGCTCGAGGTTCGCTAAACCGTCACTCCTGCCTTGCGCCCGGGGGTGTTTCTAGCGTCGCCCCCCGCGCTCGCACGCGCCGAGCTCGCGGACGACCAGCGCATAATCTTCGCGCGCGATCGTCGCATCGTCGCCGCTTTGCGGGACCGAGGTGTCGGGCAGCGTGGCGGGCAGGGTGCAGGCGAGGCGGTACCACAAGAGCGTATCGCGCGCCGGTGGTGGGGCAGATTGGTCGACCACTTCGCTGAGCGCGATCACCCAATGCGGCGGCTGATCGGGTTTGCGCTCGATATCGAACGAGATCGGACGGCTGTCGCTGGTCGTAAGGAAGATCTGCGTCTGGCCCGAGCCGGGCAGATCGCCGCGCGTATGGACGGCATTGCCGATGCCGGTCACCGTTGGCGGCGCGTCGGGGGCGAGCACTTCGCGGACGATTCGGCGGGTGAGCCCGTCGCCCGTCGGGGTCCAGCTGCGCTGCCCGTCGGGCCGGACGAGCTGGACCTGGCCAGCGTTGCTTGCGACACTGCGCGCGAACAACAGCACCCGCGCCTTGCGATAGCGCGGGACTCGCCCATGGGCATCGAGCGGGACGTCGAGCGTGTAGCCGAGCCGCGGCGGAACGGCGGTGGTGCCGCGAATCAGCGCGGTGACGTCGGCCTCGACGTACAGTCGCACGATATTCGGTGGGAGGTCCGGCGCATCGGCAGGCTTGAGCCGAAGCTGGCTGCGGATCGTCGCATCGACGATCACCGGCGCCGCGACGACGAGGTCGGCATAGTCGGCATAGTATAACGCCGGAATCGCGACATCTGTCGGATTTGCACGGGTTTGCTGCCCTGCGGCGAGGGTTGCGGGCAGGCCGAGCAGGGCGGCTGCGAGAGCGAATTTAAGCGGTATCGGCATGCTGCTGGATTAGCTGGTCACGACATTTTTAAACAGAAATAATTCTGCCACGGTGAGGTTGTACGTTTGTTGCGCGAGACAAAGCGTTTGCGTCGTGGTTTTTGGCACGATAGAGGTTGTGGTCTGTCCAGGATACACTAGCCCATGACAGGCCGGATAACGAGCGGACGTTACGGATCGGCTTGGACCGTCGTGCCGGAATAGAGGAGTTTCGTTTCTGAATGGCATACGCTGATCGCAATACGAGTGGCAGCAAAGTGGTGTCGATCGTGATCGTTTCGGTCATTGTCGCGCTGTTCGCGTGGGGTTTCGTGAACGGGCTGACCTTCAAGTACATCAAAAAGGTGACCGAGAAGCTTAACACCTTCGACGTCGTCGAACCGCCGCCCCCTCCACCAGACAAGCCGCCCCCCCCGCCGCCCGAACAGCCGCAGCTGCAGACCCCACCGGTCGTGTCGCCGCCGCCGATCGTGCGCGTCCAGTCGCCGCCGCCGCCGATCGCTACGGTCGTCACGCCGCCGCCGGCTGCGCCGATCACGGTTCGCGCCGCAGCGCCTGCTCCTGTCCCGGTCGCGGCACCCCCCGCACCCGTGGTCAGCAAGGCCGCGGGCCCCAAGGGCGATCCGTCGCAGTGGGTGACCACCGACGATTATCCTTCCGACGCGCTGAGCGCAGAGGCGCAGGGTACCAGCAAGATCAAGTGGGAAATCAATACCGCTGGTCGTGTTGAGAACTGTGTCGTCGTCGCATCCAGCGGCAACTCGTCGCTCGATCGCGCGGCCTGCTCGAACATCACGCGTCGCGGGCGGTATTCGCCGGCGATGGACCAGAGCGGCAACCCCATCCGTTCCGCTTCGTCGCGCAACGTCGTGTGGCGCTTGCCAGAATAAAACCAATCCTAGCCGTGCGGGCCCGGGAAGGGGCCCCACGGTCATCTTGTCGAGAAGGAAGTTCCCCTAATGTCCACCATCATCCTCGCTGCCGGTGCCAACGCCGCAGACAATTTCGGCTTCATGAACGCGATGAAGCAGGGCGGCCCCGTCACCTGGACGACCGCTGGCATCCTTACGATCTTCCTGTTCTTCACGCTCTACATCTTGTTCACCAAGATCTTCGAGCAGCAGAAGATCATCAACCAGGGCCGTCGCGTCCGTGCGACCTTCTGGGCGTCGAACTCGCTGCGCGAAGGCGCTGCCAAGCTCGAGAAGAACTCGGCCTACAAGCAGATCGTCGACGACGGCATCGAAGCCCAGGAGCAGCATTCGCGTCTGACCGATCCGGTCGAAGCGCATGACTGGCTGCACGGCTCGCTCGCTCGCTCGGAAGCGATCATCAACTCGCAGCTCGGTGGCGGTCTCGCCTTCCTCGCAACGGTCGGCGCAACCGCACCGTTCGTCGGTCTGTTCGGTACGGTTCTCGGTATTTACCGCGCACTGATCGGCATCGGCCAGGCTGGCCAGGCATCGATCGACAAGGTCGCAGGCCCGGTCGGTGAGTCGCTGATCATGACCGCCTTCGGTCTGGTCGTCGCGGTTCCGGCCGTGCTCGCCTTCAACTGGCTGCAGCGTCGCAACAAGGCGATCGCCGAGCATCTCTCGGCCTTCTCGAACGACGTGCTCGGCTACCTTGCATCGAACGGTGCGGTTCGTCCGCATGCACCGGGCAAGAAGGCTCCGGTTGCTGCAGCGAAGCCCGCTGTGACGACCACGACGGCTGGCCAGGCCGGCGGCGTGCAGACCCGCGTCTAAGACTACCGAACGGGGCCGCCGCTCGGCGGCCCCGCTTCCTTCGCCGCCCGGTATGTCGGGCGGCCTGACCGATACGAATAGGATGGCCTTTCATGGCGATTAGTACAGGTGGCGGCGGCGATGACGCCCCGATGTCCGACATCAATACGACGCCGCTCGTCGACGTCATGCTGGTGTTGCTCATCATCTTCCTCATCACGATCCCGGCGATCGTGCAGACCGTCAAGCTGAAGCTCCCGGACGTGCGCTACGATCCGACCGTGACCAAGCCCGAGAACGTGTCGCTCTCGATCACGCGCAAGCCAGACGGCAGCTGCGCGGTGTTCTGGGGCCAGACGCCGGTGACGCATGAGGAACTGCTCAAGCGTGCGACCGACAAGCTCAAGGAAATCGTCGACAAGGCCGGCGGCGCCGCGAACTTGACGACCGACGACCTTCCCGAGGCGCATATCCGCGGCGACGTCGAGACTCCGTATCGCTGCATTGGCGGTGCAATCTACACGATGCAGTCGGCAGGCTTCGCCAAGGTTGGCTTCATTTCGGAACCCCCTCCCACGGGCGGTCCGTCTTCGTGATCGCTGCTGCAGCAGCGCATTTGATTTGCGGCCTCGCCGCAGGGAGTATTTGACATGGCAATTAGCGCAGGGCGTGCTGACGACCAGCCGATGATGGACATGAACACGACGCCGTTGATCGACGTCATGCTCGTGCTCCTCATCATGTTCATCATCACCATCCCGATCCAGACGCACGCGGTGAAGGTCGATCTTCCGATCAACGACCCGAACCAGACCAAGCCCTTGATCGACCCGCAAAAGAACAAGATCGTGATCCAGCCCGACGGCGTCGTGCTGTGGAACGGCGCGGCGACCGACCCGGCAACGCTGCAGCAGTATCTGACGCAGACGACGCAGCTGAACCCCGAGCCCGAGCTGCACTTCCAGCCCGACCCGGCGGCAAAGTACGAGAAGGTCGACCAGATCCTCGCGATCATCAAGCGGTCGAACGTCTCGAAGCTCGGCTTCATCGGCAACGAGCAGTATCGCAACGACTTCTAAGGCGTTCGCGACCATCGACGCACAATCAGGGCGGTCCTTCGGGGCCGCCTTTTTTTTGGCCGAGGCGCCGCGACAGGCGGGGGCTTGCCGCCGGGGCTCCGCATTCCCGCTGCAACGACCGGGCGGACATCCGCAGGCGATCGGGCGGTCCGCGCTAGGCAGTGACCGGCCCCCCAAGTCGCCATCGCCACAAGCCGTGGCGGCGAGTCGCAGGAGTGCTGCCCAGCGGCGCGAAAAGCCGGCCAATCGCACCTGTCGCGCTCCGGGCGCTTGGCTCGATCGCCCCCCCAGACGCGTGTTTTACAAAGTCGAGCGTTGCCAAATCTTGCCTGATCTATAGGTGTCACCAGCGGCTCGACACGCTGGTGCGCGTCCGATGCTGGCGCCGCCGCGAGGCCTGCGGCATCGCGGATCGGAAAGAACAGTCCGAAAATATCGCGACCCGATCGATGTAGGATAGCGCCAATTACGCGTCCGACCGCCCGTCCGTGCCGTACGCTTTGCACCCCCCCAAAAAAGCGCCCGTTCGTGGATGTTGGCCAATGGCCGCTTGCACCATGCTATTCCGAACGAAGTGCGGGGCCGCCCGGCTATGCTTGCGCCGAAGCAGCTTGCTGGCGCCGACATCGCAAAAATGAAACTTGATTTATGTTTGAGGTCGATCCGATCAGGCGAAACCTCATGAGGATGGGCTGATCCGTCCCATTTAATACTGTTTTCCCAGGAGCATTAACGAAATCTGAAGCAGAAGAGACTTATCGATACCGCAAGGGGACCGTCGGTGAAGCTATTGCGCGCAATTAACCGGGCATCATGCGGTCTCTCGCGCGTCGGGACTATTGCGAAACGGTGTGATGGGACTGCCGCGGTCGAATTCGCGATTGTTGGGCCGGCTTTCATCGGCCTTGTGCTCGCGATCCTCTATACTGCATTAATCTTCCTGGCGCAGCAGATGCTCGAGACGGCGGCCCTGGCGTCGGCGCGCTTGTTGCTGACAGGATCCGCGCAAACGATCCGGCTGGCCAACGGCACCGTCGGAATGTCCGCGAGCGACTTGAAGAATGCGATCTGCAACGGGACCACCGGCACCAACGCGAGCGGCGCTGCCGTCACCATTGCGCCGTTGCTGCCACCGATGCTGTCGTGCAGTCGGCTCACGGTCAACGTCAGCACCGCGAACACGTACAATGTCGCGAGCACGACGGCTCCGACGTTCACCTACAACAGCCAAGGCGTCATAACGTCGACGAATACCGGCTATAACACCCAGTCGAACGGCAACGGGCAAAGCCAGATCGTTGTCCTGCAACTCATCTATCTGTGGCCGACGGGCGTCGGCCCCTTGGGTTTGAACCTCACGAACCAGCCCAACGGCAATCGCATGCTCGTGGCGACGTCTGTATCAACGACCGAGGCCTATTCGTGCAATTCGGGGCAGACCTCGTGCTGAGGCGCCTGGTCGATAGCACGCGCGGGGTCGCCCTCGTCGAGTTTGCAATGTGCCTGCCCGTGCTCATCGTGATGTATCTTGGCGGGTACGCGACGATGGATATGATCTCGTCGACGCGCAAGGTTACCACGGCGACGCGTTCGCTGGTCGACCTGGTCAGCCGAACCATGTCGCCAGCGATCATCTACAACAAGCCGCAAGACGCGAGCGCGACGTCGTACCTCAGCGCGAGCGCGGTTGCCCTGGCGCCGTACGCGCTCAACAACGCAACCGAGCAAATCTCGCTCCTGCGAATCTGCGACGCGACGCACGCCTATGTCGTTTGGACCCAGGCTCAAACGCAGACCGTCGATGGCAGCGCCGTGTCGGCGGTGACGTCGACCCACACCGCCGGGACGCTCCCCGCGAACCAGACACAGTCTGCCGCGAATGTGATTTCGATCCCGAGTTCGATGGTCACGGCCCCGATGGTTCCCGTTTCGCCGGACGGCTCGAACGTGTGCACGAACTTCGCGCCGGGCACCAGCACCAAGACCCAAGTCGGTACCGCGGGTGGCTGGCTGTTCGTCGGGACCGTCAACTACAGCTATACGCCAGGCGTCAGCGTCTTGTCCTTGCCGACGATGAGACTGACCGACACCATCTACATGTCCCCTCGTCTATACTAGGTGTACGGATGATGAAGAGCGCTCGCATGTTTCAGCCCTGGGTCGCCGTGGTGAGGCTCCTTCGTCGGTTGAACGCCGACCGAAGGGGTGGCGTTCTCATGATCATGGGGTTTGCCATCATTCCGCTGACCTTCGCGACGGGTTTCGGTATCGACTATGCGCGCGCCATGCGGCTCCAGACGCATTTGAACTCCGCGGCCGATGCAGCGGCGCTGGCGGCGGTTTCGCCCGCGATGATCCTGCGGACGGGTACCGATCCGTCGGATGCAGCCTATGCCATGTTCGACGCACAAGCCTTGGCGATCGGCGGCTATCAGGGGATACAACGGACCGTCACCATAACGGCGAGCGCCTCGGGCAGCGGCCAGACACTGGCTGCACTCCGCACGGCAACCGTCGCCTACACCGCACAATCGATCAACATCTTTGGCGGGATCCTTGGTGCGACGACGCTGACGGTGCGTGGCACCGCGACGGCCAATGCAGCGCAGCCGCCCAATGTCGATTTCTACCTGGCGATGGACAATTCCCCATCGATGCTTCTGCCCGCGACGTCGGACGGGATCAGCAAGATCCAGAAGGTTACCGGCTGCGCCTTTTCCTGCCATGAATCGTTGCCGCACAATGATTCGATCAATGTGACGAACAGCGCCGGGCTGCAGGTATTATTGTCGTCTAGCTATTATACCGCCGGTGCATCCAACCAGAACGTATACTATCTCTATAATCCAACGACCAAAATTCTCTTCGATAGTTCGCAAAAACCCCTAAATCCTGCGTCATCGTCATCGGTTTCTGGCCCAAGCACAACGGGTGGGACGTGGTTAAACCCAACGACAACGACGACCACCGTAACGACCGCAACCGTGGTTACCTACTCCATCACCGATAGTAACAGCGGGCCGGTGACGATCACCAAGACGACAGCTTCCACCCCGACGACGGTCGTGAAAATCACGCCGCCATTCGGTACTTCGACCACGACCAGCACGACCGGGAGCACATCGAGTTCGTCGTCTACCTATGACACCGGCTATTGGGCGGACGGCTATTGGCTGACGCACAATTACGGGCTCCTCTATGGGAGTCCCGCCAGCATCACGTTGCGCAAGGATGACGTGGTCTCCGCGGCCAGCCAATTGATCCCCTTCGCTGCAAATCAGGCCCAGCAGTTCAAAGTCACCTATCAAGCGCAGATGTTCTCGTTCGACTGGACGCGGTCGGGGAACACCTCCCCCGTCAAAACGCTGAATACGCTCACCAATGTCGCATCGTATGGCAGCAATTTCTCGGCAGCCTCGTTGTTTCCGAACGATGATTTATGGTGGCAGAACAGCCAACCGACCAGCACGACGAACACCAACGATCAAGCCACCGAAATATCCAATATGCTGACGACGATGAACGGCCTCATCCCGACGGCTGGTTCAGGCGCGCCCGGGGTCACCCCACAGAAAATTCTGTTCCTCGTGACAGATGGCATGGTGGACCAGCCCAGCCGCTATTTCGGGCCGCTGCGGAGCAGTGATCAGACGATCTGCACGGCGATCAAGGCAAAGGGGATCAAGATCGCAATCCTCTACACCCAGTATCTGCCCGAGGCGCTGGCCAACGATGCTTGGTCGCAAACCAATGTCGCGCCATTCCTGCCACCCCCTCCCGCGCCGTATTCGGGCAGCAGTGCGGGAACCTCGGACAAGGTGTTGACCGCGTTGCAGCAGTGCGCCTCGCCCGGGACCAACGGGGCCGCGCTTGTGCAGACGGTGACCGCTAACGACAGCATCATCACCGCACTCCAGCAGCTGTTCTCCACTGCGCTCCAGACTTCGCGCCTCGTCCAGTGATCGCGCAACGCGATCGACCGTTGCCGACGCGCGCGCGCGCGTCGTGCGGCACGCGTCCGCGGCGGCGCGCTTACAACCGCGGCAGCGTGACCCCGCGCTGCCCCATATATTTGCCCGCGCGGTCGGCATAGCTCGTCTCGCACGGCTCGTTGCCTTCGAGGAAGAGGAACTGGCACGCGCCTTCATTGGCGTAGATCTTCGCGGGCAGGGGGGTGGTGTTCGAAAATTCGAGCGTGACGTGCCCCTCCCAGCCGGGCTCGAGCGGGGTGACATTGACGATGATCCCGCAGCGCGCATAGGTCGACTTGCCGAGGCAGATCACCAGCACGTCACGCGGAACGCGGAAATACTCGACCGTGCGCGCCAGCGCGAAGCTGTTGGGCGGGATGATGCAGCAATCGGTCTTGCGGTCGACGAAGCTGTTGGCGGCAAAGTCCTTGGGGTCGACGATCACGCTGTCGATGTTGGTGAAGATTTTGAACTCGTCGGACACGCGCGCGTCATAGCCGTAGGACGACAGGCCGTAGCTGATGCAGCCGTCGCGCTTCTGGCCGTCGACGAACGGCTCGATCATCCCGGTGGTCAGCGCCTGCTCGCGAATCCAGCGGTCGGACATGATCGACATGTGAAGGCTCCCTGTTGGTTGCCGCCAGCCTGTTGCCGGAAATGCGGGGACGGGCAAGGCGCTATTGCGTGGACCTTGGTGTGCTGTCATAGTAATACACGCACGGGGAGATGGATCGATGCGACGATGGCATAGGCTTTTCAATCGCGGGCTTGTGCTGGCCGGGGTCGGGCTGGGCACCGTGGTGCTCGCGCCCGAGGTGCTGGCCTTTCCGCATCGCCAGATCATCGGCGATACCGTCGTCTATTCCGAACGGGCGCTGCCGGCGACGATGCCGCAGCTTCTGGCGCAATCCGACGCGCTGCTGCGCAAGAGCGCGATCTTCGGGTCGGGCTATGGTCGGCGCATCTTCCTGACCGATGGCGGCTGGCGCTGGCGGGCGCTCGCCTTGCAGACGTCGGGTGCGTTCGCGCTCTCGCGCGGGTTCGGCGAGACGATCGTCGTCAACCGCAGCGATGCCGCGCGCGACGTGGTTTTCAACGGCGGGGCGATCGCGGGACAGCGCAGCCTGTCGGGCGTGATCGCGCACGAGCGCACCCACGGGCTGATCCGCGCGCGCTACGGCGTCGCCGCCGATGTCGTCTATCCAGCGTGGCTGCGCGAGGGATATTGCGATCTGGTGGCGGGCGGGGGGAGCCTGTCGGACCGAGATGCGGCTTTGCTCAAGGCGGGGCATCGCAGCGTTCCGGCGCTGCGCTATTATGACGGGCGCAAGCGGGTGGAGGCAGCGTTGCGCGCCAATGGCGGCTCGGTCGATGCGCTGTTCGCTGGGGCATCGAAGGTGGACTGACGCGACGCTCCCCGGCGAAGGCCGGGGCCCAGATGCGGGCGTTGCAAGGGTGGCGTCGCGTTCGACCACCGAACGCTCGCGACTGGGCCCCGGCCTTCGCCGGGGAGCGGCAACCTCGCGATTACGCTTTCGGCCCCAACCCCAGATCCGCCGGCCCGAAGGCATGCGGCAGCAATTCGCTCAACAGATAGCGCTCGACGGCGTCGCCCTCGGCCGCGCCGCACCACACGACGATATCTCGCCCGCCGATCTGCGCGGCTTCGTTGATCACCTGGCGGCAGCGGCCGCACGGGCCGACCGGCGCGGTTCCCGTCGGACGCCCCTCGGCATCCATCGCGCCGCCAATCACGCCGATCTCGATCACGTCGCGGAAATCGCCCGCGCTGTTGACCGTGGCAAGCGCGACCGTTTCGGCGCAGAGCGACAGGCCATAGCTCGCATTCTCGAAATTGGCGCCGGTGACGATCCGCCCGTCGGCGAGTAGCACCGCCGCACCGACCGCGAAGCGCGAATAGGGGGCGTGTGCGTTCAACGCGGCGGCGCGCGCTGCGGTGATCAAGGTTTCTTGCATCGTCATGGTGCCACTACATCCCAATGGACCGGCCCATCGACCCCGTCGATGCGCCGCATGTCGCTTGCCTGCCACATCCGCCAGCGCCTTGCCGGATAATCGGGCGGGAAGAAATCCTGCATCGCCCAGACCGGGCGGGGAATCGCCAGCGTCACGCCGTATGCCGCATCGAAGCGCTTGCTGACCTTGATCAGCAGCGGCTTGCCGGTATGCGATTCGACCATCGTGATGAAGCGCCGAAGCTCGTCGAGCACGATCGGCGCGGTCGGCCGCGCCGTGCAGTCGTCGCTGAAATCGAGCTCGAGCGCGGTGGGGAGCGCGCCATCGTCGCGCGCGACGATCGTGTTGAAGGCGTTGGCCTGATCGGCGGCGAGGCGGCACAGCGAATAGGCATGGCTCGCGCCGCGGCGCATCCCCGTCTCGGCGACTGCCGCCCAGTTCGCCTCGAAGCGCGGGTCGCGCTGATCGGCGGCGGTTGCGCGGACATAGGCGAAATCAGCGCCGCCGCGCTTGACGGCAAACCAGTCGATCTCGCCATTGGCGGCGGACACGTCGAGCCCCTGGAACGCGAAGCGGTCGGTCGGCCGCCAGCTCAGCGCGAGCACCCAGAGAATGATGGCAGCAAGGGCAAGTACGCCGGCGATCGTGGCGTACAGCCCGACCCGGATGCCCCACAGGCGATATTTTAACACGATAGTCCCGTTCGGGCGGTCAGCCCTTGATATGAAGTACGCAGATCAGCGTGAACAGCCGGCGGGCGGTGTCGAAGTCGATCTCGATCTTGCCCTCCAGCCGCTCTTTGAGCAGCTCCGCCGCTTCGTTGTGGATGCCGCGCCGCGCCATGTCCACCGTCTCGATCTGCGCCGGTGTCGCGTTTCGGATCGCCTGGTAATAGCTGTCGCAGATCGCGAAATAGTCTTTGATCGGGCGGCGGAAGCGCCCCATGCCGAGCACATAGGTCTCGAGATGGCTGTCGTCCGCGCGGTGGATCGCGATGCCGAGCCGGCCTTCCTCGACGCTGAGCGCGATCCGGTAGGGGCCGGCATAGCCATCGGGATACGCCCTTTGCGGCGCGAAATGGTTGCCTTCGATCAGATCGAAGATCGCGATGCGGCGCTCTTGCTCGATATCGGCCGACCGCCACAGGATCGTGCGTTCGTCGAGAGTCACGGCAATGATGCGCGGATCGGCCATGATTACGCCGTAGCGGGGGCGGGGCCAGGGGACAACATCCGCCCACGGGATTCACACCCGGGTGAGCGCAATCCGCTTGAGTGGGCAGGCGCCGAGTGGGATGAGAGCGCCATGGCCACAGCATTCCTCCCCACACCGCCCGTTCCCGAAACCGTATCGCTACCACAGAACGTCGAAGCCGAAGCCGCGATGCTCGGCGCGATGATGATCGACAACCGCCTCGCCGACGATCTGATCGACCGGCTCGACGCGGAACATTTCTTCGAGCCGCTCCACGGCCGCATCTTCAGCGCGATCAAGACGTTGCGCGGCAACGACATGCTCGCGAGCCCCGTCACGCTGCGCCCGATGTTCGAACAGGACGCCGGGATGCGCGAGCTGGGCGGCCCCGCCTATCTCGCGCAGCTCACCGGCTCGGGCGCGGGGCTGATCGGCGCGCGGCAGTTCGCCAAGCAGATCTATGATCTGGCGATGCTGCGCACGCTGGTGACGGTCGGCCGCGGCCTCGTCGATCGCGCGATGGATACGTCGGAAGAGGTCAACCCGCGCGCGCAGATCGAAGCGGCCGAGGAGGAACTCTACAAGGTCGCCTCCGACGGCGCGACCGAGAGCCAGACCAAGAGCTTCCTGCAGGCCGCCAAGACGACGCTCAAGATGGCCGAAGTGGCGCTCAATTCCGGCGGGCATATCTCGGGCATCACGACGGGGATCGAGAGCATCAACACCAAGATCGGCGGCATGCACCGCTCCGACTTGATGATCCTCGCCGGGCGTCCGGGCATGGGCAAGACCTCGCTCGCCACCAATATCGCGTTCAACGCGGCGCAGCGCTGGATGCGCGACATGGCCGACGGGATCGACCCCGAGCGCTCGCTCGGCGCGAAGGTCGCGTTCTTCAGCCTGGAAATGTCGGCCGATCAGTTGGCGGGGCGCGTGCTCTCCGAGCAGGCGCGAATCAATTCGGACGTGTTGCGTTCGGGCAAGATCAGCCGGCATGAATTCCAGGCGCTCGCGACGACCGCGGCCGAGCTCGAGAATCTGCCGCTGTTCATCGATGATACCGCCAACCTCTCGATCGCCTCGCTCCACACGCGTGCGCGGCGGTTGCAGCGGCGGCACAACAACCAGCTCGGGCTGATCATCGTCGATTATCTTCAGCTGCTGTCGGGCTCGGCGAAGAGTTCGGGCGACGGGCGTGTGCAGGAAATCTCGGAGATCAGCCGTGGCCTCAAGGGCGTCGCGAAGGATCTCAACGTGCCGGTGATGGCGCTGTCGCAGCTCAGCCGCGCGGTCGAGCAGCGCGAGGACAAGCGCCCGCTGCTGTCGGATCTGCGCGAATCGGGATCGATCGAGCAGGACGCCGACATGGTGATGTTCGTCTATCGCGAGGATTATTATCTCAACATGGCGCAGCCCGAGATCCCGAGCGCGAACAGCCCGGCTGGGGTGCAGGACAAGCACGCGCAATGGTCCGAGCATCTCTCGCGCGTCGATGGCCTGGCGGAACTGATCATTGCCAAGCAGCGCCACGGCTCGACCGGCAAGGTGATGCTCAAGTTCGAGCCGCACATCACGCGCTTCAGCGACGTCGTGGTCGGTGGCGGCGGCTATTGAGGCTGCGCGGTTGAAGACGCTCGTCGATTCGAACGCGGTACTGGCCGCGGGGCTGCCGCTGATCCGTACGCAGTTCGGCGTGCCCGAGTCGTTTCCGCCGCAGGTGCTCGCGGCGGCGCAGGAAGCCGCCAAGCGCGTGCCGAGCGCGCATGTCGATCGGACGGCCATGCCCTTCGTCACGCTCGACCCGGCGAGTTCGACCGATCTCGATCAGGCGTTCGCGATCGAGCGGAGCGGGGCGGACCTGTTGCTTCACTATGCGATCGCCGACGTGGCGTGGTTCGTCGACGATGGCGGGGTGATCGACGCCGAGGCGTGGAAGCGGGGCACGACGCTCTATCTGCCCGACGGCAAGGCGGGACTCTATCCGCCGGTGCTCGCCGAGGGCGCGGCGAGCCTCTTGCCGAGCGGGCCGCGGCCGGCGGTGGTGTTCACCGTGCGCGTTGCGCCCGATGGTACGCCGACGCTCGACGGGGTCGAGCGCGCGATCATCCGCAGTCGGGCGAAGCTTGCCTATGACAGCGTGACCGAGGCCAATCTCCCGCCCGATTTCGCCGAACTCGCCAACCGCATCGCCACCGCCGAGGATGCGCGCGGCGCGAGTCGCGTCGATCCGCCACAGCAGGATGTGATTGCTGACGGGAAGGGCGGGTATCGGCTGGCGTTCGAGCCGCGGTTGCTGTCGGAGGACCGCAATGCCGCGCTGTCGCTCGCGACCAACCTTGCGGTCGCTGCGCTGTTGCACGCGCACCATACTGGGCTGTTCCGCGTGATGGCCGGGCCGGACGATCGCGCGGTGCAACGGCTGCGCAATGTCGCGCTGGGGCTTGGGTTGGAGTGGCCGGCCGCGCTGACGCTTCCGCAGTTCGTAGCGACGCTGTCTGCCGCCGACCCGGCGCAGGCCGCCTTCATGATTGCCGAGCGGCGCAGCGGGGGCGGGGCGACCTATACGCCGTACCGCGACGGCGTGATCCCGTGGCACGCGGCGATGGCGGCGACCTATGCGCATGCGACGGCGCCGCTGCGCCGGTTGGCGGATCGCTATGTCGTGCGCGCCGCGCTCGCCATCGCCAACGGACAGCCAGTGCCCGAAGTGGTGACGCAGGCGTTCGAGACGCTGCCGCCGGTGATGGCGCGCGCCGATGCGATCGGCGGGCGGATCGACCGCGCGGTGATCGACCTGGCCGAGACGGCGGTGCTGCAGGGGCGCGAGGGCGAGATCTTCTCCGCGGTGATCGTCGATGCGGATGCGCACGGCGCGCGGATCCAGCTGTGCGAGCTGGCGGTGCTGACGAGCGTCAAGACCGAGGGCAAGCCGGGTGAGACGATCTCGGTGCGGCTGGTGGCGGCGGACACGACGGCGCGGACTTTGAACTTCGAGCGGGTTTCGTAAGGCGAAAGCACGCAAAGAGGCGACGAAGCAAAGGACCGGCGCACGGAGGCTTTAATCGCGGTGCACCGCGGTGTTCCTCCCCTCCCTGGAAGGGAGGGGCCGGGGGTGGGTCGGCCCGTGGCACGGGTGACCTTCCTATTGAGAGCAACCCACCCCCAACCCCTCCCTTCCAGGGAGGGGAGTCAGAACGGCGGGCTGGCTAGGACTGTCTGCGTTCACTGCAGCGGGGTCATACGCCTAAAAAACCGGCTCCTCGCCCGGCTTCTCGGGAACGTGAATCCCGCACTCGACCTTCTCCCACCCGCGCCAGCGGCCCGAGCGCGGGTCTTCGCCGGGAAGCACCTTGCTCGTGCACGGCGCGCAGCCGATCGAGGGATAGCCTTCGGCTTCCAATGGATGCCGCGGGAGCCTGTGCTCTTCGAAATAGGCGTCGAGCTTGGCCTTGTCCCACGCCGCGAGCGGATTGAGCTTCAGCCGACCCTCATCCTCCTCGAAGCGCGGCATCGCCTGGCGCGTGCCCGCCTGGAAGCCCTTGCGGCCCGAGATCCACGCATCGAACGGCGCCAAAGCCCGGCGCAATGGCTCGACCTTGCGCAGGTCGCAGCAGCCGTCGGGGTCGTAATTCCAGCGCAAGCCCGTCGCGTCCTTCGCCGCAAGCAGCCGCGGATCGGGACGAAACACGCGCAGGTCGGTGAAGCCGAGCGTCTCCGACAGTCCGTCACGATACGCGAGCGTCGCGCCGAAGATCTTCTGCGTGTTGAGGAAGATGACCGGAATGTCCTTGTCGACCTGCGAGATCAAGTGGAGCAGGACCGCGCTCTCCGCGCCGAACGACGAGACCGCCGCGACGCGCCCCTTGAGTTCGCCGGTCAGCAGCTCGCCGATCATGTCGCGCGTGTCGACGCCGGCGAAGCGTGCCTCCATCGCTGCGGCATCGGCGGGCGAGAAGGGCGCGACGTCGATCAGGTCGAGCTTGCGCAGCGCGTTACCCATGCCGCCGCGCCCAGATCGGCACGCGGCCGTCGGCGGCCTTCTGATAGACGTTCTCGTAGCGCTTGAGCGAAGCCTCGAGCGTTGCCGGGTCGATTTCCGATTCGGGCGCGAAGCTGTCGAAGCCGCAGCGTTGCATCAGCGGCATCTGGTCGACCAGCACATCGCCCTGCGCGCGCAGTTCGCCGGTATATCCCGCCTCGCGCAAAATCCGCGCCGACGAATAGCCCCGCCCATCGCGGAAGCTCGGGAAGCTCACCTCGATCAGCGCGATCCGGTCGAGATACGGCAGCAGCGCGCGCGCATCGTCGCCCGCCTCGAGCCGCACCGCGGTCGCGTTGGTCTGCGAGTCGAGAAACGCGTCGAGCGTCACTGCGGGTTCGTCGTGCTGGTTCTCAACCATAAAGCGCTTCCTTGAACGGCTCCATGCCGATGCGGCGATAGGTATCGAGGAAGCGTTCGCCGCCCTCGCGCTGCGCCAGATAGACGGTGGTGACCTTTTCGACCGCGTCAACCACGCCGTCTTCGTCGAACCCCGGGCCGGTGATCTTTGCGAGACTCACGTCCTCCGCGCCCGATCCGCCGAGCGAGAGCTGGTAATTTTCGACGCCCTTCTTGTCGACGCCGAGAATGCCGATGTGCCCGGCATGGTGATGCCCGCAGGCATTGATGCAGCCGCTGATCTTGACCTTCAACTCGCCGATGTCGCGCTGGCGTGCGGGATCGGCAAAGCGCTCGGTGATCTTCTGCGCGAGCGGGATCGAGCGCGCATTGGCGAGGCTGCAATAATCGAGGCCGGGGCAGGCGATGATGTCGCTGATCAGGTCGAGATTGGCGGGCGCGAGGCCGGCCGCGTCGAGCTGCTGCCAGATCGTGTGGAGATCGGCCTTGCGGACGTGCGGCAGGACGATGTTCTGCGCATGCGTCACGCGCAGTTCGTCGAAGCTGTAGCGCTCGGCGAGATCGGCCATGAGGTCGATCTGCTCGGCGGTCGCGTCGCCGGGGATGCCGCCGGTCGGCTTGAGGCTGATCGTGACGATCGCATAGCCCGGCTGCTTGTGCTCGGCGGTGTTCTGGTCGACCCAGACCGCGAAATCGGGGTCGCTGCGGTCGATCGCGTCCGCTGCATCCGCTTCGTACGCGGGGGGTGCGAAGAAGGCAGTGATCCGGTCGAACTCGGCCTTGGGCGGATCGAGCCCGAGCGCCTTGACCGCGATGAACTCCTCCTCGACCTGGCGGCGATAGTCTTCGGGGCCGATCTCGTGGAGCAGGATCTTGATCCGCGCCTTGTAGATATTGTCGCGCCGGCCGTAGCGATTGTAGACGCGCAGGCACGCCTCGAGATAGCTCAGCAGATCGTCGCTGCCGACAAAATCGCGGATCTCGTGGCTGATCATCGGCGTGCGGCCCATGCCGCCACCGACGAATATCTTGCCGCCGAGCTCGCCGTCACGGCGGACCATCTGGATGCCGATGTCGTGCAGCCGCATCGCGGCGCGATCCTCGTCGGCGCCGATCACCGCGATCTTGAACTTGCGCGGCAAATAGGTGAATTCGGGGTGGAAGGTGCTCCACTGGCGCAGCAGTTCGGCCCACACGCGCGGATCGGTCACCTCGTCGGCGGCGGCGCCGGCATACTGATCCGACGAGATGTTGCGGATGCAATTGCCCGAGGTCTGGATCGCATGCATCTCGACCGTCGCGAGTTCGGCGAGGATGTCGGGCGCGTCCTCGAGCTTGATCCAGTTGAACTGGAGGTTCTGGCGCGTCGTGAAATGGCCATAGCCGCGATCGTACTTGCGCGCGACATGGGCCAGCATGTGCATCTGGCGGCTGTCGAGCGTGCCATACGGGATCGCGACGCGCAGCATATAGGCGTGGAGCTGCAGATAGAGCCCGTTCATCAGCCGCAGCGGCTTGAACTGGTCCTCGGTGATCTGGCCCGCAAGGCGGCGCTTCACTTGGTCGCGGAATTCCTCGACGCGGGTGTCGACCATCTGCTGGTCGTATTGGTCGTATTTGTACATCTCAGATTACCCAGCTTCCAGCCATCGGATCGGCCGGCTTCAACGTCAGATCGGCGCGCACCGTAGGACCGAGCGCGCGGATGCGGTCCTTGATGTGCGCGGGGCGGGGGCCGTCGGCGGTGAGCGTCGCGTCGATCACATAGGGTACGTTTACGCGCCGCGCGCCTTGCTCGGCATGCGCGATGCTCTCGCCCTGGTCGGCGACGTCGCACGCATCCTCGATATGGCGCGACCAGCCCGAGCCGGTCCACCACACCACGTCGCCTGTCGGCAAATCATTCCCGGTCAACACTCTCACGCAACGGACTCCGCAATCTTGGCCCAGGCGCCGAGCTTATCCTCGGCGTCGGACAATTCGACGACTTCGCCGACGACGATGATCGCCGGGCTCGCCACTGTCTCGCGCGCGACCATCTGGCCGAGATCGGCGAGCAACGTCCGGATCGCGCGCGCGCCGCTGAGCGTCCCGCGCTCGAGCACCGCGACGGGCATTTCGGGGGCGACGCCATCGCGCATCAATTTGTCGGCGATGTCATCGGCAGTGGCCACGCCCATATAGATGACGAGCGTCCGGCCCTTGCCCGCCAAGCCCGACCAGTCCTGGTCGGACAGCCCCTTGCACTGGCCCGCGACGAAGCTGACCGCGCTTGCATGGTTGCGATGGGTGAGCGGCAGCATCGCCTCTGCCGCGCAGCCGAGTGCCGCCGAGACGCCGGGGATCACCTCGACCGGCAGGCCGGCGGCGCGCACCGCTTCGACTTCCTCGCCGCCGCGCCCGAAGATGAACGAGTCGCCGCCCTTGAGCCGCACGACGACCGCGCCGGCCTTCGCCTGCGCGACGATGAGCGCGTTGATCGCCTCTTGCGGCAGCGTGTGGCGCGCGCGCCGCTTGGCGACCGAGATTCGCTGCGCGCTGGCAGGCGCGAGGTCGAGCACGCGCGGATCGATCAGCCCGTCATACACCACGACATCGGCCTGGCCGAGTGCCGCAACCGCGCGGACGGTCAGCAGACCGGGGTCGCCGGGACCGGCGCCAACCAGGATAACGCGCCCGCGCGCGGTAGGATCGAGCAATATGGCCATCGTTGTCAGATGGGCTGGACCAGCGCGCGCTTCAATTCAAGCTTGCTTGGGGGCGGGGTAGCCAAACTTTTGCCGACCTCTCCGCTGGGGGATCACGCTTTGTCGTGCAACTCCTTGACGCGCCGCGCGAGTTTGGCGGCTTCGTCGATCAGCATCGCGGCGACTTCGGGCTCGCGTTCGCGAATCGCGATGGCCAGGCAGTTGTCCGACTCGAGTTTCAATTTGCGCGCGCGGGGAGTGGGGCCATCGGCCACTTTGTCGTGTTTCACGCCAGGCCCAAAGCATTGGAACGCCTACGGTTCCACGGCTTTGCGACCAAAGGTGCCGCTCAGGCCAGCAACGCCCCGATTTCCGCGGCGAAGCGTTCGAACAGGAGCGCGACGGCGGGCGTGCCGATCGGCCGGGGCTGCGGATCGATCGCGCACAGCGTCCCGAAGAACGCGCCGTCGGGCAGGCGAATCGGAAAGGAGATATAGCTTTCGAACCCGTACAGGATCGGTGTCGGGTGCGTCCGCCAGTCGGGATTGCCCGATACGGTGTCGATGATGACGGCTTGCCCGCTTTGGCGGATTTCGTCGCAGATCGTGGTCTTCAGCGCGAGTTCGTCGCCCGCCTCGAGCCCGAATTCGATCCGATCGACGACTTGGCAGGCGATCCACTGGGTATCGGTGACGCGCGCGACGGCGGCGAAGCCCATCGTGGTGATGTCGCAAATCCGCTCCAGCATCGCCGTGACCGCGGGATCCGCGCGCAACCGTTCGACGCGGAATGCGTCTTCACCCATCGCGTAACCCCACCCCGATGCTCGCGCGCGCCTGATCGGCTTCGCTCGAAACCACAGGGTAGGCGCAATAGTCCGCCGCATAATAGGCACTCGGACGGTGGTTGCCCGACCAGCCGATGCCGCCGAACGGCGCCTTGGACGAGGCGCCGTTGGTCGGCTTGTTCCAGTTGACGATCCCGGCGCGCGCATTCGCCCAGAACTGGTCGTACAGCGCCGGATCCTGGCTGAGCAGCGACGCCGACAGGCCATAGCGCGTGTTGTTCGCCTCGGTGATCGCATCTTCGAAACTGGTCTTGCGGATCACCTGGAGGATCGGCCCGAACAGCTCGATATCGGGCCGGTCGTTCATCTCGGTCGTGTCGATCAGCGCGGGGCGCAGGAAGGGACGGTTGGCGATCGGTCGTTCGAGATGCTGGATCGGGCGACCGCCGCGCATCATCAGTTCGAGGAAACTCTCGGACAGCAGGTCGGCGCTGTCATTGTCGATCACCGGGCCCATGAACGGCGCGGGATTGGCGTGCGGCTCGTCGACGATGATCCGCTTCATCAGTTTGGTCACTTCGGCCATCAGCGGATCGTAGAGCTTCTGGTCGACGATCAGCCGGCGCGCGGCGGTGCAGCGCTGGCCCGCCGAAGTGAACGCCGATTGGACGACGACGACCGCGGCGGCGTGGAGATCGGGCGAATCCCACACGATGATCGGGTTGTTGCCGCCCATTTCGAGCGCGAGGATCTTCTCGGGGCGTGTCGCAAACGCGCGGTTGAGCGCGATGCCGGTGTGCGCCGAACCGGTGAAGAGCAACCCGTCGATCCCGTCATGCGCGGCGAGCGCCTTGCCCTCGGCCGCGCCGCCGATCAACAGGCGCAGGCAGCCCTCGGGAATCCCGCCGGCATGGAAGCAGCCGACGAGGAATTCGCCCGTCGCGGGGGTCTTTTCCGACGGCTTGAACACCACCGCATTGCCCGCGAGCAGCGCGGGGATGATGTGCCCATTGGGCAGATGCGCCGGGAAATTGTACGGCCCGAGCACCGCGAGCACGCCGTGCGGCTTGTGGCGCAGCGCCATGCGGCTGCCCATCTGCGCCTCGAGCCGGCGCTGCGGGGTGCGTTCGGCATAAGCCGTCACTGAGATATCGACCTTGGCGATGACCGAATCGACCTCGGTATGCGCTTCCCACAGCGGTTTGCCGGTTTCGCGCGCGATGATGTCGGCAAAGGCGTCGGCGCGGGCGCGCACGACATTGGCGACGCGGCGCAGCGCCTCGACGCGATAGGCGAGCGGTTGCGCCGCCCAGCCGGCCCAGCTGGCGCGCGCGGCGGCGACTTCGGCATCGACATCGCCGATCGCGCCGCGCCAGAGCTCGGCCCCGGTGGCGGGTTCGTAGGAAAGGAGTTCTGACGACATTTATTGGGTCTTTGCCTGAGATTGGGATGGGAATCTACTCTTCTCCCGCTCCCCGTGTGGGAGAGGGAAGGGGCCCGCTCGCTTAGCGAGTGGGAAGGGTGAGGGGGACGTCGATGGCGCGGCCGCCGCCACACCCCCTCACCCTTCCGCGCCTGCGGCGCTCCCTCCCTCTCCCACAGGGGGAAAGGGGTTAGGCCAGCGCTTCGCCCATAGTGCGGATCTGCGTGACCTTGGCGTCGAACGGCGCCCAGTCGTCGCGCTGGTCGATCGCCGCCCAGATCGCCTCGACTTCGTCGATCAGCATCGCGCACGGTTCGCCGTGCCAATAGCGATGGTCGCGGCTTTTTCGCGGCGCATACGGCTCGAGCGCAGCGCGCAATTCGTCGAACGCCGCGCCGTCGGGCGCGAGGCCGCCGAACGCGTCGAAATAGAAGCGGTCGATCCCCAGGCCGCTCGTGCGCAACCCGCGCTCGATCGTCTGGACGAGCGCGCGGTCGCTCGTCGGATCGCGCGGCACGACGCCGAGCCGCCACAGGATCGCCGCCGAGACGGCGCTCTGATAGCGCTCGGCAAAGGTATCGAGCACCGCGATCAGCGGCTCGGCCTCGACCAGCGCGCGCAGCGAGATCGCGAGTTGCGTCGCGTTCCAATGGATCGCCTCGGGCTGGCGGCCGAAGGCGTAGAGCCCGGCATGGTCGAAATAGGCGGCAGTGAAGGCCGGGTCCCACGTTGGCGCGAACCGCCAAGGCCCGTAATCGAAACTCTCGCCGGTGACGTTGATGTTGTCGGTGTTGAGCACGCCGTGGACGAAGCCTGCCGCCATGTAGCTGGCGGCAAGCGTCGCGGTGCGATCGACGACCAGATCGAGCAAGCGGACTGGCGCATCTTTGCCCGGCTCCTCGCCATACAAGTTGCGCAGCACATAGCCGACGAGCCGCTCCATCGCTTCGGCATCGCGCAGATAGGCGAGCCGCTGGAACGTGCCGATGCGGATATGCCCGTGGCTGAGCCGCACCATCACCGCCGAGCGGGTCGGGGAGGGCTCATCACCGCGCTCGAGCGCTTCGCCCGTTTCGATGAGCGAGAAGGTGCGCGAGGTATTGACGCCCAGAGCCTGCAGCATCTCGGTCGCGAGGACTTCGCGCATTCCGCCCTTGAGCGTGAGGCGTCCGTCGCCGAAGCGGCTCCACGGCGTCGTGCCCGAGCCCTTGGTGCCGAGGTCCATCAACCGGCCGCGATCATCGCGCAACTGCGCGAAGAGAAAGCCGCGGCCATCGCCGATCTCGGGGTTGTAGTTGCGGAACTGGTGGCCGTGATAGCGCAGCGCGAGCGGCTGATCGAGGCTGCCGGGAAGCGGATCGAACCGCCCGAAATGCCGCAGCCAGTCGGCGTCGCTCAGAGTATCGAGCCCGACCTCGGCGGCGGCGCGATCGTTGCGGAAACGCAGCAGCGTCTGCGGAAAGTCGGCGGCGGCGACCGGATCGTAGAACCCGTCGCCCAATTCGAGGATGGTGGTTTCGGGCCGAGAGTCTTGCGGGGGGATGCTCATGCGTGGATATGGAGGGCGCCGACCGCCGGACGCAACCCCGTGAAATTGGCCCCAGGCTCAGGACCAGACCATGTCGCCTTATGAAAATCGATATTGGTGGTCGAAGGACGGCGTCCGGCTGCATTGCCGCGATTATCCGGGGCCAGCCGATCGCCCGCCGATCCTCTGTCTGCCCGGCCTGACGCGCAACGCGCGCGATTATGACGCGCTCGCGCGTCGGCTCTCGCCCGCGTGGCGCGTGATCGCGATCGACCTGCGCGGGCGCGGTGAGAGCGGCTATGCCAAGGATCCGATGAGCTATGTCCCGCTCAGCTATGTCCAGGATGTCGAGGCGCTGCTCGGCGAGCTCGGTGTCGATCGCTATGTCGCGTTCGGCACGTCGCTCGGCGGGATCGTGTCGATGCTGCTCGCCGGTACCGGGCATGAGAGTGTCGCGGGCGTGCTGCTCAACGATGTCGGGCCCGACATCATGGCCGAGGGCTTGTCGCGGATCCGCGGCTATGTCGGCAAGTCGAACACCTGGCCGACCTGGCTCCACGCCGCGCGCGCGGTCGCCGAGGCGAATGGCGACGTCTATACCGGCTTCACGCTCGAGGATTGGCTGGAAATGGCCAAGCGGTTGTACCGGCTCAACAGCGCGGGGCGGATCGTGCTCGATTACGACATGAAGATCGCCGAGCCGTTCCGCGTGCCTGGCAACGAAGCCGGCCCCGACATGTGGCGCGCGCTCGCGGTGCTGAAGGACGTGCCGACGCTGATCGTGCGCGGCGCCGCGTCGGACGTGCTCTCCGCGGCGACCGCAGAGAAAATGGTCGCGGCGCTCGACCATGGCGAGCTTGTCACGATCGACCAAGTCGGCCATGCGCCGAGCTTGAGCGAACCCGCCGCGGTGGCGGGAATCGATCGTCTATTGTCTCGGATCGCGGTCTAGTTTCCTCCCCTCCCTTGAAGGGAGGGGCTGGGGTGGGTCGGCCTAAAGAGAGGTCCGCCGCCGCCGCGGGCCGACCCACCCCCGACCTCTCCCTTCCAGGGGGGCGTAGAAGAAGCGGAACCGCGCGCACATCGGCGCGTCTGCATACGACATAACAGGAGCCCTGCATGAAGACCGTTACCGACGCGCATACCGCCGTGACCAGCCTGAAAGGCAAGCGCGTCGCCATCACCGGGGGCACCACCGGAATCGGTCGCGCGATCGCGGTTCTCCTCGCAGCCGAGGGTGCCAAGGTGTTCATTTGCGGGCGCAATCCCGAATATCTCGACGATGCGCTCGAGCGCATCCGCGAAGTCGGCGGCGAGGCCGACGGCATCACCACCGAGCTGTCCGATCCCGAGAACGTGCTGAGCTTCTTCAAGCAAGCCAGCGACTATCTCGGCGGGATGGACTGCGCGGTCATCAACGCCGCGGTCGCTGCCGGTGGCCTCACGCAAATGAGCGAGCCCGAGCTGCGCTATGCGATCGCGGTCGATTTCACCGCCTATCTGCTGAGCGCGCACGCCGCGGTCGACAAGCTCGAAGGGCACGGCGACATCATCCTGATCGGCTCGATGAGCGCACACGTGCTCGGGCCGAGCTCGACCGTCTATGCCGGGATCAAGGCGGGCATCGCGGCGTTCTCCGAAGCGCTCCGCCGCGAACTCGGTCCCAAGGGGATCAAGGTCGGCTTGATCGAGCCCGGCAAGACCGGCTCGAACATGCAGCTCCCCGACATCACCCCCGAGGAGCAGCGCAAGATGATCCACGAGGAAACCTCGCTCCGTGCCGAGGACATTGCGGTCGGCGTGCACTATATGCTGACCCAGCCACGGCGGACCGTGATCCAACAGCTCGTGATTTCCCCGCGGGCGCAGGAGGGTGAATGACCTTTTCGCATGATGCGCTGATCTTCTCGCCCGGCGACGTCGATCTTTCCCGTTCGCCGCTGGCAGGGAAGGTCGATGCCGAGACTTATGTGCTCGGCGCGTTCAACCCGGGAATGACGCGGCTGCCCAATGGCAATCTGTTGCTGATGGTGCGCGTCGCCGAGGCGCTCAAGACGCCGATCCACGACCAGCACATCCATGCGATCCGCTGGACCGAGCACAGCTACGCGCTCGACGCCTGGCCGCTCGAATATGTCGACACCGCCGACCCGCGCAAATTCATGATGCGCGGTGGCGGGTGGAAGGTGATGGCGCTGACCTCGCTGTCGTGGCTGCTGCCGGTCGAACTCAACGCCGACGGGACGAAGGTCGAGCAGGTCCATTACGACAAGGCGATCGCGCCGCGCGCGCCGTACCAATGCTACGGCGTCGAGGATGCGCGGATCAGCAAGGTCGGCGACCGCTATTTGATGACGACCTGCTCGGTCAGCCCCGAGCGGCATTCGACCACGCTGTACACGTCCGCCGACGCGCTCGACTGGAAGCTCGAGGGGATCGTGCTCGATCACCAGAATAAGGACATGCTGATCTTCGAAGGGCTGATCGGCGGCAAATATTACGCGCAGACGCGCCCGCTTGGCGATTTGTACTTCGCCTATCCGCCGGGGAGCGAGTGGCGTTCGGGCCCGTCGATCAACCTCGCGAGTTCGCCCGATGCGCTTCATTGGAAGCCGTACGACAAGCCCGGCATCCGCCCGCACGCCAAGACGATGGCGACCGCGCGGATGGGCGGCGGCGCACCGCCGATCCTGACCGAGGAGGGTTGGCTAACGCTGTGGCACGGCGTCGAGCCGATGGGCGTGGTCGGCGTGTACCGCACCTATTGGTCAGTGCTCGATCGCGACGACCCGAGCGTGGTGCTGCGCACCTGCCACGATCCGCTGATCGAGGCCAACCCGGCGTTGACCGAGCCGATCAAGGATCTGATGTATCTCGACAATGTCGTATTCACGACCGGGATCGCCGACGCCGGAGATCAGTATGTCGTGGCGAGTGGCGAGGCGGACCTCGGCTGCCGGATCACGCATATACCAAAGACCGCGTTCGCCTGATTTGCCTCATCCCCCTCCCGCTTGCGGGAGGGGCTAGGGGAGGGACCGACCTGGAACCTCCTGCGCTGCGCCCGCGGCACGTCCCTCCCCCAGCCCCTCCCGCAGGCGGGAGGGGAGCAAGAAGCAGGAGGGCGGTCTTGCTCCCCCACACCAACAGATGACGCCGCCGTCATTTCACGCTAACGCCGCGCGGAAATGAGCCGGCCCGTCAACATCCTGCACTTGCACTCGACCTTCTCGCTCGGCGGCAAGGAAGCGCGCGCGGTGCGTCTGATGAACGCGTTCGGCGACCGCGCACGCCACACGATCGTGTCGAGCATGGATGGCCAGTACGGCGCGCGAGACGCCATCGCCAAGGGCATCGATTACGAGATCGCGCAGAACCCGCCGCCGCTGACCGGCTCGCCCTCGGTCAAGCGCTACGAGGCGATTGCGGCGTACATGCGCCGCTTCGACCTCGTGCTGACCTACAATTGGGGCGCGATCGACGGGGCGATGGCGCGGCGTGTCTCGTCGAACGGCGTGCCGCCGCTGGTGCACCACGAAGACGGCTTCAACGCCGACGAGGCGAAAGGCCTCAAGGCCGAGCGCAATATCTATCGCCGCTTCGCGCTGACCAAGGCCGCCGCCTTGGTCGTGCCGTCCGAGACGCTCGAAACCATCGCGCTGAAGACGTGGAAGCAGCCGCGCGAGCGCGTCCACCGCATCGCCAACGGCATCGCCACCGCGCGCTACGCGATCCCGCCCAAGCCCAATGCGATCCCCGGCTTCAAGCGCAAGCCCGGCGAACTCGTGATCGGCACGCTCGCGGGTCTGCGCGAGGTCAAGAACCTCCCGCTGCTCGTCCGCGCGTTCGGCGGCATGTCGAGCCGCGCGCGCCTCATCATCGTGGGCGAGGGGCCCGAACGCCAGGCGATCCTCGATGCCGCCGAGCGGATGGGCGTCGCCGATCAGGTGCTGCTGCCCGGCTTCCTGCCCAACCCGCACGACTATATCGGGCTGTTCGACATCATGGCGCTGTCGTCAAAGTCCGAGCAATTCCCGATCTGCGTGCTCGAAGGCATGGCGGCGGGGCTGCCGATCGTCTCGACCCCGGTTGGCGACGTGCTCAAGATGGTCGCGCCCGAGAACAGCAGCTTCATCGAACGCCGCGACCAGGAAGTGCTGATCCGCGACGCGCTCGAGTCGCTCGCACAGGCGACTCCCGAGGGTCGCAAGGGGCTCGGCGAGCTCAACCGGCGCAAGGCCGTCGCCGAGTATGACGAAGCAACGATGATCGCGCGCTATGCACAGCTCTATGGCAGCGTTATCGGACGTCCCGGGGCGTTCGGGGATTAGAGATTTGCCCGATCGGGCGTCCAAAGCGTATAACAGAACGTAAGTTAAGTCGGAGGCGGTCACGTTGTTCACTGGTTTGAAGCCCATCGTCTATGGCGGCCGCGAGGTCTGGCCGCTCGTCGAGGGCGGCAAGGGCGTCGCTGCGACCAATCATGCGAGCGCGGGCGCCTGGGCGGCGGCGGGCGGCATCGGCACGGTGTCGGCGGTCAATGCCGACAGCTATGACCCCGACGGCAAGATCATCCCGCAGGTCTACAAGGCGCTGACGCGGCGCGAGCGCCACGAAGAGCTGATCGAATATGCGATCGAGGGTGCGGTCCAGCAGGTCCGCAAGGCGTTCGACATTGCCGGTGGCAAGGGCGCGATCAACATCAACGTGCTGTGGGAAATGGGCGGCGCGCAGCGGATCCTGCACGGCGTGCTCGAGCGCACGCGCGGGCTCGTCGCGGGCGTGACCTGCGGCGCAGGGATGCCGTACAAGCTGTCGGAGATCGCGGCGTCGTACGAAGTCAGCTATCTCCCGATCGTCAGCTCGGGCCGCGCCTTCCGCGCATTGTGGAAGCGCGCGTACTCGAAGGCGGCCGACTGGCTGTCGGCGGTGGTCTATGAGGATCCGTGGCTTGCGGGTGGGCATAACGGCCTGTCGAACGCCGAAGACCCGCTGATGCCGCAGGATCCGTATCCGCGCGTCAAGGCGCTGCGCGACACGATGCGCGAGGGCGGGATTCCCGACAGCGTGCCGATCGTGATGGCAGGCGGCGTCTGGTATCTGCGCGACTGGGCGAACTGGATCGACAATCCCGAGCTCGGCACGATCGCCTTCCAGTTCGGCACGCGGCCTTTGCTGACGCAGGAAAGCCCGATCCCGCAGGAGTGGAAGGCGCGGCTGACCAACATCCAGGAAGGCGAAGTGCTGCTGCATCGCTTCTCGCCGACCGGATTCTATTCGAGCGCGGTGCTCAACCCGTTCCTGCGCCATCTGCAGGAGCGTTCGGAGCGCCAGATCGCCTTTTCGACGCAGAGTGCGGGCGATCACACCTATCAGCTCGACGTGGGCGTCAAGGGCAAGAACTTCTGGGTCACGCGCAACGACCTGCTGCGCGCGCGGCAGTGGTTCGGCGAGGGCTTCACCGATGCGCTCAAGACGCCCGACAACACGCTCGTCTTCGTCACCACCGCCGACAAGGGCGTGATCCGCAAGGATCAGGCCGATTGCATGGGCTGCCTCAGCCAGTGTGCCTTCTCGTCGTGGTCGGACACCGAGACGAATTCGACCGGCCGGCTTGCCGATCCGCGCAGCTTCTGCATCCAGAAGACGCTGCAGGACATCGCGCATGGCGGCGATGTCGAGCAGAATCTGATGTTTGCCGGACACGGCGCGTACCAGTTCAAGCACGATCCGTTCTACTCGAACGGCTTCGTCCCGACCGTCAAGCAGTTGGTCGATCGCATCCTCACCGGAGATTGATCCGGGTCAGAAACAAAATGCAACATACGGACTTTGCGAAATCTTTACGCCCGTCCGGCTATGGCTGGACGGGATGACAACGCCCGTATTCCTGACGATCGACACCGAAGTGATGTGGCGGCACCACAGCGATGGCCTCGCGAGTGCCGAGATCTTCGAGCGCTCGCTCGAGCCGGCCGGTGTCGGCGTCAGCTACAAGCTCGAGATGCTCGCGCAGCACGGGCTGAAGGCGTGCTTCTTCGTCGATCCGATGCCGGCGCTCACCTTCGGGCTCGCGCCGCTGCGCGGCATCGTCGAGAAGATCCTCGCCGCTGGGCAGGAGGTGCAGCTCCACCTCCACCCCAATTGGACGAGCGCGGTGTCGGGCGACGGCGGGGCGAGCGCGTCGCGCTTCGAGCTCGCCGAATACAGTTTCGCCGAACAGCGCGCGTTGATCTCGGGCGCGACCGACTTGCTCACCGCGATCGGCGCGCCCAATCCGATTGCATTCCGCGCCGGGTCGTACAGCGCCAACGCCGACACGCTGCGCGCGCTCGCCGAGCTCGGTTTCAGCTATGATGCCAGCCACAATGGCGGCGAACATCCGTGGCCGAGCGCAATCGACTTGCCCGAGCGCCAGATCGCGCCGGTCCTAATCGACGGCGTGATCGAGATTCCCGTCACGGTGATCGAGGAGCGGCCCGGCGCGTTGCGCAACTTCCAGATCTGCGCGCTGTCGGTCGGCGAGATGCGCGCCGCGCTCGACCATGCCGAGCTCCATCGCCATGCCGCGGTGAACATCGTCAGCCACGGCTTCGAGCTCGCCAATCGCGCGGGGACGCGCGCCAACACGGTGCATGTCCGGCGCTTCGAAGCGCTGTGCGGCTTGCTCGCCGAGCGCGCCGAGGCGATGCCGACGGTGCATTTCGCCGATCGCCCCGCGCTCCGGCTCGAGCAGAACGACGTGCCGCTCGGCCCCGATCCGCTGCGCACGCGCTGGCGCCAGGCCGAGCAATTATGGTCGAACATGGTGGCCGAGCGCGCGGCGTGACGCCGCTTGCTGCGGAAGCGGTTGCGCTACGCTTCCAGATCGGCGCGCGCACGCTGGCGTCGATCTCGCGCCGGCTGGTGCGGCTTCCTTTGTCGCTCGACACGGTGTTCGACGGCCCGCTCCCGATCCTCCCGCCGCTTGCGCGCGGTGCCGATGGCTATGCCGTGACCTCGCTTCCCGAACACGGTCTCGCGTCGCTGCGCCGCGCGGCGGGCGGGATGATCGGCTATGTCCGGCAACGCTATCCGCGGCATTATGCCGATCTGACGATCGGCTTTGCGGCCTATCAAGCGGCGCTGTCGGGCAACACGCGCTCGGGGCTCAAGCGCAAGACCAAACGCGTGATCGCGCTGTCGGGCGGCGCGCTCGACGTCCGCCGCTCCCGCACCGCCGACGAGCTCGGCGCTTTCCACGCGGTCGCGCGCGGGATCTCACAGCGGACCTATCAGGAGCGCTTGCTCGGCGGCGGCTTGCCCGACGATCCGGCGTTCGTGCACACGATGACTGCGCTCGCGGCGGCGGGCCAAGTGCGCGCCTGGCTGCTCTATGTCGCAGGCGAGCCGGCGGCGTATCTCTACTGCCCGATCGAAGGCGGGACGGTCCGCTACGACCATGTCGGGCACGACCCGGCGTTCAACGATCTGTCGCCCGGCGGCGTGCTGATGCTGGAGGCGATGCGCGACCTCTATGCCGAGCCCGGCCTCACCCGTTTCGATTTCACCGAGGGCGACGGCCAGCACAAGCGCAGCTTCGCCACCGCCGGCGTTGCGTGCGTCGACGTGCTGCTGCTCCGCCCGACGCTCGCCAACCGCGCGACGATCGCCGCGCTCGAGGCGTTCGACCGGGGCGCGCTGTGGGCCAAGCACGGCGTGACGCGGCTGGGCCTCGAGCGGGTCGCGCGGCGGTTGCGGCGCTAGCGCACGCAGAGCGAGTGCGACGAACCGTGCTTGCCTGGCTCGATTGGCCTCGCGGTACTGGATGGCAGATTGGACGCCGCCGGGTGGGTGAGTTCCGACACTTTCAAAGCGAGGGATCGGTGCGGCACAAATCGAGTGTGCAAGACCGCGGCGATGCGGTTGGCACGCCCCGCAAAGGGACACGCCGCCCGCCTACTCCTTGAGCGGTCGCAGCTCTTTGATGAGATCGATCAACAGCCGCAGCCCGGTCGGCAGGTGCCGACGCCCCGAATAATAGACGTGGAAACCGCTCCCGACAGTCGTCCACTCCGTCAGCACCGGCTGCAAGGTCCCACGCTCCAGATGCGCCCGCAGAACCGCCTCGCTCGCGTACACGATCCCCGCGCCGCACAGCCCGAACGCGATCGCAGCGTGGCTTGAATCGACCGTCAGCGGGCCGGGTGTCGCGATCGAGCAGGCATCACCATCGCGCTCGAACTCCCAGGCATAGACCTGGTCGTTCCCCAGGCGGATGCCGACACAACGGTGGTTTTGCAGGTCTTGCGGGTCGGCCGGCGCACCGAAGCGCGCAAGATAGTCCGGGGACGCGGCGGCGACCCAGCGAAGATCGGGCGACAGGCGCTGCGCAATCATGTCCTCGGGCACCGTGCCGCCATAGCGGATGCCGGCATCGAAACCGCTGCCGACGACATCGATCAGGCGATTGCTGATGCTGATGTCGATCGCGACGTCGGGATAGCGGTCGACGAAAATCGGCATGACCGGCTCGAGCAGCAGGTCGACCGCATCTTCGAGGACGTTGATCCTGACGCGGCCGGCCGGTGCGTCGCGATACCGGTCGAGGGTTTCGCCGGCGGCGGCAATGCTCTGCATCGGCGCTTCGATCGCCGCGCGGAGCTCTTCGCCGGCTGCGGTCAGCGCGACGCTGCGCGTCGTTCTGTTCAACAGTCGCACGCCGCGGCGGCCCTCCAGCGCGGTGATCGCGTGGCTGAGGGCGGACGTGGTGACGCCCATCGCGAGGGCAGCGCGTCGGAAGCTACCATGTTTGGCGATCGCCAGAAAATAGGCGAAGTCCGCCAGGTCCGCTCGGCTCAGCTGCATCCCGACCTCCTACACCATTGTTGAACACTGTTCATCGTCTCGTTGCTGGCGAAGCCGCTAATTCGGGCGCTTCCCCCGCCCTATCTTGCCAGTCGTGACGGTCGTCGGTGTGACGATCGGCGGATCGAGAAGGCGGCACCCCCCATGAAGATCGGCCTTTTGCCGCTTCGCGGCGCTGCTGTCCGTCACCGCGCAGGCGCAACAAGGAGCGACCGACATGAGTATCGCACGCAAGGCGGAGCTGAAGACCGTCGACGGACCGGCCGCGTATTTCACCGGCACGGTCACCATCACCGGCCAGTTCCAGCGCGAGGCGCCGTCGCGCGTGTCGGGGGCGATCGTCCATTTCGAGCCCGGTGCGCGGACCGCGTGGCACAGCCACCCCGCCGGCCAGACGCTGATCGTGACCGAGGGCGTCGGCTGGACGCAGATCGCGGGTGGCCCAAAGCTCGAATTCCACGCGGGCGACATCCTGTGGTGTCCCGCCGACCACAAGCACTGGCACGGCGCCACCGCGCATCAGGCCATGACGCATATCGCCATCCAGGAAGCGGTCGACGGCACGCCGGTGACGTGGATGGAGCCCGTGACCGAGGCAGACTATCGCGCGCCGCTTGGCACGGAGTGAGATCGCGCCGCGCATCATCGTCGCGCGCCCGCTGAACGGGTGGCTCGCAGCGACGATCCGGACATCGTCGCAGGGTTCGCCCGACTGACTGCCCTCAACACCTCCCCTAGAAAGGTTTCCCCATGTCAGACACACAGCGTTTCTCCGGCAAGGTCGTCTTCATTACCGGTGCCGCCAGCGGTATCGGCCGTGCCACGGCCATCGCGTTTGCGGCGGAGGGCGCACGCGTCGCCATCCTCGACCGCACCGAAGACGGTCTTTCCGAAACCGCCGATGCCGTGCGAAGCGCCGGCGCCGAGGCCTTGGTCATCGCGTGCGACGTGTCGCAGCCCGACCAAATCGAGGCGGCCGTCGGCCGGGTGGTCGAGACATTCGGCCGGCTCGACATCGCCTTCAACAATGCCGGTGTCGAGAACAAACCCGCGCCGGTCCACGAGATTTCGCTGAGCGAGTGGGACCGCATCCTCGACATCAACTTGCGCGGCACCTTCGTCTGCATGAAGCACGAACTGGCGCAAATGGTGCGGCAGGGCAGCGGGGTCATCATCAACACGTCGTCGGGCGCTGGCGTCCGCGGAGTGGCGGGTGGCGCGTCCTACACCGCCTCGAAGCACGCGATCATCGGGCTGACCAAGGCCGCCGCGCTCGATTATGCCAAGCTGAATATCCGCGTGAACGCGATCCTGCCGGGCAATATCGAGACGCCGATGATGGACCGCTTTACCAACGGCGACATCCAGAAGGCGATCGATCTCGAGCCGGTCGGGCGCCTCGGGAAGCCCGAGGAAATCGCCGATGCGGTGCTATGGATGAGCGCGGATCTCGGCGCGTTCGTGACCGGCGCGGCGATCTGCGTGGATGGTGGCTGGTCGCTGTAAGGGGGGGGCGGTGGCCGCGCACGCGCCAACACGGTGGCGGAGGCTCAGACATCGCCTGCGCGCCATCCGCCCCCTAGCGTATCCCCCCACCCACGTTAAACCGCCGCCATGCACTTGCGCGTCGAAGCCCTGATCCTCGCGATCCGCCATCACGGCGAACACGGCGCGATCGTGCGGGCGCTGACCGCCGAGCATGGCCTGCAGGCGGGCTATGTCCGCGGCGGGCGCTCGACGCGGATCCGGCCGATCCTGCAACCCGCCAACCGCGTCATCGGCGAATGGCGGGCGCGCACCGATGACCAGCTCGCGAGCCTCACGGTCGAGCTCGTCACCAGCCGCGCACCGCTCTACGCCGAGCCGCTGCCCGCGCTTGCGCTCGAATGGGTGACCACGCTCACCGCCGCCGCGCTCCCTGAGGCGCAGCCGTATCCGCGGCTCTATGCCGCGCTCGACGGGACGATCGGCGTGATCGCGGCGGCGCCCGCCGCGCGCGGCTGGGCGCTGGCGCTCGCGCGCTACGAACTGCTGGTGCTCGCCGAGCTCGGCTATGGGTTGGAGCGCGAGACGCTGCCGCCCGCGCTGACCACGGGTGTCGCGCCGGAGTGGGACGAAATCTTCGAGGCGCTCAGGCTGACCGGCGGCGCGCTCGAGGCTTCGATCCTGGTCGATCGCCGCGCGGTGACGCTCGCCGCGCGCACGCGGCTGGTCGAGCGGCTGAAAAGGGCGGTTGCGTGACGCGTCGCGGCTCGGCATTGGCGGGGCAATTGAAGGGAACTGCACCTTGGCACTGATCGCGATCCTCGCCGGCGACGGCATCGGCCCCGAAGTCACCCACGAAGCCCGCCGCGTGCTCGAAGCGCTCGGCCTCGACCATCAGTTCGAACCCGGTCTCGTCGGCGGCGCGGCGTATCGCGCGCTCGGCCATCCGCTCCCGCCGCAGACGCTCGAACTCGCGCACCGCGCCGATGCGATCCTGTTCGGTGCGGTCGGCGATCCCGAGATGGACGGGCTCGAGCGCACGCTGCGTCCCGAACAGGCGATCCTGGGCTTGCGCAAGGCACTCGGCCTGTTCGCAAACTTGCGCCCCGCAACGATGTTCCCGGGGCTGGAGGACGCCTCGGCGCTGCGCCCCGAAGTCGCGCGCTCGATCGACATGGTGATCGTCCGCGAGCTGACCGGCGACGTCTATTTCGGCGACAAGGGCCGCGGCCACACCAAGATGGGCCTGCGCGAAGGTCATGACATGATGCGCTATGACGAGGCCGAAGTCGCACGCATCGCGCGCGTCGGCTTCGAGATGGCCAAGCGCCGCAAGAAGATCCTGACCTCGGTCGACAAGGCCAACGTGCTCGAGACGTCGCAGCTGTGGCGCGAGATCGTCAACGAGGTCGCGCTCGATTATCCCGAGGTCAAGCTCACCCACATGTATGTCGACAATGCCGCGATGCAGCTGGTGCGCAACCCCGGCGCGTTCGACGTGGTGGTGACGGGCAATCTGTTCGGCGACATCCTCTCCGACCAGGCGAGCATGTGCGTCGGCTCGATCGGGATGCTTCCTTCCGCCTCGCTCAACGAATGGACCGGGACGTGCGGGCTGTACGAGCCGATCCACGGTTCGGCGCCCGACATTGCCGGGCAGGGCAAGGCCAATCCGTGCGCGGCGATCCTGTCGGCGGCGATGCTGCTGCGCCATTCGCTGTCGGACGAGGCCTCGGCGCAGCGGATCGAGGCGGCGGTGATCGCGGCGATCGGCGCCGGCGCGCGCACGCCCGATCTCGGCGGCACCCATTCGACGAGCGCGATGGGCGATGCGGTGCTGGCCGCGCTGCAATGATCCCACGCCTCGAGCTCGCGGTCGTCATCCCGACGTTCAACGAGCTGCGCAACGTTCCGCTGCTGATCGCCAAGCTCGACGCGGCGCTCAGCGGGCGTGCGTGGGAGGCGATCTTCGTCGATGACGACAGCCCCGACGGCACCGCACAGGCGGCGCGCGACCTCGGGCTGAGCGACCCGCGCGTCCGCGTGATCCAGCGTTTCGGGCGGCGCGGGCTGTCCTCGGCGTGCATCGAGGGGATGTGCGCGACCGCTGCGCCCGTCGTCGCGGTGATCGACGGCGATCTGCAGCATGACGAGACGATCCTGCCCGCGATGCTCGACGCGCTCCAGGCCGATCCCGCGCTCGACGTGGTGATCGGTTCGCGCTTCGTTGCAGGCGGCGGGACGGGCGATTGGGACCAGGACCGCGTCAAGAAATCGGCGCTGGCGACGCGGCTGTCGCGGCGCGTGCTGAAAGCCGATCTGAGCGACCCGATGAGCGGCTTCTTCATGCTGCGCACGCAGATCGCGCGCGACCTGATCCCGCACCTCTCGGCGATCGGCTTCAAGATCCTGCTCGACATCATGACCGCGAGCCCGCGGCCGCTGAAATTCCTCGAACTGCCCTACACCTTCCGGCTGCGCACCGAGGGCGAGAGCAAGCTCGATTACGTCGTCGCGATGGAATTCCTGATCGCGCTCTATGATCGGTTGTTCGGGCGGATCGTGCCGGTGCGCTTCGTGATGTTCACCGGCATCGGCGCACTCGGCGCGCTGGTGCATCTTGCCGTGCTCTACATGCTCTACCGCAAGGCGGGGGTCGCGTTCGTGTCGGCGACGGTCGTCGCGGTGGTGCTGGCGATGACCTTCAACTTCTTCCTCAACAACGCGCTGACCTACCGCGAACGCCGCCTCAAGGGCGCGCGCGCGTTGCTCGACGGGTGGATCTCGTTCTGCCTGGTCTGCTCGGTCGGCGCGGCGGCGAATGTGGGGGTGGCGTTCTTCCTGTTCCGGATGGAGCATGGGACATGGGCCTTTTCGGCGGTCGCTGGGCTGCTCGTCGCGGCGGTGTGGAATTACGCGCTGTCGTCGCGGTTCGTGTGGGGGCGGTATTAGGGGGCTGTCTACGGCCCGCGTCCACTTGGGCGCGTGAGTGTCCGAAAGTGGTGGAAAGCAGACATAACGGGTGCGCTTTAAGAAATCGCCGCAGCCCGCGCCTCTTTGACCAACTGACGAAGCATAAGTCGATCTGCGCCTGGCGGGCCGCAAACAACTGCTCGCTGGCGGATGGCATCAAGCCGTGCGTCCCGGATCGGCTTTTGAGTGAAACACCGCCAATTTCGCTCCGACAATGTGCCTTCCGAAGCGCGCTCTAAGATGCGCGCAACCTGTTCACTTGAAAGACTTTTGGGACGTGAGAAAATCAAGATGAAGGGGGAAGCGAGCAACAGCAAAAGAACCACGACGGGCACAACCACGATCGCCAACAAGATGCCGAGCGGGCGACTTTTAATTCGTCCGCGTGGCCAATCCCGTCCCTTGGCAGTGGCTACTGTGGTTTGGTTCATGAGGCGAGACTGCCCGCAATTACAAACGTCCGCAATTGGTCGAAAGCGGACAAGGCGCTGTCCTACATCTGCCGTTCATGGTATGTACCAACTGCTCTTTGAAATCGTCGAACCCGGATCGCTGCATTAGCGCAGAAACGGAAACGATCGCGATCGTAAACATCCCGTCTTGGGGTCAATCGAGTCAACCGACTTGCGCGCTGCCGACGCCCGCTAGACCCAGCTCGGAAACCACGTCCATACCCGGAACGCATCCGGGCCCCACAGCGGCAGCGCGGAGAGGATCGGGTAGAACACCGCGAACAGCGCGACGCATCCGCCGAGCACCGCCATGTCCCACTGCCGCCCGTGCCGGAAATGGTCGAGCGCGACCGCTAGCGTGATGCACAGGAAGATGCTCGGCAGATAATAATAATAGAAAAAACCGAGCGACTTGGGGATGAGGATCCACACGACATAGCTGCCGATCCACAGCCCCGCCGCCGCAAGCAAGCGCAGGTCGCGCGCGCGCGCGCCGCGATACAGGCATGCCGCGACCGCGACGAGCCCGCCCCACAGCACGACCAGATTGCCGATCAGCAACACCCCGCGCTGCGCGCCGTCGGTGCGTTCGTAGAGATACCAGATCGGGCGGAGCATCAGCGGCCAGCTCCACCAGCGCGACTGATAGGTGTGCGATGGGAGCACTTGCGTCTGCTGGGCGTACATCGTCGCCTGGAACGGCAGCAGCGTACGCCACGTCAGCGGATCGATCGTGTAGAAGAAGGCCGGCGCGAAGGTCGCGAAATAGACGCCGATGCTGACGACGCCGAGCACCAGGATCGCCGGGATTGCCGCCATGCCGCGCCAGTGGCGGTGCGTGCCGCCGGTCGGGCGGGCGTTGAGCGCAGCGAAGACCGAGCGCCCGCTGCGCCGTGCATCGACCAGCCGCACGACGACGAAGCCGAGTGCTGCATAGGCGACGAACGGCGCCGCGATCCACTTCGCGGCGACCGCGAGGCCGAGCAGCGCGCTTCCCAGGATCCAGCGCCCCCATGCGCCGCGCGCAGTCTCGGCGCGCATCGCCCATAACAGGCTGGCGATGCCGAGCAGCGTGAACGCCGCCATGAAGCCGTCGAGCATTGCGATCCGCGCTTCGACGAAGACGGTGAAGTTGAACAGTGTGAACAGCGCGGCGAACACCGCCGGCCGCACGCGCCCGAGCATCAGCCAGACGATCGCGAACACGCCGAGCACCGTCGCGGTCCCGGCGAGCGTCGAGAAGAAGCGCCACCCCAGGCTGTTGTCGCCGAGCAGCAGGATGCCGCCCGCGATGATCTCCTTGGCGAGCAGCGGATGCTCGATGTTGCGCGGCCCCGCCAGCGCGATCAGCGTGCGCGCGGCGGGGACGTAATGGACCTCGTCGAACATCAGCTTGGTCGGGATGGTGAGGCGGTAGCTGAACAGCAGCTGCGCGAGCAGCGCGATCAGCGCGGCGGCGCGATACGGGCGGGGGCGTGCCGAGAGGGAGGGGGCTATGGAGGAAACGGCGCTCACCTGCGCATCTATCCCGCCGAACAGCGCGGCTTTCAAGCGCATAGGCCGGCACCCCATTGACGCGCGCCCCCCGCCACCGGCAAAGCAACGCCCATGAAACGTCGTACCGGCCAGGACCAGAGCATCACGCGCCAATGGCGCCCCGCCACCCAAGCCGTGCGCGGCGGCACCGCGCGCAGCGAGTTCGGGGAGACGTCCGAGGCGATCTTCCTCACCTCGGGCTATGCCTATGATTGCGCCGCCGACGCTGCCGCGCGCTTTGCCGGCGAGCAGGACGGCATGACCTATTCGCGGTTGCAGAACCCGACGGTCGAGATGCTCGAAGGCCGCATCGCCTTGCTCGAGGGGGCGGAGGCATGCCGCACCATGGCGACGGGTATGGCAGCGATGACTGCGGTGCTGCTGTGCCAGCTGCAGACCGGCGACCATGTCGTCGCCGGGCGCGCCGCGTTCGGGTCGTGCCGCTGGCTGGTCGATACGCTGCTCCCCAAGTTCGGGATCGAGACGACCGTCGTCGATGCGCGCGACCCGCAAGCGTTTGCGGATGCGGCGAAGGCGAATACCAAGGTGTTCTTCTTCGAAACGCCTGCCAATCCGACGATGGACATCGTCGATCTCAAAGCCGTGTGCGACATCGCGCGCGAACGCGGCATCACCTCGGTGGTCGACAATGCGTTCGCCACGCCCGCGCTGCAGCGGCCGATGGAATTCGGCGCCGACGTCACCGCGTATAGCGCGACCAAGATGATGGACGGGCAGGGGCGCGTGCTTGCGGGTGCGGTCTGCGGGACCGAGGATTTCATCACCAACACGCTGCTGCCCTTCACGCGCAACACCGGGCCGACGCTTAGCGCGTTCAATGCCTGGGTGGTGCTGAAAGGGCTCGAGACGCTCGACCTGCGCATTCGCCGGCAGAGCGAGAACAGCCTCAAGGTCGGTGCCTTCCTCGAGACGCGCGTGCCCCGCATGCTCCATCCGGGGCTGGCGAGCCACCCGCAGCATGCGCTCGCGATGGCGCAGATGGACGCGTGCGGGCCGATCTTCGCGTTCGAGGTGGCCGATCGTAAACAAGCGCATGCGCTGCTCGACGGCCTGCGCCTCGTCGACATCTCGAACAATATCGGCGATTCGCGCTCGCTGATGACGCATCCCGCGTCGACGACTCATTACGGCGTGTCCGAGGACAAACGGCTCGAAATGGGCGTGACCGAGGGGCTGCTGCGCTTCAACGTCGGGCTCGAGGATCCGCAGGACGTGATCGAGGATCTCGACGGCGCCTTGACGGCGGCCGGCTTGTGAAGGCGCTGTTCCCGTACGTCGCAGAGACGCGCGGGGTCATCGTCCGCGTTGCGGTGAGCTTCCTGCCCGAGCAGTCCGAGCCTGCGCGCGGGCGGTGGTTCTGGGCGTATCATATCCGTATCGAGAATGCCGGCGCGATGGGCGTCCAGCTGCTGACGCGCCACTGGGCGATCACCGATGGGCGCGGCGCACGACACTCGGTGGAGGGCGAAGGCGTGATCGGCGAACAGCCGATGATCGCGCCGGGCGAGAGCTACGATTATGTCTCGGGCTGTCCGCTCTCGACGCCGACGGGGTCGATGCTCGGCAGCTATCGGATGATCGCCGAGGATGGCTCGGCATTCGATGTCGATATTCCGAAATTCGCGCTGCTTGCGCCGGCGGTGGGGGCGTGAAGCTCGCCAAGCATCGTCACCCCAGCGAAAGCTGGGGTCTCTGGGGCGAGGTGCGCGCGCGCTCCCGTGAGATGCCAGCTTTCGCTGGCATGACGGATGTGGGGCGTGGCATCGCATGAAGCGCACGCACCTCCCGCTCAACGGCCTGCGCGTGCTCGACGCCGCCGCGCGCCACCTGAGCTTCACGCGCGCCGCCGATGAGCTCGCCGTCACCCCCGCCGCGGTCGGGCAGCAGATCCGCGCACTCGAGGATACGCTCGGGGTCGTGCTGTTCCGCCGGACGACCAAGGGGCTCGAGCTGACGCCGGAAGGCGAGGCCGGGCTCGCGCCGCTCCGCCACGGCTTCCTCCAGTTCGAGGAGGCCGTCCGCGCGATGCAGGCGGGGCAGACGAGCAAGTCGCTGACGATCGCCGCGCCGCGCGATCTGACCGAAAAGTGGCTGATGCCGCGGCTCGCCGATATCGCGCGCGGCGATGGCGAATTGCGCTTCGTGCTGATCTCCGCCGACGACATGATCGACTTCACCGAAGCCAATCTCGATCTCGCGATTCGCTGGGGCGATGGCCCGGGCGGGCATGAGGGCGAGGCGATCGCCTCGGCCGGAATGGTGACGGTCGAGGCGGCCGGCGGTGGCGTCGATACGCGGATCGCCTGGCCGGGCTGCGTCGACGACGAAGCGACTTCGCTCGTGCGGGTCGGCGATGCAGGCCTTGCGCTCGATGCCGCGGCGCAAGGGCTGGGACGCGCGACCGTGCCCGAATTGCTCGCCGCTGCCGATCTGGCGAGCGGGCGCGTCGTCGCCTTGGGCGAGGCGAAGGCGTACCGGCTCGGCTATTGGCTCGTCGCGCCGACGCCGCAGTGGCGGCAGAAGAAGGTCAAGACGCTCGTCGCCGCGCTGACGGCATGACGCCGATCCCGGTCCTCGAAACCGCCCGGCTGCGCTTGCGCGAGCGCACGGTCGCAGACGCCGACGCGCTGTTCCCGAGCTTCGCCGATCCCGAGCTGATGACCTATTGGTCGCACGGCCCGCACGTCTCGGTCGACCAGACCCGCGCGAAGTTCGCTGAGTCGGATAATGGGTGGCGCGGCTGGGCGATCACGCTGCACGGCGACGATCGCGCGATCGGCTTCGTCGCGGCGGGCGAGAAGCGGCCGGGCGTGGTCGAGATCGGCTATATGCTGGCGCGCGACCAGTGGGGCAGCGGGATTGCGCGTGAAGCGGTGCGCGCGGTGCTCGATCAGCTGTTCGGCGTCGAGCAGCGGCGCCGTGTGTTTGCCGATACTGACCCCGACAATACCGCCTCCAACGCGCTGCTCGAATCGCTCGGCTTCCAGCGCGAGGGACGGCTGCGCGCCGAATGGGAAACGCATATCGGGGTCCGCGACACGATCCTGTGGGGACTCCTCGCCAGCGAATGGACAAATCGATGACGCAAGACCCGGCCGCTGCGCCGCCGCCCGACCTCAACGACCCCGTACAGCGCGCCGCCTACAAGGCCGAACTCCGCATGGTCGCACGGCCGATCCGCTGGATGGGCGTCGCGCTTGCGGTGGCGGGTGCGCTGCTCGCGGCGTTGCGCGCACGCTATTGGCCGCAAGTGCCGATGATCCTGCCGCTGTTCCTCCTCGGCGTCGCCGCGCTGCACCTGCTCGCGGGCATCGTCGTGCGCGCGAAATACCATCAGGCGCGGATGCGGGGTTAACGCGCGTCAGGATGAGGGAAGGGCGGCATCGCTCGTCAAGTCGAGGACTTCGATCTTGGGGACCGGCCGGCGCGTTCGAATCCGCGAGCCGGTCTCGAACTCCCACGTCGCGGTATAGGTGTAGCGCTCGACTCGCGACGTGCCTGGCCCGGTTGCGTTTGGCGCATACCGCCGGCCACGGATCGCAGTCATCACGGGTTGCGCCCATTTGCCCGAATAGTGCGGGCTCTGGCGGAGCACCTCGGCCTCGTCGACGGTGCCGTCGGGCGCGATGTTGAAGCCGATATCGACCCATTGATCCGCGAAGTCCTGCACCGCCCCCTTGATCGGCGCTTCGCCGTCCGGGAATTCGAGATAGGCCTGCATCGGACGATCGATCGTGGGGGCGTAGAGCAGCACCGGCTTGGCCGCGCCCTTCGCCAGCGTGCGATAGGTCGCGACCAGCCGATCGACCGCACCGGGCTCTCCGGTTCGTACCGCGAGCTTCGCCTTGAGCACGGTCGCGGCGGCGCCGAATGGCGCGATCGCGGGGTCGGTCGCGGCGCGGACGGCGTCGCACGCTTTCAGCGCCGCTGCGTAATAGCCGTCGTTCCGGACACGCGAGGCGGCGACATAGGCGTTGGCGATGCTGAGCAGCGCCATGCCTTCCGCCCGGCCGAGGTGCAGCTCGTGCGCGCGGCGCGCAACGGTGCGATACAGGCCGACCGCGTCCTCGAACCGTCCGGTCTTGAAGTACGCGTCTCCCAGCTCGAGCTTGGCGCCGAGCACGCGCCAATCGTCATCCGCGAAGCCGGCCTTCAGCGTGCTGACCACGTCGAGCGCGCTTCCGAAATAGGCGCCATCCTCGCCAAGATGCGCCGCGACACGCGAGTGCGCGCGATAGAGGTCGGACACGGGCTCAGGATATGTCTTGGCGAAGCGCCGGTTGCGGTCGATCGATTTGAGCATCGTCGCGCGCGCATCACGGTATTGGCCGGCGACGAACTGCGCCTCCGCCACCGCCAGCGTGGCGTCGATGTCCTTGTCGGGCGGGCAATGCTGCTCGAGACACCGCGCGAGCGCGTTTCGCAGATCCTTGAGCGGTGTTCCCGTGACGACGATGTCGCGGCCACCGGTCGATGGTGCCGGAAGCGGCTGCTGCGCGGACGCTGCGCCGGTGGTGAGCAATGCGACCAAGGCAAACGACGTCGTTCGAAACATGGCAACACTCCTGGCTGCTATAGCTGGCGGGAAAGCTATGCTTCGAAAGGATATATGTCGATTCCAAAGTAATACGCAGTAATCGCCATCAAGATCACGGGTTTGCTGCAGCGAGATCCACCGCCCTGCTGACCAATGCCACGAAGCGTGCATCGTCGACCGCCGCCGCGGGATTGTTCCAGCTTGCCGCCAGCGCATACCAGGCGCCCGCCTTGGACTGCAGCAACAGCGTCATCTCGATCACGCCCGGCTCCGAGCCGCCCTTGTAGCCGACATAGCCCCAGCGCGCCGCTTGCGCCGGGCCGACCCCGGGGTTGACGCCGAGGATCGCGCGAGCCTCCGCGCCGGGGCCGGTTTCGGTGTTGCGGCGGATCCAGTCCATCGTGCGAACGAGGTCGGCGGGGCTGGCGAACCATTCGATGTCGAGCATTACCGGTACGCCGCGCTGGAACATCCGCGGGTCGATCGCGCCCAGCGGCGTTGCGGCGATGTCCTTGGCGAGCAGCGCACGGCGTCCCGCTTCGTCGAGCGCCAGCCACCGCTTGCCGAGTGCTCCGCCCGGAATCCCCTTGAGCTTGAAGACGTCGAGTGTGCCGAGCAGCGGGCGATTGCGCGCAGCATGGCGCCAGCCGATCACCGGTAACATCGCCTCGACCTTCGCGCGGCCGAGCGCGGCGAGCAGAATGTCGGTCGCGCTGTTGTCGCTCACCGAGATCATCTTCTGCGCGAGTTCGCGCAGCGTGACCTTGGTGCCCGCAGGCTGCTGCGTATAAAACCCGCCGGGGAGCGGGGCGCCGTCGAGCGTGACGAGATCGTCCCACCGCCGTTCGCCCGCATTGGTTGCGCGGATCGCCTCCGACAGGATGGCGAGCTTGAACGCCGAGCCAATCGCGAAATCGGTGTCCGGCTTGGTCGCTTGCATCACGCTTGGCGCGCCGTCGCCGAGCCGTGCGAGCGCGAACCCGCCGACGCCCGGCAGCGTGCCGATCGTCGCGACGATCTGGTCGAGCGACGCCTCGCCCGAGGTCGTGCCGGTGACGAGCAGGCCGGTGATGCGATGCGCCGCGCTCGGCTCGACCGTCATCGTCATCGCCACGCTTCCACGCGCATAGCGGACGGTGAGACTGGCTTTCTGCGGAGTCGTAGCAGTCAGCGACTCGATCGCCAGCGGCGCACCGAAGGCGTCCGACAATTGCTTGGCGATCGTGCGGATCTTCGCGTCGGGGATTTGCGCCAGGAAAGTCGGGTCGAATTCCGCCGCGGTGTCGCCGCCGCCGCCGAGGATCCCGAGCAGCGCCTGCGCGCGCGGGCGGAGCGGGTCGCTCGCCACGGTCGCTGCCGCCTGCGGGGTCTGCGCAACGGCGGGCGCACCGAGGCCCAAGATCGCGACCAGCAAAACGACCTTGCGAATCATCGTGTGTCCCCCGTCACATAGCCTGGATCGCAGCGTATCGCAGCGGTGCGGGGTCGGGAAGCCTCGCTCAGGCGTCGATCGCCGCTTCGTCGAGCCGCGCGGCATTTTCCTGGATGAAGGCGAAACGGTGCGCGGGGTTGGTGCCCATCAGCCGGTCGACCAGATCCTTGACGCCCGCACGGTCCTCATATTCCTGCGGCAGCGTGATCCGCAGCATCGCGCGCGACTTGGGGTCCATCGTCGTCTCGCGCAGCTGCATCGGGTTCATCTCGCCAAGACCCTTGAAGCGCCCGATCTCGACCTTCTTGCCCTTGAACTCGGTCTTTTCGAGCAGCTCGCGATGCGCGTCGTCCATCGCGTAGAGGCTCTTGGTGCCCGAGGTGAGGCGATAGAGCGGCGGCTGCGCGAGATAGACATGCCCCGCGCGGACGATCTCGGGCATTTCCTGGAAGAAGAAGGTCATCAGCAGCGTGGCGATATGCGCGCCGTCGACGTCTGCGTCGGTCATGATGACGACGCGTTCGTAGCGCAGGTTTTCCGCGACGCACGTCTTTCGCGTCCCGCAGCCGAGTGCCTGGATGAGATCGGCGATTTCCGAATTGCCGGCGATCTTGGCCATCGTCGCCGACGCCACGTTGAGGATCTTGCCGCGGATCGGCAGGATCGCCTGCGTCTTGCGATCGCGCGCCTGCTTGGCCGAGCCACCGGCCGAATCCCCCTCGACGATGAAGATCTCGGTGCCCTCCGGGCCAGCCGAGGCGCAGTCGGTGAGCTTGCCGGGCAGGCGGAGCTTGCGCGCGCTGGTCGCGGTCTTGCGCTTGACCTCGCGCTCGGCTTTGCGCGCGAGCCGCTCGTCCATCCGCTCGATGACATAGGTCAGCAGCGCCTTGCCGCGCTCCATATTGTTGCTGAGGAAATGGTCGAAATGGTCGCGCACCGCTTTTTCGACGAGCGGGGTCGCCTCGGGGCTCGAAAGCCGGTCCTTGGTCTGGCTCTGGAATTGCGGATCGCGGATGAAGACCGAGAGCATCAGCTCGCTGCCGGTCATGATGTCCTCGGCCGAGATTTCCTTGGCCTTCTTCTGCCCGACCAGCTCGCCGAACGCGCGGATGCCCTTGACGAGCGCGTTGCGCAGGCCCGCTTCGTGCGTGCCGCCATCGGGGGTCGGGATGGTGTTACAATACCAGCTGTACGAGCCGTCGCTCCACAGCGGCCACGCGACCGCACATTCGACGCGACCCGCCGCGGCGGGGAAATCCTGGCGCGTGACGAAGAAGTCGCTCGTCGCGCACTCGCGCGCGCCGACTTGTTCGCGCAAGTGATCGGCAAGGCCGCCGGGGAACTGGAACACCGCTTCGGCCGGCGTGTCGTCGCTGATCATCTCGGGCGCGCACTTCCAGCGAATCTCGACGCCCGCGAACAGATACGCCTTCGAGCGCGCGAGCTTGTGCAGTCGCGCGGGCTTGAAGCTCATCTCGGGGCCGAAGATCTGCTCGTCGGGGATGAAGCTGACCATCGTGCCGCGCCGGTTGGGTGCGGCACCGACATGCTCGATCGGCCCGAGCGTCTCGCCGCGCGAGAAACGCTGGCGATAGAGCTCGCGGTTGCGCGCGACCTCGACGATCGTGTCCGACGACAGCGCATTGACGACGCTGACGCCGACGCCGTGCAGACCGCCCGACGTCGCATAGGCCTTGCCGTCGAACTTGCCGCCCGAGTGCAGCGTGGACAGGATCACTTCGAGCGCCGACTTGCCGGGAAATTTCGGATGCGGGTCGACCGGGATGCCGCGGCCATTGTCGACGATTACCAGCCGGTTGCCCGGATGCAGTTCGATCTCGATCCGCGTGGCGTGGCCCGCGACGGCTTCGTCCATCGCATTGTCGAGCACTTCGGCGGCGAGATGGTGATAGGCGCGCTCGTCGGTGCCGCCGATATACATGCCCGGTCGGCGGCGGACGGGCTCCAACCCCTCGAGCACCTCGATCGAGGAGGCGTCGTAATCGGTCGGCTGGTGTTTGGGGGTGGCGGCGAACAGGTCTTCGGACATGTCCTTGCTATAGGACCGCGGTGGCACCGCTGCCAACCACTGCGTGATGGCGCGGTCGCAGCGGCCGGGTGTGATATTTTCGCATCAACATGACAGAATGTTCATGTTGATGCGGCCAAGCGCCGCGCTCGCTCGTCTCTCCTGCGCTGAAGCAGCAACCCAGGAGTTTCCATGCGTACCAAGTCTCTTCTTTCCGCCGCCACCATGCTGGTTGCCGGCCTCGCTTTCGCAGCCCCCGCCATGGCGCAGGAGGCTGATCCCAAGCCGTTCGACGGCCTGTATGTCGGCGGCACCGTCGGTTTCGACGCGCAGCCCAACGATGTCGGCTCGAGCATCCTGTTCGACCGCAACCGTGACGGCAATTTCAACGAGCTGGTAACGACCGCAGCTGGCGCGAATGCCTTCGCCCCGACCGCCGCGCAGCCCGGCGCCGGTTTCTGCAACGGTCGCGCGACCAGCACCGGCGCGCTGACCGGCTGCACCAACGACAAGGACAATATCAGCTATTCGGGCCGCGTCGGCTTCGACAAGCAGTATGGCCATTTCGTGATCGGTGTCGTCGGCGAGTTCGGCAAGAGCCAGGTGCGTGACAGCGTCTCGGGCTTCAGCACGACGCCTGCCAGCTACGTCATGACGCGCAAGGTCGACTTCGACGCCAATGCCCGCCTGCGCGCCGGCTATGCGTTCGACAAGACGCTGTTCTATGCAACCAGTGGCGGCGCCTATGCCAAGACCAAGTCGAGCTTTGCCACGAGCAACACCGCCAATGCCTTCGCCGACAATGGCAGCCGGCATGACGCATGGGGCTTCGTCGCGGGCGGCGGCATCGAGCAGAAGCTCGGTCGTCACTTCTCGATCGGTCTCGAGTATCTGTACAACCAGTATAAGGACGATGAGTATCGCGTTCGTGTGACGCAGGGCACTGCGCCGGCGACCAATCCGTTCGTGCTCGCACCGAATACTGGCGGTACCGACTTCAAGCGCAGCGACGACAAGTTCCGCTGGCACAGCGTGCGCGCGACCGCGAACTTCCGCTTCTAGGAACCGCGACGCGTCACTCCGGGCGTTTCCCGGGGTGACGAACGCAAGCAAACGAAAAGGGGCGCCCGGCATCTGCCGGGCGCCCCTTTTTCGTAACGCTTCGCGTGCGTTCAGCGCGCGCGCGGGCCGCCGAACGGGAGCGGCGGGGCGGGGCGGCGATCGCGGCGCGGCAGCTGCGCCTGATACGCGTGGCCGCAATGCCCGACGCAATATGGGAAACCGGGGTTCACCTTCTCGCCGCAGAAGTGGAAGTCGGGTTCGCCCGGGTGGCCGATCGGCCATTTGCAGATCTTGTCGTTGAGATCGAGCAAGGTCGTCTTGCCCGCCATTTCGGCCGAGGGCTTGGCGGGTACGAGGCGGCGCGGCGGCGCTGGCGTGATCGGCGCTTGCTGCTCGCCGGGTGCCTGGCGCAGGAAGCCGCCGGGGCCGACCGAGCGCAGGATCGGGGGCGCGGGACGCGCGACGACGGGGGCCGCGTCAGCCTCGTCGGTGTCGTCGTCGCTATCGGCCTCGACCGCGACCTCCTGTTCTTCCGCCTCGTCTTCGATCTCAGCGACCGGGGGCGCTGCGACGACCGCCGGGCGCGGGGCAGGCGGCGCTGGCTTGGGTGCGGGTGCGACCGGGGCCGCTGCCTTGGGCGGTGCTACTGGTGCGGGCGCGGGGGCCGGCGTCGGTGCGGGCGCGGCGGCGGCCGCCGCCGCTGGCTCGTTCGGCTTGACCGGCGAGGGACGCGACTGCAGGCCAAGGCGGTGCGCCTTGCCGATGACGGCATTGCGGCTGACGCCACCGAGTTCCTCGGCGATCTGGCTTGCGGTCTGGCCTGCTTCCCAGCGCTTGCGCAGCGTATCGATGCGTTCGTCGGTCCAGCTCATTCAATTTTCCCAATCGTCATGCCGGGGTTGCGGGCGGCGGCGGCAGTCTTTAGCGACACCCCCATGAGCAGCCAGCCCCCAATCGGCGAAATTCGTACCCAAATGAACGCTCCCGGCGTTCCGGTCATCCGGAATGTCAATTGGGGCGGTCTTCGAACGCTCTATATCAAGGAGGTGCGCCGTTTCTTCAAGGTGCAGCTGCAGACGATCTGGGCGCCGGCGATCACGACGCTGCTGTTCCTGATCATTTTCACCGTCGCGACGGGCGGAAAGCGCCCGGTGATGGTCGGTGGGGTCGCGGTTCCCTTCGCCGATTTCATCGCCCCCGGGCTGATCGTGATGGGCATGCTGCAGAACGCGTTCGCCAATGCGAGCTTCTCGCTGCTGGTCGGCAAGATCCAGGGGACGATCGTCGATTATCTGATGCCGCCGCTGTCGACCGCCGAGTTGCTCGTCGCGATGGTCGGTGGTGCGGTGACGCGCGCGATTTGCGTGGGGCTTGCCGTGTCGGTCGCGATGGCCTTGTGGCCGGGCGTCCATATCGTGCCCGTCCATCCGCTCGCGATCCTGTGGTTCGGGCTGCTCGGCTCGGCGTTCCTGGCGCTGGTCGGGGTGCTGACCTCGATCTGGGCGGAGAAGTTCGATCATGCCGCCGCCGTCCAGAATTTCGTGATCGCGCCGCTGACGCTGCTGTCGGGCACGTTCTATTCGGTCGATACGCTCGCGCCCGCGTTCCGCGCGTTCAGCCATGTAAACCCGTTCTTCTACATCATCTCGGGCTTCCGCTACGGCTTCCTCGGCACCGCCGACTCGCCCGTGCTGGTCGGCGGCGCGGTGATCCTCGCGATCGACGTCGCGCTCGGGACGCTGTGCTACGCGCTGCTGCGCTCGGGCTGGAAGATCAAGAACTGAGGCGTTCCGTGTCGCGCGCGCTTGGCGTAGCGCGCGGGCAGAAGGAATTGGCGATGCGGATCTGGTGTGCGCTGGGAATGGGGCTGCTCGTCGCGGCGTGCGGCAAGGCTGCGCCAAACGCCGTCCCGACGGCGGGGGCGGGGGCGGGGGCGACGGCGCAAGCCCCGCAGGCACCGCAAGTCCGCATCGCACAAGTCGGCGGGACGGTGTTTGCCGCAACCGTCAGCGGACCCGGCACGGTCGCCGCGCGCGCGGTCGAGGCGATGCCGGGGAGTGCGGCACCGGGGGCGAAGGCCGCCAACGCCAGCTATGCCTTGCTCGCCACGCTGCCCTGGGCGGACGCGGCGCGCATCACGCTCGGCGCAAGCGCGCAAATCCGCTTTCCGGCATTCCACGGCGATGTCGTCGTCGGGCGCGTAATCCGGATCGCGCCGCCCAAGGCGGGCGCATCAGAGGTCGAAATCACCTTGCCGCGTGATTCGCGTTTCGCCGCTGGCCAGTCGGCAACCGCGCGAATTGTCGCGACGGGCGCTGGCACGACGATGCTCGCGGTCCCGCCGAGCGCGATCCTCGGTCCGCATACAGGCGCTGCGGCGGTCTATGTCGTCGATCTGGCAAGCGCGCGCGTCCAAAAGCGCGCGGTGACGCTCGGCGAACAGACGCCCGACGGCATCGGCGTAAGCGCCGGGCTGCAAAAGGGCGAGTGGGTCGCGCTGACGCGAGTCGATCAACTCGGCGACGGCATGAAGATCGCGCCGGTCGGCCCGTCGCAATAGCGTCTTCCCGGCCGATGCCGCGCGGTGTTGCGCTTGCGGCGGCATCTTCGTAAAACGGGATTCGGGCGACCGGTTGGGTCGCCCTTTTGCTTTTTCAGGAGACGGCCCGTGTCGACCCCCGCTTTGATGCCTGTGTACCCGCGGTGCGGCGTACGCCCGGTGCGAGGCGAAGGCTGCTATCTGTACGGCGAGCAAGGCGAGCAATATCTCGATTTCGCCGCCGGCATCGCGGTCAACGCGCTTGGCCACGGCCACCCCAAATTGGTTGAGGCGATTGCCAAGCAAGCAGCCACGCTGATGCACGTCTCCAATCTCTACGGTTCGCCGCAGGGCGAGCATCTCGCGCAGCGCATCGTCGAGAATTCGTTCGCCGACACGGTGTTCTTCACCAATTCGGGCACCGAAGCGGTCGAATGCGCGATCAAGACCGCGCGGCGCTATCACTACGCCAACGGCAATCCGCAGCGCACGACGCTGATCACCTTCAACAACGCCTTTCACGGGCGCACGATGGGGGCGATCTCGGCGACCAACCAGCCGAAGATGCGCGACGGCTTCGAACCGCTGCTGCCGGGCTTCGCCTATGCGCCGTTCAACGATCTCGAAGCGGCGCTGGCGCTGATCGACGATACGACGGCGGGCTTCATGGTCGAGACGATCCAGGGCGAGGGCGGCGTCTCGGCATCCACCACCGAGTTCCTGCAAGGGCTGCGCAAGGCGTGCGACGAGCACGGCCTGCTGCTTGTGCTCGACGAGGTCCAGTGCGGCTATGGCCGGACCGGCAAGATGTGGGCGTATGAACATTACGGCATCACCCCCGACATCCTGTCCTCGGCCAAGGGCATCGCCGGCGGTTTCCCGCTCGGCGCGTGCCTCGCGACCGAGGAAGCCGCGAAGGGGATGGTATTCGGCACGCACGGCTCGACTTATGGCGGCAACCCGCTGGCGATGGCGGCGGGCGAGGCGATCCTCGACGTGATGCTCGAGCCGGGCTTCCTCGAGCATGTGACCGCGATGGGCGAGCGGCTGCGCGCCTCGGTCGAACAGATGATGCCGAATTACGACCAGATCTTCGACAGCTTGCGCGGCAAGGGGCTGATGTTCGGGATCAAGCTCAAGGATGCCGTCGTCGCACGCGATTTCGTGGCGCATCTGCGCGATCATCACGGGCTGCTGACGGTCGCGGCGGGCGAGAACGTCGTCCGCGTCCTGCCGCCGCTGGTGATCGAGGACGCGCATATCGCCGAGTTCGTCCAGAAGCTGAGCGACGGCGCGCGCGATTTCACGCCCGTGGCGGTGGCGGCGTGAGCTAAAACTCCCTCTCCCTTTGGGAGAGGGAAGGGGCCGCTCGGCGCAGCCGAGTGGGAAGGGTGAAGGCAACGCACGCCAACACCCTGTCCTCACCCTTCCGCGGCTTCGCCGCTCCCTCCCTCTCCCAGAGGGAGAGGGAATTAAGGATTTAGGATGCGTAACTTCCTCTCGCTTTCCGATGCCGGCCCTGACGGCGTGGCCGCGATGCTGGCCGATGCGCTCGACCGCAAGGCGGCGCGCGCCGGCCGGCCCAAGGGCAAGCCCGATGCCGACGCGCCGCTCGCCGGCCACACGCTCGCGATGGTGTTCGAAAAGAGCTCGACTCGTACGCGTGTGTCGTTCGACATGGCGATCCGCCAGCTGGGCGGCAGCTCGGTGATCCTCGACTCCGGCACCACGCAGCTCGGCCGCGGCGAGACCGTTGCCGACACCGCGCGCGTGCTGTCGGGCTATTGCGACGCGATCATGCTGCGTACCGACGATCACGCCAAGCTCGAGGAAATGGCGCAGTATGCGACGATCCCGGTCATCAACGGCCTGACCGACGATTCGCATCCGTGCCAGATCATGGCCGACCTGCTGACGATCCTCGAGGCGGGCAAACCGCTACCCGGGCTCAAGGTCGCCTGGCTCGGTGATGGCAACAACGTCCTCGCCTCGATCGTCGAGGCCGCCGGGCTGATGCAGTTCGACGTCGTCGCGGCGTGCCCGCAAGGGTTCCAGCCCGACGATGCCGTGATCGGCCGCGGCGCGGGGCGCGCGCGCGTCGTCTCGGACCCCGCGGAGGCGGTGGCGGGCGCCGATGTCGTCATCACCGACACCTGGATCTCGATGGGGCAGGCGCATGCCGACACCAAGCTCAAGGCGATGCTGCCGTATCAAGTCGACGCCGCGCTGATGGCGCAGGCCAATCCAGCAGCGGTGTTCCTCCACTGCCTCCCCGCGCATCGCGGCGAGGAGGTGACGCCCGAGGTGATCGACGGGCCGCAATCGCTGATCTGGCCCGAGGCGGAGAACCGGCTGCATGCGCAGAAATCGGTGCTGCGCTGGTGCTTCGGTCAGATCGGTTGAACCCGCGCTGAGCGTCCACCATATCCGTCATCCCGGCGAAAGCCGGGATCTCCTGGCTGTAGGGCGCTCCCGAGCCCCATGAGACCCCAGCGTTCGCTGGGGTGACGAAAGTTTGCGATGACCGATCCGATCACCACCGACACCGACCGCGCGCTCGGCTTCACTATTCCGCAGCGCCACGCGCGCGGCCGCATCGTGCGGCTGGGGCCGGTGCTCGACACCATCCTCGCCGCACACGCTTACCCGCCCGCGATCGAGGCGTTGCTCGCCGAGGCGCTGACGCTCGCCGCGCTGATCGGCTCGACGCTCAAGGATGCTGGCGGCCAGCTGACGATGCAGGCGCAGACGCAGAACGGTATCGTCACGCTGCTGGTGTGCGATTATCGCGGCGGCGAACTGCGCGGCTATGTCCAATACGATGTCGAGCGGCTCGCCGCGGGGCCGGAAGAGCCGAGCCTGTTCGCGCTGTTCGGTGCAGGCTATCTTGCGATCACCTTCGACCAGGCGACGACGGGCGAGCGCTATCAGGGGATCGTCCCGCTCGATGGCAGCTCGCTGAGCGAGGCGGCCGAGCATTATTTCCTGCAGTCCGAGCAGATCCCGACGCTGGTGCGCGTCGGCGTCGGCCGCGCGGCGGACGGCAAGCGCGTCGCGGGCGGGCTGCTGCTCCAGCATCTCCCCGAGGGCGAGGATGGCCGCGAGCGGCTCCACACCCGGCTCGACCATCCCGAGTGGGAACATGTCGCGATCCTGGGTGGGACGATGGCGGCCGATGAACTTGCCGACCCGGCGCTGCCGCTCGAGACGCTCGTCTGGCGCCTGTTCAACGAGGAGGAAGAAGTCCGCCTCCACGGCGAGACCGCGTTCGCGCGCGGCTGCCGCTGCTCGCCCGATTATATCGCGCAAGTGCTCGGCAAATTCCCGCCGTCCGAGCAGCAGGCGATGGCCGATGAGAACGGCATGATCTTCGTCGATTGCGCGTTTTGCGCGACCAAATTTCCCGTTCCCGCCGCGAGCGAGATCGTTACGTAAACGCATTGTAACAGGCCGGGTGTATCCCCAGATACGCGTCTGGAAGCGAGCCGGCCGCGCAGAGGCGCGCTGCCGGACAGGGATCGATACAATGCAAGTGCGAAACGTGGTGCGCGCAATGATTGCGGGCTTGGCAGCGACGGGCGGCTTGGCCGCCGCAGCGCCAGCGGGCGCGCCGACACTGGCCGCGCTGGCGCGGATCGAACCGGGTGAATGGCAGTTCAAGGCGCTCGATAGCGATGCGCCGCCGCGGTCAATCTGCATCGCCGATGCACGCCCGCTGATCCAGTTCGGGCATGGCAACGCGCAGTGCCAGCACAAAGTCCTGGTCGACGATGCCAATGTCGCGCGGGTGACCTATGTCTGCCCCGGGACCGGCCATGGGCAGACCAGCGTCAAGGTCGCGACGCAGCGCAATTTCAATCTCGAGACGCAGGGCATTCTGAGCGGTGCGCCGTTCGACGAGCAATATGAGGCGCGTCGCGTCGGCGACTGCGCGGCAGGTGTCGCGCGCCTTAAGTGATCGCGGTAAAGGTCTTTTCAATCTTTCGGCACTAGGACGGGTTCGTGCAATTCTTGTGAGCGCACGCTTTTCTCCCAATCGCCCAGAGATGGGCATCCCCTGGGCCGCCTAAGGGCGGCCCGTTTTTCTGACGGGGCTATACTTGCGTAATGCGAGGGCGAGGGGTACCCGCGGGAGATTATGACAAACGAAAACATTTCGGCAGCGCCTGCAGGCGCCGCACCGCTTGCGGTCGTCTTGGTCTCAGGCGGTCTTGATTCGATGGTCGCGGCGGCCTTTGCGCGCGAGGCGGGCTATCGGCTGCTCGCGCTGTCGGTCGATTATAACCAGCGGCATCGGCTCGAGCTCGCTTCGGCGCGGCGGATCGCGCATGTGCTCGGCGCCGAGCGACACGTCATGTTGCCGCTCGATCTCGCGGCGTTCGGCGGATCGGCGCTGACCGCCGATATCGACGTGCCCAAGGACGGCGTCCAGCCGGGGATCCCGGTGACCTACGTACCGGCACGCAACACGATCTTCCTCAGCCTTGCGCTCGGCTGGGCCGAAGCGGCGGGCGCGCGCGATCTGTTCATCGGCGTCAATGCGCTCGATTATTCGGGCTATCCCGATTGCCGTCCCGAATTCATCGCTGCGTTCGAGGGGCTTGCCGAACTTGCCACCAAGGCAGGCGTCGAGGGCAGCCCGTTCCGCATCCATGCGCCGTTGCAGGACATGACCAAGGCCGACATCGTCCGCGAAGCGGCGCGGTTGAAGATCGATCCGGCGCTCAGCTGGTCGTGCTACGACCCCGCGCCCGGTGGGTTGCATTGCGGCGTGTGCGACAGCTGCCGGCTGCGCAAGAAGGGCTTCGCGGAAGCGGGGTTTCCCGATCCCACCGCCTACGCGGTCTGAGCCGATGTCGTACGCGGTCAAGGAAATGTTCCTCACGCTGCAGGGCGAAGGCGTGCAGGCCGGGCGGCGCGCGGTGTTCGTCCGCTTTGCCGGGTGCAATCTGTGGTCGGGGCGCGAGCAGGACCGCGCGAGCGCGATTTGCCGTTTTTGCGATACCGATTTCGTCGGGACCGACGGCGCGGGCGGCGCGAAATTCGCCGATGCGGTCGAGCTGGTCGCGGCGGTCGCGGACTTCTGGGGTACGGACCCGGCGCATCGCTTCGTCGTGCTCACCGGTGGCGAGCCGATGCTGCAAGTCGACGATGCCTTGGTCGACACGCTCCACGCCGCGGGTTTCGAGATCGCGATCGAGAGCAACGGGACGCTCGCGGTGCATCCCGGGATCGACTGGGTGTGCATCAGCCCCAAGGCCGGGAGCGAAGTCGTCCAGCGCAGCGGGGATGAATTGAAGCTCGTCTGGCCGCAGCCGGGTAGCGATGTCGCCGAGCTCGAAAGCTGGGACTTCGCGCATCATCTGATCCAGCCGCTCGACAGCATCGCTGCCGAGGCCAATCTTGCTGCCGCGATTGACCTCGTCATGGCGCGCCCGCAGTGGCGGCTGACGCTGCAGGCGCACAAGGCGCTCGGCCTGCGCTGAGGCAGGCCCCGACGCGCCGCGTCAGCGGAACGTCGTCGAGAATTCCCCGCACTTGCGCTGGAGCCAGGTGCCGCGCTTGTCCCAGCACACGTCGTCGAGCCGCGGCAGCGACAGCCGCGTGTCGACGCGGACGCGGCGCGCGAAGCGTTCCTCGCCGAACGGGATCAGCGCATTGCGCAGCGAACTCATGTCGCGCACCGCGACCTTGTACAGCTCGCCGCGCGGTGCGTAAGCCGCATCGGTCGCGACGGCTGCCGCGGTCTGGCAGAAGCCGAGCTGCGCGTTGACCGTGGTGAACGCCGAATAGGTCTTCGTGCCATAGCGGTCCATCGCCGCCTGGCCGGGCTTGAGGCCCTTGTTTACGCGCGTGAAATATTTGGTCAGGATGTCGAGCGACTTCTTGAACTCGTCCTTATGGTTGATCAGCGAGATGTTGTAATTCTCGACCGTCAACAGGCTCGGTTCGAACTGGCACTGCAGCGCCGCGACGTTGAGTGCCGAGCGCATGTTCCACACCAGGTTCGCCCGAACTTCCTCGTCGGTTGCACCCGGCAGCGTCGGCAGGCCGGGCTCGTCGCCGCGGATCGGCGGGCCACTGAAATCATGCGGTTTGAAAAAGAACTGTGCCGACGCAGGGGTGACGGCGAGGGCGGCGCCCGCGATTGCGGTGATCGCAGCCAGTTTACGCAACACGGTCATTGAAAGCCTCTCGTTAACGATGCTGCGATTACGGCTTTTTGACGCGCAACCCAACTCTTTTCGTTTCATCGCATGCCGATGCCCGGGCGTTCTGCGCTGGAATCGAAAGGGCCGCCCGGTTGCCCGGACGGCCCTCGCCATAATCGTTCCCTGACGGGAAGATTACATTGCGTTGGTGGTGGTCATGGTCGTGGTGTTCGAGGTCATCATGGTGTCGTTTGCCATCATGCCTTCGTTGCCAGCGGCGTCGGTCGACGTCATCGTGTCGTTGGTCGTCGCGCCCATCGTGTCGGTCGAGTTCATGTCGGTGACCATCGTGTTGTCGGTCGTCGTCGTCTCGGTCTTCGGGGTGCATGCCGAAATCGCGATCGCCGCAACAGCGATCATCGAACCAGCAGCGACCTTGGAAATGAATGCACGCATTGGAAAGCTCCCTAGATAAATGGTTGGTTGGCCTCGAGACCTTTAATACCCAAACCGTGGTGGACATTAGTCCGGAAACGCCTGACCCTCAAGCCCAGTTTTGTTGCCTGATAGAATGAGTTTGCAGGAACGCTGCAAGGCGCAACGCCAAGGCTGCGTCAAAAGTTGCATAATCGGTCGGCCGGCCGAGCATCTCGGCGCTGGTCACCGCGAAGTCAGGGAGGCCGCAAGGCACGATCCCGCCAAAGTGCGCGAGGTCGGGCGAGAGGTTGACCGAAAAGCCGTGAAGCGTCACCCAGCGCCGAACGCGTACGCCAATCGCCCCGATCTTGGCCTCGGCCGGGTCGCCGCCGAGCGGGCCAGCGATGTGCGTCCAGATGCCGACGCGGCCCGGCGCACGGAAGGCGGTGATGCCGAGATCGCCGAGCGTGGCGATCACCCAGCCTTCGAGACCGTGGACGAACTGGCGCACGTCACGCCCGCGCTTGTTGAGATCGAGCACGACATAGCCGATCCGCTGCCCGGGGCCGTGATAGGTGTAGCGCCCGCCGCGTCCGGTCTGCACCACCGGGAATTGCGGGTCGCGCAGTTCGCTCGGGTCGGCGCTCGTCCCGCCGGTGTAGACCGCAGGATGTTCGAGCAGCCAGATCAGCTCGCGCGCTCGGCCTTCGACCACCGCCGCGGCACGCGCCTCCATCTCGGCGAGCGCCTCGGCGTAGGGGATCGGCGCGGGAGAGATGCGCCATTCGATGTCGTCGCGAAGATCGGTCACCTGCGCGATGTGGCCCGGCTGCAGGCCGGACGCAAGTGATTGGCAAGCGCGGCGGCGTCGGTCTAAGAGCGGGCGCGCGGTCGGGGCCGCGCGGCGAAGCGGGGAGGAACGGCGTGAGCGTGACGATGAGCACCGTGTGGGATCGCACCACGGACTGCCTGAGCGAGCACCGCGCCGCGATGCTGCCGATCGTGCTGCTCGGGCTGTTCGTGCCGCTGGCCCTGATCGGTACGCTGATGCCGCTGATGGGATCGAGCGGGCATGGCGGCGACCTGCTGCTCGGGATTATCGTCTTGCTGCTGTCGCTGCTGACGAGTTGGGCGGGGCTCGCGCTCACCGCGCTCGCGCTCGATCCGGCGATCTCGCGCGCTGCCGCGGTGCAGGTCGCCAATCGGCGTTTCCTGCCCGTGCTCGGGATTGGGCTGGTGACGCTCGCGGTGGTCGTCGTGCTGGCGATGCCGATCGTGATCGTGCTTGGCCTGAGCGGGATGAACATGGCCGCGCTTGCCGCCGGCACGCTGCAGCCGGGCGACGTCAATGGCGGCGCGATGGCGTTCGTCTCGCTCTACAGTCTCGTACTGGCCGTCGTGCTGTTCTGGGCCTATGCGCGCTGCGTGGTGCTGGTGACCCCGATCGTGCTCGAGGAGCGGCGCGGATTGGGCGTCTATCGCCGGAGTTTTGATTTGACGCGGCATATCGCGTGGAAGGTGATCGGCGTGGTGATGCTGTACGGCGTGGTTTCATGGGTCGCCTCGGCGGCGGCCAAGAGCGTATTCGGGACGGTGTTCGCGCTCGTTCTCGGCGGCGAGGGGACCGTCACGCTCGCCAGCATCCTGACGCAGGTCGTCGTCGCTGGCGTCTCGACGCTCTTCTCGCTGCTCGCGGTGGTGTTCCTCGCCAAGCTGTATCTCGCCGCCCGCGAGGCGATCGTCGCGCGCTCATGAAGCTCGATGCTGCCGCCGTGCTGCGCGACGCCTGGGCGATGGCGAAGCGCGATCGCGACCTGTTGATCGCGGTCGGGGGCGTCTTCCTGCTGGTGCCGCGGGTGGCGCAAGTGATGTTCGTCGACCCGACCCCGCCGCTGCCCGCGTCGAGCTCGGATCCGGTCGCGCTGCAGGCGTGGCTCGATGCGGTCGCTCTGTGGTCGAGGCATAACGACCTGCTCGTGCTCGCGCTGACGCTGGCGTCGCTGTTCGGAACGCTGACGCTGCTGCTGCTCTATACAGATCGCGACCGCCCCGATGTCGCCGGCGCGTTGCGCAAGGCTTTGCCGCTGCTGCCGCGCTACATCCTGCTGGCGCTGGTGGTGACCTTCCCCGTCAACATCGCCTCGCTGCTGCTGATTCCGGGCCTGTATCTGAAAGGGCGGCTGATGGCGATCGGCCCGGCCTTCGTCGCCGAGCGGCCGCTCGGCGTGATCGCGGCGTGGCGGCGCAGCTTTGCGCTCACGCGCGGGCATGGCCTCACGCTGATGGCGTTTGCGTGCGTGCCGTTGATTGCGGGCGACGTGCTGGCGCTGCCGTTCGAATTGCTCGGCTCGGCGATGAACGGCGCGCCGATGGCCAACCCAGTCGTCGCTGCAGTGCTCGACGTGTGCAATGGCGGCGCGCGCAGCGTCGCGACGGTCGCCGCGATCCTGCTCGAGGTCGCGCTCTACCGGCGGCTCAGAAGCGGAATCTGAGGCGCCGTCTCGGGCGGGAGGTGCCCGGTGATGCGCGGATCGGCGAAGGTTTCGATCGTCCGCTGGATCGCGGTGAAGCCTTGCGCGCGGTAGAAATTGAGCGCGCTCGGATGGTCGAGCGTGCAGGTGTGGAGCCAAACGCGCGCGATCCCCTTGGTCCAGGCGCGCGCGAGCGTTTCTGCCATCAGCCAGCGGCCAAAGCCCTGACCCGCAAGTTCGGGGATGAGCGCGAAATACGAGATTTCGCATGTTGCGGGCTGGCGAAAGTCGAGCTCGACCATCCCCACTTCGATCCCCGCGGGATCGACCACGGCATAGACCGCAACGGCCGGATCATGAATAATCGCGCGCAGGGCGGCTTCGTCGATCACGAGGCGCGAGAACCACAGCCACGGCGCGCCGACGCGGCGGAACAGAACGCGGTAGCGATCGGGCGTCGGCGCCTCCCAGCGTGCGAGCCGTAGCCGCGAGGCGGGGAGGGGGCGCAGCGGCGGCTTTTGCCGCATCTCGAGCGTGGTGACGATCGCCGCGACCTCTGCGTCGCGGACCGGTGTCAGCCCCATCGGCTCACGACCAGGTCGCGAGCGGCGGCAAGCTCATCAGGATCGCATCGATATTGCCGCCGGTCTTGAGCCCGAACAGCGTGCCGCGATCATAGACCAGGTTGAATTCGGCATAGCGCCCGCGCCATTCGAGCATCTGCGCGGTGTCGGCGGGCGTGAAGGGCAAGTTCATCCGCCGCCGCACGATCTTCGGGTATACGTCGAGAAACGCGCGGCCGAGATCCTGGATGAAGGCGAAATTGGCGGCGAAATCGCCCTCGAGATGGTCGCAGAAGATCCCGCCGACGCCGCGATGCACCTTGCGGTGCGGGATGTAGAAATAGTCCTCGGCCCATTTCGAATAGCGCTCGTAATAGTCCGCGCCGTGCGGGTCGCACGCGGCCTTCATCGCGGCGTGGAATTCGGCGGTGTCCTCGGGATAGGGCAAGGGCGGGTTGAGATCGGCGCCGCCGCCAAACCAGCGCTTAGTGGTCACGAGGAAGCGGCAGTTCATATGGACCGCGGGCACATGCGGGTTGGCCATGTGCGCGACCAGGCTGATGCCGGTCGCAAAGAAGCTCGGGTCTTCGGCCGCGCCGTGGATCGACTTGGCGAATTCGCCCTCGAACGCGCCACCGACGGTCGAGACGTTGACCCCGACCTTTTCGAAGACCTGGCCCTTCATCACGCCGCGCACCCCGCCGCCGCCGTCACCGCCGCTCGGGTCGGTGCGGTCCCACGCGGTGTAGTCGAAATCGGCGTCCGAGCCGGCCTCGCGTTCGATCGCGACGAATTCGGCGCAGATCTGGTCGCGCAATTGCTCGAACCAAAGGCGGGCGGTGGTTTGTTCGGGGTCGAGTTGCATGCCGCTGTTGTGACGAGGGATCGCGCCCAAGTCGAGATGGCTTTCCACATCCTCCCCCGAGTTCCGAGCGCGGATTTATGCCGGCCAGCCGCCGGTCTGGCGCAGCGCCTCGCTCAACGCGATTCCCGCCGCCACCGCGATATTGAGCGAACGCATCCCCGGTACCAGCGGGATCCGCACCGCAAGATCGGCCTGGTCGTGTACCGCGTCGGGAACGCCGCTGCCCTCCGATCCCATCAGCAGCACGTCGTCGGCGCGGAACGCTGCGGCGTCGAGCCGCACCCCGCCGCGCGTCGACAGCAGCACGATTCGCCCCGGCACAGTCGCGACGAACGCGTCCCAGTCGACATGTCGCCGCACCTCGACCAGTTCGGCATAATCCATCCCCGAGCGGGCGAGCGCCTTCTCGCTCCAGGTAAAGCCCGTCGGCTCGATCACGTCGACGCCTGCGCCGAGACAGGCGCCGAGCCGGAAGATGGCGCCGACATTGCCGGCCATGTCGGGTTGATAAAGAGCAATACGCATGCCGCCCCGCTAGCACCCTTAAAATGCAGTTGGCAAAAGCTAGGCGGCCCGGCTAACAGAGCCCTCAAGCTTCCCCGATCGAGGGAAGCGTTCAGGCGTGCCTGTGGATCCGTCGTGCAGGGCGTCGTGTCAAAAATTGATCGCTCGACCGCGCGCAGTGGCGGGGGGCGAAGAACAAGGGCGAGTGGATGGCAAGCGGAAACACCCTGGACGTTCCCCTACACGAGGAACCGCACCATGACGGGGAGCCGCGACGTCGCGATTTCCTCAACATCGCGGCGGTTTCTGTCGCCGGCGTGGGCGCGCTCGCCATCGTCGTCCCCTTGATCAACCAGATGAACCCGTCGGCCGACGTGCTCGCGCTGGCGACGACCGAAGTCGATCTCAGCAAGGTCGAGGCCGGGCAGGGCGTCGTCGTGTCGTTCCGCAAGCAGCCACTCTTCGTCCGCAACCTGACGCCTGCGGAAATCTCCGCCGCCGACAAGGTCGACATCAAGTCGCTGCGCGACCCCGAAACGCTCGAGCAGCGCACGCGCGGTCAAAAGAACTGGCTGATTACGCTCGGCGTCTGCACGCATCTCGGCTGCATCCCGCAGGGCATCACCAGCGGCGAGGATCGCGGCCAGTTCGGCGGCTATTTCTGCCCGTGCCACGGGTCGCAATACGACACGGCGGCACGCATCCGCAAAGGCCCGGCACCGAAGAATCTGCTCGTGCCGGATTACAAATTCACGTCGCCGACGACGGTCGTGGTGGGTTGAGGATAGCGATATGAGTTTTCCCTGGGCCAAGCATTACGAACCCAAGAGCGGGTTCACCAAATGGATCGACCAGCGCTTGCCGCTCCCGCGGCTCGTCTACGGCGCGGTCGGTGCGGGCTATCCCGTGCCGCGCAACCTCAACTATTTCTGGAACTTCGGCGTGCTCGCCGGCGCCGCGCTCGCAATCCAGATCGTCACCGGCATCGTTCTCGCGATGCACTATGCGGCCAATGGCGGCGTGGCGTTCGATTCGGTCGAGCACATCATGCGCGACGTCAACGGCGGCTGGTTCCTGCGCTATGCGCACGCCAACGGCGCCTCGATGTTCTTCGTCGTGGTCTATATCCACATCTTCCGCGGCCTCTTCTACGGATCGTACAAGGCACCGCGCGAGATGATCTGGCTGCTCGGCGTCACGATCTTCCTGCTGATGATGGCGACCGCGTTCATGGGCTACGTCCTCCCCTGGGGGCAGATGAGCTTCTGGGGCGCGCAGGTCATTACCGGCTTCTTCTCGGCGATTCCCGTGGTCGGCGAGACGATCCGGATCTGGCTGCTCGGCGGATATGCGCCGGACGATGCGGCGCTCAACCGCTTCTTCTCGCTCCACTACCTGCTGCCGTTCGTGATCGCGGGCGTCATCATCCTGCACATCTGGGCGCTGCACATTCCCGGCTCGAACAACCCGACCGGCGTCGACGTGAAGGGCGAGCAGGACACCGTCCCGTTCCATCCGTATTACACTGCCAAGGACGGCTTCGGGCTCGGCGTGTTCCTGTTCATCTTCGCAGCGCTCTTGTTCTTCGCGCCCAACAGCCTTGGCCATCCGGACAACTATATCCCGGCAAACGCGCTACAGACTCCGGCGCACATCGTCCCCGAATGGTATTTCTGGCCGTTCTACGCGATCCTGCGTTCGTTCACCGCGGATTTCCTGTTCATTCCGGCCAAGCTGCTCGGCGTGCTCGCGATGTTCGGCTCGATCCTCATCCTGTTCTTCCTGCCGTGGCTCGACAGCTCGCCGGTGCGGTCGTCCAACTATCGCCCGCTGTACCGCATCTTCTTCTGCATCCTGGTGGTCGACGTGCTGGTGCTCGGCTGGGTCGGCGGATCGGAGATCTCGCCGTTCAAGGTCGCGCTCGGGCAGATCACCGCAGCCTATTATTTCGCACACTTCCTGATCATCCTGCCGATCGTCTCGCGCGCCGAGCGGCCGCAGCCATTGCCGAACTCGATCACCGAGGCGGTGCTGGCGAAAAAGGGTGGCACCAGTCCGGCTCATACCGCGCTCAGCGGTAGCCCGGTTCCGGCCGAATAAGGGGCATTCAGACCAATGGTTCGCGCAATCGCAATCCTCATCGGCGCCGGTATCGTCGCCTGCCTCGCCTGGGCGTTGTTTGGCACCGTCTCGGGCGCCATCACCGACCCGGCGCCCCCCACCGCGGTCGAAGAATTCCATCGCCATCCCAAGGACGTCGAGCTCGCCTCGAACGGCTTGCTCGGTACGTATAACGAGCGTCAGCTCCAGCGCGGCCTGCAGGTCTACAAGGAAGTTTGCTCGAACTGCCACTCGCTCAAGCACGTCGCGTTCCGCGACCTGACCCAGCTCGGCTATTCGGCGGGTCAGGTGAAGAAGTTTGCGGCGGACTGGGCGGTCAAGGCCAAGCAGTTCGACCCCAAGTCGGGCGACACGACCGAGCGTCCCAACACGCCGGCCGATTATTTCCCGGCGGTCTATTATCCCGGCACCGGCAACCCGCCAGATCTCTCGCTGATCACCAAGGCGCGGCACGAAGGTCCGGCCTATGTCTATTCGCTGCTGACCGGGTATCAGGATCAGCCGGCCGCGTTGCTCAAGCACTTCCCCGACGCGAAGGTGCCCGACGGCCTCTACTACAATCCGTATTTCGCGAACCTCAACCTCGCGATGCCGCCACCGCTGACGCAGGATGGGCAAGTCACCTATCTCGACGGCACCAAATCGACCGTCGACCAGAATGCCAAGGACGTCGCGGCATTCCTGACCTGGGCGGCCGAGCCAAACCTGCCGGCACGGCATGGTTATGGCCTCGCAGTCCTCGGCTTCCTGCTGCTGTTCTGCGTGCTTTCCTACGGCGCCTACCAGAATATCTGGCGCGACATTAAGCACTGATCCATAGGCGTCGCCCCGGCGGAGGCCGGGGCCGCTACGTTGTCTGCGGGACAGTCGTTTCGCAGCGCGGCATAACGGCCCCGGCCTTCGCCGGGGCGACGAGGATTATATGGCTGACAATGACGACCTCAAGGCGCTGATCCGGACGATCTCGGACTTCCCCAAGCCCGGCATCCAGTTTCGCGACATCACGACCTTGCTGCTCGACCCGCACGGCTTCGCGCAGGCGATCATGCGAATGGCGGCGACGACGCTCGGGCCGATCGATCTCGTCGCCGGGATCGAGGCACGCGGCTTCATCTTCGCCGCCGCACTCGCCCGCCCGCTCAACGCCGGCGTGCTGCTGATCCGCAAGGACGGCAAGCTGCCCGGCGCAACGATCGCCGAGGATTACGCGCTCGAATATGGGACCGACCGCATCGTGATGCATGCCGATGCGCTGGCACCTGGCAAGCGCGTGTTGCTGGTCGACGATCTCATCGCCACCGGTGGTACCGCGCGCGCCGCGCTGCGGCTGCTGCGCAAGGCAGGCGCGGTGGTCGAACAAGCGCAGTTCCTCGTCGATCTGCCCGATCTCGGCGGCGCCGATGCGTTGCGCACCGACGGCGTTACGGTCGATTCGCTGATCGCCTTTCCCGGGCACTGAGCACCGGACAGGAACCAAGCACGGGCCGCCGGGTTGAGGATCTACCCCCGCGCCCCGCATGATGTCCGGCGCGTCGTCCAGCAGGAACGCGCCATGTCCTTTATCAAGCTGACCCTCGCCGCAGCCGCCCTCGTCACCGTCGGCGGCCTTTCGGGCTGTGTCGACGATTACGGTTATGGCGGCGTCCAGGTCGGCTACGGCGCAAGCGCGTGGGATCCCTATTATGGCGGCTACAGCGCGGATCCGTATTGGGGCTGGCAGGGCGACTATTATTATCCCGGCTCGGGCTATTACGTGTACGATCGCAACAATTACCGCCACCGCTGGAACGACCAGCAGCGTGGCTATTGGCAGGGCCGCTCGCAGCAGTGGCGTAGTGCGCGGCGCGAGATTCGCCCGATGTGGCGCGATTACGGCATCCAGGGGCGCCCGGGCGGCGGGTTCCGCGGGTCGCCAGGGCGCGGGCCACAGGGCGGTGGCGGCTATCACGGCGGCGGCAATCGCGGCGGTGGGCATCACCGCTGACCGCCGTCAGTCGTCCTTACTGAATCCGCCGCGTCGAACCATTACGCGGCGGGTCGGGTGCGAATGAGGCCGATCGAGACGAAGGTCATCACCGTGACATCGTCCTGGTTGAGCACGGTCATCCGGCTGCGATAGCTCCCCATCTCGGGCCGGCTCTGCGATGCGCGCTTGTCGAGGATTTCGGTTTCGCAGCGCAGCGTGTCGCCGGGATAAACGGGCTTGAGCCAGCGCAGTTCGTCGATCCCGGGCGAGCCGAGACCGGCTTGATCGTGTGCCTTGAGGTTCTCGACAACCATTGCCATCGTCATCGCGCAGGTGTGCCACCCGCTCACCGACAGCCGGCCGAAATGCGTCTCGGCGGCGGCCGCATCGGAGAGGTGGAACGGCTGCGGGTCATAGGCCTTGGCGAATGCGACGACCTCGTCGTGCAGCACTGCATACTGGCCGAACGACGCTTTGGTCCCGACCACGATATCTTCGAAATATTGCATCGCGCGAGTGTCCGTCGCGCGCGCTTCGAAGGCAAGCGCTACTTGGCGAGCGCTGCGCGGAACGGCGCGTCGTCGCCGTCCAGTCCGGTCCCCGCGGGCAGGCCGAGCACATCGCGGATCAGCGGCGCGACATCGACATTGTCGAAACCGGGCAGCGGCCCGAGCGGCTTGATCGCCGGGCCGCTGGCGATGAACAGCGCGGCCATTTCGGGCGCGGTATTGTCGAATCCGTGATTGCCGCCGGGCTTGGCATCGGGCTTCGGCGTGCTGGCGGTGAGCGACCAGCCCGTCTCGGCGAGGCAGAAATAGGGCGGCACGCGCGGGTTGGCGCCGTAGTGGAGCCGCGCCGGGATCTCGCTCTTGCGCCAGCAATCGTAATGCGCGTGATGGCCGAGCAGCGCCTTTTCGAGCGCCGCCTCATGTCCCGGCACCGCATAGAGGCTGGCGAACGGCCCCGATTCGAACAGGCGATAGTCCGCGGGACTCGCGATGCTGTCGATCGCGATCGTACGCGCCGGGCTGGTCGCGGCCATGCCGTGATCGGCGACGATTATTAGATTGGCGGGCTGGCCGAGTGTTCGCAGGCCCGAGACGAGCGCCCCGATCTGGGCGTCGACCTGCTTGACCGCTTCGGTCGTCTCGGGCGCGTCGGGGCCAAAGCTGTGGCCCGCACTGTCGACGGTATCGAAATAGAGCGTGATGAAGCGCGGGCGCTGCGCCGCCGGCCGGCGCAGCCAGTCGATCACGCCGGCGACGCGCTGTTCGCCCGGCACCGCTTGGTCGAACGGCCACCAATCCTCGGGCCGCATCCCGCCATTGGTCGCGCCGTGACCCTTGAGTGTGCCGCCCCACGCGACGTTCGAACCCGGCCAGAACATCGTCGCGCTGCGGACCCCGCCGCGCTCGGCAGTGACCCAGAGCGGCTCGGCTGCGTTCCACCAGAAGGGGTCTTTCGAATCCTCCATCGTGAACTTCTCGCCCGGCCGCGCGACGTCCTCCATCGCGTTCGAGACGATGCCGTTGCGATCGGGCCGGAGGCCGGTGACGAGCGTCCAGTGATTCGGGAAGGTCTTGGAGGGGAAAGACGGCCGCATCGCCGCGCTGATCCCGCTTGCGGCGAGCGCATCGAGGTTCGGCGTCACCCCGCGCGTGCGGTAATCGGGGCGGAAGCCGTCGATCGAGACGAGGATCGTAACGGGCGTCCGCGCTTCCGCGCGCAGCGCGCTGGGGCGCGGTCCGGGGGCGGGCGCGGTGACGCAGGCCTGGAGAGCGGCGCACAGGGCGGCGGCAAAGATCTTGGTGGTAAAACGCATGTGCGATTCCCTGCGGCACGATTGCGTCGGCGCTATGACAGGGTGCGCTGGGCGCGCCTAGCGGGCGCCGCCTGCTGTTCTCCCTTCTGATCCTCCTTCTTCCCCGGCGAAGGCCGGGGCCCAGTCGTGGAACGATGGCGAGAAAGCGCGGCGCTCGCTTGCGATCGGCTCGCTCCTGGGCCCCGGCCTTCGCCGGGGAAGAGAAGAAGAAAGGGGAAAGGGTAAAGGGTAGACGAGAAGGGCAGGCGCGATGGTGCGCCTATCCCCCCAGCGAGACCTTGGCGAACAGGCTGAAACTCACCGGCATCTTGCCATACGCGGCATCGAGCGCCGAGGGCTTGGCGAACACCCCGACCGACCCGCCGAGTGCGAGATCGAACGGCCCGACGAACGGCAGCCGATAGGCATAGCCCCCCTCGAGCTTGCCGACGCGGAACTTGCGGTCGTGCAGCGGGTCGGTCCGGTCGGGGAACAGCTCGTCATTCGCGACGTCTTCCGCGCGCGCGAACAGCGTGTGGTGCCGGTCGATGTCCCAATTCGCCTCGGCGAGCCATGCCGTCAGCGTGCGCCCGGGCAGCAGATGTTTGTTCGAGAAAGCGAGCAGCGCCGAGACGCCGTGCCGCGCATATTGCACGCTCGCCGTCGTGCGCGCCTCGTCGCGGTCGGGCTCGAGCTGTTCGGGGCTCTTGAGCCGGCCGTGGCTGATCTGCACCGCCCAGGCGGGCGAGGGGGTCCAGGTCGCGCGCACGCTCCACGAATCGAGGCTGGGGCGCTCGATGTTCCAGCGAAACTGGTCGGGCTCGCGCCCGCGGAACGCCGAGGCCTCGAGCTGCCAGCGCGATGCCGCATAGCCAACGGTGACGACGCCGTAGCTGATATGCGTGCTGTCGAACCAATGGTGCGTGATCGGCGAGAGCGGCTGATAGGTCGCCGAGGTGCGGTGCATGAACGCCGACGGTCCGATCGCCGGCTCGGCGACGGGACCGCCATAGACGAACACGCTGCCGGGCCCGGCATCGACATCGAGCCGCGCCGACAGCTCCATGAAGAGGTCGTGCGGATGCTGGCGATCGGTCAACTGGATCCTGCCGTCGGCGGTTTCGCCGGTGGCGAAGAGGTTGGGATAGCCCTTTTTGCCCATCGCCGGTTCGAGGCTCATCATCGAGCGCAACTGCAACCGCGCTCCGCCGTAATCGCGCGCGGCGGAGAGCATCGCCATCGAGGTGACGAACGCTTCGTTCTCGCCGCGCGGCCCGCCCTGGTCGGTATAGACGCCCCAGGCATAGCCGTGGAGCATCAGCATCCAGTCGCCCGCCATGAAGTGCGACCCCCGCATCGCCCCATCGTTGCCGGGGTTGCGCGCGGTGCCCGAGCCTTCGGCATAGGCGCCGTCGGGCGGGCCCATCGTCATGCCGGGCATCGCAGCCATGTCGTGGCCGGCGTGCTCGGTGTGGACGATGTGGTCCCCCTGCCCGGTTGGGGCGGGGGCTGCTGGCGACATCGCCATGCCAGGCATCGCCTCGGATGTCGGATCCGTAGCGGCATCCCCGGCTTGCTTCTCCGGCGACGGCCGGGGCGAAGGCGTGGAGGTGGGTGTCGGCGCGTGCTGCGCGTGATCTTCAGCCGCTCGCGACTGGGCCCCGGCCTTCGCCGTGGAAGCGGAAGGGGGGAGGGGGGGAGTGGCGGGAGCTGCGGCGGGCGTATGCACGGGTGAAGCGTCATGCTGATGCACCGGCGCCGGAACCGCGCGTTTCGGCTTCGGTTTGGCGGGCATCGGCATGTCCATCTTCATGCCGGGCATCATCTGCGCGAGCGCGCCCGTCGGCAGCAACGCCGCCACGGCACAGCCCGCGATCATCATCGATCGAGTCATTGTCGGTCCTCACGAACAAGAAAGCAAAGCGGGCACATGGCCCGCCGGTTTAGGCTTTCGAGCGCGGAGGGGGCAAAGCGGGCGGCGTGCCCGACGCCGGGTCGAACGCCGCGGCAACGATGCGCCGTGGCGGTGCGGCGGGTGCCAGCGGCGCGGTTACGCCGCGCGCGGCAAGGCTCGCGGGCGGGATGCAGCCGATGCACATGTGCGGGATGGTCGCATGGTCGTCGCGGACCGGCACGGCGTGGCCGGCATGATGCATCGCCGTGGCCTTCGGCGCGGGCGCGTCATGGCACGGCGCGCTCGCGAATGCCGGGAAGGCAAAGGCTGCCAAGAGCAGCGCAAGGATCAGGCGGGCGAACACGGGAACAGCGCTACGCCGTGTCCGCCCGCACGACAAGGTCAGACGTTGAAGCGGAAGTTGAGCACGTCGCCGTCATGGACGACATACTCCTTGCCTTCCTGACGCAGCTTGCCGGCATCGCGCGCGCCGGTTTCGCCGCCAAGCGCGACATAGTCGTCATAGGCGATCGTCTCGGCACGGATGAAGCCGCGCTCGAAATCGGTGTGGATCTCGCCCGCTGCCTGCGGGGCCTTGGCGCCGGCATGGACGGTCCAGGCGCGCGCTTCCTTCGGGCCGACGGTGAAGAAGGTGAACAGCTTGAGCAGCCGATAGCCCGCGACGATCACGCGCGTCAGGCCGGTCTCGGTCAGCCCGAGCTCGGCCAGGAACTCGCCGCGTTCCTCGGCGGCCATCGTGGCGATCTCGGCCTCGATCGCGGCGGAGACGACGACGGCTTCGGCGCCCTCGGCCTTGGCCTTCTCGAACACGCGCGCCGACTGGCTGTTGCCGTTGGCGGCGCTCGCCTCCTCGACGTTGCAGACATAGAGAACGGGCTTGGCGGTGAGCAGCTGCGCCTGGCTGAAGGCGCGCGTCTCGTCCTCGTCCTTGGGGACGGTCAGCCGCGCGGGCTTGCCCTCGCGCAGCAGCTCGAGCGCCTGGCCGAGCACCGAGGCGGCGACCTTGGCCTCCTTGTCGCCCTGCGTCGCCTTTTTGAGCAAATTGGGGACGCGCTTTTCGAGGCTCTCGAGGTCCGACAGCATCAGCTCGGTCTCGACCGTCTCGGCATCGGCGATCGGATCGACCTTGCCCTCGACATGCGTGACGTCGTCATCCTCGAAGCAGCGCAGCACGTGGACGATCGCATCCACCTCGCGGATGTTGCCGAGGAACTGGTTGCCGAGCCCCTCGCCCTTCGACGCGCCGCGCACCAGACCGGCGATGTCGACGAACCCGAGCTGCGTCTCGATGATCTTGGCCGAGCCCGCGACCGCGGCGAGCTTGTCGAGCCGCGGGTCGGGCACCGCGACGTTGCCGACGTTCGGCTCGATCGTGCAGAACGGATAGTTCGCCGCCTGCGCCGCCGCGGTTTGCGTCAGCGCGTTGAAGAGGGTGGACTTGCCGACATTGGGCAGCCCGACGATGCCACAGCGAAAACCCATGATATTCCTTGGTGTGCGATGATGTGCGTGAAAGCCCGCCCGATACGGCGTTGCGCCGCGAAAGACCAGCCTGTCGCACCATGAAGGCCCTTGATGAAGGCCCTTGCCGGGAACCCGCAAAGGCATAGGCTGTTGATTCTGGATCAAGTCGCTTGCTTGCCGAGTCGTACGTCGGAGTTTCTTGCTGGGGTCAATGTGATGCGCCGAAAGTCTCTGCAGAGCTGTTGTGTCACGATCCTGCTTTCGGGCGCGGCGCCGGGCGTTGCCAGTGCGGCCGACTTCGAATCGCACATCGTCTCGCTCGAGGATCCGGCGAGTACGCAAGACCCCGCCGCTGTGCGCGGCACGACCGCTCATGCGCTCGTATCGATGTCCCCGCATACCGAAACGGGTGACCAGCCTGCGGTCTCCTACGATCTCCGGCTGGCGAGGGGCTATCAGGCGAACGCGGTGACGACGCTCAAGCAGAATTTGCGCGCGCGCGGCACCGGGATGAAGGACGCCTATGCGCATGGCGATCGTGGACTGCGGGTATCGGTCGGATCGAGCTATCACATGCGGTACCGCGCTTCGGATGTCGGGCCGGGCGCCGCGGCTGGCACCGCCGCGCTGATGCGGCTCCCGGTCGGCGCGGTAAATTTGCGCGACGGCTATGAAAATTACGCGCCGGTCGCGATGCTTGGCTATGACGCCGCGGTCAGCGAGCGGATGAAGGTCGGGATCGAGGGTGGCATGATGGTCGGCCGCTCGACCGCGATGTATGCCGACGAGACGGTCCCGGGCCTGCGCGAGGAGAGCCATAGCGCGCGCAATCCGGTGGCGGATCTGGTGATGACCTACGCGTTTTGAACGCCACAGCGTGACTCGTCACCCCGGGCTGGTCCCGGGGTCCACCGCGATACGAATGCCGCAGCCGCAATGCGCGCGGCACGGTGGGCCCCGGCACAAGGCCGGGGTGGCGATTGGGAGCTTAGCCGACGCTACCAGCGATAGTTGAAGCTGATGCTCACGCGCTCGGTCTTGGCGGTCCCGGGCGCGACCTCGTGGCGCAGCCAGCTTTCCCACAGCAACACGCTGCCCGCCTGCGGCTCGACATAGACGAAGGTCTTGAGCGCCTCGGCGACATCGTCGCGGCGGCGCGGGGCGGCCATCATCATCGGTAGCCGTGGATCCTCGAACTTGATCGCGCCCGCGCCCGGCGGGACGGCGATATAGACCGTTCCCGAGATCACGCTGTGCGGGTGGATATGCCCCGAATGCGTGCCGCCCGGCTTCATCACATTGACCCACAGGCTGTCGAGCTTGAGCTTGCCGCCGTCGAGTTCGAAGCCACAGTCCTCTGCGAAGGCGGCGACATGCTTGTTGAGCAGCTTTACCAGGTCGGCGAACGCCGGATCGCGCATCGGCAGGTCGTTGAGCGAGGCGTAGGAGGTGTAGCCGCGATAGCCATGCGTCTTCGACCAGCTCCGTCCGGCGCGATCATCCTCGGCGAGCGCGTGGCACGAGCGTTCGAGATCGGCGACCAGCGCCGCGTTCTTGAGCTTCGCCTCGTAGAGCGGGGTGGCGAACAGGCTGCGGGTCGAGGCATTCTTCATGCTGCGCCCTATCCTCCAGTGCGACGCCGTTGCCAAGGTGTCGGATGCACGTCTAGATTTCGCGCGTGACCTTTGCAGATCTCGTCGCGCCGCTCGACAGCGCCGTCTTCCAGTCGAGCTATTGGGGCGTGCAGCCGGTGCATATTCCCGCGCCGCCGGGCGGGCGGGGCGCTCTGCTCGATTGGCCGCGCTTTGCCGAACTGCTCGGGGTCGGCGCGCACTGGACCGCGTCGAACCTCAAGCTGATCCTCAACAGCCGACCGATCGTCCCCGATTTCTATCTCGACGGCGATGCGACCATGCCGATCGAGGCGCGGCGGGTCGATCCGGCGCGAGTCGACGTGTTCCTCGGCATGGGCGCCAGTCTGGTCGCCAACGATATCGAACGCATCGCGCCCGAAATCCGCGACTGCACGCAAATGCTGGGCGAGCAGTTCGCCGCGCTGACCAACGCGAACGTCTATTGCTCGTTCAAGGGCGTCCAGGCGTTCGCCACGCATTTTGACGTGCACGACGTGTTCGCGGTGCAGTGCGAGGGCGAGAAGGTGTGGCGGGTCTATCAGAACCGCGCCGACGCGCCGCTCGTCGCGCCGCACGGTGGCGAAGAGGTGCAGCGCCAGATCGACGCGGCGCGCGGGCCCTTGCTCGCCGAGGTGCGGATGCGGCCGGGCGACGTGCTGTATCTGCCGCGCGGCTGTTACCATGATGCCTTGGCGCAGGACGGCGCGTCGCTGCACGTCACCTTCGCGGTCGCGCCGTTGACGGGCATGACGCTGCTGCGCGTGCTCGAGAGCGAGGCGCGGCGCGATCCGCAGTTCCGCGCGTATCTCGAGGATGCGCGAGTCGATGCGGGCCAGCCGCTCGCGGCGCAGCTGCACGCACTCGCGACGCGGCTCGGCGAACTCGCCGCCAGCCCGCTGGTGCGCGATGCGGTGATCGACGCGCAGCGTGCGCGGGTTCGGCCCATCTATGCCTTCACGCTGCCGCAGCATCCCGCGCTTGAATCCTATGCGCGGACGCAACGGCCAGCACGGATCGATTGGCGCGATAGCGGGATGGTGCTGTTCACGCAGAGCGGTGCGCATCCGCTCGGGACGTTCGGCGCGGTGGCCGAATATGCGCTGTCGCGGCCGGCTTTCTCGGCACAGGAGTTGCGCGCGCGGTTCGCGCATGTGCCGGTGGCCGAGCATGACGCGCTGATCGCGTTGCTGGTGCGCGAACGGCTGTTCGAACGCTACACGCCCGAGATGTGACAGCGCGGCGGGCGTTCAGCCCGCGAGGCGCACCGCGACGTCGCTCATGAATCGCCCGTCGTCGCCGCTGGCGAGCCACGGCGCTTCGGCCGCGACCGCGCCGAGCATGTCGGCGAGCGGATCCATTTCGGCTTTGGCGTAATTGCCGAGCACGTACGGGCTGACTTTGTCTTTATGGCCGGGGTGGCCGATGCCGAGGCGAACGCGGCGGAAGGCATTGCCGATATGCGCTTCGGTCGAGCGCAGGCCGTTGTGGCCAGCGGTGCCGCCGCCGGTCTTCACCTTGACGCGGAACGGGTCGAGGTCGAGCTCGTCGTGGAAGACGGTGACGTCGCCCTCGGTCAGCTTATAGAAGCGCATCGCCTCGCCGACGCTGCGACCGCTTTCGTTCATGAAGGTGGCGGGTTTCAGGAGCAGGATCTTTTGCGCGCCGATGCGGCCTTCCTGGGTCCAGCCCTGAAACGCCTTCTTGACCGCGCCGAAGCCGTGCATCTCGGCGATCGTGTCGAGCACCATGAAGCCGACATTGTGCCGGTTGAGCGCATATTGCGCGCCGGGATTGCCGAGACCAACCCAGATTTGCACGGCGGATGCCTACCTTTTCAAACGAACGGGGCAGCGAAAGCGTCTGCTTCCGCTGCCCCGATTGTGCGCATCCCGCAAGGGGACAGCGGCTGCTTACTCGGCCTTGTCGCCTTCGGCTTCGGCTTCAGCTTCGGCGGCTTCAGCTTCTGCTTCAGCCGACTGGGCTTCGGCAACGGCAGCCTCGAGCTCTTCGTCCTCGACGGTCGGGACCGTCGGCGGAACGATCGTCGCGATCGCGAAGTCGCGGTCGGCGATCGCCGGCGTCACGCCCTTGGGCAGCTTGACGTCCGAGATGTGGATCGAGGCACCGACGTCGAGACCTGCCAGCGAGATCGTGATCTCGGTGGGGATGTCGGCCGCGTCGCAGACCAGCTCGAGCTCGTGGCGCGTGATGTTGAGCACGCCGCCAGCCTTGGCGATACCGGGGGCATCGTCCTCGTCAGCGAACACGATCGGCACGTTGACGTGTACGGTGGTGTGCGCGCCGATGCGCAGGAAGTCGACATGCGTCGGACGATCGGTGACGGCGTCGAACGAGACGTCCTTCGGCAGGGTGCGGATCTGCTGGCCACCGGCGTCGACCATGACGACCGAATTCATGAAGTGACCCGTCATGAGGAGACGCATCAGCGCCTTTTCCTCGACGTGGATCGAGAGGGGTTCTTGCTTGTTGCCGTAGATCACGGCGGGGACGCGGCCTTCGCGACGAAGCAAACGGGAGGCTCCCTTGCCAACCTGTTCGCGCGTCTCGGCTGCGAGCTCCAATTGGTCGCTCATTGCATTACTCCGAAATACGGTTGTGGTGTTTCCGGCCAAGCCTCCAGGGATGACCCTGGCCGAAGCGCGGCGCTATAGGGGAGGCGGGGCTTAAGTGCAAGACAACGGTTCGGCGCTTCCGCCCCACACGTCACCCCAGCGAAAGCTGGGGTCTCCCCGGAAGGCGCGCACCCGGAGAACCACAAGACCCCAGCTTGCGCTGGGGTGACGGGTGGAGGGTGGGCCTTCGCACGATATCGCCCGCCCGTTATCCTATTCGACCCGCTCGACCTTCAGCCCCCGCGCCAGCAGCATCGCAACGACCGACCCCGGCCCTACCAGATGCCCCGCGCCAACCGCGACGAACACCCGCCCCGGCCGCGCCAGCCGACGCACGATCGCGCTCGCCCAGCGGGCGTTGCGATCGGTCACCAGCGCCGCCTCCATCGCCGGATCGCGCTGTAACGGCGCGACATCGGCGGCTAGCCCCGCCGCATCGCCGGCCATCCACGCGGTGCGAAGCGCGGCATCGCCCTTCGCCGCCGAGAGGGCGTCGCGCACCGCGGCGATCAGCAGCGTATGTTGCGACTCGGCGGGCAGCCGGTCGAACAGCCGCAATTGCCCCTCGCGGCTCTCCAGCGCACCGATCGCCCTGCCGGCGAACGCCCGCGTCAGCACCGCCTCGACGCCATTGGCGGCGTCGGAGTCGGAGAGATGTCCGGCCCCAGCACTGATCGTCAGCGCCGCTGCCCAGGTCTTCAACCCATCGAGCGTTTCCGGCGATTGCCCCGCGAGCGCCATGCCACGTGCGAGCACCCCGCGATCATCTGCCGCCACCCGCTCGAGCAGCGGCGGCAAACCCGGTTGCTCCGCCAGCGCCAGGAACTGCGCGCGCGCCGCGGCGTCGTCGGCGGGCGGCACTTCGAGGATCAGCGTGTCCGCCGCCGCGATCGCGCCCGCCACCGTGGGCGTCTGCCACGCGACGCGGGGCGGCAGCGCGTGGATCGATCCGAACAGCCAGATCGTCGTATCGCGGTCCGCCACGCGCCATACTGCTGGATGCGCCGGGGTCTCGGGCGCCTGCGCGCACGCGGCGAGCGCCAGCCCGAATGCCAGCGCCGCGTACCTCAATAGCGGATCCGCGTCGCGACGATGCGATGCTTGGCGAGCTGCGCCTGGACGCTATCCTTGCCCGCGAGATGCCCCGCGCCGACCGCGATGAACACCGTGCCCGGCGTCTTCATCCGCGAATCGATCCAGGTCGCCCAGCGCGCGTTGCGATCGACCAGCAGCACCTTGTAGAGATTCTTCTGCCCGGTCAGATCCTCGTTCATCAGCTTGCTCAAGCCCTCGGCGTCGCCGGCTTTCCATTTGTCGACCATTGCGTTGATCGTGGTGTCGAACTTGTCGAGGTCCTTCACGCTTTCGAGCAGGAAGGCGATCTGGTCGGCCTGTGGCAGATCGTGGAAATAGCCGAGCTGCTGTTCGAGCGTCTCGAGCCCGGTGACCGGCTTGCCCGCGGCCTTGGCGGCAGCATCGAGCGCCATCTCGGCGCCGTCGGCGGCGCTGTAGCCCGCCTTTTGCAGCGAGATCTGCGACATCGTCACCGCAGCGAACCATGGCTCGAAGCGATCGAGCGCGGCGGCGGGAACGCCGAGCTTGGCGAGCGCGGCGGCGTAGGCCGCGCGGCTCTTTTCGGGGAGCTTCTGCGTCAGCGTGGGGCCGGTCGGGTCCATCGCGAGCGGTCCGATCACCTTCTGCGCCTGCTCGGGCGTGGGCAACGGGATTTCGAGCACGAGCTGCCCGCTCGCGTCGAACGCCTTGCGCACCGCCGAATCGAACCAGCTGAGGTTCGGCTTGAGCGCATGGACCGTGCCGAACAAATAGATCGTCGTGTCCTTGTCCTTCACCACCCAGAGCGCGGGGTCGGCGGGAACGGTGGCGACGGGCGCGGACGCCGCGGGGGCAGGGGCAGGAGCTTGCGGCGCGGTGTTGGCGGCGAGCAGCAGTGCGGCGAGTGTGATCACCGTCTGCCCGAAATCGAGCGTCTTCATGGTTCGATCCTTCTTAAAGGTTTGGCGAGGTCAGCGCAGCTTGCGCCAGGCATAAGCGAGGCCGGTCGAGACCAGCACCGCGAGATAGAGCGTCATCGCATCGGGGGCGGGAACGAGGCCGCCTTTCCAGAGGATCAGCCAGACGGGATAGGCCATCAGCAGCACGTTGGCGCCCATCGTCGCGGCCCAGTAATTGTCGAGTCGCTGGAGCTCGTCGATCGTGCGGTAATAGACGAGGCTGCCCGCCGTCACCGCGCCGATCAGCAGCAGCGCGGCAAGGATCGCGAACCATGCCGGGAGCGAGCCGCCGGTGGTGAGCGTCGCCTCGTGCGGCTCGATCAGCGCGGCGGTGAAACCGACCGCGCCGCCGAGCATGCTGAGCACGGCGAAGGTGGTGAACGTGCGACGCGAGCGCGCGCGATCGGCGGCTTCGCCAGGGCCGATCTCATTCTGCGGCATGGCTATCTTCGGTCTGGTCATCGAAAATCTCCTCGATCGGCATTTCGAACAGGCGCGCCAGCTTGAACGCGAGCGGCAGCGACGGATCGTATTTGCCGGTTTCAATCGCGTTGACCGCCTGCCGCGATACGCCGAGCCGGCCGCCAAGCTCGGCCTGGCTCCAGTCGCGCTCGGCGCGCAGCACCTTCAAGCGGTTCTTCATAGCGGTTTCCATCGGAGCCGCATCGTCAAGCGAGCGGCGACGTCGGGCTTGCTGAATGATCGTACATCGGTCCCTCCATCATGCGACGCTGACACTCTGTCAGCTGTCCATGACTAAATGACAGTGAGTCGTGTCCATGTCAAGAACCCCTGACAAAAGGTCAGTGCAGGCTGACCGGGGGCGGCAATGCCCAGCGCGCGGTTGAAATTCCCGTCGCCCTGCGCCAAAGCCCCCCCGTGACCGACATCGTGACCGACAGACCCCTCAGCTTCCAGGGCATGATCCTCAAGCTCCACGAATACTGGAGCCAGCATGGCTGCCTCATCCTCCAGGCCTATGACATGGAGATGGGGGCGGGGACGTTCCACACCGCCACGACGCTGCGCGCGCTCGGCCCCAAGCCGTGGAACGCCGCCTTCGTCCAGCCGTGCCGCCGCCCCACCGACGGCCGCTATGGCGAGAACCCCAACCGGCTGCAGCATTACTATCAGTATCAGGTGATCCTGAAGCCGAGCCCGTCGAACCTGCAGGAGCTGTATCTCGGCAGCCTCGCGGCGATCGGCATCGACCCGCTGGTCCACGACATCCGCTTCGTCGAGGACGATTGGGAAAGTCCGACGCTCGGCGCGTGGGGCTTGGGCTGGGAAGTGTGGTGCGACGGGATGGAAGTCACCCAGTTCACCTATTTCCAGCAGATGGGCGGCTTCGACATGAAGCCCGTCGCGGGCGAGCTAACCTATGGGTTGGAGCGGCTCGCGATGTACGTGCAGAATGTCGACAATGTGTACGACCTGGCGTTCAACGATGCCGGTGTGACGTACGGCGAGGTGTTCCACGAGAATGAGGTCGAGATGTCGACCTGGAACTTCGAGGTCGCCGATACCGACAGCCTGTTCGACCAGTTCCGCAAGCATGTCGCCGAGTGCGAGAACAGCCTTGCCGCAAAGTTGCCGATCCCGGCGTACGAGCAGGCGATCAAGGCGAGCCACGTGTTCAACCTGCTCCAGGCGCGCGGGGTGATCTCGGTCGCCGAGCGCCAGGCCTATATGGGCCGCGTGCGCGATCTCGCGAAGGGCAGCTGCCAGGCGTGGATGGACAAGAATGCCGAGGGCTGGAAGGCCGAGTATCCGGCCTGGAGCGCCGCGTGATGGGTTCGTTTAAGAAGGCCCTCACCCAACCCTCTCCCGCAAGGGCGGGAGAGGGCTTTTCTGTATGCGCCCGGCTCCCTCTCCCGCTCTTCGCGGGAGAGGGCTGGGGTGAGGGCCTTCTTCTGCCATGACCGATTTCCTCCTAGAACTCCGCTCCGAGGAAATCCCCGCGCGTATGCAGGATCGCGCGCGCGAGGATCTCGCCAAGCTCTTCACCGCCGAGCTCGCCAAGGCTGGCCTCCAGCCCGGCGCGCTGCAGACCTACGCCACCCCGCGCCGCCTCGTGCTGATCGCGCGCGATCTGCCCGCGCAGACCGCCGCCGTGTCGGAAGAGACCAAGGGCCCCAAGACCAGTGCCCCGCCGCAAGCGCTCGAAGGATTCCTGCGCAAGACCGGCCTGACGCGCGAGCAGCTCGTCGAGCGCGACGGCATCCTGTTCGCGGTGATCGACAAGCCCGGCCGCGCCACCGCCGACGTGCTGGCAGCAGCGATCCCCGCGATCGTCCGCGCCTTCCCCTGGCCCAAGGCGATGCGCTGGGGTGCCAGCTCGACCACGATGGAATCGCTGCGCTGGGTTCGCCCGCTGCAGGGCATCGTCGCTCTGTTCGGTGACGACGTGATCGATTGCGAGATCGCCGGCATCACCAGCGGCGCCGCGACCGTCGGGCATCGCTTCCACCATCCGCACGTCATCACGATCGGAAGCGCCAACGACTATGTCGAGAAATTGCGCGCCTGCCATGTGATCGTCGACCAGGCCGAACGCCGCCAGATCATCGCGCTCGGCGCGACGATGGCGGCGCGCAAGGCCGGGCTCGAGCTGGTGCAGGACGAAGGGCTGCTGAGCGAGAATGCCGGCCTCACCGAATGGCCGGTGCCGCTGCTCGGCCGCTTCGACGAAGCGTTCCTCGAAGTGCCGCCCGAGGTGATCCAGCTCACCGCGCGCGTGAACCAGAAGTATTTCGTGTGCCGCTCGGCCGACGGCGCCTTGGCGAACGCGTTCATCTGTACCGCCAATATCGACGCGGCCGATGACGGCGCGAAGATCGTCGAAGGCAACCGCAAGGTGCTCGCGGCACGGCTGTCCGACGCGAAATTCTTCTACGAGACCGATCTCAAGGTGCCGCTCGAAGAGCAGGCGGCCAAGCTCGACCGGATCGTGTTCCACGAAAAGCTCGGCACGGTCGCCGACAAGGTCGACCGCGTCGCCAAGCTCGCGCGGTGGCTGGTTGAAGAGGGCATCGTCACCTCTTCTGCTCCCCTCCCGCTCGCGGGAGGGGCTGGGGGAGGGCCTGTTCCACTCGCCGACGCCGCCAGTGCTGACGGCCCCTCCCCTAACCCCTCCCGCAAGCGGGAGGGGGACCTGTCGCGCGCGGAACTGGCCGACCTCGCCGAGCGCGCCGCGCGCCTGTGCAAGGCCGATCTCGTCACCGGCATGGTCGGCGAATTCCCCGAGCTGCAGGGCTTGATGGGCGGCTATTACGCCGCCGCGCAAGGCGAGCACCCCGCCGTCGCCGCGGCGATCCGCGATCACTACAAGCCAGTCGGGCAGGGCGATGATGTGCCGACCGATCCGGTGACGGTGGCGGTTAGTCTAGCGGACAAGCTGGATACGCTTGCGAGCTTTTTTGCTTTCGAGATGCTCCCGACGGGGTCGCGTGATCCGTTCGCTCTAAGGCGTGCTGCAATTGCGATAATCAGCCAAATCATTGCTGCGAATGTTCGCGTTTCAATCAGTCAGGCTGTGCGTTTTGGAGCGCTGCCGATGGGTCGGAAGCGAGCTATGGAAATCTTTCTGGAAGAATATGTAGCGTACGACGGTTCGCTTCAATCTGAGTTCCTCGGGTTTACCGACGCGGTCGTTTCAAGCGTTGCCATAGAGTTGGAGAGCTTCTTCGCCGACCGCCTCAAAGTCCAGCAACGCGAAGCCGGCGTTCGGCACGACCTGATCGACGCGGTGTTCGCGCTCGGCGGGGAGGACGATTTCGTCCGCCTGCTCGCGCGTGTGCGTGCGTTGCAGGGGTTTGTCGGGACCGAGGATGGGGCGAATTTGCTCGCCGGCTACAAGCGGGCGGCGAATATCCTGAAGAAGGAGGGCTTCGTCGCCCCGGCGCAGGCCGGGGCCGGCCTGAAATCGGACACACCGGCGGACACCAACGCAACGGCCCCGGCCTCCGCCGGGGCGACGGCATCTGGCTACACGCCAGAACCCGCCGAAACCGCACTCGCCACCGCGCTCGACGCGGCCGAACCCGCCGCCTCGGCCGCAATCGAGCGCGAGGATTTCGAAGCCGCGATGGCCGCGCTCGCGACGCTGCGCGCCCCGATCGACGCGTTCTTCGAGGGCGTCATCGTCAACGACCCCGAACCCGCCAAGCGCACGGCGCGGCTCGGGCTGCTTGATCGCGTTCGTGCTGCGGTGCACAACGTGGCCGACTTCTCGAAGATCGAGGGCTAGCCCCCGCGATGATGTGATCATACCGCGACTTTTGCCGACGCCTCCCCAGCGAAAACCCAGGCACTGAGTAGGGAATATCCATGACGTACGTATATCGGTTCGGCGGCGGCGTTTCGGACGGCGGCAAGGGCGATCGCAACCTGCTGGGGGGCAAGGGCGCGAACTTGGCCGAGATGGCGTCGATCGGCCTGCCGGTGCCGCCGGGCTTCACCATCTCGACCGATTTCTGCGCGGTCTATTACGACGAAGGCGGGCAGTTTCCGCAAGGCCTGCGCGACGAAGTCGCCACCGGGATCGCGCATATCGAGGGCGTGACGGGCAAGCGCTTCGGCAATGCGGCCGATCCGCTGCTCGTCTCGGTCCGCTCGGGCGCGCGCGCCTCGATGCCGGGCATGATGGACACCGTGCTCAACCTCGGCCTCAATGACCAGACCGTCGAGGGCCTCGCCACCACGAGCGGCGACGCGCGCTTCGCGTGGGACAGCTATCGCCGCTTCATCCAGATGTATTCGGACGTCGTGCTCGAGCTCGACCATGACGCGTTCGAGGAAGCGCTCGAAATCGCCAAGGAAGACCGCGGCTACTTCCTCGACACCGATCTCACCGCCGATGATCTGCGCGCGCTCGTCGCCGAATATAAGGCGCTGGTCGAAAAGCAGTGGGGCAAGCCCTTCCCGCAGGACGTCCACGATCAGCTGTGGGGCGCGGTCGGCGCGGTGTTCGGCTCGTGGCAGTCCGAGCGCGCCAAGGTCTATCGCCGCCTGAACGACATCCCGGCATCGTGGGGCACCGCGGTCAACATCCAGGCGATGGTGTTCGGCAACATGGGCGACACCTCGGCGACGGGCGTCGCGTTTACGCGCGACCCCGCCAAGGGCGACCGCGCCTATTACGGCGAATTCCTGATCAACGCGCAGGGCGAGGACGTCGTCGCCGGCATCCGCACCCCGCAATACCTCACCACCGCGGCGCGTGAGGCGGCGGGTGCCAAGCCGCTGTCGATGGAAGAAGCGATGCCGGTGGTGTTCGCCGAGCTCGCCAAGGTGTTCGACCTGCTCGAGACGCATTACCGCGACATGCAGGACATCGAATTCACCGTGCAGCAGGGCAAGCTGTGGATGCTCCAGACGCGCTCGGGCAAGCGCACCGCCAAGGCCGCGCTCAAGATCGCGGTCGACATGGCCGAAGAGGGGCTGATCACGCGCGAGGAAGCCGTCCAGCGGATCGACCCCGCCGCGCTCGACCAGTTGCTCCACCCGACGCTCGACCCCAAGGCGCCGCGCGACGTGCTGACCAAGGGCCTGCCCGCATCGCCCGGCGCGGCATCGGGGCAAGCGGTGTTCGACAGCGACACCGCCGAGAAGCGCGCGAATGCTGGCGACTCGGTGATCCTGATCCGCACCGAGACCTCGCCCGAGGACATTCACGGCATGCACGCGGCGCGCGGCATCCTGACCGCGCGCGGCGGGATGACCAGCCACGCCGCCGTCGTCGCGCGCGGCATGGGGCGGCCGTGCGTCTCGGGCGCCGGCTCGATCTCGATCGACGCCAAGGCCGGCGTGATGAAGGTCGGCGACCGGACGATCCGCGAGGGCGATCTCGTCACGATCGACGGCACCACCGGCGAAGTGATGGCGGGCGAAGTGCCGACGGTGCAGCCCGAACTGTCGGGTGATTTCGCCGCGTTGATGGTCTGGGCCGACGGCGTGCGCCGCCTGAAAGTCCGCGCCAATGCCGAGACCCCGCTCGACGCCAAGGTCGCGCGCGAGTTCGGTGCCGAGGGCATCGGTCTGTGCCGCACCGAGCACATGTTCTTCGATGCCCAGCGCATCACCGACGTGCGCCAGATGATCCTCGCCGAAGACGAAGCCGGCCGCCGCACCGCGCTCGACAAGCTGCTGCCCGCACAGCGCAGCGATTTCGTCCAGCTGTTCGAGGTAATGGCGGGCCTGCCCGTCACGATCCGCTTGCTCGATCCGCCGCTCCACGAATTCCTGCCGCACCAGGAAGCCGAATTCGCCGAGGTCGCGCGTTCGGCGGGGATCGACATCGACGTGCTCAAGCGTCGCGCTGCCGAGCTCCACGAGTTCAACCCGATGCTCGGCCATCGCGGCTGCCGCCTCGGCGTGACCTACCCCGAAATCTACGAGATGCAGGCGCGCGCGATCTTCGAGGCGGCGATCGAGGTCGCGGTCAAATCGGGCGCGGCACCGATCCCCGAGGTGATGATCCCGCTGGTCGGCACCGCGCGCGAGCTCGAGCTGATGAAGGCCGTGGTCGACAAGGCGGCGGAAGCCGTGTTCGCCGACAAGGGGCACCGCATCGAATATCTCGTCGGCACGATGATCGAGCTGCCGCGCGCCTGCCTGATGGCGGGCGAGATCGCCGAGTCGGCCGAGTTCTTCTCGTTCGGCACCAACGATCTGACGCAGACCACTTTGGGCGTAAGCCGCGACGACGCCGCGCGCTTCCTCACCACCTATGTCGAGCGCGGCATCTACGCGCGCGATCCGTTCGTCTCGCTCGACGTCGAGGGCGTCGGGCAGCTGATCGAGATGGCGGCGGAGCGTGGTCGCGCGGCGCGCCCGGGAATCAAGCTCGGCATTTGCGGCGAGCATGGCGGTGACCCGGCGAGCATCGCGTTCTGCGAGGCGACCGGGCTCGACTACGTCTCGGCCTCGCCGTACCGCGTGCCGATCGCGCGGCTCGCGGCGGCGCAGGCGGCGCTGGCAAAGCAGGGCTGAGCGGGCTCGGCCGCACCGCGTTGCGCGCCATGCTCCCGAAACCCTCCTCCGCATAGCGGGGGAGGGGCGCCGCCAGCCGTCTTCAGGCTGACGGTGGAGGCGGTACCTCACGCGCCTGCAGTGCGCCCGTTTCGACGTGTTCCCCCGGCGCATCCGCCGATCCGGCGCGAAGCGCCGCAGCCTGCGCGCGCCATTCGTCGCGCGCCATCAGCCCTGCGGGCAACGCGAGCCGCTGCTCGAGCGCGATCTCGTCGGCGGCCGAGAGCTTCTCGATATCCTCGAACCGCACCAAGCCGAGGCTGAACAGTCGCGTCGCAAGCAACGCGTCGATCCCGCGGATCCGCGTCAGATCCTCGCGCGCCGGGCGCGGATCGACTCTGGCGTGGGGGATGACGTTGTCCGCTTCGACAACAGGCTCGTGAACCGGCGCAACCGTCGTCGGCACGACCTCTGGCGTGACATCGTGCCTCGCGCCGCTCCGCAGCCGCGCGATCGTCTGTTCGGCGTCGGCATGGTCGGCGCGTAGCGACGCAAGCTCGTCCTTCAGGTCGGTCGCGCGCTGCTGTGCCGCGCGGAGCTTGTCCTCGGCATCGCGGTGATAGGCCGCGTAGCTGTCGGCCTGCGCCCGCGCGCGCCGCTTCCATTTGGCGGCATTCGGTGCGCTGGCAAACCCGATCAGCCACCCGCTCAACAGCACGATCGTCAATACGACGAACTGCTCCGATGTAGTAAACAGCATGGCCTGATCCCTCGACAGAACGTCGCGGGATAAAATGCCGGTAACCGCGTCGTGCGGCAAGGGCGCTTGCCGGCACCCCTGCCGCCGCGGTCGTCAGTGGTTGAACGCGTCGGAGATCGAGCAGGCCGCCGGGCCGAGAATGACGACGAACAGCGTCGGCAGGATGAACAGGATCAGCGGGATCGTCATGATCGCGGGGAGGCGCGCGGCCTTTTCCTCGGCGCGCATCATGCGTTCGTTGCGGAACTCGCCCGACAGCACGCGAAGCGCAGACGCGAGCGGCGTGCCGTATTTCTCGGTCTGGATCATCGTCGTGACGACGCCCTTGACCGCGTCGAGCTTGACGCGCTGGGCGAGGTTCTCGAACGCCTGGCGCCGTTCCGACAGGAAGCCGAGTTCGATCGCGGTGAGCGTGAATTCGTCGCCCAGTTCGGGATAGGCGCGGCCCAGTTCGCGCGCGACGCGGTTGAACGCGGCGTCGACGGTAAGTCCCGCTTCGGCACAGATCACCAGCAAGTCGAGCGCGTCGGGCAAGCCCTTCTGGATCGCCTGAGAGCGTTTGGTGACGAGATTGTTGAGGTAGATATCGGGCGCCTTGTACGACAGCACGAAGTTCATCGCGACCAGCGCGTACGCCTTCCAAGGCGTCCAGCCGGCGAACATCTCGGTACCGTACACGACATAGACGCCGAACACGCCCCAGGTGAGCGGCAGCATCAGCCGGCCGAAGATCACCGCGACGGCATATTCCTTCGAGCGGATGCCCGCCTGCATCAGCTTGACCTGCGCCGCCTTGACCTGGCTGTCCTGAAGCACCTTGAGGCCCGACAGGAGCGCCTTGATCCGGTCGGTGGTCTCGTTCTTGGTGACGAGCTTGGCGCGGCGCTTGGTCGATGCGGTGATGCCCGCCTTCAGCTGCTCGCGCCGGTCGTTGAGCGCCTTGACGCGCTTGGTCATCGGGTCGCGCGCGGTGGTCGCGGCATAGACCGCGAGCAGCACCATGAACGCTGCGATGCCGGCGAGGAAGGTCGCGACGGTGAAGACGTTGACGCCAAGGATGACGGGGCCAGCGGGATGATCGAGTGGGGTCATCGCATCAGATCTCGAAATTGACCATGCGGCTCATGATGAACGCGCCAAGCCCCATCCACAGCAGCCCCCCGCCGCCGACGACCATCAGCCGCTGGTCGACGAAGAAGTTCTGCATGTAGCTGCCGTTGATCATCCAGATCATGCCGAACACGATGAACGGCAGCGATCCGACGATATAGGCCGACGCCTTCGACTCGGACGACATCGCCTTGATCTTCAACTTCATCTGACTGCGCATGCGCAACACGTTGGCTAGGTTGGCGAGCGTTTCGGCCAGGTTGCCGCCCGTTTCGCGCTGGATCGCGATGGTGATGACGAAGAACTGGAATTCGGGCGTGCCGAGCCGGTCGGCGGTTTCCTGCAGCGCGGCGTCCATCGTCCGGCCGATCTTCATCTTGTCGGTGATGCTCTTGAACTCGACGCCGACCGGACCGTCGACCTCGGCGCCGACGACGGCGATCGTCTCGGTGATCGGCAGGCCCGAGCGCAGGCCGCGCACGAGCAGCTCGATCGCATCGGGAAACTTGCTGGTAAATTGCGCGATGCGGCGCTTGATGAAGAAGCCGACGACCATGTGCGGCACGCCACCCCCGATCACGACGCCGAGCAGCAGCCCGAGCAGCACCGGCAACCCGATGATCGACAGCAGGATCGTCACGCCCATCACGATGCCGATCGTCGCCATGCCGTATTGGCCGACGGTCCAGGTCTTGCCCGTCATCGCCAGCCGCTTCTTGAGCAGCGCAGGGCGGGGCAGGAAGCGCGCCGCGGCAGCATCCATCTTGGTGCCTTGCAGCGACGAGATGCGGCGCATCTGGGCGTCGACCAGCGTATTGGCCGAATCGCCGTGACGCGCGCGCATCGCCGCGACACGCCGCGTTCGAGCGCGTTCGGGTGAAGGGCCGGCAAAGGCGAACGCGACCAGCATCAGCATGATCAGCGCGCCGCCACCCAGCGAAAGAACGGGCATCAAGTCCATGAGCCTATCAAGCGCTCCGCTTCGTTACGACGGCGTTTACGGCGCCCCCAAAAACTGACCCAAAAACCGACATCGGCGTGGCTTCACGCCTTCTTCTTGCGCGACACCAGCGCCTTGAAGTCGAATTTGCCGACGAGCGAAGTGCCCTTGGCGGCAGGTTTCTTCTTGCCGCCGGTATCGATCGACTCGGCCGAATCGCCGACCGCCATCAATTTCGTCGCGAGGTCGATGATCGGCAGGATCGTCTTCGAACCCTTGCCCGCCTCGGCGAACGGCTTGCCGAGCTTGGCGGACTGCGCCGCGAGCTTTTGATCGAACACGATGCTGAAATCGATCTTGCGCTCGATCGACCCCTCGAAGTCCTTGCGGCTGATCTCGAGCTGCGCGACCGGCTGGACGCGGTTGGCGACGACCACGACTTGCGTCTGCGGCGCGTTGGACTTCATCCACGATAGCAGCCGGATCGTGTCGCGGGCGGCCGCCAGCGTCAGTTCGGTGACGATCACCGCGACTTGAATGTCCGAGATCAAGTGCGGATGCTGGACCAGCATGGTGCGCGGCAGATCGACCACGGTGCATTCGAACGCGGCGCGCATTTCCTCCTGCAACTGATAGAAGGCCGATCCGTCGGTCATCAGCGGCGAATTGATCGGCGCCTCGGCCGACAGCACCGACAGTCGCTCGCTCGATTTGACCATCGCGCGTTCGATGAACAGCCCGTCGATGCGGCTCGGATTCTCGATCGCGTCGGTCAGGCCGCGGCCGGGCTCGAGATCGAGCGACAGCGCGCCGGTGCCGAAATGCACGTCGAGATCGAGCAGTGCCGTGGTCCGCGCGCCCTTTTCGCTCAGCACCCAGGCGACCGAGGTCGCCAGGCTCGACGCGCCGACGCCGCCGCGCGCGCCGATAAACGCGGTCGAGATATGCGGACGCTCGGTCCCCGCCTCGACCGCTTTCGGCGCGTTGAGGATCGCCTGCGCGTTGGTGAAGGCCTCGCGCAGCATATCGGGGTTGAGCGGCTTGAGCAGATAATCCTGGATCCCGCTGACGACGAGATCGCGATAGAGCCGGACGTCGTTGACCTGGCCCGCCGCGATCACGACGGTGCCGGGCTCGCACACCTCGGCGAGCGCATTGATGTCGTTGAGCGGGTCGCCGCTTTCGGACAGATCGACGAACAGGATCTGCGGCGAGGCCGAGACCGAGAGCGATTGCACCGCGTTGCGCAGGCCGCCCTTGTTCACCTTTTCGGGCGCCCAGCCCATTTCGGTGACGATCGGCCGTAGCGTCTCGGCGGTGGTCTCGTCGCAGACATAAGCGGAGAAGGGATCGCGAAGACCCATCCGGCCGGGATTGAACGGTGCGTTCATTATTTGCCTCCGGCGCTTTCGGCCTTGATGGTGGTGCCGCCGGCGCCGCTCGGCGGGGCCTTGCGGAAGCTGTCGATCGCCTTTGCCGAAGCGGACTGATCGGCGACTCCGTTGCCCGTCTGGCCGAGCACGAGATCGGCCGGGTTGGCGATCATCGCAGCGAGCGTCGCGTTGCTCGCACAGCCATGATTCGAGGACGTGTTCGCCTCGAAATCGGTCGAGCTATCACGGCTGAAATCGGGGCAACCGGGCACGCTCGCCTTCATCCGCGTCACCACCACACGGACGGTGCCCGCGGTGATCGGCGCGTTGGTAACGGGCGCGTCGTCGGAAACGAGCAAGCCGTAATGCGCCACCTGGCGCGCCACCGCCTCGCGCACGCCAGCGCCGTAGGGGTTGGGATCGTCGATCGCGACTCGGTCGCCATAGCCGACGCGGAGCGAGGCCATCCAGCCGGCGAGACGCTGTTCTTCGCCGGGTGCGAGGTCACCGCCGCTGGTCGCGACGTCGAGTGCATAGTCGCTGCGGCTGACGACCGGCTGGTGGACCGATTCGAGCCCGCGATTCTGCGTGCCGGCGCATGCGCCGACGAGCAACGCGGGGGCGAGGGTGGTCGCGATCAAGAGACTGCGCTTGAACATGATCATGTTCCTCCGGCCTTAGTTGCTGAAACCGGGCGCGACATTGGCGCCCCTTTTGGGCTTGCCCGCGGGTGCGGGAAGAGCGGGCAGCGGTGCGCTGTCGCGATCACCCGGTGCCGAAGGCGCGCGCTGCGGCACTTGCAGCGCGGCTTGGAAGGCGGGCTGCAGCGGGTCGCGCGGGGCCATTGTCGGCTTGGGACGATCGCCGCCGGTGGTGCCGCCGCCCAATTGCCCCATGAACACGCGGCCGAGATCGGTCGGCGCCTTATAGCCATCGGTCGGCAGGACGATGTCGGCGGCGTTGACCGGCTTGACCAGATACGGCGTGATCACGATCACCAGTTCGGTCTCGTTGCGCTGGAACGCGTTCGAGCGGAACAGCGCGCCGACCACGGGCATGTCGCCGAGCGCCGGTGCCTTGTCGATCGAGTTGTTGTGGTTGTTCGACAACAGCCCGGCGATCATCATGCTCTGGCCCGAGCCGAGCTCGACCGTCGTTTCGGCGCGGCGCGTCGTCAGCGCGGGAATGCTGACGCCCGACAGCGTGACCGCGCCTTGCGACGACAGCTGCGACACTTCGGGGCGAACGTGGAGCGAGATGCGCCCGTCGGAGAGCACCGTCGGCGTGTAGGACAGGCTAACGCCATATTGCTTGTAGTCGACCGACACCGCGCCGAGCCCCTGCGAGATCGGGATCGGGAATTCGCCGCCGGCCAGGAACGAGCCGGTCTCGCCCGAGATCACGGTGATGTTCGGATTGGCGAGCGTCGAGACTTGCCCGTCGCGTTCGCCCAGATCGAGCGAAGCGAGCAGATCCATGCCGAACGCGCGGCCCGCAATCCCGAGCGCAGTGCCCATGCCGGTCGCGGCCGGGAAGGCGAATTGCGTCTGGCCGGGCTTCAGGCCGCTCGCGATCAGCGTCGGATCGCCGGGCACGCCAGGGACGGTCGTGATGGATGCGGCGCGGCCTTGATTGAGGTTGAAGATCGCGCCGCTGCCGATTTGGCGGTTGGCGAGATTGACGCCGATATTCTTGACGAAGCTGCGGCTGACTTCGGCGATCCGCACTTGCAGATTGACTTGCAGCGGAGTCGCCGCGCGCAGCCGGTTGATCACGCCGATCTTGAGCCCGGTCTCGGCCCCTGGCACGACGCCGGGGTTGAGCAGTCCGCTCACCAGCCGCTGTGCCTGGGCGCTGTCCTCGGGCGAGGCGACCGTCCCGGTCAGCACCGCGATCTGGCCGACCGTGGTGACGCGGATGTCGCTGTCGGGCATGGCGAGCTTCACCATGCGGTCGATCGAGGTCAGGTTCTGGCTAACGCGGATGTTGGCGGCGTAGATCACAGCACCGCTCGCGCTCGTCGCGAAGATCGTCGACTCGCCGAAATCCTTGCCGAACAGATGGATCTGGTGCGGGTTGCTGACATAGACGTCGGCGACACCCGGGTTCGAGATCCACACGTCGCTGACGCTGGCGGGCAGATTGATCAACTCGCCCTGGCCGGTCGACAGCGTGACCTCGTTGGTCGGGCGGACGGTGCCCGTGGGGGCCGATCCGATATGCGTCACGGCGTGGCTGGCCGGGCGGGCGGGCGAGCCTCGCCGCGGTGGCTTGCCGCCTGCGGCGAGGAGCGGAGCGGGTGCGCTGGCGACCAGCGCTGTCAGGACCGTCGCCGAAACGGCGCGGTGCAGGAAGCCGAGGTTGCGCATCACTTCTTCCCCTCAACGGCGACATCGGTCACCGCATTGCCGCGAACGATATGGACCATCGGCCCGGCGCGTACCGCACCCCCCCCGGGAAAACCGCCGCCTGGAGCGACCATGCCAGGCGCACCCTGCGGGCCGGCCTGGGCGACCTTGCCCGGCACCGAGCTGCGCTGGAAGCGCGAGACATCGGCACCCGTCGCCATCGTGCCGCCACCCGCCGAGGGCGAGGCCGCGATGCGCGTGAGCATCGCCTTTTCGGCCTTGGGGTCTTCGGGCATGGTGACGTTGCCGCTGGCGATCGCCTGTTCGAGATCGCTGTTATTGTCGGCGATCGAGCGCAGCGACAGCGACAGCGAGCCGAGCGTCTGCGCGACGGCAATCTGTTCTGCGATCTTGGGCGTTGCCTCGATCGTCACGTTCGAGAAGGTGCGGACGACCGACTTGCCGTCTTCGCCGACGCCATTGTCGGTGCGCTGATCGGTGGCGAGCACGCGCAAGTTGCGCATGATCGTCTCGGCCGCCTTGAGCGGGGGACCATCACCGCCGCCCACCACGGCCTGCGTCAGGATCAGATCGATTCGGTCGCCTGGAAACACGAAGCCCGCGACGCTCGTCTGAGTCTGCACGGGTACGGTGACGGCGCGCATGCCAGGCCCGAGCGCTGCAGCGAGAAATCCGCGATCGCCCGGCTTGACCAGCGCGCCTTGCGTCAGCGGCTGCCCAGCGGTGATCGCGTTGCGCACCACGGTGCCAAGCAGCGTACGCTGGTCGAAGCCGCCCTTCTTGATGAAGTAGGCATTCTCGACGAGCTCCTTTGGCCAAGGCTGATACTTCAGCGCAGTGGCATCGAGGATCGTGCCGACCGGCAGCGCCTTGGTCGCGACGAGCACTTCGGGCCCGTCGACCACCGGAGCGGCGACCACGGCATTGGCTTGCGGCGCCGAACTGCCGACGATCAGCGATCGCGCCATGAACGCGGTGATCGCAGCGACGATCAGCGCTCCCACCAGCAATAGGACCTTGCGACTATCCATTTCGAACCTTTCGAACGTGGGCGGTTGAGCCCGCGTTAAGCATTCACACCAAAGTGGTTAAAAAGCGGTTCACGAAGCGCGAACAAGGCGGCGATTGCGATCGCGACGCCATAGGGGATCTCGATCGGGGTGGTCCGACGGCGGAGACGATGCTCGATCATCACCACCGCGGTCAGCGCGCCGCCGACCAGCGACATCACGATCAGCATCCACACCAGCGGCACCAGCGGCAGCCACAAAGCGAGCGCGCCGATCATCTTGACGTCGCCGCCGCCCATCCAGCCCAACTGGAATGTGGCGATGAACAGCGCGAATACGATCAGCGCGAGCCCGAACTGCGCGGCCATGTCGGGCCAGACGGCGAGCCCGCACGCCCACCAATAGAAGGGCGCGAGCAGTGCGATCGCGGCGTTTTTCCAATTGGCGATTTCGCGCGTGCGCGCGTCCTGGATCCCGGCCGAAACCAGGATCAGCGCCAATGTCGCCAGCAACACGATCGAAAGAGTATCCCCACGCATGCGGGAAAGGCCTAGACGACAGGCCTTTCGAAACCGTAACCATGATCCATGGTTTCCCCCCAGCTGTATCGACGCGCGATTCCCGCCGCGGCGCGGATCACGCGCTGGACCGCGCCCGATGGCTGGGCGCTGCGCCGGTTCGACTGGCCCGCGAGCGGGCCCGCGCGCGGGCGGATGCTGTTCCAGGGCGGGCGCGGCGATATCTTCGAGAAATATCTCGAGGCGTTCGCGCATTGGCAGGCGCAAGGCTGGTCGATCACCTCGTTCGACTGGCGCGGGCAGGGTGGCTCGGGCCGGGTCTCGCCCAATCCGCATGTCGGGCACGTCGACGATTTCCAGCTCTATATCGACGATTTCCGCGCGTTCTGGGCGGAATGGCGGGCCGAGCGTGCTGCTGGCACTGGCGGGCCGCATGTCGCGATCGGACATTCGATGGGCGGGCATCTGTTGCTGCGCGCGCTGGTCGAGGGTGCGGCGGAGCCCGATGCGGCGGTGCTGGTCGCGCCGATGCTGGGGCTACACAGCCCGCTCGGTGCGACGCTCGGCGAGCGCCTCGCGGTCCTGCTCGGCGGGATCGGCGACGCGGCGCGGCCGGCGTGGCGCGGCAATGAGAAGCCCGCGACGACCGAAACCCGCCAGGCGCTGCTCACGCATGATCAGGATCGCTACGAAGACGAGCTCTTCTGGCAGGCGAGCAAGCCAGATTTGCTGCTTGGCCCGCCGAGTTGGCGCTGGGTGATCGAGGCATTCCGCTCGACTCGACGGTTGCGCGCCGATTCGCGGTTGAAAACGCTCTCCGTGCCGCTGCTGTTCGTCGTGCCCGAGAACGACCAGCTCGTCGCGCCCAAGGCCGCTTACGGCGTCGCGGCAAAGCTGCCCGATGCGCAGGTCGCGCGCTTCGGCGTGGAATCGGCGCACGAAATTCTCCGCGAGGTCGATGCGGTGCGCAATCGCGCGCTGGGCGCGATCGACGGCTTTCTGGCGGCGCGGGCACCCGGACCACGCGCATGAAGCACTACGATGTCGCAATCGTCGGTGCGGGAATCGCGGGCGCGAGCCTTGCCGCGGCGATCGCGCCGTTCGTGTCGGTGGTGCTGCTCGAGGCCGAGGACGTGGCGGGCTATCACGCGACGGGGCGGTCGGCGGCGTTCTGGTCGGAAACCTATGGCGGCCCGGGAATCCAGCCGCTGACCACGGCGTCGGGGCCTGCGCTGCGGGCAGGCGGGTTCCTGCAGGATCTCGGGTCGCTCCATATCGGCCGCGCCGAGGATGCGCCCGCGATCGACGCGTTCCTTGCCGAATTCGCCGGGAGCGGCGTCGCGCTCGACCGAGTCGACCCGCACGCGCTCGTTCCGGGCCTGCGTCCCGAATGGACGCTCGGCGTGCTCGAGGCGAGCAGCACGTACATCGACGTCGCCGCGCTGCACGCCCATTACCTCGCCCAGGCCAAGCGCGCGGGCGCGACGCTGCTGGTCTCGGCACCGCTGCAAAGCGCCGAGCGGCGCAACGATTGCTGGGAAGTGCAGACCGGGGGCGGGCCGGTGAGCGCGCCGATCCTCGTCAACGCCGCGGGCGCCTGGGCCGATCAGGTCGCGCGAACCGTCGGAGTCGCGCCGATCGGGATCACCGCGTACCGCCGTACCGTCGTGCAACTCGCGACCGACCCGGCCGCACCCGATACGTTGCCGCACATCGCCGATATTTCGGGAAGCTTCTACTTCAAGCCCGAAGCAGGCGGGCGATTGTGGCTGAGTCCGCATGACGAGACCGAAGCGCTCCCCGGCGATGCCCAGCCCGAGGAACTCGACGTCGCGATCGCGATCGACCGGTTCGAGCATGTCGTCGACTGGACGATCACGCGCGTCGAGCGGCGCTGGGCGGGATTGCGCAGTTTCGCGCCCGATCGCTTGCCCGTTTATGGCTTCGCGGCCGAGTCGCCGGGCTTTTTCTGGTTTGCCGGGCAGGGGGGATTCGGCATCCAGACCGCGCCGGCCGCCGCCGCCCTGGCCGCTGCGCTGCTGCTCGGCAGGGAGCCTGATCCAAGCGTCGCGGGAATCGATCCCGCGCGATATGCTCCGGGTCGGTTCGTCGCGGTAGCGTAACGACCGAATTCGCGCTATGCCTGCGGCTCATCCGGGAGAGCGATGATGGCGCATAAGTTCGTGATCGAGCAGAACAAAGCCGGCGAGTACGTCGCAAAGTTCAAATACAATGCCGAGCTGATCTGGTGGACCGAAGGCTATTCGAGCAAGGCCGGCGCTAAGAACGCGATCGAGTCGGTGCTCAAGAACGGCCCGGATGCGCCGGTCGAAGAGGCCTGAGGCCGAGGCCTTATCCGCGCCGCCCGGCGAGCACCGCGGCATCGCTTGCCAGCCGATCGGCGCGCTCATTGTCGGGGTGGCCGGCATGGCCCTTGACCCACACCCAGTCGATCCGGTGCGGCTTGGCGGCGTCGAGCAGCGCCTGCCACAGTTCGGCATTCTTGACGGGCTGCTTCGCGGCGGTCTTCCAGCCGTTCTTCTGCCAGCCCTTGATCCACTTGGTCAGCCCATCCATCACGTAGCGGCTGTCGGTCGACAGCGTTACGCGGCAGGGGCGCTTGAGCGCGTTGAGCCCCTCGATCGCCGCCATCAGCTCCATGCGGTTGTTGGTGCTGGGATTTTCACCGCCCGACAGTTCCTTTTCGGTCGCGCCCGAACGAATCAGCGCACCCCAGCCGCCGGGGCCGGGATTGCCCTTGCACGCGCCATCGGTGGCGATTTCGACGCGAGTCATTTCGGCGGCAGTATCGGTCATGGGAAGAGGTCGTCCGTGGCATAGGTTTGGAAGCGCCGCAGATAGGCCAGCGGATCCTTGCGTGTCACCAGCGCATCGGCCGGGGTGTTGAGCCAATCCCACGCGCGCGACAGGAAGAAGCGCAGGCACGCGCCCTTGGCGAGCGTGCCGAGCTGGCCGCGTTCGGCATCCGACAGGCCAAAGCTCGAATCATAGCCGTCGATCAGCGCCGCGCCGACCGCGCTGTCGACCGAGCGGCCCTCGGCATCGAACGACCAGGCGCTGTGCAGGATCGCGACGTCGAACGCACGGATATCGGTGCACGCGAAATAGAAATCGATCAGCCCGCTGACCTGATCGCCGCGCATCAGCACGTTGTCGGGGAACAGGTCGGCGTGGATCGTCGCGGTCGGCAAGTCGCTCGGCCAGTCGCGCAGGACGGTGTCGAGCATCGTACTTGCCTCGGCGTGGAGCCCCGGCGCGATCGAATCGAGATCCGCGCCGCAGCGCTCGAGCAGCGGCTGCCACGTTGCGACGCCCATCGAATTGGGGCGCTCGCGCGTGAAATCGGCGAGCGCGGCGTGCATCCGGCCCATCGCTTGCCCGGCAGCGAACGCCTGCGCCGGGGTCGGGTGCGTCACCGATACGCCCGGCAGGAACTGGATCAGGCAGGCAGGGCGCCCCTCGAGCATCTGGATCGAAATGCCGTCGCGGTCCTTGATCGCAGGTGGTACCGGATTGCCGCGCGCCGCGAGATGATCGAGCAAATCCATGAAATAGGGCAGGTCGCCGCCTTCGACGCGCTTTTCGTAGAGCGTCAGGATGAAGCGGTCGGTCGTCGTGTCGACGAGATAGTTGGTGTTCTCGACCCCCTCGGCGATGCCCTTGGAGGAGACCAGCTCGCCGACGTCATAGCGCGCGAGGAAGGCGGCCAGCAGTTCGGCCGAGACGGGGGTGTAGACAGCCATCGGTCAGGCAGCGGCGGCGGCGTCGAGTTCGCGCGGCAGCTTGAAGATGATCGTCTCGCGCTTGGTCTCGACCTCTTGCTCGCTGACCGCATAGTGTTGGCCGAGCAGATCGACGAGTTCGCGCACCAGCAGTTCGGGGGCAGACGCCCCGGCGGTGATGCCCAAAGTCTTGACGCCATCGAGGAAGCCGAAGTCGAGGTCGGCGGCGCGTTCGATCAGCCGCGCGGGCGTGCCCTCGCGCTCGGCGACTTCGACGAGCCGCACCGAATTGGACGAATTGGGCGCGCCGATCACCAGCACCGCGTCGCACGCATGCGCGATCGCCTTGACCGCGGTCTGGCGATTCGACGTGGCGTAGCAAATGTCCTCGCCGCGCGGCGAGAGCATCGACGGGAAGCGCCGCTGCAAGGTCGCGACCACTGCGGCGGTGTCGTCCATCGACAGCGTGGTCTGCGTCAGGAAGGCGAGGCTGTCGGGGTCGGCGGGGGCATAGGCCTCGGCATCGGCGACGGTCTCGATCAGCGACATCGATCCTTCGGGCACTTGGCCGAAGGTGCCGATGACTTCGGGATGCCCGGCATGGCCGATGAACACGATGTGCCGCCCCGCCTCGACCAGCCGCTCGGCCTGGCGATGGACGCGCGAGACGAGTGGGCACGTCGCATCGAGGAAGATCATGCCGCGTTCGGTCGCCTTGTCGGGGACCGCCTTGGGAACACCGTGCGCCGAGAAAACGACGGGTACGCCCTCGGGCACTTCGTCGAGCTCCTCGACGAACACCGCACCCTTGCCGCGCAGCATGTCGACGACGAAGCGGTTGTGGACGATTTCGTGGCGGACATAGACCGGCGCGCCGTATTTCTCGATCGTCAGCTCGACGATCTGAATCGCTCGGTCGACCCCGGCACAAAAGCCTCGCGGGGCGGCGATGATCAAATCGAGTCTAGGCTTGGAAGCGGGCACCATCAGGCATGGAGCCTACGCGATTGCTTGCGCGGGCGGAAGGCGGTTCCTATGGTGAAGCGCCCTCTGTGCCGAGAATTCTCATCGGCCAGCGGATTCCTTTTGCATGAATAAGGTGCGTGCCCCCGTGACACTCCGGAAATCGACCATCGCCGCTCCAGTGTTCCTGCTGTCGGCGCTTTCGCTGCTCGCGGGGTGCAAAACGACGGGCGACTTCGACGAAACCGGCGGCATCACCGCGATCCGCAGCGCGTGCCCGAGCGTCGCTGTCCCAGCGCATACCGGCGACATCACGCTGTTCGACCCCGTCACCAGCCGCGATTCGAGCGCGATCGACGTGACTGCCGTGCTGACCAATGTGCGTTCGACGTGCGACGATACCGGCGCCGACGTGGTGACCACCGTCACCTTCTCGGTCGAGGGGCGGCGCGTCCGTACCGAGGCGGCGCGCGACGTGACGCTGCCGTATTTCGTGACCGTGGTGCAGGGCGGCAACGCCGTCGTCGCCAAGCGCATCGGCCGTTCGGTGCTGCACTTCGACGCTGGCCAGGCGCGCGCCGTCGTCCAGGGGACGGGCACTGCGACGGTATCGCGCGCTGCGGCGACCCTCCCGGACGACGTCCGCAAGAAGCTAACCGAGAAGCGCAAGGCCGGCGGCGACGATGCTGCGGTCGATCCGCTGAGCCGACCCGAAGTCCGCCAGGCGGTGCTCCGCGCGACCTTCGAGGCGCTGGTCGGATTCCAGCTGACCGACGATCAGCTGAAATATAACGCGACGCGGTGATCTGGCGCGTTGACTCGCTTGCTGCAGCGCGTCAAACCGAATTGGTCGATGCAGGGCAACCTGGATAGGCACGCGCGGGAGAGTGCCCGGGGGTCCGCAAGGATCAGCCGGGCCGCCGAAGGAGCAACCGCCCCGGAATCTCTCAGGCAACCGGACCGCGCGGGCTAACGACACTCTGGAAAGCGCTTCCGCCGCGTTGGTGGGGCCACCGAAGGGGTAAGCCTGCAACACGCAGGTCAAAGCTCTCAGGTATCCGTGACAGAGGGGGCGGTGTGGGTATCGGCGCAATCGCGTCGAGCCGCGCCGTAGTCCCAGCACGGAAGGCCCGACATGAGCGACACCGAGATTCCCGACGAGATCGCGACACAGACGCTGCCGCTCGACGCATGGCACCGCGCGCAGGGCGGGCGGATGGTCGAATTCGCCGGCTATCACATGCCCGTCCAGTATGAAGGCATCATGGCCGAGCATCTCTGGGTGCGCGAATCGGCCGGGCTGTTCGACGTCAGCCATATGGGCCAACTCGTCTTCCGTGCAGAAGGTGGCGCCGATGTCGTCGCCGCGCTCGAATCGCTGCTCCCGGCCGATATTGCCGGGCTTGCCGAGAACAAGCAGCGCTACTCGCTGCTGCTCGCCGAGAATGGCGGCATCCTCGACGATCTGATGGTCACGCATCTGCCACGCGAGAGCCCGTTCGCCGCGGATGACGAAGCGGCCGAACCCGCCGAGCCCGCAGGCTGGTCGCCGCTCGACGCGTCGCCGACCGATCCCGACGCGCCGACCTTCTACATGGTCGTCAACGGCGCGACCAAGATCGACGATATCGCGCATCTGCTCGAATTCCTGCCCGATGGCATCGCGATCAACCATCTCGAGGAGCAGGCCTTGCTCGCGCTGCAGGGGCCCAAGGCGGCCGATGCGCTCGCGCGGCTGGTGCCGGGCGTCGAGGCGATGGTGTTCATGACCGCCGGCGCGTTCGACTGGAACGGCGTGCCGCTGTGGATCAGCCGCTCGGGCTATACCGGCGAGGACGGCTTCGAGATTTCGGTGCCGGGCGAGCATGTCGTCGCGCTTGCCGATGCGCTGATCGCCGAGCCCGAGGTCAAGCCGATCGGCCTTGGCGCACGTGATTCGCTGCGGCTCGAGGCAGGGCTGCCGCTTTACGGTCACGATCTCGATCCCGAGACGACGCCGGTCCAGGCCGATCTCGGCTTCGCGCTGTCGAAGCGTCGCCGCGAGGCGGGCGATTTCATGGGTGCCGAACCGATCCTCGCCGAGCGCGCCGCCGGTGCGGCGTCAAAGCGCGTCGGCCTGCTGATCGCCGGTCGCCAGCCGGTGCGCGAGGGCGCGACCGTCGTCGATGCCAGCGGCGCCGACATCGGCCGCGTCACCAGCGGCGGCTTCGCGCCGAGCGTCGGGGCGGCGATCGCGATGGCCTATGTGCCGACCGAGCTCGCGACGCCGGGCACCATTGTTACTTTGTCGCAGCGCGGGAAGGTCCACACCGCGACCGTCACCGCAATGCCTTTCGTTCCCCACCGCTACGTCCGGCAACCAAAGTTTCTGGGAGGTCCAAAATGAGCCGTTATTTCACCGAAGACCATGAATGGGTCGATGTCGATGGCGATGTCGGCACCGTCGGTATCTCCGAATATGCGCAGAGCCAGCTCGGCGACATCGTGTTCGTCGACGTTCCCGAAGAGGGCAAGGCACTGACCAAGGGCGACGAAGCCGCCGTGGTCGAATCGGTCAAGGCCGCATCTGACGTCTATTCGCCGGTGTCGGGCACGGTGATCGAGGGCAATCCTGCGCTCACCGAGACGCCGGGCCTCGTCAACGAGGAGCCCGAGAGCGACGGCTGGTTCTTCAAGCTGACACTGTCCGATCCGGACGAGCTGAGCGGCTTGATGGACGAGATCGCCTACGCGGCGTTCGTCGAGAAGCTTTAAGATGCGTCGCCCCGGCGAAGGCCGGGGCTGCTGGGTTGTCTTGCCCGGCGCGTGATCCAAACCTAGCGGCCCCGGCCTTCGCCGGGGCGACGGGAATTCTGATGCGCTACCTGCCCCTGACCCAAATCGATCGCGACGCGATGCTCGGCGTGATCGGCGTCGCGACGATCGACGATCTGTTCGTCGACGTGCCCGAAGCCGCTCGCCTCGAGGGCCCGATCCCCGGCCTGCCGATGCATGCGAGCGAGATGGCGGTCGAACGCCACATGACCGCGCTGTCGCGGAAAAACCTCACCGCGGGGGAGGTGCCCTTCTTCCTCGGCTGCGGCGCGTACAAGCATCATGTGCCCGCTTCGGTCGATCACCTGATCCAGCGCGGCGAGTTCCTCACCGCCTACACGCCGTACCAGCCCGAGATCGCGCAGGGCACGCTGCAAATGCTGTTCGAGTTCCAGACCCAGGTCGCGCGCCTGCTCGGCACCGATGTCGCCAATGCTTCGATGTACGACGGCTCGACCGCCTGCTGGGAGGCGATCGGCATGGCGCGGCGCATCACCAAGCGCGGCAAGGCGCTCCTCTCGTCGGGGCTCCACCCACATTACGTCTCGGTCGCCAAGACGATGGCCAAGTTCACCGGCGACGCGCTCGAGACTTCGGCACCGACGCTCGGGGCAGATACCGATATCGACGCGCTGATCGCGGCGATCGACACCGACACGTCGTGCGTCGTGGTGCAATATCCCGACATTCTCGGCCGCATCGCCGATCTGAAGCCGCTCGCCGATGCGTGCCATGCCAACAAGGCGCTGCTGATCGCCGTCGTGACCGAGCCGGTCGCTTTGGGCGCGATCAAGGCGCCGGGTGAGATGGATGCCGATATCGTCGTGGGCGAGGGGCAGTCGCTCGGCGTCGGGCTGCAGTTCGGCGGGCCGTACGTTGGCCTGTTCGGCTGCAAGGAAAAGTACGTTCGCCAGATGCCGGGCCGGCTGTGCGGCGAGACGCTCGATGCCGACGGGCGCCGCGGTTTCGTGCTGACTCTGTCGACTCGCGAGCAGCACATCCGTCGCGAGAAGGCGACGTCGAACATCTGCACCAATAGCGGGCTGTGCGCGCTGGCGTTCTCGATCCACATGACCTTGCTCGGCGAGGCTGGCCTGCGCCAGCTCGCGGCGATCAACCATGCGGGCGCGGTGGCGGCGGCCGAGCGGCTGTCGCAGGTGCCGGGCGTCGAGCTCGTGACGACGCACTTCTTCAACGAATTCACGCTGAAACTGTCCAAGGAAGCACGCCCGATCGTGCGCACGCTCGCCGATCGCGGGATCCTTGCGGGCGTGTCGCTCGGGCGGCTCTATCCGGGCGAGGATTCGCTGGCGAACGGCCTCGTCGTCGCCGTCACCGAGACGACCACCGCGGAGGACGTCGAAATCCTTGCCGCTGCGCTTCAGGAGGTACTGGCATGAGCATCAACGCAAGCGGATGGCGCCCCGAAGCGCCGATCTCGGGCGGTAAGGCTGCGCCTACAACCACCGGCAACAAGGCACTGATGCTGGAGGAAGCGCTGATCTTCGAGATCGGCGATACGACGACTACCGGTGTCGACCTTGTCGAACCCGTCGCCGCCACCTCGCGGCTGGGCGACCTGGCCCGTACCGCGCCGATCGGCCTTCCTGGTTTGTCCGAGCCCGAGACCGTCCGCCACTACACGCGCCTGTCGCGCCAGAATTACGGGATCGACCTCGGCTTCTTCCCGCTCGGCTCGTGCACGATGAAGCACAATCCGCGCCTCAACGAGAAGATGGCGCGGCTCCCCGGTTTCGCCGACATCCACCCGCTCGCGCCGGTGCAGAGCGTGCAGGGCGCGCTCGAGGTGATCCAGCAGCTCGCGCACTGGCTCGTCACGCTCACCGGCATGGACTCGGTCGCGATGAGCCCCAAGGCGGGCGCGCATGGCGAGCTGTGCGGCGTGCTGGCGATCCGCGCCGCGCTCGAAGCGCGCGGGGAGGGGCATCGCAAGATCATCCTCGTCCCCGAGAGCGCGCACGGCACCAACCCGGCGACCGCGGCGTTCGCCGGCTACAGCGTCGAGGACATCCCGGCGACCGCCGACGGCCGCGTCGATACCGAGAAGCTGATCGCGCGACTCGGCCCCGACGTGGCGGGCGTGATGATCACCAACCCCAACACCTGTGGCCTGTTCGAGCGCGACATGCGCGTGATCTCGGACGCGGTGCATGCGGCGGGCGGTCTGGTCTATTGCGACGGCGCGAACTTCAACGCGATCGTCGGGCGCGTGCGGCCGGGCGATCTCGGCATCGATGCGATGCACATCAACCTGCACAAGACCTTCTCGACCCCGCATGGCGGCGGCGGGCCAGGCTCGGGGCCGGTGGTGTTCTCGAAGGCGCTCAGCCCCTTCGCGCCGCTGCCGTTCGTCGAGAAGACCGACGACGGCTTCCACCTCGTCGAGGAGGAAACCGCGGGCGAGCATCATGCCGGCGCGTTCGGCCGGATGGTCGCGTTCCATGGGCAGATGGGGATGTTCACCCGCGCGCTGACGTACATTCTCAGCCACGGCGCCGATGGGCTGCGGCAGGTGTCGGAAGATGCGGTGCTCAACGCGAACTATATCCTGCGCAGTCTCGACTCGACGCTCGAGGCGCCGTTCGGTGGTTCGGGGCCTTGCATGCACGAGGCCTTGTTCTCGGATAATGGCCTTGCCGACGGCTTCTCGACGATCGACGTCGCCAAGGGGCTGATCGACGAGGGCTTCCATCCGATGACGATGTACTTCCCGCTCGTCGTCCACGGCGCGATGCTGATCGAGCCGACCGAGACCGAATCGAAGGCCGCGCTCGACCAGTTCATCGTGGCGCTCCGCTCGGTCGCCGAGCGGGCCAAGGCGGGCGACGTCAGCCTCAAGTCCGCGCCGCATTTCGCGCCGCGCAGCCGGCTCGACGAAACGCTGGCGGCGCGCAAGCCGATACTGGTATGGAAGGACCCGGGACTCGCGCAAGCCGCGGAATAACGGGGGGAATATATGCAGATGCATCAGGTTCAGGCCAGCTGGCAGCAATATGCCATCATGGCCGTGGTCTTCGTCATCGTCTTTGCGATCCGCGGACGGAGCCTGATGCGCGTGCGGCCGCTCAAGATCGAGCAATTGTGGATCGTGCCGGCGGTCTATGCGCTGGTCGTCGCCTATCTGTTCGTCCGCTTCCCGCCGAGCGCGCTCGGTTGGGCCGTCTCGGCGCTCGGTCTGGTGGTCGGCGGGGCGATCGGCTGGCAGCGCGGCAAGACGATGCGGATCCATCTCGATCCAGCAACCGGGCTGCTGATGCAGAAGGGCTCGATCTGGGCGCTGGCGATCATCGTCGTGCTGATCGCGGTCAAGACCGTCGCGCAGGCCGAGGGCAGCGCGCTCCATTTCGACGTCAGCGTGCTGGTCGACGGGCTGGCGGCGCTGTCGCTCGGCATCTTCGCGGTGCAGCGGCTGGAGATGTACCTGCGCGCCAAACGCCTGCTCGAAGGCGCCCCCGCTTGAGCGAGCCGTGGATCCCGGCCGAGGCGGGCGTCGAGGCGCGGCGCCATGCGCCGGCAACCTTACGCAACCGGATGACGATTGCGGACACGCTGCGCGGCGTGTTGCCGTTGTCGGGGAGCGTGCTCGAGATCGCGAGCGGATCGGGCGAGCATGCAGCCTATTTTGCCGGGGAGTTTCCCGCGCTCGACTGGCAGCCGAGCGACCCCGATGCCGCTGCGCGCGTGTCGATCGCGGCGTGGTGCGAGGGGATCGAGAACGTCCTGCCGCCGCTCGAGATCGATGCGGCCGCCGCTGCGTGGCCGGTCGACCGCGCTGACGCGGTGCTGTGCATCAACATGGTGCATATCAGCCCGTGGGAAGCGACGCTCGGGCTGATGGCGGGCGCGGCACGGCTGCTTCCGGCAGGAGCGCCGCTGATCCTGTATGGCCCGTTTCTCCAGTATGACGTGCCGACGGCGGAGAGCAATCTGGCGTTCGACGAGTCGCTCCGCGCGCGTGATCCGCGGTGGGGGATTCGCTCGGTCGATGCGGTACGCGAGGCCGCTGCGGGGTTCGTGCGCGAGCAGACGATAGCGATGCCCGCGAACAATCTGCTGCTGGTGTTTCGGCGCGCCGGTTAGCTAACGCGCCCGTCCGGTCGCCCCGAGCGTGCGGAAAGCCTGCGCTCGACTCCCGCGCGCTCGCGCGGGGAGGGCAGGGCTTCGACAGGCTCAGCCCGAACGGAGGTGGGGCCGCCGGCCCGGATCGAGATCACCCGGGGGTGACGCCGCCGCTTCTCCGCGCTATCCGCGCCAGCATGATCAAGCATGCACTCCCCGTCACCCGCGAGGCCGATTTCTCGGCCTGGTACCAGTCCGTCATCGCGGAGGCCGATCTCGCCGAGGAATCGGGCGTGCGCGGCTGCATGGTCATCCGGCCGTGGGGCTATGGCATCTGGGAGCGCATCCAGCGCTTGCTCGATGACCGGATCAAGGCGACCGGCCACGAGAATTGCTATTTTCCGCTGTTCATCCCGCTCTCCTATTTCGAGAAGGAAGCCGATCACGTCGAAGGCTTCGCCAAGGAAATGGCGGTCGTCACGCATCACCGGCTGGTGAGCGACGGCAAGGGCGGGTTGATGCCCGACCCGACCGCCAAGCTCGAGGAGCCGCTCGTCGTGCGCCCGACTTCGGAGACGGTGATCGGCGCGGCGTTCGCGCGCTGGGTGCAGTCGTGGCGCGACCTGCCGGTACTGATCAACCAATGGGCCAATGTGGTGCGCTGGGAGATGCGCACGCGGATGTTCCTGCGCACCAGCGAGTTCCTTTGGCAGGAGGGACACACCGCGCACGCGACGGCTGAAGAGGCGCGCGAAGAGACGCTCAAGATGCTCGAAGTCTATCGCAGCTTCGCCGAGGATTGCCTCGCGCTGCCGGTGGTGGCGGGCGAGAAGCCCGAGAACGAGCGCTTCCCCGGCGCAGTTTCGACCTACAGCATCGAGGCGATGATGCAGGACGGCAAGGCGCTCCAGGCGGGCACCTCGCACTTCCTCGGCACCAATTTCGCGGCTGCGCAGGACATCAAGTTCCAGAATTCGGAAGGCGTGTTCGAGCTCGCCAACACGACGAGCTGGGGCGTGTCGACGCGGATGATCGGCGGCGTGATCATGGTCCACGGCGACGACGACGGCCTGCGCGTGCCGCCGCGGATCGCGCCGTGGCAGGTGGTGATCGTGCCGATGCTGCGCGAAAGCCCTGAGGACGCAGCGCTGATCGACTATTGCAAGGCGCTCCAGGCCGAGCTTGCGCAGCAATCGGCGCTCGGCGAACCGGTGCGCGCGCTGCTCGACCTCAAGTTCGGCAAGGCCGCGACCAAGCGCTGGGGCTGGGTCAAGAAGGGCGCGCCGGTCGTGATCGAAGTCGGCGGGCGCGACATGGCGGGCGGCAACGTCTCGGTGATCCGCCGCGACCGGCTGTACCGCGCCGACGGCAAGCTCGACAGCGCGATCGTCGCGCAGGGCGATTTCGTCGCTTCGGTCTCGGCGACGTTGAGTGAGATCCAGGCGTCGCTCCACAGCGAGGCGCGTGCGCGGCTCGAGGCGAGCATCGTTCCGGGTGCTGATTTCGCGGCGCTCGAGACGCATTTCGCCGAGGGCGTGAAGAACCCGGGCTGGCTCGAAGTGCAATGGTCGAAGCCGACCGGCGCAGCGCTCGACGGTGTCGTGGAGCGGCTCAAGAAGCTCAAGCTCACCATCCGCAACGCACCGATGGCGCAGGGCGCGATCGACGGCACTTGCGTCTTCACGGGCGAGCCTGCGGTCGAGCGGGTGCTGATCGGGCGGTCGTACTGAGGCTTCAGCGTTGCGAAAGCGCGAAATCCGGTTCCCCGGCGAAGGCCGGGGCCCAGTCGTGATGGCTACCGTCATCGCGCGCGACGCCAGCGTTGACCGCCCGCGACTGGGCCCCGGCCTTCGCCGGGGAACAGCACCCTGTTGAGTCTAGAGCTTCTCGAACGAAGCCCCGACATGCGCTTCGCCGCGGGCTTCGGCGAGCTTGACCTGGCGGTGGCGCTCGGCGGCGGAGGCGCGCTTGGTTGCGTCGATCGTCTCGGCGCAGGCCGGGCAGGCGACGCCATCCTCATAGAGCGGCGATAGGCGGTCCTCCAGGCTGACCGGCATCCGGCAGCCGCGGCACAGTGCATGCGTTCCCGGTGCGAGGCCATGGCCGACCGCGACGCGCTCGTCGAAGACGAAGCATTCGCCCTGCCAGCGGCTCTCGGACTCGGGCACGTCCTCGAGATATTTCAGGATGCCGCCGTCGAGGTGATAGACCTCGCCGAGACCCTCGGCCTTGAGGAAGGCGGTCGATTTCTCGCAGCGGATGCCGCCGGTGCAGAACATCGCGATCTTCTTGCCCTCGAGCTCGGCGCGGTGCGCGCGCGCCCAGGCGGGGAAATCGCTGAAGCTTGCGGTCTCCGGGTCGATCGCGCCGGCGAAGGTGCCGACCTTCACTTCATACGCGTTGCGGGTGTCGATCACGACTGTGTCGGGCGAGTCGATCAGCGCGTTCCAGTCGGCGGGTTTGACATAGGTGCCGACGCCGCCGAGCGGGTCGATGTCGGGTTCGCCCATCGTCACGATCTCGCGCTTGAGGCGGACCTTGAGGCGGTGGAACGGCATCGTTTCCGCGTGGCTGTATTTGGGGGCGAGCTCGCCGCAGTCGGGAAGGGTGCGGATGTGCGCGACGACGGCGGCGATGCCGGCTTCTGGCCCGGCGATCGTGCCGTTGATGCCTTCCTGCGCCAGCAGCAGCGTGCCGCGCACGCCATTGGCGGAGCAGAGATCGAGCAGCGGCTGACGGAGCCCCGCCGGATCGGGGAAGCGCGCGAAGCGGTAGAGCGCGGCGACGGTGATGGGGGAGGGGGCAGTCATGGCACGGCCCCTCTAACGCGTTTCAGGCACTAGGTGAACAACACCCATCCGTTCGCCCTAAGCCTGTCGAAGGGCCCTCGCCACAGGCAACGCGGGCCACGGGAGGGCTGCCCTTCGACAAGCTCAGGGCGAACGGGTGGGGGAAGCAGGCTGGGTTACGCCGCCTTCAACGACTCCATGTCGATGACGAAGCGATACTTCACGTCGCTCTTGATCATCCGGTCATAGGCGGTGTCGATGTTCTGGATATCGATCATCTCGATATCAGCGGTCAGGCCGTGCTTGACGCAGAAATCGAGCATTTCCTGCGTCTCCTGGATCCCGCCGATCAGCGAGCCCGCGATCGAGCGACGCTTGAACACCATCGCGCCGATGCTCGGCGAGGGATGCGGCGTCTCGGGGACGCCGACCAGCGTCATCGTGCCGTCGCGCTTGAGCAGGTTGAGGAACGGGTCGAGATCGTGGCTTGCCGCAACGGTGTTGAGGATGAAGTCGAAGCTGTTGGCATGTTCGCCCATCGCGGTTTCGTCCTTCGACACGATCAGGTCGGTCGCGCCCAGCCGCTTGGCATCCTCGCGCTTGCTCGGCGAGGTGCTGAAGACATAGACGTCGGCACCCATTGCCTTGGCGATCTTGACGCCCATGTGACCGAGACCGCCGAGACCGACGATGCCGACCTTCTGGCCCGGACCGACCTTCCAGTGGTGCAGCGGCGAATAGGTGGTGATGCCCGCGCACAGCAGCGGGGCGACGGCGGCGAGATCGGCCTCGTCATGCCCGACCTTGAGCACGAAATCCTGCTTCACGACGATATGGTCGGAATAGCCGCCGAAGGTGTAGCCGCCCGAGCGCGTGTCCGGCGCGTCATAGGTGCCGACGAAACCCGTGGTCTCGCAATATTGCTCCTCGCCGTCGGTGCACGACGGGCAATGGCCGCAGCTGTCGACCATGCAGCCGACGCCGGCGAGATCGCCGACCGCGAACTTGGTGACGTCGCTGCCGACCGCCGAGACGCGGCCGACGATCTCATGGCCGGGGACGCACGGATAATTGACCGAGCCCCACTCGCCGCGCGCGGTGTGGAGGTCGGAATGGCAGACCCCGCAGAACAGGATGTCGATCGCGACGTCGTCGGCGAGCAGGTCGCGCCGCTCGAACGAAAAAGGCGCGAAGGGCGCGTCGGCGGATGGCGCCGCGAACGCGTGGGCGGTGGTGGTCATGGGGGAGTCCTCGGATTTGGAAACGGAATGTCGAGGCCCTCAAGATCGGGTTGTGTACCGCTCGTTACAAGGCGCCTTGCTGCACTGCGGCAGAAAAGAGCCGATCCCAATGCTCGGCAAAACGCGCCTGCGCGGCATCGGACAAGTGAAGTCCGAGCTTGCTGCGACGTTTGAGCACATCGTCGGGGGTGCGCGCCCATTCGCGGTCGTGGAGCCAGCGCGCCTCGACTTCGGTCAGGCCACCGCCGAGGTCCGGCCCGAGCTCGTCGGCGCTCGTCACGTCGGCCAGCAGCTCGGCCAGCATCGCGCCATAGGCGTGCGCCATCCGCTCGGCGCGGGCATCGCCGAGGAACGGCCATGTCGCGCGCACGCTTGCGAGGAAGGTATCGAAATCGGCAATCGCGCCGCCGGGGAAAACGCGCGCGCGGCTCACCGGGTGCGCGGTGAAGCCCATCGGCATCGCGAGCTTCTCCATCGCTTCCTCGGCGAGATGGCGTGCGGTGGTGATCTTGCCGCCGAAGATCGAGAGCAGGGGCGGGCCATTGGTGTCGAGCTCGAGCACATAGTCGCGCGTCACCGCCTTCGCCTCGCTCGCGCCATCGTCGTAGAGCGGGCGCACGCCCGACCAGGTCGAGGTGACGTCGGCGGGGGTGATCTGCTTGCTGAAGTGGAGGTTCACCGCGTCGCAGAGATAGGCGATCTCGGCATCGTCGATCTTGGCGTCCTCGGGCGCATCGACCGGGATGTCGGTCGTGCCGATCTCGGTGAACTCGCCCTGATAGGGGATGGCGAAAACGATGCGGCGGTCGGGCTGCTGGAGGATGTACGAATGCGTCCCCTCGAACAGCTTGGGGACGACGATATGGCTGCCCTTGACCAGCCGCACGCCCGACGCGGCGTTGACGCCGAGCTTGCCGAGCATCTGGTGGACCCACGGGCCTGCCGCGTTGACCATCGCGCGAGCGCTTACCGTGCTGCCATCGGAGAGCGCGGCCTGCCACAGCCCATACTCGCGCCGTGCCGACTCGACTGCGGTGCCGACTCGCACGTCGGCGCCGTTGGCGGCGGCATCGATCGCGTTGAGCACGGTCAGCCGCGCATCGTCGACGAACGCGTCCGAATAGACGAACCCGGTCGCCGCACCCTTGAGCGGCGCGAGATAGGCGGTGTCGGTCTTGCGCAGCCCGCGCGAGCGCGCCAGCGTCATCTTGCCGCCGAGGAAATCGTAGAGGTAGAGCCCGAGCCGAACCATCCACCATGGCCGCACCGCATTGGTCTGCGGCAGCACGAAGCGCATCGGATGGATGATGTGCGGCGCCGCCTTCACCAGCCGCTCGCGTTCGCGCAGCGCCTCGGCGACGAGCTTGAACTCGTAATATTCCAGATAGCGCAGGCCACCATGGATCAGCTTGGTCGAGGCCGACGAGGTATGCGCGGCAAGATCGTCGCGCTCGACCAGCAGCACGCTGAGCCCTAAGAGGGATGCTTCGCGCGCGATCGCGCAGCCGTTGATCCCGCCGCCGACGATGAGCAGGTCATAGGGTGATGGTGTCATGCGACTGGCCTTACCAGCATGATCGGCCCATCGGAAGCGCCGAAGATTGCAGCGGTGCGCGGTTGACCCAAACCGAGTCGCATTGTATGCGCACCCCCGCTCGACCGGAGTTTTGCTCCGGGACGGTGCTTGAACATTGCTGGATGCATTCCAGGGCCCGGTGGCGGTTTCGCTGCCAACGGCCCTTTTTGTATTCCCCGAATTGTTCTGGGGGGGCGTCAAGGCTCCAGCAAAGTAACCAACAGTCAAGGTGAAGAGATTCAATGCCGACAATCAACCAGCTGGTCCGCAAGGGCCGCGATCCGCAGAAGGCCAAGTCCAAGGTCCCTGCAATGGAGCAGAACCCGCAGAAGCGCGGCGTTTGCACCCGCGTCTACACGACGACCCCGAAGAAGCCGAACTCGGCGCTGCGCAAGGTGGCCAAGGTTCGCCTGACCAACCAGCGCGAAGTCATCAGCTACATCCCGGGCGAGGGTCACAACCTGCAGGAGCACTCGGTCGTGCTGATCCGCGGCGGTCGCGTTCGCGATCTTCCCGGCGTGCGCTACCATGTCCTGCGCGGTGTCCTCGATACACAGGGTGTCAAGGATCGTCGCCAGTCGCGTTCCAAGTACGGCGCCAAGCGTCCGAAGTAAGCCGGTCGGCTCGATAGCCGATCATCGAATGGCTGAAGTTTAGAAGGAAATTGAAATGGCACGTCGTCGTCGCCCAGAAAAGCGTATCATCCTCCCCGATCCTAAGTACGGTGATGAGGTCCTCTCGAAGTTCATGAACTCGGTTATGCTCGACGGTAAGAAGTCGGTCGCAGAACTGATCGTGTACGGCGCGATGGAAACCGTCGAAGCCCGTGCGAAGAAGGATCCCGTCGCGGTGTTCCATGACGCGCTCACCAACGTGAAGCCCGGCATCGAAGTCCGTAGCCGCCGTGTCGGTGGTGCGACCTATCAGGTCCCGGTCGAAGTGCGCCCCGAGCGCGCCCAGGCTCTGGCGATTCGCTGGTTGATCTCGGCTGCCCGTGCGCGCAGCGAGAACACCATGTCGGCCCGCCTCTCGGGTGAGCTGATGGACGCCGCCAACAACCGCGGCAACGCGGTCAAGAAGCGCGAAGACACGCACCGCATGGCCGAGGCCAACCGCGCGTTCTCGCACTACCGCTGGTAAGCTAGCGCTCGCTGCAATCGTAACCTATATCGTGGGGAGCCGGACCATCCGGCTCCCCACATCGCTAAGGAAGCACTGACATGGCCCGCAGCCATCCGCTCGAACGCTATCGCAACATCGGCATCATGGCGCACATCGACGCCGGCAAGACGACGACGACCGAGCGTATCCTCTATTACACCGGCAAGTCCTACAAGATCGGCGAAGTGCATGAAGGCACCGCGACGATGGATTGGATGGAGCAGGAGCAGGAGCGCGGGATCACGATCACGTCGGCTGCGACGACCTGCAAGTGGCGCGCCAGCGAAGGCAAGGGCGAAGAGCACCTGATCAACATCATCGACACCCCGGGCCACGTCGACTTCACGATCGAAGTCGAGCGTTCGCTCCGCGTGCTCGATGGCGCGGTTGCGTGCTTCGACGGCGTTGCCGGCGTCGAGCCGCAGTCCGAGACCGTCTGGCGCCAGGCTGAAAAGTACAAAGTGCCGCGGATGTGCTTCGTCAACAAGCTCGACCGCACCGGCGCCGACTTCTATTTCTGCGTCCAGTCGATCATCGATCGCCTCGGTGCGCGTCCGGCCGTGCTGTATCTCCCGATCGGCATGGAAGGCGGCTTCAAGGGCCTCGTCGACCTCGTCGAGAACCGTGCGATCATCTGGCTCGAAGAGAGCCTCGGCGCGAAGTTCGAATATGCCGAGATCCCCGAGGATCTCGTCGAGAAGGCCGCCAAGTATCGCAGCGACCTGATCGAAATGGCTGTCGAGCAGGACGACGCGCTGATGGAAGCGTATCTCGAGGGCAACGAGCCTTCGACCGCCGACCTGAAGAAGCTGATCCGCAAGGGCACGCTCAACTTCTCGTTCGTGCCGGTCGTTTGCGGTTCGGCGTTCAAGAACAAGGGCGTTCAGCCGTTGCTCGACGCCGTCGTCGACTATCTGCCTTCGCCGCTCGACGTTCCGGCCATCCAGGGCCTCAAGCTCGACGGCACGACCGTCGACGAGCGTCCTTCGTCGGATGAAGCGCCGTTCTCGGCGCTTGCGTTCAAGATTATGAACGATCCGTTCGTGGGTACGCTGACCTTCGCGCGCATCTACTCGGGCAAGCTCGAGACCGCGTCGCAGGTCACGAACTCGGTCAAAGACAAGAAGGAAAAGGTCGGTCGCATGCTGCTGATGCATGCGAACGAGCGCGAGGACATCCAGGTGGCCTATGCCGGCGACATCGTCGCTCTGGCGGGCCTCAAGGACACCACGACGGGCGATACGCTCTGCGCGATGAACGCTCCGATCATCCTCGAGCGGATGGAATTCCCCGAGCCCGTGATCGAGCTCTCGGTCGAGCCCAAGACCAAGGCTGACCAGGAGAAGATGGGCGTCGCGCTCAATCGTCTCGCACGCGAAGATCCGTCGTTCCGCGTTTCGTCGGACGCCGAGTCGGGCCAGACCATCATCAAGGGCATGGGCGAGCTCCATCTCGAGATCCTGGTCGACCGCATGAAGCGCGAGTTCAAGGTCGAGGCAAACGTCGGCGCGCCGCAGGTGGCTTACCGCGAATATCTCGGCAAGCCGGTCGACGTCGACTACACGCACAAGAAGCAGTCGGGTGGTACCGGCCAGTTCGGTCGCGTGAAGGTCAAGGTCACGCCGGGCGAGCGCGGTTCGGGCATCGTCTTCAAGGACGAGATCAAGGGCGGTAATATTCCGAAGGAATATATCCCGGCGATCGAGAAGGGCTTCCGCGAGACGGCGGCTACGGGCTCGCTGGTCGGCTTCCCGATCATCGATTTCGAGATCCTCGTCTATGACGGCGCCTACCATGACGTCGACTCGTCGGCGCTGGCGTTCGAAATCTGTGCGCGTGGCGCGATGCGTGAAGTCGCGCAGAAGGCCGGCATCAAGCTGCTCGAGCCGATCATGAAGGTCGAAGTCGTGACCCCGGAAGATTATCTGGGCGACGTCATCGGCGACATGAACAGCCGTCGTGGCCAGATCCAGGGCACCGATACGCGCGGCAACGCGCAGTCGGTGGACGCGATGGTCCCGCTGGCGAACATGTTCGGCTATGTGAACGCGCTCCGCTCGTTCACCCAGGGCCGCGCGAACTACTCGATGCAGTTCTCGCATTACGAAGAAGTCCCGGCGAACGTCGCGGACGAGGTCAAGGCAAAGCTGGCGTAATTGCAAGCCCTGGCGCCCGGTTGGGCGCTAGGGCTAGCGTATCCCGAAATAGGTCGCTATGGGCCCGCGTTCGCGTGGAGCTCTGAAGGCCGCGAGCGAATCAATAAGGTAGGAAATCATGGCGAAAGCAAAGTTCGAGCGGAACAAGCCGCATCTCAACATCGGCACGATCGGCCATGTCGATCATGGCAAGACGTCGCTCACGGCTGCGATCACCAAGGTGCTCGCCGAGACCGGTGGCGCCACGTTCACCAGCTATGCCAACATCGACAAGGCTCCCGAAGAGCGCGAGCGCGGCATCACCATCTCGACCGCACACGTCGAGTATGAGACGCTGGCACGTCACTACGCGCACGTCGATTGCCCGGGTCACGCCGATTATGTGAAGAACATGATCACCGGCGCAGCCCAGATGGACGGCGCGATCCTCGTCGTTTCGGCGACCGACGGCCCGATGCCGCAGACCCGCGAGCACATCCTGCTCGCACGCCAGGTCGGCGTGCCGACGATGGTCGTGTTCATGAACAAGGTCGATCTCGTCGACGACGAGGAAATCCTCGAGCTGGTCGAGATGGAAATCCGCGAGCTTCTCTCGAAGTACGATTTCGACGGCGACAACATCCCCGTCATCCGCGGTTCGGCTGTTGCAGCTCTGAACGACACCACGCCTGAGATCGGCCATGACGCCGTCCTCAAGCTGATGGAAGCTGTCGACACGTACCTGCCGCAGCCCGAGCGTCCGCTCGACAAGCCGTTCATGATGCCGATCGAGGACGTGTTCTCGATCTCGGGTCGTGGTACGGTCGTCACCGGCCGCGTCGAGACCGGCATCGTCAAGGTTGGCGAGGAAGTCGAGATCGTCGGCATCAACGACACGCGCAAGACCACGGTCACCGGCGTCGAAATGTTCCGCAAGCTGCTCGACTCGGGCCAGGCTGGCGACAACATCGGCGCGCTGATCCGCGGCGTTGGTCGTGAAGAAGTCGAGCGTGGCCAGGTCCTCTGCAAGCCCGGCTCGATCAAGCCGCACACGGCGTTCTCGTCGGAAGTCTACGTGCTGTCGAAGGACGAGGGTGGCCGTCACACGCCGTTCTTCGCCAACTACCGCCCGCAGTTCTACTTCCGCACGACCGACGTCACCGGCACCGTCGAGCTGCCTGAGGGCACCGAAATGGTCATGCCTGGCGACAACATCGCGCTCGGCGTCAAGCTGATCGCACCGATCGCCATGGACGTCGGCCAGCGCTTCACGATCCGCGAAGGCGGCCGTACCGTTGGTTCGGGCATCGTCTCGGGCATTTCGGCCTAAATTTTCTAGCAATAGAAAAAAGTGCAGCCCGCGCCTCGATGAGAGGCGCGGGCTGTTGCTTTTTATGGAAGGGCCCTGTAGTGGCCCGCCTCCAGTTTTGGTTTTAATCAGTAGAGGCGGCCATTCAGCCGTCATCCCCGGCGCGAGATGCCGGGATGACGAATGGGTGAGTTGCCCCGCTCTTTCGCATCGGTAGGGACTATGGACAGCAATATCCGCATTCGTCTGAAGGCATTCGATCATCGCGTGCTCGACCAGGCTACCGGCGACATCGCCGACACTGCCCGCCGCACCGGCGCGCTCATCCGTGGCCCCATTCCGTTGCCGACGCGCATCGAGAAGTTCACGGTCAACCGCGGCCCGCACATCGACAAGAAGTCGCGCGAGCAGTTCGAGGTCCGTACCTACAAGCGCATGCTCGACATCGTTCAGCCGACCCCGCAGACGGTCGACGCGCTGATGAAGCTCGACCTCGCCGCAGGCGTTGACGTCGAGATCAAGCTGGCTTAAAGGCCGCTCCTCTACGAGATTCGGTGCCGCTTTCGGCGGCATCAAATAGACGGGATACCGCCGGAATTATCCGGGTCTGCGTCCCCCGACACGCTCCACCGCCAACGCGGGGAGCACCAGCCCGGGTCGGGGCCGCAGTATAAAATGAGTTTGGGCTGAGTACGCACCCTTCGGAATGGTCCGAGGGGTGCCTCTGCATTGAATGGAGCATTGATCATGCGCACTGGCGTGATCGCGAAAAAGATGGGGATGACCCGCTGGTTCCAGGACGACGGGCGCCATGTGCCCGTGACCGTTCTGGCACTGGAAAATCTGCAAGTTGTGGCCGTTCGCGAGGCCGATCGAGATGGGTATGTTGCAGTCCAGCTGGGCGCAGGTACCGCAAAAGCAAAGAATGTCGCCAAGCCGCAGCGCGGCCACTTCGGCAAGGCCGAAGTCGAGCCCAAGGCGAAGCTGGCGGAATTCCGCGTGAGCGATGATGCCGTGCTCGAAGTCGGCGCGACCATCTCTGCCGATCATTATGTTTCCGGCCAGATTGTCGATATCCAGGGCGTGACCCAGGGTAAGGGCTTCCAGGGCGGCATGAAGCGTTGGGGCTTCGGCGGTCTGCGCGCGACCCACGGCGTTTCGGTCTCGCACCGTTCGCTCGGTTCGACCGGTCAGCGCCAGGATCCGGGCAAGGTCTTCAAGAACAAGAAGATGGCCGGGCACATGGGCGACAAGAACCGCACCCAGCAGAACCTCGAAATCGTCTCGACCGACGTCGAGCGTGGCCTCATCTTCGTCAAGGGTTCGGTCCCTGGCTCGAAGGGCGGCTGGTTGCTGGTCAAGGATTCGGTCAAGGTCGCGCGTCACGCCGATGCGCCGTACCCCGCCGGCCTCCGCCAGGTTGCCAACACCAACGACACCGCTCCCGCCGAGACGCCTGCTGACGTCGCGACCGTGGACGCGACCGACGGCCAGGAGGGCTGATCATGAAGGTTACATCTCAGTCTTTCGACGGCGCAGCCGGCACGGAAGTCGAGCTCAACGACGAGGTCTTCGGTCTCGATCCGCGCGCCGACATCCTGCACCGCGTCGTCACCTGGCAGCTCGAGAAGCGCCGTGCGACCGCAAGCGGCACGCGTGAGCGTTCCGACGTTGCGCGTACGGGCAAGAAGTTCGGTCGCCAGAAGGGCGGCGGTACGGCGCGTCACGGCGATCGCCGCGCTCCGATCTTCGTCGGTGGTGGTAAGGCGCACGGTCAGCGGACCCGCGACTTCAACCCCGGCCTGAACAAGAAGATCCGCGCACTCGGTCTCAAGATGGCGCTGTCGACGCATGCACAGGCCGGTACGCTGGTCGTCATGGACAGCCTAGGCGTTGCCGAGAACAAGACCAAGACGCTGATCGCGGATTGGGCCAAGCTCGGCACCGGCAAGACCGCGCTCGTCATCGACGGCGACATGGTCGACACGAGCTTCGCACTGGCTGCGGGCAACCTGCACACGATCAACGTGATGCCGGCGGCTGGCGCCAATGTGTACGATATCCTGAAGCACGACACGCTGGTCCTGACCCGCGCTGCCGTCGAAATGCTGGAGGCGCGCTTCAATGGCTAAGCCAAAAACCGGGATCGACGCACGTCATTACGACGTGATCGTTGCTCCGCACATCACCGAGAAGGCGACCTTGCTCTCCGAGCATAACGCCGTCGTGTTCCGTGTCACCAACGACGCGACCAAGCCGCAGATCAAGGCTGCGGTCGAGGCGCTGTTCGACGTGACCGTTCTGGGGGTCAACACGATCGTCCAGAAGGGCAAGACCAAAAAGTGGAAGGGCGCGCCCTACACCCGCTCCGACATCAAGAAGGCGATCGTGACGTTGAAGGACGGCCAGTCCATCGACGTGACGACGGGGATCTGATCCGATGGCACTGAAGCATTATAACCCGACGAGCCCGGCACGCCGCGGGCTCATCCTCGTCGACCGTTCGGCACTGCACAAGGGCGGCCCCGTCAAGGCGCTGACCGAAGGCAAGCGCAAGACCGGTGGCCGTAACAACAAGGGCCACATCACGTCGCGCGGCATCGCCGGCGGTCACAAGCAGCGCTACCGCATCATCGACTTCAAGCGCCGTAACTGGGGCGTCGATGGCGTGGTCGAGCGGATCGAATACGATCCCAACCGCACCGCGTTCATCGCGCTGATCAATTATGGTCAGACCGCCGATGGCAAGGAAAACGTGGCCTACATCATCGCGCCGCAGCGCTTGGCCGTCGGTGACAAGGTCATCGCGGACAAGAAGACCGACGTGAAGCCGGGCAACGCGATGGAGCTGGGCCAGATGCCGGTCGGCACGATCGTCCACAACGTCGAGATGAAGCCGGGCAAGGGCGGTCAGATCGCACGTTCGGCCGGCACCTATGTGCAGGTCGTCGGTCGCGACAAGGGCATGGTCATGGTCCGCCTCAACTCGGGCGAGCAGCGCTACCTCCATGCGAACTGCATGGCCACGGTCGGCGCCGTGTCGAACCCCGACAACGGCAACACCAACCTCGCCAAGGCAGGCCGCAGCCGCTGGTTGGGCATCCGCCCGCTGACGCGTGGTGTCGCCAAGAACCCGGTCGACCATCCGCACGGCGGTGGTGAAGGCCGTACCTCGGGTGGCCGTCATCCGGTTACGCCATGGGGCAAGCCGACCAAGGGTGCGCGCACCCGTCACAATAAGTCGACGGATAAGATGATCATCCGTTCGCGTCATTCGACGAAGAGGAAGGGCTAAGATGGCTCGCTCAGTCTGGAAGGGTCCCTTCGTGGACCTCCACCTGCTCAAGAAGGCAGAAACCGCGCAGGAAACCAATGCGCGCGGTGCGATCAAGACCTGGTCGCGTCGCTCGACGATCCTGCCGCAGTTCGTGGGCCTCACGTTCAGCGTCTATAACGGGCGCAAGTTCGTGCCGGTCTCGGTCAACGAGGACATGGTGGGCATGAAGCTCGGCGAGTTCGCGCCCACCCGTTACTTCCCCGGCCACGCCGCGGACAAGAAGGGCAAGCGCTAATGTCTAAGGCGAAATCCCCCCGCAAGGTCGGCGAGAAGGAAGCCCTCTCGGTCGGCACGCAGATCCGTGGTTCGGCGCAGAAGCTGGGTCTCGTTGCAGCGCTCATTCGCAACAAGCCGGTTGGCCAGGCGATGAACATCCTGCAATTCTCGACCAAGGGCATGGCAATCGAAGCGCGCAAGGTGCTGGCCTCGGCCATCGCCAACGCCGAGAACAACCATAACCTCGACGTCGACTCGCTCGTCGTCTCGGAAGCCTCGGTCGGCAAGTCGATCGTCATGAAGCGGTTCGCCACGCGCGGCCGCGGCAAGTCGACCCGCATCCTCAAGCCCTTCAGCCGCCTGCGCATCGTCGTTCGCGAAATGGAAGAAGAAGCGTAATGGGTCAGAAATCGAACCCCATCGGTCTGCGCCTGCAGATCAACCGCACCTGGGACAGCCGCTGGTATGCCGAGGGCGCCGATTACGGTCGTCTTCTGCTCGAAGATCTCAAGATGCGGGCTTTCATCATGAAGACGCTGCCGCAGGCAGCGATCTCCAAGGTGGTGATCGACCGTCCGGCCAAGCTGTGCCGCGTCTCGATCTTTGCAGCACGCCCCGGCGTGATCATCGGCAAGAAGGGCGCAGACATTGAAAAGCTGCGCCGCCTGCTCGGCAAGATGACCACGTCCGACGTGAGCCTCAACATCGTCGAAATCCGCAAACCGGAAGTCGATTCGAAGCTCGTCGCGCAGGGCATTGCCGATCAGCTCGAGCGTCGTATCGCTTTCCGCCGCGCCATGAAGCGTGCGGTCCAGTCGGCGATGCGTCTCGGCGCAGAGGGCATCCGGATCAACTGCGGTGGCCGTCTCGGCGGTGCTGAAATCGCGCGTTCGGAATGGTATCGCGAAGGTCGCGTTCCGCTCCACACGCTGCGCGCCAACGTCGATTATGCCGAAGCGACTGCACACACGGCCTACGGCGTGTGCGGCGTGAAGGTCTGGATCTTCAAGGGCGAAATCCTGGGTCATGACCCGATGGCGACCGACCGGCTGATGATGGAAGCACAGACTTCCGGCGTCCGGCCTGATCCGCGCCGCTAAGGAATAGATCATGCTGCAACCGAAAAAGACCAAGTTTCGCAAGGCCTTCAAGGGCCGCATCCATGGCGACGCCAAGTCCGGCACGACCCTCAACTTCGGCTCGTACGGGCTGAAGGCGATGGAGCCGGACCGGATCACCGCACGCCAGATCGAGGCGGCTCGCCGCGCGATCACGCGTCACATCAAGCGCCAGGGGCGTTTGTGGATCCGCGTTTTCCCGGATCTTCCCGTCTCGGGCAAGCCTGCCGAAGTCCGCATGGGTAAGGGCAAGGGTTCGCCGGAATATTGGGCAGCTCGCGTAAAGCCGGGCCGCATCCTGTTCGAACTCGATGGCGTTCCGGGTGACATCGCCGCTATGGCGTTCAGCCGCGCAGCGATGAAGCTGCCGATCAAGGTGAAGGTCGTTGCCCGTCTCGGCGACACCTCGCATCTGGGAGTTGCATAAGATGGCAAAGCTCGACACGCGTCGTTCCGACCTGGTCGCCAAGACCGAAGACCAGCTGGGCGAAGAGCTCGGCAACCTGAAGCGTGAGGCGTTCAACCTCCGCTTCCAGGCGGCGACCAACCAGCTCGAAAAGTCGAGCCGGGTGAAGGAAGTCCGTCGCGACATCGCTCGCATCAAGACCCTGCAGTCGACGCGTTCGCGCGACGCTGCGGCAAAGTAAGGATTTAGACATGCCAAAGCGCGTGCTGACGGGGCTGATCGTCTCCGACAAGGGCGACAAGACGGTGGTCGTGAACGTGGAGCGCAAGGTCAAGCACGCGCTCTACGGCAAGATCATCCGTCGTACGAAGAAGTATCATGCCCATGATGAGGGCAATGAGTTCAAGCAGGGCGAAACCGTGCGGATCGAAGAGACCGCACCGATCTCCAAGCTTAAGACCTGGAAGGTGATCGATCGGGTTAACACCCACGCGACGCCTGAGCGGGTCGACGTCGACGCCTGACACCTCCGTCGCGGTCCCCCGGTGAAAGCCGGGGCCGCATGGAAAGGGTCAGGCAATAGTCGTGCTACCCCGGTATTGGGGTGACGACTGAGTTTAGGCGGCACCGGTCGGAATCGGTGCCTGGAATGAGAAGGAAGCGGATCCAATGATCCAGATGCAATCCAATCTCGAGGTCGCTGACAACAGCGGCGCGAAGCGGGTTATGTGCATCAAGGTGCTTGGGGGTTCCAAGCGTCGTGTTGCAGGCGTGGGCGACATCATCGTCGTCAGCGTCAAGGAAGCTGCCCCCCGTGGCCGCGTGAAGAAGGGCGACGTGCACCGTGCCGTCATCGTGCGTACGGCGAAGGACATTCGCCGGGCCGATGGCACCGTGATCCGCTTCGATTCGAACGCAGCCGTGCTGGTCAACAAGAACGAGGAGCCGATCGGCACGCGTATCTTTGGCCCAGTGGTGCGCGAGCTCCGCGGCAAGAAGCATATGAAGATCATCTCGCTCGCACCGGAGGTGCTGTAAAATGGCCGCCGCTAAGATCAAGAAGGGCGATCGCGTCATCGTCCTGTCGGGCCGCGACAAGGGCAAGACCGGCGAAGTCACGATGGCCATGCCGAAGGACGGCAAGGTTGTTGTCGCTGGCGTCAATGTCGCCGTGCGCCACACCAAGCCGAGCCAGGGCGACCCCGAGGGTGGCCTGAAGCGTTCGGAAGCACCGATGCACATTTCCAAGGTTGCGCATGTGACCGCCGACGGCAAGCCGACGCGCGTTCGCTTCGAGACCCAGGACGGCAAGAAGGTCCGCGTTGCGGTCAAGACCGGGGAGAAGATCAGTGGCTGATGCTGCAACCAAGCCCCGGATGAAGGGCATGTACGACGACAAGATCGTCGCTGCGATGACCGAGAAGTTCGGCTACAAGAACGCGATGGAAGTTCCGCGCATCGACAAGATCGTCCTGAATATGGGCGTTGGCGAAGCGACGCAGGACAAGAAGAAGGTCGACCAGGCAGCCCAGGAAATGGAGCTGATCGCCGGCCAGAAGCCCGTCGTGACCAAGGCCAAGAAGTCGATCGCTCAGTTCAAGCTGCGCGAAGGCATGCCGATCGGCGTGAAGGTTACCCTTCGTCGTGAGCGCATGTACGAATTCCTCGACCGTTTCATCACGATCGCGCTCCCGCGCGTTCGCGATTTCCGCGGGCTCAACCCCAAGTCGTTCGACGGACGCGGCAACTATGCCTGCGGCCTGAAGGAGCAGCTGGTGTTCCCGGAAATCAGCTACGACCGGATCGACAAGATCCGCGGCATGGACGTGATCGTCACGACCACGGCACGGACCGACGACGAAGCGCGCGAGCTGCTCCGCCTGTTCGGCTTCCCGTTCCCGCCGGAAGTCACTGAAGACGCGACCGAAAAGAAGGCGGCATAAGATGGCGAAGGTAAGTTCTGTCAACAAGAACGAGCGTCGCAAGATGCTCGTCAAGAAGTACGCGCCTAAGTATGCGGCGCTGAAAGCAATCGCTGGCGACAATTCGCTCAGCGACGGCGAGCGGATCGAAGCCCGTCTGAAGATGGCCGAGATTCCCCGCAACGGGAACCCGACGCGCATCCGCAACCGCTGCGAGCTGACGGGTCGTCCGCGCGCTTATTATCGCAAGTTCCGCCTCTGCCGTATTCAGCTGCGCGATCTGGCCAACAAGGGCCTGATCCCGGGCGTTACGAAGTCGAGCTGGTAAGGATCAACAGATGGCATTGACCGATCCCCTGGGTGATATGCTCACCCGCATCCGCAACGGCCAGCGCGCGCGCAAGGACTCCGTCCTGACGCCGGGCTCCAAGCTGCGGGCCCGCGTTCTCGACGTTCTCCAGCGCGAAGGCTACATCCGTGGCTATAGCGAAGAGCAGATGGGCCCTGCGGCCGGCATCCGCATCGAGCTGAAGTATTTCGAGGGCCAGCCTGCGATCAAGCACGTTGCTCGCGTTTCGAAGCCTGGCCGTCGCGTCTATTCGGCTTCGACCGAACTGCCGCGCGTAATGAACGGCCTCGGCATCACCATCGTCTCGACGCCTCGCGGCGTTCTGTCCGACGCCGAAGCGCGCGAACAGAATGTCGGCGGCGAAGTCCTCGCGGAGGTGTTCTGATATGAGCCGCATCGGTAAAAAGCCGGTCGCGATCCCCAGCGGCGTGACCGCGACGATCGAAGGCCAGCAGCTCACCGTGAAGGGGCCCAAGGGCACCCTCGCGATGCCGCTGCGCGAAGAGATCAGCTATGTGCTCGAAGAGGGTGGCGTTTCGGTCAACCCCGCAAACGAGACCAAGCGCGCTCGCGCGTTCTGGGGCATGCAGCGTACTCTCGTGCAGAACCTGATCACCGGCGTGTCGGACGGCTTCACCAAGAAGCTGCTGATCAACGGCGTTGGCTATCGTGCTGCGGCGCAGGGCAAGAACCTGAACCTCAAGCTCGGCTACAGCCACGACGTCAACATCGACGTGCCGGAGGGGATCGAAGTCAAGACCCCCGACAACACGACGATCGAGATCTCGGGTTCGGACAAGCAGAAGGTCGGCCAGCTGGCAGCTGAAATCCGTCGTTGGCGCAAGCCCGAGCCTTACAAGGGCAAGGGCATCAAGTACGACGGCGAGTTCATCTTCCGCAAGGAAGGGAAGAAGAAGTAATGTCGACCAAGGGTATGTCTCTCTTCGAGAAGCGGCGCCGCCGCAACCGCACCGCGCTTCGTGCACGGGGTTCGGGCCGTCCGCGGCTGTCGATCCACCGCTCGGGCCGCCACATCTATGCGCAGATCATCGACGACGCCAAGGGCGTGACGATCGCTGCCGCTTCGACGCTGGAAAAGGACGTGCGCGACACGTCCGGCGCCAACCTCGACGCAGCGACCGGTGTCGGCACGCGCATCGCCGAAGCCTGCAAGGCTGCTGGCGTGACGCAGGTCGTGTTCGACCGCGGTGGCTTCCTGTTCCACGGCCGGGTCAAGGCGCTGGCGACTGCCGCGCGTGAAGCCGGATTGGAGTTCTAATTATGGCTGACGACAACATTCCAAACGAAATCGCAGCGTCGCCCGACGGCGCACCGGTTCCGCAGCAGGAAGCGCCCCGTGGTCGTGGTGGCCCTGGCGGCAACCGTGGCGGCCCTGGCGGCGGTCGTGGTCCTGGCGGCGGTGCGAACCGTGGCGGCCGTGACAACCGTGGCGGTCGCGACAATCGCGGTCGTGGCGGCCCCGGTGCCGACGATGGCGGCGAAGAGCTGATCGAGAAGCTGGTTCACATCAACCGCGTCTCCAAGACGGTCAAGGGCGGCAAGCGCTTCGGCTTTGCTGCACTCGTCGTCGTCGGCGACGGCAAGGGCCGGGTCGGCTTCGGTCATGGCAAGGCGCGCGAAGTGCCGGAAGCCATCTCGAAGGCGACGGCTGCTGCCAAGAAGGCAATGGTCCGCGTTCCGCTCAAGGAAGGCCGCACGCTGCATCATGACGGCAACGGTCACTTCGGTGCCGGTCTCGTCACGCTGCGCTCGGCACCTGCCGGTACCGGCATCATCGCTGGTGGTCCGATGCGCGCCGTGTTCGAATCGCTCGGCGTCGCCGACGTCGTGACCAAGTCGGTCGGCACGTCGAACCCCTACAACATGATCCGGGCAACCTTCGAGGCGCTAACCTCGCAGGTTTCGCCGAAGTCGGTTGCACAGCGTCGCGGCAAGAAGATTGCCGACCTGCTGGGCCGTGGTGGATCCGAGACTGCCGAGGCCGATGCGGCCGCGGTTGTGGAGTAAGCGACATGGCAACCATCAAGATCACGCAGACCGGTTCGCCGATCCGCCGCGAAGCCGACCAGCGCGCAACGCTGATCGGCCTCGGCCTCAACAAGATGCACAAGACGCGCGAGCTCGAGGATACCCCCGAAGTCCGGGGCATGATCCGCAAGGTCGCGCACATGGTGAAGATCGAGGCGTAAGCCGAGATCTGAAGCCCTCTCCCGCTTGCGGGAGAGGGTTGGGTGAGGGCCTTCTTCTTCTGTTCCGAGCGAGCAGAAAAAGAAGGCCCTCACCGGCTGCGACTAGGTCCGCCTGAAGAAGGCGAACCAAGTCTCCGTTGCCTCTCCCGCATGCGGGAGAGGATACTGGGGCTAGTCGGATATAGACAAACGCGGGGCAGGGGGCTAACGGCCCCCTTCTCCATTTTATCAGCGCGACAAAAGCGAAAGCGAGTGCACTCATGAAACTCAATGAAATCCGCGACAATCAGGGCGCGCGTAAATCCAAGATGCGTGTCGGCCGTGGTATCGGTTCGGGCAAGGGCAAGACTGCCGGTCGTGGCCAGAAGGGCCAGAAGAGCCGTGAAGGCGTCTCGATCGCAGGCTTCGAGGGCGGCCAGATGCCGCTCCACATGCGTCTGCCGAAGCGCGGCTTCAACAACATCTTCGCCAAGGACTATGCCGAGGTGAACCTCGGTGCGATCCAGGCTGCGGTCGATGCAGGCAAGATCGAAGCCGGCGCGACGCTCGACCATGACGCGCTCAAGGCCGCTGGCCTGGCGCGTGGCGGCAAGGACGGCGTCCGTCTGCTCGCCAAGGGCGAGATGACGGCTGTGCTCAGCTTCACCGTCGCCGGCGCGTCGAAGGGCGCGATCGAGGCGGTCGAGAAGCTCGGCGGCAAGGTCGACGTGATCCACGTCGTGCCCGCAGCTGAAAAGGCTGCTGCCAAGAAGGGCGTCAAGTATCGCGAGCGCAAGGCGCACAAGGAATCGTTCAAGGCCTGAACGCTTCGGGCCTGAGTTTCCTAGGTCCGTGCTCTCCTCCGTCACCCCCGCGACAGCGGGGGCCCGCTTCTCTTTTAGCGTACGCTAGAAGAAGCGGGATTCCCGCTTTCGCGGGAATGACGGAAGGGTGCATCGACGGGAAATATAACCGCAAGGTTAGACAAGCCCGTACGGGCCCCTATATGAGCGGCGGGGGGCGGTAACGCTTTCCGCCGTTTTTTGTTTCCTGACACCTGAGTTACCGGGACGATACGCAGCATGGCATCCGCAGCCGACCAGATGGCTTCCAGCATCAGCCTGTCGAAATTCGCACAGGCGACCGACCTCAAGAAGCGGCTGTGGTTCACCATCGGCGCGCTGATCGTCTTCCGCCTGCTCAGCTACGTGCCGCTGCCGGGGATCGACCCGACCGCGCTGACCGAGCTGGCGAATCGCACCAGCGGCGGCGTGCTCGATTTCTTCAACGCCTTCTCGGGCGGCTCTCTCAAGCGCGCCAGCCTGATCGCTTTGGGCGTCACCCCCTACATCACCGCTTCGATCGTGGTGCAGCTCGCGACCTCGCTGTCGCCGACGCTTGCCGCGATCAAGAAGGAAGGCGAGAGCGGGCGCAAGAAGCTCAACCAGTACACGCGCTACGGCACCGTCGCGCTGACGATCATCCAGGGGTATTTCCTCACGCTCGGCTTCCAGAGCCAGGGCGTGGTGGTCGATCCCGGCCCGATGTTCATCGTCGGCTCGATCGTTAGCCTGGTCGGCGGCACGATGTTCCTGATGTGGATCGGCGAGCAGATCACCGCGCGCGGGATCGGCAACGGGATGTCGCTGATCATCATGGCGGGCATCGTCGCCAACTTGCCCACCACGCTATACAATCTCGCGCAGGGCGGCCGCGCGGGTAACCTCAACGGCTTCACGATCATCGCGATCGCGGTCGCCGTCGCGGGCCTGATCCTGTTCATCTGCTTCATGGAGCGCGCGCAGCGCCGCATCCTGATCCAGTACCCCAAGCGCCAGACGCAGCGTGGCATGCAGTCGGACCGCAGCCATCTGCCGCTCAAGATCAACACCGCGGGCGTGATTCCGCCGATCTTCGCCTCGTCGCTGCTGCTGATGCCGCTGACGGTGATGCAGCTCGCGGGCAAGCAGACCGCTGGCGCCAAGGAAACCTGGTATGGTGACCTGGTCATCACGCTCAACCAGTACCTCCAGCACGGCAGCCTGGTGTACATGCTGCTGTACGGTGCCGGCATCGTGTTCTTCTCGTTCTTCTACACCGCCGTGGTGTTCAATCCGGAAGAGACCGCCGACAATCTCAAGCGGCATGGCGGGTTCATCCCCGGTATCCGTCCCGGCAAGAACACCGAGAATTATTTCGACTATGTGCTGACGCGGATCACCGTGATCGGTGCCGGCTATCTCGCGATCATCTGCCTGTTGCCCGAATATCTCGTGTCGGCGCTGGCGATCCCGTTCTACCTGGGTGGCACTAGCCTCCTGATCGTGGTCAACGTAACGATGGATACGGTGACGCAGATCCAGAGCCATTTGCTTGCGCATCAATATGGCGATCTGATCAAGAAGGCGAAGCTGAAGGGCGGGCGTCTGCGCTGAGCGCGACGCCGCCGAAGAGCGGGTCGAAGAGGGGATTGTGGCGTGAATATCATTCTGTTGGGGCCTCCGGGCGCGGGCAAGGGCACCCAGGCGAGCCATCTCGAGGCGACGCGCGGGATGATCCAGCTCTCGACCGGTGACATGCTGCGTGCGGCGGTAAAGTCGGGCAGCCCGGTAGGCTTGCAGGCAAAGGCCGTGATGGAAGCGGGCGAGCTCGTCTCCGATGCGATTGTCTCGGGTATCATCGATGAGAAGCTTGCGTCGCTCGATCCCGCGCAGGGCGTGATCTTCGACGGCTACCCGCGGACCGCGGCGCAGGCCGAACAGCTCGATACGATCCTCGAAGGCCGCGGCCGCACGCTCGACAAGGTGATCGAACTCGAGGTCGACGAGGACAAGCTCGTCGCGCGGATCGTCGGCCGGTACACCTGCGCGGTGTGCGGTGCGGGTTATCACGACCATTTCAAGCAGCCCAAGGTCGCCGAGACTTGCGACGTCTGCGGCAGCCACGACTTCAAGCGTCGTCCCGACGACAATGAAGACACCGTTCGCACGCGCATGGCCGAATATCGCGCCAAGACCGAGCCGATCATCCCGATCTACCAGGCACGCGGGCTGCTCGCGCGCGTCGACGGCATGGGCGAAATCGGTGCCGTGACGCACGCGATCGAAGCGATCCTCGACGCCGCCTGACCGCGGCGACCGCTTCGGTCCCCGATTCATTCCAAATGACGATTTCGTCACCTCGCCGTCACCGCCGTGGCAGCCGCGCGGCGCCATAAGGTGTGCATCGCCGAGTGCATGCGGCGGGAAGATTTGACGAGATCGGCACTCGCACTCCCGGGAGTGTCGTTGGCTGGCGGAAGGCTTGCTTTCCGTCAGCCTCATTTCATTCTAGGCACGAGGAAACCGCCCGGAATGCCACCTATGTCGCGTAAAATCCTGATCGTCGAAGACGATGCCTCGACCGCCGCCTATCTCGCCAAGGGGCTGGGGGAGGCGGGCTATGTCGTCCAGACCTGCGGCGATGGCCGCGACGGGCTGTTCCTGGCGAGCGAAGGCATTTTCGACCTGATCGTCGCGGATCGCATGCTGCCCGGCCTCAACGGGCTGGCGATGCTCGGCGCGATTCGCGCCGCAGGCGTCGCGACCCCCGCCTTGATCCTCTCTGCGCTCGGCACCGTCGATGACCGTATCGATGGGCTGAACGCCGGCGCCGACGATTATCTCGTCAAACCCTTCTCGTTCGCCGAGCTGACCGCGCGGATCGACGCGATCTTCCGGCGCGTCGACCGCGGCGGCACCGAGGGGCAGCCGACCAAGCTGTCGGTTGGGGACCTCGAGATCGACTTGCTCGCGCGCAGCGTCGTCCGGCAGGGGCGAACGATTGCGCTTGGCGCGCGCGAGTTCAACTTGCTCGAATATCTCGCGCGCCACGCCGGGCAGGTGGTGACGCGCACGATGATGCTCGAGAAGATCTGGAACTATCATTTCGACCCGGGATCGAACGTCGTCGACGTCCATATCGGGCGGTTGCGGCGTAAGCTCGAGGAAGGCTTTAGCGCGCCGATCCTGCATACCGTGCGCGGCGCGGGGTATCGGTTGTCGACCGAGCCTTGATCCGGCTTTCGGTCACCGCGCGGATCGCGCTGCTCGCGATCGGGCTGGCGCTGATCTCGAACCTCGTGCTCGTCGGGTTCGTGTGGAAGCTCGTCCATGACGACGCGATCGACGCGGTGCGGCGCGACACGATCGAGGAATCGGATGCGCTGGTCGCGGTGTATCGCACGGGCGGCCTGCCGGCGCTCGTCCGCGCGATCGAGGATGCGCAGGCGCCGAGCGATCCGACCAGGATCGTGATGGTGGTCGCCGCCGACGGTCGTCGGCTGGCGCAGGTCGGTCCCGCGATCGGGCATGTCGGGCGGGCGCCTTCGATCGGTTTCCATATTGGGCAAGTCGGCGATTCGATGCCGTGGTCCGAACGCGAGGCCGGCTACGCCGTGCGCCAGATCGGGCCCAATCGGCTGGTCAGCGGGCATCTGCTCGACGATTGGGAGGCCGAACAGCGCGGCATCGAACGCGCGCTGGCCGCCGCGACGCTGCTGTCGCTCGCGCTGGGGGTCGGGGGCGGTCTCGTCGTCACGCGTTATGTCGGGCAGCGGCTCAACCGCGTCACCGACGTGATCGAGGGGGTCGCCGAGGGCGATCTGTCGCGCCGCGTCCCCAATGCGGCGAGTGGCGGGGACGCGTTCGACCGGCTCGCGCTGCGGCTCAACGCGATGCTCGACAAGACCGAACGGCTGATGACCGAATTGCGGATCGTCACCGACGGGCTCGCGCACGATCTCCGCTCGCCGCTCGCGCGGCTGCGCGCAAAGGCCGAGGCGGCGGTGTTGCAGGCCGATCCCGCGCAGCGCGAGGCAGCGATGGGCGGGCTGCTGATCGAGACCGACCTCGTGATGCGGATGCTGTCGACGATGATCGAGATCACGCGCGCCGAATCGGTGCCGCGCGACCGGCTCGCGCCGATCGATCCCGCCGCATTGATGGAAGAAATCGCCGAACTGTATGCGCCGGTCGTCGAGGATGCCGGGATGCGCTTCGAGGCAGTGATCGAGACCGGCGCGCCGCGTATCGTGCTGCACCGCGAATTGATGACGCAAGCGCTCGCCAATCTGATCGACAATGCGCTCCGCCACGCCGGGGCGGGCGGGGCGATCACCTTGCGGTTGGCGATCGGCGCGGGCGAGGCGCGCTTCCAGGTCGAGGATCGCGGACCTGGCATCGCCGAGGCCGACCGCGCACAGGCGTTGCGCCGCTTCGGCCGGCTCGACAGTGCGCGCAGTCTGCCCGGGGCAGGGCTGGGGATGGCGCTGGTCGAGGCGGTCGCGCGGTTGCACGACGGGCGGATCGAGCTGGGGGACAATGCGCCGGGGCTGGTCGCAGCAATCGTGGTGCCGGTTGCGTTGTGAGGACGGCCGGTTTTTGGTAAGAAAGGCCATGGGTGCCGAGCAAGCCATTCGAGCCGCCGACGCCTCCGTGGAGGAGGGCGATCCTGTTCGTCATCTGATCACCGTCGATGAATTTCTGATCTTGGACGAAGCGGGGGCTTTCGAAAATGTCGGACGCGTGCAGCTCATCGATGGTGAGATCTTCGTCATGAACGCGGTTCATCGCCCGCACGCCAAAGCGCAGGCCGAGATCTTGATTGCCATCAGCCTCGGTGTGCGAAAGTTGAAAGCCAACCTCACGGCTTATGCACCCGTCTCGACGCACCTCGACGATCACAGCCTGCCCGAGCCGGATGTCGTCGTAGCAACGGTCGAAGACGATCGCTTCGTCTCGCGCGACTCGGTCCGGCTTGCGGTCGAAGTGTCGAGCAGTTCGCTGCAGTTCGACCTCGGACGAAAGGCCCGCCTGTATGCGCGGACGGGTGTACCCGAATATTGGGTCGTCGATGTCGTCGCTCGAAAGATTATCCGAATGGCGGGCCCGGAAAACGAAACATACGCGCAGCGCGACGAGTTTGCATGGGGCGCTCCGGTGCCGTCCGCGACCATCCCCGATCTGCTCGTCGACACTACAGCGCTGGCTTGACAGCACCCGAGTCGGGGCTTACCGAGCCTCTATTCCGAAACACCGGTCTCCGGCGGCGCTGTTTGCGTGCGCCGGTGTCGTGCGTTACGGTATTCAACGCGTCGAGATGGGGTCTGCAGCCATGCAGCCCCGTGGAGCAGGAGAAAAAGTTCATGGCACGTATCGCCGGGGTCAACATCCCGACCAACAAGCGCGTCGTTATTGCGCTCACCTACATTCATGGCATTGGCAACACCAAGGCCAAGGAAATCGTCACCAAGCTGAACATCCCGATGACGGCGCGTGTGCAGGACCTGACCGATCAGGAAGTGCTCCACATCCGTGAGGCGATCGACGCTGATTACACCGTCGAAGGCGATCTGCGTCGCCAGGTTGCGATGAACATCAAGCGTCTGATGGATCTCGCCTGCTATCGTGGCCTGCGCCATCGCAAGGGCCTGCCGGTTCGTGGCCAGCGCACGCATACCAATGCGCGCACCCGCAAGGGCAAGGCTAAGCCGATCGCCGGTAAGAAGAAGTGAGCTTGAGCCGCGGGTGACCGCGGCTCGCTCCTCGTTCAGGATTTAGGATTTCAAAATGGCACGTGAACCACAGCGCATTAAGCGGCGCGAGCGCAAGAACATCACCTCGGGCGTCGCCCATGTGAACGCAAGCTTCAACAACACCATGATCACGATCACCGATGCCCAGGGCAACGCGATCTCGTGGTCGTCGGCCGGCGCAATGGGCTTCAAGGGCTCGCGCAAGTCGACTCCGTACGCAGCGCAGGTCGCTGCCGAAGACGCCGGCAAGAAGGCTGCCGAGCACGGCGTCCGTACGCTCGAAGTCGAAGTGAAGGGCCCGGGTTCGGGCCGTGAGTCGGCGCTTCGCGCGCTGCAGGCGGTCGGTTTCCAGATCACTTCGATCCGCGACGTGACTTCGATCCCGCACAACGGCGTGCGTCCTTCGAAGCGTCGTCGCGTCTGATTTCTCTCGGGCGTGCGCGGTTGATCGCGCTGCACGCCCGGGATTCGTAATTGGTCGGCATTGCGCAGTGCCGACCCAAAACCAAGGGATAGCCTATGTCCGTCAATGCAAAGAACTGGCAGGAACTGAAGAAGCCGTCCGGCCTCGAGAAGAAGTCCGGTGATGGCAAGCGCAAGGCAACCTTCGTCGCCGAGCCGCTGGAGCGTGGTTTCGGCCTGACGCTCGGCAACGCGCTGCGCCGCGTTCTGCTGTCGTCGCTGCAGGGGGCAGCGGTCACCTCGATCAAGATCGAAAACGTGCTGCACGAATTCTCGTCGCTTGCCGGCGTTCGCGAGGACGTGACCGATATCGTGCTCAACGTGAAGCAGATCGCTTTGCGCATGCAGGGCGAGGGGCCCAAGCGCCTCCAGCTCTCGGCAACGGGTCCGGGTGCGGTCACGGCTGGCGACATCGCGGTGACGGGCGACATCGAAGTGATGAACCCCAAGCTGGTGCTGTGCCACCTCGACGAGGGCGCGACGCTCAACATGGAATTCACCGCTGACGTCGGCAAGGGCTATGTCGCTGCCGTCGCCAACCGTCCGGCCGATGCGCCGATCGGCCTGATCCCGGTCGATGCGCTGTATTCGCCGGTCAAGCAGGTGAGCTACAAGGTCGAGAACACCCGCGTCGGGCAGGAACTCGATTACGACAAGCTCACGCTGACGATCGAGACCGACGGCACGATCACGCCTGAGGACGCCGTTGGTTACGCAGGACGCATCCTGCAGGACCAGCTCGCGCTGTTCGTCCACTTCGACGATTCGTCGGTGACGCGTTCGGCTCCGATCGGTCACGCTGCTCCGGCGGCTGCGGCTGGCGAAGTGTCGGGCGACACGCAGCAGATCAACCGCTATTTGCTCAAGAAGGTCGACGAGCTCGAGCTTTCGGTGCGCAGCGCCAACTGCCTCAAGAACGACAACATCATCTATATCGGCGATCTGGTCCAGAAGACCGAAGCCGAGATGCTGCGTACGCCGAACTTCGGCCGCAAGTCGCTCAACGAGATCAAGGAAGTGCTGTCTTCGATGGGGCTCCGCCTCGGGATGGAAATCCCGGGTTGGCCGCCTGAGAACATCGAAGAGATGGCGAAGAAGCTCGAGCAGGAAATTATGGGCTGAGCCGCACGGGATTAGCGCACGCTAATTCTGAGACGGCGTAAGCCCGGCCGGCGTCGCTTGCGACGTCCGACGACGCGGTTTCGCCGCGGCGGGCGCGAGTAGAAGAAGACCCTCACCCAACCCTCTCCCATGAAGAATGGGAGAGGGCTACGGTCAGCAAGACGGCGATAGGTGGCGGCCATAACGGTCACCTGGTCTGGGGTACCTCACACGGCCCCCTAACGAACGAAGGAAATCACCATGCGTCATCGCGTAGGCGGTCGTAAACTGCAGCGTACCTCGGCACATCGCATTGCGTTGTTCCGCAACATGTCCGCTGCCCTCATCAAGCACGAGCAGATCACCACCACCGTCGCCAAGGCGAAGGAACTGCGCCCGTACATCGAAAAGCTGATCACGCTCGGCAAGAAGGGTGGTCTCAGCAACCGCCGCCTGGCGCACGCACGGCTGCTCGACGACGCGCAGCTGATCAAGCTGTTCGACGTTCTGGCAACGCGCTATGCCGATCGCAACGGCGGTTACACCCGCGTGATCAAGGCCGGCATCCGTATGTCGGACGCGTCGCCGATGGCCGTCATCGAATTCGTCGACCGCGACGTGAGCGCCAAGGGCCAGGATTCGGGCCCGGTGATCGTCGACGGCGAGTATGACGAGGCCGCATAAGCCTTCGTTGCTTTGCAGGTTGAGAAAGGAGTCGCGCTCGGTAGAGTGCGGCTCCTTTTTCCGTTTCGGAGCCCTACATGCGCTTGACCCTGCCGCTGATCGCTCTCGTTCTCGCGGCCCCCGTGCAACTACAGGCCCAGACCATGCAATATCCCGAGACCCGCCGTGTGCCACAGGTCGACGAACAGTTCGGCGTCAAGGTCGCCGATCCGTATCGCTGGCTCGAGAACGACGTCCGCACGAATGCCGAGGTGGCGAAGTGGGTCGCCGATGAGAATGCCGTCACCAACGCCTATCTGGCGACGCTGCCGGGTCGCGACGTTTTTGCCGCACGGTTGAAGCAGCTGCTCGATTACGAGCGGTTCGGCGTTCCGGTGAAGAAGGGCGGTCGCTATTTCTATACGCGCAATGCCGGGCTGCAGAACCAGGCGGTGCTCTATGTGCGCGACAGTGTCGATGGGGCGGGCCGGGTGCTGGTCGATCCCAACGGCTGGTCGAAGGACGGCGCGACGGCGCTCGCCGAATGGACCCCGTCGGAGGACGGCCACAAGCTGCTCTACGCGGTGCAGGACGGCGGCACCGACTGGCGTACCGTAAAGGTCCTCGACGTCGCGAGCGGCGGCATCAGCGACCAGATCGACTGGGTCAAGTTCTCGAGCCTGTCTTGGGCGAAGGATGGATCGGGCTTCTATTATTCGCGCTTCGCCGCTCCTGCCCAGGGCGCCAAGTTCCAGGCGCTCAACGAGAACCAGCAGGTCTATTTCCATAAGCTCGGCACGCCGCAAAGCGCCGACTCGCTGATCTACGCGACGCCCGATCGGCCCAAGATGGGCCATGGCGCGATCGTGACCGACGACGGCAAATGGCTCGTCATCACGACGCATGAGGGCACCGACAATCGCTACGAGATCACCGTGATCGATCTCACCGCGCCCAAGCTCGCCCCGCGCACGATCTTCAAGGGGCTGCAGAACCAGTGGACCTTCGCGGGCAATGTCGGCGGCAATTTCTACTGGCTGACCAACAAGGATGCGCCGCGGCTGCGGATCGTCGCGACCAACCTCTACGCGCGCTCGGCCGAGGTGCCTGAGCATGAGGTGGTGCCACAGGGCAAGGACGTGCTCGACGGCGCGTCGATCGTCGGCGGCAAGCTGCTCCTGTCCTATCTCGCCGACGTGAAGAGCGAGGTCCGTCGCTACACGCTCGACGGCAAGCCCGATGGCGTCGTCCCGCTCCCCGGGATCGGCGATGTCGGCGGCTTTGGCGGCGACCCCGACGATCCCGAGACCTTCTACGCCTTCACCAGCTTCGCCACGCCGACGACGATCTATCGCTACGATGTCAGCACCGGCAAGGCGACGCCGTGGGCGGCGCCCAAGGTCGCGTTCGATCCGTCGCGCTATGCGGTCGAGCAGCGTTTCTATGCGTCGAAGGACGGGACCAAGGTCCCGATGTTCATCGTCAAACGCAAGGACGTGACGGGCCCCGCGCCGACGCTGCTCTATGCGTATGGCGGCTTCAACATCTCGGTGACGCCGGCGTTTTCGGCGACGCGGATCGCGTGGCTCGAGCAGGGTGGGGTGTTCGCGGTCGCCAACATCCGCGGCGGCGGCGAATATGGCAAGCCGTGGCACGACGGCGGCCGGCTGGCCAACAAGCAGAACGTGTTCGACGATTTCATCGCGGCGGGCGAGTTCTTGAAGGCGCAGCATATCACCGGCGCGGATCAGCTCGTCATTCAGGGCGGATCGAACGGCGGTCTGCTCGTCGGGGCGGTGACCAACCAGCGGCCCGATCTGTTCGCGGCGGCGCTGCCGGCCGTGGGCGTGATGGACATGCTGCGCTTCGACCGCTTCACCGCGGGGCGCTATTGGGTCGACGATTATGGCTATCCGTCGAAGGAAGCCGATTTCAAGACGCTCTATGCCTATTCGCCGTACCACAATATCCGGCCGGGCAAGCCGTATCCGGCGATCCTCGCCGAGACGGCGGATACCGACGACCGTGTCGTGCCGGGGCATACGTTCAAATATACGGCCGCGCTGCAGGCGGCCGACCTGGGGCCGAAGCCGCGGCTGGTGCGGATCGAGACGCGCGCGGGGCATGGCTCTGGCAAGCCGACCGACAAGGTGATTGCCGAGACCGCGGATGCCTGGGCATTCGCGGCGAAGTGGACCGGGTTGCAGGTGAAGCCGGTAGAATAGCGCGCAAGCCCCTCCCCTTTAGGGGAGGGGTTGGGGTGGGGAAGTACTGGGCGCGCGGGTGCCCGTTACAGCCCCACCCCCAGCCCCTCCCCTGAAGGGGAGGGGAGCTCTGTCGCGCCCGCGTTTTCGCGCCACACCAGCAACTGGTGCCCGTCATGCACCCCCACGACGCGCACCGCGGTCCCCGCCGCCAGCTCGAGCGGCACATCGAACGGATAGTATTGCGCGCCCCAATGCGATTTCGCATCGGGGCCAGGCCGGTTCTCGTAATCGACGACCTCGTCGAGCTGCAGCCGGATCCACTGCACGATCCCGCCGATCGGCCCGCCCTGCGCGACGAGCGTCGCAGCGCCATGATGTGGCTCGCGCGCCGCCTCGCCGGTAAAGTCGAACGACAGCAACGCCGCCGGATCGCTTTGCAACGTCAGCGTCGCATCGCTCACCGCAACGTTGCGCGGCACTTGCGTCAGCGCGTTGAAGCCGCCGAGGTCGAAGCCCGCCACCATCGTCATCCGGTGCTCCTCCGCCGCCGACCAGCTGCCGAGCGCGATCATCACGTCGCCGCCCGCCGGGATCATCTGCCCGCCCGGCGCGAGCAGCCGCGTCGCGGCGTCGGCGAGCGTCTTGAGCACACCCTCGGCCAGCAGATTGTTCGACACGATCTCCGAGACGATCACGTCGGCGCGGCCTTCGAGATCGGATTCAACGTCGAGCTCGGTCGAATTGCCCGTCACCACGCGCACGCGCTCGGCAAAGCCGTTCGTCGCGACGATCTGGCGCGCCATATCGGCAATCGCCGGGTTCTCCTCGCATGCGACGACGCGCCCGGCGCCGGCGCGCGCTGCCATCATCGAGAGCAGGCCGCTCCCTGCGCCGATGTCGAGAACATGCGTGCCCGGCGTCACCGCGCGGCGGATCGCGGCGTCGAACGCGGCGTTGCGCGGTTCGTCGCGCAGCATGTTGAAATGCCAGCGCGGGACGCTCTGGCCGATCAGCTGCTGGGTGCGTGCAGCGACCTCGACATCGTCGGGCCCGTGCGTGCGCGCTTGCATCGCAAGCGGGTAGACGCGCCCACGCAGGCCGATCTTCGCAGCGAGCCCGGCAAGCCCTGCGAGCTTGCGCCCGTCCTCGCCGGCGGCAACGACCATCGGCTCGAATCCGGCGCGCGCTGCGGCTTTTAAATAGGTGTCGGTCATTTCGTCCCCAAAACTCTTCCCCCACGGCGCGCATCTGCTATCTGGCGGCATGACCCATCCGACAGACTCGATCCTCATCGTCGATTTCGGCAGCCAGGTAACGCAATTGATCGCGCGACGCGTGCGGGAAGCCGGCGTCTACAGCGAGATCGCTCCCTTCACCACCGCAGAAGCGGCCTTTGCGCGAATGGCGCCCAAGGGCGTGATCCTGTCGGGCAGCCCGGCCTCGGTGCTCGACGAGGGGAGCCCGCGGATCCCGCAGGCGATTCTCGACAGCGGCGTGCCGATCATGGGGATCTGCTACGGCCAGCAAGTGCTGATGCAGCAGCTCGGCGGCAACGTCACGCTCGGCGAAAGCGGCGAGTTCGGCCATGCCGTGATCGAGATTACCGACGACTGCGTCCTCTTCGACGGCGTGTGGAAGACGGGCGAGAAGCACACCGTCTGGATGAGCCACGGCGACAAGGTCAGCGCGCTTGCCCCCGGCTTCCGCCCGGTCGCGGTCAGCCCCGGCTCGCCGATCGCGGTCGTCGCCGACGATTCGCGCAAATATTACGCGACGCAGTTCCACATGGAAGTCGCGCACACTCCCGACGGCGCCAAGCTGATCGCCAATTTCGCGCGCCACGTCTGTGGCCTCACCGGCGACTGGACGATGGCCGAGTTCCGCGCCGCCAAGGTCGCCGAGATCCGCGCGCAGGTCGGCAGCGGCCGCGTCATCTGCGGCCTGTCGGGCGGTGTCGACTCGGCGGTTGCTGCCGTCCTGATCCACGAAGCGATCGGCGAGCAGCTGACGTGCGTGTTCGTCGACCACGGCTTGATGCGCACCGGCGAGGCCGAGCAGGTCGTCAGCCTGTTCCGCAATAGCTACAATATCCCGCTCGTCCATGTGAATGCGGAAGAGACGTTCCTCGGCGGCCTCGCGGGCGAGACCGATCCCGAGAAGAAGCGCAAGTTCATCGGCGGCGCGTTCATCGACCTGTTCGAGGAAGAAGCGCGCAAGGTCGGCGGTGCCGATTTCCTCGCGCAGGGGACGCTCTATCCCGACGTGATCGAGAGCGTCAGCTTCACCGGCGGCCCATCGGTGACGATCAAGAGCCACCACAATGTCGGCGGGCTGCCCGCGCGGATGAACATGCAACTCGTCGAGCCCTTGCGCGAGCTGTTCAAGGACGAAGTCCGCGCGCTCGGCATGGAGCTTGGCCTGCCGCAGGCGTTCGTCGGGCGGCATCCCTTCCCGGGGCCGGGTCTCGCGATCCGCATTCCAGGCGAAGTGACCAAGGAACGCTGCGACATCCTGCGCAAGGCCGATGCGATCTATCTCGAGGAGATCCGCGCGGCGGGGCTGTACGACACGATCTGGCAGGCGTTCGCGGTGCTGCTGCCGGTGCGCAGCGTCGGCGTGATGGGCGATGGGCGCACCTACGACAACGTACTAGCTCTCCGCGCCGTCACCTCGACCGACGGCATGACCGCCGAGGCGTTCCAGTTCCCCGGCGACTTCCTGCCGCGCGTCGCGACGCGAATCGTCAACGAGGTCAAGGGCATCAACCGCGTGACCTACGACTATACGAGCAAGCCGCCCGGCACGATCGAGTGGGAATAAGTCCCCGCAGCTGAGGGGTTTTGACCGCGCGATCGTGTCGCGGTCCGGGGGGGAAGCATTTTGACCGGTCTGTTTCGCAAGAAGATCATTCTCCATGGCGACGACCAGCCGGTCGAGGAGCGCATGGCGCGCACGCTGTCATGGCCACATCTCGTCGCGCTGGGCGTCGGCGCGATCGTCGGCACCGGGATCCTGACACTGATCGGCGTCGGGGCGGATCGCGCCGGGCCTGCCGTGCTTCTGAGCTTCGCGATCGCGGGCGCGATCTGCGCGTGTGCCGCGCTCTGCTATGCCGAGATGGCGACGATGATCCCCGCCTCGGGCAGTGCCTACACCTATAGCTATGCCGTGCTCGGCGAGGTGATCGCCTGGGTGGTCGGGTGGAGCCTGATCCTCGAATATTCGCTCGTCGTCTCGACCGTCGCGGTCGGCTGGTCGGGCTATGCGGTCGGCTTCCTGCATGGTCTCGGCATCGACCTGCCGGACTGGGCGACGCACGGGCCGAGCATCGGCGGCGCGTTCGGGATCAACCTGCCCGCCGTCTTCATCATCGCGGTCGTGGCAGGGCTGCTGACGCTCGGCACGCGTGAAAGCGCGCGGATCAATACCGTGCTCGTGCTGGTCAAGATCGTCACGCTCGCTTTGTTCGTCGCGGTTGCGCTGCCGCATTTCGATCCGGCGAACCTGCATCCGTTCGCGCCCTATGGCTATGGTAGCGTCGCGGGCGATGGCGGCGTGAAGTATGGCGTGATGGGGGCCGCGGCGATCATCTTCTTCGCCTTTTACGGCTTCGACGCGATCTCGACCGCCGCCGAGGAAACGCGCAATCCCGAGCGCGATCTGGCGATCGGCATCATCGGATCGATGGTGGCGTGCACCGCGATCTACATGATCGTCGCCGCGGTCGCGGTTGGCGCGGTGCATTTCTCGGTGTTCGGCAAGAGCAGCGAGCCGCTCGCGCTGATCCTGCGCCAGATCGGGCAGGGCGGCGTCGCGACGATCGTCGCCGCCGCCGCGGCGATCGCGCTGCCGACGGTGCTGCTCGGGTTTCTCTACGGGCAGAGCCGGATCTTCCTGGTGATGGCGCGCGACGGCTTCCTGCCGCCAGCGCTCGCGCGGCTGTCGACGCGTGGCACGCCGGCACGGATTACGCTGGTGACGGCTGTGTTCGTCAGCGTCATTGCCGCGCTGACCCCGCTCGACGTGATCGCCAGCCTCGCCAACGCGGGCACGCTGTGTGCGTTCGTCGCGGTCGCGGCGTGTGTGCTCGTGCTGCGCCGGCGTGACCCCGCAGCACGACGGCCGTTCCGCACCCCGCTCGCCTGGGTGGTTGCGCCGCTTGCGATCCTCGGCTGCGTCTATCTGTTCACCAGCCTGCAGGTGGTGACGCAAATCTCGTTCCTCGCGTGGAACGCGGTCGGGCTCGCGGTCTATTTCGCTTATGGCCGTGCGCGCGCTACCGTTGCGCAATAAGGCATAGTCAGCGCCGGGCGGCGCGTTTATGTCGCCGCCAAAGGGAGCTTCCACTATGTCCGCGACCAAGCAAGGCGGCTCGAACTTCGTCGTCATCGCGGCGCTTGCCGCCAACCTCGGCATTGCGGTGGCGAAATTCGTCGCAGCGGCGTTCACCGGATCGTCGTCGATGCTGACCGAGGGCTTCCACTCGGTCGTCGACAGCTTCAACCAAGTGCTGCTGCTGTATGGCCAGCACCGCGGCAAGCGCCCGCCCGACGAGGCGCATCCGTTCGGCTATGGCCGCGAACTCTATTTCTGGAGCTTCGTCGTCGCGATCCTGATCTTCGGAGTCGGTGCGGGCGTCTCGATCTATGAAGGCTGGGAGCATTACAAGCATCCCGAACCGCTGCGCGATCCGCTGGTCAATTATATCGTGCTCGGCGTGTCGTTCGCGCTCGAGGGCGGGTCCTGGTTCTTCGCGATCCGCGAATTCGCCGCAGCCAATCGCGGCGTGAACTGGTGGAAGGCGGTGCGCCGGTCGAAGGATCCGGCAGGCTTCATCGTGCTGTTCGAGGATTCGGCGGCGATTGGCGGGCTGATCGTCGCTGGTGCCGGCGTGTTCCTGAGCCATGCCTATGGCGATCCGCGGATCGATGGCATTGCCTCGATCGTGATCGGCGTGCTGCTCGGCGTCGTCGCCGCGCTGCTCGCGCGCGAGGCGAAGGGTCTGCTGATCGGCGAGGGCGCCGACCCCGAGATCGTCGCCAAGGTCCACGCGATCGTCGATCGCCGGCCGCAGATCACCGCGGTTAACCATGTCCGCTCGATCCATACCGCGCCCGAAAGCATCTTCCTCGCGATCAGCGCCGACTTCGAGGATTCGCTGACAATGGGCGAGGCGGAGTTGCTGATCGAGGACATCGAGACCGAATTGAAGGCGGCCGAGCCCAAATTGTCGTCGATCTATATCCGGCCCGAGCGCAAGGAAGACGCTGCGCGGCTGCCGGCGGCGCCGACGGACTGAGGACTCAGCGCGGCGCCGGGACGATCTCGACTACGTCGAGCAGCGATTCGAAGCGGGGGCGTGGCAGCACGAGGCGCCAGCGCTGCTCGCCGATCCGTTCGACATACCCGGCGAGATCGCGATTGACGTCCTGGCCGTAATTGAGCGGCCGGGTTTCGTCGCCGATCACCATCGTGCCGAGGAACACCGCGCGCGACGAGGAGTCGGGAAAGAGCAAGCCGACCGGGCGCTGTGGCCCGGACACTTTGTAGAGGCTCGACACCGCGCCATCGCGGGTGACGTGGCAATCGACCTCGGGATAGATCGTGATGTTGTGCATCGCGGTGCCGTTGGCGCCGAGCTTGTAGACGCGGCAGTGATACGCGCCGGGCGGTGGCGTCGCACCGGGTAATGCGCGGTCTGGGTCGAACAGCAAGGGATCGGCCGTCAGCGTCCCGGCATTGACGCTCGCCGACGCCTTGGCGAGCGCGGCGATCCACGCCTGGCGCCAGCCGCGCAGCCGCTCGCGATCGTTGGGGGTGGCGACGCGGCGCCAATCGGTGGTGTCGTGCGAGACGCCGATCAACGAGCGGGGCTCGATCCGCACTTCGATCGTCTTGTGCGCCCCGGCGCCGCATTGGCCGAACAGCGCGAACGGCAGCGTACACAACGTCGATCCCAAACCCCGGGCAAATCTCTTCAAGGCGACCATTCTTTCATTGCGACCGTTATAGCCCGCACAACTAACCACGGCGGCGCTAGGTTGCCAACGACGCGCCGCCGCGGCCGAAAAGCCCGATCAGGCGGCGGTCCAGCCGCCGTCGACCGAGAGATTGGCGCCGGTGATCGATTTTGCCTCTTCGCGGCAGAGGAACAGCGCGAGCGCTGCGACTTGATCGACGGTCACGAACTCCTTGGTCGGCTGCGCCTCGAGCAGGACGTCGTTCATCACCTGCTCCTTGGTCATGCCGCGCGCCTTCATCGTGTCGGGAATCTGCGCCTCGACGAGCGGCGTCCAGACATAGCCGGGCGAGATGCAGTTCACGGTGATCCCATAGGTCGCGGTTTCGAGTGCGATCGTCTTGGTCAAGCCGGCAAGGCCGTGCTTGGCCATGACATAGGCCGATTTGTTGGGGCTCGCGACGAGACTGTGCGCCGAGGCGGTCGAGATGATGCGGCCCCATTTCTTGGCCTTCATCAGCGGGACGGCGGCCTGCATCATGTACCAGGCCGAGTTGAGGTTGATCTTGATGATCGCCTCGAACTTGTCTGCGGGGAAGTCCTCGATTCTAGCGACGTGCTGGATGCCGGCATTGTTGACGATGATGTCGGGCCCGCCGAGCTCGGCATGGCAGCGCGCGACCATCGCGGCGATCTCTTCGGGCTTGGTCATGTCGGCGGCGTCGTACAGCGCCTTCGCACCACTTGCCGCCTCGAGCTTGGCGCGCTCGGTCTCGATCGCGGCGGCATCGCCGAAGCCGTTGATGACGACGCTCGCGCCCTCGGCGGCGAACAGCTTGGCATATTCGAGCCCGATGCCCGAGGTCGAGCCGGTGACGATGGCGGTCTTGCCCTTGAGGAACATGCGTATCTCCGTTTCGGTCAGGGTAGGGGCGTGCGGTGGACGGTCAGATCGAACGCGGCACTCTTGCCGGTCTCGATATTCTCGGCGACGAGTTGCGCATGCGCCATCGTCTCGGCGACGGCTTCCTGCCCCGCCTCCCAATGTTCGCGCATCGTGCGGGCAGAAAACTCGAAATCGCGGCTGCCGCCCTCCCACGCATTGGCGCGGTAGATCAGGTGGACAAGATTGACCGGGTCCTCGTTCGACCGGTTGCGCAGCGCGACGACGTCAGGGTCGTCGGCGAGCTCGGGCGGCAGCTTGGCGAGCACTTTGCGCGCGAGTTCGCGATCCTTGCGAACCTTCATCACTTGATCGGACACTTGCCGCGTCCGGCTCGAGAAGCGGATTTCCTTCTCGCGCGCCATCACGTCCATGATCGTGCGCGGGCGCTCGGTCGCGGCGGAGAAGAGATCGACCTGGAAGGCGAGCAGCGCGCCGTCCTGATGATCGAGCACGTGCGTCAGCGGCGTGTTCGAGACCAGGCCGCCATCCCACCACAGCCGCCCGTCGATTTCGACTGGCGGCAGGCCAGGCGGGAGCGCCCCCGACGCCATGATATGGCGCGCGTCGATCACGGTCTCGGTCGTGTCGAAATAGCTGAAATTGCCGCTCTCGACATCGACCGCGCCGACCGAGAGGCGGACCGGGCCATGGTTGAGCAGATCCCAATCGACCAGCGCGTCGAGCAAATCCTTGAGCGGCGCGGTGTCGTAGAAGCTCATCGCGCCGGGCGTGCCGGGCGCCGCGAACATCGGCGAGACGAGCCGCGGCTTGAAGAACCCCGGCACGCCCGCCGCAAGCACGAAGCCCGCCGACCATTCGTGGAGGAATTCGCGTATCCGGTCGTCGGGGAAGATCGGGAAACTGGGCAAGGCCGAGGTGACCGTGTCCCAGAAGATATTCAGCCGCTCGACCCGCCGCTCGGGCGGATTGCCCGCGACGATCGCGGCGTTGATCGCGCCGATCGAGATGCCGGCAACCCAGTCGATCTCGATTCCGCTCGCCGCCAGCCCCTCGATCACGCCCGCCTGATAACTGCCCAGCGCGCCGCCGCCCTGCAGCACCAGCGCGACGCAATCGGGCAAGGGAAGCGCCTTCGCGCGACGTTTCGGCCGGGTCGGAGCTGCATCTGCCATGCCCTCGACATGCGCGTGTTGCCGGAGCGGATCAACGACAGTTTGATGAAAGCCGCGTCATGTGGCGGTCGATCGGGAGCAAGTGCTCCTTGCAACAAGCGCGCGCGCGAAGCATTCAGCATCGAGCGGCAACGACCCCGGGACTGATCCAATGCGCCTCGACGATTTCGACCCCAACATCAACGTCGAGGACCAGCGCGGTCAAGGCGGCAGCGGATTTGGCGGATTTGGCGGCGGCGGCGGTGGGGGTGGCTTGCTGCTCGGGCTGCTGCCGATGGTGTTCAGCCGCTTCGGCTGCGGCGGCGTCGCGATCCTGCTCGCCGTGCTGTTCTTCTTCGGCGGCGGATTGGGCATGCTCGGTGGTGGGGGGACGAGCCAGCGATCGGCGCCGACCGAGCAGGTCGGGCAGCCGAGCTCCGGCAAGAGCGCGACCGCGAGCTGCACCACCGATGCGGCAAGCAAGGTTGCATGCAACGCCTTCAGCTCGGCCGACAAGACCTGGGCGTCGATCTTCCAGCGGGAAGGCAAGACCTTCCAGCAGCCGAAGCTGGTCTTCTTTGCCGGCAACGGACGCTCGGGCTGCGGTGCGGCGCAGAGCGCGATGGGGCCCTTTTATTGCCCGCGCGACCAGGGCGTGTATCTCGACACCAGCTTCTTCGACGAACTGGCCAATCGCTTCGGCGCGAAGGGCGATTTTGCGCAGGACTATGTCGTCGCGCATGAATTCGGCCATCACATCCAGAATTTGCTCGGCACGTCGGATCAAGTCGCGTCGATCCAGCAGCGTGGCAGCGCGCTCGAGGGCAACCAGGCCTCGGTCAAGCTCGAGCTACAGGCGGATTGCTATGCCGGCGTGTGGGCCGCGCAGAACAAGGATCGGCTCGACGCGGGCGATGTCGAGGAAGGCATGACGGCGGCGCAGGCGATTGGCGACGATACGCTCCAGAAGCAGTCGCAGGGCCGCGTCGTGCCCGACAGCTTCACCCACGGCACCTCGGCGCAGCGCATGGCGTGGCTGCGCAAGGGCATGGATAGCGGCGACCCCGCGCAGTGCGACACCTTCTCGGGCGCGCTGTAACCCGGACAAACAAAAAGCCCCTCTCCACTGGGAAGAGGGGCCGAGGAGCAGCGCGACGGAAGGGGGGGCGGCTTCCGTGTCGTGCGCCACCTTTCGCGCGGCTGGCCCCGCTCCCGACCGGGAGCGGGGCGCCTCGCGTCAATAGGTCCGCGTGGTCTGGCCGAAGTCCTGCGTGCCAGTGGCGGTCTTGTCGTCGCTCTTTTCAGCGCGATGCGTGCCGTCTTCGTTGAAGAACGCCTGGTTGCGTTCCTCGTCACGCCAATGTGCCTTGGCGTCCTCGGCGGTCTTCGAGATCGTCACCTTGTCGGCGACCGACTGGAGCCAGCGCGACGGGATCGAGTGATGCCGGCCGCCGGCATCGGCGTCGTTCTTCGTCAGGATGATCCGGTCGCCGCGCACCTTGTCGACCGTGCCGACATGCGCGCCGTCAGAACCGACGACTTCCATATGCTCGGTGACTTGCGCGAGCGAGCCGCGCTGCGTCTGGCGCTGGGTGCGCCATGTGCCGAATTCGCTGTCGAACTTGGTGCGGTTTTCCTGGCGATATTCGTGATAGTCGCGGTCGAGCGCATCGATCTGCGAGCGGCGCCAGTCGCTGTAATGGTCGTCACTGGGATGGCCTGAGCGCTGCTCGTCATAGCGTGCGTCGAGATCGCGGCGGCGATTGGCTTCCTCGTCGCCGAACCACGAGCGGACTTCGTCACCGGCGCGGTCGAAGAAGCCGCGATCGTCATAGTCATAGCCCTGCGGCTGGCGGCCATAGCCCGGCTGGGCGCGACCTTGCTGGCCACGATCCTGCTGGAAGCGATCGTTGGTGGTGCCGCGGTACATGTCGGGACGGCCATAGTCGCGTGCGCCGTAGCGATCGCCCTGATTGCTGTTCTGTCCGTAGCCGCTGCGGCCATCATTGTCCCGGCGGTATCCGCCCTGGCCCTGATAGCCCTGACCTTGATAGCCATAGTCGCGCCCGGACTGCGGCTGGGAGTCACGGCGGGCGTCGTCGTTATAGCGGTCGCGCTGGCCGAATTCGTCATAGGCGCCCCAGGGCTGGGCGTCGCGGCTGCCATAGCGATCGCGGTCGGCGCCGTAGGAATCGCGGTTGTTGGATTCGCGGCCATACCCTCGGCCCTGGTCGCGATCGTCATATCCACCCGAAGTGCTGCGGGGATAGCGTTCATAACCCATGATATCGTCCTCCTGAGACGGTGAACGCCGCGCCGCATGATCTGCTCGTGTCGGCGGGGCTGTTCAATACAGCGCAGGAGATCGCCATCCGTTCCGGGACTTAGCCGCGTTCAGGCCGCATGCGTCGCAGCCTGCATTCGCTTCGTCGCAAGGAATTTTCTGCCGACGAAGGCGGGCAGTTGCGTCGCTCAAAAAGCCTCGTTAAGGCGGCGTACCGCCCAGAAACACGGCGCGGGCGTGGTGCGGGGCTGTAGCTCAGATGGGAGAGCGCTGCAATCGCACTGCAGAGGCCAGCGGTTCGATTCCGCTCAGCTCCACCACGCCAGATGTTGCTCTCGATCAAATCCGCTCCGCGCTGCATCGCGGGCCTAGCCGCACTGCCTTCCTTCGGGCACGATGCGCCGCATGTCTGCTGCCAGCCACCTGACTCGTCCGCTCAAGGGCTTGATCGTCGGGCAAGTGCGCGCCGTGTTCAATGATGCGGCGCGGGGCGAAAAGCCCGTGCAGCGCCACGCGGACGCACTGTTTCCGTCCGATTCGGTGGCGTGGCGCGTCCATGGCGACGTCACCTCGATGATGGTCGGCGGGATCGCTGCGCTGCTGCTCCAGATGCTCCATCCCAAGGTGCTGGCCGGGGTGTGGGATCATTCGGGCTTTCGCGACGACATGCAGGGGCGGTTACGCCGGACCGCGCGCTTCATCGCGGTCACCACCTTCGGCGCGCCCGACGATGCGCGCGCGCTGATCGCGCGCGTGCGGCAGATCCACGACCATATCGGCGGTACGTTGCCCGATGGTACGCCGTATCGCGCCGGCGATCCCGCATTGCTCGCCTGGGTGCATGTCTGCGAGGTGCTGAGCTTCCTCGATGGCTGGATCCGCTACGGCGAGCCAACCATGTCGCGCGCCGACCAGGACCGCTACGTCGCCGAGATGGCGCGCATCGCGGCGCCGCTCGGAGTCGATCCCGTGCCGCACAGCCGCGCGGAGGCCGAGGCGATCATGGCGGCGATGCGGCCCGAGCTGCTGGTCGATGCGCGCACGCGCGACGTGGCGAGCGTGCTGTTCGACCAGCCTGCGCCCTCGGTCGCGGCGGGCCCGTTCGCGTCGATCACCTTGCAGGCCGGGGTCGATCTGCTCCCCCGCTGGGCGCGTGCGATGCATGGCCTCGCGCAGCCGAGCCTTGGCGTGCCGTTCCTGCGCGCTGGCACGTTCGGCGTCGCGAGCACGCTGCGCTGGGCATTCCGCGCATGAGCACGCCGATCCCCGCCGCCACGCTGGTGCTGTTCCGCGAAACGGGTGGCCCGGCGCCCGACCTTCTGTTCGTCGAGCGATCTCGCGCGATGGTGTTCGCGGGTGGGGCATTGGTGTTCCCGGGCGGGCGCGTCGATCCGGGAGATCGCGCGCTCGCGCTCGAGCTCGGTGGCGACCCTGACGATATGGCGGCGCGGATCGCCGCGATCCGCGAGACGATCGAGGAAGTCGGCGTTGCCGTCGGCATGTCGCCGATGGCGGGGGCGACGCTCCAGCGGCTGCGCGCCGCGTTGCATGACGGTGTCGCGTTCGGCGCGGTGCTCCACGAGCTGTCGTTGACGCTCGATCCGTCGGCGCTGACCGGCTTTGCGCGGTGGCTGCCGGCGCACGCGGCGAGCCGGATCTTCGACACGCGCTTCTATCTCGCACAGCTGCCCGCGGAGTCGGCGGCCGCGGTGGTCGATGCGACCGAGAATGTCCGCACCTTCTGGGCGACCGCGCAGGATGTGCTCGACGATGCCGATGCGGGCCGCGCGACGATCATCTTCCCGACGCGGCGCAATCTCGAGCGGCTCGCGCAATTCGCAGATTTCGATGCTGCGGTGGCGGACGCCCATGCGCATGAAATCCGTACCGTGACACCGTGGAGCGAAACGCGCGATGGGCGCGAATATCTCTGCATTCCCGACGATCTCGGCTATCCCGTCACCGCCGAGCCCATGAGCGCGGCGGTTCGGGGGTAGCGTCGCGCCTCAGTGCGGAAGCGCGGTCGATTCGACCTTTTCGACCCATTTCGGATAGAAGGCCGGCTGGCGGTTCGACCAGCCGGATGCGGTCGCCGCCGCTTCGCTGATCGACTGGAGCAGCTTGCGCCGCAGATCGGGATGGAGATGCGGGAGTGCCGCCGCCGAGCAGAACGCGGCGGGCAGCCATGGCCGCACTTCGGCGCCGATCAGACGTTCGTACAGGAAGCGATACGCCGCGAAGGTGGTGAGGCGGCCCTGGCCGAGATCGAACGCGGTGACCGTCATCAACGGCGTCAGGAACGGTTCGATCGCGTCGAGCCCAGTGTCATCGGGAAGCAGCGCCCGGATCGCGGGGAGGCGGGTGTAGAGGCGGGCTTGCGCGCGAATGCTCGCGGTTTCGACGCCATCGCGCGACCAGCGTTCGATCGCGTCGTCACGGTCGAGGCCGATGTCGAGCGAGCGACGCACGTAGCGCTGCGTCGCTGAGGCAAAGGTCGCAAATTCCTGCATTTCCGACAGCGTCATCGCGCCATTGGCCGGTTTCATTCGAGAGCCCATTTCCGTCACCCCACTCTAAAGTGCAGTCGAGCAACGTTGCGCCTCAAGGCCTTTCGCCATGGTTAACGCCGCACCGTCCCCGCCCATCAAGCGACCACGTTTCGTGATGCGACGCAACATATCTTATGATAGAAATGACCTATCAGAAGGATAAGTTCGCGATCTGCGGCGATCGCGCAACATCTGCGCGACCGCCGCTGGAGTTCAGTCGGCGTCGCTCGCGCGCTTGGCTTCGGCGTCCGAGTCATAGCCCGAAGACTTGGGCGCAGCGCCATTGTCGCCCGGCTGGGTGTTCGAGGGCGGATCCGATGCGTCCATCGACTCGTCGAGCGCATTGTCGAGGGCCGCATCGGGGCTGTCGGGATTGCGTTCGAGCCGCTTGGCGATCGACTCGTCCTGGCCAGCATTCTGCCGTGGATCGTGAATATCCTTGGCATCGTCGGGGTTGCCGGGCGCAACCGACAGGCTGTCGAGCGCTTTTTGATCAACCAGTTTGGTGTCTTCGGTCATTTTGGCTCTCCTGAATAACAGAAAGCCCCAACACTCGAGCGCGCTGCGGTGTTCCCTCAGGACAGTTTCGTGACCGCAACATTCTGCCAGTTGAGCGTAGCAGTGCCGAACACGGTCATGAACGCGATATCGGTGGCATCGCGCCCCACCGCGACGCGGGCAAGGTCGGCGCACGATGCCATTCCGGTCGCGTCGATCAAGTGCCAGCCGCCATCGATCCACAATTCTGCGACGGCGTGGAAATCGGGCGGATCGACGCCGGGCGCATAGGCCGAGACGCAGCGCGCCGGGATGCCGCCAGCGCGCGCGAGTGCGACGAGCAAATGCGCGTAATCGCGACACACGCCGCGGCGTTCGGCAAAGGTCATCATCGCGGTGGTGGTGCCGGTCGATGTCCCGCAGGCGTAGGTGAGGTGGTCGCCGACCCACTGGGTCAGCGCGATCGCGAGCGGCCCGGCCGCAAGACCCGGAAATTCCTGCTGGACGAAGCCCTCGAGCCGGTCGGATTCGCAATAGCGACTGGGGAGGAGATAGGGGATCGTCTCGCCCGGCATCAGGCGGATCGGTGTATCGCCAAGCGTCGCGAGGTCGATCGGCGTTCGGCCGATCTCGACGATCGCCTTGTATTCGGCGCGGAACGGACCGTTGCCGCGCGCCCAGCAGCGCTGGCCGATCCCGGCTTCGCCCGGCACCGCGCGGAGCGGGGTGTCGGTGTAGACTCGCATGTCCTGAAGTTCGAGCCGCTGGTCGATGCCTTTTGCCGCCTCGATCAGCAGCAGCACATCGGCCGCGCCATCGATCGTATAATCGAGCGTCACATCGATCCCGAGCCGCATGCTGGTCTTTCGCGCAAAAGAAAGGGCCCGACGGAGCGGTCCGCCGGGCCCTGGAAGATGATATCCCTGATACGCTTAGTTGCGGTTGCCGAACAAGCGCAGGATGAACAGGAACATGTTGATGAAGTCGAGATAGAGGCTGAGCGCCGACATGATCGTCACGCGCTGCTCGTCCGACGTGCCCGCGACCTGCGCGTAGAGGCTCTTGGTGCGCTGCGTGTCGTAGGCGGTGAGGCCTGCGAAGAGCAGCACGCCGACCAGGCTGATCACGAAGCCGAGCGGGCCCGACTGCAGGAACATGTTGAGGATGCTCGCGACGAACAGGCCAACGACGCCCATGATGAGGAAGGTGCCGAACGCCGACAGGTCACGCTTGGTGGTGTAGCCGTAGAGGCTCAACGCGCCGAACGAAGCCGCCGTCGCAAAGAACGCCTGCGCGATCGCGACGGGCGAGTAGACCAGGAAAATCGTCGAGAGCGACAGGCCCATCGCGACCGCGAAGCCCCAGAACATCGCCTGCAGCGTGCCGTTGGTCATGCGTGCCTGGCCAAAGCTCATGCCGAACACGAAGCCGAGCGGGGCGAGCGAGATGACCCACTTCAGGATGCCGGGGCCACCGAAGACCTGCGCGGCAAAGCCGCTGGCGACGAAACCGAGCGCGACGATACCCGTCAGCAGCACGGCCGACGCCATGTAATTATAGACAGAGAGCATGTAGCGCCGCAGACCCGCGTCATACGCGTCGGTGCGCGTGGTCCCGGCCGTCTGGAATGCCGAGGCATTCGAACGGGGATCAGACCAGTTTGCCATTGCGAAAAGCTCCTAATGACCGGCCAAGTGCCGGATACCAGCAATATCGGCCTTCACCCGGACCATTTCAAGCGAATCCGCAGAGCGTGAGCGGTAGCGTTTTGTGGCAGCAGCACTTTGTTACAAACGCGCTTCCCCGGCGTGTGTGCGATCGTCCGGTCGCACACACGCCGGGGACGTGCGAAAATCGCTTTCGTATTTCGGGTATGGTCTGCTAGGTCCATCGGCAGAGCAGAAAATGCCGAGAGGATCGATTGATGGCGACCATTCCGGGTTCCGCGCCGACGCGCGCGCCGGCCTATGCCTGGTATGTGCTCGGCATCCTTTTCCTCGTGTACGTGCTCAATTTCGTCGATCGGCAGATCATTTCGATCCTCGCCGAAGACATCAAACGCGATCTGCATTTGAAGGACGAGGATCTCGGCTTTCTGTACGGGACGGCGTTTGGCGTATTCTATTCGTTGTTCGGGATTCCGCTCGGGCGGCTCGCCGACAATTGGCACCGCGTCCGCTTGATGACGCTCGGGCTCGCCTTGTGGTCGGCGATGACCGCGTTTTCGGGGATGGCGCGCAGCGGCGGGATGTTGGCGACCGCGCGGATCGGCGTCGGCATCGGCGAGGCGACCGCCAGCCCGTCGGCCTATTCGCTGATCTCGGATTACTTCCCCAAGCGGCTGCGCGCGACCGCGCTCGCAATCTATTCGTCGGGCCTGTACGTCGGCGGCGGGCTGTCGCTCGGGATTGGCGGGCTGATCGTCCAGCGCTGGAACCACGCCTATCCCGATGGCGGACCGTTCGGGCTGCACGGCTGGCAGGCGGCGTTCATGATCGTCGGCATTCCGGGGCTGGTCCTCGCGCTCGTGATCGCGACCTTGCGGGAGCCGATCCGCGGCGCGGTCGAAGGCCTGCCCGAACCGCCGGCGCATCCCGCGCCGTTCAAGGAATTCCTCGCCGAGCTCGTCACGATCCTGCCACCGCTGACGCTGATCGGCGCGGCGATGGGCGGGGGCAGGGCGCTGCTGGTCAATCTGCTCGGGCTGGGCGTCGTGGTCGGCGCGGTGACGCTGTTGATCGCGTTCGGCGAGCCCTGGCCGCAATGGGTCGCGATCGGGATCGGCGCCTATGCGGTGTTTTCCTGGGCATGTGCGCTCAAGCGCCGCGATCCGCCGACCTTCCGCTTGATCGTCGGCAATCCCGCCTTCCTGTGCGTCGTCATCGCATACGGCCTCAACGCCTTTGTCAGCTATGCGGTGAGCTTCTGGGCGTCGCCCTATGTCCTGCGCACGCTGCACGAGACGCCGGCGATGGCGGGGCTGTTGGTCGGGTCGAGCGGTGCGCTCGGCGGGTTTCTCGGCGTGACGCTCGGCGGCATCGCGGCCGACCGCTTGCGGCGGCGTAACCCGGCGGGGCGGTTGATCGTCGTGCTGTTCGGGGCGACCGTCCCGCTGCCGTTCGTGATGCTGGCATTCACCGCGACGTCGACGATGGTGTTCTATCCCGCGGTATTCCTGTCGGGGATCTGCGCCAGCACGGCGCTCGGCGCGGCGGGGGCGACGATGCAGGATCTCGTGCTGCCACGGATGCGCGGCACCGCCACGGGGACGTTCTTCATCGGCACCACGCTGCTCGGGCTGGCGATGGGGCCATATCTCGCCGGGCGGATCTCGACGCTGTCGGGAAGCCTCTCGACCGGCGTGCTGTCGCTGCTGCTCGTCGCGCCGATCACGATCGCCGCCGCCATCGGCGCGTACAAGCTCGTCCCGCGCGCCGAGGCCAACCGTGAGGCCTGGGCGCGCGCGGCAGGGGAAGCGATCTAACGGCTAGCTCGCGGCGAACACGCCGCAGGCGATCCGCCCGCCGCTATTGCCCGACGGGTCGGTCATCAGATCGTCGGGCTTGTCGTGAATGACGATCGCCGCGCCATCGGCATCGAGCAAGGCCGCCATCGTCGCGGCGGGCAGCACCGCGCCGATCGTGCCGCGCCCGTTCGCCCCGACGATCAGATTGGGCATGTCGCCCTCATGCGGGCCTTGCGGGTTCATCGACCCGTGCTTTGCGCCGAGCGGATTAAAGTGGCCGCCCGCGGTGGCGAAATCGGGTGCGTCGCAGCGCCCGACGGTGTGGATATGCGCGCCGTGCGTGCCCGGCGGCAGGCCCTGCAGGTCGAGCGTCACACGCAGCCCGCCGGTGACTTCGGTCACCGTCGCGCGCCCGACATCGGCGCCATCGGCGGTGCGCAGCATGGCGACCGCACGCGCGCCTTGCGCGATCGGCGCGCCGGTCTTGCCGGGGTGCTCGGTATTGCAGGCTGCCAGGCCCAGCAGGGCCGTCGTCGCGATCATCACCTTACGCATCGGATCCTCCTTGTTTCAGGGCTGCTTGCTGCGCGCGAACGCCGGGTTGCGCAACAGCGCACGACGTCGCCCACGAAAAAGGCCCGCGCGACAGGTGTCGCGCGGGCCATGAACGTGCGGTGCGGCGGTTTAGTTCGCTGCGCTCGTCCGGATATTGCCGTTGATGCCGTTCGGGAAGAACCCGCCACCGACCAAAGCCGACTTCGACAGATAGACGATGTTGAGCACCTGGCCCGTCGTCCGGCTGTAGGCGAGGCCATTGGCATCGGTCGGCACGATGTTCGACTGGCTCGCATCTGGGCCGGCGATGCCCTGATCGTCGTCGCTTGCGCCATCGAGGCTGTCGCGCGCATCGCTGATCTTGCCGGCCGCGGTGACGAGCGACGGCGTCGCCAGGCCCTTGGCATAGAGCACCGTGCGGACGAGCCCGGCATGATAGGCCTCGGCCGCGAGGATCCCAGCGGCCGCCTCGAGATAGGTCTTGTTGGTGATCAGCGGCGACGCGCCCTTATAGGCCGACACGCCGACGTCTTCGAAGATGAAGGCGCCGAGCAGGAAGTTGACGTCGCTGGCATAGGGATCGAACGTGCCGGCGGTGTTGTCGATCGCGCCGCTCGCGTTGGTCGCGATCCCGGCAGCGCGCGCCGCCATGGTGAAGGCGCCATTGGCACCACCGTCGATATTGATCGCCGGTTGCGCCACCGCTGCCGACCCGAGTGCCGAGCGCAGGAAGGTGACGTGCGCCGCTTCGTCGGCCGCGATTTCGCGGGCGTATTGGGCGACGACCGGGTCGGTGAAGGTGACCTGGCGACCGCCGACGACGGCGCCCTGCGTTCCCGTGCCGGTCAAGGCCGACGCCGGGAGGCCCTGGCCGTACACCGCGTTCACATAGAATTGCGCCTCGAGATATTCGAGGTTCAACGCGAAGTTGAGCACGTCGAGATCGGTCTGCATGCTCGACGATGTCGTCGGCGTTGGGGTCGGGGTGGGCGTGGGTGTCGGGGTCGTGCTGTCGTTGCACGCTGCAAGCAACGACAGGCCACCGGCCGCTACGGTCGCGGTTGCGGCGGTGCGCATGAAGTGGCGGCGCTCCTGGCGGCGGCGTTCACCGGCCTCGAGGACTTGCGCGAGTATGGTCTGATCGGTCATGTCGATATCTCCCCAAATGGGAACGGCGCGGCTTAGTTCGCGGCGCTCGTCTTGATGTTGCCATTCACGCCAGCCGGGAAGAACCCGCCCATCGTGACCGAAGCATTGTTCAGATAGACAATGTTGAGCACCTGGCCGGTGGTCCGGCTGAACGCGATGCCGTTACTGTCGAGCGGCACGATGTTCGACGCAGCGCCGCCGTTGATCGTCGTCGGAGAGATGCCTTGATCGAGGTCGGTCGCCCCATCGAGCGAATCGCGGGCGTTCGAGATCGCATCGGCCGAAGTGCGCAGCGACGGGGTCGCAACGCCGCGCGCATAGAGCGCGGTGCGCACGAGTGCGGCATGATACGCCTCGACCGCGAGGATACCGGCGGCCGCCTCGATATAGGTCTTGGTGAGCAGCGGGGCAGCGCCCTTGTACGCGGTGACGCCGACGTCTTCGAAGATGAACGCGCCGAGCAGGAAGGCGTCGTCGTTCGCATAAGGATCGAACACCGAAGTCTGCGCGGTGCCGGCAGGGGCGGAGGCGATCAGGCCTGCGGCGCGGGCGGCCGAGCTGAACGCGCCGGTTGGCGTAATGCCGATGTCGATCGCGGGCTGCGCGACCGCCGAACTGCCGAGTGCTGTGCGCAGGAAGGTCACGTGCGTGATTTCATCCGCCGCGATTTCCTTGGCATAGGCGGCGACGAGCGGGTCGGTGAAGACGACCTTGCGGCCACCGACCGCGGCGCCTTGCGTACCGGTGCCGGTCAGCATCGATGGCGACAGGCCGACGCCGGTTACGGCCACGCTGTAGAACTGTGCCTCGAGATATTCGAGGTTGAGCGCGAAGTTGAGGATGTCGGGATCGGTCGGAGTGGTCGGGTCGGCTGCCGAGGCGCGGCTGCCCATCGACATCGCGCCGATGCCGGCGCCTGCGACGGCTGCGGCGCCAAAGGCGGTCTTGAAGAAATCACGGCGTTCGTTGCGGCGTTCGACACGCCGATCCAGAACGTCGATCAGTTGCTTGCTTACATCGTCGGTCATCGGTTCAGACCTCCCCTGCTGCGAGTGCATCGTCGGACCATGACCGCGACGTCTCCGTGGCGGACCTTGATCTGCGATGTCACCGCTTCGCCTACACACGACAGGACGCTAACCGCCGCGAGACCGCTTTGGCTGTTCTTGTCGGCGCAGGTACGAGCGCAAGCGTGCGTAAGACGCACGCGGCATGAACAAATTTGCAGTTTGTCGGGCGTTGCCCGGTCAGAGGCCGATCTTGCGCGCGCGCTCGACCACGTTGGGGTCGAGGCTCAGCGCCAGCGCGCGGTCGCTCTCGGCTTTTACCGTATCGCCGCTCTTCGCCGCGACAAGGCTGCGCATGTACAGCGTCCAGGGGTTCTTGGGCGCGACCGCCAGGGCGGCGTCATAATCGGCGAGCGCCTGGCGGAGCTCACCGCGCCGCAGCCGGATCAGCCCGCGACTGTCGAGGTACGACGGGTTCTTGGGCTGGATCCTAATCGCGGCGTTGCAATCCGACAGCGCCTTGTCGGTCTCGGTCCCGAGCAAGCCGCGCGCCCAGCAGCGCCCGTTGAGCGCCGATGCGCGACCGCTGTCCTCCGGATGGCTGGCGAGCCATTGATCGTAATTGGCAAGCGCGGCGGCGGGTTCGTCGAGCCGGTCGTACAGGCTCGCAACGGCGAGCCGCTTGTCCGACGAGGGGGCGATCGCGCGATCGGCGGCTTTGACGTCGTCGAGCACCTCGGCGCGTGGCGCGATCGAGACTTTCAGCCGCGCCCGCGCGATCCGTGCGTCAGGGTCGCCCGGCGCGAGCCGGATCGATTCGGCGAGATCGCCGAGCGCCGCGTCGCGCTGGCGATTGGCGAGCCGCGCCATCGCGCGCTGATAGAAATAGCGGCCCTCGGTCGGGGCGAGCGCGCACGCCTTGGAGAAATCGAGCAACGCCTCGGTAACGCGGTGGTTGGAAAACAAGACCGCGCCGCGCCGGCTATATTCCTCGGCGGTGGTCGGCTCGGGGGCGGTGTTGGTCAAGTTGAGCGCCTTGCCCTCGGCCGACATCGCGCCCTTCGGCGTCAAGTTGAACACCGGGCCACCCTCATAGGTGATGAACAGCGCGCGATTGGCGTTCGACACGAACATGCGGTGTGTCAGGAAGAAAATCGGCACCGACCAGCATGTCGATATCCTGCATCCCGATCTCGGAAATGGTCAGGCGAGGGCGGCGGATCGCCTCGCCGCCAATGTCGATCGTGTCGAACGGCGCGAGCCACGCCGGCACCTGACGCGCGCCGAGGCCGCGGCTGAAGCCTGTCCGGATAACGCCGGGGGAGTCGGGCGTTACCCCCGCGCGCTTGGCGGCGGCGAGCGACACTAGCGAGCTTTGCGCGCCGCTGTCGAACATCGCGCGGATCTTGACGCCGTTGAGCAGGATCGTGCCGATCGTGTGCGGCTTCCACGGCCCCGGACCCGGCGCGGCGAGCGGGACCATCGTGCTGGGCTTGTCGCCTGCCCAATACGCCAGGTTGGCCTTCGCGCAGCCGGTCACCTTCATCAACCGGACAGCGCCATGCGGCAAATCATATTCGACATCGCCGATGCCGAGGACGTTCTGACCAAGCAGGCCCGCGGTCCCGGTGTCGCTACCGGCCACGACAAAATCCGCCTTCGGGATGGCGATACCGCCTAGCGAGAAGTCCTTGGCGGTGATGAAGGCGGCAGAGGCATCGCCGCCAATGCCCGTGATCCGGAAATAGCTTGGCAGGGGCAATACGCGTTCGCCGAACTCGGCGGCGTTCGCCCGCGAGATCGTGCTGTAGAAGGCTCCGCTGTCGAGGATGAAGCGCGCATCCTTGGCGCCGAATTTGGCGAGCACCATCGGTGATCGGCCGTTCATCGTCACGGGAAGCTCGAGCATTTTGGCGATCTCACACCCCGCCGGCGTTCTGGCGAATGCCGGCATCGGTGCGATCAGCGCTGCCGCAGGAAGGATAAGGCGCAACATTTGCATCGACGGCCCCCTCGTATCGCAGTCTCGAGCTGTTGCGCCGGAGCGAAAATCTCCAGTCTGCTCAATGCTAAGCCGCCATTCGGCCCGGCTGAGACGTAGCGCGCCTGGCGCCTGCGCGAATAGTGAAAAAACGCTCACGCGCCGAAGATTGCGCGCGTCGCGCCTGCGCGCGGCCGTCACGCCCTTCCCCAAGCGACACCTCGCTGCTATCGGCCTCCCGACTCTCGCATTCGCATAGTCGGTCGCGCCCGCGCGGAACCTCCAAGGTTTCGCCTCCCCGCCGCGGCCTGACGCAAAGGGAAGGACCCGCTGCTTATGACCGCCATCGGCCAGGATACCCTCGGTACACGCACCACGCTCGACGTGGGTGGCGTGCACTACGACTATTACAGCCTCGCCGCTGCGGCCGAGAAGCTCGGCGACATCAGCCGTCTGCCCTTCTCGATGAAGGTGTTGCTCGAGAACCTGCTGCGCTTCGAGGACGGCAAGACCGTCACCACCGAGGATCTCCAGGCGATCATCGACTGGCAGCAGGAGCGCAAGTCCGACCGCGAAGTCCAGTATCGCCCCGCGCGCGTGCTGATGCAGGATTTCACCGGCGTCCCTTGCGTCGTCGATCTCGCCGCGATGCGCGACGCGATCACCAAGCTCGGTGGCGACGCCGCCAAGATCAACCCGCTCGTGCCGGTGCATCTCGTGATCGATCACTCGGTGATGGTCGACGAATTCGGCACGCCCAAGGCGTTCGAGGATAACGTCGAGCTCGAGTATCAGCGCAACAACGAGCGCTACGAGTTTCTCAAGTGGGGCTCCAAGGCGCTCGACAATTTCAAGGTCGTGCCCCCCGGCACCGGCATCTGCCACCAGGTCAATCTCGAGAACCTCGCCCAGACGGTGTGGTCCTCGGTCGCGCCCGACGGCAAGACGATCGCCTATCCCGACACCTGCGTCGGCACCGACAGCCACACGACGATGGTCAACGGCCTCGGCGTGCTCGGCTGGGGCGTCGGCGGGATCGAGGCCGAGGCCGCGATGCTCGGCCAGCCGGTGTCGATGCTGATCCCCGAAGTCGTCGGCTTCAAGCTCCACGGCTCGCTCGCCGAGGGCATTACCGCGACCGACCTCGTGCTCACCGTCACGCAGATGCTGCGCGCCAAAGGCGTCGTCGGCCGCTTCGTCGAGTTCTATGGTCCGGGCCTCGACGCGCTGTCGCTCGCCGATCGCGCGACGATCGCCAACATGGCACCCGAATATGGCGCGACGTGCGGCTTCTTCCCGATCGATGACGCGACGCTCACCTATCTGCGCTTGACCGGCCGCAGCGAGGAAAACATCGCGCTGGTCGAGGCCTATGCCAAGGCACAGGGCATGTGGCGTCTGGCCGATGCGCCCGACCCCGTCTTCACCGACACGCTCGAGCTCGACATGGCCAATGTCGTGCCGTCGCTCGCCGGTCCGAAGCGCCCGCAGGACAAGGTCATCCTCACCGAGGTCGACGACACGTTCAACGCCGACCTGGCGAAGATCTATCATCATTCGACCGCCAAGCGCGTTCCGGTCGAAGGCCGTGACCATGACATCGGCGACGGCGACGTGGTGATCGCCGCGATCACCAGCTGCACCAACACGTCGAACCCGTCGGTGCTCGTCGCCGCCGGCCTCGTCGCGCGGAAGGCCAATGCGTTCGGTCTCAAGCCCAAACCGTGGGTCAAGACCTCGCTGGCGCCGGGTTCGCAGGTCGTCACCGACTATCTCGACAAGGCCGGGCTGACCGAAGATCTCAACGCGGTCGGCTTCAACCTCGTCGGCTATGGCTGCACCACCTGCATCGGCAATTCGGGCCCGCTCGCACCCGCCATCTCGGCAGCGATCAACGGCAACGACATCGTCGCTGCCTCGGTGCTGTCGGGCAACCGCAACTTCGAGGGCCGCGTCTCGCCCGACGTGCGCGCCAATTTCCTCGCCTCGCCGCCGCTCGTCGTCGCCTATGCACTCAAGGGCACGGTGACCGAGGACTTCACCACCACCCCGATCGGCCAGGCAACCGACGGCACCGACGTCTATCTCAAGGACATCTGGCCGACCAACGCCGAAGTCCGCGACGTGATGGACGCGAACATCGACCGCGGCATGTTCCAGTCGCGCTATGCGAGCGTCTTCCTCGGCGACAAGAAGTGGCAGGCGATCGCGATCGAAGGGTCGGACACCTATGCCTGGCCGCCGGCATCGACCTACATCGCCAACCCGCCGTACTTCGAGGGCATGTCGATGACCCCGGCGCCGGTGCAGGACATCATCGAGGCGCGTCCGCTCGCGATCCTCGGCGATTCGATCACCACCGACCACATCTCGCCGGCCGGCTCGATCAAGGCGGATTCGCCTGCAGGCGCGTGGCTGATGGAGCGGCAGGTCACCCGCGCCGACTTCAACTCGTACGGCGCGCGTCGCGGCAACGATAACGTGATGGTCCGCGGCACCTTCGCCAACATCCGCATCAAGAACGAGATGGTCCCCGGCGTCGAGGGCGGCATGTCCTCGTACAAGGGCGAGACGATGCCGATCTATGACGCGGCGATGCGCTTCAAGGCGGACGGCGTTCCGCTGATCGTCATCGCGGGCAAGGAATATGGCACCGGTTCGTCGCGCGACTGGGCGGCGAAGGGCACCAATTTGCTCGGCGTGCGCGTCGTCATCACCGAGAGTTTCGAGCGCATCCACCGCTCGAACCTGGTCGGCATGGGCGTGTTGCCGCTGCAGTTCGCCGAAGGCGTCGATCGCAAGACGTTGAACCTGGATGGCTCCGAGAGCTTCACGATCATGAAGGTCTCGGAAATCCGTCCGCGCCAGGACGTCGAGGTCACGATGACCCGCGCCGACGGCACGGTCGAGACGTTTATGACGAAGTGCCGGATCGATACCGTCAACGAGCTGGAATATTTCCTCAACGGCGGCATCCTGCAGTACGTGCTGCGCAAGCTCGCGGCCTGATCTGCGGGGATTGAAGAGGGGACGGGCGGCGCTGCTGCCCGTCCCTTTTTTGTGTCTGGTAGGCGCGTGATCGCCCCTCCCCTTCAGGGGAGGGGATGGGGGTGGGGAGGCCTCGCAGAGAGCCCGCGCCTGTTACAGCCCCACCCCAACCCCTCCCCTGAAGGTGAGGGGCTTTTCCAAACAGGAAATGCCCGCCGCGCACGAGGCGCGGCGGGCATCCTTTCCTCCCCAGGAAACTCTCAAAGCCATTCAAACTGTGGCGCTTTTTACAAGCCTGCTCACCAGTCGTGGCGCCACTAGGAGCGATTGCGTGCCAACCGCCAGCGGGATTCGGCTGCGGTATCGGTAAAGGCGTGACCAATCCTGACGCAAACTCGGGTGATCTTGTAAAGATGTGACAGTTAGGGTCATGTACGCCTGCGACTCCGCCGGAGCGCCGAGCAGATCCGAGGACGTGTCATGGCCGATCGCAAACTCTTCGCTGGCCACGCCATCCGCCGCTTGCGGCGTCAGGCGGGGCTGACCCAGGCGGCGATGGCCGAGGTGCTGACGATTTCGCCGAGCTATCTCAACCTCGTCGAGAAGAACCAGCGCCCGCTGTCGGGATCGCTGATCGTCAAGCTCGCCGAGAGTTTCGACTTCGATCCGCGCGCGCTCGCGGCAGGCGAGCCGGGCGGGGGCGAGGCCGCGCTCAGGCGGCGGCTTGCCGACCCGATGTTCGCCGATCTCGAGATCGACCGCAACGAACTCGAGGAATGGCTTGCCGGCGCACCCGGCGGCGCCGAAGCCTTTGCGCGCGCCTTCGACCGGATCGGCGCGGGCAGCGCGGCCGCGCCCGGCGCGCTCGATTCGGTCGGCGAGGTACGCCGCGAGATCGAACGCTGGCGCGGCTATTTTTCGGATCTCGACACGATCGCGGAGAAACTCGCCGACGAGCTGCGGCTTGGAGCCGGCGATCTCTACGGCGCGATCGCTGAGCGATTGCGCGTCAAGCATCAGCTGACGATCCGCGTGCTGCCGGTCGACGTGATGCCCGACCTGCTGCGCCGTACCGATCTCCACGCGCGGCAATTGCAGGTGTCGGAAATCCTCGACCCTGCGTCGCGCACGTTCGCCGTTGCCTATCAGCTCGCCGAGATCGAGGCGCGCAGCGAAATCGACGGGCTGGTCAAGGGCGCGGGCTTTACCGATCGTGCTGCCGAGCGACTCTATCGCCGCCACCTCGCCAGCTATTTTGCCGCAGCGGTGATGATGCCGTACGCCCGCTTCCTGCGCGCGTGCGAGGCGACGGGATACGATATCGAGCTGCTCCAGCGCCGCTTCGGTGCCGGGTTCGAGCAAGTCGCGCACCGGCTGACGACGTTGCAGCGCGTGGGCGCTCGGGGGCTGCCGTTCTTCTTCGTGCGGATCGACCGCGCGGGGCAAGCGTCGAAGCGCTTTTCGGGCGCGAGTGCGTCGCCTTTGGCAGAGGCAGAAGGGCGCTGCCCGTTGTGGCAGATCCATGCCGCATTCGATCGGCCGGGCAAGCTCGTCGTGCAACTCGTCGAACTCGAGGATGGTGCGCGCTGGTTGACGCTCGCGCGGACGGTGGCGCCGCAAGGGCGTCGCTTCGGCGCGGTGGCGGCCGAGTTCGTCGTCGGGCTGGGCGTGGCGGCGGAGCATGCCGGCGCGCTGGCGATCGCGCGCGGGGTCGATCTCAAGGGGGAGGCGACCCCGATTGGCCTGGGGTGTCGCGCGTGCGGGCGCGGGCATTGTCCGCAGCGCTCGCTGCCGCCGGCGGGGCGTGCGCTGGTGCTCAACGATCGCGAGCGCGGAGTAAGCGCGTTTACCTTCGGCGGGGATTGAACGGGGATTTGCCGCCCGTCACGCCAGCGGTTAGACTGTGCCGCTAACCGGAGTGAGATCGATGAACACGCAGCCGACTGCCTGACCATCCTGCCGCGCGAGCGCGGCCTCTCATCTCTGGAATTCTCGCGTGAAACGATTGGAAGACAAACTGTGCGTCGTGACCGGCGCAGGGCGCGGCATTGGCGCGGCGATCGCGCGCGCGTTCGCGGCGGAAGGCGCGCATGTCGTGGTGACGGACAAGAATGGACCAAGTGCGCAGGCGCTTGCGGCAGAGCTTGGTCAGCCGTGGGCCTTGCTCGACGTTGCGCGCGAAGCGGATTGGGCGCGGTTCGCGGTGGTGTGGCCAGCGATCGACGTGCTGGTCAACAATGCCGGCGTCACCGGGTTCGAGGACGGCGTCGCCGCGCATGATCCCGAACATGCCACGCTCGAGGATTGGCGGGCGGTTCACCGCGTCAATCTCGACGGCACCTTCCTCGGCTGTCGCTATGCGATCGGCGCGATGCGGGCGAAGGGTGCTGGGTCGATCATCAACATCTCGTCGCGTTCGGGGATGATCGGGATCCCGGCCGCGGCGGCTTATGCCTCGTCGAAGGCGGCGATCCGCAACCACAGCAAGACCGTTGCGCTCTATTGCGCGCAACAGGGGCTGGCGATTCGGTGCAACTCGATCCACCCCGCGGCGATCCGCACGCCGATGTGGGATCCGATGCTGGGTGACGGGCCGGATCGTTCGGCGCGCGAGGCGGCGCTGGTCGCGGACACGCCGCTGCGCCGCTTCGGTGAGCCCGAGGAAGTCGCCGCACTCGCGGTGCTGCTGGCAAGCGACGAAGCGCGCTACATGACGGGGACCGAACTCACGATCGACGGCGGCATTCTCGCCGGATCGGCGGCAAGCCCCGAGCGATAGCAGCCGGTAGGGATAGTGTGATATTTACAATATTACACTGCACCGGTGGCGGGTTTGACAGAATAACGCGGTAATTTGTCGATGAACGGCTTACAGTGCTGTCAATTCATGTACCTATCTCGCCATACACACAGAGCGAGGGGCACCCCCATGACCTACCAGACCGACATCGCCCAGACCAAGAGCCTGATCCAGCGCTACAACGGCACGTGGGATGGCATCGATGCCGAGAGCGTCGCGCGGATGCGGGTGCAGAACCGGTTCCAGAGCGGGATCGACATCGCGCGCTACACCGCCGCGATCATGCGCAAGGATATGGCGGCGTATGATGCCGACCCGTCGGCCTACACCCAGTCGCTCGGCTGCTGGCACGGCTTTATCGGCCAGCAGAAGATGATCAGCATCAAGAAGCATTTCGGTTCGACCGAGCGCCGCTATCTCTACCTCTCCGGCTGGATGATCGCCGCGTTGCGATCCGAATTCGGCCCGCTGCCCGATCAGTCGATGCACGAGAAGACCAGCGTTCCCGCGCTGATCGAAGAGCTCTACACCTTCCTGCGCCAGGCCGATGCACGCGAGCTCGGCATGATGTTCCGCGATCTCGATGCGGCTCGCGCCAGCGGCAACCAAGTCGAGGAGCAGCGCCTGCTCAACGCGATCGACGGCTATCAGACGCACGTCGTGCCGATCATCGCCGATATCGACGCTGGCTTCGGCAATGCCGAGGCGACCTATCTGCTCGCCAAGAAGATGATCGAGGCGGGTGCGTGCGCGCTGCAGATCGAGAACCAGGTAAGCGATGAAAAGCAGTGCGGCCATCAGGACGGGAAGGTCACCGTGCCGCACGAGGACTTCCTCGCGAAGGTCCGCGCGTGCCGCTACGCCTTCCTCGAACTCGGCGTCGAGGACGGGATCATCGTCACGCGGACCGACTCGCTCGGCGCGGGGCTGACCAAGCAGATCGCGGTGTCGAAGGAACCGGGCGATCTCGGCGACCAGTATAACAGCTTCCTCGATTGCGAGGAGATCGACCCGGCGACCGCGCGCAACGGCGACGTCATCCTCAACCGCGACGGCAAGCTGCTGCGCCCGAAGCGGCTAGCCTCGAACCTGTTCCAGTTCCGCGCCGGAACCGGCGAGGATCGCTGCGTGATGGATTGCATCGCTTCGCTGCAGAACGGCGCCGACCTGCTGTGGATCGAGACCGAGAAGCCGCATATCGAGCAGATCGCCGGAATGGTCGACCGCGTTCGCGCGGTCATTCCCAACGCCAAGCTGGTCTACAACAATTCGCCGAGCTTCAACTGGACGCTCAACTTCCGCCAGCAGGTCTATGATGCCTGGGCGGGCGAGGGGAAGGACGTCTCGGCGTATGACCGGGCGCGGCTGATGTCGGTCGATTATGACGGGACCGACCTGGGCGACGAGGCCGACGAGCGGATCCGCACCTTCCAGAAGGACGCCGCCGCGCGTGCGGGGATCTTCCATCACCTGATCACGCTGCCGACCTATCACACCGCGGCGCTGTCGACCGACAATCTCGCCAAGGAGTATTTCGGCGATGCGGGGATGCTCGGCTATGTGAAGGGCGTCCAGCGCAAGGAAATCCGCGAGGGGATCGCCTGCGTCAAGCACCAGAACATGTCGGGCTCGGACATCGGCGACGATCACAAGGAGTATTTCGCGGGTGAGGCGGCGCTCAAGGCGGGCGGCGCGCACAATACGATGAACCAGTTTGCGGCCTGACGCAGCCGGCGGAGCGAAGCTCCGCCGCGCCCGCGGCAGGCCCGGCCGGCGGGGCCTGCAGCCCCGTCCGACGACGCGGCTTTGCCGCGGCGGGGTTTGAGCTCCCCCTCGAACCCGCCGCAGCTTTCGGCCGGTCCGGAACCAACAGCATCGATCGCGGCTTGTGCTGCGATGGATGTTGCGTTTCCGGCCTCAGCGCCTCGACTTGCCAGGGTGCGCGCACGGTGGCGGATCTACCTGACTTATTGGTGGCGACACGGGCGCTGGCCCGCGCTCGATGATCCGCGCACTTTCACCGAGCTGGTCCAGGCGCGCAAGCTGGCCGGCGCCGACCCCGCGATGGTGCGAATGGCGGACAAGCTGGTGGCGAAGACGATCGTGACCGAGCGGCTCGGCGCCGACTGGGTCATCCCGACGCTGTGGCAGGGGACCGAATTACCCGAGGCACCGGCATGGCCTATGCCATTCGTCGTCAAGGCGCGGCACGGCTGCAACCAGACCGCCTTCGTCTTCGACGATAGCGCCAACTGGGCCGATATCCGCCGGCGTGCGGCCGGATGGATGCGGTCGACCTATGGATATTGGCTCGACGAGGATCTCTATGCGGGCATCCCACACGGGCTGATGGTCGAGCCGTTCATCGGCGCGCCGCCGGTGCTGCCGATCGACTATAAATTCTACGTGTTCGGTGGGCGCGTCCGCTACGTCCAGGTTCATCTCGGTCGCGGCGGACGGCATCGCTGGATCCTGTTCGACCGCCACTGGCAGCGCGTGTCGTCGGCAAGCGCCGATCCCGACCCGACGCCGCCAGTCACGCTCGGCCCGATGATCATGGCCGCCGAGCGCCTGTCAGACGGGCGCGATTTCGTGCGGGTCGATCTCTACGAGATCGACGGGCGGCCGTTGTTCGGCGAAATGACCTTCTATCCGGGTTCTGGGCTCGATCCGTTCAGCCCCATCGCGCTCGACGCCGAGCTTGGCGCGCACTGGCTGCGCGCCAAGCTCGCCATGCTCGAACCGCTACGCGCGGTTGCCTGACGCCTGGGCGTTCAGGCGCCCGCGACCGCCAAGCGCTCGATCTGCTCCGGGGTCAGCACGAGGTCCATCGATCCCAGCAATTCCTCGACCTGCGCCACGCTCGTCGCGCTGGCGATCGGCGCGGTTACGGCGGGCTGTTCGGCGAGCCATTTGAGCGCGATCTGCGCGAGACTCGCGCCGGTTTCCGCGGCGATCGCGTCCATCACGGCGAGGACGGCCGGTCCGCTGCCGTCGAGCAACGCCTGCATCCGTCCGCCGCGCACGCTCTTGCCGAAATCGTCGGCGCTGCGATATTTGCCCGTCAGGAAGCCCGAGGCGAGCCCGTAATAGGGCACCACGCCGATATTGTACTCGACGCAATACGCCTGGAGCTCGCCCTCGAACTTCTGGCGGCTGACGAGGTTATATTCGGGCTGGAGCACATGATAATGTGGCAGCCCGTGTGCCTTGGCGGCATCGTTTGCCGATTTCAGCCGCCCGGCGTGGAAGTTCGATGCGCCGAGCGCGCGGATCTTGCCCGCGTCGATCAGCTTGCCGAACGCGGCCAGCGCGTCTTCCTGCGCGACCGCGTCGTCATCCTGATGCGCGAAATACAGGTCGATCGTGTCGACGCCGAGCCGCTTGAGCGAGGCGTCGCAGGCAGCGGCAATCCGGGCCGGCGCGAGCTTTTCGCCGCCTTCGCCCGGCAGCATGCCGACCTTGGTCGCGATCTGCACCTGGTCGCGCTTGCCCGATTGCTTGAGCCACGCACCGATCACGGTCTCGGACTCGCCGCCTTTGTGGCCGGGAACCCAGGCGGAATAGACGTCGGCGGTATCGATCATCGTCCCGCCACCCGCGACGAAAGCATCGAGCACGGCGAAGCTGGTCGCTTCGTCGGCGGTCCAGCCGAAGACGTTGCCGCCGAGCACGAGCGGGGCGATGTGGAGGTCGGTTGCCCCGAGGCGGCGAAGAGTGGTCATTGCGGCTGGTCCTCGTTGCCGGGCGCGTCGTCATTGACGATCACGGCGGCGTTGGTGTCGGGAGAATTGGCGTCGAGCGAAGCGGCCGCCTCGTCGAGCGCCTGGTCCTCGCCCGGCGGTGCGCCGGTCGAGGACGTACCGCGCGAGCAGGCGGCAAGCAGCAGCAACGAGACGAGCAGGGCGCGTCGCTTGGAACCGATGCGCATCAATCGCGGATGTCGTTGCCGAAGTCGGAAATTGCGGCCCCGGCGCGATCGGCGGCGCGGTCGGCCTTGTCGGACAGCCGGTCGGCCTTGTTGCTGAGGACAGCGCCGGCATTGTCGAGTCGCGTTTCGGCAGCACCCAGCGCCGCATCTGTATCGTCGACGGCCTTGGCGCCGGTCGCGTTTGCGTCGGCGGCGACGCTGTTGGCGGCTTCGCCGATATCGTTCTGCGCCTTGGGGCTGCACGCGGCGAGGCCGATGGCGGCGACGATCGTGAGCGGCAGCAGGATGCGGGTCTTGATCATGATAGGTCCTTGGCTCCCAGCAATGGGCGCACGCTAGAGGATGGGGTCGGGGGCTTCAACTCCGCGGACGGCATGTTGTTGCGCTGCCAGTCTCGGAATAGGGGCGTTCGAACCGCGTTGACCTCATATAAAGATATCTTTATATGTGATGCCACAATGACCATTGCCCTCGATATCTTTCGCGCGCTTGCCGACGCCACGCGGCTGCGGATCGTCGCCTTGTTGCGGACGATGGAGCTGTCGGTCGGTGAACTCGCGCAAGTGCTCGGGCAGAGCCAGCCGCGCGTTTCGCGGCACGTGAAAATCCTGTGCGACGCGGGGCTCGCCGAGCGGCGCAAGGAAGGCAGCTGGGTGTTCGTCGCGCTCGGCAGCGGCGCCACCGTCGGCCCGATCGCGACCGCGCTCGATGCGTGGGGCGAGATCGAGCCCGATCATTGGCGGGTCGCCGATGCCGCGCGGCTCGCTGCGGTCCGCGCCGATCGCGCGGCGTCGGCGGCAAGCTGGTTCGAGGCGAATGCCGGGCAGTGGGACGCGATTCGCTCGCTCCACATCGCCGAGAGCGAGGTCGAGGCGGCGATGTCGGCAGTGCTTGGCGACGCACCGATCGGCCAGTTGATCGACATCGGGACCGGCACCGGGCGGATGCTCGAGCTGTTCGCGGGACGGGCAGGGCAAGCGCTCGGGATCGATCGCAGTTCCGAAATGCTGCGGCTCGCGCGCGCGAAACTGTCCGAGCGCGGGCTGAGCAATGCCGAACTGCGCCAGGCCGATCTCTATGCGCTGCCGCTCGGCGACGCCGCGGCGGACGTCGCGATCGTCCACCACGTGCTGCACTTTGCGCAGCAACCCGGTGCGGCGATCGCCGAGGCCGCGCGCGTGTTGAAACCGGGGGGGCGCCTGCTGATCGCGGACTTCGCGGCGCATGACCGCGAGGATCTGCGCGCCAAGGATGCGCATACCCGCCTGGGCTTCGCGGACGATCAGATCGAAACGTGGTTCGCCGCGGCGGGGCTGGCGCCGGCCCGGATCGAGACGCTCGAGGGCGGGGAATTGACGGTCAAACTGTGGCTCGCCCGCAAGGTCGGCCAACGCGTAGCAGAGGTGAAGGCGGCATGACGGTTTCGGTAAAGCAGATGCAGGAGGCGCGGCTCGCGCTCGCAGCGCCGTTGTTCGCCGATATCGCGGGCGACGCGCGGGTGAGCTTCGAATTCTTCCCGCCCAAGACCGAGAAGATGGAGGAGACGCTGTGGGAGTCGGTTCAGACGCTCGCGCCGCTCGGCCCGCGCTTCGTCTCGGTCACGTACGGCGCGGGCGGCACGACGCGCGAACGGACGCATGCGACGGTCGCCCGGATCGCGCGCGAGACGGACATTCCGGCAGCGGCGCACCTCACCTGCGTCGATGCGACGCGCGAGGAGATCGACGCGATCGCCGATGAATATTGGAAGGCGGGGGTGCGCCACATCGTCGCGCTGCGCGGGGACTCGCCCGTCGCGGGTCAGAAGTTCCAGTCGCCGGTCGGTGGGTATGAGAATGCCGCGGCGCTCGTCGCGGGGCTGCGCAAGCTCCACCCGTTCGAGATTTCGGTTTCGGCCTATCCCGAATGCCATCCGGATTCGGCGAGCGAGGCGGCCGATCTCGATAATCTCAAGCGCAAGCTCGATGCCGGCGCGACGCGCGCGATCACGCAGTTCTTCCATGAGGCGGAGACCTTCTTCCGCTTCCGCGATGCCGCTGCCAAGGCCGGGATCGACGCCGAGATCGTGCCGGGAATCATGCCGATCATGAATTTCGGCGCGGTGCAGCGCATGTCGGCGATGTGCGGCACGGTGGTGCCCGACTGGATGGGGACGCTGTTCGACGGGCTCGACGATCGTCCCGCCGCGCGCCAGTTGGTGTCGGCGACGATCGCGGCCGAGCTGTGCCGGCGCTTGTATGCGGGCGGGGTGCGCGACTTCCATTTCTACACGCTCAACCGGGCAGAGCTCAGCTACGCGATCTGCCATCTGCTCGGCATTCGCGGGCAGCCGGCGTTGGTCGCGGCGCAAGCGGCGTAACAGATTTCACCCCTCCCCTTCAGGGGAGGGGAAGGGGGTGGGGGATGTCTCACCGAGCCATCGGCTTGCCGGACTTCCCCACCCCAACCCCTCCCCTGAAGGGGAGGGGCTTAGAAGGAATAAGATCATGACCACCCGCCAGACATTCCTCGCCGAAGCCGCCAAGCGCATCCTGATCACCGACGGCGCATTCGGCACCGAGATCCAGAACTGGAAGCTGTCCGAAGCCGACTATGCAGGCACGCTCGGCCTCGCCAAGGACCAGAAGGGCAATAACGACATCCTCGCGCTGACCAAGCCCGAGGTGCCAGAAGCGATCCACCGCGCCTATTTCGAAGCCGGCGCCGATATCGCCGAGACCAACACCTTCTCGGCCAACCGCATCAGCCAGGCCGATTACGCCGCCGAGCATCTCGTGCGCGAGATCAACGTCGAGAGCGCCAAGCTCGCGCGCCGCCTCGCCGACGAGTTCCAGGCAAAGGACGGTCGGCCACGCTTCGTCGCGGGCGCGGTCGGGCCGACCAACAAGACGCTGTCGCTCAGCCCGGACGTCAACGATCCGGGCTTCCGCGAGATCGACTTCGATTATCTCAAGGACGTCTATCGCGAGCAGGTCGACGCGCTGCTCGAAGGCGGCGCCGATTTCATCCTGATCGAGACGGTGTTCGATACCTTGAACGCCAAGGCCGGGATCATGGCGGTGCTCGAAGCGGCCGACGCGCTCGGTCGCGACGTGCCGATCATGCTGTCGATGACGCTGACCGATCTTTCCGGGCGCAACCTGTCGGGGCACACCGTTGAGGCATTCTGGCACGCGGTGCGCCACGCCAAGCCGGTGACGATCGGGCTCAATTGCTCGTTCGGCGCCGAGCAGCTGCGGCCGCATGTGCGCACGCTGTCGGATATCTGCGATACGCTGATCATGGTGTATCCCAATGCCGGGCTGCCCAACGAGCTCGGTGAATATGACGAGCAGCCGTCGACCACCGCGGGGCTGGTGCGCGAATGGGCGGCCAACGCGCAGGTCAATGTGCTGGGTGGCTGCTGCGGATCGACCCCGGCGCATATCGCGGCGATCGCCAAGGCGGTCGGCGAGCTGCCCCCGCGCGCGCTGCCGGTGCCGCCGGTGGTGACGCGGTTGGCGGGGCTCGAGCCGATGACGATGGCGGCTTAGCCGCGAGCGAACTGCCTTCTTCCCCTCTCCCGCATGCGGGAGAGGCCGGGTGAGGGCCTTCTTCTCCTACTACGTTTCAATCGGGTCCTGCGTCGCGCAGAAGAAGACCCTCACCCCAACCCTCTCCCGCGAAAGCGGGAGAGGGAGAAGCAGGCAAAATGACGATCGCGAACTCCTCCACCAATTTCGTCAACATCGGTGAGCGCACCAACGTCACCGGCTCGGCGCGCTTCAAGAAGCTCATCATGGCGGGCGATTACCCCGCCGCGGTCGAAGTCGCGCGCCAGCAGGTCGAAAGCGGCGCACAGGTGCTCGACGTCAACATGGACGAGGGCCTGCTCGACGCCGAGTTCGCGATGACGACCTTCCTCAAGTTGATCGCCGCCGAGCCCGACATCGCGCGCATCCCGTTCATGGTCGACAGCTCGAAATGGTCGGTGATCGAGGCGGGGTTGAAGTGCGTCTCGGGCAAGCCGATCGTCAATTCGATCAGCATGAAGGAAGGCGAAGACCAGTTCCTCGCCCAGGCGCGGAAAGTGATGAACTACGGCGCCGCGGTGGTGGTGATGGCGTTCGACACCATCGGCCAGGCCGACACGCGCGCGCGCAAACTCGAGATCTGCGGCCGGGCGTACGATCTGCTGATGGGCATCGGCTTTCCCCCCGAGGACATCATCTTCGATCCCAACATCTTCGCGGTCGCGACGGGGATCGAGGAGCATAACAATTACGCGGTCGACTTCATCGAGGCGTGCCGCGACATCAAGGCGCGCTGCCCGCACGCGCATATCTCGGGCGGTCTGTCGAACCTGTCGTTCAGCTTCCGCGGCAACGAGCCGGTGCGGCGTGCGATGCACTCGGTGTTCCTCTATTATGCGATCCCCGCCGGGCTCGACATGGCGATCGTCAATGCGGGGCAACTCGACATTTACGACGCGATCGACCCCAAGCTGCGCCAGGCGTGCGAGGACGTCATCCTCAATTCCGATGACGGCGCGACCGAGCGGCTGATCGCGATGGCCGAGAGCTTCAAGGGCACTGACGCCGTCGCCGAGAAGGCCGCCGCCGAATGGCGCAGCCTACCGGTGACCAAGCGGCTCGAATATGCGCTGGTCAAGGGCATTGACGCACATGTCGTCGACGATACCGAGGAGTGCCGCCAGCAATTCGCGCGGCCGATCGAGGTGATCGAGGGGCCGCTGATGGACGGGATGAACGTCGTCGGCGACCTGTTCGGATCGGGCAAGATGTTCCTGCCGCAGGTGGTGAAGTCGGCGCGCGTGATGAAGAAGGCGGTGGCGCATCTGCTCCCCTTCATCGAGGCGGCGAAGGAGCCCGGCGCGCGCGGCAAGGGCAAGATCATCATGGCGACCGTCAAGGGCGACGTGCACGACATCGGCAAGAACATCGTCGGCGTCGTGCTCCAGTGCAACGGCTTCGACGTGGTCGACATGGGCGTGATGGTGCCGTGGTCGGACATTCTGAAGTCGGCCAAGGAAAATGACGCCGACATGATCGGCCTGTCGGGGCTGATCACGCCGTCGCTCGACGAGATGGTGACCGTTGCCGAGGAAATGAAGCGTGCGGGCATGACGATGCCGCTGTTGATCGGTGGCGCTACGACGTCGAAGGTCCACACCGCGCTGCGCATTGCGCCGGCCTATGATGGGCCGGTCGTGCATGTGCTCGACGCAAGCCGTGCGGTCGGGGTCGCCTCGACGCTCGTCAGCGACACGATCCGCGACGATTTCGTCCAGAAGACCGCCGACGAATATGAAGCGGTGCGGATCGCGCGCGCCAACAAGGGGCAGAGCGAGCTCATCCCGATCGAGGCGGCGCGCGCCAATGCGTTTCCGGCCGACATGGCGTTGAAGCCCGAAGCGCCGAAGCAGCCCGGCGTGCATGTGTTCGAGGATTGGGACCTCGCCGATCTGCGCGAATTGATCGACTGGACGCCGTTCTTCCGCGCGTGGGAGCTGGCGGGGAATTACCCGGCGATCCTGACCGACGCGGTGGTTGGGGAGAGCGCGACGTCGCTCTTCGCCGATGCGCAGAAGATGCTCGACCAGATCATCGCCGAGAAGTGGCTGACCGCGAAGGGCGTGGCCGGGCTGTGGCCGTGCCGGCGCGAGGGGGACGACGTGGTGATCTCCGCAAAGCCCCTCCCCTTCAGGGGAGGGGTTGGGGTGGGGCCGTCCAGCGCGTCCGCCGCTTGCAGTCTCGGTGAGACGTCCCCCACCCCCAACCCCTCCCCTGAAGGGGAGGGGCTTGAAGACGTCCGCATGCCCTTCCTGCGCCAGCAGATCGCCAAGCGCGAGGGGCGCGCCAACATGTGTCTTGCCGATTTCATCGATCCGGCAGGCGACTGGATCGGCGGGTTCGCGGTCACCGCAGGCCACGGCATCGACGCGCACCTCGCGCGCTTCAAGGCGGATAACGACGACTATTCGGACATCCTGCTCAAAGCCCTTGCCGACCGTCTCGCCGAAGCTTTTGCCGAGCGGCTCCACCAGCATGTCCGCACCGAATTGTGGGGCTATGCCGAGGGCGAGCAGCTCACCAACGAGGCGCTGATCCGCGAACAGTATCGCGGCATCCGCCCGGCGCCGGGCTATCCGGCGTGTCCCGACCACAGCGAGAAGCCAATGCTGTTCGAGCTACTCGGCGCGACCGACGCGACCGGCATCACGCTGACCGAAAGCTTTGCGATGCTGCCGACCGCAGCGGTGTCGGGCTTCTATTTCGGCCATCCGCAGGCGGAGTATTTCGGTGTCGCGCGCGTCGGGCCCGACCAGCTCGAGGAATATGCCGAGCGGCGTGGTGTCGATCTGGCGACCGCGACCCGCTGGTTGCGGCCCAATCTGGACTGACCCCGCGTCATGCCGGACTTGATCCGGCATCCATGCGAGTCCTCGGCCGTCTCGCCTGAACCCCGGATCAAGTCCGGGGTGACGGCGCGGGGTTAACCCTCAATTAGCCTTCCCACCTAGCCTCCCCGCGGGCATCGTGCCGCGCAAAGGAGCCAGCCCCATGCGTCGCATTCTACCACTGCTCGCCATCGCGATCGCCGCACCCGCCGCCGCGCAGCAGCGCGCACCCTTCACGATCGAGGGGACGGGCCAAGGCTTCCAGACGATCGACGAGGCGGTGCAGTCGATCCGCATGGGCACCGCGACGATCCTGATCGCGCCCGGTGTCTATCATCAATGCACGATCCAGTCGGGCGGGCACATCACCTTCAAGGCGGTGACGCCGGGCACCGCGATCTTCGAGGGGACGGCGTGCGAGGACAAGGCGGCATTCGTGCTGCGCGGGCAAAGCTCGGTGGTCGACGGCATCGTCTTCCGCAAGATCGCAGTCGGCGACGGCAATGGCGCCGGGATCCGCAGCGAAGTCGGCGATCTCGTCGTGCGTAACTCGATGTTCCTCGACAATCAGGAGGGCATCCTCGGCGGCCAGCCCAGCGGGCAAAAGATCACGATCGACCATTCGACCTTCGCGGGTCTCGGGCAGTGCGACATCACGCCGAGCTGCTCGCACAGCATCTACCTCGCCAATCTCGGATCGGTGACCGTCACCAATTCGCGCTTCGAACGCGGCACCGGCGGGCATTACGTCAAGCTGCGCACGCCGCGCGTCACGATCACCGACAACAGCTTCGACGACACCAAGGGCAGCAAGACCAACTATATGATCGACCTGTCGCAAGGGGCGACCGGACTGATCGCGCGCAACACCTTCGTGCAGGGCGCGCACAAGGAGAATCACAGCGGGCTGATCGTCGTCTCGGCGGAGGCGAAGACCTACAGCGCGGCGGGCCTGCGGATCGAGGATAACGACGCGAGCCTCGCGCCGGGTGCGCCGACCAATCCGGCGTTCGTCGCCAATATGAGCGGGGATCAGCTTGCGATCGGCGCGAATCGGCTTGGGGCTGGGATCCGATCGTACGAAGTGCGGTGAATATCTCCCTCTCCCTTTGGGAGAGGGAAGGGGCCCGCTCGGCGCAGCCGAGCGGGAAGGGTGAGGGCAGCTATTCTAGCCTGCCCTCACCGGACCTCGCTGCGCTCGGCCACCAGCATCGGGTAAACAGCGCCCCGCGCTGTTTAGGTCATGCCGGGGGCATGACCGACCCGATGCTCCCGGTGGGAGAGGGATTTTAGCGGCAGGGCGCTCCGCCGGCATTCAGATCCAGGCACCGCCCATCCACCTTCGGTGCGGTCAGCGGCAACCCGATCTGGTGCGCGAGCGTCGGCGCGATATCGACCGTCTCGACGCCACCGGTATGTTCGAACGCGCTCATCCCCTTGCGCCAGAACAGGATCGGGACGCGGCGATCGTAATCGTACGGGCTGCCATGCGTCGCCACATAGCCGCCCGCCGCGCTCGGGATCGGGGTGACGCGCGGCTGCAGGAAGACGAGCAAATCGCCCGACCGCCCGGCCCGGAACGACGCACGCGCCCGCTCGAGCATGGTCCACTTCTCGGGCGGTCCCTTGGGGCTCGGCGTCGCGCGGATTTGTGCGGCGGTGAACACCTCTGCGACTTGCGGTGACGCCTTGTAATAGGCAATCGCCGCGGCCTCGACCGCCTTGTGCTGCGCACTCGTCAGATCCTTGGCGATATAGACGTCGCCATTGGGGATGTCGCCGAACAGCACGGGCTTTGCGATGCCGAGCTTCGCCGCGATCTCTTTCCCAGCGATCGCGGGGGCGAGCATCACCTTGGCGCGCTGCGCGGCAGGCAGCCCGGCATCGACCTCGCGTTCGGGAAGGTCGTTGCCGCCATGGTCCGCGGTGAGCACGACTTCATAATCGACCCCGGTCGAATCGAGCATTTGGAAGAACGAGCCGAGCGTCGCGTCGAGCTGCTGGAGCTGGATGCACATTTCGGCGCCTTCGGTGCCATAAGTGTGGCCGATATAATCGGTCGCCGAGGCGCCGACGTCGATGATGTCGGTGGTGGGCCCTTGCCCGAGCTTCATGTCCTGCACGAGCCCCGCCGCCAGCGCAACGATCGCGCCGTCGAACGCGGGCGAGGCGCGGAACGCCGAAGCGCTGCCCGCAGCGCGCTCGAAATGGCCGGCGCCGACGGTCTTGCCGCCACCGAGTTGCACCGCGCGATCGTGCGGCTTGCAGACCTCGGGCACGTCGAGCGCGGCTTGCGGCGCGGCGATGTTCGCGGCGGTCGCGGCATTGGCACGCGCGACGACGGCGGGGGTGGCGCGGCCGGCATAGCTGACGAACGCCTTGCCGTTCCACCACCAGAGCTCGTCGACGTTGTGGCCGCCCATCATCACCGCGGCGCGATCCTTGCCCGCGACCGAGACGACGCGGATCGCCGGATTGGCGGCCTTCATCCGTTCGCCGAGCGTGGGGACGAGCAGGTGCTTGTCGGACACGGTGTACTGGCCGTCGTGCGTCGTGCCGGGAACGGTCTCGTCCTCGGCGCAATAGACGACCTTGTCGGCGCGCGCGACGCTGAGGTCGATCCAATTGTTGGCGATGATGCCGGTATGTTCGGGGCGCAAACCGGTCAGGATCGTCGAATGGCCGGGGCAGGTCTCGGTCGCGGCGTGGCTCTGATAGCCGCTCGGGAAGACGCCACCCTGCTGCAGCCGCGCGAAGCCGCCGGTGAAGGACTTGCGATATTCGTCGAACAGGTCGGCGGAGAATTGGTCGACCGAGACGACCACGATCAGCTTCGGTGCGCTCGCGGGCGGGGTGAACGGCGCGGGTTCCTTTGCCGAGAGCGGGGCCGAGAGCAGCGCGAGCGCCATCGCCACGAGGGAAGCCTGTCGTTTCATCGGTGATCTCCGCGCCATATACTTGACCCCGCGCGAGCTATGCCCTTGGTGCGCGTGACCTACAAGGATGTGCGAATGCGCTGGTTTCATTTCGGCTTGATGACGGTTCTGGCGATGCTGACGGCAAGCGCGGCGCAAGCCGATGGCGGCCCGATCGGCGCGCCGGGCGCGCATCACCTCGCGATCACGCTGGTGGCGGAGAGCACGACGCCGGCGGCGGGGTCGACCGTCACGGTCGCGCTGGCGACGGTGCCCGAGGCTGGCTGGCACGGCTATTGGGAAAATCCCGGCGATGCGGGCTTCCCGGCCAAGCTCGAATGGAAACTGCCCAACGGGGTGACCGCAAGCGATCCGGTCTATCCGGTGCCGGGGCGGCTCGTCGTCGCCGACTTGATGAACTATGTGTTCGAGAAGCCCTATGCGCCGCTCGTCACGCTCAAGGTACCAGCTGGCATCGCCGCCGGGACCGCGCTGCCGATCACGCTCCACACCACCTATCTCGTCTGCTCGGCGACGGTATGCGTGCCTGAAGCCGCCGATCTGTCGCTTTCGCTGACCGTCGGCGACGGCGCGATTGCGCCCGACACGCAAGCGCGCTTCGATGCGTGGCGGCGCGCAGTGCCCAAGCCGCTCGATGCGAAGGGCGTCTTCCAGAGAAGCGACGGTCGCATCCGCATCGCGATTCCGTATCCGGCGGGCGCAGCTCCGAAGGACGCCTATTTCTACCCGGTGACGACCGGGCTGCTCGATTACAACGCGCCGCAGACCGTGAGCCAGGATGGCGACCGGCTGATCGTCGAAACCAAGGCGGGCGCGACCGGCGGGGCAGGACCGCTCGTCGGCGTGTTGCAGATCGGCGCGCAGCAGGGACTGCGCGTGACCACCAATGCCGGCACCGTCGCCGCGACCGCGGCCACATCGACCGGCGCACCTGCCGGCGGCGTGCTGATGGCGACGCTGATCGCCTTTGCCGGCGCGATGCTTGGCGGGTTGATCCTCAACATCATGCCGTGCGTCTTCCCGATCCTCAGCCTCAAGGCGCTGAGCCTAGCGCGCGGCCATCTCGACGAGGGCGCGGCGCGGCGTGAGGCGCTGGCCTATACCGGCGGCGTTGTCGCGGTGTGCGTCGGCCTGGGCGCGGCGATCCTGGCGCTTCGCGCCGGCGGGACCGCGGTCGGCTGGGCGTTCCAGTTGCAGGATCCGCGCGCAATCGTTGTGTTGCTGCTGCTGACGGTGGCGCTGTCGCTCAACCTTGGCGGGTTGTTCGAGATCCCGACGCCGCAATTCGTCAATCGCTCGGGCGGGGCAGGCGGCGCGTTTGCGACCGGTGCGCTCGCGGCGTTCATCGCGACGCCGTGCACCGGGCCGTTCATGGGCGCGGCGCTGGGCGCGGCGCTCGTGCTGCCGTGGCCGGCGGCGCTGGCGGTGTTCGCGGGGCTCGGGCTCGGGCTCGCCATCCCGTTTCTCGCGCTCGGTTTCGTGCCAGCGCTGCGCAAGCGGCTGCCCAAGCCCGGCGCGTGGATGGAGACCTTCCGTCACATCCTGTCGGTGCCGATGTGGCTGACCGCGCTCGCGCTCGCCTGGGTGCTCGGGCGGCAGGCGGGGGTCAACGGGCTGATCCTCGGGCTCGGCGCGGCGCTGTTCGCGGGTTTTGCTTTGTGGATCGGCGGTCGCCGCCAGGCACGCGGGCTGGCGTTCGGCTGGGGCGCGCTGATCGCTTTGCTGATTGTGACGATCGGCGGCGCGGCGCTCGTGTCGCGCGCGCCGGCGCAGGCAGCGGTCGCCGAGGCGGGCAACGAGCCCTTCACCGAGGCGCGGCTCGACGCGTTGCGCAAGGCGGGGCGGCCGGTGTTCGTCTATTTCACCGCCGACTGGTGCCTCACCTGCAAGGTCAACGAGAAGGCCGCGATCGAGACCGATGCGACGCGCAAAAGCTTTGCCGATCACAAGGTCGCAGTGCTGCTCGGCGACTGGACCAATGGCGATGCGACGATGGGCCGCTTCATCGAGGCGCATAACCGCGCGGGCGTGCCGCTGTATCTCTATTACGCACCGGGCGCGGCCGAACCGCGGGTGTTGCCACAAGTGCTGACCCCGGGGATGCTGGCGGCGCTATGATCGCGCGCGCGCTTGCCGGCTTCGCCGCGCTGGTCCTCGGGGCAGGCGCGGCGGTTGCGCAGAACCCACCCGCCTGGTCGCGACCGACAGCGCCGTTCCACATTGCCGGGCCGGTCTGGTATGTCGGGACCGAGGGGCTCGGCGTCTATGCGATCGTCACGCGCGCGGGAACGATCCTCGTCAGCGGCCCACTCGCGCAGAGCGCCGGTCTCGTCGAGCGCAACCTCGCGACGATCGGGGTGCAGCCACGCCAGATCAAATGGATCCTCAATTCGCACGCGCATTTCGACCATGCCGCTGCGTTCGCCGAACTACGCCGCTGGAGTGGTGCCAAGCTCGTCGCCTCGGCCGGCGATGCCTCCGCTCTGCGCCGTGGCCGACACGAAGCTGACAATGCGAGCGGCCACACCCGCTTTGCGCCGGTTCCGGTCGACCGGATCGTCCGCGATGACGAGCAAGTCCGCGTCGGGACCGTCGCGCTGACGGCGGTGCTGACACCGGGACATACGCCGGGCTGCACGACGTGGACGATCCCGGTAGTCGAGCGGGGGCGGCGATTGAACGTCGTGTTCCCGTGCAGCGTGACCGTGGCGGGCAATCGCCTGATCGGCAATCGCGCCTATCCCGGCATCGCCGCCGATTATCGCCACAGCTTTGATCGGCTGGCAACGCTGCCCGCCGACATCGTGCTGCCGATGCACCCCGATCAGGTCGATCTGCTCGGACAGGCCAGGCGCCACGACGCCGGCGCGGTGGACGCCTTCGTCGATCCCAGCGCGCTGCCGCATTTGGTGGCGGAAGCGCGGCGCGATTTTGCCAGTGCGCTGGCGCAGGAACGCGCGCGCTAGACAGCAGATTTCTTTTCGGCGACGCTTGTGCGGCGCAACAATCCATCGCAGCATGGAACCCAAGACGTATTTGGGGGCTTTACCTTCTCGATGGGGACACGACCGGCGTTTGATGAAATCATGGGGCAGGCAGGGTCGACGACCCCGCGGGACGAACTTGCCGCCTTGGGCGCCTGGATCGAGACCACCCCCGACGCCGAGCTCCGCCGGCGCCAACAGTCGGCCGAGGCAACTTTCCGCCAATTGGGCATCACCTTCGCCGTCTACGGCGAGAGCGATGCGAGCGAGCGGATCATCCCGTTCGATATCGTCCCACGCATCTTCCTCGCCGACGAATGGGAGCGACTGTCGGTCGGTCTCGTCCAGCGTGTCGCGGCGATCAACGCTTTCTTGCACGACATTTACGGCGAACGCCGGATCCTTGCCGAAGGCGTGCTGCCGCCCGACCTGATCTTCGGCAATCCGCAATTCCGCCCCGAGATCGCTGGGATCCGCCCGCCGCACGACATCTGGGCGCATATCTGCGGGATCGATCTGGTGCGCACGGGACCCGACGATTTCTTCGTGCTCGAGGACAATGCGCGCACCCCGTCGGGGGTGAGCTATATGCTCGAGAACCGCGAAGCGATGCTGCGGCTATGCCCCGAGCTGTTCCGCGATTTCCACGTCGCGGCGGTCGATTCCTACCCCGATCGCTTGCTCGAGACGATGAAGTCGGTCGCACCGGTGGGCGTCGCCGCGCCGGTCTGCGTCGTGCTGACGCCGGGGCACTATAATTCGGCCTATTACGAGCACAGCTTCCTCGCCGATTCGATGGGGATCGAGCTGGTCGAGGCGGCCGATCTCGTCGTCGATGATGACGTCGTGTGGATGCGCACGATTGCGGGGCGCGTGAAGGTCGATGTCATCTATCGCCGGATCGACGACGATTATCTCGACCCGCTCGTTTTCCGGCCGGATTCGATGCTCGGCGTGCCGGGGCTGATCGCGGCCTATGCCGCCGGCAACGTCGCGTTGCTCAACGCGCCAGGCAACGGCATCGCCGACGACAAGGCGATCTATTCGTACATGCCCGAGATCGTGAAATTCTATTCGGGCGGTGACGCGAAGCTGCCCAATGTCGAGACGTGGCGCTGCCGCGAGCCGCAGGCGCTGAAATACGTGCTCGAAAGGCTTCCCGAGCTGGTGGTGAAGCTGGTCGACGGGTCGGGCGGATACGGCATGCTCGTGGGGCCGACCGCGACCAAGGCCGAGATCGAGAGCTTCCGCGCCGCGCTGATCGCCGAGCCGCACCGCTACATCGCGCAGCCCACGCTGGCGCTGTCGACGGTACCGACGCTTGCCGCGGCAGGCCTGGCGCCGCGCCATGTCGATTTCCGGCCGTTCGTGCTGACGGGCTCGAAGGGCGTCCAGGTCGTTCCCGGCGGGCTGACGCGCGTCGCGCTGAAAGAGGGATCGCTGGTAGTCAATTCATCGCAGGGCGGTGGTACCAAGGACAGCTTCGTCCTGATGGACAATGGCGCGGGCGCGCAACCGTCCCACCCGCTCCAGTCGCAGACGCAATCGCAGGAGCAAGTCTCGTGAGCGGCGCGCTGCGGTCCTCGCCATGCCGCGGAGCCTCGCGATGCTGAGCCGTACTGCATCGTCGCTGTACTGGCTCGGCCGTTATGTCGAGCGGACCGACTTCATCGCGCGGCTCGTCGAAGCGACCGTCAGGCTCGACGTCCTCTCACCGCGCCCGGCGGGCGAGGCGGCGTGGGCATCGGCGCTGGCGGTGACCGAGACCGACCAGGCCTTCGCCAAAACCGGCAAGGACATCTCGCAAAGCTCGGTCGCGCGCTTCCTCACCGTCGACACCAGCCATCCGGGCTCGATCGTCCGCGCGCTCGACATGGCGCGCAACAATGCGCGCGCGGTGCGCACCGCGCTGACCAAGGAAGCCTGGACCGCGATCAACGGCGCCTGGCTGATCTTCGACAATCGCTCGAGCCCCGGCGGCGCGATGGCGACGCTCAACCTGGTCGAGGCGGTAAAGGCCGAGACGCGCGGGTTCGAGGGCGCGGTGCACCGCATGCTGCGCAACCAGACGACGTGGTTCATCCGCCTGGGCCAGGCGATCGAACGTGCCGACAACACCGCACGGCTGCTCGACGTCAAATATCATATCCTGCTGCCCAAGGGCGAGTCGGTCGGCGGTGTGGTCGATCGCGACCAATGGACGACGATCCTGCAGACGGTGTCCGCAGTCACCGCGTATCGCTGGCTCTATTCGGAAGGGTTGAAGCCGGCGAACGTCATCGACTTGCTGATCGCACGCTCCGAACTGCCGCGCAGCCTCGCCGCCTCGGTCGAGGAAGCCGTCGAGATCCTCAATTTGCTCGCCAAGCGTACCGGCCTGCACGGCGAGGCCGACCGGATGGCGCGCACCCGCCAGCAACGCTTGGCTCGCACCAAATCGGGCGAAGTGATCGCGCGCGGGCTGCACCAATATCTGCAGGGCTTCATCGCCGAGAACGACAATCTCCACATGGCCGTCGGCCGCCAGTTCAAGTTCAGCTGATGCGGCTCGCGATCGATCACCGCACGACGTATCGCTTCACCAACCCGCAGGCGCGGCTGACCCAACTGCTTCGGTTGACCCCGGAAGATACGCACGACCAGTCGGTCGCAGGGTGGAACTTGCACGTCGATTGCGATGCACGGCTGCGCTATGGGCGCGACGGTTTCGGCAACCGCACGACGATGCTGTATGTCGAGGGACCGCTCGACAGCATCGAGATCCATGTCTCGGGCGAGGTGCTGACCAACCGCTCGCACGGGATCGTGCATGGCGGGCACGAGCCGTTGCCGCCCGAACTGTTCCTGCGCGAGACGGCGCTGACCAAGCCCAATGCCGAGATCGTCGGCTTTTCAAGCGCGATCAGCGAGACCGATCCGGTCGCGCGGCTGCATGCGCTCAATCTGGCGGTGCACAGGCGCTTCGCGCTGTGTCGCGGGCGTCCGGTCGCAGGTCGCACCGCAATCGAGGCGTTCGCCGAAGGGAAGGTCAGCGCGCGCGATCTGGCGCAGGTGTTCGTCACCGCGGCGCGGACGCTCGGCGTGCCGGCACGTTATGTCTCGGGCTACAGCCCGTCGTGCATCGAGGTCGGGGATGGTCGCCCCGCGCCGCACGGCTGGGCCGAGGCGCATGTGGCAGGGCTCGGGTGGGTAGCGTTCGATCCGTGCACGGGCCTCTGCGCCGACGAAGCCTATGCGCGCGTGGCCGTCGCGCTCGATTCGGCAGGGGCCGCACCCGTCGCCGGATCGCGGCTGGGCGAGGGCGACGAGGTGCTCGACGTCGACCTCCATGTGGATCGCGCGGCGGGGCAGTAACCCCGCGATCGGATCAGCGCGTCGTTACCATCTGCTCGGCCATGATCGCGTATTTCTCGGCAGGGGGCGAATAGACCGCATCCTCGTCGACTAGCAGCCCCCAGCCTTGCGGGCCGAGCACTTCGATCGGACGATAGCGGATCTTGTACGCCATCCGCGGCGAGCCCTTCACCCAATAGCCGAGATAGACATAGGGCAGCCCGACGGCACGTGCGCGCAGGATGTGATCCATGATGATCATGTTGCCGAGCCCCGGGCGATCGGTGCTGTCGGAGTCGAAGAAGCTGTAGATCATCGAAAGGCCGTCGGCGTGCTGATCGGTGAGGCATGCACCGATCAGCTTGCCGCGCTCGCCGTGAAGCGACGGCTCGCGATATTCGACGATGAAGCTGTTGACCGGCGAATGCTCGACCATGTCGGCATAATCGCCTTCGTCCATTTCGGCCATGCCGCCGCCGGGATGGCGCGAGGCGAGGTAGCGGCGCAGCAGCTGGAATTGTTCGTCGGTCGCCCACGGCCGGCACGCCGAGACTTCGAGGTCGGCATTCTTGCGCAACTGCTTGCGCTGCGTCGCATTCGCCTCGAAGTCCGAAACGACGACGCGCACCGAAACGCACGCGGTGCAGCCCGAGCAGCTCGGGCGATACGCGACCGACTGGCTGCGGCGAAAGCCGATCCGGCCAAGCGCATCGTTAAGATCGCTCGCTTGCTCGCCGCGCAACTCGGTAAACACCTTCCGCTCCTGGCGACCGGGCAGATACGGGCAGGGCGACGGGCTGGTGACGAAGAATCGTGGAAAGCGGAATGGCGCTGTCACCGCAGAGGGTCCCTTGAATAAGCGTGTCCTGCCGCCCCAGCGGCCAGTTCGCACCGCCGTTATGAATCTTCCCGAACGTGATGAAAAGCGGCTTTACCAATATTGGTGGTTAATGCCGCATTTGCTGAATCGATTCAGCGCGCTGGCAATAAAATGCACCGATCCGGGCCCCTGCGATAGAGTCGCGGGACTCGGTTGGCCGCACGCCAGATTCGTTTCGTCACGCGAGTTCGACGGTGCTCACTTCATAGCCCCCGGCGCGCAAAGCGGCGATGAGCCGGTCGAGATGCGCGCGGTCGCGCGTCTCGCATTCGACATCGGTGATCAGGCCCTTGGCGGGGAGCGTCGTGAAGACGCGCTGATGATAGATCTCGATGATGTTGACGCGTTCGGCATCGAAGATCCGCGCGACGTTGAACAACGCCCCGGGCTGATCCTGCAGCCGGATCCGCAACCGCGCGAGCCGGCCCGAGCGCGCGAGATCACGCAGCAGGACGTTGGCGAGCAGCCGCGTGTCGATATTGCCGCCGCACAGCACGACGCCGACGGTCTTGCCGGCGAAGCGCTCGGGATGCTGGAGCAGCGCGGCGAGGCCGGCTGCGCCCGCACCCTCGACCACGGTCTTCTCGATCTGCAGCAACAGGCTGACGGCGCGTTCGAGATTGCGCTCGCTGACCAGCACGATGTCGTCGACCAGCGCCTTGACCATCCCCGAAGTGATCCCGCCGGGCTCCTTGACCGCGATGCCCTCGGCGAGCGTATCGCCCGCGCACGGCATTGCGGTGCCGTTGATGCGGTTGAACATCGACGGGAACAACTCGGCCTCGACGCCGACGACTTCGATCGGATGGTCGGCCGCCGCAGCGACCACCGCCATGCCCGAGATCAGGCCGCCACCACCGATCGGGGTGAGGAAGGTGTCGATGCTCGGCACATCCTGCAGCATCTCGATCGCGCAGGTGCCCTGGCCGGCGATCACGCGGACGTCGTCGAACGGATGGACGAAGGTCAGCCCGCGCTCGCCTTCGAGCTCGCGGGCGTGCGCATAGGCCGCGTCGAACGTGTCGCCGAACAGCACGACGGTCGCGCCGTGGCCCTCGGTCTGCGTCACCTTCACGGTCGGCGTGTTGGTCGGCATTACGATCGTCGCCGGGATGCCGAGGCGATTGGCGTGATAGGCGAGGCCCTGTGCATGGTTTCCGGCCGACGCCGCGATCACGCCGCTGGTGCCCGCGGGCAGTTGCAACAGCGTGTTGAGCGCGCCGCGCTCCTTGTACGCCGCGGTGAATTGCAGGTTCTCGAACTTGAGATAGACCGTCGCCCCGGTCAGCTCGGACAGCGTCTTGCTGATGAACGTCGGCGTCCGCACGATCTGATCGGCGATCCGCGCGTGCGCCGCCTGGACATCGGCGAGGGTGACGGGGAGGGTTTCGGGCGCGGGGCGGGGATGAGTAGCCATGCCGCCGCCTAGACCATCTGGCGCGACGAAGGAACATTGCTTATCGCATTGCGCATGCAGACCAAGTCCTTCGCCCGTCGCGCCGCATTCGTCCTTGCGGCGCTCTCGCTCCCGAGTGCTGCCTTTGCTGATGGGTTGATCGACAATGTCACCGGCATCACGCTCGACAAGGACGGCAAGGTCCTGCGCTTCACCGGCCTGCTGATCTCGCCCGAGGGCAAGGTCGTCAAGCTGCTCGCCGACAGCGAGAAGCGCCCGGTCAAATTGGACTGGCGCGCCGACGAACATGGCAAGGTGCTGCTCCCCGGTTTCATCGACGCGCATGGGCATGTCATGGAATTGGGCTTCCGCGCGCTCGAGCTCGATCTGTCGGGCACCAAGTCGCTCGACGAGGCCAAGGCGCGGATCGCGGCTTACGCCGCCGCCAACCCCGAGAAGAAGTGGATCATCGGCGGCGGCTGGAACCAGGAGGTGTGGGCGCTCGGCCGCTTCCCGACTGCCGCCGATCTCGACGCGGTGGTCAGCGATCGCCCGGTATGGCTCGCGCGCGCCGACGGGCATGCGAGCTGGGGCAACAGCGCTGCGCTGAAGGCAGCGGGCGTCACGGCCAAGTCGGTCGCCCCCGCGGGCGGGCGGATCGAGAAGACCGGCCCGCTACCGAGCGGCGTGTTCGTCGATGCGGCGCAAACGCTGGTCGAGAAGGTCGTGCCGCAGCCGCAGCCCAAGGAGCGCGACGTCGCCTTCCTCAAGGCGCAGGAGATCCTGATGTCCTACGGCATCACCGCGACCGCCGACATGGGCACGAGCATGGACGATTGGCTGGCGTATCGCCGCACCGGCGACGCGGGCAATCTGCGCGTGCGGATCATGAGCTATGGCATGGGGGTCGATACCGCGGTGCGGATCGGCGGCGCCGGGCCGACGCCGTGGCTCTATGGCGATCGGCTGCGGATGGGCGGGGTCAAGCTCTATGCCGATGGCGCGCTCGGGTCGCGCGGCGCTTGGCTCAAGAAGCCGTATAGCGATGCGCCGGGGCAAACGGGGGCGGGGTTCATGTCCGACGACGTGATCCGCAATTACATGAGCCGCGCCGCGCTTGATCATTACCAGGTCGCGGTCCATGCGATTGGCGACCGCACCAATTCCGAAGTGCTCTCGGCGATCGAGGACATGGCCGATACGTACAAGGGCGATCGCCGCTGGCGGATCGAACATGCACAGATCGTCGATCCGGTCGATCTGCCGCGCTTCGGCAAGAACGGCATCATCGCCTCGATGCAGCCGACGCACCAGACGAGCGACCGCGCGATGGCCGAGGCGCGACTCGGGCCGGATCGGCTCATCGGCGCCTATGCGTGGAACTCGATGCTCAAAAACGGCGCGACACTGGCGTTCGGGTCGGATTACCCGGTCGAGAAGCCCGATCCGTTCGCCGGCTGGGCGGCGGCGTTCACGCGGCAGGATGTCGATGGGCAGCCGTTCGGTGGTTGGCGCCCCGAAGAGCGCATCACGCGCGAGCAGGCGTGGTGGGCGTTCACTGGGGGCGCGGCCTATGCCGGCTTTGCCGAGGACAAGTTCGGGCGCCTGGGCGTCGGGCAGCGCGCTGATTTCATCATCGTCGACCGCGACCCGCTGCTCGCTTCGCCAACCGAATTGCGCGCGACCAAGGTCGAGCAGACCTGGATCGGCGGCGCCAAGGCATGGAGCCGCAAGTAAAGAAAAGGCCGCGACGTCCCCCGATGTCGCGGCCTGTCTCCCGCCGCAGCGGGAGCGGTAAACTGTTGGGCGATCAGGCGACGGCCGCGGGTGCCATCATCTCGTCGGCCTCGCGCAGCACATAGCCGCGACCCCACACGGTCTCGATGTAATTCTCGCCTTCGCAGGCGAGCGACAGCTTCTTGCGCAGCTTGCAGATGAAGACGTCGATGATCTTGAGCTCGGGCTCGTCCATCCCGCCATAGAGGTGGTTGAGGAACATTTCCTTGGTCAGCGTGGTGCCCTTGCGCAGGCTCAGCAGCTCGAGCATCGCATATTCCTTGCCGGTCAGATGGACGCGGCTGCCATCGACTTCGACCGTCTTGGCGTCGAGGTTGACCGCTAGCTTGCCGGTGCGGATGACCGATTGGCTATGGCCCTTCGAGCGGCGCACGACGGCGTGGATGCGCGCGGTGAGTTCTTCGCGGTGGAACGGCTTGGTGACGTAATCGTCGGCGCCGAAGCCGAAGCTGCGGACCTTGCTGTCCATCTCGTTGATCCCCGAAAGGATCAGCACCGGCGTCTGGACGCGCGCGACGCGGAGCTTTTTCAGCACGTCGTAGCCGTGCATGTCGGGCAGATTGAGGTCGAGCAGGATGATGTCGTAATCGTAGAGCTTGCCGAGATCCAAGCCTTCCTCGCCGAGGTCGGTCTTGTAGACGTTGAAGCCTTCGGCCGTCAGCATGAGCTCGATCGCCTTGGCGGTCGTCGGCTCGTCCTCGATCAACAATACGCGCATCTGGCGGTCCCCATTGCTTACCAGACGATCGGAGCTCCCTGCGGCCCGATATGCCTGACACAAACCATTAACCTGATCAGTGATGAAGGCAAAAGGTTAATTTCGCATTAATCGGCCTGAATCCGCGATTCGCGGGGTGATTCGGCATCGTCTGTGAGGTCCTCGCCGAGCACCTCGCGCAGATACAGGCTGCGCACGAGCGAAAATCCGACCACCAGCAGTCCTGCCGAAAAGAAGAGCCCGAACAGCCCGAACACGAAGCCGATCGCAATGATCGCGAACACCGTGATCGCGGGCGGGATGTCGATCACGCGGCTCTGGACATAGGGCGTGACGAAGTTGGTCTGGATCACGCGGACGATCGCATAGGTGATCAGCGTGCCCATCAACGGCGCCGTTCCCGCGGTCGCGGCAAGCCCGAGCGCGGGAAGCATTGCAGCGGTAGGCCCGACATAGGGAATGAATTCGCTAAGGCCCGCGAGCAGCCCGAGCGCCCACGCCGAGGGCACGCCAGCGATCCACAGCCCCGTGCCGACGAGCAGCCCCATCGAGGTCATCCCGATCAACTCGGCGCGCAGCCACAGCCGCAGCGTCGTGCCGACATCGACCAGCGCATCGGCAAACGCCGGGCGCACCGATGGCGGCACGAGCAGCAACGCGCCGCGCTGATAGACGTCGGGGTCGGCGGAGAAGAACAGGGCGCCGACGAGGAGGAGGATGCAGTTGAGCAGCAGCTGGCCGCTGCCGCTCAGCAGGCCACCGATGTCGCTGGCGACGCGCGATCCAGCGAATGCCGCCTTGACCGCTTCGACGATCTTCGCACCGACCGGCGATTGCGACATCCAGTGCGAAAGCTGGTCGAGCAGATGCGGCAATTGCGAGACGAGCTGGTTGATCTGCTGCGCGAATTCGACGCCGAACAGCCACCCGAGAAACCCGATCACCGCGAGCACCGTGGTCACCGCGAGCGGCATCGTCGCGCGTTGCGGGACGACCCGGCCGTAGAGCTCGGCAATCGCGCGGATGGCGACTGCGCCGAGCATCGAGCCGAACGCGAGGATCAGCAGATTGCCCGCACGCCACACCGCCGTAGTGAGCGCGACGATCAGAATGACGATCAGGACCCGGCGGATGAACCGGGCATCGTCGGCATCGGGGGCAAGGCGCTTCACCCTTCGCGAACGCAAGGGTTGCGAACTTTCTCCGTCAAAAAGTCCATCAGCGCCTCGACGCGCGCGGGCCGCAGCGCACTTGGCGGGGTCACTAGGTGCAGCGCGATCGGCGGTCCGTGCCAGTCGGCGAGCACGACCTCGAGCTTCCCCGAGGCAAGGTCGGGACCGACAATGAAGTCGGGAAGCAAGCCGATGCCGAGTCCAGCGCGGAGCGCCGGGAGCAGTGCGTCGCCGCTGTTCGCCGATAGCGGGCCTCTGGGCCGCACGGCAGCTTCTGCACCACCAGGGCCGAAGAAGCGCCACGGTCCGGTGACGTTGGTATAGCCGAAACAGGCATGTTCGCCGAGTTGCGCGGGATGGGTCGGTCGGCCCTCTCGCGCGAAATACTCAGGCGAGCCGACTATATGGATGGCGATCGGCCCAAGCCGACGCGCGCGCAGCGAACTGTCGGGCAGGTCGGCGATCCGCAGCGCGATATCGAACCCCTCGGCAACGATATCGACCTTGGCGTCGGACAGGATCAGTTCGATCTCGATGCCGGGATGGAGCAGCAGGAACTCGGCGACGAGCGGCGCGACGATCGCGAGGCCGAGCGTCATCGGTGCGCTCAACCGTACCAGCCCGGTCGGGGTCGTCGCGGCATCGTGCGCGGCTTCCTCGGCGGCGATCGCCTCGGCGAGAATCCGGGCGGCATGTTCCGCCAGGCCCTTGCCGGTCTCGGTCAAGGTCAGCCGGCGCGACGTGCGGTGGAACAGCGATTGCCCGAGATGCGCCTCGAGCCGCGTCACCGCTTTCGACACCGTCGCCTTCGAAACGCCGATCGAATCGGCGGCTCCACTGAAGGAGCGGTGTTCGACCACACTGGCGAAAATCGCCCAGGCTTCGAGATCGGGAAGACGCATTTGGTACAAGGCTCCAGGCGACGCGTTTCCTTACATGTCGAAACGATCGGTTTCCAGTGTTTCCATTTACCGCGCAATCCAAACGCCTATCTTGGTGCCAACGCAATTCCTTCGGGAGATCCGCAATGATCGAGAGACGTTCGTTCGAGAGCCTCGGCCATGCCGAGCATGGCTGGCTCAACGCCCGCCACCATTTTTCCTTCGCCAATTATTACGAGCCCGCCCGCATGGGCTGGGGCGCGATCCGCGTGTGGAACGACGACGAGATCGCCGCCAACAGCGGCTTCCCGCCGCATCCGCATCGCGACATGGAAATCGTCACCTATGTCCGCAAGGGCGCGATCACGCACAAGGATTCGATGGGCAATGAAGGCCGCACCGGGGCGGGTGACGTCCAGGTGATGAGCGCCGGGACCGGCGTGCGCCATGCCGAATACAATCTCGAGCCCGAGCAGACGACGATCTTTCAGATCTGGATCGAGCCGAGCCGCAAGGGCGGATCGCCGAGCTGGGGCGCAAAGCCTTTCCCGAAGGACGATCGTTCGGGGCAGTTCGTGACGCTGGCGAGCGGCTTTGCCGAAGACACCGATGCGCTGCCGATCCGTGCCGAGGCGCGCGTGCTCGCAGCACTCGTGCGGGCTGGCGAGACGATCACGCACGAAGTCGGCCCCGGGCGGCACGCGTATCTCGTGCCCGCGACGGGATCGGTCGAGATTGACGGCCAGACCTTCAAGGCGCGCGATGGCGCGGCGATGGATGGCGGGCAGACCGTGACGATCACCGCGCTCGAGGATTCCGAGTTGGTGCTCGTCGACAGCCAGTAGCGTACGCGTATCCCCCTCCCGCTAGCGGGAGGGGTTAGGGGAGGGGCGTGCCTCGGGCGCTAACCTCTCCGTGTCAGACTTCCCTCCCCCAACCCCTCCCGCAAGCGGGAGGGGAGCTAGCAGAAGAAGGACTATCCGATGACCAAAGTTCTCGTGCTGTATTACTCGTCCTACGGCCATATCGAGCAGATGGCCGACGCCGTCGCCGAAGGCGCGCGCGCCGGTGGTGCCGAGGTCGACATCCGCCGCGTCGCCGAAACTGCGCCGCAAGCGGTGATCGAAGCGGCGCACTTCAAGACCGATACCGCGCACGAAGTGATCTCCGGCCCCGACGCGCTCGCTGACTATGACGCGATCATCGTCGGCGCACCGACGCGCTTTGGTCGCATGCCGAGCCAGATGGCGTCGTTCTGGGATACCACCGGCGGGCTGTGGTTCGGCGGCAAGCTGATCGGCAAGGTCGGCGGTGCGTTCACCTCGACCGCGAGCCAGCATGGCGGGCAGGAGACGACGCTGTTCTCGATCATCACGAACCTGATGCATCACGGCATGACGATCGTTGGCCTCGACTACGGCTTCCAGGGCATGACCGGCGTCAAGGAAGTGGTCGGCGGCACGCCGTATGGCGCATCGACGATCGCCGATGGTGACGGCAGCCGCCAGCCGCATGCCGAAGAGCTCGCCGGCGCGCGCTATCAGGGCAAGCGCATCGCCGAGACGGCGGCCAAGCTCAAAGCCTGAACCATTTGCGCCTCCGCCGCTCGACCGGAGCGATGATCGGCGGCGGCAGCAATTGCGGGAGCATGACGGGTGGCGGCACCGACGGTGGCTTGAGCCAGAGGTCGGATATGTCGGTCACCCGCGGGCTCGCCGGGTAGCTCGCGCGCGCGCGGCCGACCGCCAGGCGCGCGCGCGTCGCGCCAGGCACCTTCAGATTGGCGCCGACCCAGCGCCAATGCCACGGCTCCCACGTGACGCCTTGCGCATTGCCGATCGGGAACGACAGTTCGAAACCGAAGTCGGGCGCGTGGCTGATCAACCAGCGACCGGCGGGAGTCGTCGCGATGCAGCTGTCGACATCGGCGCATCCCGCCGACGGCCGGATCGCGAAGTCGATCGCATAGCCCGTTGCGTGCTCGCTGAACCCCGGCGGCGCGACCGTCAGCGCGCGCATCGCCGGGTCGCCGCAATGGCCGCGTCGGCGATTGTGGCAAAAGACCGCGCGCTGGTGCGCAATCGAGCGGAAGCACGACAGGCCGCGGAGCGTCTTGCCTACGCTGGGCGTCAGCGCGGCGGCGGTCAGCATCCGCGCAAGGTCGGGCGCGGCATCGCGATTGATCACGCAAGGCTGGCCGACCGCGAAACCGGGCGGCGCCGCAACCAGATCGCCGATTGCGACTTCAGGATAGGGCAGGTGGCCAAGCATGCGTCCGTCGGCCATCGCAGCGGGGAGGTCGCCGGGATAAAGGCCCGCCGGAACAGCCGTTTGGGCGAGCGTGGGGGAAGCCGCCCACGGCGCGAACGCGATCCCCATCGCCCAAGTTCGCATCGCTCGCACGGCGCGGGCTCTGGCATGTCGGCGCTTGCGGTGGCAAGGGGGTGGGATGCTAGCCAATCATGTTCTTTTCCTCGACGGCGAGGCGCTTGTCATCGACAAGCCCGCCGGTCTCCCGGTCGATCGTCCGCGCGATGGGTCGCTCTCCCTCGAAAACCATCTCGACGGGCTGACCTTCGCCTTCAAGCGCTGGCCGGTGCCGGTGCATCGGCTCGATCGCGACACGTCGGGCTGCCTGCTGCTGTCGCGCAATCCCAAGGCGCACGCGCGGCTGCAACAGGCGTTCGAGCAGGGTCTCGTGCGCAAGCGCTATCTCGCGGTGCTCGAGGGTGTGGTCGAGGGTGAAAGCGGGCTGATCGATCTCGCGCTTGCGAAGGTCAGCACCGAAGAGACCGGCTGGCGGATGGTCGGCGATCCGCTCGGCGCCAAGGGCAGCAAGGCATCGCGGACCGCGTGGCGCGTGCTGTCGATCAAGGACGGGCGCAGCTTCGTCGAGTTCATCCCCGAGACCGGCCGAACGCACCAGATCCGCGTCCATGCCGCCGAGGCGCTCGGCGCGGCGGTGGTCGGCGATCCGATCTACGGCAACGGGACCAAGGCGAACGGCGCCGCAACGCTGCTCCACGCCGCCGAACTGATGGTGCCACGGGCGGGCAAGGAGCCGATCATCGCCAAGGCGCCGCTCCCCGAGCGCTTCATCGCGGCGGGATTTACCGAAGCTGATGCCGCGCCCGCGCAATAGCGCTTTCCTCGCGTGACCTGACCGACTAAGCCCCGCGCTCCCCGGGGGGCCGCTAATGCGCGGCTGAGAGGTGGGCTGCAGCCCACGACCCGCTGAACCTGATCCGGTTGATACCGGCGTAGGGAGGGCTGGCGGCAGACTCCGTTACCCCTCCGTGTAGGAGTGACGACGGATGACACGCAGGCTTTCCACGACCGACGGCATCGCGCGCGGCGCGCTCGGCTTCGCGCTGCTGTCGAGCGCGGTGCTCGCGGTCCCGGCGTTCGCCGAGGACAAGGACCCGCCCGGCGATATCGTCGTCACCGGCCATCCCGATCCCGAAGGCCTGCTGCCCGACCAGCACGCGCCCAAGGCGCAAAGCGCGATCTCGGCCGATTTCATCACCAAGCAAGCGCCCACGCTCAACGCGTTCCAACTCATCGGCCTGCTGCCCGGCGCGAACGTCTCGTCGAGCGACCCCTACGGCCTGTCGACCAGCTCGAGCCTGACGCTGCGCGGGCTCGGGCAGGACGAGATCGGCGTGCTGCTCGAAGGCGCGCCGCAGAACGACATCGGCTATTATTACGCCTATCCGGCGCAATTCGCCGATGCCGAGAATCTCAAGCAGATCACGCTCGCGCAAGGCGCGGTCGATCTCGACTCGCCGACCGTCGGCGGGGCGGGGGGGCTGCTGTCGCTCACGCTCGACGATCCCAAGGCGAGCCCGCAGGCGCTCGTCAATCTCTCGCTCGGATCGTACGCCGCGCGGCGCGCCTTCGTGCGGGTCGATACCGGCACGATCGGCCGGACCGGGCTCAAGGCGTTCGTGTCCTACTCCAACATCCGCGCCGACAATTGGCGCGGGGCGGGGTTCGACACGCGCCAGCATGTCGACGCCAAGCTGCTCAACGAATGGGGCAACGGCAACCGCGCGAGCCTCGCCGTGTCGTTCAACGATGCCAATTCCTCGACCTATCCCAGCCCGACGCTCGCCGACTGGAAGGCTGAGGGGCGGGGGTTCAATTACGACCGCAGCTATAGCGCCGGGAACACCAATTACTGGCGGCTTCACCGCGCGCCGTTCCGCAACGTCTATCTCGCGGCACCGCTGCATCTGGTGCTCAATGATCGGCTGACGCTCGACACGACGAGCTATCTCCAGTTCGGCTACGGCAATTCGCCCTACGGCACGGCGCTCTCGACCACGGGCAATTACCTCGGCACCGAGGCGCTGGGGCCGGTCGCGCTGCCCGGCGCGGTCGACGGCACGGCGACCGTGCTCGGTAACTATACCGGCGACCAGTTCCGCGGCGGCACCGTCGCCAAGCTCACGCTGGCCGCCGGAGCGCACCGGATCACGGCTGGCCTGTGGTTCGATTACGGCAAGGACCGCGTGCTGCAGACCTATGGCGCGGTGCGTGCGGACGGGCGCCCGGTCGATCCGTGGGGCTATCAGGATACGGCGATCCGCACTGCCGACGGTCGCTTGCTGGCGTATGAGGATCAGCGCACGCTCACGGTGACCAAGGGTTTCTTCCTCGCCGACAGCATTACGCTCACCCCGCGGCTGACCATCGACGTCGGGTTCAAGGGCGTCGATCTGCTCCGCAATGGGCGCAATTATTTGCCTGGTCCGCAATCGGCGGTGCGCCGCGACAGTTTTGCCGCACTGCCGCGCGCGGCGATCCATTATCAACTCGACGACCGGCAGCAGCTGTTCGCCAACGTCACCACCAACTTCCGCGGCCCCAACGAATTCACGCTCTACAACAGCTATTACGGCGGTGTGCTGAGCACGCAGGGGACGAACGCGCTCAAGAACGAATATTCGGTCTCGCAGGAGCTCGGCTATCGCTACATCGGGCCGAGCCTGTCGGCGTCGGTGACCGCCTTCCATTACCATTTCCGCAATCGCCAGCTCGCCACGCTGGTCGATGTCGGTGGCGCGCAGGTCAATTCGACGCTCAACGCCGGCAGCCAGACGTCGTACGGCGTCGATGGCGAGATCGACTACCGCCCCGCCGCCGGGGTCAGCCTGTATGTCTCGGGCGAATTTCTGCGCGCGCGGCTCGACAATGACCTGCCGGTCGGCGCGGATTTCCTGCCGACGCGCGGCAAGCATGCGGTGTCGAGCCCGACCTTCCAGGTAGGGCTCGGCGGGACGTATGACGACGGCCGCTTTTTCGGCAGCAGCGCGCTGAAATATGTCGCGCGCCAATATGCCACCTTCGTCAATGACGAGAGCATCCCGGGCTATGCGACGCTCGACCTGTCGGTCGGCGTGCATCTGGCCGAGTGGCTCGACGGCAAGCGTACCGATCTGCGGCTCAATGCGATCAACGTCACCAATCCGCGCGTGCTGTCGGGCGTCGCGGCGGTCACCCCCAACGCGCGGGACACGATCGGGCGTCGCGGGAGCGTCATCGCCGGGGCAGCGCCGGCTTATTATGTCGGGAGCGGCGCGGCGCTGATCGCGACGCTGTCGCGCGTGTTCTGATCCCATGGCCGCAAGCGCCCCGCATCTCGTCCACGGCATGGGCACCACGCTCGAGCCGCCGACCTGGCCTGCCATCACGCATGATGACGCGGCTGCCGCGCTTGCGCGCTTCCCTGTCGCCGGGCGGCTCGAGGCGCTTGAGTGGCATTCGCCACGGCCCTTCTCGGCGGCGGCGCGGGTGCGCACGACGCGCGGCATGTTCGTGCTGAAGCGGCACCACCCGGCGGTGCGGACGCCAGCGGGCCTGGCGGAGGAGCACGCCTTCATCGCGCATCTCGCCGTTGCCGGGATACCGGTGCCCGAAATCCTGCTGACCGACGCCGGGACAAGCGCGATCGCCGTCGGCGACTGGACCTATGAGCTGCACCGCCAAGGCGCGGGGCTGGACCTGTACCGGGAGCGGCTTTCCTGGACCCCGTACCTCGCGGCCTCGCACGCGCATGCGGCAGGTGCGTCGCTCGCACGGCTACACGCAGCATCGCGCGGTTTCGCAGCGCCGGCGCGCGCGGTGCAGCCCTTGGTGGCGAGCTTCAATATTCTTCCCAGCACCGATCCGTTGGCGGCCACCGAGGCCTATGTCGCGGCACGGCCGGCGCTAGCGGCATTCCTCGAACCGCGCGACTGGCGGCCGGCGGTGGCGCGACTGTTTGCCGAGCTCGGCCAGGGTGTGCCGGAAGCGCTGGCGGCGCGCGAGGCGCTGTGGACGCATAACGACTGGCATCCCTCGAACGTGCTGTGGAGCGCGGACGGGCAGGTGGAGACGGTGTTCGACTTCGGTCTCGCCGACCGCACCTGCGCGGTGCACGATCTCGCGACCGCAATCGAGCGCACTGCGATCGACTGGTTGGCGTTGGGGCAGGGGAGAGACGCGACGATCGGCCATCCCGAGACCGCGCAAGCGCTGCTCGCGGGGTATGCGACGGTGATCCCGCTCGACCGCGGTGAGGTGGCGGCGCTGCTGCGCGTGCTGCCGCTCGTCCATTTCGAATTCGCGCTGTCCGAGATCGACTATTTCGCGGGTGTCGTCGGCGATGACGAGCAGGCGAGTGTGGCGTGGGACCAGTATCTGCTCGGCCACGCCGACTGGTTCATCGCGCCACACGGACAAGCTTTCCTGAACACCATCGAGCATGGGCCACTCGGCTGATGTCCGCGCTCGAGATCGTCGCTGTCATCGTCAGCCTTCTCGGCATCTGGCTGACCGCCGTGCGGCGGATGCTGTGCTGGCCGATCAACCTGCTGGCGTGCGCGCTCTACTTCAAGCTGTTCCTCGACGTTCGGCTCTATGCCGACATGGTGCTGCAAGCGCTGTTCGGCATCGCCATCGTGTATGGCTGGATCGTCTGGGCGCGCGGCAAGGAAGATGATGGCGACGTCGTGGTCGAGCCGCTGCGCGCGGGGCCTGCGGCAATCGCGCTTGCGGCGGGCGCGATCGGGGCGGTCACGATCGGGTGGGGCACGAGCCACTATACCGATGCGGCACTCCCGTGGATCGACTCCGCGCTGAGCAGCTTCAGCCTCGTCGCACAATATTGGACGGCACGGCGACATCGCGAAAGCTGGTTGCTGTGGGTCGCGGTCGACGTGATCTATGTCGGCATGTTCGTGTTCAAGGGGCTGATGCTCACCGCCGGCCTCTATGCCGCGATGATCGTCCTGGCAGGGCTTGGCTATCGCCGCTGGCGGACCGCGCAGCGCGTTTGACGCTGCGACGGCGGGTAGTTCTTACCTAGCGCATGGCGCAAAAATACTAGGAACCGCGCATCGACCTCGCCGTTATATGGGTCCGATCCGAGCACAATTCGGTGGTGTGCGATGCCGGGCAAGGGATGTTCCCTGCGTTCGGCGCCACGCCGCGGTTGCGGATTTCTTCTTCGGACAAGGAGCGAGAAAATGAACAAGGACGAATTCCAGGGCGGCGCACGCTATATCGGCGGCAAGATCGAAAAGGCCGTTGGCGACACCGTCAACAGCCGCGACTGGCAAGTCGATGGCGTGGTCGATCAGGTCGCTGGTGGCGCGCAGAACCTTTACGGTCGTGCGAAGTCGGCGATCGGCGACGTTGTCGACGGCGCGCCTGAGCTTGCCGACAAGATCGGCAGCGAGGCGCGGGTCGCCGGTGATCGTGCGCTGGACGCCGCCAAGCGCGGTGCGCGGACGGCGCAGGACTCAGTCAAGCAGGCACCCGTGCTCTGGGCGCTCGGCGCGGCAGCGCTCGGCTACGGCCTGGCGTGGCTCGTGCACGGCCAGCGCGACTGATCGCGTGACCGTGGCCCCGGCCCTCAAGTCGCTGCGGGACTCCGCCGATCTGCGCCATTTGCGCCAGATCATCGCGGGGCTCGACGAAGGCGTCATCCTGGTCGACCCCGACCAATCGATCCTGTGGGCCAACGAAGCGGCGCTCGGGATGCACGGGGTCGACTCGGTCGAGGCGCTCGGGGCCACGGTCGACGATTATCGCCAGCGCTTCCAGCTGCGCTATCGCAACAACCACCGCTTGCGCGGCGCCGATTATCCGATCGAGCGCGTGGTTGCGGGCGAGGCCTTTTCCGAGGTCGTTGTCGAAGTTGCGGTCGCTGGCGAGGCCGAGCCGCGCTGGGTCCACCAAGTGCGCAGCCTGGTGCTGACCAACGCCGAGGACGAGCCCGAATGTCTCGTCCTGGTGATCCAGGACGTCTCGGCACGCTTCGAGGCGGAGGATCGGTTCGAACAGTCGTTCAACGCCAATCCGGCACCGGCGGTCATCTGCCGGCTCAACGACCTGCGCTTCGTGAAGGTCAATCAGGGCTTTCTCGACATGACCGGGCACGACCGCGACACCGTGCTCGCAAAGACGGTCTACGACATCGACGTTCTGGCGCGCGCCGAGAAGCGCGATCTCGGCAAGGAGCGGCTCGCCGAGGGGCGGACCATCCCGCAGATGGAGGCCGAACTCGACTTGCCCACTGGCGAGACGAAACTCGTCATCGTCGCCGGGCAGCCGATCGACATGGGCGATCAACCGTGCATGCTGTTCACCTTCGCCGATCTCGAACCGCGTCGGAAAGCCGAAAACGCGCTGCGGCAGAGCGAGGAGCGCTTCACGCGGACCTTCTCGCTTGCGCCCGTGGCGCTCGCGATCGGTGCGCTTGACGGGCATCGGCTGTGCGACGTCAACGCGGCCTTCACCGCGCTGACGGGCTATGCCGCCGACGAAATCATCGGGCGTCCGCTCGGCGAAGTCGGCTTGTGGGAGACCCCGGCGCTGCAACACGCGCTCGAGGGCGAGATCGATGCGGGGCATGCGCTGCGCGATCGCGAAGTCCGGATCCGTTTGAAGGACGGCGCGGTCATCGACGGTATCGTTTCGACCGAGCCGATCCTGCTGCGTGACGAAGCGTGCGTGCTGTGGGCGATGCGCGACATCACCACGCGCAAGACGTCCGAACGCGAACTGGTCGGCGCGATCGAGGCGGTGATGAAGGATACCAGCTGGCTGAGCCGCTCGATCATGGAGAAGCTGGCGCGGATCCGCGCGCCGCAGGCCGAGCCGAGCGGAGTTGGGCTCGATGAGCTGACGCAGCGCGAGCGCGAAGTGCTGGCGTTGATCTGTCGCGGGCTCGACGACAAGTCGATCGCGCGGACGCTCGATCTGTCGGGCAATACCGTGCGCAACCATGTCGCGCGGATCTATGCCAAGATCGGCGTCAATCGCCGCAACGCCGCTGCGGCTTGGGCGCGCGCACGCGGCTTTGACGGTGACTCGATGTCGGTTTCGCCCGGGAACGAATCGTCCGAACGGGAGGTCGCAGCATGACGCAGCGCCGCGAAAAGGGCCGCGCCCGCCAGGCGAAGGGTTCGATCCAGGAAGCGATTGGCAAGATCATCGGCGACGCCGATGTCGAACGGCAGGGGCGGCGCGAGAGCGAAGCCGGAGCCGATCAGGCCCGGGGCGAAAGCCCCATGACAAGGGACGGCGACGACTGACGCCGGTCCCGGCAATTTTCTACCAACAGGAGTGACTATGGCTACCAATCTGACACCCGGCTTCGTGCCGGTCGACGACGCGCGTCTGGTAAAGACGCCGACGCGCATTTCGTGGGGTGCAATCTTCGCCGGCGTCGTGCTGGCGATCGCGATCCAGCTCGTGCTCGGCATCCTCGGCACGGGCATCGGGCTCAGCCTCGTAGATCCGGTCGAAGGCACGACACCGGGGGCGACTGGCTTCGGCATCGGCGCCGGCTTGTACTGGATCGTGACGACGGTGATCGCGCTGGGTGCGGGCGGCTACGCCGCGGCGCGCGTCGCTGGCGTGCACGATCGCTTCGATGGGCTGGTCCACGGCCTGGTCGTCTGGGGCGTCACGCTGATCCTGACGCTGTATCTGCTCACGTCGGCGGTCGGCGGGATCATCGGCGGCGCGTTCCGCACCGTTGGTGCGGTTGCAGGCGCAGCCGGTAGCGGGATTGGTGCGGCGGCTCCCAAGGTTGCCGACGTGGCTGGCGTCGATACGTCCGACGTCCGCAACGAAGCCGCTGGCTATCTGTCGACCGCACCGTCCGACCCGGCGCAGATGACGCCCGAGCAGGCGCAGAAGGAAATCGCCAAGCAGTTGCCCGCGCTCGCCCGCGGTGGCACCGACGGCGCGCAGGCCGAGAGCCGGATCGTCGACATCGTCGCCGCCCAGCGCAAAATCAGCCGTCCCGAGGCACAGGCCCAGGTGACGCAAGCCAAGGCGCAGTTCGTCAAGACCAAGAACGCCGCGATCACCACCGCCAAGTCGGCGACCGACACCGCCGCCGGTGTGGCAGCGGGTACGTCGTTCATGCTGGTGATCGCGCTGCTGATCGGCGCAGGTGCCGCCAGCTTCGGGGCGACCACGGCCACGCGCCGCCGCCTCTAACACTCGAGCAGTGCCGCCCGGATCCCGGGCGGCACTGTGGTGATGCGACGTGTCCTGCGGTTCGGTCTTCAGCCGGTTGCCGCAGGACACCGACCAGACGGCCTTGCACGTGCAGGTCGATCGGCCAGAGCCTACCCAACCCCGCAGCAAGCCGTCGGCATCGATCCGACCTTTCTGCCGAGCGATTGCGGCAGCATCGCGCTTGTCGGGGCCGCCGCTTGGCCGCACCGATTGCTGCGCAACGCAGCGATGCAGCATGACCAAGATCGGCGCCGCGAAAGCGCGATGCGGCCCTGGCAAATGCCGGGCGCGAAAGGCAGCTTTGCCAGCTGTTTACCTGTCAAAGACGCCCGCATATACGATGCTAGATACGGCGTACGGTCCGGAGTACGGCGCGACGCCTACCGAGAGAGGATTTCTTGATGACGCTTCGTGTCGCCGCCATGCCCTTGCTGCTCGTCGCCGCGACCGCGTCCGCCCAAGTCGCCGCACCACCGCCGCCTGCGAAGGTCGCACCGGTCGCCGGGACACCGGTGCTGCCCGCCTGGACCAAGCCTGCGATCCGCGGCGCGTGGAACGATGCGAAGCGCGATCCCGACGCGCGCGCCACGGCGCTGGTTTCGGCGATGACCCGCGACGAGAAGCTGACGCTGGTGTTCGGCTATTTCGGCACCGACTTCCCGGTCTCGCTCTACAAGGCTCCGGCCGAGGCGCATGCCGGCTCGGCTGGCTATGTGCCTGCGATCGCGCGGCTCGGTATTCCGGCGCAGCATCAAACCGACGCCGGGATCGGCGTCGCGACGCAGGGGGGTGCCGCGGTCAAGCGCGAGCGAACCGCTTTGCCGTCGAACCTTGCGATCGCCGCGAGCTGGGACGTGGCGATCGCGCATGCCGGCGGCGCGATGATCGGCGACGAAGCGCGCCGTTCGGGCTTCAACGTCATGCTGGCGGGCGGGGTCGATCTGCTGCGCGAGCCGCGCAACGGCCGCAACTTCGAATATGGCGGCGAGGATCCGCTGCTCGCCGGGACGATCGTGGCCGAGCAAGTCCGCGGCATCCAGTCGAACCACGTCATCTCGACGATCAAGCATTATGCGTTCAACGATCAGGAAACCGACCGCAACGCCGGCAATTCGATCATCGCGCACAGCGCGGCGCGCGTGTCCGACCTGCTCGCCTTCCAGCTGGCCATCGAGCGCGCCGATCCGGGGTCGATCATGTGTTCGTACAACCGCGTCGACGGCGCCTATGCCTGCGAGAATAGCTGGCTGCTGACCGATGTCCTGCGCACCGACTGGGGCTTCAAGGGCTATGTGATGAGCGATTGGGGGGCGACACACAGCACCGCGCCCGCCGCCAATGCCGGGCTCGACCAGGATTCGGGCTTTCCCTTCGACACGCAGCCCTTCTTCGCCGCGCCGCTCCGCCAGGCGATCGACAGTGGCGCAGTAACGCCGGCGCGGCTCGACCTCATGACGCACCGCATCCTCCGCGCGATGTTCGCGCAAGGGTTGTTCGAGCGTCCGGTCAGCGAACAGCCGATCGATCTTCCCGCGCATGCCGCCGTCACGCGCGCCGCAGCGGAGGCGGGCGCGGTGTTGCTCAAGAATGACGGTGACGTGCTGCCGCTCGCCGCGACCGCAAAGCGGATCGTCGTGATCGGCGGCCATGCCGACAAGGGCGTGCTCGCCGGCGGTGGGTCCTCGCTCGTCTATCCGGTCGGCGGCAATGCCGTGCCGGGGCTTCTGCCAAAGACCTGGCCCGGCCCGATCATGTATTATCCGTCTTCACCGCTCGACGAGATCAAGCACCGTGCGCCGGGCGCCGACGTCGCCTTCGCCGATGGCAGCGATCCTGCCGCCGCCGCCGCGCTGGCGCGCGGCGCCGATGTCGTGATCGTGTTCGCGACGCAGTGGCAGGGGGAATCGTTCGACGTGCCGATGGCGCTCGACGGCGCGCAGGATGCGCTGATCGACGCGGTCGGCGCGGCCAATTCCAAGACGGTCGTCGTGCTTGAAACCGGCAGCCAGGTCGCGATGCCGTGGATCGGCAAGGTCGGAGCGGTGCTCGAGGCGTGGTATCCCGGCACGGCCGGCGGCGCGGCGATCGCCAATCTGCTGTTCGGCACGACCAATCCGTCGGGGCGCTTGCCGATGACCTTTGCGAGCAGTGTCGACCAGTTGCCCGATCCGGCCAAGCCGCATGCCGGCGACGTCGTCTACAAGGAAGGCGCGACGGTCGGCTATAAGTGGTTCGACGCGAAGGCGATCACGCCGCTCTTCGCCTTCGGCCACGGCCTGTCCTATACGCGCTTCGCCACCGACGGGCTGACCGCGACCGCCGCCAACGGCGCGCTGACCGCCAGCTTCACGGTGCGCAACACCGGTGCGCGTGCTGGCGCGACGGTGCCGCAAATCTATGTCGCGCCGGTCGCGGGTGGATGGGAAGCGCCCAAGCGGCTCGGTGGCTTCACCAAGGTCGCGCTGGCACCCGGCGCGCGCCAGACGGTGGCGGTGACGGTCGATCCACGCTTGCTCGCGACGTGGGACGAAGCCGGACATCAGTGGCGGATCGCGGGTGGTCGCTACAAGGTGATGCTCGCCGACTCGGCGACCGACATTCGCCAGACCGTGACGGTGAGCCTGCCAGCGCGGACCATGCCGGCGACATGGCGCGCGCGGTAAGCGGCGTCCCCTGTTTTCTCTCGGCCCCCACCGGGGCTCGACGAATGCCGCCCGCGCGACAGCTGTTCCTCACCCGCCGTCGATGACGTGGGCTTGGCCTGTCGGGAAGGCCTACTCGAAGCGTGCCAGACCGAGCGCCAGCGCGGCGATCTCGGCGCGCGCGGTCGTCATCGCGGGTGTCGCGCAGCCGTTGCCGGAGCGAGCGGGAAGCGACCGTCCCCGGTTCGATCGCATTGCGGCGGAGCGCGGCTTGAGGCCGTGGATACCAATGAAATCCCATCGCTCGACATATTTCCCCGGCGGGCGCTGTCGCAGTGTCGGCCGCTGCGGCCACAGCGACGAACCTCTGGCAGGCGGCGGGCAACCTGCCTGAGCACGAGTCGCACGGGCAAGCGGGCTCCAACCCTGGGTGCGATGCGCGAGAGCCTGCCACCCCGACTGACAGATACGCTGGCGTGCCGGTGTCGTTGCGGGAATGTAACCGAATCAGCCTTTTAAGGTAATCTTTAGGTCTGGCGGTGCAGGGAAATGGATCACAGGAGCTTTGTTTGTGCCTCAGGAAATTGCGTTCGAATCCCTTTCCCTCACGACCCTAGACGGAATGAGCGACGTCGAACGCGATGCCTTGCCGTTCGGGATCGTCGGGTTCCCTGCGGACACGACGGTGCAGGTCTATAACGCCACCGAGGCACGCCTTTCGGGGCTCGACCGTGCCAGCGTCATGGGCGTCCCGTTCTTCGAGGCGGTCGCGCAGTGCATGAACAACTTCATGGTTGCGCAGCGGTTCGAGGAAGAGCCTGAAATCGACGACATCGTGCCCTATGTCCTGACGCTGCGCATGCGGCCGACCAAGGTGCGGCTGCGCCTGCTGGCCTCGCCCGAAACGGCGCGCCGCTACGTTCTCATCGAACGCTAGGAGCCGCCATGACCGAGCGGTCGAGTGAAGAGCAGCTGCTCGAGTTCCTTTACGCATGCCCGGTCGGCCTGCTCGAATGCGACCTGGCGGGCGAGATCGGGATGATGAATCCGCACGCCATGCAGCATCTGCTGCCGTTGGCGGGCCCGCGCGATGCCGGCAATCTGTTTTCGGCGTTGGAACAGCATGCGCCCGAGCTGCGCAGCATCGCTGCCGCGTTCGCCCCCGCGACTGGACGCGTCTGCGACGGCCATCGCATCTTCGTCGAGCTCGGATGTGCGCGGCGTACTACCCCGCGCAAGGTGCTGGCGTGCACGATGGTAAAACTTGCGCCCGATCGGCTGATGGTGACGCTGACCGATATCAGCCAGCAAGTCGTGCAGGAACAGCGGCTTCGCCAAGCGGACACGTGGTTCGCAACGCTGCTGAATGGGATCAACGATTATGCGGCGCTGACCGTCCGGCCGGACGGTGAGGTCATCACTGGCGATCCCGGCTTCACGCGCCAGACGGGATACGATCTTGCCGCGGTGATCGGTCAAAAACTCGGCGACGTGCTGAAGACCGATACGACCGGCGGGGACTTGCGTCTGGACGAGCAACTGGTGGTCGCCGAGCGGGATGGCTGGCACCTGCAGGAAGGCTGGCAGCAGCGTGCCAATGGCGAGCGCTATTGGTGCCAGCGTCTGGTGGTCGCGCGCTCGCGCGATGACGAAACGGGCCCGATCGGCTTCTCCGTGATCCTGCGCGACGTGCCGCGGCGCGAGGCGGCGGCCGAGGATCTGCGACGCGTGCTGACTCGCGACCATCTCACCGGTGCCGCCAACCGGCGGCATTTCAGCCACGCAATGGAACGCGAGCAGACGCGGTGGCGCGACCTGCGGCATTCGCTGTCGCTGATCATGCTCGATCTCGATCATTTCAAGGCGATCAACGACACTTACGGGCATCCCGTCGGTGACATCATGTTGCGCCGCGTCGCGGAGGCGTGCGCACCGTTGCTCCCGCCGCGTGGCGTATTCGCGCGGCTTGGGGGTGAGGAATTCGCTGCGCTGCTGCCACGGTACGATGGGGAACAGGCAATCGGGCTCGCCGAGGACCTGCGCGCGGCCATCGCCGCAATCGAGGTCGAGACGGCGGGCACGATATTGACGCTGACAGCCAGCTTCGGCTGCGCGACGCTGGATGAAGCGGACGGTTCGATCGACGCGCTGATCGCGCTGGCGGACAAGCGGCTGTATGCGGCCAAACGCGGCGGACGCAATCAGGTGTTCCAACCACAAGCCGCTGCAGCGTGAGCAGCGTCGAACTGCGGCGCTCCGCCGTGCATCGCATCGCGTGTGCCGCTGTGGCCGCCGAAGTGCGGCGAATCCGGGAAACGGTTCTGCCACCGCTTGTCGAGGGCATCTGGCCCGAGGCGATGGCGATCGACGAGGCGGGGCTTGGGCTCGATTCGCTCGAGCAGCTCGGCGCGCTCGGCGCGTTGGCGGAGATGTTCGATCTCGACGATAGCCTGCTCGATGAGGCTCCACCGAGCACCGTCGGCGCGTGGATCGACTGGATCATGGCCGGGCAGACCGCGGCGGACAGCAACATGACGGTCAGGACGTCGGGTTCTACCGGAGAGAAGCGGCCGTGCGTCCATGCCACGTCCGATCTGCTCGACGAGGCGGCGTGGCTTGCGGCGCGGTTTGCCGATCGGCGGCGCATCGTCGCGCTGGTTCCCGCAAACCATCTGTACGGCATCGTCTGGACCGCATTGGTGCCGAGCGTGCTTGGCGTTCCGATCGTCGTGCGTACGCTCGGCGCGCCGCTCGGCCTCGTCGCTGGCGATCTCGTCGTCGCGGTCCCCGAACAGTGGCAGGCGGCGCTGCGGCTGATCCGCCGTTTCCCCGAAGACGTGGTCGGCGTCAGTTCGGCAGGCGTGCTCGACGCATCGGTTGCCGATGCGCTGCGTGCGGCGGGGCTGGCGCGCCTGGTGGACGTCTATGGCGCATCGGAGACCAGCGCCATCGCGATCCGCGAAGTGCCGGCGGCGCGTTATGACCTGTTGCCGCGGTGGCGCCTTGTTCCGCACGGCGCGGACGACTGGCAGCTCAGCGACCGCGCTGGCGTGATCACGGACTTGCCCGATCACGTCGAGCGAACGGGCGATCGCGCCTTTCGGCTGCTCGGTCGGCGGGATGGCGCCGTGCAAGTCGCAGGACATAATGTCTGGCCGGCCCGCGTCATCGAAGCGTTGAGATCGGTCGATGGAGTGGCGGAGGCGGCTGTCCGGCTAAACGCAGCCGGGCGGCTCAAGGCCTTCATCGTGCCGTGCGATCGGCAAGATCCTGTCACCCTCGGCGTCCTCCTCGAGCAGGTCGCGGCGGAGCAACTGACGGTTCACGAACGGCCCAAGAGCTTCCGTTTCGGGGCGGCGCTGCCCCGCAACGCGATGGGTAAATTGGAAGATTGGGCATGAACGACGGTGAAGTCGGCATCGGCGCTGCTGCGTATCCCGCCAAGGCGGCTTGTGCGGGTTGCAAGACCAGCAAGCCGTTGAAGACGCAAATCACCATGGCCTTCCAGCCGATCGTCGACATCGCGAGCGGATCGGTCTTCGCCTATGAGGCGCTGGTACGGGGCATCGCCGGCCAATCCGCGGCCGAGGTGATCGCGAGTGTCGAACCGGACGTGATCTACAAGTTCGACCAGACCTGCCGCGTCAAGGCGATCGAGCTCGCCGGGGGTCTGTTCGCGCCCGACAACGCAACGAAGCTCTCGATCAACTTCATGCCCAATGCCGTGTACGAGCCGAACGCCTGTATCCGGGCGTCGCTCGCGGCGGCACGGCGTGTCGGGTTCGATCCGGCGCGGTTGATGTTCGAATTCACCGAAGACGAGCGGATGCGCGATGTCACCCACGTCCGTAGGATCATCGAGGCCTATCGCGCGCGCGGCTTCACCACCGCGATCGATGATTTCGGTGCCGGTTATGCTGGCCTCGGCTTGCTCGCCGATCTTCGCCCGGACATGCTTAAGCTCGACATGGCGCTCATCCGCGGAATCGATTCCTCGATGGCGCGGCAGACGATCGTCGCGGGCGTCGCTCGGATGGCCGAAGCGCTCGGTATCGGTTGCATCGCCGAGGGGATCGAGACGGCCGCGGAATTGCAGACGCTGAAGACGATCGGGATCCGCCTTGCCCAGGGCTATCTGCTCGGCCGGCCTGCAATCGAAGCGCTTCCGCCCAGCTACCTGGTGCCGCCGCGTGGGGTGCTCGCGTTGGAGGACGCGCGGAGTACCCTCAACCGAGCATGGCCTTGGTCTGCACCGGTGCCCGAAGCGAGCGCGGCTAGGGTTTTGCCCGCCGCGCCGTCAGAACCTTTACCGGTGCTATCGGCACTTCGCCCTTGAATGCGCCACGCTGCGTGGCGGTCGGCGAGACGGGCGCGTCCATGATGCCGACGATCACGTCCATCCCCTCCACGACGTGGCCGAACGCCGCATAGCCAAGATTGTCCGCGGGCTGCCCCCGCCCGGCGTCGAGCGAATGCGTCTGATCGCCGACGCTGATCGTGAATTCGCCGCCGCCGGTGCCCGGCGCGCGGCGGGCGAGCGAGATTTCGCCGTCGGTGTGGTGAAGGCCGGTCTGTGTCGTCGGTTCGTGGGCGATTGGCGGGAGCAAGCGCTTGGGGTCACTGTTCGCCCCGAATTGCACGAAACCAAAATGATCGGCGGCTCTCACCGCGCGGTAGAATTCGGTGCCGTCGAGCTTCTTCTGTTCGACGTATTTGAGGAAATTGCCGGCGGTGATCGGCGCTTTCACCGTCTCGAGTTCGATCACGATCCGTCCCGCACTGGTCTCCAGCGCGACGCGCGGCAGCATCGGGGATGGCGCGGCAACCGCCACCGGGGCGACCGCCGGCCCCTGCGCCAAAGTCGGGGCGCCAACAGCCACCAGCAGTGCGGCGAGACAGACCTTCATCGCATTTCCTTCTATCTATAAGGCGTGTCGAATAGCGTCCGTCCGTCGTCCCGGCCACTTCCGATGACGAAACCCGGTGGCGGCAAATGGAACATCGGCACGCCTCTCGCTTTGTGGGGCAAAGTGCGTCCAACTGGCGATGCGATGGATCGGCTCAACGCGGCGCGGCGCGAAGCGGGCTTCCGGACTTCCACGCCGGCGCGGTCGGCTGATCCGCGACGCGAGCCGCGAGCGTGTAGAAGAACCGGTTGAAGTCCGCGGCCGCTTGCCAGTCGATCGGCTGGTCGAGATCGTCCTGCGGCTTGTGATAGCCGGTCTTGTACCAGCGGCGGTAGATGCGCTCGCTCTCTGTGCCCGGGCGGTAGCCGAAGACGAACGCGGTCGCCGGAATCCCGGCCTGGAGGAAGGGCCATTGGTCGGCGCGGCGCAGCAGATTGCGCTCCGGCTCCGGATCGGGCTGGACGGCGATCTGCAGGCCGGCGGCGACCGCGCGCGCATCGTCGCCGAGCGTGGTGTCCGTGAGCGCGTGTACCGTCAGCAGCCGAAGCGGGAAGATCGGGCGCAATTGGTCGAGGTTGATATCGGCGGCGATGTGCGCGATCGGTACCGTCGGATGCGCGACGAACCAGCGCGCGCCGAGCAGGCCCTTTTCCTCGCCGGTGAAAGCGGCGAACAGCACTGGCCGCCGAAACCCGGACTGGTGCCGCCGCTCGGCCAAGCGGATCAGCAACGCGACATAGGCGGCGTCGTCGAGCGTGCCGTTGTAGATGCGGTCGCCGGCGACGGGTTCGCCGGGGCCGTAGCCGTCGAGATGCGCCGACAGAACGATCGTCTGCGCGGCAAGCGCGGCATCGGTGCCCGGCAAGCGTGCAAGCACATTGGGCGCGCTGATCGCACGCTCCGCCAGTCGGAAATCGGCGCGGAAGCGGCCGGGGGTGTCGAAGGCGGGCAGGGGGGCGCCCGCGCTTCCCGCCGCGATCAGCTGCGCGGCATCGTGGCCGGCCCCTGCGATCATTCGGCCGAGCGCATCGGCATTGAGGATGAAACGGGCGATCCCCGGCGCCTCGGGCGCGCTGCCGCGGAGCCACACCGTGCGCGCATAGGCGAACGGCCAGCGCGGCGGCTCCACCGCGAAGCCGGGATCGGCGATGGTGACGAGCGCCAAGGCACCCGCCGTCTTCACCGTGGCGGCGCGATCGGCATCCGTAGGCAGGCCGGCCCGGTGGGTCCCGTGACAGATCACCACCTTGCCGCGCACATCGCCGAGCGTACCCGCCGCGCAATAGCCGCGATACGCGATCGCAGCGTCGAACCGCGTCGGCATGCTCGGATAAGGGTTCGTCATGATGTCGTGCAGGAACCGCAGCGGCCGGGAATCAATGCGCACCGTCGCCTGTTCGATCGACAACGCCTGCATCGGCACGCGCTGGAAATAGCTGCCATTCTCGCCGGCGGGTACGAGCCCGGCGGCCGCGAACCGCGCCGCCACCATCGTCGCGGCGCGCTCGTAAGCGGCCGAGCCAGTGTCGCGCCCCGCCATCGCATCGCCCGAAAGCGCGGCGGTCGTCGCCCACCAGGCGCGCGTGTCGGGATCGACCGGCAGAGGTCGGGACGCCCCGGTCAGGAGCAGGCAAAGCGGGATCACCGCGCGGACGGGCTTGAGCATAGCGGCGAAGCTGCCCAAAACGCGGCGCCGCGGCAAGGTGTACCGGTGCTCGACATCCACGTCGTCACTGCCGACGCGCGGACCGAGGTCTTCGTGCGGCACGCGCGTGATCGCGACGTCGGAGCGCGGCGTGCCACCCCGAGGGAACCCCGGTCGACCTACGGGGCGTCCCCGGCATCCTGCGTTGTGACGGCAGCACGTCCTGACCCTAGTCGCGAACGCCGGATCAGTGTAGCCGGAAGGCAAGAGTCTCGGGGCGAGTGCTGTGCTCACGCCGGACGATCGAGCTTCGGAGTGACCGACATACCACGCAAGACAAATTACGACTTCGAGCGCCGCGAGCGGGAAAAGACCAAAGCGGCCGAGACGGCGAAGAAGGCGCAAGCCAAGGCGGACAAGCGGGCCGTCGATCAGGCAACGCCGGATGCCGATGAATGAGGACGTCCTCAGGACGGCTGAAGCTGCGGTGAAAACGTCCGACCTCGGTCTCGCGCAGCTCGGCTGGAAAGCGTTCTTCAGCGAGCAGGTCTCTCTCGAGGAGAGCCGCAGCTTTCAGCCTGCCCGGGTGATTTCGGTTCACCGCGGAAGGGTGAGCGTTGCGGGTGAGGGGCTCGAAGATTCGATCCCCTCCAGTCTGCCCGTGGCAGGGGGCGCGGAGGACAGGCCGACCGTGGGCGACTGGCTGCTGGTCGACCGGAACAGCCGAACCATCGCGCGCATCTTGGCGCGGACGAGCCTGTTCAAGCGGCCTGCCCCCGGGGATGAGCGCCGGGTGCAGCTCATCGCCGCGAATGTCGACACGCTTTTCATCGTCACGGCGTGCAAGCAGGACTTCAACATCGCGCGGTTGGAACGCTATCTGGTGCTCGCGCGCGAGGTGGGTGTTCGTCCCGTCGTGGTCCTGACGAAGGCTGATCTATCGCCTGCGCCTGAGCTGCTGGTCGCTGCAGCGCGTGCGCTCCAGTCGGGATTGCAGGTGGAACTCGTCGACGGGCGAGATCCGGCGAGCGTCGCTCGCCTGGCAGACTATTGCGGCGTCGGACAGACCGTCGCGCTGGTGGGATCATCGGGTGTCGGCAAGTCCACGCTCGTAAAGACGTTGACGGGATCGAGCAGCATCGCAACCCAGGCGGTCCGTGAGGACGACGGCAAGGGCCGCCACACGACGACGGTCCGCGAGATGTATCGCCTCGCCAATGGCGCGAACGAAGGTGGCTGGCTGGTGGACACGCCCGGCATGCGCGAGCTCCAGATGTCCGAAGTGAGCACTGGAGTGACCGAGGTCTTTGACGATGTCACGAACGTGGCGCTCGAATGCCGGTTCTCGAACTGCACGCATATCGCGGAGCCCGGATGCGCTATCAACGCCGCGATGGCGGCGGGAGAGCTCGATCCCGCCCGCGTTGCCCGGTGGCGCAAGCTCGCGCACGAGGATGCGGCAAACAGCGGTGCCGCGGCCGCTCGCCGCTCTCGACCTGGAAACGCTGCAAACAGGCGATGACGCTTTCGGGCATGCCCGCTACCCCGCCGCGTAGGCGAGACCCCGTTCGAGCCCGCGCAATTCGGCAAGGCCCCGCATGCGGCCGAGCAACGAGTAACCCGGGTTGGTAATCCGCGCGAGATCATCGAGCATCTGATGACCGTGGTCTGGCCGCATCGGGATGCTGCGGTGTTCGCGCACCGACAAGCGATGCACTGCCGCGACGATCGCTGCCATCGCGGCGTCGCCGCCGAGATGCTCGGCCTCGTGGAACGCGCCGTCGGGCTCGCGCTGGACCGAGCGGAGATGCAGGAAACCGATGCGATCGCCGAGCCGATCGACCATTCCGGGCAAATCGTTGTCGGCGCGAACCCCGAGCGACCCCGTGCACAGGCACAGCCCGTTAGACCGGTTCGGTACGCGCGCGAAGAGGTTGGCGATGTCGGCTTCGGTGCTGACGACGCGCGGCAGGCCGAAGATCGGGAAGGGTGGGTCATCGGGATGGACAACTAGGCGGATGCCCAGCGCATCCGCGGTCGGACACACCGCCTCCAGAAACGCGACATGATGCTCGCGCAGCGTGGCGGCGTCGATCTCGGCATAGGTCTCGATTGCGCGCAGGAAGGCAGGCGAGGTGAAGCCTTCCTCGCTGCCCGGCAGCCCGGCGATGATCGTCCGTTCGAGCTCGCGGCGCGCGGCCTCGTCCATCGTCGCATAGCGCTGCTCGGCCGCAGCGCAGGTCGCCGCGTCGTAGCTCTCGGCCGCCCCCGGCCGCTGCAGGATGAACAGATCGTAGGCGGCGAGCGCGACCAGCTCGAAACGCAGCGCGCGCGCGCCGTCGGGCAATTCCCAGCCGAGGTCGGTGCGCGTCCAATCGAGCAGCGGCATGAAATTATAGGTCACCACGTCGATGCCGCAGGCCGCGAGGTTGGTCAGGCTCTGAGAATATTGCGCGATCAGGCGGTCCCACTCGGGTGAGCGCGTCTTGATCCCTTCGTCGACCGGCAGGCTCTCGACCACGCGCCAGTCGAGCCCGGCGGCGCGCACCATCGCCTTGCGCGCGGCGATCGCGTCGCGCTCCCACACCGCGCCATTGGGCACTTCGTGGAGCGCGGTCACCACTTCGGTCGCGCCCGCTTGCCGAATGGCGTGCAACTGCACCGGATCGTTCGGACCGAACCAGCGCATCGTCTGTGTCATTAACACGAATTAGCCTTTCTGCATTTCAACGGGTGCGCGCGGCTTGGCGCGCAACAGGCTCCACAGCACAGCGGCTGCGAGAAGATCGAGCGCCGCCAAGGCGGCAAAGAGCGGGTCATAGCCGACTGCGTCCGCGCTCTGCCCGATGAGCAGCGTGAACAGCATGCCGCCGATCCACGCGGAGGTACCGGCCATCCCGCTCGCGGTGCCGACCGTCCGGCTGTCGAACATGTCGGCGCATAGCGTGATCAGCGCGCCGCTCAGCATTTGATGCGCAAAGCCACCGACGCAGAACAGGATGATCGCGACGCCGGGGGCTCCCGCAAGGCCGATGCACGCCGGCCCGATCATGCACAGCGCGCCGACCGTCATCGTCACCTTGCGCGACGCGACCAGCGGCACGCCGCGCTTCATCAACCAGGTCGGCAGCACGCCCGCGGCAAGGCTGCCGAAGTCGGCGGCGAGAAAGGGCATCCACGCCCACAGTGCGATGCTCTTGAGATCGAGGTGCCATACCGACACGAGATAGAGCGGGATGAAGAAGTTGAAGGTCTGCCACGCCGGTTCCGCGAGGAAGCGCGGCACGGCGATACCCCAGAAGGCGCGGCTTCGCAGCAGGTCCTTGCGCGTCGCGGGCTTGGCGCTGACATCCTCGTCGCGCGCCGCGGTGATCGCCGCGCGTTCGGCCGGGCTCAGGCGCGGATGGTCGGCCGGGCTGCGATAGCTCCAATACCATAGCAACGCCCATATCAGGCTGAGCCCGCCGGTGACGATGAAGGCCGCCTGCCAGTTCCACGCGAGGATGCAGAAAGCGACCAGCGGCGGCGCGATCATGTTGCCGACGCTGGTGCCCATCTGGAACACGCTGGTGGCGAGCGGGCGCTCGCGCGGGGGGAACCATTCCGACACGGTCTTGGCGCCCGCCGGAATAGCCGCCGCTTCGCTCGCGCCGAGCAGCGCGCGGAACACGGCGAGGCTCGGCCAGCCGGTCGCCAGCGCGTGCGCCATGTTGGCGAGCGCCCAGCCGAGCGCGAAGAGGAAGAAGCCGAGCCGCGTGCCGAGCGCATCGAGCACCCCGCCCGCGACCGTCTGCATGATCGTGTAGCTCGCCTGGAAAGCGAGCACGACCCAGCTGTAATCCTCGGTCGTCATGCCGAATTCGGTCTTCAGACGCGGTGCCGCGACCGACAGCGTCGAGCGCGCGAGATAGTTGAGGATCGTCCCCAGCGTGACGAGCCCGATCAGCTTCCAGCGGAGCGGTACGTCGCGCCAACCGCGACCGGCGATCCTCAATGCCATGCCGCAATCCTCCGCTGGCGGGTCGACGCGATCATCGCAGGATCTCGATTGCCGAGACGATCGCGTCGCCCGTGCGCGGCACGAACGCCAGGTCGAGCTTGCCGCCGCGGACGGTGACGGTCGCGGTGCGGGTCAGCGCCTTGGCCGATCCGCCGGCGGTGCGCGCGATGTCGAGCCCCTGGACGATCGTGCGCCCATTGGCGGTGACGTCGAACACGCGAGCGCCGGGCGCCAGCGACGGTTCGACGAAGGTCAGCGCGACGCGATACTGCCCGTCGGGGAGCGGGACCGCATAGCTGAAGCGGCCCTCGCGATAGGTCGCAGCGACGGCGGCGTCCTGCGCTCCGGCGATCACGGCTGCGACGGCGGGCTTGCCGTAATCGGCCGGCTTGGTCAGCGTGCCGGCCTTGCCGCCGGTGAAGAAGGCATCCGATCCGAACCGCTGCGTCGCCTTCGCCGCGACGATCGCGCCGGCGTCGATCCGCACGTTGGCGGCGGCGTCGGGCGACAGCGTCCAGGTGAGGCTATCCTCTACGGTGCCGCCCCGTGCGGCGAGCGCGTTGTTGCCGGCCGTGAGCGCGACGTTTTGCCACACGCAGATCCGGTCGGGGCAATCGCTGCGTTGCCCGAGCGAGCGCCCGTTGAGCAACAGATCGGTCGTCGCGGCATTGCTGTAGACGCGCACGTCGGTCACCCGATAGGCGCGATCGGAATAGCGTCGGCCGGTGATGTGGACCGTCGGCGTCGCGCTCCAATTCGCCTTGTAGAAATAATAGGCGTCCTTGCGGATCGCGCGGTCGTAGGTGACGAGCCCCTTGGTGTTGATGTCCTGCGCGTCGCCCTCGGCACGGATCGTCGTCGCGAAATCGAACGCGTTCCACAGGAAGGTGCCCCACAGATACGGACGCGCCTTGAGCGCGCGCCATGCCTCCTCGTGGACATAGCTCTCATATTCCTCGGGCTGCGTGACGCCGCGTGAATCGATCGGGCCGCCCAGGACATCGTCGCTATGGATGCTGGTCGCGCCACCTGCGCCATATTCGGTGACCGACAGCGGCTGCTGCGGCCGCTTGGCGTGGAGCATGTCGAGATGCGGGCCGAGATCGCCGGGCACGCCGAAATACCAGCCGAAATAGCGATTGGCGCCGCCGAGATCGGCGGCGGTGGCGGTGGTCGGGATCGCGACCCCCTGATCGAACAGCCGCCCCTCACAGCACGTGGCGAGCGCGGTGGGGCGGCTCGGATCCTCGCGATGCGTGAGATCCTGCAGCGTCTTGAGCAACGGCATCGGATCGGGCGTCTTGCCGTCGGGGAAGCCGGTCAGGAAGGCCGGGAAGGAATTGCCGAAATCGACTTCATTGGCGATGCCCCAGGTGACCACCGAGGGATGGTTGCCGTTCTGGCGGATCAACTCGCGCATCTGCTGCTGCGCATTGTCGACCAGCGCGGCGCGCGGCTCGAGCTCGCCGCGCCGAGTCCAGGCGGACACCAGCGGAATCTCGTCCCACAACAGCAGGCCGTAGCGATCGGCGAGATCGTGGATCGTCTGGCCGTGCTGGTAATGCGTCAGGCGGATCGCGTTGACCCCCATCTCGCGCAGGATCGCCACGTCGGCGGCGACGTCGGCGGCGTCGATCGCCCAGCCTTTGCCCTCGTGATCCTGGTGATAGCCGACGCCGCGAAGCTGGACGTGCTTGCCGTTGAGGGACAGCCCCGCCTTGGGGTCGATCCGGATCGTGCGGATCCCGAACGGCTGGCGCACGCGATCGAGCAGACGGCCGTGCGCGTCCGTCACATCGACGGCGAGCGTGTAGAGATAGGGATCCTCGACGCCCTGCCACAGATGCGGATTGGCGACGGTGAGCTTCAGTGCCGCTTCCTGCGTCGCCGCCGCGGCGAGCGTTTGCGCCGTCTGCAGCGACGCCGCCACGCGGCCGTTCGTGTCGATCAGGCTGGCGGTGATGCGGACCGCGCCCGAACGGCGGCTCGCATTTGCGATGCGCGTCCGCACATTGACCTGCGCGGTGGCCGCCGTGGCGGCGGTGGTGGCCGCGGACACGCCCGAGCCGCCGAAATCGGCCAAGTCGATATGGATCGGATCGACCGCAATCAGCCGCACCGGGCGATAAAGGCCACCGTGGACGAAGAAGTCGCCGGTCAGCGGCAGGATGTCGGCGGTCGTCGCGTCCTTGCCGCCGGGCGCGCTATTGTCGGTCCGCACCACGAGCACGTTGTCGCCCGAGGCGCGCAGCGCGTCGGTGGCGTCGAGCCGGAAGCGCGAGAAGCCGCCGGCATGGTCGCCGAGTTTGGTGCCGTTGAGCCATACGCTCGCGGTACGGCTGGCGGCGTCGAATTCGAGCCAGATGCGCTTGCCGCGCATTGCCGCGGGCACGGCGAAGCGCTGGCGATACCAGCCGAGCCCCTGTGTCTTGTTGATCGTATCGGCGCGGTTGATGTGGCTTTGCGGATCGGGGCGATAGAAGCCGACGCGATTCCACGTGTGCGGCACTGCAACCGACTGCCAGTCGGCATCGTCGAACCCGGGGGTGGTCACCGCCTCGGGCGCATCGCCCTGGTGGAACCGCCAGCCGGTCGCCAGCGTGCTGGCAACCCGGGCATCGCTCGCTGCCGCTTCCGCCGCGATGGCCGGGGCGGACGCCATCATCAGTGCGGTCGCAGAGACAAGCGTTGCGGCGGCGATCCCGCGCATAAGACGGTCGTTCATGGTTTTCGCTCTCCTATCCGACCATCGATATCATTGCCGATGCGGTCTTACCAGATGGTGTGCTGTGCCAGTCGCAACTTTCTACCTCGCCGAAAAGGAAATGCGCGGAAGGCCGCAAAATGAGGATAATCCGGGTAATTTGTGGCAGAACCTGACGGTGATCTAACCACATCACGTTTTAAATGACCGTAATGCGCCGATAAGTGGCTAGACCAGACTGCGGCTACGCGGTGTCTTTTGAGGGTGAGGATTTTTGCGCAAGGGTATCGTCTGGCTCGGCGGCGTAGCGCAGTGGCTCGCCACTCCGTTTCGGCGCCAGCGAGCCGCGCGGCAACCGCGCCCGTGCCCCACTCGCGACAGCGCGGTCGCTCCCCAAGTGGCGACGACAGCGCCCGTCGCCGAAGGCACGCTGACCGACATCGTGCCGGTCGCTGTTACCGCGATCTCGGACGGCACGCCGATCAACCGCAACGTCGCTACCGTGACCGACCTCACGCGCCTCGCGCCGAGCCTGACCGCCCCTACCGGCGCTGTACCGACCAACACTTCGCTCGACATCGGCATCGACGACGCCGTGGATCATTGCAATCTGGTGCGTGCCGTCACCTTCTGCATTAGGATGACTCAGCGCTCTATGCGATTGGCGCTGCTGCTAAGCGTTTGGCTTCTTCGCCGCGGATGGCGAGCAGATACATCACCGGCGTGACGATCCGGCTGAGGAAGGTCGAGCTGATCAGCCCGCCGATGATCACCCACGCCAGCGGTGAATACAGCGACGATCCCCCGAGCGCCAACGGGAGCAAGCCGCCGATGGCGGTGACCGAGGTCAGCAGCACCGGGAGGAAGCGGATCTCGCCCGCCTTCTCTATCGCTTCGCGGAGCGGCATCCCGCGTGCGCGCAGTTGCGTGGTGAAATCGACCAGCAGGATCGAATTCTTGATCTCGATCCCGATCAACGCGACGAAGCCGATGATCGCGAGGAACGACAGCGAATTGCCCGTCAACAGCATCGCCACCAGCCCGCCGACGGTGCCGAGCGGAATCACCCCCGCCACCACCATCGTCTCGCGGAAACGCCCGAATTCGAGCACCAGCACGCCGAAAATCCCGAAGGTCGCGAGCAGGATGATCGGCCCAAGCCCGGAGAAATTGCGCCGCGCCGCCTCCGCCTCGCCACCGATGCCGAAGCTGTAGCCGGCTGGCAGGTCGATCTTTGCCAGCCGTTGCGTCACCGCAGTGTTGAGGTTGGAGGTCAACACGCCTGGCTGGTTGTACGCGGTGATCGTGACGGTGCGCTGCAATTTGTAGCGCGTGATCAGCGGCGGCACGCTCTTCAGCTTGGGGGATGCGATTTCGAGCAAGGGGATGCTGCCGCCGGCGAGTGTCGGCACATAGATGCTCGAAAGCGCCGAGACCGGCTGGTTCGTCGCCATCGGGAGGCGGACGGTGACGGGCCAGGTATCGCCTTCATTGTCGCGCAACCGGCTCGCTTGCTCGCCGCTGATCGCGAGCCGAACCGCACGCCGCGCTTCTCCCGGCGCAACGCCGAGCAGACTGGCCTTCGCGGCATCGAGCCCGAGATCCATGTCGACCCGGTCGAACGCAAAGGGATTGTCGATATCCCGCAAGCCCCGAATTTGTGTCAGCGCCGCACCGACCCGGTCTGACAGCGTTTTCAGCACCGCGAGATCGGGTCCGCTGATCCGCACCGCGACGGGGGCTTCGACCGGCGGGCCATTTTCGAAATTGACCAAGGTCACGCGCGCATCGGGATAGGCGGCGAGTGTGGTCCGCAGGCGTTTCAACAGCTTGGGGCTTTCGCGCACGTCCCAATCCTGCATCGTCACGAAGATATCGCCGTAGCGCGCACGCTCCTCGCGCGGGAAGATGTTGTAGAAGATTTGCGGATTGCCGCGCCCGGCATTTTCCATGACGTTGGCCACCACCCGCTCGCGCCGGAGGATCGCCGCGACCTGCGCCACGGCGCGGTTGGTCGCGGTGATCGTGCTGCCCTCGGGCGTTTCGACGCGAACGATGAAATACGGCGTCTCGGCGGCGGGAAACAGGCTGAAGCCCAGCACCGGGACGAGCGCGAACGCACCGACACACACCGCCATCGCCGCCCAGAACCACGTGCGCGGCCGATCGAGCGCACGGTGGAGGATCGGCGCGTAAATGCGGTGGATCCCCGCCATGATCCAGCGCAGGAGCGCATTGCCCGCGCCGGCGTGCGGGCGCAGCAGCTTGCTCGCGACGAATGGGATGATCGTCAGCGACACGAGCAGCGAACTCGCCACCGTGACGAGCACCGCCATCGGCAACCCGCGCACGAAATCGCCGGCCCCCTCGGGCAGGAAGGTCAGGGGCAGGAAGGCGAAGAGCAGCACGCCGGTCGCGCCCATCACTGCCGCCGTGATTTCGTTGGTGCCGTTGATCGCGGCATCGGTTGGCGTGTCGCCGTCGCGCAGATGGCGCTCGATATTCTCGGTCACCACGATCGAATCGTCGACCAGCAGTCCGAGCGAGATGATGAACCCTGAAATGCTGATCTGGTTGAGCGAATAGCCGAGCAAGGCGAGCAGCAGGACGCCCATCGCCAGGCTCAAGGGTATCGAGATCGCGACGATCAGCGACGGGCGGAATCCGAGCGGCAGGATCGTCACCAGCACCAGCGCCAGCGCGATCGCGAAATCGCGCGCGAGTTGTGCCAGTTTGCGCTGGATGTCGTTGCTTTGGTCGAAGCCGATCTCGAGCTTCAGATCGGGCGGCAATTGCGTGCGGACTCTCCCGATCGCCGCAACGAGATCGTTGCGCAACGTCCCCGCATCGGCCTCATCCTTCTGCCGCACGGTCACGAACAAGGCGCGGTGTCCGTTGAAGCGCGCGATATGCGTCTGCTCGGCCTCGCTCCAATCGACGGTCGCGATGTCGCCGACGCGCACCAGCCGACCATCACCCGCGCGTACCGGGACCGCGCGGATCGCCTCGACATCACGGTAGGCGCCGCCCGCATCGAGATTGTAGCGCCGACCTGCAGAGTTCAGCGTGCCGGCTGGCAAATCGACCCCGCCCTGCTGGATCGCGGTGGCAACAGCGGAGGCAGCGATGCGGGCCTCGGCCAGCCGCCCCGCATCGATCGCGACGCGCACCTCGGGGCTGGCCGCGCCGTCGATGCTGGTCGAGCGCACGCCGCGAACGACGTTCAGCCGGTCGCGCATGTCCTCGGCGAACTTCGCCATGCGGCGCCAGCTCGCGGTGTCGCTGACCAAGGCGAGCTGCAACACCCCCGCCTCGGTCGTACGCGGGCGGCGGAAGGCGATGCGTTGAATCCCCTGTGGCAAGCGGTCGCGCACCGATTGCACTTCGCGCACGACGCGGTCGAGCGATTGTTCGGCGTCGGTGCCATGTTCGAAATTGACCGAGATGACCGCCGTGCCATCAGTGCTGGTCGAGCGAATCTCGTCGATCTTGTCGAGGCCCTGCAGCACGTCCTCGAGCGGCTTGGCGATGGTCTCCTCCATATCGGCGGCGTCGGCCCCGGGGAGGATGACCGTCACCACCACGGTCGGGATCGGAAAATGCGGATCGACCGAGCGCGGTATTGCGAGGAACGCCGATACGCCCAGCAATGCGAGCAGCACGAAGGCGACCAACGTCACCTGCCAGCGCCGCACCGCAAAGGCAGTCAGGTTCATCGGGCGGGGCCGAGCGGCGCGACCTTCATGCCGTCGGTCAGCCGGTCGACGCGCGACAGCGCGACCCATTCGCCGGGCTTGATGCCGCCGGTCACGCCAATGCCCGCGTCATTCGCCTCGCCAATGTGGATCTTGCGCAAATGCACCCGCGACGTGGCGAGATCGACGACATAGACCAGCGCCTCGCCCGCGCGCGGGCCGAACACCGCGCTCGGCGGCACCGCGAGCGTGGTCGCACCGACGCCGTTTGCGGTGATCCTGGCATTGCCGATCTGGCCCGACCGCAAGCGCTTGTCGTCGGGCAGTGCGATCTCGACCGCGAAGGTGCCGGTCGCCCGATCGGCGCGCCCCGCTATCTCGATCACCCGCCCGACGATCACAGCATCGTCGAGCGCGGCAAGCGTGGTTTGCGCCGCCGCGCCGAGCGTGAGACGCGCGGCATCCCGGTCCGACACCGGCAAACGCAGCACATAGCCGCTCGCTTCCTCGCCGATCACCAGCACTGGCGTGCCCGCGGCAACGACTTGCCCCGGCTCGGCGAGCCGCGCGAGCACGGTGCCGGGGCCGGGCGCGGCGATCGTCGCATTCGCGCGCTGGAACCCCGCCGCACGGACTTGCGCCTCGGCCGCGAGCAGCGCGGCGCGCGCGCTTTCGAGGCGTGGCCGCGTGATCCAGCCTTGCTGCATCAATCCGTCGCTCCGCGCATATTCCGCGCGCGCGCGCGCGCTCGCGCTCGGCGGTCGCGCGTGTCAGATCGGCGGCGACCGTCGTGGTATCGAGCGCGGCGAGGATCTGCCCGCGCCGAACGGTGTCGCCTTCATTGACGCCGAGCCGCGCGATCCGGCCCGCGCTGGTGAAGCCGAGCGAGGTCTCGCGGCGGAGTGCCACTGTGCCGACCCCGGCAACGGTCGGCGCAATCGCGGTGCCACCGATTTGTGCAATCCGCACCTGCGGGACCTGCGGGACATCGTTTTCGACGGCTCGAGTCCCACACGCACTCACCACGGCACACAGGACAAGGCTGAAAAACCTTCGCGTGTAAGCCCCATGTGCCCGATGCAGTCCCGCGCGGTTCGTCGTCAGACAAAAAATCAATCGTCTCCTTTGCCGCAAGTGGGCGATAGGAACAAATAATCGATCAGAATCAGTAATATGCTAAAAACTAGATCCATATTTATGAACTGACACTCGGGGCCGCAAATCTTGCGAAAGATACGACGGTTTTATCCGATCAGTCTATCTCTGATTGAGACGAATTTGAATATAGGTCGGGTCATTGCCAACCATGAAACGCGCTTGCGCGAAGTCGGGAGGTTTCATCCAGACTTTGGGATTGTTGCTCCAGCCAAGCCCTTCCTTGGGCAGGACGCCAAGCGTCATATCGAGCTTCTGGTTGCTGTTTTCATCATGAAAGGCGGTGATCGCGGCCGGGCCGGTTTCGACGCCTTGAAAGACGCAGGTTGCCGTTCTGCCCGATAGTGTTCCGATGATCCGCTTGGCTGCCAGTTCGGGCTGGCGGGGAAAGCCCTGGGCCGAGCGGAACAGCGTGCAGTGCATCTGGCCGGTTCCGGTTTTCAGGTTTGATATCGTCACGACGATGCTGGAACGCGCGGGCTCCTGCGCTGCACCTGTAGACGGGGCGGTTGCGGTGGCGGCTGCGACAGCGAGCAAAGCAAAGGTTTTCATCTTCATGACTCTTTCCTAGTCTCAGGGCGAGTGTTGCGCTGCCGGTGGAGCAAGTCCGGCTTGCCGCGCGTGTCGAGGATCACCGCACCCAGAAACAGGGCCATGCCGGCAAGCGCGGCAATCGCCCCCAGCTTGAAGACCCAATCCAAGTCCGAACCCAGCGCACGCAGAGCGTGGGCGAGGGGTAGCACCAGCCCGCCGCAACCCGACATCAGGAGATTGAGGAACGACCAGCGCGGCCGGGCTGGCGAATGGCGGTAATAGCCCCCCATCAAGGCGAGCGTGACCCAGCCGAGCAAGTTAAGATGCGCGTGTGCGGCGATCAGGGTATAGTCATCCCTCAGGCCCATCAGCGCGCCGACGCCCATGCCGCCCAGGCCGCACAGTGCTGCCAAGCAGAAGAAATATTGCGAGATGCGGCGCTGTCCGCCGTCAGTGTTCGATGGCATCGTTACCGCCCTCCATCGGACAAGAAATAGATCGCCTGTTCCGGGCAGACGGCTTCGCACATGCGGCAGCCGCGGCAGGCGGACGGATCGACCAGCACGGCCTGTTGCCAGCCATGGGCATAGCCCTTTAGGATTCCCCGCAGCGAAAGCCCTTGCCGTGCGACCTTGGGCAGCGGCGCCACCACAAGCGCGTCCCACGGGCATGCAGGCACGCAGGCGGCTTTGCCTTCGCAGCGGTTGCGGTCGATAATCGGCCGGTGCGCGCTTTGGTCCGCGTTCGGGTCAGTCATGGACCAACCCCCGCCGTTCGGCTTTCAAAACGCGGCGATAAGCCAGTTTGTTAACCATCAACACATCCTTGCTGCTGGAGTCACGGTCGAGACGATAGCCACCCTTGGACAGGAGATCGAACGCTGTGCGGCGTGCCTTGCTGGCGGTCAGGTATGTCGCAATCAACTGCGCCTGCCACTCGAAGACGCGCCAGTGCGCGCCGATGGGATGGATCAATCCAACGAAGAAGAGCGTCGGTTCATCTCGATGGAAGATCTGCCGCCGCAGCGCGCTTTTACGCTCCGGGTCAGTCGGCTGATGCTTGGGATCGAGGAAAGGGAAATCGGCGCGATACCCGGTACTGCACACGATCAAGTCGATGGCATCGCGGTTTCCATCTGCAAAGGTGACGTGTCCGTCATCAAGCGCCGCCACCGGCCCGCGATGGATGATGTCGCCGATCGCGTAGAAGGTATAGACTCGCTGATCCATGGTGGGCGGTGGCGGGCTGTCATCTATTGTGTACGGTGGGATCCCTAAACTGGCATTTGTCGCGCCGGAAACGCGAAGCACCGTTTCGGACATCAGCGCGATCATTCGAAACATGCTGGTCAATGGTAAGCGCGCCAGCAGCGCACCGATCAATGGCGGCGGCGATTCCATCATCGCTTCGGTAGGGTGACCCATGAAAAACCGGGGTGTGCAAATGAAGCCGCGGCGCGTGCTATGGTAGACGGCTTTCGCGACCGCCGCAGCGTCGCACAGCACATCCATGGCGGACTGGCCCGCACCGATCACGAGCACGCGCTTCCCGGCGACCGTCTCGGGGCCGGTATAGTCTTTCGAATGGAGAATTCGCCCGGCGAACGGGCCTTTAAGATCCGGCATCCGCGGGGTGTCGTGGTGGCCGCTGGCGACGATCAAATGGCTGAACCGGTCTTGCGTGCCGTCGGTAAAATGCAGTTGCCAGCCGCCCGCGTCGCGGCGTGCGCTTTCAAGCGCGCGTCCGCACTGGACATGATCGCGCAAGCCGCACGATTCCGCATAGTCTTGCAGATAGGACAGTACGAGATCGTGGCGCGGATAGGTCGGAAAGGCGTCGGGCATCGGCCGATCCGAAAAAGCCTGTGCCGATTTGGGCGAAACAAGGTGCGTGTTGCGCGCGACGCCGCTGCCACTGTCGGCGCGCCACAATCCGCCAATATCCGGCCGCCGTTCGAATACGGTGATCGCCACATCGGCATCCAGCAGCGCCTTGGCGGCGGCCAGTCCGGCGGCACCCGCACCGACGATAGCCACATGTCGCTCGGTCTCGGGACTGTGGAGGTCGGCGCGCGCGACCCGCGCGCCGGCGAGCGCCGATTCTTCGACCGCGCGCCGTCCAGAAAGGAGGATTGCCTCCAGCACGCCAAACGCCAGCGCCGTCATCCACGCGCCATGGATCATCGGGACGGCCGCAATCTCGATCATCACGCCGAGCCAGTTGGGATGGCGCACCACCGCATAGATGCCGCCGGTCTCCGCTGCCTCGCCTGGCTTCACGATCGTCGGCAACGTCCAGCGCGACCCGAGGCGGACCATCGCCAAAACGCGCAGGCCGAGCGCGATCAAGGCCATGCAGATCGCCACACGGTCGATCGAGCGATCAAAGGCGCGGTTCAGCCAGTGCACTTCCGCGAGCATCGCGACGATCCAGCCGCACCTGAGCGCAATGTTGGCCCGGCCGATCCCGCTGGCATCGACATTGACCGCGCCGTGCGCCAGCCGACGCACGACATTATGTCGGCTATACAAAGCCAACCCGATGAGCTGGGCCGCCGTCACTGCAACCACGACGTCGAACAGGGCAAGCGGCGCCATGGCGGTCAGTGCCAGTGGACTAGCGTGGCTTCTTGCGAGAATCCTGGACCCATTGCGACGAGCAGCCCGTTGCGGTTCGTGGGTCGGTCGCCGCCGCGCATGATGCGATCCAGCATGACCAATACGGTGGCCGAAGAGATGTTGCCCAAGTCCCGAAGGATATCGCGGCTCGGGCGCATCATCGCTTCCGACAGCTTGAACGCGTGTTCTGCGGCGTCCATGATTTTGGGACCGCCGGGGTGAAGCGTCCAATGGTCGATATCTGCGACGGCCAGATTCGATTCAGCCAGCATCGGCAGGATGACATCGGCCAACGCCTCCCCGACAAAGGTCTTGACCTCGGGCCGCAGGATGTTGCGCATGCCTTCGTCGATATAGTCCAGCCCCATGATGTGCGCCGTATCCGGCACCCAGTTTGAGCGATTGTCGATGACGGACAGCACGGCCCGGTCGGCCAGTGGATGTTCATCTCCCACCAGCATCACTGCACCCGACCCGTCACCAAACAGCGCCGCCGTGACAATCGCCATGACGATTTCGCCATAGAGCTGAGGCTCGCCTTCGAGGCGCGTAATCATCTTTTGAAGATCCGCTTGAACCGAACCCTGCCAGAGGCCGGACGACAGTTCGCAAGATATCAGGATCGCCGCCTCGTCGGGATGACCCGCGAGATAGTCTGCCACGCGATTGATGCCGGCAACTCCCGCCATGCACCCAAGGCCGGCTAGCGGCATCCGCCGCGTGCTTCTTCCGAAATCGATCCGGTTCATCAGCCGGGCTTCAATGCTGGGGACGGCGGGCGTCAGGGTGACGGAAGCGATCAGCGAAATGTCGCGCGGGCAAAGTCCGGTATCGGCGAGCAATGTTCGGACGTTCGTCTCGGAATGGGCCACGCACGCCTCGACTGCGCTAGCGGCCGAATGCGCGATGGTCGGCGGCGCGCAGAAATTGCTGACGCTGAATTCAAAATGCCGTCCGTCGACGCGCACGTTGGCAAAAAGACTTGCGACAAGCTGCCGTGAGAAATCGAGATTGTGCTTGTCGAGGAACGCCACAATCGTCTCGGCGAGTTCCGCCTGAGTGTAATAGGTCGCTGGGAGAGAACTGGCGGACGCGACGATATGCGCCTTAGGTCGGGTGGGCGGCTTCAGCATGAAAGAACCTCCTCGGGTGGGGACGTATCTGCTTGATCCAGGAGGTGGTTCTGCACGGCGGCGATGCGGCTGATCCCGGCTAAGGCTGCGTCGGTCGCCACGCCAAAATCCACCAGACATGCAATCTCCGTCACGCCGATCGCGCGGAGCGCGTCGGCGCGGTCGGCGCACTCCTGCGGAGTTCCACACAGCGAGTGCGTCCGCACATAGCGTTCGAAGGCGAATTCGATGACTCGGTCGCGATCGGCATCGCTCAGTTCGTCAAATGCCGGAAATTGCTGTTTCCACAAATCGGTCGAGTCGCGCAGATACCCGAGCAGCGGCTGACGGACGGCGCGACGCACACCCTCCCGGCTCTCGCCGACATAGGTATGCAACATCAGCGTGACCTGCCCACGCCCGTCATGCCCGGCTTTCTCGCGTGCCTCGCGGTAGCAGGTGATTTTTTCGGCCAGCTCGGCTATGGTCTGAAACAGCAGCGCGGTCAGGACGTTGGCGCCCATCTCGCCGGCTTGTCGAAAGCGGTCGATCGACCCGGAGCATGTCAGCCAGAGCCCGAAACCATCCTGTACCGGCCTGGGAAAAGTTCGGACGTCGGCCACCCCACCGATACCGTTGCGGCGCGTTTGCGGGGTTCCCGCCCAAAGCGACGAAACGGTTTCGATCCCGTCGTGCAAATTTGCCAGGCGGCCGGCAAAGGCGTCTGGCATCAAAACGAAATCGTTCGGGTTCCAGCCCTGGCCGAACCCGAGATCGACTCGCCCGTCGGACAGATTGTCGACAACCGCCCATTCCTCGGCGATCCGGATCGGATCGTTGAGCGGCAGAATGACGCTGCCCGCACGAATGCGCAGCCGGCTGGTGACCGCGGCCACTGCCGCGCCGACCACCGCCGGGTTCGGGAAAGCGCCGCCAAAGCGGTGGAAATGGCGTTCCGGCAGCCAGACGGCCAAGAGCCCTTGCTGATCGGCCAGGCGGCAGGCGTCCATCAGAAAGCTGTAAATCCCGTCGGGACTTTTGACGCCATCGCTGGCGAAGAACATGAGGCTGAACCGCATGGTCGCGCCGCTGCTCACGCGTTTTCGATCAACTGTCCGACGCCCCGGATGGAGACGCCGTCGAAATAATGCTCGACCTCAATTTCGACCCCGAATTTTGCGCTGATTTCGTGGGTCAGTTGCAGTTGCGAAAGCGAATCGATCCCCAGGTCGATAATCGGCGTGTCGCATCGCACCAGATCCCGGTCGATCTTGAGATTGCGCGCCACCAATTCGAGCAGCCACGCCTCGGTCTCTGACCGGGGGTGTATCGCCGCGTCTGCATCTGCCGCCAGAAGTTCGGTCGTCGTACGAGGGAGTGCCAAACGGTCATCAAAGGTCAGGCAATCGAATTCCCCGTCGGCGTGCATGTCACTTGCGCGGGACCGTTGAACCTTGCCGCTGCTTGTCCGGGGCAGCGCGCGGGGCCGGACCAGTCCGACCGCAATACCGGCAAGCTGGAATTCCGATGAAAGCGCGCTGCGCATCGCCGCGACAATGTCTGCCGAGTCTATTTTGTTCAGCATTTCGCGCCGGATCTCGGCAATAAGAATGATATCCAGCGGGTTGGACGGCTCAGCTTGGAAGGCGATGACACCGCTTGGCTCGATCGCGGGATGCGAGCGCCACGCGGCTTCTTCCAGATCCTGCGGATGATAATTGAGCCCGCGCACGATGATCAGGTCCTTGATCCGCCCGGTGACGAACAACTGCCCATCCGAGACGAAGCCGAGGTCTCCGGTCCGCAGATAGCGCTTGGGTTCGCCGTCGTGGTTGTTCAGCATGGCGAACGGCTGGGGCTGGTCGGGCGCGTCGGCGGCATTCGCGACCCAATAGCCCGGTGTGACGCTCGGTCCCGACACCCAGATTTCCCCGCAGCGGTTCTGCGGCAATCGCTCTTCCGTCGCCGGATCGGCAATCACCAGATCATGGCCCGAAATAACGCTGCCACAGCTCACAAAGGGCTGAATTCCAGCGGCGCTGCGCGTCCTAAACACCACGCGCCCGTGTTTGAGGCCGGTCTTGTCGACGTAACGGACGGCTGCCTGATCTTGCACCGGCACACCCGTTACCATCAACGCGCTTTCGGCGAGGCCGTAACAGGGGAGGAACGCCTTGCGGCTGAACCCGCACTCCGCGAATTTCTCGCAAAAGGCTTCGAGGACCGCGCTCCTGACCGGCTCCGCCCCGTTGGTCGCGACGCGCCATCCCGACAGGTCGAGATCGGCGATCACGGCTGGGCCAATTCGGTCAACGCAATGTTGATAGGCGAAATTCGGCCCACCGCTATAGCGCGCTTTCGTTTCGACGATGGCCTGAAGCCAACGGGCCGGATTGCGCACGAACTCGGTTGGCGCCATGAAATATAGGGTAACGCCGGAATACAGCGATCCCAACACCATGCCGATCAAACCCATGTCATGGTACATGGGCAGCCAGCTGACGGCTGTTTCGCCGGAAGTTGCACCCATATGGCTGGTGATGGCCGCGACATTGGCCAGCAGGTTCGCATGGGTCAGGACCACGCCCTTTGGCGCGCTGGTCGATCCCGACGTATATTGCAGCAGCGCGATTTCGTGTGGCGTCGCGACCCATTCCCCGACATCGGCGCCGAACTCTGTATCGACGGCGACGAGCCGGTCTGGCGATAGCGAAAGTCCCCCGAATTTGGAGACGATTCGGTGGTGCACCGCCGTGCTGGCCAGCACCCACGACGCCTCGCAATGCGTGATGATGCGCCGAGCGGTCAAAGCATCGCGTTGCGGCGGATAAGCGGGAACCGGGATCGCGCCTATCCACTGGCAAGCCAGAAAGCTGGCGATGAAATCTAGGCTGGAGGGAAAGAGCAGAACAACCCGCTCGCCGTGCCGTACGCCAATCGACTGGAGACCGGCACCGATGGACCCAGCACGCGAGCGGAGCGCTCCATAGGACAGCGCGCCAGCCACCTGACCATCCTGCAAATGGACGAAGGCGCGCGTATCCGGCCGCTCTTCCGCCAGGATCCTCAACCGCTCGAGGATGGTCTGTGCAACCGTAACGCCGCTAGCGGGCGTCGACAGCGACGGTGCAGGAATGATGGCGGTGCGCATCAAGTCTGCGTCGCGTTAGCGGTGCTAGCGAACCCGCCGATCGCGACGGTTTGCCAAATTTCTGGTAACGTCTGGCGACGCGCGTTCCGCAGTTCGATGTTGTGTTGCCTGCGGCGATCCACCGCCTCGGTGATGGAGCAGAGGGTATCCCAATTTTCGAGAATGTCGGGCCGAATACTATAATTACGGAACGCCGTAAAAATATAAGAGTTCTTCATACCCCCTCCCGACTAAATAAATTACGGCAATAGAGATTCATAAATATCGATTTACATCAAATACGATTTATAAATTTGTATAATTCAAATAAATGTATTTGATCGTTCGTAGTAATTAAAAGAAGCATATGCATATTCTGATTGGTGAGCAATAATTCTAGGTAATAAATGCAGGTAACTAAGGCGATTCTGGTTATAATTCGTACGCCTTCGAGCCAAAATGGATTTTTATAGCGGCTGGTGACCCTGTCGGCATCCCTTCGGCATAACGAAGCCGGTTTCGGCACTCGTCGGGCGGAAACAGATCGACACGGTGACCTATGCGGTCCCAGCGGCCGGAGCGGTTTTTTTGCCTTGGAGATGGCCATCTCGATCGGTTTCAGACCGGACGAGTAGCGCAGGAGGAAGCGCGACGTCGCGCCTTTGTCGACGATGATCTGTGCGATCTCGGTGTCCTTACGGCTCGAAACGCGGAGGCATCTGACGATGTCACCGCCTTGGAGCGCGGGAACCAGATACTGCCAGGCGTAGTCCAGCAAGACCGCCCGGCTCATCGGTTGACCGACGATCAGCAGTGTCACGATGCCCTTGCGGTCGAGCCCGGCAAGACGGCCGTGATCCTCCGATCGCCAACGAGCGCGAAGCCATTGATGCGCTGCCCTTTGCGCACCTGGCCCTAGCTAGTATCGGAGCATGCTGATCGTGACGCCTGTTTCGTCGCGGAAGATCAGCCGCCTACCGGCAATCATCGACGCAACGTCGCGCCCTACGGTGCGGGCATCTGCCGCATCAGACCGGAACTGCTCCCGTCGTGGACGCCTTTCGCCAATTCCGCGCTGCGTATGAAACCGGCTGAGCCGCTCGGCATCGGCCGCGACGCAGCACCCGCCGCCGCCCTTCGGTCGACGCCCGCGGAGCGCTGGCGCAGCACCTATGCCGGAGACCGTCGAGTGTTTGACCCTGATCGAAGAAGGGCAACCAATCGTCCAGATAGGCCCGAGGCAGTCCAGTCGCGCCGACACAAAGGGTGAAACCAAAACGCGGATGCGGATCTCGCCGCACCGTCACAAGGCCCAACGATTTTGGTTTGGCGATGGTGACCCCTACGGGAATCGAACCCGTGCTTCAGCCGTGAAAGGGCCGCGTCCTAACCGCTAGACGAAGGGGCCATGCCGGCGTCGCCGGTTGGTTGGAGGCGGTTAGGGAAACTCGCCGCGCCGGTCAAGCCATCTCTTGCACGAAATCGCCTCAATCGGCCCAGGCCGCGTCGTCGATGTGCAATTCGGCGGCCGGGCGCGAGCCCCAATCGTCGATCTTGGCGCGGCCCGCGAGCCACAGGCGGCGGTGCGGCGCGGCGCCGAGCAGCGCCTGGCCGAGCGGGGTGTCGGCCTGGCGGAAGGCGACGGCCTTGAGCGACCCCCCGCCATCGCCCGCGACGATCGCGCGGACATGGCCGTTGCCGACGACATCGGCCTTGATGATCCGCACCGGCCCGGCGACGACGCGCGGCTGCGGCCAGCCCATGCCGTAGGGACCGCCGAGCTCCATCGCGGTGACGAGATCGGGGGTGACCCCGCCCGCGGTCAGCACTGCGTCGAGCAGCAGCGCGCGGTCGCCCATCGCGCGCGCGACCGCGGCTTCGAGTCGCTCGCTGAGGAAGGCCGCGAAGGCATCGACTTGGTCTTCGGCGATCGTCAGCCCGGCCGCCATCGCGTGACCGCCACCCGCGACGAGCAGGCCTTGCTCCTTCGCCGCGAGCACGGCAGCGCCGAGGTCGACGCCGCTGATCGAACGGCCCGAGCCCTTGCCGAGCCCCGCATCGTCGAGCGCGATGACGAGGGCAGGGCGGCCGTATTTCTCCTTCAAGCGTCCCGCGACGATGCCGATCACGCCGGGGTGCCAGCCATGCCCAGCGACGACGAGCACCGCGCGGTTGCTCTGATTGAGCGCGATCAGTTCGGCGGCTTCCTGGACGATGCCTTCGATCGCGCGGCGTTCCTCGTTCAAGCGGTCGAGCTCGACCGCGATTCGCTCGGCCTCGGCCGGGTCGCGCGTCGTGAGCAAGCGGACGCCGAGATCGGACTTGCCGACCCGTCCGCCCGCGTTGATCCGCGGGCCGAGCGCGAAGCCGAGATCGGTGCTGGTCGGCGCGCGCGTCAGGCGCGACGCGGTGATCAGTGCGTTGAGCCCGATGTTGCGGCGCTGCGCCATCACCTTGAGCCCCTGCGCGACGAAGGCGCGGTTCAGCCCGCGCAGGGCGGCGACGTCGGCGACGGTGCCGAGCGCGACGAGATCGAGCAGATCGAGCAATTTGGGTTCGGGGCGATCGGCGAAATAGCCGCGGCCGCGCAGCGTGCGGATCAACGCCGCGCCGAGCAGGAAGGCGACGCCGACCGCGGCGAGATGGCCGTGCTCGGCGCCCTCGGTCTCATCGAGCCGGTTGGGATTGACGAGCGCGTGCGCGTGCGGGAGCGCGGCGGCGCATTTGTGGTGATCGACGACCAGTACATCGACGCCTGCATCGCGCGCCGTGGCGAGCGCGTCGAACGCCTGCGCGCCGCAATCGACGGTGACGATCAGCGTCGCGCCTTCGTCCTTGAGGCGCACCAGCGCTGCGCCGGTCGGGCCATAGCCCTCGAGCATCCGGTCGGGAATGTACGGCCGCGCCTCGAGCCCGAGATCGCGCAGCAGCAGGATCATCAGCGCGGCCGAAGTCGCGCCGTCGACGTCGTAATCGCCGAAGATCGCGAGCTGCTCGCCCGCCTGCACCGCATCGGCGAGCCGGTCGGCGGCGCGGTCCATGTCGCGGAAGATCGACGGGTCGGGCATGAAGCCGCGGATGCTCGGCGCCTTGTGCGCGTCGAGCGCGTCGCGCGGGCAACCGCGCGCGAGCAGCAATTGCGTGACGAGATCGTCGGGCGCGAAGCCGGGGTCGCGCGCGTCGGTCTCGAGCATGCGCCAGCGCCAGGGCTGGCCGAGGATCGAATGGCTGATGTTGAGGACGGTGTTCATTGCCCGCCCTCCTACGCGCTTGGCGGAGGAGCGCAAATCGGAGCGGTCAGCGCAAAGGCTGGGGTCAGGCCTTGATCCACTTCCCCTCGCGAAACCATTTGGTCACGATGTACTTGGTGCCGCTCACCACGGGCATGCCCTCGTGGAGTGTCTCGGTGTTGCGGCTACCGTCGCGGTTCATGTTGTTCCAGGCGAGCAGCAGGCCCTTCTTCGGCGCGACGCGGATGCCAATCTGCGGGAACCAGGTCGCGCCGCCCTCCTCGACATGGTTGAGATAGATCATCGCGGTCCAGGTGCGTTGCCCGCCGGTCTCGATCATCTGCGGCCAATAGGCCTGCTTTTCGTTGAAATAATCGAAATGCGCGCGGAAATGCTGGCCGACGGCGTAGCGTTGGCCCTGCATCGTCTCGCCTTGCACCGGATCGATCCCGAGCAGGTGCGCGATCGCCTCGTCGGTCGGGCGGACGTCGGGCGACCAGCGGTCCATGTCGCAGCTTTCGCTCGTGCGGAACTCCTGGATGTTCTCCTCGGCGAGCACGGTCGAGCGGCGCTTGTTGGCGTCGATCATCGCGACGAGCGCGTCGCAGGTGGCGGCGTCGAGGAAATCGGGGTGCTGATAGATTTGCGCGCCGTTGACCGCGAAGCGCTTGACCGCGGGATTGGCATCGAGCCGCGCCCCGACGGTTTCGCCGAACTGGCGGCGCAGCGGCGAGGCGCCGTTGGGTTTCCTTGCAAAGAGAGCCATGCGCGCGACTTTGCCGCGGGCGGCTCAAAAAACAAGGGGTCCGCAAGCGGCGAGCCTGCGGACCCCGAGGTCGGTCTTCCGGGTATTACCAGAAGATGTCGTACACCGTGTCGACGACATAGCCGGTGCGGATGTCGACCAGCAGCGCGTCGTTGTAATAGCGCACCCAGCGATACGGACCGTAGGCCGGCGGCAGGCGGTAGTAATCGGCGTCTTCGATCCAGTAATTCTGGTTGAACAGCACCGAGCTCAGCGAGAAGCCAACCGAGAAGCGACGATACCCGCCCGACCAGCCCGACGGCGCATAGTAGCGCGGGAGGCGATAGAGATTGCGGTTCTGGGTGCGATAGCTGTTGTAATTGTAGCGGTTGTCGCGCCGCCAATCGCGGTTCCACCCACCGCGATTGTCATTGCGGTCATAGCCGCCGCCATAGCCGCCGCCGCCATATCCGACGCCATTGCCACGATTGTAGCCACGATCGCCGAAGCGCCCGTCATTGCCACGGAAATCCCCGCCGCGCTGCTGCCCGTCGAACGCAGGGCGCCCGTCGCGTGGGCCACTTTCGAAACCGGGGCGACCATCGCGCTGGCCGCGGTTGAAATCCGGGCGGCCGTCGCGCTGACCACCGTTGACGTCGGGGCGACCATCGCGCTGCCCACGGTTGAAATCCGGACGGCCGTCGCGCTGGCTGCCGTTGAAATCGGGGCGGCCTTCGCGTTGCTCGCGCTCGAAGCCGGGGCGGCCGTCGCGCTGCCCGCCGGGGAAACCGGGCTGGCCAGCTTGCACCTGCGGCGGGACAGCTTGCGGCTGGCCGCGATACTCGCCGCGTCCGCCGAAGTCGCGCCCACCGCCGCCCTGGCGATCGGGGCGCTGCTGCTGCTGTGGCTGTGGCTGAGCCTGGACCGGAGCCTGGATCTGGACCGGCTGCTGCATCTGCCCCTGCGGGCGCTGCCAGTTCATGCGGCCTTCGGCACCCGGTATCGCCTGGCGCTCGGGGCGGCCTTCGCCCTGTCCCTCCTGCAGGCCGCGCCGCCCTTGACCGTCGCCGCGGTTTGGCCGATCGCCAGCATCCTGCGCCATCGCGGTGGCGGGGATCAACGCAGAAGCCGCCATGATCGCGGCGAGCAAAGACTTGCGCATCGATACTTCCTTATCTTCGTCCGGAAAGCATTTCCGGTCGTTAAACGCGGTATACTCTGCGCGCGATGAGCCGTGGCTGAATTGCGATGACAGCGTTGCGAAAGCTTTGGCTCATCTTGGCGGGGTCAGTGCTGGAACTTCGCGCGCTGCGTCGGCGGGCGTGATGGCAGGGCGCGGCGGTGCAGCAATCGTCTCGTCGCCGCGCTGGACGCTGGCGGCGAGCAGGATCGCCTCGACCAGTCGTGGATAGATGCCGCAGCGGCACAGATTGGTGATCCCGGCGCGAATATCGTCCTCGCTCGGGTTGCGATTCTTCTTCAGCAGAGCCGACGCGGCCATGATGATGCCGGGGATACAAAAGCCGCATTGCGTGACGTTCTTGTCGAGGAACGCCATTTGCACCGGGTGCGTGCGATCACGCGACAGGCCCTCGATCGTGGTGACATAGCTCCCTTCGATCGCGCCGATCGTACGCTGGCACGATCGCACCGCCTCGCCGTCGATATCGACGGTGCAGGCACCGCAGTCGCCGGTGCCGCAGCCATATTTGGTGCCGGTCAGGTTCGATGCGTCGCGCAACGCCCAGAGCAGCGGGGTGTTGGGATCGATCCGGTACTGGACCGGCTGATTATTGACGGTGAAGCGCGTCATGCGTGGCCTCCACGGCGGTGGCGCAAGCGTGGGGCAGGGGCGTGTGGCCAGGACATGCGACGACCATGCCCGCGCGCGACCAGCCCGGCAAGCACGCGGCGAACACCGCGAAACGCGCCGTTTCCGGCTACGCGATTGTCGGTGCGGACGGCGCGCCCGATATAGCGGGGATGAAACTTCCAACGCTCTTCATTCCGCATGGCGGTGGCCCGTGCTTTTTCATGGATCCAGCCGGCGGCCCGCCCGACCCGATGTGGCGCCCGATGCAGGCGTATCTTGCCGGATTGATCGCATCGCTGCCCGAGCGGCCGCGCGCGATCCTGCTCGTGTCGGGACATTGGGAGACGCCCGAACTCGCGATCAACACCGGCGACGGGCATCCGCTCGATTACGACTATTTCGGCTTCCCGCCGCATACCTATCGGCTCGACTGGCCGTCGCACGGCGATCCTGCGCTCGCGCAGCGCGTGAGCGCGCTGCTCGCCGACGCAGGGATTGCGCATCACGGCGAGGAGCGCGGCTGGGACCACGGCGTGTTCATCCCGATGATGGTTGCGGTGCCAGGTGCCGACATCCCGCTCGTCCAACTCTCATTGCGCGCCGATCTCGATCCGGCGGGACATATCGCGATCGGTCGGGCGCTCGCACCGCTGCGCGACGAGGGCGTGCTGATCGTCGGATCGGGGATGAGCTTCCACAATCTGCGCGCGCGCGGGCCCCAGGTCACGCCGATCGCCGCGGCATGGGATGTCGCACTGACCGCGGCGGTGACCGATCCCGATCCGGTGGCGCGCGCCGCGCGCGTCGCCGCCTGGGACACGCTGCCCAACGCCCGCTTCGCGCATCCCGAGGCCGAGCATCTGCTGCCGCTGATGGTCGCGCTCGGTGCTGGCGGTGAGGATGCGGCGATCTGCGATTACCGCGATGTCGTGATGGGGTGGGCGGTGTCGGGCTATCGCTTCGGATGAGGCGTGCGGGGCGGCGTTGCGCCGCCCCGCGACGATCAGGCGGGCTTCGCGCCGGGCGTGCCGCACTTGGCGAACTTGCCGTTCAACCGGCACTTGGTCGCGACCGGCTTGGCGGGCGGGCACTTCATGAAGCGGCCCTTGGCGTCCTTGCACGGCGCCGCCATGACGGGTGTCGAGGCGAGCGAAAGCGTAGCAGCGACAAGCAGGATCTTGAGCATTCTTGGTCTCCACACGGTAAGGCCCGACCGAGGTTAGGCGCGTGCCCGTGGGAGGCAAGAGTGCTATAACAGGTTATTGATTAGATTGGCTTTGCTGCGAGAATCAAGCACGCCAGCCGGTGTCGATCTTGTCGACCAGCCGCACCATCGCCGCGAAATCGGCAGCGCCCGCGCCGCCCGGGACTTGCGCCATGTGCAGATCGCGCTGGTGGACCGCCACGACGTCGGGCGTCACTTCGATCGGCGTTCCCATCGACATTGTGGCGATCTGGATCTCGCACGCGCGCTGGAGCGACCAATGCTTGATGAACGCCTCGGGCAGCGTCTTGCCCATCACCAGGATGCCGTGATTCTTGAGCAGCATCACGCGCTTGTTGCCGAGATGCTCGAGCAGCCGCGCGCCTTCCTCGTCGCGGACCGTCACGCCCTCGAAGTCGTGATAGGCGATCTGCCCGGCAAAATTACACGCGTAGAAATTGGTCGCGCGCAGCCCGCCCTCGAGCGAACTGACCGCCATCCCGGCCGTGGTGTGGGTGTGCATGATGCAATGCGCGTCGGGCAAGTGGCGGTGGAACAGCGCGTGCTGGACGAAGCCCGCGCGGTTGACGGGGTAGGGGCTGTCGTCGAGCTTGTTGCCGTCGATGTCGATCTTGACGAGGCTCGACGCCGTCACCTCGCTGAAGTGCAGCCCGAACGGGTTGATCAGGAAGGCGCCGTCCTCGCCCGGGATCTTGAGCGTGATGTGGTTGTAGATCATCTCCGACCAGCCGAGCATCGCGAAGACCCGGTAACAGGCGGCGAGCTCCTGGCGCGCTTCCCATTCGGCTTCGGACATCTGCACGCGGTCGACAGCGGCGGTAGCCATGGCGGACTCTCCTGATCCGGATTGTTCTAGGCGCCGGGTATCGCATGGCATTCTGCGGATTGCCAGACCGGGCGTCGGCGGGGCAAGGGAGGCTACGAGAGAGACTGGCGGCGCAAGCGGCCGATTAGGGGATCGCATATGCACATAGAGGCCGCCACGACGCCGCACGGCACCGACGAAATCGCCACCAAGGGGATCAACGCGCCCGACCTGCAGGTCTTCGTGTTCGCCCTGTTCTTCATCTTCGGCGGCATCACCAGCCTCAACGACGTGATCATCCCCAAGCTCAAGGACCTGTTCACGCTGAGCTATGCGCAGGCGCTGCTCGTGCAATCGGCGTTTTTCGCGGCCTATTTCGTCTTCTCGATCCCCGCCGCGGCGATCGTGCGCAAGGCCGGCTATATGCGCTCGGCCTCGATCGGCTTGCTGACGATGACCGCGGGCTGCCTGCTGTTCGTGCCGGCATCGCAGTCGGGCACGTTCGCGGTGTTCCTGCTCGCGCTGTTCGTGCTCGCGGCGGGGATCACGATGGTGCAAGTCGTCGCCAACCCGCTGATCTCGCTGCTCGGGCCGCCCAAGACCGCGTCGAGCCGGTTGACCTTCGCGCAGGCGTTCAACTCGCTCGGCACGACGATCTTCCCGTATGTCGGTTCGATCGTGATCCTCGGCTCGCTCGCGAGGATCGATCCCAAGACGCTGACCGGCGCTGCGCTCGACGCCTATCGCACCGCCGAGACGCAGACCGTCGTGCACACCTATATCGGGCTCGCGGTCGCGCTGGTGATCGTCGCGGCCGTCGTGTGGACGCGCCGCAACCGGCTGCAGACCGCGGTCGATGACCAGGGCAGCATCGTCAAGGCGTTCGGGCTGCTCCGCCTGCCGCGCTTTGGTTTCGGCACGCTGTGCATCTTCCTCTATGTCGGCGCCGAAGTTGCGATCGGCTCGCTGATCGTCAGCTATCTGACGCAGGCCGACACGCTGGCGCTCGGTGCCGAGGCGGCGGGCAAGCATGTGCCGTTCTACTGGGGCGGCGCGCTGGTCGGGCGCTTCATCGGGGCAGCCGTGCTGCGCTACGTCTCGCCGGGCAAGGTGCTCGCCGGCGTCGCGATCGCCGGGATCGCGCTGATCGCGCTGTCGACGCACACCACCGGGCTCGTCTCGGGCTGGTCGCTGCTCGCGATCGGGCTGACCAATTCGATCATGTTCCCGACGATCTTCAGCCTGGCGAGCGAAGGCCTCGGCAAGCGCGCGGCCGAGGGGTCGGGCGTGCTGGCGATGGCGATCGTCGGTGGCGCGATCATCCCGCCGCTGACCGGCCTGATCGCCGATCAGAGCGGGCTGCGCTTCGCCATGATCCTGCCGGCGGCCTGCTATGCGATCATCGCCTGCTACGGCGTCTTCGCGCGCAAGCCGGTGGTCGCCTAACCGAGCAGCGCCTCGATCTCGGCCGGAGCGAAGCCCGCTTCGGCCAGGATCGCGGCGCCGTCCTGCGCGCCAGCCATGCGCGGGGCCACGGTTTCGCTGACCGAATAGCGCGGGGCGGGGGCGGGCTGCGTCACGCCGCCCGCGGTCACGAATGCACCGCGGGAGACGTTGTGCGGATGCGCGGCGGCTTCCTCGAACCCCAGCACGGGCGCGACGCACGCCTCGTGCCCCTCGAACGCCGCGACCCATGCGTCGCGGCTGCGCTGCTTGAAGCGATACGCCAGTTCCTGCTTGAGCCGCGGCCAGACGGCCGGCGCAAATTGCGCGTCCCATTCGGCGCCGTCGAGGTGCATCACGCGGCGCAGCGCGGCGTAGAATTGCGGTTCGATCGCGCCGACCGCGATCCATTTGCCGTCGGCGGTCTCATAGGTGTCGTAGAAATGCGCGCCGCCGTCGAGCAAATGGGTGCCGCGCGCGCCGCTCCACTGGCCCATGCCGCGAAACCCCCAGATCATGCTGGCGAGCACCGCCGATCCTTCGGTCATCGCGCAATCGACGACCTGGCCCGTGCCGCTCGCCTGCGCCTGCAGGATCGCCGCGAGCATCCCGAACGCGAGCATCATCCCGCCACCGCCGAAATCGCCTGCAAGGTTGATCGGCGCGGTCGGCTTGCGGCCTGCTTCGCCGAGTGCGTGGAGCGTGCCCGAGATCGCGATATAATCGATGTCGTGGCCGGGTTCGTGGGCGAGCGGGCCGCTTTGCCCCCAGCCGGTCATGCGGCCATAGACGAGCCGCGGATTATCGCCGATCAGCACGTCGGGCCCGAGGCCGAGGCGCTCCATCACGCCCGGACGGAAGCCCTCGATCAGCCCGTCGCACGTCCCCGCCAGGCGGCGCACCGCCGCGACCGCTTCGGGCTGCTTGAGATCGAGCGCAATCGTCCGGCGCGAGCGGAGTAGCGGGTCGCGCGTCGGATCGGTCAGCCCCGGCGGGCCGGGACGTTCCACGCGGATCACCTCGGCGCCGTGGTCGGCCAGCATCATTCCACAGAACGGGCCGGGCCCGATCCCCGCCATTTCGAGGATCCGCAGGCCGGTCAGGGGGGCTGATGCTCGGCCGTTCATCCTATCCTCCGTCAGTCCCGCAAAGGCGGGAATCCCGCTTCTTTCCGCCGCTAGAAGAAGCGGGACCCCCGCTTGCGCGGGGGTGACGGGAAGGGCGGTATCCCATCAGAACGCCGCGATACCCGTAATGGCGCGACCGAGGATCAGCGCATGGACGTCGTGCGCGCCCTCGTACGTGTTGACCGTTTCCAGGTTCATCATGTGGCGCATGACCTGATATTCGCCCGAAATGCCGTTGCCGCCATGCATGTCGCGGCTCATCCGCGCGATATCGAGTGCCTTGCCGACATTGTTGCGCTTGACGATCGAGATCATCTCGGGCGCGAACTTGCCCGCGTCCATCAGGCGGCCGACGCGGAGCGACGCCTGTAGCCCGAGCGCGATCTCGGTCTCCATGTCCGCGAGTTTCTTCTGGTAGAGCTGGCGCCCGGCGAGCGGGGTGCCGAACTGGTTGCGGTCGAGCCCGTACTGGCGTGCGGCATGGAAGCAGAATTCGGCGGCGCCGAGCGCGCCCCAGCTGATCCCGTAGCGCGCGCGGTTGAGGCAGCCGAATGGACCCTTCAGCCCCTGGACGTCGGGGAGCAAGGCATCCTCGGACAGCTCGATTTCGTCCATCAGGATCATGCCGGTGATCGAGGCGCGCAGCGACAGCTTGCCCTCGATCTTGGGCGTGGCGAGGCCCTTGGCGCCCTTTTCGACGATGAAACCACGAATGCCGTCGCCGTGCGCTTCGGACTTCGCCCAGATGACGAACACGTCGGCGATCGGCGAATTGGAGATCCAGGTCTTGGCGCCCGACAGCAGATAGCCGCCGTCGATCTTCTTCGCGCGCGTCGTCATGCTTCCGGGGTCTGATCCGGCATCGGGTTCGGTCAGGCCGAAGCAGCCGATCCATTCGCCGCTCGCCAGCTTCGGCAGATATTTCCGCTTCTGCGCTTCCGAGCCATAAGCGAAGATCGGGTACATCACGAGGCTCGACTGCACCGACATCATCGAGCGATAGCCCGAATCGATCCGCTCGACTTCGCGCGCGACGAGGCCGTAGGCGACGTACGACGCGCCGACGCCGCCATATTCCTCGGGAACGGTCGGGCCGAGCAGGCCTTGCGCACCCATCTCGCGGAAGATCTCGGGATCGGTGGTTTCGTTCTGGAAGGCATCGACGATGCGCGGGGCGAGCTTGTCCTGCGCATAGGCGCGCGCAGAGTCGCGGATCATCCGCTCGTCATCTTCGAGCTGATCGTCGAGGAAGAAGGGGTCTGCCCAATCGAAACGCGCCATGTCGGCCATGTCAGGTCCTTTGATTTCCACGTCGCCCCGGCGGAGGCCGGGGCCGCTGGATTATGACGCGAAGATCGTGCCCAAACCCAGCGGCCCCGGCCTGCGCCGGGGTGACGACTATTGTTGTAAGATCCGGTCGTCGAACAAGCCGAACGCCAGAGTCGAGGCATAATATCCGATCGCGCGCTCGCGTGTCATCGTATGTGCCCATTTGCGCATGTCGAACGCCGCATTCTGCATCGCCATCAGCGCCTGCGCGGCGATCAGCGGATCGACCGGGCGGATCGAACCCTCGGCGATGCCGTCGCTCATCGTGCCCGCGAAGCGGCGCGCGATACGGTTCGAACGGTCGACCATCTGCGTGCGCGATTCGCTCGGCAGGCCCGACAGCGCCGTGGTGCGCAGCAGTGGCCCACGTTCGGAAAACTGGACGTCGAGCAAGGTCGCGATCGTCCCCGACAGGCGCTCCCAATGGCTCCCGCCGCGCTCGTCGGCGAGCCGCTGCGCGTCGGCGACGGTATCGAGGCTACGCTTGTAGCACGCGAGCACCAGATCGTCCTTGGCATCGAGATGGTGGTAGAAGCTGCCCTTGGTGACGTTGAGCTCGGACGCGATCTTCTGCACCGAAGCCCCACGATAGCCGAGCTGGTTGATCAACCGCGTCGCCGCCAGGAGGAACGCCTCGCGCCCGGGCTCGGGCTCGTCATGCGCCAGGTCGATCAGCTCGGGATCCCAGGTCGCTTTCGGCCCGGCAATGCCGTGGGCGAACACGTCCATCAGCCGTTCCTCGATCCGCGGATATTGATCGGGATCATAGCGCGTCAGCCAGATCGGCAGCCAGAAGGTGTTCTCGAGCAGCACATGCGCGCGCCCGCCGTGAAGATCGGTCTGCGCGCGGTTGGCGGCGGGGCCCCACAGGCTGCGCGTCTTGCGGAACACCTCGCGCCAGCCCGCCATCAGCCGGCCGAGCACGGGCTCCTCCATCGCGCGCAGGTCGGACAGGATCGCGAACGCGGTCTCTTCGCCGCGCTGGATCCGGGTGAGCCGGATCATGTTGAGCGAGAGGTATTTCGCGACGCGCGCTTGCGGCGTCGGCTCGAGCAGCGATTCGTCGAGCATCGCCAGCAGCTTTTCGAGCGTGTACTCGAAGCAGGCGGCGGCGAGGTCTTCCTTGCGCTTGAAATAATAGGTTACGCTCGTCGTGTTGAGCCCGACACGGCGCGCGACATCGGCGAAGGTCATGCCCTTGGCGCTCTGTTCGTTGATCGCTTCGGCCGCTGCAGCGAGGATCGCGTCGCGCTTGGCGCGGAAGCGCTTGGTGCTGGTGTCGGAGTCCAGGCTCTCGGCGGTCGGAATGGTGTCGTTGGCCTCCATGCGGCAATCTGTAACATCATCTTTTAGAAGAAACAGTCCCTTTCGTGCGCGCCGGCAATGCGTGGCTTTTCCACGCCAAAGACGCTTTACCGAAAACGCGGTACGGTATACCCAGCCTCCCAACGACCCGATTGGAGAGAGCAGATGGACTTCAGCTTCAGCGACCGCGAGATCTATTTCAGGGATCGTGTGAAGGGGTTCATCGACCAGCAGATCCGTCCGCGCCAGGCCGAATATGACGAGCAGCACCATAGCGGCGAGCGCTGGAAGGTCATTCCGGTGATCGAGGAGATGAAGGAAAAGACCAAGGCGGCCGGCCTGTGGAATTTCTTCATGCCGCCGCATTCGGGGCAGAGCCATGTCGATGATTCGTTCGTCTTCGAAGGCACGCAGCTCACCAATCTCGAATATGCGTTATGCGCCGAGGAGATGGGCAAGGTCGGTTGGGCGAGCGAGTGCTTCAACTGTTCGGCCCCCGACACCGGCAATATGGAGGTGCTCCACCGCTACGGCACGCTCGAGCAGAAGGAGCGCTGGCTGCGCCCGCTGATGAACGGCGAGATCCGTTCGGCCTTCCTGATGACCGAGCCCGCGGTCGCTTCGTCCGACGCGACCAATATCGAAACCTCGATCGTGCGCGATGGCGACGAATACGTCATCAACGGCACGAAATGGTGGTCGTCGGGCGTCGGCGATCCGCGCTGCAGAATCGCGATCACGATGGGCAAGACCAACCCCGACGCCTCGCGCCACAGCCAGCAGAGCCAGATCCTCGTGCCGATGGATGCGCCCGGCGTGACGATCAAGCGGATGCTGTCGGTCTATGGCTATGACCATGCACCGCACGGCCATGGCGAGGTCGTGCTCGAAAATGTCCGCGTTCCCGTCGAGAACATCCTGCTCGGCGAGGGCCGCGGGTTCGAGATCGCGCAGGGGCGCTTGGGGCCGGGCCGCATCCATCACTGCATGCGCACGATCGGCGTCGCCGAGACGGGCATCGAGGCGATGGCCAAGCGGCTGCTGAGCCGCGTCGCGTTCGGCAAGCGGATCGCCGATCAGTCGGTGTGGGAGGAGCGCATCGCGCGCGCGCGCATCGACATCGAGATGACGCGGCTGCTCTGCCTCAAGGCCGCCGACATGATGGACAGAGCGGGCAACAAGTCGGCGCAGCAAGAGATCGCGATGATCAAGGTGCAGGCGCCCAACATGGCGCTCAAGATCCTCGACGATGCGATCCAGGCGCATGGCGGTGGCGGTGTCTCGGGCGATTTCGCGCTGGCGCATGATTGGGCCGCGATGCGCACGCTGCGCTTCGCCGATGGGCCGGACGAAGTGCACAACCGGGCGATCGCGCGCAACGAGTTCGGCAAGTACGCGGATTTGCCGGCGGCGGTCGCAGCGAAGGACGCGGTGCGGCGCTAAACCAACCGTCACCCCGGCCTCGTGCCGGGGCCCACCGCGCTTTGCGTACGATGCGTGAGTGGTGAGGTGGACCCCGGCACAAGGCCGGGGTGACGAAGAGAAAAAGAGGGACACGTGAAAGCAGCCATCCTTTACGCCCCGAACACCGAGCTGGTGATCGACGATGTCGCGATCTCCGACCCTGGCCCGCGCGAAGTGCTGATCCGCACCGTGGCGTGCGGGGTGTGCCGCAGCGACCTGCACTTCGTCGACGGTGCCTTCCCGCACCCGATGCCGACCGTGCCGGGGCACGAGGCGGCGGGGATCGTCGAGGCGGTCGGTTCGGACGTCGCGCATCTCAAGGTCGGTGACCATGTCATCACCTTCTTCACCGTGTTCTGCGGCGCGTGCGAGATGTGCGTCACCGGGCGGCCGTCTTTGTGCGTCGATCCCTCGACACGGCGGCCCAAGGGCGCACCGCCACGGTTGAGCCTGCAGGACGGCACACCGCTCGCGCCGTTCCTCAATTTGTCGGCGTTCGCCGAGATGATGCTGGTCCACGAGAATGCCTGCGTCGCGATCAGCAAGGAAATGCCGCTCGACCGCGCCGCTTTGCTCGGCTGTGCGGTGATCACCGGGGCGGGCTCGATCTTCAACGACAGCCAGTTGCGCCCCGGCGAAAGCGTCGCGGTGATCGGCTGCGGCGGGATCGGGCTTGCCGCGATCAATGCCGCCAAGATCGCGGGCGCGGGGCAGATCATCGCGATCGACCCCGTCGCCGACAAGCGCGCGCTCGCCGAGAAGCTCGGCGCGACGCACACGCTCGATTCGAACGATGCCGATCTCGCCAAGAAAGTCTTCGGGCTGACCGGCGGGGGGGTGCATTACGCGATCGAAGCGGTCGGGCGGAGCAACACCGCCGAGCTCGCCTGGACGATCCTGCGGCGCGGCGGCACTGCGACGATCCTCGGCATGATCGCGCCGGGGAACGACGTGAAGATTGCGGGGCCGACCTTCCTGACGGGCAAGAAGCTGCAGGGCTCGCTGTTGGGCTCGACGCGCTTCCCGATCGATCTGCCGCGGCTCGTGCAGATGTATCTCGACGGCAAGCTCGACCTCGACACAATGGTCGCCGAGCGGATCAAGCTCGAGGACGTCAACCACGCGCTCGCAAACTTGCGCACCGGCGACACCGTGCGCTCCGTGATCGAGTTTTCGTGATGGACGATTTCGCGCCCCAGACGATCGCCGTTCCCGAGAAGGACCGGCTCGACGAGGCCGCGCTGACGGCGTGGATGGTCGCCAATGTCGAGGGCTTTGTGGGGCCGCTGAGCTACGCGAAGTTCGCCGGCGGGCAGTCGAACCCGACCTTCAAGATCGAGTCGCCGTCGGGCACCTATGTGTTGCGGCGCAAGCCGATGGGGGTGCTGTTGCCCTCGGCGCATGCGGTCGATCGCGAATACCGGGTGATCGCGGGGCTCTATCCGACCGGCTTCCCGGTCGCGAAACCCTATGGGCTGTGCACCGACCCAGCGGTGATCGGCACCGATTTCTACGTGATGGGCTTCGCCGATGGGCGCAATCTGTGGGACGGCACCTTGCCCGACTACACGCCCGGTGAGCGTACCGGCATCTACAATGCGATGTGCGACACGCTCGCGGCGTTGCATAATACCGACCATGTCGCGGCCGGGCTCGGCGAATACGGCCGACCTGGCAATTATTTCGAACGCCAGGTGGCGCGCTGGACCAAGCAGTATCGTGCGTCCGAAACCGAGCCCATGCCGCAGGTCGAGAAACTGATCGACTATCTCGGCCGCACCGTGCCCGAGCAGACACGCACCTCTGTCGTCCATGGCGATTACCGCATCGACAACATGATCTTCGACAAGACCGAGCCGCGCGTGATCGCGTTGCTCGACTGGGAATTGTCGACGCTCGGCGATCCGCTGGCGGACTTCTCCTATTTCCTGATGAGCTGGGTAACGGCGCCCGAGGGGCGGTCGGGGGTGCTGGGGCATACCGGGCCGGCGACTGGGATCCCGACGATCGAGGCGATGGTCGAGCGCTATTGCGCGGCGACGGGGCGGGACGGCGTGCCCGATCTCAACTGGTATTTCTCGTACAACCTCTTCCGGCTGACCGGGATCGTCCAGGGGATCAAGAAGCGGATCGTCGAGGGGACCGCGTCGAGCGCGCAGGCGGAGAAGTCGGCGGCAGGCGTGTACCGGCTGGCCGATGCGGCGTGGGATTTCGCGGTGAAGGCCGGGGCTTAGTTTCTTATTCCCCTCCCGCTTGCGGGAGGGGTTAGGGGAGGGAAGTGGCGGAGCGCCTGCGGACAGGCCCACCCCCAGCCCCTCCCGCAAGCGGGAGGGGAGCAAGAATGTCGCAATTCGATCTTACCGGCAAAGTCGCCATCGTCACCGGGTCCTCGCGCGGGATCGGCAAGGCGAGCGCGTTCGAGCTTGCCGAGCATGGCGCCAAGGTCGTCATCTCGAGCCGCAAGCAGGACGCCTGCGATGCGGTCGCCGCCGAACTCAACGCGCGCTTCGGTGAGGGCACGGCGATCGCGGTTGCCGCCAACATCTCGGACAAAGCGGGGCTCCAGCACCTCGTCGACGCCACCCGCATGGCGTTCGGCCAGATCGACGTGCTCATCTGCAACGCCGCGTCGAACCCCTATTACGGCCCGCAAGCCGGGATCGCCGACGAGCAGTTCCGCAAGATCCTCGACAACAACATCGTCTCGAATCACTGGCTGATCTCGATGGTCGCGCCCGAGATGCGCGAGCGCCGGTCGGGCAGCATCGTCATCGTCTCCTCGATCGGGGGCTTGCGCGGGTCGACCGTAATCGGCGCGTACTGCATCTCCAAGGCCGCCGACATGCAGCTCGCGCGCAACCTCGCGCATGAATTCGGGCCCGACAACGTCCGCGTCAACTGCATCGCGCCCGGGCTGATCAAGACCGATTTCGCGCGCGCGCTGTGGGAGGATCCCGAGCGGATCGAGGCAGCCAACAAGACCGTGCCCTTGCGCCGGATCGGCGAGCCCGAGGAGATTGCCGGTGCGGTCGTTTTTCTGGCCAGCGCGGCGAGCAGCTTCATGACCGGGCAGACGATCGTGCTCGATGGCGGGGTTACCATTTAACGCCGTCGCCCCGGCGGAGGCCGGGGCGGGTGTGTGGCTTGGCACGCGTGTGCCTCAAACGAAACGGCCCCGGCCTTCGCCGGGCGACGGAGGATGCAATGGCAAGGTTCAGCGGAAAATCGATCATCGTCACCGGGGCGGGCTCGGGGATCGGGCGCGCGACGGCGTTGCTGTTCGCGAAGGACGGGGGCAGCGTGATCGTCGCCGATCAGAGCGAAACGGTCCACGAAACCGCCGCGATGATCGAGCGGGCGGGCGGCGCGGCGCACGCGATCCAGATCGACGCGGGCAACGAGGACGACGTGATCCGCGCGGTCAACGTCGCGTGCGAATATTATGGCGGGCTCGATATCATGTTCGCCAATGCGGGCATTTCGGGCGGGATGGCGAACCTGTTCGACACCGATGTCGCGCTGATCACCGAGGTGCTTCGCGTCAATTTGATCGGGCCGTTCCTCGCGATCAAGCACGCTGCCCCCAAGATCGCAGAGCGTGGCGGCGGCGCGATCGTGCTGACGGCGAGCGTTGCGGGGATCCGCTCGGGGGCGGGGTCGCCGGCATATTCGGCGTCGAAGGCGGGGGTGATCAACCTCGCGATGGTGTCGGCGCAGCAGCTGTCGGGATCGAACGTGCGCGTCAATGCGATCTGCCCGGGGCTGACCGAAACGGGGATGACCAAGCCAACCTTCGATTATGCGCGCGAGGCGGGCAAGACCGACCGCATCGGCCGGCTCAATCCGCTGCGTCGCGGCGCGCAGCCCGAGGAACTGGCGGAAGTGGCGGCGTTCCTCGCCTCGGATGCGGCGAGCTACGTCAACGGGCAGGCGATCGCGGTCGATGGCGGTCTGTCGAGCAGCCATCCGGTGACCAAGCAGGAATATGGCAAGACGGCGGTGTAGCGGTCACTCGCGCAGGCGGATCAGCCCTTCCTGCGCGACGCTCGCGACGAGCCGCCCGTCCCGCGCGAAGATCTTGCCGCGGTTGAAACCGCGCGCATGGCCTGCCCAGGGGCTGTCGCACACATAGAGCAGCCAGTCGTCGGCGCGGAAATCCTCGTGCAGCCATAGCGCGTGGTCGAGACTGGCGGTCTGCAATTTGTGCGTCATCCAGTTGACGCCGTGTGCCAGCGTCGCGGTGCCGAGCAGCGACATGTCGGACGCATAAGCGAGGATCGCGCGGTGCAACGCGGGATCGTCACCGATCGGGGCAACGACGCGGAACCAGCTGTTCTGGCGGGGCTCCTGCTCGACCGGGTCGAGCCAGCTGCGGGGGCTGACCGGGCGGATATCGACCATCCGCGGGCGCAGGAACATCACGCGGAATTTCTCGGGGATGCGGTCGATCATCGCGAGGCGGAGCTCGCGGTCGCTGGTCAGATCCTCGGGCGGCGGCACGTCCGGCATCGCGTCCTGATGCGCGAGGCCACCCTCGGGCACTTGCAGCGAGCAGGCGAGGTTGAGGATCGGAAGCCCACGCTGCGTCGCGATGACGCGGCGCGTGGCGAAGCTCTTGCCGTCGAAATCGCGCACGACGCGGTAGAGGATCGGGTGGCTCTCGTCGCCCGCGCGCATGAAATAGGCGTGGAGCGAATGCGCTTGCTTAGGGACATCGGTCGAACGCTGCGCCGCCTGCAGCGCCTGCGCGATGACTTGCCCGCCGAACACGCGGCCGAAACCGTCGGTGCCGCGAATGCCGCGATAGAGATCGGTGTCGATTTCCTCGATGTCGAGCAAATCGACGAGGTTCTGGGCGAGTTGGGCGGGGGTTGGGTCGGTCATGGTGTGCCTTAACGCTTCCTCCCCGGGACGGGGAGGGGGACCGTGAGCCTTGATCGAACGGTGGAGGGGGCGTGCCTCGGGCCTGGTGTTGGTGGAGGTCCCCCTCCACCACTCGGCTGAAGAAGCCGCGCGGTCCCCCTCCTCGTTCCGTGGGGAATCAATACCCTGCCGCGCGTGCAACCTTGTCGGCGTGGAAGTTGGCATCGCCGAACATCTCGGCCAGCACGCGCGCGCGCTTCATGTAGAAGCCGATGTCATATTCGTCGGTCATCCCGATGCCGCCGTGCATCTGGACGCCTTCCTGCACCGACAGCGTCGTCGCCAGCGCGGTCATCGCCTTGGCGACCGAGACTGCGGTGTCGGCATGTGGGCTATCGAGATCGAGCAGTTGCTGGGCTTTCAGCACCGCGGCGCGCGCGACTTCCATCTCCGAATACAGGTGCGCGGCGCGATGCTGGAGCGCCTGGAAGCTGCCGATCAACGTGCCGAACTGCTTGCGCTGCTTGAGATAGCCGACCGTCATGTCCATCGCGCCGCCGCCGACGCCGAGCAATTCGGCCGAGGCGCCGGTCCGCCCGGCGCGCAGCAGCCGGTCGAGCGGCGAGCGGCCGCCATCGACGTCGCCGATCACCGCATCGGCATCGACCTCGACGCCATCGAACTCGAGCCGCGCGGCGAGGCTCGCGTCGGCAAGGCGCTCGGGGGTCGCGGTGAGGTTGGCGGCATCCTTGGGGATCGCGAAGAGCGTCACACCCTCGGCGTCGTCGGCGCTGCCGGCGGTGCGCGCGGCAACGATCAGCAGGTCGGCGACATGGCCGTGCGTGACGAACTGCTTCTTGCCGGTCAGCTTGAAGCCGTTGCCCGAACGCTCGGCGGTGAGGCCGACGCTGTCGCGGTGCTTGGCGGCCTCGTCGATCGCGAGCGCAGCGACGGTGTCGCCAGCGATGATGCTGGGGAACCAGCGTGCGGCATGCGCCGTGCCCTTGAGCGCCTCGACCGCCGCGACTGCGGTGGTGAGGAACGGCGAGGGCGACAGGTTGCGACCGATCTCCTCGAGCACGACGCCCGCCTCGACATGGCCGAGCCCGAGCCCGCCTTCATCCTCGCCGATCAGGAGGCCGGTGAAGCCCATCTCGGCGAAGCTCTTCCACAGGTCGCGGCTGAAGCCGGTCGCATCCTTGGCGTCACGAAGCCCGCGCATGTGGCTGACGGGCGCCTGCTCGCCGACGAAATCGCGGATCGTGTCCTGCAGGGCGGTTTGGTCTTCGTTGAGAAACAGGGGCATTGCTAAACTCCGTCGCCCCGGCGAAGGCCGGGGCCGCTGTGATACGGGCACTCGCGGCGTTGCGCGCGGCAACGCGGCGGCCCCGGCCTTCGCCGGGGCGACGTTGCTTACGCCGGCAATTCGAGGATGCGCTTGGCGATGATGTTGAGCTGGACCTCGCTCGTCCCGCCCTCGATCGAATTGGCCTTGGTGCGCAGCCAGGCGCGCGCCTCGGCGCCGCCGCGCGAACCTTCGCTCTCCCATTCGAGCGCGTCCGAACCGCCCGATGCCATCATCAGTTCGTGGCGGCTCTTGTTGAGCTCGGTGCCGTAATATTTCATCATCGAGGGCTGTGCCGGGTGTGCGCGACCGGCCTTCAGCTCGTCGATGAAGCGCTCGGACATCGATCCGAATGCTTTCGCGCGAACCTCGAACGTCGCGATCGCCGCGCGCAGCAGCGGATCGGCGAGCCGCCCCTCCGAATCGAGCCCGATCGTCGCGATTGCACCGTCGAGCAGCGGATTGCCGCCGGTCGAGGCAAGCCCCATGCCCGAGATCATCTCGCGCTCGTGTCCGAGCAGATACTTGGCGACGTCCCAGCCCTTATTCTCTTCATGGATGCGCTGCGACTTGGGCACCTTCACATTGTCCATGAAGGTCTCGCAGAACGGCGAATAGCCCGAGATCAGCAGGATCGGCTTGGTCGAGACGCCTTCGCTCGCCATGTCGAACAGCACGAAGCTGATCCCGCCCTGCTTGCTGCTCTTGTCGGTGCGGACGAGGCAGAAGATCCAGTCGGCCTTGTCGGCGTAGGAGGTCCATACCTTCTGGCCGTTGACGATGTAATGATCGCCTGCGTCCTCGGCGGAGGTCGCGAGGCTGGCGAGATCCGAACCGGCATTGGGCTCGGAATACCCTTGGCACCAGCGGATCTCGCCGCGTGCGATCTTGGTGAGATATTCGAGCTTCTGCTCCTCGGTGCCGTATTTCAGCAACGCTGGCCCGAGCATCGAAATGCCGAACGAATTGAGCGGATTGCGCGCCTTGATCGCCGCCATTTCCTCGCGCAGGATCTTGGTTTCGGCAGGCGACAGGCCACCGCCGCCATACGCCTTGGGCCAATCGGGCACGGTCCAGCCGCGCGATGCCATCGCGTCCATCCATTCCTTTTGCCCAGGCTGGAAATCGGGATTGCGGCCGCCCCAGCACGCGTCCTTTTCGGAGCGGACGGGTTGGCGCATTTCGGGCGGGCAATTGGCTTCGAGCCAGGCGCGGGTTTCGCTGCGGAAAGTGTCGAGGTCTTGCGTCATGGAATCAACTCCTCATCAAGGCATGGGCGGCGCGCGCCACCGCGATGGCGGTGAAGTCGCGATTGTAATCGGCGATCACTTGGACCCCGATCGGCAGACCGTCCGGGTCGGTGCCGATCCGCACGCTCGTCGCGGGCAGCATCGGGAAGGTGGCGAGGCCGGGATAGGCCATTTGCAGCGCGGCTTGCGTGTCGACACCGTCGATCATCGCGATCCGCGTCGCGAGCGGGGTGTCGTCGTGGTGATAGGCGGTAGTGCCCCAGGCGGGCGCGATCACCGCGTCATAGGCGCCGAACAGCCGTGCCCAATCGCGACGGCTCTTGGCCTGCGCATCGACCAGCGTGAACCAGTCGGGCAGCGGAAGCGGTTGCCCGCCGTCCATCGGCGCGCCGCGCGCCATCGCAACAAGCAGCATGTGGATATAGGCGCCGTGCTGCGCGACGAGATCTGGTAGCAAGGCGCTGGCATCGTCGACCTGCGCGCCTTCCGCGCGGAACGCCGCACCGACCGCGGCGATCGCTTCCTGGATCGACGCTTGCGAGCGCGCGAGCGGATGTTCTGGAAGCAGCAGGATCCGCCACTCGCCGGCTCCGCGCGGCGCGGGGCGGGCGAGCGCGTCGCCGCCCATCACACCGAACAGCGCCTCGAGATCGTCGGGATCGCGCGCGAGCGGCCCGGCGACGTTGAGCGCCACCCCGCAGCTTTGCGTGCGCGGGAAATTGTGGCCGAACGCGTTGAGCGCATTGTACGTCGGCTTGTGGCCCCACACGCCGCAAAAGGCAGCGGGCAGGCGAATCGATCCGCCAATGTCCGAGCCGATCTCGACGGCCACGAACCCTGCGGCGAGTGCCGCCGCCGCGCCGCCCGACGATCCCCCGGGAACGCGGTGAGGGTCGATCGGATTGCGCGTGCGGCCATAGACCGGGTTGTTGGTCTGGAGATCGGCGAGCGCGACGGGGACGTTGGTCTTGCCGAGGATCACCGCGCCGGCTTGCTTGAGCCGCGTGACCTGGACCGCGTCTTCGGTCGCGACGAAATCGGCGTGTTCGGCAAAGCCCCAGCACGAGACGAGCCCGGCGACATCGAAGCTTTCCTTGACCGTCATCGGCACGCCGAGCAGCACGCTTGTCGCGTCCTTTGGGGCCGCGTCGATCGCGCGCGCGGCATCGCGCGCGCGATCGAAATCGCGGACGACGACGGCGTTGATCTCGCCGTCGCCCGCCTCGATCCGCGCGATCGCGGCGTCACATTCGGCGAGCGCGGTGGTTTCACCGGAGCGGATTGCCGCGGCGGTCTGGAGCGCGGACCGGACCCCCGTAACCCCGGCGGAGGCCGGGGTCGTCCTGCTGTGATGCGGGTCGGGTGCCTCGCTCCCGGCGGCCCCGGCCTTCGCCGGGGCGACGGCGGTTTGCTCATCCATTGAACCGACCGCCGCTTTCCGCCTTCGACTTGAGCAGTTGCGCCACCGCGAAGCAGTGCTTCTCGAGCCCGGCGACGATCTTATTGAGCCCCTCGGTATCGGCCCAGAACATCGGCCCGCCGCGATAGACCGGCCAGCCATAGCCGTAGATCCACACCACATCGATGTCGCTCGCGCGCTGCGCCATCTTCTCCTCGAGGATCAGCGCGCCTTCGTTGACCATCGTGTAGAGCGTCTTCTCGACGATCTCCTCATCGCTGATCTCGCGCTTCTGCATGTTCGATTTCGAGCGGAAATCCTCGATGATCTCGGCCACGCGGGGGCTGGGCGTCGGGTTCCGCTTCTCGTCATAATCGTAGAAGCCCTTGGCGGTCTTCTGCCCCCAGCGCCCTTCAGCGGCGAGCGCGTCGCGGATGTTCTCGATCCGGTTGGGGTCGCGGTGCCAGCCGATATCGACGCCGGCGAGATCGCTCATCTGGAACGGCCCCATCGGCATGCCGAACGCGACATGGACGCGGTCGATCTGCTCGGGGGTGGCGCCTTCCATCAGCAGCTTCATCGCCTCGACCTGGCGGGGCTTGAGCATCCGGTTGCCGATGAACCCGTCGCACACGCCGGCGACCACCGCGACCTTCTTGATCGTCTTGGCGAGGGCCATCACGGTGGCGAGGACATCGTCCTCGGTCTGTGCCCCGCGGACGACCTCGAGCAGCTTCATCACGTTGGCAGGCGAGAAGAAGTGCATGCCGACCACATCGCCGGGCCGCTTGGTGACCGAGGCGATCTCGTCGATGTCGAGATACGACGTGTTCGAGGCGAGGATCGCGCCGGGCTTGGCGAGCGCGTCGAGCCGGGTGAAGATCTCCTTCTTCACGTCCATATTCTCGTACACCGCCTCGATGATGAGGTCGCACTCGGCGAGCGCCTCGAAATCGAGCGTCGGGTTGAGCGCGCCCATCGCTGCCTCGACCTGTTCTGGCTTCAAGCGGCCCTTGGCGGCGGAGGTCTCATAATTCTTGCGGATCGTGCCCGCGCCGCGATCGAGCGCGTCCTGCGCCATTTCGACGATCGTCACGGGGATGCCCGCCGACAGGAAGTTCATCGAGATGCCGCCGCCCATCGTGCCCGCGCCGATCACGCCGACACGCTTGATCTCGCGCAGCGCGATCTTGGGGTCGATGCCGTCGATCTTGGCGGCCTGGCGCTCGGCGAAGAAGATGTGGCGCTGTGCAGCGGACTGGACGCCCATCATCAGCTTCATGAATTCCTGGCGTTCGAAGGCGATGCCCTCGTCGAAGCTCGATCCGTCGGCGGCTTTCTCGACGCAGGCGATGTTGGCGGCAGGCGCGTCGAAGCCGCGGAAGCGCTTGGCGTTGTCCTTCTTGAACGCGGCGACGGCTTCGGGGTCGGCGTGCGCGACCTTCTCGCGGGCGCGGGGCAGGGGCTTGGTGTCGGCGACTTCGCGCGCAAAGGCGATCGCGTCGGCGGCCAGGCTGTCCTCACCTGCCAAGCGATCGATCAGGCCGGCCGACAGCGCGAGCTTGGCCGGGATCGGATCGCCTTTGGCGGTCATTTCGAGCGCGAGCTTGACCCCGGCGATGCGCGGGATGCGCTGCGTTCCGCCGGCCCCTGGCAGCAAGCCGAGCTTGACCTCGGGCGTGCCGATCTTCGCGCTCGGCACGGCGATGCGATAGTGGCAGCCGAGTGTCACCTCGCACCCGCCGCCAAGCGCGGTGCCGTGGATCGCGGCGATAACCGGCTTGTCCGACGCTTCGATCATGTCGACCACGGTGGGGAGGCCGGGCTCCTGCATCGGCTTGCCGAATTCGGTGATGTCGGCGCCGGCAAAGAAGGTGCGGCCGTCGCAGCGGATCACCATCGCCTTGACCTGCGGATTGGCGAGGCCCTCCTTGATCCCCGCCTCGAGCCCCTGGCGCACGGCCGCGCCGAGCGCGTTGACCGGCGGGTTGTTCGAAATGATGACGAGGACGTCGTCGTGGAGTTCGGTGGTGATCGGGCCGGTCATTCTTCTCTCCTGCTACGAACGTCGCCCCGGCGAAGGCCGGGGCCGCTGGAGGTGGTCCGCGACGTCAGTGACGCGCGCCCGACCCAGCGGCCCCGGCCTGCGCCGGGGCGACGGATGGGTTAGGTCAACGCACTGTAAATCAACGTCTTCAACTCGCGTCGGATCGGGTAGATGTTCGACGGCGACACTTGCGTCATGAACACCATGTGCAGCTGCTCGACGGGATCGACGAAGAAGGCGGTCGAGAACATGCCGCCCCAATAATATTCGCCGACCGACCCCGGGATCATCGAGCGCGCGACGTCGATGTTGACCGCGAAGCCGAGCCCGAAACCCGTGCCGGCATTCGCCGCCTCGCTGAACAGCGATTTCGACAGCGTCGAGAGATCCGCGCCGCCGGGGAGGTGGTTCATCGTCATCAGCTCGATCGTCTTGCGCCCGACGATCCGCGCGCCGTCGAGCTCGCCACCGTTCAGCAGCATCGTGCAGAAACGATGATAATCGAGCGCGGTCGAGACGAGCCCGCCGCCGCCCGAGACGAGCTTGGGCGGCTTGCTCCACGCGCTCGCCGCGCCGCGATCGTAGAGCACGCGGCCCTTGCCGGCGGCGAGCGTGTAGCAATCGGTCAGCCGGTCGATCTTATCGGCGGGGACGTGGAAGAAGGTATCGTCCATCTTCAGCGGCGCGAAGATGCGCGTTGCGAAGAAATCGGGAAGCGAAAGCCCCGAGACGCGCGCGACGACCGCGCCGAGCACGTCGGTCGCGACCGAGTAATTCCACGCCGTGCCGGGCGAGAATTCGAGCGGCAGCCGGCCGAGCGCGGCGACGAGCCCGTCGAGATCGAGCCCGCCATGCCAATTCTCGATCCGTCCCTCGCGGTACGCGGCGTCGATATTCGAGCGGTTCTGGAAGCCGTAGGTCAGCCCCGCGGTATGGCGCAGCAGATCGACCATTCGCATCGGGTCGCTCGTCGGCCGGGTCTGGAACGGCACGCCCGCGCCGCCGCCGTTATAGACGCCGATATCCTTGAACTCGGGCAGCACGTGGTGAACCGGCGTATCGAGCGCGACCTTGCCTTCCTCGACCAGCATCATGAACGCGATCGAGGTGATCGGCTTGGTCATCGAGGCGATGCGGAACAGCGAGCCCTCGTCGATCGACGTGCCGCCACCCTCGCGCGCCGCGCCTTGCGAGGAGAAATGGACGATCTCGCCACGCCGCGCGATCAGCAGCTGCGCGTTCGGCAGCTTTCCCGAATCGAGATAGCGTTCCTTGAGAAAGGCATCGATCCGGGCGAGACGGCCTGAGTCGAACCGCGCGGCGGGGGGCAGGTTTGCAGCCATCGTGGTTTCCATACCCCCTGTTCGAAAGCGATGACACCCTATTGCCTTGAGTGGCGCACGAATCAACACTAACCTTGCTGAAACAGTGTTCCGCGGCAAACCCGAGTTTCAACTCACCGGGTATCTGGCGCGCTTGAGGAGAGATGATCGTGGATATCGAACCGCTCGTCGCGCTCGATCCGGCCTGGCCCAGGATGACGTTGCCGCAAGTCGAGGCGGCGCTGGTCGCGCCGGGTGGCAAGTTCGAGATCGAGACGATCCCGATCCGCGGCATCCCGACTCGCGTATGGAAGCACGCCCCGCCGACGCTCGCCTGGCTGATCGCGGCATCGCGCGCGCATGGCGATCGGATCTTCACCGTCTATGAGGACGAACGCGTCAGCTACGACGCCAATTTCCGCGCCGTCGCGACGCTGGCGCACGCGCTGGTCGAGATGGGGATCGGCAAGGGCGACCGCGTCGGGCTAGCGATGCGCAATCTGCCCGAATGGCCGGTGATCTTCTTTGCCGCGGCAAGCATCGGTGCCATTATCGTGCCGCTCAACGCGTGGTGGACCGCGGGCGAGCTGGCGTATGGCATCACCGATTCGGGCTGCCGGCTGCTGTTCGTCGATGACGAGCGCTATCAGCGACTGGTGGCGGAGGGCGCGGCGTTCCCGGCGGTCGAGACCACCATCGTCGCGCGCGCCTCGGTCGCGCTCGGCGCGGATGCGGTTCGGCTCGAGGACCTGATCGGCACGCCGACCGGCTATGCGACGCTCCCCGAGCGCGACTTGCCCAAGGCCGCGATCGCGACCGACGACGATGCGACGATCTTCTATACCAGCGGGACGACGGGCCATCCCAAGGGCGCGCTGGGGACGCATCGCAACCTCACGACCAACATCCTGACATCGGCGTTCGGCGGCGCGCGCGCCTTCCTGCGGCGCGGCGAGGCGCCGCCTCCGCCCGAGCCCAAGACCTTTCTCACCGTGATCCCGATGTTCCACGTCACCGCGTGCAGCGCGACGATGATGATGTCGATCGCGGCGGGCAACACGCTCGTCTTCATGCGCAAATGGGACACGGTCCGCGCGATGGAAATCATCGAGCGCGAGAAGGTCCAGGTGACGGGCGGCGTGCCGACGATCGCGTGGCAGATCCTCGAGCATCCCGACCGCGCGAAGTACGATCTCTCCTCGCTCGAGGCGATCGCCTATGGGGGCGCACCTTCGGCACCCGAGCTGGTGCGGCGGATCTACACCGAATTCGGCGCGCTGCCGTCGAACGGCTGGGGGATGACCGAAACGATGGCGACCGTCACCGGGCATGGCGGCGAGGATTATCTCGCACGGCCGACCAGCGCCGGGCCGCCGGCCCCCGTCGCCGATCTCAAGATCATGGACGAGGATGGCACGACCGAGCTGCCGATTGGCGACGTCGGCGAATTGTGGGCGCGCGGCCCGATGATCGTGAAAGGCTATTGGAACAAGCCCGAGGCGACCGCGGCGACCTTCGTCGACGGATGGGTGCGCACCGGCGATCTCGCGCGGCTCGATGCCGAGGGTTTCCTCTACATCGTCGACCGCGCCAAGGACATGATCATCCGCGGCGGCGAGAACATCTATTCGTCCGAGGTCGAGAACGTCCTCTACGCCCACCCCGCGGTGACCGACTGCGCGCTGATCGGCTTGCCGCACCGCACCTTGGGCGAGGAGCCGGCGGCGGTGGTCCATCTGCGGCCCGGCACGAGCGTGAGCGAGGCCGAGCTCCAGGCATGGGTTCGCGCGCGGCTGGCGATCTTCAAGACGCCCGTTGCGATCCGCTTCGTCGACGACACCTTGCCGCGCAACGCCAATGGCAAGATCCTCAAAAAGGACTTGAAAGCGCTATTCGAGGATCGACTTATCGCGGTCGCGTAACCCCACCGCCGGTCCCGCCAAAGGACTTTAACCAGCTCCGTTAACGCCGCGGCAACGATTTTACCCGCGCATATGGTAAATTCGGTCTTAACGTACTGGCCGTTTGCAAGGCTTTGACGCTTTGCTCTGTCATGGGGAACAGAGAAGGGCGGGGTATGGCGGCGACTCGATCACTGAGCGCACGGATCGCGACGATCGAGACCGCGCCATGGGTCGTGCCCGCGCTGTTCGCGCTTGCGCTGCTGTTACGGCTCGCCATGCTGGTGCTGCTGCCGCAGGATCCCGTTTCCGACGGTGAATGGTACATGGTCCGCGCCGCCGAGCTGGCGCGCGGCATGGGCTATCAGGAGGCTGGGCACCCGACCGCGTTCTGGCCGGTCGGCTATCCGGCGCTGCTCGCGGGGAGCATGCTGCTGTTCGGGCCCGGGCTGTTCGGGCCGTTGCTGGTCAACCTCGTGTCGGTCGCGATGATCCTCGGCGCGATCGTGTGGCTCGGCCGGGCGCTCGGCGCAGGCGCGCTGGCGACGCGAATCGCGTTTCTGCTGTATGCGCTCTATCCCGCGCACATCGCCTATGTCGGACAGCCGTGTTCCGAGACCGCGTCGACCGCGATCGGCATGGGGGCTTTCGTGCTGCTGATCGTCGGACGCAAGCGCAGCCTCGCGCTGATCGGCGCTGGCGCGCTGTTCGGGTTGGCGACGCTGCTGCGCGCACAGATGATGCTATTCCCGATCGGCGTGATCGTCGCGATGCTGCTGGCGTTCCGCGATTTCCGCTGGCGCGATGCGCTGCGGGCGGCGGTGCTGGTGCACATCACGCTGGCGGCGGTGGTGCTGCCGTGGTCGCTGCGCAACGTCGCGCAGATGGGGGCGTTCGTGCCGGTCTCGACCAATGGTGGCGTCGCCTTGTTCTACGGCGCGAACGATCGTGCGACGGGCGACTGGTTCGCGTGGGAGCGCACGCCCTATTGGGACGAGACGGTCGGCATCCCCTATAGCCAGCGCGTCGCGCAGCAGGTCGAGCTCGACCGCCGCTTCAAGGCGCGCGCGACACAGTGGATCGCGGCGCATCCCGCACAATGGAGCGTGCTCGGCATCCGCAAGATGGTGTTGCTGTGGCTGAAGGATTCGGACGCCTTCTGGTCGCTCGAAAAGACCTATCCCGATCGCTCGATGGCGTGGCGGGCCGTGCAGGGTGTCGACCAGCTCTATTACATGGCGCTCGTCGGTCTTGGCCTGTTCGCGCTCGGCATCGCGGTGCGCGATCGGATTCGTGGACGCTGGGAGCGCGCGCCGCTGCTGCTGCTCGGCTGCATGCCGGCGTTCGCGACGCTGACGGCGTTCGGCTTCACCGGCCAGACACGCTATCATTATCCCGCGATGCCGTTCCTGATCCTCGCGGCGGGCTGGATTCTCGCGCTGATCCTGCGTCGGCTTGCCGCACGCGAGCCAAGCGTCCGGCTCCGTCCGCGCCCAGTCTGACGCTCAGGCGTCGAACGCGGTCGCGCGCCGCGGCAGCGTGCGGTGGATGATGAGGATGGTCAGGAGCAAGGTCGGCACGATCAGCACGCTGCCCTCGGGGCCGGTCGCGCCGCCCGACAGCAGTGTCGCGCCCGTCGGATGCGTCGCGAGCAGATGCCCTTCCATCATCATCCCCGAATCGGGAACGCCGTAGAGGAACGACTGCGCCCAGTCCCACGTCGCGTGGAAGCCGATCGCCCACCATAACGAGCCCGTGCGATAGAGCGCATAGGCAAAGGTCAGCCCGGCAAGCGCGACGCTGAGCAGCCCCATCGCCGATTCGCCGGCGTTCGAGATATGCCCGGCGGCAAACAGCCCGACCGAAAAGACCGCCGCCGCGACCCAGAAGCCGATCGTCCGTGCGGAACGCGCGCTCGGCGAAACCGAAGCGATCAGGCCGGCGACACCCCGCGCGAGCGTATATTGCAAAAAGCCGCGCGTGAGGAATTCCTCGAACAGGCCGACGAGGCAGAAGAAGCCGAACCACGCCGCGCCATATCCCAAGGCCGCACCCACGCCGAGCGCGACGCCGTCGAATACCAGCGCGCCGCACAGCGCCATCAGGCCGATCAGCAGCGACAGCATCGCCGCACCCCAGCCCATGCCGGCGAGCAGATCCTTCCCCCGCCGTTCGCGCCGCAAGCCGTAGCTCGCGAACCGCCGCCGCTCGATCAGCGACAGCAGCAGTCCTGAGACAAGCACCGCGACGCAGAATGCGGCCTCGGGGACGAGCGACCCGAGCAACGGTTGCGGCAGGCCCGGGCCGGGCGGCCTGGGCCGGATAATGACGCTTGCCACCACCATCAACGCGCTGAAGATCGCGAGGAAGATCGCCAGGCTCCACCCGGCGCGCAGGCCGTCCTTGCCCTTGAAAATGAAACCGATCCCGCGGCGCGGAGCAGGCGTGGCGGGTGCGTGGTCGATCATCTGGAATCCTTGGGTAACAGCGCGGTCGCGCGACGCCTGCCGCGCTTCACGGCGCCGCGATGACGCGTTGGACGGCGGCGCGCCAGCCGTCGAGCCGCGCGTCACGCGCATCGGCGGCAATTTGCGGTTCGAACGTTTCGACCGCACCACGCATCACGCTCGCCGCGGCGAGATCGGCGAACAGACCGCAGCCGATCCCGGCGAGCATCGCCGCGCCGAGCGCGGTGGTCTCGGCGAACTTGGGCCGTTCGACGCAGACGCCGAGGATGTCGGCCATGTCTTGCGCCATCCAGTTGTTGGCGACCATCCCGCCGTCGATCCGCACGCTCTTCCAGTCGACCCCGTCGGCGGCGAAGGCGGTTTTGAGGTCGTGCGCCTGGTGCGCCATCGCCTCGAGCGCGGCACGGACGATATGCGCCTTGCCGGTCGAGAAGCTCAGGCCCGAGATCGATCCGCGCGCGTCGGGCTCCCACCACGGCGCGCCGAGCCCCGACAGTGCGGGGACGCAATAGACGCCGCCATTGTCGGCCACGCTGTGCGCAAGCGCCTCGGTCTCGGCCGCGCTGCCGATCAGCCCGACCTCGTCGCGCAGCCATTTGATCAAGCTGCCCGCGACGAACACCGATCCCTCGAGCGCATAGGCGCGCCGCCCGTCGAGTTGCCACACGATCGTCGAGAGCAAGCGATTGCGCGATGTGGGGGGCGTCGGGCCGGCCTGGCTCAGCACGAACGCGCCGGTGCCGAAGGTCGCCTTGGTTTCGCCGACCTTGAGGCACGATTGGCCGATCGTCGCGGCTTGCTGGTCGCCCGCGATGCCGCAGATCGGGATCGCGGCGCCGAACAGCGTCGTCTCGCCGAAGCGGCCTGCGCAATCGACGATCTCGGGCAAGGCGGCGCGCGGTGCGCCGAACAGGTCGATCAACCCGTCGTCCCAATTGCCGCTGCCGATCGCCATCAGCGCGGTGCGGCTGGCATTGGTCGCATCGGTGATGTGCAGGCCGCCCCGATTTTCGTTGGCCGTCAGCTTCCAGATCAGCCAGCTCTCGACCGTGCCGACCGCCAGACGCTTGCCCGCCGCCTTGACCTCTGGCCAGTTCTGCATCGCCCAGCCGATCTTGCTCCCCGAGAAATACGGGTCAAGCAGCAGGCCGGTCTTGGCCTGGACCATCGGTTCGTTGCCGGCCTCCTTGAGGTCGCGGCAGGTCGCGGCGGTGCGGCGGTCCTGCCAGACGATTGCCGGGCTCAAGGGCTCGCCGGTCTCGCGGTCCCAGAAGACGACGGTCTCGCGCTGGTTGGTGATGCCGATCGCCGCGATCTTCTCGGCACCGCCCGCTTCCGCGATCACGGCGCAAGTCACCGCGAGCGTCTTCTCCCAGATTTCGCGCGCATCGTGTTCGACACGGCCGGGGGCGGGATAGTGCTGGGTGAGCTCGAGCGCCTTGGTCGCGCGGCACTGGCCGTCGGGCTGGAACAGCATGGCACGAGTCGAGGTCGTGCCTTCGTCGATAACGAGGAGAAGATCGGACATAAGGCTATGGCTAGCGCCGTTTGCGTGGCGTGGGAATGCCGCTACGGTCGCGCGCATGGCAGAACGCGACAACAGCACGAGTGGGGCGTTCGAACTCCCCCCGGTTCCGACCGAGGAACCCGAGGATGAATGGCGGATCGCGATGCGGCGCGATCGCCTGCTCGCGGCGTTGACGCTGATTGCCGGCGTGGGGCTGGCAGTCGCCTTGCCGTTCGCGCTCAAGGCGGGGGCGGAGTTCTTCCTGCCGACGACCGCGGCGCTGGTGATCGCGATCGCGCTGGTGCCGATTCTCGAATGGCTCGAGCGGCGGCGCGTGCCGTCGGCGCTCGCGGCGCTGACCTGCGTCCTGCTGTTCCTCGTTGCGGCAAATGTCGCGCTGGCAGCGATCATTGTGCCGGCCACCGAATTCTTTCGGCGGTTGCCCGAGCGGATCGACCGGATCCAGATGAACATCGCCCCGCTGATCGATCTCTATGCGAGCTTCCAGAAATACCTCAATCGCACCGTGCAGCACCTCGCCGCGACGGGGCCAGTCAAGGCGCCACCGACGGCTGCGGTGACGCCGCCGAGCTCGATCCTCGAACTCGCCGCGAGCTTTGCGCCGTCGGTGATCGTCCAGGTGTTCTTCGGGATCCTCGTCGTCTTCTTCTTCCTGTCGGGCTGGACGCGGCTGCGTCGCCGCACGATCACCAGCCGCTCGAGCTTCGGCGGCGCGATGGCGACCGCGCGCGTCATCCAGAACGTGGTCGACGACACCTCGGCCTATCTGGGGACGATCACGATCATCAACCTCGCGCTCGGGCTGGCGATCTCGGGGCTGCTGTACGTGATGGGCATGCCGTTTCCGCTGATGTGGGGCGGGATCGTCGCCTTGCTTAATTACGTGCCCTATTTCGGGCCGATCACCGCGGCGCTGCTGCTCGCGCTCGGCGGGTTGATGACCTTTCACGACATCTGGGTGGCGCTGGTGCCGGCGTTCGTGATGATCGGCTGCCATCTGGTCGAGGCCAATGCGATCACCCCGCTGATCGTCGGGCACCGCCTGACGATCAACCCGATCATGATTCTCGTGTCGATTTCGTTCTGGTCATGGGTGTGGGGGACGGCGGGAACGCTGCTCGCCGTGCCGTTGCTGATTATCCTGCAAACCGTGCTGGGGGCGGCGGGGAAACCCGATATCGCCGGTTTCCTGTTTGAACACGGGACCTTGACCCAGCGCCGCCGCAGCAATTTTGCAAATTCTTCGGAAGAAGGTGAAACGGGCGGTTGACAGTCAGGAGTCACCCCCATAGAGACGCGCCTCACGCTGAATAAGCGGGTGTAGCTCAGTTGGTTAGAGCGCCGGCCTGTCACGCCGGAGGTCGCGGGTTCGAGTCCCGTCACTCGCGCCATTCCCTCGATTGGGATGGCGTTTCGCGGACTTAGATCCCAGACATTACACTATTTAACTCCGGCCAAGGCTCATGCTTCAGCCAGATTGCACGTGCGCGTTTGCAGCACGCGGGGACATCGCCCCGTGAATCATGCCCGGTTCACCAGATGCCGGTTTCCATCCACGCCAGCATGCGCCGAAGCGGCAAGACCCAGATCCACGCGATTCCCGCGACGAGGTAGAACAGCGCCTGCAGCAGCGGGTGCCACTGGCCCACGACGCCCGACAGACTCGCCGCGACGACGCACCACAGGCCAATTAAGGCGAGGATGGCGAGCATACCAACCGGTTTGCGCCAGCTAGGGGTCATCGACGTTCGCTCCATCCGGTTTCGGTGATGATCGCGTGGAGCGGCATGTCCCACGGATCGGTCGGCAAGCTCTCGACCTGTTGCACGCTCCACGCAACACCGATGCGGCGGGCGTGCGGGAATTCGGCAAAGGCGCGGTCGTAATAGCCCGCCCCCTGGCCGAGCCGGTCGAGCTTGGCGTCGAACGCGAGCAGCGGCGTGAGGATGATGTGGGGGACTAGCGCGCTTGCATGGCTGGTGGGCTGGCTGAGGCCATAGGGCCCCGCGTGGAGGGTAGCTTCGGTATCCCAGGCGAGAAAGCGCATCGGTTGGGTGCGAATCGTCACATGCGGCAGTGCGATGCGGCATCCGGCCTCGACTGCGGCGCGGGCGAGCGGGGCGGGGTCGGCTTCGCTGCCGACCGGCATGTAGGATGTGACCGTCAGGCCGGGCGTGAGCAGCGCAAGCAATTCTGGCGGCGGAACGATGGCGGGAGGCCTACCTGCGAAGAAGGCGTCGCGCGCGGCGCGGATGCGCGCGCGCAGAGCCCGCTTGTCGATCACGCGCCGTCGCCCCGGCGTAGGCCGGGGCCGCTATGTCGGGCGCGCTGGGTAAGCCATGCGCGCGCCGCTGGCCGGCCCCGGCCTGCGCCGGGGCGACGGAGGCGTCGCAAGGTATGGAAAGCGGTGGCGGGACCGCCGTGGCCGTGTGCCGGGTTATCCTCTGACGCGCGGTACGTCAGGTGGGGATCATGTGCTTCGGGCCAAGACCCTAGCAGGGACAACCCCCTTGGATGATGAATAGCCTCAGGGATAATAAAGGCTCGTACCGGGCAGTGCCCGCCACCGATCGATATAGGCGCTGTGCCGCTATTGCTCAAGGGAGTTGGCGAGCGATTCGAGCCGCTCGGCGATCGTGGTGAGCAGCACCTCGTCCTTGATCTCGGCCGGGCGGCGATTGGCCTCCTCAAGCGAGTCGGCGAGCATCAGCGCGACGAACATCATCGTGCGCTCGCCGCTGAGCCCGCCCGATGCGCGCACCGCCATCGGCCAGTGCGCGTCGAGCATCGCGGCGAGCCGGCGCAACTGGTCCTCCTGCCCGTCGGGCGAGGAGACGACGTGGCGACGATCGCCGATCTCGAGCGTGACGTCGGCCATCAGGCTTCGCTCTCGCGTGCGATCACGGCGTCGAGCGCCGAGACGGCTTCGGCCATGCGCGCGCGCAGCTTTTCGTGGCGCTTCTGGAGGGCGGCGGTGCTGGCGGTGCGGGCGGCGGCGGCGGCTTCGATGCGCTCCAGCGCGCGGTCGATGCGGTCGAGGGTCGAAGCGGTGGAGGTGTCTGCCATTCCGAGTGAGATAGCATGGCGCACCGCCCGAACAAGGCGGCTTCGTGCGCGCGCTGCCCCACTCGCCGCGCGTTCGGGGCGGTTGACGCGCTGCCCGCGCGCCCGCAAAGACGCGCGCATCGAAGAAGAGTCGGCGGCGCGCCGCCGATCGACCGCAAAGCTTTAAGGAGCCAGGACGATGACGATCAAGGTAGCGATCAACGGTTTCGGGCGCATTGGCCGCCTTGTCGCGCGTGCAGTGCTCGAGCGCGGCGACACGGGTCTCGAACTGGTGGCGATCAACGATCTCGCCGACGCCAAGTCGAACGCCTGGCTGTTCAGCCGCGATTCGGTCCACGGCAAATATCCCGGCGAGGTCTCGGCCGAGGGGAACGATCTCGTCGTTGACGGTAAGCGCATCCGCGTCACCGCCGAGCGCGACCCCGCCAATCTCCCGCACAAGGAGCTCGGCGTCGACATCGTGCTCGAATGCACCGGCTTCTTTACCGACCGCGAGAGCTGCCAGAAGCATCTCGACGCGGGCGCCAAGAAGGTGCTGATCTCGGCACCGGGCAAGGGCGTCGACCTGACCGTCGTGTTCGGCGTCAACCACGACAAGCTGACCGCCGAGCACACGATCGTGTCGAACGCCTCGTGCACGACCAACTGCCTCGCGCCCGTCGCCAAGGTGCTGAACGATGCGATCGGCATCGAGCGCGGCCTGATGACGACGGTCCATGCGTACACCAACGACCAGAAGATCCTCGACCAGATCCACCCGGACCTGCGCCGCGCACGCGCCGCTGCGATGTCGATGATCCCGACCACGACCGGTGCCGCGCGCGCCGTCGGCGAGGTTCTGCCCGAGCTCAAGGGCAAGCTCGACGGCTCGGCGATCCGTGTTCCCGTTCCCGACGGCAGCCTGATCGACCTGACCTTCATGCCGTCGCGCGAGACGACCAAGGATGAGGTCAACGCGATCCTCAAGGCAGCGTCGGAGAGCGGTCCGCTCAAGGGCGTGCTGGTCTATTCGGACGAGCCGCTCGTCTCGATCGACATCGTCCACACGCCGGCGTCGTCGACGATCGACAGCCTCGAGACCGCAGTGATGGACGGCAAGCTCGTCCGCGTCGTCAGCTGGTACGACAACGAATGGGGCTTCTCGAACCGGATGGTCGATACCGCCGGCGCGATGGGGAAGTTCCTCTGATGACCGATACCGTCGCCCCGGCGCAGGCCGGGGCCGCTTTGTTGTCAGGCGATGCGCTGGATAACGCAGCGGCCCCGGCCTTCGCCGGGGCGACGGGGGTTCTCGCCGGCATCGCGCGCCACCGCCGACCCAAGGGGCCGATGGAGACCGTCGATCATGTCGAGGTCACGCTCGATGGCGGGATCCACGGCGACTTTCGCGGAACGATAAAGCCCGGTGGCAAGGGGCGGCGGCAGGTCACGCTGATCGAACGCGCCGACTGGGACGCCGCGATGGAAGAGGTCGGCCACAGCCTGCCGTGGTTCGAGCGGCGTTCGAACCTGCTCGTCGAAGGCCTTGATCTGCCACAGCGCGCCGGCACCAAAGTGCGTATCGGGGACGATGTCGTCCTCACCATCACACGCGAGACCGATCCATGCGAACGGATGGAAGCGCTCTCGCCCGGCTTGAAGGCAGCATTACTGCCCGATTGGCGCGGCGGCGCGTGTTCGCGTGTTCTTGTCGGCGGGATCATCCGCGTCGGCGATTCAATCAGGGTGGAACCATGACGGATTCTTCAGTGACGCGCGCTTTCAAGACCCTCGATGACATGGGCGACGTGCGCGGCAAGCGCGTGCTGGTCCGCGAAGACCTCAACGTCCCCATGGCAGACGGAAAAGTCAGCGATGACACGCGCTTCCGCGCAACCTTGCCGACGGTGACCGAACTGTCCGACAAGGGCGCGATCGTGCTGATCCTCGCGCATTTCGGGCGGCCCAAGGGCATGCGCAATCCCGATATGTCGCTGGCACTCCTGACCAGGCCATACGAGACGGTGCTGGGCCGTCCGGTCCAGTTCGTCGACTATGACGGCGCGGCCGACGCGATGGCGAACCTCCAGCCGGGCGACGTCGCGATCCTCGAGAATACGCGCTTCAATGCCGGCGAGGAAAAGAACGACCCCGCGTTCGCGGCGCAACTCGCCGCGCTCGGCGATTTCTACGTCAACGATGCCTTCTCAGCCGCACACCGCGCGCACGCCTCGACCGAGGGGCTCGCGCATCTGCTCCCGGCGTTTGCGGGTCGCGCGATGGAGACCGAGCTCGACGCGCTCGACAAGGCGCTCGGCAATCCCGAGCATCCCGTCGCGGCGGTGGTCGGTGGCGCCAAGGTGTCGACCAAGCTCGACGTGCTCAAGCATCTCGTCGCGCGCGTCGATCATCTCATCATCGGTGGCGGGATGGCGAACACCTTCCTTGCGGCGCGCGGCGTCGATGTCGGGAAAAGCCTGTGCGAGCATGAACTTACAGGCACTGCCGAAGAAATCTTCGCAGCAGCCGAGCAAGCCAATTGCACGATCCATCTGCCCTATGACGTCGTGGTGGCGAAGGAATTCCGCGCCAACCCGCCGGTCCGTACCGTCAACGTCCATGAGGTCGCCGCCGACGAGATGATCCTCGACGTGGGGCCAGCGGCGACCGAGGCGCTGGCCGACGTGCTCAAGAACTGCCGCACGCTGGTGTGGAACGGCCCGCTCGGCGCGTTCGAGACGCCGCCGTTCGACACCGCGACCGTCGCGCTGGCAAAGACCGCGGCGGCGCTGACCAAGAGCGGTTCGCTCGTGTCGGTCGCGGGGGGCGGCGATACCGTCGCGGCGCTCAACCAGGCGGGCGCGGCCGACGACTTCACCTTCGTCTCGACCGCGGGTGGTGCGTTCCTGGAATGGATGGAAGGCAAGGACTTGCCGGGGGTTGCTGCGCTTTCGCGGTAAACGGCCGGCCGACCGTCTCCTTTCCGGCAGGTGCCGGGGAGGGGCGGTCGCGGCTCACCCCGCCGGCACGGGCTCCTGGAGCAGTGGCACGAGCAGCGCGTTGAGTTCACCGAGCTCGAACGCGTTGGCCTTGGCGTAGCGCAGTCGCCCGGCGCGATCGATGATGAAGTTGGTCGGCACGCCCGCCATCGCGGCGTAGGGCCCCTTGATCCGCCGCGCCGATTGCATGTGCATCACCGCGAACAGCTTCTTGAGCTGGAACGGCTGGAGCGAATCCTCGGTCGCGATTGCGAAGACCTTGAGGCCGTGGCCTTTCTGCGCTTCGTAATAGGCGTCGAGCAGTGGTAGCTCCTGCTTGCACGGCCCGCACCACGTCGCCCAGAAGTTGAGCACGACGACGTGCCCGTGGAGCTGGTCGGAGGAAACCTTACTGCCGTCGATCAGCGTCAGCTCGAACGCCGGGGCGAGCTCGCCGACCTTGGGTTGCGGGCTTGCGCCAGCCAAGACCGCAGCCGCAGCAACCAGCGCCAAGCTGCAAGAAAATCTCGATAAAATCCGCATCGCTACGCCCCCGTAATCGCGCGAGAGTGTCGCGGATCGCGCGGGCGGTCAATCCTTGGCGCGCTCGGCTTGGGGTGCGGACGGGCGATCGAACAGCAGATAGAGCAGCAACGCCAAAACCCCGATCGCAGCGCCGATCAGGCTCGAGAACGACCAACCGCCCGCCGCGAAACTCGCGCTGCCGATCAGCGATCCGCTCGCGCCGAACACGAAGACGATCGTCATATAGGCGGCATTGATCCGCCCGCCGGCCGCGCTGTCGAGCCCGAAGATGATGCGTTGCCCCGAAATCTGGTTGAGCTGCACCGCCGCGTCGATCAGCACCGCGGTCATCGCAAACGCGATCAGCGCCCCGGCCGCGACGACCAGGTCGGCGGCAATGAACGACAGCATCAGCAGCGCCAGCGCGACGAGCGTCGTCGTGCGCGCGCGGCCCTTGTCGGCGAGATAGCCGGCAATCGGTGCCGCAAGCGCGCCGCCCGCGCCGGCCAGCGCGAACAACGCGATGCCGTTCGCGCCCAGCCCGAAGCGCTGTGTCAGGACGAGCGGCGCCGCGGTCCAGAACAGGTTGAACGCGATGAACAGCAGCGCCTGATACGCCGCGCGCAGCCGCAGGACAGGATAGCGCCGCAGCAGTTCGAGCGAGGAGGCCAGCAGCGCGGAATAGGTGAGGGTGCTGTCAGGACGTCGCGATGGCAGCATCAGCAGCAAGGCGAGGCCGACCAGCGCGGTGACGCCAGCCGACCAGAAGAACAAGGCGCGCCACCCCAGCGCGCCCGCAACGAAGCTCGCGACCGGTCGCGCGAGCATGATCCCGGTAAGCAGTCCGCTCATCACCAGTCCGATCGTCCGGCCTTGGCGCGCTTCGCTGCTGAGCTTGGCGGCAAGCGGAACGAGGACTTGCGCGCCGACCGAGCAAATCCCGGTGGCGAGTGCTGCTATCAGGAAGGTCCGCGGCCCCTCCGCCAGCGCGATGCCGATGCAGCCGAGCGCCGCGCCGACGGTAGCGATGATGATCAGCCGCTTGTTCTCGATCAGATCGGACAGCGGCACTATGAAGGCGAGGCCAAGGCCGTAGCCAAGCTGGGTCAGCGTGACGATGCCGCCCGCCGCCGACGGCGACAGGCCGATGTCGGGGCCGATCATGCCGATCAGCGTCTGGGCGTAATAGAGGTTGGCCACCATCGCCCCGCAGGCGACCGCCATAAGGGCGGTGACGGCGGGGGACAGGTCATGCGTATCGGGATCACTCATGCCGCCTGCGAAAGCGCGCGCGGCGACGAAAGGCAAGTGCGCAGGTCGCAATCGCCTAGCCCACGATTGCTGCGTTGCAGTCCATTGCCGGGCTGACTATCAGCCGCACAAAGAGTCACAACCGGAGAGCTGTCGATGACCCCAATAGTTCAAGCCATTCTCGACAAATATGAGTCGGATAGCCCTGCTACCAAGGCAAATCTTGCGCGCATCCTGATGCACGGCAAGCTCGGCGGCACGGGCAAATTGGTGATTCTCCCGGTCGATCAGGGCTTCGAACATGGCCCGGCGCGCAGCTTCGCGGTCAATCCGGCGGCGTATGACCCGCATTATCACTGGCAGCTTGCGGTCGATGCCGGCCTTTCGGCATTCGCTGCGCCGCTCGGCATGATCGAGGCGGGCGCGCAGACCTTTGCCGGCCAGGTCCCGACGATCCTCAAGGTCAACAGCTCGAACAGCTGGGCGCAGGGCGCCAACCAGGCGGTGACGGGTTCGGTCGAGGACGCGGTGCGGCTCGGCTGCGCGGCGATCGGCTTCACCATCTATCCGGGTTCGGACGATTTGTTCGAGATGATCGGCCAGATCCGCGAAATGTCCGCCGAAGCCAAGTCGGTCGGCATCGCCACGGTGATCTGGTCGTACCCGCGTGGCGGCGTGCTGCCCAAGTCGGGCGAGCTCGCGCTCGACGTCGGCGCCTATGCCGCGCACATGGCGGCATTGCTCGGCGCGCACATCATCAAGGTCAAGCTGCCGAGCGATCACATCGAGCAGAAAGAGGCCAAGCCGATGTACGAGGGCACCGACTGGTCGAACCAGGCGGACCGCGTCAAGCACGTCGTCCAGTCGAGCTTTGCCGGGCGCCGGATCGTTGTCTTCTCGGGCGGCGCGGCGAAGGGGTCGGACGCGGTCTATCAGGACGCGCGCGACATTCGCGACGGCGGCGGCAACGGCTCGATCATCGGGCGCAACACCTTCCAGCGCCCGCGCGACGAAGCGCTCGAGATGCTCGCCAAGATCGTCGCAATCTACAAGAACGAGGAATAAGCCGTGGAATTCGCCTATCATCGGAGTTTGGCTCCGATGATAGGCGTTCTGCTCGGCATCGCGATCGTCGAGATGCTGGTGGTGCATCTCGTCGTCGTCGCATGGCTCGGCTGGTGGGCGGCGCTGGTCGCTGGCGTGCTTGACGCCTCGCTGGTGATTGCGCTGATCGGCCTGATCCGATCGTTCCGGCGCCTGCCCGTGACGCTGGCCGATGGCGTGCTGACGATGCGCGCCGGGGCACTGAAGAGTGTGACGATGCCCGTGGCGCAGATCGCGGGGCTGCGTCCCAGCTGGGATGCAGCGGCGATCAAGCAGCGTGGTGTCCTCAACCTTGCTTTGGCAAGCTGGCCGAACGTTGTCGTCGATCTCCACCCGCCGCTCGCCACGCGGCGCGGCGGGCAACTCCACGCAGTCGCGCACAAGCTCGATGATCCGGTGGCTTTCCATGCCGCGATCGCGGCGCTATCGCGCAGCGATGGACATTGAAGACGCACGCGGCGAAGATCCGCTCGGCCCGCTCGACCCCAATTTCGCGGCACGCTTCACGCGCGACATCCGCCGGCCGCCGTGCCAGCTCTATCTCGTCTCGCCGCTCGACGTCACCGGCGGCTTTGCCGATCGGCTGAAGCGTGCGCTCGACGCCGGGCCGGTCGCGGCGTTCCAGTTCCGCGTCAAGGACGTCGACCAGCACGTCGCCGCCGCGCTTGCCGATCCGCTGCAGCGGATCTGTGCCGATGCCGATGTCGCCTTCATCGTCAACGACAGCATTTCGCTCGCCAAGCGGCTTGGCGCCGATGGCGTGCATCTCGGCCAGGAAGACGGCGACCCGCGCGAGGCGCGCAGCGAATTGGGGACGACGGCGCAAATCGGCGTGTCGTGCCACGACAGCCGCCACCTCGCGATGGAAGCGGGCGAGGCGGGGGCGGACTATGTCGCGTTCGGCGCTTTCTATCCGACGACGACCAAGGTGACTGACCATGTCGCCGATCCGGTGCTGCTGTCCTGGTGGACGACGGTGTTCGAAATCCCCTGCGTCGCGATCGGCGGGATCACCCCGGCCAATGCCGCGCCGCTGGTTGCGGCAGGTGCGGACTTCGTCGCGGTATCGAGCGCGGTGTGGTGCGGCGATGAGGCCGCTGCGGTTCAGGCCTTCGCAGCGGTGCTCGCTGGCTAGAGGGTGACGCGGATTCGTGCTACAGCGGAGGCATGGCCAAGCTGTCTCCGATCGAGTCCGAATTCGCCACCACCGAGGAGGCCGAGGCATATGATGTCTGGTTTCGGGCGAAGGTCCAGGAAGCGCTGGATGAGCCGGGGCCAGGCATCCCGCATGATGTGGTCATGGCCGAGATGCGTGCGCTGATCGAATCGAAGAAGCGCGATGCGGCTGATCTGGGACGATAGAGCCGTAGACGATTTTCGCGGGATCCTCGGGTACATCGGGGACCGTAACCCTACCGCCGCCACACGGCTCAACGATGCAGTGGATCGGACGCTGGAACTGATTACGTCCAATCCGTATCTTTATCGTCGCGGACGCGTCGGCCCGACGCGCGAAGCGGTCGTGACCCCGAATTATGTCGTCGTCTACCGGGTCGACGATGATCTCGTCAGGGTCGTCCGCGTGTTGCACACACGTCAGAGCTACCCCTGACGCGTCACCAATGCCGTACGCGGCCCGTATCGACATGCACGAACCCGTCGCGCGGATAGTATCCCACACCGCCGCCACCCAGCGCCAACGCCGCGCCGTGCAACCGATCAAGCCGCACGCCAGCGACCTTGATGTCGGTGGCCTTGCCCAGCATGTGCTGGCTCTGGCTCGCGACGCCGGTGTGCGAACCGCCTCGCGCGCGGAGCGACGCGTTGGTGGCGGGCGATCGGTAGCCCGAGATCAGATCGATCTTGGTGCGGCCGTTCAATTCCAATTTGTCGCGCAGCCTCACGAGCAAGGCGAGCAGCCGGCGGTCCATCGCGGTCGCCTGGCCGGTGCGCCAGTCGCGCAGGCCGTGGTTGAGCTCGGCCAAGCCTTGCGGAACGAACGATCCGTTGCGCGCGAACAGCGCGTCAACGCTCTCGCCGGTGTGGACGTTGCGGATCGCGAGGCGCCACTCCGTGCCAACGGCGACCGCGGGAAGCGGAAGGGCGAGCGCCGCACCGCCGGCAAGCACGCCGCCGATCAGGCCCCGTCGCGAAAGTTTCATTTCGGGATCGCGTAAAGTGTCGGACACAAGCGTGTCACAAGTCGTTGTCTGCATAGTGAATATGTAGGAGCCGAGCGTAATGCGGAAAATGGTGGCCGGAACGGCCTGTCTGGCGATAGCCTCCTTTGGGCTGATCGCCGCTGCCGCGCCGGGAACAAAAGCTGCGTCCGCCGCGACCAAGCTCGATCCGTCCACGCTTCACGTTCAAGTGATCCTCGATCATCTCGGCTTCTCGCCCGGCGTGCTGGATGGTCGCGAGGGTAAGTCGCTGGTTGCCGCACTGAAGGGTTTTCAGGAAACGCGCGGTCTTGAGCAAACCGGCGTAATGGACAAGCCGACGCTGCAGGCACTGTATCCCGATCGTAAGTGGCGCCCGACCGTGATGGTGACGCTCACGCCAGAAATGCTTGCGGGCCCATACATCAACCCGCTGCCGAAGGACCCGGCGCTGCAGGCGAAGCTGCCTCAGCTTGGCTATCGCACTGCGATGGAGAAGCTCGGCGAGATGTTCCACACCACGCCAGCGGTGTTGGTCGAGCTTAACAGCCCGACGACGCCGCTCAAAGCGGGCAGCAAGATCGTCGTCCCGAACGCGATCGCGACGTCGATGGCCTACAATCCGAAACTGCCGGAGAAATGGCGCCAGACCTTGGCCTCGCTCAACGTCGACTCAACGCAGCCGGCAGGCGCCAAGATCGTGGTGAGCAAGTCGCGCGAAGTGCTGCGCGTGCTCGACAAGGACGGCAAGCTCGTCGCGCAGTTCATGGCGACGATGGGCAGCGAGCATGATCCGCTGCCGATCGGTACGTGGAAGATCAACGGCCCGTCGTACAACCCGCCATTTCATTACAACCCCAAGCTGTTCTGGGATGCCAAGGGCAGCGCGAAGGCCGCCTTGCTCCCGCCCGGGCCGAACGGGCCGGTGGGTGTGGTGTGGCTCGATCTTTCGAAGGAGCATTATGGCATCCACGGCACGCCCTCGCCCGAGACGATCGGTCGCGCCGAAAGCCATGGCTGCATCCGCCTGACCAATTGGGACGCCGCGCGGCTCGCGATGATGGTCAAGCCTGGCACGCCGGCCATTTTCGAGAAGTGACCGCGTGAGCCGGGTTGCGCGTTTCGTTCTGATCTCGCTGGCGATCATGGCGGCGGCGTGGATTGCGTTGCTCGCCTTGCTGCCGGAGGCCTCGCGCCGCATCGGTGGCAGCGCCGAGCGATCGCCCGCCGTGAAGTCCCCGCCAGCGGTCGGTGCGGCGGGGGAGGGCGCAGTGCTCGCGGTCCCGATCGGCGGCGTGCGGCGACACGATGTTCGCGAGTCGTGGGGCGATCCGCGCGAGAACGGACTGCGCGAACATCATGGCACCGATCTGGCAGCGCCTGCCAACACGCCGGTTTTGGCGGCGGCGCCCGGTACCGTGGAGAAGCTCTGGACCAGCGCCGCGGGCGGGACGACCGTGTACGTCCGTTCGCCGGCGCGGAACTGGACCTATTATTATGCCCATCTCAGCGGTTTTGCGCCTGGCCTTCAGGAGGGCCAGTCGGTTAAGGTCGGGGACGTGCTCGGCTATGTCGGCGACACCGGGAATGCCGGCGTCGGCAATTTCCACCTGCATTTCGGTCTGACGCACACCACGCCCGACCAGCATTGGTACGAAGGCATGGACGTCGATCCCTACCCCTATCTTGCCGGAAAGGCCTTGCCCCGCTAAGGCGCACGTCCGCGCGGCGTGCCGTGCGCTTGGCTCTTTCCAACTACAGGCTCCCCCATGAAGATCAACGCGGTCGAAATTCGTCCCGGCAATATCCTGGAATATGAAGGCGGTATCTGGAAGACCGTCAAGATCCAGCATACCCAGCCGGGTAAGGGCGGGGCCTATATGCAGGTCGAGATGAAGAACCTCATCGACGGCCGCAAGACCAATGTCCGCTTCCGTTCGGCCGAAAGCGTCGAGAAAGTCCGTATGGACACGGTCGATTTCCAGTATCTGTTCCGCGAGGGCGACACGCTGACCTTCATGGACAAGATCAATTACGAGCAGATCACGCTTGACGCCGGCATTCTCGGCGACGCGGCGGCGTTCCTGCAGGACGGTATGGACGTCGTCATGGAGCTGTGGGACGAGCGCCCGATTTCGGTGCAGCTCCCCGACACGATCGAAGCGACGATCGTCGAGGCCGATGCCGTGGTGAAGGGGCAGACCGCCTCTTCGTCGTACAAGCCCGCGATCCTCGAGAATGGCGTGCGCGTGATGGTGCCGCCGCATATCGGGGCCGGCACGCGGATCGTCGTCGATGTGTACGAGCAGACCTACGTCCGCCGCGCGGACTGATCAATTCTGCCCAACCCTCTCCCGCCTTCGGGGGAAAGGGTTGGGTGAGGGCCTTGTTCTTCCTCGCCGCGCCGAACGAAGACGGCCCTCACCGACTACGACTAGGCCCGCCCGAAGAGGGCGGACCAAGTCTCCGTAGCCTCTCCCGCGCGCGGGAGAGGGCAAGAGTCTCTATCGAGTATAGCCAATGCCCTCCCATTCCGGCCTCATGACGATCATCGACCGCGCGGTCCGCAAGGCCGGCCCGCGGCTGCGGCGCGATTTCAACGAAGTCCAGCAGCTCCAGGTCAGCCGCAAGGGGCCCGCCGACTTCGTGTCGATGGCCGACGAGCGCGCCGAGCAGACGATCTACGAGGAACTCTCTCGCGCGCGCCCCGATTGGGGCTTCCTGATGGAAGAGCGCGGCGAAGTCCCCGGCGACCCCAACAAGCCGCGCTTCATCGTCGATCCGCTCGATGGCACGACCAACTTCCTCCACGGCATCCCGCATTTCTCGATCTCGATCGCAGTCGAGGAGACGCTGCCCAACGGCAAGCGCGAGATCACCTCGGCGATGGTCTATCAGCCGATCACCGACGAAGCCTTCTGGGCCGAAAAGGGCCGCGGCGCGTGGGTGCAGGAGCAGCGCCTGCGCGTCTCGGCACGCCGCGACCTCTCCGATTCGCTGATCGCGACGGGCATTCCCTTCCTCGGCCACGGCAATTTCACCGAGTGGAGCCGGATTTTCGGCGCGATCGCGCCCGAAGTCGCTGGCATCCGCCGGATGGGCTCGGCCGCGCTCGATCTCGCCTGGGTCGCGGCGGGGCGGTACGACGGCTATTGGGAAAGCGGCCTCAAGCCGTGGGACGTCGCGGCGGGCATGCTGCTGGTCAAGGAAGCCGGCGGTTTCGTCAGCGATTTCCGTGGCAGCGACCAGATGATGCAGCGCAGCGAGATTCTTGCGGCAAACGACGCGCTGCAGTCGCGACTGCACAAGCTGCTCGCAAACGCGCTGCGGTAATCGGACCAAAGCCCCTCCCTTGAAGGGGAGGGGCAAGAATTTATCGGGTCTGCGCGCCGGTTAGGCCATGCGCCGCGCGATAATGGTCGACCGCGATCAATATCCCCGCGATCTCGGCCGGGGCAAAGCCTTCATCCCGCTCGGCGCCGGTTTTCGCCTTCAGACGATATTTCCACACCGCGACCCGGCCCGGCAGGTACTTCGCCGCGAGCGTGCGCAGCAGCGTCTCGTCGACCGGGAAAGCGAAGGTCTCGAGATACGCGCACCCGACATAGACGCGGCACGATCCGCGGTAGCGGCCGATGGGGATGAGCGGCACCGACACCGGTCCGTCGGGCGTTTCGTAGTTCACCACCTCGAACCGAGCACGGTGCTGCTCGGTGTAGCGCACCATATGATAGACCTGGAACCGCGTCTCGCCGCTCGTCTTGTCGATGAACGCCCGAAAGAAGCCGTCGTCGTTGACGATCCTGAGCAGCCCGTCGTGCTGCTGCCAGCCGCGCATCGTGGATATCGTCGCGACGGTCTCGAGCGCGTCGTCCTTCACATCGGCCGCGGCGGCGAATTGATCGGGCGTCATCGCGAAAAGTGCGCCGACTTGGTGGGGCAGGGGATCGGCAGATGCGCTGGCGGGCGCCGCGGCCGCCATCAAAACCGCCAGCCGAAGCACGATATGCCGCGCGCGCATTGCCATCCCCCGATGCTCGTCCCCGCTAAGAGTTTGACGTATCGCGATTGTACGTCAAGCACGACGCTTCGCCGGACTTGTTGCGATTCATTCTCACGCCTCTAAGCCTTGCTCGCTCCGGGGCATCGTCCTAAAGCCCCGGGCATCCGTTCGCACATGCGAGAAGCACCCAAGGCTGATCATGCTCGACCTGTCGCAATATCTCCCGATTCTGCTGTTCCTGGGCGTAGCCCTGGTGCTGTCGAGCGCCTTCGTGTTCCTGCCGATTCTGGCTGCACGCTTCACAGGCGCGCACAAGCCTACCGCCGAGAAGCTCAGCGAATACGAGTGCGGCTTCCCCGCATTCGAGGATCCGCGCAGCCAGTTCGACGTGCGCTTCTACCTCGTCGCCATCCTGTTCATCATCTTCGATCTGGAAGCGGCGTTTCTCTATCCCTGGGCCGTATCGGTCTTCAAACTCGGCTGGGTCGCCTGGGGCTCGATGATGCTGTTCATCGTCGAACTCGCGCTCGGCCTCGTCTATGCATGGAAGAAGGGAGCGCTCGAATGGGAGTAGCACCAAGCCTGCCCGGTCACTCGGGCCCCGTCGAGCTGCTCCGGCAGCCCAGCGGCAGCGACATCATCCAGCCCGATCAGGCGTTCTTCAACGATCTGAATGGCGAACTCGGCGACAAGGGTTTCCTCGTCACCTCGACCGAGGATCTGTTTCACTGGGCGCGCACTGGCTCGCTGTGGTGGATGACCTTCGGTCTGGCGTGCTGCGCGGTCGAAATGATCCACGTCAACATGCCGCGTTACGATCTCGAGCGCTTCGGCGCCGCCCCGCGCGCGTCGCCGCGCCAGTCGGACGTGATGATCGTCGCCGGCACGCTGTGCAACAAGATGGCCCCGGCGCTGCGCAAGGTCTACGACCAGATGTCGGAGCCGAAATACGTCATCTCGATGGGGTCGTGCGCCAACGGCGGCGGCTATTATCACTATAGCTATTCGGTCGTTCGTGGCTGTGACCGGATCGTTCCGGTCGACATCTACGTGCCGGGCTGCCCGCCGACCGCCGAAGCGCTGCTTTACGGGATCATGCAGCTCCAGCGGAAGATCCGCCGCGTCGGGACGATCGAGAGATGAGGGGCGAACGATGAGGGCTCCTGCACCTGCCTATGTCGCCAATGACGGCGTGATCGAAGCGGCTTCGGCGGCACTCGGTGGCCGTCTGCTGCATTCGCTCGACGCCGTCGGCGAAGTCGCGCTGCACGTCGATCGCGTCTCGCTGGTCGACACAATGGTCGCGCTGCGCGATACGCCCGGTCTCGAATATCAGCAGCTGATGGAAATTGCCGGCGTCGATTATCCCGATCGCGGGGTCGATCGCTTCGAAGTCGTCTATTGCCTGCTATCGTTGACGCGCAATCATCGCATCCGCGTGCATGTGCAGACCGATGACGAGAAGCAGGTGCCATCGGTGACGGGCATCTGGCCGGTCGCCGGTTGGCTCGAGCGCGAAGTGTACGACATGTACGGCGTGCTCTTCTCGGGCAATGCCGATCTGCGGCGCATCCTCACCGACTACGGCTTTCGCGGTCATCCGCAGCGCAAGGACTTCCCGCTGAGCGGCTATGTCGAACTGCGCTATTCGGAAGAAGCCAAGCGCGTCGTGTACGAGCCTGTCCAGCTTGCGCAGGATTTCCGCACGTTCGACTTCATGAGCCCGTGGGAAGGCGCCGAATACGTCCTTCCGGGCGACGAGAAGGCTAAGCTTCCCGAAGAGAAGGGCGCGCCGACGCCGCTCAAGGCCGACGAGATCGTCAAGGCCGACGCCAACGTGTCGGCCAAGGCCGCGCCGAGCGACCCGAAGACGACCGAAAGCACCGCGCAATCGGGCGCCGGCAAGCCCGGTCCGAGTGCCGGCGAGAAGCCTGCCGATCCCGACGTCGTTCCCTCCCCCAAGGGGCAGAACCAGTGACAGAGTATCTCGACCAGCTCGAAAAGCGTTTCGACGGCGAAGACCCCGAGGTCGGCGACGTCGAAATTCAGAACTACACGATCAACTTCGGTCCGCAGCATCCGGCCGCGCACGGCGTGCTGCGCCTGGTGATGGAGCTCGACGGCGAGATCATCGAGCGGGTCGATCCGCATGTTGGCCTGCTACACCGCGGCACCGAGAAGCTGATCGAATACAAGACCTACATGCAGGCGCTGCCGTATTTCGATCGCCTCGATTACTGCTCGCCGCTGTGCATGGAGCATAGCTATGTGCTCGCAGTCGAGAAATTGCTCGATCTCGAAGTGCCGCTTCGCGCGCAATATCTGCGCGTGCTGTTCGCCGAGCTGACGCGAATCTCGAACCACATGCTCAACCTCGGTTCGCACGTCATGGACGTCGGCGCGATGACGCCGAACCTGTGGCTGTTCGAGATTCGCGAAGATTGCATGAACTTCTTCGAGCGCGTCTCGGGCGCACGCATGCACAGCGCCTATTTCCGTCCGGGCGGCGTCCACCAGGATGCGCCGCTCAAGCTGCTGACCGACATTGCCGACTGGCTCGACACACGCTTGCCGCGTCTGTTCGAGGATGCGATCTCGCTCGTCGCCGACAACCGCATCTTCAAGCAGCGCAACGTCGATATCGCGACGGTCAGCCGTGACGATGCGATCAAATGGGGCTTCTCGGGCCCGATGATCCGCGGCTCGGGCATCGCCTGGGATCTGCGCAAGTCGCAGCCCTACGACGTGTACGACCGGATGGACTTCGACGTACCCGTCGGCACGCGCGGCGATTGCTATGACCGGTTCATGGTGCGCGTCGAGGAAGTCCGCCAGTCGGCGCGGATCATGAAGCAGTGCCTCAACGAGATGCCAGAGGGGCCGATCGCGTCGCTCGACCGCAAAGTCGTCCCGCCCAAGCGCGCCGAGATGAAGCGCTCGATGGAGGCGCTGATCCACCACTTCAAGCTCTATACCGAGGGCTTCCACGTGCCGGCCGGCGACGTCTATGTCGCGACCGAAAGCCCCAAGGGCGAGTTCGGCGTGTATCTCGTCGCCGACGGCACCAACAAGCCGTATCGCTGCAAGATCCGCCCGACCGCCTTCTCGCATCTGCAGGCGATGGACTTCATGTCGAAGGGCCACATGCTCGCCGACACGACCGCGATCCTCGGTGCGATGGACATCGTTTTTGGTGAATGTGACCGCTAATGGCTGAAGCCCCCAAGATCCCCGACGAAGCCGAGACCCGCGCCCGCTGGGGCGCGTTCGCCTGGACCGAAGAAAACCAGAAGAAAGCTAACGAGATCCTCGGTCGCTATCCCAAGGGGCGCGAGCAATCGGCGTCGCTGCCGCTGCTCGATCTCGCGCAGCGCCAGGTCGGCGCCGAGACGCAGACGCAAGGCTGGCTGCCGGTTCCGGTGATCGAGTTCGTCGCGCGCCAAATCGGCGTGCCGTACATGCGCGTCTACGAAGTCGTCAGCTTCTACACGATGTTCAACATGGCGCCGGTCGGCCGCTATCACGTCCAGGTCTGCGGCACGACGCCGTGCCTGCTCGGCGGCAGCGACGACGTGCTCTCGGCATGCAAGAACAAGGGCCTGATCAAGGGGCGCACCACGCCCGACGGCATGTTCACGCTGACCGAGGTCGAGTGCCTGGGTGCCTGCGCCAACGCGCCGATGGTCCAGATCAACGACGACAATTTCGAAGACCTGGATTACGATAAGACCACGGCGATCCTCGAGGCACTCGCCAGGGGCGGGACGGTGACGCCGGGCTCGCAGACTGGGCGTCGCGACAGCTGCCCGGCGGGCGGGCCGACCTCGCTCACCGCAATGGTCGATGAAAACCACGATTATCGCGAGGAGTGGGCCTGATGCTCGCCGACAAGGATCGCATCTTCACCAACGTCTACGGTTTCCAGCCGTGGAACATCGACGCCGCGATCAAGCGTGGTGATTGGGACAACACCAAGGGCCTGATGGCGCTCGGGCAGGATGCGCTGATCGACGCGGTCAAGGCCTCGGGCCTGCGCGGCCGTGGTGGCGCCGGCTTCCCGACCGGGACCAAATGGTCGTTCATGCCCAAGGAGCCGAAGGCCGATCGCCCGAACTTCCTGGTGATCAATGCGGACGAGTCCGAGCCGGGCTCGTGCAAGGATCGCGAGATCATCCGCCACGATCCGCACAAGCTGATCGAGGGCGCGCTGATCGCGGGCTTCGCGATGCGCGCGCGCGCGGCGTACATCTACATCCGCGGCGAATATATCCGCGAGGCCGAAGTGCTCTTCGCGGCGATTGCCGAGGCGTATGACAAGGGCTTGATCGGCAAGAATGCTTGCGCGTCGGGCTACGATTTCGACGTGTTCTGCCATCGCGGCGCCGGCGCCTATATCTGCGGCGAAGAAACTGCGATGCTCGAGAGCCTCGAGGGCAAGAAGGGCCAGCCGCGCCTGAAGCCGCCGTTCCCGGCAGGGGCGGGGCTCTACGGCTGCCCGACGACGGTCAACAATGTCGAGTCGATCGCGGTCGTCCCGACGATCCTGCGCCGCTCGCCGGAGTGGTTTGCGAGCTTCGGCGCGGAGAACAACCGCGGCACCAAGCTGTTCCAGATCAGCGGCCATGTGAACAAGCCGTGCGTCGTCGAAGAGGCGATGTCGATCACCTTCCGCGAGCTGATCGAGACGCATTGCGGCGGGATCCGCGGCGGGTGGGACAATTTGCTCGCGGTCATCCCCGGTGGTTCGTCGGTGCCGTTGGTGCCGGCGGCCGAGATCATGGACTGCCCGATGGACTTCGACGGCCTCAAGAAGGTCGGCTCGGGACTCGGCACCGCGGCGATCATCGTGATGGACAAGTCGACCGACATCGTCCGCGCGATCAGCCGCCTCTCGTACTTCTACAAGCATGAGAGCTGCGGCCAGTGCACGCCGTGCCGCGAGGGCACCGGCTGGATGTGGCGCGTGATGGAGCGGATGCGCACCGGCGACGCCGACATCTCCGAGATCGACACGCTGTATCAAGTGACCAAGCAGGTCGAAGGCCACACGATCTGTGCGCTCGGCGATGCCGCGGCGTGGCCGATCCAGGGCCTGATCAAGCACTTCCGCCCCGAAATGGAGCGGCGGATTACGGAAAAGCGCGGTGGTGGTCTCTCGCCGATGATGGAAGCGGCTGAATGACCGCGAAAGTTTTCAAAGAGGCGCGCCGGCCCGATGGTAGCATCGAGCGGTTCGAACCCTATCCATACCAGTGCGGAAATTACATGCGCGGCGACTCAACGCGATCAGACGAACCCATGCAGCCGGAATCCACTCTAAATTCCTTGGCCGCTTGGATAGAAAATCGCCGAGCCAATGGGCTCGGTGGTGGAGTTCGGATGAAGTCGGTCTTAACCGGCAATCAGGGCTTGCACACAATCGCTAAGATCGAGATTCACTGATGCCTATTGTCAAAGTCGATGGCGTCGAAGTCGAAGTGCCAGCGGGCGCGACCGTGCTCCAGGCGTGCGAGATCGCCGGCAAGGAAATCCCGCGCTTCTGCTATCACGAGCGCCTGAGCATCGCCGGCAATTGCCGGATGTGCCTGGTCGAAGTGAAGCCCGGCCCCCCCAAGCCGCAGGCGTCGTGCGCGCTGCCGGCGGCGGACAAGCAGGAGATCTTCACCAACTCGCCGATGGTCAAGCAGGCGCGCGAAGGGGTGATGGAGTTCCTCCTCATCAACCATCCGCTCGATTGCCCGATCTGCGACCAGGGTGGCGAATGCGACCTGCAGGACCAGAGCCTCGCTTACGGCCGCGGCCACTCGCGCTATGACGAGAACAAGCGCGCGGTCACCGAGAAATATATGGGGCCGATCGTCAAGACGGTGATGACGCGCTGCATCCAGTGCACGCGCTGCATCCGCTTTGCCGAGGAAGTCGCCGGCGTCGAGGAAATCGGCGCGATCGGTCGCGGCGAGGACATGCAGATCGTGTCGTACCTCGAAGGCGCCGTCACGAGCGAGCTTTCGGGCAATGTCGTCGATCTGTGCCCGGTCGGCGCGCTGACCTCGAAGCCTTACGCTTTCGAGGCGCGTCCGTGGGAGCTCAAGAAGACGCTGACGATCGACGTGATGGACGCGGTCGGCACCAACATCCGGCTCGACAGCCGCGGTCGCCAGGTGCTGCGCGCCGTGCCGCGGATCAACGAGGACGTGAACGAGGAGTGGGCGAGCGACAAGACCCGCCACGCCGTCGATGGCCTGGTGCGCAAGCGCCTCGACACGCCTTACATCCGCAAGGACGGCCGCCTCACCAAGGCGACGTGGGACGAGGCGTTCGCTGCCATCGCCGCAATCGACGCGGGGTCTAGCGTAGCTGCCGTTGCGGGTGACCTGGTCGACGCCGAGACGATGTATGCCGCCAAAGCGCTGCTCGCGAGCATGGGGTCGACCCTGCTCGAAGGCCGCCAGACCGGCATGGATTACGACACGTCGAGCCTCGCCGCGGTCAATTTCAACACCACGATCGCCGGCACCGAAAAGGCCGACGTGATCCTGCTCGTCGGCAGCAATCTGCGCTGGGAAGCGCCGCTGGTGAACACGCGGATCCGCAAGGCGATCAAGAAGGGCGCGAAGGTCTTCGCGATCGGGCCGGAAACCGAGCTGACCTACAAGGTCGAGTGGCTCGGCGCCGACCTGGCGCTGCTCGGCAACCTGCCGGAAGCCGTCACCGAGGCCTTCGCTTCGGCCGAGCGTCCGATGGTGATCGTCGGCGCGGCAGGGCTCAAGGCACTCGGCGCAGCACTCGCGCTGGTTTCGCCGCTTGGCCTCGTCAAGGATGCGTGGAACGGCTTCAACGTCGTCCATATGGCGGCGAGCCGGATGGGTGGTCTGATGCTCGGCTTCGCGCAGAAGGGCGGCATCGCCGATCTGGTCGCGGCGGCACCCAAGCTCGCTTTCTTCCTCGGCGCTGACGAAGTCGATTTCAGCAAATTCGCTGGCAGCTTCAAGGTCTATGTCGGCCATCACGGCGACAAGGGCGCGGCGGCTGCCGACGTGATCCTGCCGGGCGCGAGCTATGCCGAGAAGTCGGGCACCTACGTCAACCTCGAAGGTCGCGTGCAGCGTGGCGAGCGCGCGGTGTTCCCGCCGGGCGACGCGCGCGACGACTGGACGATCCTGCGCGCGCTGTCGGCGGTGCTCGGCAAGACGCTGCCGTTCGACACGATCGAGGAACTGCGCGCCAACATGGGCTCCGATACGCCTGCGCTCGCAAATCTCGGCCTCGCCAGCTTCGACTGGGCACCGCCTGCGCTCGACGCGAGCGTGACCGGCGAGATCACCGGCTATCCGATCCAGGACTTCTACTTGACCAACGCGATCTGCCGCGCGAGCCCGACGATGCAGCGCTGCTCGTCCGAACTCGTCCACGGTGTCGACTATGCGGAGGCGGCGGAATGACCTCCTTCTTCACCTATCGCTTCGGCTGGGACTATGGCTGGGCGTGGTTCGCCGCCACGCTGATGGACATCCTGCTCGTCGCGCTGCCGCTGATGCTGTCGGTTGCGATGATCATCTATGCCGATCGCAAGATCTGGGCGTCGATGGCGCTGCGCCGCGGCCCCAACGTCGTCGGGCCGTTCGGCCTGCTCCAGTCATTTGCCGACGGTCTGAAGGTGTTCCTGCAGGAAACCATCATCCCGTCCGCGTCGAACAAGGTGCTCTTCCTGCTCGCCCCGATCATCACCTTCACGGTGGCACTGATCGTGTGGGCGGTGGTGCCATTCGATGCCCGCGCCGCGATCGCCGATATCAACGTCGGTCTGCTCTACGTGCTCGCGGCCTCGTCGCTCGGCGTGTACGGCATCATCCTTGCCGGCTGGTCGTCCAACTCGAAATATCCGTTCTACTCGGCGATCCGCGCCGCGGCACAGATGGTGTCGTATGAAGTCGCGATCGGCTTCGTGCTGATCTCGATCGTGCTGTGGACCGGCAGCTTCAACCTGACGAACATCGTCCAGGCGCAGAAGGGCATGGGCTTCGGCCTGATCAACGGCTTCTTCATCAACCCGTTGCTGTTCCCGATGGCGGTGGTGTTCTTCATCTCGTCGCTCGCCGAGACGCAGCGTGCGCCGTTCGATCTGACCGAGGCGGAGAGCGAGCTCGTCGCCGGCTACCAGACCGAATATTCGTCGATGTCGTTCGCGCTCTACTGGCTTGGCGAATATGCCAACGTCATCCTGATGTGCACGCTCAACGCGACGCTGTTCTGGGGTGGCTATCTGCCGCCGCTCGACATCCCGATCCTGTACATGGTCCCGGGGATCATCTGGCTCTTCCTCAAGATGCTGGTGTTCTTCTTCCTGTTCAGCTGGGTGAAGGCGACCGTGCCGCGGTACCGCTACGACCAGCTGATGCGGCTGGGCTGGAAGATCTTCTTGCCGCTGTCGCTGTTCTGGGTGTTCCTCGTCTCGGGCGTGTTGATGCTCACCCGTGTCGGCACCGAGTGCGCGCCGCAGGACCGGGTCTATTCCAAGCAATATCTCTATGACGACGGTCGTCCGCGCTATCCCACCGATGGCATGTGCCAGACCGCGTCCGCGAACCAGACGGAGAAGCGCTCGTGAACATCGGGCAGATCATCAAGTCGTACACGCTCTGGGAATTTCTCAAGGCGCACACGCTGACCTTGAAATATTTCTTCAAGGCCAAGGCGACGATCAACTATCCGTTCGAGAAGAACCCGATCTCGCCGCGCTTCCGTGGCGAGCACGTGCTGCGGCGCTATCCGAACGGCGAGGAACGCTGCATCGCGTGCAAGCTGTGCGAGGCGGTGTGCCCGGCGCAGGCGATCACGATCGAGGCCGAACCGCGCGACGACGGCAGCCGCCGCACGACGCGCTACGACATCGACATGACGAAGTGCATCTTCTGTGGCCTGTGTCAGGAAGCCTGCCCGGTCGACGCCGTCGTCGAAGGCCCGAACTTCGAATATGCGACCGAAACGCGCGAAGAGCTGATCTACGACAAGGCGAAACTGCTCGCCAACGGCGACCGCTGGGAAAGCGCCATCGCGGCGAACCTTGCCGCCGATGCACCGTACCGTTAAGCGCCACGCGACTTAGAGGGGCCCACTGATTCCGTGATCCAAGCAATCGCCTTTTACCTGTTCGCTGGTCTGGTCATCGCGTCCGCCGCGTTGACCATCACCGCGCGCAATCCGGTGCACGCCGTGCTGTGGCTGATCCTGGCCTTCTTCAACGCTGCCGGCCTCATGGTCCTGGTCGGCGCCGAGTTCATCGCGATGCTGCTCGTCATCGTCTATGTCGGCGCGGTCGCGGTGCTGTTCCTGTTCGTCGTGATGATGCTCAACATCGACTTTGCCGAGCTGCGCGCCGGGTTCGCCAAATATGCGGCGATCGGCGCGGTGTTCGCCGTCGGCCTCGCCGCCGAGATCATGGTCGCGTTCGGTGCCTGGAGCGCCGGCAAGATCGAGCTCGCGCGCCGCGCCGCGCCGACGCCCGACACGCTGCCCAACATCGAGGCGCTCGGGATGCTGCTCTACACGCGCTATCTGTTCGTGTTCGAGGGCGCGGGGCTCGTGCTGCTCGTCGCGATGATCGGTGCGATCGTGCTGACGCACCGCGAGCGCAAGGGCGCGCGCGCGCAGAATGTCAGCCGCCAGAACGCACGGCGTCCGCAGGATGCCACGCGCAACACGCAACCTACCGTCGGCAAGGGAATTGAGCTGTGATTGGTCTCGGCCATTATCTCGTGGTCGGCGCGATCCTGTTCGCGCTCGGCGTGCTCGGCATCATCGCCAACCGCAAGAACCTCATCGTCATGCTGATGGCGGTCGAGCTGATCCTGCTCGCGGTGAACCTCAACTTCGTCGCCTTCTCGGGCTATCTCCACGATCTCGTCGGCCAGGTGTTCGCGATGTTCGTGCTGACCGTCGCGGCGGGTGAGGCCGCGATCGGGCTCGCCATTCTCGTCATCTATTTCCGTAGCCGCGGGACGATCTCGGTCGACGACGCCAACCGGATGCAGGGGTAAATTTCGTGATCCTCTTCATCGTCTTCCTGCCGCTGCTCGCGGCGATCGTCGCGGGCTTCGCGAACAAGAGCTTCGGCGCGATCCTGCCAAAGGTCGTGACGACCGGCGCATTGTTCGCGTCATGCGCGCTGAGCTGGCCGATCTTCATCCATTACCTCGGTGGTGGCGAAGCGACAGTCACGCCGGTGCTCGACTGGATCCATTCGGGCGATATGCGGATCGACTGGTCGCTGCGCGTCGACGCGCTGACCGCGGTGATGCTCGTCGTGGTCACGTCGGTGTCGGCGCTCGTCCATCTGTATAGCTGGGGCTATATGGAGGAGGATCCCGACCAGCCGCGCTTCTTCGCGTATCTGTCGCTGTTCACCTTCGCGATGCTGATGCTGGTGACCGCCGACAACCTCGTCCAGATGTTCTTCGGCTGGGAAGGCGTGGGTCTTGCATCCTACCTCTTGATCGGTTTCTGGTTCCGCAAGCCGAGCGCCAATGCTGCGGCGATCAAGGCGTTCGTCGTGAACCGCGTCGGCGATCTCGGCTTCATGCTCGGCATCTTCGGCACCTATCTGGTGTTCAACACCGTCTCGATTCCCGAGATCCTGCGGCTTGCGCCCGGGATGGCCGGGTCGACGATCGGCTTCTTCGGCGGCCGCTTCGATACGATGACGGTGCTCTGCCTGCTGCTGTTCGTCGGCGCGATGGGCAAGTCGGCGCAGCTCGGGCTCCACACCTGGCTGCCCGACGCGATGGAAGGCCCGACCCCGGTGTCGGCGCTGATCCACGCGGCGACGATGGTCACTGCGGGCGTGTTCATGGTGTGCCGCCTGTCGCCGATGTTCGAGACCTCGCCGTTCGCGCTGACCGTCGTGATGACGGTGGGTGCCGCGACCTGCCTGTTCGCAGCGACGGTCGGGCTGGTGCAGACCGACATCAAGCGCGTGATCGCCTATTCGACATGCTCGCAGCTCGGCTACATGTTCTTCGCCGCTGGCTGTGGCGCGTATGGCGCCGCGATGTTCCACCTCTTCACGCACGCTTTCTTCAAGGCGTTGCTGTTCCTCGGTGCCGGTTCGGTGATCCATTCGATGCATCACGAGCAGGACATGCGCTATTATGGCGGCCTGCGGAAATCGATCCCGATCACCTTCTGGGGGATGATGATGGGCACGCTGGCGATCACCGGCGTCGGGATCCCGGCCGTGTTCGGCAATCCGCTTGCGATCGGGTTCGCCGGCTTCCACTCGAAGGACGCGATCATCGAGGCGGCGTGGGCTTCGGGCCAGCATGGCGCGTCGATCGTCGGGATCATCGTCGCTCTGCTGACGAGCTTCTACTCGTGGCGCCTGATGTTCCTGACCTTCTGGGGCAAGCCGCGCTGGGAGCAGTCCGAGCATATCCAGCACGCGATTCACGACGCGCATGGCCACGGCCATGACGCCGTGCACGCTGGCCATGACGATCACGGTACGACCGCTGCGCATGCGCACCACGGCGAAGCAGCCGAGGAAGGGCAGGGCAGCGAGCCGCATGAACACGATCATGGCCACGGCCATGTCGTCCAGGCGCACCCGGTGTTCACCACGCATGGCGACGGCACGGGCGGCTATCATCCGCACGAGAGCCCGTTCCCGATCCTGCTGCCGCTGATCATCCTGTCGATCGGTGCTATTGCTGCGGGCTTTGTGTTCCACGGCTATTTCATCGAGCCGAGCGCAGGCGAGGAATATTGGCACGGCGCGATCGCGTTCCGCGAGCATCTGATGCACGCGATGCACGAAGTGCCGCTGGGCGTGAAACTGTCGGCGTCGATCGCGATGCTGACCGGGTTGCTCGGCGCGTACATCTTCTACATCCGCTCGCCGCACGCGCCGCGGAAGCTCGCCGAGACCTATGCCCCGGTCTACGACTTCCTGCTCAACAAATGGTATTTCGACGAGCTCTACAACCTGCTCTTCGTCAAACCCGCTTTCGCCATCGGCCGCTTCTTCTGGCACCGCGGTGACGAGCAGACGATCGACCGGCTCGGCCCCAACGGCTCGGCCTGGATCGTGTCGCAAGGCTCGCGCGTCGCTGGAAAGCTGCAAACTGGATATGTCTACACTTATGCCTTTGTCATGCTGCTCGGTCTGACCGGCGCCGTCACCTGGGCGATCACGCGATGAGCGCGCGCCTCTTTTTCGTCGCCCCGGCGCCGGGGCACCCCAAAAAGTATTACTTTTTGGGGACCCCGCAGGCCGGGGCCGGCCAGCCGCATGTGGCTGACGCCGGACACACCAACGCAGCGACCCCGGCCTTCGCCGGGGTGACGGGGATACAATGACCGGCTTCCCCATCCTCTCCGTGATGCTCGCCATCCCCGCGCTTGCGGCGGTCGCGTGCCTCTTCGTCAGTGCGCAGGGCGCACGCTGGATCGCGCTGATCGCGACCCTGATCGATTTCGTGCTCGGGATCGGCCTGTGGGCGAGCTTCGATATCGGCGGCGCGCAGTGGCAGTTCGTCGAGAATGCCGGCAGCCTCGGCGTGTTCAGCTGGAAGCTCGGCCTCGACGGTTTCGCGCTGCTGCTGGTCATGCTCAGCGTGTTCCTGATGCCGATCTGCATCGGCGCGAGCTGGGTCGCGATCGAGAAGCGCGTCCAGGAATATATGGCGGCGTTCCTCATCACCGAAGTGCTGATGATCGGCACCTTCGCGGCGCAGGACCTGTTCCTGTTCTACATCTTCTTCGAAGCCGGCCTGATCCCGATGTATTTGATCATCGGCATCTGGGGAGGCGCGAACCGGATCTACGCGTCGTACAAATTCTTCCTCTACACGCTGCTCGGCTCGTTGCTGATGCTCGTCGCGATGCTGTGGATGGTGAATTTCGCCGGCACCTCGGACATCCCGACTTTGCTCAACACCGATTTCCCGGTGCAGGTGCAGACGTGGCTGTGGCTCGCCTTCTTCGCCTCGTTTGCGGTGAAGATGCCGATGTGGCCGTTCCACACCTGGCTTCCCGACGCGCACGTGCAGGCGCCGACCGCAGGGTCGGTGATCCTGGCGGGCGTGCTGCTCAAGCTCGGCGGCTACGGCTTCCTGCGCTTCTCGCTGCCGATGTTCCCCGAAGCCTCGGCACAGCTGACCTGGCTGATCCTCGCTTTGTCGGCTGTCGCGGTGATCTACACCTCGCTCGTCGCACTCGTGCAGTCCGACATGAAGAAGCTGATCGCTTATTCGTCGGTCGCGCATATGGCGATCGTGACGATCGGCCTGTTCGCCTTCAACCGGCAGGGCATCGAGGGCGCGATGATCGTCATGCTTTCGCATGGCCTCGTCTCGGCGGCTTTGTTCCTGTGCGTCGGCGTCATCTACGACCGGCTCCATACCCGCGAGATCTCGCGCTATGGCGGCCTGGCGATCAACATGCCGCGGTATGCGCTGCTGTTCCTGTTCTTCACGATGGCCTCGATCGGCCTGCCGGGGACGAGCGGCTTCGTCGGCGAGTTCCTCTCGCTCGCCGGGACCTACCGTGTCTCCACCACTGCCACCTTGCTCTGCACGACGGGCATCATCCTGGGTGCCGCCTACATGCTCTACCTCTACCGCCGTGTCGTTTTCGGCGAGATCGTTCATGACGACGTCCGTGCGATGAAGGACATTAGCCTGCGTGAAATGGCGCTGCTCGCCCCGATCGCTGCTGTCGCTCTGTGGATGGGCGTCTACCCCGAGAGCTTCCTCGCTCCGATGCGCAGCGATGTCGCCACGCTCGAGGCACGGATCGCACGCGCGACGCCCAAGGGTGACTCGCTGCCGACGCCGGGCAAGGCTCCGGCCACACCCGCGGCACATGCGGAGGCACGGCCATGAACGCTTCGCTGTTGATGACGCTGCCCGAGCTGGTGCTCGCGGCAGGGGCGATCGCTTTGATGCTGGTGTCCGCCTGGGGCGGGCAGGGCTCGACGCGGCTGGTTTCCTGGGCCTCGGTCGCGGTGCTGATCGGCGCCGGGCTGGCGCTGCTCGGGCCGGCGTCCAAGGGTGGCGCGGCGTTCGAAGGTCTGTACCGCGCCGATGCCTTTGCGGCTTACGCCAAGGTGCTGATCTACGTCGCCTCGGCGGTTGCGATCCTGATCGCGCCGCGCTTCTTCGCGCAAGGCCGCGGTGATGATCTGCGTCCCGAATATCCAGTGCTGATCCTGCTTTCGGCAGCGGGCATGGGCATGATGGTGTCGGCGGGCGATCTGCTGACGCTCTATGTCGGTCTCGAGCTGCAGAGCCTTGCGGCGTACGTGCTGGCGAGCTTCATGCGGCGCGATACGCGCTCGGCGGAAGCGGGCCTCAAGTATTTCGTGCTCGGCGCACTGGCGAGCGGCATCCTGCTCTACGGGATCAGCCTCGTGTACGGCTTCAGCGGCACGACGCTCTTCTCGTCGATCGCGACCGCCTATGGCGGAGGGCATTCGCTCGGTCTTACCTTCGGGCTGGTCTTCGTCTTTGCGGGGCTCGCCTTCAAGATGAGCGCAGTGCCGTTCCACATGTGGACGCCCGACGTGTATGAAGGCGCGCCGACCCCTGTCACGACCTTCTTCGCTTCGGCGCCGAAGGTTGCGGCGGTCGCGCTTGCGGTGCGTGTCGCGATCGAGGCGATGGGCCCGGCGACCGACCAGTGGCGCCAGATCGTGATCTTTGCGTCGCTCGCGTCGATCATCTTCGGCGCGGTCGCGGCGATCGGCCAGACCAACGTGAAGCGACTGCTGGCCTATTCGTCGATCAACAATGTCGGCTTCCTGCTCGTCGGCCTTGCGGCCGGCACGCAGGAGGGCGTCGCGTCGGTGCTGTTCTACCTCACCGTCTATGTCGTGATGACGCTCGGCAGCTTCGTCGTCGTCCTGCAGATGAAGGATGCCGAGGGCCAGCCGGTCGAGACGCTGGCGAGCTTGGCCGGCCTGTCGCGCGCGCGGCCGGGACTGGCGCTGGCGATGGCGATCTTCATGTTCTCGCTCGCGGGTATCCCGCCGTTGCTGGGCTTCAACGCCAAGCTGGCGGTGTTTACAGCAGCCGTGAATGCGGGGCTCTATCCGCTGGCCGTGGTCGGCTTCGTCGCCTCGGTGATCGGTGCGTACTATTATCTGCGCGTCATCAAGGTGATGTACTTCGATGAACCTGCCGAGGCCTATTCGGGCCGCGCGACGCCGGTCGAGAGCGCGGTGATCGCGGTGTCGGCGGTGTTCGTGTCGCCGGTCGGCTGGCTGCTGCTCGCACCGCTCGGCGTGGCGACGATGTTCGCGGCGAAGGCGCTGTTCTGACGGCTATGATCCGGACCGTCGCCGAGACGGGGTCTACCAACGCCGATATGCTCCTCCTCGCCGCTGCGGGCGCCGAGGAGGGGGTGTGGCTGCGGGCCGAGCGGCAGAGTGGCGGGCGCGGGCGGCAGGGGCGCGTGTGGGCCTCGCCGGTCGGGAATTTCTACGGGTCGACGGTGGTGCGGGTGCGCGCTGGGGATCCGGCGGCGGCTACGCTGGCTTTGGTTGCTGCGATTGCCTTGGAAGAGGTGGTTCGCGTCTATCTGACCGATACCGTCGCCCCGGCGGAGGCCGGGGGCGCTGCGTTAGGACATGCACCGGCCGGTGCGCGCGATGCGCCAGCGGCCCCGGCCTGCGCCGGGGCGACGATGTGGATCAAGTGGCCTAACGACTTGCTTCTGAACGGTGCGAAGCTCTCCGGCATTCTGCTCGAACGCTCCGGTGACGCGGTGATCGTCGGGATCGGCATCAATCTCGCGCATCACCCTGACGATACCGATCGGCTGGCCACCAGCCTTGCCGATCACGGCGTAACCCCAGACCCCGCCGACTTCGCCGAAACGCTCGCCGAGGGCTTCGCGCGTTGGGTCGCGATCTGGCGCGGGCAGGGGCTCGCGCCGATCCGCGCGCGCTGGCTCGAGCGAGCGCACCCGGTCGGCACCGCGCTTACCGCGCGGCTGCCTGATGGCCAGGCGATCGACGGGCTGTTCGGCGGGCTCGACGGCGACGGCGCGCTCATCCTGCGCTTGGCGGATGGCGGCAGCCGTGTCATTCACGCCGGCGACGTGTTCCTGCTTTAGCTTCCCATCCGTTCGGACAAGGCTCATCCCATGCTGCTCGCGATCGATGCCGGCAACACCAATATCGTCTTCGCCTTGCTCGAAGGAGGCGCGATCAAGGCGCGCTGGCGGATCGCGACCGATCCGCGCCGCACCGCCGACGAATATGCCGTGTGGCTCCACCAGTTGCTCAATCTCGAGGGCTATGACCGCCAGTCGGTGAGCGGCGTGATCATCGCCACCGTCGTCCCGCGCGCGCTCCACAACCTCCAGACGCTCGCGCGGAAATATTTCAACACCGAGCCGCTCGTCGCGGGTGAGCCGCCGGTCGAATGGGGTATGGCGCTCGACGTGCTCGAGCCCAAGAGCGTCGGCGCCGATCGCGCCGTCACGATGATCGCGGCGCACGCGCGCCATCCCGGCGACCTGATTGTGATCGATTTCGGCACCGCCACCACGCTCGACGTGGTCGATTATACCGGCGCGTACAAAGGCGGGATCATCGCGCCGGGCATCAACCTCTCGCTCGACGCGCTGGTCACCGCCGCCGCCAAGCTGCCGCGTATCGCGATCGAAGCGCCTGCGACCAGCAGCGTTATCGGCCGCGATACCGTCAGCCAGATGCAGATCGGCATCTTCTGGGGCTATGTGGCGATGATCGAGGGGCTCGTCGCGCGGATGAAGGCCGAGGTCGGGCGGCCGATCAAGGTCGTCGCGACGGGTGGTCTCGCGATCCTGTTCGAGCAGCACACCAGCATGTTCGATGTGGTCGAACCCGATCTTACCATTCAGGGGCTGGCGATTCTGTGGGATCGCGCCCATATAGAGGCCTAGAGTCAGCGAGTGTGCGCCGCGTTTCGGAGCCCCGCTTCCCCAACTCTTACGAAATTCCGCGCTTAACAGGCGCAAACCCTAAGGCACGCGCTTGGCGCGGCCGAAATGAAAGTACCGATTCTACGTGACGAAACCAAAGAACGAGCTTCTCTTCCTGGCCCTTGGCGGGTCGGGCGAAATCGGCATGAACGTCAATCTCTACGGCTGCGAAGGCAAGTGGCTGATGGTCGATTGCGGCATTACCTTTGCCGATCCGCAATATCCCGGCATCGACGTGATCCTGCCCGACCTGCAATTTATCGAGGAACGCCTCGACGATCTGGTCGGCATCGTGCTGACGCATGGTCATGAAGACCACATCGGTGCGCTGCCGTATCTCGCCGAGGACCTCGGCGTGCCGCTGTACGCGACGCCGTTCACGGCTGGCCTGATCCGCGGCAAGCTCGAGGAAGAGGGCAACGCCAACCGCGTCAAGCTGCGCGTGATCCAGCCCAACGCGCCGTTCGACCTGGGGCCGTTCGGCGTGACCTTCGTGCCGATGTCGCACTCGATTCCCGAGGCGAGCGCGTTGCTGATCGACACGCCCTACGGCCGGATCTTCCACACCGGCGACTGGAAGCTCGATGCGGCGCCCGTCATCGGCCATCCGTCGAGCCCGGCCGAACTCGCCGCGATCGGCGAGGACGGTATCCTGGCGCTGGTCTGCGACTCGACCAACATCTTCAACAACGAGGCCTCGGGCTCGGAGAGCGACGTGTTCTCGGGGCTGATGGACGTGATCAGCAAGGCCAAGGGCCGCGTGATGGTCACGTCGTTCGCGTCGAACGCCGCGCGACTCCACACGCTTGGCAAGGTTGCGATCGAGACGGGCCGTTCGCTCTGTGTCCAGGGCCGTTCGCTCGACCGGATCCTCAAGGTTGCGCGCGCGACGGGCTATCTCAAGGACTTCCCCGAGACGATCGACGCCGAGGCCGCGATGCGGCTGCCGCGCGACAAGGTGCTCGTCGTCGCGACGGGCGGGCAGGGTGAGGAGCGCGCCGCGCTCGCACGCGTCGCCAACGGCCAGCACCCGATCGCACTGGCGAGCGGTGATACCGTCGTCTTCTCGTCGAAGCAGATCCCCGGTAACGAAGTTGCGATCGGTCGCATCCAGAACCAACTTGCCGCCAAGGGCGTGATCATGATCACCGACCGCCAGGCGCATGTCCATGTGTCGGGCCATCCGGGTCGCCCCGAGCTGCTCCAGATGTACCGCTGGATGAAGCCCGAGATCCTGATGCCGGTGCACGGCGAAATGCGCCACCTGATGGAGCATGCGCGCTTCGGCCTGTCCGAGAGCATTCCGCGCGCACTCGTGCAGACCAATGGCGACATCGTGCGCCTCGCGCCGGGTGCGCCGACCAAGATCGGCAATGCGCCGGTCGGCCGGCTCGTGCTCGACGGCGACGTGATCTTGCCGGGTGACGGCCAGACGATCAACGAGCGCCGCAAGCTCGCGCTCAACGGGCAGATCTCGGTTGCCGTCGCGATCGGGTCGCGTGGGCTGATCGGCACGCCGCAAGTCCGCATCCAGGGCATCCCGGTCGAGGAAGACCGCGAGCCGTTCCTCGAGGAGACCGTCAGCGCGGTGATCGCGGCGACCAAGCAGGGCGGGCGCGACCGTGACAAGCTGCGCGAGCAGATCCGCCTCGCCACACGCAAGGTCGCGACGCGCTGGACCGGCAAGAAGCCGAACGTCGACGTGCTGCTGATCGAGGCGTAAGACTACGCCGTTGCCCTTCCCTTGATCGGGAAGGGCGAACCTATCGGGCTCGGGACGGGATCAAGACCAATGCGGTGGACTTCGGCGCTGGCGATCTACTTCCTGTTCTGGGCCTTTTCGGTGTTTTTCGTGCTGCCGTTCGGCGTGAAGACCAGTGATGAAGCCGGCGTCGAGCGCATCCCCGGCCAGGCCGAAAGCGCGCCGCACGAATTCAACCCCGGCCGGATCGCCAAGCGCGTGACGATCCTCGCGACGATCCTGTGGTCGCTCTACATGCTCAACTTCCATTTCGGCTGGCTCACGCCGCAAATGCTCGACGTGTTCGGCACGTGGAACGGCGTCGAATAAAGGGACCGCCGGGGCGACGATTTTCACATCGTTCTGCATCCGTTATTAACCCGCTGTCGGTACCATGGCTGCGGGAAACGGGGCAGGTCATGAAGTTCGGGCGGACGCAACAGGGGGCGATGGACGGTTCTGAGAGCGGCACGCCGTTCAAGGAGATCGCTGCGAGTGTCCTTGCATTTCTTGACGATCAGTCGCTCGATCCGACTCCGGGGAATTACGAACTGGGGTTCCTCTATCGCACCGATCCCGAAAGTCTTGCCGCCCGCTCGGTCGACGGCGTCCTGACGACCGGTGCAAAGCTGCGCCAGGACCAGGCCGATTATATCCTCGGCGCCTATCACGCCTTGGTACGAACGCAGGGAGCTTCGCCAGAGGCCGCGCCCGAGGCCGAAACCAGGACCGGCGCACGGTTGCGTCACCAGACGCTTCAGCTCCATGACCTGGCCTCCGATGCAGTATCGGTCACCGGGCAGTTCGGGCGCGATCTCACCGCAGAGCTCGACCAGATCGAGGTCGAATCGCTGCCGATCGCGCGGACGATCTCGACGATGATCGCGCGGTCGAGCGATGCCGAGCGCAACCTCGTCGCGGCGTTGAAGGAGATCGACGCCTTGCATGCCGAGGTCGCCGCCGCGCAGAACGATGCGCTGCGCGACTCGCTGACCGGGCTCGCCAATCGGCGTGGGTTCGCTGCCGAACTCACCAAGGGGCCGGGCGATGCGCCGCTCGCCTTGGCGATTTGCGATATCGACCGGTTCAAGGCGATCAACGATCGCCACGGGCATCCCGTCGGCGATCGCGTGATCAAGGCGGTTGCCGAGTCGATTGCGCGCAGCTGCGCACCGCACGTCGTATCGCGCTGGGGTGGGGAGGAATTCGTCATCCTGATGGACGGCGTCACGCTCGATGAGGCGCACGAGATCATCGCGACCGCAAACCAGGCGCTGCAGAAGCGCGCGTTCCGGATTCGGGAATCGGGCGAAGCGCTTGCTCCGATCAGCTTTTCTGCAGGGATCGTGCTGACGCAGCGGACCCGGGCGCTCGACGCGATCGCCGCCGCGGACTTGCTGCTCTACCGCGCGAAGCAGGCGGGGCGAAACACGGTGTATGTCCAGGACACCGCGCTCGCCGCCTGACCGGGGCGCTTATTTCGCCGGCGCTGCCGCAGCGGTGCGCCCTGCGTCGATCTCCGCACCCCAGGGATCGCGGTGCGCGTCGGCTTTTCCGTCTGCGCCGAAATCCATGATCATGTCGTTCGCACGCGTGTAGCGCGGCCAGACGGGAAGGCCCGCGCCGTTGGGCGTGCCGGTCCTGGCGAAGGTGACGATCGCGCGGCTGATCGTCTTTGCGACCGCGACGTCCGCGGGGGTTGTCGCAGCACCATATTTGATTGCGGCGGTATCGAGGAAGAATGGAATATCGGTCGCGTGCTGGGCGCCGGGCTTGCCGATCGAGGTGGCGACATAGCTGAAGCGATACCCCCAGACTGGCACGCCCGCCTCTGCGAGCATTGCCGAAATATCGCGCGCGCCGGCAATCATCCCTCCGGTCTTCCCGCCCATGTCGGCGCTGGTCGCGCCGATCAACATCGGCACCTTGGCGAAGCGCCCGGTCGTATAGGCCTGTCGCGTATCGACCACCACGGTTCCGTCGGTGAAGGGGCCGCCATACGTGGCCGGCCCGGGCTTGGGTTGGAACAGCTCGATCAAGCTGAGCCCATCGGTGACTTGGTCGGCGCTCAACGCGCGCAATTTGGCGAGCGCATCGGGCGCGGTTGAGTCGATGCCGTGCGTCTTGGCGAAGGTCATGCCGATCTGCTCGGCGGCCGCGAGCGGCTTGCCGGGCTCGACGGCGGCGTCACCACCCGACATCACGATTGCCTTGGCGAACAGGCCGGACGCCAGCGGCGACGTCACCAGCGCATGGACCGAGCGGCCGCCGGCGCTTTCGCCGATGATCGTGACGTTCGCCGGATCGCCGCCGAAGCGCGCGACGTTGCGCCGCACCCATTGCAGCGCCGCGATCTGGTCCATGATGCCGTAATTGCCGAGCCGTCCGCCATCGGCATTCGCCTTGGTCAGCTGCGGCAGGGCGAAGGTCCCGAACCGCCCGACGCGGTAGTTGAAGCTGACGAAGACGACCCCCTGCCGCGCGAGCGCTGCGCCGGCATAGGTCGGCGGCGAGGCCCCGCCATTGACGAACCCGCCGCCATAGATCCACACGATCACCGGCAGTTTCGCAGCCGCCGCGGCGGGTTTCCAGACATTGGCGTAGAGGCAGTCCTCGGCCGGCCGCGTGCCGAGCGGGGCGGCGTCGCTGGGGAAGGGCAGCTGCATGCAGTCGTGCGCATAGGCGGTCGCGTCGCGAACGCCCGTCCACGGCGATACGGGTTGCGGGGCGCGCCAGCGCAACGCGCCGATCGGCGGTGCGGCAAAGGGAATGCCCTTCCAGCTTGCGACGCCCTCGGTGAGGGCTCCGCGAACGCTGCCCGTGTCGGTCTGCACGACTGGCGGCGTTTCGCTGTGCGCGACGGCAGGCGCGGCGAGGGCAAGGCCCGCAAGCGAGGCGATCAGGCGGTGCGATGTCATCTGGTGCGTCCTCTCGTTGAACGGAGGACGCTACGCGATTGTCGGCAACGATGCGAGGTCGCTCGGTCGCGCGAATGGCGTGGGTGGATCAAGCGCGCAGGCGGGTAGCGACTTGCGGCGATCGGCACGACGAGCGGATACGCTCGATGGGGTACGAGGTTCGGTGTCCTGACGGACTGCCGTCCACGTGATCAATACAGACGAAGTGTAGGGGCGCTCGCACGCCCCTACACCGATCGTCAGAAGTTGGCGGTGAAGCCGATCGCGATGTTGCGGCCCAGGCTGTCGTAGCGCGCCGGGATGGTGTTGCTGCGCGCGAGGCTGATATCGTACGAATTCGGCAGGATCGGCGCCGATTTGTCGAGCAGGTTGTTCGAGATGAGACGCAGGCTGTAGCGCTTGGCGATGTTGAAGGTCAGCGCGAGATCGAAATAGCTGATTGGAGCGATCCGATAGAAGGTCGTCTGCGCGCGGTCTGGCGTGCCGCCGATTGCAGGATCGCCCGAATTGTTGGCACTCGTCAACGAACCCACATAGCGCCAGTTGAACGAGGCGTTGAACACGCCGTTGGGCGTGGTGTAGGTCGTGCGCAGCCCGTGGCTCCACTTCGGCAGCAGCTGGCTGCAGCCATTGCCATAATAGCCCGCGCAGTTGCGCTGCGGCTGGAGCGGCGAATCCTGGCCGCCGGCAAAGGTGGTGAGCGAGCCGTTGAAGCTCATGTCGAGCTTGCCGACCGAGCCGAGGCGCACGCCGTACTGCCCCTGGAAATCATAGCCGCGCGAGATCGAGAAGTAATAATTGGTCGTGCCCGCGCGAATGAAGCCGCTGGTCGGATTGGTGTTGGCAGTTGCGTACAAGGTGCCATTGGCGGCGCGGACGATCCCCGAGCAGAAGAACGGATCGCCGTTCGAGCGCATGCAGCCATCGGTGTAATAGCTGTCGTCGTTATAGCCGAGCGAGTTGTTGATCTTGATCCGATAGCGATCGACCGACAGGACCAGGCCAGGAATGAAGCTTGGCTTGAGGATGATGCCATAGGTCTGGGTGTAGGCGGTCTCGGGACTGGCGGTGAAGCCGCCCGACCGGACCGTGCACTGATTGTCCGGGCACAGCAGCAGCGCGCTGCCATACAGCGCGTCGGACAGGCCAGTCGCGCGGCACACCGCCTGCGACGCGAGCGGTGCGGTGGTGGTGATCGTCTGGCCGGGACGCGCCGGATCGGCGATCAGGCGCGGGACGGGCGCGCAGAAATCGTTCTGCGAGCCGCCCTGCTTGCTGAAGTTGATGTTGGTCGCCTGATACGTCTCTGTCACCGTCGGCGCGCGCTGCGCCTTGTTGAACGAGGCGCGCAGCACGATGTCGCGGACCGGTGAATAGAGGCCCTCGAGCTTCCACGTCGTGAATTTGTCGGGATTGGTATTGTACTTCGACAGGCGGAAGCCGCCATTGACTTGCAATTGCTCGATGAACGGCTTGTGCTGGACGAGCGGCGCCTGGAGCTCGATATTGCCTTCCCAGACATGCTGGCTGAGGTTCGAATCCGACCCACCGTAATCGGCGCGGAACGCCGCGTTGCCGACCGAGGTCAGGCGGTCCTCGCGATATTCGACGCCCGCCGCGAAGGCGAGACCCTGCTCGGCGAAGGGCGAGGTGATGCCGTATTTGCCAAGGTCGCCGGTCACGTTGGCGAGCACGTTGGTCAGGGTATTGACCGTGCGCTGCTTTTCGGGATCGACGCCACCCGAGATGAAGTTGACGAACGCCTGGTTGGCGTTGCCCGCGCTGAACGCGTCGAACGGAACGCAGCCGGCCGCCGCGCCGACCGCGCAGGTCGGCGTGCCGCCTACGTTGACGACGTTGAGCGCCTGGTTGATGCGACTGAAGTTCGGCAGCGTTGCCGGCATCCAGTCCTGCTGGTTGCGCGCATAGACGCCGCCGACGTCGTAGGTCCACGCCGTACCGATCTTGCCGCGGACGCCGCCGGTCGCACGAATGCCGGTGTTGATATAGGTATCGACCAGATCGGGCGCGTTAAGACGATAGCGAATGTCGAGCGGGACCAGCGCGCTGGTGCCCGCCGCCGCGCCGCACAATGCAGTCGCCTGCGAGCCTGACAGATACGGGTTGTTGCAGTTTACCTGGTACGGCGTCGAGCCATAGTTGTTGTAGGCGAAAACGCGCGTCGGGACATTGTTGGTCGACTTGTCGCGGAACCACAGGCCCGAACCGTACAACTCGATCTCGGGCGACAGCTTGAGTGAGGCGAAGCCACCGGCATTCACGCGCTCGTCGGCGCGCTGATACGAATAGTTGTCGTACGGGTTGGCGGCATTGTTGGGGCCCGGGCCGTACGGCACGAAGGTCCGCGTGCCATCCGGATTGTTGATATAGGCGGCGCCGTTGTTCGCGCCCGAACGCGGCGAAATGTAGCCGCTCTTGGAATAGCTCGACAGCGAGCAGCTGAGCGGGCCGTCCTTGCCGGTCTGGATGAGCTGGCACGCCGAGGTCGAACGGTTGCCATAGGGGACGAGGTCGGCGTGCTTGTAGTTGACGAAGCCCGACACCTTCAGCTTGTCGTCGAACAAGGCGGTGCCGGCGGTGAGCGTCAGGTCGGCGCGGCCGCCATCGGTGACCATCCCGGTATTGGTCGGGAAGCCGTTCTTCTGCGCTTGATCGGTGACGATGTTCGCGCGGTTGATATGGTTGTAGAAATTATAGTTGGCGTCGACGCGGATGCCCTTGAAGTCGGGCTTCAGGATGAAGTTGACCACGCCCGCGACCGCGTCCGAGCCATAGACCGACGAGGCGCCGCCCGTCAGCACGTCGACGCGCTCGATCAGCGAGACCGGGATGATGCCGGCGTCTTCGCCGTTCTGCGTGCCGAGCCGCTTGCCGTCGACCAGGACCAGCGTGCGCTCGAAGCCGAGGCTGCGCAGCTTGATGCGCTGGCGACCATCCGAATCCTGGTAGTTCTGCTGGCTGTCGGGCGAGATCTGCGGAAGGCGGTTGAGCACTTCCTCGATGTTGCTCGGCGACTGTGCCTTGATGTCGGCCGAGGTGACCGACGTGATCGGTGCTGCTGCGGTGATGTTGGGACGCGATGGGATGCGTGTCCCTGTGACCGTGATGTCGGCGCCGGTTTCCTCGGGCGCGGCCTGGCCGGTGATCACCGCGGTGCGGGTCGCGGTCGACTGGTCTTGGCTCGCGGACGAATCCGCTGACGTTTGTTGCGCGAACGCGGGGGTCGCCAAGACCAGTGCCGCGCTCAGCGCGCCCAAGGATACGGAATGTCGGAACACCATGGAGCTTCCCCTAATTCGACCAGCAGCGCGCATTTTGCGTCACCACATCTGGTCAGTAGGTTCTATTGGAATTGCTAGTCGGTCAATACCTAAATGATACCAGACCGAACCTCTTTTGACATTTATGTGGCATGTGGCATGATCGCATCATCGGAAGCGAAGGGGAACGGCATGACCAGTAGAAGATCATTGCTTGCGATGGTTGGCGCAGCGGCCGGCGCCTGGCCCGCTGCAAAGGTGCTAGGGGCGACCGGTGCTGGCGCGCCCGCAAGTGCACAGATCGTGTCGACCTGGGATTTCGGCGCCGCCGCCAATGACGCGGCGTTCGCGCGGCTGCGGCGTGGCGGCTCGCTGCTCGATGCGGTCGAGGCGGGCGCGATGGTGCCCGAGGCCGACCCCAACAATCACTCGGTCGGCTATAGCGGCTATCCCGACCGCGATGGCCATGTGACGCTCGACGCGGTCATCATGGACGACACCGGGCAAGTCGGCGCGGTCGCCGCGCTCGAGGATACGATGCACGCCATTTCGGTCGCGCGACGTGTGATGGAGAAGACGCCGCACACGCTGCTGGTCGGTGCCGGCGCGACGCGCTTCGCCAAGGATCAGGGTTTTCCGCAACAGACGCTGCTGACCCCCGAATCCGAGAAGGCGTGGCGCGAGTGGCTCAAGACCGCGCACTATAGCCCGCAGGCGAACAGCGAGAATGCGCCCTTCCACATGCCTGGCGGGGCGCTCGATCATGACACGATCGGCTTGCTCGCGCGCGATGCGCGGGGCCGGCTGGCGGGCGCCTGCACCACCTCGGGCATGGCGTTCAAGATGCGCGGGCGGGTCGGCGATTCGCCGCAGGTCGGCAGCGGGCTGTTCGTCGAGGCGGGCGTCGGCGGCGCGACGTCGACGGGTCTCGGCGAAGAAGTGACTCGTGTCGCGGGCAGCGCGCGGGTGATCGCCTCGATGCGCGCCGGGCGCTCGCCGCAAGCGGCATGCGAGGAGGTCGTGCGCCACATCGCCACCCTGCGCGGCGCTGCGATCCGCGGCGTGCAGGTCGGATTCCTCGCGCTCGATCAGCGCGGAAATGTCGGTGCCTTTTGTTTGCTGCCGGGGTTCACCTATGCCGTGACCGACATGGCGGGACATACGGTGATCCACAAAGCGGCGTCGCTGTTCCAGGCATAGGCGGCACAGAGTGAAGGACCGGGTCATGCTCGAAGTGTGCGTCGAGACCGTCGCCGGAATCGGCGCGGCGGTGGCGGGTGGTGCCGATCGGATCGAACTGTGCGCGGCGCTGTCGGTCGGGGGGCTCACGCCGCCAGGTTCGCTGATCCGTGCGGCGGCAGAGGCGCCTTTGCCGGTTCATCTCCTGGCGCGGCCGCGCGCGGGCGGGTTCGTCTATGGTCCGGCCGAGCAGGCGTTGATTGCCGGGGATATGCGCGATGCTGCCGAGGCCGGGCTTGCGGGCGTGGTGATCGGCGCGTCGACCCCGGACTATTGCCTCGATACGACGCTGCTGGCGCAGTGGATCGCACAGGCGCGCGCGCTTGGCGCGGCGCGGGGCGTGCCGCTGTCGCTCACGCTGCATCGCGCGTTCGATCTGGTGCCCGATCCGGCGGCGGCGCTCGAGCAAGCGATCGCGCTCGGGTTCGATCGGATCCTGACCTCGGGCTGTGCGCCGCGCGCGATCGACGGCGTGGCGACGCTCGCCGCGCTGCAGGTGCAGGCCGCAGGGCGGATCGTCCTGCTTGCCGGGAGCGGGGTCACCCCCGCGACTGTCCCGGCGCTTCTCGCGACCGGCATCCGCGAAGTCCACGCCTCGGCGCGGACGCTCCACGATGTCGCCGAGGAGCTTCCCGAACGGCGTTTCGGCTTCCTCGGTCCGCAAGCGGGCGACACCGATGTCGCGCAGGTTGCGGCGCTTGCTGAAAAGTTGCGGTCCGCCTCTTGAGTAATACCAATATACAACCTATCCAGCCTGACCTCGCAGATGGATCGGGCATGCACGAAACCAAGTCTCCACAGCCTGCGGGCGCCACGCTGATGTTCCAGGAGGCCGCCGACGCGGGCAACGCGGTTGCGCGGATGCTCGCCGCCAATGCTGAGACCTTTGCCACGCTCGGCGCGCGCTTGCGCGACGCGCCGCCGGCAGTTGTGGTGACGTGCGCGCGTGGCTCGTCCGACCATGCGGCGACCTATGGCAAATATCTGATCGAAACCTGTCTCGGCGTGCCGGTCGCCTCGGCCGCACCGTCGGTCGCCTCGGTCTATCATGCCCCGGCCGCTGCAGGGCGGGCGCTGTGCATCGCGATCTCGCAAAGCGGGCGGAGCACGGACCTGCTGAGCACGGTTGCAGCACAGCAGGCAGCCGGCGGCCACGTGGTGGCGCTGGTCAACGATGTGGAATCTCCGCTCGCGCAGATGGCGGATACGCTGGTGCCGCTGTCGGCCGGGGTCGAGCGGTCGGTCGCAGCGACCAAATCGTATATCGCCGCGCTCGCCGCGCTCGCTGCGCTGGTGGCGGCGTGGCGCGAGGATGCGGCGTTACAGGACGCTGTCGCGCGGCTGCCTGAGGCGCTGGCGCACGCCTGGACGCTCGATTGGCCCGAGGCCGCGGCGATGCTGCGGCCGGCGACCAACCTGTTCGTGATCGGTCGCGGGCTGGGGCTCGGCATCGCGCAAGAGGCTGCGCTCAAGCTCAAGGAAACCTGCGGGCTGCATGCCGAGGCGTTCAGCGCCGCCGAAGTGCGCCACGGTCCGATGGCGATCGTCGGCGCGGGTTTCCCGATCCTGGCCTTCGCCACCTCGGACCGGGCGGGCGACGATGTCCGCGCCGTCGCGGCCGAATTTACCGCGCGCGGCGCGAACGTCGCGCTGTGCGATGCCGCCGCGGCGCCCGCGCTGCACGGTCATCCCGCGATCGAGCCGATCCTGATGATCCAGCGCTGCTATCGCATGGTCGATGCGCTCGCGCGGGCGCGCGGCTATGATCCCGACGCGCCAAGCCACCTCAGCAAGGTAACCATTACGCTATGACTTCGCATTCGTTCGTCAACGGTCATATCGTCACGCCGCGTGGGGTGCTCAGCGACGCGATGGTCGACGTCGAGGGCGGTATCATCGTCGCGATCGTCGACCGCGCCGGTCCAGGAGCGATCGATCTCGACGGCGGTTGGCTGATGCCCGGCTTCATCGATACACAGGTCAATGGCGGCGGCGGCGTCCTCTTCAACGACGCGCTGAGTGTCGAGGGCATTGCCGCGATCGGCGATGCGCATCGCCCGTTCGGCACCACCGCGTTCCTGCCGACGCTGATCAGCGATACCCACGAAGCGATCGCGCAAGCGCTCGACGCGACCGACGCGGCGATCGCGGCGGGCGTACCGGGCGTGCTCGGTGCGCATATCGAGGGCCCGGTGATCAACATCGCGCGCAAGGGGATCCACGATCCTCGGCATTTCGGTGCGCTCGACGATGCGCTGATGGCGCTGCTGCTCAAGCCGCGGCGCGGCCAGGTGATGGTGACGCTCGCGCCCGAGCTGGCGCCGGCCGATCGAATCGCGGCACTGGCGCGGGCCGGCGTGCTGGTCAGCCTGGGACATAGCGACGCGACATACGCCGAGGCGACCGCTGGGTTCGCCGCCGGGGTGACCGGCGTGACGCACCTGTTCAACGCGATGTCGCCGCTGGTCCACCGCGCACCGGGCGTGGTCGGTGCCGCGCTCGACGACAGCTATGTCTATTGCGGGCTGATCGTCGATGGCTTCCATGTCGACGATGCCGTGTTGCGGATCGCGCTGCGCGCACGACCGGCCGACCGGATGATGCTGGTGTCGGACGCGATGCCGTGCGTCAACGCGGCGACCAAGAGCTTCGTGCTGCAAGGGCGCGAGATCCATGTCGAGGGCGGGCGCTGCGTCGGCGCCGATGGCACGCTCGCCGGGTCGGACCTCGATATGGCGGCGGCGGTGCGCAACACCGTGGACCGCCTCGGCGTGCCCGCGGAACGAGCCGCGGCGATGGCGGCGACCAATCCCGCCGCATTCCTCGGCCTGTCGCGCGAACGCGGCACGATCGCGACCGGACGCCGCGCCGATTGGGTGCAGCTTGACGCCGGTCTCCATGCAGTGACGACGGTCATCGCCGGCGAGATCGCCGCGCACGCTCCGCCGCCACTCGTTTCGGCCTGAGTACGACCCACCTTTCTAGGAGAGACCATGGCGCCGATCCTGCTGTTCGCACCGCTGCAAGGCTGGGTCACTGCGCTCGAGGACGTTCCCGACGCGGTGTTCGCGGGCCGGATGCTCGGCGTCGGGATCGCGATCGATCCGACCGGTACGTGCCTGTTCGCGCCGTGCGCCGGGCGCATCGTCGGCTTGCAGGCGACGCACCACGCGGTGACGCTCGAAGCCGATAACGGCGCGCAGATTCTGATCCATCTCGGGATCGACACCGTCGCGCTGGGCGGGCGCGGTTTTACCCCGCGTGTCGCGGTCGGCGATGTGGTGGCGGCGGGCGATCCGCTGATCGACTTCGATCTCGACCTGCTGGTGCGCGAAGCGCGCGCGGTGGTGACGCCGATTCTGCTCGTCGAGGGCGCCGGGATCACGGTCGAGCGCACCGCCGATATCGGCCTGATCGAAGTCGGCGCGCCGTTGATGACGCTGCGCGGTGGTCTCGGCGAGACCTTGGCCACCGATGCGACGGGGCCGACCGAGACGCGCCTGCTCCGGATCGCGCTGCCGCACGGCATCCACGCGCGCCCCGCCGGACGGATCGCGATGCTGGCGCGCAGTTTTGCGGCGACCATTACGCTCGAGAAAGACGGGCAGGGGGCTCCGGCGACGAGCCCGACCGCGCTGCTCGCACTCGCCATCGGACGGGGCGATACGGTGCGGTTGATCGCGAGCGGGCAGGATTCGCTGGCGGCGCTCGATGCGCTGGTCGGATTGATCGAGAGTGGGATGGAGGAGCCGGTGGCGGCACCGACAGCGCCGGCCGCGGTCATGCCCCGCGACGTGCCCGACGGCGCGTTGGCCGGTGTCACCGCTGCGCCCGGCATCGCCATCGGGACGGTGCGGCATCACCGTGCGGTCGACCGCGAGGTTGCGCTCGAAGGCAATGGCATTGCTGCCGAGGAAACCGCCTTCCGGGCCGCACATGCCGCGCTGACTGGTGAGCTCGCCGACCGATCGGTCGCGGCGAACGGCGCGGCGCGCGCCATTCTCGACGCGCATGCCGCGCTGCTTGGCGATCCGGCGTTGCTCGATCCGACGCACGCCGGGATCGCGCGTGGCGAAAGCGCCGGCCATGCCTGGCGCAGCGCGATCCGGCCGCAGGCCGACGCATTGCGCGGCGGCGGCGATGCCCGCCTCGCCGAGCGCGCGGATGATTTGCTCGATCTGGAACGACAAGTGCTGGCCCGGCTCGCCGGGGCGGAGTCGGGCACGGTCGAATACCCCGCCGGGACGATCCTGCTTGCCGACGATCTGATGCCCTCGGACTTCCTTGCGGCAGGCGCAGGGCTGGCCGGGCTGTGCGTTGCCAAGGGCGGGCCGACCTCGCATGTCGCGATCCTCGCCGCGGCGACGGGCGTGCCCGCGCTGGTCGCGATCGGTTCGGCTTTGCAGGGCGTGGCCGAGGGCACGCGCGTGATCCTCGATGCCTCGGCCGGCCTGTTGCACACCGCACCCTCGGCCGAGCAGTTCGCCGAAGCCGAACGCGCACAGGCCGTTGCCGCAACGCGTCGCGCCGACGCGCTCGCGCGTGCGCATACGCTGTGCCACACCGCCGATGGCGTGCGGATCGAAGTGGTCGCCAATCTCGGCCATCGCGCCGAGGCCGCTCCGGCAGTGGCGAACGGTGCCGAAGGCTGCGGGTTGCTGCGCACCGAATTCCTGTTCCTCGAACGCGCGACACCGCCAAGCGTGGCCGAACAGACCGCCGAGTATCAGGCGATCGCCGACGCGCTCGATGGGCGACCCTTGATCGTCCGGTTGCTCGACATCGGCGGCGACAAGCCCGCGCCTTATCTGCCGATCGCGCCCGAGGAAAATCCGGCGCTCGGCCTGCGCGGTATCCGCGTCGGATTGGCGCATCCCGATCTGCTCGAAGACCAGTTGCGCGCGATCCTCGCGGTGCGGCCGATCGGCCAGTGCCGGATCATGCTGCCGATGGTGGCGCGGATCGAGGAACTGCGCGCGGTCCGCGGCGTGCTCGACCGGCTTCGTGGCGAACTGGCGATCGCCGAGCCCGTTGCGCTCGGCATCATGGTCGAGACCCCGGCGGCGGCAATCACCGCTGACCTGCTCGCGTGCGAGGCGGATTTCCTGTCGATCGGCACCAACGACCTGACGCAATATACGCTGGCGATGGACCGCGCCAATCCGGCGGTGGCGAGTGCGCTCGACGGGCTCCACCCCGCGGTCCTGCGGCTGATCGGCGAGACGTGTCGGGGTGGCGCGCGCCATGCGCGCTGGACCGGGGTGTGCGGCGGGCTCGCTTCCGATCCGCTCGCGGTGCCGATCCTGCTCGGGCTCGGCGTGACCGAATTGTCCGCGACCCCGGGTATGATCCCGACGATCAAGGCGCTGGTCGCCGGCCTGACGCTCGCCGCGTGCCGCACGCACGCCGCGCAAGCGCTTGAGTGCACCTCGGCCGATCACATCCGCGCGCTCGCGCGCGCCTTCGCCCCCCAGGAGATGCCGGCATGAAATCGATCCTCGGCGCGCTCCAGCCACTCGGTCGGGCGCTGATGCTGCCGATCGCCGTTCTGCCGATTGCCGGGCTCCTGCTGCGGCTCGGCCAGCCCGATCTCCACGGCCTGCCGTTCATCGGCGCGGCGGGGCAGGCGATCTTCGCGCATCTCGGGCTGCTGTTCGCGATCGGCGTGGCGACCGGTTTTGCGCGCGACGGCAATGGCGCGGCGTGCCTCGCCGGCGTGACCTGCTTCCTTGTGACGACCGAGGCGGGCAAGACCTTGCTGAGCGTTCCGCCAGAGGCCGCCGCCGGGTTCACCGGTGCGTCGATCGATCTCGCGGTCACGGCGTGGAAGGCCAAGGTGATGGCGCGGCTCGACGTTCCGATCGGCATTCTGTCGGGGCTGGTGGGTGGCCTGTTCTACAATCGGTTCGCGACGATAAAGCTGCCCGAATATCTTGCTTTCTTCGGTGGGCGCCGTTTCGTGCCGATCGTGGCGGGGCTGGCCGGGTTGCTGCTGGCGATGGTGGTCGGCTTCGGCTTTCAGACGATCAGCGGCGGGATCGACGCGCTGAGCTTTGCCGCGACCAGCGCCGGGGCGCCCGGCGTGTTCGCGTTCGGCGTGCTCAACCGGCTGCTGCTGGTGACCGGGCTGCATCACGTCCTCAACAACGTCGCTTGGTTCGTCGTCGGCGACTGGCACGGCACGACCGGCGATTTGCGGCGTTTCTTCGCCGGCGACCCGAGCGCGGGCAGCTTCATGGCGGGGTTCTTCCCGGTGATGATGTTCGGCCTGCCCGCGGCATGCCTCGCCATGTACCACGCCGCCGCGCCCGACCGGCGCAAGGCCGTTGGGGGCATGCTGTTCAGCCTGGCGCTGACCTCGGCGTTGACCGGGGTAACCGAGCCGATCGAGTTCAGCTTCATGTTCCTCGCGCCATTGCTGTATGTGATCCACGCGCTGCTCACCGGGCTGTCGATGGCGGTGATGGATCTGCTCGGCGTGAAGCTCGGCTTCGGTTTCTCGGCCGGGCTGCTCGATTATGTCCTTAATTACGGCAAGGCGACGCGGCCGCTGCTGCTGTTGCCGGTCGGGGCGGTGTATTTCCTGCTCTATTACGGGCTGTTCCGCTTCTTCATCCGGCGCTTCGACTTGCCGACGCCGGGTCGCGAGCCGCTGCTCGGTACGCCGACGAGCGCGCCGCCGGTCGCGGCAGGCGGGCGCGGACGCGCGTTTGCGCAAGCGCTTGGCGGCAGCGCGAACCTCACCACGGTCAGCGCTTGCACGACGCGCCTGCGGCTGGTGGTGCGCGATCAGGCCGCGGTCGACGAGGCGGCGTTGAAGGCGCTCGGTGCGCGTGGATTGATCCGTCCCTCTGCGACCGCACTGCAAGTCGTGCTGGGCCCGATCGCCGACCTGGTGGCGGTCGAGATTCGCGACGCGCTGGCAATGGGCGACGTCGCGGCGGTGACGCCGGTGGCGGACGAGACGGCCCCCCTGGTGCTGTCGGACCAACTGATCGCGGCGCTGGGCGGTGCAGGCAATATCGCTGGCAGTTCACGGCATCATGGCCGGTTGCGGATCGCGCTCCGCAACGACGCCGCGGCCGATGCGGCGACGCTTGCCGCGCTTGGGCCGCACGGGATCGCGCGACCGGCGCCGGGGCTCGTGCATTTGCTGGGCGACGACACCGCGCTGGCCGCGCTGGTGGTCGGCTGACCTAATCAGCGGCCAGCGTCACCGGGCCGAGCAGCCCCGACGCGGTGTCGCGGTCGGCCTGGACCAGCAGCACGATGCGGCGACGCCCCGCGCCAGCGGGCATCCGGCCCGTTAGCGCAGCGGTTCCCGGGCCCTTGTCGGCGACGCGCTGCCCGTCGATCCACAGCTCGGCGCGCCCCGCGACCGACGCGAAGCGCAGCGTGCCGCCGCCAGCCGCCACCGCGCGCCATGGCTCGACGGACGCGCGATAGAGCTGCCAGCCGCCGGCCGCGTCAGGCGGGGTTGGCGTTCCGGCGCGGACGAACGCCCAGCTGTTATTGTCGCCATCGGCCGGCGCCAGATCGGGCGAGGGGCGCTCGGCGAAGCGCATTGAGCGCCGCCACTGCGCAATCCGCTGCGCGCTTACCGTCACCGCAGCTTGCGGCGGCGGCGCGATGGCCAGGCGGTCGATCGACAGCCGCGCGGGCTTCAGGCCGTCGGCGCGCGCCTCGACCAGCACCCGCCCGCGCCCGACATCGGCGCGGACGATCAGCTGCGCCAGCCCGTTGAACAGCGACCGTGCGCCGGCATGCGCGGCGGACTGCTCGGGCTCGTGGCAGTTGGGGTCGCCATTGCCGAGCCCGATGATCGCTGCACCCTGTACCGTGAAATCGACCGGGAGATTGGTGGTCGGCACATGGCGCCCGTGCGCGTCGATCGCATCGACCGTGATCGGCTGCACATCCTCGCCATCGCCTGCCATCACGCTGCGCGCAGGCGTCAGCCGCAGCGCCACCGGCGGCCCGGCGGTCTCGTGCGCAGCCCGTGCGACGATCCGCCCGCTGCGCCGCGCGACGACGTCGATCCGGCCGGGGGCATAGGAAACCTTCCAGCTATTGCCGAGGAAGCGGTCGACCGGCTGCGTGCCGAGATCGCGCCCGTTGAGGCTGAGCGTCACCTGTTCGGCATTGCTCATCACCACGACATCGATGCTCTGCCCCTCACGCCCCGGCCAGGTCCAATGCGGGGCGAGGCTGACGACGGGCGCATCGTCGATCCATTGCGCGCTGCGCAAGCCGAAGGCGGTCTTGGGGAAGCCGCACAAATCGAGGATGCCGAACACGCTCGACGTGTTAGGCCAGTCATAGGGCGTCGGTTCGCCATGATAATCGAAGCCGGTCCAGACGAACCCGCCCGCGACGAACGGGCGATCGGCGATCATCTTCCAGCTCGGCCCATGCGGTGCGCCCCAGCCTGCCGCCTCGCGGTCATAGGACGTCGCGACATGCGCCTTCGGGTCGCTCTCGAACGCGCCGCGCGTCTGATAGGCGCTGGTGTCTTCGGTGCTGATGATCGGCTTGGTAGGGACCAGCCGATGGTAGACGTCATATTGGTCCTGATAATAATTGAAGCCGGTGACATCGACTTCGGTCGAAGTGCTGACCGGATCGTTGAACGCGCCGTTCATTGCGACCGTCACCGGCCGCGCAGAGTCGAGCCGTTTGAGCGTCGCAACCATCCGCCGCGTCATTTCGACGCCCTGCGGTGTCGATTTGAGCGGTTCCTCGTTCCACAGCGTCCAGATGATGATGCTGGGGTGGTTGCGATCGCGCCGGACGAGCCATTCGAGCTGCGCCTTATAGTCGGGTGACGGGTTGAAGTGGCGGTTCTCGTTCATCACGAGCATCCCGATCCGGTCGCAATAGTCGAGCAGTTCGGCGGTCGGCGCATTGGACGACATGCGCACCGCATTGCAGCCCATCGCCTTCAGCCGTTGCAGCCGCCAGTAGAGCAGAGCATCGGGCATGGCAGTGCCGACGCCAGCGTGATCCTGATGGATGCACACGCCTTTGATCTTCACCGCACGATCATTGAGGAAAAAGCCCTGCGCGGCATCGAAACGAATCGTGCGGAAGCCGATCGGGATTTGCCGCAGATCGACCACGGTGCCCTCGCGCAGCACGCGCACGCGGACGGTGTAGAGCGTCGGCGTCTCGACCGACCACAGTTTTGGATCGCCGACGTCGAGCGTCAGCGCGGCATCGACCTGGTCGAGCACCGGCACGCTCACGGCGACGCTTGCGTGCGTCACTTCGCGGCCATCGGGGTCGAGCAGCGCGGCCTCGATCGTTACCGCCGCCGCTGCGCGCTCGATATTGCCGAGCGTCGCCACGACGGGAACGTGCCAGCGCCCCGCGGCATCGCGGCGCGGATCGCAATAGACGCCGTCGCTGACGATCGCGACCGGCGCGCGGCGCACCAGCCACGCGTGGCGGTAGAGCCCGGCGCCTTCATACCACCAGCCTTCCCACGCGCTCGCATCGACGCGGATCGCGATGACATTGGGCTCGTCTCCATAGGTCGCGAACGGCGTGATGTCGGCATGGATGCTGGCATAGCCTGACCAGCTATGCGCGACGACGCTGCCATTGACCGAGATCGTGGCATTTGTCGCGATTCCGTCGAACTGCAGCTCGATCGTCTTGCCGCAATCTGCGGGGTCGAGCAGCAGCGTGCGGCGATACCAGCCGATCCCGCGAGGGCGATAGCCTTGCGAGACGTTCGCGCTGGGCACGTATGGTTGCGCCGCCGCCCAATCATGCGGCAAGCGCACCGCGGCCCAATCGCTATCGTCATACAGCACCGCCGCCGCGCCGATCGCGTTGCCCGCCATCGCCGAGAGATAGGTGTCGTTATGGCTGGCGGGCGCCGGCACGGGAATGTCGCCTTCGTGGAACCGCCAACCGAGGTCGAGCAGCATGCGCGCCGGATCCTGTTGCGGCAGCCGGGGTGGCAGCCGCGTTTCGGGTTGCGGCATCGGGAAACCGTCGGTCTGTTTCGGCACGGCGGCAGCTGCCACGCCGGGAACGGCGCGCAAGGCACTCAGGCCCGCGCTGGCGAGCAGAAGCTGGCGACGGTTCATGGCAATACTCCGGGGAGGGAAAGTCGGCTCGCGAACCCGGCTAAAGGTCGGACAGTTCGGCGACGAAATCATAGGCGTCGCCGCGATAGTAAGAGCGGGTGAATTCGGCGGCGCGGCCGTCCTTGAGGAACCCGCGGCGCTCGATCAGAAGCCCGGGTTGCCCTGGGTCGACGCCAAGCATCCGCGCATGCTCCGTGCCGAACGGGACGGCGCGCAAGCGCTGCAGCGCGCGCACCGGGCGGCTGCCGGCCTTTTCCAGCGCGGTGTAGAGCGAATCCTCGACCGCACCGAGATTGGGCAAGCAATAGCCGGCGATGGTCGAGAATTCGAGCGCCATCGGCTGATCGTCGGCAAGCCGGATGCGGTGGAAGCGATAGACCGGCGTGCCGGGCGAGAGCCCGAGCGACATCGCTTCCTCGGGATCGACGGTACCGGCGGCGCGGCTGATCCAATGGGTCGAGGCGGTCTTGCCGCGCGCTGCCATATCCTCGGAGAAAGACGACAGTTTCGAAAAGTTCTTCTCGACACGGCCGGTGACGAAGGTGCCCGCACCACGTCGGCGGGTGAGCAGACCCTCTTCGACCAACCCGCCGATCGCCTTGCGTACGGTGATGCGCGAGATGGCATATTCGGTCGCAAGGTCGCGCTCGGCGGGGATCGCGTCGCCTTGCGCGAGCAGATCCTGGCCGATCGCTTCGCGGATAAGGTGCTGCAGCTGGATGTAGAGCGGCGCCGGGTTGCCCTTGCGGAAATGGCCGATCTGTTGCGAAAATTCCAAAGTCCGTCCCTCTTGCCCCGTACCGGCCCCCGCCTGCGTCGCGGGCCGCGACGCAGACATGGCGGCGAGCCTAATGCGTCGATGGCTGGTGAGCAATCGGGTTTGGTCGGAATCCAGATTGGTATTCTTGCTCAGGGCGCGTGCAATGCTGCGATTGCGCAAAAGGAGCCACTTCGGCTGCTTTGTCGCGCTTGCAAGTGGACTTATATTGGTTACACTTCATCCCAAGAGCACGCGCTGTCGCGTCGCAATGGGGGACGGTCGATGACGAACGGGACGCGCAGCAAGAGCCAGCGCGCCATGCGACGGATCGCTCGTCTCGCCGCCGCGGCGGCAGCCGTCACCCCGGCGCTGCTCGCGGCGCAGCCGGCAGCGTTGCCGCTGCTTCCCATGCCCGCCAGCATCGTTCGCGGCGCTGGCAGTTTCATCGTGGCTGCTGGGGCGGGGATCAGTGTTCCGGCGGGCGACGCGGATGCCGAAGGCGCGGCGCAATTGCTGGTCGCGCAGGTCGCCAGCACACGCGGCCTCGCGCTGCGCCTGACGCGCGACGCCGCGCCGATCCGCTTCGAGCGCGATCCGGCGGTGGTCGGCGCGGAGGGCTATCGGCTGACGGTCGACGCGCACGGCATCCGCATCGCCGCGGCGACGCATGCCGGGCTGGTCTATGGCGCGATGACGCTGGCGCAATTGCTCAGCCCCGATGGCGCGCGCGGCGGTGCGGTCGCGGTGCCGCTGCTCGACATTCGCGATGCGCCGCGCTTTGCCTGGCGCGGATTGATGATCGATCCCGCACGCCACTTCCAGCCGCTGCCGTCGCTCTACCGGATCGTCGACCAGATGGCGGCGGTGAAGCTCAACACGCTCCATTTGCATCTCACCGACGATCAGGGCTGGCGCTTCGAGGTCAAGCGCTATCCCAAGCTGACCGAGATCGGCGCGTGGCGGAAGGGCCCCAGCACCGGCGGCCCGGCGCCAACGGCGCGCGTCGGCGGTTTCTACACCCAGGCCGAATTGCGCGCGCTGGTGCGCTACGCCGGGGAGCGCAGCATCACGATCGTTCCCGAAATTGACTTGCCTGGCCATGCGCAGGCGCTCGTTGCGGCCTATCCCGAAATGGGCGTGCTCGGGGACCGACCGGTGGTGAGCCACGATTGGGGCGTCAATCCGTATCTGTTCGATCCCGGCCCCAAGGGCGTGGCGTTTGTCGAGAACGTGCTCGACGAACTGATCGCCGTCTTCCCCGGCAGCTTCGTCCATCTCGGTGGCGACGAAGCGGTCAAGGATCAGTGGCAGCGCTCGCCGCGCGTCCAGGCGCAAATGAAGACGCTCGGTCTCAAGGACGAGAATGCGCTGCAGAGCTGGATGATCGACACCTTCGGCCGCTATCTCGCAAGCAAGGGGCGGCGGCTGATCGGCTGGGACGAGATCCTCGAGGGCGGCCTGCCGCCATCGGCCTCTGTCATGTCGTGGCGCGGCGAGAAGGGCGCGGTCGATGCCGCCAACCAGGGGCATGACGTGGTGCTGACGCCTGCGCCGACGCTGTATTTGGACAGCCTGCAAAGCGATCAGGCCGACGAGCCGCCCGGCCGCCTGTCGATCCAGACGCTCGCCGATGTCTATGCCTATGAGCCGATGCCCGCCGGGATCGATGCCGCCAAGGCCAAGCATGTGCTCGGCGCGCAGGGCAATGCGTGGAGCGAATATCTCGTCACGCCGTATCAGGTGCAGCACGCCATCTTCCCGCGCGCGGCCGCGCTGGCCGAGACGACCTGGTCGACCGCCCCGCGCGATTTTCCGGGGTTCGTCGCGCGGCTGCGGCCGCAGGTGCTGCGCTGGCGGGAGGGCGGGGTCGAGGTCGCCGACAGCGCCTTTGCCGTGACCTATCGCCTGCAGGGGACGCGCGGCGATGCGCTGCGGAGCGGCAAGCTGAACGTCGCGCTGGCGACGCAGGCACCTGCCGGCACGATCCGCTATACACTCGACGGCAGCGCGCCGACCGCCCGGTCGCTCGCCTATGCCGCACCGCTGGCGCTCGCGTCCGGCGCGACGATCCGCGCTGCGGCGTTCGGCGAGGACGGCGTCGCGATCGCCGGCGCGCGGGCGTTCGCGACCGACCGTGCGGCGCTGCTCCATCGCGCGGCGTCTGATCTGGTGGCGTGCCCGCGCGGCGCGCTCGGCCTGCGCGTGCCGTTGACGTCGGAGGCGCAGGGCAATGCGCCGGTGTTCAACATCAACCTGTTCGACACGTGCAGCGCCTATCCCGCCGCGCCGCTCGACGTGGCGAAGGGCTTTACGGTGCAAGTCGCGCGGCTCGCGCGGCATTACGGGCTGGCGCACGAAGCTTCGGCAGTGCGCGAGCATTACAACGTGACCGCGCATGGCGAACTCGTCGTGCTCGCCGGCTGCCAGGCCGGGCGCAAGGGCCCGCCCGACAAGGACGCGCCCGCACCGGTGGTGGCGGCGAGCTTCCCCTTGCCCGATCCGGCGACCGCGCCGACGCTGCTGACCTTCTCGGGTGCGCTGCCGCCGATGGCGGGGGATCGCGACCTGTGCTTCCAGTTCACCTCGCCGGTCGCCGAACCCTATTATGCGGTCGCCGACGTCCAACTGAAGGAAGCCCGCTGATGCGCGCGGTCTTGCGCGGGGTCGCGCTGGCGGCGTTGCTGTCGAGCGCGAGCTTGGTCGGCGCGGCGCCGCGGCAGGCGATCGCGCTCGATAGCGGATGGCAGGCGCGGATCGCCCCCGGCGATACCGACGCGGTCGTCGCACACCGGCGCGAGGCGCGTTGGTTCGCGGTGCACGTGCCCGGCAGCATCCAGCAGGATCTGATCGCGCAGCACCGCGTGCCCGATCCGTTCCTCGCGACGAACGAAGCCGCGATCCAATGGGTCGGGCGGACCGACTGGCAGTATCGCCATACCCTCGTCGCGACGCCGGCGCTGCTGGCGCGCGATCATCTCGATCTGGTGTTCGACGGGCTCGACACCTTCGCCACCGTGACGATCAACGGGCAGGCCGTGCTCAGCGCCGACAATGCGCATCGCCGCTGGCGGATCGACGCCAAGCGCTATCTCAAGTCCGGCGCCAACACGATCCTGATCACCATCGCCGCGCCGATCCGCGCGCTCGCGCCGGTCGTGCTGGCGGCGAAGCGGTCGCTGCCGGGCGAGTACGACTCGGCGTTCGGCGATGATCCCGGCGGGCGCCAGACGTCGCCTTATATCCGCAAGCCGAAATACCAGTACGGGTGGGACTGGGGTCCGCGCATCATCACGATGGGCCCGTGGCGTCCGGTCCGGCTCGAGGCGTGGGACAGCGCGCGGATCGACACGCTGCGTGTCGACCAGGATGCGCTGAACGATGCCGAGGCGCGGTTGTCGGCGCGCGCGACGGTGCAGGCGGACCGTGCCGGCGTGGCGACGCTGCGCGTGTTGCTGACCGCGCCCGACGGTTCGCACCAGACGGTGACGCAGCGCGTGACCTTGGCGGCGGGCGACAACGCCGTGACGCTGCCGATCACCGTCGCGCAGCCGCAGCGCTGGCAGCCGGTCGGCTACGGCAAACAACCGCTCTACCGGGTGGCGGCGACGCTCGAGCAGGATGGTGCTGCGACCGACACGGCCGAACGGCGGATCGGCCTGCGCACGGTCGAGCTGATCCGCGACGGCGGCGCGATGGGGTTCCGCGTCAACGGCACGCCGATCTTCGCCAAGGGCGCCAATCTGATCCCGTTCGACAGCCTGCCGACGCGGACCACCACGGAGACGATGCGCCCGCTGCTGCTCGCCGCGCGCGACGCCAACATGAACATGCTGCGCGTGTGGGGCGGTGGCTATTATCTCGACGACGCCTTTTACGACATGGCCGACGAGCTCGGGCTGATGGTGTGGCAGGACTTCATGTTCGGCGGGGCGGTAACGCCGCCCGACGCGGCGTTCCGCGCCAACGTCCGCATCGAGGCGGAACAGCAGGTCGAACGGCTCGCCAATCACCCCTCGATCGTCCTGTGGGCGGGCGGCAATGAAGTGCTGTCGGGCTGGGAAAATTGGTCCGACCGCAAGGCCTATAAGCGCGCCGTCGGGCCCGACGAGCAGGAGCGCGTCGGCGCGGGGATGGCGGTGTTGTTCGATCGCGTGCTGCGCGACGCGGTGCTGACGCGATCGCCGGGCACGCCCTATTGGCCGGGCTCGCCGTCGACTGACTATGAGGGACCGGTCGATACCGATGATTCGGGCGACCGCCATTTCTGGGACGTCTGGTCGGGCTCGAAACCGGTCGAGCGCTATCTCGATGCGTGCCCGCGCTTCATGTCGGAATATGGCTTCCAGGCGATGCCTGACATGGCGACGATCCGCGACTTCGCCGGGCCGGGCGCGCTGACCCCGGACAGTCCGGTGCTGAAGGCGCACCAGAAGTTCCTGGCGGGCGAGGGCAATGCGCGGCTGCGGCTCTACATCCACGACCGGCTCGGCGAGCCCAGGGATCTCGGCGATTTCGTCTATTTGAGCCAGGTCAACCAGGCCGAGGCGATCGCGCTGGCGGCGCTGCATCACCGCGCGTGCCGCCCGGTGACGATGGGCTCGCTCTACTGGCAGCTCAACGATGTCTGGCCGGCAATTTCCTGGTCGAGCATCGATCATGCCGGCCGCTGGAAGCTGCTCCATTATGCCGCGCGCCGCTTCTTCGCGCCGCAGGTGATCGTCGCCGAGCACGTCGGCGCGGCGACGCGGCTCGCCCTCGTGTCCGACGCGACCGCACCGACGGCCGCGCGCTGGCGCATCCGGGCGTTCGACATGGCCGGCCGGCTGCTTGCCGAGCACGGCGCTGCCGTCACGTTGCCACCGCTCTCCGCCACCGAGGCGGCGTGGATCGACGATAGCGCGCTGTTCGCCGGGGCCGAGGCCAAAACGAGCTATGCGGTGGCCGAACTGCTGGTCGCCGACGCCCCGGTCAGCCGCGCAATCGTCGAGCGCGGGGTGCCGAGGGACATGGCCTATCCCGATCCCGGATTGCGCGCGACCTGGCATGGGCGCGAGCTGACCGTCACCGCGACGGCGCTCGCCCGCGCGGTGATGCTCGATTTCGGGGCGGTCGGCGCGCAGCCTTCCGACGACGGGTTCGACCTGCTCCCCGGCGAAAGCCGCACCATCAGCGTCGCGTCGACGGCCTCGCCTGCTGCGTTGGCGCGGACGCTGACGCTGCGTTCTTTGGGGTCTCGCCGATGATCTGGATGTTGCTCGCGGCACAGGCCGCCCAGTTGGACCCCGCGGCAATGACACCCGAGGAGAAGGCGGCGCAGCTGCAAAGCAGCGCGCCCGCCGATCCGAAGGCCGGGCTGCCGGCCTATGACTGGTGGAGCGAAGGGCTGCACGGCCTCGCGCGCGACGGCTATGCGACGGTCTTCCCACAGGCGATCGGCATGGCGGCGACGTGGGACGCGCCGCTCGTCAAGCGCATCGGCGACGTCGTCGCGACCGAGGCGCGCGCCAAGTTCAACGCACGACCGGTCGATGCCGAGCGGCGAATCTACGAGGGGCTGACGATCTGGTCGCCCAACATCAACATCTTCCGCGATCCGCGCTGGGGCCGGGGGCAGGAGACCTACGGCGAAGACCCGTATCTGACCGGGCGGCTCGGCGTCGCCTTCGTCACCGGCCTGCAAGGGCCCGACCCCGCGCATCCCAAGGTCATCGCCACGCCGAAGCATTTCGCGGTCCACAGCGGCCCCGAAGCGGGGCGCGACGGCTTCGACGTCGATCCCTCGCCGCAGGATCTCGAGGCGACCTATTTCCCCGCGTTCCGCGCGGCGATCACCGAGGGCAAAGCGGGGTCGCTGATGTGTGCGTACAATGCGATCCACGGCGTTCCGGCGTGCGCCAGCGCGCCGTTGCTGGTCGATCGGTTGCGGCGTGACTGGGGCTTCACTGGCTTCACCGTGTCGGACTGCGATGCGGTCGGCAACGTCCAGCTGTTCCACCATTACCGGCTCGATGCGGCGGGTGCCGCGGCGGCGTCGCTCAGGGGCGGGACCGATCTCAATTGCGGCACGACCTATGCCGCGCTGCCGGCGGCGCTGCGGCGCGGGCTGGTGAGCGAAAGCGAGATCGACACCGCGCTGGCCCGCACCCAGGCGGCACGGCGCGCGCTCGGCATCGCTTATGGCGCGACCAGCCCGTGGTCGCGCATCGCACCCGATCAGGTCGCGACCCCCGCGCATCAGGCGACCGCGCTCGAGGCGGCACGCAAGTCGATCGTGCTGCTGCAAAATCGTGGCGACCGCCTCCCGCTCAAACCGGGGGTGCGGATCGCGGTGGTCGGCGCCGATGCCGATGATCTCGGCGTGTTGCAGGGCAATTACCACGGTACCGCGGTGGCGCCCGTCACCCCGCTCGACGGCATCCGCCGCGCGTTCGGGGCGGGGAATGTGCGCTACGCCCAGGGGGCGGTGCTCGCCGATGGCGCGCCGGTGCTGGTGCCCGAGACGGCGCTTCGGGCGGACGGGGCCGCCGGCCTGCGTGCGGAGTATTTCGCGACGCACGATCTCGCCGGCGCGCCGCTGGTGACGCGGCACGAACGGCGGATCGATCTCGACTTCAATCGCGCCGCGCCCGTCGCGGGGCTCGGCGCGACGTGGAGCGCGCGCTGGTCGGGCGAGCTCGTCCCGCCGGGGCCGGGGGCGTACCGTCTCGTCGTCGACGTTCCCGCCTGCTGGAAATATTGCAAGGCGCACGACGCCGTGCGGCTGTGGATCGACGGACGTCCGCTCGCCACGGGCGCGGTGGCAAAGGGGCGGATCGAGATCCCGCTGACCAGCGACGGCCGCGCGCTGTCGTTCAAGCTCGAGCTCGATCACAGCAGCGAGGATGAGGGCATCCGCTTGCTGTGGGAGCCGCCCGCCGACGCGTTGCGCGGCGAGGCGGTGGCCGCGGCGAAGGACGCCGACGTGGTGGTGGCGGTGGTCGGCCTGTCGCCCGATCTCGAAGGCGAAGCGCTGTCGGTCAGCGTGCCGGGCTTCGTCGGCGGCGACCGCACCGACATCGCGCTGCCGTTTGCGCAGCGCCGCTTGCTCGACGCGCTCAAGGCGACGGGCAAGCCGCTCGTGATCGTCCTCACCAGCGGCAGCGCGGTCGCGCTCGACCCGCAGGCCGCCGATGCGATCCTCGCCGCCTGGTATCCCGGCGAGGCGGGCGGCACTGCAATCGCCGAGACGCTCGCCGGGCGCAACAACCCGTCGGGGCGGCTGCCGGTGACGTTCTACGCGAGCACCAACGACCTGCCGGCGTTCGTCGATTACGGGATGAAGGAGCGCACCTATCGCTATTTCACTGGCACGCCGCTGTGGCGCTTCGGCCACGGCCTGAGCTACACGCGTTTCGCCTATGCCGCGCCGGTCGCGCGTATCAGCGTCGTCGCCGGGCAGAGCACGTCGATCCGCGTCCGCGTCCGCAACGTCGGGGCGCGGGCGGGCGAGGACGTGGTGCAGGCCTATCTCGTCCCGCCGGCCGGGGCAGGGGGCGGACTGACCACGCCGGTGCTGCAGCGCCAACTCGTCGGCTTCAGCCGCCTCGCGCTCGCACCCGGCAAGCACGGCGAGGCGAGCTTCACGCTCGATCCGCGTCGCCTCAGCCTGGTCGCACGCGACGGGACGCGCGCGGTCGAGCCGGGCGCGTATCGGCTGTTCCTCGGTGGCGGCCAGCCGGGCGACGCTGCCGGTGTGTGGGTCGATCTCGCGATCACCGGCACGCGCCAGGTCTTGCCGAAGTGACGCTCACTCGCCGCGATGCGCTGGGCGTAGGATTGGGCGGCGTCGCGCTGGCGGCCGCGCCCGCCCGCGCCGCGCCGGCTTTCGCGAGCTTGCGTCCGGCCGCTGCCGCGAGATCGTTCGTCAGCCCGGCGGTCGAGCGCGAGATCGTGCGCGTCGGCGCGCTGATCGCCGACCCCAAGCTGCGCTGGATGTTCGCCAATTGCTATCCCAACACGCTCGACACGACGGTGCGGATGGGCGTGGTCGACGGCGCGCCCGACGCGTTCGTCATCACCGGCGACATCCCGTGTCTGTGGCTGCGCGATTCCTCGGCGCAGTTGACGCCCTATCTGCATCTCGTGCGCGGCGACCCCGCGCTCGCCACGCTGTTCCGCGGGCTGATCGCGCGGCAGGCGCGGTCGATCCTGATCGACCCCTATGCCAACGCCTTCCTCGAGGATCCGGGCGCTAAGACCGATCTCGACTGGGCGCTGCACGATCGCACCGAAATGAAGCCGGGCGTCGCCGAGCGCAAATGGGAGATCGACTCGCTCTGCTACCCGATGCGGCTCGCGCACGGCTATTGGCAGGCGACGCACGATCCGGCGCCGTTCGATGCGCAATGGGCGGCCGCTGCCCGGTTGAGCGTCGCCACCTTCCGCGCGCAGCAGCGCAAGGACGGGCCGGGCCCCTACCGCTTCCTGCGCGCGTCGGATCGCAATATCGAGACGGTGCCGCTCGAGGGATGGGGCAATCCGTCGCGTGCCGTAGGGTTGATCCACAGCGCGTTCCGGCCCTCGGACGATGCCTGTGTCTATCCGTTCCTGATCCCGTCCAACCTGTTCGCCGTCACCGCCTTGCGCGAGCTGGCGACGGTGGCGACCGGCGCGCGTCAGGACGCAAAGCTCGCCGCCGATGCGCGTGCGCTGGCGGACGAAGTCGAGCATGCGCTGCGAGCCTATGGCCGGATGCGGCTGCGCGACGGGCGCGAGGTCTGGGCGTATGAAGTCGATGGCTTCGGCAACGCGCTGTTCATGGACGATGCCAATGTCCCGTCGCTGTCGGGGCTCGCCTATCTCGGCTGCGCTGCGCCGCGCGATCCGCTGTGGCGGCGGACGCGCGATGCGGCGTGGAGCGACGCCAACCCCTATTTCTTCCGCGGCGCGGCCGGCGAGGGGATCGGCGGCCCGCATGTCGGCCTGCGCCAGATCTGGCCGATGTCGCTGATCGTCCGCGCCCTGTCGAGCGACGATCCGACGGTCATCCGGCGCTGCCTCAAGACGCTGCGCGACAGCGACGCCGGCACCGGCTTCATCCACGAAAGTTTCGACCAGGATGATCCCGCGCGCTTCACGCGGCGCTGGTTCGCCTGGGCCAACGGGCTGTTCGGCGAGCTGATCGTGCGGCTCGCCACCTCCCGACCCGCGTTGCTGGGGCAGCCGCTATGACGATCGACCGACGGACCCTGCTCGGCAGCTCCGCGCTGGCGCTGCTCGCGAGCACGCTGCCCGGGCGCGGCGCGGCGCGTAGCACCGGCGATGCGCCCAATCTGCTGATCGGCACTGGCGGCGACGGGCATACCTATCCCGGCCCGACGCTGCCGTTCGGCATGGTCCAGCTCGGCCCCGATACCGATGTCGAGCGCTGGGCGACCTGCTCGGGCTATCACCATGGCGACGGCTCGATCATGGGGTTCAGCCATACCCATCTGTCGGGCACCGGGATCGGCGACATGCTCGACGTTATGGTAATGCCGGGGACGGGGCCGGTGCAGCTCGAGCCGGGGCCGTTGTCCGACCCCGACGCGGGCTATCGCCAGCGCTTTTCGGCCGAGCGGGCGGAGCCCGGCTTCTACGGCGTCGCGCTCGAATCGGGCGTGCGGGCCGAGCTGACGGTGACCGAGCGCACCGGCTGGCACCGCTATACCTTTCCCAAGGGGGCAGGGCATGTCCTGCTCGATCTGTCGCACCTCGTCGGCGATGCGCCCGGCGCGGCGCCACTCATCGACGAGGCCAGCCTCGCGATCGACGGCGACGGGACGATCACCGGCGGGCGCCGTGTGTTCCGCTGGGCCAAGGGGCGGCGCATCCACTTCGCGCTGCAAGCCTCGCGCCGGCCCGACCGCGTCAGTTTCTTCGGCGATGGCGATGTCGCGCAGCCCGCTGGCACGCGGCAGGTCGCGGGCAAGCGCCTGAAGATGGTGCTGCACTGGGACGATGCCGGCGCCGCACCGATCGTGCTGCGCTGCGCGATTTCCGGCGTCGACGTTGCCGGCGCGCGCGCGAACCTGGCCAGCGAGGCCAGGGACTGGAATTTCGACGCCGTCGCGCGCGCAGCCCGCGCAAAGTGGGCGAGGGCGCTCGATGCGGTGCGCGTCACTGGTGGCAGCGCCGACCAGCGCGCGATCCTCGCGACCGCGCTGTATCACGCGCAGCTCGCGCCGACGCTCTTCTCCGATGTCGACGGGCGCTATGCCGGGCTCGACGGGCAAGTCCACACCGTGCCCGCCGGCGGCGCGGCCTATAGCAGCTGGTCGCTGTGGGACACGTATCGCGCGCTGCATCCGCTGCTCACGCTGATCGCGCCCGACCGCACCAAGAGCCTGATCGACGATCTGATCCGCCAGACCACGCAATCGCGCTATGGCCCGTTGGTCTGGCCGTTGCAGGGCAAGGAGACGGGGACGATGATCGGCTGGCACGGCGTCGTCCCGCTCGCCGAGGCGCAGGCCAAGGGCGTGCCCGCCGACTATGCCGCCGCCTGGCCCGCGATCGCCAAGCGCAGCTTCGACTTCACCGCGCCCGACCGCAACAACAGCCGCGGCCGCGAGCTGTACGACCGGCTCGGCTATGTGCCTGCCGACGCGGTCGACGAAAGCGTCAGCCGTACGCAGGAATATGCCTATGACGACTGGGCGTCGTCGCACATCGCGCGCGCGGCCGGGGCAAGCGAAGCCGCCGATCGGCTGTTGCGACGCTCGGGCAACTGGAAGAACGTCATCGACACCGGCACCGGCTTTGCCCGGCCGCGCTTTGCCGATGGCAGGTGGTGGTCGCCCTACGATCCGATCCAGCTCGGCCACACGAGCCAATATCGCGACTATACCGAGGCCAATGGCTGGCAGGCGAGCTTTCTCAACCAGCACGACATCTATGGCCGGATCGCGCACGGCGGCGGCGATGCTGCGTTCGCGGCGAAGCTCGACGCGCTCTTCTCGGCGCCGTCGACCTTGCCCGCCAATGCCCCGCCCGACATTTCCGGCCTGGTCGGGCAATATGCGCATGGCAACGAACCCGACCAGCACGCCCCCTATCTCTATGCCTATGTCGGCCAGCCGTGGAAGACGCAGCGGCTGGTGCGGCGGCTCTGCACCGAGATGTACCGCAACGACCCCGACGGCATCATCGGCAATGACGATTGCGGGCAGATGAGCGCGTGGTTCGTCTTCTCGGCGCTGGGCTTCTATCCGGTCGATCCGGTCGAGGCTGCCTATGTGTTCGGTTCGCCCTTGTTCGAGCGCGCGGTGGTAAGGCTTGGCGAGCGGCGGTTGGTGATCGAGGCGCCCGGCAACCGCGCCGACACCCCGTACGTCGCCGCAGTCGCGTGGAACGGCGTGCCGTGGAGCAAAAGCTGGATCGACCATCGCACGCTGGCGGGGGGCGGTACGCTGCGCTTCACCATGTCGGCGACGCCCAATCCGCGCTTCGGCGAAGCGCGCGCCGATCGCCCACCGTCGTTCGGCCGCCCTGCCTGATTTTGGAGATGCCCGTGATCCGTCCTTCGCGCCGCCGCGTGCTTGCCTCCGGCCTTGCCGCCACTGCTGCCGCCACTGCCGTGCCCGCGCTCGCCAAGCGTGCGGTGGCACCGCCGCAGCCGTGGGGCGCGACGCCGTCGAAGCGGCAGCTCGCCTGGCATACGCGCGGGCAATATGCCTTCGTCCATTTCTCGATCAACACCTTCACCGACAAGGAATGGGGGTATGGCGACGAGGATCCGGCGCTGTTCGACCCGACCGATTTCTCGCCCGACCAGATCGTCGCGGCGGCCAAGGCGGCCGGCATGACGGGCATCATCCTCACCGCCAAGCACCATGACGGTTTCTGCCTGTGGCCGACGCATCTGACCGAGCGCTGCATCCGCAACACGCCGTACAAGCAGGGCAAGGGCGACGTGGTCGGCGAGATGGCGGCGGCGACGCGGCGCGCGGGGCTCGCCTTTGGCCTGTATCTCTCGCCGTGGGACCGGCATCATCCCGAGTACGGCCGGCCCGCCTATGTCGACTATTTCCGCAAGCAGATCGTCGAGCTCTGCACGCGCTATGGCGAGCTGTTCGAATTCTGGTTCGACGGCGCCAATGGCGGCGACGGCTATTACGGTGGCGCGCGCGAGACTCGCAAGATCGACGCGCCGGCGTATTACGACTGGCCCCGGACGGTCGCGCTGGTCCATCAGTATCAGCCGATGGCGTGTACCTTCGATCCGCTCGGCGCCGACCTGCGCTGGGTCGGCAATGAGGACGGCGTCGCGGGCGATCCGTGCTGGCCGACGATGCCGAACCACCTCTACGTCCAGTCCGAGGGCAATAGCGGGGTGCGCGGCGGCGCCTTGTGGTGGCCGGCCGAGACCGACGTGTCGATCCGCCCCGGCTGGTTCTACCACGCCGACGAGGATGCCAAGGTCAAGACGCCCGCGCAGTTGCTGCAGCTGTACGACAGCTCGGTCGGGCGCGGCACCAACCTCAACCTCAATCTGCCGCCCGATCGGCGCGGGCGGCTGGCCGATGGCGACGTCGCGGTGCTCCGCGCGTTCGGCGCCGCGCAGGCCGCGACCTATGCGCACGACCTCGCACAGGGCGTAATCGCGAGCGCGAGCGACACGCGCGGCCCGGCTTTTGCCGCCGCACGCGTGCTCGACGGCCGGCGCGACAGCTATTGGTCGAGCGGCGACGCGGTGACCACGCCAAGCCTGACGCTCGATCTGCCGCCGGGACGGCGCTTCGACGTGATTCGCTTACGCGAATATCTGCCGCTCGGCGCGCGCGTGACGCGCTTTGCAGTCGATGCCGAGATCGACGGCGCATGGCGGACGCTTGCCGAGCAGGAGGCGATCGGACCGCAGCGCATCATCCGGTTGCCGCAGCCGATCACGGCGCGGCGGGTCCGTCTCCGCATCCTCGCGGCGCCGGTCTGCCCGGCGATCAGCGAAGTCGCGTTGTTCCTGCAAGTCCAGCCGGCTGCGGTCGTGCCGGTGCGTGCGCACGACGCGACGACACTGTCGAGCGCGGGCTGGCGGATCGTGACCGCCTCGGGCCCCGGCGCCGAGACTTTGCTCGACGACGACGCGGCGACGCGCTGGACCGTGCCTGCCCCAACGCCGGACATCCCCGCCAGCGTGACGATCGACATGGGTGCGGTGGCAGCGCTCGCTGGCATCAGCGTAACGCCGTCGCGGACGATCGCCAAAGGCGTGGCGCCGCCGCGCGATTATCGGTGCGAGACGAGCCTCGACGGCGTGCGCTGGGAGCTCGCGGCGGCGGGCGAACTTCCCAACATCGCCTATGCGCTGGCGACGCAGCGGATCGCGTTCGGCACAACGCGGCCGGCGCGGTGGTTGCGCCTCAGCTTCACGGAAACCGCCGTTCCCGCCGATAGGCTTGCGCTCGCAGGCGTCGGGGCGTTCCTCAAACGGTAGGGCGGCGGTCAGGGTTCGCCGGTTGGTCGCGGCGTCTGCGCTTGCGCCTCACGTCGTCCGCGATTGGATTTGCCGGCCGAGCGCCTCGGCGATCGCGGCCATTCCGCGGGCGTTCGGGTGATATGGCACGAAGCTCGGTCCGCCGGGCAGGGGGAAGCCATTGACCCACGGCTCGGCGCTGCACGCGGTGTGGGCGCTCGACAGGTCGGATGCTTTCAGGACTTCGGATCCAGTCTCGGCTGCGACGCGCGCGGTCAGCACCGCAAGCCGTCGCGCCGTGGCGCGGCCGGTATCGGCCTCGGCGCGGGACAGCGGTACGCTCGCGCACGTCTCGACCGGCGGCAATACCGCGACATAATCGACGAAGATCAATCGCGCCATGGGCGCGCGGCGATGCACCTCGGCCGCAATGCTGCGCAGCGCGGTGTCGAGCTTTGCCCAGTCGGCCTCAAGGACCTGCGGGGGCGCGGGGCATCGGCCTCCCGGCGTTCCGGATGGCGGCGCAGCAAAGCTGCGGCACGAGGCCGATCCGAGGCCGCCGATATAGCCGACATCGTTGCCGCCGATCGTGATCGTCACCAGCCCGGTATCGCGGGTCAGCGCGTCGATCTGCGGCGGCAGCGCGTCCCAGGGCCCGAGAATATGCGCCGTCGTCGCGCCGCTGCAGCTTACATCGTCGAGCTGCAAGCCGAGCTTGCGCGCGAGGAGATGCGCATAATTGTCTGTCGAACGGGCGCAACGCGTGGCGGGTTGGTCGGCTGATGACGTGACCCCGGGCCCCGCCGCAAACGAGCTTCCCATTGCGACATAGCGGGCGCCGGGCGCCACCATGCCGGCCTGGGGATGCAAGCTGGTCGTACAGGCCGCGAGCAACGCGGACACGCCGACCACCAGACCTGCCCGCCAGCGTGAACCGTTTGGATACGTCATGCTCTCAACTCCCGGCCGCCGTTGATAGCACGGGACCCCTCATGCTCGTTACGAGCCTGAAACGTCACGGTCACGCGATTGTCAAAGGGTCTGCGCTGAGCGTCCGTCTGCGGAGGAAGCGGTGGCGCAGAAGCGGCGTTCAACCCTCGACTTGATCGAGATACGCACCATAGCCCTCGGCTTCCATCGCTGCGCGGGGTACGAAGCGCAAGGATGCCGAGTTGATGCAATAGCGTAGCCCGCCGCGATCCCGCGGGCCGTCATTGAAAACGTGTCCCAGGTGGCTGTCACCGTTCGCGGAACGGACTTCTGTGCGGACCATGCCGAGCGTGGCATCGCGCAACTCGGCAACATTGGCGGGCTCGATCGGCTTGGTGAAGCTCGGCCAGCCACAATGCGATTCGTATTTGTCGGCAGACGCGAACAACGGCTCCCCCGAAACGATGTCGACATAGATGCCGGCGTCCGTGGTGTGGAGATATTCGCCCGTACCGGGACGCTCGGTGCCGCTTTTCTGCGTTACGCGATATTGTTCGGGGGAGAGCCGCGCGATTGCGGCGTCGGTCTTGCGATAATCAGCCATGGTCATGCTCCTTGCGTTGCTATCGTTCAGTCGCCCTGGCGGGGAATCAGCGTACCGGCGACGTGCCGGCGGACGATCTCGCTCACGCCGCCGAAGACGATATGCGAGGCGTAGGAATACACATTGCTTGCGATCCCGGCGTTCCACGGCGCGCTGCCGAGCCCTGTCGCGGGAACGGCGACTTCGTCGAGCACCGTTGCGGTGCCGAGCCCGAACCCCAGCCCATAGCCGGAGGTGACCGACGGGCGAAACTCCGCTGCGATGCCATATGCCGCGCCGAGCGCAATCCCGACAGCATAGTGAACCGCCTGGCCGGCAAGCGGTTTGTCCGCGTCGGCGACGGCTTGCCCCGTAAGGCTCTCCGACACCGCGTCGGCGGCTTTTTCCGTCGCGGGCTCGGAATCGCTCCCGCTAGACGGAAGCAACGGCGATACCGCGGCCTGGAACCGGTCCATCGCAAAGGATGCCACGGCGCCCGCTATCACGCCCGCTACGGCACCTCGTGCCAGCCTTGCGGCAACGCTCTCATCGGTCTTGGCTGGGGTCGAGGCCATCGCATATCTCCTGGGGTCTGCCGCGCGACAACGACGGAGCGGCAGACGGGTTGCGACGGGAACGCTTGCGATGGCGTTTTGCCTCGGCCGCTTCGGTTGGCACGCTCGACTGTCGGCTGCACGGTGCGGACGTGCAAGCGAGCGGCCCTAAGGAGACCGCTCGACGGGTCGAGGCATTCGGCCAGCTTCCAGCTTTCGTCCGGCATCGCGACGCGATGGAGCCCGGGGCAAAAGGTCAGAGTGCCGACGATCGCGGGCGATACAGGGCTCCCGTGAGCGGCGTTGTCAGCCGCCGCGAGCGTACATCTACCGCGCTTTCAATGCGGCCAGGACCGCGGCCGGGGTGATGGGAATGTGGCGCAATCGGATCCCGGTCGCGGCGTAGATCGCATTGCCGATCGCGGGGCCGACGACCGTCGTGGCGGGCTCGCCCAGCCCGACGGGCACGTTTTCGCTCTCGACGAAACTGATGTCGAGTTGCGGCACGTCGGCGATGCGCAGCGGGGTGTAGGTGTTGAGATTGGTGTCCTTCACCTGGCCCGCGGCGAATTCGGTGCCCTCGTGCAGCGCCATGCTCAGGCCCCACAGCGCGCCGCCCTGCACCTGCGCCAGCGCGCCGTCGGGATCGACGATCGTGCCGGCGTCGACCACGAGCGTCAGCTTCTCCACGCGGACGATGCCGGTCGCGCGATCGACATGGACTTGCGCCGCACAGGCCACCCAGGTCGGCATGTCGCGCTCCTGCCCGAAGCTGGTGGCGACGCCGAGCCCGGTATCGGCCGGAAGTTTTGCGCCCCAGCCGGCCTTCTCCGCAACGCGGCGCACCACTTCGGCCTGGCGGAGCGCGCCGCCGACCGCGTTGGGCGCGGAGCCGGCGTTGCGGCCCTTGCCGGTCAGCAGCTTCAACCGGAACGCGACCGGGTCAATCTTGGTGTGGTGCGCCGCTTCGTCGATGAAGCTCTCGAGCGCCCAGTTGGTCCAGCCTGGTCCCACCGAGCGCAGCCAGCCCGGGCGGAAGGTGGCGTTGGCGAGATCGTTGGCGACCGCGCGGACCTGCTGGTGGCCGACATCGTACCAATGGTCCGCACCCGAGATCGCGAAGGGATCGTATTGGCCGCCCTTCTTGGTCTTGGCGAGCAAGGTCGGCCCGGCGATCACCTGCGTCGGCCAGCCGGCGCAAGCGTGATGCTCCATCGCCTGGATCTGGCCGCTGCCGTCGAATTGCATCCGCAACCGCTGCACCGAGGGCGAGCGCACCGAATCGAAGCGCGCGTCGTCCTCGCGCGTCATGATCATCTTGACCGGGCGGCCGAGCGCCTTGGTCGCGAGCGCAGCGGGGATGATGTAATCGCCGTTCAGCCGCCGGCCGAAGCCGCCGCCGAGCAGATAGCTGCGCAGCACCACCTTGGTCTCGGCCACGCCGAGCGCCTTGGCGAGCGTCGGCAGGATCAGGCTCTGCCACTGGTTGCCGGTGTGGATCTCGAACACGCCGTCCTTTTCGAACGCGAGCGCGTTGAGCGGCTCGAGCTGGAAATGGAGCACGGTCGCGGTGGTGTAGATCTGCTCGATCGTGCTCGCCGCGGCGGCGGTGAAGTTCGGCGTGCTGTCGTCGTCGGCGATGTCGAGCAGAATGCCGCCATCGGCCTTGGCGACCAGCGCGCGGGCATGGTCCTGCAGCGTCTGCTCGCTCATGTCCGCGCCGGGGCCGGGCGTCCAGGTGACGTCGAGCAGGTCGGTCGCCCTGAGCGCGGCATAATAGGAGGTCGCGATCACCATCACCCAGCCGGGCACGGTGTCCGACGGATCGTCGAGCACCAGATAGCGCAGATAGCCTTTGACCTTCTTGGCCGCGGCGTCGTCGACCGACACGACCTTCGATCCGTTGCGCGTCGGCGGCAGCTTGGGGCGGGCATAGACCATCCCCGGCAGCTTGGCGTCGATGCCGTAGACCGCGGTGCCGTTGGTCTTGGCGTCGATGTCGAGGCCATGCGTCTCGCGCCCGATCAGGCGGCGCTCCTTGACCGGCTTGATCGGCAGCGCCTTGAGCTCGTCGGGGGTGAATTGCCGCGCGACGGTGCCGCTCTTGGCGATGTCGCCATAGGACATCGAACGCCCGCCGGCATGGACCGCGCCGCCTTTAGCCGTGCAGTTCGCGGGGTTGACGCCCATCAGCTTGGCGCCGGCTTCGATCAGCGCGATCCGCCCGGCGGCGCCCGCCTGGCTGAACACCGGGAAGGTCTGCCACACCGACCAGCTGCCGCCGGTGACCATCAGGCCCCATTTCGGATCGCTGTCGACATGGACGATGCGGACCTTGTCCCAGTCGGCCTCGAGCTCGTCGGCGAGGATGCGCGCGAGCGCGGTGCCGACGTGCTGGCCCATCTCGGCGCGGATGATGTTGACGGTGACGATACCCGCCGCATCGATCCCGAACCAGATCGTCGGTTCGAACTGTGGCCCGATGGCAGCCGCTGGTACGCTGCCCGGCACCGCCGGATCGATCGCCGCCAGCACGCGCGAGAAGCCGAATGCGACCCCCGCCGCGCCGCTCGCCACGAGGAAGCCACGCCGGCTGAACGGCGCCGTCGCTTCGGCGCGTGTGATGAGGCGGCTCATGCCTTGGTTCCCATCTCGGCCGCGGCCTGTTTGATCGCCGCGCGGATGCGGACATACGTCATGCAGCGGCACAGACTCCCGGTCATCACCGCGTCGATCTCGTCGTCGCTGGGGGCGGGGAAATCCTGCAGCATCGCCGCCGCCTGCATGATCTGGCCCGACTGGCAGTAGCCGCATTGCGGCACCTGCAGCGCGCGCCACGCCTGTTGCAGCGGGTGATTGGCGGCGGGGTCGAGCCCTTCGATCGTCGTGATGGCGGCGCCCTCGACCGAAGCGAGCGGGGTGATGCAGGAGCGCGTCGCGCGGCCGCCGACATGGACGGTGCAGGCGCCGCACATCCCGATCCCGCATCCGAATTTCGTTCCGGTCAGCCCGATATGATCGCGGATCACCCACAAGAGCGGGGTGTCGTCCTCGACATCGGTGGTCACCGCGCGGCCGTTGATGGTGAAGCTGGTCATTGGCCCTGGCCTTGCGCGCGGATGGTGGCGACTTTTGTCTCGAGATCGGCCCACGCCGGCTTGGTCGTCCGGGTCGCCCGCAGATAGGCGGAGATCCGTGCGACGTCGGCGTTGGTGAAGCCGTGCGCGAAGCCCGGCATTACCACGCCCGGCGCGCCGTCCTGCGCGCTCACCCCATAGAGGATGACGCGGATCAGATTGGTCGGATCGTCGAGGTTGACTGCGCTGTTGAGCGCGAGATCGGGGCGCAGCGGGTTGAGCTGGCGCCCATTATAGTGGCACGCGGCGCAGGCCCCGGCATAGAGCCGCGCGGCGGGATCGTAGGTCAGCCCGGTACCGATCTTGTCGGCGACCAAGGCCTTCACGATCGCGGCATCGCCCTGCGCGCCTTGGCTCGCCGATCCGTTGCGGCTGGCGAAATACGTGGCGATCGCGGCGACGTCTGCAGCGGGGAGGTGCGAGAGACCGCGCGGAACCGCGCCCATCGGCCCGGCGGCGGTGCCATGATAGCGGCTGATGCCGGTACCGAGATAGGCGACCAGCTCGGCGCGCGTCCACGGCACGGGCGAGGGGTTGGTCTTGTCGAGCGGCGGCGCGATCCAGCCGTCGATCGGTGCGCCTGCATAGGCGCGATCCCGGATCTCGGCGCCGAGCACGCCGCGCGGCGTGTGGCAGGCGCCGCAATGGCTGATGCCCTCGGCAAGATAGGCGCCCCGATTCCATTCGGCGCTTTGTGCCGGCTGGGGCTGGAAGCGGCCGGGGGTGAAGAACAGCAGCTTCCACCCGGCCTGCAACAGGCGGATGTTGAGCGGGAAGGGTACGGTGTTGTCGCTGGCTTCCTGGCGCACGGGCGCGCGGGTCATGAAATACGCATACAGCGCGGCCACGTCGCCGTCGGTCAGCTTGGTGAAATGGTCGTAGGGAAACGCCGGCAACAAATGCGCGCCGTTGCGGGACACCCCCTCATGCATCGCCCGCCGGAACGCGGGTTCGGACCATTTACCGATCCCCGTCGCGGGATCGGGCGTGATGTTGGTCGAATAGATCGTCCCGAACTGCGTCGCCATCGGATAGCCGCCGGCGAACGGCTTGCCGTGCTTGGCGGTATGGCATGCAGAGCAATAGCCGGCGCTGGCCAGAACTTCGCCCTGTGCGACCAGCGCGGGCGCGAAGCTGCCGGGCGCGGGCGGGGCGATCTCGGCGATCGCTGGGCGCCACGCGAAGACGCAGAACGCGACGAGTCCGACGACGATGACGCCGATGAGACCGAGAAGCAGGCGCTTCAGCACGGGGAACAGGATCTCATGCGCAGCCCTTCGATCGGATGATCCGAGGCCTGGTCTCATCGGCCTCTTACGCTGTCGCGTCTAGTGGCCGTTTGAGCGGTGTATTCCTGTATTGCGCAGAGTGATTTTGAGGTCCGCTGCACGCAGGACCGCAATTAGGCCTATCGCTCGTGCGCATATTCCGGGCTCGCCACGATCACCCCGTCCGCGGCAACAATCGTTGCGCGCAAGACCTTGACGGCTTCGGGCAGATCCGCCTCCAAATCGGGGTTGAACAGCGGCAGCGCGCCGAGCGAAACCAGCTCGACGGAAACGCCCTCGGGCGCTCCAGCTGCGATCGTGCGCAGCAATGCCGTGTTGATCGAGCTTGCCCGCAGGCTGCCCGATACGGCCGCGATGCGGATCGCGGTCATCCGTTTACGCCGGCCAAGCCGGGATACGCCTGCGGACGCGGTGCTGGGGCATCCCACAGGAAGCGACGCTCCCCCTCCGCGATCGCGAGATCGTTCACCGACGCCTCGCGCCGCCGCATCAGTCCGTTTTCGGCAAACTCCCACTGCTCGTTGCCGTAGCTCCGATACCACTGACCAGCGATGCGGCACTCGTATTGAAACCGCACCGCGATCCGGTTGTCGGTGAACGCCCACAGGTCCTTGACCAAGCGATAGTCCTGCTCGCGCGACCATTTGGCGCTCAGCAGGGCGATAATGGCGGGTCGCCCCGTGACGAAGCTGTCCCGGTTTCGCCACGCGCTGTCGATCGTATAGGCCAGCGCCACCCGCTCGGGGTCGCGGCTGTTCCAGGCATCCTCCGCCGCCCGCACCTTGAGCAGGGCGCTCTCGCGCGTGAAGGGCGGCAGCGGGGGCCGTGGAGTTTCGAGCGTGCTCATGCAGGCAGGTCCTTTTCGGCAAGCGCTGTACGCAGCGCGATGTTTTCGGCTTCGAGCGCCGCGAGTCTGGTGTGGAGTGGCGCAGATGCCGCGGCGATCTCGGCCTCGGTAAAGCGCGGGGTGATATGCTGCGGGCAATTCCAATCGAACGCTGCGAGGTGCAGCAGGAACACGCGTTCGGGCACGCCACGATAGCTCGGCAGGTCGAGCTTGCTCGCCAGCACGGGATCGGTCGAGAGATCACGCGCCTCGATCCGGGCATAGAGTTTCAGTCGGCGACGGCGCGGATAGTCCATCAGGAAAATCGCCACGCGGTTGTTCGCCGCCACGTTGCCAAGGCTGATATATTGGCGATTGCCCCGAAAGTCCGCGAAGGCGAGCGTCGTTTCGTCAAGCACCTTGAGGAAACCCGCCGGGCCGCCGCGATGCTGGACATAGGGCCAGCCGCTTTCCGATACGCTCGCCAGGTAGAAGCTGTCGCGCTCGGCGATGAATTGGACTTCGGCTGGTCCGAAACGGTCTGCTGGCCGGCGCCCGCCGATGGTGTCGTAAAGCCCGGCACTCCCGTTCGCTACCTGTGCCGCGAGCACGCTCGGCGTCGTCGCAAGGGTGAGAAAGGCATTGGACATGATCGAGCTCCGATTGCTGCAGGGCGGCGTCGGCGGGCGCATCGAGCGCAAACCGCCGACGCCGGACCATCAAGCGGCTTCGGCCGCCAGGACGAGTGGGAAGTCGATGTCTGTTCTCGCGACATTGTTGATGTAGTTGGTCAGCACGTTGAGCGCGACCGACGCGACGATCTCGATCACTTGCGCCTCGCTGAAGCCGGCCAGACGCACTTCGGCGAGGTCGGCGTCGCTGACCTGGCCGCGCGCCTCGTGGACCTTGCGGGCGAAGCCGACGGCCGCATCGGCCTTGGCATCGCCCGAATGACCGGCGCGGTTCAGCGCGATCTCGGCGGCGTCGATCTTGGCGAGGTTCAGGCCGAGATAGGTATGCGCCGACAGGCAGTAATCGCAGCCATTGGCTTGCGCGATCGCAAGCGCGATGCGTTCGCGGGTCTTGGCGTCGAGCGTGCGGCCCAGTGCGCCGTTGAGGCCGAGATAGCCCTCCAGCGCAGCCGGGCTGCTGCCGACGAGCCGGAACAGGTTGGGGACCATGCCAAGCTGCTTTTCGACCGCATCAAGCAGCGGCTGCGATTTTGCGGGGGAATCTTCGCGGGTGGGGATGGCGATGCGGGACACGTCTTTTCTCCGGGTAGGCGGCTGGATGCGGCCTGCCCAGGGAAGATGCGCTTTGGGCTAGGATGTGATAATCCGTTCCTTCGACACTTCACTCATGCGCAAATCGGGACAATCATGGATCGGCTCGACATGCTGCGCACCTTCGTCGCCGTCGCCGATCATGCGAGCTTTGCGGAGGCCGCGCGCCGACTGCGCGTTTCGCCTACGGCGGCGAGCCGGGCAGTCGCGGCGCTGGAGCTTGATCTCGGAACACCCTTGTTGCGGCGGACGACGCGATCGGTGCGGCTGACCGACGAGGGCGCGGCGTATCTCGAGCGCTGCCGCGCCGCGCTGACCGAACTCGACGATGCAGCGCTGGCGTTGCGCGGCACCGGTGCTTTGCCGGGAGGCAATCTTGTCGTCACCGCGCCGGTGATCTTTGGGCGGCTCCATATCCTGCCGATCACGACCAGCCTGTTGCGCAACCATCCGCAATTAGGTGTCGAACTGACTTTGATCGATCGCGTCGTCCGCCTGGTCGAAGAGGGGATCGATGTCGCCGTGCGGATCGGCGATCTGTCAGACAGCGCGCTCCATGCCCTCAAGGTTGCGGAAGTGCGCCGCGTGCTCGTCGCCAGCCCTGGCTATCTCGCGGCACGCGGAACGCCCGTGACCGTGCCAGCGCTGCATGACCATGCCTTGATCTCTTTCACCGAAATTGATCGTGCGCACGAATGGCGCTTCGGAGCGACTGGCAAGACCGCCATCCGGATCGAACCAAGGCTGACCGTCAACTCCGCCGATGCGGCGATTGCGGCTGCGGCCGATGGCGTGGGGATCGCGCGGGTGCTGTCCTATCAGGCGCTCGCGGCCGTCGCGTCGGGCCGCTTGGTCACGCTGCTCGACGAAGCCGCGCCGCCGCCCGTACCGGTCCACCTCGTCTATCAGGCCAATCGACGCACATCGGTCAACGTGCGCGCCTTCATCGATGCAGCGCGCGCGCATTTCAGCGGATTGGATCTGACCGGTCGCGCTGCGTAGAATCCGATGTCGGTTCGACGTGTCAAATGCGGGATGCGGCCACGATCCTCCCGCCACGTCCTGCTTGCACAAGCACGGCTGATTTGAGGTTGGGATCGGAATTCGTCGGGATCACCACCGTTTTCGACATCCCGTTCCACGTTCCGATGATGCTGAGCGACCGCACGACGTTGCGATGCACAAGCGTTCGGCCGCCATTCTCGCCCGCACGAATGGGAACGCTGAGCGCCCTTGGATCGTAGCGCACGAGCCAGATCGTCGCGGGCTGCGCGGTCGCGGCTTTCCCAATCGTCACCGTGCCGGGCGCAGCCTCGATGGCCGGGCCAGCCGGACCACGATCCTGCGCGCGGATTGCCGCCACCAGTTGCGCACGATTGCCGCCATTGACGGAGGCTCGGCCATTGATGACCGTCTGCGGCGTGGCGAACTGGCTGATGCCGGTGCGGGCATAATCGCGTTCGCGCTCGGTGAATTCGGGCTTGGCGAAGCTGTCCTTCCACCCGAGCTGATCCCAATACGTGACCGCGAAGGTCAGCGCGAGGATCTCCGGGCGATCGGCGATGCCGTTGATATTTGCGATCGCGGGCGGGCAGGACGAACAACCCTGGCTTTGGAACAGCTCGACGACGGTCGGATGCGTGGGGTCATTGGCCAATGCCGGCGCGCCGCTTGCGATCACTGCAAGCGCGGGAAGGAGTCCGAACTTCATTTTACTGTTCCTTTTCGGTCGGAAGCGTCGGCAGCACGCGGTCGAGCGACCACGCTCCGCCGCCGCGGGCAATCAGCGGCAACAGGATCGCCGCCCAACTGAGATGCGTCGGCCACGCATCGGGATAGACGAAGATCTCGATCGTCAGCGTCATCAGCAACAAGGCGGCTGCCGAGAACCGTGTCGCGAGGCCGAGGACGAGCAGGATCGAGAAGAGATGCTCCGAATAGGCCGCGGCGACCGCCGCGATCGCGGGCGGAACCAGCGGCAGCGCATAGTCGGTGCGAAACAGTTCGTAGGTGCTGTCCGTGATCTGCAGCAGCCCGTCGACCTTGGTCCGGCCCGACAGGAAGAACACCGCTGCGATCCCCAACCGGGCGATCAGCAGCAGCGCCGCATCGGGGAGCAAGGCAGCCGCGCGTCGAACGGTGCGATCGTACAAGGCGACGAGCGACATCATGGGCGTCTCCGAAAAAATGGCCGAGGCGCGCGGGCGACACCCCGGCTCTGGACTGGCGATCACGCCTTGGGCGTCAGCGAACCAGTGCCCTTGGGCGTCTTGATCGAGACACAGGTGCCCGCCTCGACGAGCTTCCAGGCATTGCCCTGATAATCGGCCTTGGACGTGCCCGCGCAGCTGGTGCCGGCACCGGCCTTGCAGTCGTTCTTGCCGGCAAGCGAGACCCCGTAACATTTCTCCATCGCGGGCGCGGCGTGGGCAACACCGGAAAGCGTGGCACCGCCCGCCACGGCGAGGGCGAGGCTGGCGGCGAGTGCGGCATGGGTTGGATGCACGAGATGTTTCCTTCGATGATGGAGGCCTCTGCGGCGCGTGGTTCGGCGATGGGGGACCGCCGAACCACGCGGTGACCAGGAAGGAGGCGTCGGGGCAAACCCGGTCACATGGGCCAATTCGGCGGCACGGCTGGTTCGGTTACGCAAAAGCCGGCGCGAAAGAATTTTCCGCCGCTCGCGCGCTCGGGTGTAACCTTCTGGCCATGTCGCACGAACACATCCTCGGGAGGGCTCATGCGAGCAAGTGAGGAACAGTTGCGCGGATTGATGATCGCTGGGCTCGACGGCAACGCCGACGACCACGCGGCGTTGCTGCGCTTGCTGGTCCCCATGCTTCGGGGATTCTACCGGCGTCGTGCAAGCGGCGACGGCGACGATATCGAGGATTTGGTGCAGGATACGCTGATCGCGGTTCATACCCGCCGTTCGACCTACGACCGCGACCGCCCGTTCAGCGCGTGGCTGTTCGCGATCGCACGCTACAAGATGATCGATCATTTCCGCCGTAACCGTCGGACTCAGCCGATCGAAGGGCTGGAAGACATCTTGATCGCCGAAGGGTTCGAGGACGCCAGTTCCGCGCGCATGGACGTGGACGATTTGCTCGACACGCTTCCGCCCAAACAGGCGCGGATGATCCGCGCGACCAGGATCGAAGGGCTGAGTGTCGCCGAGGCTGCCGATACGCATGGTCTTGGCGAATCCGACGTGAAGATCTCGGTCCATCGCGGGCTCAAGACCTTGATGGCGCGCATCCAGGGAGGACGGGCATGAACACCGACGACCTGATCGCGACGCTCGCCAGCGATGTCCCGCCCGTGAAGCGCAGTGCGGTGGGCCGACGGCTCGTCCTTGGTATCGCGGCGGGTGCGGCCGTGTCGGCAAGCTATGTGTTGCTGATGTGGGGCGCGCGGCCTGACCTGGCGGTGGCGATGCACGGTTTCTACTTCTGGATGAAGTGGGCGTACACGATTTCGCTCGCCTTCGGGGCGTTGGCGCTGACCGCGCAATTGGCGCGTCCCGAAACGCATCGGTTGCGATGGCTGTGGCTGCTGGCGATCCCGGTACTGCTCCTGGCCAGCGTCGGCGTGTTCGAACTCCTCCACACACCGCAGACCCAATGGTTGGCGATGTGGCTGGGCCAAAGCTGGAAACAATGTCCTTGGCGCGTACTCTCGCTCGCGATGCCGATCTTCATCGGGCTGCTCTGGTCGTTCAGGCGACTCGCGCCAACGCGATTGCGTCTGGCCGGCGCGGCGGCAGGATTGGCGGCGGGCGCGTTCGCCGCCACCGTCTATTGCCTGCATTGCCCCGAAGCTTCGGCGATTTTCGTGCTGACCTGGTATTCGCTCGGCATCCTGCTCGCCGCATCGTTCGGCGCGCTGGTGGGGCCGCGCCTGTTGCGCTGGTAAGTTTTGGCGAAGCTGTAACCGTCGATCGTGAACCCGCGAATTGGAGGAGCCAATCCGGCAAACCCCTTCCGGGAGATTTTCCATGCTTACTCTTCGTACCGGCATCAGCTTCGCCGCCGCCGCCGTCGTCGTCGCCATCAGTGCTGCGGCCCCGACCGTCGCGGTCGCAAAGGATGGCGACACGGTGCACTGCTACGGCGTCAATACATGCAAGGGCACGTCGGACTGCAAGACCGCCAAGAACGCGTGCAAGGGCCAGAATGACTGCAAGGGACAGGGCTTCAAGGCGCTGTCGGCGAAGCAGTGCACCAAGGCCGGTGGCAGCCTGACCGCGCCGAACTGATCGCGGGACTCGGCCCGGTCACCGTCAGGGGGCCGGACCGACCTTCTCTTCAGCACGGATCAGGACGGACCCCATGCCAAAGCCCATGGCCTTGCCCATCACGCCCTTTGCCGGTTTCGGACTCGGCTTGCGTAAACCGCATTATGTCGAATTTCTCGAACGCCGCGTCGCGGTCGATTTCGTCGAAGTGATTTCCGAGAATTTCATGGTCGATGGCGGCAAGCCGCGCCAGATCCTGCGCGATGTCCGCGCATCCTATCCGGTGGCGCTGCACGGCGTTTCGATGTCGATCGGATCGGCCGACGGACTGGACGGGGCGTATCTCGCCCGGCTGCGCGCGCTGGTCGATGAGATCGAGCCGTTGTTCGTATCCGATCATCTCAGCTGGACTCGGATAGAGGGCTTCAGTTCGCACGATCTGCTTCCCTTGCCCTACACAGACGAAGCCCTCGCCCTGGTCTGCGCCAATATCGGCCGCGCGCAGGACGCGTTAGGCCGCACGATGCTGATCGAGAATCCCTCGACCTATATCGCGCTCGAGGGTGCCGACATGACCGAATGGCAGTTCCTGGATGCGATGTGCGCGCGCAGCGGCTGCGGCCTGCTGCTCGACGTCAACAATGTGTTCGTCAGCGCGACCAACCACGGCTTCGATCCGATCGCCTATCTCAACGGCGTGCCGCACGAACGCGTGCGGCAGATTCATCTGGCCGGGCACAGCCGCGGACAGGACATGCTGATCGACACGCACGATCAACCTGTGCCGATCTCGGTATGGGACCTGTACGCGCATGTCTTGCCGATGCTCGGGCCGGTCGCGACGATGATCGAGCGTGACGACGACATCCCGCCGTTGGACGAGCTTCTCGCCGAGCTGGACCTTGCCCGGCGGATCGGCGGACAGCCCTTGGCCCAAGCGGCATGAGCTTGCTGGCGCTCCAACGCGATATGCGCGCGTGGCTCGTCGCTGCGGATGCCGACGCGGCAAACCGCTATGGCAGCGCGGCCGCAGGCGGCTTGCTGGTCTATCAGAACACGTATCGCGCCCAACTTGTCGCGTGCCTTGAGGAAAGCTTTGTGCAGGCGCGCGCCTGGGTTGGCGGTGTGGCGTTTCATCATGCCGTCGTCGCCCATATCGAGCGCGTGCCACCGACGAGCTGGACGCTCGACGCCTATCCGCGGGATTTTCCGGCAACGCTCGCGGTGCTGTATCCCGATGATCCCGAAGTCGCCGAGCTTGCGTGGATCGAATACGCGCTCGGGGAGGCGTTTGTCGGTCCCGATAGCGCAACCCTTGACGTGGGCGCGTTGGCGTACATCGATTGGGATACGGCGAAGCTGCAGTTCACGCCGACGCTACGCGTGCGCGCGCTGACCACCAACGCGCCTGCGATCTGGTCGGCATTGTTCGCGGCAGAAGCGCCGCCGGCGGTTCAGGTGCTGCCCAAGCCGGGTGCGATTATGGTCTGGCGGCGCGATCAGCTCTCGCTGTTCCGCGCGATCGACCGCACCGAGCGCGATGCGCTGCTGCGAGCGACCGCGGGCGTGGCGTTCCTCGATCTGTGTGCGGAATTGGTCGAGGCCCATGGTGAGCATGCCGGCATAACGCGCGCCGGGACCATGCTGGGCCAGTGGCTTGCCGACGGGTTGATCGTGGGGATCACCATCTTACAGCGTTGAGCACGGAACCCAGTGGCCGACTTTAGATTTTCTGGATCACTGCGTTGCGGCCCGAATCTCGAGGATTCGAAGTGGTGCCGGCTGCAGGAATCGAACCCGCGACATCCAGTTTACAAAACCGGAGGTTACCCATCCTAAACGTTGTCGGCAGCACATCGAAACCCGCAGAAATCTGCGGCTATTTAGGTTTTTGCTCCCGTTTCCACAGCCAGTCAAATCAAAAAGGTCACAAAATCGGTCACAAATTATCTCAATCGTCGTGCGCTGGCACAGGAGCCACGGGAGAGGACGCATCGCTGCATTTGGTCGTGCAGCGCCAGCGAACGTCGTGTGAGGATCAGATGTTCGTGGTACGGATCGTGGGCAGCCGCGCAGCGCTTTTCGGACGCCGGACATTTTTGCGAGGCCGCTCTGGCGACCCGCTTTCAAACGACACGCGCGAACGCCGCGGCGGCAACCGCACGGCTGGGCACAACGGCTGTACTCGGCGCCGCCAGCACAACCCGTTCGAGCAAGCCCGAGAGGCTATTACCGAGTCCCCACACGGGAGGTCGACCGGGGGCGGGGCGGTCGACGTCGCCGCTGGCTTACTTTTTAGACAGCTTCGCAAGCGCGGCCTTATACGCGTCGTAATGCGCGCCTTCGTCGACCGCGATCTGCCGGAACATCGCCGCGACCTTTACATCGCCATCGGCTTGAGCCTGCTTTGCGAAGTTCACATACATCGTGACGTTCTCATAGTGCTCGCCAGCCATTGCATCTTCGAGATTGGCGTCGTTGGCCCCTCCGAGCTGAAGAGCCTGTGCCTCACGGTCGAAATGCTCGTTCGCCTCGATGTTTGCCGACGCGCGGAACAGCTTGGCGAGCGCCGGTTTGCCGGCTGCTTCCGCCTGATCGGCATAGCGGAGATATTTGAGATTGGCATAGGCTTCGCCGTGCATCGCGGCTTCGAGGTTGGTGCGGGTCTGTGCCGACAGCGGCTTGCCTTCCGGCGGAGCCGCGATTGCGCTGGCAGAACAGAGAGCGGCAAACGTGGCAGCCGCTGCGAACAGGGAACGGTTCATGTCAATCTCCGGTATGCGCCGACAGCGGCGACGCCCGGCTTGTGGAGGGATGTCCTGACCCACTCCTGACACGCCGATCACAAAGTCAAAAAAAACGCGACTATACCTTTTTCGCCGGCCGTCAGCTTTTCGTCAGGCCGTGGGCGCAGTTCGATTGGGCCGGGGCAGCTCCCCCGATCACAAAGGATTGTCCCTATGACGCTTGCAACAATGCTCAAGCTGGCTCTTACGGCCTCGACCCTGTCGCTGGCCTCGATCGCAAGCGCCGCCCCGGTCTGCACCAAACTCCCGCCGGCAAAGTGGCTTACCCAGGCGCAGATGAAAGCGAAGATCGCCAAGATGGGGTATCGCGACATCAAGGTCTTCCAGATCTCGGGCAGCTGCTACGAAATCTATGCCCACACCAAGGACGGCAAGCGCGCCGAAGTCTATTTCAACCCGGTGACCGGCGCGGTCGTCCAGAACAACGTCGACTGATCGTGGCTGCGACCGCCCCCGTCGCCGCTGCGCCCACCCCTGGCTCGGTCTCCCGCCCGGTCAGGGTGTGGGATCCTGTCGTCCGCATCTTCCACTGGACGGTCGCAGGCGGCGTTATCGCCAACCTGACCTTTCTGCGGCATGCAGGAAGCCCGCATATCTATGTTGGGTACGCCGTCATCGCCGCGCTGATTGTCAGGCTCGTCTGGGGCCTCGTCGCGCGGGGGCATGCCCGCTTCGCGAGCTTCGTGCCTGGCCGGCGTCGGTTGGTCGGCTACCTCACCGCAATGCTGGGCAGGCGCGAGCCGCGCTATCTTGGCCATAATCCAGCAGGAGCTGCCATGATCGTGCTGCTGTTGATGCTGCTAGCGACGGTCGGCACGAGCGGATGGATGATGGGTCTTGATGCGTTCTGGGGCGTCGGTTGGGTCGAGACCCTGCACGAGATCGCCGCCAACATATTGATCGGGGCGGTAGCCCTGCACGTCATTGGTGCGATCGTCGAAAGCGTCCGCCATCGCGAGAACCTGCCGCTCGCGATGATTACAGGCTACAAGCGGGCGGCAGAAGGGACGGACATCGATAATGCGCCTGCTGCTGGTTGAAGATAACGCCCGTCTCGCGAGCCTCATTCGCGAGGGTCTCGATCGTCAAGGTTTCGCCGTCGACTGGTGCGAAACCGTGGACGGCGCCGAACATGCGCTGAAAATCACTGATTATGATCTGATGCTGCTCGATCTCGGCCTTCCCGATGGCGAGGGCCTGGATCTCGTTCGGACGCTCCGCCGGCGGCGAGATACGATGCCGATCCTGGTCCTGACTGCGCGCGGCGGGCTCGACGATCGGGTGCTCGGACTGGACGCTGGCGCCGACGACTATCTGGTCAAGCCGTTCCAGATCCCCGAGCTGGCGGCACGGTGCCGCGCGCTGTTAAGGCGACCTGGAGCGTCGCTTGGCACCGAACTCACGGTCGGAAACGTCATCCTGCATGCTGCCGAACGCAGCGTCGCGGTAGCAGGTCTTGCGGTCGAGGCGACGCCACGCGAGGTCGATCTGCTCGAATGTCTGTTGCGCAGAGCCGGCCATGTGGTCGCCAAGCCTGCGCTCGAGGGCGCGCTATACTCGATGGATGCCGAAGTGACGCCGAATGCGCTGGAGGCGTGCATTTCGCGTCTGCGCAAGCGGCTGACCAGCGCCGGGGCCGACGTGCAGATCCGCACCGTTCACGGCGTCGGCTATGCGCTGTTCGCGCCAGTTACCCAAACCGGCTCGACCCTCCATGGATAGAGCAGGCAACAGCAAGAAAGGACCTGTTGGGCCGACGCTGTTCCGGCAGATCGCGACACGCCTCGCCGCCTTTACATTGTTGTTCGCGTTGCTTGACGTCGGCATCGTCGTTTTCACCTACAGCAGCCAGCCTGAATCGCTCGCGCAGGAACTGCTGACACTGGAGGCCAGCAAGGCAGAAGGAGCGACGGCCCTGGCCCCCGATCTGCTTGCCGGGCCGCTTGGGGCGGAGCACTGGGCGGCTCGCTACGTCGAGCCCGATGCGGAGAGTCCCGTGGTTCTGCCATCGCGCGCCAACTCGCAGAGCGGCGTGCTAATGGACTGGACGCGCCGCGAACGCATTGCCGGTGGCTACCGAATCTCGGGGGTTCGGTCGGTCGTGCAGGACGGCCAGCAGCGGTGGCTCTTCATGCAATTCGAAGGCGACGGTATTCAGCCCTACGTGCCGGTGATCGTCAACGAGATCGTTCAGCATGTCGTCCTGCCGCTGATCCCGCTGTCGCTACTCCTGCTGCTCTTCAACGTCTTCGCGGTCCGCCGCGTCCTCCAGCCGCTCCGACGTGCAGAGGCCGAAGTCGATGCGCTCGATCCTGACAACGTCTTGCTGCGCCTTTCCGAGACTCCAGAGCCGCGCGAGGTCAATACCCTTGTCCGTGCCGTCAACCGCGCTCTGACCCGTCTCGACGAAACGATGGCAATCCTGCGGGGGTTCACCGCCAATGCAGCACACGAATTGCGCACGCCGCTGTCCATTATGCAGCTCTCGCTCGACCGGCTGCCCCCCAGTCAGCAGCGGGACGACCTGCAAGCCGACACACAGCATATGACGCGACTGGTCGGGCAGATGCTCGATCTCGCCCAAGCCGACGCGCTGGCGGTCGAGCCTGACACCACGGTCGACCTCGCCGATATCGGCCGCGAAATCGTCGCCGCCATGGCCCCCAAGGTGTTCGGCGCGCACCGCGACCTCCGGTTCGACGCGGTTGGTGATACACGGGCGCTTGGCCATGCGGAGGCGATCTATCGCATCTATCGCAATTTGATCGACAACGCGCTTTCCCACGCGCCCGGCAACACACCAATAGAGGTCACCGCCGGTCCCGGACCACAGATCAGCGTGCGCGATCACGGTCCCGGCATATCGGACGAAGACCTCCCGCACATTTTCGAACGTTTCTGGCGCAAGGACCGGCGCAAGAGTGACGGGGCGGGCCTTGGCCTCGGCATCGTCCAGCGGCTTGCACAGGCACACGGCGGCGCCATAACGGTGGAAAACGCTCCCGGCGGCGGCGCGCTGTTCCGGGTGACATTCGCCGCGTTCGAACCACCATGAGCCGCATCCGCAGAAAGAGAAGGACGGACTGAACAGCTACCTGCTCCTGTTCGTGATCGTATTGGGCGTGAACCTTATGCCAGCGTTCGGCCCGCCGACCTGGTCCATCATCGTGCTGTACGGCCTTGGCACGCAGATGCCGACGGTAGCGATCATCCTGACCGGTGCGCTTGCGGCCGCGCTCGGTCGTTTTGCCCTCGCGCACGCTTTCCGTCTGCTCGGCGGGCGCATCCCGGAGCGTATCCGGGATAATCTGGCGGCTGCACGCGATGCGCTTGAACGGAACAAGCGCGGCGGGCTCCTAGCGCTCGGGGTGTTTGCGCTTTCGCCGTTGCCCTCCGCACAGTTATTCGAAGCGGCAGGCCTCGCGCGCGTCCGTCTTGTCGGCTTCACGGCCGCCTTCTTTGCGGGGCGCCTGGTGTCGTATTCGATCTATGCAGTATCGGCCACCAGCATCCGGAAGTCGTCGATCGGAGACCAATTTCTGGAAATGTTCACCAGCCCGACGAGCATTGCCATCCAGGTTTTCATGATCGCGGCGCTGGTCGCGCTGATGCGGGTGGATTGGAGGAAGCGGCTTCGTGGCGGTCGCGCTGAAGAGACCGCCCTGCTGAAGCGCTGATCGGAGAGCGCTACGGAGATTGGCACCCACGTCAGGTTTTTGTCAGCAGGGCAGCGGATGGTGTCACCTCAACGGAGGTGATGATGCCCAATTTGTCGATGCCCGCTCCCTCGTCGGAGACTCCAGATGCAACGGCCCGCATTCGCGTGTGGGATGTGCCGGTGCGCGTGTTCCATTGGCTGCTTGTCGCGACGGTTCTGGTCGCATTCCTGTCGTCGGAGGAGGACAGTGCGCTCGCGCCGTGGCATATTCCGGCGGGGTGGGTCGCCGCCGGTCTCCTGGTCTTCCGGATCGTCTGGGGTTTCGTCGGCGGTGAGCATGCGCGCTTCGTCGACTTTCTGAAGCCGGGTAAGATCGTGCATCACCTCGGCGGCCTGGTTCGCGGCAAGCCTGACCGATCGGTCGGCCACAATGCGCTGGGCGCCCTCGCCATCATAGCGTTGTTGGGAACGGTCGCCGGCCTCGTCTACACCGGCGCCACGATGCGAGGCGAAGCCGAAGGCGGCATGCATGAGACGCTGGCCAATGGCCTGCTCGCGCTTGTCGCGCTGCACGTCGTTGCCGTGATCGCCATGTCGCTGCTGACCAGGGACAATCTGATCGGCGCGTTCATTACGGGTACCAAGCGTGCCGATCTGCATCCCGGGATCGGTGATGCACGTCCCCCGGCATCGCTGGCACTACCGATCGCAGCGGTCGCGATCGCGGGAACTACGTATGGGGTGACGCTGAACGATCCCCTAGCATTTACCCCCGGTACGCACGCCGATACCGGCGACCGCAGCGGTGGTGCGGAAAGAGGCGAACACGGCGATGACTAGGCTTCACCTTCACTCTGAGCGCCACTTGGTGTCCCGCATCGGCTGGCTGCGGGCTGCCGTGCTAGGCGCCAATGACGGCATCGTCTCGACCGCCAGCCTGATCATTGGCGTAGCGGCTGCGGCCGCAAAGCCCGGCGATATTCTTATCGCGGGTGCCGCTGGACTGGTCGCAGGAGCGATGTCGATGGCGGCCGGCGAATATGTCTCGGTCAGCAGTCAGTCGGACACCGAGCGGGCAGAGCTCGCACGTGAGCATGCGGAACTGGCCGCTGACCCGGAGGGCGAAGTCCATGAACTGGCCGGCTTCTATGTCAACCGCGGTGTCGATCCGGCGACGGCGGAGTCGGTAGCGCGGCAGTTGATGACCAAGGACGCGCTAGCCGCGCACGCGCACGACGAGCTCGGGATTTCGGAAATGACGACGGCGCGTCCGATCCAGGCGGCGCTGACCTCTGCCGCGACGTTCACGGCCGGTGCCGCCCTGCCGCTGGCGATCGTGATGCTCGCGCCCGTCAGCCGGTTGGTCATCATCGAGGCGACAGCATCGCTCTTGTTCCTTGCCTTGCTGGGAGCTGTCGGCGCACGCGTGGGTGGAGCGCCCGTGTGGAAGGCCACCGCGCGCGTCACGTTTTGGGGGGCATTGGCGATGGCCCTGACTGCCGGAATTGGCATGCTCGTCGGGCAGGCTGTGTGATGTCCGGCACACTCGAAACGCGCTTGGCAGCGAACAGGTGGTGACGAGCCGCGCGCGTGGCTGGAATGCCTTGGGCCGCAATCTCGGCGCCCGACGATGCGAGCTGTCGCTCGACGCGCACCGCGTCGCTCGCCAAGGTCGCCTGTCCTAGAATCCTGCGCCCGGCAACGTCGAGATCGACCGTTTGATCTGGCAGTGAAGCAGCGCAGACAGCTCCGCAATGCCATCCGCGGGCACTTAGCCGAATATGGCTGGGTCGCACCCGCGGGCGCAACTCACCTCGCGATGTTGGTGGACTTGCTCGAGGACGGTGAGATCGGCGGGACGCTGCACGAAACTGCGCGGCCTATGTTCGCAAAGATGGTCGAGATGCTGGCGGGCTCGACGCGCGGATCGCCGCGCTGGACAAGGAAATCGCGCGTCGTGCCCGCGACCCGCGAACCTTAGTCCTAAAGTGGGCAGGAGATCATTGGCACCGGTCGACAAGGCAATCCGAAGTGCAAACGATACCATCAGCTTATTAGCGATCAGGCCATCAGTCGGGAATGAGCGCATATCCGCGGAGTTGAAGATTGGCTAACGTGGTCAGCGCGGAGTCGTCGATGACGATTCCAGGCGTCACCTGATCCGCTAAGATACCACTCCCGATCATGGCCTGGCCACAGACCTGGACCGAAACGCCAGCCTTTTGAAGTGCCCTAATAAGAGCGACGTTCGGATTTTCTGCGATTTTGGTTCGCACGGCATAGGGTGCGTTCTGGAGAATGACCGGGGTGGCCGGGCCGTGAATGATCGCCACGATATCACCCACAGCCGGTCGTACGTTGTCCGCGCCCAGCAGGTTCACGAACCGAGCGACCTTTTCCAGGCTCGGATTGATCTTGTCAGTCGAGGCCGAAGGTTTCGTGATGTCGAATACGACTCGGTAGCGCAGCTTCGGATCCGGCCGCTCGGCAGCGTCTGGAACCGCTACGATCCCTCCGAATTGCGGAATGACCGGATAGAGCAGGCCGGCAGGTGCGGCGTGGATGGGACCCGTCATCAGTAGCAGGCTCGCGGATAGAAGGCTGGTGATCGTTTTTGTCGGCATGCTTCTGCTCCTGTGCTGAGTGGGCGGCAGTAGATCTTGGGCATTCCTACTCCGGACATGTTGGCGAGGCCTCCCTGTCGACCGGTTCCTCAACCGACACGCGCGAACGCCGCGGCGGCAACAGGTCGGCTGGGCTCAGCGGCGGTACTCGGCGCCGGCATCACAACGCGTTCGAGTGCCTTCGGTACGTCGGTGCCGCTGCCGAACATGGCTTCGATCGCGCGGACGCATACCGTTACGTCGTCATCCGCAAGGCGATAGAAAACCTGCTTGGCGGCCCGCCGCATCGTCACGAGATTTGCGCGTCTCAACTCGGCAAGCTGCTGGCTGAGCGCAGGTTGACCAATCCCGGTCGTTCGCTCGATGTCCGCTACGATCTGCTCCCCGTCCAACAGATGCGAGAGGATCATCAGGCGTTGCGGCTGTGCGTAGGTCTTCAGCCTTTCGGCTGCGGCATTCGCCATCTCGCGCGACTGGAAGATCGCGGTCATCGATCGGCCCTGGTCTGGTGGAACCAGTCGGCAGGCGCGTCTTCGCCAAGGGCCGCCCCCACCATGTCGCCCGGCGGAACCAGCACGTCCTCGCCAGGTTGCCATCCCGCGGGCGTCAAAACGGTGCCGTCGGCTGAGCGCTGCAAAGCAGCGAGCATACGGACCATTTCCTCGATCGAGCGGCCAACGGTCATCGGATACCAAGTCACACCTCTGATTACACCAGCTGGATCAATGAAATAGGTCGCGCGAACACTCGAAGCGTCAGCCGCATTCTCGTCGATCATGCCGTAGGCCCGCCCGACCGCCATCGAGGGATCCTCAACCACGGGAAACCGAACTTCGACACTGAACAGCTCGCGGATCGCCCGCAGCCAGGCGACGTGCGAGTACAGGCTGTCGACCGATAAGCCCAGCAGCGCGCAGTCCATGGCCTCAAACTCGGGTATTGCCTTGGCCAATGCGACGAACTCGCTCGTGCAAACCGGCGTGAAATCCGCAGGATGAGAAAAAAAGACGACCCAGCGGCCGCGATACTGGTCGAGGCTGACCTCGCCTTGCGTCGTGCGGGCACGAAAATTCGGTGCCATGTCACCGATCCGCAGAGGACGGGGCCCAGCGGGGCTGGTGCCTGTGGCTTCATCTGTTTGCATCATCGTCATCCGATTGCCTCGACACCCTAATACAAGCAACGTATATACGTAATTACTGATGTATTGTAAGTCTGAAACTATGGTGTATATGGACCGTCATGACCGACATGATTCTTGCCGCAGCCGCCGCTCAAGTGTCCGCCGCGCAGCGCTCGCCAAAACTCGTGGTTCGCAGCTTTTTTGACGAGCCGACGAACACGGCGAGCTATGTCGCGCATGATCCTACGACGCTCCGCGCCGCCATTATCGACAGCGTGCTCGACTTTGATGCCGCGGCGGGTCGCACCGATACCGCTTCGGCGGATGCGATCATTGCCTATGTCCGCGACGAAGGGCTGGTGATCGACTGGCTGTTGGAGACGCACGCGCATGCCGATCACCTTTCGGCAGCGCCCTATTTGCAGAAGGCGCTTGGCGGAGCGCTCGCGATCGGCCGCGACATCCTTCGCGTTCAGGAGGTCTTCGGGAAGATCTTCAACGAGGGCACCGACTTCGCCCGCGACGGATCCGAGTTCGACCGGCTGTTCGACGATGGCGACCAGTTCGCAATCGGCTCGATCCCGGCGATCGCGCTTCATGTGCCTGGGCATACCCCGGCCGACATGGCCTATGTGATTGGTGACGCAGTGTTCACTGGCGATACGCTGTTCATGCCCGACTACGGTTCGGCCCGCGCCGACTTCCCCGGCGGGGATGCGCGGCAGCTCTACCGCTCGATCCGGCGGCTCCTGGCCCTTCCGGTCGAAACGCGGCTGTTCCTGTGCCACGATTACAAGGCACCGGGCCGCGACCGCTATGTGTGGGAGACGACCGTTGGCGCGCAGCGTACCGGCAACGTCCATGTCCATGACGGTGTCGGCGAGGACGCGTTCGTCATGATGCGAACGGCCCGAGACGCCACCTTGTCGATGCCCAAGTTGATCCTGCCCTCCATCCAGGTGAACATGCGCGGCGGGCACCTTCCCGAACCCGCAGCCAACGGCACGCGCTACCTCCAGATTCCGCTGAACGTTCTTTGATGAACTGGGCAGGAGCCATGCCGCTCGCCGGCTTGACCGGCGGCCTGATGATCGGCCTCGCCGGCGCGATCATGCTGTTGGGACTCGGTCGGATTGCCGGGGTCAGCGGTCTCGCCGCGCGCGCGACCGGGATCGCACGGGGCGGAACGCCGTGGCCACTCGCCAGCGCGTTCATCGTCGGCCTGCCGCTTGGCGCCTGGCTGGTGACATTTGTCGCCGGCACGGTGACGACGCGATTTCCGACGTCGATCACGGTCCTTGTCGTCGGTGGCCTGATCGTGGGCTTCGGCACGCGCATGGGCAGCGGTTGCACCAGCGGACATGGCGTCTGCGGATTATCGCGGCTGTCACCGCGATCGATAATGGCGACGGCGAGCTTCATGGCAGCGGGTTTCGCGACGGTCGCAGCCATGCGCGTCATGGGGCTGACCTGGTGATGCGTCGCGCGACGATCGCTTTGCTCGCCGGCGGCCTGTTCGGCGCGGGCCTTGCGCATTCCGGCATGTCGGACCCCACCCGGGTTCGCGCCTTCCTCGACCTGTTCGGCGGGGCATGGGATCCGACGCTCGCCTTTGTCATGAGCGGTGCGATCGTCCCGATGGCGGTTGCCTGGCGGATCCGGCGGCGGCTTGACGCTCCGCTTGTCGACACGGCCTTCGCGCTGCCCGCGACATCTGGGCTTACGCCGTCGTTGGTCGGCGGGTCTGTTTTGTTTGGGATTGGGTGGGGCATCGCCGGGCTCTGCCCGGGGCCTGCCATCGCCGACCTCGCTATCGCCCCTGGTCCCGCAGCCATCTTCGTCGTCGCAATGCTTGGCGGGATGATTCTGCATCGTCTGCTGTCTGTCCCCCCGGCGAAGCGGGCTCCCGAGGGCCGCTGAGCGCATCCTATCACCCTATCGCTTGAAGGACGGCTCCATGACCATCAAATCCCTCACACCGAACCTGTCCGTCTCGCCGCAGTTGACCGAGGCGGATGTCGTCCAGGCCGCGCGGGATGGTTTTCGCGCGATTATCGACAACAGACCGGACGGCGAGGGACCTGGTCAGCTTTCGGCGGCCAAGATGGCTGAACTTGCAGCAAACCACGGCATGGCGTTTGCGCATGTGCCAGTCATCTCGGGCAAGATCGGCGATGAGGACGTCGCGCGCATGGCCGACGTCCTCGCGCGCTTCGAGGGACCGGTACTGGCCTATTGTCGCACCGGCACGCGTTCGACATCGCTGTGGGCGCTTTCTCAGGCTGGATCCATGTCGGCGGATACGATCCTCAAGACTGCGAGCAACGCTGGCTATGACCTGGCATCGCTTTGGCCCCGGCTGGAAACCACCACGGCAATTCCTGAGCAGGCACGGCCGGCGCGCGCGGACATCGTAATCGTCGGCGGCGGATCGGGGGGGCTGGCGACGGCGGCATCGTTGCTCGAGCGCGATCGCACGCTCGACATCGTCGTTATCGAGCCACGCACCGAGCATGACTATCAGCCCGGCTGGACGATGGTCGGTGGGGGCATGTTCGATGCCAAGGATACCCGGCGGCCCGAAGCGAGTGTGATCCCTGCCGGTGTGCGCTGGATCAAAAGTGCGGTCACGAGCTTTGCGCCTGACCGTAACGCCGTGACGTTGGAAGATGGATCCACGGTCGGCTACCGCGCCCTGGTCGTCGCGCCCGGAATCGCACTCGACTGGGCCGGGATCGATGGACTTGCCGACACGCTCGGTCGCAATGGGGTCACCTCGAACTACAGCTATGCGACTGCCCCCTATACGTGGGAGCTGGTACAGGCCTTGAAGGGCGGCACAGCGGTGTTCACGCAGCCGCCAATGCCGATCAAATGCGCAGGCGCGCCGCAGAAGGCGATGTACCTGTCGTGCGACCATTGGCAGCGGCAGGGTGTGCTGAAGGACATCGATGTCCAGTTCCGCAATGCCGGTGCCGTGCTATTCGGCGTGAAGGAGTTTGTCCCGCCGTTGATGGAATATGTCGAACGCTACGGCATCGACCTCCAGTTCGAATCCACCCTAGTCGCGGTCAATGGAGCGGATCGCACCGCCACCTTCAAGGAGAAGGGTGGCGAGGTGACGATCGCGTTCGACATGCTCCATGTCACGCCGCCGCAGAAGGCACCGACATTCGTGGCGCATAGCCCGCTCGCCAATGATGCAGGCTATGTCGATGTCGATCACACCACCCTGCAGCACGTTCGCTACGCCAACATCTTCGGGTTGGGCGATGGTGGATCGACGCCAAACGCCAAAACTATGGCTGCCGCGCGCAAGCAGGCTCCGATCGTCGCGGAAAACCTACTGTCGGTGCTGGCCGGCAAAGCGCCGACGGCGATCTACGACGGCTATGGTTCCTGTCCGTTGACCGTCGAGCGCGGCAAGATCCTGCTCGCTGAATTCGGGTATGACGGGAAACTGCTGCCGAGCTTCCCGAAGTGGATCATCGAGGGCACGAAACCCCAGCGCTTGTCCTGGTTGCTGAAGTCCGAAGCGCTGCCGTGGATCTACTGGAACGGCATGCTCAAGGGGCGTGAGTGGATGGCGCAACCCACGCATCGCAAAGCCGCCTGAGCCATTCCCGCCGTCCAAGGTCCGTGTTTCATGCTCGATACCATCCAATACATGCTGGGCGCATTGTCCGGAGGTCTGGTCGGCTTCACCCTCGGCTTGGTCGGCGGCGGCGGCTCGATCCTTGCCGTGCCGCTGATGGTCTATCTGGTCGGCGTTACCAATCCACACGTTGCAATCGGAACGAGCGCGCTTGCGGTAGCGGCCAACGCCGCGACCGGGCTGCTCAGCCACGCACGCGCCGGCACCGTCAAATGGCGCTGCGGCCTCATGTACGCGGGGGCAGGGGTGCTCGGTGCATTCGCGGGCTCGACGGCGGGTAAAGCCATGGATGGCCAGCATCTGCTGTTTCTGTTCGCCATTGTCATGGTCGTGGTCGGCGTCCTGATGCTGCGTGGCCGCCGCAATCTCGGCGTCAAGGGTGCCGCCTGTAACCGTGAGAATGCTCCGAAGGTTTTGGGGTTCGGGCTTGGCACCGGAATTTTCTCGGGCTTTTTCGGCATCGGCGGGGGATTTCTGATCGTTCCTGGCCTTATCGCATCGACCAAGATGCCGATGATAAATGCGGTCGGGACATCGCTCGTGGCGGTCGCGGCATTCGGTCTCGCGACCGCGGCGAACTACGCGCTGTCGGGCCTTGTCGATTGGCCGTTGGCCGGCATCTTTATCGCTGGTGGCATCGTCGGCGGCATGTTCGGAACGGTCGCTGCAAAGCGCCTCTCCGGCCGCGGGACGCTAACGACCGTCTTTGCGATCCTGATCTTCGTCGTTGCAGGCTATATGCTGTGGAAGAGCGCGGCGGCCCTTTGACGATGGGCGACACCGTCTCAATCGGACCGCTGATGATCGCTACCGATCGACTGCTGGTGCTGGCCGCAATCTTAATGTTTCTTGGCGTGTCGGCAGCCCTGACGCGAAACTCGCCGCGACCGACGTCGAATGCGGCAACGGTTGCGGTCATTGCAGGCCTGGTGGCGGCACGTATCGGTTATGTTGCCGCGCATGTCTCAAGTTACAGAGACGAGCCGGCGTCGATCTTCGCATTCTGGCTGGGCGGTTTTTCCCCGATCACCGGCCTTGTGGGAGCGGCAGCGGTGCTCGTCGTGGCGCTGCGCCGTTCGGGGGCGCTTTATAGGTCGTTGGCCAGCCTCGGGGCTGCGGCCGTGTTTTGGACAGCGGCTACCCACCTTTTAATCGAAGATGCGGTTAAGCCCCTTCCTAAAGGGCTCATTGCCTATTCGCTCGATGGCACTCCGGTCGCGATCGATACACTTCGCGGCAAGCCGTTCCTTATCAATCTGTGGGCGACCTGGTGTGGGCCGTGCCAGCGTGAAATGCCGATGCTTGTCCAGGTAGCGGCAGCGCGTCCGTCCGTGCCCATTCTGTTTATCGATCAAGGCGAAACGCAGGCTGCCGTAACGGCCTTCCTCGCCGCGAAGCGGCTCACATCGCCGCATGTGCTCCTCGACCGTAGCCAGGATTTTGGCCGCGTCGCCGGCTCCGGCGCCTTGCCGACCACCCTGTTCGTCGCGCGTGACGGTATGATCCGGAATAACCACGCCGGTGAGATTTCCCGAGCCGCGCTCGATGATGCCATCAGCGATCTTCAGGAGCCGCGTCGATGAAACCTATAAAGGCTACGACTGTGCTACTCGCGGTCCTTGCCGTTACAGGCTTTGGCATTTAGCAGTCGGACACCTTCGTTTCGCCCGCGGCTGCTGCCACGATAACCAAGACATCGATTCTGGAGGATCCTGTCGCGCCGAAGCGCTACGTACCTCGGTGGTGCTCCACCGCCTCTTCAAAAGCGACGCTTCGGAGTTCCGTCGCGACGGTCAGTCGATTGCCTGGCGCGCCTTTTGTGCACGGCGCTGCATCGCGTCGGCCAACTTGGCCCGATCGGCGGGCGGCAGCGACGCTGCATAAGCGACGGCACGCCGCTCGACTGTGGCCCGAACCGCCATGTCGGCATTTCGCGCCCGGTCGAGCGCAGCGACGACGGCCGCCTGATCGATCACTGGCTGGCGCAGCAACGCTGCTGCCTCCGTCCTCGCTGCGCGCCCCGCGATGACTGTCGGGCGCATTGCCCGGCGCGCCTGACGTAGCGCGGTGCGAAACGGACGCCGCTCTGCCACGGGCAGCTCGGAACCAGCGATCCGCAGCGAACCTGCATTGATCATGCGGCCGCCCGATCGCAGAGATATGAAACCTGCCACCAGCGCGCCTGCCAGGAACAGGTTCACGATGATGGACACTAGAAGAGCGATACGAAGCTTGCCCATCGATCAGCTCTCCGATCCGGCAACGTCGCCGAACGACGTGCCGCTGTCCGATGGGGTATCGGGAGGTGCGACAAATGCGACCGCAGCGGTCCCCGCCGTTGCACCTGCCAGCGCCGCCGCAATCCCGACGCCTGACCACCATAGCTTTGCGCGGCCCGCGATCTTGCGCGTGGGGGCCGGCGCGTCGGCGATGACTCGTGCGCGCAAGGAGAGAGCCGCCGGCGAAACCCGCCACGTATCGAGCTCTGCATCCAGCGCGAATGCGTCCGCGAGGACGTGGCGCGCCGCAGGCTGTACGGCAAGCGCCATGGCAGCGTCCCGATGCTCCTCAGGCCAGCGTGCGATTACCCCGCCATATGCGTCCGCCAGTTCCTGGAAACGCGCGAGGGTCAATGGTTCACGCATCCGTCGCCTCCTGCGGGTGAGCGAGCCGCGCACGCAATGTGCGTCGCCCTCGCGCCAATAACGATTCTAGCGCCTCGACGCTGATATCCAGGGCCGAGGCAGCGTCCGCACCCGACATATCCTGATAGTGGACCAGCAGTATCGCCTCGCGCTGGCGCTCCGGCAGCGCGGTGATCGCATCCGCGACCGCGCGCTCGCGTTCGGCCTCGATCAGTCGAACTTCGGCATCGGGGGTCGGGTCGACCGGCTCCGGGACGGTATCGCCTGCAAGCTCGCGTCGTCGACGCAGCCGGTCGCGGCACAGGTTGAGAACGACCGTATGAAGCCAGGTGTCGAACCGCGCCCGGCCAGGCTGCCAGCTGCCGGCATTCCGCCAGACCCGAACGAACGCTTCCTGCGCCACATCCTCGGCTTCGGTCGTATCGCGGAGCATACGCGCAGCCAGGCTCAGGATGCGGGGAAGCTTCGAGGCCACGAGCATCCGCGTCGCGGCGGGTTCGCCGCGCCCGACACGCTCGATGAGCTTCGAGTCCGGATCCTGATCGCTCAAGCGCGCGCGCCCTCAGGCCCATCCCGGTCGATCCATTATCAGGACTCCGATCCGTCGCCTGCATCCTTGCCCTTGCGGGCATGCGCTGCAGCGCGCTCGTCTGCGCTGAGCAGACCGTCGCCGTTCGTGTCCAGGCGCTTGAAGCGTCGGCTCAGCATCGCATCGATCTCCGCCTTGTCGAGCGTACCATCACCATTGGCGTCGAGCTTGGCGAACCGCTTTGCCGGGTCGGCTTTGCCGCCTTTGCCCGCAGCGAGAAACTCCGCGCGGCTGACCTTACCATCGCTGTCGGTATCGGCGGCCAGAAGTTTTCGCGCATGTCGCGCTTGGTACGTCGACAAGCTCACGCTTGCCGCCGTCGCGGCTGTTTCCTGTTTCACTGGAGTTCCCTGACCGACGGGTTGTGCGCAAGCGCCGGTCGGCGTCAGCACCACCGCCACAAATGCGGTGCGGCCCAGCAGCATCTTCGACTTATTCTTCATTCGGATCGCCTTCATGGGTGAAGATGTCCCTCGCGCAGTGACCCAGCGGGCCAGTGGGAACCGCAGGGAAGCCGATCACGGCTGTCCCTGCGGAAGGTGGACCTCAGCGGTAGCGCCAGCCGCCATGCCAACGATAGCGATGGCCATAATAGCGACGACCGTCCCAATACCCGCGGCCGGGGTAGAAGACGCCGATCCGCACGCCTGGTGCGACGATCGGTCCGCCGCGATTGGGGCGGCAATAGCCGGCAGGGCCACGATGCGCGCCGACGCCACAGCCCTGCCGAGCGTCTGCAGGCGCAACGGCGCTCAATGCCGCACCAGCCGCGAGCGCGGCCAACAGGATTTTTCTCATGATGCTTTTCCTTGCATACGTTGCCTGGCACCCGTTTGGCGACCAGATGACCGTTGAACGCAGCTCTTCGCCATTTCCGTCGCAGTAAGCTTCCCCGTTCCCATTTCTCTGTTCGAAATAGCGGAGAGCGGGGTGCGGCATGAAGAACCCGATGTCTTCCAACGAACGCGCGGCCCCGCTCGATACGCGCTATCCAGAATCGCGCATGCTAAAAATTCACGCCTGCTGTGCGATCAAGGCCCGGATGCGTACGATCAAGCCCGGCGACGCATCGTCGAGTTCCAGCCCGAACCCATGCAGGTGGGTGATGGCTGCAACGATGCTCAGGCCAAGACCGGTACCGGGAATGCCTGCGGCATCGACGCCCCGGTAAAAGCGTCGCAGCGCGGCCTGTCGATCAGATGCTGCAAGACCTGGCCCGTTGTCCCGGACGACGATCACGATCGCGCCTGCCTCGGTCACGACTGACAGGATGATACGGCCACCCGCACCGGTAAATTTTATAGCGTTATCGAGGAGATTGCTGACCGCCTCGAACAGCAATTGCGGGTCACACCGGATCGTCGCGTCGGAAATTTCTCCGAGTTCGAGCGCTACGCCCGCCTCCTCGGCCAGTGGCTCATACAGATCGCAGACGCTTCCAAGTAACGGAGCCATGGGAACCGTCGCGAACCCGGCTTGCCGACCACGCGCCTCCAACTGCGAGATGCGCAGCAGCGCGGCGAACCGCTCGAGCACGAGATCCAGATCGATCGTCGCGGCCTTGGCGAGAGCGACGGATCGGGGGTCCGAATCGGGCAAGGCGATCGCGCGCTGCAAATGTCCCCGGACGTGAGCGAGCGGCGTCCGAAGATCGTGGGCGATCGCATCGGTGACACCCTTTACCTGTGCCACGACGCGTTCGACCTCTTCGATCATCGTATTTACCGTTCCTGCGAAGAGATCGAGTTCGTCACTGCGCGCGCTGACGGGCATGCGCAGATCGAAGCGCCCGGCTGCGATGGCACGACTTGCCGCCTGCAGGTCGCGCACGCGGCGCAGCGGTGCCAGACTCAACAAGACGCCCGCGCCGAGCACCAGCATCACGAACGCAATGCCGCTGCCTATCAGGATCTGGAGAATGCGCAGCCGCAGGTCGACGATCGGCGCAATGTCGCGTGCAATGAGAATTGTCTCGCCGGTCGGAGCCTGGATCGCCAGCACCCGGAGCGGCCCATGAACGCCCGGCTTGGCCGAAATATTGACGGGATGATCGAACTTGAACGTGCGCACGACGTGCAGATTGCCGACAATCGTCTCGCCACTTCGCGATTGCAGTGCAAATGAGTTGAGCCCGCTGGCGCTGCGGCCGATCTCGCGGACGATCCGATCGGGAAGACTCTCGGCCGAACTGGCCCGCAAGCGTACGGCTTCGATCCGAAGGACACGATCGGTGCGAAGAGTCAGCTCGCGCGCTGACAAGCCGTAGATCAGCCCCAGCAGCGCGACCACCCCTGCCGCGAACACCAGACCCAGCAGCGCCGTCAGCCTGAAGGTGCTCGTCTTGCGGATCTGGTCGAAATGCAGCCGTTCAAACGGCATCGAAACGATATCCTTCACCCTTCACGGTGACGATCGCGGACGGTCGCCCCGGGCGATCGAGCTTCTTGCGGAGGCGGCCGATATGCACATTGATGAGGTTTGCGCCCGGATCGAAATAGTAACCCCAGACCTGCTCGAAGATGATGCGACGGCTCAACGTATCGCCGGCGTTGCGCACGAGAAACTCGAGCAAGCGGTACTCCATATGCAACAGACGCACGGGTTGGCCGTCGACGGCCACCTCGCGGCGAACGACATCGATCGTAATGCTTCCGGCGTGCAGCAGCGCGGCAGGGCTCGACTCTTCGCGCCGACGCAGCAGCACCTCGACCCGCATCGCCATTTCCTCTGGCGCGAAGGGCTTTACGAGATAATCGTCACCGCCCGCACGCAACCCCGCGATCCGCTCGTCGATGTCGCTGAGCGCGCTGATCATCAACACGGGCAGAGAGATGCGCCGAGAACGCAATTCCGAAACCAGCGAAAGACCATCGAGCCCCGGCAACATCCGATCGAGCGTCGCTGCGTCAAACGGTTCCCGGGTCGCGCGCTCGAGCGCCGATCTTCCGTCCGCTTCGTGCGTCGCGACATGTCCATGCGCCGTCAGCGCACCGATGATCTGGTCGGCAGTGTCCGAATCGTCTTCGATGACAAGAATTTTGGCCATGGCGCGGTCTCATACTGCGCTTGGGCGCGCTTTGGCGAGGCGGCCCGGCTTTGGCAGGAGCAGCGCGACCGAATTGGCCGGCGCGCCGATACGTTCAAAGGCCCAGATGCCAGATCCAGGCGATCATTGGCGTCCCCACAAGAATGACGAGGAACGATAGTGGCAATCCGAGCCGCCAATAATCGCCAAAGCGATATCCCCCCGGTCCCATCACCAGCGTATTGCACTGATGACCGATGGGGGTGAGAAAATCGCACCCCGCGCCGGTCGCCACCGCCATCAAGAACGCGTCGGGACCCAGGCAAAGACCTTTGGCGACGCTGACCGCGATCGGCCCCAGCACGAGCACGGTCGGTGCGTTATGCAAAAACGGCGAGCAGGCCATTGCGACGATCATGATGGCACCGAGCGCCAGCATCGGCGCCAGGCCGTGCAACTGGCCGACGAGCAGCTGCGCGACGAGGTCGGTCCCGCCGGTCTGTCGCACCGCTTCGCTCAAAGGCGTCAGCGCGCCGATCAAGATCAACACTTCGGGCTCAAGCGATTCGATCGCCTCGCGCATCGACAGGGCTCCGACGACGACCATCATCACCGCTGCCCCAAAAAAGGCGGTCGCAACCGGCACGACGCGCAATGCAAGCAACAGCATTGCCACGGCAAGGATCAGCACGGGCAACCAGCGCCCGCGCTGATCCCCGATCCGCACTGATCGTTCGGCGAGTGGCAGCAGACCGAGGTTGGCCATCGTATCGGGCAATGCGGTCTCGCCGGCGCGCAGCACCAGCATATCGCCGGCGCGCAAGCTGACATCGCGCATGCGATCGGTGATGCGTTCGCGATTGCGCGCTATGCCAAGCAGTTGCACGCCATAGCGCTCCTGCATCCGGGTGCGCTCGGCCGTCTCGCCGATCAGCTGGGAATTGGGCTGAACGACGGCCTCGATCGTGCGCGTCTCCTCGGCAGCGCTTTCCTTCTCGAGCGACGCCTTGTCGCGCTCCGAGGTCAGCGGCAAGCGCGCCAGCGCCCGGTCGAGCGCGGCGTCGTCTCCCTCGAGGATCAGCGTTGCGCCTGCGACGAGCGGCATCTCGGGCGTCGGCGATCGACGCGCGCCATCGGGCAGGATGAGCGCGAGCGGCTTCACGCCGTCCTCGTCCAGTTTGAGGTCTGCGACAGTCTGGAGGGTCGCCGGCAAGGAATCGGCTATCTTGGCCTCGGTGCTGTAAGGCGCAGCCGCCGTCACTTCGCCCAATGCCGCGCGACCCTGCCGGTCGCGGGGCAGCAAGCGCCAGCCAAAGCTGACGAACACGAGCCCGAGCAGCGTGAGCACAAGACCGACTGGCGCGAAATCGAACATGTGGAAGGGCTGGCCCAACGTCTGCTCGCGCACCTGGCTTACGATGATGTTGGTCGAGGTCCCGACCAGCGTCACCAGACCTCCAAGCAGCGACATGAAGGACATCGGCATAAGCAAGGATGTGGGGGACGATTCCTTTTCGCGCCCCATGCGCAGCGCGACCGGCATCAGGATCGCGAGCGCGCCGACATTCTTGGTGAAGATCGAGAGCATGGCGGTTGCGCCAGCCATGACGGGTACCTGCGACCGAGGGCGCTTCAGCCGAGCGGTCACCGGCCGGATCGCCCATTCGATTACGCCGGACCGCGCAATTCCGGCACTCACCACCAGGGCGGACGCGATGATGATGACGACATCGCTGGTAAAGCCGCTGAACGCCGTTTTGGCAGGCACGACGCCGACGACGAGGCCGACGAGCAAGGCTACCAGCGAGACGAGATCATAGCGGAAGCGACCCCACGCAAAGCAGAGGATGGCACCACCGATAATCGAAAAGGAAAGAACCTGTTGCGTCGTCACCGCGCCCACATCCCGACCAAGGCGGCTAAGCTTACCAGCACCAAGACACCGTTGACCAGGATCAGCAGCGCCGGCGGAATGCGGCGCGTATCGGGGCAGGGTGGCGCGACCTTCCCGATCTGCCGCCATACCGCCGCGGCGAAACAGAAGGCGCTGAACAAGATCAGCACCGATCCGGCAAGATCGATCAGCCAGTTGGCCACAAGCGTGTTGAGTAGCGAGCGCGCGCCAATGCCCGACGCCAGAGCGGCGAGACCGGTGCGTACCCAGGCAGCATAAGTGCGCTCGGCCGCGAGCACGGTTCGGTCCGCTGCAAGTTCGGTGCGACGGTCGGCGCTTTCGGTCTGCTGTTCAGCGCTTTGCGTCAGCTTGCCCGCGCTGTCGGCGAGTTTCGAATGCGTCCTTTCGACGTCCTTTTGCTGCTGAGCTTCCATAGCGCGGTCCAACGCGCGAAGCGGGTTTTCGTTACGCCTGGGGCCAATCGCGACCCGTTGGATCCTCGGCCGATCAGCTGCCCGCATCAAGTCAAATTAGCCCTCCCCGAACAGCTCGCGCTGGCTCTTGTCCAGTTCCTCGCCATAGCGTCGGCGAACGAAGGCTTCGGAGAGCAGGCCGAGGATCGACCGGTCCTCATCCAGCACGGCGAGCTCGTCCGCGCCCGACGCGTCGAAACGCTTCATGATCGCCAGAATGTCCATCTCGGGCGTCAGCGCGGCGTCCTTGTTGACGGCCAGCGTGGCAACGTCATTCGCCGGATCGACCCCTTCGGCATACGCAGCCGCGGTCTGTGCAATGCCGGCATAGTGGCCAGCTGCATCGACGAGCACCACGCGGCTGGTTGCACCAAGCGGAAAGCACCGACGAAACTCGTCGATCGTCAAATCGGCCTGCGTCTTGCTCGTTTCGCGGCGCATTATCCGACCGGCGGTTAGCGAACGAACCCACCCGATGTCGCGCGCACTCTTGATCGTCTCGCCGCGCAAGTGCAGCCGCCAGGTCGAGAAGGAATAGCCGAACGCTGCGCGCACCAGCGTGGACGCGACCAGCGAGGCGGCCAGCACCGCACCCGTCAACGACCAGTTGCGGGTCGCCTCCAGCACCAGCATTGCCATGGTGAAAGGGCCGCCGATGACCGCGACCGCAAGCGCGGCCATGCCGACCATCGCCGCATTCGAAGGATCGATCACGGGATAGCCGACCGCCAGCTCGAGGAGACCCGCGAACAGATGCCCGGCCAGCGTCCCGAGAAACAGCGAGGCAAAGAATAGGCCGCCGCGGAAGCCGAAGCCAAGCGAGATGATCGAGGCCAGGCTTTTGAGCGCCAGGACCAGCGCGATGAAGCCGAGCGAAGTGCCGATCATCAGATCGGCATGGAGCGCGCCATGCCCAGCCGACAGCGCCTGCGGGGAGATCATTGCGACCGGTATGAGCAATGCGCCGCCCACGGCCGGCCGCGCCCAAGTGGGCAACTTTGCCCGCCGTGCGCCAGCCTCGACCAAGGCCACTGCACGCATCAGCGCGATGCCAATTAGGGCGCAGATCACGGCCAGCCCGGCGTAGATGAGGTAATGGTGGGTTTCGACCTGCGTGCCCGACACTTCCTCGATCAAATAGGGTTGCGCTCCGCAAAGCTGGGCGACGAAGGACCCAGTCAGTGCAGCCGCGACAACTGGGGCCAGCGATACGGGCGTATAGGCGCCGATCACGATTTCGAATGCGTAGAAGGCGCCTGCCAGCGGTGCCCCGAAGGCTCCGGCGATCGCGGCGCCGGCACCCGCCCCGACGAGGATGCGCAGGTCCGAGCGGCGAAGATTGAGGGCCTTGCCAGCGAAGGATGCCAGAGCGCCGCCGACCTGCGCATAGGCTGCTTCCAGCCCAACCGATGCGCCAAACCCGTTCGACACAACTGTCTGGCCCGCGATGATCAGGCTGTCCGGCATCGAAATGCGGCCGCCGTGCAGCGCGTTCGCTTCCACCGCGTCCACGAGCCGCCGTCGGCGGACCTTGGTAACCCAGGAAAAGAGCGCCAGCAGTGCGCCACCGAGCGGCAGCGCCAATAACGCCGACCAGCCAAGCGTTGGTAACGAACTGAGCCGCGTCGTTGCCGGAAGCGCAAACAGCCAATGCTGCAGGGTTCGGGCAAGCGCGCCGATGACTGCGCTTGCCAAGCCAGAGCATGCCCCGATGCCAACGGCGACCAAGATGAATGCGAGCTCGCTGGCGCGGGTCTGACGGCGCAGTGTTGCCCATGTTTTGAGAAGAAAGCGCGTGCTCATCCAGTCCTGCCTAGAGATTCCTGCCGCGCGATCATAGTCGATCGTCCCCGCCTATATGCGGTGCCAGCGGCGTAAGCAGCTGCGACACGCAGCGCTCTGACCGTGGGCGGTGCTCCGTCTCCTCACCCATTGCCGAGGCGAATCCGTCGGCAAGCGCAGGCCAGTCGATGAGCACGCTGCCTTGACCAGCTCGATCGAGGATCGCGAAGTGAATTTCATTTCACTTTCCGGACGTTCGAGATTGGGAGATAGGAAAGTTCGTCATCGCGGCATGCGAGGCATGAATATTTACAGATAAGGCGAATAATCGCGGTGAGATTTCTTATAATTTCATCGGATGATCGAACAACGCATCAGCTGATCAGCCAGTGCGTTGCTTCAGGCTATCCATATCATTCGGATGCCAGCGGACTAATTGCGCTTTCATTGCCTGAGAGCAATGAATTCGATGTCATTGTAGTCGACGATTGCGCACCTTATCTTCAAGGCCCAGAGGTCGTTCGCCATTTACGGCGACGCAATGTGCGCGAGCCGATTGTCCTGCTGTCCCAGCACAACAGCGTCGGGCTGCGTCGTGTGGCGCAGGATGCAGGTGCGGATATCTTCCTCGCCAAGCCAGTGACGGCGACCGAGATCGAACACCATGCGAACGCAGTGTTGCATCCGCAGACAGCCGCTGCACGGATCAGTCGTATTCGGCTGGGTGAATTGGAGATCGACCAGGGCGCGCGCACCGTCGCTCGGGGCAATCGGTGTGTCGCGCTCAGTCGCACGCAGATCCGATTGCTCTGGGCCTTGGCCGAACGCGCGGGGACCGTTGTACCCCGAGAGAATCTCTACGCGAGCATCTGGAAATTTCGGGATGATGCGGTTGCGAGTACGCTCACATCGACGATCGCGGAGGTGCGCCGCCGGTTAACGATGCTTGACGCCGATGAGGTGATCGTGACTGCCCGCGGGGTCGGCTATATGGCGCTCGCCAGGGGCTGACCGCGGTAAGACGTTTCACGACAGCGGGTTTCGCTTTTGCGGCGCAAGTCGGAGAAGGCAGCTGGAACCCCGCCCGAAGGAAGGGTTCCAGCGCTTTACGAGGTCAGAACTTCGCCGAGAGTTCGAGGCCCCAGGTCCGCGGCGGGTTGTAGTTGGCGTAATCGCCGAGGATGCCACTGTAGCTGGTCGAAACCAGCTTGGCCCCATTGTAGTTGTAGGTCGGCGACGAATTCGCGGCCGAACGACGGTAGATGTAGGTCGTGTCGAGCAGGTTGCGCGCCCACACCGATACCGTGACCTTGTTATGGTCAGTGACCGAAATATCGGCGAGAGCAAGGCGCCCGTTCATCACGAAGCTTGCGTCGGTCTTGGTCGGTTCAAGCTGGAAGCTGTACTGGCTGCTCGCATAGTTACCGTCGAGATGGAGACGAACGCTTGCGTCGCCGATGTGAACCGGGGTGACGTAATCGATCGAGCCCGAAGCGGCGTTCGTCGGGGTGTAGACGATGTAGAGCTGCTGCGGGAGACCGCCGGTGATCGAGTTCACCGCCGACGGGGCCTTCCAATAGGTGTAGGCATACGAACCCGTGAGCGTCAGTTGCGGGAACGGCTTGACCGTCAGATCGGCTTCGATTCCGCGGATCTTGCTGTTGCCGGCGTTCTGGGTCTGCTCGATGTGCGAGTTGATCGTCGGGCTGCCGGTGGCGGTGTCGTACAGATCGAAGTCGAACTGTGTGTTGCTCCGGTCCATGATATAGCCGGCAAGGTTCAGACGCGCGCGATGGTTCCAGAAGTCCATCTTCGCGCCGATTTCATACGACTTGACCGACTCTGGACCAAAGGCGTTGAAGCTCTGCGAGCGGTCGTTCGCACCGCCGGCACGGAAACCGGTGGCGTATTTCGCGTACAGGTGAATGTCGCGCGTTGCATCGACGGCGAGGTTTAGCATCGGGTCGAAGCGATTGACCTCGTTCGAGAACGAGAACACGCCGTTGATCGCATTGTTCGGCGTTGTGTCACCGTTGACGATCGACAGTGTGCCGCGGCGCTTGTCCTTTGTGTAGCGACCACCAGCGGTCAGGTGGACGATGTCCAGACCGGCGGGGGTATAGGTCAGGTTGCCGAACACCGAATAATTGTGATCGCTCGCCTGGCTGTCGCGCGTGATGAATTGGTAACCAGGCTGATAGCCCGAGTTCGCCGACGTGATGGCCCCGCTGACGATCGGGCTGCGGATCGTGTAGGCCGTGCCGTCAGCGTTCCAAGTGTTGGTTGTTGGCGTGGCCGCATATTCGCTCGTGTCTTCGGTGTAATAGTAAGCACCGACGACATAATCGAACTGCGGAATGCTGCCGACGGCCTGGAATTCCTGGCTGAACTGGTGCTGCCGAAGGAACGACAGGCTGTAGCGGCTGAAGGTCGCGTTCGGCGCATAGGTCACGCGCTCTGGGCCGCCCGAATTGTCCCACTGGTCCGTGCTGACGCCGCGCCAGGCGGTGATCGAGCGCAACTCGATCCAAGGTGCGAGCTTGTATTTCAGGTTGGCCGAGAAGCCGTGCGTGATGTCGGTGCTGACCTGTTGCGGCACACCGACGTCGGCAACGGTTTGACGCTCGCTATGGACGCCGACGAGCGGCGCCTTCGGCGCAATACAGGGATTGCTCACGCCGCCGGTAGCGGGAACGGCCACGTTGCAGTTGGTCCCGTTGAACTGAAGCGTGGTGCCGGTAGCACCCCCATAGGTGCCGACGTTGTACCCGTTGGGGTTGTAGCTGACCAACTGGCTGTACTGCGGGGTATTGTCGTCCTTCGCATAGTCATAGGCGAAGTCGGCGGTTAGGCCTTCGATCGGCTGCCAGCGGGCTGCCGCGCGTCCACCCTTGCGGTCGTAATAGTTCCAGCCGACCGAGCCGGCGAGCGGATTCTTCACGGTCGCGTCTTGATGCTGGTAAACGCCGTCGAACTTCAGCGAGATATTGTAGAAGGAGGGCAGATCGACATGCAGATCGGCATTGTGGCTGCCATAATTGCCGACGCCAGCCGTCATGCGGCCGTCGAAAACGCCGGTTGGGGCCTTCGTTACCAGCGACAGCGCGCCGCCTTCGGTGTTGCGGCCGAACAGCGTGCCCTGCGGGCCTTTCAGCACTTCGATGCGCTCGATGTCGAACAAGGCGGCGTTCAGGCCCTGCGTCTTGTTGAGTGCGACCCCGTCGATATAGACGCCAACGCCCGCGTCACGCGCGGTCTGGTTCTGATCGTACGGCACGATGCCGCGGATGCCGATCGTCAACGCCGACTGACGCGCCTCGAACGTCGCGATGCGCAACGACGGGATCGAGCCATCGGCGAGGTTGAACAGGCTGAGCACATGCCGATCGGCGATCCCCTGCGAGTTCAGCACGCTGATCGAGATCGGTGTCTTCTGCAGGTTTGTCTCGCGGCGCGTCGCGGTCACGACGATGTCGCCGATTCCAGCGCTTTGATCCTGGGGCGCTGCGGCGGGCGTGGTGGTGCCGGTGTCAGCGGCCGGCGTGGTTGCCGGAGCATCGCTGGCGGGTGCCGTTTGCGCGAGCGCCGGAGACGCCAGGACAGCAATCAAGGCGCTGCCGACCAACAAGTGAAGGCGCAGACCGGTTGCGTGAAGCATAAATGGGTTCCCTTAGCTTTGGACACTTTTGTCCTTGCCAGGCGGCCGCTACACGCGACGGGGGTCGGGGCGATTACATCGACCGTAACAAAAACGCCGCAATTTGCATGTTGGGGCGAATAACCGAAATATGGCGGCGACGGCTTGGATCGGCCTTATCCGATCTTCGCCGCCTTACGCCTCCATCACGGAGAGCAGGTCGTCGACGCTTCCGGTAGCGAAAGCGGTGTACTCATCACCAATGGCGTACGGTAGAAGGATGCGCCGTCCGTGGAGCAGCGCACCACAGCTGTAGGTCACGTTCGGGACATAGCCGCCGCGCTGTTCGGCCGAGGGGAACAGGAGCGGGGAGGGTGTTCTGGCAAGGACCTTGCTCGGATCGTCCTTGTCGAGCAGGCACGCGCCGACGCAATAGCCACGGATCATGCCGACGCCGTGCGTGAACAGCAGCCAGCCTTCATCGATTTCGATCGGCGAGCCACAATTGCCGATCTGGACAAACTCCCATGGGTATCTCGGCCCCATAATCCGCGTCCCCTTTTCCCAAGTGTGGAGATCGTCGGAATAGAGCAACCAGAGGTTCACGCTGTCCTGGCGGCCGATCATGGCGAACCGCCCGTCGATCCGGCGCGGGAAAAGCGCCATGCCCTTGTACCCCGCCATGTCCCCGGTGAGCGCGCGCATCTCGAAGGTTCGCTGATCGACGCCGCGCAGCAGTTCCGCGCGCGCCGCGCTGCCATCGAACGCAGTGTAGGTTCCGATGACGCTTTCAACCCCGTCATGATCGGTGAAGCGGACGAGACGCAGATCCTCGACGCCCTGTCGCTGGCTGGGGAGGATCGGGAAAATCACGGTCTCGGAAATGTCCTGACTGTCGTCGGCCCGCATCCGCACCCAGCCATCGTTGTCGCTTTCGATCCGGGGCGGAACGCCTTGCGCGCTCGGCGGATCGACGATCAGCCCGGTGCCCCCGTCCCACAGCCCGGTCCTGAACGTCACGGACGAGATATGACCCTCGCCGACGCCGCGCAACGAAACGATGAAGCGAACGCTTTCGTCGTTTGGATCCTGATCGGGTACGGTCACGATGCTCGGGTTGAACAATGCGGCAGACTCGAATGCATATTCCTGGCTGTAATACGCCCCAAGCAGAAGCCGATCACGCTCGGCCTCGACGTGGATGTCTGCGAGCTCGCCCTCCATTTCCCCAAATCGCCGTAGGAAAAGGTCCTTCACATTGTGGTGGCGTGCTTCCATCGCGTCCGTAAGGAGGCTCAGCATGCGGTCGCGGGTCTTGGGCTCGAGCGCAAGTACGCGCGTCGCGACGTCCTGGATACGGGTCGGTTCCTGTGCAAATGCATCCGGATAGGCAAAGCTGAACGGCCGGATGACGGTGCGCGAGGGGTCCGGCTTGAGTTCCACGTCTAGGGTCGTGAACACATCTGCTGCGATCATCAGCTCGCCTCCTTTGGATACCTTCCGAACGGAGGCGATACTCCCGCCGAGCGCGATGGGTCCGCGGTGGAGCGTCTGACTGGTAAAATTCATGGTGCGGCCAGCGCCGCATCGGCGACAGGGCCATGATTTGCCACGGTGGATTACGTCGGCGCCCTGCACGCCAACAGTTTGCCCGACGGGGGCGTTAGGATGCAGCGGCGGAGGCGGATCGCCCGCGGCGCTGGATGACGGCGCGCCTGGCCTTCGGTGCCGCGCCATCGCGCCAAGTGAAATTCATTTAAGATGCGCCACGCCTTGATCGGTGTAGGTTCAAGACCGTTATTCCATTCCGCCGAGTGCAAGACCCACATGCCACCGGATCGATCGACGAAGACTTCGACTAGGCGGCGTAAATATCGGTGCGCGGGGACGGATTTAGCGGCACAGTTTTGCTGACCTGAAACGATTGCCCATCCTCAAACACCGACGAAAGGCGATATTCAATATGATGCTCTTTGCAGCTCTGATCCTTGCCTCCCTCGATCCGGCGCAAGATTCGCATTGCTTGTTTACAGGATGGAGCACGGTCTGCCGTAAAGCGCGCGCTTCGAAGCCGGTGAAGCACTGCGTAGCAACGTCTTCCGGGGAGACCTGCTCGCCGCCGTCAACCGACAGAGCGACTGCGCCAGATGGCAAGGCCGACACGGCGCCGACGACCGCTCCCAAACCGTCAAATCCTCAAAACGACTAGTCGGTTCGTTTCACGGCGCATGAGCGTGCGGTCCTGGCGCCTGCATCTCGCAATTTCAGTAATCTCGTCATGCTATGTTGTTGCGACAACTTGGGGAAAGTTTCGTTTAGCAAGCGGTTGTGAGAAATTCGCTTTAGGTCGACGGCCGCCTAGGGGTGTTGCCCCTGGTTCTCCGGTGACCCCAATGCCGATCTATCCAGAGCCTCCCGAGCAGGTTTGGGACGTACAACCCGACGATGATGTTTGGGCGACTTGTTCACTATGTAACATGGAGTGGCATCCGCCATCGGCGCGGCCGTTGATGGGCAAATTTCTTCATCGAAGACGGGTGCTACTGGAGGATGGGCCGACGAGGCTGTGAGCCCCCCCAAACCGCCAGTGATGACCGCGAGATAGAGGTAGGCAAAGCTCATCCTTGGTTCCTTGGATTCGCAAGGCGCATGTTCGCGCGCGGGTTTTCGGATAGAGACCCGTCATGATCGGCATTCTGATGCATCAGCTATGCCATCCCCCACCGAGCGCGCGCATCAGGCCGATCGATGCCTGGAGCTGGCGCGTCTGGAGGTCGATCAGCGTTCGCCTGGTGCGCAACGCCGTGGTCTGCGCGGTGAACAGTTCGAGATAGCTGACAGCCCCCTTGCTGTACCGGTTGAGCGAAAGGCGTTCGGTTGATGCCGCCTGCCGCACGGCGTCGTCTTCAGCCGCCGCCTCATCGCCAAGATGGCGACTGCGGGCGAGATTGTCCTCGACCTGCTGGAAGGCGGCCAGAACCGTCGCACGATAGTCCGCACCGGCACTCGCCCAGCGCGCGCGGGCGACGGCGAGTTCGGCGCGACGGCGTCCACCGTCGAACAGGCTGAGGACCGTGCTCGGACCAATCGACCAGATCGTGTTCGAGGCCGAGAGCAATCCCGGCAGCCCGGTATTCTGAAACCCCCCGCTGCCGCCAAGCCGGATCGCGGGGAAAAAGGCAGCCTTGGCGATCCCGATCTCGGCGTTGGCCGAGGCCATGCGCCGCTCGGCCGCCGCAATATCCGGACGTCGCTCGACCAAGGTCGCCGGCACGCCGACCGGAATCGCAGGAATGGCGAACGCGGTCGCCGACGGCGCCAATTTAAAACTCGAAGCCGGGGTTCCGACCAGGCTGGCAATGGCGTGTTCGGTCAACGCGCGCGACGCGGCGACGTCGGCGAGTTGCGCGCGCGCCTCGTCCAGTTGCGCACCCGATCGGCCCGTTTCGATCCCGCTCACGATCCCAGCCTGGAAACGCCGCGCGATCAAATGGTCCGCCTTGGCGTACGCATCGACCGTCTGCTGCAGCAGGACCGCCTGGCGATCGTACCCACGCAGCGCCATATAGTCCGAGGCGAGCTCGGCCTGAAGACTGAGCCGTATCGCCGCAAGATCGTCGCCCGACGCTTGGACCTCGGCCTTGCCCGCAGCGACGCTGTTGCGGACGCGGCCCCACAGGTCGAGTTCGTAGCCGAAGCTCCCCTCGATCGTGTCCGCGCTGTAGATATCGGGTTGGTTGCTCCCGCGCAGCGGTCGGTTGTCCGACTGCCGGTTGTGCGTGACCGACGCGTCTGCACCAACCTGGGGCAGCAACCCGGCCTTCGCCTGGCCGAGATAGCCGCGCGCGGCATCGTAGCGGGCGAGCGCGCCGGAAAGCGTCGGGTTGTCGCTCGAGACCTTCTGCTCGAGCGCGTTGAGCGTCGGATCGCCGAACACCGTCCACCAATCGTCGCGGGTCGCGGCGCTGGCGAGCAGCGCGGGTTGCCACGGGCCCGCCTCCTTGAAGGCCGGCGGCGTCATCGTCACGGGCGGATGATAGGCAGGCGCGAATGAACAGCCAGCGAGGCTCGCCAGCGCTGCAAGCCCGATCCCAGCGCGATGGCGCTTACCCATTCGCGCCACCATCGATCCGCACAAGTTGCCCGTTGCTGAGCGAATCCGGCGGATTGTCGACGATCTTCTGGTTCGGAGCCAAGCCGGACTGCACCTCGACCGTCTGGCCGAGATCGCGACCCAGCGTGACCTGCTGCAGATGGATGTGATGATCCGGCCCGACCGTCGCCACCTGCGTTCCCTTCGCCCGGAACAACAATGTGGTCGAAGGGATTTGCACCGTGCTGGCCTGACCGCGGACGTCGAAATTGACCTGCGCAAAGCCGCCAGGGCGCAGCGCGTTGTTCGGGTTGGCCGCGATCAGCTGAACCTGGAACGTACCGCTTTGCGGGGAGATGGCCTGGGAGGTCCCGACCACCCGCGCGTCGAACCGGCTTCCGGGATAATCGGGCACCGTCAGCGTCGCGGCAAGCCCGGGGGTGATGACCGCCGAATAGCTTTGCGGGATGCTGACATACACGCGAATCTGGTGGGTGTCGGCGACCGCGAACATCGGCTGCTGCACGGTTGCGCCCGGGCCGACCAGGTCGCCGATATCGGCGGTGCGCGCCGTTACCGTACCCGCGAAGGGCGCGCGCACGGTCGAGAACGCCTTTTGTGCGAGCAGTCGCCCGAGATCGGCGCGCGCCGACAGCACCGCGGCGTTGCGCACGGCAAGGTCGCCGTTCTTCTCATCCGCTTCCTGCTTGGAGACCGAATTGTCGGTCAACAGATCGTTCCAGCGCGCCGCGGTGCTCCGCGCGAGTTGCGCATGCGCTTGCGCACTCACCAGCGCCGCGCGCGCGGATGTTATCTGCTCGTCGAGTTCAGGCGTATCGATCCGTCCGAGCGGCGTGCCCGCCCCGACCGAAGCGCCAATGTCCTTGTACCAGGCGCTGACATACCCCGGCACGCGCGCATAGAGCTTTGCCATGTTCCAGGCCTGCATCGTGCCCGAAAGGCTCAGCGCATCACTTGCTGCCGCGGCCTTGGGCGCGACCAGATGAACCGTCGGGATCGAGCGGGCATCGGACCAGGTCTGCGCCTCGCTGGTATCGTGAAAGCGGACGAACATGCCCGCGACGATCACGCCGCCGGCGAGCAGCAGCGCCACGACGCCCGCCGAGCGCAGGCCCTTGGGCGGCGGTGCCGCGATTGCATCATTCTGCATGGGCGAAGGTTCCCTGTGTGGTGGGGAGAGGAGCGGCGCGGCGTTCGCGCCGGTGAGCGATCGAGAAGATGACGGGGACGAACACCAGCGTGGCGAGCGTCGCGCAGATCAGCCCGCCGATCACCGCGCGACCCAGCGGTGCATTCTGCTCGCCGCCCTCGCCAAGGCCGAGCGCCATCGGCGCCATGCCGATGATCATCGCGAGTGCAGTCATCACGACGGGCCGGAAGCGGGTCGCGCCGGCTTCGGCAGCGGCGCGCAGCGCGTCGCCGGTCTCGGCAAGGCGTTCCCGCGCAAAGGTCACGACCAGCACCGAGTTGGCGGTCGCCACGCCCATGCACATGATCGCTCCGGTCAGCGCCGGAACCGACAGTGGCGTATGCGTGGCGAACAGCATCCACACGATCCCAGCCAACGCTGCGGGGAGCGCAGACACGATCACCGTCGGATCGACCCAGCTCTGGAAATTGACCACGATCAGCAGGTAGATCAGCGCGATGGCGCCGATCAGGCCGAAGACCAGTCCCGAAAAGGCAGTGTTCATCGTCTGGACCTGGCCGCGCAGCGTCACGGTCGATCCGGTCGGGAGGTCCTTCTTCGTCTGGTCGAGGACTTTCTGGATCGCGCCCGCCACCGCGCCGAGGTCGCGCCCCTGCGTCGTGGCGTAGACGTCGTACGATTGCTGGAGCGCATAATGCGTCACGACCGCAGGGGACGGCTCGCGATGGATCGTGCCGAGCGCGCCGAGGATCTGGTACGCGCTGGCCGCTGCCCCCGTGACTGGCAGGTTCTGCAGCGCCGAGAAGGAGTCGGTGCGATATTGCGGGGTCTGAACGACGATCGGGTAGGACACGCCGTTCTTGGGATTGAGCCAGAACGCCGGGGCGATCTGCGAGCTGCCGGTCAGATTGACGGCAAGGCTTCGCGTCACGTCATTCTCGGTGATACCGACGCGGTCGGCCTGTGCGCGGTCTACATCGAACCCCAATTCGGGTTGTGCATCGGTCTGCTGGACGCGGACGTCGGCGATCCCGGGGATGTGGCGCAGCTTGGCCGCCAATGCATGCGCATAGGCTTCGCCCTTCTTGGTATCGCTGCCCGCGACCATCACGTCGATCGGGGCGGGCGCGCCGAAATTGAGGATCTGGCTGATGATGTCGGCCGGCAGGAACGAGAAGACCGATCCCGGGAACGCCTCTGGCAGCACCTTGCGCAGCTTGCGAACATACCCTGCGGTCGGCTGGTGGTCCTTGGCCAGCGTGACCAGGATGTCGCCGTCCTGCGATCCGACCCCGCCGGTGTTCGAATAGGCGCGATTGATCCCCGACACGGGCATGCCGATGTTGTCGACGATCGAGACGAGTTCATCGGGCGGCACGACCGCGCGGATGCGATCCTCGACATGGTCGAACATCGCCGCGGTTTCCTCGATTCGCGTGCCGATCGGAGCGCGGACGTGGAGGTTGATCTGGCCCGCGTCGATCGTCGGGAAGAAATTGCGGCCGAGCATCGGGATGAGGGCGAAGGACAGCAACACGACCGCCATGAAGGCCGGCACGAAGCTGCGCCGACGCGCCAGCGCGAATGCGAGAATGGCAACGTAGTAGCTTCGCACGGCTTCGAAGCGGTGTTCGAAGTTGCTCTGGAAGCGGATGAAGACGTTGCGCGTGCCCGGACGCCCGGTCCGGGAATCGTGCGACGCCATGATCCCGGCCGTATGGGGCGTGCCATGCTCGCGCAGCAGGAAGTTGCCCATGGTCGGGACGAGCGTGCGCGACAGCACGAACGACGCGATCATCGCGAACACCACGGCCATCGCCATCGGCGCGAACAGGAAGCCGGCGATGCCCGGCAGGAAGAACATCGGCAGGAAGGCGATACAGATGCACAGCAGCGAGACCAAAGCCGGCTGGACGATCTGCTGCGCCCCGTCGAGGATCGCGTCACGAACAGACTTGCCCTGTTCGAGATGCCAATTGATGTTCTCGATCGTCACGGTCGCATCGTCGACGAGGATGCCGACCGCGAGCGCAAGGCCGCCGAGTGTCATGATGTTGAGCGTTTGTCCGGCGACCGCGAGCCCAGCCACTGCGGCAAGGATCGCAAGCGGGATCGATGCGGCGATGATGACGGTCGAGCGCCACGAGCCGAGGAACAACAGGATCATCAGGCTGGTCAGCGCCGCCGCGATCACGCCTTCGCGAATGACCCCGGAGACCGCCGCCTTCACGAACAGCGATTGGTCGGATAGCGGCTGGACCACCAATGACGGCGGCAGCGAGGCTTTCAGCGCGGGCAACAGGGCCTTTGCCTGATCGACGATGGCAATCGTCGAGGCGGCGCCCGATTTGAGGATCGTCATCAGGACGGCGCGGCCGCCATCAACTCGCACGACGTTGCGCTGCGGCGGCGAGCCGTCGCGGACATGCGCGACGTCGCGCATGAACACGGTCGTGCCGTCGACCGTCTTGATCGGCAAGTCGTTGAGCTGGTCGATCACCTCGGGCGAGTTGTTGAGCCGGACGTTATATTCATACTGTCCGATCTTGGCGGTGCCGGCAGGGACGATCTGGTTTTGCGCAGCGAGTGCCGCCCCGACATCGTTCGCCGACAGATGGCGTGCCTGGAGCGCGTCCGGATCGAGATCGATCTGGATCTGGCGTTCCTTGCCGCCATAGGGCGAGGGGATCGCAGCGCCCGGCACCGCGGCCAGCCCGGGTCGGATGAAGTTTTGCCCGAGGTCGTAGATCTTCTGTTCCGACAGGGCGCGCGACGACAAGGCAAGCTGCAGGATCGGAACGGTCGAGGCGTTGTAGTTGAGAATCTGCGGCGGGGTGATCCCCGGCGGCATCTGCTTCAGCACCGTCTGCGAGGCGGCGGTCACCTGCGCCGAGGCGGTGCGGATGTCGACGCCGGGCTGGAAGAAGATCTTCACGATGCCGACGCCGTTGAGCGACTGGCTCTCGATATGGTCGATGTCGTTGACGGTCGTCGAAAGCGAGCGTTCGTAATAATAGACGACCCGGCCCGACATGTCCTTGGGCGGCAGGCCGCGATAGGTCCATACCGCCGCGATCACCGGGATCTTGATGTCCGGAAAGATGTCGGTCGGGGTTTCGATCCAGGCGATCGAGCCCGACAGGACGATCAGAATCGCGAGGACGACGAAGGTATAGGGCTTGCTTAGCGCAAGCTTGACGAGCTGCAGCACAGGGGCCCCGATGCTTCCAAAGGAATGACGGGCGCCTATCTATGCGCGTGGGCGAGCAGCGCTAATTAAATGAATTTCACCTTGGGTTCGGCAGGCAAAATCCCGACCATCAGTCCGCTGAAGGCTTCGCCCACGTCCAGGGCATAGCCGTGAGAGGGAACAACCGGCCCGACGTCAAGGCCGGTGTCGAAGACGCGGGTATAGGATCGTCATGCACCGAATGGGCGACCCAAGGCTTCGTCACGTGAGGATACGCCCCGCGAGTCCGACTTGAGTGCGCTGACGAAATTTTCGCGCAGGCGCAGGCCTTATTCGAGCGTGCGGATAATCGCCCGCGTGACATTTCCCATGAATTGCATTCGCGCTGCGATGGGACGTCTCGTGCTGCCGATCATGACGGCGACCGCATATGTATGACCATCTGGCGCCTTCAAAAGTCCGACGTCGTTATACCCCGTCGACAAAGTGCCAAGATCCTGTCCCGTTCCCGTCTTGTGCGCAAAGGTCCACCCGGAACGTAGCCCTGACTTCAGTCGAAGCGGACCGGTCTTGCTGGCTGCCATCAACGTCAGGAGGTGCAAAGTCGAGCTGCTGCTGAGGACCTCACCGCGCTGGAGCCGGGCAAGCCCGAGGGTAACGCCGTTGGCGGACGCGCCATCATACGGAGCGGCAAGATATCTGTTGAGAGCCCTGCTGCGGGCTTCGACACTCATTTTCGAGCGTGCTTGCAGGAAGCCCCAGCCGCCGGCCCATTCGGGCTTCCAGTCGAGACCTGCGGTCTTTGCCTGGAGAAGCCACTCGCCGGGACCAAAACCTACCCCGGCGATCCCCTTTTGCATCAACATGCGCCGGATTGCGGGCGGGCCCCCGATTTTCCAAAGCAGCACGTCGTTGCAGGTGTTGTCGCTGCGTGTCATCGCGCCCTCGAGCAAGGCGGCAATCGTGGTCCTGTATCCGTCTGTTCCTACCAGTGGGAGGATGGGTTGGTGGAAGACGGTCAGGTCCGATCGGCGGACGGTGACGATGTCTGATAACGTCAGCCTGCCCCGATCAACCGCGTCCATCACTGCGATCGCCACCCAGAGCTTGCTCACGCTCTGCTGGGGCAACAAGCGGTCGGCATTATAGCCAACGATCCATCCTTCCGTTACGTCGCGAACGGCGATCCCGACCTGCCCCGGAAATCCCGAGCCGAGCGCTTGCACCGCATTGAGCAGGTCGGCTGGCGGTTGGTCGCGGCGCTTGCCCGGCAACCGGCACCGCCGAACCGGTGCCGTGCGCGATCCTCGAGGACGGCGATGACGCCGCCGCGATCGAGGCTTCGCTGATCGAAAATCTCGCGCGGCTCGATCCCGACGAGGTCACCCAATGGGCGACCTTCACGCGGCTGGTGCGCGAAGGGCGCAGCATCGAAGATATCGCCACGACCTTTGGCTTGCCCGATCTGGCGGTGCGCCGCACGCTTGCGCTCGGCAATCTGCTGCCACGGATCCGCGCGCTCTACGCGCGCGGCGAGATCGACCGTACCACCGTGCGCCACCTCACGCTCGCCAGCAAGAGCCAGCAAAAGGCGTGGCTGGCGCTCGTGGACGATCCCGAGCAGCGCCCCCCTGCTGGCCATCAATTGAAGGCGTGGCTGTTCGGCGGGGAGTCGATCGCGGTGTCGCGTGCGCTGTTCGACGTGACGACCTATGGCGGCGCAATCGTCGCCGACCTGTTCGGCGAGGACCGCTATTTTGCGGATACCGATGCGTTCTGGACCGCGCAGAACACCGAAATCGAGGCGCGGCGTGTGGCGTATCTGGAAGCGGGCTGGGCCGATGTCATGATTGTGCCCCCGACCGAGCAATTCGCGTCGTGGGAGTATGACAAGGCCCCCAAGCGCAAGGGCGGGCGTATCTATGTCGATGTCCGCGCCAGCGGCGAGGTGGTGTTCCACGAAGGCTATATCAGCCGCAAGGACGCCGCCCGGATCGCCAAGGGGGACAACAACAGCCCGGGCAAGGCGCCGCCGCGTCCCGAACTGACCACCAAGCTGCAGACCTATATCGATCTGCATCGCCACGCCGCCGTTCGCGCCGCGCTGACCGGCGCGCCGCACGTGGCGCTGCGCCTCCTGGTCGCGCACGCCATTCGGGGATCGCATCTGTGGAGCGTGCGGATCGAGCCGCAGACCTCGCGCAGCGACGCCATCGCCGAGAGCGTCGAGAACAGCACGAGCGAGGCCGCGTTCGACGCACGCCGCCGGGCCGTGCTCGATCTGCTCGGTTTTTCACCCGACGATCCGACCGTGATCGGTGGCAGTCCCTATCCTTACGATGCCGCGGGAGATCGTCTCTCGGCCGTTTTTCTACGCTTGCTCGACCTGCCTGACGCCGCCGTGTTCGACGTGATCGCGGTGGTGATGGGCGAAAGTCTGGCGGCAGGTAGCGCCGCCGTCGAGGCGGTTGGGCTGCAGCTTGGCGTGCGGATGGAGGATTATTGGCACGCCGACCCGATCTTTCTCGACTTGATCCGCGACCGCGAGGTGCTGCTCTCGCTCGTCGCCGAGGTGGCGGGACCGATGATTGCCGACGCCAATGCGGGCGAAATGGGCAAGACGCTGCGCCAGATCGTCGCCGACCATCTGGCAGGGGCGGGTGGCCGCACTGTCTGCGAAGATTGGGTACCACGCTGGATGACCTTCCCGCCGTCCGCCTATACCGGGCGCGGCGGCGTGGGCACCGTCAAGGCACATGCGCTGGTCGAAGCGGCGCGCCCCGCCGACCCGCCTCCTGAGCCCGGCGGCGCGTCCGCAGGGCCGGACCCCGACACCGATAGCGGTGCGCAGGCGCTGGTCGCGTGATCTGTTGGGACGGCGGCGGTGCCGCCGTCCCGCTTTTCCAGAGCGGGTTGAAATTCGGCCCCGCGGCTCGCGCCTCCGGCGCTCGCCGCGGGGTTTCTGTTGCAGGGCTGGTTCGAGAATCACTGGATCAGCCCCGCCCGGCGCGCTTAAGACTGCCGCATGGGGACAGACATCGATCACCGCGACCACGAAACCTGGCTGATCGACGCCGCGCATGCGGTGATCGAAAAGCGCTGCGCACAGGGCGATGACGCGCTCTCCCCGCGCGAGCGGCTGATCCATCGCTTCTGGGTGGTCGACTATGCGATGCGCAACGCCGGCGATCTCGCGACCGCGCATGACCTCGCCCCGCGCTTTCGCGAAGACGGGCTTTTGGCCGCGCACGCGCTCGATCTTGCGCACGCGCACGCCGCCTTCACGATGTCCGAAGGCGAATTGGAACGCCGGTTCTTCGACCTGTTCGAGGACGTCGTGCGCGAAGTGCGCAGCGTCTCCCCTGCGCCAGCGAAGGTTTGACGCGCGCCTGGCCGCGGCTACCACCGAGTCCGTCAGCTTAAAGCGGCAGCCTGAGTTGATCGGCATGGGCGGTGCGGTCCTGCTCGAACACCTGTTCGAGGATCGACTGCGCCAGCGCGTCCGCCGCGCGCTCGCGCATCCGCGCGTCGGGCATCGTGATCCCCACTCTGGCCCAACCGGGCGCCGATAGAATGGCCGAACTGAGATCGGCGGGGGCGGGTTGGGGGGCGAGTCTCGACATAACGGGACAGTAGAACGAAAGAAGAACGTACATCAATCCGGTTTCCGCATGGTCTGTCCACGGGAGGCTGGCCATGCGCTCCCGGTGAACCCGGATTACGCTGGCTCGCAGGATGACGCGGCAGGCTAAACAGGATGGATGCGATGGCGCGGTCGGAGGATTTGGGTGCGTTTGCGCGGTCACGCGATAGCCCGAAACCGCGGCGACGGATCGCTAGGCTCCCGCATACCGCCCCCATCGGCGCTGCGGTCTGCCGCGTCCTTCCACCCATTGCCATCGCTGGCGGCGCGGTGACGAGCGGGGCAGAGCGTCCTTGTCTTGCGGATCGGGGCATAGCCGATCGTGCGGTCGACGCTCTCCTGCGGCGTGTGCGCGCCCCGTTCCGGCTCCTCGGGCGCATGACCTGGGCCGGCCGCGACCCCTGCGAAACCATCGCCTCCGGCGTATTTCCCCGCCCGTGTGCCACGGGCTCCTCGCGCCCGCTTGCGCTCTCAAATACGCCTTCGGCTCCGGTCCTCCGCTGCGCTGCGGCCGTGCCGGTGCGCAGGGGTCGCTTGGTCCGGCCCTTAGGTCCGCCCATCGCCCGGAAACGGTTCGGGGCGACACTCGAAGGAGACTTTCAATGCCTGCAATCGGTTATGTCACCCGCGACGGCAACGGCTTCAAGGGCCAGCTCCGCACCCTCTCGATCCGCACCGACGTCGAGATCCTGCCCAACGGCCGCAAGGCCAACGACGTCCAGCCCGACTACCGCGTGATGGCGGGCGGGGCCGAGGTCGGGGCCGGCTGGATCCGCCGCAGCGAGAGTTCGGGCAACGACTATGTGTCGCTCAGCCTCGCCGCTCCGGAATTCGGTCCGCGCCGCCTCTACGCCAATCTCGGGCGCGCCGCCGGCCAGGACGATGACGACACCTACGCCATCATTTGGAACCCCGCCGACTGAACCGCATCGCCCCCGCGTCGCATCGGCGCGGGGGCCTTGCCGCATTTTTGGGGGCCGTTCTTCGTCTCTTGATGCCGTGCTTCCGGCACACCTCGTGGCACGCGCGGCGCGGCTACCCGTCGCAACATCTGTGGAGGGCTCGTCTCGGATCGTCCGAGTATGGCGGGCGCCGGCACGTCTCTCAAGGCCGGCGGCCCCTCCAATTTTGCTGTGAAGCGGAGGCTGCTGCGCAGCCGAGTCTGTTTGTACCAGCACAACAAAATCGGCTCCTCCGCCGCCGCTGCGCGGCACCTCCGCTTGCGCTCCGGTGGCCCTGACAGACGCGCCGGCACCCGCCGTCAGAGGGCTGTCCTTCACTCAAGAAGGCACAAGCAAGCGGAGGTTCTCATGACCATGGACAGCGTTATCGCGGGCTCGAACGACATCTTCCCAGCGCTGATGTCGGGGCTGGAAATCGAGTTCGGAGGCGGCGGACTGCAGGCGCTGGCGCGGCATTTCATCGAAGCGGAAAGCGCAGATTTTCACTGGGAGGCGCGCAGTGGAGAGCGGTGGTTGGGCCGGTTTGAGGGCCTGGATGACGCGGGCGAGGAGCGCGATCGGGTGGCGATTATCGGCTGTCTGGACGCGCATTGGTTCGTCGCGGTAGCGATCGTGGATGGCGAGGGTGAAGTCGATCGGATTAGCGGATTGCGGCGGTTCGAGAGCGTGTGGGATGCGCAGGAAGCCTATAGCGCGGCGCGATGACCAAGGGCGAGCGGGAGCGGGGTCGGTCAGGCTTCGTTCCCGCTTGCGTCGTGCTCTTGATCCCCCGTTCTGAGGCAAAGAGCGAAACGGCTGTCAGAGGTGATCGAGCGGTGAGCGGGAAGGTAGGGGAGGGCGCGTAAGGCAAGATAAAGCATGGCGCCATCCTCCGTACTTTTGCCATAAGCTATTGTCTGCACATCGTTTTCGAGAGGGCGCATGGCGCCATGGTGCGGGACATGGCGCCATGCGCCTCGGAAATGGCGGATTTCCGCGGGTTTCGGTAGCGCCAATTTCATCGGGCATCAAAGTGAGGCACCATCTCGAAAGATCACCCGGACGGAGCAGGGTAGGTGGCCGACGACGACGACTTCGTACCACATCTGGGTCGTATGCGGGCAGGCGGCGGGCGGCATGCCCGCCGCTATCTGCATCAGGTGCTCGCCGCCGCGACGCTGGCACGCGGCGGTCCGCTTTCCGGGAAACGCACAGGCTCGGCCAGTGGTAGTGCACGGATCGGTTGCGGCGCGGGGTATGGGGCTGTGCTCGCCCGGCGCGATGGCCAAGCGGCGGTTCATGCACGCCGCGTCGTGGTCAAGACCCGGATCGTCAAGCTCGGCGGCAACTGGTATGCGGGGGCACGCGCGCACCTGCGCTATATCCAGCGCGACGGCGTTACCCGCCAGGGTGATCCCGGCCGGATCTACGGGCCGGGCGAGGAGGGGGCCGACCCCAAGGCATTCCACGAACGCGCCGATGGCGATCGGCACCAATTCCGCTTCATCGTCTCGGCCGAGGACGGCGCTGAATATGACGACCTGCAACCGCTCACCCGGCGGCTGTTGGCGCGCATGGGAGCCGATCTCGGCACGCGGCTGGACTGGGTTGCGGTCGACCATTTCAACACCGGCCATCCGCACACCCACATCATCGTCCGGGGAAAGGATGACCGCGGTCGCGATCTCGTCATTGCTCCCGAGTATCTGACGAAGGGCATCCGTGAGCGCGCCGCCGAACTCGTCGGGCTCGATCTCGGGCCGCGGAGCGATCGCGAAATCGAGCGCACGCTGCGCGCCGAGGTCGAACAGGAACGCCTGACGTCGATCGATCGGCAGTTGCTGCGCGAGTGCGGCCCGGATCGGACGGTGGTCGCCGCAGTGCCCGAGCCGTTCCGGCAGACCCTGCGAACGGGTCGGCTGGCCAAGCTCGAACGTCTCGGACTTGCGCAGTCGCTGGGGGGTGGCCGCTGGGGGCTCGAAGAGGGATTGGAGGACACACTCCGCCGAATGGGCGAGCGCGGCGATATCCTGACGACGATGCAGCGCGAGATCGCCGCGAAACGCATCGAGCGCGCGCCGGCCGACTGGGTCGTCTTCGAACCCGGCACGGCCGATGCCAGACCGCTGACCGGGCGCCTCATCGCACGCGGCCTCTCCGACGAGCTCGCCGATCGTCACTATCTTATCGTAGATGCGGTCGACGGACGAAGTCACTATGTCGACATCGGTGCGGGCAACGATCTGGAACCGATCCCCGACGGCGCGATCGTCAGGCTTAGTCCGATCGACGCCAGCGTTCGCGCGGCGGATCGGACGATCGCGGCGGTCGCCGCCGCGAATGGCGGCGTCTACGATGTCGACGCGCACCTTCTGCATGATCCGAACGCGACTCAGGCCTTTGCCGAAACCCATGTCCGTCGCCTGGAGGCGATGCGGCGCGAGACCGGGGCGGTCGAGCGCCTGCCCGACGGGCGTTGGCAGATCGCACCGGATCATCTTGCCCGCGCGGCGCTATTTGCCGAGCGCGTAGCCGCCAGGAAGCCGGTAACGGTCGAGATCCTTTCGGCGATCCCGGTCGAGAAGCAGGTCGATATCGCGGGCGCGACCTGGCTCGATCGCGACATGGTGGCAACGGAGGCGGAGCCGGTGCGGGACGCGGGGTTCGGGCAGACGGTGCGCGCCGCCCAATTGGCGCGACGGCAATGGCTGATCGCCAACGAACTGGCCGACGCCGAGCACGGGCGGATCACGTACCGCGCCAATCTGCTTGCGATCCTGCAGCGGCGCGAACTCCTACGGGTCGGCGCGCAGATGTCCAAGGAGCTTGGCCTTCGCTTCGTGGAGACCGGGGAGGGGGAGCGCGTAGCTGGAAGGTTGGTACGGCACGTCGATCTTGCCAGCGGCCGCTTCGGGATCGTGCAGAAGGCCAAGGACTTCACCTTGGTGCCGTGGCGCCCGGTGCTGGAGCGGCATGTCGGGAAGGACCTTTCGGGCGTCGTGCGCGGGGACGGCGTCAGCTGGTCGTTTCAGCGATCCAGAGGTCCGGCGATTTAGAGGACGGCGGCGCTCGGCCCGATAACGGCCGGGCATGGGGGGTATACCCCGAATAGCTGTCGTTCGGACGGCTCCCGGCCGGGGGCAGCAATCGACCAAACCACGACGTTCACTGGCGTGGTTGCGAAGGTCAGGATCGGGCACGAGCGGCCGCCCGAGATTAATGACCTGTCCGGCGGCACACTAGCCCAGCTCGCCGGTTATCGCTGAGAGACTCTAATAATTCGGAGAGTTCCGATTTTGGCACGCGGATTGGCCGCCTATGATTGGGCGGAAGACCGTGCTCCAAACAGTGTGTCAAATCGGTCCGGTCGTGACACCGGCTCAACGCTGTCGGATAGCTGTGACCTCCGCCACAGAGCCGCGCATCCTCATAGCGAAGTCGACGCGCTGTCCGACTTTCACGGTCTTGAGAAGTGCCGGTGAAGTAGCCGTGAACGCCATCGTCATCGCAGGCCAGCCCAGTGCCGCGATCGGACCATGCTGGATTGTAACCTTGGCGGCTTTGGGATCGATCGCAGTCACGATACCACTGCCACGTCCGACCTTCACGGCCCACTTCATCGGCATGCCCTGCATGGAAGTGCTCGACTGCGCCGATGCTGTGGTCGTCGTGAGGCCCGCGAGGACGGCGAGTGCCAACAGGTTCTTCTTCATAGCGTATTCCTTTGCAGCGGTGGGACTGGGGCCGAAGGAAGGGTGGAACGCCGGGAGCACCGCAGCAGCAGGAACGCTGCCGGCAGTACCAGCATCGAGAGCAACGGTGCAGTGAGCATGCCTCCGACCATGGGAGCCGCGATCCGGCTCATCACTTCGGAGCCGGTGCCTGTACCGATCAGGATCGGAAACAGGCCAGCCAGGATCACCGCGACCGTCATAGCCTTGGGCCGGACACGAAGGAGGGCGCCTTCGCGCACGGCAGCCTCGACCTCGGCATCGTCCGGCACCGGGCCTCGGGCATCCAGCGCATGCTTGAGGTAGATCAGCATCACCACGCCGAACTCGGCCGAAACACCGGCGAGCGCGATGAACCCGACACCGGTCGCGACCGATTGGTTATAGCCGAGCAGATAGAGCAGCCATAGACCGCCGGTGAGCGCGAACGGCAGGGTGCCCATCACCAGCGCGGCTTCATCGAGCCGGCGAAAGGTCGCGTAGAGCAGCAGGAAGATGATGACCAATGTCGCCGGAACGACGATCTTCAATCGCTCGACCGCGCGCTGCAGATACTCGAACTGGCCGGTATAGGTGACACTGACGCCGGGCGGCAGTTTCACCTTGGCGGCGATCGCGTTCTGCAGATCACGAACGATGGTGGTGAGCGGCGCGCCGCGTCCATCGATGTAGATCCACGTCACCGGTCGGCCGTTCTCGCTGCGCAGCATCGGCGGTCCATCGGTGATGCGAACGTCGGCGACGGTGCCGAGCGTGATCTGCTGCCCTGCCGGCGTCAGCACGGCCAGATTGCGCAATCCTTCTATACTGTCGCGCAGCTCGCGCGGATAACGCACGCTGATCGGATATCGCGCGAGTCCCTCGACGGTCTGGCCGATCGTCTCTCCGCCGATCGCGCTCGACACGACCGACTGCACATCGGCGACGTTGAGACCATAGCGTGCCGCGGCGGTCCGGTTGATGTCGATATCGATATACCGCCCGCCGGTGAGACGTTCGGCGAGCGCCGACCCCACCCCGGGCACGGTTTTCGCGACCTGTTCGATCTCGCGCGCGGCCGCATCGATCTCGGCGAGGTTCGACCCCGCCACCTTGATACCGATCGGACTCTTGATGCCGGTCGACAGCATCTCGATCCGATTACGGATCGGGGGAATCCAGAAATTGGCGAGGCCTGGCACTTTCACCGCCTTGTCGAGCTGATCGATCAATTTGTCCTGCGTCATGCCCGCGCGCCACTGATCCTTGGGCTTGAAGCGGATCGTGGTCTCGAACATTTCGAGCGGGGCAGGGTCGGTGGCGGTGTCGGCGCGGCCGGCCTTGCCAAACACGCTTTCCACTTCGGGTACGGTCTTGATGAGCCGGTCGGTGAGCTGGAGAAGCTGGCCGGCCTTAGCGGTCGAAATGCCGGGCAGCGCGGAAGGCATGTAGAGCAGGTCGCCCTCGTTCATCTGCGGTATGAACTCGCCACCCAACTGGCTGATCGGCCAGAGGCTGGTTGCGAACACGAGGCCGGCGATGACCAGCGCCTGTTTCGGCCGCGCCAGTACCCAGTCGAGCGCGGGGCGGTAGATGCGGGTAAGGACACGGTTGATCGGGTTGGCGTTTTCCAACGGGATGCGACCGCGGATCAGAAAGCCCATCAGCACCGGTATCAGCGTGATCGACAGGATTGCGGCGCCTGCCATCGCATAGGTCTTGGTGAAGGCGAGCGGCGCGAACAGCCGCCCCTCCTGCCCCTGAAGCGAGAAGATCGGCACGAACGAGAAGGTGATGATGAGCAGGCTGAGGAAGAGCGCCGGGCCGACCTCGACCGCTGCGGCAGTGATCACGCGCCAGCGTTCAGCGCCCTCAAGCGTTTCGCCGGGATGATCGTGCGTCCAATGCTCAAGATGCTTGTGCGCGTTCTCGATCATGACGACGGCGGCATCGACCATCGCCCCGATCGCGATGGCGATGCCGCCCAGCGAGAGGATATTGGCGTTTAGTCCCTGCACGCGCATCGCAATGAAGGCGATGAGGATACCGAGTGGCAGGGTGAGAATGGCGACCAGTGCCGAACGGACGTGCCAGAGGAACAGCGCGCAGACGAGCGCCACGACGATGAACTCTTCGATCAGCTTGCTGCGCAGATTGTCGACCGCGCGATCGATCAGGCCCGACCGGTCATAGGTGGTGACGACCTCCACGCCGGGCGGCAGGCTCTTTTCCAACTCTTCAAGCCGAGTGCGTACCCCGTCGATCACCTCGCGCGCGTTCTTGCCTTGGCGCATCACGATGACGCCGCCTGCAACCTCGCCCTCGCCGTTTAGCTCGGCCAACCCGCGACGCATTTCGGGACCGATCTGAACCGTGGCGACGTCGCCGAGTGTCACGGGCACGCCGCCAACCGTCTTGAGCGGCACGCTGCGAAAATCGTCGAGCGTCTTCAGATAGCCGGTCGCGCGGACGATATATTCGGCCTCGGCCATCTCGAGGACCGATCCGCCGCTCTCCTGATTGCCGCGCTTCAGCGCCTCGGTCACCGCCTCGTGGGTGATGCCGTAAGCGGCCAGCTTCTGCGGATCGAGGACGACCTGATACTCTTTCACCATGCCGCCGATGCTCGCCACCTCGGCGACCCCCGGCACGGTCTTCAATTCGTAGCGCAGGAACCAGTCCTGGATGCTGCGGAGCTGTGCGAGGTCGTGACGCCCGGTCCGGTCGACCAGCGCATATTCATAGACCCAGCCCACCCCAGTAGCATCCGGGCCGAGCGATGCCTTCGCACCCTCGGGGAGGCGGCTTTGCACCTGGCTCAGATATTCGAGGACCCGGCTGCGCGCCCAATAGAGATCGGTCGCGTCGTCGAACAGGACATAGACGAAGCTGTCACCGACAAACGAATAGCCGCGCACCACGCGCGCGCCCGGCACGGACAGCATCGTCGTCGCGAGCGGGTACGTGACCTGGTTCTCGACGATCTGTGGTGCCTGCCCCGGATAGGTGGTGCGGATGATGACCTGGACGTCGGACAGGTCGGGCAGCGCATCGACCGCAGTCGAGCGCAAAGCGCCCACCCCGACGACGATCAGCGCGAGGGCTGCGAGCAGGACAAGAAAGCGCGCCTTGACGGACGCCTCAATAATCCGCGCGATCACTTTGTGTCCCCCGTGATCGGGCGCGCGGCGACGTTGGTCAGGCTCGCCTCGCTGTCGAGCAGGAACTGGCCCGATGCGACGACCTTTTCCCCTGCCGCCAGTCCTGCGAGGATTTCGGTCTGACCGCTCGCGTCGCGCCCGATACGGACCTCAGCTGGTCGGAAACGACCCTTGCCGTCGGCGAGCATGACGAGCGTGCGCTTGCCGGTGCGGATTACGGCTTCGCTCGGCACCAGCAGCGCGGTGTCGGACGTGCCGCCCAGATGAACGGTCGCGAACATGCCGGGGCGCAGGCGACCACCGGGATTACGCAGCTCGATCCGTACCGTCAGCGTTCGACTGTCCGCCTGCGTCGTCGGCAAGACGGCGATGACGCGGCCGGTGAAGCGCTCGCCGGGGAACCCCGCCAGCTCGGCATTCGCCGTCTGCCCGACTTTGACAGCGCTTGCGCGCACTTCCGGCACCGCGGCGTTCAACCAGACCGTGCCGAGGCCGTTGACCTGCGCGAGCGTCTGGCCGGGTGCGAGCGTAACCCCGGCGCGGGCATCGAGTGTCTGGATAACGCCCCCGATTGGGCTCCGGATGGTGGTCATCCCAAGCCCGCCCGCCACGCCGCCCGGAATGCCGATCAGTCGCAGACGCTGGCCTGCGGCAGCGATCAACGATGGATCGCCGGTTTTGCGCACCGCTTCATATTCGTTCTGTGCGCCACCCCATTCGGGGACCAACACGTCGGCGATTGGCGCCCCGGCACGGATTATGTCGCCCGGTGCGCGGCCATAGACCCGCTGGATGAACCCTGTGGCGCGTGACTGGATGACCGCGACATCGCGCTGGTTGAAGTCGATCGCGCCGGTCACATCAAGCGTGCCGGCCAACGTGCCGGTGGTCGCGGTCGCCAGCCGGATGCCGAGGCTCTGCATCGCCGAAGGGTCGACCGTGACACCTGGCTTTGCCGTCTGTCCGCTAGTTGCGTCGGCATATTTGGGAATCGTCTTCATCCCCATTGACGACAGGGAATCCGGATTGTCGTAATGCTCCTGCGGCACCATCGGGTCGTAATAATAGAGCGGCTTGCGAGGAGTATCCGGCGCCCCGGCGGCAGGTGCCCCATTCCGCGAACCGGCCAGATAATAGCCTCCAGCGCCCGCGACGAGGGCGACAGCGGCAAACGTCGCTGCGAGCTGCGACCGTTGAAGTGACGTGGTCATTGATCGACGCTCCCGAACAAGAGAATGAGCCGCGCGCCATCGGCGGCGACCGTCGCCTCGCGATCGAGCTTGGTGAGGACCGCTTCGGCAAGCGCGGAATGCGCGTCGGCGATGTCGGTGAGGGTGGCGCGCCCGGCGCTATAACTGCCGGTCTCGAGCGTCACCCGCTGCTCGGCGAGCGGCTGCAGTACGTCGCGGGCGCGCGACCATTGCGCGTGGTGCATCGCGTGATCGGCAAGACCTGCTTCGAGATCGGCGGTCAGCTCGCGCAAACTGGCATCTGCGCCGGCGCGTGCACTGTTGGCGTCGGCAGCGCGGGCCGCGATCAACGGTTCCTGACGCCGCTTTTTGAACAACGGCAGGCCGATCGTGACCCCGGCAGACACGTAATCGCCGAACCGGGGATCGCGGCGTTGGTAGGACAGATCGACGCCGAAATCGGGACGCCGTTCGGCCTCGGCCAAGCGAAGGTCGGCATCCGCGCGACCGATGGTGGCACCGGCCAACACCAACGTCGGATGCTCGCGAAGCGATGCGCGCAGGCGCGACGGCTCTACCGTGAAATCCGGGATCGGACCTGCGATGTCGGGGTCGGCTTCGCCCGTCCAGCGCGTGAGGTCGGCGCGCGCGCGGCCGACCATCGACACCAGCTCGTCGCGGCGGTCCTGTAGTTTTGCAAGGGCTTCGCGCCCGGCGAACACCTGTGCTGGCCGCGATGCTCCCGACGCGACCGCACCGGGCGACGCTTTGACGAAGCGGCCGAGCCCCTGGAGTACCGTGTCGAGCGCGGTAAGTCGCCGCTCGGCATAAGCGAGACTGATCCAGGCAAGCGCGGCCTGGACCTTGACGATGCGCGCCTCCACGCCGGTCTCTGCGTCGGCGACGCCAATGTCCGCCTCAGCGCGACCTCGTTGCGCGCGCCGCTTGGCGAGGTTGGGAATGTCCTGCGACACACCAATGCGCGCCCAGGTGAAGTTATCGCGCTGCGGCTCGAACGCGAGCGGTCCCGAGATCGGAAAGCTGTCGATCCCGAGCGCGAGCTTCGGATCGGGCAACTGTCCTGCTGCGCTTCGCGCCGATCGCATAGCATCTGCGCCGAGCGACTTCGCCTTGATCGACGGCGCGTCGGTAGCAGCTTTTCGGAGCGCCGTGTCGAACGTCAGCGGTCCGGCAATCGCCGGCATACTGACCGACGCGAGCGCGAGCCATACCAGCGCGCGCGACGCGCGGCGGCGTAAGAGGGTTCGCATTTCGTCATGTCCTGATCCTTGAGTTCACCTCGCGCCAGCCCCGTCGCACCGGCGACGGGGCCGCGTGACGGGCACGCGCGCGGACTTGAAATCAGATCAGGATAGAAGGCGGTTCTGGCTCGGGGGCGGTCGAACGGCCGCGCAAGGCTGCGCAAATGCCGATTTGCTCATCACGATCGGATCGGGCCGCAGCCTGGAGAATCATCGATGCGTCGGACAGCATCATCGGGCCGCCCGCCGCCATCATGGCGATGCAGCCAGCCAAGCCGCACTTGCACGGCTTGTGGGCTGCGTCCTTCTTCATCGCCGACATGCAATCCGGCATGGAGGCCATGTCGTTGGTTGCCATCGCTGCCATGTCCATCGCGCCTGCTGGGGCAGCAAGCGCCTGGGCCGGCTGCTGCGCAGCAAGCCCGACCATCACGCCGAACAGTATCAGGAAAAGGAACAGGCGCTTCACATGCACTTCCTGCGGGGCGCCTCTGAACCTGTCAATCGGCCAAGTCTTCTTCGTAGGTTTGTCGATTTGGTCACACGAAGAAAACGAAACTCCCGCCCTGTCGGGGAAAAAGGGAATAACAGGGCGGGTGAGCACCCGTTACTGCGGGCGCTTGTCGTGCTTGCGGAGCCAACCCTGTAGCTCGGCAATATCCTTTTCCTGCTTCGTGATCGTCATCTGCGCGATCTGCTTTATCTCAGGGTCTTTGGCATCGCGGACTGCGACGCGCGACATGGCGACGGCACCGCGATGATGCTCGATCATTTTGCGCGTCCACATTTCGGCCGCGTCACCCTGCTTTGCAGCCATCATCTTCTGATGCATGTCCATTTCGGATTGAGCGTAAGGGTTGCCAGCCATCATCTTCGACATGTCGTCATGGCGCAGGCCGGCCATCTGGCCGTGATCCATCACCTGCATCCCGCCCTGCTGGGCAAGCGCCGGGGTGGCGACGACCGCCAAGGCAGAAAATATCGGTGAAAATCGCATGTCCGTCTCCTCTGTTATCTAAAGGTTCTACGCGCGCGCGGCGCGTACCCCTCGCACTTCGGCAACTGCTCTATTTCGGCTCTGCCCTTCGTCATCAGAACCACACCCGCACACCGGCCACGAAGCTGGTGGTGGTCGGATCTTTGCCCTCGGCGCGGGTGAAATCGGCGGTACGTCCGGTCTGTGCGACATAGGAGACGCCGATATAGGGCGCGAACTGCCGCCTGATTTCGTAGCGTAGCCGGAGCCCCAGCTCGGCGTCGGTCAGCCCCGCGCCAAGCCGGTTTTCGGGCACCGCCTGCGCCGATAGATTGAACTCGATTCGCGGCTGCAGGATCAGTCGCTGCGTGATGCGCTGGTCGTAATACCCCTCGAGGCGACCGAGCAGGTCACCCTTGGTCGACAGGAACAAAGCACCCTCGACTTCGAACATATAGGGCGAAAGTCCCTCGAACCCGACGGTTGCATAAGTGCGGTTGGGTGACGGCTGGAAGTCGTGGCGAACGCCTGCCTGAAGGTTGAAGTACGGCCCGACGGCTCGACTGTAGAGCGCCTGGACTTCGGCACTTTCGACACCCTCGCGTAACGCGCCCTCGCCCTCGCTCTTCAGCCACAAGCGATTGATGTCACCGCCGAACCACGCCTCACCATCCCAACGGTAGCCGTCACGGCCTTGGCGCGCCTGATATTCGGCAAGATTGAACATGACCTGGTAGAAGGGCTGACCGCCTTGCTCGAACATCATGTCGTGCCGCGCCTTCGCCATGTCGGCCGGCGCGAACTGGCGGTCGGCGTAATGGTCCATCGGCGGCGCGGGGGCCGGTGCGTTTCCCGCAGGAAGCGCCGTGCCGGTCTTCTCCATTCCGGGCATCGTCATCCCTGCCATGCCCGGCATAGCCTGCATATCATGGCTGCCGTGCTGGTCGCCGGACATATTCATCCCCGGCATTGCTTGCTGAGCGCCCTGTGGAGCCGTTTGGCCGCTTGCTGGCATCTCCATTTCCGGCATGGATTGGGACGCGCCCTGCGCTGGCTGTGAGGCATTGCCGGGCATGGCCATGCCCGGCATCGACGAATGGTCCATCCCCGTCATGCCGGCCATCGGGTCTGCCGTGGCTTTCGGTGGCGCCTTGCGCTTCGCGGCAACGGGCTTCGCTCTGGCGCGCTTGGCTGGCGCGGACGATTTGGCCGCAGGTTTCTTCTGAGCCGGCATCGTCATGCCGGGCATGTTCATGCCCTGCATCGACTGCGCAGCGACCGGAGCCGCGAGGGTGAGCATGGCGACCGACGCCAACATAAGAGCGAGGCGTCTCATGCGACGTCTCCCCGCGGACGGACACTCACGGTTCGCATCATGCCGGCGTGCATGTGGTAGAGGAGATGGCAGTGGAACGCCCAATCGCCGACCGCATCGGCGGTAAAATCCCACGTCACCTTGCCGCCTGGCTGGACGATGACGGTGTGTTTGCGCGGCGCATGATCGCCGTGCCCCGTCACCAGCTCGAAAAAGTGGCCGTGGATATGGATCGGGTGCCCCATCATGCTGTCGTTGATGAGGTTGATCCGCACGCGCTCACCTTCGAGGAAGGGGATCGGCTTCATCATGTCGGACATCTTCACGCCGTCGAACGACCACATGAAGCGCTCCATGTTGCCGGTCAGGTGAATGTCGAGGCTGCGGCTGGGAGCCCGCACGTCCGGGTTGCGTTCCAGCGCCATCAAGTCCCGGTAGACCAGCACCTTGTGGCCGACATTCTCAAGCCCCTGACCGGGGTCGCCGGTGCGATCCATCGGGATCGGCGAAATCGTCTGGACACCCGGTCCTTTCTTGACCTGCGGGGCTTTGGAGAAGTCGCGCATCTTCATGGACCCCATGTCCATGCCGGCCATGCCCTGCTGGCCGCCCATCGAACTATGGTCCATCCCCGCCATGCCGCCCGCGCTGCCGCCCGTCGCCATCGCACCGTGGTTCATCGCCGAATGATCCATCCCTGACATTGTGCCGCCTTGCGGCATTCCGCCCATTGCCATCGCGCCTGCTACCGTGCCGGCGCCGGGGGTGGTGAGACCGGCGGACGGGTTTTTCTCATTGGTCGGGTCGGGGCCGCGCATCCCGCCGCTCGACATATCCATGCCGCCCATCGACGACATATCCATGCCCATGTCCTTCATCGTCGCGAGCGGGCGCGGACGAAGCGCAGGCACCTCGGCCGCCATGCCGGGGCGCGGGGCGAGCGTGGCGCGCGCCAGGCCGGATCGGTCGATCGCCTCGCCGACAAGCGTGTAGGCGCGGTCGTCGATCGGGGTGACGATTGCGTCGTAGGTTTCGGCGACACCGATCTGGAACTCGTCCACCTCGACCGGCATGACGTTTTGCCCGTCAGCCTGGACGATGCTGAGCTTGAGACCGGGGATGCGGACATTGAAGGTTGTCATCGACGATGCATTGATGACGCGCAGTCGCACGCGCTGCCCGGGCGTGAACAGCGCGGTCCAGTTGTCGCGCGGGCCGTGACCGTTGACGAGATAGGTATAGGCGGGGCCGGTCGCGTCGGAAATATCGGTGGGGTCCATCCGCATCTTGCCCCAATCCACGCGGTCCTTGAGCGGTTGATCCTTGCCGGAAAGCAGGCCGGCGAGGGTCTGACGCTGATAGTTGAAGTGACCGGGGTCGACTTTCATGTCGCGGAAGATGGTAGCGGGGCTGAGCTGGCTGTGGTCGGACAGCACGATGACATGTTCGCGGTCGGACTGCACCGGATCGGCGCCGACAGGATCGATCACGATCGGCCCGTAATGCCCAAGCTGTTCCTGAAGCCCGGAATGGCTGTGATACCAATACGTGCCGTTCTGCCGGATTGGAAACTCGTAGAGGAAGCTCGAACGGGGCTTGATGCCGGGGAACGAGATGCCGGGCACCCCATCGAACTGCGGGGGAACGAGCAGTCCGTGCCAGTGGATCGAACTGTCCTCGTCGAGATCGTTGATGACATTGAGACGAACGGTCTGCCCCTCGCGCAACCGGATTAGCGGGGCCGGTACGGTGCCGTTGATGCCGATCGCCTTGGACGCGCGACCATCGATCATCATCGTCTGGCGCGCGATGCGGAGCGTAATATCGTTGCCGGTGACGGTCGGCAGGGGCGTGATGATGCCTGCCGAATTGGTCTGCGCCCATGCAGGCATGTAGGCCGACAGCGCGAGTCCGCCGCCTGCAAGGGCGGCACCGCGTAGCATCTGGCGGCGGTCGATAATGCGGCTCATACGATCCTCAAGGCTTTCGATCGGGGATGTCCCCCTAGCCTTGATACGCGGTGCGTCGTGCTACCCCTCAACGATCGCCTAATTGCTCGAGCAGCTTGGCGCGCGCGCGATAAAGCCGCGTTTCCACAGCCTTCTCGCTGATCGACAACACTGCAGCGGTTTCCGCCTGGCTCAAGCCTTCGATCGTCCGCAACACCAGCGGCTCCTTCAAGGCAACGGGGAGGGCAGCAATGGCACGCGTCACCCGGTCCAGCTCCTGCCGATCGCTGGCGGCGTCGTCGATCGGCACCTGATCGTCCGTAACCGCCTCGGCCTCGATGCCGACCGGGATCGCGAATGAGAGGAAGCGGCGCACGGTCCGCTTGCGTCCCCAATCACGGCATTTGTTGAGCGCGATCGTGGAAAGCCACGCCCGCATCGACCGATTGCCATCGTACCGTGGCATGGCCTGGTGGGCAGCGACGAAGGTCTCCTGCAACAGGTCCAGCGCCTCGTCGGGTTCACCGACGCAGGCGCGGACCATCCGGAAAATCGGTTGCCGATGACGGCGCATGATCTCGGCAAAGGCCGCTTCCCGCCCCGCGATGCTGAGCGTCGCAAGCTCGGCCTCGGTGAGCGAGGTCCAGTCGAGGCTCAACGCTGATCGTCGGTGAGCGCCTTGACCACCGCCTGGTCGAACTGCCCGGTCTGGTTGGGACGGAGAAGCTGTCGCATGGCAAATATATGTGCGAGCGTAGCCTTCTGAAGCTCGCCCATGACGGCGTGGCTCCGATCGACTGCCGCGACAACGCGCGGTCCGTTGCCGTGTTCGACTTCGATAGCCTCCGCGAGACGGGCATTGTCGGCCCGCAACTCCAGCTCGAAGGCGCGGCGTTGGACCGCGAAGCGCTGTTCCAAGACTTGCAGGCGTGCCTGCTGGTCTGCGTCGAGCGCCAGCTTATGATGCAGCACCTCGTGCAGCTCCGCACCGGGCTGCACCGGCGACGGGAGAAGTGCCCGCCCGATGAACACACCGCCGATCGCTGCAACAAAGCAGGCGATCACGCACACTATCAGCCGGACGCGACCGCTCATGGCGCGCCAGCGAGCAAGATCGACGGGGCGAGCGGCGACATTGGCCCGAGTGGCGAGAGCGCAGACACCGCCCCGGCCTCTCTAGCCGGAAAGCCAGCGCCAAATACGCCCATGACGAGCGCTACGGCGATCGTCACCGCGCCGATGCCGGTGCCGGCTCGCGCCGCTGGCCGCGCCGCGATGCGCGCAAGCACCCTGGCTTCCATTCCGTCGAGGCTGGCGGGCACGGGAGCGTGCGCCATCCTCGTCAACACTGCGTCGAGGTCATCCATGTCGTTCACTCCACCCCTCTAGCATAGGTTACGCACGACGTAGCCCAATCCCTCAACACGACCTTTCAAGGGGTAGTCGATTGGGGCGCGTAACGAAGGATAGTCCCTATTACGAAGGAGCCATCCATGCGCCGCTTCCCTGTCCTGATCGCCACTGCCGCAAGCCTTGCACTCGCCGGCACCGCCTACGCGCACCCCAAACTGCTGTCTGCGAGCCCGTCCGCAAATGCGACCGTTGCCAAGCCGACGCATATCGAGCTGCATTTCAGCGAAAAGCTGATGCCAGCCTTTTCCAAGGCCGAGCTGACTATGGCGGCCATGCCCGGGATGGCCGCCATGAAGATGGCCAGCGTAGCAAAACTGGGGCCTGATGGTCGTACGCTGATCGTCACTCCCAACGGCTCGCTCCCGCACGGCCGCTATAGCGTGGCATGGCAGGTGGTCTCGACAGACACGCACAAGGTCGCCGGAAGCTATGCCTTTGCGGTGAAGTGAGACGATGAACGATTGGTCGCTGATCGGCATCCGCTTCGCGCTCTACCTGACGCTGGCGGCGCTGTTCGGCCTCGCTGCATTCGGCCTCTATGGGCTGCGGGCTGACGAGCGCGGTGATGCGCTCGCGCTGCGCGCATGGCTGGTCGGCAGCGCCGCCCTCGGCCTCTTATTCTCGGCCGCCTGGATCGTGCTGATGGCATCCTCGATGGCGGGAACGCCAGCGTGGCCGATCGATGGCGAAGCGATCGGCGCGCTGCTCACCGGCTCTGCGATCGGGGTGGCCTGGAAGCTCCGCATGGTCGCGCTCATCGTCGCAGGTGCGGCGGCAATGATGATTGCTCGCCACGGAATCTGGCTGTGCATCGTCGCGCTTTGCGGCGTCGTTGCAATCGGCACGCTGGCATGGACCGGGCACGGTGCGATGGATGACGCCGCGATCGGCTGGGTTCACCTTGGTGCCGATATTCTGCACCTCGTCGCTTCGGCGACTTGGGTCGGGGCCTTGTTCGGGCTAATCCTCCTCGTCTCCCGGCCCGCTGCGCGAGGCGGTGCAGCACACCTTGAACTGACGCACCGCGCACTGCACGGGTTCGGGATAGTCGGAACTATCGCGGTCGCTACGATCGTCATCACCGGCTTGATCAACGGCTGGATGTTGGTCGGTGTCGACCACCTCACGGACCTTGGCAAGTCGCTCTATGGTCGACTCCTGCTCGCGAAGCTGGTGTTGTTTGCAGTTATGCTCGGTCTTGCCGCCCTCAACCGCTTTCGGTTGACGCCGACTTTCGAGCGATCGATCGCCAGTGCCGATCATCGCAGGGCTCTCGGTACGTTGCGCGTGAGCCTCGTAACCGAAACCGGGTGCATCGTCGTCATCCTCGGACTCGTCGCCTGGCTGGGGACCCTCGCTCCCCCTGCATCGGCGATGTGAGGATCGGCCGCGCAGTAGTCTGGCTCCCGGCTTCCTGCTCTGATGGATCAATCGGCGTATCGCTACCGCTTGTTTCCAAGGGCAACCGACCCCGGCCGCGTAGAGTCTAGGTAGGCGGGCTTGACCTTGACACGATGTCAGGCCCTACATGCCCTCGGGTAGAAGGAGTCTCACGCCATAAACGACCCTCATTCCCATACGCCTCAAGCCAGCGGGTGCGGCTGTTCCGGGCGGAGTACCACTGAGCCTGCGGCCGCGACTGTCTCTCCCGCGCCAGCGGCATGCTGCTCGGGTGAAGCGGCTGAGGGGACTCCAGAGACGGCCAAACACGACGAGCATCACCCTGAGGCTGGAGGTTGCTGCGCTGGCGGCAGAATTTCTGAAGGCGCAGCGACGGTTACGGACCCGGTGTGCGGGATGACGGTCGATCCGGCGAAAACGGCGCATCATGCCGAGCACGCCGGCCAAACCTATCATTTCTGCAGCGCCGGTTGCCGGACCAAGTTCGTCGCCAACCCTGACGCCTATCTCGGCGACAAGCCGAAGCCTAAGGCAACGGCAACGCCAGGAGCTATCTGGACGTGTCCCATGCACCCGCAAATCCGCCAGGAGGGACCGGGAACATGTCCGATCTGCGGCATGGCGCTCGAACCGGAAGAACCGTCGCTCGATGATGGGCCTAATCCTGAGCTGATCGATTTCACGCGCCGGCTGTGGGTGGCGGGAGTGCTCGCGGTGCCGCTGCTGGCAATATCGATGGTCGCCGAAATGCTCGGCATCCATGTCGTCAGTCCTGCCGCTTCCCCTTGGGTACAGCTTGCGCTCACCGCGCCTATCGTACTGTGGGCGGGGTTGCCGTTTTTTCAGCGAGGATGGACCTCGCTTCGAACCCGCCATCTGAATATGTTCACGCTGATCTCAATCGGGGTCGGTGCCGCCTTCCTCTACAGCCTGGTCGCGACGGTCGCGCCCGGCATTTTCCCCCCGACCTTCCGCATGCACGGCGGCGTAGTGCCGGTCTATTACGAGGCGGCCGGGGTAGTGGTGGCGCTGGTGCTGCTCGGACAGGTCCTTGAACTGCGTGCCAGGGCTGCAACGGGACGCGCGATCCGCGCCCTCATGGATCTTGCCCCAAAGACGGCGCGCCGGGTGCGATCGGACGGGTCCGAGGAGGAAGTCAGCCTTGCCGATGTGGCGGCCGGTGATCGGCTACGCGTTCGTCCCGGGGATGCGATCCCGGTTGACGGCGTGGTGGTCGAGGGACGCTCCTCGGTCGATGAATCCATGCTCACCGGCGAGCCTGCCCCTGTCCTCAAGGAAGTCGAGGCTGCCGTCACCGGGGGAACGGTCAACGGCACGGGCAGCCTGGTCATGGAAGCCCGCGCTGTCGGGTCGGATACGATGCTGGCGCGGATCGTCCGCATGGTCGCGGACGCGCAGCGCAGCCGTGCCCCGATCCAGGCTGTTGCCGATCAGGTGTCTGGCTGGTTCGTGCCGTTGGTCGTGCTGGTTTCTATCGCGACGTTTGTAGTCTGGTCGCTGGTCGGTCCTGAGCCGCGCATGGGCCACGCCATGCTCAATGCCATTGCCGTGCTCGTCATCGCCTGCCCCTGCGCGCTGGGTCTCGCTACGCCCATGTCGATCATGGTCGGGACGGGCCGCGGGGCTCAGGTCGGCGTTCTGGTGAAGAACGCGGAAGCGCTACAGGGGCTAGAGAAGGTCGATACATTGGTCATCGACAAGACGGGCACGCTCACGGAAGGCAAGCCTAAGCTCATCGCGGTCCAGACTATCGGCTCGGTCGTGGAGAACGACATGCTAGCGCTTGCTGCGGCCGTCGAAAGGCAATCGGAACACCCGCTCGCACACGCGATCGTCGTTGCCGCCAAGGATCGAGAATTGCAGCTCGGCACGGTTACGGACTTCGCCTCGCAAACCGGTCTAGGGGTGAGCGCCAAGGTCAATGGCCGTTCGGTCGTGATCGGGAACGCCGAGCAAATGAGCCGAATCGGCGCTGATTCTAAGGCCGTAGATTCCGATGCCAATCGTCATCGTAGCGAGGGTGCAGGCGTAATCCTGGTGGCGATCGATGGCGCGCTTGCCGGCCTGCTCGCGGTCGCCGATCCGGTGCGTGCCAACGCCGGGGAGGCAATTGCCGCGCTCCGCCAGCAGGGGCTTCGCGTCATCATGCTGACCGGTGACAATCAAACGACCGCCAACGCGGTCGCGCGCGCCGTGGGCGGACTCGACGACGTGCGCGCCGGCCTGCGCCCTGAGGACAAGGCGCGCATCATCGGCGAGCTGAAAGCGTCCGGTGCCAAGGTTGCGATGGCCGGCGACGGAATCAACGATGCGCCCGCTCTGGCGGCTGCGGACGTGGGCCTCGCCATGGGCACGGGAACAGACGTAGCGATCGAAAGCGCCGGCATAACGCTTACGCGCGGCGATCTGTCGGCGATCGTGCGAGCGCGGAAGCTCGCCCAGGCGGCGATGCGGAATATCCGTCAGAACCTGTTCTTCTCGTTCCTGTTCAATGGGATCGGCGTGCCGGTCGCGGCCGGGGTGCTCTACCCCGTGGCGGGCATCCTCCTCTCGCCGATGCTAGCCGGCGCGGCGATGGCGCTCTCGTCCCTTACCGTGGTCCTCAACGCGCTACGGTTGAACACGGTGAAGCTATGAACATCGGAGCGGCATCAGATGCCAGCGGCGTCTCGCAGCGCATGATCCGCCATTACGAGAAGATCGGTCTCGTGCCCGCGCCGCCCCGGCGTGGGAGTTACCGCGACTATGCCGACCCCGACGTTCACCGCCTTCGCTTCATTGCCAACGCGCGTGACCTGGGGTTTCCGATCGAGGAGATTAGGACGCTGCTCGAGCTGTGGTCGGATCGCAGCCGATCTAGCAGCGAAGTAAAAATGCTTGCCCAAGCGCGCGCTGATGAACTTGGGCGTAAGGCATTTACGCTCGAAGTTATGCGGTCGACGCTGCTGGAATTGGTAGACCTCTGCCACGGAAATGATCGACCGGACTGCCCGATTCTTTGCCGCATGGAAGCATGAGGGCATCGCGCGACGCTCCTGCGGCCAGCCGACGGTTCGCGCGGTTGGCCACGCAGACTTGGAACTGACGGTCGCAGCCCGTCGAGGGCTGCGACTGTCTGGACCTATTCGGCAGGCACCGCCTCGCCGTTCCGCTGATGGGGACGCTTCGCCCCTCGAGCTGTGAGACGCGCCACCCAGGCGGTGATGGCGGGCAGCACAACCAGCGTCAGCACCGTCGAAGTAATGAGACCCCCGATCACGACGGTAGCGAGGGGACGCTGCACCTCGGCACCGGTGCCGGTGGCGAGCGCCATCGGCACGAAGCCGAGCGATGCGACCAGCGCCGTCATCAACACCGGGCGTACCCGCTCTATCGCGCCATCGGCAATAGCCTGATCCTCGTCTTCGGCATCCTCGCGGTGCTTGCGGATCGCACCCATCATCACGAGCCCATTGAGGACCGCGACACCTGACAGGGCGATGAACCCGACTGCAGCGGTGATCGAGAACGGTATACCGCGTAGCAGGAGCGCGAACACGCCGCCCGCGAGTGCCATCGGCACCGCCGAGAACACGATCAGGGCGGGGATGAAGCCGCCCAGCGCCATGTAGAGCAGCGCGAAGATTGCGAGGAAGCAGATCGGCACGACCAACATCAAGCGCAGACGTGCCGATTGCAGGCTCTGGAAGGTGCCGCCCCAATCGATGTACATGCCGGCCGGGAGCTGCATGGAAGCGATCTTCGCCTGTGCGTCTGCAACGAAGCCGCCGAGATCACGCCCGCGCACGTTGACCTGCACGGTCATCATGCGCTTGCCGTTCTCGCGGCTGATCTGATTCAGGCCCTCGGTGTACCGGAACCGCGCCACTTCACGGAGTGGGATCGAACGGGCGGTCTGCCCTTCCGCCGCAGGCAACATGACCGGAATCGATCCCAGCGTGTCGATGTCGTCACGCTGTGCGTCGGGTAGACGCACCACGACCGAGAAGCGCCGATCGCCCTCGAACAGCAATCCCGCTTCGCGGCCACCAAGCGCAGCCGAGACAGTGTTCGCCACCTCCTCGACCGACAAGCCGAGCCTTGCGACCGCCTGACGATCAATCTGAACGTCGAACGTCGGTGCACCGTCAGTTTGCTCGACGCTGACATCTCCGGCACCGGGGATAGTGCGGATGACGGCTGCGATCTTGCGCGCCTGCGCGCCCATCGCGTCCAGATCGTCGCCGTAAAGCTTGACCGCGACGTCGGCGCGGACGCCGGCGATCAGTTCGTTGAAGCGCATCTGGATCGGCTGCTGGATCTCCGTCCGGTTGCCAATCGTCGATTTCATCCGTTCCTCGATGCGACGGATGATGTCCTCCTTGCTGTGCACGTCCGCCGGCCACTCGCTTTCCGGCTTGGGGATGACGTAGGTGTCCGAAGCGTTCGGCGGCATTGGATCGGTGCCGAGGTCGGCGTTGCCGTTCTTGGAAAAGACCAACGCTACCTCCGGCAGGGTCTTCAGGACGTTCTCGATTTGCATCTGCATCTGCGTCGACTGGTCGATCGACGCCGAGGGCACACGGAAGTTGGTGACCGTGATATCCTTCTCGTCGAGTTGCGGCATGAACTCCTCGCCGAGGAAGCCGAAGCAAAACACGGCTGCGACAAAGACGCCAACACCGCCCAGGATGAAGGGCAACGGCCGTGCGATGGCCTTGGCGAGGATCGGCGCGTAACGCTCCTTGAACCAGCGAACCGGCTTCACCTCGGTTTCGCTGACCCGGCCCTTGATGACGATCGCGATCATCGCGGGAACGAAGGTCAGTGACAGGATGAAGGCGCAGGCGAGCGCCACCATCAGCGTGATCGCCATCGGCGCAAAGGTCTTGCCCTCGACACCCTGGAACGTGAGCAGCGGCGTGAAGACAAGGAAGATGATGAGCTGCCCGTAGACTGTCGGGCGGATCATCTCCTTGGCGGATGCCGTGGTCGTCTCCAGTCGCTCCTCCAGCGTCAGCAGCCTGCCTTCGGCCTGTTGCCGTTCGGCAAGGTGGCGCAGCGCATTTTCGACGATAATGACGGCACCGTCGACGATCAGGCCAAAGTCGAGCGCTCCGAGGCTCATCAGGTTTCCGGACACGCCAAGCCCGTTCATACCCGCCGCGGTCATCAGCATCGTGATCGGGATTACGGCCGCGGTGATGAGTGCAGCGCGGACGTTGCCGAGCAGCAGGAACAGCACCACGATGACGAGCAGCGCACCCTCGCTCAGGTTCTTCTCAACCGTGGCGATCGTCGCGTTGACCAGCTTGGAGCGGTTGTAGACTGGTTCTGCAAACACGTCGGGCGGCAGCGCCTTGTTGATCTGCGTCAGCTTGTCGGCGACAGCGGTGGAGACGATGCGGCTGTTGTCGCCGACCAACATCAGCACGGTCGAGATGACCGCCTCGGAGCCCATTCGGCTTCCCGAGCCGGTGCGAACCGCACCTCCGATCACGACCTGCCCCACATCCTTCACGCGGACCGGCACGCCGTTGCGGGTGGCGACAACCGCTTCCTGCATGTCCTCAATCGACTTCAGTCGGGCGTCGGCGCGGACGAGGAAACTCTCGCCGGCACGGCGGACGTAGTTCGAGCCCGCGGAGAGGTTCGCCCGCTCCATTGCCTTCGCCAGCTCAGTGATCGAAAGTCCGTAGGAGGTGAGCGCGTTGAGGTTCGGCTCGATCAGATACTGCTTCACATAGCCGCCGTTGGAATCGACGCCGGCAACGCCTTTCACGGTCCGCATCTGCGGCCGGATGATCCAGTCCTGCACGGTGCGCAGATAAGCAGCCTTGGCCAGCTCGGTGGTCAGCTGCTCGCCCTCTGGGGTCAGATAGCTGCCGTCCGACTGCCAACCGGGTTTGCCGTCGATATGCTCGGCACCGCCTTTGCCGTTGGGATGACGGAAGGCGATCGAGTAGAAGAAAATCTCGCCGAGGCCCGTGCTGAGCGGGGAGAGGTTGGGCTGCACGCCAGCAGGTAAGCTGTCCTTGGCTTGGCCGATACGCTCGGTCACTTGCTGGCGCGCGAAGTAGATGTCGGTCCTGTCTGTGAACACCGCCGTCACCTGGCTGAAGCCGTTGCGCGAGAAAGATCGCGTCATCTCCAGCCCGGGAATACCGGCAAGTGCCGTCTCGACTGGGAAGGTGACCTGCTTCTCGACGTCGATGGGTCCGAGCGACGGCACGAAGGTGCTGATCTGGACCTGCCGGTTGGTCACGTCGGGCACGGCGTCGATCGGGAGCTTCGTGATCTGCCATGCGCCGAAGCCAATGACGACGAGGGTCAGGAAAGCGACGAGCCAGCGCAGTCGCACCGAGGTCGATAGAATGCGCTCGATCATTCCTCGCCTCCCTCGTTCTTCTCGAGTTCGGCCTTGATGAGGAAGGCATTCACCGTGGCGATCGGCGTGCCTGCCGCGAGGCCGTCGGCAACCGCGACCATGCCCCCCGATCGGCTGCCGATACGGATCGACTGCGCCTTGAACCCTTGGCGGGTCCGGACGAACACCACGGTCCGGTCGCCGAGCGTCTGAACTGCATCCTGGGGAACTGTCACGCCCGCCTTGATGGCTCCGCCGCTGGCAGCAATGCGCGCCTGGACGAGTTGGCCCGGGACAAGCGTGCTGGTGCCCGCGGTCGGCGTGACCACGACGGTAGCCGTGCGCGACTGCGCATCGACGACGCCGGTCGCCGAGCGAACCCGTCCCTCGACCGTGCGGCCGTCATTGGTGGTCAGCTCCACCCGGTCGCCGACAAGGACGCGGGAAGCATCAGCCGGCGGCACATTGGCGGTGATCTGCAGGCGGCGCGGGTCGGCGACCCTGAACAGCTCGGTTTCGGCTGCGACGAACTGCCCGAGATTGGCAGCGGCACTCGTGATCCGACCCGAAATCGGGCTGACGATTGCGACCGAGCGTCCGTCGCTCGAAACGCGCGCGGCTCCCGCTGCGGCGCTGGCGCGCCTGGCGTCAGCCTCGGCGACCGCAAGGTTCGCCTGGGCGGACTCGTAGTCGGCACGGGGAGAGACACCTTGGCTGAGCAACGAACGCTCGCGCGCGAGCTGACGCGCGGCCAGCGTCACCCGTGCGGATGCGGACGCACGGTCCGCAACGATCTGCGAGGCGTCACGGCTTTCGACTAGCGCAATCGTCTGGCCGGCGCGGACCGGATCGCCGATCCGCAGGAAAATGCGTGTGACGGTGCCCGGTGCGCGCGCGGTTAGCACGGCTTCGGCGTCGGGCGTCGATCCCACGGTTGCGGAGGCGAGGATTGCCGCATCCAGTTCGCCAGAGCCAGCCGGTGCGACCGTGATCTGCGAGGTCGCGATGGCCTGTGGCGTAATGGAGAGTGCATCGGCCGTCTTCTTCGGCGCTTCCGCTGTCGTTGCAGGTGCAGGTGCAGTGGGAGGGGGCGGGGCCTGGGTGAGGCGTGCAGCCCCGAAGCCGAGTGCGGCTGCGGCAACCAGCCCGACGGCGGCGCCAGTGTAGGGTCGATCTCTATCGGTCATTGGACCGGTTCTCCGGTGATGCTGAGGCCTGACAGGCGGGCGAGATTGGTGCGGGCGTCGAGACGCGCGGCAGCAGCATCAAGGATGACGCCGCGAGCCACCCCGAGATTGTGGCGAGCGGCGAGCAGCTCGATCAGCGGCGATTTGCCTGCCTCATAGGCAATGCGTGCGAGCCGATAGGCTTCTTCGGCGGTCTTCATCGTCCGCTGCGCAGCGGCTGCGCGATTGTCGGCCGCCTCGATCAAAGCCAACACGGCGCGAGTACCGGCTTCGGCATCGAGCCGCGCCACTGCGGCTCGCGCCTCCGCGCCTTGCAACTCGGCGCGCGCTGCGTCGATGTTGCCACGATTACGATCGAAGAACGGCAGCGGAATGCCAACGCCGGCGACAATCGCCGGTCCGCTTGCGACCCGGAGCTGGCGTATGCCGAGCTGCGCGGTCATGTTCGGAACGGCAAGACGCTGCTGCACCGTCACCGCTCTCGCCGCTGCCTCGCGTTCGGCCTCGGCGACCTTGACGGTCGTAACCTGCAATGGGTCGATCGGACCGCTGGCGGGCCTGGCGTTCAAACGATCGAGCAGGGATTCCGACAGACCGGTAAAGGGCGTCGGCGAACCCGCAAGCGCCGATAGCCGTGCCAGCGCCGCCAGCTTTTGCGCGCGTGCCGTTTCGAGTTCGGATTCGAGGGTGTTCAACTCAGTCTCGGCCTGAAGCTGGCGCAACCGGGCCTCCTTGCCGGCATCGACGAGCGCGCGCGCCACCCTTAAGTCGGCGGTTGCCTCCTCCACCTCGTCCTCGGCTAAGTCGATGCGCCGCTCGGCGATCTCCGCGCCCGCATAGGCGCGTGCCAGCTCGGTGGCGTAGAGGAGCCGCCCTTCGAGATTACGCGCCTGCGCGGCTGCTATGCCGGCGTCGCCCGCGGCGATCCGCGCCGAACGCTTGCCGCCCAGCTCAATCGGCTGGTCGATCTGGAAAGTAGTCTGCTGCTGGTCGCGAGCATTATCCCTCAAATCGCCCGCAAAGTTTTCCGCGTAGATGTTGACTGTCGGATTAGGCCGCGCGCGCGCCTGTTCGGCAAGCCCCCGGGCACGCGCCACGTCGGCATCCAGCACCGTGACGCGAGGGGTCGTCTGGGCCTGACGCAAGAGTTGCGCGAATGGCGGCGCCGTCTTCGACCACGCCGTTCCCGCGGGGCATAGCGCTGCGAGTAAACCAGCCAGCGCAACCATGCGCTGCCGGCGGATAGTGCCGTTCATGATGTTCCTTCCAAGGGGTGTGAGCATGTCGGCGCCGAGCGCCGGCACGGCTCAGCCCTGTGGAGGTCGCAACAGTCCGGAAGGTCCGATCCCGCGGAGCAGGCCGGCGATGCCGGTCGGCCACGTCCTATCGGACACCACGGTCGCTCGCAGCGTCGCAGTGGCAGCGTCCAAGGTGAGCAACTGGCCGGTCGCGTGTGCGAGCACGTGAATCGGACCATCCGGATCGGTTTGGTCCGATCCGCCGTGGCTATGCTCGATCGAGACCGCGTGCACGGGATCGTCATCATGGACGATCGCACCGTGCCACCCCGACAGGCCGATCAAGCCAAGCATGGCGACGAGCGCCAGCACGGCACCGAGCAGCGCGGATCGGGATCGACGGGTTGGCATCCGCTTTAGAGTAGGCGGCACGTGTGTCCGCGGCAAGCATGTCACTGGCCCGGCCATTTCGGATGCCGGCGATAAAGGACGTAAGGATGGGTCTTGCCGGCTGCGTGCGCCAGGTGATGCGTATCGTCCGGGGCGAGGTCACCATGCTCATGGTCGAGCACGTCGGGATCGTTGGCAGGCCATAGCCACAGCGCCGCGACGACGCCGATCGCGGACAACACGGCCATGGCGGCGAAGGCCGCCGCCATGCTGACGCGCGCGCCGAGCTGTCCGACGAGCGGATAGCAGACCAGCCAACAGACGTGGCTCAACGCGAATTGCGCAGCGAACAGCGCGGGGCGATCGTCGGCGTTCGCCGAGCGGCGGAGCAAGCGGCCCGACGGGGTGACGCTTGCCGAATAGGCGATGCCCATGACGAGCCATCCGGCGAGCAGGACGTGCCAATAGGCCGGTCCCGGCGTCATCGTCACAGAGATCGCAGCAAGGGCAGCGAGCGCGAGCGTCAGCGCGGCTGCGGCGACCATCATCACTGTTCGATCGGCGATGCGATCGAGGACTTTCGGCAAGGTGAGGGCAGCGGTGATCGAGCCGCCTCCAAAGGCGGCGAGCGTCAGCGCGACGTCGCGCTGGTTAAGCCCCATGCCTCGTACGATGACGACGGTGTTGACGATGACCATCGCGCTCGCTGCCGCTGCCGAAAGCGTCAGCGCCAACAGTCCGCGCAGGCGCGGAGTCTTGAGGTAGATGCGTATGCCCCGCGTCGTCTTTTCATAGATGCCGCCCCGGTCTTCTACAGGGGCAGGCTTGGGCAGCACGGTCGAGACGACGAGCAGCGCCGAGGCGACAAAGCCGATCGCGGTGCCCGAAAAGAGCCAGTGGTAGCTCATTACCGTGAGCAGCCCTGCCGCCAGGATCGGGCTGGTCAGACTTTCCATGTCGTAAGCTAGACGGGAGAGGGAGAGCGCGCGGGTGTAGTCACGCTCCTCCGGCAACACGTCGGGGATCGTCGCCTGGAAGGTCGGGGTGAACGCGGCGGATGCCGATTGCAGGACGAAGATCAGGACATAGACCTCCCAGACCTGGTTCACGAACGGGAGGCAGATCGCGACCGCGGCACGGGTCACGTCCATGCTCACCAGCAACGCGCGTCGGGGAACCCGGTTGGCGAACGCCCCGGCGATCGGCGCAACGCCGATATATGCGACCATCTTGATAGCGAGCGCGGTTCCCAGCACGGCGCCCGCGCTGCCGCCCGCGATGTCGTAGGCGAGCAGGCCAAGCGCTACAGTCGCGAGACCCGTTCCGATCAGCGCGATGATCTGCGCGAGGAACAGGTGGCGATAGGTCCGGTTGGCGAGGACGCTCAGCACGGGCGGCACTCTGGCAGCCCACGAATATTGTCCAAGAGGAGCGCGAGGCTCATCAGATCGCGCCGATGCGGCTGAGGCCGCTCAAGCCGGAATAGGCCATGTAGCTCGCGATCACGATCATAAGGCCAGCCGATGCGTACGGTGCCTTGCGCGCGAAATCGCCGAAGCCGGACCAGTGCTTCTGAATCTGGTTGACGCTGAGGGCGGCAATGACGCCGGCGCTGACCATCGTCACCGCCAAGCCGACGCTGAACGCGCTGACCAACACGACACCCAGCGAGAGGCGCTTGAGTTGGAGGCAGAGCAGGAGAACGGTGACGGCTGCGGGGCAGGGGATAAGCCCACCCGTGAGGCCAAACAGCGCGATCTGGCCGGTCGTCACCTTCCGGTTGGCGAAACGGCGACTGATGTCGGAGGCATGGGCGCGCTCGTGCGCGTCCATGTAGGCGTTGTCGCCTGTAACCTTGAGGCCTTCGCTCGGCGCTGCGTGGTCATGTTCGTGTTCGTGTTCGGCGAAGGTGAGGTCATAGTCGTGGCTATGGCCGGCATGCCCGAGCGATACCCGTGCCGCGAACGCGTGCGGCTCCGGTATTTCTTCGACGCTCTCCAAGAAATCGCCACGATCGACGAAGCAGAACGTCTGCGAACGTCCCTCGCCGCGGTTCGTGGTGACGTTCACGTCCTCTGCCGACCATCCGCCCTTGTCGAAGCGCGCGCGCCAGCAGGGCGGAACGCCGTCCTCGAAAATCTCGAGCCGCATCATACCATGGCCGGTATCAATTGAGCGGACCTCATCCTCTCCGTGGTGGTGATGGTGGTCGTGCGCCGCCTCCGCCTTCTGATCCGCTCGCGTGCGCCAGATCATCCAGAGGCCAACGCCGAGGACGATGATGGCGGAGCCAAGTAACAAGTAAGGCTCGGTAGTCTCCGTGTTGAAGCCGCGGCCGAGATACTGCCCGCCAAGCGCAATGCCCCACACGATCGCCGTGTGAGACAGGGCCGCGCACAGGCCGAGCAGCACGGCTTGGCCGACCGTACCGCGCACCGCGATGATGAAGGCAGCCATCATCGTCTTGGAGTGGCCGGGCTCCAGGCCGTGCAACGCACCGAGCAGAAGCGCGCTCGGGATGAATAGCCAAAGGTTGGTGCTGCCCTGTTGAACGAGTTCGGCAAAAGAGGTCATCATGCGTCCCGATAGTATCAGGGCGTCCCAGCAGATAAGCGTACGTGGGTGCCAAGGTCCGGCCGACCTATAACCCCCCAGGGGGATGTCGTCTATCCCCCCAGGGGGTTAGTCGACAAATGCTCAATCAACGTTCTATATGAGGTCACATGTCGCACAACGCTCATTCCAGCCATCCCGCGATCATCAAGCGGCTGAACCGCGCGACCGGCCATCTCAAGAGCATCGTCGGGATGATCGAGGAAGAGCGACCTTGCGTCGACATCGCACAGCAACTCCAAGCGGTCGAAAATGCCATCGCCAGCGCCAAGCGCGCACTCATCAACGACCATATCGATCATTGCCTCGTCCACGCCGAAGAAGGCGAGGGCACAAAGCACGCCGTCGATGAATTTCGGGCGATCTCCAAATATTGGTGATCGAAACGCCGACGGCGTGGAGCCGGAAAGGAATGACGCCGTGAACGAGGCTACGAGGGAGAAGTTGGCAAGTAAGGTGCCAGCGGTCACGCTGGGCTTCTGGATCATCAAGATACTTGCGACCACGCTTGGCGAAACCGGCGGCGATACCGTCTCGATGACGATGAACCTCGGCTATCTGGTCGGCACCGCGATCTTCCTGACGGTGCTGGTCGCCCTGGTCTGGTTGCAGGTAAGCGCGCGGCGCTTTCACCCGTTCCTCTATTGGGCAACGATCATTGCCTCGACGACGGCCGGCACGACGATGGCGGACTTCGCCACGCGCTCGCTCGGGATCGGCTACGCCGGCGGATCGACGCTGCTTATGGCCTGCGTGCTCGCCTCTCTGATCGTCTGGTATTGGGCGCTGGGCTCGATCTCGGTCGCGACGGTGCGGGAGCCGAAGGCCGAGCTGTTCTACTGGGTCACGATCACTTTCTCTCAAACGCTCGGCACGGCGCTCGGGGACTGGACGGCTGGTACTGGCAACCTCGGCTATGTGGGCGCTGCCACAATCTTCGCGGGACTGCTCGCCGTGCTGGCGCTGCTCTACTACCTCACCAGCGCCAGTCGGGTGCTCCTGTTCTGGGCAGCTTTCATCTTGACGCGTCCCTTGGGGGCCGCAGTCGGCGATTGGCTCGACAAGCCGCTCGATCATGGTGGCTTAGCCTTCAGTCGTCCGCTTGCGTCGGTGGTGCTGACGGCTGCGATCCTGCTCCTGATCCTCGTCCTTCCCCAGCGCGCGGGGCAGCATCCGGATCACCGGGGTGATGCCTGACCATCATACCCGAGAAGGTAGCGGTCTGCGCCAGGTAGTCCGCTATGTTGCTCTGCTAAACCTCAGCTATTTTGCGGTGGAGTTTACCGTCGCCGTGGCAATCGGATCTGTATCGCTGTTTGCCGATAGCGTCGATTTTCTCGAAGATGCGGCCGTTAACCTCCTGATCCTCGCTGCCCTGCTCTGGTCAATGCGCAACCGAGCACGACTTGGCATGGCGCTCGCGCTGATCCTGCTTGTGCCGGGCATCGCGACGCTGTGGACAGCCTGGGCAAAGCTCAACGTGCCGGCTGCGCCCGATCCGCTGCCATTGTTGCTCACCGGGCTTGGCGCGCTCGCGGTCAATCTGACCTGCGCGTTCATGCTAGCCCGCTACCGTCATCATGGCGGCAGCCTGACGCGCGCGGCGTTCCTCTCAGCCCGTAACGACGCGCTCGCAAATGTTGGAATTATCGTGGCGGGGCTGGTGACGGCTACTCTCTGGCGCTCTGCGTGGCCCGACCTGATCGTGGGCCTTTACATCGCTCTAATGAATGCCGATGCAGCACGCGAGGTTTGGAAGGCAGCGTGGCAGGAGCATGCCGCCGTCGCTTGATCGCGCCATGCCTCGACCATCGAGATGAACGAGCGGCTGGTTCCGGGAGGTACAGCGTCCGAACCGAACGACCGCGAATGGGGTGCGCCGTGCAAAGGCGGCGCTTTCCAGTGGGTGCAAATCCCGCCCGGCGAACTGCTCCAGCCGGAAGCAACCGGGGCAGGCATGGAGGTAACGAAATGTCTGAAGCCCCCGGATGACGGTCACGTAGGTGACCGTGCGAGTGTGCAGGCCGCAACGTGAGTGAACGCTGAGCAATCCTCGAAAAGGACGATGTGCAGGCCGACCCGACACCCATTTCGGGGAAGGCTGATACAGACGGGCGAGTTTGAGCGACGTTTGGAGCTCGTCTGCTGCACCGGGGTAATGGCGGCAGCATGTACACAAGGAAAGCGCACGCAACACGGGAAGCCCCATCACGTGCTCAGGGATGAGCAACCGGACGCCCGCGAGGGATGGGACGGGCGCGGTGGGGTGGCGGAGAGGCCCGTAGTACCGGGGAAACCGGGTAATGCCGGTCGAGGGAAGGGGCCTCAGTTCAAAGCGAACGCAATACGTGGTGAGGGACAGGGGATTGGGAAACCTATCAACTCCGAAAAGCGTCCAGAAACTGCAGATGGCGTTGCACGCGAAAGCGAAGGCGGAAGCTGGCTATCGCTTCTACGCGCTGTACGACAAGATCAGCCGCGACGACGTTCTGGCGCATGCCTACGCCAAGTGCCGCTCTAACAAGGGCGCACCTGGGGTAGACGGTCAGGACTTCGCGGATATCGAGACGTACGGCGTCGAGCGGTGGCTGGCCGAACTGGCGCTTGCGCTCAGAGAGAAGACGTACCGACCGGAGCCGATCAGACGGGTCCATATACCGAAAGCCAACGGCAAACTCAGGCCGCTGGGCATTTCCACCGTGCGGGATCGGGTCTGCATGACAGCAGCGATGCTGGTGCTGGAACCGATCTTCGAAGCCGATCTTCCACCGGAAATCTATGCCTATCGCGCCGGGCGCAATGCCCAGCAGGCCGTGATCGAGGTGGAGGACCAGCTGTATCACGGCCGTCCCGATGTCGTGGACGCCGACCTTGCCGACTACTTTGGCAGTATCCCCCACCTCGAGCTGATGAAGTCCGTGGCGCGCCGGATCGTCGATCCAAGCGTGCTGCACCTGATCAGGATGTCGTTGGACTGCGCTGTCGAGGAAACGGACGAACGAGGGCGGAAGACACGAACCACGGCGGCCCGGGATCAGCGATGCGGCATCCCGCAAGGCTCACCCATCTCACCGCTGCTGGCGAACTTATACATGCGCCGGTTCGTGATGGGGTGGCGGAAGCTCGGCCTTGGGCAACGCCTCGGCGCTCGGCTCGTCACTTATGCCGACGATCTCGTCATCCTGTGTCAGAAGGGCAACGCGGAAGCCGCGCTCGATCAGATGCGCAGGCTGATGGGCAAGCTGAAGCTGACGGTGAACGAGGAAAAGACCCGCATCTGCAAGGTGCCGGGAGAGACGTTCGACTTCCTGGGCTATACCTTCGGGCGGATGTACTCGGCGAAAACGGGGCGAGCCCGCATGGGCTATCGGCCGTCGAAGAAGAGCATCAAGCGAGCGGTGGACACCATCCACGCGCTCACCGAGCGAAGGTCTACATGGCAGGATGCCACGGTGCTGGTGGCCAAGATCAACCGGGCGCTGCGCGGATGGGCCAATTACTTCTCGGTTGGAACCACGAGCCAGGCGTACAGGGCGATCGACAGCTACACAGTGGTGCGGCTGCGTCGGTGGCTTCGGCGCAAGCACGGGAAAGCCGGCAAGAGGGCGGGAGCCTATCTACCCCAGCACCTCTACGAGCAATACGGGCTCGTACGGCTTACCCAGCTTGGTCGGGGCGCGCCGTGGGCGAAGGCGTGATGCTTTGTCCGAGAGCCGGATGCAGGGAGATCCGCATGTCCGGCTCGATGAGCAGGGGGTGGAAACGGATCGTCTGGTAAGCCCCACAGGCGAGCCGCACGATACCGCGCCACCTCCTGACTCTACTCATCGCGATTTAAGGCTGGCCTAACGAAGGGCTGCTTTCTCAGACCCACCCCTGAATCCCGCCAGTCGCCTCGCGGCCCAGCCTCGGTCGTTCCTCGATCAACCTGCCCGAGGTCGCAAACGTCAGGTTTGGCTAAAACCCGATCTTCACGGCCGTGCTCGGGAATGACGGCTTCGTCCGCAAAGCCGGTCGTCCCAGACGTCGATGCTGCGCATGACCTTATGGAAGTTTTCACGGTTCGTCTCGGCGGCCAAGAACGACGAGGAATGGCGCGTAGCTGCCGCTGTTACGTCAACTGGAGCTAACCTGCCTCTCGAGCCCAATCGGAAACTGGCGGCAGCGACAAAGCCGGGCGGAACGACGTCAAGTTTGCATCGATATCGTCGCGCAACGTCACGCAGCGTCGTTCCTCTAAAGCCGGATACGCGCGATTTTACGTGATCGGCGCGCGTGGTGCGGCCGTAGCCGGATTTCGCGTAATGACACCCACTAGACTGCTCGTCGGCCAAATTGTGCTTGTCTTCGCGATCGTGATCGCGGGCGTCTGGGGCGCGACGCAGTGGGCGGCGGCGATGCTGGCGTTTCAGCCCCAACTCGGTCCGGCCTGGATAATTGCCTTCGGACACCGAATCTACCCCCCTTGGGCTCTGTTCGACTGGTGGTATCACTATGAAGCCTACGCGCCGCGCGTCTTCAACAAAGCGGGCATGCTGGCTGGAGCGAGCGGATTTCTCGCATGTGGCGCCGCAATCGCCGGTTCGCTCTGGCGCGCACGCGCGCTTGGAAACGTCACTACCTACGGGTCGGCACGCTGGGCAGCAGTCCATGAAATCGAGAAGGCTGGTCTATTCCGCGACGTCGGCGTCTTACTCGGGATCCTACACGGTCGCTACTTGCGGCATGACGGGCCTGAACACGTCATGGCGTTCGCGCCCACGCGCTCGGGCAAAGGTGTTGGGCTTGTGGTGCCGACATTGTTGTCATGGACTGGCTCGGTGCTGGTTCACGACATCAAGGGCGAAAACTGGCAGCTAACCGCTGGTTGGCGCTCGCTCTTCTCGCACACCCTGCTGTTCAATCCGACCGATCCGATGTCCGCACGCTACAACCCTCTGATCGAGGTACGGCGCGGCGAGAACGAGGTTCGCGACGCCCAGAACATCGCAGACATTTTGGTCGATCCCGAAGGAGCGCTCGAGCGGCGCAGTCACTGGGAAAAGACCAGCCACTCCCTGCTGGTCGGCGCGATCCTGCACGTTCTGTATGCAGAGGAGGAGAAGACGCTCGCGCGGGTCGCGACTTTTCTGGCCGATCCGCAGCGTACGTTTCTCGAAACGCTCAAGCGGATGGTGAACACCAATCATCTCGGCGACGACAAACATCCGCGCGTGCACCCGGTTGTCGCATCAGCCGCACGCGAACTGCTCGACAAGTCGGAGAATGAGCGCTCCGGGGTGCTGTCGACCGCAATGTCGTTCCTCGGCCTGTATCGTGATCCCACCATCGCCGCCGTCACGTCGCGATGTGACTGGCGGATCGCTGACCTGATCGAGGGCAAACGTCCGGTTTCGTTCTATCTCGTCACGCCGCCTTCCGACATTTCGCGAACCAAGCCGCTTGTCCGCCTCATTCTCAACCAGATCGGCCGACGGCTGACCGAGCATCTCGATGGCGAGAGATCCAAGACCGGGCGCCATCAATTGCTGATGATGCTTGACGAGTTCCCGGCACTCGGTCGGCTCGACTTCTTCGAGACCGCACTCGCCTTCATGGCCGGTTACGGCATCCGAGCCTTCCTGATCGCACAGTCGCTCAACCAGATTTCCAAGGCTTATGGCGAGAATAACGCGATCCTCGACAACTGCCATGTGCGCGTCGCGTTCAGCACTAACGACGACCGCACCGCCAAGCGCATCTCCGACGCGCTCGGCACCGCGACCGAGCAGCGCGCGATGCGCAACTATGCCGGGCATCGCCTTGCGCCATGGCTCGCCCACGTCATGGTCAGCCGGCAAGAGACCGCGCGTGCGTTGCTGACGCCCGGCGAGGTCATGCAGCTTCCGCCCACCGATGAACTCGTCCTGATATCCGGCATGGCGCCGATCCGGGCTACCAAATTGCGCTATTTCATGGACCGGAATTTCCGTGGTCGCGTGCTTGCGCCGCCGACTCTGGCTCTCCACGGCTATGCCGATCGTCCGTTACCGCGCACCAATCCATGGGGGACCCTCGCGCGCCGGCCAGATCCACGACTCGAGCGGATTCTCGAGGAAGCCGCGCCGACGATTAGCGATGCATCGAGCGAAGACGGGGGTGTTCAGCAACAACGCCATCCAGGGCTTGCCGAGGAGCCGCAGGCCAAGCCTATCGCACCTGAACAGCAGGTTTTCGCGGGAATGTTCGACGAGGTGGACGATCCGGGAACCGACCTTCGCGCGATCAACCAAACGCGCTCGACGAACGCCCTCACCAAGGCGGTGGCGATCGATGAAGGCGCGGGACGCGACGCCCCGGTGCCAGCATTCGGAAACGGTCGATGAAGCCCCGGCATCACATCTATTTGAGTGAAAGCCGGAGCGCTGAGCTCGCAGCACTCGCCAACGATTCCGGGGCGCCCAAGTCGGCGATCGTGGAGGATGCTTTGCGCGACTTCCTGCGAAAACGTGGAACGCGCGAGCTGGATCAGACCTTCGGTCCAAGGTTCGATCGCCTGCAGCGCGAGCTCGTAACGCTGAGACGCGACTTCGACGTCCTGTTCGAGAGCTTTGCAGCCTTCGTTCGCTACGAGCTCACCATCAACCCGCCAATGCCGGAGAACGACCCTGCCCGAATTGCGCAGGGGCGTGAGCGCTACCGCGAATTCGTGCGGCAGGTCGGACGTCAGGTCGAGGCGCGTCAGCGCAAGATCGCCGGTGGCGAAGCTGAGGTCCTTCCATGAGCCGTGAGGAATCCATCGACCGCCGCAGGGCGATGCTGCGCAGCGCGATGGGGCCTGCGATTGTCGCGGCACTGTCCGACCCGTTCGTGCTCGAGATCATGGTCAATCCCGATGGCTCGCTTCGGCTTGACCGTTTGGGCGAAGGCCGGACCGACACCGGGGTCCAGTTCGACCCTGTTCAGGTCGAGCGTATCATCCGCCTGGTCGCAAGCCATTCGCGCGCCGAGGTACATGGCGCCGCACCGATCGTATCGGCAGAGCTTCCGTCTCATGGTGAAGGGGCAGGCGAGCGGTTCGAGGGACTGTTGCCGCCAGTCTCGATCGCGCCGTGTTTTTCGATCCGCAAGCCGGCGCAGCGCGTCTACACGCTCATCGATTATGTGAACGACGGCATCATGTCCGCGGACACCGCACGGTTGTTGTCGCTGGCGGTGGTCGCACGTCGCAACATCCTTGTCGTCGGCGGAACGAGTTCGGGCAAGACGACGCTCGCCAATGCTCTGCTCGCCGAAATGGCACATCTCGACGAACGCGTGATCCTGATCGAGGACACGCGCGAGCTGCAATGCCCGGCTGCCGACACGGTAGCGCTTCGCACTCGCGCAGGATTTGTCAGCATGGCGGATCTCGTTCGCTCGACGCTGCGGCTTCGCCCTGACCGGATCATCGTCGGCGAGGTTCGCGGCCCCGAGGCGCTCGACATGCTCAAGGCCTGGAACACTGGTCACCCCGGCGGCATCGCGACGGTCCACGCCAACAGCGCGCTGTCGGCGCTCTATCGGATCGAGCAGCTGGTGCAGGAGGCGGTGGTCACCGTTCCGCGGCGGCTGATTGCCGAAGCGATCGACACGATCGTGTTCATCGCCGGCCGCGGCACCGCGCGCCGGGTCGAAACGCTCGCCCGTGTCGTCGGGCTCGATCCGGACGGCGATTACGCCGTGCTCGCGCTTTCCGAGGATTCCACCAGCGCAAACCAAGGAGATTGACCATGCGCACGTCACGCCTGCCTCGTCGTTCCTCGACCCTCATGCTGAGCGCCGCCGCCGCCGCCTTGGCGATGACGGTCACCCACCAGGCGACCGCCGCCGGAACGGGGATGCCGTGGGAGCAGCCGCTCCAGCAAGTGCTCGATTCCGTTCAGGGGCCGGTCGCCAAGATCGTCGCAGTAATGGTGATCATCACCACCGGCCTTACCCTCGCCTTCGGCGAGACCGCCGGCGGCTTCCGCCGGCTCATCCAGATCGTCTTCGGGCTTTCGATCGCCTTTGCCGCGTCGTCCTTCTTCCTGAGCTTCTTCAGCTTCGGCGGCGGGGCGCTGATCGCATGATCGGGTCCGGCCAGCACATCGCCGGCTTCGAGGCGCCGATCCATGGCGCGCTCGGGGTGCCCATCCTGCTCGGCGGCGCACCGCGCGGTATCGCGATCGTCAACGGAACGATCGCCGCCGCCTTCGGCCTCGGGCTCCAGCAATGGCTGGTCGGACTGGTCCTCTGGGCGGGCGGGCACAGCCTCGCGGTGTTCGCCGCCAGGCGCGATCCGGATTTTGCACCCGTCCTGCTCCGCCACCTCCGGCAGAAGGGGTATTTCGCATGCTGAACCTGCGTGAATACCGCCAGCGTGCCGACCGGCTGGCCGATCATCTTCCTTGGGCCGCTCTGGTGGCACCGGGGGTGGTGCTCAACAAGGACGGCAGCTTCCAACGGACGCTCGCGTTTCGTGGCCCCGATCTGGAGAGCGCGACAGAGGCGGAACTGGTCTCGGCCTGTGCGCGTGCCAACAACGTCCTGAAACGCTTCGGCTCGGGCTGGGCGCTGTTCTTCGAGGCCGAGCGGCGCGAAGCTATTGGGTACCCCGACAGCGTGTTTCCGGACGTCGCGTCGCGGCTGATCGACGAGGAGCGCCGCGCGACCTTCCAGGCTGAGGGCGCCCATTTCGAAAGCCGTTTTCACCTCACATTGACGTGGCTTCCGGGCGCTGATGGTGCAGACGCGGCAGGCCGGTCGATGATCGAGCGGCCCGAGGATGCAAAGGGCAGGGACTGGCGGGCAACTCTCGCCGCATTCGTCGCGGAGACGGACCGCATCCTCGATCTGCTCGCCGGCTTCATGCCCGAGATGCGTGGACTTGGGTCCGCCGAAACCCTCACCTACCTTCACAGCACGATCTCGACCCGCCCCCATCACGTCGGCGTGCCCGAGACGCCGATGTATCTCGACGGGGTGCTCGCCGACACGCCGTTGGTCGGTGGTCTTGAGCCACAACTCGGTGACCTGCACCTGCGTACCGTGACCGTGATGGGCTTTCCCAACCTTAGTCGACCCGGAATTCTCGACGCGCTCAACCACCAGGACTTCGGGTATCGCTGGGTTACTCGCTTCATTGCACTCGACAAGACCGAAGCCACCAAGGCGCTGACCAGGATACGGCGGCAGTGGTTCAACAAGCGCAAGTCGATCACCGCGATCCTGCGCGAAGTGATGTACAACCAGCCGACGCAACTTCTCGACAGCGACGCCGACAACAAGGTGATCGACGCCGATCTCGCGCTCCAGGCGCTCGGAAGTGATTATGTCTCGTTCGGGTATCTGACGACGACGATCACCGTTGCCGATGCCGACCGCGCTCGCGCCGACGACAAGGTGCGTAGCGTAGAGCGCATCGTCAATGGGCTCGGGTTCACCTGCTTGCGAGAGGGTATCAACGCCGTCGAGGCGTGGCTTTCTTCGCTGCCGGGACAGGTTTACGCCAATGTTCGCCAGCCGCTCGTCCACACGCTCAACCTCGCGCACCTGATGCCGCTGTCATCGGTGTGGGCGGGCCCCACCGAAAACACGCATCTTGGTGGCGCACCATTGTTGACTGCGCAGACGGCGGGTTCGACCCCGTTCCGGCTGTCCACCCACGTTGGCGATGTCGGCCACATGCTGGTCGTCGGCCCTACCGGCGCGGGAAAGTCCGTGCTGCTCGCCCTCATCGCATTGCAATTCCGCCGCTATCAGGGGCGCAACTCTATATTTTCGACAAGGGCTACTCGGCGCGCGCCGCGGTACTGGCCATGGGAGGCGCGCATCACGCGCTCGGCCTCGGCGCTGAAACGAGAGGGCAGGGCGGTATCGCGTTCCAGCCGCTGCGTGACATCGACGCGCCTGCCGAACGCGCCTGGGCGGCCGAATGGGTCACCGCGCTGCTCGCGCACGAAAAGATCGTCATAACCCCCGAGATCAAGGAGGCAGCCTGGTCGGCACTGGGGAGTCTCGCCTCGGCCCCGGAGGAAGAGCGAACCCTCACCGGCCTATCGCTGCTGCTTCAGTCCAACGCGTTGCGATCCGCGCTCATGCCCTACACGTTGGAGGGGCCATACGGTCGGCTGCTCGACGCCGCCGAAAGCGGGCTCCAGTTCGGGGATATCCAGTGTTTCGAGACTGAAGCGCTGATGGGGCAGGCGGGTGTGGTCGCGCCGGTGCTGACTTATCTGTTCCATCGCCTCGAGGAGCGGTTCGATGGTCGACCCACGCTGCTGATCCTCGACGAGGCCTGGATCTTCCTTGACCATCCATTGTTCGCCGCGCGCATACGCGAGTGGTTGAAAACGCTCCGCAAGAAGAATGTCGCGGTGCTGTTCGCGACGCAGAGTCTCGCCGATATCGGCGACAGCAGCATAGCGCCCGCCATCATCGAAAGCTGCCCGCAGCGTATCCTATTGCCCAACGACCGCGCGATCGAACCTCAATCGCGCTCCGCTTATGAGCGATTCGGACTCAACGACCGCCAGATCGAACTGATCGCCCGCGCAACGCCCAAGCGGCAATATTACCTCCAGTCGACCCGCGGCAATCGGCTCTTCGAACTTGGTCTGGGGCCGGTCGCTCTGGCGCTTTGTGGAGTGTCGGATCCGGAGTCGCAGAAACGCATCGATGCCCTGCTCGCCGAGCACGGTGCCGAGAGCTTCGCCACGCACTGGCTCAGTGAGGTCGGCCTCGACTGGGCAGCGACACTGCTCAGCTTTCTCGCAGATTCCCAACCGCAACCATCAGACTTGGAGATGCCGTCATGATTTCGCTCAGCCCAATTCGCCCGGTCCGCTTGCATACCGTCTCCAAACGGGGTTCCGGCGTGACCCTTGCCATACTTCTGACGCTTGCGAGCGTGCCGGTCCGCGCACAATGGACGGTGTTCGACCCGACCAACTATTCGCAGAACCTGCTCACCGCCGCGCGCTCGCTTCAGCAGATCAACAACCAGATCCAGTCGCTGCAAAATCAGGCGACGATGCTTACCAACATGGCGAAGAACCTCAGCCATATCGATTTTCCCGAGCTCCAAGCGCTGCGTGCGACGCTGCAGCAGATCGACACTCTGATGGGGCGGGCCAAGGCGATCGAATATCAGGTCGGCAATGTCGATGCCCAATTCCGGCAGATGTTTCCGACAGGCTTCAACGCGGCACTGACGTCGAACGGTCATGTCGCCGCTGCTAAGGCCAGGATGGATGCCTCGATGTCGGCCTATCAGGAGACGATGGGCGTGCAGGCGCAGATCGTTGCGAATGTGACCGCCGACGCCGCGACCTTGTCGGCGTTGACCGCCAAGAGCCAGCGTGCGGAAGGCGCGCTGCAGGCAGCGCAAGCGACCAACCAGCTGCTTGCGCTAATCGCCAAGCAACAGATGCAGCTCCAGAACCTGTTGGTATCGCAGGGGCGCGCCTCCGCGCTCGATCAGGCCCGGCACCTTCAGTCGCAGAGCGACAGCAGCGCCGCCACCGCAAAGTTTCTTGGTTCCGGCTCCGCCTACACGCCCAGGTAGGTGGTCGGACAGACGGCCGCGGTCCTCTCGCCGTCGCCGTCGCCGCGGGGCGCGCGGCCCCCACGCGCGCCTCGCGGCATCTTTCACGATGGGGAAGGCACTCCGATGAATGACCTCAACGTCGTCGACCAGTTCATGGCCACCTTCATTCGCTATATCGACAGCGGGTTCGGTCTGCTGGGCGGCGACGTTGCGTTCCTGACGAGTACGTTGATCGCGATCGATGTCACGCTCGCCGGTTTGTGGTGGGCAATGGGCGGCGATCAGGATGTTCTTGGCAAACTGCTAAAGAAGATTTTGTACGTCGGTGCCTTCGCCTTTATCCTCAACCGCTTCTCGACGCTCGCCGACATCATCTTCCGGTCTTTCGCAGCGGCAGGTCTGACCGCGGGCGGGGGTACGATCACCGCGGACGATTTGCTTAAACCGGGCCGCCTTGCCGCGACGGGCTTCACCGCAGCGTGGCCCTTGCTCGATCAGGTGCGGCAGCTGAGCGGCTTCACGACCTTTTTCGACAATTTCCTGACGATTGTCGTGCTGCTGTTTGCCTGGGTGATGGTGATCTGCGCCTTCTTCATCCTCGCGGTGCAGATGTTCGTGACGATCCTCGAGTTTAAACTGACCACGCTTGCGGGCTTTGTGCTGGTGCCGTTCGCGCTGTGGAATCGGACCAGCTTCCTTGCCGAGCGCGTGCTCGGTAATGTCGTCAGCTCCGGCGTAAAAGTCATGGTACTCGCCGTGATTGTGGGAATCGGCTCGGGCTTCTTCACGGATTTCACCACAGCGCTCGCGGGTCACGAGCCGGATATCGGCCAGGCCATGAGCCTGGTGCTGGGATCGCTCAGCCTGTTCGGGCTCGGCATTTTCGGACCGGGCATCGCCTCGGGTTTGGTGGCCGGCGCTCCGCAGCTTGGTGCTGGCGCCGCGATTGGGACCACGATCGGCGCCGCCGGCATAACCGCCCTTGGCGGCGGCGCGGTGGCCGGCGCCGTGAGCGCGGCCGGAGCTGGAGCGCTCGGCGCAGTCCGCGCCGGGACGGCGATGGGATCGGCGACATCCACCGCTTATGGCCTCGGCCAGACTTCCGCGGGATCGAACACCGTCGGTGCTGGCTTGAATGGCCTAGCTCAGGCGGCTGGTGGGGCCTTGCGGCAGAAGGCCAGTGCGACGCTTGGTCTCGCCGAGGCGCGGCAATCAGGTCGCGACGCCGCTTGGTCCGCGCTGAATGGCAGCTCTAGCTCTAGTCCGCGCGGTGGTCGTTCCGATGGTGACCCGTCGGTGCCCGGATGGGCACGCGCCATGCGTCAGGAGCAATCCGCGCGGCATCATCGCCACGCTGCCGTGCAGGCGCTGCGCGAGGGCGACCGCGGCGGCGCATCTGCAACCCCCGATATCAAAGAAAAGGAGGATTGATCCCATGGTCTTCAAGCGAAGCGTCCAACGCTATGGCCGCACTCCCGAACCCGAGACCCCCTATCAGCGTGCCGGCCAAGTGTGGGACAACCGCATCGGTACCGCGCGCGCTCAGGCCAGCAATTGGCGCTTAATGGCGTTTGGTGGCCTTGCCCTCTCGAGCATGATGTCAGCGGCTCTGATCTGGCAGTCGTCACAGAGCCGTGTTACGCCCTATGTCGTCGAGGTCGATCGCCTTGGAGAGGCCCGAGCGGTCACGGCGGCCGAAGCGGGCTACCGCGCAACTGATCCGCAGATCGCGTGGCACTTGGCCAAGTTCATCGAGAACGTCCGTTCGATTTCGCTAGATCCCGTGCTGATGCGGCGAGACTGGCTATCCGCCTACGACTTCGCAACCCCCCGTGGCGCCGTAGCCCTCGGCGATTACGCGCACACCGCCAATCCGTTCGCCGCAATCGGCGATAAGACGGTGTCGGTGCAGGTTGTCAGCGTCGTGCGCGCGTCGGATCGGTCATTTCAGATTAAGTGGATCGAGAATGCATATGACCACGGTGCCTCCGTCGGGGTATCGCACTGGACCGGCATCCTTACGATCGCCAACCGGACACCGTCGAACGCCGAAACGCTGCGCAGGAATCCGCTGGGCATCTATGTCGACGCGATCGACTGGAGCCGCGAGCTTGATCCGTCGGCGCCCGCGCCTGCGCAGCCTGCCCTTCCACCACCGGACCAAGCGCACACCGTTCCGGTCGGTTCGCCGGTTGACCCGACGCTCGCAACCCCATCCAACCAATCTCCAGAGGTTAAGCCATGAACCGCTTTCCTATCCTCGCAGTTCTGTCGACCGTGGCGATGATCGTGCCGCCCGCCAGCGCATTCCCCATCCCAGCAAAGCCAGTCCCGACTAGTGTCAAGCCTGGACCTGTGCCCAGCGCGGTGCCCGCCCGGGAGGGAGCCCGGGTCTCGTTGAGACCCGCGAGGCGCGTCAGCCGCCTACGTCGCCGCGCGTTGCCGTCTGCCTCGGCACATGTCGCAGCGGCCAATCGAGCAGCGACGCTCGAGCCGACGTCGCACGCCTATCTCAACGGAGTGCGGGTCTATCCCTATGCCGAGGGCATGCTCTACCACGTGTATGCAGCGCCCGAGCGGGTGACCGACATCGCGTTGCAGCCCGGCGAGGTGCTCGGCGCGGTCGCAAGCGGTGATACCGTTCGGTGGGTGATCGGCGATACCAGCAGTGGCACCGGCGCCGAAAAGCGGACGCACGTGTTGGTAAAGCCATTCGCGATGGGGCTCACCACGAATCTCGTCATCACCACCGATCGTCGGACGTATCATATAACGCTGGCGAGCACTGCCGCGGCCATGGCGGCGATATCTTGGATCTATCCGCAGGATGCAATGATCGCGCTGAAACACGTCGAGGGACAGGCTCAGACCGCGCTTACGGTGGCGACGGGAGTCGAATTAGAAGAGCTGCACTTCGATTACGCGCTATCTGGTGACCATCCGACCTGGCGACCGTTGCGTGCGTTCGACGATGGGCGGCAAACGTTTATCGAGTTCCCCGCTTCACTGGCTGTTGGTGAGGCGCCGCCGCTGTTCCTCGTTGATGGCCACGGCGTTGCGCAACTCGTGAACTACCGGGTGTTGGGGCGCTTCTACATCGTCGATCGCTTGTTCGATGCCGCAGAACTCAGGCTCGGGACCAAACATCAGGACGTGGTTCGGATCGCGCGCGCTGCCGGGCCTGCAGGTCCGCGAGGGAGGGCGTCGTGACCGAGGTCGCCGAACCCGCCGTCGAAGAACGGTCACACGAGCGAGAAATCGATGACGCCGGCGCCCCACCCAAGCTCGATCCCGAAGCGATGGTGCTAAGGGCAAGGCCCTCCCGTGCGATACGGTTCAAGCGGCAGATTATCATTGGAGGCGCTGCTCTTGCAGGGATCGTCTTCGTGGTGGTCGGTTACATCGCCATGAGGCCGACAGTGGCGCGGATGATTCATCCGGAAGATGAGCGCGCTGTTGTGGGCAAAGGTACGCCGGACGCGTTGAACGCTTTGCCGGCCACCTATGCCACAGCGCCAAAGCTCGGTCCGCCTCTACCGGGCGATCTAGGCCGCGGGATCCTTGAGCGCCAGCGCAGCCTGATGCCACAGGCCGCAATGGGAGAGGCGACCAAGGTCGATCAAGCGGAAGTTGCCGCGCGCGAGCGCCGCGACGCCGAAATTAAAGCAGCGAGAGAGTCGGGCTTGATCGTCCAATCCGCCAGCCGGACGGCAGCAAATGATCCCGTTGCCTCGCCCGACGCCTCTCCGACCGCGACAGAGCCGGTCAGGCTCGCGATGGACCCCGATCACGATCCCAATGCGCAGCAGCGCAAAGCCGATTTCGTGAGTGCCCAGTTCAAAGGGGGCGACGTCAACCCGCACGCCCTTATCGCTGCGCGGTCGCCGTACATGCTATCGGCCGGCAGCGTAATCGCGGCCAGTCTGATAACCGGGCTTCGCTCCGATCTGCCGGGGCTCGTGATCGCGCAGGTTACCGAACGCGTCCATGACAGCGTCACCGGACGAATTCTGCTCATCCCGCAGGGGGCAAGGTTGATCGGATCCTACGATAGCGTGGTGGCTTTCGGACAACGTCGCGCATTGGTTGTGTGGCAACGGATCATCATGCCGGATGGGAGTTCGCTGCAAATCGACAATGTGCCGGCGGCCGATCCATCCGGCTACGCCGGGCTTGCGGATAAAGTAGATTTCCACACCTGGTCGCTACTTAAGGGCGTGGCGCTATCCACGTTGCTGGGGGTCGGCTCAAGTCTGACTTTCACCGGCGAAAGCGATTTGGTCCAGGCGATCCGCGAATCAACACAGCAAAACATCTCGCGCGCCGGGGACCAAATCACCTCTCGAAACCTGCAGATGCAGCCCACGATCACGATCCGGCCGGGTGCGCCGGTTCGCCTCATTGTTCATCGTGATCTGGATTTTACACCGATCGCAAAATAGGAATTTGTCATGCCGGACATCAAACTGGCGCAACTGCCGGACCGAACGCCGATCAAAATCACCATCACGGTGCTGCCCGACCAACACCGGTCTCTTCTGGATTATGCGGCGGTCTATGAAGCGACCTATGGGCGCAAGGAAGAGGTTGCGGACCTCATCCCTGCGATGCTCAAGGCTTTCATCGAAGGCGATCGCGACTTTGCCCGGCGCGGGAAATAGGCGGTGTGACCATGGCGCCAACTCCGATGCCGACGCAGATTTTCGTGACCCCCGACGAGTTCGCTGCCATCGTTCGGCTCTCTCGGCGCCAAGTTGATCGACTTCGACGAAAACGTCCCGACGGCTTTCCCACGGAGTATGATCTGGGCAGTGGCAAGAGCAAGCATGGCCACTGCCCCAGGTTCAAGCTCGACGACGTGATGGCGTGGATGGAGAGCCGCGCTTTATGGTAAGGTGCCGTCTCGACCATGGCGGAAGAACCCCGATATCCGCCACAGCTTTTGGCTCGGGTACGCCGAGCAAATCCGCTACTCCCGCGCTCCTGGCGATATTGACGATTTCCGTCTCCCACCTGAGAAACCATTCGCGCATCTCGTCCTCGAGTTCGTATCCGTCGTAGACGCGCTCCAATCCCTTTTTCGCGTGATTGAGCATTGCTTCCGCGGTTTCGAAGTCGACCTTGAGCCGCTTTGTGTTCGATCGCGAAGTTCGGCGCATATCATGCGGGGTCCATCGCTCGATCGGGCGTCCTGCATATTCAGACATCCTCGCGAGGACACGGTTGCGCGATTTGTACCAGCCGCACGACGTCTGCGGGCCGTCGGTCCGCGCAGAAGGAAAAACCCAGACGCCGCTTGAGCGGAACAGGGAGAGACCCCAAGGCCCGAGTGCTATGCGATGGGCTCGCGAGTTTTTTACCCTGTTTTCAGGGATTGCCCACACATCTCCCTCCAGCTCGCCTGATCTGGCATGAATGACCTCTTTGAGCCGTGCTGCAGACAGCAGCAAAAGTAACAACCCACGCTGATACTTCTTCGGTTCCAGAGCCACGGCGCGCAGAAACCATCCTATTTCCTCCATACTCAGTTTGCGGCTTCGCGGTGCCTCCGCGAACTTGAGGTCCGTTAATCGAGCAGCGGGATTGGACGTTAGTCCGATTTCGGTGCCGCGTAACGAAGAGGCCCATCCGAAAAAGACCTTGAGTTCCGCCGCTAGCCGGTTCGCGCGAACGGGGGAACGTTTGCCCTTCGCCAGAACCAGCTTCGTCAAGTCGGATTCGACGATGTCATAGATAATCTTCTTAGCCAGCTTGGGCGCGATGTCGCACCCATAGATCGCAAGCTTTTCTGTGATTGTGCTGGGTTTGTTAATCCGCTTCGCTCGTGAGGCGCGACCCTCACGAACCGCCGTCATGTACAGCGCATGCGCGAACTCAACGGTCATCTTTGCGCGTTCGTTCGCGGCTGCCTCGAGAGCGCGTGGATCGATCCCGGCTTCAACTTGCCCATTCAGCTCGGTCGCCCATTGCCTGGCGGCAGCGATGCTGAAAGTGGGGAATGGGCCAAGCGTCATTTTCACGATCGCCCCATCGCCGGCGATCCTGCGGCGGAATTGCCACACTTTCTTGCCAGCCGATCGCACCTCGATGGACAGACCCGCGACCGACGGATCGGCGTGTTTGCCGTCCTTCAACGCCTCGATGGCGGCAGGGGTGAATGCTTTCCTTCTTTCCATTTTCCGACTCCAAGTCGGTCCGACGAATCAAAAATCCAGGTCACAAATCGGGACACAAACAGGGCAAAACAGGTCACAAATCGGGACACAAGACCTGTCTAAGTGAGTCTAGCCTGGTCTAAATCAGGCGAACCCAGTGGCCGACTTTAAATTTTCTGGATCAATGAGTTACGGTCCGAATCTCGAGGATTCGAAGTGGTGCCGGCTGCAGGAATCGAACCCGCGACATCCAGTTTACAAAACTGGCGCTCTACCAACTGAGCTAAGCCGGCACGTTGTCGCTCAATGCGTCAGGATATGCCGAAGGTCCAGCCCTCGGTGCGCGCAATTTGGGGGGTCAGCGCGCTCGGGTGCCAAAAATCGGTGCGTGCCGCGCTCTCGCGGAGCCAGGCGGCGGTGAGGATCGCGTCGGTCGCGTGATCGGTATAGCGCGCGAGCGGCGTGTGCGCGCGGCTGCCGAGCGTGGCGAGCGCCGTGTCGAGCGCGGCGGCATCGCGCAGCTTGCTGCGTCCCTTGCGCACCCCGGCGGCGCGCGCGGCGATCGTCGTGTAGATTTCGACGACGCACGCGCCGGTGTGGGGGGCGGGATCGATCGGCCAGACCGGGATGGCGGGCGCGAGATGGTGCAACAGACGCATGCCGGCAAAGCTCGCCTTGGCGACCTGGGCTGCGCCGATCGCATCGTAGACGGTCGAGGGCTTGCCGAACCCGGCGGCATTGTGATGCGCCTCGCAGCGGCGGAAGTGGAGGAAATCGGCCTTCGTTCCGTCGGCGGCGCCAAGATAGAAATGCGTCCCGCGGCGCGATTCGAGGAACGAGGCCGCGCCGAGATCGGCATCGGGGGCGTGCGCATCGACATAGCCCCAGAAGGCGGGCGCGGTCGTGGGCGCAGCCTCGCCGGGCAGATAGGCGCCGCGCTCGACATAGGGTGGCGCAAAGCTGAAGTCGAAGCCGACGAGCAGCGGCGTCTCGGCCTGATCGCGCAGCCAGTGCAGGATGTCGGCGCGCGACCAGACACCGCGCGGCGGCGAGACGAGCGTCGGGGCCGCCGCGCCAGTCTCGCACAGCGCGAGCGCGATGCCGGGGTGGCGCGCGCCCTTCGCTCCGGACCAATCGATCGCGGCAAAGCGAGTGAAGTGCGTCGGGATCACGCCCTTGTTCGCGGTTTGCTGCGTTTGCGCGTAGCCGCCTGGACGCGGTCGGGATCGTCGCTGCCGTGGCGGACGAGCAGGGTGGGCCAGCCGATCGAGACGAAGGTCCGGCCGTCCGATCCGACCTTCACCGCCGCGCCGTCATCAGGCGTCGCGGCGGTCGTGTCGGGCAAGGTCAACGCGGCGGCGGCGCGCGAAGCCCAGTCCTTCATTGCGCGTCTTTCAAGCTCGCCCACCATGCCATGCGGTCTGCGATGCGCTTTTCGACGCCGCGATCGGTCGGGACATAGAAGGTCTGCGGCTCCATCTCCGCAGGCCAATAGTTCGATCCTGAAAAGCCATCGGCCGTATCGTGATCGTACGCATAGCCCTTGCCGTAGCCGATCTCTTTCATCAGCTTGGTCGGCGCATTGAGGATGTTCTCGGGTGGCATCAGCGATCCGGTCTCGCGTGCCGATTTCCAAGCGGCCTTCTGCGCCTTGTAGGCGGCGTTCGATTTGGGTGCGGTGGCGAGATACAGGCATGCCTGCGCGATCGCGAGCTCACCCTCGGGCGATCCCAGGAAATCGTAGGCGTCCTTGGCGGCGAGGCACTGCGTCAGCGCGTTCGGATCGGCAAGGCCGATATCCTCGACCGCCATGCGGACCATCCGGCGCAGCAGATAGAGCGGTTCCTCGCCCGCGGTGAGCATGCGCGCGAGATAGTAGAGCGCGGCCTGCGGGTCCGATCCGCGCACCGCTTTATGGAGCGCGGAAATGAGGTTGTAATGCCCCTCGCGATCCTTGTCGTAGACCGCGACGCGACGCTGCAGGAAGGCGGAAAGGCCGGCGGGGTCGAGCGGCTCGGGCAGGTTGACCGCGAACAGCGTCTCGGCCTGGTTGAGCAGGAAGCGGCCGTCGCCATCGGCGCTGGCGATCATCGCATCGCGCGCGGGCGCGGTGAGCGGGAGCGGCTGGTCCTCGATCTGCTCGGCGCGGTCGAGCAACTTGCCGAGCGCGGCGTGGTCGAGCCGGTGGAGGATCAGCACTTGTGCGCGACTGAGCACGGCGGCGTTGAGCTCGAACGACGGATTCTCGGTCGTTGCGCCGACCAGGGTGACGGTGCCGTCCTCGACATAGGGCAGGAAGCCGTCCTGCTGCGCGCGATTGAAGCGGTGGATCTCGTCGACGAACAACAAGGTTCGCTTGCCCAGCCGGGCATGGTCACGCGCCTCGGCAAAGGCTTTCTTGAGGTCGGCGACACCTGAAAACACCGCCGAGATCGCGACGAAGCGCAGGCCGACGGCATCGGCGAGCAGCCGCGCGATCGTCGTTTTGCCGGTGCCGGGCGGTCCCCACAGGATCATCGACGACAGCCGCCCGGCGGCGACCATCCGCCCGATCGCGCCCTCGGGGCCAGTGATGTGCTCTTGCCCGACGACCTCGGCGAGCGTGGTCGGGCGGAGGCGATCGGCGAGCGGGGCAGTCGCGCTGACAGCCTCGGCGGCGGGCGGATCGAAGGCGGCGAAAAGATCGGGCATCAAAGCAAGATAGGCGTTCCGACGGGCGCTAACCACCCGTGGCGGATGGGGCGAGGGCTGGCTCGGGCGGGCGAGGCGCGAGCAGGGTCTCAAAAAAGTGCGCGGCAGCCCTTGCGAAGAGTGCATTAAGATATATCTTAGTGCCATCGTGTTATACAGAAGGAACGATATGTTTGGATTTTCAGAACGCGGCAGCCACGGCTGCCAACCCGGGCACGGCCGTATGGGCATGCGCGGTGGACCGGGCGGCGGGCGGCACTTCGGTGGCGGGCGCGGCGCCGGGCATGGCAGCGGTCGGGGCGAGGGTGAGGGGCGCGGTGGCCCGCGCGGCCGGCGGATGTTCGACGGCGGCGAGCTGCGGCTCGTCTTGCTCAAGCTGATCGCCGACGAGCCGCGCCACGGCTATGACCTGATCCGCTCGATCGAGGATCTCACCGGTGGCGCCTACGCGCCGAGCCCGGGGGTGGTCTATCCGACGCTGACGCTGCTCGACGAAATGGAGCTGATCGAAGCGCGGCAGGCCGAGGGAGCGAAGAAGCTCTTTGCGATCACCGAGGGCGGGACGGCGCTGCTCGCCGAAAATGGCGAATTGGTCGAGGCGCTGTTCGCGCGGCTCGCCGAGGTCGGTGCCGAGCGGGCGCGGACCGAGAGTTCGGCGGTGCGCCGCGCGATGGGCAATCTGCGCGAGGTGCTGGTGCACAAGCTGCGCCATGAGCAGGTCGAGCAGGAAACGCTCCACCAGATCGTCGCGCTGATCGACGACGCCGCGCAGAAGATCGAGCGGCTGTGATGGCCTATACCGCAACCGCCCGCGTGCCGACCGCCTCGGCGAGCAAATACCTCCAGCAGACGTGCAAGCATTGGGAGCATAATCTGGCGGTGGTCTTCACCCCCGAACACGGGACGATCGTCTTCCCCAAGGATGCGCGTGGCGCCGCGCATCCCGGCGATGCGACGGTGACGTTCGATGCGCATCCCGATGTGCTTGAGGTGCGGATCGACGCGACGTCGGTCGAGCAGCTCGAGGGGCTGAAGGGTGCCGTCGCACGCCATGTCGATCGCTTCGCGTTCCGCGAGGCACCGCTGAGCTATGACTGGCGCTAGGACCTGTCCGCCGTGTGGTTGACCCGCGATCCGCGCTTCCCGCAAGGGAGTGACGGATCGCGGGCAACGACCGTTTTACGCGGCGTGCGCGGCGCCGGTCGGGTGCTCGGAAGCGCGGCGCTCGAGCACTTTGAGATAGGTGTCGAGCACGACCTGGTTGATCCGCTCCCATTGATACGTCGCCGCTTCGGCATGACCTGCCGCGCCGGCGCTGCGGCGGAACGCGTCATCCTCGCAGAAGCGCTGGAGCGCATCGGCATAGCCTTCGATATCGGTCGGCGGGACGATCAGCCCGGTCACGCCATCGGCGATCAGCCCGACCGCCCCCGACGCGCGCGCCGCGACCACGGGCACGCCCGCCGCCATCGCCTCGAGCGTGACGTTGCCGAAGGTTTCGGTGAGGCTCGGGTTGAAGAACACATCCATCGACGCGACCGCACGCCCGAGATCGTCGCCGGTCAGATAGCCCGCGAACACCGCATTGGGCGCTTGCTGCGCGAACCAGTCGCGCGCGGGGCCTTCGCCGACGACGAAGGTGCGATGCTTGACGCCGCGCTGGTCGAGCGCGCGGAGCGCCTGCGCGAACACGTCGAGGCCCTTTTCCTTGACCAGCCGGCCGAGGAACCCGACCGCGATCTCGTCATCGGCGATGCCGAGGCTGCGGCGCCACGCGAGATCGCGCCGCGCGGGATTGAAGCGTTCGTGATTGACGCCGCGCGACCAGCGCGTGACCGGCGTCGGCACGCCCCAGTCGTGCAGGATCTCGCCCATCATCTGGCTCGGCGCGAGCACTTCGTCGACGCGGCTGTAGAAGCGCTGTTGCGCGCGGATCATCATCGGCACGAGGAACCCGAGCCCGTAATAGCTCATATAGGTCTCGAAGCGCGTATGGTACGAAGCGACGCACGCGATGTCGTGCTTCTCGGCATAAGCGAGCGCCTTGTGGCCGAGCCAGTCGGGCGCCGACAGGTGGATCAGGTTCGGCGCGAACGCCGCCAGATCGCGCCGCACGCGATTGCCCATGCCGCGCGTCAGCTTGTATTCGCCGCGCAGCGGGATCTTGATCGAGGGTGCGCTGACCAGGTCGCCGGTCGGCGGAAAAGCCGGCGTGCGGCTGGTGGGGGCATAGACGCGCACCTTGACGCCGCGGCTCAGCAAATGGCCGACGAGCAAATTGAGCGTCTGGTTCGCACCATCGCGGGTATAGTTATAGTTGCCGCTGAAGAGCGCGACACGGAGATCGGAAGCTTGCATCGGATGGCGCCATAGCGAAGCGCGGGGCGCGTGACTATCTCCTGCACGCCATCGTGGCGCGCCAAAGGAGTTCGCAATGCCCGATCTTTCCGCTTTCCCGATCACCAAGCGCTGGCCGGCACAGCATCCCGAGCGGTTGCAGCTCTATTCGTTGCCGACCCCGAATGGCGTCAAGGTCTCGATCATGCTCGAGGAAACCGGGTTGGCGTACGAGCCGCACCTGGTCGATTTCGCCAAGGACGACCAGAAGACCCCCGAATTTGAATCGCTCAACCCCAATGGCAAGATCCCCGCGATCCTCGATCCCGACGGCCCGGGCGGCACGCCGCTGGCCTTGTTCGAATCGGGCGCGATCCTGCTCTACCTTGCCGAGAAGACCGGCCGGTTCCTGCCGAGCGACCCGGTCGCGCGGCTTCAGGCGATCCAATGGGTGATGTTCCAGATGGGCGGCGTCGGCCCGATGTTCGGCCAGATGGGCTTCTTCGTGAAGTTCGCCGGCAAGGACTTCGAGGACAAGCGCCCGCGCGACCGCTATGTGGCAGAAACCAGGCGATTGCTCGGCGTGATGGATGTCGCGCTCGCCGACAAGCGCTGGTTTGTTGGCGCGGACTATACGATCGCCGATATCGCGATGCTGGGTTGGGTGAACGCGGTTGTCGACTTTTACGGTGCGGGCGCGCTTGTCGGGTTCGACGACTTTGCCAACGTCAAGGCGTGGCTCGCGCGTGGCCTCGCGCGGCCGGCGGTGCAGCGTGGGCTCACCATCCCGGCGCGCGGGTAGCGCTCAGGCGGCGGCGTGGACTTGCGCAAAGCCTTCGAAATAGCCGCGCACGGTCGGGTCGGTGATCGGCGCGACCAGCGTGGCGACGGTTTGGGAAAGCGTCATCGCATCGCCGCCGCCCGTGCCGCCGCGGCTGAAGCCCATCGCCCATTGGCCAAAGGTCGGCGTATCGATTGTCGTGCGCGAGAGGATGACGACGGCGTGGTGGCGCGGATCGGCCTTGATCCTGTTGAAGACCGTCTCGACGGCAGCTTCCGGGCCTTCGAGCGCCTGGAGGAAGCGGCGTCCGCCCGCGACGAGCAGGCCGGTCACGCCGACGGCGGCATTGTTACGGCGTGAGGCGATCAGGATAGCATCGAGTTCCGCCGTCGTGAGCGGGGATCTCGTGCTGCTTATATAGATAAGACGCTGCATGCTTACGCTCCAGATCTGGAACCTCCAATTTCTGCGCAAAGCGCGAAAGAACGGTTAAGATCTCGCGCTACGACATTTTGAAAGCGCATAAGGGTACAGCGTCGGAAAATCTGTTCCCCTCTCGTTCTCCGCTCGCTATGCTCGTCCTATGGCCAAACCTCAAAAACGCTATGTCTGCCAGGCCTGTGGATCGGTGTCGCACCGCTGGCAGGGGCAGTGCGCCGATTGCGCCGAGTGGAACACGCTGGTCGAGGAAGCAGGCGGTGGGACGGTGACGCCGTTCCAGGCCAAGCATAACCTCCAGTCGGGTGGGCGTACGATGACGCTGGTCGGGCTCGATGCCGAGATCGCGCTGCCCGAACGGATGACGTCGGGGATTGCCGAGCTCGACCGCGCGCTTGGCGGTGGCTTTGTCGAGGGATCGGCGACGCTGATCGGCGGCGATCCCGGGATCGGCAAGTCGACGCTGCTGCTCCAGGCGGCGGCGAAGATGGCGCTCGCGGGGCTGAGCGTTGCGTACGTCTCGGGCGAGGAGGCGGCCGACCAGGTCCGCCTGCGCGCGCGACGTCTGGGATTGGGGCACGCGCCGGTCCAGCTCGCCGCGGCGAGTTCGACGCGCGATATCCTGACGACGCTGGGGCAGGGGCAGCCACCCGCCTTGCTGGTGATCGATTCGATCCAGACGATGCACAGTGACCTGATCGAGGGCGCGCCGGGCACCGTCAGCCAGGTACGGGCTTCGGCGCAGGAGTTGATCCGCTTCGCCAAGGAACGCGGGACGGCGGTGGTGCTGGTCGGCCATGTCACGAAGGACGGGTCGATCGCGGGGCCACGCGTGCTCGAACATATGGTCGACACCGTGCTGAGCTTCGAGGGCGAGCGCAGCCACCAATATCGCATCCTGCGCGCGATCAAGAACCGCTTCGGCGGGACCGATGAGATCGGCGTGTTCGCGATGGTCTCGGAAGGCTTGTCCGAAGTCGGCAATCCCTCGGCGCTGTTCCTGACGCAGCGCGACGAGGGGATGACGGGGACGACGGTGTTCCCCGCGCTCGAGGGCACGCGGCCGGTGCTGGTCGAGATCCAGGCGCTCGTCGTACGGCTCGCGAGCGGGGCGACGCCGCGGCGCGCGGTGGTCGGCTGGGACAGCGGGCGGCTGGCGATGGTGCTCGCGGTGCTCGAGGCGCGGTGTGGCCTGAGTTTCTCGTCGAGCGAAGTCTATCTCAACATTGCGGGCGGCTACCGCGTGCAGGATCCGGCGGCCGATCTCGCGGTGGCGGCGGCGTTGATCTCGGCGCTGTCTGAGCGGCCGGTGCCCGCCGATGCGGTGGTGTTCGGCGAGCTTGCGCTGTCAGGCGAAGTCCGGCCGGTCGCGCACGGCGCCTTGCGGCTGAAGGAAGCGGGCAAGCTCGGTTTCGAGCGCGCGTTGCTGCCCGCCGCGGTGCAGGACGACAAGAGCGGGTTGAAGCTGACCGGCTTCCGCACGCTCGGGAGTTTCGTCGAGCATATGCTTGGACGATAGCAGCCCCTCGACTTAACCCATCGCTCGGCGATAAGGCGCGGGGATGCATCTTACCGCGCTCGATATCCTTGTCCTGCTCACCGTTGGCGGATCGGCCACGCTCGGGCTCGTGCGCGGGTTCGTCACCGAAGTGCTCTCGCTGTTCGCCTGGGTGGCGATCGTCTTTGCGCTCAAGCTGTTCCATGTGCCGCTGACGCACGCGCTGACCGGCATGGTCGGCACCACCACGGGCGCTGCGGTGCTCGCCTTTGCGATCCTTGGCGGCGTGACCTATTTCGGCGGGCGGATGGTCGCCAATGCGATCGGTGCGCGCACGCGCGATTCGATCCTCGGGCCGGTCGACCGCGCGCTCGGCTTCGGCTTCGGCGCGCTGAAGGGGCTGATCCTGGCGAGCCTCGCCTTCCTGCTCGTCGTGCTGATGACCGATACGATGAGCGGCGGCCCGACGCACCGGCCCGAATGGCTGACCCAGGCCAAGGTCTATCCGTTGCTCAACACGACCAGCGCGAGCATCGCCGACTTCGTCGACCGTCGGCGCCGTGGCGAGCCGGTGTTCGGCCCGGCCCATGTGCGGACGCCGCGCGCCGCCGAGCCCGACAACGCCGCCGACTGACCGCGGCGGGGTGACGCGCGCGGCGAGCCCGCCTACATAGGCGGCATGACCGCGCCGCTCTACACCACCGAGATCCTCCGCCTCTCGACGACGATTCCGCACCACCAACGCTTGCCCGATCCGATGGGCTCATCGGAGAAGCGTTCGCCGGTGTGCGGCAGCCGCGTGACGGTCGACGTCAACATGGATCGCGACGGGCGTGTCGCCGAACTCGGGATGCTGGTGCGTGCCTGTGCGCTGGGCCAGGCATCGGCGTCGCTGATGGGAGCCGAAGTGATCGGCAAGACCCCCGCCGAACTCGTCGCAGCGCGCGATGCGCTGGCCGCCTGGCTGGCGAGCGAGGGGCCGCCGCCGCGCTGGGCGGGGCTCGAGCTGTTCGCGCCCGCGCTGCCGCACAGCGCGCGCCATGCCTCGATCCGGCTCGCCTTCGAGGCGGCGGCGGAGGCGGCGCAAGCCGCTGCCGCCAAGGCACCGGCATGAGCGAATCGCTGCTGCTCGATGGCGTCATCCTCGGCGGCTTCGCGCTCGTCTTCGTCCTGATCTTCCGTCGCTTCGGGCTCGGTGCGACGCTCGGCTATCTGGTCGCGGGCGCGGTGGTCGGGCCGCAAGTGCTGCATCTGGTCGGCAATGCCGAATCGAAGATGGGCATCGCCGAGCTCGGCATCACCTTGCTGCTGTTCATCGTCGGGCTCGAGCTCAACCCGACGCGGCTGTGGGCGCTCAAGAAGGAAATCTTCGGGCTTGGCCTGATGCAGGTCGTGCTGTGCGGGCTCGCGGTGACGGGCGTGGTCTGGCTCTCGACGCGGCTCGGCGGATCGCCGCAGCATTTCTCTTGGGCCGCCGCTCTCGTGCTCGGCCTACCGCTCGCGCTGTCGTCGACCGCTCAGGTATTGCCGATGCTGCAATCGGCGGGGCGGCTGCGCACGCCGTTCGGGGAGCGCGCCTTCTCGATCCTGCTGTTCCAGGATCTGTCGATCGTTCCTTTGATCACGCTCGTCACGGTGCTGTCGCGCAATCCCGCCGATGCCGGTGGGCCGCCGGGATGGCTGCTGTTCCTCTACACCGTCGGTGCGGTGGCGGGGCTGGTCGCCGCCGGACGCTTCCTGCTGCGGCCGCTGTTCCGCATCATCGGCAATATGGGCGAGCGCGAGATGTTCGTGTTTGCCGCTTTGTTCACCGTGATCGGCGCGGCGGCGATCATGGAATCGCTTGGCCTGTCGACCGCGCTCGGTGCGTTCGTCGCGGGCGTGATGCTCGCCGACAGCCCGTATCGGCATGAACTGGAAGCAGACGTCGAGCCGTTCCGCTCGATCCTGCTCGGGCTGTTCTTCCTCGCGGTCGGGATGATGCTCGACCTTCATGCGATCGCCGAGCGGCCGTTCTTCGTCATCGGCATGGCGCTCGCGCTGATCGCGACCAAGGCGCTGATCATTTTCGGCATCGGCATGCTGTTCAAGATGAAGTGGCGTGCCGCGCTCGCGCTCGGGCTGTTGCTGAGCCAGGGTGGCGAGTTTGGCTTCGTGCTGTTCGCGCAGGCGCAGCACGCCTTCCTGATCGCGCCCGAGGCGGCGAGCCTGTTCGGCGCGATCGTCACGCTGTCGATGGCGACGACGCCGTTCCTGATGATGATCACGCAGCGCATCCGCGAAGAGCCGATCATCGCCGGCGAGCGCGACGGGCCGACCGCGGACGGCGCCAATGCGCTGATCGTCGGCTATGGGCGCTTTGGCCAGACGGTCGCGCAGATGCTGATCGCGCAAGGGGTGCCCGTCACGCTGATCGACACCGATATCGAGATGATCGACATCGCCAGCGAATTCGGCGCCAAGGTCTATTACGGCGACGGGACGCGGCTCGACATGTTGCGTCAGGCAGGGGCGGGCGAGGCCGAGCTGATCATGTTCTGCATGGATGGCGACCAGATTTCTGCCGATCTCGTCAAGGGCGTGAAGGAGGCGTTTCCGCACGCCTCGATCTACGTCCGCGCCTATGATCGCCGCGCGGTGATCAAGCTCAAGGGCGCGCCGCTCGACGGGGTGGTGCGCGAAGTGCTCGAATCGGCGGTCAAGATGGGGCGGATGGCGCTCAAGAGCATCGGCGTCGACCAGGCCGAGATCGACCGCACCGAGGATACCTATCGCCGCAAGGACAAGGAGCGGCTGCGCGCGCAAGTCGCCGCGGGCGACATCCGCGCCGCGCGCGAGAAGATCATCACGCAGGACGAACGCGAATCGGCGCTTCCCGAAGACGAAGCGTCGGTGGAGGAACCACGATGAACTGGATCGCCATTCTCGCTGCACTGTCGGGCGCGATCGCCGTCGGGGCAGGGGCGTTCGGTGCGCACGGCGTGAGCGGGCAGCCGGCCGAATGGCTCAAGACCGGCGCTCATTATCAGCTGATCCATGCGGTCGCGGCGCTCGTCGCGCTGAAGCTGGAAGCGCGCGGGCCGGCGTGGCTGTTCCTCGCCGGTGGCGCGATCTTTGCGGGCTCGCTCTACCTGATGGCGCTCGGCGCGCCGCGCTGGTTCGGCGCGATCACGCCGATCGGCGGCGCAGCGCTCATCGCCGGCTGGCTGTGGCTGGCCTGGATCGCCCGGGGGTAAGCGCCGCGCGGATCGGTTGACTCGATGGCCCCCTAGACGCGTGATTGACCGGGGCGATCGTTTCCGTTTTTGTACCGATGTCGGATCCCGAATGGTGTGCGCCCAATCGTGACGACGAGCCGGGATGGTGCTGGATCATCTTCACGCTCGAGGTGGGGTTTGTGGTGCTGTCGCTGGCGGTCTTTGCGAGCCTGATAGCGTAACGAGCCCGGGTGGCGATGTCGGTGGGATTGCCACCAGTTATCGCCGCCAAACCCTCCCGCGCGCCGTCACCCGCTCTTTGCGGCGCGGCGACAGCGTTCCGAGCAATAGACGACGTTGTCCCAGTCGCGCGCCCATTTCTTGCGCCAGGCGAAGGGGCGCTGGCAGACCGGGCAGGTCTTTTCGGGCAGGTTCGCCTTGGCGATGCCTTGGGGCATGAAGGGGGCCTTCCTGGTGCTGCGCGTGGACCGACGCTCAGGCGTCGAGAAACGCCCGGACGTCGGCGAGGTTCACCGATGTGTCGAGGTAGGTCCCGCCGATCCTGCGCGCGAGCAGGAAGGGGAGCTTGCCTGCGTCCATCTTCTTGTCGTGGAGCATGTGCGCGACGAGCGTCTCGCCATCGGCCTCGATCCCAGCCGCCGCTACGCCATCGGGCAAGCCGATCGCGCGCAAATGCGCCGCGACGCGCTCGGCATCGGCGGCGGGGGCGAGCCCGCGCGCCGCCGAAAAGCCGAACGCCAGCGCCATCCCGGCGGCGACGCCCTCGCCGTGGAGCAAGCTGTCGGAGAAGCCAGCCTCGGCCTCGAGCGCATGGCCGAAGGTGTGGCCGAGATTGAGCAGCGCGCGCTTGCCGGTCGTCTCGCGCTCGTCTTCGGCGACGATCCGCGCCTTGGCGGCGACCGAATGCCCGATGGCGTAGGCGCGCGCGGCGGGATCACCGGCGAGCAAGGCGGGCGCGTTCGCCTCGCACCAGTCGAAAAAGGCGGGGTCGTCGATCAACCCGTATTTCACGACCTCGGCATAGCCCGCGCGGACGTGGCGCAGCGGCAGCGTGTCGAGCACATCCGGGTCGATCAGCACCAAGGCAGGCTGGTGGAACGCGCCGACCAAGTTCTTGCCGGCGCGGGAGTTAATCGCGGTCTTGCCGCCGACCGACGAATCGACCTGCGCGAGCAAGGTCGTCGGGATCTGGACGAAGCCGCAGCCGCGCTTGACGATGCTGCAGGCGAAGCCGACCAGATCGCCGATCACGCCGCCGCCAAGCGCCACGACATGATCGCCGCGCTCGATGCCGAGGTCGAGCAGCCGGTCGGTGAGCTGTTCGAGCATCGCCCAGCTCTTGGTGCCTTCGCCCGGCGGGAGCACGATTGCTTCGCTTTCGACGCCCGCCGTGGTGAGCGACGCCTGCAGCGTCGCCAGGTGCGGCAGGACGTTTTCGTCGGTGACGATCGCCATCCGCCGGCCGCGCGACAAGGGCTTCAACCACTCGGCCGAACGCGCGAGCACGCCGGCTTCGATCACCACGTCATAACTGCGCGAACCGAGCGCCACTGGGATCGTCGTCATATCTTGCCGAGCGCTTTCAGGATGGCGTTGACGGTCGCGTCGTGCGGCGCACGGTGGCTCGAGACGCGGAGGTGTGCCGTCGCGTAGAACGGGTTGCGCACGCGCGCCAGTTCTTCGAGCACCGCGAGCGGATCGCGGTTGCGCAGCAGAGGGCGGGTGTCGCGGCGCGAGACGCGCTCGACGAGCACCGCAGGCTTCGCGTCGAGCCAGATCGCAAAGCCGTTCGACAGGATCGCGGCGCGCGTCTGCGGATCGACAAAGGCGCCGCCGCCGGTCGCGATGACGCGGCGCTCGCCGTCCATCAGGCGGGCGATCACGCGGCGTTCGCCGTCGCGGAAATGCGCTTCGCCGAATCGCTCGAAGATTTCGGATACCGCCATGCCGGCGGCGATCTCGATCTCGCTATCGGCGTCGACGAAGGGGAGGCCGAGGCGCGTGGCGAGCCTGCGCCCGACGGTCGATTTGCCGGCCCCCATCAATCCCACCAGCACGATCGGCTGGCCGGTCCAGATGGGCGGTTCGGGCGGGGAGGGGGCGGGGCTTTGCAACATCGAAGCGAGCGCTATACAGCGCACCTGCGTCTCGGGCAAAAGCTTGGTCGTTGCCCATTTTCAGTTTGTTGCAGGTTGTGAGCCCATGCCCCGTTCGATCGTCGCTCTCATCGTCGTCCTCGTGGTGGTGGTCGCTTTGCTGTTCGGCCTGTCGCGTCTGTCGCACGAAAAGCCGCTGAAGCATGTCGAGAAGGCCGTCCCGCTTGCGAATCTCCAGAAGTAAGGTCGCGATCGCCGCGCTGGCCGCGGCGCTGGCGATTCCGGCGCTAGGCCAGGACAAGCCCGAATCGATTCTTCCGCCCGGCTTCGGTGATCCCACGCCGCCGCCGAGCGCACCGCGTCCGCGCGCTGCCCAGCCGAATCGGCCCGACGCCGCGCCGACTGCGGTGCGGCCGGCGGCCCCTGCGGCGGCTCCGCTCGTTCCCGCCCCGCTCGGTCTCACACCGCTCGGTCCCGGAGGCCCAGATGCCGCGCCGACGCCGCTCGCGACGCCGGTGCCGACCGTCGCGCCCCCTGCGGCGACCGATTTCGCGGCGTTCGTTCGCGCCGACATGCCGGCGTACGCCCGCCGCTCGCTGGCGCAGGTCGGTGTCGTCGGGCCGGCGCAGGGCGCGATGGCGACCGACGCGTTCGGCCGCGCCAATGGCCGCTATCTCGAAACGCTGATGCGGCGGCTGAATCCGCCGGTCGCGTCGCGTTGGGTGTCGATCGTGTTGCGGCGCGCCTTGCTCGCGCGCGTCGATACGCCGCGCGGCGTCAACGGCGCGGATTTCGCCGCCGAGCGCGCGTGGCTGCTGGTGCGGATGGGCGAATCGGTCGCCGCGCGGGCGATGGTGCAAGCGGTCGATACCGAAGATTATACGCCCAAGATGTTTGTCGCAGCGATGCAGGCGGCGCTGGCTGCGGGCGACCCCGCGGCGTTGTGCCCGGCGGTCGAGGCGGGTGCGACGCTTGGCGCCGAGCGGGGGTGGATCCTTGCGCGGGCGATGTGTGCGGGCCTGTCGGGAATGCCCGCGAAGGTACAGCCGTTGCTCACCCAGGCGCGGCGGACGCGGCTGGCCGGGGGCGTCGACCTGTTGCTTGCGCAGAAGGTTGCCGGCACCGGGCAAAGCGGCCGCCAGGCGGTGACGATCGAGTGGGACGATGTCTCGCAACTGACCGCATGGCGCTACGGCCTCGCCACGGCCGCTGGGGTCGAGATCCCGGCAACGCTGCTCGCGACGGGAACGCCTGCGGTCGACGGCTGGCGTGCGCTTGCGCCGACGCTCGCGCCGAACGTCCGCGCGGCGGCGGCCGAGCTTGCGGCGGCACGCGGGATCCTGTCGAGCGCGGCGCTGATCGATCTGTACAGCGCGATCGACGCCGGGGACGACCAGTCGGTCGCCGAAGCCGGCATCGCCCGCGACTTGCGCGCGTCGTACGACGCGAGCAGCATGGCGGGGCGCGCCGATGCGCTCAAGCGGCTGTGGGACGAACCCAAGACCGATGAAGGCCGCTATGCGCGGCTCGTGCTCACCGCGGGCGCGGCGGCGCGGTTGCCGCAATCGCTCGAGAAGCCGGATATCGACCGCATCGTCGCGGCGATCCTCAGTGCGGGGCTCGATCCGCGCGCGATGCGCTGGCGCGAGAAGGCCGAGCGCGGCAGCAACGCCTGGGCGATGCTGACGCTGGTCGACCCGGCCGAGCCGGTGGCGAGCTATGACGAGGTCAGCGCCTATGCCGGCGCCAACGATTCGGACGGGCTCAAGCGGCGGATGTTCTTCGCTGGCCTGGCCGGCCTCGGCCGGATGTCGGCGAGCGAGATCGAGCGCGGCGCGCGGACGCTCAGCGTGCGCGTCGGGCGCGAGGACAGCTGGACACGCGCGCTCAAGACAGCGGTCGTCGACCGCGAGCCCGGCACGGTGGCGTTGCTGTCGGCGGTGGGGATGCAGACGCGTGCGTGGCGCGGCGTGTCGCCCGAGGCGCTCTATCATATCGTGACCGCGCTGCGTGCGGTCGGCTTGCCCGGCGAGGCCAAGATGGTCGCGGTCGAGGCGATGAGCCGGCTGTGACCGAGCCGTCGGCCGCGGGCGGTGACCGCGCGCTGATCGATCGCTTTCTCGAGATGATGGCCGCCGAATCGGGCGCGGCGAGGAATACCGTGCTCGCCTATCGCAGCGATCTCGAGCTGGCTTCGGGGTTTCTCGAGGGGCGGTTGAGCGCTGCGGGTGCCGACGAGCTCGCGCGGCTCGGTGGCGAATGGCTCGCACTGTCGAAGGCGAGCGTGGCGCGCAAATCGGCGGCGTTGCGGCGCTTTTTCGCGTTCCTGGTCGATGAGGGGTTTCGCAGCGACGATCCGGGTGCCGCGCTCCCACGGCCGGGCGCATCGCGCGGGCTGCCCAAGGTGCTAGACCATGCCGATATCGACCGGCTGTTCGCCGCGATCGCCGCGCGAATCGTCCGCGACCCGCCCGATCCCAACGACCTGCGGCTCGCCGCGTTGGTCGAGCTGCTGTACGGATCGGGGCTGCGCGCGACCGAACTGATGTCGCTGCCGCGCCGCGCGGTGGCGCCCGACCGCCCGTATCTCATCCTGCGCGGCAAGGGCGGCAAGGAGCGGCTCGTCCCGCTGTCCGATCGCGCGCGGGCGGCGGTGGCGGTGTGGCGGTTGCACGTTCCCGAGGAGAGCCCGTGGCTGTTCCCCTCGGGCAAGAGCCATCTCAGCCGGATCCGGCTGTACCAGTTGCTCAAGGGCCTGGCGGGCGAGGCGGGGATTCCGCCCGATCGCGTCAGTCCGCACGTGCTGCGGCATGCCTTTGCGACGCATCTGCTGGCGGGCGGGGCCGATCTGCGCGCGCTGCAGTCGATGCTCGGCCATGCCGACATCGCGACGACCGAAATCTACACGCATGTCGATGCGAGCCGGCTCGTGGAGCTCGTCAATACGCGCCATCCGCTGGCCGAGGCGACAGCGCGCGTTGACGCAAAGCGCGGCGGGCCTTAACCGCCGCTGGCTATGGCAAGTTTCCTCGATTTCGAAAAACCGATCGCCGAGCTTCAGAGCCGGATCGACGAGCTGCGCGAGACCGCGTCCGAAGGGACGGTCGATATCGGCGCGGAAGTCGGCAGGCTCCAGGCAAAGTCCGACAAGCTGCTGCGCGACACCTATTCCAGGCTAACCCCGTGGCAGAAGGCGCAAGTCGCGCGCCACGGCGAGCGGCCGCATTTCAAGAACTACGTCGCTGGCCTGTTCGAGGATTTCATGCTGCTCGCGGGCGACCGCGCGTTCGGTGACGATCAGGCGATCCTCGGCGGCTTTGCGACGTTTCGCGGGCGCCGTATCCTCGTGATCGGTCACGAGCGCGGCGACGATACCGCAAGCCGGCTCAAGCACAATTTCGGGATGGGCAAGCCCGAGGGCTATCGCAAGGCGATTCGCCTGATGCAGCTCGCCGACCGCTTCGGCCTGCCCGTCGTGACGCTGGTCGACACCAACGGCGCGTTTCCCGGCATCCAGGCCGAGGAGCGCGGGCAAGCCGAGGCGATCGCGCGCTCGACCGAAGCGTGCCTTGCGCTCGGCGTGCCGATGGTCGCGGCGGTGGTCGGCGAGGGCGGTTCGGGCGGCGCGATTGCGCTGGCGGCCGGCAATATCGTGATGATGTTCGAACATGCGATCTATGCGGTGATCACGCCCGAGGGCTGCGCGTCGATCCTGTGGCGCACCGCCGACAAGGCGCCGGAAGCGGCCGAGGCGATGAAGATCACGGCGCAGGACCTCAAGGGTCTGGGCGTCATCGACACGATCGTTCCCGAGCCGCTTGGCGGTGCGCAGCGCGATCCGGCCACGGCGATCGCGGCGCTCGGCGATGCGATCGAGGCGGCGTTGATCAAGCTCGACGGCAAGACTCCGGCCGAACTGCGCCGCAGCCGGCGCGAGAAGTTCCTGGCGATGGGGCGGCTCTAAGCCGCTCCGCCGCTTGCCGGATCAAGCGGACTTCGCAATTCCGAAATCTTGGTGAAAGTCGTCACGCGCTGATGACTGAAAGCCTTGCATCGCGGCGACGGCGATCCGCGCCGCGATGCGTGCGGATTCGGTCGCGGGCGCGGCGTTTGCAGGGCGCGCACACGAAAACGGGCGGCAAGACCATGGTCTTGCCGCCCGTCTGTCGTCACGTAAGCGCTAAAGCTTACTTGGCAGCCGAACCCAGCGTACCCGACACGTTGGTGAACGTGGTCTTGAGCGAGTTGCCCAGACCCTGCATCGCGGCGATGGCAGCGACGGCGATCAGCGCGGCGATCAGGCCGTATTCGATTGCGGTGGCGCCCTTGGAGTTCTTGATGAAATTGCGGATCGTCTTCATGATTTCGGTCTCCGTGGATAAGTGCTTCAGTACCCGGTCGGACCGGAGTGCCGGGCCAACACAGCTTGTGTAGAAGGCCAGAGTTGATAAAAGTTTAAGGCGACCGGTGGCGTTTGCGGGTCAGTTCGCTGGGGTCGCGGCGCCCGCGCTGCTGACCTTGGTGTTGACGTTGCCCCACATGCCGATGGTGGTATTGGCGAGCTGCGTGAACGACGCGATCAGCGCGATCACGACGAGCGCGGCGATCAGCCCATATTCGATAGCGGTGCCACCCCGGCGGTCGCCAAGCAGAGATTTCAGCAGTCGGATGATCATGGCGATACTCTCCGAGCCAGGTTCCGGCGTTTTGATACCTAAGGATGATTAACGAATGTCTAAACCTTTGGGCGCGGGCGAGACGGCCCCGCTGATGCCGGTGGTTGCGGCAGCGTTGATCGATCGCGACGGGCGCGTGCTGGTGCAGCTGCGCCCGCCCGGCAAGGCGATGGCGGGGCTGTGGGAGTTTCCCGGCGGGAAGGTCGAGCCGGGCGAGACACCCGAGGCGGCGCTGGTGCGCGAGCTCGAGGAGGAATTGGGGATCGTCGTTGCGCAGGACGCGCTGGCGCCGCTGACCTTTGCCAGCGCGGCGCTGCCCGGACGCCATTTGCTGCTGCTGCTCTATGTCTGCCGCGCGTGGGGCGGGGTGCCGCAAGCGCTCGATGCGACCGCGCTCGCGTGGCACGCCCCTGCCGCACTGCGCGACCTGGCGATGCCGCCGGCCGACCTGCCGTTCATCGCTGCGCTCGAGGATATCGGGGACGATCGCTAGGATCGTCGCGCCTGCCGCGCCGCGGGGCAGGAAAGAATATGGAGGCCCGACCGGGAATCGAACCCGGGTGCGAGGATTTGCAGTCCTCTACGTCACCACTCCGCCATCGGGCCACGAGACGCTGTGGGGCGTTTCGGGGAGGCGCGCTGATGCAGGGGCGCACGCGCGCTGTCAACCGCGGGCGTGCAAAAATGCCGCTACGCGTCGCTTGGCGTAGCCTTTCCATCACGATAGAAGCGAGCGCAGCAAACGAGTGTATTGCACAGCTACAACAGTTGTGCAAAGCTGGTGTCCGACAAGGGTGTGGTTCGATGACGGTGACGACGCAGGATTCCGAGATGGTGGCGATGCGCCACGCAATGGTGGCCAGCCAGCTTCGCACCAATGCGGTGAGCGATGCGCGCGTGGTGGCAGCGATGGACAGCGTCCCGCGCGAAGCCTTCGTGCCCGCCGATGCGCAGGCGATCGCGTATCGCGATACCGCGGTGCCGCTCGGCCATGGCCGCGCGCAGAACGTGCCGATCGCGACCGGGCGCCTGCTGACCCAGGCCGAACTGCGCGCGACCGACCGCGTGCTGCTCGTCGGCGCGGCGGGCGGCTATACCGCGGCGGTGCTGTCGCATCTCGTGGATTCGGTCGTCGCGCTCGAATGCGAGCCGGCCCTGGCGGCAGCGGCGCGCACGGCCCTGGCCGATGCCACCAACGTGACCGTGGTCGAGGGTCCGCTCGAGGCGGGCCACGCTGCCGGTGCGCCGTACGACGTGCTCGTCATCGACGGCGCGGTCGAGGCGGTGTCCGACGTTTTGGTTGCGCAAGTCGCGATCGGCGGGCGGGTCGTCACGGGGATCGCCGATCGCGGCGTGACGCGGCTGACCTCGGGCCGCAAGACCGCAGGCGGCTTTGCGCTGCTCGACTTTGCCGACATCGATTGCGTCCCGCTGCCGGGCTTCTCGCGGCCGCGCTCCTTCACGTTCTGATCAGAAAGACACGCCGAGCCATGCGCGCACTCTTTTTCGTCACCGGTACAGCGCTGCTCGCTCTGGTCGCAGCACCGCTGTCGGCGGAAACGCTGCGCGAGGCCTTGGTCAAGGCGTACAACACCAACCCGACGCTCGCCGCGCAACGCGCGAGCCAGCGCGGGGTGGACGAAAACGTGCCGATCATCCGCTCGCAGGGGCTGCCCGGCGTCCAGCTGCAAAGCACCTACACCGAGAATGTCGTGAAGGCGGCGAACAGCTTCGTCTCGCCCGATCGCCAGGCCGGGGCGAGCGTGACGCTCGCGGTACCGATCTACAGCGGTGGCGCGGTCCGCAACGGCATTCGCGCCGCACAGACGCGAGTCGAGAGCGGGCAACTGAGCTTGCGCGGGACCGAGGCGAGCTTGTTCACCACCGTGGTCGGCGCGTATATGGACGTGATCCGCGACGAGGCGATCGTCGGGCTCAACACGCAGAACGTCCGCGTGCTCGAGGTCAACCTTCAGGCCAGCCGCGATCGGTTCCAGGTCGGCGACCTGACCCGCACCGACGTCGCGCAATCCGAGGCGCGTCTCGCGGTCGCGCGCAGCCAGCTGCAATCGTCGCAAGCGCAGCTGATCACCAGCCGCGAGAGCTATATCCGCTTCGTCGGCACCGAGCCCGGCCGGCTCGACACGCCGCCCGACCTGCCCAATCTGCCGGCCGAACCCGATGTCGCGGTCGATGTCGCGTTGAAGAACAATCCGACCTTGCTCGCGGCGGCCAAGGCGCGCGATGCGGCGGGCTATGACATTGGCGTTGCACGCGCCAACCGCTTGCCGACGGTCGCGGTCAATGTTGGCGGCAACTATTATAATTATCTCGGCTCGCTCGGTTCGGGCACGGGGGTTGCGGTCCGACAGAGCGGGAAGGCGGCTACGGTCGGGCTCGGGCTGACGATGCCCTTATATCAGGGCGGCCGCCCGGCCGCGCAGATTCGCCAGGCGCAGGACGCGCGCGTGCGCGCGATCGAGCAAGTGACCGAGACCGAGCGCGGCGTCATCGCGCAGGCGCGGTCGGCCTATGCGGTGTGGAAATCCTCGCTCGAGACGATCGCGTCGAGCGAAGTCGCGGTCAACGCCAACAAGCTCTCGCTCGAGGGCGTCCGCGCCGAGAACAGCGTCGGCAACCGCACGATTCTCGACATCCTGAACGCCGAGCAGGAATTGCTCAACTCGCAGGTCACGCTCGTTACGGCGCAGCGCGACGCCTATGTCGCGGGCTTCGCCTTGCTCGCGGCGATGGGGGAGGCGGAAGCACGCAATCTCGGGCTCGACGGCGGTCCGCTCTACGATCCGGTCGCACACTATACCAGCGTGCGGCACCGGATCTGGGACTGGTCGTCGGACCCCGACCCGGCGGTCACCGGCACGCGGACCAACGCGACGCGCCCGCAGACCGCGAAGATGACGCAACCGCTCGACCCAATTCTCGAAGCGCCAGTTGACAGAAGCGCGCCGATCACTGCAGGTAATGCGACGAAGAACCGTTAACCATCGGATCTACGCACAAACTAGGAATGCGGTAATGGGTGATCTGAGCGCGGAGCCATCGATGGAAGACATCCTTTCGTCGATCAAGCGCATCATCGCCGAGGAAAACGACGCGACGCCGGGCCGCAGCAAGCGCCCACCGCGTTCGCTGCCGCCGCGCTCCGAAGCGGAACCCTTCGATCACGACATCCTCGAGCTGAGCGAGCCCGTCCATGAGCCGGAATATGCACGCGAGCCTGCCCCCCGTCCTGCGCCTGCAGCGGAGCCGGTAGCGGTGGCCGCCAAGCCTGCGCCAGCGTCGGTCGCGCCCGAACCGAGCCCCGAATCGCTGCTGTCGGCGCGCACCGCTGAAGCCTCGCGCAGCCCGCTCGACGCTTTGTCGCGGCTGGTGGTCAAGCCCGAGGTGACCGGATCGGACACGCTCGAGGGCGTGGTGCGCGAGATGCTGCGGCCGATGCTGCGTGACTGGCTCGACGCCAATCTCCCGACGATGGTCGAGGCAATGGTCGCGCGCGAGATCGATCGGATCACGGGGAAGTAAGACCTGCCCGCTTAGACCCGATTGCGGCGGCAGCTGCGTTCTGCTGTAACGTGCCGCCATGAAGATGCTTCTTGCCGCGACCGCCTTGAGCGCCGCTTTCGTCGCTGTTCCTGCAGCTGCCCGCCAACTCACCATCGACGACGTCGTCGCGCTGTCGCGCGTCTCGGCGCCTGCGGTTTCGCCCGACGGGCGCTGGCTCGTATGGCAGCAGCGCGAGACTGACTTGTCGATCGATGGCGGGCGCTTCGACCTGTGGCGGCTCGATCTCGCGCGTAAGGGCGCTGCGCCTGAGCGGCTTGCCGCCGAGGCCGAGGTCAATGAGACCGCACCGCAATTCTCGCACGACGGGCGGACGGTCTATTTCCAATCCGACAAAGGCGGCGACGACGCGGTCTGGTCGATCGGCATCGCGGGCGGCACGGCGACGCGGCTGACGCAATTCAAGGGCGGGATGGGCGGCTTCAAGGTCTCGCCGCAGGACGACAAGCTGCTCGTCTGGGCGGATCGCCGTCCCGGCGCGCCGAGCCTCGAGCCGGCAATGGTCAAGAAGGATGCCAACGCCGGCAACGGCCGCGTGTACGACCAGATGTTCGTGCGGCACTGGGCGAGCTGGTCCGATGGCACGCGCTCGCAACTGTTCGTGCTGCCGCTGACGCCGAGCGGCGCTACGGGGAACGGCGTTCCGATCGAAGGCGCGCTCGTCGGCGATGCGCCCTCCAAGCCGTTCGGCGGCGGCGAGGAAGTGTCGTGGAGCGCCGACGGCAAGACAGTGTTCTTCGCGCTGCGCGAGGCGGGGCGGATCGAGCCGCTCTCGACCAATCTCGACATCTTCGCGGCGCCTGCGGATGGGTCGGCCGCGCCGACCAACCTGACCGCGGCGAACACGGGGACCGACACCTTCCCGACCGTGTCGCCCGATGGGAAATCGCTTGCCTGGGTCGCGATGAAGCGGGCGGGGTATGAAGCCGACCGCCAGGTGCTGATGCTGCGCGATCTTGCGAGCGGGCAGGTGCGCGCGCTGACGCAGGATTGGGATCGCTCGATCGGATCGATCGCCTGGGCGCCCGACAGCAAGACGATTCTCGTCACCGCCGAGGATACGCAGGAGAATCCGATCTGGTCGGTCTCGCCGGTGAGCGGCAAGGTCACGCGGCTCACGCAGGCGGGCAACGTCACGGCCGTGCTGCCGACCGCGAGCGGCGTGGTGTTCGCGATGAATTCGCTGACCGCGCCCGACGATTTCTACAGGCTGACGGGCAAGACGACCGCGCGGCTGACCGCGGTCAACGCGGCCAAGCTTGCCGGCATCGACATGCCGAGCGTGACCAAGTTCAACTTCACCGGCGCGAATAACGACACGGTATGGGGCTATGCGGTCAAGCCCGCTGGCAGCACCGGCAAGGTGCCCGTCGCGTACATGGTGCATGGCGGGCCGCAGGGGTCGAGCAACAACAGCTGGTCGTATCGCTGGAACCCAGCGGTGTTCGCGGGCGCTGGCTATGGCCTCGTCGCGGTCGATTTCCACGGGTCGACCGGTTACGGCCAGGCCTTCACCGATGCGATCCGGGGCAATTGGGGCGGCTGGCCGCTCGAGGATCTGCAGAAGGGCCTTGCCGCAGCGACGGCCAAGTTCAGCTGGCTCGACGGCGACAATGCCTGCGCGCTGGGGGCGTCTTACGGCGGCTATATGATGAACTGGATCGAGGGCAATTGGCCCGATCGCTTCAAGTGCATCGTCCAGCATGACGGCGTGTTCGACGCGCGCGCCATGGCGTACGAGACCGAGGAGCTGTGGTTCGACGAGTGGGAACATGGCGGCAAGGCCTATTTTGAGGACCCCGCCGCGTTCGAGAAATGGAACCCGGTCAACCATGTGACCGCGTGGAAGACGCCGCAGCTCGTCATCACCTCGGAGGGCGATTATCGTATTCCGTACACACAGGGCATCGCGGCGTTCACCGCGCTCCAGCGGCGCGACATTCCGTCGCGGCTGGTGGTGTATCCGGGCGGGAGCCACTGGGTGCAGAAGCCCAATGAGAGCCGCCAATGGTATCGCGAAGTGCTGGGCTGGATGGGGAAATACACTGGCGGCGCGATCGCGCCGCGTCCGGCCGGCACATCCGGCGGGAAGGGCGGCTGACCGCCGCGCCGGCCCGGAGCTTTACCCGAAAAGCGGCGCGACGAGGATCGGCCATAGCATCATCAGCAGTCCGACCACGCTCACAAGGAAGATGAGCGTGCGGACATAGGGCGTGCCGGCGGCGTAGATCGGCAGATAGGCGATCCGCGCGCCGAGCCATACGACGGCGCCGATCGCGGTCCAGCGAGTTTCGATCCCGGTGATGCCGAGCAGCGCGATCGCCGCGACGACGAGTGGGAAGGTCTCGAAGAAATTGCGCTGGGCGCGATCGAGCCGGGCGATGAGCGGCGGCGGCGGTGGCATCGCCGCGTCGCGTGCTCCGGCGTTCCAGGCGGTGCCGTAGAGCTGCGTCTTGAGGACGACCGCGGCGAAGATGTGGACCAGCGCCAGGATACACCCCCAGGCAAGCACGGTGAGTTCGATGCGCATGACGGCTCCTCGGTTCTATGATGCCGTCACAATGCCGCGTGGCGGCGGATTGTTTCATCTGGCGTTCAGGTTGGTGGAATAGACTTTCCGCCGTCTTCAACCAACCGAGGAAACCATCCGATGACTCCGTTTTCGAAGATCCTTCTCGCCGGGCTGGGCACGTGCGCGCTGGCCGGGAGCGCGATTGCCGCCGAGCGCGCGACGCACGTGATGAACGTCAATCTTCCCGACGGCAGCGTGGCGCAGGTCCGCTATGCCGGGGATACGCCGCCGAAGATCGCGCTGGTGCCGGTCGAGCGCGCGATCCCGGTCGCGCTGATCGAATCGCCGTTCGTCGGGTTCGACCAGATCTTCGCCGACATGGATCGCCAGGCTGCGGCGATGCTGCAGCAAGCGGCCGCGCTGCAGGCGGCGGCACCCACGGGCGGCAAGATCGACCAAGCGGCGCTCAGGGCGATGCCGACAGGGGCGAGCTATTCGTTCACCGCGTACAGCTCGAGCAATGGCGGCTGCACGCAGAGCTATCAAATGACCGCCTACGGCACTGCCGAGCCCAAGGTCGTCTCGCAGAGCAGTGGCGATTGCAGCAAGGCTGGGCAGCTGCAAGCGGCACCCAAGCCGGCCAAGGCGATCGAAGCCCCGAAGACAGTGCCTCACGACGCAGTCTGACCGGGCTGCGCTACCTTCCCCCTCCGTTCGCCCTGAGCGTGTCGACGGGCACCTCTCCACCCGGAACGCCGGACGTCGGGAGGGCAGCGCTTCGACAAGCTCAGCTCGAACGGGGTGGGGGACGACGCGGGAATCTTGTAGGGCGGTCCGTACGGGCCGCCCTTTTCTTTTGCGGCATCGCGGCTAAAGCCTGCAGGCTATGACCGAGCTCTCCAAAACCTTCGACCCCGCTGAACTCGAGCAGCGCTGGTACGCGCATTGGGAGACGAACGGGCTGTTCCGCCCCGACCGCCCCGGCGCCGAGCCGTGGACGATCGTCAACCCGCCGCCCAACGTCACGGGTTCGCTTCACATCGGCCATGCGCTCGACAATACGCTGCAGGACATTCTCGCGCGGCATGCGCGGCTGCAGGGCAAGGATGCGCTGTGGGTGGTCGGCACCGACCATGCCGGCATCGCGACGCAGATGGTGGTCGAGCGCCAGATGGCCTCCGCCCAACAAAAGCGCACCGACTTCACTCGCGAAGAGTTTGTCGCGAAGGTGTGGGAATGGAAGGAAGAGAGCGGCGGCGAGATCACGCAGCAGCTCCGCCGGCTCGGCTGCTCGATGGACTGGGCGAACGAGCGCTTCACGATGGACGAGGGCTTCTCCAAGGCCGTCCTGAAAGTGTTCGTCGACCTGCATAAGGAAGGTCTGTTGTATCGCGACAAACGGCTGGTGAACTGGGATCCGGCGTTTCGCACCGCGATCAGTGACCTAGAGGTCGAAACGCGCGAAGTCGCCGGTCATATGTGGCACTTCAAATACCCGCTCGCGGGCGGGGAGACCTATACCTATGTCGAGCGCGATGCCGATGGGCAGGTGGTGGTCGAGGAAGAGCGCGACTATATCGCGATCGCCACCACGCGACCCGAGACGATGCTGGGCGACGGCGCGGTCGCAGTGAATCCGAAGGACGAGCGCTATCGTGCCATCGTCGGCAAACTGTGCGAAATCCCGGTCGGTCCCAAGGAGCATCGCCGCCTGATCCCGATCATCGCCGACGAGTATCCGGACCCTGATTTCGGTTCGGGTGCGGTCAAGATCACAGGCGCGCACGATGCCAATGACTATGGCGTTGCCCAACGCAATGGCATCCCAATGTACCGGCTGATGGACGAGATGGCGGCGATGCGCACCGACGGCGCGCCCTACGAGGAGGCCGCAGCGCGTGCGCGCGAAGTGGCCAGCGGTGCGACCGCCAGCGCAGCCGAGATCGACGCATTGAATTTGGTCCCCGACACCTATCGCGGGCTCGACCGCTATGCGGCGCGCAAGCAGGTGGTGGCGGATATCGACGCCGATGGCCTGATGCTGATGGTCGAGAACAAAACTATTATGCAGCCCTTCGGTGATCGCAGCGGTGTCGTGATCGAGCCGATGCTCACCGACCAATGGTATGTCGATGCGGCGACGCTCGCCAAGCCGGCGATCGAGGCGGTGCGCTCGGGCGCGATCCAAATCGTGCCCAAGACGTGGGAGAAGACCTTCTTCAACTGGATGGAGAACATCCAGCCGTGGTGTGTGTCGCGGCAGCTTTGGTGGGGGCATCGGATCCCGGCGTGGTTCGCCGAGGACGGGTCGATCTACGTCGCGCTGACCGAGGCCGAAGCGCAGGCGCAGGCCGGCGCGGGCGTTGCGCTGCGCCAGGATAGCGACGTGCTCGACACGTGGTTCTCTTCCGCGCTGTGGCCGTTCGCGACGATGGGGTGGCCCGAGGAAACCTCGCCGACGCTGCACGGCCGCTACCCGAACGACGTGCTCATCTCGGGCTTCGACATCCTGTTCTTCTGGGACGCCCGCATGATGATGCAGGGCATCCACTTCATGGGCGATGTGCCGTTCAAGAAGCTCTACCTCCACGGCCTAGTTCGCGCCGCCGACGGCGCGAAGATGTCCAAGTCGAAGGGCAATGTCGTCAACCCGCTCGGGCTGATCGACCAGTACGGCGCCGACGCTTTGCGCTTCTTCATGGCGGCGATGGAGAGCCAGGGCCGCGACATCAAGATGGATGAGAAGCGCGTCGAGGGCTATCGCAACTTCGCCACCAAGCTGTGGAACGCATGCCGCTTCGCGCAGTCGAACGGCATCGTCGCGAGTACGCACATGGAAGCGCCCGCGGCCGGGCTCGCGGTCAACAAGTGGATCATCGCCGAGACGATCGGTTGCGTCCAGGCGGTCGACCTCGCGCTGGCCGATCTGCGCTTCGATGGCGCGGCGAACGCGGTCTATCAGTTCGTGTGGAGCCGCTTCTGCGACTGGTATCTCGAGCTGATCAAGCCGGTGTTCGATGGTGACGAAAAGGGCAGCATCGATCCCGAGAGCAAGCTGGTCGCGGGCTGGGTGATCGACCAGATCCTCGTGCTGCTCCACCCGTTCATGCCGTTCATCACCGAGGAACTGTGGCACGCGATGGGCCCGCGCGAATACGATCTGATCGTCGCGAAATGGCCGATGGCGGATGCGCGCTCGCTCGATCCGGCGGCGAGCAAGGAGATCGACTGGCTGATCCGATTGGTGTCCGAAATCCGCGCCGCGCGGACTGAGGTCAACATTGCGCCGGGCACGCGGATGCAGATGCATGTCCGTGATGCCGATTCGGAAACGCTCGCGCGGCTCGAGCGGCAGGCGACGGTGATCGCCCGCCTCGCGCGGGCGAGCGTGGTGCAGGATGCGCCCGGTGGTGGCGCGCTGCAGGTGGTGGTCGATGGCGCGACCTTCGTGCTGCCGCTCGAGGGGATCATCGACCTCGCCGTCGAGCGCGAGCGGCTGACCAAGGGCATTGCCGCCGCCGCCAAGGAGCGCGACGCGCTCGCCGGACGGCTCGGCAATGCGAGCTTCGTGGAACGCGCGAAGCCCGAGGCGGTTGAGAAGGCGCGCGCCGATCACGCCGAGAAGTCCGCCGAGGCCGAACGGTTGACGGCGGCGCTCGAGCGGCTGGGCTGAAATCGACGAGTAGTCACCCCGGCCTTGTGCCGGGGTCCACCTTCGCGCACGTGCGGGCAGCATTGCGCTCGCGGGACGGTGGACCCCGGCACGGAGCCGGGGTGACGAAGGGGAGTAGAGACGATGATGGCAAACTCCCCGACGCGCCGCGGTCAGCGCGACCTGACGACCGGGCCGATCGCGATGACGCTGCTCGCCTTCGCGCTCCCGACGCTCGGCTCGAACATCCTTCAGTCGCTCAACGGCTCGATCAACACGATCTGGGTCGGGCGCTTCCTCGGCGAGGGCGCGGTTGCGGCGACTGCCAATGCCAATACGATCATGTTCCTCATGTTCGCGCTCGTGTTCGGCTTCGGCATGGCCTCGACCATCCTGATCGGCCAGAGCATGGGGCGGCGCGATGTCGAGGCGGCGCGCCGCGCGTTCGGCGCGTCGATCGGGCTGGTGATGGCAGGCGCGGTGGTGGTCGCGGCGCTCGGCTGGATCTTCACCCCCGACATCCTGCGCGTGCTCGCAACGCCGCCGAGCGCGATGACGCTCGCGCTCGCCTATCTGCGCGTGATCTTTCTCGGGCTGCCGGCGTCGATGCTGCTCGTTTTGCTCAGCATGGCGCTGCGCGGGATCGGCGATTCGATCACGCCGCTGTGGTTCACGCTGCTCAGCGTGCTGCTCGATAGCGGGTTGAACCCGGTGTTCATCCGCGGCTGGTTCGGAATGCCGGCGATGGGGATTGCCGGCTCGGCGACCGCGACGCTGATCGCGTCGCACGTCGCGGCGTTCGGGCTGCTTGCCTACGTCTATGCGCGCGACTTGCCGATCCGGCTGCGGGGGCACGAGCTGTCCTACCTCATCCCGAGCCTCGCGCTGACTCGAACGATCCTGTCGAAGGGCCTGCCGATGGGCGCGCAGATGCTCGTCATGTCGGTTGCCGCGCTGACGATGACCGGGCTCGTCAATCGCTACGGGATCGAGACGACTGCGGCCTATGCCGTGTCGCTCCAGCTCTGGGGCTATATCCAGATGCCCGCGCTGGCGGTCGGCGCAGCGGTGAGCAGCATGGCGGCGCAGAATATCGGCGCTGGCTTCTGGGACCGGGTCGACCGGATCACCCGCGCCGGGCTGATCTTCAGCGCGGTGCTGACCTCGACCATGGTGCTCGCGATCATCGCGTTCGACCGGCCGGTGATGGGGCTGTTCCTCGGTGGCGAGAGCCCGGCGATTGCGATCGCGCGGCATATCCAGGTGCTGGCGAGCTGGAACTTCATCATCTTCGGCATGACGATGGTACTGTTCTCGACGGTGCGCGCCAACGGCGCGGTGTGGGCGCCGCTGATCATGCTGTTCGTCGCGATGTATCCGGTGCGGATCGGCTTTGCGCTGTTGTTCCAGCCGACCATGGGGGCGGATGCGCTGTGGTGGAGCTTCCCGCTCGGCTCGTGCGCCAATTTCGTGATGGCGCTGTGCTATTATCGCTATGGCGGCTGGCGCAACCAGCGGCTCGTCGTGCCGGCGGAGCGCGCGCAGGAACAGGTGCCGAGCTCGGCCGAACCCGCGGGGCGGCTGCACCCGTCGAGCTGACGCGCAAGACCGCTTGCGCCCGCCCGCGCGAGGTTCCAGAACGCGCAACATGACCGCCCAATATCCAGCGCTTCGTCTTCGTCGTACTCGCGCCTCGGCCTGGAGCCGGCGGCTCTATGCCGAGACGGTGCTGACCCCCGCCGATCTGATCTGGCCGCTGTTCATCGCCGAAGGCACCGGCGTCGAGGAGCCGATCGCATCGCTGCCCGGCGTGTCGCGCTGGTCGGTCGACGGGATTGTCGCGCGCGGGCGTGAAGCGCGCGATCTCGGCATTCCGTGCGTCGCGCTGTTCCCGAATACGCCGGGGCATCTGCGCAGCGCGACGGGCGAGGAAGCGATCAATCCCGACAATCTGATGTGCCGCGCGGTGAAGGCGCTCAAGGACGCGGTCCCCGAAGTGGGCGTGCTGACCGATGTCGCGCTCGATCCCTATACCAGCCATGGGCACGATGGCTTGCTCGACGCGGCAGGCTATGTGCTCAACGACGCGACCTCGGAAGCGCTGGTCGCGCAGGCGCTCAACCAGGCGGCGGCGGGGTCCGACATCATTGCCCCTTCGGACATGATGGACGGCCGCATCGGCGCGATCCGTGAGGCGCTCGAGGCTGATGCGCACCACAACGTCCAGATCATGTCCTATGCGGCCAAGTATGCGAGCGCGTTCTACGGCCCGTTCCGCGACGCGGTGGGCTCGCGCGGGCTGCTGAAGGGCGACAAGAAGACCTATCAGATGGACTCGGCCAATGCCGAGGAAGCGCTGCGCGAAGTCGCGCTCGATCTCGCCGAGGGCGCCGACAGTGTGATGGTCAAGCCTGGGCTGCCCTATCTCGACATCGTCGCGCGGGTGAAATCGGCGTTCGAAGTGCCGGTGTTCGCGTACCAGGTGAGCGGCGAATATGCGATGATCGAGGCCGCGGTCGCGGCCGGCGCGGCCGAGCGCGACCCGATGGTGCTCGAGACGCTGATGGCGTTCAAGCGCGCGGGTTGCTCGGGCGTGCTGACCTATCACGCGGCGCACGCGGCGCGCTTGCTGGGCGCGTGAGCGACGCGGTCGTCGAGACCGAGCGGTTGCGGTTGCGCGTCCCCGGACCGGGCGACCGCGCGACGCTGCATGGCTGGTTCGGCGATCCGCAGGTGATGGCCGATCTCGCGCCGGCGATGGACGCAGCGGCGGCGGATGCCGCGATCGCGCGGCACCATGGGTATCGCGGCGAAGGCCTCGGCTTCTGGATGGTCGAGCGCAGGCTGGACGGTGTGCCGCTCGGCTTTTGCGGGCTGAAACGCGGTAACCCCGAGACGCCGCTGGCGGGCGCGCTCGAGATTGGCTGGATGTTCGGGCCCGAGCACTGGGGGCAGGGCTATGCACGCGAGGCAGCGGCGGGGGTACTCGCCTGGGCGTGGCCGAACTGCCGCGACGCCCAAGTCGGCGCGATTACCGCCCGCGTGAATGTCGCGAGCCAGCGGCTGATGGAGCGGATCGGCATGCACGCCGAGCCAGCGCTCGATTTCGAGCATCCCGCCTTTGCCGAAGGGCACCGGCTGCGCGACAGCGTGGTCTACGTGATCGACCGTCCACGCGCATGATCGAGACGCAGCGCTTGATCCTGCGCTGCTGGCGCGAGCGCGATATCGCGCCGTTGCACGCGATGGGGCAGGACCCCGAGGTGATGCGCTATCTCGGCCCGCCGCTGAGCATCGACGCCGCGCGCGAGGGGCATGACCGGATGGTCGCGTGCCAGGATGCGCACGGCTTCTGCTTCTGGGCGGTCGAACGTCGTGCCGACGGTGCGTTCCTCGGATTCTGCGGGATCAAGCCGGGCGACAGCTTCCTCGAGGGCGAAACCGAGATTGCGTGGCGGCTCGCGCGCGATGCGTGGGGGCAGGGCTATGCGCGCGAGGCGGCCGAGGCGAGCCTCGTCTGGGGCTGGGCGAACCTCGCCATTCCACGTGTCACCGCGATCACCGTCCCCGCCAATACGCGCAGCTGGGGGCTGATGGAGCGGCTCGGCATGACACGCGTCGTGGGTGGCGACTTCGACCGTCCTGATCTTGCCGTGGGCGATCCGCTCCGGCGCCACATCCTCTATCGAATCGATCGGCCGACCGCATGACGACCCTCCGAGCTCCCGTGCGCCTTGCCCGGCCGCTGTTCGTGCTGACGATCCTGGCGAGCTCGTTCCTGCTCTTCCTCGTCCAGCCGATGGTCGCGCGGATGGCGCTGCCGCGGCTTGGCGGCGCGCCGGCGGTGTGGAACTCGGCGATGCTCGTCTATCAGGCGCTGCTGCTCGCCGGGTACGGCTATGCGCACTGGCTCGGTCGGATGAACCCACGCGCGCAGGCGATGACGCATCTCGGCGTCCTGCTCGTCGCGGGGTTGTGGCTGCCGATCGGGCTGACCACGCTCCAGCCGAGCCCGACCGCGCAGCCCGCGATCTGGGTGCCGTGGCTGCTCGGTCTGTCGATCGGGCCATTGTTCTTCGCGATCTCGGCGCAGGCACCGCTGCTCCAGCGCTGGTTCAGCCTGACGCGGCACGGCGACAATCCGTATGCGCTATACGCCGCGTCGAACTTCGGCAGCTTTGCCGGGCTGCTGGCCTATCCGCTGTTCGTCGAGCCCGGGCTCGCTCTGTACGGGCAGCGCGTGGTGTGGAGCAGCGGCTATATCCTGGTCGGTCTGCTGGTGGCGCTGTGCGCGGCGACGCTGCCGCGCGGCGGGCCGGTGGCAGATGCTGCACCGCGCGCCACGTCTCCCGCGCCGGGTCGGCGACGCGTGGCGCACTGGATCCTCCTGGCGTTCGTGCCGTCGGGGCTGATGCTCGCGACCTCGACGCTCATCACCACCGATATCGTCGCGATGCCGCTGCTGTGGGTGCTCCCGCTCGGGCTGTATCTGCTGAGCTTCACGATCGCGTTTGCGAGCGACCGCACCACTGCCGATATCCAGACGCGAATCGCGCCGATCGCGATGCTGCTGTTCGGCGGCTTGCTCGTCGGTGGGATGGCCGGGATGCCGATGCTCGGCGCGATCATGGCGCTGGCGGTGCTGTTCCTCGTCTCGGTCGCGCTCCATACCGCGCTGTACCGGCTGCGGCCCGAGCCCGACCGGCTGACCGGGTTCTACCTCGCGATGTCGGTCGGCGGGGCGCTCGGCGGGGTGTTCTCGGCGCTGCTCGCGCCGCTGCTGTTCGACTGGACCTACGAATATCCGATCCTCATCCTCGCCGCGGCGGTGCTGACGCCGCAACGCGCCTTGCTCGGTGTGGTCGCGCAGTTGTGGGACGGCAATGCGCAGCGGCAGCGAATCCTGCTCTATGTCGTGGCGATCGCGGTCGTCGCGCTCGTCGCGCTCGTGCTCACCTATCCCGGCCCGATCGGTCGCCCCGGACCGACACAGCACATCACGCTGATGGTGATGGTGGCGCTCGGCTTGCTGACGATCGGATCGCGTCGTGCTTTCGCGATTGCCATGTTCGGATCGCTGATCGCATTCGGTGGCTATCACGCGGTGATGATCTCGCTCGAGCCCGATGCCCGCACGCGCAGCTATTTCGGCATCTACACCGTCCGCGGAAACCCGCGCGAACGCGAACTCGCGCATGGCACGACGGTGCACGGCCTGCAACTGCTCGGCACGCCCGCACGCGAGCGGACCGCGACGACCTATTACGTCCCTGGTGCCGGAATCGGGCAGGCGCTGCAGGCGGTCCCGGCGCTGTACGGGCCGGCGGCACGCGTCGGCATCGTCGGGTTGGGGGCAGGGACGGTGGCTTGCTATGCCAAGCCCGGACAGGACTGGCGGTTCTACGAGATCGATCCGGCGATCGTCCGAATCGCGCGGACGCGCTTCAGCTTCCTGTCGCGCTGTCTGCCCGATGCCCCGGTGGTGCTCGGCGATGCGCGGCTCAACCTTGCGCACGCGGCGAGCGGATCGCTCGATTTCCTCGCGCTCGATGCCTTCTCGTCCGATTCGGTGCCGATGCACCTGATGACGCGCGAGGCGTTCGCGAGCTATGCGCGCGTGCTCACGCCGCGCGGGCTGTTGCTGGTGCACATCTCGAACCGCTTCCTCGATCTCGAACCCGTCGTTGCGGGCGCTGCCGAGGTTGGGGGGTGGCACGCCGTCCAGCTCTTCTATCGTCCGCCGCAGGCCAACGCGGCAGGCGCGACCAAGTCGCAATGGGTGGCCTTGTCGCACGACTCCAAGATCATCGCGGCGTTGCAGCGCGGCAACGCGGCATGGGGGGCGGTCCCGGTCCGCGCGGGCTTCACGCCGTGGACCGACGATTATTCGACGATCCTGCCGCTGCTCAAAGGCGTCCGCTAGGCGCTACGCAGCTTTGCCGAGATTGCGGTGATGCGTGTGCTCTGCGCCTCGAGCGCGGCCTGTGCCGCAGTCTGGAGCGTCGCGATCGCGGGATATTCGGGTTTGCCGCCGGTGATGCGGTCCGACGCCATCGTATCCACCGCGGAGAGCGTGGCCGACGTCGTCGCGCGATAACCGTCGAGTTCGGCGAGCGCGGTCTGCGCCGCGATCCAGCGTTCGCCACCAGGCGCGTCGCCGCGGGCGGCATCGGCAAGCCGCTCGGCGCGCATCGCAGCGGGCGCGAAGTCGGCGCTCGTGCGGTCGAGCGTCTTGCGCAGCTCGGCCAGCGCCGAATCGGTCGAAGGCTCGGGTTCGGCGAGCGCGATCGGCGTTTCGGGTTCGGCATCGCTGCGCGATTCGATCGCGCGCGGGAGCAGCGAGGGATAGCGCGTCGACGTCTGCGCGGCGCATCCTCCGAGAATGAGGGTCATGGCCAGCGCAAAAGCGGCGGGGCGGGCGGGCAAAAGCGGCTGGTTCATCGATAAATTCTCTATGCTGGCAAGAAAGGTGACGCAACGCCCTTGCGTCCCCCGAAAGACGCCGCTAACAGCGCCACTCCACTGCACCCATAGCTCAGCTGGATAGAGCATCAGACTACGAATCTGAGGGTCGGGCGTTCGAATCGCTCTGGGTGCACCAACCTATTTCCGCGGGTTTGCGGGCTAAAGCCGGGTCAGAAATGATCCGGCTTTTTTGCGCCTAGCAATCACCCAGTAAGCACGGGTTTAGATTTCGTTCGGAGCGGCAGCTTCCGAAGCCGGGGATGCTGTCCAAGGCGAACGCCGATTTCGAATTGTGGCGCGGCCGCAACGGCATTAGCTTCCCCGAACGCAACCGCCGGGGGGCATTATGAAAATTGCATCAGGTCTGCCAGCGCTTATGCTGCTGTCGGCGTCGCCTGCGTTGGCGACCAACTATGTGCTGACTATCCAGCCGGCGCCGAATCAGGTCGAGCGCATGGATAACGGCCGCCAGGTCGTCGACGACGTCGGTGAGCGCACCACGATTCGCATGATGCCGCCAAAGGGGGCGACCGATAAGCGCAGCGGCGTCCGGCTCTACGTGACGAACCGCAGCGACAAGCCGTTCAACTTCGGCCCGGCTAACGTCACCCTGAAGCTCGCGGACGGGACCATTGTCGCGATGCTGACTAACGACGAGCTGATGCGGGAGGAGCGCCGCCGCGAAGGCTGGCAGCGGTTCGGCACTGCGATGGCCGCGGCGGGAAGATCGATGCAGGCCTCGCAGGCGGGGACCGTGACCAGCTATGGCAACTATTCGGGCAACACTACCGGCACGATCGGGACGACACCGTTCAGCGCGACCAGCAATGGCAGCGGCGTGGTGACGACCTACGACCCAGCCCGCGCGCAGATGGCGCAAGCAGCGGCAAACCAAGAGACGCAGGCCGACACGGAAGCGCTCGCCCAGGCGCAAGCCACAAACCAAGCGAACATCGACCAGTTCATCCAGACGACGACCGTCGATCCCGGCGCCACGTTCGGCGGCCCTACGATCTTCAACCCACCGAAGGTGGTGAAGAGCGGCAACGCGCCGGTGGCGTTGACGATCATTGTGGATGCCGGCGGCGAGATGCACCAGTTTGCGGCGACCCTGCAGAAAGCCCGATAATGACCGAATCACCTCGGCGTGAACTTGATTACGCCGATCTGCCGATCGACACTCCAAGCCAAGATCTGTTCGGCGTTGACGATTTCGTTTCGTCACTCGCTAGAAGCGTTCGGAAGATGAAGTCGCCGAAGGGTGTGGTGATTGCGCTTAATGGTCCGTGGGGGTCTGGCAAGAGCAGCGCGATCAATCTGCTTAAGCACCACTTGAAGGATCAGGCGGGCGTCGACGACCTGCAAACCGTCGATTTCAATCCTTGGTGGTTTCGTGGCGAGGAAGCGCTGGTTCTCGCGTTCTTCCGCGAGCTTTACACAGCGACCGAGCCCAGTTTAGGCGAGAAGGCGCGAAAGCTCCTCCCCAAGCTGGGCGCGCGCCTTCTGAAAGCGGGGAGCGTCGTGGCACCCGTAGCTGATGCCGCTGGAGCTAGCGGCGTGGGAACGATTGCGTCGGGTGTCATGACTTGGCTTGGCGACATGATTAAAGACGGCGAGAGCGTCGAGAAGCTCCACGCCGAGCTCGCGACAGCGCTGGCTGCGCAGGGGAAGCGGTTCGTCGTCATGATCGACGACATTGACCGCCTTGCGCCTGACGAGGCGCTCGCGATGTTCCGCCTGGTCAAATCCGTTGGGCGCTTGCCGAACGTTATCTATATCCTTGCATTCGATCGCCTGCTTGCAGAGCGCATGGTCGCCGAGCGTTTCCCGTCTGAAGGGCCGCATTATCTCGAGAAGATCGTCCAGGCTTCGTTCGAACTCCCGCCGCCCGTTGCGTCAGACCTTCATCTGTTGCTGATCACCAACCTGTTCGAGATTGCGGGGGCGCCCGAGGATCGGATGATTGTGCACGTAATGAATCTTTTTCACGAGATCGTTGCGCCGGAAATCAGCACGCCGCGAGACGCCAATCGTTTCATTAACGCCTTCTCGATCACGTGGCCGGCGGTCGAGGGTGATGTCGATTTCGGGGACTTCATGGCGCTGGAGGCTTATCGGCTGTTCCGCCCCGGCATTTATCAGGCGGTACGAGCGAACCAAGATCTCGTGGAAGGCGCCGCGGCGCTAGGAATGGGGCGCGCCGCCATGGACGGTGCACAACTGGATGCGCGATTGCTGTCATCGGTCGAGGATCCTGACCGATTCCGTCACGGTTTAATGCGGTTATTCCCCAAGCTGGAGAGCGTTTGGGCAAACGTCTGGCACCAGAGAGATGGTGCATGGGCGAGGATGCGACGCGCCTGCGCGCCCCAGCACTTTCAAACCTATTTTAGATTGTCGTTGCCTGCCGGCACCATCTCCAGGCGGGAGATCAACGAATTTATAGCACACGCAGGGGAGCCGGCATGGTCGGCGCAGCGACTAGTCGCAGCAGCATCTAATGTACGGCGGGACGGCCATACTGAAGCAAGGGATCTCCTTGACGCCTGGACCTTGCATGCCGCCGAGGTGCCACTCGACAAGGTCGAGCCGCTGCTGTCGGGTGTGTTTTCAGTCGTTGACGATTTAGATATCGAGGGCGACGAAGCGCGGGGGTTTGCGATCGGCAACAACAGCCTCCGGGTCCATTGGCTCGTGCGCGCGCTTTTGTTCGAACGGTCCGAGCTCGCGGAAAGATCTGCCATACTCAGTGTCGCCGCCAAATCTGCCCAACTGGGCTGGATGGCGGACCTTATGTGGTCCGCCTGGGGAGATCATCATCCGCGCGAAGGAGCAGAAGCCCACGGGCCGGAATCATGGCTTCTCACCAAAGCCGACACCGAGAAGCTGGTAGCCACAACCCTTGCGACGATCATCCGTGCTTCGGTGGGGAGCGAGCTGATAGAGCACGGGTCGTTGCCGCGATTGCTCTATACGTGGAAAGATTTCGGAGGCGACGACGGCGCGGCCGTTCAAGCGTGGACGGCCGAGCAGCTAGAAGATGATCACGCAGTTGCCTGCATTGCTCGGGCCTTCACCAGTCACTCTTGGGGACAGGGCATGGGGGGCTTCGGCGGCCTTGGCGACCTCGTTGCGAAGCGCAGCGACCGGGCCAACGTGGACTCTATCTCGACGCTGATGGACAGTGCGCGACTTCGGGCACGCGTTGAGGAACTGGATGCTGACCCTACAGGATCTAGCGACGACGCGGATGCGATTTCCCGTTTCCTCCAGGCATGGCGAGCCAGAGATCGCTTCGGCGACTGAGGCGTGCTAGTTCCGCGCCCGCTCCACCAAAGTCCGGAGTTCCCGATCCAGATCTGTCACCGCATTGTCGAGATACAGCCCGATCAGGCGACCCAGCTCGGCCGCAACGCCAAGATGCTCGGATGCGGCTACGGTCTCGGGATTGAGCATCGCCACGATCTCGCGAGTGAACGCGTCGCGCTGCTGGCACCAACGATCGACTACAATGTCGATCTGCGCTTCAACATAATCGTCCAACGATACGCCAGCGGGCGGGATCATCCCCCCGAAATCCTTAGCGAAGACAGCAACAGCATCAGCGCGGCGTATGTCCAGTCGATCCTGCCACTTGGCGAGATTGGACGCGACGTCGCCAAGCAGATGCTGCGCGATCGCGTAATGCAGGGGCTCGGGTAGGTTCATCGTGCGACCCCAGCAGCAACGAACCGAACCACGATCGGCATTTCGTCGGGCTTCAGATTCGCAGCGGCAACGACGGTGTCGCGATCTTCATGCGGGGGCACGAACACCGTTCGCACCTTAGGGACATGAACGCCAGCCGCATCTTCAAGGCCTTCGACTCGCTGCTTGATACCTCGAACGGACATGCTGAACTCCTAAGCTAAATGGTGTTGGTGACGACGCGGCTTTCGAACCACGCGCGCATATCTGCCGGCAGCGCGCGGATGGCCGCCGCATCCTCTTCGTTCGACCGGGGCGGTTGCGGCACAATTGACGCACGTTCTTCGTCGGTGATCGTTTCGCCGAGCCACAGCCGAACCTCCGGCGGCAGTTCGACCTTCCCCGCCTCGATCGCAGCCAGCCGACGCATCATGTCCTTGCTCATGCCCGCGGCTCGTATGGCCGGCCGTGCGAAGCCATTATCTGCGCGACGTTCGCCTCTTCGGGAGCGAATCGCATCGCCCAAGCAAAGTGCGCGGCGGGCGACATCCCGAGCTGAGCATCAAGAGCGAGCGCGGCGTCTTCCTGGTCCATCTGGTCCGCGAGTGCGGTCACCTTCTTTCGGAAGAGCGCAGCGTCCTCCTGCATTTGTCGTTTCGCCATGGGATCGGGCAGCAGCTTCACCTCCAGCCGTCCCATGCGGTCCTTGAGATTATGCATAGTCATTGCTTCGTCTCCAGTGCGGCTAGGCGGCGTTCGAGATCGCCGACTTCGATAATTGAGCGGTGCGCGGTGAGCAGGGCCATGACGCGGCCGGCTTCATCTGGGGTGATCTCGCCCGCGCTCATTGCGGCCAGGACTGCGGACGAGGCAGCAACCGTGTCCTCGGCGGATTTCACGGTCGGCAGTTCCATTGAAATGGGCGAATCCTTGCGCGGCGGCGCCAGCCGATCGAGGCATAGACGCAGTGCAGGGCCGTCGCCTTCCAACGCCATGTCTATCGCCTTGCGGGTCAGCTTCTCGTGCTCGCCCTCCAGCATCTCCTCGATCGCCAGCGTGATCTTGTGGCGCGATCCCTTGGTCCTCCCCCCAAGCGCGTTACCGGGAGCGAAGGTGCCGTCCGTTTTCCGGCCGTTAGATTTCGGATCCGTCATGCCGGTCAGGATTGCATCTGCCGTGGGCTAAGCTCGACGTCCTCGGGGTCGCAGCCAAGGACGATGGCGGCCTGATCGACGACGAAGATGACGTCGCTGCTACCGTCCAACACGTCCTCGCGCCCATCTGGAATGGCGCTGATCAGCGCTTGATTAGCCTGCGCGAGCGTCTTGCCGCTGGCGGTTGCTAGGGCCTGTGCGAGCCAGCCTAAGGTAATCGGGCGGAATCCCAGCGTCAGGCGCTTCTCTCGCGTCTCGAACCATGGGAGGCCGCCAGTGCCGATGCCCGCCAAGATGCTGCGCGCGCCTGGCAATGGCGCATACGGCGCGACGCTCTGGCCGTTCAAGTCCTCGATATAACCCTCTGGCTGGTTCTGTGCTTGGTCGGTCATTTCTGGTATCCTCTGATGGTGCGGAAGTTACTGACCATTGCCGCGGCCCCTCTGGTCTGGTGGTTCCTGCCCACCATCGCCTACATTGTGAGCGGCGGCCTTCTCGGGTGACCGCGAGATAGCGGTGCGAAGGAATTCGCGCAGGTCGAGCACGTTGTGGGCGATTGCTGGTTCCCGCGCTGCGATTGTCGACAGCTTCGATAGATAGGAGATCTGGCCGGCGCGATCGGCATCTTTTGGGATGCGGGTGAGCCAACGCAGCAGCCGCGGTGAGGTGAGCATTTCGGCGCTGATACGCTGGTATGCGGCCGGCATGGCAAGCCCAACGGCAACGATCGGATGCCCAAGTACCGCCACACCTGCAGCGCTCCACAGCGACATGCTTGTCTTGCTGAACTCGTTGATGCCGCCCGTGTTGCTGTGGCCAGCCAGCTTTTCCGATGCCTTCACGCGCTCTGCCAACAGCGCTAGATCGTTCATGGACGCACGAAGCTCGCCCCGGCCGAAGAGTACTGCCTTGGCATCGGGCGTCATGGTGTTCCAACGGGTCAGCCACCGCGAGATGCTGAAGGCGTCACCTTCGGCATTCTGCGCACCAGGCGAGGCGCGACCACCCTGATGGATAAACGTCGAACGCACCGCATTGGCTTCTTCCGGCGATAGACGCGCCATCGTCGCCTGGAAGCGCGCGGAATCGCCTAGGTTGCCGGCCATCGCATCGAGCTTTGCAAAGACCTGCTCGCCGCTGAGACCGGCAAACGGGCTGCGATTAGCGAGCGCGGCTTGTCCTGCAGCGTCATCCATCATCACCCGCATGCCAGGCTGCGGGAGCAGCGCCGATTTGCCGCGCTCAGATAGTTGTCCCCAGATCTTGGTGAAGGCCTGGGGATCGAACTCGCGTCCCCCTCGAGCGTCACGGACGATCGACGCGCGGACGGTGTTCGCATCCTCGGCCGGCATGGATCGCATGATTCGCGAGAAGGCGGCTGCATTCCCGGTCGAGCCCGGCTTGAGCATGGCCTGCACCGCCCCGAACGCCTCGTTTGGCGTCGCGTCTCCCTTCTTGCCCAGCACCATCGAAAACGTGTCGTTGATGCGCTTCATGCGGCCGTCGTAGTAATCGTTGGCGCGGCGCCAGCGTGCGAGCGCCTCAGGGCTGGCGTTGCGGGCGGTGGCCTCCATGTCGCTCGTCAGCGAGCCATACAGCGCTCGAAGCTGGCGCGGCGCGATCTTCTCGGTGAGATTCGGATCTGCGAGCATGTCCCCGACGCGGGTACGGAACTCGCTCAGGTCCTGCCACGAGAGCGCGCCGCCCTCGGTGACGTCGCGGGTCATCGGGTTGCCGGACGCGTCGAGCAGGCCAGTCTCGGTGCGCGTCACGTTGGGCGTGAGCGCGTCGAGGAAGTTCGACAGTCGCCCGTTGCGGAAGATCGCGCCAAGCTGGGGGTTGCTGCGCCATTCCGCCGTGAAGTCGTTCAGCAGGCGGCGGGTGCTGCCAAGCTGGGCCTGCTGGTCGGCAGCAATCGGGACCTGGTCGTAGAGCGCCGAAGCTCGCTCAGCCGTATCGTCCATGAAACGCGAGACACCGCGCTGTATGAGCTGGCCCGCGCCAGTCGAATCGGACGGCACTGCAAGCGCGCGCTCGACAGCGCCGCTAGTGTGATCGGCGGCCGCAACGCTGCGGGTAGAAGCCTCCGTTGCTCGGTCGCCGACGATATTTCCGGCGTCGCGAGGGGAGGGCGCGTCACCGGCCAATTCGCCGACCCGGCCGCTGAAGCTACTGTACAGCCGATCCGCAGCGTCGCCGACCACCTTCGCACCGAATGGCGACTGTGCCGCACCCTGCGTAGCGCGCTGCACTCCTCGACCACCGACGTCTTGCGGCAGGATGTCCACGCCTTGGCGAGCGGCAGCCTGCGCCACTAGCGCCGCCTCGGGGATTTCAGCGGCGGGCAGGGCGCGCGATGCGGCGCGAGACGCGTAAATCGTCGGCGCGAGCTTCTGCCCCGCCAATCCAAGAACGCCACCAGCAGCAGCACCTTCGGCTGCGCCGCCGATCGCGCCTAGAAGTCGTTCGCCGGGACCGCCATTCGATGAGCCGGCACCGTAGGCACCACCGTAAGCCGCACCTTCGATCGCGACGCGGCGCGCGATCGTCTTTCCGGCAATCGTTCGCGCCTCCTCGGCGGTGAAGCCTTCGAGCCGGGCCGCCCGGTACGAGTCCTGAGCAACCGCCGACATGCCGCGGGTAAGCCCAGCCTCCTCGCCAATAATAGGCAGGACAAGACCACCGGCAATGTTGCCAACAGTTGAGGCAATCGGGTGCTCCTGCTGGTCGGCGCCCAACTGCGCACGATCCTGGTCGACGGTCTGGTCGTATTGATCGCCGAAGCTCTTACCATGAATCGCGGCATCGATGCCATTCACCAAACCATGGATTTCATCGCTTGTGCCGAGGAGAGCCCCTTGCGACGCGCCGTCGAGGAAAGCAGTCCCCGCATCGCTATGCATCGCCTTCGGCAATCTATAGGTGACACCGAAATTGACCCGCTTGCCCGCCCGCAGCGACACATCGCGGTCGTGCGTGAATGCCGCCAGCGCCGCGTGGTCGCTAGCAAAAGCTCGTTTCTGGAGGAACTGCTGCAATTCGTCCGCGCTCGCGGTGTGTAGCAGCGCGTGATATTGCGCCTCGTCAGCAGGGCTCAGCTTCGATAGCGGCTGATCGGGCAGCTGATCATCGAAGCCACCAACGATTTGGTCGGGCGCTTCTTCCTTACCGCTATCATGTGCCTGCACAGCGGCCTGCACATCAGGATGCGCGGCGAGTTGCTCGGCAGACAAGCCCGCGGGCGCCTCGATGTCCATAACCTTACCGTTCCCGGCGTCGATCGTGTAAATCTGCGTCGGGGCACTATCCGGCGAGGGCGGCCCTAAATGTTGCACGGGTGCGATCACTTGGGGCGCACTCCAAGGATTTTAATCTGGAACGGGGCCCCACCACCGGGTTTGTAATTCCCGCCGACATTGTTGCGCAGATCGTTCCGGACATCGCGGGGTGCAGCTCTGGCGGCGGCGATTTCCTTCATCATCTGCTGGACGACAACATGGTAGGAGGCTTGATCTTGCGCCGTGTTAAGGATCTCGCGCGCATGATTCTGCGCGTCCACTGTCGGCACGCCGGTTGGGCTGACTGCCCGCGCGTAGGTGTTGACCAGCGCATTGTTGGCCGTGACGAACCGGCGTAACCGCACATCGTTCGTCCCGCTCTGGACCGACTGAACCGCCCCGGCAACCGGCGTCCAGCCCGCACGCGGGAGCGCGTCAGAAGCCGCCAGCGCCAGAGGGGCCAAGCGTTGCGCCTCGGTGGCGGCAAGCTCAACCTGTGCCGTTCGTGTGCCTGTCGCCCGCTCGCTCGCCACGACGCCGGAAAAGTCCGCCATCTGTGCGGCAATGTCGCGGCCTGTCATGCCTTGCGCCAGCGCCTGCTTGGTAATCGCGGCGCGGACCTGAGCAATCGCAGCGCCGCCCTGCTTGCCACGGCCGAGCCCCTGCAGAACGGTCTTGTCCCCAGCAAGATACTGTTGCGCCATCATGTTGGCAGATTCCGGCGTTAGCTGCGTCGCGTCGGACGGCCCGCCAGGGATAGGCTCAAGCGTGCCGTCTCCCTTGTAGCGATAGCCCGAGGGAGCCGGCCCACTGGCACCGCCTGGACGGCCCTTGGACGTGTATAGAACCTTGGTCCCGCTATCGTTGAAGTGGGCCTGAGACGTCACCGGCGCAGCGTTTGGGCTCGCACCCTGAATATGGAAATGGTCCCCGGTCGAATGCGGATCGCCCGCGTTTTCGTGGATCACTTGGACGCTAGCGCCCTGCTTCGCGTAATAGTCCTTTACCTGCTGCGTCGTGACCCCCTTGGGGAAGACAACGTCGATCGCGGTGCCAGCGACGTGCTGCGAATTGGGAACGCCACCCACCGCGGCGTTGTGCTGGGCAGAGCGAACGCCCGAAGTGACAGTGCCGCCGAACGGGACCGTCTGAGCAAGCTGCGCGCTCGACCAACGCGGCGAAGGATTAGCAGGCGTTCCGGGGCCGGTGCCCTGCGAAACAGCCGAGCTGCCGCCGCCGCCGCCTACCTGTACGATGGATTCGGAGCCGTCCCCGTTGGCTACCTTCTCGTAGGTCGGCTTTTCAATGCCGCGCGCGACAACGGCGTTATTGCCGTCGAAGCGAGTGTCACCAGCGCCGAGCGTGTAGCCATCCGGGCCAGCCATCGCCTTTTGAGCTTTAGCCAGACTCTCCGCAAACTTGCCGTCGGTATCGACCGCGGCAAGGTGCATCATCATCGTACCCTTGACGGCGTTGATTGCATCCTTGTCGCCCGATTTGAGAGCGGCGATTTCCTGGTCGTAATCGTCGGTCGGCTGACCCGCCTTGGCACTGGCATCCCGCAGCCCCTGCAGCGAGATAATCGCGAGATCCGGCCGATTGTTGTGCAGCGCACTGACGATCGGGGCGACAGCAGCGATGTGGCTTTGCCTGACTTCCGGGTCTTTGATCGCCCAGAATTCCTTTACCGCGTCAGTATGCGACGGATACTTGACCGCGATCTGGGCTAGGCCGTCCGTCGTCGGGTTCTTGAGATACGTCCCCCAATCATTTTGAAAGCTCGCGTCGGCAACGGCTTGCTGTTTCATCTGGTTAAGCTTGGCCGCGTTGAGCGCGATATTCTGGTCGTCAACCTGCTGCTTGCGTGCGTCGTTCTGCCCCTGCTGGAAGAACTGACCAGCAAGGCCCGAGTTAGATGCGAGCATATTCATTAGCTGTGTGGGATCGGTTGCCATGATTACCAGATCCCCGTCGCTGCGGTGTTGCCAAAGCCGTTCGCAGAAATTTGCGGCGGCAACTGTAAAGTAGGCTGCGGGTTGAAATACTTGCCGGCGATCTGGCTGAGGCTGTTTAGCGTGTTCTGGAAGGCGTTAGCCCCGCCGAGAATGCCCGACGAAGCCGTGTTGCCCCCTTGCGTGAGGATCGAAGAAATCGCGCTGCCCGTGTTGGTGGCGGCGGCGTTCGTGCCGGATGCGCCAGCCTGCCCGACATTCACCAGCCCCCCGAGGTTGCCTAGCTGCTGCTGGATCACGCTGGCGAGAAGGTTCGAGCGGTTATTGTATAGGCTGCTCTGCGTGTTGCCGCCCCGCAGCCCGCCCGTTGCCGCTGCGTTCTGCAAAATGGCATCGGTCCCGGTCTGATCGAGCGCCGTAAAAGTCGGAGAGGCTTTGAGCGCGTCAATCGCGCCCTGTTGACCTGTCGCACCGCCAGCCCCCAAGCCTAGCAGGTTCAACATGCTGGCAAGGCTCGACGTGCCCGCCTGCATATACGGCTGGTTGTTCGCCTGGATCGTGTTGAACTCGTTGCGCTGCTCACCGATGGCGGCTTGCTGCGCCTGCGCCTGGGCTCTGGCCGCGGCGCTCGACGCCTTGCCGCCCGTGATTCCGCCCAAGATCGAACCGGCCGCGCCGATTCCTGCTGCTGCTAAAGGCACGCCAATTCCTTCCTGAAACGTTCGACCGGGCCGAACTGATTGCTTTGTGAGATGCCGAGGGAATCCATTCCGAGCTGTCGGCAGAACCAGCGAACCGGAAGGTTATTGATCGGGCACGTTCCGAGCAGGACGCGGGCTCCGGTGGAGATTGCCAGCCAATCGAACATGGCGAGCGCAGCAGTGATCGCCTTGCGGCCCCGGCACGAACGGCGGAACATGCTGTGAAATTCCCAGCCTTTCGCGGTGTGGTCGAAACAGATCATCGCGCCGCTTCCGTCCGTCACGAAGACGATCGCGGGGTTGGCAATCCGGTCCGACATGTCGACGCACTCGGTTCCGGCGGGGAAACCACAGAATGGCAAGATGTCTGGATCGTTGGCGAAGCTGTTAACCAGCGTTGGATCGCGGGTGGCGAAGACCTCGACCATCACGAAGCCCAACCGGCGCGGCGGATCTCGAAGACGATGTCGGTCGCGTCCGATGTGGGCAACTCGCGCGCGCCGAGATGCCGGTTGAACCAGCAGGCCTTGCGGTTCGCCCGTGGGGTCGAGCCCCAGACGATCTGTGCGCCTCGCTCGAACATCCAGCGCAGCATCGCGCGCCCGGTCTCGATGGCGAGACGGCCGCGGCATGTATCGGCGAAGAGGGTGTGGACCTGGTAGACACCGGGGGCCGTTCGTTCGAACGCCGCAAGAGCATCATTGCCGTTGGATAGCAGAACTGTCCCGGTGAAGGCAGGTGAATGGCTGACGAGCGGCGCCCAGTCCATCGCAGCGCCATCTGGTCGAATGAACTCGCGCACGCCTTCGCTGTTCGCGATGCGATTAATAAAGTCGGGGCGGAATTCCAGGCTGATCAACGCGCCACTCCAATGAGTGCGATGTCCCCGGCGCAGGACATGATCAGCCGATATCTTGTAATACAGAATTTACCGTTTCGTCGCAAGCGCTATCTGCGACAGCAGCCTAAATAATTAAGCACGATACTTCTTTAGATAGTCTTCGGGCACGCGCGCCCCGACCTGATCGAGCAGGTATCTCGTAAGATTGTGGGTGTTCCCCGCCCGCTCATCGTCCGTCATGAAGCCGTCGAAGTAAGTTGCGAATGTCACATTGACCACGTCGACTGCGTCATTGCGAACGATGGCTGCCTTGCGGTCGATGGCACCTTTCCGGACAAGCTCCATCACATAAATCATATAAGCAATTGTGTGTCGGAACAGGAAATGATTGAACCTGTGATCAGACCCAGGCCATCGCAGTTTGTCAGGATGGGCGTCAAACGACTTAGCGGTTTCGTCGATGGCGACCTGCATAAACTTCAGCGCTGTTGCCCCGCTCCACTGCTCCAGGCGCCGCATTCGCTTGAGTTCATCAGGCGTAAAATGTGAGCAGAACGCTTCGATTGAAGATCGCATGTGGGCAGACTTCGCAAGCATTCGGTCCAAATGATCCTGTGCCCACTTCCCCCTCTGGAGCAGTTGCTTTTGTGTCCTCCGGTTCCCGGACTGCGCGCTGTCGATGACACGCGAAAAGTTCTCGAGCGCCTTGGTCTCCTTCTTATTGATCATGCGGTTTGCGATGCCGGCTGCGCGGGGGTCCACAAGCGCAGCGCTTCTTGTGTCTTTCAATGCAATCATCTGGGCCGGAAAATCCCTTAGGACCGTCCATGCAGACTGGATATTTTCTAGCGTGTCGCCTTTGAAGGCCTCGATCGCGGCATAATCGGTTAGAACCGCGATATTATCAGGTGCCAACGACAAGAAATCACGCAGCTCTTGGCTCGCCATGCAACAACGATCGACGACCACACGCATTGTTCGCTCCCCTGCCTTTGACTTTCACCATTCACGATTCAAATTCGAGCGGCTTCGCGACTTGCGACCGCGTCGTTAAAATAAAGTCTTGGCTGACGCACAGACCGAGGACGGTGCATATCGGCAGCTGTATCGACGAAACAGCCGCATAATCATGGTCCCGGCCGCGCGGCAGTCCAGATGGGCCTGATCTGAGGCGCGGACCCAGCGAAATTAGCGTTCCGAGGATTTGACCCGTCGCAGAGAGGCGAAAAGCCGCCGACCTTTCGATCGGCGGCTTCCTAAAGTGCTACCAGTGTGCTCGGTCTGGGCAATCGACGACGATCACTCCAGGATCGTAGATACAACGCTGGCAATGACCCCAGCGTCCATCCTCGGCTATGAACCCGTCCAGACAATCCGGGCATTTCACCTCGATCACACCGAGATCGAGGCATCGTGCACAACACTTACGCTTCGCCATTCCTTGGCTCCGCGCGCAGAATCCAGTCACTACAAGCTCGCCACGCCATGCGGCGAACAGAACAGGGAGGCTGCGCTTTCCCCCACCTGTGTTCCACCGTCCGCAGAAAGACGGGGGGCCGTGCGCATCGCCGCCAAACTGCCGCTGTGGGTCTGCAACTCTCCCTGGCGCAGACGATCTGGTGTTGAAAGCCGCGCAAAACAAGGCCTCCGCGCGCGAGTGACAGCGTTCGCTTCTCCCAATATCCTGGCGAAATGAAGATTATCGCAGGCGCAACGCGTAGACAGATCGTGATTCGGCGATGGCGCCGGTGGTGGGCGCCTTGGGATATCAGAGGGACGATCGGCGTCGCCGACCTGACAGGCCTCCACGAGCTCACCCCGCGGTTGGCGAGGCGACTGTCTGACTATGAGCTACACCTGTTCCCGCAGGTTCGGACTAACGACGCAGTGGCCCATTCGGTAGTCCAGGCCGAGATGCGGCGCAGGGAGGCGCGAACGGCTCGGCTCGCGCTTGGTGTTTCCTTGCTCGCGGTCGGCATCTCCTTTGCGGCCCTGTTGAGTCGAAGAGGCTGAGCATGTGCAACCTCGACACCGCCCGGAAATCGGCTGTGGAAGTCGCCGCGCATTTCCGCGTCTCCAATCCGGTGGCGTCGAATTCCGGCGAAAATGTCTATCCTAGCACTCCCGGCGTCGTTGTGCGCGAAGCTGATGGCCAGCGCATGATGCAGTCGATGGCATAGGGCTTTCCGCTCAAGCACAAAACGATGGCGCCGACCGCCATCGCAGAATATCGGGTCAGAATACGAACCCAAGCGGGATCAGATATTGATCGACGAATTACGTGAAGCCCGACGGTCGGCGGGCTGGTCGCAGCGGACCCTGGCCAGTAGAGTTGGTGTGGAACCGCAAACCATCAAGCGGTTAGAGGGTGGCGTCGGGTCGGTGCGAACCCTGGTCGCGGTGATGGCGGCGTTAGACTTTCATCTCGCGGGGCTGGGACCCGGCAAAACGTTGTCCGAGCAGTTGCTCACCCGCCGTCGCGCACGGTCCATGACGCTGGAAGCCGCGGCGATGAAGACGGGTCTTTCGCGGACGACCATCGCGAGTCTCGAGCGTGGCGGCGGATCGGTCGTCAGCCTTCTGCGGTTATTAGCGGTCGTCGCGCCCCACGCTCGTCGCCGTGCGCCCGAGCGATCGTATTGGGGGCAAGGGGATAAGGACGATCGCGATAGCCGTTTCACCCCTCCCGACTTCATGGCGAGCATCTACGCGGCGTTCGGTGAGATCGATCTCGATCCCTGTGCGCACCTGCTGAGCCCGGTCGTCGCAAGTCGCCGGATTTTACGTAGCGAGGGCGGAGACGGGCTTGCCGATACATGGTCGGGGCGTGTCGCGTTCGTCAATCCGCCCTATTCCGAGCTCCTTAAATGGTTGCGACGTGCTCACGATCAATGGCGGGTCGGCACGGTTGAGACAGTCGTGTGCCTGATCCCGGTTCGAACCGACTCCGCCTGGTTCCACGATGTGTTGAGCGCCGACGCGGACATTTACCTGCTGCAAGCGCGCGTGCGAGTTCTCGATCCGCGGGGCAAAGGCCAGCATACGCCGTTCTCTCTGATGCTCCTGACGCTCGGCGCGACGGCCGAGCAGAAGGAAAGGTATGAGAGCATTACGCCGGGATTTTGGCTGACACGCAGTGCCGCCGTTAGGCGCTAGCGACCAGCACCGCTAACCGAACGCTTACCCGCCCACGGTCGGGCTGGAGCGGTGGTTCGGCTGGAACGATATTGGCGGATTAATCGACTGACCGATTAGTCGGAAACCGCTTCGTTGCGATCAGGCCCCATCCTAAAACGCAGTGTGAGCCTACAGTTATAGGAGCACGCTCATGACGATTTTAAACCTCACCCCGGCTCAGCAGGACCTGGTCCACACCCGCTTTCGCATGACCGGCATTCCTGCGGAATTCGCCCACCGCTTCGACGACGATCAACTCGACAACCTCGAGGGGTACGTCGATGGCCATGCTATCAACACCTTGAAGTCGCTTCGCCGTGACCTTGGGCGGTGGTTTCCGTGGTGCCTCGCTCGCGGTATCGATCCGTTCTCGCCGGCGGCTCGCGATGTCCGCGATTTCCTTCGAGCCTTTGGCTGCGGGCGGCACCCAGACTCGCTGCGGCGCATGCTTTCGAACATCAACGTGTTCCTCACTCGTATCGTCGGCGGCCCTAACGTCACGTCCTGTGAAATGGTCCATGCGGAGATCGCCAAGACGGCACGCGCGTGGAGTGGCGACCATCGCCAAGCGCTCGCTATCCGCCGCCGTGGGGACGTGACGCACATCGAAGATGAGCCCGAGCCGTTCTCGATCTCCCGTATGGTCGACGCGCTGGAGCCTTACAGCACGGTCCGCGAAATTCGATCGCGTTTCATTCTTTCCCTCGGGGGCGATACCGGGCGTCGCGCCGCCGAATACATGGCTGCGACCATGGGCGACATCACCGAAGCCGAAAATGGCGAAGGCCTGTTCGTCGTGGTGCGCAGCAAGACCGATCAGGAAGGTGAGGGCATCACCAAGCTGCTTTCGGTGCGAACGATGCGCTTCTACCGGCAGTGGCGCTCCGCCTTGGCAGAACGAGGTGTCGACATCGGTCCCGCCAGCCCCCTGCTGCGGGGAATCAATATGCACGGCACCGTTGGCACGTGCCTTTGGCCGTCCGGCTTTCGCTACGTCGTTCGTTGCGCTGTGCGCGAAGCGCTGCGCCTGATCGACGCGGGGGAGGGCGTCATAGATTACAACGCGATTGCGCTCCAAGTCGGCGGGCACAGCTTCCGCGTCGGTCTTGCTCAAGACCTGGCGCAGGCGGGTGAGGGGATGCCCGCAATCTGTAATGAGGGCGGCTGGAAGGACGATCGTTCAGTGATTAAATACGTTCGCAATATCGCGCCCCAGTCGGGCGCTATGGCGAGGTTGCGCCGACGACTGGGCGACGAATAGCCGAGGGGCATCGGGGCCAGGGGTTAGATCAGGGAAGCGGGGCTGGTGGCTGGTAACCACCAGTGAAAGGAAAAATAGTGAGCAACACCCGTGCTTGGCGTGCGAAGCAGCGCACGTCTAAACCGAACGCGCGTCAGAAGCGAAATGGCCTGTTTCTCGACGCTCATCCCATTTGTCAGGGTTGCGGCGCCTCTCCTTCGGAAGAGGCGCACCACGACCTTCCTCATGGACACCCTGATCGCAATCTCGACCGGTACATGCGGGCGCTGTGCATTCCCTGCCATGCCGCCGTCCATTGGCCGAAAGCGCGTTATCAAAGGCAGCGTTAACCCCGAAGGCGCACCCCGGCGCCGGAGCTACTCTTTCCATCGCGAATAACAGCGCCGGGTGCGATGAACTCGATACCGCCGCGCTCGAGCGCTGACCGCATCTGCGAGATGCTGTCGGGTTGGACAGGCTGTCCAGACTCGAACCGAGCTACGGTCGCGTACCCGATCGCTGCCTGGCGGGCGAGATCGGCAGCGGACCACTTGAGCGCGGCACGCGCCATCCGACATTGCTCTGTATCCATTGATAGAGTTTATCTCACTTGCTTGCTTGTCACAAGCAATCACTGATGATAGAGACTCTATCACTCCACCAGTGGAGCGACCGAACGAGAGGCGTAGGACCCTCCCGCCCGGTCTGACCGAAACGATCGTTAGGAGATCGAATATGGCTTCGAATAGCTTACTGGCACCCGTGCGCCCGGCCAACCCCGAAGAACGCGATTTGGCAGCGTCCATGACCCGTCGCGCCATACTCGGCGGCGCCATTCTCGCCCCGGCAATCATCGCATGCGCTACGTCGGCAGTGGCGACGGCGCCCGTCGTATCGCGTGCAAGATGGGATCGGCTGGTCGCAACGTTTCACGCCACTGACACGAAAATGAGGGCAATCGGCATCGAGCACACTGTGGCGTTCGAGCGATATTATGCCGAAAGGGACAAGATCGGGGAGCGCCCAGTTGCACCGGACCGCCCGGCTTTAAAATATCCCAAGCCGATCGAGCAGATGACGATCGCTGAGATAAAGGCGACACCGGTCGAGCCCTCGGCAGGCTATGCAGCATACGAGGCTGCGCTTGCTTCATGGCAGGCCGAGGCCGAAGAGTTGGCAGCAGCCATCACCGGCGACGTGGATGCCCGTTGGGAAGCCGCTGTCGATGCACAGGATGCTGCGGCACAAGCAATTTTCGCTGAACCCATACCGGACACTGCGGCCCTACTGTTCAAGATCAATCTGGTCGAGGAAGAATATCGCGGCTGCGATCCCAGCGACAAGGTGACCAAGCTGGTATTTGAAGACGTTCGCCGCCTCATGAGCAGGGGCGCAGCATGAAGGCGCTGACCCGCCCGATCATGGGCACCGGCCTGACCGTTGGTGGCGCTGTGGCGATTTTAGCGGCAATGCCGGCCTTCTGGTCTGTTTTCGCACTTGTGTTTGTGGCGATGCCGTCATGAGCGCCGCTATCAGTCACACCGGGATCTGCGCGACCGACCCCCATCGCGGGTGGCTCGCCGATCGCAACCAAATCCTAGCGGCGATCAACAAGGAAGGTCTCCACACCGATGAGCAGATCGACGATCTTCTCAAGATCATGGTGGCGATCGAGAAGCGCATAAACGACACGCCAGCGCGAACGTCCGATGGACTCGTCGCAAAAATGGTACTCGCCTTTCAGATGACCGCAGAGGGGCACGAGCTCTCCGAGAAGGCGGCGGCGGATATTGTCCGCGAGGCGCAGTGTCTGCTGGACATCGGCAGCCTCGCTGGTGCGTCCGACGAGATCCAGATGCGGAGGGCGGCATGAGCCAGATGGAGCAGGTCCGCCCGGCGCCAGAAACCTTCGATCCCGCCGCCTGGCTGTCCGCGCTGGTGGCGATCGGCGGCGGCTACGCTCTGGCGTCTGGCCGCAAGCTCTGGTTCGTCGTGCAGGATTGCCCCGCGGACGAGTTGACCACCGTCATGTCGCACATCGTCGGCAACCCCGAACGCGTCGAGGCGGTGCGATGGACGATCGAGCGCCGGCAAGCTGGTAAGGTACTGTGATGGGGCATCCCGTCCACACAGTCCATAAATGGGGGCATCGGCGCCGGTCGATGAGCCGAACCCGCCACCGGCCGTGGATGCGGCCGAGCGACCCGCGCTACGCCAACGCGCTGCTCGCTCGCATCCCCAGCCTACCACGAGCCGCACTCGCGCATCTGACCATGCTGATGATCGACCGGCTGGACGAGATCGACGGTGATTCCGATCTCGAAGAACTGCGCGACGACGACGAAGATACGAACGACCAAGAGCAGGAGGACGCTTACGAATAGCCCCGCGAAATGGGAGCCGGCACCGTCCCGCGCTCCACAGCATCAGCCCGTTGCTCGTCACAAGCGGGTAGCGGGCTTCGACCGCGTGCACCGCTTTGAGGATAGCCATGCCCTTGCGGCCAGCTACGGGGCCGATTGGTGGATACCGATCTACCGTCGTGCTTTTCCGACGCTGATGTCGGCCGTCGCGATCGATCATGACGGCTGGGCGCAGCGGGCCGGGATCGACCGCCTGCTCACCTTGGCATGCGGCCGGACGTTCACGGTCGATGAGAAGATCAGGACGCAGGATTGGCCCGACGTGCTGCTCGAGCGCTGGTCGGACGAGAAGCGCCAAGCGCCTGGTTGGGTCCAGAAGCCGCTCGCATGCGACTTCATCGCCTATGCGTATGCGCCGGCCGCGACCTGCGTGCTGCTCCCGGTCCCGGCATTGCAGCGTGCATGGCGACAACACGGGCGGCAGTGGATTGGGCTCTACGGCCAGCGGCGCGCACAAAATCGCGGCTATACGACCATCAGTGTGCCGGTGCCACGCGGGGTCCTTATGCAGGCGATCGTCGAGGCTATGTTCGTCTCATGACCGTGCCTTGTGGGTGTACCCATGCGCGACGCCCAAGACGCTGCCGCGGATCGTCTCGACAGGGTGGTCGCGGTACTTTCGATACGCATTCTCGAATGCCCCTAAACTCATAAAGAACAGGATCGCCATGCTCGTCGGCTATGCCCGCGTTAGTTCGGCCGGCCAGTCCCTCGACGTCCAGATCGAGGCGCTGACCGCGGCCGGTTGCGAGAAAATCTATTCCGAGAAACGCAGCGGAAGGACGGCTGTTGATCGGGTTGAGCTTGCACGCACGCTCGACCAGTTGCGATCGGGCGATCAGCTCGTTGTGACACGTCTGGATAGGCTCGCGCGCTCGGTTGGGGACCTGCATCGCATCCTCGAGCAGGTCGCGTCCTCGAGCGCCGCTTTCCAATGTCTGCAACAGGGCGGCGTGGACACAGCCACCAGCACCGGGAAGCTGATGTTGGCAATCTTGGGCGCTGTCGCCGAGTTCGAGAACGACATTCGTCGTGAGCGTCAGCGTGACGGGATCGAGAAGGCGAAGGAGCGCGGCGTCTATCGTGGGCGCCCCGCGACTATCGATTACAAACGGGTAGAGGCGCTCTCGACGGCAGGGAATGGACCTGCTGCGATTGCGCGCTCTCTTGGGATTTCGCGTGCCAGCGTCTACCGCCTTATGGCCCGTCGACCTCGAAGCTAAATGCGCAAAGGGCCGCCCCTGCGACGATTGTCGGCCGGTTTGCTGATGGCTGAACGGAAATTCCGTGTTCGTGGGGCATGCATCAACCGTGTGGTTTGTGATAAGTCGCGAGCAATGATTAGGCAGGAACCCGCGACGGCGCTCATCACCATCCTTAACCAGGTGGATGAGCAAGAAGATATTGAAGTTAAAACCGTCACCGGCGAAGATGTTGGTCGCTCGGTTTTTGAAACGATCTGCGCGCTGAGTAACGAACCGGATCTCGGGGGAGGGACTATCCTGCTCGGCGTATCGCGAGACGAATCGTCGCTGTTCCCTCTATATTCCGCCAACGGTGTCGGTAACCCTGACAAGCTCAGCCTGGACATACAGTCCTTTTGTTCGAGCGCGTTCAATTCGCCAATTCGAGTGGACATCAAGACTGAGGCCGTGGGCCGCGCGGCGGTCATTCGGATCGATGTGCCCGAGCTGCCAAAGAGCCATAAACCCGCATACTTCCAGGCGACTGGCCTTCCGAAAGGCGCTTGGCGCCGGATCGGACCATCCGATGTTAGGTGTAATGATGACGATCTTTCCACATTCTACATCGGTCAATCGCACGAGGCATATGACACTCGGCTCGTGAAGGACGCGGATGCCGCCGATCTGGATGTCGAGGCTATCGAGAGCTACCGCATGGCCCGCGCCGAGACGTCGCCCGATGACGAGCACATTAAGTGGACGGACACCGACCTGCTTTACGCGTTAGGCGCTACCCGAAAGATTGAGGGCAAATGGCGTGTGACCATCGCGGGCATGCTGATGTTCGGCCGCTCACAGGCGATCAGACGATGCTTTCCGACGATGCGTGTCGACTACATCCGAGTTCCAGGAAACCAATGGATTCCCGATGCTGCAGCGTCCTATGAATCGCTCGACATGCGCGGTCCGATTATCCGCCTAATCCCCAGGGTGATCAGCGCAATCCTCGACGATCTGCCCCGGACATTCGACGTCGGAGACAGCCTATCAGGGCAGCGGACGGAGACCCCCGCAATACCGTATCGCGCAATTCGCGAGGCTGTGGTGAATTCGCTGATGCACCGTTCTTATGAAGGCTTTTCCCCGATCCAGATCATCCGGTATGCCAATCGCCTTGAGATAAAGAACGCCGGATACTCGTTGAAATCGCAAGATAGGTTCGATGACGCAGGCTCCGAGATACGCAATCCGACGATTGCTGCCATGCTGCACGAGACACGCTTCGCGGAAACCAAGGGTAGTGGCATTCGTGTGATGCAAAAGCTGATGGTTGAGCGCGGGTTGGCAAGTCCAACTTTCAACTCAGATCGGGAACGGTCGGAATTTTCGGTGTCATTTCTCTTTCACCATTTCCTTAATGAAAGGGACTGGGACTGGCTTCGTAGCTTTGCCGAATTCAATCTGAGCGAAGAACAATTGAAGGCTTTAATATTTGTTCGTGAAGTCGGAGCGATCGATAATTCGCGATACCGTAGCTTGAACAGCGTCGATACGCTGACTGCCAGTAAAGCGATGAGGAGCCTATGCAATCATGGCCTCCTCGCCGCCCGGGGCGCCGGAGTCTCGGCTCATTATCTAGCCGGCGGGGAAATGATCAGGCGGGAGAGTGAGCAGGCCAGGATGGCAACCATCCCAGTTAGCGCTCCTACCTCGGATGCTACCATCCTAGGTTCGAAGCTGAGGGTGGAGGATTTACCATTGAAAATGCGCACCCGAGTGCGAACAGCGTCTATGATGGCACGCCTCGAGGAGCCTTTCGCGCGCGACGTCATCTACGAAATTTGTAGGTGGCGCCCAATGACCGCTGCCGAGCTCGCCGACTTGCTGAACAAGAACCGTGACTACCTGTCTAGCAGGTATGTTGGCCCGATGGTCGCGGACGGTTCTTTGAAATACACTATCGCCGAGATGCCAAAGCATCCTGACCAGCGGTACATGGCGGGCGATAAGCTTAATTCTAAAGCGCCACCGAAGTAAGCGGCTTTCCTCCGTTTTACGCCGGTGGGGCTAATTTTCCCATATCCGTTCCGCCTTATTGCCCGCGGTCGAACGTATCGCTTGGGCTGCGCGCATCGCCTTCCTTATGGTGCTCGGTCTAGACGGTCGGCGCCGGGTGCGTCTCGGTCCCAGCGTTCTCGGCCAAGCCCCTCTTGCCCAGCTCGGTCTGGTCGATGCCGTTAATCAACTCGCACAAATCTTTTCCCGCCTTGAACCAAGGAATGCGCCGGGCATTTACTTCGACGGGCGCACCGGTGCGCGGGTCACGACCAGTACGAGCGTCGCGCGCCCGAGTTGTGAACGACCCGAAGCCGCGCACTTCGACTCGTCCGCCTTCCGCAAGGTGCGTCGTAATCGCATTGAAGAATGCGCCGACGGTCGCCTCGATGTCGCGCGCCGATAGATCGGGGTGCTGCGCTGCCAGCAGCGTGATGAGATCGGTACGGACCATGTTCGGGCTCCTTGGATCAGAGGGCGGATAGGCGGCGGAGGCTTAACGTCGGCCGAATTCCCATAGGGCAACGGGCGTGACGGTTGGGTGTGTGCCGTGGCGCATCCCGCCGCGGATGAAATATCTCACCTTGCCAATGTCGTCGGTCGCGATCGCTTGGACCTCATCCACTGATACGAGACGCATCCCGGCGAGCCAAACCGCCAACCCTTGGAAATCCCAGTCGTCGCGCTCCCCGACGCCGAAGATGTCGAGCGGGCTCCAGCCCAGATCTAGCGCATGCCGCGCCCAACCAGCGGCGGCTAGCATGAGCGCATCGCTTACGATCCCTTCCCAGACGTCGGGCCGCGTGATGATCGGTGCCGGCGCTTCTTTCAGCACACGCAGGCCGGCGAGGATGTCGGCCGGAAGGGAGCCAGGGTCATTGATGATATGGCACTCTCCCGCGGGGGGGATTTTGGGCAAAACTCCCCCGCCCGAAGAATTTATGTTACGCAATGACTTAGCGTATGAAATCGATGCGGGCGGGGGAGTTAGAGCCGCCTCCAGCGACGGATCTATGGGAAAGGGAATATTTTCGGATTTCTGGAAATGAATGTCCCCCTTCACGTATAGAGAAGAAGAAAAGCCCCCCAACTCCCCCTTAGCCGTCTGCAAGCTTCTGCTTAATGTGGATATTTCATCGGGGGGGATTGGCGGGGGAGTCTGCGCCAACTCCCCCCTTTCGGGGGGTACTCCCCCCGCATTCCCCGCTCGGTGGCGATGGTTGAACCTCATCGGATCGCCTTCTGCTCGATGAAGTACGTGGCGCTGTCCTTCTTCTTGCTGTCAGTGACAGGCTTCCTGCGAAGCGTCAGAATGCGGTCGCCGCTGTCAATGGCGCGCCCGACCAGCGACTTCAGCCGGAACCCTGCTTCCTGTGCGCCGATTTGCCCCCCCTGCAGGGTGCCGCCAACTGCTGCGCCCAGCGACGCTCGGAGCTGATCGATCTTGCGACGTGTGTCGTAATACGCCGTCAAATCGACGGTCATCGGATCTAGCTTCGGAGGATATTCCAGCATCTTGGAGAAATCCGCGGCTTTGAAGCAGCATCGAGGATCCGCAAGCGGCCCGGCACCCTTGTTCGGGAACTTGTCCCACAGCGCATTGAGCACCTCGCGAGTACCTTCTGCCTCGGTGTCCTCGTCTTCGTTGCTGCGAAGCAGGTCCTGAAAAGCGAAGGACGGCACGTCTTGGCCCTGCTCCCGCCGCCGCTTGGCCCACTCGTTGAAAACGCTCTCGATGGGGCCGCCGACGATCTGGTCCCAGAGCTTGAAACGGGTAGACGAGCCTGGCCCGGTGCACGGGACCAGCAGGATCGAATAGAGCGCGTTGAGGATTGCCCCGCGATGATCGAGCGTCCAGCCAATCGGATCGGAGTGGACAAAATCCCTGTTTTCCGGATCAGGCCTGCTGATTTCTAAGACAACGCGTAGGACGCGTGACGCCATGTCGCCGACACCCGCTATGCTGTTACCTGTGAAGACCAGTGTCGGGGTCGTGATGACCGTCACAATGCGCGATTCGTTCAATACGCGGTCGGTCATCTCCGGAGAGGTGAGGGAAGCCTCGATATGAGGGCAACGGATAAGCGTTCCGCGGCTGATATTATCGAAGGGCAGCATCGCTCTACCGACCATGAACGCCGACACGAGTCCTTTGCGGCGCTCGTTAGGGTCGTCCGACCAAGCCGCTGCCGCTGGTCGCACACCCGTAACGGCAACGTGGGACATAATGACGGTGGTCGTCTTGCCGCCCCCTCGCTGTCCCGCATCGATGATGTAGGCCGGTCGCTCGGCGAGCAAGTGACGCTGTATTGTCTGCGCCGTCATCGCTATGATCACCGCCTTGCCAGCGGGGCTCGTCTCGACGTCGACGAGCCAGTCGTTCATCAAGAAATCGATGCAATCGACGGCATAGTTGAGATCAACCTCCTCGGGCGCAGGCATCGCGGCGTGCAACTCGTCAGGGATGCGGAAGATGACCTGCCGGCGCGCGTCGAGCCCACGTCCCGTGAGGAGCTTCTGATTCGGCAGCACAAGGGGCAGCGTCACCAGCGCGGAAACACGCGGCAGTTTGCTGTCCATCCACGTGAGGTAAGCCTTGCCGTGGGGCTCGGGGATGCGGACGGCGTAAGTGTCGCCCTCCTTGGTCTGGCGCTCAATGCGGACAAACTTCTCTATCTCCAAAGCCGCATCGAGGTACTCGGCTGGCAGCAGTGCCGCTTGTGGGGGCACAGGGATCAGCGACAGGGTATCTCCTCGCCGTTGCGCTGCATCCTCAGCCTCGGTCAGCAACAGATGCAAGCCGCCGGGCGAGGTTTCTCGAATCAGTCCGAGGCGACCATCCGAAAGCCGAAATGGCGGTTCCGGAATGTCGATCGCGCATAACCTGGCATCGACCGCTCTAAGCGTGGGGCCTAGTTCGCCCGCTGTCGCCGGTGCTTCTAACGTCAGTCGATCGCCCTCGCTCGGTCGGCCGATAAGTCGCGCCGTGGAGCTGGCTTCACGCGCGATTTTCTGGGCGCTTTCCAATTCCTTCCGGACCGACCGCTTGCCGGCACCGCTGCGGAGCGCGGTTGCGGCGACGACGGCATCGAAGTCGGTTGGCGACAGCACCGCACTAGCCATCAGCCGCTTCACGTCCGCGATAACCGCTGCTGGCTCACGTTCGCCCACGACTCTTTCGATGACCGCGCGATCTGCGATCAGCTTAAGGGATGCACCACCGCGAGCGAAGGTGTTGATGATAACCTTGCCGCTGGCATTCACGAAGAGCTTGGCCCTACAGCGTCCCGTGTCCGGTTCCATCGGATCGGCCAGCGTCTCGTGGTCGAAAGTCGAGGGGTTGGCGAGGACCTCCCCGACGGTTGCCACGCTGGCATTGTCGAAATGGAGCTCAATATGAGGGTACAGCTTGCCCTGGTGGCGAGCAGCAACCCGCTCGCGGGCTTCGCTTTCGGAGACGCCGATCGCGCGGAGCTTGCCGACCTCAGCAGCGTCGACCGCTTTGTGGATCGGCGCCGCGCGTACATCGGCTTCCTCGCGCGCCGTCGCGATCATATCGTCGAACAATGCCGTCTCGCTCGGCGAAAGGTCGGGTATCGCTGTCCGACTATTTAGCAGCTTGCCTCGGGTGACAGCGCTCGAGCGCGGCTCTTGAACAAGCGGTTCCACGACCTGCGGAGGCCCCTCGAACACCAGCCGCTCGGGGCTGCCTACCGCTATGTCGATGATGCTGCGCTCCAGCAGCTGCCCCGCGCGGCCGACGAGAATATGACCAAAGCCGGCAAGCCAGCACCGCTGATGCAGCGCTTTCGTGGCGCGCGGGATGTCGGCGGCATCGGCTACCGCAAGATAGAGGTGGCCGCCGGCCTTATCGAAGCTGATGCCGGTCGCAGTGTTCCTTACGCCGGATGAGGTGGACGGCCGCCAGACGCGCGACGCCGCGAGGATGTCGGGCGCGACTTCGCCGAGTACCGCATCGAAGCCTTCCGACTGGATGCGAGCGAGCAGGTCGGCCGACATACCCTTGGTGTCGAAGTCGAGCAGCATGAGCCCGGGCCGACCGTTGGGAAACTGGATGAATTCGAGCGTTCGCGAAATGGTTGCTACGGCGACGGGCTCGGTGAGCTCGGCATGGCGGACAATCCGGGCGCGCCCATGGCTATCCAGGGCGTCTGGTTTGACGGTCCCCAGCGCGATCGCTTCGGCCTCGCCCAAGCCGCCGATCAGGTCGGCGAATTCCTCCATATTCGCGATGCTGATCGCGCGAGCCTCGCCATGCGACATCCTGCACGCACTGCCATCGGACACGAGCGCACCATCTTCATCGGCAGACAGCCGCTTGGTCAACGGGCCTCCTTCCTTGCGGAAGACCGTAAGCGTTATCGCGGGACGCTCCACCGGCGCTGCGGCATCGCCCTCTATCAGGGGCATGGTGAGCGCCATCATGCGTGGCCTCCTTTAACCGTGCTGAGCAGGATCGGGCGGCCAGGCGCGAGCTTCTGGATCAGCGCGACCCATTGGAACTCGTGTGCAAGCCGCGTTTCGATGATCACCGCGTTCTTGCCGCCGACCGCGGGAGCAGTCCCGGCCGCGTAAATCTCGGCAGTCGGCGCGCTTGAGACGACGGTGAAGGCGCTGCATTTCCGAACGAGACGGCGAAGCGATGGCATGTGGAAGCCATCGGGTCCGACCGACTGTTCTAGGTCATCACCTATCAGCACGATCGCCGGGCGGGTGCTTTCCTTCGGGATCGCGAATGAGCCCGCGTCCTGTCCGACGAATAGCATCCCTACGCGATGGTCGCGCACCGCGAGCAGGACGGGGTACAGATGCGGGGGAGCTTGCTCCATCGCCGTATCTAGCCGCGCCGTGGTGGCGCTGGCGTGGAAAACGCCGCTCACAGGAACACCTGCGGGGCGCAGAGCGCTTCGTCCACAAGAGGCGGCGTTGACCAGTCGTCGACTACCCACCCGGTACCCCAGTTCAAGCCGCGGGCATATGCTTGCGCGATCTCCCGATCTTCAAACCATTCTTCGGGATTGCCGTAGGTGGTGAAGAGGGACGGGGAGATGGTGACATCATAGCCGTAGGGCGCATCGAGAATGGCGATACGCATCGGGAAAAGGCGCAGCTTCATGCGACGCCTCCCGCGAATACGAGGGCGGCGTGGATCGTCGCGAGCGAATGCGGCATGCCGCAGGTCGCCGAAAGATATTGAATCCGGTAATCGGTAAGGCTATATTCCTGATTGTTGCTGTTGATGTAATTTGCGGGGGTCGGCGTGCCAGCGCCGGCCTTTCGCGTTTTACGACCGCTTGTCGCTGCTGCTGTTGCCATCACCGATCACGCCGCGACCTGAAATTTATCATTCTCGGCGGTTGAGGCGATACGACAGGTATCGCGCCATTCGGCTATGTCATCCGGGTCATAAAAGACGCGGCTTCCGATCTTCAGATGCTTGGGCCCAAGATTGTGATGAGCGCGCCACTTCTCGAGCGTGTGAGGCTCGACGCCGGCGTAAGGAGCCGCCTCGATGGTATTCAGGAGCGGCTTGAGGTTGTCCGTCAGGACCGCCTGTGCCGCGCGTGGCTTATTTTTGGAAGTCATTCATTCCGCCTCCCGTTCCCGGCCCGACAACTGCGTCGGGCTTCGGGGAACGCGAGGGAACGCTGGGTGATTCGCACGATTAGACGGGAGAACTTCCGCAAATCGTGCAAGGGGCCTTCAGACAAAACATAACAAAAACAATATGTTGTCGAATTGCCGACGCACTATTCGTGCGAGCATTCGTGTTTTAATCGTGTCCGGCCCGCGCCTTCGTGGCCTTTTCTTCAAGGAATTTATCAAGCTGCTTTTGGATCGTTCGCGCATCGTTTGGCCCGTTATACGTGCCGCGCCAGTGTCGCTTTACCAGGTCAAGCATGAGCGCAGCACTGAGCTGGCTCATGGCGTTCGAATGCGCCTCGAAGATGGCGCGCATGTTCGGAAGGATCGGATGCCGCTTGGCTCCAGGCCTCAACTGCGTGCGCAGCGTGATAGCGACTTGCGGGACGACTGGTTCTATCGGCGAGCTCCCCGATCCGACCGCTGGCTGTGGATCCGGCGGGGTCCTGATTGCGACCTCAAGAGCGCCCAGCCCCACAGCGTCTACGAATAAGAGCAACATTTCCCGCGGCCGCCGATAAGCGCTGGTGGGCCGTTGGGGATCGAGCGTGCAGTCCTCGAGCAAATGCTCCCAATTGCCGGCTACCCACCAAGTGCGCGGCCGCGCCGTATATTCACGCGGATCGCGCCGACTGGTGGAAATGACCAAGGCTTGCGCTTCGGCCGCGGCTATGATGCGATTGATGACGGCTTCGGATCGTGAACGCGCGCCGGCAGTCCTGTCCTCGGCTTTCTTCCGGTCCTCATCTTCGTATCGGGAGAGCTGCGCCGCGTCTTCGCCATCGGCGGGGCTCCACAGTTTCTTTTTTGGTTCGAGGACGCGATGGCCGGGATCGTCTGACTGCCAGTTCGCTCCAAACATGGCATGCCCAACGCGCTCGATGGCTTCGCCGAGGAATATGTGGCCCGTATTGCCCAATGGCCATTCTGCGCGCCCGCCTGGGGACCAAAAACGCTTTCGATGCAACGAATTGAGCCCCACCCGGTCGACGAACACGTCCGAGCCTACACTTGCAATTCTTAACCGTTTCTCATGCGGCGCCAGTGGGTCGATCTTGCAGTCATAAAAGACGTGCTCGAACCCGGGATTAATAAACCACTTCGCGGGCAGGCGAAAAAGTCCGTCCGCTGTCGGTATCAGTACACTCCTCAAGGGCGAGTCGAACGGTACCGGGATACGCAACTCAATGTCTTTGGTCTGGGCTTCTCGAGTGAGAGCGTCGAATACCGAATGGATGCGGATCCACGCGTCGCGATCGGCTTGCCCGCCCTGGTTGGAAGCAATGTCACGCTTTGACATAAACGGACGGGTCATATCCTCGTCCCGCCACGCTTGACCGTGCAATTGAGCTCCGAGAAGAAGAACGGCGTTGGGTAGGTAGACCGAATCGCTTAGATCGTCTCTCCAGCACGCGCGTGACCGCTCCGACCAGAACTCGCTAGGCCGTTCACGCCAAACCGCCGCGCAATTGCGATGGCTGTAAATCATCGAACCACCTTTTACGATGGTCGGAGCCTCGGGCGGTGGAGGGGCTCTTCGAACGGGCGCAACGATAGCGTGCTCCCTTCCGCCGTCCCGACAACTCGATCGATCCGCGGAAATGTTCTCGGGAGTTTTATTCATGCCGACGCTGCGATCGGAATGACGTTCGATGCCGAAGCGACACCCGTGACCAGGGTATTGAGCCACGAACCCCACGTTTCGAGCGCGCGAGTCTTCTCGGGCAAATACTCCCACAGATTGTAAATGCCCTTGATACCCTCGGCTGATCCGCCCTGATGATGATTGATGACGCGCTCGTTCACCTCAATGCTGAAGCCGAGCTGCTGTAGTTGGGTCGTTCCTGTTCGCCTGATGTCGTGGATACGCCAAGCGGGGAGGGTAACCTCGTGTCGGTCCTCCCCCGCTTCGTCAGCGCGCTCGTCCGCCGTCCGCTGCAAGATGCCGAGCATTTCCTTGTCGAGCACGGCCTTGATGTCGCTGAAGTTGCTGATCGCGGTCGAACCGGTCGAGGAGGGGAACGCATGGCCCCGCTTTTTCCATGCCAAGCTGGTCAGGATGGAGTGCGTAAGGGATGAAATCGGCACGATATGGTCATGCTTGTTTTTGGTCCGACTCCCGGGGAGGTGCCAAACGCCCCTGTCCGATACAATCTCGGGCCATTGTAACTCGGCAACTTCGGACCGGCGTTGCAACGTCGCCATGAGCACGCGAACGAAATGGCCGCGGGGATGATCGAGCTTGAAGGTGGCTTCCCACAGAGCCGACAGTTCATCCGGAGTTAGAACGCGCCTGCGGGGCTTGGCTCCCCCCGGGACGGCCATCTTGGCGAAGGGAGACCGCTCGATGTCATCACGCTTTTCGGCCCAGGCGAACATCTTGCGGGTGACCGCATACACGTTCCGCTGCAGTGCTGGCTGGGATCGCAGCTTGTCGAACACCGAGTTTAGATCGGAAACGGTGATCTTGTTGAGAGGTTGTGCGCCGAGGATCGGGGCGACGTGAAGTTCGAGTTGTCGTTTCGCATCTTTCCACGACGAGCCCCATTCGGGCTCCAGATAGCCTTTGGCGAACGTCTCGACGTAACTAGTGAAGGCTAGCGTGACGGCATCCTTCCGACGCTTCTTCTCCGCATCGACGGGATCGATCCCCTGGCCGACGAGTAGCGCCAGTCGCTCCGCTTCGTCCCGTGCTGAGGCGGGGCTCCAGGGATCGCCATGGCTTCCAATCGTCCAGCGCTTGGTCTTGGCCTCCCGTCCGCCGACCCTGTACTGATAGACATAAGATCGGCGCCCAGCCGGAGTGATCTTTACGCCAAAGCCGCGAAGTTCGTCATCCCACAAAAACTGGTCAGACGCGCCCACGAGCAAGGCGTTCACGGACCTTATTGTGATCTTTCCCGACGCCACCAATCTGCTCCACAGCAATCACCTAGCAATCACGATACGGGGAGTTTGGGGGAACATCAAGGAAACATAGGGAAGGATGCTTCTGACAGGATCGCCACTCGCGCGGCGAGTCGCGCAGGATGCCGTAATCTCGCACAAGACTACGAATCTGAGGGTCGGGCGTTCGAATCGCTCTGGGTGCACCACCTATTTCCGCCGGATGGCGGGCGATGAGCCGGGACAGAAATGTCCCGGCTTTTTTGCGTTCTGGGGGTGTCGGTGGGGGCACATCCTCAGCGTCCGAGGTCACCCCGGCCTCGTGCCGGAGCCCACCGTGCCACGCGCGCTTGGCGGGCATGCTGTGCGGCAGGGTGGACCCCGGGACGAGCCCGGGATGACGAAGATGGGTGAGGTGTCGCGCTATGAAAGCGCGGGCTTCGTGGGCCCGCTGTGCGGCACGGTTGGCCCCGTTACGAGCCCAGGCTGATGTAGCGGGGTCAGGGCAGCAGGTGTGTCGCTGCGGCAACCGCCGTGAGCACGTGCTCGGCATATTCGCGGCGGCAGATCAGCAGATCGGGGAGCAGCGGGTCGCGGCAATTGTAGACCAGCGGGCTGCCATCGATTCGCGACGCGAACAGGCCGGCCGCCAGCGCGACCGCGACGGGGGCGCAATTGTCCCATTCATATTGCCCGCCGGCGTGGAGGTAGATCTCGGCATCGCCTTGCACCACCGCCATCGCCTTGGCGCCGGCCGAGCCCATCGGCACCAGCTCGGCGCCGATCGCCTCGGCGACCGCGAGCACGACCGGGTGCGCGCGCGAGCGGCTGACGACCATGCGCGGGCGCTGTGGGGCTGCGGCGAACGGCTGGCGTGGATCGTCGGTCGCGAAGACGCGCTGGACCGCTGGCAGCGCGACGGCGCCCGTGACGGGCACGCCGTCGATTGCGAGGCCGATGTGGACCGCCCAATCCTCGCGCCGTTCGCGGAACTCGCGCGTGCCGTCGAGCGGATCGACTACCCAGACGCGTCGCGCGGCGCAGCGCAGGCCGTCGTCGGCAGCCTCTTCCGACAGGACGTAATCATCGGGGCGCGCTTCGTGGAGCAGGCGGAGGATCAGCGTATTCGCATCCGTGTCGCCGCGGTCGCCCAGTTCGGCATCCGGGCAGGCCCCCGTAACGCACAGGTCGCGCAAGAGCTCGGCGGCGGCGAGGGCCACAGAGCGGGCGAGTTGAGCGTCGGTCTGCTGGCTCACAGGTCGTGACTCCATACGCCCATGATATGCTCGACGATCCGCTCGGCCGCCGCCTCGGGGCTCTCGCGCGTGGTGTCGACGCGGATGTCGGGATGCTGGGGCGCCTCATACGGGCTCGAGATGCCGGTGAAGTTGGCGATCTGGCCGGCGCGCGCCTTGGCATAGAGGCCCTTCACGTCGCGCGCCTCGGCCTCTGCCAGCGGCGTGTCGACGAAGATCTCGACGAATGCCTCCGGCAGCATCGCGCGCACCATGTCGCGCTCGGCGCGGAACGGCGAGATGAAGGCGGTGAGAACGATCAGCCCGGCATCGGTCATCAATTTGGCGACCTCGCCGATGCGGCGGATGTTCTCGACGCGGTCGGCATCGGTAAAGCCCAGATCCTTGTTGAGCCCGTGCCGCACATTGTCGCCGTCGAGCAGGAAACTGTGGCGGCCGAGCGCGAACAGCTTCTTCTCGACGAGATTGGCGATCGTCGATTTGCCCGAGCCCGACAGGCCGGTGAACCACAAAAGCCGCGGGGTCTGACCCTTCTGGTCGGCATGCGCGGCGTTGGTGATGTCGATCGCCTGCCAATGGACGTTCTGCGCGCGGCGCAGCGCGAAATCGAGCATCCCGGCGGCGACTGTCGCGTTGGTCGCGCGGTCGATCAGGATGAACCCGCCGAGATCGGCGCCATCGGCAAAGGGTTCGAACACGATGTCGCGGTCGGTATAGACCTCGGCCACGCCGATATCGTTGAGCCCGAGCGTCTTGACCGAAAGCTCGGCGAGCGTGTTGACGTCGATCGCGTGACGCGGTTCCTGGACGGTCGCGCCAACCGTCTGCGTACTGAGCTTGAGCCAGTAGCTGCGCCCCGGCAGCAGCGGCGTTTCGGACATCCAGACGAGCGTCGCGCGGAACTGGTCGGCGACTTGGGGCGGCGCGTCGGCGAGCGCGATGACGTCGCCGCGCGAGCAATCGACCTCGTCGGCGAGCGTGAGCGTGACCGACTGGCCGGCAACCGCCTCGGGCAGATCGCCGTCCATCGTCACGATCCGCGCGACGGTCGTGGTGCGGCCCGAGGGCAGGATGCGGACCGGATCGCCGGGGCGGATGCTGCCGCTTGCGATCAGGCCCGAGAAGCCGCGGAAATCCAAGTCTGGGCGGTTGACCCATTGCACCGGGAGCCGGAACGGGCGGGCCTGGGCTGCGTCGGCCTCGACGTCGATCGTTTCGAGATGTTCGATCAGCGTCGGCCCATCGTACCACGGCATCGCGGCGGAGGCGCTCGCGACATTGTCTCCGGCAAAGCCCGAGATCGGGATCGCGGTGAAGCGCTCGATCCCGATCGCGCTGGCGAAGGCGCGATAGTCGGCGACGATCGTGTCGAATACCGACTGGTCGTACTCGACCAGATCCATCTTGTTCACCGCGAGCACGACGTGGCGCAGCCGGAGCAGCTTGACGAGGAAGCTGTGGCGGCGGGTTTGGGGCAGCACGCCCTTGCGCGCGTCGATCAGGATCACCGCGGCGTCGGCGGTCGAGGCGCCGGTCACCATGTTGCGCGTGTATTGCTCGTGGCCGGGCGTGTCGGCGACGATGAACTTGCGCTTTTCGGTCGCGAAGAAGCGATAGGCGACGTCGATCGTGATGCCTTGCTCGCGCTCGGCGGCGAGGCCGTCGACGAGCAACGCGAAGTCGATGTTCTGGCCTTGCGTGCCGACGCGCTTGCTGTCGGCCTCGAGCGCGGAGAGTTGATCGGCGAAGATCGCGCGCGAATCGTAGAGCAGTCGGCCGATCAGCGTCGACTTGCCGTCGTCGACCGAGCCGCAGGTGATGAAGCGGAGCAGCGACTTGTGCTGGTGCTGCAGGAGGTAGGCGTCGATATCCGAGGCGATGAGGGAGTCGGGGGCATATTCGTCACCCCGGCGAAGGCCGGGGTCGCCGGATGGCGGCGGGGTGGCCGGCGTTTCGCGCTCCAACGCGGCGGCTCCGGCCTTCGCCGGGGCGACGAGGTCTGGCTTGGCGCCCATCAGAAATACCCCTCGGCTTTTTTCTTCTCCATGCTGGCACTCTGATCGTGATCGATCGCGCGGCCTTGGCGTTCGGAGGTGGTGGTGAGCAGCATTTCCTGGATCACTTCAGGCAGTGTCGTCGCTTGGCTCTCGACCGCGCCGGTCAGCGGATAGCAGCCGAGCGTGCGGAAGCGGATCGAGCGATCGACCGGGACTTCGCCGGGCTCGAGCCGGAAGCGGTCGTCATCGACCATCAGCAGCATCCCGTCGCGCTCGACCGTCGGGCGCGGTGCGGCGAGATAGAGCGGGACGATCTCGATCTGCTCGGCGAGGATATATTGCCAGATGTCGAGCTCGGTCCAGTTCGACAGCGGGAAGACGCGGATGCTCTCTCCCTTGGCCTTCTTTGCATTGTAGAGGTGCCACAATTCGGGGCGCTGCGCCTTGGGGTCCCAGCGCTGGCTCGACGAGCGGAAGCTGAAGATGCGCTCCTTGGCGCGGCTCTTCTCCTCGTCGCGCCGCGCGCCGCCGAACGCGACGTCGTAGCCGCCCTGCGTCAGTGCTTGCTTGAGACCTTCGGTCTTCCACATGTCGGTGTGGCGGCTGCCATGGTCGAACGGATTGATCCCCTGCGCGACCGCGTCGGGGTTCTGGTGGACGATCAACTCCATCCCCGCTTCTGCAGCCGCGCGCGCGCGGAGATCGTACATTGCGCGGAATTTCCAGGTCGTGTCGACATGGAGCAGCGGGAAGGGCGGCTTGCCCGGAAAAAACGCTTTCCGCGCAAGATGGAGCATCACCGCCGAATCCTTGCCGACCGAATAGAGCATCACCGGGCGCTCGGCCTCGGCGACGACTTCGCGCAGGATGTGGATGCTTTCGGCCTCGAGCCGCTGGAGGTGGGTGAGGGTCGTCATGCTGCGTTGCAGATAGTGCAGAAACGCCGCCGCGCGATCAACTTATCCTGTTGGCGTCTAAAGCGCGCTCACGCCTCGGCGTTGCGCTCGACCGAGTCGAGGATGCGGGCTCCCGCCATGAACACTGCGATCGGGCAGACCGCGAACAGCAGCCAGCCACCGATGCCGGGATATTGCGAAAGATAGTGCACCCCGCGCTCGACCGCGCCGAGCGCGAGCGCGTAGATCACCGCAAAGGCTTCGAACTTGGTCTTGATGACGAACAGGCTGGAGATCTTGGTCCACATGCAACATTGATAAGCAAGGAGCGGGCCAAGCGCTGTTTCGCGTGGGTTTTCGTGTACGAAGATGGTTACCTGTCAGTTAACCCGACACCCGGGATCAGGTGCGGGCGACGTGGCTCACGACGAAATCCTCGCTCACGCGCAATGCATCGGCGGTGGCGTGATCGAGCACCACGCCGCCGTCGCACGGACGGACATTGCCATAGGCGCAGCGGAACTCGGCGAGTCGGCCGTGCGCGACAAGCGCGGGATCGCCGCCATCGCCGTCGAGCGCGACGATCCGCGACGACCGCGCATCGCGCACGGTGCGGACCTGGTCGGTCTTGGCGATCATGGTCGGGCCGCCGTCAAAAATATCGACATAGTTCTCGTAGGCGAAGCCTTCGTTCTCGAGCATGCGCATCGCCGCGCGGCCCGAGGGATGCGGCAGGCCGATCACCGCGCGGGCGCTTTCGGGGAGCATTGCGATATAGACCGGGTGTTTGGGGAAGAGGTCGGCGATGAATTGGTGGCCGCGCACCGCGTTGAATTGATCGGCGTCCTGGAAGTTCATCCCGAAGAAGCGCCCCGCGAGCCCGTCCCAGAAGGGCGATCCGCCCGCTTCGTCGATGATCCCGCGCAGTTCGGCCAGCACGCGATCGGCAAAGCGCGCGCGATGTGCCGCGATGAACAGGTAGCGGCTGCGCGCGAGCAGCATGCCAAGCCCGCCGGCGCGCTCGCCGGGATGGAGGAACAGCCCGCCGACTTCGCTGCAGCCCTCGAGATCGGTGGTCAGCCCGAGCATGTCGGCGCGGAAGGTGCGGCCGAGCTCCTTGCTGTGCTGCGTCAGCGTGCCGAGGCGATAGCTGTAGAACGGATAGCTCTGCCCAACATGCGTGAAGATCTGGCAGGTGCCGCGCACCTCGCCGGTTGCGACGTTTTCGAGCACGAGCACGAACAGGTCGTCGGCCTTGCCATCGTCGCTGCGGGCGAAGGCGGCGGCGCTGCGATCGAGCTTGGCCTTGAGCGCGGTGCGATCGGGCGGAAGGTTGGTGAAGCCGCCGCCGGTGAGCTTGGCCATTTCGTAGAGCGGCTGGAGATCGCTGTCGCGCGCGGCGCGGATCACGTGAGTCACAATAAGCCCTTTTCGGCAAGGCGCAGGATCGTCAGCGCCGAGAGCGCGGCGCGTTCGGGGAGCGAATCGACGATGAGGAATTCGTCGGTCGAATGGATCGCGCCGCCCCGCGCACCCATCGTGTCGACGACGGGGACGCCGCACGCGGCGATCGTGTTGCCGTCGCACACTCCGCCAGTCGCGCGCCACGCGATATCGAGGCCGAGCGCGGCGCCGCATTCCTTGACGAGCGCGAAAAGCTTGGCGGCGCCTGGGTCGATCGGTTTTGGCGGGCGGTTGAAGCTGCCGTGGACCGCGATGGTCACGTCGTGCGCGGCGGCGACTTCGGCCACCAGCGTGTCGATGGCCGCCTGCGCGCGCGCGATTTCGGTATGGTCGGCGGGGCGGAAATTGATTCGCAGCACGGCGTGATCGGGAACGACGTTGTTCGGCCCGCCGCCCTCGATCCGCGCGGGATTGACCGCGAGCGCGGGCGAGCGGACCGCGAACAGCCGCACCGCGAGGTCCGACGCCGCGACGATCGCGTTGCGGCCTTCGTCCGGGTTGCGGCCGGCATGCGCGCTCTTGCCGGTGACGACGATCGAGAAATTCCCAGTGCCGCCGCGCGCGCCCGCCAGCGTGCCGTCGGGCAAGGCTGGTTCGTAGGTCAGCGCGGCGAGTTTGCCGCGTGCCGCGCGCGCGATCAGCGCCGAGGAGGAGAAGGAGCCGGTTTCCTCGTCGGCGTTGATGACGACTTCGTAGCCGATGCGCGCTGCGAGCGGGCTCGCCTCGACGGCCTTCAACGCCGCGAGCATCACCGCGAGCCCGGCCTTCATGTCGGCGACGCCCGGGCCGTTGAGCGTGCCGTCGTCGCGGAAGGTCAGCGTCTGGAAGGCGTGGTCGACCGGATAGACCGTGTCCATGTGGCCGGTCAGCAGCAGCTGCACCGGCGCATCGGGGCGGACGACGAGATGCAAATGCTTGCCGTGATCGAGCGTGGTGACGGTCCCGTCGGCGGCGACGCTCTCGGCGGTGTCGCCCGTGACGAGCGCCAGTTCCCCCGGCAGCGCGCCGAACGCCGCCGCGAGCTGTTCGGCCACCGCCGCCAGCCCGGCCAGATTGCGCGTGCCGCTGTTGATCGCCGACCAGGCCTCGACCTGTTCCAGCATCGGCTGCGTCGCGACATAGGCGACGGCCGCGCGGTCTGTTTCTGTCATCCCCACCATAGGCTCGGTCTAGCCGGTCTGCGCGGTACGCTCCACCCCTGGCACCGCGTCAGGACAGATGCGGCGCGAAGGCAGCGAGGACGTCCTCGTACAGCGTCTTCTTGAAGGGGACGATGACGTCGGGGAGCGTCTCGGGGCGGATCCATTGCCAGGATTTGAACTCGGGATGCTCGGTCGCGATGTCGATATCGGCGTCGCTGCCAAGGAAACGGTAGAGGAACCAGCGCTGCCGCTGCCCGCGCCACTTGCCTTTCCAGACGCGGCCGACGAGCTCTTCGGGCAGATCGTAGAACAGTTCGTGCGGCGCGGCGGCGATCAGTTCGACATGCTTAGATGCGATGCCGGTTTCCTCGCCGAGCTCGCGCAAAGCGGTGGCCTCGGGGTCCTCGCCATCGTCGATCCCGCCTTGCGGCATCTGCCACGCTTCGACTTCGGCATCGATCCGCTGGCCGACGAAGACGAGGCCGTCGGCGTTGAGCAGCATGATTCCGGCGCAGGGGCGATAAGGCAGGGTGGTGGGGTCGGTCATTGGGGACTTTCGTTAGGAAATCCTCCCGCGCGGAACGGGGGAGGGGGACCCTGAGCATTCAGCGAGGGGTGGAGGGGGGCTATCCGCGAGCGGTACGCGTGTGACGGCCCCCCTTCACCACCAGCCTGAAGGAGGCTGGCTGTCCGCCTCCCCGGTTCCCGGAGGGGGGGATTAAAGGGCTTCGGCGATCAGCGTTTTTGCGGCGGCCAGCGCACCAGCGACATCCTCCGCCGAAGACGGGATCGCTTTGCGCAGCGTGATGAAACCGTGGATGTTGCCGACCGCCTCGCGGAAGACGACCGGAACGCCCGCCTCCGCCAGTGCCGCGGCGTAGGCACGGCCCTGGTCGCGGATCGGGTCGAGGCTCGCGGTCACCACGACCGCGGGTGGCATGCCCGCAAGGTCGCCCTTGAGCGGCGACGTGCGGATATGCTCGGCTTCGGCCTGATAGGCGGCGTTGAACCATTCCATGCTGTCGCGCGTCAGCAGGAAGCCGTCGGCGAACTGCGTGTAGGATGGATACTCGCGGCTCGTGTCGGTCGCGGGATAGAAAGGCAGTTGCGCGATCACCGGCACCGCCGCGGGCGCATCGCGCAGCGCCATCGCGGTGACGATCGCGAGATTGCCGCCGGCGCTGTCGCCGCAGACGATCAGGCCGGTGACCGACCGACCGAGCGCCTCAGGGCTCGCCGCCGCCCAGCGCGCCGCCGCCTCGCAATCGTCGGGTGCGGCGGGCCAGGGGCTTTCGGGCGCGAGGCGATAATCGACCGCGAGCACGGGCAAGTCGAGGCTGCGCGAGATTTCGGCGCAGAAGCTCGCATGCGTGTCGAGATCGCCGATCACGAAGCCGCCGCCGTGGAAGAACAGGACGAGCGGCCCCGCCGCGCGCGTCGCAGCGGTGTCGAACAGCCGCGCGGGAATGTCGCCGGCGGGGCCGGGGACCTTCAGGTCGGTGATCGTCGCGAGCTCACCGACCGGCGGATCCGCAATGTCCTTCATCGCGGCATAAGTCGCGCGCGCGGCGGGTGCCTCGAGCTGGTGCATCTTGGGGCCGGGAATATTATTGAGGAAAGCGAGGAAGCCCGCGACATCGGGGCGCACATACGGATCGGTCACGCTGCTCTCCATCTGGTCTATGCCGTGTTTGCTCCTACCTAGGGGGGATGATCGCGGTCGTCCATCACCCAGCCTATGTTGCGAACGGCCAGGCAGCCAACCCGAGCCAGCTCAGCAAGAATGCCGCGATCCGCGACCTGCTGCGCACGCATGGGAGCGCGATCGACTGGCACGAACCCGAGCCGATGCCGCTCCACTGGCTCGAGGCGACGCACGATCCCGGCTATGTCGCCGAAGTGCTCGAAGCCCGCGTGCCGCGCGAGAAGGAGCGGCGGATCGGCTTTGCGGTGACGCCGAGCGTCGCGGCGCGCGCGCAGGTCGTGCCGGCGGGCACGTGGCTCGCGGCGCGGCTCGCGCTCGAGCGTGGGTTTGCCGCCAACAGCGCGGGCGGGAGCCATCATGCGCTCGCCGAGACCGGCGCCGGCTATTGCGTATTCAACGATCTCGCGATTGCGGCGGTGCGGCTGGTCGAGGAAGGCGATGTCGCGCGCGTGCTGATCGTCGATTGCGACGTGCATCAAGGTGACGGCACGGCGGCGCTCACCGCCGGCCGGCCGGGAATCGCGACCTATTCGATCCATGCCGAGAAGAACTTTCCGGCGCGGAAAGCCCGTTCGAGCCTCGACGTGCCGCTTGCCGACGGGATCGGCGATGCCGCGTATCTCGCGACGCTCGAAGCGACGCTGCTGCCGCTGATTCGCGACTATCGGCCCAACCTGATCCTCTATCAGGCAGGGATCGATCCGCTCGCGGGCGACCGGCTCGGTCGGCTCGCGCTGACACCCGAGGGGCTTGTTGCGCGCGACCGCTTCATCGCCGAAGCCGCCGCAACGCGCGGCATCGCGCTCGCGAGCACGGTGGGGGGCGGGTATGGCGACGACGTCCGCGCGCTCGCCGCGACGCATGTCGCGGTGATCCTGACCTTGGGGCGCGCATATCACGCGGCGCGGGCCACTCCGGGAACGATGGCGCTCCCGTCAAGTTGAGCATGACGGAAGCGGGGCAGGGTGCCTAAAGAGGTGCCGCTCCCGTTCGTTTGTGAGGCAACGCTTGACCGATTCCGTTCTTCTCTGGCTGCGCCGCGACTTGCGACTGGCCGACCAGCCCGCCTTGCTCGCTGCGATCGAGGATGGGGCGGTGATCCCGGTCTACATCCTCGATGACGACACGCCGAAACACTATGCGATGGGCGGCGCGTCGCGCTGGTGGCTGCATCACAGCCTCGAAAGCCTCGACGCCGCCTTGCACGCGAAGGGATCGCGGCTGATCCTGCGGCGCGGGGTGTGCGATGTCGAACTCGCCAAGCTCGCAGAGGAAACCGGGGCGAAACGCGTCCATGCGATCCGCCATTTCGAGCCATGGTGGCGCAATGCCGAGCGCGCGGTGGCGAAGCGGCTTGATCTGGCGTGCCACGACGGCAATTATCTCGCGCCGCCGGGCTCGGTGACGACGGGCTCGGGCGGGCAGTACAAGATCTTCACGCCATTCTGGCGCGCATTGAAGTCGACGCTGCCGCCGCCCGAACCGACGCGCGTGCCCGCGCATATCCCCGCCCCGACGCACTGGCCGAAGAGCGATTCGCTGGCCGACTGGGATCTGCTTCCGACCAAGCCCGACTGGTCGACCGGGTTCGGCAAGGAATGGACGCCCGGCGAAAAGGGCGCGCACAAACGCCTGAAGGCGTTCGCGGATCATGCCGACCGCTATGACGAGATGCGCAACCTGCCCTCGGTCGAGGGCAGCTCGCGACTGTCGCCGCATCTGCATTTCGGCGAAGTGTCGGCGGCGCAAGTGTGGCACGCGGTCGCCGATGCGGGGGGCTCGGTCGATGTCTTCCTCAGCGAGATCGGGTGGCGCGATTATGCGCAGACCGTCATCCAGCAATATCCCGATTATGGCACCAAGAACGGTCGCGACGCGCTCGATGACCTCGCCTGGCGGACGGGCAAAGCCGCCAACGCCGATCTCGAGGCGTGGCAGCAGGGCCGCACCGGCTATCCGATCGTCGATGCCGGGATGCGCCAGCTGTGGACGACGGGCTGGATGCACAACCGCGTGCGGATGATCACCGCGAGCTTCCTGATCAAGCATCTGCTGATCGACTGGCGCAAGGGCGAGCGCTGGTTCTGGGATTGTCTGGTCGATGCCGATTACGGATCGAACGCGGTCAACTGGCAATGGACCGCAGGCACCGGGATCGATTCGAACATGTTCGTGCGGATTATGGCGCCGCTCGTCCAGTCGCCGAAATTCGATGCCGGGGACTATATCCGCGAGTGGGTGCCCGAGCTTGCCAGCATCAAGGGCGATGCCGTCCACGATCCCGAAGAGGCCGGCTGTCTCCCGCGTGGCTACCCCGCAAAAATCATCGGGCATCGCGAGGCACGCGAGCGGGCGCTCGAGGCGGCACGCCAGGCGCGCTGAAAATCCCGTTGCGGTACGCGGGCATGGATGCGAGGGGGCGCGCGATGCTTGGGGCCTTCTCGAAATTGTTTCACCGCCTGCTCGACCGGATCGACGCGGGTCTGGTCGCGGGATCGCTTGCCGCGCACTTGCCCGACGGGCGCGACCGGTTGCTGGGCGGCCGCGCGCCGGGGCCGGCGGCGGTGGTCGATCTGCGCAGCTGGCGCGCATTGCTGCGGCTGGCGACGGGGGGATCGGCGGGCTGGTACGTCGCCTGGTCCAAGGGCGAATGGGCGAGCCCCGATCCGACCGTGCTGTTCGAGCTGTTCATGCGCAACCGCGTGACGCTCGGCGGCACCGCGCGCTCGGGCGGGGTGATCCGCACGCTGCGGCGTATGGCGAACAGCCGGCGGCGCAACTCGCGCGTCGGCGCACGGCGCAACATCGAATTCCACTATGATCTCGGCAACGATTTCTACCGCGTCTGGCTCGACCCGAGCCTGACCTATTCGAGCGCCTTGTTCGCCGAGCCGGTGTCGGCGGCGGAAAGTCTAGAGGCCGCGCAGGCGACCAAGATCGACGCGATCCTCGACCGGCTGGCGGTGGCGCCGGGGGACCGCGTGCTCGAGATCGGGTGTGGCTGGGGGGCGTTTGCGGAAGCCGCGGCGCGGCGCGGGCTCACCCTCGATGCGATCACGCTGTCGGCCGAGCAGGAGCTGGCGGTGCAGCAGCGGATCGCGGCGGCCGGCTTGAGCGACGTGACGGTCTCGCGGATCGACTATCGCGACGTTACCGGCGAATACGATGCGGTCGCTTCGATCGAAATGGTCGAAGCGGTCGGGCAGGAATATTGGCCGGCCTATCTCGCCGCGGTGGCGCGCGCCTTGAAGCCCGGCGGTCGCGCGGCGCTGCAGTACATCACGATCGATGACGCGATCTTCCCGGCCTATGCCGAGAATGTCGATTTCATTCAGCGCTACATCTTTCCCGGCGGAATGCTTCTTTCGGAGAGCCGCTTTCGCGCGCTGGCCGAGGCGGAAGGGCTCGAGTGGCAGGACAATCGCACCTTCGGGCTGCATTATGCCGAGACGCTGCGGCGCTGGCGCGTGGCGTTCGATCATGCGGTCGCGGCCGGGCGGTTGCCGGACAAGTTCGACCGGTCGTTCATCGACTTGTGGCGCTATTATCTGATGTATTGCGAAGGCGGTTTCCGCGGCGGCGGGATCGATGTCGCGCATGTCACGCTGGTGAAGATTTCCCCTCCCGCTTGCGAGTTTGAGGTCGGTCATGCCCCCGGCATGACCTGAACGATGCGGGGCATCGTTCACCTCAAACTGGGTTAGGGGAGGGGCGTGCCTCGCGCGCCGCGCCCTCCGGCATTTCCCTCCCCCAGCCCCTCCGGCAAGCGGGAGGGGAGTTTTGAGGGCTTCCCTCCCGGAAGCGTGAGGGGAACTCTATTCGACTCGTGCGCTCTATTCGACGCGTTCGAAATGCCCGGTCGCGAAATCCTCGGTCAGCAGCGCGACGATCCGATCCGCCACCACCGACGGATCCTTGACCGACTTGGGGTCTTCGCCCGGATAGGCCTTGTGGCGCATCGCGGTGCGCGTCGCGCCGGGGTCGATGATCGCGGTGCGGACCTTGCTGATCAGCTCCATTTCGTCGCCATACGCGGCGAGCAGCGTCTCGAACGCCGCCTTCGACGCGCCGTACATCCCCCAATAGGCGCGCGGCTTGCGCCCGACGCTCGATGTGAGGCCGATCACCCGGCCGTGCGCCGATTTGCGCAGCATCGGGTCGAACGCCGCAATCAGCGCGGCCTGCGCGCTGACGTTGAGCGTAAGCACCTGCGCCATCTCCTTGGCGTCGATCGCTGGGACGGCGGACAATTGCCCGAGCATCGCGGCGTTGAGCACCAGGATGTCGAGCGCGGGCCAGCGCTCGCCGATAGCGGTGCCGAGGCGCGCGATGCTGTCGGTCTCGGTCAGGTTGAGCGGTGCGATCGTCGCCGAGCCGCCGGCGTCGAAAATTGCGTTCTCGACCGTCTCGAGCCCCGCCGCGGTGCGCGCGGTGATCACGACATGTGCGCCCGCCGCGCCGAGCGCGAGTGCGGTTGCAGCGCCGATCCCGCGGCTTGCGCCAGTGACGAGGGCAACTTGATTGGCGAGTGGCTTGTCGGTCATTCGGGGCTCTCTCCCTTTGAGCCCCTCCCCTTCAGGGGAGGGGTTTGGGGGTGGGGACGTGCCTCGCAGAGCGCCAGCGCCCGTTACCTCCCCACCCCAACCCCTCCCCTGAAGGGGAGGGGCTATATGTCGCTTAAATGACGCGTTCCGCGAGCAGCGCGAACTGATCGACCGAGGATACGTCGTCCTGGTCGGTCAGGCTGGTCGGGTAATCGCCGGTGAAGCAGGCGTCGCAATGGCTCGGCCGGATCGCGTTGCGCTGCGGCTCGCCGAGCGCCTTGTAGAGACCGTCGATCGAAACGAAGGCGAGGCTGTCGGCCTTGATATACGCTGCCATTTCCTCGAGATTCTTGGTCGCGGCGAGCAGCTTGGCGCGCTCGGGCGTGTCGACGCCGTAGAAGCACGAATGCCGCGTCGGCGGGCTGGCGATGCGCATATGCACCTCGGCGGCGCCGGCTTCGCGCATCATCTCGACGATCTTGAGGCTGGTCGTCCCGCGCACGATCGAATCGTCGATCAGCACGATTTTCTTGCCCGCAATCAGCGCGCGGTTGGCGTTGTGCTTGAGCTTGACGCCGAGATGGCGGACCTTGTCGCTCGGCTGGATGAAGGTGCGCCCGACATAATGCGAGCGGATGATGCCGAGCTCGAACGGAATGCCCGATTCCTGCGCATAGCCAAGCGCCGCCGGCGTGCCCGAATCGGGGACGGGGATGACGAGGTCGGCCTCGACTGGACTCTCGATCGCCAGCTGCGCGCCGATCGCCTTGCGCACGGTGTAGACGCTGCGGTCCTCCGAGATCGAATCGGGACGCGAGAAATAGACATATTCGAAGATGCACGGCCGCGCCGCGACGGGCGCGAAGGGGCGGTGCGAGGTGATCTCGGTCCCCTTGACCATCACCAGTTCGCCCGGATCGATCGAACGGACGAAGGTCGCGCCGACGACGTCGAGCGCCACGGTCTCCGACGCGAAGATGATCGACCCGCCATCCGGGCCATCGATCTTGCCCATCACGAGCGGACGGATGCCGAGCGGATCGCGGCAGGCGATCATGCCCTCGGGCGTCATCACGATCAGCGAATAGGCGCCCTCGACGCGCTTGAGCGCATCGATGAACTTGTCGACGGTGGTGCGATAGTTCGAGGTCGCGACGAGATGGATGATCGTCTCGGTATCGCTGGTCGACTGGAAGATCGACCCGCGCCGCACCAGATCGCGCCGCAGCCGCAACGCGTTAGAGATGTTGCCGTTGTGCGCGATCGCGAAACCGCCCGAGGCGAGATCGGCGTAGAGCGGCTGCACGTTGCGCAACGCCGTCTCGCCGGTCGTCGAGTAGCGGACATGGCCGCAAGCGACCGAGCCGCGCAACGGGACCATGATGTCCTCGCGGTCGAAATTGCCCGCGACATGCCCCATCGCGCGATGGGTGTGGAACTCCACCCCGTCGAAGCTGGTGATGCCGGCCGCCTCCTGGCCGCGGTGCTGCAGCGCGTGCAGCCCGAGCGCAACCAGCCGGGCCGCGTCGGTCGCGCCGGAAATGCCGAAAATGCCGCACTCTTCGTGCAGCGTGTCGTCTTCATGTGGGTTCGTGGTCAGCATATCGCCCTTCGGGGGTAGCGCTCGCGGTGGCATATAGGGAGGGCTCCGGGGTTTGTCGCGCTTTTGTAACAACGCGCGGAGCGTTTGGTCGCATCGCGGGTTTTTTGGCGTTGAATAGCAGGAGGTTGCGGTGGCGAAGGATCATGGACCGAGCGTCAAGGACGACACGCTCTACGAGGATCTGCGCCGCGACGGCGCGTCGAAGGAAAAAGCCGCGCGAATCGCCAATGCCAAGGCGGCGGGGACGATCGACCATCGCGCGACTGCGCTCGAGGTTCGAACGAAGGACGATCTGATGAGGGAAGCGCGCGAGATCGGCATTGCCGGCCGATCGAAGATGACCAAGGCGGAATTGGTGAAGGCGATTCGCGAGGATTGAGGATGCCACCCGTCACCCCGGCCTCGTGCCGGGGCCCACCGTGCAGCGCGCGCGGCCGCTTGAACCAAAACGCGGGATTGCCGCCCGGTGGACCCCGGCACCGGGCCGGGGTGACGGAAGGGGGGAGCGGCGCTATTGGCAAGCTATGCCTGATCCCCGCGAAACCGGCCTAGTGCTGGACCCGAAATACGATGCCGCCGGCTTGATCACTGCGGTCGCAACCGATCGCGTGACCGGCGACGTCCTGATGCTCGCCCATATGAATGCCGAAGCGCTGGCGCTGACGGTGGAAACCGGGGTCGCGCATTTCTGGTCGCGAAGCCGGGCTGCGCTGTGGAAGAAAGGCGAGACCTCGGGGCATGTGCTCCAGGTCAGCGACATCCGGATCGATTGCGATCAGGATGCCGTGTGGCTGATCGTCGATCCCGCTGGCCCTGCGTGCCACACCGGCGCGCGCAGCTGTTTCTACCGCCGCATCGAGGGCGATCGGCTGGCATTGGCGGAATGATGCCGAGGCGGCGCACGCGCGTATGGGGGAGGGCGCAGGTCGCGCTTGTCGTACTGACCCTGCTGCTGGCCGGATGCTATCGTAGCGCATCGGATCCGGCCGCGTCGCCGACCCCGCAGGGGCTCGAAGCCGCCGCGATCCAGGCGGGCGTCATTCCCGACCCGACAAGCACCGATCTCACCGGCGTCTATGCGACCGGGAACGACCGGGTCTGTATCGTGCCGAGCGCGAAGGCATATCGGATCGGCGTCTTCGTCGATTATGACGAGACGCAGAATTGCGGCGGATCGGGCGTCGTCACGCGCGACGGCGACACGCTGCACGTGACGCTCGGCGCGAGCGGCGATGGCTGCACCATCGATGCGCGGTTCGAGGGCGATCGCATCGTTTTCCCGCCGCGCGTCCCCGACGCGTGCCAGAAGGCGTGCCGCGGTCGCGCGTCGATCGCCGCGCTCGACGTGACGCGGCTGAGTGAATCTGCGTCGGAAGCTGCAACGCTGCGCGACGCGCGGGGGCGTTTGCTGTGTGGGGATGGCGGTTAGCCTAGCCGCGGGTTCGCGACGGATTGGTCAGCCCGACCCACGAAACGATCCCGAACCGGCGCCTTGCGGGTTGACGTTCACGTAAGCGGCAACTATTTAGCGGGCATGTCCAGCGATCCCGCCTATGCTTTGATCGAGCGTCATCCCGATCGCGATCATTTCTCGATTTCCGATCTCTCGGCAGAGTTCGACGTCACCGCGCGTGCGTTGCGCTTCTACGAGGATGAGGGGCTGATCGCCCCCGAACGCCGCGGCACCGCGCGCATCTATTCGCAGCGCGATCGTGCGCGGCTCGCCTGGATCCTGCGCGGCAAGCGCGTCGGTTTCTCGCTGTCCGAGATCCGCGAGATGATCGACCTCTACGATATCGGCGACGGACGCCGCGCGCAGCGTGCCGTCACGATCGAGCGCTGCCGTAGTCGCGTCGCCCTGCTCGATGCGCAAAAGCGCGACATCGACGCCGCCATCGCCGAATTGACCGAGTTCATCGAGCTCGTCGAACATAATCATCCGAAGGAAGCCTGATGCCCCAATATACGCCCCCCGTTCGCGACGTCCGTTTCGTGCTCGAGCATGTCGTCGGCCTCGAAAACTATTCGAACCACGCCGGCTTCCAGAACGCGACCCCCGACGTGGTCGATGCCGTGCTCGACGAAGGCGGCAAGTTCGTCGCCGAAGTGCTGTTCCCGCTCAATGCTTCGGGTGACCAGGAAGGCTGCACGCGTCACGAGGACGGTTCGGTCACCACGCCGAAGGGCTTCAAGGAAGCCTATGACGCGTTTGTCGAATCGGGCTGGGGCACGCTCAGCGCGCCGGAAGAGTTCGGCGGGCAGGCGATGCCGCACGTCGTCTCGACCGCGTTCCAGGAGTTCATGATCTCGTCGAACATGGCGTTCGCCATGTACCCCGGCCTGTCGCACGGCGCGATCGCCGCGCTGCTGGCGAAGGGCTCGGACGAGCAGAAGGCCAAGTACGTCCCCAACATGGTCAGCGGCAAATGGGGCGGCACGATGAACCTGACCGAGCCGCAGTGCGGCACCGATCTGGGCCTCATCCGCACCCGCGCCGAGCCGCAGGCCGATGGCTCCTATGCGATCACCGGCACCAAGATCTTCATCTCGTCGGGCGAGCATGATCTCACCGAGAACATCATCCACCTCGTGCTGGCAAAGACGCCGGGCGCGCCCGAGAGCTCGAAGGGCATTTCGCTGTTCGTCGTGCCGAAGGTCCTCGTCAACGACGACGGCTCGCTCGGCGCGCGCAACCCCGTCACCTGCGGCTCGATCGAGCACAAGATGGGGATCCACGCCAATTCGACCTGCGTGATGAACTATGACGGCGCGATCGGCTGGCTCGTCGGCGAGGAGATGAAGGGCCTCGCGGCGATGTTCATCATGATGAACGCCGCCCGCCTCGGCGTCGGCCTGCAGGGGCTCGGCGTCGCCGAAGTCGCTTACCAGAACGCCGTCCAGTACGCCCACGACCGCCGCCAGGGTCGCGCGCTGACCGGCCCCAAGGAGCCGAACGAGAAGGCCGACACGCTGTTCGTCCATCCCGACGTCCGCCGCATGCTCATGGAAGCCAAGGCGCTGACCGAAGGCCTTCGCGCACTGTGCCTGTGGGGCGCGCTCCAGGTCGATCTCGAGCATGCCGGCGCGACCGAGGAAGAGCGCCAGCTCGCCTCCGACCTGATCGGGCTGCTGACCCCGGTCATCAAGGGCTACGGCACCGACAAGGGCTATGACGTCGCGACCAACGCGCAGCAGGTTTACGGCGGCCACGGCTACATCGCCGAATGGGGCATGGAGCAGTATGTCCGCGATGCCCGCATCGCGATGATCTACGAGGGCACCAACGGCGTCCAGGCGATGGATCTGGTCGGGCGCAAGCTCGCGCAGAACGGTGGCCGTGCGGTGCAGGCGTTCTTCAAGGTCGTCGCCGACGACGTCGCGGCGGGCAAGGCCGATCCGGCGACCGCCGACTTCGCCAGCCGCCTCGAAAAGGCCAATGGCGAACTCCAGGCGGCGACGATGTGGTTCATGCAGAACGGCATGCAGAACCCCGACAATGTCGGCGCGGGCGCGCACCCCTACATGCACATCATGGGCATCGTGGCGCTCGGCGTGATGTGGCTGCGCATGGCGACCGCCGCGACCAAGCTTAAGGCGGCGGGTGAGGGCGATCAGGCGTTCCTCGACGCCAAGCTGGTCACTGCGCGCTATTTCGCCGAGCGCGTGATGCCCGAGACGGGCGCGCTGCGTCGCAAGATCGAGGCGGGCAGCGAAGCGATGATGGCGCTCCCGCCCGAAATGTTCGCCGCCGCGTAAGGCGCACGAAACATCCTCCCCCGCGGTGGCGGGGGAGGAATCCCCCGGTCACCTGGATTCGCGCTGCGAGCAGGCGCGGTAAACGACCACGGATTTAAGACTCGCCGTTTGTCACCGTGAGCATTTCCCGCCCTACGTCGGTCATGGTCCTATTCGTCGCCCCCCGGTATCTGACGCTCAACCGCGAGCTCGAACCCGCGGATTCCCCGGTGATCTCCAGCCGATACCGGATGACGCGTAGACCGAGGCGTTCGGCCTCCTCCAGCGAGATGATACGCGCATCATTGACCCACCCGTTGTGCGGCATCACGGCGATGGCCGGCAATTCGGCGCCCCTGAGATCGACGCCACGCCGGCTCGCCGCGAGGTCCTTCCACTGCCCGACCTAACCCGCGTCCGCCGTCCAGTTGGGCAGCCCGAAGTGCGTCTTGATGAGGTCGATCTGGGTCGAGGCCGGCGTCGTTTCTCCCGGCTTCGAGAGCAGGAACAGGAAGTCGCGGTCGCCAACGGTGGTGCGAAGGGCGTCCCCCGTGAGCCTGCAGGTAATTGCGCCCCAGCCTGGACCGCCAAACGCCTGGTTCCAATGCTGGTACCCGTCGAGGCGGAGGACGGTGTCGAAGGTCCGCTCGCCAGCGGCGGTTGCCACGACGACGACGTGCCGGAGACGCAGCGCGCCGCCTGAGCGCGTCGATCCACAGCTCCCTAGCGAGAGTGCTGCGATCATCACTGCCGCGGTCCTGAGTAGACGTCCCATGCGGCTTCGATCCTATCCCTGCGATCAAGACGCTAGAACGAAAGAATTAAAGTTCGATCACCTGGTGCAGTTGAACTAAAAAATCTCCAAAGCGTGGTCGTGTCGGAGTTCGTGGAAGATCGTTCTCGGGAACGGCGGCCGGCCATCGGTAGGGCTAGCCCTTCCGGCGTCGATTGTGCGCGTGGATCGCCTGAAAGCCGAGTGGCAGCTGTCGGGCGAAACAGCGCGCCGTCGTACATCGACCAAATTGCGGACATTGCGGCGCGAACAGAAAGGCGTAACGTTGCCTCTATGGTCTTGTCGCTAAACCCGTGGACGTTGTTCGCGGCCACTTTCATCGCTGGCTTGCTGGTGCAGATGATCTTTCCCCGGCAGCGATGGATCGCGGCAGCGGTGATTGCCGTGGGCCCCCTCGCTGCTCTCACGGCCACTGTCTGGTGGGGTGTTTGGGACCGTGATCCGCTCTACGCGGTCGCGTATTTCACGGCGCTGCTGATCTGCTGCGCAGCATCGATCTCGAGCTTGCTGATGGTGGATGTTGGAAGACGGACGTTGCGAAGGTAGCGCCGAGGGAGGCTGCTGGGCCTTTCGCGATCATCGCGCGCCGCCTGCCAGCGTTCAGCGTCCCTCGGCGACCGCGCCCGGCTTGGCGATCGGCGTCGCCTTGGCCGCCGGCGCGACCTCGGCCTTGCGCCGCACGCCGACCAAGCCGTCGGCCGCCGCCGGAACCCCCGGCGCGCGCTCCGCGACGGGCAGGGTCTCGAGCCGGAAGCCGTCCGCGCTGCGCGGCGCGGGCACATAGATCTGCTGCTTCATGCACTGCGCCACGTCGGCGCGCTTGAACTCGCTGCAATTCCACAGCGCCTTGTCGTAATCATGCGCTCGGTCGCGCAGATAGCTGAACGAAAGCGCCGCGATCTGCACTGGCTGGAGGGGCAGTGCGCTCGGCAGCTTGGTCTTGTCGGTCCAGCCCATCACCTTGCAATACGGCCGGTCGCCGCAGGTGCGCGTGGCGAGCTGGGCGAAGCCGTCGGCTGTCATCTTCTTCGCGTCGAGCACCAGCAGGAAGCTGTTCTCCTCGCCCGGCAGCGCGCCCGGCAGCGGCGTCGCCGCGGCGACCGGGTCGACATAGAGCGCTTCGTTCACCTTCAACTCTGCGGCGTCCTTGTGCGCGTCGGAATAGGGCGCGAGCGCGCTGATCAGCGGCTCGTCGTTCGACACGTGGCGGTTGAAGGCGGGCGGGGTGCCCCACCAGCCGGTCCAGCGGAAGAACAGATGCGTGTTCACCGCGGCGATCTTGTCGAGGCTCGACTGCCAATAGGGCACGACCCAGTCGGTATGGTAATGCGTCGCATAGCCGACGGGCTTGAACACCGCGCCGCCGAGCGCCGCGCTCGCAGTTTCGCGCGCGCGACCCCATTGTGCATCGAGCCAGCCATGGCGGGCCAGCGCGCCGTCGCAGGTGAAGGTGAACTGGCAGCCGGTCGAGCGCTCTGCGCCCTGGAACACCACGCCGCAGATCGTCTTGGGGAAGGCGGGATGGCGGACGCGGTTGATCACCACCTGCGCGACGGCGCGCTGCCCGACCGGATCGTCGCCGGCTTCGTAGAGGACGGCTGCTGCCATGCAGTCGATCGCGCGGGCACGCTGGATCGGGTCGCCGGCGAGCTTGAACGGGCGCGCGGCGGGGTTGGGGCCATCGACGAACGGCACGCTCGCGTTGAACGCGCGGGCGTCGTCGGGGTCGAGATCCTGGAACGCGACGGGCTCGACCGGCGGCAGCTCGGCGGCGGGAACGACGCGCTGCGCTGCGCTACGCGCGACATGGTGGCGCACGAGTGGCGGCGCGAAGCGGATCAGCAGGACCGGGGCGAGGATCGCGAGCGTCGCGATCGCCACGACGATCGCGCGCAGCGTGGCGCTGGGAGGGCGGAACGGGGTCATGCGATCAAGACCGGGAATTGAGAAGCAACGGGGGCACGAACGGCTCCTGACCGAAATGGGCCAGCGCCTTTAGCGCATTCCTGCGCGGATACGAAATGGGCGCGATGTCATCGCCGTGCGCGGTCCGGTTCGGTTCGGAAGGGTACATCGATCCCCCAACCGTCACCCCGGCCTCGTGCCGGGGTCCACCGTGCCGCGTAAGCAACGACGGGGTGCGTCCATCCCGGTGGACCCCGGGACAAGCCCGGGGTGACGTTCGGTGGGAAGCGCCCGGCCCGCGTATCGCGACGGGGCTCAGCTCTCCGGCAGGAAGTCCGGCACCGACAGATAGCGCTCGCCCGTATCGTAATTGAAGCCGAGCACGCGCACACCCTCGGGCAGATCGGGCAGCTTCTGCAGGATCGCGGCGAGCGTCGCGCCCGAGCTGATCCCGACGAGCATCCCTTCCTCGGCGGCCGAGCGGCGCGCCATGTCCTTGGCGACGCTCGCATCGACCTTGATTGCGCCGTCGATCGCCTGGGTGTGGAGGTTGGCGGGGACGAACCCGGCGCCGATCCCCTGGATCGGGTGCGGGCCGGGCGAGCCGCCCGAGATCACCGGCGAGGCGGCGGGCTCGACCGCATAGACCTTGAGGTTGGGCCAATCCTGCTTGAGCCGTTCGGCCACGCCGGTGATGTGCCCGCCGGTGCCGACCCCGGTGATGATCACGTCGATCGGCGAATCGCGGAAATCGTTGAGGATCTCGAGCGCGGTGGTGTGGACATGGACGTCGATGTTCGCCGGGTTCTCGAACTGCTGCGGCATCCACGCGCCCGGCGTCTGCTCGACGAGCTCGAGCGCACGCTCGATCGCGCCCTTCATGCCCTTCTCGCGCGGGGTGAGGTCGAAGGTCGCGCCATATGCCAGCATCAGCCGGCGGCGTTCGAGGCTCATGCTCTCGGGCATGACGAGCACGAGCTTGTAGCCCTTGACCGCGGCGACCATCGCCAGGCCGACGCCGGTATTGCCCGAGGTCGGCTCGATGATCGTGCCGCCGGGCTGGAGGTGCCCGTCACGCTCGGCCGCCTCGATCATCGCGAGCGCGATGCGGTCCTTGATCGAGCCGCCGGGGTTCGAGCGTTCCGACTTGATCCACACTTCGGCGCCGGGGAACAGCTTCTGGACGCGGACGTGCGGCGTGTTGCCGATCGTGTCGAGGATCGTGTTGGCTTTCATGGCGTGGCCTCCAGTTCGAGATCGCGGGAATCTTGGGCGCTTTTGGGCAGATCGAAAGTCTTGGCGTTGCGAATGCTGGGGAACAGATACGTCCACAGGATGGTAACGACAATCGCCCCGCCGCCGCCGACCAGCACCGCGCCGACCGGCCCGAGCGCCGCCGCAAGGAAGCCCGACTCGGCCTCGCCCAGCTCGTTCGACGCCGAAATGGTGAGCTGCGATACTGCGCCCACACGCCCGCGCTTGTCGTCGGGGGTGTGCAGCGTGATCAGCGACTGGCGGATATAGACCGAGAACATGTCGGCCGCGCCCGCAACCGCCAGCGCGGCGAGACTCAGCGCCATGATCTGCGACAGCCCGAACACCACCGTAGCCACGCCGTAGACGAGCACCGCGCCGAGCATCTTGGGGCCGACATTGGTCTTGATCGGGCGGAACGAGAAGAACAGCGCGACGACCGAGGCACCGGCAGCGGGCGCGGCGGCGAGCAGGCTCAGCCCCTGCGGGCCGACCTTCAAAATGTCGTGCGCGTAGATCGGCAGCAAGGCGCTCGTCCCTGCCAGGAACACGGCGAACAAATCGAGCGTGATCGCGCCGAGCACCAGCTTGTTCTGCCCCACATATGCCAGGCCGTCGACGATCTGGCGCAGCGGGTTGCCCTTGTTCGGGGTGATCGTGCGCGGCACCGGCGGGATCGTCAGCATGCACGCCAACGCGACCGCGAACAGCACCGTGGCGAGCGCATAGGCGCCCCACGGCGCGGCGGCATAGGCAAAGCCGCCGAGCGCCGGCCCGACGATCGTGCCGACTTGCCACGAGATCGAGCTCAGCGCGATCGCGGTCGGGAGGACTTCGCGGGGGACGAGATTGGGCGCAAGCGCGCCGAACGCGGGACCCGCAAACGCGCGCCCGAGCCCGAGCAGCACCGCGACCGAGAACAGGACCGGCAACGTCATGCCGCCCGAATAGGTGACGAGCGCGAGAATCAGCGCGCACGCCACTTGCAAGGCGAGCGTGCAGCGCGTGATCAGCCGCCGGTCGAATCGGTCGGCGACCCAGCCGGTGAGCGGCGTCGTCACGAACAGCGGCACGAATTGCAGCAGCCCGATCAGCCCGAGCTGCGCCGCGGCGCCGGCGGGGGACATCGTCGTCCGCGCGATCGTGTAGGTCTGCCACCCGATCACGATGATCATCGCATTTTGCGCGATCGTCATCGCGAAGCGAGCCGCCCAATACGAACGGAACTGTGCGATGCGGAGCGGGTGGCGAGCGGCGGTCATCTTGCCCTGCCTTAAGCGGTGCGATGCGGGAGGGGCAATCGAGGATGTGCTTGGCCTGTGGAAACTTGCGCTGTTCGCACGTCATCCGGGACTTGATCCGCGATCGACGCGTGCCACGCGCTTTCGCTACCCCGGTGGCGGTTCGGCGGAAAACATCGGCGATGCGCATCGTTTTGACAGGGGCGATTGATATCGGCGCAACATCGCGCCTATAGGCTCGGCGTCCCTCTCCCCAGGTCATGAGGTCTTCCAGACGTGGCAAAAGCCCCCGCTGCCGTAAAGGCACTACCCCCCGTGCCCAACCGCGAGCGCCCCGACGAGCCCAAAGCGTACGAGGCCTCGAAGGAAGAGCTGCTCGAATTCTACAAGCAGATGCTGCTGATCCGCCGCTTCGAAGAGAAAGCCGGACAGCTTTACGGCCTCGGCCTGATCGGCGGTTTCTGCCACCTCTATATCGGTCAGGAAGCCGTTGCGGTCGGCCTGCAGTCGGGTCTCGACGGCGACAAGGACTCGGTCATCACCGGGTATCGCGACCACGGCCACATGCTCGCTTACGGCATCGATCCCAAGGTCATCATGGCCGAGCTGACCGGGCGTGGCGCGGGCATCAGCCGCGGTAAGGGCGGCTCGATGCACATGTTCTCGACCGAGAAGAAGTTTTACGGTGGCCACGGCATCGTCGGCGCGCAGGTGTCGCTCGGCACGGGCCTCGCCTTCGCGCACAAGTATAACGAGGATGGCGGCGTCGCCATGGCCTATTTCGGCGACGGTGCGTCGAACCAGGGCCAGGTGTACGAAAGCTTCAACATGGCCGAGCTGTGGAAGCTCCCGATCATCTATGTGATCGAGAATAACGAATATGCGATGGGCACGAGCGTCAACCGCTCGTCGGCCGAGGACCAGCTGTTCCGCCGCGGCGAATCGTTCCGCATCCCGGGCATCCAGGTCGACGGCATGGACGTGCTGGCGTGCCGCGGTGCCGCCGAGGAAGCACTCGCCTGGGTCCGCGCCGGCAAGGGTCCGATCATCCTCGAGATGAAGACCTATCGCTATCGCGGCCATTCGATGTCCGATCCGGCCAAGTACCGCTCGCGCGACGAAGTCCAGGCGGTGCGCGACAAGTCGGACCCGATCGACCACGTCAAGAAGCTGCTCGACGCGCAAGGCGTGACCGAGGCCGAGCTCAAGACGGTGGATCAGGAGATCCGCAAGATCGTCAACGAAGCCGCCGACTTTGCCGAGCAGGCGCCCGAACCCGAGGCTGCCGAACTCTACACCGACATTCTGGTGGAAACCTACTGATGCCCATCGAAATCAAGATGCCCGCGCTTTCCCCGACGATGGAGGAGGGCACGCTCGCCAAATGGCTCGTCAAGGAAGGCGATGTCGTCAAGTCGGGCGACATCATGGCCGAGATCGAAACCGACAAGGCGACGATGGAATTCGAAGCCGTCGACGAAGGGACGATCGGCAAGATCCTCGTCGCCGAGGGCACCGATAACGTGAAGGTCGGCACCGTCATCGCGACGCTGACCGCCGAGGGCGAAGAGCCCGACGCTGGCGGCGACGCCAAGCCGGCCGCTGCCCCGCCTGCACCCGAGCAGAAGCTCGAGGCGACGCCTGCGCCCAAGCAGGCCGAAACCGGCACGCAGCAACTGGCCGATGCCGCCAAGCACAAGGCCGAAGTCAGCGGCCCCGCGATCCCCGAGGGGACCGAGATGGTCACGCTGACGTTGCGCGAAGCTTTGCGCGACGCGATGGCTGAGGAAATGCGCGCCGACAAGCGCATCTTCGTGATGGGGGAGGAAGTCGCGCAGTATCAGGGCGCGTATAAGGTGACGCAAGGCTTGCTCGAAGAATTCGGCGACAAGCGCGTGATCGACACGCCGATCACCGAATACGGTTTTGCCGGCATCGGCACGGGCGCCGCGATGGGCGGGCTTCGCCCGATCGTCGAGTTCATGACCTTCAACTTCGCGATGCAGGCGATCGATCACATCGTGAATTCGGCCGCCAAGACCAACTACATGTCGGGGGGCCAGATGCGCTGCCCGATCGTGTTCCGCGGGCCGAACGCCGCCGCAAGCCGCGTCGGTGCGCAGCATTCGCAGAACTATGCGCCGTGGTATGCGAGCGTCCCCGGCCTGATCGTGATCGCGCCATATGACGCGGCCGACGCCAAGGGGCTGCTCAAGGCGGCGATCCGCACCGAGGATCCCGTCGTGTTCCTCGAGAACGAGCTGCTCTATGGCCGCACGTTCGAGGTGCCCAAGCTCGATGACTATGTCCTGCCGATCGGCAAGGCGCGGATCATGCGCGAGGGCAAGGACGTCACGATCGTCAGCTATTCGATCGGCGTGGGCTTGGCACTCGAAGCCGCCGAGAAGTTGGCCGCCGAGGGTATCGACGCCGAAGTGCTCGACTTGCGCACGCTGCGTCCGCTCGACACCGAATCGGTGCTCAAGAGCCTCAAGAAGACCAACCGCCTCGTCGTCGCCGAGGAGGGTTGGCCCACTTGCTCGATCGCGTCCGAAATCCAGGCGCTGTGCATGGAGCAGGGCTTCGACGACCTCGACGCACCCGTGCTGCGCGTGACCAACGAGGACGTGCCGATGCCGTATGCGGCGAACCTCGAAAAGCTGATGCTGGTCAACGCCGACAAGATCGTCGCGGCGGTGAAGCAGGTGACGTACCGGGGCTGATCAGCCCCGGATACGGATCAGCTCGTATATTTGTCGCAGGTGGAGGCGGTCGCGGCTGGAGTTGGATTGTAGATCTGACGATAGTCGCGATTGTCTCTGACGAGCAGCGATCCGGTATAGCGAATGACTTGCGGGGCGACGAACATCGAGCCGAACAGCGGTTTGTAATTGTAGTTGATCTCGACGAACATCACCGCATTGTCTTGCGGAGCGCTGACCTTGCCGCCGACTGGCCCCATGCCCGCGGACGTCACGGTTCCGGCGTTGGCTGCGGTGTTGCTCGTCCCATCGGTGGCCTTTGTCGTGCCATAGGATGAGTCGTAATTGACGCCGCTCATCTTTCCGAAACACCGCTGCCAATGGATCCGCTGAACATAGGCGGTGTCGTAGGTCTGCTTCGTGTTCTCGAGGCTCGACAGGGTGACACGCCCGTTCGTGGCCAGATCGAGCGCGGTGCTGGCGAGGCGAATGCCCTGGAACGCATCGTTTACGTCCGCCTCGCGCAATTGGATCACGCCCCCGCCGGCGTCTAGCCCGAGACGCGACGTGGTGTCGGCGAGATTGAGCGCATATTGGCTGATGCGCATGTTCGTCAGCGCGACCGACGACAATTCGATGCCATATCCGCCGACCGTCAGCACGAGCGGCAGCGTGAGGGCAAACTCCATCAGGGCAAGCCCGCTCTTGGCATGGACGAGCCGGCGCGAACAGTCGCGGAGCGCGGCGATAGGATCGGGATGGATCACGGGCACACCAAAGTGGGAGTGTAGGAGACCTGCCCGGCATAAGGCTGGTTCTTCAGATAGGTCGTGGATGAATTCGTGACCGTTTGCGAAAGGCCGGCAAGGCCGGCCATGGGAAACAGCCGGGGGTAGGTGATCGTCATCTTGTAGACGACCACGTCGCTCGCGCCGCCCTGACCCGACGCGCCGGGATCGGCGTCCCACGTCTTGTTGCCGTTGACGTCGGTGAAGCATTCGGTCGCGGCGTCGTACACCTTGTTGCCGTTATCGTCGCGGAACGATTCGGGCGCGATGTTGCCGAACTGCGAATAGCTCTTGCGCGACGAGACATAGGTCGCGCTCTTCATCACCAGCCAGACCGACGCCATCACCTTCTGGTCGATCGCGGCGCCGCTCGGGGTCGTATCGTTGCCCTGGATCGTCGAATCGCGTCCGGCCTTCTGCATCGCCCCGTCGAGGATCGACATGATGTACCCCTGATAGGCCAGGTCGGACAAACCCATGATCAACAAGATCATCACGGGGGCGACGACCGCGAATTCGATGATCGTCGCGCCGCGCGTGTCGCGGACGATCCGCACGACGCGCCGCGCTTCACGCACGATCCTCATTGCGTGATCCGAAGCTGCGCGATGCGTTGCGCGATGCTCTTGAAGGCCTTGGTCAGATCATCCTTGCTCGATGCCTGGAACGTCTGCCCGGGCGAGGCGCAATAGGTCAGGTCGGTCGTGACTCCGGTGCCGACGGCCACGACATAGATGGTGATGCCGCGCTTCTTGGCGGCATCGCATTCCACGCGGAAGCGCGCGGTATGATTGTTATAGTCGGTGGTCGAATTGCCCGCCCCGCCGGTACGATTGTCCCACTGTTCGACGCCATATTGTCCGTAGGACGTCTGGCTCGGCGACATCGTGCCGTCGGTCATGAACACGATATTGCGCGTGGGATCCTTGCGGCCCGGCCATGCTGCCGTGTCACTGGCGAAGACGCCGGCGGGTGCCAGCATGCGTGTTCCCCAGATCATCCCGACATCGTGATACGTTCCGCCGAACGGCTTGAAATCGACATTGTAGACATAGTCGTTGACCTGTTGTGCGGTCCACACCTTCAGCCGCTGAGCTGGCATACCGCATGCCGACGAGCCCAATTTGTCCATATAACCGCCCGGGCGATAGTTGAGGTTGTAGTACGCGTTGGTACTGTCCTCGACGATCGCATCGTCCTTGACGTCTTGCGCTCCAATCGTGTTTCGCAACCATTCCGCTTCGGGCCAGCGCGGACGCCATTTGTTGGCGGTTGCGTTGGGAATGATATCCGGGTCGAGATCATCGGGCAGATTGGCGACATTGAACGACGACCCCGTGGTGGTATCGAGTTCCTCGATGCAGCCGCGCCAGGTCGACGTCGATCCGTCGAGCTTGGTCGGATTGGTGACGGGGGTGCCGGTGCTGAGGCTGGACACAAGCCCGCTCGTATTGAGCGTGGTCGGCTCATAGCGCCACAACGGGCGCAACGGTTGCTGCATGCCGGAACACGTTCCGCCATTCGCCGAAGTCCACGAAAGGTTGTAGTAATTCCGCGCCTGGTAATAGCCTTGATCGGTCCAGGTAAGCCCCGTCCGTGAATAGCCGGTCGCCGGCATGCGTTGCGCAACGCAAGAGGCGCTTGGAACACCGGTATAGCTGACCGAAGTGGCCCCACCGTAGTTGTAATCTCCCTGAACGTGCCGGCTCTGATACGTCCAGTTGGTGTTCTGAAGGTAGCTCGGCGGAATGACCCCGCCGACATTGACCGCAGACGAATAGGTCACGAAGCCATAGCGAAAATGCGTCGTCACGTCGGCGCTGGACCGCATCGTCGTATCGAACAGCACGACAGCCTGCCGCAGCGCCTCGATCTTCGAATTGCTGCTTTCCTGATTATAATAGCCGGTCGTTCCGTCGCCCCGCGTGTACGACACGGCTGCATTCGCGCAACTCGTGGGATCGCTCGGCTGACACGACATCGAACCGGTCGTGTCGAGCACGAACATCACATCGGTATCCGCGAGGTCAAACACCGCCTGGCACGCAACGGTCAGCTTTATCGCCGGCTGGCCGAAAAAGGTCATCAACGTCATCGGTACCGTCGCAGTGGCGCTGCCGGTCACCGCGTTGGCGACGGTCGAGTTCGTTCCGTTGACCGCTTTGGTCGGCGTGAACGCCACCGCCGTACTCGAATAGAAACCCGATTTGAAATTGTTGGCGAAAAAGCTCTGCGCCTGCGCGGATGCCGTGGAATCGAGCGCTGTGGTCGTCGATGTATCGGTCATCGTCTTGCGCCCGGCCAGAACGCCCGCATCGCACGCTTGCTGCAGCCGGACCTTGACGACGTAGAGCCGCCCCATGTCGATCGCCGAGCCGGCGAACCCGATCAGCGGGACCATCGCGGCCGCCATGATCGCCAGGGCGTTGCCGCGCACATCGTGTCGCAGGCGGCTCAAAAATGGTCGTACGTCGTCTTTGGGTTTCGCGATACGCCGGAACATGGTTACGCCTTGAACAAAAGATCGGGCCGCCTTGAACAAGAGGCGGCTAAATTGGGTACAAGATCGATGGTAAAAGGTGCGTTAACCGCGGGGCGGGCCAGGTCGGCCGAGCGGGCCCTGGCGCTTTCCTATGCGGCCGAGACCGCGCGGTCGGGGCTAGCCGCGCTTTTCTCGCTCGACGATACGCTGGGGCAGATCCTGCGGACGACGCGCGAGCCGTTGGTGGGACAGATGCGGCTGACATGGTGGCACGAGGCGCTGCGCGCGCTCGACAGCGCGCCGCCCCCCGAGCAGCCTGTTTTACAGGCGCTCGCCGAACATGTCGTGGCGCAGGGCGTTAGCGGCGCGCAGCTCGCCGCGATGATCGATGGGTGGGAAGCGTTGCTCGAAGCCGAGGCGATCGACGGACCCGCGCTGCAGCTCCATGCCGAAGCGCGGGGGCGCGGTTTGTTCGTCGCGGCGCGGACCGTGCTTGGCGGCGCGCCAGCCGACCCCGTCGAGGCGGCGGGGGAGGGATGGGTGCTGGCCGACCTCGCGCGCCACGTGCGAGACCCGGCGGTCGCACGTCGCGCCGCGACGGCCGCCTCGCAGGCGATCGCAGCGGCAACGGCGGTGCGCTGGAGCCGCGCCGGGCGCCCGCTCGGTGCGCTGGCGCAGCTGGCGCGGATGGACCTGGCGGTCCCGCTCGATACCGCCGTGCCGCATGGGGCACCGCGACGGGTCGCGCGACTGGCGTTGCACCGCATTACCGGACGATAGACTTTCGCAAGGCGCCAGAAAGGGTTATCCTGCCGCGACAATCGTGGGGGGACGATATGTGGCGCTATCTGGTGGGCGGGCTTGCGGCTTTGGCGCTGGCGGCGGCGGGGATGCTGGTGTTCAATCGGAACGCGCGCTCGGTCGCCGCGTTGCCGCTTGCGCCGGTCGGGCAGGGACAGGCGACGGGCGCGGCGGCGGCGCTCCCCGATACCGTTCCCGAGGCGAGCGACAGGACGCGCGAGCAGAAGCGCTTCGACCGCTACGACAAGGACCGCGACGGCAAGGTGACGCGCGAGGAATATCTCGCCGCGCGGCGCAAGGCGTTCGCCAAGCTCGACGTCAACCATGACGGCCTGCTGGCGTTCGACGAATGGGCGGTGAAGGCCGAAGGCAAGTTCGCCGCGGCCGATGGCGACAAATCGGGCGCGATGACCCCCGTCGAATTCGCCAGGACCGCGGTCAAGCGCAAGCCGCCGCGCGTGCGGCGCGATTGTCCGCCGGCGGCCAAGGACGACGCGCCGGCGAACGCCGAGGAGAGCTGAACGGCGGCGTTACGCTGCCATCCACACCCCAAGCGCGTCGCGGGCACGGTCGGTGTACATTTTCTTGCGATCGGCCTTCTTGGTGCGGCCCTCGATCGGCGGGAACAGTCCGAAATTGACGTTCATCGGCTGATACGTCTCGGCGACGGCCGCGCCGGTGATGTGGTGGAGCAGCGCGCCGAGCGCGGTTTCGACCGGCGGTGGCGTCATCGCGGCCCCGCCGAGCTCGGCCGCGGCGAAGCGCCCCGCGAGCAATCCGATCGCCGAGCTTTCGACATAGCCTTCGCAGCCGGTGATCTGACCGGCGAAGCGGATATTCGGGCGCGCCTTGAGCCGCAGCGTCGGATCGAGCAGTTCGGGCGAGCGGATGAAGGTGTTGCGGTGCAGCCCGCCGAGCCGTGCGAACTCGGCATTCTGCAATCCGGGGATCGTGCGGAACAGGCGGACCTGCTCGCTATGCTTCAATTTGGTCTGGAAGCCGACGATGTTCCACAGCGTGGCCGAGGCATTGTCCTGGCGCAGCTGCACGACCGCATAGGGCCAGCGCCCGGTCCTCGGATCGTCGAGCCCGACCGGCTTCATCGGCCCGTAGCGCAAGGTGTCGACACCGCGCGATGCGGCGACCTCGATCGGCATGCAGCCTTCGAAATAGGGGACGTTCTCCCATTCCTTGAACTCGGTCTTTTCGCCTTCCATGAGCCCGGTGTGGAAGGCGAGATACTCGTCCTTCGTCATTGGGCAGTTGATGTAATCCTTCGTATCGCCCTTGTCCCACCGCGACGCCATCCAGGCGGTCTCCATGTCGATGCTGTCGAAATGGACGATCGGCGCGATCGCGTCGAAGAAAGCGAGCGCATCCTTGCCGGTCGCGCCGCCGATATTGTCGGCCAGCGCTGGCGCGGTGAGCGGACCCGTCGCGACGATCGTGAGCCCCTCGGCGGGCAGGACGTCGACGCGTTCGCGGACGATCGTGATATTGGGGTGCGCGCTGAGCGCTGCGGTGACGCCGTCGGAAAAGCGATCGCGATCGACCGCGAGCGCCGAGCCTGCGGGCACCTTGTGGACGTCCGCCTCGCGCAGGATCAGCGAGCCGAGCGTGCGCATCTCCTGGTGGATCAGCCCGACCGCATTGCTCGTCGCATCGTCCGAGCGGAAGCTGTTCGAGCAGACGAGTTCGGCGAGCCCATCGGTCTGGTGCGCCGGGGTCATCTCGCCCGATCCGCGCATTTCCGAAAGCTTGACCTTGAAGCCGGCCTCGGCGAGCTGCCAGGCGGCTTCGGAGCCCGCAAGGCCTCCGCCGATAATGTGTACGTCGTGTGTCATGTGCTGGCTGATAGCGGGCGCGGGGCGGGGTGGCAAAGGCCGTGCGTGCGGAGCGTCCGGCGGCCCCGCGTCGACAGCAATGCGTTCGCGAGATGACAGAAACTTCACGCATGAATTTCGAGACTTAGCGCGCCCGCCCTCTACCGCTCGCCCCCGCCGCGCGATATGATTGCGCTCGGAGAACGTTCCTCGCGGTTGAAAGCCGCCCCTTACGGAGTCGTGTCATGGCGATCGGCCGGTATCTTGCTGCAGCGGTGATATGGTGGGGCGTCGCGGCACCCGGCGCGGCACAACAGCCGCCGGTCCAGGCCAAGACCGGGCCCGACATCGTCGTCCAAGGGCTGTCGGATACGCCGAGCGCATGGCGTCGCGCCGAGTCGGCGCATGTCATCGTCACGAGCAAGGGGAGCGAGGCAGAACTCAAGCGCGTCACCAACACGCTCGAGCGGCTCTATGCGTTGATGGCGCGGCTCTATCACCGGACCAATGCCGCCGACGACACGGTGAAGCTGCAAGTGACGCTCGTCGACTCGGCCGATTTCTTCAAGGCGATGAAGCTTCCCAACCTGCGCTCCGAAGAAGGCCCGTATGCGACGACCTTTGCGGGCGAGCGCTATTACGATCCGCGCGAGGACGGTCCGGTCCTCGCCGTCGCGCGGACCGATCAAGTGATCAAGCTTTCCACCGCGCTCGCCGAGGACCGCGATCTCGAAGATGGGTCGACGTCGACCAATGACGAGGCGAGCGGCGGGACGAGCATGATGGGCGCGATGGCGCGTGCGCCGATCGCGCGGCGATGGGAGGCGGTGCTCTATTCGGCGTTCGCGCAGCATTTCCTGCTGACCTACGTGCCAGCCGCCTATCCGCGCTGGTATCTCGACGGGGTCGGCGCGTTGTTCTCGACGCTCGAAGTGCGGCGGGACGGCAAGGTCGACTATGCGCGCGATCCGCTCGATTACCGTCAGGTGTTCAATGCCTATGGGCCGCTGCGCGTGAAGCCGATCATAACCGGGGAATATCTCCAGGGGGATACGGGCAAGATGCGCTGGACGCCGTATCATGCCTGGCTGTTGACGCATTTCTTCCTCTTCTCGCAGCTCAAGGCCGAGCGGAGCGCGCAATTTCAACGCTATATGGCGGCGATCGGACAGGGCGTGCCGATGGCCGAGGCGGCAAAGGTGTTCGGCGATCTCAGCCGTCTCCAGCACGATCTCGACATCTATCAGGAGCGTGGCACCGAATATGCCCGCGCCGACGCCGTGCCACCACCGGGCGGCGATCCGTCGATCAACGTCGTGCCGCGCAGCAGCGCCGCGGTGATCGAGGCGCGGCTCGAACTAGGGACCCGGCTTGCCGCCGCGCCGGCCGACAGCGGATGGGTGGCACGGCTGCACGATACGGTGGCCGATCTGCCGTATAATCCCGAGGCATTGCTGACCCAAGCCGAGGTCGAGTGCCGCGCTGGTCAGAATGCCGCCTGTCTCGAGTCGGCCGAGCGCGTGCTTGCCAGAACTCCCGACAATATTCGCGCGCTCGCGTGGAAGGGAATCGCGCTGACGCATCAGGCGCTGGCAGGCCCCACGGCCGATCGCGTGGCCGCGCTCAAAGCGGCGCGTGTGCCGATCGTCCGCGCGCTGCGGATCGACAACGATACGCCGCTCCCGTTGCTCGCCTTCTTCAACAGCTATGCCGAGGCGGGCGAGCCTGTGCCCGACCAGGCGATGCTCGGGCTCGTCAAGGTGACGCAGGAAGTCCCCGCCGCGCCCGGGCCACGGCTGCTGCTCGCGCAGGAGCTGGTGCGGCAGGGGCATGCCGATCTCGCGCGGCAAGTGCTGATACCGGTGCTCTATGGCGGGTACGATTCACCCGAAAAGACCCGGGCACAGGCGCTGCTTGCGGCGTCGGGGGCCGCGCAACACGCCGCGCGCTGAGCTGCGGTATCGCGGCGGACGCATTGATCGCGCGGCGCTTCGTTCCGACATAGCGGACGAGGAGTTGCGATGAAGATCTATACGATCGGGTATGAAGCCACGACGATGGCCGCGTTTATCGATGCGCTGACTCGTGCGGGCGTCGCCCGCGTGATCGACGTCCGCGCGCTGCCTTTGTCGCGCCGGCCGGGATTTTCGAAGACGTCGCTTGCGGCGTCGCTCGCCGAAGCAGGGATCGACTATGTCCATCTGAAGGCGCTCGGCACGCCCAAGCGCGGGCGCGATGCTGCCAAGAAGGGCGATGTGGCGACGCTCGAGGCGGTCTATGCCGAACAGCTCGTCCTGCCCGAAGCGCAGGCGCAAACCGCGCAGATGCTGGAACTCGCGGCGGAAAAGCCGAGCGCCCTGTTGTGCTTCGAGCGCGACCCGCGGCATTGCCATCGCACGCTGCTGCTCGAGGCCGAAGCGGCGGATGCCGAAGTCATCGATCTGTTCGCTTAAAGTGTCGTCATACTTTGCTAAGCATCAATCTTAGGAACAGAGCTGCGTAGCGTCTGTTATCGGTCGAGGGCCAATACCCGAGTAGACAGGATTATGGGCGTGCGCAACATCAAGGAGCTTCAGACGGCGCGGCGTGAGCAGCGGTACCCGACTCGCTTCGCCGGGACAGTGATCGTCGATCGCCAGCGACTTGCGATCGAGATCGCCGATATTTCCTGCGTCGGCGCATGCGTTCGTGGGCACGATTTGCCGCAGCGCGGCCAGGAAGTCCTGTTGCTGGCCAAGGATCTCGAAGTCGTCGGTACCGTGGTCTGGAGCGACGGCACCGCGTGCGGCGTCAACTTTCACAAGCCGATCGCGCCGCTCGCCGTCGTTCGCAGCAATCCCTATCTGCCAAACCTCAACACCTTCACCAAAGCGGTGGCGATGCGCGGTTGAGCCTTGCGCTCAGCCGGCGACGGGCAGCTTGACCTTGCCGTCGGCATCGCGCTCGAGCGGGCCGTAGGCGATTACCGTCTCGAGCAGCAGCGGACCGCCGTACAGATGCGGGAAGAGCTGGCCACCGCGCGACTCTTCCCATTTGAGGCCCGCACCGAACGATCCGAGATCGACCGCAGCAACGTGCAGATCGCTCTGCCCGGCGAAATGCTTGTCGACCGTCTCGGTCAACTGCTCGGCGGTCGAGAGGTGGATGTAGCCGTCGGCGAGATCGACCGGCGCGCCGGCGAAGGATTCCTCCTGCTCCAGCGTCGCCATCTGCTCGGCGGTGAGCACCTTGTACGCGGTCAGCGGCAAGTCGCTCATTCGCCATTCTCCGGGCCGGCGGCGAGATCGTCGCCGGTATCCGCCGTATCGTCGGGCGCGATCTCGACCGCGGTCAGGTCGCGGACGTCGGCCTCGGCATCGCCTTCGGACTCTTCGATCCGCGCGGCCGAGACGACATGCTCGTTCTTGCCGACATCGAACAGCTTCACGCCCGCCGAATTGCGGCCGATCACGCGCATCGAGCCGAGCGTGGTGCGGATCACTTTCGCCTGATCGGTGACGAGCATCAGCTGATGGCCCTTGGTCGCAGCGAAGCTCGCAACGACGAGACCGTTGCGTGGGATGTTGTCGATATTGGTGATGCCCTGGCCACCGCGGCCAGTACGACGATAGTCATAGGCCGAGGACAGCTTGCCATAGCCGTTCTCGCAAACGGTCAGCACGAACTGCTCGCGCTCCATCAACTCCTGATAACGCGCGGCCTCCATCGTTGGCTCGCCCTCGCGCTCGCCCTTCCACGGTGCGAATCGGAGATAATCCTCGCGCTCGTCGGGCGTTGCGCCGACGCGGTGGAGGATCGACAGCGAGATCACCTTGTCGTCGCCCTTGAGCGCCATGCCGCGAACGCCGGTCGAGTTGCGGCTCTGGAACTCGCGGACCTCATGCGCTGCAAAGCGGATCGCCTTGCCCGCGCGCGTGGCGAGCAGGACGTCGTCTTCTTCGCTCAGCAAAGCGACGCCGATCAGGCGATCGTCTTCGTCGATCCCCTCGAACTTCATCGCGATCTTGCCCGCGGTCGGGATGTTGGCAAACGCGTCCATCGAGTTGCGGCGCACGCTGCCGTTTGCGGTCGCGAACATGACGTGGAGCTTGGCCCATTCGGCCTCGTCCTCGGGCAGCGCGAGCACGGTCGAGATGACCTCGCCCTCGGCCAGCGGAAGCAGGTTGATCATCGGCCGGCCGCGTGTCGCAGCACCGCCCTCGGGCAGCTTCCAGACCTTCATCCGGTAGACCTTGCCGAGCGTCGAGAAGAACAGCACCGGCGTGTGAGTCGACGTCACGAACAAATTGGTGATCGCGTCCTCGTCCTTGGTCGCCATGCCGGCGCGGCCCTTGCCGCCGCGTGCCTGGGCGCGGAAGGTGTCGAGCGTGGTGCGCTTGATATAGCCCTGCATCGTCACGGTGACGACCATGTCCTCGCGCTCGATCAGATCCTCGTCGTCGATGCCATCGGCGGCAGCGGCGATCTCGGTTTTCCGAGGCGTCGCGAATTCGGCGCGGACCGCGACCAGCTCTTCGCGCATCACGGCGTACAGCTTGGCGCGGTTGGCGAGGATCTCGAGCAGCTCGGCGATCGAATCGGCGAGGCCCTGGAGCTCGTTGCCGATCTCGTCGCGGCCGAGCGCGGTCAGGCGATGCAGGCGCAAGTCGAGGATCGCGCGGACTTGCAGCTCGGACAGGCGATAGGTCGCGCCGGTGACCTCGGTATCGACCGCTTCGACCAGCCGGATGTACGGCGCGATGTCGGCGATCGGCCAGTCGCGCGACAACAAGGCTTCGCGCGCCGCGGCGGGGCTCGACGAGCCGCGGATGATCTTGACGACTTCATCAAGGTTGCTGACCGCGATAACGAGGCCGAGCAACAGATGCGCCCGCTCGCGCGCCTTGGCGAGCTCGAACTTCGAGCGGCGCGTGATGACTTCCTCGCGGAAGCCGACGAACGCTTCGAGGATATCGCGCAAGTTGAGCAGTTCGGGACGGCCGCCGCGGATCGCGAGCATGTTCGCCGGGAAGCTCGACTGCGCCGGGGTGTGCCGCCACAGCTGGTTGAGCACGACGTCGGGGGTCGCATCGCGCTTGAGGTCGATGACGATGCGCACGCCCATGCGGCTCGATTCGTCGCGAATGTCGCTGACGCCTTCGATCCGCTTGTCCTTGGCGGCTTCGGCGATCTTCTCGACCAGGCCGTTCTTGCCGGTCTGGTAGGGGATCTCGGTCAGCACGATCGAGCGGCGATCGCCGCGGCCTTCCTCGACGACGTAGCGCGAGCGGATGATCACCGAGCCGCGGCCGGTCTCATAGGCCGAGCGTGCGCCCGAGCGGCCGAGGATGATCGCGCCGGTCGGGAAATCGGGACCGGGGACGATCTCGAGCAGTTCCTCGGTGGTGAGCGCCTCGCGCGCGCCGGTCTTGGCGTCGAGCATCGCGAGCGTCGCGTCAATCACTTCGCCGAGATTGTGCGGCGGGATGTTGGTCGCCATGCCGACCGCGATGCCGCCGGCGCCGTTGACGAGCAAATTGGGGAAGCGTGCGGGCAGCACCGAAGGCTCGCGCTCCGAGCCATCGTAGTTCGGCGTGAAATCGACGGTGTCCTTGTCGATGTCCTCGAGCAGCGAATTCGTCACCTTGGCGAGACGCGCCTCGGTGTAGCGCATTGCCGCGGCTTTATCCGGGTCCATCGAGCCGAAATTGCCCTGGCCGTCGATCAGCGTGACGCGCATCGACCAGTCCTGCGCCATGCGGACCAAGGCGTCGTAGATCGAGCTGTCGCCGTGCGGGTGATACTTACCCATCGCATCACCGACGATGCGCGCGCATTTGCGATACGGGCGGTTGTAGACGAAGCCGCTTTCGCTCGCCGACCACAGGATGCGGCGGTGGACGGGCTTCAGGCCGTCACGAACGTCGGGCAGCGCGCGCGCGACGATCACGCTCATCGCATAGTCGAGATAGCTCGACTTCATTTCGTCGACGATCGAGATCGGCGCAATATCGGAAGGGTCGGCGAGCACGGTCTCGTCGGTCAATTTTCGGTGCCTTCGGCTGTGTTACGGGATTGCGACAACCCTAGCCCAGCACGGCGACGAATGCCACCCCTGCGCATGTCCCGGATGGGGGCGCAGGGGTGGGGAGAGCGTTATTTGCAGGCGCTCTTGGTCTTGTTGCCCGGCAGCGAGCAATTGTAGGTGACGGTCTTGCCGTTGGCGAGTTTCGCCTGGACCATCCGGCCGCCTGTCGTGGTGGTCTTGGTAGTGCGCGAATGTGCGGCGGTGGTGGCCTTGACCGCCGTGGTGGGCGGGGTGGTCTTGGTGGTGGTCACCATCGTCTTGGTCGTCGGCGCGGCGGCTGGCTTGGCGACGGTGGTCTTGGTGGTCATCTTGGTCGCGACGGGTGTCTGCGCGAGTGCGGCGGTGCCCGACAGCAGGACGATGGCGGTGAATGCGTGTCTGATCATGACGGTCCCCTCAAAAAACCTTCGAGCGTTATGCGCGATGGGCGAGAGAATGCGGCCGATTTGCGACCATATCAATGGGTCGACGATGACAAGTTCGTCATGGAGCGGCGGCTCCTATCTCGTTCGGGCTGAGCCCGTCGAAGCCCCGCTTGCACCGGCACTTGGGGAGCGGCGCCTTTCGACAGGCTCAGGGCGAACGGGCGGGAGAGCACCCCGTTGGCTTAGAAGGGCACCTCCTTGCCTTCGAAATCGAACAGCTTGCCGGTATCGGGCGCCTTCAATTCCTCGATCACGTCGAGCAGTTGCAGCGCGGCGCGCTCGGTGTCGAACAGCCGGCCGGGCTGGACATTGCCCTGGAACGGCTTGGACAGCGCGGTGTCGACCGTGCCCGGATGCAGCGCGACGACGATCGCACGATCGTTGCGGCGCTTTTCCTCGATCGCGATGGTACGCACCAGCATGTTGAGCGCGGCCTTCGACGCACGATAACCGTGCCAGCCGCCCATCTTGTTGTCCGAAATGCTCCCGACCCGTGCCGACAGCGCGGCGAAGACGTTGCGCCCGGTCTTGGGCGTGATCGGCAGGAAATGCTTGGCGACGAGTGCGGGGCCGATCGCGTTGATCGCGTGGACGCGCGCCAGCCATGCCGGATCGAGCTCGCGCAGCGCCTTTTCCGGGCCACGCGCGTCGGCGTGGAGGATACCGGTCGCGACGATCACCAGCGTGGGAGCCGGGCCCTTGGCGACGTGCGCTGCCGCTGCCGCGATGCTCGCCTCGTCGGTCAGATCGAGATGCTGCGCGCCGGTTCGCGACCGCGCGAAACCGTGGACGACGTCGTACGCGCCTTCCTCGATCAGCGCCGCTTCGAACGCTGCGCCGATCCCGCCCGAGGCGCCGATGATGACGGCCGCGCCGCTCATGACCGCGCGAACCGCCAGCGATCGGCCGTGCTCTCGGCCGTGTCGAAACGATAGCCGTCGGTGTCGAAACCCTTCATGTCGTCGATCTCCGTGATACGATGCTCGCACAGCCAGCGCGCGACGAGTCCCCGTGCCTTTTTGGCGTGGAAGCTGACGAAACGCGGGCCATCGGGGCCGGGCTCGCGGAAATCGACGTCGATGACGCGCACGCCGTCGAGCTTGCCGAGCACCGCGCCGAAATATTCCTGGCTGGCGAGATTGAGGACGACGCCCGATCCTTCGTGCGAGACCTCCTCGCGCACCGCGGCGGCAATGCGGTCGCCCCACCATTCGTACAGGCTGTGGCGGCGTGGTGCCCAGCGCGTCCCCATCTCGAGGCGATACGGCTTCATCGCGTCGAGCGGGCGGAGCAGGCCGTACAACCCCGACAGCATCCGCACATGATCCTGCGCAAAGGCGATCGCGGGCTCGTCGAGCGTCTGCGCCTCAAAGCCGGTATAGACGTCGCCGGCGAAGGCGAACAGCGCGGGGCGCTCGGGCGCATCGGCGAAACCGGCGAAGCGGTCGGCGTTGAGCTTGGCGAGCTTGGGCGAGATATGCATCAGCTCGGACAGCCGTTTCTGCGACAGGTTCGCCGCCGATTTGGCGAGCGATTCGGCCTCGGCCACGAAGCGCGGCGTCGTCGGCGTGAGGGCGGGCAGGGGACTCTCGTAATCGAGCGTCTTGGCGGGGGAGAGCAAGGCGATCATCGCCCCGCCGTTAAGCTTCCGCCGCGAATGCGTCAAAGAGTCTCGCGTCAGGGATATATCGGGTTCAAGCGGTGTTCAGTCGCGGTGACACTACTGCCGTCGCTTGACGGTATACCCCGCGGCGTTAGAGCGGCGGCAGCAATCCGCCGCGCGCGGCCGCGCGGCAAGAGGAGAGTTCGACAATGAAGATGGTCTCGAAAATCGCTTTGGCTGCCACGCTTGTCGTCGGCATGAACGGCGCGGCGCTCGTCGCCCCCGCCTTCGCCGCAAAGAAGGAAAAGGCCGCCGATGCGGCCGCGCCGAGCCTGTCGAAGGAAGCGCGCGCTGCCGCGGTCGAAGTGCAGACCGCGATGAACGCGACCCCGAAGGATCTGGTGAAGGCAGCAGCGTCGCTCGACGCGCTCGATGCCGCTGCCAAGAGCGACTATGAAAAGTACCTCGCCTCGGGTCTGCGCCTCGCGCTGATCAATGCGCAGACCGCCGGCCAGCCCGAAACCCAGCGCGTCGCCGCGCTGACCCCGCCGCTCGACGCGATCATCGCCAATCCCGCGACGCCGAAGACCGAACTCGGCATTCGCTATAACGAGCGCGCCGGTTTCGCGTTTGCGACCAAGGATTATAAGCTGGCGGCGCAAGACTATATGAAGGCACGCGAGCTCGGCGCGACCGATGCCGACCTCCAGCTCAACATCGCGCGCTCGAAGGTCGAAGCCGGCGACGTCGCTGGCGGCACCGCCGATCTCGAAGCCGCAGTGAAGGCCGAGAAGGCCGCTGGCCGCAAGGCGCCCGAGGCTTGGTATAAATATGCCTTCACGCGTCTGACCAAGGCCGGCCTGACCGAGCAGGCCGATGCCTGGACCGCAGCCTGGCTGACCGAATATGGCACGGCGCCGAACTGGCGCGGTGCGATCTACACCTTCGGCTTCCAGGGCCCGGCGGCGGTCAAGTACAGCAAGAACCGGATCGATCTGTTCCGCTTGCTGTGGGCGACCAAGAGCCAGGCCGGCCAGCGCGAATATATCGACTATGCCGATGCCGCGCTGACGATCGGCCTGCCCAATGAAGCCAAGACCGTGATCGACGAGGGTCTCGCGTCGGGCGTGATCCCCAAGGGCAACATCACCGCGACCGAGCTGCAGACGCGCGCCAAGACCGGGATCGCGGGCAGCTCTTCGCTCGCCATCAAGGAAAAGAACGCGATGGGCGCCCCCAAGGGCGATCTCGCGCAGCAGGCGGGCGACGCCTATTTCGGCACGCGCAACTACGCCAAGGCGATCGAGATGTACCGCCTGTGCGAGACCAAGGGCGCACCCGACGCCGACCGCAACAACCTCCACCTCGGGATGGCGCTCGCGCTGTCGGGGGATCGTGCCGCCGCCAAGACGACGCTCGCCAAGGTCGCGGCCGAGCCCAACAAGGCAATCGCGCGGCTGTGGACGGTGTTCGTCGACGCGCCGCCTACGGCTGCATGAGGATCGTCTGAGACGTGAAGCGAAAAGGGCGGCCCTCGGGTCGCCCTTTTTGTTTTGGCAGGATGCCGGTCAGGCGATCTCGAGGCCGGCGGTCAGCGCCTCGATCAGCGCATCGACCTTCGGACTGAGCTGGCGGCTGCGCGGCCAGACGAGATGCAGCGGCAGCCCGACCGTCGCCAGTTCGGGGAGGATCTCGATCAGTTCGCCACGCGCGAGCTCGTCCTTGATCAGCCAGGTCGCCAGCTGCGCGACGCCGAAGCCTGCCTTGACCGCGCCAACCTGCGCCTCGGCGCTGCCGAGCACGATCCGCCCGTCCATCGTCCGCTGTTCGATCCCGCCCGCAGTATCGGCGAAGCGCCATGCGATCGTGCTGCCGTCGGCGCGGCCGTAGAGAATGCAGTCGAGCGCGGTGAGCGCCTCGACCGAAGCCGGCGTGCCGCGGCGCGCAAGATACCCGGGCGCCGCGCAGAAGATCACGCGCTCGCGCCCGAGATAGCGGTGCCCGAGATTGTCCGCCCAAACCTCCGAGCCGCCGATCCGGATCGCGACGTCGACGCTTTCCTCGATAATGTCGACCACGCGATCAGTGAAGGTAACGACCGGGCGCACCCCGGGATGTTGTTCTGCGAAGGCGAGCAGCACGGGCATCACTTGCATCCGCCCGAACGCCACCGGCACGTCGAGCTTGAGCCGCCCGACGATCTCGGAGCGCTGCGAGGCGAGCACCGCCTCGGCGTCGGCGAGGTCGCCGAGCACGCGCGCGCAGGTTTCGTAGAAGGCCGCGCCGGCGTCGGTCAAGGCGAGCCGGCGCGTCGTGCGGTCGAACAAGCGGCTGCCGAGCCGCGCCTCGAGCCGCGCGACGCTCTTGCTGACCGCCGAGTTGGTGAGGTTAAGGCGTGCGCCGGCGGCAGTGAAGCTCCCCGCATCGGCCGCGCAGACAAATGCTTCGATGCCCTTGAGACGTTCGGACGGGATCAAACCTAGCTCCATTCTGGAATTTTTGTCGCACCATAGCGGAAAAAACGCCGTGCGACTGAACTTTCCGTCGCGCGTTAGAGGCGGCTGAACAGGAGCCTGCCCATGTCGTCCGTCGTCCATCCCCATCTCGCAGCGCCGCCCGCGGTACCATCGGCGGGGCGCGGGCTCGCGGTGCTGCTGCTTGCCATCTCGGCGTTCGTGATCGTGACGACCGAGTTCATCATCGTCGGGCTGCTGCCGAGCCTGTCGCGCGATCTCGGGGTTTCGATCTCGACCGCGGGTCAACTCGTCACGCTGTTCGCTTTCACGGTGATGCTGGCGGGGCCGTTCCTGACGGCGCTGCTCTCGCATTTCGAGCGCAAGCGGCTGTTCGTCACGATCCTGGTGATCTTCGCCGGCGCCAACGCGCTTGCCGCGGCCGCGCCCGACATCTGGATTCTCGGTCTCGCGCGCTTCCTTCCCGCGCTCGCGCTGCCGGTGTTCTGGGGCACGGCGAGCGAGACTGCGGGCGAGCTCGCCGGGCCCGAAAAGGCCGGCAAGGCGGTCGCCAATGTCTATCTCGGGATTTCGGGCGCGATGGTGCTCGGCATTCCGATCGGCACGCTCGCCTCGACCGCGTTCGGCTGGCGCGGGACGTTCTGGGGGCTGGCGGGGCTGTCGCTGGTGATGGCGGTATTGCTGTTCGTGGTGATGCCGACGCTGGCGCGGCCGGCGCGCGTCAAGCTTGCCGAGCAGGCGCGGATCCTCAAGGACCCGTATTTCCTCGGCAATGTCGTGCTGTCGGTGATCGTCTTTACCGCGATGTTCACCGCCTATACCTATCTCGCCGACACGCTCGAGCAGATCGCGAAGATCCCGGTCGGGCAAGTCGGCTGGTGGCTGATGGGCTTCGGCGTCGTCGGGCTGGGTGGCAACTGGCTGGGCGGACAATTCGTCGGGCGTGGGCCGCTGATGGTGACCGCGGTCACGGCGCTCGTGCTCGCGATCAGCATGGCGGCGACGACGCTGGTGGCGGGCTCGCATCTCTGGCTCGCGGTGGCGATTGCGGTGTGGGGGATCGCCAATACGGCGCTCTATCCGATCTGCCAGGTCCGCGTGATGCAGTCGGCGAGCCATGCGCAGGCGCTTGCGGGCACGCTCAACGTGTCGATGGCGAATGCCGGAATCGGGCTCGGCGCGATCATCGGCGGGTCGGTGATCCAGCATCTCGGGCTCGGGACGGTCGGTTATGTCGCAGCGGCCATCGCCGTGCTGGCCGCTATCGTCGCGGCGCTGGTCGGTCGGCTTAAGCCGGCAAGCGCGGCCGCATAAAGCCCCCACCGCTTTTCAGGAGTATCGTCATGCCCAAGGTTTCGATCACCACCGATTATGCCGCGCGCGATGCCGGCATCGCGATCAACAGCTACACCACCGTCCTGCGCCGCCCGCGCGTGCCGCACGACGTGTTTGCGACCTATTGGCGGGACGTCCATGGCCCGCTCTGCTCGCGTATTGCCGGGCTCGGCTGGTACGTTCAGAACCATTTCGACCGCGAGCATGATGCGCATCTCTGGCCGGAAGTCGACGGGATCGCGCCGTTCCCCGACTATGAACTCGATGGTGGGGTCGAGATCGGCTTCTTGTCGGCGGACGATCAGGGCGTGTTCAACGCAGCGAGCTCGATCCTCTTCGCCGACGAGCAGAACATGTTCGCCGCGACCGTCGCATACGCTCTGCCGGACGGGTCGCGCACTTTGGTCGACCGCTTGCCCGACCCGGTTCCCAATGGCGATGACGGGATCGACCGGATCCACGTCCATTTCGGCGCGGCCGGGACCGACGCGAAGGCGTTCGGCGACTTCATGAGCAATTTTGCCGAAACGCTTGCGGCGGAGCCAGCGGTGCTGAAGCTGCGGCTGCATCTTCCGCAGACCTATGACAATGCCGAGCCGGCACCGCCCGCCCCCAATGTCGACCATCAGGTGCCGCCCGAGCGGACGACGATTGCCGTGGTCGAGATCGCGTTCGAGACGATGACGCGGCGCGCCTTCTTCGAAACCGAAGCGTTCCGCGCGACGATCGACGCGCAGAAGGCGCATATCGCCTATGCGACGGCGTTCGCGGTGAGCGGGGTCTACACCTATGTCCGCGACAAGACGCTGACAATCGCGGGCCTGCGTGGCAGCCGTGCGGCGCAGTTGATCGAGCGGCTCGGCGCGAACAATCAAGTCGCGGACGATGTCTGCGACCTCATCCGGACCGGCTCGCTCACCTAAATGCAACCGGGGCCGGCACTGCTCCGGCCCCGCCACCCCGTCAGGCGGTCTGCTCGGCGAGCGTCGGATAGTCGGTGTAGCCCTTCGCGCCGCCGCCATAGAGCGTGGCCTGATCGATCGTGTTGAGCGGCGCATGCTGCTTGAAGCGCTCAACGAGATCGGGATTGGCGATGTACGGCTGCCCGAACGCGATCAGATCGGCAGTATTCGACTCGACTGCCGTGGTGGCGAGTTCGAGCGTGTAGCCGTTATTCGCCATATAGGTGTTGGCGAAACGGCGGCGCAGCGAGGCGTAATCGAACGGCGCGAAATCGCGATCGCCGCCGGTCGCGCCCTCGATCACGTGGAGATAGACCAAGTCCAGCGCGCTGAGGTGATCGACGATATAGTCGAACAGCGGCTGTGGGTTGCTGTCCGAAACGCCGCTTGCAGGCGAGACCGGCGAAATGCGAATGCCGGTGCGATCGGCACCGACCTCGGCGACGACCGCCTTGGTCACCTCGAGCATCAGCCGTGCGCGGTTCTCGATGCTGCCGCCGTACGCGTCGGTCCGGAGGTTCGCGCCGTCCTTGGCGAACTGGTCGAGCAGATAGCCATTGGCGCCGTGCACCTCGACGCCGTCGAAACCGGCACGGATCGCGTTGGCAGCCGCGCGGCGGAAGTCCTCGACAATGCCGGGCATCTCGTCGAGCTCGAGCGCGCGCGGCGTCGAGGTGTCGACAAAGGCATTGCCGACGAAGGTCTTCGCCTCCGCGCGGATCGCCGAGGGCGCGACGGGGGCGCCGCCGTTGGGCTGGAGGTCGACATGCGAGATGCGCCCGACATGCCACAGCTGGAGGAAGATCTTGCCGCCTGCCGCGTGGACCCGGTCGGTCACGACGCGCCAGCCTTCGACTTGCGCATCGGTGTAGATTCCGGGCGTGTCCTGATAGCCTTGGCCTTGCTGCGAGACCTGCGTCGCCTCGGCGATGAGCAGGCCGGCGGTGGCGCGCTGTGCATAATAATCGGCGGCGAACGGGCCGGGGACGAAGCCCGCCGCCGCGCGGTTACGCGTGAGCGGGGCCATCACGATGCGATTGGCAAGCGGGATCGTGCCGAGCGTGTAGCTGTCGAACAGGGTAGCCATTTGTGTGTCTTTCGGTCGGTGAGGGGGATCAGGCGGCAGCGATGTCGCGGATCGCGCGCTCGAAGAATTCGGTCGGCTGGCCGCCCGAGATCAAGTGACGATCGTTGATGATGATCGCGGGGACGGAGGAGATGCCGCGCGATTGCCAGAGCTGCTCGGCGGCGCGGACTTCGCGGGCATAGGCGTCGCTCTCCAGGATTTCCGCGGCGCGTGCCCGATCGAGCCCGACCTTTTCGGCGAGCGCGACCAGGACGGCATGGTCCGAGGGATCCTGCTGATCGGTGAAATACGCTTGGAACAACGCGCGCTTGAGGTCTGCTTGCTTGCCTTCGAGCTCGGCCCAATGAAGCAAGCGGTGCGCGTCGAAAGTGTTGTAGATGCGGCTGTCAGCGCCCATCGCCATCGTGAAGCCGAGATCGGCGGCGCGCTCGCGGATCGTCGCGCGGTTGGCGGCGGATTGCTCGGGCGTCGCGCCATATTTCTCGGCGATATGCTCTCCGATGTTCTGGCCGTCCTTGCCCATCTGCGGATTGAGTTCGAACGGCTGGAAGGTGATTTCGGCATCGACCACGTCGCTCGTCCGCGCGAGCGCGTCCTCGAGCGCGCGCAACCCGATGATGCACCACGGGCAGGACACGTCTGAAACGAAATCGATCTTCATTGGCTTGGGCATAAGGCACCATCTGCGGTTGGAGTGTTGAAAGGCGATGTGGGGACTGGGCGACGCAAAAACAGGGGCGGAACTCACTTGTATCAAATTATATTGTACACAATATAACCGCTTCCCCGATCCTCACTCCAGGAGAACCACGATGAGCACGCTCTACAGCACCAAGGTAACCGCAGTCGGCGGCCGCAGCGGCACGATTCGCAGCGACGACGGCTTGCTCGACCTTCAGCTTGCGATGCCGGCCGCACTCGGCGGCAAGGGCGGCGCGACGAATCCCGAGCAACTGTTCGCCGCGGGCTATGCCGCTTGCTTCGAAAATGCGGTGATCCATGTCGGCCGCAGCAAGCCGCAGAAGGTCAAGGATGACGATATCCTCGTCGTCGCAGAGGTCGGCCTGTCGCCCAATGCTTCGGGTGGCTTTGTCCTGTCGGTCGCGCTCGACGTGACGATCACCGGGCTCGATCAGGCCGCTGCCGAGGCGCTCGTCGCGCAAGCGCATGCGGTGTGCCCCTATTCGAACGCGGTAAAGGGCAATATCGACGTCAAGATCACCGTCACCACCAAGTGACGCACACGGAGGCGGCGATGCGCGAAGACGACGATTTTCTGCGGCTCGACCGACAGGTCTGCTTCCCGCTCTACGCCGCCTCCAATCTGTTCGGCCGGCTGTATCGCCCGGTGCTGGCAGAACTCGGGCTCACCTATCCGCAGTATCTGGTGATGCTCGTGCTGTGGGAGCAGGCACCGCAAAGCGTCGGCGCACTCGGCGAGCGGCTGCATCTCGACAGCGGCACGCTGACGCCGCTGCTCAAACGGATGGAGAGCGCCGGGCTGGTGACGCGTCAGCGCGATTCCGCCGACGAACGCCGGGTGCTGGTCGGCGTGACCGCACAGGGCGTGGCGTTGCGCGACGCCGCGCGCGCGGTGCCGCAGACATTGGCGAGCGGGCTCGGTCTGTCAGCGGCCGAACTTTCCGATCTCCGCGCGACGGTGCAGCATCTCGTCGGCGTTCTCGCGACCGCCGAGGCGGAGCTCTCCTAGGGCCTCAGCCCGCGAGCCGGTGCACGCCGTCGTCGCCCGGCGCGAGCGACCGCGCCTGCGAGTCGGCGACGAAGGCGAGGCACTGCGCCATCGGCATCGGGCGCGCGAGGTGATAGCCCTGCATCATCTGGCAGCCGAAGGTCCGCAACATGCGCAGATCGTCGATGCTCTCGACGCCCTCGGCGGTCACGTCGATCCGCAGCGACTGGCCGAGGTTGAGCACCGCCTTGACCAGCACTTGGTCGCCCGCCGAATCGGCAAGCCCCGAGACGAAGCAGCGATCGATCTTGAGGCTGTCGACCTTGAGCGTGCGCAGCAGCGACAGCGACGAATAGCCGATCCCGAAATCGTCGATCGCGATGCGGATTCCCGCATTCGACAGCGCCATCAGCTTGCGTGCGCAATCGGCGGTGTCGAGTGCGGTCTCCTCGGTGATCTCGATCTCGAGCGCGGTGGGGGGCAAGCTGCGCTCCGCCAGCGCGGACAGGATCATCCGGTCGACCGGCAATTGCGACATTTCGCGCGGTGATACGTTCATCGCGACGGTGACATGATCGACACCGCGCTCGCGAAGCGCCGCGATCATCGTGCAGACGCGGTCGAGGATCAGGTCCATCAGCGGCCGCGCGAAGCCCGCTTTGGCGGCGGTCGCCATCAGATCGGCGGGCATGATCCAGCCGAGCGTCGGATGCTGCCAGCGCACCAGTGCCTCCAGCCCGAAGACCCGGGTGCCGCCATCGCCGAACATCGGCTGGAACCACACGTCCACTTCAGCCCGGATCAGCGCCGCGGGCAGATCGCGCTCGATGTCGCGGCGCAAGTCGAGCGTGCTGCGCAGATCGTCGCCGAACACGTGGCAGCGATTCCGCCCCGCCGCCTTGGCCGCATACAGCGCGAGATCGGCGCACGACAACATTTCGGGCATCTCGCTGTCGTGCGTCAAATGCAGCCCGACGCTCAGCCCGACACGCGCCACCGTGCCGAAGGTCGGGTATGGCGCCGCCACCGCGCCGATCAGCCGGTCGGCGAGATCGAGCGGCGGGGTGAGCGCGGCATCGGCCGCGAGCAGGACGGCGAACTCGTCGCCACCCCAGCGGCTGATGAGGACATCCTCAGGCAATTCGCGACACAGCCGTTGCGCCACCTCGACCAGGACCTCGTCGCCGATCTTGTGACCGAACACGTCGTTGATCGCCTTGAAGCCGTCGAGATCGAGCAGCATCAGGCAGAAGGGCGGCTTGGCCCGCTCCATCTGCGCCGCAGCGGCGCGCAGGAAACCGGCCCGATTGAGCAAGCCAGTCAGATGGTCATGGTCGGCGCGGTGGCGCATCTCGCTCGCGGTGCTCTGCGCGCTGGCATTCGCGGATTCGAGCGAGCTGTTGAGCGTCGCCATGCAGTGCGTCAGCGCGCTGGCGCGGCGGAAGGTCGCCTCGGCCTGCCGCGCGGTGGCGACCAACGCCGCCCAATAGAGCACCATCGTCGCCGCGAGCATCGTGCGATCGAACCCGCCGACCGCGAGCAGCGCGATCGCGGTCGAAACGATCGGCGGCGTGATGAAGGCGATCGGCACGCGCGCGCACGCGCCGCCATGCGACACCGCGCCGGCGGTTATGCCGCAGCCGACCGCGAGAAAGAACAACGATTGCTGCGTCGTGTAGAGCGCGCACAGCCACGGCAGCGTCGCCCACGCGCACCCCGACGCGAGCGTGACGACCCACAAGGCGCGGAGCTGGCGTTCGACGGCCGCGGGGGTGACGGGCGGTGTTGCCGCGCTGCGCCGACCTCGCGTGCGCCACTGCAAGACACCGCGTGCGATATTGACGCTCAACGATGCAGCGAGCCAGAGCAGCGCCATGCGCGTGGCGCCGGCGTGCCACGCGACGGCGGCGCAGAGCAGGGTGAGCAGGACGTTGATCGGCAGCGCGATCGCCACGCTGCGCTGCGCCTCGACCAGCTGATCGACCCGGACGCGCCAGTCCGAGCACGACGCTTCCCCAAAGGCTGACGATGCGCCGGGAGATTCGCCGGATAGAGTGGTATCGACCATGACTGCCCCTTGCACGCTATCCGTAACGATCGGGTAAAAATGGCGGCTGGCTGCGGGATGTTCCGGAAGCGATACCACTGCCGACCGCATGAGATCGGAGTGGAGACGTGGCGTGTGGGTGGATTGATCGCCGCCAAGCGGTTGCTTAGATGGCGGGACGCGGTAGCCTATGGCGCGCTCCTCCAGGGGCGAGGTGTCGGCCCTTTAGCCCAATCCACCGGAGCGACCGACGATGTGCAACCGCGCCCGCCTCAGCTACGAGCCCGAAACGCTCCATACGCACCTCGCGACGGTGTTCGAACCCGAGCGCCCGCTCGACAATCGTTTCAACCCGCGCGAGCTGATGCCGCGCGGACGCGCGTATGTCGTGCGCGAGGAGGCCGGGCGACGCGGGCTCGATATCATGACGTGGGACGTGCTCGGCGGCGCGGCGGCGTGGCCGATGACCAACGTCCGCAATCTCGGCCTGTCGCAGTGGCGTGCGCTCGCCGCCAGCCCCGAGAATCGCTGCCTCGTACCGCTCAGCGAATTTTGCGAATGGACGCCCGACGCGCAGGATCTCGGCGACGGCAAGAAGCCGCTCAAGGGCGAGATGTGGTTCCAGGTGACCGACCAGCCGCTGTTCTGCGTCGCTGGGTTCTGGCAGCGTACCGCCAAGGGCAACGGCTTCACGATGGTGACCTGCGACCCCAATCCGCTGGTCGCGCCGATCCATCCCAAGGCGATGGTCACGATCCTCGCGCCCGAGGATCACGAGCGCTGGCTGCGGGGCAGCTATGACGATGTGGTCGCGCTGCAGCGCCCGTATCCGGCGGAGCGGATGACGGTGCGCGGGCCGGTGTTCCCGACGCGGCGGAACGAGACGTAGCCATCCCCCCGCCGTCACCCCGGCCTTGTGCCGGGGTCCACCGTGATCCACATACTGCCGGTTCAGCGTACGCGGCACGGTGGGCCCCGGCACGAGGCCGGGGTGACGGCGGGGGGTGGGATCAGTCGGCCGCCACCTCGTCCTTGGGCTTCGCCTTGCCAGCGTCGCGGATCAACCACCGATACAGGCTCGGCAGCAGCACCAGCGTCAGCAGCGTCGAGGTGACGATTCCGCCGATCACCACCGTCGCCAGCGGGCGCTGCACCTCGGCACCGGCACCACTCGCGATTGCCATCGGCACGAAGCCGATCGACGCGACCAAAGCAGTCGACAGCACCGGCCGCAATCGATCACGCGCGCCTTGACGCACCGCGTCGTCGACCGGAAGCGCATCGCCGTCGCGGCCGTCGCGCAGGCTGTTGATATGGTCAATCAGCACCAGCCCGTTGAGCATCGCGATCCCCGACAGCGCGATGAAACCGATCGCCGCGGTGATCGAGAACGGCATCCCGCGTAGCCAAAGCGCCAGCACGCCGCCCGTCACCGCGAACGGAATGCCGGTGTAGACGATCGCCGCCTCCTTCACGCTGCCGAGTGCTGCATAGACCAGCAGGAAGATCAGGATCAGCGCGGCGGGCACGACGATCGACAACCGCTTCTGCGCCGCCTCGAGCTGATGGAACTGCCCGCCGAATTCGATGCGATAGCCTGGCGGCAGCTTGACCTGCTGCTCGACCTCGGCGCGCGCCTTTTTGACATAGCCGGCAAGATCGCTGGTCTTGAGATTGACCATCAACGCTGCACGGCGCTTGCCGCCGTCGTGCAGGATCGGCTCGACCGCGCGGATCGTCCGCAAGTGCGCGACGCGTGACAGCGGCACCATGCCGTATTCGCCGACACGCAGCGGCAGCGCGAGGATCGAAGCTGGATCCGCACGCAGATCCTCCTTCATCCGCACGACGATCATGTGGCGTGCTTCCTCGTGCGGGATGAAACCCTCCTCGGTCCCGGCGATCGCATCGGTGATCGCCTTGTTGACCTCGGCGGTGCCGAGCCCGAGCCGGTTGAGCGCCGCATGATCGAGCTCGACGACGATGCTCTTCGGCCGCCCGGCGGTCTCGAACTCGACGCCGGCCGTGCCGGGCTGCTTCTCGAGAATCGCCTTGGCCTGCTTGGCCGCCTTTTCGAGCACGTCGTAATCCTCGCCGAACACCTTGACCGAGACGTCGGCGCGGACGCCCTCGAGCATCTCGTTGAAGCGCATCTCGATCGGCTGGGCGAATTCGAAGGTCTGGCCCTTATAGACCTTCCGCCCGATCTTCTCGATTCCTGCGACCAGCTCTTCCTTGGTCTTGGGCTTGCCCTCGCCGGTCGGCCAGTCCTTCAGCGGCGCGTAGAAGATGTAGAGATCGTTTTCGTTCGGCGGCATCGGATCGGTCGCGACTTCGCTCGTGCCGATCCGCGAGAAGGTGTGCGTCACTTGCGGGAACTGGCGCTTGATCTGGCGCTCGGTTTCCTTCTCGATCGCCAGGCTGCGGTCGAGCGACATGCCGACCGGACGATAGACCATCGCGGTGATCGCGCCCTCGTCGAGCTGCGGGGTGAATTGCGAGCCGAGCGTGCGGAAGACGAGGAACGTCCCCGCCAGCAGGATGAGCGCGCCGAGCACGAGCAGCTTGGGATGCGCGAGCGCGCGCTCGAGCACGGGGACATAGCCGCGTTCGGCATAGCCGATCAGCCCCGTCTTGCCGCCGTCGCCGGCTTCGCCAGCGGGCGCGCGCAGCAGCCAGGCGGCGAGCGCGGGGACGATCGTGAAGGTCCAGATCAGCCCGGCGAAGATCGCGAGCATCACTGCTTGCGCCATCGGCTGGAACAGCTTGCCCTCGACCCCGCCGAGGCTGAGCACGGGTACATAGACCAGCGCGATGATCACGATCCCGAACAGCGTCGGCCGCGCGACCATCTTGGCTGCATCGGCGACGGTCTGGCGGCGTTCCTCGGGCGTCAGATCCTCGCCCTTGTCGCGCCGTCGCTCGGCGAGCAGCCGCAGGCTGTTCTCGATCACGACGATCGACCCGTCAACGATCAGTCCGAAATCGAGCGCGCCCAGACTCATCAGATTGCCCGACACGCCGATCGCGGTCATGCCCGAGACGGTTACGAGGAAGGCGAGCGGGATGACCAGCGCGACGATCAGCGCCGCGCGCCAATTGCCCATCACGACGAGCAAGACGAGCGCGACGAGCAGCGCGCCTTCGCCGAGATTGTGCTCGACGGTCGAGATCGCGCGGTCGACTAGATCGGCGCGGCTATATTGCCGGTCGAGCACCATGCCCTTGGGCAGCGCCGCCTGGATATCGGGCAATGCATCCTGCACGCGCAATGCGACTTCGCGGCTGTTCTGCCCGACGAGCATCATCACCGTGCCGAGGACGGTCTCGCGCCCGTTCTGCGTTGCCGCCCCCTGGCGCGGGGCCGAGCCGATCACGACGTTCGCCAGATCGCGCACTTGCAGCGGCAGCACGCCGGCGGCGAACTTGACCGGGATCGAGCCGATCTCGGTCGCATTGGTGACGCGGGCCTTGGTCAGCACGGTGAAGCGCTCGGGCCCGCGCACGATGATCCCGCCGCCGGCATTCTCGACATTCTTGCCGACCGCAGCGGCGAGTTCGCCCGCGGTCACGCCGTGCAGCGTAAGGCGTGCGGGATCGGGCTGGACGACGAACTGCTGCTCCATGCCGCCGTTCGAATTGACGTCGGCGACGCCGGTGACCGCGCGCAGCATCGGACGGACGGTATATTCCTGCGCCTCGTAGAGCTCCATCAGCTGGCGCTGCGCGTCGTAATCCTTGGGCGGATTCTTCCATTCGAGCGTGTAGTAATAGATTTCGCCCAAGCCCGTCGTGATCGGCGCCATTTGTGGCGTCGCACCCGGCGGAAGCTGATCGCGCACCGCCTGGATTCGCTCGGCGACGAGCTGGCGCGCGCGCAGCTGGTCGGTCCCGTCCTTGTAGAGCAAAGTGACCTGGCTCAGCCCGGTCTTGGTCAGCGAGCGCGTTTCCTGCAGGCCCGGCTGGCCCGCCATCGCCCGCTCGATCGGCAGCGTCGCGAGCCGCTCGATCTCCTCGGGCGCGAGCGAGGGGACCATCGTGTTGATCTGGACCTGGACGCCGGTGATGTCGGGAATCGCGTCGATCTTGAGCGCCGAATAGGCGCCCATGCCGAGCATCGCGACGATCGCGGTGACGATCGTCACCGCCAGCCGGTGACGCGTCACCAGCGCGAGCAACCAGCCGATCATCGCGCGAGCGCGGTCCCGCCGTTGAGCGCACGCAACTGGAGCAGCGCCTCGAGCGCCTCGCGCCGCGTATCAAGCACGGCGTTGGTCGCTTCGATATAGGATTGCTGCATCTGCATATAGACCTGCAGCGGGATCGCGCCGAGCCGATAGTTGCGGTCGGCGTCGGCGGCGGCATCGGCAAAGCCCTGCGGCGTGCTGCCCGACCATTGGCCGAGCGCCTTGCGCTTGGCCTCATATTGCGCGGCCTGGTCGAACACGTCGCGCTCGATCCGGCGCTCGGCGTTGATCAGCGTGGCATTGGCCTGCGCCTGGCGGCCTTGTTGCGCGGCGACGTCGCCCGCCTGGCGATTCCATACCGGCAGCGTGGTCGACAGCCGCACACCGTAATTGGTCTCGCGAATGTCGGAGCGGGCGCGGTCGTAATACGGGCCGACGCCGATGATCGGGATTCGCGACTTGCGCGCAAGATCGACGCGCAGACCCTGCTGCTCGAACTGCGCGCGCAGCGACTTCAGTTCGAAATTGTTGGCGGCGGCACTCGCCGCGAGCGCTGCGCCCGAGGGGAGATCGGGTAGACGCATGTCGGGGCGGATGACCCGGATCCGCGCCGCGAACGGTGCACCGCGCAACTGATTGAGCTCGTACAGCGCCGAATTCGCCTCGGCATCGGCCATCGCCGCGGTGCGCTCGGCGGTGATTGCGCCGGCCTGGAGCGATGCCGCTTCGAGCCGTGGGGCAGGGCCGGCGGGATCGCGTGCGACGAGAACGCGCGAAAGGTCGCGCATCCGTGCGGCGACGGTTCGTGCGGTGGCGGCCTTTTCGTCGGCGGCGAACAGCCCGTACCCGAGCGAGCGCGCCCGCGCGGCGAGCGTCGCGTCGAACTGCTGGAGACCGATCTTGGCAAGGTCGATCTGCCGCTCGGCGATCGCGCGACGCAGCGCGATCCGCCCGCCGAATTCGATTGGCTGGACGATCGACACGGCATAGGTCTGCCCGTCGCCGAGCAGCGCGCCGGTGGTGCGGTCGTTCGCACTCCGCTGGCCGAATTCGACCACGGCCTCGGGGTCGGCCCAGCGCCCTGCCGCGGCGCGTTCGACGCCGGCGGTCTCGATCTGGCGCTGATAGAATTGCCGCTCGGGATTGTTGGCGATCACATCCTGCGCGAGCCGGTCGAGCGACATCCCCGTCGTCTCCTGCGCTGCCGCCAGCGCTGGCGTAGCGGCGAGCACCACCGCGAGGAAAAGATTCCGCATGCTACTTCCTTTAGACCGAGCTGCACCCGTTAGCGGCGCGAGCGCTCGCGTCGACTAAACACGAGTTCAGACAGAAGGGTCCGCTGTGGTCCAGTGTCGCCTCGCAGCAAAGCTGAAAGCGAATTTAGACAACCCTTCGACCGAACGACCGTTGAGCGTGCCGAGCGAGACGCGGTGGCGTCTCCAGTGCTCGATCGAAAGGACTTCCATGCGTTCCATCCTACTCGCCACGGCGGCGCTCCTCTGTGCGTCGCCCGCGTTTGCCCAGACCCAGCCGCAGACCGGCCCGTTCCCGCTCAACAGCGTCACCGACCGCGTTCATGCGGGGCCGCAGGGCGAGGGGCTGCGCGCTTCGACCCAGGCGCTCCAGCAGACGCTGACCGAACTCCAGCAACTCCAACTCGAGACCAAGCAAGCGCATTGGAACGTCTCGGGCACCTTGTTCTACCCGCTGCACGAATTGCTGCAGGAGCATTACGAAGGCGTCGCAAAATATGCCGATGAAGTCGCCGAGCGGCTGCAGGGGATCGGCGTCTCGTCGGACGGTCGCGCCAACACGATCATCCGCACAAGCCGCATCCCTGAATTCCCGGGCGGCTTTGTCGACGATGCGCAGGTCATCCAGTGGTTCGCGCAATATTACCGGGTGACCAGCGACGAGATCGCGCAGGGGATCAAGGCGACCAACGACACCGATCCGACCACGTCGAACCTGCTGCAGGAAGTCCAGCACGCGATCGACAAATATCAGTGGCAGATGCGTGCGATGATCCAGTCGACACCGACCGATTCGAACACCGGCGCCGATCTCAACGGCGGCCGCCCGCTCGCGCCCACCGGACGCCCGAGCGCACCGGTTCAATAAGCGCAAAGGGCGGGAGCGCGTCTGGCGCTGCCGCCCCAAGCACGGTTCAGGCAGCCTTCGCCGCCATCCGCGCGGCGGCCTTTTCCTCTTCGGTCCAGACCTTGCGCTCGCGCTCCTTGGGCGCCTTGACTTGCTTGACCGGGCCGCCGCCGAGCACGGGCGCGCGCTTGGTCGAGTGGCGCGCAATTTCGCAATGCCATTGGTGATCGTCCTGGACGGTCAGCGTCTGGCCGATCTCGCGTTCGACATCGTGGAGCCAGGCGCGCTGTTCGGCATCGCACAGCGTGATGGCGTAGCCGCTGCGCCCTGCGCGCCCGGTGCGGCCGATGCGGTGGACATAGCTTTCGGGCAAGCTCGGCAGATCGTGGTTGAAGACGTGCGTCACGGTGTCGACGTCGATCCCGCGCGCGGCGATATCGGTCGCCACCAGGACTTGCACCGTGCCCGCGCGGAACGCGTCGAGCGCGCGTTCGCGCTGGCCTTGCGACTTGTTGCCGTGGAGCGCCTCGGCGGTGATGCCGCCTTCGCTGATGAACGCGCACACTTCGTTGGCGATATTCTTCTGCAGCGTGAAGACGACCGCCTGGCCCATGTCGGGGGTCCGCAGCAAGTCGAGCAATGCCGCCTTCTTGTTGGCGGCATCGAGGAACATCACCGACTGTTCGATCCGCTCGACCGTGGTCGAGGGCGGGGCGATCTCGACCTTTGCCGGATCGCGCAGCAAGCTATCGGCGAGCGCTGTGATCGACTTGGGCATGGTTGCCGAGAACAGGAGGGTGTGGCGCTCGGTCGGCACGGTCGCGACGATCTGCGCGATCGGCTTGGCAAAGCCCATGTCGAGCATCTGGTCGGCCTCGTCGAGCACCAGCGCCTCGAGCGTGGACAGGTCGCATTCGCCCTGCTCGATCAGATCGAGCAAGCGCCCCGGTGTCGCCACGATGATGTCGACGCCAGTCTCGAGCGCCTTCACCTGGTGGAACGCGCTGACGCCGCCGAAGATCGTGGTGACACGCGGCTTCAGATCGCGACCGAAATTTTCGAACCCTGCGGCGATCTGCGACACGAGTTCGCGCGTCGGCGCCAGCACGAGGACTCGTGCGCCGCGCGCAGGTGCGGGGCGGGGATCGGCGGCGAGGCGATGGAGCAGCGGCAGCGCGAAGGCTGCGGTCTTGCCGGTGCCGGTCTGCGCCATGCCGAGCATGTCGCGGCCCTGCAGCAGCAGCGGGATCGCGCCGGCCTGGATCGGGGTCGGCTTGGCGTAGCCGAGGTCGGCGAGGCTGCGCAGCAGGAAGGGCGCGAGTGCGAGATCGGCGAAAGTCATGGTCATGGGCACGCGGCGCCTCCGGCGCTGAGCAAAGCTGCGCCTGATCGGGCTTAGCGAGGTTGGGAGCGCGGGCTGGTAGGTGCGATGCTGCACTGCGTCAATCTCGAACATCTCAGGCGGGGACGCTCAAGGCCGCGTTGTAGTGGCCGCTTTATTGAAGCTCCAAAGCGCGGATCGCTTTCCCCGCGATCGTCTGTCCCGACACGCTGATCGAATAGCGCCACAGCTCTTCATCGGGATCGGTCATCGCGATGCGGATCATCTTGGCCAGAGGGCCGTCGCCAATCTGCTCGAGCACGGCCCGCTCGATCTCGTCGGGCCATTCGGCGCGCGAGCGAAACAGGACGGCAGGCTCGGACGGCGACAGGGACCGCGCAGTCATGGGATTCGCATCTTTTGCTGCTCTGCTCCTGTACCGTTTCCAACGAACGGCTTGGCCCGACATCGCCGGAGCGCACGCGAGACGCAAGTCTGCGGTGGAATATGCGTCGATTCGGCGGTAGCGAGCGATCGTCGTGCGACCCATCCAACCGCAGCGACGATGCCGCCCATGGGATTGGCGGCGTCGTGGCGGTCCGATACGGGGGTGCAACAAAGGGAGCCTGATCATCCGCCAGATTGCAGCACTGCCCTATCGCACCGAAGGGACCAGAATCGACGCGCCCGTGCGCGTGTTGCTGGTCACCTCGCGCGAAAGCAAGCGATGGGTCATTCCGAAGGGAAATCCGATGACCGGGATGGCGTCCCACCGGGCCGCCGCGGTCGAGGCCGAGGAGGAGGCCGGCGTCAGCGGGCTCGTCTGCCCGACCCCGCTCGGATCGTACCGCTACCGCAAGCGCAAGGGCAACGGCGCCTCGCTGATGCTCGATGTCGACGTCTTCCCGTTGGCGGTGACGCGCGAGCACGACGTGTGGAAGGAACAGTCGCAGCGCGAACGTCGCTGGTTCTCGCTCCCCGACGCCGCGGACGCGGTCGATGAAAGCGATTTGCGCGATCTCATCCGCTCGTTCGGCCCCGCCGAATTCAAGACCGCCGCAGAGCGCAAGGGTGTGCTTGCGGCCGTTGCCAAAACTACGAAAGTCCGTCCGATGTTCGCTTGGTTCCAACGCCTCCTGCCGCGCACCGGCAATTTCTTCGAGCTGTTCGAAGCGCACGCCGTCGCGATCGGCGCCGCGGCCGACGCGGTCGCGCGGTTGCTGCGCAACGGCACCGGCGGCGCCGCCGACCATATCCGCGAAGTGATCGAGCGCGAGCACGACGCCGACGACATCACGCGCGAGATGCTGCTGACGGTGCGGCGGACCTTCCTCACGCCGTTCGATCGCGGCGCGATCACCAGCCTGATCGGCGCGATGGACGATTCGATCGACGAGATGCAGGCCGCGGTGCAAGCGATCGACTTGTACGAGGTCGCGCACTTCACTCAGGAAATGACCGACATGGCCGCGATCATCGTCGATGCCGCGCGGCTCACCGCCGAGGCGATGCCGCTGCTGCGCGACGTTGGGAGGAATGGCGGGCGGCTGCACGAACTGACCGAGCGGATGGTCCGCATGGAGAGCCAGGCCGACGCGATCCACGCCAATGGCGTAAAGCGCGCGTTCAAGGAACTCGGCGCGAGCGACACGCTCGGCTTCATCGTGCAACGCGAGGTGTACAAGCATCTCGAACGGATCGTCGCCGCCTTCAAACACGTCGCCAACGAAATCGATGGCATCGTCATCGATCACGCCTGACCAGATCGATGTACACCTTAGCCTTGCCCTTGCTGATCGGCCTGATCGCCGTCGCGCTCGCGTTCGACTTCCTCAACGGGTTGCACGACGCGGCGAATTCGATCGCGACGGTCGTGTCGACGCGGTTGCTCAAACCCGTCCACGCTGTGCTGTTCGCAGGCTTCTTCAACTTCGCCGCCTATTTCCTGACGATCACCTTCCCGAGCCTGCACGCGGTCGCCTCGACGATCGGGAAGGGGCTGATCGCGCAGGAACTGGTGACTCCGGCGGTGGTGTTCGGCGCGCTGGTCGGCGCCATGTTCTGGAACGTCGTTACTTGGCTCAAGGGCATTCCCTCGTCGTCGAGCCACGCGCTGGTCGGCGGGATGATCGGGTCGGGAGTCGCGCATGCGGGCATCACCGGGGTGCAGTGGAGCGGACTCAACAAGACGCTGATCGCGATCGTGCTGTCGCCGGTGCTCGGCATGATCCTGTCGATGCTGATCATGCTGGTGTCGAGCTGGCTGTTCAGCCGCGCCACGCATCGCACTGCGGAGCGCTCGTTCCGCGCGCTGCACTTGATCTCGTCGGGCACCTATTCGCTCAGCCACGGGCTCAACGATGCGCAGAAGACGATGGGGATCATCACCGTCCTGCTGTTCTCGACCGGCTATCTCCACGGCGATTTCGAAGTGCCGCATTGGGTGGCGATCAGCTGCTACGTCGCGATGGGGCTCGGCACGCTGACCGGCGGGTGGAAGATCATCGAGACGATGGGCTCGCGCATCACCAAATTGTCGCAGCACCAGGGGTTCAGCGCCTCGCTCGGCGGGTCCGTGATGGTGTTCGCGGCGTCGCTGCTCGGGATTCCCGTCTCGACGACGCATACGATCACGGGCTGCATCATCGGTGCCGGCGTCGCCAGGCGCGCGTCGGCGGTGCGGTGGGGCGTGGCGCAGAACGTTCTGGTCGCGTGGATCATCACGATCCCCGCCTCGGCGGCGGTCGGCGCGGCCTTCTACATGCTGACGACGCTGTTCTGAGCGTCCAATCGCGGCGTGGTGCATCCCGGCGCGATGCCGGACGTTGGAGTGCGATGACCATCCTCGTTCCGATCCTCGGCGACCAACTGTCGCACACCATCGCCTCGCTGCACGGCGTGCCGAAAGACGGCACCGTCGTTCTGCTGATGGAGGTCGCCGACGAGACGACCTATGTCCGCCACCACAAGCGCAAGATCGCGCTGATCTTCTCGGCGATGCGGCACTTTGCCGACGAACTGCGCGCGGCGGGATGGAGCGTCGATTACATCCGGCTCGACGATCCCGAAAATAGTGGGAGCTTCTCGGGCGAAGTCGCGCGCGCGGTCGATCGGCATCGGCCAAGCGCGATCCGGATCGTCGAGCCCGGCGAATGGCGCGTGCGGACGATGATCGACCGCTGGCCCGAGCGGTTCGGGCTTCGCGTCGACGTGCTGATCGACGATCGCTTCATCTGCGGCATCCTCGAATTCCAGACCTGGGCACAGGCGCGCAGCGAGCTCGTGATGGAATATTTCTATCGCGAGATGCGCCGCAAGACCGGCCTGCTGATGACTCCCGACGACAAGCCCGAGGGCGGCCGCTGGAATCTCGACAAGGACAATCGCGCACCGCCCAAGCGCGGGCTCAATTATCCCGAGCCAATGCATTTCGCGCCCGACGAGGCGACGCAGGCGGTGATGGCGCTGGTCGCCGATCGCTTTGCCGAGCATTTCGGGCGGCTGGAGCAGTTCGCCTTGCCGGTGACCGCCGCGCAGGCGCGCGAGGCGCTCGCGCATTTCGTCAAGACCGCGCTCCCCGATTTCGGCACGTATCAGGACGCGATGGTGACGGGGCAGGACTGGCTCTACCATAGCTGGCTCAGCCCCGCGCTCAATCTCGGGCTGCTGACCCCGCTCGAGGTCGCGCAGGCCGCCGCCGACGCCTATGCCGCGGGCAGCGTGCCGCTCAATGCGGCGGAGGGGTTCATTCGCCAGATCATCGGCTGGCGCGAATATGTCCGTGGCTATTACTGGCTCGAGATGCCCGACGTCGCAGCCGCGAACGCGCTCGAGGCGACTCGGCCGCTGCCCGATTTCTACTGGACCGGCGACACGCAGATGCTGTGCCTCGCCGAAGCGGTGCGCAACACGCGCGACAATGCCTATGCGCATCATATCCAGCGGCTGATGGTGCTCGGCAATTTCGCGATGCTCGCCGGCGTGCGGCCGCAGGACGTCGCCGACTGGTTCCTCGTCGTCTATGCCGATGCCTATGAATGGGTCGAACTGCCCAACGTCATCGGCATGAGCCAGCACGCCGATGGAGGCCGGCTCGCGACCAAGCCCTATGCCGGGGGCGGCGCGTATATCGACCGGATGTCCGACCATTGCGGCAAATGCCGCTACGATGTGAAAAAGAAGGTCGGGCCCGACGCTTGCCCGTTCAATGCGCTGTATTGGGATTTTCTCGCGCGGCACGAACGTCTGTTCGGGCGCAATCACCGCATGGCGAACATGTACGCGACGTGGAACCGGATGAAGCCCGAGGTGCGCGATTCCTATCGCGCGAGTGCGCAGGCGTTCCTCGCGACGCTCGTACCGGCGGCAAAGGGATGGGCGCGCGGAAGCGGATCGGACGCGCGATGACGATCGACAGACCTGAGGCGCCTGCGCGCACCCTCGTCGTGGTGTTCGGGGCTGCCGTGCGGGCCGATGGGACGGCCAGCCCCGCACTCGCGCGCCGCGTCGGTTATGCCGCTGCGGTTGCCGAAGCGGATCCGCGCGCCGACCTGTTCCTCTCGGGCGGGGTGGGGACCTATCCACCGTCCGAGGCGGCGGTGATGGCCGAACTGCTGCACGGCACCGTCGCGCGCGATCGGCTGATCCTCGATGACGTCAGCGCGGACACGCTCCAGACGGTTCGCGCGGCTGCGGGCTATGCGCGGCGTCACGGTTATACGGCGATCCGGACTTGTACCGATGCGTACCACCACCCCCGCGTGCGGATGCTGTTTGCGTTGCTGGGCCTTGCCAGCCGTCCAGTACGGATGGTCGCGCGCGGGCCAAAGCCGTTGCAGGCCAAGATGTGGATGCGCGAGGCCGCAGCGATTCCCTACGACATGGTCGCAGGCGTGAACGCTGCCTGGCGCCATCGCCGTCGATGAGGGGAAGGCTATCGCGGTCGGTGTCCCGCCCGCGATCGTGTCGGTCTACGTGCCGGGCAGGACGGCCGATGCAGGCGTGCGAGCGACCCTGGCGTTCTCCGCTAATGTCCCGTGCTGGACTCCGATATCATGATGGCCGCAGTCTCCGCATAGACCGCTTCCCAAGCTTTACGGGCCTCCGAAGTGAAACGGCTTTCCAGAATTTCTGCGAACGTATCGATCAGCACGGCTCCGACGATCGCATATTGGTATGTGTCCACACCGTACTGAACATGCTGTCTGGCCAAGGTCGCCAAGGTCGGACGCATGCGGGCAAGGTCAGCGATGTTTTCGACCAAGACATCGATGGTTTGCCTGAACACACTCGTTTGGTGCGTCAATTCGTCAGGAAATAGCGCGCGCACGAACGGATGCTTCAGGAATAGCTGGTGATAGAAGAGGATAGAATACGGTTCGGAATGCTTGCAAATCAGCGAGTAGCTGTCCTTCACGAGCTGAACCTGCTCTGGAGTTAAAGCCACCTTCGCTGCTCCTCTCGGGTTATATCGTTCGATATTCCATCATTTCAGTGTCCGATTACCCCGCTGCCATCTTGACCCGCCAAGCTCGCAGCCTGGCAGAGAAACATGGTGCAGCACAATCTTGCGCGTCAATGATCTAGATCAAGTTCAACCCGATAGAGTGCCGATGGTTTGGGGGTACTTTTGGGTAACAGGCAGCGATCGGTAGCCATAATAGACGGGCGGTGAGAGCACATGCGCGCGCACGATTATCCCCAGTGTGGCGATCAATGAGATGGCGTTCGTGATTGAAGTTGTTGTGGACGTTGGCATGGACCGAAGCGAACTTCTGTAGGGTCCTCATCTGCCCCGTGCTCCCCATTCTCAGGCCGCTGATACCTTAGCTTTGGTGTCCGTATGCCCTTGGCTGGGGCGGTTGGTAAACTCGGCGGGTGCCAACCCGCCAAGGCTGCGGTGCGGACCCACATTGTTTTGGTCCGTCCGCCATGCCGCGATGATCCGTCTCGCCGCAGCCAGCGATGAGAACCGGTGCTCGTTCAAGCACCCGTCGCGCAAGCGACCATTAAAGCTCTCGACCAAGCCGTTCTGCTGCGGCTTGCCCGGCGCAATGTAATGCCATTCGACCCCTGTCTCCTGGCACCAGGGGAGGACGGTGTGACAGGTGAGCTCGGGGCCATTGTCGCTGAACACCGCGCACGGCAGCCCACGACGTTCGGCGATGGCGCCCAGCTCGCGAACGACCCGCCGGCCCGACAAAGAGGTATCGACGCCCTCACGCTTGAGCAGGATCGCCAGCCGCCGATAGCCGAACCGGCGGCGCTCATTGGCGATCTCGCGCATCCGCTCGCGGACAACGTCGTCCCTTCCGCGCAGCGGCTCTTATTGCCATGCCGACCGATTGACCCCGACCAGCCTGCAGGCGCGACGCTTACGAGAAGCCGTGGTCGGCCATCAGCTTCTCCACCGCAACGTAGCGCGCCGCAGACCGGGTCAGTTTTTTCCCAGCAGATCCTTCAACGCCGACACGTTCAGCATCGACTCCGCCAGCAGCTTCTTCAGCCGTCGGTTCTCTTCCTCGAGCACACGCAATCGCGCAGCATCGGACACCGCCAGCCCGCCATACTTCGACTTCCAGGTGTGAAACGTCGCATCGCTGATCCCGTGCTTGCGGCACAGGTCGGCGGTCTTCACGCCAGCCTCATGCTCGCGTAGCACGGCAATGATCTGATCCTCGGTAAATCGGCCTCGCTGCATCACTCGTCTCCATCTGACGAGCTAACGTACCAATGGCATGATTTCTGGGGAGCATGTCACACGGGACCTTGGTCTATTGACCGTCAGGAGATGTTGTGCGGCGCCGGCGGCGGCGTATCGGCAGTACCGCTGATCGTGCTCGCACGCTGCCTGATCTGCGGCGCAACCCAGCGAATCCCGGTGTCGTTCCCCCCGGCGAGAATCGCCGCCGCGCGCGACACCGCCTCGGCGCCGATCTCCGCAATCCCCACACGCATCGTGGTGAGGGCCGGAGTGACGAAGCGGGCGAGCGGGATATCGTCGAACCCCGCGACGGCGATGTCGTCGGGCACGTTAAGCCCGGCGCGCTGAAAAACGACGAGCGCGCCGATCGCCATCATGTCGTTCGCCGCGAACAGCGCATCGGGCCCCTCGACGTCTCCGAGCAGCGCCTGTGCGGCAGCTGTCCCCGATTCCTCGTCGAAATCGCCCGTCAGGACGCGCGGGTTGAGGCCGTGGCGGGTCATCGCAGCCCGATAGCCGACGATGCGCTCCTCGGCATCGCGGTTGCCGCGCGGGCCAGAGAGGTGGACGATGCGCCGCCGCCCGGACGCGACCAAATGCTCGACCATCGCATCGGCGGCGGCGACATTATCGATGCGGAACTGCGGATGGTCCGCCGCGACGTCGGGACAGCTGATGAGGACCGTCGGCAAACTCGCCGGGATATGCGCGAGCAGGCGCTCGGGGTCGATATCGGGCGCCATGATGATCAGGGCGTCGACACGCCCGCGCATGAAGCGCAAAGTCTCAGTCCCGCGCTGATCGCCGTGCATGTTCGACAGCAGCAGCTGCAACCCGCGCGCGGAAGCCTCGGCGTCGATGCCGCGCAGCGCCTCCGAATAGAATTCGCCGTGAAGATCGGGCAACATCACGCCGATCGCGTTGGTGCGCGCCAAGCTAAGGCTGCGCGCGCCGGTGTGCGGCACGTAGCCGAGCGCGGCTGCGACCGACTGGACGTGCTCGCGCAGATTGGCGCGCACATTTCCGTGGCCGTTCAACGCACGTGAGACCGTGGCGATCGAAACGTTCGCCGCGCGAGCGACATCACGGATTGTGGCATGCGCCATAAAGCGAAGGTTTCCGGCTGTTGTTCTCAAGCCCGCTTGCACCACGAAAGCGGCACCGCGGCAAGGCTCTTGCTGTAACCGGTTACATTTGCGATAGGCCTCGCAAAACTGGGGAAGATTGATTGAACACGATACAGGTCTCGCGACGCAGCCTAATGCTCGGCAGTGCGGCGGCGCTGATGTGGCGCTCCAGTCCGGCTAGCGCGCTGCTGGAATCGCTTGGCACCGGCGCGCTGCCGCTGGCCGTCGAGGCGCTAGTAGGGCAAATGACGCTCGAGGAAAAAGCAGGGCAGCTGACGCTGATGGCTGCGGCGTGGGCGGGCGGCGCCGCAAGCAAGCTCAATCCGATCGCCCCGACCGGTGGCTATGAGAGTCAGTTGGCGGACGCCGCGGCTGGTCGGCTGACCGGCGTCTTCAACGGCAATGGCGCGAAAATGGCGCTGGCGATGCAGCAGGCAGCGATGCGCGGCCGGTTGCAGATTCCACTGATCTTCGCTGCAGACGTGATCCACGGCTTCCGCACGGTGTTCCCGGTGCCCTTGGGTGAGGCGGCGAGCTTCGATCCCGCGCTCGCCGAGCGGACCGCGCGCGTCGCGGCGTTGGAGGCGGCGGCGGCGGGGATCGATTGGACCTTCGCGCCGATGGTCGACATCGCGCGCGACGCGCGTTGGGGGCGCGGTGTCGAGGGTGCGGGCGAGGACGTGCTGCTCGGCTGCGATTTTGCGCGCGCCCGGGTGCGCGGCTTCCAGGGCAGCACGCTGACCGCGAACGACGCGGTGATGGCCTGCGCCAAGCATTTCGCGGCATATGGCGCAGGTGAGGGGGGGCTCGATTACAATTCGGTCGATATTTCCGAGCGAAGCCTGCGCGACGTCTATTTTCCGCCGTTCGCGGCAGCGCTCGATGCCGGCGCCGGGTCGGTGATGGCGGCGTTCAACGAAGTGGCGGGGATTCCGGCGACTGCCAGCCATTGGCTGATGACCGACGTGCTGCGCAAAGAATGGGGTTTCGGCGGGCTGACCGTGTCGGATTATACTGGCGATGAGGAATTGATCGCGCACGGCTTCGCCGCCGACGAGCGCGACGCTGCACGGCTGGCCTTCCTGGCGGGTGTCGACATGAGCATGCAGAGCGCGCTGTACATCAAATATCTCCCCGACTTGGTGCGTTCGGGCGCCGTCCCGATGGCTCGGCTCGACCAGGCGGTGCGGCGCGTGTTTCGCGTGAAGGTGGCGCTCGGTCTGTTCGCCGATCCGTTCCGCCGGATCGATGCGAAGCGCGAAGCGGCGCGGATCGGCACGCCCGCCAACCGCGCGGTGGCGCGCGACGCGGCTCGGCGCTCGATCGTCCTGCTCAAGAACGATGGCGCGCTGCTGCCTCTGGCGCAGAACCGCAAGATCGCGCTGGTCGGCCCATTCGCGGCGGGACAGCATGATCTGATCGGCCCGTGGAACGTCTATGGATCCGATGCCGATGCGATCGATCTCGCGACGGGCGTGCGGGCGCAAGCCGGTCCGCGGGCTGAGATCAGCGTGACGCCGGGCTCGGGCGTCGATGTGCCGCTCGACGGCGGAATCGCCGCGGCGGTCGCGGCGGCACAGGCGGCGGATGTCGTAGTGCTCGCGATCGGCGAGAGCCAGGACATGTCGGGCGAGGCCCAGGCGCGTACCGAGATCGTCGTGCCCGCGGCGCAGCGCGCGCTCGCCGAAGCCTTGGCCGCCACGGGCAAGCCGATCGTGGTGCTGCTCAAGAACGGTCGCGCGCTGGCGCTCGACGGGGCGGTACTCGCGGCACCCGCGATTTTGGTGACGTGGTTCCTCGGATCGGAAGGCGGGCCGGCGATCGCCGACATCCTGTTCGGGCGCTTCAGCCCGTCAGGGCGGCTGCCGGTCAGCTTCCCGCGCGCGACGGGGCAGGCGCCCTATTACTATGCGCACAAGGCGACCGGCCGGCCAAACCCCGATGGTCCGCTTGAGCCGTTCAAGGCGCATTATCGCGGCATTCCCAACACCGCGCTGTTCCCGTTCGGGCATGGCCTGACCTATGGCCAGGTCGCCTATGCCGGCTTGGAGACGAGCAACGGCGGCACGGTGTCGGCAGATGGCACGCTGAGCGTGTCGGCGACGGTCAGCAATACCGGCAAGGTCGCGGCGGATGAGGTCGTCCAGCTGTACGTGCACGATGTCGCTGCGAGCATCACGCGCCCGGTGCGCCAGCTCGTCGCCTATCGGCGGATTACGCTGGCGCCCGGCGCATCGCAGAAGGTGAGTTTCACGCTGCGTCGCTCCGACCTCACGTTTATCGGCACCGCCATGAAGCCGACGGTCGAGCCCGGCGCGTTTCAGGTCTGGATCGCGCCATCGGCTGAGGCAGAGGGCGTGTCGGGCCGCTTTACGCTGGCGGCCTAGCCGCGGCGCGCTCGGCCAGCGTCGCGACGATCCGCCGGTGCGTGTCGCGGCGCAGCGGGTTGGCGGCCATCGCCAGCGCCGACAGCAGGCAGCCGAGGATCGGCGCGGCGACCATGATCCAGCGGATATCGGTGATGATTTCGGGCGACTGCGCGGTTTGCGGGGCATAGCCGATCGCGGAATAGGCAAATCCGGTGATCGCGGTCGCGGCGCCGATCGACACCTTCTGCAGCAACGCGGCGACGCCGAACGACAGGGCTTCGACGCGCACGCCGCTGTGCAGTTCGCCGTATTCGACGGTATCGGGCAGCATCGCCCAGAACACGAAGCTGAACGCGGCGAGGGCGGCCTGCATCGTCACGAGGAACAGGTCCGCGCGCCAGGCGGCTCCGGTGTCGGTCAGCGCGAACACGGTGCTGCCCGCAACCGCCAGCGCGGCCGTGCCGGCAAGCGCGTCGCGCACGACCTAGGTGAAGGAATAGAGCACCGAGCGCGACAGCATCGTCGATGCGATCGCGATGCACATCATTGCCGCGCACAGCGTGACGAACGCGCGGTTGGCGCCCAATGTGGCAAGACCGCGCAGCACGGGTGTCGGCGGCGCGATCGGCGATGCGTCCGCGCCGTGTGGCGACCCGCGCGCCACATGGATCAGAAGCGGCGTCGCGATTGCCGCGAATAGCGCCGCCGCGACGAGGAACCCCGTCGTTCCGGTCGGCGTCCCCGACGCCGCGAGCGAGATCCGCTCGGTGGACAGCGAGACCACCACCGCGGCGATCGTACCGAACAGCATCCGCACGCCCGCGATCGCCGCGCGGTCGCGGCTGTCGCTGCTGATCCGTACGCTCCATGCAGCATAGGAGATGTTGACCAGCGCGTAGAGCGACCGGAACGCGATCTGCGCGACCAGCAGGCCGACGACCAGCGCCATGCCGTGGGACGGCGGCGCGAAATAGAGCAATGGAAAGGCGAGCCCGAGCGGAATCGCGCCATAGCTGATCACGCGCGCATAAGCGGGCCGTCCGCGCTCGGCCCAGATGCCGGTCAGCAGATCGGCGATACCGTCCCACACCGAACCGATCATGTAGATCAGGCCGGCCACCTGCGGCGCGAGGTGCAGTACGTCGGTATAATAGAAAAACAGAAACAGGCTCGAGCTCTGCCAGAAGAGATTGCACGCGAAATCCCCCGACGCGAACCGCAGCCGCGCGGGCCAGCAAAGCTGTGGTGCAAGGGATGCCGAATCGGTCATCGAGGGCGCGATAGCACGGCTTGGCTGATCGCTCGGCATTTCGCTTGACCGACCTCTGTAACCGGTTACATCCGCGGTGCCCGATGCGCTAGCCGGCATGGGCTGGAGAGCCCTTGTGATCGATCGCCGTACCTTCGCCGCCTCCACCTTCATGGCGGTGGGAGGGTTGGCAGGCGGAGTCACGGCGCCCGCGGAGGCGCGCGATCGCCGCCGCGATTCCATGCGCGCACCCAAGCTGCCGGCCTTGTTCGACGATCTCGAGCAACGCACCTTCCGCTGGTTCTGGGAGACGGGCAATCCGGCGAACGGGCTGGTGCCCGACGCCTGGCCCAATCCCGAATTCTGCAGCGTCGCCGCGGTCGGCTTCGCGCTGACCGCCTATCCGATCGGGGTCGAGCGTGGTTGGATCGGCCGCGCCGCCGCGCGCGAGCGCACGCTGGCGACGCTGCGCTTCTTCGATCAGGCGCCGCAGGGCGATGGAACGTCCGGCGTCGTGGGTTTCCGCGGCTTCTTCTACCACTTCCTCCACATGGATAGCGGGCTGCGCTTCCGCGATGTTGAACTGTCGTCGGTCGACAGCACGATACTGTTCCTCGGCATGCTGTTCGCCGCCGAATATTATGATCAGGACCATCCCGACGAACGCGAGATCGGCCGGCTTGCCCGAGCGATCTATGCGCGGGCGGATTGGGAGTGGTTCCGGCGCGGGCAGGCGGTGCTGTCGATGGGCTGGCACCCCGGCGCCGGCTTCATCACGCGCAATTGGGACGGCTATAACGAGGGCATGATGGTCAATCTGCTCGCGCTGGGATCGCCCACGCACGCGGTTGGCCCCGATGCTTGGGCGGCGTGGTGTGGGCCCTACGCGAAGTGCTGGCGCGGCAGCGGCGCGACGCGGCGGCTCGCCTTTGCGCCGATGTTCGGCCACCAATACAGCCAGATGTGGATCGACTTTCGCGGCATCCGCGACGCCGCGATGCGCGCAGCGGGGATGGATTATTTCGAGAACAGCCGCCGCGCGACCTGGGCGCAACGGAATTATGCGATCCGCAACCCGATGGGTTGGGCGGGCTATTCGCGCGACATCTGGGGGCTGACCGCGTCCGCCGGCCCGGCCGACGTGCAATATGACGTCAACGGGCACATCACCTATTACCGCTCCTATTCGGCGCGGGGGCCGGTCGACGAGCCCGACGGTTTCGACGACGGCACGATCGCGCCGACCGCGGCGATCGGCTCGCTCGCCTTTGCGCCCGAGATTGTGGTGCCGGCGACGCTGGCGCTGCACAAGCAGCAGGGCGACCGGCTCTACGGCCGCTACGGCTTTTACGACGCGTTCAACCCGAGCTTTTGCACCCCTGAAAAGCCGATCCAACGCGGGGCGGTCGATCCGGTGCGGGGATGGGTGTCGGAGAACTATCTCGGGATCGACCAAGGACCGATCCTCGGCGCGATCGCGAATGCGCGCGACGGCATGATCTGGCGGCTGATGCGCCGCTCGGCGCCGATCCGGCTCGGGCTGCAGCGCGCGGGCTTCACCGGCGGCTGGCTCGCAGCGTAGCAGGCAGCGCCCCGGGTTTCCCCGGGGCGCTCGCCCTTAGAACGTGTACTTAGCGCCGATCTTGAAGTTGCGTCCCTGGCTCGCGACCGAGCCAGTGTCAGGATTGCGTGTCGGGCCAGCGCCGTTGAGCGTCTGCAAACCGCCGCCGAACGTCGAATAGTTGCGGTTGACGAAGTCGAACGCGTTGAGCGCCTGGAAATAGACGGTCAGCGCCTGGCCGTGCGCGTAGGGCATCTTGAACGTCTTCGCGATGTTGAAGTCGATGTTCTTGTAGCCGATTCCACCCGGCTGATAGATGCCGAAATTGGTCGTGTAGCAGCCGCCGCCGCCGGGCGCGGTGCTCGGGATGCCGCAAAGCGCACCGCCATAGGACGGGCCCGACGAGATCGTTGCAAAGCCCGTCGCGCGGATGTTGAGCGGCAGCTTGACGGTGCCGGTCGCGACGAAGCGCCAGCGCTCGAGCCCGCTCGAATCGCCATACCCCTGCGCGCCGATCGTTGGCGCGTCGAAGTTGAAAGGATCGCCGATCGAGGCGCCGTTGCGCGTGTCGTTCGAGCGCGAGCTCGAGATCGTCAGCGTCGTGCTGAAGCCCCAGCCCGACGCCTCGGTATAAGGCTTGTCGGCCTGGAGATAGACCGCGGCATAATGCGCCTTGCCGTCGCTGTTGCCGATGAAGACCGCGCCATAGCCGGGCAGCGGCGCGGTGTTGATCGCGGCGGTGCCGTAGAAGATCCCCGCGGCATAGGGCACGCCGTTATAAGAATAGACCGGGTTGCCGCCCGGGCTGTACGATCCGTCCGGATTGCGGTTGCCGATCACTTCCTGATAGATGTTGTGCGACTTGATATAGGCGAAAGTGATCGAGGTGTTGACCACGCCCAGGCGCTTCTTCACCGCGAAATTGACCTGATCCGAATAGGGCATCCGCGTCCGGTTGTTGAGCACATGGACCTCGCCGCCCTGCATCGCGGCGAGCGTGCGCAACTGGTCGACGTTGGTCGGGATCGTCGCTACGCAGCGCGCCGTTCCTAGCGTGCAATTCGGCGGCGTGTTGATCGTAACGACCGATTCATACTGGTTCTTGATGGTCTCGATCGCCGAATCGATGAACAGTGAGCGGTTATAATAGCGTCCGCCGCCGAGCACGAAAACGAGATCGCGATCGCCTTTCACATCATAGGAAATCCCGAAGCGCGGCTGGAACGCGCCGAGGAACGGCTTCCGGTTGTTGCCGGTCGAGATGTAATCTTCGGCGTTGATCCCCGCCGCCTTCCAGCCGGGATAGGCGCGAAGGGCGGTAGCGATCGCGGCCGGCGTGACATAGTTGTTGTTAACCGCGTTGGACTCATAGTCCCAGCGCAGGCCGCCGCTGATCAACCAGTGGTCGTTCGGCCGCCAATCGTCCTGGACGAAGCCGCCAATCTCGGTGTTGTTCGCGGTGACCGGCTTGACCGCCGCGGTGTTGATCGTCGCGGCATAGGGCGCGCCGGTGTTTGCATTGCCGAGGCCGACGAAGGTGTTGGCATCGTAGAAATAGGTGCCGGCGCTATTATTATCTTCGAGCCGCTGCAACTTGGTGAAGTTGACCTTCACGCCGGCCTTGATGGTGTGCGCCCCGCCGAAGAAGGTGACGTTGTCCTTAAACAGCGTCTGATATTGGTTGTCGTCCTGCGTAAAGTTGGTGCCGCCGAGGATTAACACCCTGGTATCGCCGATATTGGGCGCCCGCGCCGCAGCGCCCGTCGTCGCGCCGTTGTTGAAGGTTACGACGCTCGACGGGCCCGTGACGTTGGGGATCGCGCCGTTGGCGGCGGCGTCGCGCGCGAAAATGAATTCATTGAGCCAGCCTTCGCCACGATGGTTCCACGTCAGCTGATACCGGTGCTCGTCGTTGCGATTGTTGGTCGAAGCGTCGATCGTCGTCGCTCCGCCATTGATCTGGAGGTTCGATTCCTTGCGGATGAACGCGCTGACGTTGACCGTATCACGCGCGGTCGCGTAGAACGTCAGCTTCCCGAAATAGAGCTTCTCGTCGAAGGTCGCGGGGAAGCTCCCGTTATACTGTGATCTGGCGCTTTGCGCATAGGTCTGCGCGGCCGCTGGCAGCGCCGACAGGAACGTACCGTTATAGACGTTGATGTCGTTCGCGCCGAAGGTCTTACTCGTGCCTTCGAAATCGACGAAGAAGGTCAGCTTGTCCTTGATGATCGGGCCGCCGAGATTGGCGCCGTAATATTTGGTGTCGAAATCGGGTTTCGCTGCGTAGGGCGCGGTAACATTGTTGCGCTTGCCCGGGCGGTCGTCATAGTTCCGGCTGATGAACGCCTTGGGCTGCCATTCGCCGAAGATCTCGCCGTGGAAGGTGTTGCCGCCGGTCTTGGTGATCGACGAGATCACCGCCGAGCCGGCCTGCTCGAACTCGGCCTTGAAGTTCTGTGTCTGGACGTCGAACTGATCGACCGCCGACGCCGGGAACGGGTTGCCCGACGACAGATTCTGCCCAACCGTCCCGCCGTGGTTCACCAAGTTTTTGATGCTGATGCCGTCGATGAAGGTGTTGGTATTGTCCGAATTGATGCCACCCGCCTGAACCTGGCGCGCCTTGCCGCCGAGTGTCGGCGGCGAGACGGTGACGCCGGGCGCGAGCGCTGCGAAGTTGAGGAAGTTGCGGTCGCCATTGGGCAAATTCTCGAGCTGGAAGCGCGAGATATTGGCGCCGACAGTCGCGGTGCGCACGTCGCGCGCGCGCGATCCGGTGACGACAATATCGTTGCCACCGCCGGCAGCGGCCGGTGCGGGTGCGGCGAGATCGACGGTGACCGCCTGGCCAAGCGGCACGACGACTTCGGCCGAGCGACTGCCCGAGGCCACGCGATACGTGCTCGGCGGCAGGCCGACCAGAATATAGTCGCCCTTGGCGTCGGCCTTGACCGTTTCGACATGGCCGGTGCCGAGATCGGTAAGCGTGACGGTCGCGCCCGCGGTCGCACCGTCGATATGCCCGCGCACGGTCGATGTCGTCTGCGCCATCGCGGGCGCGCTGAGCAGCAGCGTCCCGGTGACGAGGGCGGTAGTCGCAAGCGCCACCTTCAGGCTCGCCTTGATCAGCGTGTTCATGTCGTCTCCCCTAATTCGAGGCGGATGCCAGCCTCGTCATGTTCTCGTTCGTCAGCGGATCGGCCACGTGCGCGGGGGCCGTCGGCAGCAGCGCGGGACGGAATGTCGCGCGACCCTGCGGGCCGAAACCCGTGCGATACACCCGTCTTTTCCTGCCCCAGCGCGGTGCTGGACGGAACCCCGAACCGGCCTCTGACGGGCCGGGTAACCGGTTCCAAGACTTGCCCAGTAACCGGTTTCATGCGCATTCGCCAAGCGGAAAATGCGTCGCGTCCGAGACGCCACGGCGATTCGCGACGGCACAGGAGAGGATGACCAGTGACGAGCCTTGTTTCGCGCCGCACGCTGCTCAAGGGCGCGTCCGTATCGGCGATATCGATCATGCTTTCGCCCGCGGTCGCGCGTGTCGGTCTTATGCGCGATGCGCGGATCGAGCGCCTGATCGCCGCGATGAGCCTCGAGGAGAAGGCCGGACAGCTCAGCATCTTCAGCGATCCCGCACGGATCGACGGGCCGCCGGTCAATCCCGGGCTCGTCGCGCAGAGCATGGATACAGTGAAGCGCGAGATCGCCGCGGGGCGGATGACAGGGCTGTACAACGGCATCGGCGTCGCCGCGGGGCGCGAACTCCAGCGTGTCGCGGTCGAGCAGGGGCCGCACAAGATCCCGCTGATCTTCGCGGGCGATGTGATCCACGGGATGAAAACGACGTTTCCCGTGCCGCTCGGCGAAGCGGCGAGTTTCGATCCCGAGCTCGCCCGGCGCACCGCGCGCGCGGCGGCGGTCGAGGCGAGCGCCAAGGGAATCCACTGGATCTTCGCGCCGATGGTCGACGTCGCGCGCGATCAGCGCTGGGGCCGCGTCGTCGAGGGCGCGGGCGAGGATAGCTGGCTCGGCGCGCAGTTCGCCGCGGCGCGCGTGCGCGGATTCCAGGGCGACGATTTGACGGCAGAGGATTGCGTGCTGGCCTGCCCGAAGCATTTCGCCGGCTACGGCGCGGTGCTGGGCGGCATGGACTACAACACCGCCGACATCCCCGAGACGACACTGCGCGAGACGCATCTGCCACCGTTCAAGGCCGCGTTCGACGCCGGCGCGCTGTTGACGATGGCGAGCTTCAACGACGTGGCCGGGGTGCCTTCGACCGGCAACCGCTATCTGCTCACCGACATATTGCGCGGCGAATGGGGATATAAGGGGCTGGTCGTGTCCGATTACACATCGGACGAAGAGATGATCCTCCACGGTTTCGCCGCCGATGGCGCCGATGCGGCGGCCAAGGCGATCAACGCGGGATGCGACATCTCGATGCAGAGCGGGCTGTACAACACGCATCTGCCCGCGCTGGTACGATCGGGAAAGGTCACGCTGGCGACGGTCGATACCGCGGTGCGGCGCGTGCTCCGCGTCAAGCAGGCGCTCGGGCTGTTCGACAATCCCTATCGATCGCTCGATCTCGCGCGCGAGCAGCGCGACGTGCGCCTGCCGCAGGCGATCGTGCTGGCGCGCGAGGCGGCTGGCAAGTCGATCGTTCTGCTCAAGAACAAGGGGGATCTGCTACCGCTGGCGACGTCGGCGAAGATCGCGCTGATCGGTCCCTGCGTGTCCGACAGGGGCGACATGCCTGGGCCCTGGGCGAGTTTTCCCGATTTCGCGTCGTGCGTCACACCGGAAGAGGGGTTTCGCGCGGCACTGGCGCCGGGGGCAACGCTGCGCGTGGCGCGCGGCGCCGATTACGAGGCGCCGCTCGCGGGCGGGATCGAGGAGGCGGTCGCGGCCGCGAAGGCGTCGGACGTGGTCGTGCTGGTGATCGGCGAGAGTGCGCGCATGTCGGGCGAGGCGCAGGCGCGGGTCGAGGTGACGATCCCCGAGCCGCAACGCGTGCTGGCAGAAGCGGTAGCCGCAACTGGCAAACCCGTCATCGTGCTGCTGCGGCATGGCCGCGCCCTCGCGCTGAGCGGCGCGGTGCGCGCGGCGCCGGCGATCCTGGCGACCTGGTTCCTCGGATCCGAAACGGGCCATGCGATGGCCGATATCGTGTTCGGCGCCGTCGCGCCGCAGGGCCGCCTGCCGGTTAGCTTCCCGCAGGCATCGGGGCAGGAGCCCTTCTTCTACGACCATCGCACCACCGGCCGCCCGCAACTCGGCGCGGATCCGACATGGAAAGCGCGCTACCGCGACGTGACGAACGCAGCGCTCTACCCGTTCGGGCACGGATTGGGCTACGCGACCGCCCGCTATTCCAGCACCTCGGTTAGCGCGACGACCCTTGCCGGCGACGGCGCGATCATCGTCTCGGCGACGATCACCAACACGGGCAAACGGCGACTGCACGAGGTGGCGCAGCTGTATATCCACGACAAGGTCGCAAAGCCTTACCCAGCCGGTCCGCGCGCTGAAGGGCATTCGCCATCTCGACCTCGACCCCGGGCAAAGTGCGCGCGTGGCGTTCAGGCTGACGCGGGCGGATTTGGCCTTTGTCCATCGCGACTATCGCCGCTTCGCCGAGCCGGGGGCATTCGATGTCTGGGTCGCGCCGTCCTCGATCGCGGGCGTGCCAGCCTCAATCGTAGTGGTATAGGCGGTTGCGCGGGTGCTGTCAGTCTAACGCGGAACGGGCTAGGGGGCAGGGCTCTCGATTTGCGGCTCGTTTGGCCACGATAGCGAGCGCCTCGTTGGTCTGACAGAGCCGTCAGGACGGTTGCGGCGAGGTCGTCGGGCGTGACGACTGGTTCGGATTGATGATCGAAGCGAGCCATGCCCGCACTAGAACAAATAAAGAACAATCTCTCAAGTCGATCCGCTGCGGCGCGATCAACTGACCGTAGATCTAACTGATATTCCGCCGACCGCTTCGCGGCCGGTACGACCCGATTGCGATCGTTCGGGCCGTGCGATCCGCATTCCCTCTTCGGACGCTTGTTCAATTGGTTGGGCAGGATCGTAACCGAGCGTAGCCACTTGGGCGGTGCCGCACAGCACCGCCCTCGGGAACGTCGTGTCCCGGCTTAGAAATGCACCGCCGCGCCGAAGCGGAGATACGTCCCAATTATGCCCTGAAAGTAGGTCGCTGTCCCACCTGACGCCGGATAGGGAAAGGGTGCCTTTGCGTTGAACAGATTGTCGACGTCGGCATTGATCGAGAACTGCTTGTTCACTTCATAGCGTAGCGAGAGGTTTACATAGGTGAAGGCACCGACCTTCGGCACCGAGTAGAAATTATAAGCGGTATCAGGATCGACCCGCGCCGACCCGATATAGTTGACCTGCACCTGCCCAAAGAAACCGCCAATGTCATAACGAACCGTGGCAATCCCCTTGTGCCGCGAATAGCCGACCGAATTTCCGGTGTTGGTTGGCGCCGAACCAGCGGTCGCCGCGGTCGAGAGCGTGTCGAGATACTGATAATTGACCGAGAAGCCGATATGGCTCCCCGCGCCGAGGAAATCCGAGCGGGTACGATATTCCACCTCGGCCAGAATACCCTTGTAGCGAAGTTGCGCGGAGTTGAAGTAGGAAGAACCAACCTGCTTGAGCTGAGCATAGCCGCTCGACGCCGGCGCGGCAGAAAAATCGCGCGTTACGAGCGAGCAGAATTGATTCGCCGGGAACGTCGCGGCATCATAGCAGGCAGCGACGACTTGCGAGTTGGAATACTGGCTGATCGCATTCTGCAGCTTGATGTCGATATAATCGATCGTCGCGCTGAAGCCCTTGAGAAAACGTGGAGTCACCACCGCGCCGACCGTGAAATTATCCGATTTTTCATTCTGGAGCTTGGGGTTACCGAACACGTAGGTGAAGAACGAGCGCTGGTTCGAAAGCGAGGTGAAATTGGCCGGGACGCCTGCCGCAGCGCAGTTCGCCGCACGCGTCGCAGGGGCTGGCCCCTGGTTGCGCAAGGACTGGTCGCACACGTCGGTTGCAAAACCAAAGGAGCTCGAGGTTGGATTGAACGCTTCGGTGATTGAGGGCGCGCGGACCGCGCGGGTATAGGCCCCCCGAAACGCGATATCTGGAAGCGGGGCATACCGACCTTGGACGGTATAGGTCGGATCGTTCCCGGCGATCGAATTCCAGATATAGCGACCGGCGGTCTGGATCGACAGTTGATGGACAAAAGGCACGGCGTTCGACGGCGAGATCAGATCGGCGTTGAGTTCGCCAAAAATCTCGTTGGTGTGATATGCCCCATAGACCGGCTGGATCGGCACCGAGCGGCCGTAGAACAGGTCGATCGGATCGCCATTCTGGTCGAAATCGCCGGGATAAAGGTCGGTCGTGGCGCCCTGATAGAAAGCGCCGGGTTTAAACCGCGAGTTTTCCGCGCGATGCTCGTACCCCAGCGCAAAAGCCAAATCCCCGCCCGGGAGCTTGAGCAGCGGGCCCGCGATCGATATCACGCCGTCATACTGGTTGTTGATGTTTTCCGGCGTTGCAATGGTGGTGATATAATCCTTTGCGGCCTGCGAGACCTGGCCGCCAAACGGATTGATCGGGGCACAGGTCGCGCTGACGGTTGCGATCGGCGAGTTGACAGCACCCGGCGCGCACGTGATCTGCCCACCTGACGATACCGCGTTGATCGCGTTGAGGAAGTTTTGCTCGTTGAGCTCGGGATTGCGGCTAGTCACATGCGACCGGCCGTAATTGATATACCCCTCGAAGCGCCACGGCCGCGCCTGCAAGATCGTCACCTCTCCATCGAAACCCGCGACTCCGCGAACGACTTCCGATTTGCCGGTGGACACGCCAGACGACAGATCGACGTTAGCCCGGCCAAGGTAGAAATAATTCTGCGTCGGGCTGTCACTGAACGGGTTGGTCTGGATCGAATTGATGATCGCGGTACGCGCCGAAGGGGTGAGGTAAGGGTTGTTGATCGAGACGATCAGATTCCCGTCGCGCGAACCGCCGCCAGCGAAAAGCGCAGAATTGTAGACAGGCTGACTGGCAAGGTTGCGGCCCTGACTGACGCTGTACCAGCCTTCGGCAAAGAAACGCAGATTGCTCGAGATGTCGTACGAAAATTCCGCATTGGCACTGTAGCGCTTGATATCGGTGACCAGATTCTCGACGTCACGCAACGAAAAGCCGTTACCGCCCGAACTGAAGATCGAGGTGCCGCCCGAACCCACGACCGTACCAAAATCGATCGGGACGAGATTGCCCTGCTGGTCGAACTTCAGCTGCTGGCCCGCAGCGTTAGTGATGCCGACATTGAGGTTTGGCGCGCCGATATAGGCAGACGATTGTGCGCCCGGAGCCGTGCTGATGAAATCGGTGACGAGCGGGATGCCATAAGGCGAAATTGAGGGGATGCGCTCGTTCGCATAGATGGGCTGTGGGCCCGACCCCGAGGGCGCGACGTCAAACCGGTCGTCCGATGCGGTCTGCGCTCGGTCGGTGAACAGCAACCCCTTTGACACGTTATATTCGCCCGACACGGTGATGTTTCCGCGCCCCTCGGCGAAATTCTTGCCGGCCAGGAAACGAATGCGATTGTCGGGCGCGTCCCCTCTCGACGAAATGCCCGTTTGCCCGTCGATGTCGAAGCCTTGGTAGTTCCGCTTTAGAATGATGTTGATCGTGCCTGCTATGGCATCCGAGCCGTAGATCGGCGCGCCGATCGCAGCGACCGTCTCGACCTTATCGATGAGCTTGGTCGGGATCACGTTGAGGTCGACCTGGTTTCCACCCGAGCCGGTCGGACCGAAGATCGAGGACGTATTACCCGACACGAAGCGGCGGCCGTTAACGAGCGTGAGCGTACGCTGTGATCCCAACCCGAGAAAATTGACGAAGCTCTGTCCTGCCCCGAAGCCTGATTGGTTGAATCCGACAGGGGATGCGCCCGGCACGCCAAATGCTGGTTGCTCATTCAGCGCCTGTGCCACGGTCTGATACCCGCGCGCATCGAGGTCCTGCGACGTGATGGTCTGCAACGGCGAAGCGGTTTCGGTGCCGCGCCGCGCTATGCGCGACCCGGTGACGACGATCTCACGGTCGGTGTCAGAATCAGGGGCCGTATCGGACGACACCACCGGAGCCGGCGCAGTTTGGGCAAACGCGGGCGCCCCGACATACGATAGAGCGATAAGGGACGCGGACAAGGCAAGCTTAGCCCGCCCCTGCGAGGCACCTGGAAACATAAAAATCCCCTTGTTTATCAGTTCGACTTTATGTGCGGCCCTTTTTAGAGCTCGCCTCATTCTCCCGCCTATCCGCTCTTTTGCAACACCACTGACACATATGAACTCGAATTTAGTTTTTTATTTGTATCGGGGATTCGGTCTTGGTGTTGCGCAAACATCGAGTAGATTTGACTTTGGGCACCATCGCCTTATTTTCGTTTTTTTATCATATACTTAAGCAGATCGACAAGCGCTCGCGCATCATATGACTTCGGTCGCATTAGCGCGGAGAAGAGCTTCCATTTCGGCAATCCGACCAGAGCGAGGGATTTGAAAGATGTTGCCCTCCGGCGAAAAGACCGGGGTGTACGTCTGAGATCGCGCGTTGTTTTGAGCCAGTTCCTGGCGGCGGCGATATGAGATCATGCTAAGGAAGCTTTCGGCGAGTTGGTCGTAGCCGATGGCGATGGCAGGGTTGATTTTGGGGCGGCCGAAGAATCGTTCGATATGATTGCGTTTCTTATAGAGCGACCGGTCGTGTTCGATCTTGATCCGACGGTTTGACTGGCCCGGGATGACGGGCTGGATGGTGCGGCGCGCAAGGTCGGCTCGGATGGCGTCGGCGTCATATCCCTTGTCCGCCAGGAGCGCTTTTGGCGCCTTCTCCGGCATGGCGATCAGCGTTTCATCGGCCTTGCAACCGGCCGCTTGCCGACCGGCAGGTGGAAGGCGAGTGGTCGTCCTCGGGCATCTGCCAGACAGTGAAACTTACTGGTGAACCCGCCCCGCGAGCGACCAAGAGCGCTTCGATGAGCTTCCTTTTCCGCTTGCTGCCGAGACGTGGGAACGAACGTGGTGCTATTGATACGGTAATCGCCGCTGTCGGCCATCATCTCGGCCAGCGTGACCGATACGGCCTCCCAGACCCGGCCTCGCTCCAGCGCCAAAACCGCCGGTAGATCGTGTTCCAGTTGCCGGGTTTGGGGGCCACGTCGTGCCACGTCGTGCCGCAACGCAGCCGCCAGAGGATGCCTGTGATGATTGAACGGTTCTCTTCGGGCGGTCGCCAGGGGCCGCTGGCGCTTCGGACGATCATCAAAGCGGTGGCGCATACCTCGCCCAAATTGGCGATGGTTCAAGGTCTGCGAGGCTGTAGTAGTCGGATAGGCTGTTGATCTAAACCGGCTCAGTATTGGAGCGTGACATGAAGACGCACAACATTCTTGGCTGGGGCGCTCTTGGGCTTGGCCTTGCAACGCTCGTGACCGGAGGGTTGGGCTTGTACGAACGAAATCTCGAACAGCCTGATTATACAATCGTCGAGAAAGACGGTGCGTTCGAGCTGCGGGATTATGCCGCCATCCTCGTGGTGGAAACCGCCGTCCTCGCCGAGCGGAGCGTCGCGCTCAAAGCGGGATTTCAACGGCTGGCGAAGTATATCTTTGGCAACAAGCGCGAAAAGATCGCAATGACCGCGCCAGTGTTATCGGACCGCGCGATGGATGCCTGGCGCACGCGCTTCGTGATGCCTGCGCGCTTCACCGCAGCGACGTTGCCCGATATGCCCGACGGCGTCACCGCTGCAGAACTTCCCGCGCGCCGGATGGCGGTTGTCCGCTTCGCCGGCCTCGGCCGTGACACAAGGTTAGCCGAACAGGAGATGCGCCTGCGAGAGTGGTTATCAGCGCGGGACCTCGAAGCGACCGGCGATGTTGTGATTGCCTTCTACAACTCGCCGTTCGTAGCGCCGCCGTTTCGGCGCAACGAGGTGATGATCGCGGTAGGCTAACGGCCGGGTTGGTGTAGCTAACCGCTGTGGTGTAACCCGCCTCAAACTGTGCTTTTCCGTCGTAGTCGGGCCTTGCGGAAAAGCGGTCGTTCGCCCGGAGCAGGGATCGGGCTCCTATGCTTCCCTACACAAATGAAAAAGAGGCGCTAACCTGCCGCTGACCAACCGGACCGCCCAACCTGCCCGGCATAGGCAAAGCAAGCTAACCTATGTTCTCCGCGACATCACCGGGGGGGTGGTTTTTGGAAGCGGCGTCTTCTTCCAATGGATCGAGGGCACGCCCGCTGAGGTCGAAACCAAGACAGTTAGCCTTCATAGCGATCCGCGCCATCACGACAGCGTCGCACTGGACCGGTGTGTCGAAAGGCGCGCGCGTCTGTATCCGAATTGGCAGATGGAGTTGGTCGGAGCCGACAATATGCCTGCGGTGCTGCGGGCCGCGCTTGAGGATGCCGAAAATGAAAACAGCATTGCGGCGCTAAGGCGTATTCTCGCGCACCTCGCTTCGGGGCCTCTGGATACACTTGGGCGAACTTAACTCAGTCAGCTAATGGAGGCCTCGAACCCAATCCCCAGAGGGCCGCACCGGCAGAAGGGCTAAAGGGCACCTCTGATAAAGTGCTGCTCGCTCTCAGCTGCAGACTTTGCTTTGACCGAAACAGACGGCTCGCAATTGCCCGGAGAGGTCATCGCCAAGTCATCCGCGAAACGGTTGCGACGGGGCTGGTTGCGGACAAACCGGTCCTGGTCGGCGAATTTTGGAATAGCTGCGGTCCGTTGACCAAGTCGTAAAAATTAAACGACTCAATTCTATCCAATCGCACGACCCATCGCGGTCGAAGCAAGCACGTTCGACGCGCGCAAAAAGTACCGATGAAACGACCGAGATCACATGTTTTCGAAGATTAATTAGCGGCCGGCATGACCCAGGCTCGGACGTTCGAGCGCTCTTCCCCCGTCTCGACTTCGGTCGTTCGTTGATCTCGTTAAGTCGACTTCGTCAGAAAGCCGGCGTTCATCAGAGTGCAGATCGACCGGCAGCTTGTCGTCGCTGCGAAAAGGGATCGAAAAAACGCTAAGGATCACTTGCGAGTCGCGGCACCCGACCATCCGCTATACGCGTTCGATCGAGTCGTGAATTGGCAGTAGCGCGGCACCGAGAGCGGAACCCGCGCCACCTAGCTGCGATACATCGATGTCGTACCGCCCCTTGTCGCTGTCCGCGATATGATCGCCCCAGGTGATCGCTTGGCGGTTCAGGCGGTCGGCCAGACCATGCATAATCGTCGCCGGCAACGGACTCGTAAGTCGGATCGCGCCCGGGTCGAACCATGCCAGCGCCGAGTTGATGGTTTGCAGTAGCTGATTGGCCGCGCGATCCATCCACTGGTCGACAACCGACTCAAATCCAGCGATCACCTCTGCGAAATTGGCCAGCGATTCGACGGCGCAGCCTGCCGCCTGCAGTGTCGCGATGAGGTCCAGCGTCGTCGGACGCGGCTGGTTGCCCGGATAGAACATGCCGATCTCCCCGGCGCCACCTGACTCGCCGCGCATTAGCTTGCCTTCATGAACGATACCCGCTCCGACGCCATGGCCGAGCAGGATCACTACCGCGGTTGTGCAGCGGCGGATCAGCCCGCCCAGATAATATTCGGCGAGCGCCGCCGCCGCCGCATCATTCTCTATCCAGACCGGCAGCCGGAGTGCTTCTGCGAAAATCTCACGGAGCGGCGCGTCCTTCCAACCCGGCAGGTTGCGAACAATGTGCCAACGGTTGCCGTCACGCGACAGGGACGGACCGGGCACGCTGAAGCCGACACCGTAGAGCCGACTGCCCAGTAGGCGATGCTTGATCGCCAACTCCTGAATGCGGCGATCGACATGACGTGCGAAAAGGTGCGGATCGACGGGATCAATATTCTCTGAGGTGAGCGACACAACACCCCCGGCATAATCGACCAGCGCAATTTCGAGCAACCCGGCATAGATCGCCAGCCCGACGGCATAGCCACCGGCCGGCGAGATGCGCAGCGGCACAGTCGGGCGGCCCCGTCCGGCTAGCGCCTCGGCCGGGAGTTCTTCGATCAACGCCTGCCCGATCAGTGCCTTTGTCAGCTTGGAAATGGCGCTGTTGCTGATCTGCAGGGTCTCCGCGAGCGCAGAGCGCGACTGCGGTCCGACTGTGCGCAGTTGCCAGAGCAGCCGCCTTTCCTCGTCGAGCAGCGTGAAGGGCCGATGTCTCATCTCCGATAGTTTGTATCAGCCGGACAGGCTGTATGCGATTAATTTTCTCAGAAATAATTAATTCTGTCATCAGCTCCGCACATCGCCCCCCAGAGATTGAAAAATCACGGGGGAAACCACACATGAAGAAGCAAGATTTCGCTGTTAGTTGCGCGGTACTCGCGCTTAGCGTGCTGTCCACGCCAGCCTTTGCGCAGACCACAGCCACGCCGGCTGCCGAGCCGACACAACTCGCTGAAGGCGCGGGTGAGGACATCATCGTCACCGGTTCGGCACGCGCGCAGCGCCGCTTCGATGTCTCGTATGCGGTCAATTCGCTCAGCCAGACCGATGTCGAGAAAATCGCACCGAAAAGCTTCGCCGACCTACTCGGCACCATTCCCGGCATCCAGGTGGAGGCAACCGGCGGTGAGGTGCAGAACATCACTCGCGTGCGCGGCATTCCCAGCGATCGCGGCTATCTGATCTTCCAGCAGGACGGGCTGCCGCTCTACCACGAGATCGACGGCGTCTTCTTCAACTCCGGCGAAGGCATGAACCGCTACGACCTGATGACCGAACGGGTCGAGATCGTGCGCGGCGGCCCGGCGCCGATCTATGCCAGCAGTGCGGCGGCAATCGCCAATAACATCACCGTGTCGGGTGGCCCCCAGTCGCGCGGCAAGGCGCAGATTACGCTGGGCAACACCGGCCTTTACCGGCTCGACGCGATGCAGTCCGGCCCGATCAGCGACAACACCTATTTCGCGATCGGCGGCTTTATCCGCCAGCATGACGGCTATCGCTATGGCGGCTTCCCGAGCGACAAGGGCGGCCAGATCCGCGCCAACCTCAAGCGCGAGCTGAGCAACGGCTTCGTGAAGATCTCGGCCGAATATGTGAACGACCACAACGTCTTCTACCTGCCGATCCCGACCAACGATCCGCGCAACCCGGCCGTCTCGCTCAACAACTATATCGATTATTTCACCGGTACGCTGAACTCGCCGTCGCTGCGCAACGTCAACATCAAGTATCGCGACGGTGCCGGCGCGCTCCAGAGCATGAGCCGTGACCTGTCGAACGGCCGCCACATGCGCTTCTTCAATGCAGCGCTGGACTATGAGGCGAACTTCGGTAGCTGGAATGTCTCGGCCAAGGTCGGCGGCACTAAGGGCAAGTCGAGTTTCGACGCATTCTATTCGACCACCAACCCGGCCGACGCGAACACCTTCGCAGCCAGCTACCTGACCGCCGCCCGCACCGCCTTCGGCCCCAATGTCGCACGGCTCGGCTATGCGTTCGCGGGTACCAGCGGCACGTCGGTGTATGATCCCGCGACCGCGTCGGGCCTCGTCATGTCGGGCCAGTATCGCGCTTCGGAATCGGATTTCTACTCAGTGCAGGGCGATCTCAGCGTCACCCGCAAGTTCGAGACCGCGATCGGCACTCACGACGTGCGAGCGGGCGTCTACAGCGCCTTCTATGGCAACACGCTGCGCCAGGCCTATCAGGACATGCTGATCGAAGTGCGCAGCCAGCCGCGTACGCTCGACCTGCTCGCTTATGCGGCCACCGGGCAGGTGCTGGGCTCGGTCACCCAGAACGGCGTGCTGCGCTACACCACCACGCTCAACCAGGGCGCTGGCGACGCACAAATGATCGCCGTCTACGCCAACGACACCTGGGAAATCGCCCGCGGCCTGCGCGTCGACGCCGGTATCCGCACCGAGAAGTACAGCTATAAGGGAATCGCGCTGCCGACGACGCAGGTCAATCTCGGCGACGCGACGACGCTGGCCGACGACACTACCAGAGCCTTCACCGGTCAGGTGCTCGACCAGCGCCTTAAGCCCAGCGCGACCAACTGGACCGTCGGCGTCAATTACGACCTCAACGGCCATCTCGGCGCCTATGGCCGCATCTCGAACCTCGAAGTGCCGCCTCAGCTGGGCGCGGTGACGGGGATCAACGCGACGATCATCAAGACCAAGGCTCGCCAATATGAAGTCGGCCTGAAGGCGAGCTTCGGCCCCAACTATCTCTATGCCACCGGCTTCTATACCAAGTTCAATCCCTTCAACGCCTCGTTCGCGGCGTTCAACCCGCTGACCGGCCGCAACGACCAGACGCTTCCATTTATCGGCGAAGCCTCCGTAAAGGGTGTTGAATTGGACGGCCGCGTCTCGCCGATCCGCTGGTTCTCGCTCAACGGATCGGTGACTTGGCAGAACCCGGAATATGCCAATCTCCAGAACAATTCGGGCGCCGATCCCAGCGCGGTGAATGGCAACCAGATCATCCGCGAGGCGAAGTTCTTCGGCAATCTGCGGCCGAGCGTCGATATTGATCTTGGCGAGCAGAAGCTCTCGGTCTTCGGGCGCTTCGAATGGGTCGGAAAGCGCTATGTCGACCTGTTCAACCGCACCGCGATGCCGGGCTATCAGACGATCGGCGGCGGCGTCTTGCTCGATAGGGGCGCGTGGCACGTCCAAGTGGTCGGAGACAATCTGTTCAACGCGCACGGCCTGACCGAGGGCAATACGCGTACCGACCAATTTGCTGGCCAGGGCACTGCGCAGGCGATCTATGGCCGCCCGCTGTTTGGTCGGAACTTCCGCTTCATCCTCAGCCGCAGCTGGTGATGCGCGCCCTGCTCTCCGCCGCCGTGCTGGCGGTAACGGTACTGGCGTTCCCGGCTTCAGCCGGGGACGTTGGCGACGGCGCCTTGGCGGCGCTGTCGGCACGGCTCTTTCCCCTGCTCGATGCCGCCGGACGCAATCCGGCGGCGCTCGACCGAATCGCCGGCGCACCCGGCATGCTGAGCGTGTCGCGCGCGCGGCGGGAGCGGCGCGTGGCCTGCGGTCAGGATCTTGCCTGCCGGGCGAAGGCGCTGCTGTGGAGCGATAGCGAGAGCGAAGCGGTGCGCCGCGCGCTGGTCGCGCAGAAAGGCTTACCCGCACCGGACGACGGCGTTGCCGCGCAGGTGGATCGCGAGATCGCCGGCATCAACGGCATCGTCCGGGTCTATGCCCTGGGCGCCACGCCCACTACCGCGATCGATGGCCCCGGGACGCTGTCGCCGCGGGACCTTCGCACGCGTCTGCAGGCCGCCGACTGGCTCGCCGAGACGCCCCGCGCCCGATCGGCGCAGCGGCTCGATCCCAGCCTCGACTATGCGGCGGCCCTGCTCGACCTCAGCGACCGTACCGATGCGATCGGCCATGAGCCGCTGACCGGCGGCGTCAATGCCGCAGCGATGGACCGGGCGAAGACGCTCGACTGGAAGCGCTATCGCTACAGCGCGATGATCGTGACCGGAGTCGGCCCGGAAATCGAAGGAGAGCCGCTCAGCCCGTTCGGCAAATACCATCTCCGCCTCGCCGCGATCCGATTCGCGGCAGGCGACATCGCTTTCATTCTCGTGACCGGAGGCCGGGCGCATCCGCGCGCGACGCCGTTCACCGAGGCGGACGAGATGCGCAAGGCGCTGATCGAGCGCTACGGCATTCCGCCCGAAGCGATCGTCAGCGAGCCCTATGCCCGCCACACTACCACCAACCTGCGCAACGCTAGCCGCCTGCTCTTGGCGATGGGAGCGCCGATGGCAGCGGAGACGGTGATCGTCTGCAACCCGCTGCAGAGCGCCTATATCGAAAGCGCGACGTTCACCGATCGCAACGCCGCCGAACTCGGCTACCAGCCCGGCACAGTCGTCCGCCGGGTCTCGCGGACCGAGCTGGTGTTCCGCCCGTCGCGGGCCTCCGAGCGCGTCGATCCGCGCGATCCCCTCGACCCCTGAAAGGAACTACCATGCGCCGCTTCGCTCTGGCCGCCGCCCTCACCTTGTGCCCCGCCGCCGCCTACGCCTGGGGCGGGACGGCGCATGCGGTGATCGATCGCGCGGCGATCCAGACCGTTCCCGATGACGGCCCCATCTTCCTGCGCCGCTATGCCGAGTATATCGCCGCTTCGGCGTCGCTGCCGGACAGCTGGCGCGGAGAGTCGGAAGGCTTCTCGAAGATCGAGGAAGATCCCAACCATGGCTGGTTCCGCGAGCAATTCGCCTTCCTGACGCCGGTCCCGCGTTCGCGCTATGCCTTCATCCTCGCGCTCAAAAAATACTATGAAGTGATCAAGGGCAGCGAACCGGCGACCGCCGCCCGCACCAATGTCCGCTGGACCGGCACGCTGCCCTATGCCGCGATGGAGGCCTATGACCGGCTGATCGTCTGCATGCGCTATGTCCGCAAGGCGCAAGCGAGCGGTGGCGACGTATCCGTGCCGGAACAGCATTGCGCGTTCCAGGTGATCCGGCTCGGCCATTATATCGGCGATGGATCGCAGCCGCTGCACGATTCCGTCAACTCGGACGGTTGGCTTGGGCCCAACCCCAACGGATACACGCGCGACCGGACCATCCATAGCCGCTTCGAGACGCGCTTCGTCGATGGCATGCAACTCGCCGTGGCGGACATCGCTCCGCGGATCGGCGCGCCCGCTCATCTGCAGGGCGACATGTTCGACGCAGTCCTCGCCTTCCTCGACCGGTCAGGCGACCGGATGGAAATGGTGTATCAGCTGGAAAAGCACGACGGTTTCAGCAACTTCGCCGACAAGGACGTGCGCGGCCTGATCTACGAACGAACGGCGGCCGGTGCCGCGATGCTGCGCGACATGCTCTGCCGCGCCTGGGTCGAAAGTGCGGTGCCACCTGCCAAGGTGGCGCCTTCGCCGCTGGACTTCTCCAACCCGCGCTTCGATCCGGAGACCGGCTCTGCCCCGGCCTGACGCCGCTGCAGCGCGCGCAACAGCCGTGCATGGCCCGCATGATCCAGCGTGAAGCGGCGCAGCAGCAGTATCGCCAGCAGCGCACCCGCCAGCGGCACGCCTAGGCCCAGCCCGAGCATGCCGAGATGCACCCCGGTCGGCTGGACTGCACCCGGGACGTAGCCGAGCGCGTCCAGCACCCAGCCGATCGTCGCGGTCGACGCGGCGCCGCTCGACTTCACCAGCACCAGGTAAAAGGCGAACAGCCCCGTCTCGAACCGCCTGCCATTCCGCCACTCGACGATGTCGATCGCGTCGGCGAGGAGCCCCCAGGGCAGCATGAAAACGCTGGCAAAGCCGAAGCCGATCAGCGCGGCGCTGGCCAGCTGCCCGGCCGGCCACGCCAGACACAGGCCGAAAAAGACCAGGCCCGAGGCGCTGACCGCATGGCCCGCCGCGAGCAGCCGGCTCTTGCTGAACCGGTGGGTGAGCGCGGTCCAGCTGAGGACGCCGGCGAGTTGCCCGACGGTCAGCGCCAACAGCAACAGCATCACCGCGCCTGGACGATTGACGACATAGCTGCCCAGATAGATCAGCATGCGGCTGAAGCAGGGCATCGCAAACCCGGTGAGCAGCGCCAGCGCTCCTATCCCCAGCACCATCGGGTCACGTAGCGGCACGGCAATGCCGTCCCCGCGCATCCCCGTCTCCTCAGCGCTACCGCTGCGCCCGCCAGACGCCCAAGCGCACAGTAGCATCGTCACCCCGAAGACGCAGCCGGCGCCGATGCCGGTCATCGCCAGCGCGCCGAAGTGCCGTGCATGGCCCACTTGCTGCACGATCGGCGTAAGGAACCCGGCGATCGCCAGCGCGCTCGCTGTGCTGAACAGGAGGCGGTAGCCGGAGACGCGCCCCCGCGCCCGGCTGTCGCGAGTGAGCTGCGCCATGAGGGCATTGTGCGGCACGTCGACCAGCGCATAGGCGCCGCGGAACACCAGGATCGCCGCCGCCAGCATCCAGGCACGATGAACGCCCAGCGCCGGCATCGCATAGATCAGCGCGAACGCCGCGCCGCAGGGCAGCGCAGCAAACGCGACCGTCCAGCGATAGCCGCGCCCGGCCGCCCGCCAGTGAAGAACTAGCCGTGCCGCCAGCAGATCGAACACCAGATCGCCGAGCACGGCGAACAGCATCAGCCCCGCCGCCTGGGCGCCGCTCAACGCTAATACGTCTGTCAGCAGAAACAGGATCGTCAGATCCGCGCCGCCAAAGACCAGAGCCTTGCCAAAATTGCCGGAAGCGTAGGCGAGCATCCGGCTTTCTGCCGTCATGTTTGAAATCGGTAATGTCTTTCGGACTAACGGAAGCGGCGGGTGTCTTGCCGACGTAACGATTCGAGCACCTACGTGCTGATCATTTCAGTTTAGAGAACCGGTTGCGACGTTTAAGCGGACGAACGACCATTGCCACGGGCCTTCGTTGCCATCCTTTCCCATGGCCTATGAACGAACGGCCGCCTCTGCGGTTTAGCTCTCAAAGGCGGACCGGCCGCTCTTCACCCAGAAAGAGAAAGCGGCTCGGCCCTTGGCGGCCCTCACTGCTTTATTCTGCGAGTTGATCCCACGCGTTCTGGGAGGGAACATCGCCATCATAGTAGCGCGGCCGCTTGTCACGGCGCACCACATCAAGCCGCCGCCCGGTCTTGTCGTATTGAGTGTTGACCCAAGTCGCCTGCTGGAACGCAAACTCAACGAACTGGCTGAGCGCATCGACCTGGTCATCATTTGTTGCGTCCGGAAATCCCAGCAGCTCTTTTCTGAACGCTTCAAGCCATGGTGCAGACGCGGGCGGCAGGAAGTTTCCCGACTGAAGTGGACCGTCGCCTTGGCAAGTCGGTCTTCCTTGCTGCCCCTCGGCGCTGGCGCTCGAATGATGCCGGGCAGCCGGGCCCTTTTCGCCAGCTGGAAGAGTGCGATCCCGATGGGTACCCCTTCGATGAGCAGCGCATCTGCTTTCCATTGCCTATGCCAAGCCAACACGCGATCGGTTGGTTCGTCGAACTGCATTTGCGCCCGGACGACATCAAGAAGGTACCATTTGCCCTGACGTGACCCCCGTTCTTTCCTCCAGTTGGAGCTAGAGTCCGGCCCGAAGAAGGGACGGACAGATGAAGCGGAAGCAGTTTTCGGAAGAGCAGATCATCGGTATCCTGAAGGAGGCCGAGGCGGGCGCGGTGGTGACGGATCTGTGCCGGCGGCACGGCATGTCGAGCGCGACCTATTACGCGTGGAAGGCCAAGTTCGGCGGCCTGGAGGTGTCGGATGCGAAGCGGCTGCGTGCGCTCGAGGATGAGAACGCGCGGCTCAAGCGGCTGCTGGCGGACACGATGCTCGACAACGCAGGTCTGAAGGACCTGCTTTCAAAAAAATGGTGACGCCTGCCGCAAAGCGGGAAGCGGTCGCGCATCTCCAGACGGCGCTAGGGATGAGCGAGCGGCGGGCGTGTGCTGTCGTCGGAGCGGATCGCGCGAGCATGCGGTACCGCTCGTGCCGGGGAGATGATGGCGACCTGCGGTCGCGATTGCGCATATTGGCGCAGCAGCGGCGGCGGTTCGGCTATCGACGGCTGCACATCCTGCTGCGCCGGGACGGCATCACGATCAACCGCAAGAAGACCCAGCGGCTCTACCGCGATGAAGGTCTGACGGTGCGTCGCCGGAAGGGACGAAAGCGCGCCGTCGGCGCACGGGCGCCGGCCCCGGTGCTGGCGCTGCCCAACCAGCGCTGGAGCCTGGACTTCGTGCATGATCAGATGGCCACGGGCCGGCGGTTCCGCATCCTCAACATCGTCGATGACGTGACACGCGAGTGCTTGCGGGCGGTGCTCGACACATCGATCTCAGGCCGGCGGGTCGTGCGCGAGCTGGCCGATCTGATCGTCGAACGCGGCAGGCCGAAGATGATCGTCAGCGACAACGGGACCGAGCTCACCTCGAATGCAGTGCTCGCCTGGTCCGGTGACGCCTGCGTCGAGTGGCATTACATCGCGCCCTGCAAGCCGACGCAGAACGGGTTCGTCGAGAGCTTCAACGGTCGCATGCGCGACGAACTGCTCAACGAGACGCTGTTCTTCACGGTCCGCCAGGCGCGCTCGATTCTCGCGCGCTGGGTCGATGACTACAACACCGAGCGGCCGCACTCCTCGCTCGGCTACGCCACACCGGCGGCCTTCGCCGCCGAACTCGAAAAGCAACGGGCGGGTTTAAACCCGCCCGTTGCTTCGCCCGCGCTCCTGCGCGACAACAATGGCCGGTCTCTGGTTGCGGCTGGATGAAAGACGGGGGTCACGTCAATGTCTACCAAGTGATCGGCGCGAAGCGGCCGATCCATATGCGGCATAGCAAATTCTTAGAGGAAGTTCGTTGTGGTGATGAGCCACAAATGAGGATAAAAACGCTTGTGGAGTATGACGCAGGTGGGGCTGCGCGTATGTCCACCGGCGACCAACCTTTTAGAGACATTGTGCCGGGGTCGCGTCAGGAAACAGTCCACAGATTTATCTGCCACCCTGATCCCGCGAATGCGTTCTACCGGCTCTTCGATGGCAACACACCTGCGAAAGAAGCGATGACGTATTACATCCGTCAGCGGGACTAGCCGCCGCCGGTTCTTTTCCGGTAACCTGCCTGATGTCTCCGCGTCCTGCCACGTCTGCGAGTGTTGTGGGAATATCTGTGAAAACGCTGCAACTCGTTGCACTCAAATCAACGGTATCGTGCCGTTTCTTCGGCGGTAATTGGCGGAGCGGGAGGGATTCGAACCCTCGATACGCTTTTGACGTATACTCACTTTCCAGGCGAGCGCCTTCGACCACTCGGCCACCGCTCCGCATGTCCTGGACAGGAGGGTGGCCCTAGAGCGTCGCTGCCCGCTGTGCAAGCATTCTGCTGCGCGCGACAGGGATTGCCGCCGCCGTGCCGAGCGGGCAGGTTGGCGGGATGCCGATGCTGCTCCCGCTTTTCGCCCTGCTCGCCGCCGCCCAGGCCGCCCCCGCGCCCGCCCCCGCGCCCGCCCCGAAGCCGACCGCGGCGCAGCTCGCCGCCGCCGCTCCGGCGAGTGCCTGGGGCGCGATCGACCCGCAGGATCTGCTGCTGATCGACTTTGCCGACGGACGTCGCAGCGTGATTTGGCTCGCCCCCGCTTTTGCCCCGGTACACGTCGCCAATATCCGCACGATCGCGCGGAGCGGTTGGTGGAAGGACGCGACCGTCTACCGCGTCCAGGACAATTACGTCACGCAATGGGGCGATGCGACCGAGAAGAAGCCGCCTGCCGCCGGGATCGTCCCCAAGCCGCCGGCCGAATATGAATGGGCGTGGGGTGCGCACGGCGTCGCCGTCGACAATCCGTATCGCGATGCCTATGCCACCCGGACCGGCTTTACCCCAAGCGGCTGGGCGGTCGCGGGCGATGGTGCGCGGCAGTGGTTGCCGCATTGCTACGGGATGGTCGGCGTCGCGCGCGACCTTGCGCCTGATACCGGGACAGGGGGCGATCTCTATACCGTGATCGGGCACGCCCCGCGCCATCTCGACCGCAATATCGCGCTGGTCGGGCGCGTGATCGACGGGATGGCGGCGCTCTCGGCCTTGCCGCGCGGGACGGGCGGGGGGCTCGGCCTGTACGAGGATCCCAAGCAACGCGTGCCGATCAAGCGGATTGCGATCGCGGCCGATCTGCCCGCGGAGGACCGGCCGGCGTTTGAATATCTGCGCCCCGACGCGCGCGTCTTCGCAGCGACGCTCGAGGCGCGCGCCAATCGCGGCGGGCCGTTCTTCACGGTGCCCGCGGGTGCGACGGATCTGTGTAACGTTATGGTGCCGGTGCGCGTGGTAGGGCGCTAGGCACCGTCAAGATCGACTGCGCTCGGAAATCTCTAAGCCGCCCGCAGCGCGAACTGTGGAAGCGACGTCATTTCGAGCGTGGCAAGATCAAGCTGCGTTGACGCACGGTCGATATCGATTCCGACAATCGCGCCATCTGCATCGAGATCGATATTGACTCCATCCGCCACTTCGCGCGTCTCGGCACCCGGCACATTGCGCAGTTCGATGTAGAGGCTGTCGGTCTCTGGATAGTAATGCAGCTTCATCACTCAACCTCGCGATAGGTGCGGTCGAAGAAGGCGTTATGCACAGTCTCGCCGTCTTCGAGCGTCACGACGCGCAGAATATAGATTTTGCCGGTGTCGTCCACTATCCGTCGCCAGAGGCGCATGCGGCCGTCGGGCTGAACCGCGCGCTTGAGGGGGTGGTCTAACGTGGCCGCGATCCATTCGCGGCGCAAATAGGGGCGTTTGCGAAGAACTTGTTCCTCGAAATAGCGCGTGGTTCTCATCGATCCCCCAATCGATACTCCAACCTTGTGGCACAGCCCCACCCGAACCCCCTCCCTGAACGGGGGGGGCTTCAGAAACTAAGCCTCGACCGTCACGAACGTATCCATCACGCGTTTGCGCCCGGCGCTCTCGAAGTCGATCTCGAGCTTGTTGCCCTCGATCTCGGCGATCGCGCCATAGCCGAACTTCTGGTGGAACACGCGCATCCCGACCGAAACGTCGGCGCGGCCCTTGTTGCCGAGGCTCACCGCCGAAGCGCGCGATTCCTGGACGCGGCTTGGCTCGCGCGTGAAAGTCCGGTTCGTGTAGCCACCGCCGGGCTTGGCGGAATCGACGCCCGCCGCGCGCTGCCACCCCGGGCCGCGGCCGGTGCCGCGCGCGACGTCGGCAAACGGATCGGCGCGTTCGGACCAATTGGCACGCCACAGGCTCTCGCCGCCCGCCATGCTCGACTCGGCCTCGATATGCTCGGGCGGAAGTTCGCCGACGAAGCGGCTCGGGATGCTGCTCGTCCACTGGCCGTAGATGCGGCGGTTGGCGGCGTGGAGGATGATCGCGCGGCGCCGTGCGCGCGTGATCGCGACATAGGCGAGCCGGCGCTCCTCCTCGAGGCTCTTGGTGCCGCCCTCGTCGAGCGAGCGCTGCGAGGGGAACAGCCCTTCCTCCCAGCCGACCAGGAACACCGTGTCGTATTCGAGGCCCTTGGCGGCGTGGATCGTCATGATCGTGACCTTGGGCTCCTCGGCCGCAGCCTCATTGTCCATCACCAGCGAGACGTGTTCGAGGAAGGCGCCGAGCGTCTCATATTCCTCCATCGCGCGGACGAGTTCGGTGAGGTTCTCGAGGCGCCCGGCGGCCTCGACCGATTTCTCGGCCTGGAGCGCGGCGGTATAGCCGCTTTCGTCGAGGATGATGCGCGCGAGCTCGCCATGCGGCAGCTCGGTGACCTGCGCGCGCCACCGCGCCATGTCGATCACGAGATTGCCGAGCGATTTGCGCGCCGCGCCGCTCAGCTCGTCGGTGTCGAGCAGCCGCGCGGCGGCGGTGACGAGCGGGGCGTTCTGCGCGCGCGCGAGCTGGTGGATCTTGGCGACCGCCTTGTCGCCGAGGCCGCGCTTGGGGACGTTGACGATGCGGTCGAAGGCGAGATCGTCGGCCGGCTGCGCGACGACGCGCAGATAGGCGAGCGCGTCGCGGATCTCGGCGCGCTCGTAGAAGCGGAAACCCCCGACGATGCGATAGTTGATGCCGGTCGCGATGAAGCGGTCCTCGAACTCGCGCGTCTGGTGCTGCGCGCGGACCAGGATGGCGATTTCGTCGAGCGACTTGCCACCGCGTTGCACGCTGTCGATTTCTTCGCCGACGCGGCGCGCTTCCTCGGGGCCGTCCCACACGCCGAGCACCTTGACCTTCTCGCCCGCGTCGAGCTCGGTCCAGAGCTGCTTGCCGAGGCGGCCGCTATTGTTGGCGATCACGCCCGAGGCGGCGCCGAGGATGTGCGGCGTGCTGCGGTAATTTTGCTCCAGCCGGATGATCTTGGCGCCTGGGAAATCCTTTTCGAACTTGAGGATATTCTCGACCTGCGCGCCGCGCCACGAATAGATCGACTGGTCGTCGTCGCCGACACAGGCGATGTTCTTGCGCTCCTGCGCGAGCAGGCGGAGCCAGAGATACTGGACGCTGTTGGTGTCCTGATACTCGTCGACCATGATGTATTTGAAGCGGCGCTGGTAATCGGCGAGCACGTCGCGGTCGCGCTGCAGGATGACGAGCATGTGGAGCAGCAAGTCGCCGAAATCGCAGGCGTTGAGCGCGACCAGGCGCGCCTGATAGGCGGCGTAGAGTTCCTGCCCGCGGCCGTTGGCATAGAGTTCGCTCTCGCCGGCATCGATCTGGGCGGGCGTGAGGCCCTTGTTCTTCCAGCCGTCGATCAGCCCGGCGAGCGAGCGCGCGGGCCAGCGTTTCTCGTCGAGGTCGGCGGCCTGGATCAGCTGTTTCAGCAGGCGCAGCTGATCGTCGGTGTCGAGGATCGTGAAATTGCTCTGCAGCCCGACCAGCTCGGCATGGCGGCGCAGCATCTTCGCGCCGATCGCGTGGAAGGTGCCGAGCCACGGCATCCCCTCGACCACGTCGCCGACGAGCATGCCGACGCGGTGGCGCATCTCGCGCGCGGCCTTGTTGGTGAAGGTGACGCTGAGGATCTCGCTCGGCCAAGCCTTCCGCGTGTTGAGCAGATGCGCGAGCCGCGCGGTAAGCGCGGCGGTCTTGCCGGTGCCCGCGCCGGCGAGGACGAGCACGGGGCCCTCGGTGGTGAGCACGGCGTCGCGCTGTGGCGCGTTGAGGCCGCGCAAATAGGGCGGATCCTGATCGGTAGGGGCGGGGAGACTCATCGGTGAACAGGTAGGGAACGGCGCGCCCGCGGGCAAGCGCTTCCGCTTATTCGGCCGCGAGCGCGGGCGCGTCGATCCTGCCCGCCACCCGCGCGCGGCGCGGTGCGGCGAGCGTGTGCATGACGTCGAGATAGGCGTCGGCGGCATGTTCGACGGTGAACGCCGCGGCGGCGGCGCGCCGGGCCGTGACGACTGCGCGATCGTCGAGCGCGATCGTCGTCATGGCGCGCGCCAGTGCCGCGCAATCGCCCTTCGGCACGATCGCGCCGAAGGCACCGTGATCCAGCAGATCGCGCATGCTGACGCAGCAATCGGTCGCGACGATCGGCAAGCCGGCGGCCAGCGCCTCGATCAGTACGGCGGGGACCCCCTCATAGGTCGAGGACAGCACGAACACGTCGGCCTGCGCCAGCCATTGGTCGAGCGGGTCGGTATGCCCCGGCATGTGCACCGCGCCGGCAATCCCGAGCGACGCCGCAAGTCGTTCGAGGCTCGCGCGTTCGAGGCCCTCGCCAAGGATCGTCAGCGTATCGCCCGGCGTCACGACGCGCGCGAACGCCTCGAGCAGCAGCGCGAAATTCTTCTGCGGTGCAAGCCGACCGACCGCCAGATAATGGCGGCCGGGGCGACCGCGCGATGCCGCATCGCGCGCGGCGGCGAGCCGGGCGAGATCGTCCGCGCACAATGCCGGATCGGGGATGACGCTGATCCGGTCGACCGCGACCCCGGTCCGCTGCGCGATTTCGTCGCGCATCGCGGGCGCCATCGCAACGAAATGGTCGATGTAGCGCCCCTGGATGCGCAGCCAGGTGCGGTAGAATGCGCGCACCGGCGGCGACATGTCGGGGCGCTCGAGGCAGTTGCTGATCTTCGCGACGATCGGCGGGCATTTCCGCCCGAGCAGCAACCGCAGCACGACCGCGAGCGCGGTATAGGTATTGCCCGCGCAGAACAGGATGTCGGGACGCTCCGCCCCGATCATCGCGGGAAGCCCGCGCGCGAGTGCGACGAACCCGGCGAGCTGGCCGGCCGCCGGTCGAACGCCGACTTGTCGCGTCGCGCGCAACGGTTGCGGTGGCGCGACGCGGGCGTCGGCGAGCACCACCTGCGCGTCGAAACCACGCATGCTCCATGCCGCATGCAGCCGTGCCGCAACGCGTTCGACGCCGCCTGGCGCGAAACTGTAGAGATAGGTGAGGATCCGCAGCGGGCCAGCAATCGGTGGATGCTGGAACGGGGCAGGGGGGGGAGCGATCAGCGGAGGCTCGGCAGTATCGACTTGCGCCCTCGCGATAAAAGCCGTGCCCACCCAAATCTCTCCTGCGCCCCCCGGTCGCGTGTAAGCGCTTTAGAGCGCGGCGGCGCGACACGCAAATCGCATTACGCCATGCGCCCGGCATCGCCTACCGGAGCCGACGCTCGCGGTGAATCCTCGAAGTCGTGCCGGGCTACGAGCCGACCATTGCTTGAAATAGCGCGATTTTCCGGGCGCCGGCTCCCGACTCGGCGGCACCGATACGGCACGCGAGCCGCGCGCTGTCATCATACCGTAACAGAACACAGCGAAGGCCATAGCTGACATGGCGACCACCTTTCTCGCGTCCCCCGAATCGGCGACGGACGCATCGCATGGGCCACGGCTCGACCATAAACTGCATCCCGCGGGGCGCTGGATCTTCTTCGGCGTGCTGTTCGCCGGGATCGCCTATGCCGCCTACAGCATCTTCACCGACACCGCGAACGTCGGCGAGGGGCTGGCGCTCGGCACCTTCGCGTTTCTCGGGCTCGCGCTGCTGATCGCGCTGGGGTTCGAATTCGTCAACGGCTTCCACGACACTGCCAATGCCGTCGCCACCGTCATCTATACCCACTCGCTCCCCGCACCCGTTGCGGTGGTGTGGTCGGGATGCTGCAATCTGCTCGGCGTGCTGCTGTCGAGCGGGGCGGTCGCCTATACGATCGTCACGCTGCTGCCGGTCGACCTGATCCTGCATGTCGGCAGCAATGCCGGTTTCGCAATGATCTTCGCGCTGCTGTTCGCTGCGGTGCTGTGGAACCTCGGCACCTGGTATGTCGGGCTTCCCAATTCGTCGAGCCATGCGCTGATCGGCTCGGTGCTCGGCGTCGGCTTCGCCAACCAGCTGATCGCCGCGAACACCGGCGGCACGTCGGGGGTCGATTGGTCGCAAGCGCTCAACGTCTTCAAGGGGCTGTTCTTCAGCCCGCTGATGGGCTTTGCCGGTGCGCTCGCGCTGCTGTGGCTGATGAAGCGCGTCATCCGGAACCCCAAGCTGTATGCCGAGCCCGAGGGCCAGACGCCGCCGCCGCCGGGGATCCGTGCGCTGCTGATCGGCACGTGCACCGCGGTGAGTTTCTTCCACGGCAGCAATGACGGGCAGAAGGGCATGGGCCTCATCATGCTCATCCTGATCGGCTGCGCGCCGACCGCCTATGCGCTCAATCGCACGATGCCCGAGCGCGACATGCCCGCCTTCGTCCAGACCGCCAACCAGGCCGCCGGCGCATTCCGCGCGCATGCTGGCGATGCTCCGGACGGGACGGTGGACGCGGCGCGCACGACGCTGACCAAGGCGCTGCGCGTGCGCGAGGTGCTGTCGCCGCAGGTGTTCGGCGCGATCGATACGCTGTCACGCGACGTCAGCCAGCGCATCGAGGGCTATGGCACGCTGCAGAAGGTGCCGGCCGCGGCGACGCCCAATTTGCGCAACGACATGTATCTCGCGCTCGATACGATCAAGCTCGCGGTCAAGGACAAGGACAAGGCGGCCAAGACCTTCGCGCCGGCCGAGCTGAAATCGATCAACAGCTATGCGACCAATCTCGAGCACGGCACGCGCTACATTCCGTATTGGGTGAAGATCATCGTCGCGATCGCGCTCGGGCTCGGCACGATGATCGGCTGGAAGCGGATCGTCGTCACCGTCGGCGAGCGGATCGGCAAGACGCATCTGACGTACGGCATGGGTGCCGCTGCCGAAATCGTCGCTGCGGCGACGATCGCCGGCGCGGATTTCATCGCGGTCCCGGTGTCGACGACGCACATCCTGACGAGCGGCGTGGCGGGTGCCTCGGTGGCGAATGGCGCCGGGCTGCAGATCACGACGCTGCGCAACATGGCGCTGGCGTGGGTGCTGACGCTGCCCGCGGCAATGGCGCTGTCGGGCGGGCTGTACTGGCTGATGCTGACGCTGTTCGGGCTGTCGCATCACGTTTGAGCTAATCTAAAGCCCCTCCCCTTTAGGGGAGGGGTTGGGGTGGGGCCGTGCCGCGACTCAAACGCTGGCGGTCTCGGTGAGACATGCCCCACCCCCAACCCCTCCCCTGAAGGGGAGGGGCTTATCTGTTCAAGCCCGCCGCAGCAGCGTGATCCGCGCCTTGCCGTGCACGCGCGAAACGTCCTCGACGAACCCCGCCACCTCGACCAGCTCGGCCTTGGCGGTCTCGATGCTGATCCACGTCGCCTCGCCGATCCACCCCAGCCGGTTGAGTTTGTCGAGCGCGACCGCGCCCGCGCCGCTGTCATAGGGCGGGTCCATCACGATCAGATCGAGCGGCTTGGCGGCGAGCCCCAGCGCAAGCACCGACTGCGCGCGCACGTCGGCGCCGATTTCCTTCGCGCCGCCCAATTTGGTCAAGTTCACGCGCAGCGCGTCGAGCGCGGGCTTGTCCTGCTCGACGAAGATGCACGACGCGGCGCCGCGCGACAGCGCCTCGATCCCGAGCGCGCCCGAGCCTGCGAAGAAATCGGCGACCGCCAACTCCTCGAAGCTACCGACGCGGCTGGTGAGCATCGAGAACAGCGCCTCGCGGACGCGGTCGGCAGTCGGGCGAGTCGCTTCGCCCTTGGGCGCGACCAGCGGGCGACCGCGCCATTTTCCGGCAATGATGCGCATCTTACTTCCTGGTCCGGCTCTTGTGGATCTTCACGCGCGCCGGCTTCGACGGCGCGGCGCGCGCCTTGCCCGCGGTGCGCGGCGTCGCCTTGGCGGGCTTGCGCTCGGCGGTCTCGGTCGGCGTGGCGGTGCGGCCCGGCTTGGCGCGGACGTTGCGGCCGAGTTCGGGGCTGAACACCTTCGGCCGCTGGCCCGGCGCGATCGCGCGCGGGGCAACGGGTTCGGTGCCGGCCTTCGGCTTGGCGTCGTAGAAGCGTTTCACCTTGGTGGCCTTGGTCAGCACGACCGGATCGCGGCCGGGCTGCGCCTGGCGCGTCGGTTCGGCGAACGCCGCCTTGTCGGCGCGGTTGGCCGAGGTCTTGGTGATGCGGCGCGCGGGTTGCGGCTTAGGCGTCGGGGCCTTCGGCGCCGAGGGGATCTGCTGCGGACCACGCTGCTCGCGGCGCGGCTTCTCGACCAGCTTGGGGGCTTCGCCGCCGCCTTTTCGCGTCGGATCCTTGCGGAAGCTCACGACGTCGTGCTGCTTGACCTCGCCAATCTCGCCGACCGCGAGATCCCCCAACAGAAACGGGCCGTAGCGCGTACGGATCAGCCGCGAGACCTTGAGCCCGAGATATTCGAGCACGCGGCGCACTTCGCGATTCTTGCCCTCGGTCAGGATCATCTCGATCCACACGTTGGCGCCGGTGCGGCGCTCGAGATTGGCGTTGATCGAGCCGTAGCGAATGCCCTCGATCTCGACGCCGTGGATCAGCTCCTCGAGCTGCTCCTGCGTGATCGGGCCATAGGCGCGCGCACGGTAAGCACGCTCGACGCCCGTCGCGGGGAGTTCGAGCTGACGCTTCAATTCGCCGTCGGTCGTCATGAGGAGCAAGCCCTCGGTGTTGAGATCGAGCCGGCCGACGGGCACGAGCCGCGGCAGATCGTCGGGCAGCTGGTCGTAGATCGTCTGGCGCCCGGCGGGATCGCGCTCGGTGACGAGCAGGCCGGGCGGCTTGTGATAGAGGAACAGCCGTGCAGCGGCTGGCGCGGCGATCGGCTCGCCATCGACGGTCACCCCGGTGAGCGAGTGCAGGATCGTCGCCGGCGTATCGAGCACGACGCCATCGAGCGCGACGCGCCCCTCGGCGATCATGCGTTCGACTTCACGCCGAGACGCGACGCCGGCGCGCGCGAGCAGTTTTGCGATCCTCTGTTCGTCTTTGGGTCGCGTCGAAGGTCGCGGGGGCTCGTTCGAGCGGTCTATTGGGGTAGGGGGCTTGGACACACTCGCCTGATACCCAATTTATCTCATGTTGTGCGCACAAAATAATGTGTGCCCAATCTCGTAGCCGCGCGTTAAGGCTCGGATGCGTAACGAGGGCGGTGCGCGCGCTACCATTGTGGTGGCCCGAGAAAAAAGACGGGTATTTCCTGCGATGCTTTTCGCGAAGAAGAAGCGGCGGATTTCCAACCTCTTGCTTGTCGAAGACGAGCCGTTGGTGGCGTTCGACACCGAGCATTTCCTGCGCGATGCCGAATATTCTGTGGTGGCGACGGTCGACCGCGTCGCCGATGCGCTTGTGGTCATCGGGCGCGAGCGCGAGATCGATCTGGTGTTGGTCGACATCAGTTTGGCCGATGGCAGCGGACTCGACGTCGCGCGCGCGGCGCATGGCGTCGGCGTGCCGGTGCTGTTCGTGACGGGCTCTTGCCCCGAGGGCGGGCGTGAAGTCGCCGCAGGGTGCCTGGCGAAGCCCTATGCGCAGCGTGATTTGCTTGCGGCGATTGCCGCAATCGAAGCCGTGCTCGAGGGGAAGAAGCCCAAGCGGATGCCCAACGGCTTCAGTTTGTTCGTGACCGTAAGCTGATCGCTCGCCCCGGTCCGTGACGGGGTGACGATTGGGAGGTTCCTCCGACGTGATTTACCGCTAGTCTCGCGCTTTAACGAGCAAGGGGCGAGTGACGAATGGATGCGGTGACCGGGCGCGACCCGAATTGGTGGGACGGTGTCCGGCCGTATCTTGAAAAGGCACCGCTCGCCGCGCTGGCATTGGGGATCTCGTCGGGCTTCCCGTTCGCGATGATCGGCGCGACGCTGACGACGCGGCTGGCGCAGAGCGGCATCACCAAGTCGACGGTCACCGCGTTCAGCCTCGCCTTCCTGGTCTACAACCTCAAATGGATCTGGGCGTGGGTCGTCGACGGCGTCCACCTACCGCTGATCGGGCGGCTCGGACAGCGTGTCTCGTGGCTGATCGTCGCCGGGCTGCTGGTGATGGCGGCGGTCGCCAACCTCGCTTTGGTCGATCCAAAGGCTGATATTTACGCGACTGCGATCGCAGCGATCCTGGTCGGCGCGGCGGGCGCGACCTTCGACATCGTGATCGACGCGTATCGCATCGAAATCCTCGAGCCGCGGCAATTGGGCGTCGGCTCGGGCATGTCACAATATGGCTGGCGGCTTGGGTCGGCGGGCGCGGGGGCGCTCGCGTTGGTCGTGGCGGCGCGCTTCGGCTGGTCGAACGCCTATCTGCTGTGCGGCCTGTTCGCGCTTCCCGCGATGATCGCGGGCCTGCTCTACGGCGAGCCCGCGCGGCACCGCGAGCCCGATGCACGCGGCGGGATCGCCAATCTCGGCGCGTCGATCATCGGGCCGTTCGTGCAGTTCTTCCAGCGGCAGGGCGCTTTGCTCGTCTTGCTGTTCATCCTGATCCACAAGATCGGCGACACGCTCGCCAATCTGACCTTCCGACTGCTGTTCGACTCGCTCAAATTCACCAATGACGAGATCGCCTTTTACGACGTGTGGATCGGCTTCCTCGCCTATCTCGTCGGGATCTTCATCGGCGGGTTGATCTATACGCGGCTGGGCATGAAGCGCTCGGTGCTGATTTCGCTCGTGCTGATGATGGTGTCGAACCTCAGCTTTGCCGGGCTGGCGATGGCGGGGCATTCGAACCTCGGCATGGCGGGCGCGATCGGCTTCGAGAATTTCTCGAGCGGGATCGGCGGCGTCACCGTCGTCGCCTATTTCTCGGCGCTGACCAATTCGCGCTTCACCGCGGCGCAATATGCGCTGATCTCGGCGGCGACGAGCATCGTCGGGCGCGCGGTGACGGGCACCACCGCGGGCAGCCTGATCGACGCGATGGGCTATGTGAACTTCTACCTGCTGACGACGGTCGCGGCGCTGCCGGGCGTGCTGCTGTTCTGGTGGATGAGCCGCAAGGGGCTGATCGACGCCTCGGTCGGCGAGACCGAGGATGCGCGACCGGCCGGCTAGCGGCTTCACCCCGTAACCGGTCGCCCGGCATCGGCGAACGCCTGCGCCAGCGCGGTGACGCTGGCGAGCACGCCGTCCGGGCGACGCACGCCGATCAAGTCGCCGAGCAGCAGCCGTGCGGTTTCGGGGGCGGTCTCGGCGCGGGCGACGATCGTCAGGATCGCGGCCTCGGCGCTCGTCATCCGCAGACAGCAGCACGGCGCGATCGCGATCGGGCAAGTCGCGGAATGTGCGAGATCGGCCATCATCGTCCGGAGCAACAGCAAGGGCCGGCGAAACGCTGCGCCAAAGCTGTGAAACAACGCCTGCGCGCCGTGCGCGTCGTTGAGGCCGTTCGCGCCGAGCCGGCGGAATGCGAACAGCAGCAAGCGCGCATTGGGGTCTTCCGGCATCGCATTCGGCAAGCTGGCGGCGAGCGCCGACGGGCGCTGTGCGGGGCTGGGCGAGGGGGCTGGGCTGAGACTCATGAGGGGATGCTCCGTTGCTGAGAGCATCCTCTGGCATTCGCTATTGCAAGTCAATCGCAATAAAAGCGCGTTAGTCTGGCGCCTCGAGATTCGCCGAAAGCGCTTCCCCGGCGAGGTAGAGCGAGCCCAGAATCAGCACGATCGGCGGCTCCGCCGGATCGGCGATCGTCGTGATGTCGCGCAACGCACCCGCAATATCGGCGCTGGTATGGGCTGCGATCCCGAGGTCATGCGCAACCGCGGCGAGCGCAGCGGGCGCGTGATGCTCGTGGTTCGGGACGGGCACCGCGTGAAGCGTCGTCGCCAGTCGCGCGAACGGGGTGAGCAGCCCGACCGGATCCTTGTTCGCGAGCATGCCGAGCACCAGATGCACTTCGCTACGCCCGACGGCGGGATGCGCGATCGCATCGAGTGCGGCTGCGATCGCCTGTGTTGCGGCGGGGTTGTGCCCGCCGTCGAGCCACAGCTGACTGCCTGCTGGAAGCTGGTCGAGCAGCGGGCCGGGGTGGAGCCGCTGCATCCGCGCGGGCCAGTGCGTCGTCTCGGCGGCGATGCGATAGGCGTCGGCTGGGATCGCAAGCGTGGATTGATGCCGCAGCAGCGCTATGGCGAGCGCAAGGTTCTCGGGCTGGTGCGGGCCCGCCATGCGCGGGAGCGGGGTTTCGATCGTCCCATTGGCGTCGGTATAGATCAGGCGATCGCTTTCCACCGTGAAGTGCCAGTCGTCGCCCGCGGGCGCTGGCTTGGCTCCGGCCGTCCGCGCGACCGCAGCGACGCGTGTTGCGATCGGCGCGGGATAGCGCATCGTGACGAGCGGAACACCCGACTTGGCGATCCCGGCCTTTTCGCCCGCGATCTCCCCGAGCGTTTCACCGAGAAAGCTCTGATGATCGATCCCGAGTTGCGCGATCCCGGTGACGATCGGCGCCGGCACCACGTTGGTCGCATCGAGTCGGCCGCCAAGCCCGACCTCGATGATGCACACGTCGGCGGGCGTGCGGCTGAAGGCGAGGAAGGCGGCGGCGGTGGTGACTTCGAAGAAGCTCGCCGTCAGGTCGGCGGCGTGATCGAGCACTTCGGCGAGCAAGGTCGCGAGGGCATCGTCGGTGATGAGGGTGCCGGCGAGGCGGATCCGCTCGTTGAAGCGGACCAGATGCGGGCTGGTGTAGACGTGCGCGGTAAGCCCCGACGCTTCGATCGCCGAACGCAGGAACGCGCAGGTCGAGCCTTTGCCGTTCGTGCCCGCGACATGGATCACCGGGGGCAGGCGGTGGTGCGGATTACCGAGTCGGTCGAGCAGCGCCGTGATGCGCTCGAGCCCAAGGATGTCGGCGCCGGGGGAAAGCGACCAGAGCCGGTCGAGCTGGGCTTGGACCGCTGAGTCGGTGGAAGTTGCGTGATCGGGCATTTCAACTCCTCCACTCCCGCTTGCGGGAGGGGGTAGGGGGTGGGCGCGCGCTATCAGCAAACGATACGCGCGTTGAGAGCGCTAGCCCACCCCGGCAGGCGTAGCGCGCGTGCATAGCGCGCCAACCCCCCGGCCCCTCCCGCAAGCGGGAGGGGCGTTGGTTGCGCTACGCAGCGATCTTCGCGCCGCACAGATAGTCGATCAGGCTCGCCAGCGTCGCGCGCAGGTCGCGGCGATGCTTGACCATGTCGATCATGCCATGCTCGAGCAGGTATTCCGCGCGCTGGAAGCCGTCGGGCAGCTTCTCGCGTATCGTCTGCTCGATCACGCGCTGGCCGGCGAAACCGATCAAGGCGCCGGGCTCGGCGATCTGGACGTCGCCGAGCATCGCATAGCTCGCGGTCACGCCGCCCGTCGTCGGATCGGTCAGCACGACCATATAGGGCAGTCCGGCATCGTGCAGCATCGCGATCGCCACCGTCGCGCGCGGCATCTGCATCAGGCTGAGAATGCCTTCCTGCATCCGCGCGCCGCCGGCGGCGGTGAAGATGATGTACGGGCAATTCTCCTGGATCGCGGTCTCGACGCCGCGGATGAACGCCTCGCCGACCGCAAGCCCCATCGATCCGCCCATGAAGGCGAAGTCCTGGACGCCGATCACCGCCTTGCGGCCTTCGATCGTCCCGCGCGCCGTGATCAGTGCGTCGCCCTCCGACGTCGCGACGCGCGCGGCCTTGATCCGGTCGACATAGCGCTTGGTGTCGCGGAACTTGAGCGGGTCGTCGGGCACTTTGGGGAGCGGCACGATCGTGTAGCTGCCCTTGTCGAACACATATTCGAAGCGCAGCAGCGGCCCGATGCGATCATGATGGTCGCAATGCGGGCAGACGTGGAGATTGTCCTCGAGCTCCTTGTGGAACGTCATCGTCCCGCAGCTCTTGCACTTGTGCCACAGATTGTCGGGCGTCTCTTTCTTGACGGGGACGACATAGGCCAGTGCGTTGCGGACGCTGGTGAGCCAGCTCATGCGGGAACTCCTTCGCGGGCGGTGCGGATCGCCGCCGACAGGGACTGGATATAGGCGCGCACGGCGTGCGGAGCGGCCGCGCCATGCTCGGCGACGAGTTCGACGATCGCCGAGCCGACGACGACGCCGTCGGCGACCTTGGCGATCGCGGCGGCCTGTTCGGGCGTGCGCACGCCGAAGCCGACCGCGACGGGAAGATCGGTATGCGCCTTGAGCCGCTTGACCGCTTCGTCGATCGAGGTCTGCGCCGCCTGTTGCAGCCCGGTGATGCCGGCGACCGAGACGTAATAGAGGAAGCCGTTCGCGCCATCGAGCACGACGGGGAGGCGGGCAGCGTCGGTGGTCGGCGTGGCGAGGCGGATCGGCGCGATGCCCTTGGCGCGCAGCGCGGGGCCGAGCTCGGGATCTTCCTCGGGCGGGATGTCGACGCAGATCACGCCGTCGACGCCGGCGGCGTGCGCGGCGTCAGCGAACCACGCGCCGCCACGGATCGTCATCGGATTGGCATAGCCCATCAGGACCAGCGGGGTATCCGGGTGGCGCGCGCGGAAGTCGGTCGCGATCGCGAGGATGTCGGCGGTGCGCGTGCCGGCGAGCAAGCTGCGGATGTTCGCCGCCTGGATCGCGGGGCCATCGGCCATCGGATCGGTGAACGGCATGCCGAGCTCGATCACGTCGGCGCCGCCCTCGACGAGCGCGTCGAGGATCGCAGGCGTCGGGCCGTCACCCGCGGTGACGAAGGTGACGAGCGCGGGGTGGCCCTTGGCGAAGGCGGCGGCGAGGCGGTTACTCATCGGTCGTCACTCCGGCCTTGTGCCGGGGTCCACTGTGCAGCGAGCGCAACGCAAGAGTGTCGGACTGGGGAGTTTGCGGCTTGGTGGACCCCGGCACAAGGCCGGGGTGACGATGCCTTCTGGACGGCGCTCATAGCGCCACCCCGAGCGCCTCGGCGACGGTGAAGATGTCCTTGTCGCCGCGCCCGCACAGGTTCGCGAGGATGATCTGGTCGCGGTCCATTTCGCGCGCGCGCTTCGCCACCGCGGCGATGGCGTGGGATGGTTCCAAAGCGGGGATGATGCCCTCGGTGCGGCACAGCAGCTGGAACGCATCGAGCGCCTCGGTGTCGGTGATCGAGGTGTATTCGACGCGGCCGATCGAGTGCAGCCAGCTGTGCTCGGGGCCAATGCCCGGATAATCGAGCCCGGCCGAGATCGAGTGCGCCTCGGTGATCTGGCCGTCCTCGTCCTGCAGCAGATAGGTCTTGTTGCCGTGGAGGATGCCCGGCGCGCCGCCGGCGAGCGACGCCGCATGCTCCTTGTCGAGCCCGCGACCCGCCGCTTCGACGCCGAGCATCGCCACGTCGCTATCGTCGAGGAAGGGGTGGAACAGCCCGATCGCGTTCGACCCGCCGCCGATCGCCGCGACGAGCATGTCGGGCAGGCGGTTGATCCGCGAGAGCATCTGCGCGCGTGCCTCGATGCCGATCACGCTTTGGAAATCGCGGACCATCTCAGGGTATGGATGCGGGCCGGCAGCGGTGCCGATGATGTAGAAAGTGTCGTGGACGTTGGCGACCCAGTCGCGCATGCCCTCGTTCATCGCATCCTTGAGCGAATGCGATCCGCTCGTCACCGGGCGGACTTCGGCGCCGAGCAGCTTCATGCGGAACACGTTGGAGGCCTGCCGCTCGATGTCCTTGGCGCCCATGTAGATGATGCACGGCAGGCCGAAGCGCGCGCAGACCGTCGCGGTGGCGACGCCGTGCTGGCCAGCGCCCGTCTCGGCGATGATCCGCGTCTTGCCCATGCGCATCGCGAGCAGGATCTGCCCGATGCAATTGTTGATCTTGTGCGCGCCGGTGTGATTGAGCTCGTCGCGTTTGAACCAGATTTGCGCGCCTTTGCCCTCGGGCGCGGATTCGCGCAGCGCTTCGGTCAAGCGCTCGGCGTAATAGAGCGGGCTCGGGCGACCGACATAATGTTCGAGCAGATCGTCGAACTGCGCCTTGAAGGCCGGGTCGGCCTTGGCGGCGCGATAGGCGGTGTCGAGCTCGAGCACGAGCGGCATCAGCGTCTCGGCGACATAGCGGCCGCCGAAGTCACCGAAATGGCCGCGCTCGTCTGGCTGGGTGCGGAAGGAGTTGGGAGCGTTCATGCCGTGCCGTTTAGCACCTGGCGCGGGCGTGTCGAGCCGGGTGCGGCGTAAAGCCCTCTCCCGCCTTCGCGGGGGAGGTTTTGGTGAGGGTCTTTTTCTTGAGGCGGGGTGCGCGGCCGAAGAAAGAAGACAGAAGACCCTCACCCAACCCTCTCCCATGAAGGATGGGAGAGGGCTTCAAGATTAGAGGTCGTTTACCGCCTGTAGGAACGCGCGGATTTTCGTGACATCCTTGATCCCCGGGGCGCTTTCGACGCCCGAGGAGACGTCGACCAGCGTCGCGCCGGTCATCGCCACCGCCTCGCGCAGATTGACCGGATCGAGCCCGCCCGACAGCAACCATGGCAAGGGATGCCGGAAGCCCTCGAGCAAGCTCCAGTCGAACCGCACGCCCATCCCGCCGGGAAGCGCGGCACCGGGCGGCGTCTTGGCATCGTAGAGGATCCGATCGGCGACGCCGCCAAAGTTTGCCGCCTCCGCCAAATCGGCGCGCGTCCGCACCGCGACCGCGCTCCACAGCGGCAGGCCGGTCCGCGCCTTGATCGCGGCGCTGCGCGCAGCCGGGGTTTTGTGGAGTTGCAGAACGTCGAGATGCCCAGCCGCGATCGCGCGGTCGAGCAACGCGTCATCAGGGTCGACGAACACCCCGACACGCTGGACATGCGCTGGCACGCGCGCCGCGAGTTGTGCGGCACGATCGCGCGATAGCGTACGGGGCGACGGCGCATAGAACACGAATCCGACATGGCTCGCGCCGCCGTCGATCGCGGCGTCGAGCGTTTCGGGGGTCGAGAGACCACAGATTTTCGCGCTGATCTGCATGACGGTTCGACGGTTCCTCAGCGCTTGCTCAGAGCGTCGCTGCGATCGCGCGCGCGGCCGCGTCGGGATCCTCGGCTTGCGTCAGCGGGCGACCGATCACCAGGATCGACGCGCCCGCGTCGATCGCTGCGCGCGGGGTGACGACGCGCTTCTGGTCACCGACCACGCCGTCGGCGGGCCGTACACCTGGCACGACGAAGAAACCTTTGGGCCAGAATCTATGTGCGGCGGCGACTTCCTCGCCCGAACAGACCACGCCATCGACACCCGAGTCGCGCGCGAGTTCGGTCAAGCGCAGGACCTGTTCGTGCGGATCGCCCATGCAGCCGATCGACTTGAGATCGGTTCCGTCGAGGCTCGTCAGCGTCGTCACCGCGACCACCTTGGTGCCGGCAGGCGCCGCCGCCTTGGCATCCTCGAGCATGGCGCGTCCACCGGCGGCATGGACCGTGAGGATCGCCGGCGCGAGATCGCGCAGCGCCATGATCGCCTTGGCGACGGTGTTGGGAATGTCGTGGAGCTTGAGGTCGAGGAAGATCGGCAAGCCGAGCTCGGCCATGTCGCGCACGCCGGCGCGGCCATTGGCCATGAAGAATTCGAGCCCGAGCTTGATCCCGCCGACATGGTGGCGAAGCTTGCCCGCCATTGCGTGCGCCTTGGCGAGATCGGGCGTGTCGAGCGCGACGTAGATGCGGTTGCTCATGCCGGGTCGACCGGATGGACGACGACGAAGGATTCGGGGCTGAGCGTCGAGACCGGCACGGGTGCCGCGGTGACGCGCAGATCGTGCAGCGCACGCTCGGCTGCGGTGAGGCGGTTGCGCAGGCGCCAGCGCAACGTCGAATGCCACAGCAGCGTCGGCACGAGCCCGGCGAGGAAGGTCAGCAGCAGCAGCAGCGGCAAATTGACCAGCGCTTCCATCCCGCCCCACAATTTGATCGGCACGCTGGTCCAATTGCCGAGCGTGAAGACCGCCGCAATGAAGGCGAGAAGACACCAGAAGAGGATTTTGAGGAACTGCATGACGGCAGCGTAATGGCAATGCGGTGGGTTGCCAACCTGCCGCGTCGTTTGCCGCCTCAGCCGATCTCGCGGCGCAGCGTCTCGAACAGGCCGGGGACCGCGGTCAGCTTCTCGGCTTCCTCGTCGAGGATCGCGAGGAACGCCGCGCGCTTGATCGCGGCGGTGCGTCCAGCCTTGAGCGTCATGCCCGGTTCGAGCGCTGACAGGACGATGTCGATCATCCTTTCGGCGCCGTGCAGCCGGCCCCACAGATAGTCGTTCTCACGATAGGCGCGACTGAAGAACGCACCGAAGCTGTTGAACTGGATGCCCTTCAAACTCGCTTCGGCGCCGCCGCTGCGGATGCTCGCGGCATCGTCGGGACAGATCCGATCGACCTTGATCGGGTCGAATTCGTCGAGCCCTTCGCCCTGCAGCAGCGGCAGCGTCGCGACATCGAAATAGGGGAAGCCGAGATAGGTCAAGAGGATCGGCCGCTTGATCTCGCGACTGAGCCCGGCGAACGCCGCTGCCAGGCGCGCCTCGGTGCGGCTGTCGAGCGCCTTCAAGTCCATCGCCGTGCCCAGCGCGTCGAGCAACGGTCCGGCATCGCCGCGCAAGCCCTGCACCGCGTCGCGCAACGCGCCGTAGCGGTCGGTCCGCTTGCGCTCGAGATATTCGGCAAGGCTTTCGTAGATCGCCTCGCGGATCCCGGAGAGTTCGGCCTCGGGCTGGTCGCCTTCGAGATCGGTGATGCGGCGCGCGAGCAGGCGCAGCCGACGCAAGCGAAAGCCCAGGTCGAAGGTGCGCAGGAAACCGATCGTCGCGCGGCTCGCTCCGCCGGCAAGGCTCGATTGCATATCGTCGAACCCGCGCGCGCTCACCGCCTCGGCGATATGTCCGCGGATCCGCCGCCAATGCTGCCCGCCGGGCTCGCCGCCGGCATGGTACAGCAAGTCGGTGATCGCCTCGACCACGCCGTTGATCTTGAGATGGCCGTACGCGGCATAGCCATAGCCCGCGCTCTTGGCGGCGGCGGCTTGCGCGCGGCGGCGCCATGTCGCGAGCCGTGCCGCGGTCGGCGAATCGAGGAACAGCGTGTAGCCAAACAGCGCCTCGACTTGCTTTTCGACCTCGGGCCGGATCCCCGCGATGATCGCACGCATGCGCTCGATCTGGCGCGAGCGCGTGGCAATCTCCTCGAGATTGTCGCGGATCGGCTGCGCGCGCGGCAATTCGGTGACCGCGCCGAGGATCGTCTGGAAGAAGCCCGGGACTTCGCTCCGCGTCGCACCGAACACCAGCGCGCCGCGCGGGTTGGGGTCGATATAGACGAAGCGCCGATCGACCTGGCGGCGCGCCGGACGCTCGCGCAGCGCTTCGATCGCGGGGCGGAACGGCGCGTTGTTGAGCACCGAGCCATCGATCAGCACCGCGCTTTCGGCGGCGTTCACGGCAAATTGCCGCGGCAGGATGCGCTTGAGGAAGGCGGCGCGGCCCGGCCAGCTGGCCTTGCGCGTCTCGAGCACGCGGTCGAGCTCGCCGACCATGAAAGGCGGGAAGGCCCCCGGAAAGCTCGACGTCGCGCGCCCGGCAAAGGCGAGCTCGGCGGGGTCGGCGAGCGTCTCGCCGGCGATGCCGTGGTCGCTGAACGGGACGATCACGCGGTGCTCGGTTTCGACCACTTCGGGTGGCGAATTGAGCGTCAGCCGTTCGGGATGGCCACGGAAGTCGGTGACGGTGACGAACAGGTCGAGCGGCTGACCCGGGGGGAGCAGGCGCGGTTCGCGCGGTGAGGCGGCCATCGCTGCGAGCGCATCGAGGATCAGCCCGGTGAAACGCTCGCCGCCAAACGGCGGTTCGAACCAGCGCGAGCGGATGAAATGCGAAAGCTTGGCGCGGACTTCCTCGCGCTCGCCGGGCTCGACGGTCTGGTCGATATCCTCGCCATCGCGGCGCCCCGCCATCCAGGCGAGCGGCAGCGCCCAGACCTTGGTGAAGCGGTGCGTCGGCGCTTGCTTGGGATCGACCAGCGCCTCGATATCGGCCGAATCGAGCCAGAGCTGGGTGAGCGGTTCGAGGCTTTGGCCAGTGCTGATCGCCTGGCCCAGAAAGATGCCGTTGATCCCGCCCGCACTCGCGCCGGCGATGATGTCGACGAGCACGCGCAGCTTGAGCCCGGTCTCGGCCTCGATTTCTTCGAACAAGGCGAAATAGACCGCTTCGCTGCCCGTCGCCGCAGCCGAGTCGCCCGCGTGGAAGGCGCGGCTGGCCCGCGCGAGCCGCCAGATTTCCTTGGTGATGCCGTGCATGTAGACGGCAAGGCTGATGCCGCCATAGCAGACGAGCGCGAGGCGAAGTTCCTTCTCGCGCATCACTCGGGGTCCAGCACCGCCCAGATCGGCAGATGATCCGAGGCGCGGCGGGCGATCACGCTGGCATGCACGCCGTAATCGACGACGCGAAAGCCGCGCGTCATGATCCGGTCGAGTCGCCCGACCGGGCGGCGGGCATGGAAGCTCGGGCCGGTCGGGACGCTCGGATAGTCGCGTCCGAAATCGTGCAGGCATCCGCCGGCCGGGGTCCATTCGTTGAGATCGCCCATCAACACCGTCGGCAGGCGTGCGGGGCATCCGTCGATATGCGCGAGGATCGCGCGCGCCTGTTTGCGGCGCCACAGCCCCGACAGATCGAGATGCATCCCCAGCACGCGGATCGGCGTGCCGTTCGCGACGACATCGGCACGGATCGCGCCGCGCGGCTCGAGCGCCGGGATATGCAGCGTCGCACAGCTGTGCACCGCGGCCTCCTTGCGAACGAGCAATGCGTTGCCGTGAAACCCCATGCTCGCGCGGTCATGGCCAATCTGGATCGCGCGCCACGGGCTATGCTCGTCCATCAGACGCTGCGGGATGATGCGCGCCTTGGTGCCGAAGCGGCGATCGGCCTCCTGCAACGCGATCACGTCTCCGCCGATCTCGTGCAGCACGTCGAGGATGCGCTGCGGGTCGCGCTGCCGATCGAGCCCGATGCCCTTGTGGATGTTGTAGCTGACGACCTTGATCATGCGTCGGCTGTTCGCAGGGCCTGACCGATCGAACGCTGGTGATAGGAAAACTGGTCGATCATCGTCCATCTAACGCAATTGGCACATCGGGATGAGCGCACGATGTATAGCGCGAAGCGCTGGCGGAGGTAGGTGTTCCATATCGCGCACCCTGCATATAAACCATGTTAATTCCTGCAAGGCCGCAACCTTCTGGGACCTTTAAGACTATATCACCTTATAATAGACGGCTCTTGCGGTGCTGCGGCGCACAAAGAGCGCACACGAGGAAGAGATATTGTTGGATTTGAAGATGTTACGGCTCGTTGGCGATATTGTCATCGCGCAAGTCAGCGCCAATCGCGTCGCCAGCGGTGAAGTGCCCGAATTAATAAAGTCGGTTTACGCCTCAATGACGCAGCTTGGCGAAGCGCCGGCGGAAGCAGCCGCCGAAGCGCCCACGCCGGCCGTTTCGGTGCGCGCGAGCGTTCGTCCTGATTCGATCGCGTGCCTCGAATGCGGTGCGCGCTTCAAGGCGCTCAAGCGCCATCTGTCGGGCCACGGGCTGACGCCGGAAACCTATCGCGAGAAATGGTCGTTGCCCGAATCCTATCCGATGACCGCGGCCGACTATAGCGTCGTGCGCTCGGGCATGGCGAAGGCGAGCGGCCTCGGTCGCGTTCAGCGGTGACACCGCCCCCCTGACACCGGTACCATCGTGAGGCCTTGCCGTGGTCGCGCGGCGGCGGCAAAGCAGCGCGATGCGCACCACTTCCTCCACCGCGAGCGTGCGGCTATATTATCTCGACGAGAGCGACCCCGTTGCGCAGACGCTGTTCTACGGGTCGCTCGCCGACGCGATGATCCTCGCGCGTCAACAGCCCGAAGATGTTCAGGCAGGGCTGTGGTTCGCGACCGATAACGACGTGGTGCCGTTCCTCGATATCGACGAGGGCTGAACGGTGAGCGCGACGCCAGCTATGGGACAGACCATGCCCGATCCTGATACCAGCCCGTCGCTCGCCACCGCGGATGCGTTGACGCATATCGACGCTGCGGGCCGGGCGCATATGGTCGATGTCAGCGAAAAGGCCGATACCGCACGCGTCGCCACCGCCGAGGGGCGACTGCACTGCACCGCGGAGACGCTCGACATCGTCCTGCGCGGCGAGGCGCCCAAGGGCGCGGTGGTGCAGACCGCCGAGCTTGCCGGGGTGATGGGGGCCAAGCAGACCAGCACGCTGATTCCGATGTGCCACCCGCTGCTGCTGACGAGCATCAAGGTGCGGATTGCGCCCGATCCCGCATTGCCGGGCTTTCGCGTCGCGGCGACCGTCAAGACCAAGGGGCAGACCGGAGTCGAGATGGAAGCATTGACCGCGGTCAGCGTCGCATGCCTCACCTTGTTCGACATGCTGAAAGCCGTCGACCGGACGATGCGGATCGAGGGGATCCAAGTGACGCACAAATCGGGAGGCCGCTCGGGCGTCTGGCAAGCGGACGCGGCGTGATCTCGTTCGACGCGGCGCTCGCGATCGTCACTGCCGAGGCGAAGCCGCTCGCGGCGGAAGCGGTTGCGCTCGGTGCGGCACTCGGGCGTGTGCTGGCCGAGCCGTGCGTCGCGCAGGTCGATGCGCCGCGCTCGGACATATCGGTGATGGACGGTTATGCGCTGCGGGATGCCGATCTCGCGCTGGCGCCCCCGTTTCGCGTCATCGGCGCTGCCTATCCGGGCACGGCCTTCGACGGAGTGGTGCAGTCTGGCGCGTGCGTCAGGCTCTTCACGGGGGCCCCACTGCCGCAGGGCGCGGACCGGGTTGTCGTACAGGAGGATGTCGAGCGCGAGGGTGATACGATGCGCGTCGTCGGGACACTCTCCGGCAAGCGCTACATCCGGCCGCATGGGTCGGATTTCCGCATGGGCGAAGTCCTGCTCCCCGCGGGCACCGTGCTCGGGCCGCGCGCGTTGGTCGCAGCGGCTGGGGCGGATGTCGCGACGCTTTCGGTATGGCGACGCCCGCGGCTCAGCGTGATCAGCACGGGCGACGAGCTCGCCGAGCCGGGTCGTGCGCGCGAGCGGACGGGGAGTATCCCGGAAAGCGCGTCCTACGGCGCGGCTGCGCTCGGCGAAGGCTGGGGCGCGCAGATGATGGGGCGGTACCGCCTGCGCGATGACATCGCCGAGCTGACCGCGGGCGCGACCAAGGCGCTTGCCGAGGCCGATGTCGTCGTTGTCACCGGCGGGGCGTCGGTCGGCGAGAAGGATTATGCCAAGCAGATCTTCGTGTCGCTCGGGACCGAAATCCTGTTCTCGCGGATCGCGATCATGCCGGGCAAGCCGGTCTGGTTCGGCCGGCGCGGCGACCAGCTGGTGCTTGGGCTGCCGGGCAATCCCAGTTCGGCGATGGTCACCGCGCGGCTGTTCCTGACGACGCTGCTCGCAGGGCTGAGCGGTCGCGCGCCGTCGGCGGCGCTGCGCTGGCGGAGTGCGACGCTGACCGCGCCGCTCGATGCGGTGAGCGCGCGCGAGACCTTCGTGCGCGCGCGCTTCGACGGCGACGGCGTTGCTCCGCTCGCCAACCAGGATTCGGGGCTGCAGCGCGCGCTGGCCGAGGCCGATGTGCTGATCCGGCGGCTGCCGCATGCCGCCGCGGCACCGGCCGGGAGCACGGTGTCGGTGATCGACTTCTAGGCGGGCAGCGGACCGGGTTGCTCTCCCGCACGGAGCGCGCCATGCACGGGCTCGGCCATAGGAGTTTGACGATGCGCCCCCTCTTTCGCGTGCTCACCGTGTCGGTCGCCTTGCTGGCTGCGACTCCGGCGCTCGCGCGCGGGCCGCTCGTGCTCGCGGCGGCGAGCTTGCAGGAATCGATGAACGCCGCAGCCGATGCCTGGGCGGCGCAGCGGCATGAGCGGCCGGTGATTTCGTTCGGCGGCTCCTCGGCGCTGGCGCGGCAGATCGAGGCGGGGGCGCCTGCCGACCTGTTCGTCTCGGCCGACGAGGATTGGATGAACGCGCTCGCCAGGAAGGGTGCGATCGTGCCGGCGAGCCGCGTGACGTTCCTCGGCAACCGGCTGGTGCTCGTCGCGCCCGCAGCAGTTGCGAAGCCAGTGACGATCAAGCGCGGCTTCGCGCTGGCGCAGTGGCTCGGCAGCGGGCGGCTCGCAATGGCGGACAGCGCGGTCCCGGCGGGGAAATACGGGCAACAGGCGCTGACCGCGTTGGGGATATGGAGCGCGGTCGCGCCCAAGGTTGCGCGCGGCGATACCGTCCGGTCGGCGCTCGCCTTGGTCGAGCGGGGCGCGGCGCCGTACGGCATCGTTTATGCGACCGACGCCTATGCCTCGAAGCGCGTGCGGATCGTCGGGGTGTTCCCCGCGGCGAGCCATCCGCCGATCACCTATCCGGTCGCGGTGCTCAAGGCCGCGCCGTCGCCAGCGGCGGCGGAGGGGTTCCGCCGTTTCCTGGTGTCGAGCGCGGGCAAGGCGATCTTCCGGCGCTACGGCTTCGTGGCCCGCTGAGCGTCGCAGCGGCGATGACCCCCGAGCTTTGGACGATCGTCTGGCTGTCGCTCAAGATCAGCCTGGTCGCGGTGCTGGTGACGCTGCCGATCGCGTTCGTGCTCGCGATGCTGCTCGCGCGGGCGCGGTTTCCGGGGAAGTTTCTGCTCGACGGACTCGTCCACTTGCCGCTGGTGTTGCCGCCGGTGGTGACGGGCTGGTTGTTGCTGCTGGCTTTCGCGCCGAACGGACCGCTCGGCGCGCCGCTTGCGGCGATCGGCGTGTCGCTGCTGTTCCGCTGGACCGGGGCGGCGGTGGCGGCTGGGATCATGGCGCTGCCGCTGATGGTCCGCGCGATCCGGCTGTCGATCGAAGCGGTCGACCCGCGGCTCGAGGGTGCCGCGCGGACGCTCGGCGCGTCGCGGATGCGCGTGTGGCGGACGATCACGATCCCGCTCGCGCTGCCGGGGATCGCGGCGGGTGCGGTGCTCGGGTTCGCGCGCTCGCTCGGCGAATTCGGCGCGACGATCACCTTCGTCTCGAACATCCCGGGCGAAACGCAGACGCTGCCGATCGCGATCTATTCGGCGTTGCAGGTGCCGGGATCGGACCCGATGGTCGCGCGGCTCGCGCTGATCTCGGTGCTGCTCTCGCTGGCGGCGCTGGTGCTGTCGGAATGGCTCAGCCGCCGCGGGGGCGTCGACCATGTCTTTTGACGTCGACGTGCGGCATCGCTTCCGCTCGGGGACCGTCGCGGCGCTGGCCTTCCAGAGCGGGGCGGGGCTGACCGCGCTGTTCGGTCCGTCGGGCGCGGGCAAATCGAGCGCGCTCGCGATGATCGCGGGGTTGCTCAGGCCGGATGCCGGGCATGTCCGCGTCGCGGGTCGGACGCTGTTCGATCGCAGCACCAACGTTCCCGCCGAGCAGCGCCGTTGCGGCTATATCTTCCAGGATGCGCGGCTGTTCCCGCATTACCGCGTGCGCGCCAACCTGCTCTACGGCGCTGGCCGTGCGGCAGGGGCAGGGATGACGCTCGACGAGGTGAGCGAACTGCTCGGCATCGCGCATCTGCTCGATCGCTGGCCGCGCACGCTGTCGGGGGGCGAGGCGCAGCGTGTCGCGATCGGGCGGGCGCTGCTGTCTGGGCCGGCATTCCTGCTGATGGACGAGCCGCTCGCCTCGCTCGACCGCGCGCGGCGGGCGGAGATCATGGTGTTAATCGAGCGTGTGCGCGACGAAGTCGGGCTGCCGATCCTGTATGTCAGCCACGACCGAAACGAGGTCGATCGGCTGGCGACGACGGTCGTCGATATGGGCGCGGGGTAAGCGATCCTCGATCGAAGCGAATACGTCACCCCGGCCTTGTGCCGGGGCCCACCGTTCCGCGCGCGCTTCGGCGGCACACTCGGGTCGCGGTAGACCCCGGCACAAGGCCGGGGTGACGGCGTAGGGTTAGTCGGCGACAATCCTAACGGGCACCGACTTCGCTGCCGGCACGAAGCTTTCCTCGGCATAATGCTCGACCGGCATCAGCACGTTGCACTCGGGATAATAGGCGCCGAGGCAACCGCGCGGGATATCGTACGGCGTTACGATCAACCCGTCGCGGCGGCGCGCGATGCCGTCGCCCGCATCGCTTTCGAGCGCGACGAGTTGCCCCTCCGAGAGTCCGGCATCCGCCATGTCGGCGGCGTGGATGAAGAGCACGTCGCGCGTCCCCTTCACGCCGCGGAAGCGATCGTGATAGCCGTAGATCGTCGTGTTGAACTGGTCGTTCGAGCGCAGCGTCATGAGCCGGAAGCGACCCTCGGCATCGTCGAATCCGGTGGCGCACAGCCCGCTCGGCGCGAAGAATTCGGCCTTGCCGCTCTCCGTCAGCCAGATCCGCTCGGACGCCTTGTTCCCCTTCCAATAGCCACCGGGCCTGAACAGCTTGTTGTTGAAATCGGGGAAGATCTTTGGATACGTCTCTTCGATCGCGTCGCGGATCAGCGCGTAATTGCCGACCCAGGCGTCCCAATCGACCTTGGGATTGGGAGGCAGGAGTTGCTTGGCGAGGGCACCGACGATCGCCGGTTCGGACCGCAGATGCTCGCTTGCAGGATGCGCCTTGCCGCGCGAGGCGTGGATGCAGCTCGTCGAATCCTCGACCGTGACGACTTGCGGGCCGCTTGCCTGCACGTCGCTCTCGATCCGGCCGAGGCAGGGGAGGAGATAGGTCACCTTGCCTGGGAAGAGATGGTTGCGGTTGAGCTTGGTCGCGATCTGGACCGACACGTCGAGCTTCGTCCAGGCGGCTTCCATCGGCTCGGTCTCGGGCACCGCGCGCAGGAAATTGCCGCCGAGCGCGATGAACGCCTTGACCGACCCGTCGATCACGCCGCGGCATGCTTCGACGGTGTTGAGGCCTTTCTCGCGCGGGGCGGTGAAGCCGTACTGCTTTTCGATCTGCTCGACGGGCACGAGTTCGGTCTTTTCGGTGATGCCGACGGTGCGCTGCCCTTGCACGTTCGAATGGCCGCGCACCGGGGTGGGACCTGCGCCGGGCTTGCCGATATTGCCGCGAATCAGCAGCAAATTGACGACCATACGGACGTTTTCGACGCCCTTGACGTGCTGCGTCAGGCCCATGCCGTAGATCGCGAGCACCGCCTTCGCCTTGGCGTAGAGCCGCGCAGACTCCTCGAGCTCGGCCTTGGGCAGGCCCGATTCATGGACGATCGCATCCCAGTCGGCGGCACGCACCGAGGCGACGAAGGCGTCGAAGCCATGCGTGTGCTCGGCGATGAAGGCGGTATCGAGCACGGGCGGCTTGCCCGCGGCGAGCGCTGCATCGTGCCATTCGACGAGAAACTTCGCGATCCCCATCATTGCCGCGAGATCGCCACCGGCCTTCACCTGATGATATTGCGTCGAGATATTGGTCTCGCCGAGCGTCGCCATTTCGATTGGGTTCTGCGGATCGGTGAAGCGCTCGAGCCCGCGTTCCTTCAGCGGGTTGAAGGTGACGATCTCGACCCCGCGCTTGCGGCAGCTGCGCAGGTCATGCAGCATCCGCGGCGCGTTCGAGCCGACATTCTGCCCGAAGAACAGGATCATGTCGCATTTTTCGAAATCCTCGAGCCGCGTCGTGCCGACGGGAACGCCGATCGCCGCCTTGAGCCCGACCGAGGTCGATTCGTGGCACATGTTCGAGCTGTCGGGCAGGTTCTGGTTGCCGTACATCCGCGCCATCAGGCCGTACATGTACGATGCCTCGAGGCTGGTGCGGCCCGACGAATAGAAGACCACCGACTTGGGATCCATCGGCTTGAGCGTCGCGCCGATCTCGGCGAACGCCTCGTCCCAGCTGCACGCGACATATTTGTCGGTCGCGGCGTCGTAGCGCAGCGGATGCGTCAGGCGGCCGTTCTGCTCGAGGTCGTAATCCTTCCAGTCGCGCAATTCGCTCAGCGTGTGCTGCTGGAAGAAATCGGGCGTGGTGCGATAGCTGGTCAGCTCCCAGGCGGTCGCCTTGGCGCCTTCCTCGCAGAATTCGACGGGGTGGAGATGCTTGGGCTTGGGCCAGGCGCAGCTGACGCACTGGAAGCCGTCGGGCTTGTTCTGGCGGACGAGTTCGCGCAGCGCCTCGGGGCCGACGCGTTCGCGCGGCAGGATCTCGGCGAGCGAACGGACCGATCCCCAGCCACCGGCGGGCCCTTCGAACGGCTCGATTTCAGGGGCGTCCGACTTCTGCTTGACCATGACCGTTCCCGCATTTCGCCCGCACGACACAGCGGACCTTTTCGCTGAACGATACCGCAACCGATTGGTTCACCCACAAAAGCGCATGATCCGTGCATCGCTTGCGCGAGATTGCGCATTTGGCGATGCCGATGGATCGGCTAGGGGAATGCGATGACGGATGCTTCCCTCGATCAGACGTTTGCGCAGATTCGCGCCGACGGCACGCACAGCGAAATCCGCCGCGCGGTCGCGGTCGAGCGACCGATCGCGCTCGAGTTCAGCGGGGTCGGCTATGCCGTGATGATGGCGACGCCGACCGATCTCGCCGATTTCGCAACCGGGTTCGCGTTGAGCGAGCGGCTCATTCCTGGCGTCGAGGCAGTGCTCGGGATCGACGTGCATTCGCGCGCCGACGGCGACATCGTGCGCGTCGCGCTCGCGCCCGAGTGCGGACCAAATCTGCTCGAACGCGTGCGGCACCGTGTGTCCGAATCGTCGTGCGGCATGTGCGGGATCGAGAATCTCGAACAGGCGCTGCGCCCGTTGCCCGCCGTTACGGCGCAGAGCCGGGCCGACAGCGCCGCGCTGTTCCGCGGCTTGAACGCGCTTCGCCCGCTCCAGCCGCTCAACCGCGCGACAGGCGCGGTCCATGCCGCGGCCTTGTGCTCGGCAGAGGGCGACGTGCTGATCGTCCGCGAGGATGTCGGGCGACACAACGCCTTCGACAAGCTGATCGGCGCGATGGCGCGCGAGCGGCGCGACTGGGATGGCGGGTTTGCGTTGCTGTCGTCGCGCTGCTCATACGAATTGGTTGAGAAGGCGGCGCTCGCGAATTGCCCGCTGCTCGTGACGATCTCGGCGGCGACCGACCTTGCGTTGCGGCGTGCGGCGTCGTGCGATCTGCGCGTTGTGATGCTCGCGCGTAGCGATGCGGTGCTGGCGGCGCACGGCGCGGCATGACGCTGCTCGGCGCGATCCTCGCCGGCGGTCAGGCGACGCGGTTCGGGAGCGACAAGGCGCTCGCGCTGCTCGACGGGCAGACGCTGATCGCACATGCGGCAGCAGCGTTGCGGGCGGCGACCGATACCGTGATCGTCTGCGGGCGGACGACGCGGCCAGACGGGCTTGCCGCGATTCCCGATTGGCCGGCGGCGGATCTCGGGCCGCTTGGCGGCCTGTGCGCCGCGTTGCGGCACGCCGAAGCGCACGGGCATGACGCGGTGCTGTCGATCGGGTGCGATACGCCGTATCTTCCGACCGCACTTGTCGAGCGGTTGATGGCGGGCGGCGAAGCGCGGTTTTTGCGGCAGGCGCCGATCATCGGCTATTGGCCCGTCGCGCTGACCGAGCCCCTCTCGCACCATCTGACGCAGAGCGGAGATCGCGCGGTCTATCGTTGGGCGTCGCGTGTCGGCGCGGTGGCGATCGATGCGGGGGGCGATCTGCCCAACGTCAACCGCGTCGCCGATCTCGCGCGGCTCGCGGACCGGGCCGAATGAGCGACGCACCACGCCCCGCGCGGCCGAGTTTCGACGCCGCGCTCGCCATCATCCGCGAACAGTCGGCATCGCTCGGCGTCGAGACGGTCGGCCTGCTCGATGCGCTGCACCGCGTGACGGCGGGCGAAGGGATCGCGGCGAGCGACTATCCCCGCTTCGATGCGGCCGCGATGGACGGCTTCGCGTTCGCCGCGGCCGAGACGGTGGGAGCGACGCCGGAGCAGCCATCGCATTTGCCGATCGCGGGAACGGTCCGCGCGGGCATCAATCCGACCGCGCACGCGCCGCGCACCGCGTGCCGGATCAGCACCGGCGCGCCGGTCCCGGCCGGGTGCGATTACGTTCTGCCGCATGAGGAAGCGCGGATCGAGCAAGGCGCGCTCGTTCTCGATCGCCCGCTGCTGCCGGGGCGAAACGTCCGGCGTCGCGGTGAGGATGCGGCCGCCGGTGCGCGCGTGCTGTCGCCGGGAACGCGGGTGACGCCCGAAATCATCGGGGCGCTTGCTTGCTATGGGGTCGCGGCGCTGGACGTCGCGCGGCGGCCCTCGATCACGCTGCTGCCGACCGGGGACGAACTGCTCGTGCCGCCGAGCGTCAACCGGCCCGCCGCGATCTTCGACGCCAACAGCGTGATGCTTACGGCGCTGCTGCGCGAGCAGGGAATCGAACCGCTGCGCGCCGCGCCGGTCAGCGACGATGTCGCGCAACTCGAGCGCGCGATCGCGGCCGCGTCGGACAGCGCGATCGTCGTGACGACGGGCGGCGCGTCGGGCGGCGACCATGACCATCTCGGCCGAGCGCTGGCGCGGCTCGGCGCGCGGGTGCATTTCCACGGGGTGCGGATGCGGCCGGGCAAGCCGCTGCTGTTCGCGACGCTGCCGAACGGCACGCTGTTCTTCGGATTGCCGGGCAACCCGGTCGCGGCGTTGCTCGGCGCGCGCTTTTTCCTTGGCGCGGCGCTCCGCGTGATGAGCGGACTTCCGCGCGAACGCGGCGAAACGGTCGAGATCGACACCGATCGGCGACCCGACACGACGCTGTTCCTCAAGGCGTCGCGCGATGCCGCTGGAGCGATCCGGATCCTCGCCGATCAGCGATCGCACACGTTGCGCCCGCTGATCGAAGCGAATTGCTGGGTGGTCGCCGACACGACGCCCGACGGGGAGCGCCGCCGCGTCTATCCGCTGACCTGAGCGCTATTGGTACGCGCGCAGCGTCACGCCGATCACGCGCGGGTCGCTCGGCGTGCCGAGGATCAGCCCTGAATTGCCCGCCTGGATCGTCAGGTTCTGGATGTAGTCGGCGTTGAACACGTTGCGGACGAACACCGCGACTTCGAGGCCGGCGCGGGTCCGCACGCCCAGGCTCGCATTGGTGACGGTGTAGCCGTCGATCAGCGTGTATTTGGACAGGCTCGGATCGCCATAATAGCTGGTCCGCCAGCTCGAATCGGCATGGAGGATGACCGCCAGCGTGCCGACCGGCAACGTATAGTCGCCGCCGATCGTCTCGGACCATTTCGGCAGCCCGGCGAGCGGCCGCCCTGTCAGGTTGCAGGCGGCCGTCGCGGCGGTCTGGAGTTCGAGCGGGCAGGGGCCGGCGGGGTAGCGCGAGTATTGGCCATGCGCGTAGGCGAGGTTGCCGCGGAGCTGGAAACGGGGCGTGAGCGTGGCGGTGATGTCGGCCTCGACGCCCTTCACCGTGACCTTGGGGATGTTCGAGAGATAGCCGCGCAGCGCTACCGTCTGCGCGCTGTCGACGATCGTCGCCTGGAAATCGCGCACGGCGGTGGTGAAGCCCGCAAGATTGAAGGTCAGCCGCCGCTCGAACAGCGCCGCTTTGAGCCCGGCCTCATAGGTCGTGTTGAGCTCGGGCCGGATGACGGCGGTGGTCAGCACCGGCTGGTTGGCGGTGTCGAGCGGCAGTCCCGACAGGTTGATCCCGCCCGATTTGAAGCCGCGCGCATAGCTTGCGTACGCCAGCACTTGATCGGTCGCCTGCCAGGCGAGGTTCGCGCGGCCCGACAGGTTGCTTTCCGTGTCGTGTCCCGAATAGCTCTGCCCGCGCAGCACGCCGAGCTGTGCCGCGAGCAGCGCCGCGTTGGTGACGGTCGGTCCGCCGAAGGTATAGGCGCTGTAGCTGCCGTCCTTGACCTCATAGGTGTAGCGTAGGCCCCCGGTCAGCGTCAGGCGCGGCAGGAGCTTGTAGTTGAGTTCGGCGAAGGCGGCGTAGCTGTCTTCTTTGAGCCGGGTGTTGCCATCGGTGCCATAGCCGTCGAGCAGGTTCGCCGGCACCGCGACCGCCGCCGCGCCGGTTCCGGTGGTCGTGCCGATCAGATAGCGCGCCGCGGCGGGGCCGTAGATGCTGATCGGCTCGCCGGTGATCTTCTGGTCGAAGAAGTACAGGCCCGCGACATAGCCCAGGCGATGCTCGCCGTTCGAGGCGAGCCGCAGTTCCTGGCTGAACTGGTCCTGGCGCGAGGGGATGTGCTGCGTGATCTGGACCGGGATGCCGGTATAGTCGCGGTCGTTCGCCGCATCCCAGTTCCAGAAGCGCCACGCGCTGACCGAGGTGAGCGTGCCGATCCGCCCGAGGTTCCAGTCGGCGATCGCCGAGACGCCGCCCTCGTTCGTGTTGACGCCGAGTTGCGCGTCGATGTCGGTCTTGCGGTCGTACGGGTTGGTGCTTGGCGGCGCATAGCCGAATTGCGCGGCGAGCCCGGTCGGCCCGGCATATTGCCGCGTCGCGGCGCGCAGGCTCTGGCCGACGCGCAGATAGACCTGGGTGCAGCATTCGCTCTCGAAATTGGTGAAGTCGGCGCTGAGGCGGAGCTGGAAATCGCTCGTCGGCTTGAACAGCAACTGCCCGCGCACCGCCTGGTTGCCGATGCCGTTTTGCTTGGCGCCGGTGCGGACATTGTCGATCACGCCGTCGCGTCGCGTCGTCAGCCCCGCGATGCGAAAGGCGAGCGTATCGCCGATCAGCGGGCCCGAGGCGGACGCCTTGGCCTGGACGAAATTATAGCTGCCGACCGAGAGTTCTTCGCTCGCCTCGGGGGTGAAGGTCGGCGCCTTGCTGGTGATGCTAATCGCGCCGGCTGTCGTGTTCTTGCCGAACAAAGTGCCTTGCGGCCCGCGCAGCACTTCGATCTGCGCGATGTCGGAAAAGTCGAACGCGGCGGTGGCGGGGCGGGCGTGATAGACTTGGTCGACATAGAAGCCGACGCCGGGCTCGAGCCCGTCGTTCGCCTGACTCACCGCGACGACGCTGCTGCCGAGACCGCGGATGGTGAAGGCGGTGTTGCGCGGATTGGCCGAGCTGTAGTTGAGCGCGGGGACCAGCAGGCTGAGCTGGTTGGTGTTGACGGTGTACGACCGCTCGATCAGTGCGCCGCCCACCACCGAAATCGCGAGCGGGACCTTTTCGAGATCCTCGCTGCGGCGGCGCGCGGTGACGGTGATGTCGGCCGTGCCCTCCGCGCTGTTGTCCAGGGCGGGGACAGCGGGCGGCGCATCCTTGGCCGATGCGACGGTCGGCATGGCACTGCACAGGGCCGCCGCCGAAATGGTGGCGGCCATGATCGACACTCGCATTCGCAAAACCCCTTACGCGCCGCGTTTGGCTCGCTGCGAATCGCTGTATACCGTCGAATATAGTGAGCGGAAGTCAATTTGTCGGTCGGTGCGTTTTCGCGCGAAGGGAGGTGGCATGACGCTGGCTTCGGTCTTACGTGACGACCCAGAAACACGCGCCGCGATAGTCGGTTCGGCGCTGATGGTGACGTGGCATGAAACTCGATCTGCTCTATTTTTCCTGGGTGCGCGAAGCGGTCGGCCGTGATGGTGAGGTCGTCGAGCTGCCGACGGGGGTCGCAACGGTCGACGATTTACTCGCCTGGCTGGCAGCGCGCGGCGAGGGCTATGGCGTGTTCGCCACCACCGAGCGTCTGCGCTGCGCGATCGACCAGACCTTCGCGCCGCTGTCGACGCCGATCGGCGACGCGCGCGAGGTCGCGATCTTCCCGCCGGTGACGGGCGGATGAGCATCCTGATCGGCGTCCAGCAGGTGGATTTCGTCCCCGCGACCGAACTCGAGCGGCTCGAGGCGCTGGGGGGTGGCGCGGTGGCGAGTTTCACCGGCATCGTCCGCGCTGACGCCGCCGACACCGTCGCGCTCGAACTCGAAACCTATCCCGCGATGGCAGAGCAGGCGCTGGGCGCGATCGCGCAGACCGCGACGGAGCGCTGGCCGTTGCTCGGCGTGACGATGATCCACCGTTACGGGCGGCTCCCGGTCGGTGCGCGGATCGTGCTGGTCGGTACCGCCTCGCGCCATCGCGGCGCGGCGATGGAGGCCTGCGCCTTCCTGATCGACTGGGCGAAGACCGCCGCGCCTTTCTGGAAAAAGGAATGGCAGAGCGACGGCGCAGCGCATTGGGTCGAGCCGCGCGCTGCCGATGACGCCGCTGCGGCAGCGTGGGCTTCACGCGCGCCGAAATAAGCGCTGATTTGGTGCGTGCGCGGCAAGATCGCGTGACGGACGCTGGTCTTCTGCCGTAAAGCAGCAGTGCCGATGACTCGCCGCGATCAGGCGACTCACCATCGGCCGGGCGAGCGCGGAAATGCCGCGGCCTGGATCCTGAGGCGAGGTGCTGAATGCAATTCACAATCAACGACCGGCCCGTCGAGGTCGAGGTCGACCTTCGTACCTCGCTGCTCGATCTGCTCCGCGAACATCTCGGCCTGATGGGCAGCAAGAAGGGCTGCAACCAGGGCGCGTGCGGCGCTTGCACCGTGCTGGTCGATGGCGAGCGGATCAATTCCTGCCTCGCGCTCGCGGTGCAGTATCAGGGCCGCGCGATCACCACGGTCGAAGGGCTGGCCGACGCCGAGGGGCTGCACCCGCTCCAGCGCGCGTTCATCGCGCATGACGGGTTCCAGTGCGGCTATTGCACGCCAGGCCAGCTGTGCTCGGCGGTGGCGATGGCCGACGAGATCGCGCGCGGCATTCCCAGCCATGTTACGGGCGACTTGACCACCGAGACGATCGCGCTCGACCATGACGAGCTCCGCGAGCGGATGAGCGGCAATCTGTGCCGCTGCGGCGCGTATAACGGCATCGTCGCGGCGATCGCGGAGACCTATGCTGCCGCGCCCGCACGGCAGGAGGAAGCGGCATGACCCCGTTCAGCTATGCCCGCGCCGAAGACGTGGCGGGCGCAATCGCGCTTGCAGGCGCTACGCCAGACGCGAAATATCTCGGCGGCGGGACCAATCTGGTCGATCTGATGCGCGAGACGATCGAGCGGCCCGCGGCGCTGGTCGACGTGACCGGCCTGTCGCGTGAAATCACCGTTGGCGCCGATGGCGGCGTGGTGATCGGCGCGGGGGTGACCAACACCGCGCTCGCGGCCGACCGCACGATCCGCGCGCACTATCCGATGCTGTCGCGCGCGATCCTGGCGGGGGCGAGCGCGCAGATCCGCAACGTTGCGACCGTTGGCGGTAACCTCCTCCAGCGCACCCGCTGCGGCTATTTCTACGACGACTCCGCGCGCTGCAACAAGCGCGCGCCCGGCGCGGGGTGCGACGCGATCGACGGGTTCAACCGCATCCATGCGATCCTGGGTGCGTCGCCGTCGTGTGTCGCGACGCATCCCTCGGACATGTGCGTTGCGCTCGCCGCGCTCGATGCGCAGGTGCGCGTGGCGGGGCCGGGCGGCGAGCGGACCATGGCACTGGTTGATTTGCATCGCTTGCCGGGCAGCACGCCCGAGCGCGATACCGAACTTCAGCCGGGTGAGCTGATCGTGTCGGTCGCGCTGCCCGCACTCCCATTCGCGGCGCACTCGACCTATCGCAAGGTCCGCGACCGCGCGAGCTATGCCTTTGCGCTCGTCTCGGTCGCCGCGGCCCTCGAGACTGAGAACGGCACGATCAAGGAGGTCCGCATCGCGCTCGGCGGCGTGGCGCACAAGCCGTGGCGGGCGTTCAAGGCCGAAGCCGCCTTGCGCGGTCAGGTGCCAAGCGAAGCGAAGGTCCGCGCCGCGGCAGAGCTGGAACTGGCCGACGCCGCGGGGCTTCGCGACAACGGCTTCAAGATCGAACTGACCAAGCGCGCGATCGTCGCGACCCTCGCCGAACTGAGCGGAGAGCAGGCATGAGCATCGTCGAAAACGCCACGCAGCTTGCGCAGGGCGCGATGCAGGCGGTGATGAAGAAAGCAGTCGAGCTCGCGCCCGACAGCTGGATCCCCGGCGGCGTTCCCGATCCGCTGATCGCGCACAAGCACGGGCTCGTCGGCACGCAGGTGTCGCGGCTCGACGGGCCGTTGAAGGTCACGGGCGCGGCGCGTTTCGCCGCTGAATTCCCGCTCGACGACCTGGTCTACGCCGCGCTCGCCTACAGCACGATCCCGAAGGGGCGGATCGCCACGCTCGACGTTGCGGCGGCCGAGGCGCTGCCCGGTGTGGTGCTGGTCATGACCTACAAGACCGCGCCGCGGCTGAACCCGACGCCGGTGATGATGACCGCGCCGAAGGCGGTCGGTGGTGACAGGTTGCCCGTGATGCAGGATGACCGCATCCATTGGAATGGCGAACCGGTCGCGGTAGTGCTCGCGCAGACGCAGGAGCAGGCCGACCATGCCGCGTCGCTGATCGTCGTCACGTATGAGACCGAGATCGCGATGACGCGGTTCGAGGATGCCAAGGCCGATCGCAAGAACGCGGCGTTCATGGGCGCGCCGATGCTGCTCGAGATCGGTGATGCCGAGACCGCGCTCGCGGCCGCGCCGCACAGCGTCGACTGCACCTATCGCACGCCGCGCCACAACCACAATCCGATCGAACTCCACGGCGCGACGTTGGTCTGGCAGGGCGACGACCTGATCCTCCACGACGCGTCGCAATGCGTCGCGCACGTCGCCTGGACGCTCGCGCAGGTGTTCGGCATCGACGAGGCGCAGGTCCACGTCACCTCGCCCTATGTCGGCGGCGGTTTCGGCAGCAAGACGCTGTGGAACCATCAGATCCTGGCGGCCGCCGCGGCCAAGCTTGCCGGGCGGCCGGTGCGGATCATGCTGTCGCGTGAGGGCGTCTACCGGATGGTCGGCGGGCGCACTCTGACCGAGCAGCGCGTCGCGATCGGCGCGCAGGCCGATGGGCATTTCGATGCGCTGATCCACACCGGCGTCGTCGCGATGACGTCGCACAACAATATGCCCGAGCCGTTCATCCTGCCGACGCGCTCGGCCTATGCCGCCGGGAGCTTTCTCCTCAACGTCGAGGCGGTCGAGCTCGACATGCTCGCCAACACCTTCATGCGCGCGCCGGGCGAATCGGTCGGGACTTTCGCGCTCGAGAGCGCGGTCGACGAACTGGCGGCCCAACTCGGCGTCGATCCGATCGCGCTGCGCGAGACGAACGAGCCCGAGACCAACCCGACGACGGGCACGCCCTTCTCATCGCGCAACATCGTCGCGGCGTATCGCAGCGGCGCCGAGCGCTTTGGGTGGGACAAGCGCAACGCCACGCCAGGAACGCGGCGTGAGGGCGAGTGGCTGGTCGGTATGGGCTGCGCGACCGCGACCTATCCCTATTACCGCATGCCCGGTGGGGCTGCGCGGCTGACGCTGACCAAGGATGGCCACGCCACGGTCGAGATCGCCGCGCACGAAATGGGGATGGGGACCGCGACGACGCACACTATGGTGCTCGCCGAGCGGCTCGGGCTGCCGATGGACCAGGTCACGTTCCTGTACGGCGATTCGAAGATGCCGGGAACGGTGATGGCAGGCGGATCGCAGCAGACCGCGTCGATCGGCGCGGCGGTGATCGCGGCGCAGACAGCGCTGTTCACCGAATTGCTCAAGCTGGCGGGCAACGATTCGCCGCTTGCCGGGCTCAAGCCGAGCGAAGTCGGCGGGTATGAGGGTGGCCTGTGCAAGCTCGACGATCCGAGCGCGTGCGAAAGCTATGTCTCGATCCTGTCGCGCGCGCAGCGCGACGCGGTCAGCGTCGAGGCCGCGGGCTCGGCCCCGCTCGAGACGCAGCATTGGTCGATGCACTCGTACGGCGCGATGTTCGCCGAGGTCCGCGTCAATACGGTGACCGGCGAGGTGCGCGTCAGCCGCTTCCTCGGCTCGTTCGACTGCGGCAAGATCCTCAATCCCAAGACCGCGACGAGCCAGTTCCGTGGCGGCATCATCATGGGGCTCGGCATGGCGCTGATGGAGGAGACGCAGTTCGACGAGCGGACAGGGCGCGTGATGAACCCGAGCCTCGCCGAATATCACGTGCCGGTGCACATGGACGTGCCCGAGATCGAGGTGATCTGGACCGACATCGCCGACCCGCACGCCCCGATGGGCGCGCACGGCATCGGCGAGATCGGCATTACCGGCGTCGCCGCGGCAGTGGCGAACGCGGTGTTCAACGCGACCGGCAAGCGCGTTCGCGACTTGCCGATCACGCTCGACAAGCTGATGTAGGGGGTGGGGCTGGGGCGGGATTGATCATAGCTCGCGCCGCGATCCTCCGGCTCCGGTCACACGCGCTCGTCCCCGAACCCGTCACCCCGGCCTTGTGCCGGGGTCCACCGTGAGGCGGATTCTGCCGCCGCAGCACCTGCAGCCCGGTGGACCCCGGGACAAGCCCGGGGTGACGGATGGGGATTGTGGGCGGGGCGCGTCCTGTCCCGATAGCATAAGCGTGCCGTAGCGCTTCCAACGCTTCCGACACGCGGAACCACGCAAGACTAACCGCGGTCGTGCAGCGCCTTGACCATTCCAGCCGCAACCGACAGCGCGATTTCGCTCGCGCCGATCGCATTGATGTCGATCCCGGCCGGCCCGTCGATCCGGTCCAGATCGTCCTGGCCGAAGCCCGCCGCCGCCAATCGCTCGAGCCGCGCGGCATGGCTGCGGCGCGAGCCGAGCGCGGCGATATAGCCGGTCTCGGCGGAAAGCGCCGCGATCAGCGCGGGATCGTCGATCTTGGGGTCGTGGCTGAGCGTGATCACCGCGGTCGAGGGGCCGGGATTGTATGCCGCGACGGCTTCGTCGGGCCAGCGATCGTCGAGCGTCACGCCGGGGAAGCGCTCCTCGGTCAGGAAGCGCGTGCGCGGGTCGATCACCGTCGCCTTTACGCCGAGCGTCTCGGCGATCTGCGCGAGCGCCTGCGCGATCTGTACGGCACCGACGATCAGCACCTGGCGCGGCGCGGCATAGGTGTTGGCGAAGATGCCGTCGCCCGGCATCGGCGCGAGGCTGCTGCGCCCCGTCGCCAGATCGGTATAGACCGTCACGCCGCGTCCGGACCCTTGCGCATGCTCGATCGCGTCGAACAGCGCGGGCGGGAAGCCCGCGTCGGACACCGGCTGGACGAGCACTTCGATCGTCCCGCCGCACGGCAGACCGACTTCCCACGCCGAGCCGTCGGCGACGCCGTATTGGCGGCGTTCGGGCGTGCCGCTCGCGATCACCTCGGCGGCGAGCGCGAGCACGTCGCCTTCGACGCATCCGCCCGAAACCGAGCCTTCGAGCCGACCGTCGGCATGGACGAGCATGTGGCTGCCGCGCGGGCGCGGCGCCGATCCCCAGGTCGAGATGACCGTGGCGATCGCCATCGGTGCCCCGCGCCAGGCTGTAAATGCCGCGAGCGCCGTCTCGTTATCGGCCATCGTGTCAGCCCCCCGTGACGCTCATGTGCCGCCCGACCGCGGGCGCGGCATTTCGGTCGACGATCTCGAAGGCATGGCGCAGCGGCTTGGTCAGCAAGGCGGCGTCGATCGCCGCATCGAGCGCGGCGGGCCCGCCCTCGCGCAGCACCTGCTTCAAGTCCATCTTGTCGTCATGGCCGAGGCACATGTAGAGCCGCCCCGACGCGGTCAGCCGCACGCGGTTGCAGCCTTCGCAGAAATTGTTGGTGAGCGGGGTGATCAGGCCAAGCCGCGTCCCCGTCTCGCGCACGCGAACGTAGCGCGCCGGGCCGCCGGTGCGATGATCGTCGCGCTCGAGCGTGAAGCGCGCCTCGAGCCGCTGGCGAACGACGTCGAGCGGGAGGTAGCGATCGGTGCGGTCCTCATCGACCACGCCGAGCGGCATCGTCTCGATCAGCGTGAGGTCGAAGCCGTGCGTGCCGCACCAGCGGATCATCGGTTCGATCTCGTCCTCGTTCGCACCCTTCAGCGCGACCATGTTGATCTTGATCGCCAATCCCGCCGCCTTGCCCGCGGCAACGCCGTCGAGCACTTCGTCGAGATTGCCGGTCCGCGTGATGTGTCGGAAATTGTCGCGGTCGAGGCTGTCGAGGCTGACATTGACGCGCCGCACACCCGCCGCGAACAGCGCCTCGGCATGCTGCGACAGCCGTGTCGCATTGGTGGTGAGCGTCATCTCGTCGAGCGCACCCGTCGCGATATGCCGACCGATATAGCGCGCGAGATCGTCGACACCGCGCCGCACCAACGGTTCGCCGCCGGTCAGCCGGATTTTCCGCACGCCGCGCGCGATGAAGGCATCGGCGACCGCCCCCATTTCCTCGATCGTCAGCACTTCCTTGCGCGGCAGGAAGGTCATCGCCTCGCTCATGCAATAGCGGCAGCGCAGATCGCATCGGTCGGTCACCGACAGCCGCAGATAGGTGATCCGGCGGCCGAAGCTGTCAGTGAGCGGGGGGGGCGGGGGGGTGTCTGGGCGGATGTTCGACATCGGAGATGGAAAACTCATGGGGGACGGCGAACGGGGACGGACGACGGTCGGTGGTACTATTTAGGATGCCGGCGGCACGATTGCCATGCCGCCGGCGATCCCCGGTCTCATGCCACTGGAGGCAGGTGGGCGATATGCTTGTCGAGCGTGACCGGGTAGTCGCGCACGCGCACTCCGCTCGCATTGTAGATCGCATTGGCGATCGCCGCGCCAACGCCGCACAGGCCGAGCTCGCCGACACCCTTGGCCTTCATCGGCGACGATGTCGGATCGACCTCGTCGAGGAAGATCACCTCCTGGTGCGGGATGTCGGCATGGACCGGCACTTCGTAGCCCGCGAGATCGTGATTGACGAAGAAGCCGAAGCGCGTGTCGACCGCGAGCTCCTCCATCAGCGCCGCGCCCGCACCCATCGTCATCGCGCCGATCACCTGGCTGCGCGCCGATTTCGGGTTGAGGATGCGCCCCGCCGCGCACACCGCGAGCATTCGGCGGATGCGGACCTCGCCCGTCAGGCTGTGGACCGCCGCTTCGACGAAATGCCCGGCGAAGGTCGATTGCTGATAGGTCTTGCTCAGAGTGCCGTATTCGATCGCGTCCTCGGCGACGAGGCCGGCATCGCCCGCCGCTTCGGTCAGCGCGACGCTGCGGTTGCCCGAGCGCACCTTGCCGTCGGCGAAAGTGACGTCGGCCGAGTTGAAGCCGAGCTTCTGCGCGATCGTCTCGCGCAGTTTGACGCACGCGGCATAGACGCCCGCAGTCGCATTGTTCGCGCCCCATTGCCCGCCCGAGCCAGCCGAGACCGGATGGTCCGAATCGCCGAGCTGGACGACGACCTTGTCGACATCGACGCCCATCATCTCCGCCGCGGTCTGCGCGATGATGGTGTAGGTGCCGGTGCCGATATCGGTCATGTCGGTCGAGACGGTGACGATACCCTTCTTGTCGAGCGCGACCCGCGCGGCCGACTTCATCGCCATGCTGTTGCGGAAGCCCGCCGCCACGCCCATGCCGACGAGCCACTGGCCGTCGCGCCGCTGCGCGGGCTTGGCGCTGCGCTGCTTCCAGCCGAAGCGCTCCGCGCCCTGTTCGAGGCACTGGACGAGCTGGCGCTGCGAGAAGCGGCGCTCGGGCTTTTCGGGGTCGACCTGCGTATCGTTAGCCACACGGAAAGCGATCGGATCCATGCCGAGCTTCTCGGCCATTTCGTCCATCGCGATTTCGAGCGCCATCAGCCCAGGCGCTTCGCCCGGCGCGCGCATCGCATTGCCCTCGGGCAAATCGAGCACCGCGAGCCGCATCGAAGTGAGGCGGTTGGCGCCGGCATAGAGCAACCGCGTCTGGCTGACCGCGGTCTCGGGGCCACCACCGGGCAGATCGCCCGATCCGCTTTCGTGCGCGATTGCGGTGATCTTGCCATCGGCGCTGGCGCCGATGCGGATCCGCTGGATCGTCGCGGGACGGTGCGTCGTGTTGTTGAACATCATCGGGCGCGTCAGCGTGACCTTGACCGGACGACCCGCGGCCTTTGCGCCGAGTGCCGCCAGGATCACGTCGGCACGGATGAACAGCTTGCCGCCGAAACCGCCGCCGACATAGGGCGAAACCAGCCGGACATTGTCCTTGGGAATGCCGAGCGTCTTCGCGACGTCGCCCTTGCTCCAGGCGATCATCTGGTTCGAGGTGTACAGCGTGATCTTGTCGCCATCCCATTTCGCGGTGGTGGCATGCGGCTCCATCATCGCATGGCTGTGATCGGGCGTGGTGTAGGTCGCGTCGAGCTTGACCGGCGCGCTGCCGAACGCCGCGTCGAAATCGCCGATCTTGGTGACGGGCGGCTTGCCCTTTTCGCTGTGGAGCGGCGCGTCTTTCAACTCCTTCTCGAGATCGAACCGGCCCGCGGTGCGCGCGTAATCGATCACGATCAGCGCGGCGGCGGCACGCGCCTGTTCGAACGTCTCGGCGACGACGAGCGCGACGGCCTGGTGATAATGGTCGATCTCGGGCCCACCGAGCAGCTTGGCGGTGTTGAAATTGCCCTTGCCGAGCGGCCCTGCGCTCTCGGCGGTGACGATCGTCAGCACGCCAGGCGCGGCCTTGGCGGCGGTCATGTCGATCCGGCTGATCCGCCCCTTGGCGACCGCCGCGCCGACGACATAGCCGTACGCCGGATTGGCGACGACGTCGTGGCGCTCATAGGCGTAGGGCGCGGTGCCGGTGGTCTTGAACTTGCCGTCGATGCGATCGATCGGCTTGCCGACATGCTTGAGCTGATCGATCGGGTTCTGGCCGGCGGGTGTATCAAACTTCATGGCGTTCAGCCCTTCGCTTCGATCAGGGCCGCGGCGAGCGTGCGCTCGACCAGCGTGACCTTGAAGGCATTGTCGTGCGTCGGCTTGGCGCCGGCGAGCAGCTTGGGCGTCACCGCCGCGGCGCCTTGCGGCAGCGCCGCTTCGGCCGCCTCGACGCGCCATGGCTTCGGCGCGATCCCGCCGACCGCGACGCGGCCCGAGCCATCGCGCTGGACGATCGCGGCAACCGAAACGAGCGCAAAGGCGTAGGACGCGCGGTCGCGCACCTTGTGATAGATGTGCGTCCCGCCGATCGGCTTGGGCAGCGTGACCGCGGTGATCAATTCTCCGGGCACCAGCGCCGTCTCGATATGCGGCGTGCTGCCGGGTAGCGTGTAGAAATCGGCGATCGGGATCGCGCGCGCGGCGCCATCGGGGCGGACCGTTTCGACCGTGGCGTCGAGCAGCCGCATCGCGACCGCCATGTCGCCGGGATAAGTCGCGATGCACGCGTCGCTCGTCCCGATGATGCCGAGCTGGCGGCTGAACCCGCCGATCGCGGCGCAGCCCGAGCCGGGCTTGCGCTTGTTGCACGCTTGGTTGGTGTCATAGAAATACGGGCAGCGCGTCCGCTGGAGCAGATTGCCCGCGGTGGTCGCCTTGTTGCGCAACTGGCCGCTCGCCCCCGCGACGATCGCGCGGCTGAGCACGCCGTAATCGCGCCGTACGCGTGCATCGGAGGCGAGATCCGAATTGCTGACGAACGCGCCGATGCGCAAGCCCCCGTCCTTGGTCTCCTCGATCCGGTCGAGTTTCAGGTCCTGCACGTCGATCAGATGCGCCGGGGTCTCGATCTGCAGCTTCATCAGATCGAGCAGATTGGTGCCGCCCGCGATGAACTTGGCATTCGGGGTGCGGGCGACCGCAGCGGCCGCTTCGGCGGGCGATGTGGCGCGCGCATAGGTGAAAGGCTTCATGCGTTTGTCCCCGCAACTTCGCTCATCGCGTCGAGAATGTTCGAATAGGCGCCGCAGCGGCAGATGTTGCCGCTCATCCGCTCGCGCATCTCGGCATTGGTGGCGCGCGGTGCGTCGGTGAGGCTGGCGGTGACATGGCTCGGCGTGCCGGCCTTGATCTCGGCGAGCACCGCGACGGCCGAGCAAATCTGCCCGGGGGTGCAATAACCGCACTGATAGCCGTCATGCTTGACGAACGCCGCCTGCATCGGATGCAAATGATCGGGCGTGCCGAGCCCCTCGATCGTCGTTACCTTGTCGCCCTGGTGCATCACCGCGAGGCTGAGGCACGAATTGATGCGCTTGCCGTCGACGATCACGGTGCACGCACCGCACTGGCCGTGGTCGCAGCCCTTCTTGGTGCCGGTCAGATGCAGATGTTCGCGCAGCGTGTCGAGCAGCGTCGTCCGCGTATCGACCTCGAGCGTCTGCTTCTTGCCGTTGACGGTGAGCGTCACGGGCATCGTCATGGGGCGCTCCTGTTGTGCTGCGACCGGCGCCGCCGCTGCCGGGATCGCGGCCAGCCCCGCCGTCATCGCGCCGCCCACCAGGACGCCGCGCCGCGACACCTCTGTCTCGCTCTTGATATCCACCGCACGTCCTTCTTGTGATCAAATGGCCATGCAGCCATTGCGCCGCCAGCGTCGATTTACGGCGCCAACCTGTAATCCGTCGCAACCGAACGCTCAACCGGTCGCTTTGGTTCACGCTACAGACAGGAATCGGTGCGGCAAGGTCAAGTGTCGCTCGACAGTCCTTCGAGCAGCGTCTCGATCACGCCGAGCCGCGCCATCGCGTCGTCCTGCGCGCTGCGGAGAAGCAGCCGGTCGCCCTTCACCTCGAGCCCCGCGGCGTCGCCGGCGAAATCGTGCCGCGGCGTCAGCGCGATCGCCGCGGGGCCGGCGTCGATCCGCGCGATCCGCGCACCGAACGCGAGCACACGCAAACGCCCGACCGCCAGCAAGGCGTGCGCCTCGGGTGGCAAACTCCCGAAGCGATCTTCGAGCTCGGCCTCGAACGCGTCGAGCGCGGCCATCTCGCTCAGCCGCGACAGCCGACCGTAAAGCGCGACGCGGGCATCGTCCTCGGGGATCCAGGCCAACGGGAGGTTGCCCGCGATGCCGAGATGAAGCTCGGGCGTCCAGCGCTCGACATGTTCGCCGCGCGCGGTGCGCAGCGCCGATTCGAGCAGGTAATGGTACAGATCGACGCCGATCAGCTTCATGTGCCCGGCCTGCGCATCGCCGAGCAAATCGCCCGCCCCGCGCATGTCGAGATCGCGCGCGCTGATCGCGAAGCCGGCGCCAAGCTTGTCGAGCGCCTCGAGCGTCCGCAGCCGCTTGAGTGTGGATTCGGCGACTTTGCTCTCGGGATCGGTGAGCAGCAGGATCTGCCCGCGCCGCCCGCCGCGCCCGACGCGTCCGCGCAGCTGGTGGAGCTGCGACAGGCCGAAGCGGTCGGCGCGCCAGACGATCATCGTGTTGGCGCGCGGTACGTCGAGCCCGGCCTCGACGATGTTGGTCGCGAGCAGCACGTCACCATCGCCGTTCGCAAAGCTGACCATTGCTGTGTCGATCTCGGCGGCGGGCAGCTTGCCGTGCGCTTGCCGGATCGTGAGGCCGGGAACGAGCGCGGCGAGCCGTTCGGCCATCGGCGCGATATCCTCGATCCGCGAGACGACGACGAAGCTCTGTCCGCCGCGTTCGCGTTCGCGCAGCAACGCGGTGCGGACCGTGACGGGATCGAAGCTGCCGACGCTGGTGCGGATCGGCTGGCGCCGCGCGGGGGGCGTGGCGATGACCGAGACCTGTTGCAGCCCGATCAGCGCGGCCTGCAAGGTGCGCGGGATCGGCGTCGCGGTCAGCGTCAGCACATGGCCATCGGTGTTAAGCCCGCGCAGCTTGGCCTTGTCGGCCGCGCCGAAGCGCTGTTCCTCGTCGATCACGACGAGGCCAAGGTCGCGATAGGCGACGCCCTTCGCAGCCACCGCACCAGTGCCGATCACGATCGCGATCGATCCGTCGGCGAGGCCGGCCTTGACCGCCTTTTTCTCGGCCGGGCTCGACAGCCGCGACAGGCCCGCCACCGCGAGCCCGGTCGCGGCGAAGCGCTTGGCGAACAGTTCGAGATGCTGTCGCACCAGCACCGTCGTCGGCGCGGCGACGACGACTTGCTTGCCCGCCAGTGCCGCGATCGCGGCGGCGCGGAGCGCGACCTCGGTCTTGCCATAGCCGACATCGCCGACGACGAGCCGATCCATCGGCTTCCCCGCCGCCAGATCGACCCGCGTCGCGGCGATCGCGCGCGCCTGGTCGGGGGTTTCGGTGAAGGCGAATTCGGCGGCGAAACGCTCATAGGCGTCGACGTCGGGCTCGAGCACCGCGGCGGTTTTGCGATCGCGTTCGGCGGCGAGCGCGGTCAGCCCGCGCGCACTCTCGGCGACCGCGGCGTCGATCGCGCCGCGGCGTTTCTCCCAGCTCGACCCGTCGAGCGTGTCGAGCGCGACCGCGTCCTGGTCGGCGCCATAGCGCCAGATGCGGTCGGCATCCGCGACCGGCACCAGCCGCCGGCCGTCATTGGCATATTCGAGGACGATCGCGTCGCCGCCATCGGCATCGACCCCGACGGGCTCGATCCCTGCGACGAGCCCGATCCCGAAATCCTCGTGGACCACGACATCGCCGATGCGGATGTCGCCCATGTCGCCGCGCAGCGCCGCCGCGGCATCCGACGGCGCATGCGTCGCCTGGACGCGGCTGCCGAGCAGATCGGCTGCGGCGACGACGCTGAGTCCGGGCGCTTGCCAGCCATGGTCGATCGGCATGTCGAGCATCGCCGCGCTGCCCGGTTCGAGCGTCGCGACCTCGGCCCAATGGCTGATCTTGGTAAAGGCGATGCCCTGCGCCTTGGCGAGGCGCGGCGCGAGGAAACGGATGTCGCGCGCCGCGCCGAGCAGGACGAGCCGGTCGCCCTGCGCCAGCGCCGCCTTGGCGAAGCGCGAGAAAGCGCGACCCGCCGCCTTGCGCTCGACGAAGCGTGGGACGGGCTGTTCGTCGGCGGCGGCGACCGCGATGATCGTGCGCCCTTTCAGCGCCTTGTCCCAGCGCTTCCGATCGACGATCGGCAGCGTGTCGAGACCGCGCGCCTTGGCGGCGCTGGTGGCAAGGCCGACATAGCGATCGCGCCGCGCGGTTCCCGCGGGGTCGATCGCGATCACGGCGTCGGGCGCATGGTCGAACAGCGACTCCCAGTCGGCGCCAAGCGCTGGTTCGGACACGCGGCCAACCTGGATCGACTCGATCGGCTCGGTGCCGAGCTGCGAAATCGGATCATAGAGCCGGATCGCGCTGATCGCGCCGTCGACGATCTCGATGCGTACGGGGGCGACCGCGTCGGCGGGGTACAGGTCGACGACTTGTCCGCGCATCGCCATTTCGCCCGGCTCGTCGACCCGGTCGTCGGCGACATAGCCGATCGTGCCGAGCATTTCGGCAAGCGCCGTCATGTCGACATGGTCGCCGACCCGCAGCGTAGGTGGGGCATCGTCGAACGCCGGGGGCGGGGGGTAGGCCGCGGCAGCCGCCTCGGCGGTGGTGACGAAGGCGACGCGCTGCTGGTCGGTCAGCGCGACGCGCAACCGGCGCAACGCGGCGATGCGGCGGCCGACATTGGTGGGGGAGGCGGGCGCGGTGTCGCCTGGCAGAGCGTCGCTCGACGGACTGTGCACCACCAGCAGATCGGGCGCGGCGCAGGTAAGGGCTGCGGCCACGGCCTCGGCGCGTTGTTCGTCGGTTGCGATGTAGAGGATGTCGTGCGTCGCGGCCGCTTGCGCGAGCTTGGTCGCGACGATCCCGATCGCGGCATCACGCTCGGTCTGGCGCGCTTCAGGCGCTGGCGGATTGGCGTCAGCGAGCAGCAAGGGGCTGTTCCGACACGGGGATTACGGCACCCGCCGCACGCTTTGTCTCGCTCATGATCGGCACGGCATCGCGTCAGTCTCTCCCAGCGTCAGGAGCGTCCTAACGGGCGGAGACACGATTTTGGTCCCGCGAAAAGCGCAGCTTTCTTCGGGAATTAACTTCGATCAGGAAGAACGATCGGCTGCGTGCGCGCCGGTTTCGGTCGCTGGCTCTGCTGCAGGACCCGGCGCGAGCTTCTCGTCGCCAGCGAAGAGCCGGTCGAGCCGCCGACGTGTCGTGCGATCGAATTCGGCCTTCGATACGGTCGACGGGCGCGACAGTTCGAGCTCGTCGGCAATCGCCGCCTTGATCCGCGTTACCGCATCTTCCTGCAGGACGCCGGCCTTGACCAGTTCGGCCGAGAGCTGGAGCAAGCCGACCGCGGTGGCATGCGCGCGTAGTCCGACGAAACCGATGAGGTCATGGACTTCCTTGCCGGCTCTCGTGTCCATCGTCACTCTCCTAGGATGGGGGTCTTGCCCGCTACGGCCGCCCGTTCGCGGGTCCATCCTCTGCTCTTTTCGGGCGACCGCAAGCGCAACCGGCTCGGCTTGACGCGTGGGTGCGCCGCCCGATCCCTGCTGCCCGCTTCCTCCCGCGGCGTCAGCGCGCGTGGTGTGCGTGGAACAGCCGGCCGCCTTCGACCCAATAGACGATCGCCAGCACGACCAGCCCGATCGCGAGATAGCCGATCGCGAGCGGATAGGTCGTGCCGTTGTACGATTGCCCGATCAGCGACCCGACGATGACCGCGCCGACGCTGGTGATGAAGCCCTGGATCGACGACGCCGTCCCGGCGATATGACCGACGGGCTCCATCGCCATCGCGCCGAAATTGGAACCGCACAGGCCGATGCACGTCATGCTCAGCGCCTGAAAGACCATATAGGTCAGCAGCGTTTCGAAGCCCGCCGCGATCACGCCGATATGCAGCACCGACAGCGCGATGAGGCCGAGCAAGGCGGATTGCGAGATCAGCCGCGTCCCGAGCCGTTCGACCAGCCGGCTATTGGCGAAGGCGGCGCACCCCATCGAGAAGGCGCAGATCGCGAACAGGATCGTGAAGCGCGTGCCGGCATGGAATTCCTCGACGAAGATTTGCTGCGCCGACGAAACGAACGCGATGATCGCGCCGAAGGTCATCGACGCCGCCACCGCATAACCGGCCGAATAGCGGTTGGTCAGCGTCAGCCGATACGCCTGGCCGAGCGACGCGAGCGACAGCGGGGAGCGCCGCTCGACCGACAGCGATTCGCCCAGCCGGAAGAAGGTCCAGCTCAGCACGAACGCGGCGAACGCGGCGAGCGCGTAGAAGATGAAGCGCCACGGTCCGAATGCGAGCAGCACTTGTCCGATGCTGGGTGCCAGGATGGGTACGAGGAAGAAGATCATCTGCGCGACCGACAGTGTCCGCGCCATCTGTCGTCCCGAGAAGCGGTCACGCACGATCGCCACCGCGAGCACGCGCGTCGAGGCCGACATCAGCCCTTGCAGGAAGCGCGCGCCGAGCAGTGCCGCGAAGGTCTGCGACCCGCCCGCGAACACGCTCGCCCCGACGAACCCGAGAAGCGAGATCAGCAATATCGGCCGCCGTCCGTAGCGATCGGCGAGCGGCCCGTAGACGAGCTGGCCAGAGCCGAAGCCGAGCATGTAGATCGTGATGATCCACTGCCGCTGATTCGCGGTGGCGATCGCCAGGCGATGGCCGATATCGGCGAGCGCGGGGAGCATCAGATCGACGCCCAGCGCATTGACCGCCATCAACGCCGCGACAAAGGCGACGAACTCGCGCTGCGACATGATCCGGGCGGGCGATGTGTCAGACATCGCTGCCGCCTAGGCCGAACCGGCGCGCAAGACCATCCGTTCGTTCGATCGCCGCGCTTCCCGTCCGCTCTACGCCGATCGGATCGGGATCCCGGGCAGCGCCTTGGCAGTGCGGATCGTCAGCGATGTCTTGACGCTCGCCACGTTCGGCGCTGGCGTCAGGTGCGTCATCAGGATTTCCTGGAAGCTCTTGAGATCGCTCGCGACGATCTTCAGGATGAAGTCGATCTCGCCATTGAGCATGTGGCATTCGCGGACCTCGGGGATCGTCGCGACATGCTCTTCAAACGCGGCGAGATCGTGCTCGGCTTGGCTGCGCAGCGATACCATCGCGAACACCGTGATCGGGAACCCGAGCGTTGCTGCATCGATTTCGGCGTGATAGCCGCGGATCGCCCCGGCTTCCTCGAGTGCGCGGACACGCCGCAGGCACGGCGGTGCCGTCAGCCCGACGCGCTCGGCCAGTTCGACATTGGTCATCCGTCCGTCGTCCTGGAGCAATTCCAGTATACGCCGGTCGATCGAATCAAAGCTCATTACGTGCAGCTCCCCCGCGACGCGTCTTTCGCGTCGCATGCTCTGCCCCCAGCATAAGATAATTGCCGGTGAACGCAATTGTCCCACAATGCGACGCCTCGAAATCTTGGGCTTCCACCGAGTCCTCCCCCCGGTTAAGAAATTCTTACGGCGCGATGGGCGACCACAGGGAACGATCCGACTTGCGCTTCGACGACAGCCTCGACACGGTTCTTTCGGCAGACATGTCGACGCCGTTCGGTGCGCAATCGACGTGGCGGCAGCTGGTCGATCTGATCGGTCGCGGGCGTGTTGCGGCAAGCGACGTTGCCATCGCGCGGCTCGCGTCGATCCGGCGCGACGTCCCGCCGCCAATCCGCGCGGCGAGCGCGCGCGCGCTGGCTTTTGCCACGCCGCCCGCAGCCCTGGTGTCTTTCTTCGCCCAGGACGAGCTCGCCATCGCCGCGCCGATGCTGCGCACTGCCGATTTGTCGACCGATGAGTGGGCAGCGATCCTTCCCACGCTGTCGCCGGCCGCGCGCTCGGTGCTCCGCCACCGCCGCGATTTGGCGGACGGCGTGACGCGCGCGCTGCAAAGCTTCGGAAGCGTCGATTTCGTGCTCGGCGCGCCCGAGCCCGTCGCAGACGCCGCTGCGCCAGCCCAAACCCCGGCGCCGGCGGAGATCGTAGCGCCCATCGCCCAGCCGATACTCGAAGCCGAACCCGAGCCGTTCGCCATTCCCGAGACGATCGCACCCGTCTCGCCCTTCTTGTCGATTGCTTCGGTCGCCGCATCGATGCCGCTCGTCGCCGAGGCGCGGCGCCGCGCCGAACAGGCGAGCGAAAGCGGTTCGATGGCACCGCCGAGCGCCGATCCGAAGCCCGACAAGCCGCAATCGGGCACTTTCCCGATTGCCGAGCTCGTCGCGCGGATCGACGCCTATCAGCGCAAGCGCGCCGAGGCGCCCGCGCCGCCACCGCTCGAAATCCAGCCCGAGCCGTTCGTCCCCGCGGCACGCCAGGCCGAGACCTTCCGCTTCGAAACCGACGCCGCGGGCGTGCTGCGTTGGGTCGAAGGCGCCGCGCGCGCCCCGCTGATCGGGTTGACGCTCGATCACGGGGCGATCGGATCGCAGGTCGATGGCGTCGCGTCAGGCGCCTTCCGGCGCCGCGCCGGCTTCAGCGACGCGCGATTGGTGGTCGATGGCACGTCCGATGCGGCAGGTCCGTGGCGGATCACCGGGATCCCGGTGTTCGACCGGACGACGGGCCGCTTCACCGGCTATCGCGGCAGCGCGCGGCGCCCGCGTGCCGACGAAACCGCCGAGCCGACGCGCGAGGCGCGCAACCCCGCCGCCGACGCGCTGCGCCAGCTCGCGCACGAATTGCGTACGCCGACCAATGCCATCGCCGGCTTTGCCGAGATGATCGAAGCGCAGATGCTCGGTCCAGTCCCGCAGCCGTATCGCGAACAGGCCGGTGTGATCCGCAGCCAGACGAGCGGCCTGCTCACCGCGATCGACGATATCGACATGGCCGCGCGGATCGAGACGCACGCGCTCGACCTGCGCGCCGCCGATGTCCCGCTGGCACCGCTGCTGACGCGGATCGCCGATGATCTCGCGCCGCTCGCGACGCTGCGCGGCACCGTGCTCGAGCTGCAGGTCGACGATCCCGCCCTGGCGATCCTCGGCGATGATCGCGCGGTCGAGCGGCTGATCGCGCGCTTGCTCGCGACGCTCGTCGCAGCCGGCGGCGCTGGCGACCGGATCGGTGTTGTCGCGAGGCGCGATGATGGTGCGGTCGTGATCGTGTTCGATCGGCCCAAGGCGCTCGCCGCCTATGCCGAGGAAACGCTGCTGACGATCGACGCCGAATCCGAGGCCGATCGCGCCGACCAGTCCGGCGGTGCACCCTTGCTCGGGACCGGGTTTGCACTGCGGCTCGCGCGCAATCTCGCCGTCGAATTGCGCGGGAGCCTGACGCTCGGCGACAAGAGCTTGACTTTGCGCCTTCCGGTCGCCTTTCCTGCAGATATGGAGCAGGTTTCCAGCAACTGACCGTGGCTGCAAGCGTGCCACCCCCCGGGTATCGCCCGCGCGCGCCCGAGCCGCGCGATCTCGTGGCGTGGCCGTCGGCGTTCGGCACGCGCTTCATCGTGCTCGTCGATACCGAGGAAGAGTTCGACTGGAACGCCCCGCTGACGCGCGATACGCACGGCGTGTCGGCGATCGCGGCGCTCCCCGCGGCGCACCGCCGCTTTGCCGATCATGGCGTGCCGCTGACCTATATGGTCGATTATCCGATCACGACCGACGCCTACGCGATCGCGACGCTTGCTGGCGTGCTCGAGGACGGCGTGTCGGCGGTCGGCACGCAATTGCACCCGTGGGTCAATCCCCCGTTCGACGAGGCGCTGACGCCGTCGAACAGCTATGCCGGCAGTCTGCCCGAGCAGCTCGAGGCGGCGAAGATCGATGTGCTGACCGACGCGATCGCGGCGGGAACGGGAACGCGGCCGATCGCCTATCGCGCCGGGCGCTACGGGATCGGGCCGAACACGCTGCGGCTGCTCGCCGAGCGCGGCTATCGCATCGATAGCTCGATGCGGTCGGGTTATGCCTATAGCGGCGATGGCGGCCCCGATTTCGCCGAGATCGGCAACGCCGCCTTCCGCACCGGCCCCGACGCACGGATGGTCGAGCTGCCCTTGACCACGATCCACACCGGGTTGCTGCGCCGGGGCGGCACGCGGCTGTATCGCGCGCTCGGGTCGGTTCCCAAGGGGCGCGGGCTGTTCGCGCGGGCTGGGTTGCTGTCGCGGGTCGCGCTGACGCCCGAGGACATGCCGCTGCGCGATGCGCTCGAGGCGATCGCGGTGGCAACGGGAGAGGGCCTTCGCTTGCTCAACTTTGCCTTCCACTCGCCGTCGCTCGCACCGGGCCACACCCCCTATGTCCGCGATGCGGCTGACCTGGCGCGATTTTACGCGTGGTGGGACGCGGTGCTGACGGATCTCGCGCGGCGCGGGGTGCAGGCGGCGTCGCTCGAGGATGTGATTGTCGCTGCGGGCTTGCCAGCTTCGGGGGCAGGGCGCTAACGAGCGGGCGGGGGGCCTGTAGCTCAACTGGTTAGAGCTGGCCGCTCATAACGGCTAGGTTGCGGGTTCAAGTCCTGCCGGGCCCACCATTCATCCTTGTGAAGTCTGCAGGGTTTCCGATACCCCGGTGCTGCCGAACGGGGGGCGGTAAGCCGACATGCTGCGCGAAGCGTAGCGACCGTCGGAGCCCAGCCGCTTCGACGACATTCGGGGCGGGATCCGACGCCAGGTGCCGCGAGGCGCACCTTGCGACGCGACGGCTTGGCCCCGAGGATCCGCCCGCGTAGAGCCACGCGGATGCTCGACTCGCTCCACCATGTCGCCCTGATCTGCACCGATTATGATCGCTCGCGGCGCTTCTATGTCGAGCTGCTCGGGCTCGAGTTGATCCGCGAGGTGTACCGCGCCGAGCGGCAATCGTGGAAGGCGGACCTGCGGATCGGGACGGCGCAGATCGAGCTGTTCTCCTTCCCCGCACCGGCACCGCGGCCGTCCTATCCCGAGGCGACCGGGCTGCGGCATCTGGCGTTCAGCGTCGCCGCGCTCGACCCGGTCGTCGCTCGGCTCGAGGCTGCGGGAGTTGCTGTCGAGCCGATCCGGATCGATCCCTATACCGATCAGCGCTTCACCTTTTTCAGCGACCCCGACGGCTTGCCGCTCGAGCTTTACGAAGCGCGCTGACCCGGCGGGCGCGGCGCGGGCGGGTAGGGGGCCGTCCCGGATTTAGACATTGCTAACCATAAGAATCGTGCGTCAAAATCGTAAACGGCGCGTTAACTAGCGTCATGCAGGATACGATTTCGCTCAAGGCGCCAAGCGCACGTCACCCGTTCCGCCAGGCTTTCGTCGAATCGCGGATCGCGCGCGCGCGCGATCGCGATGACAGCGACGTGCGGTTGTTCGCGTTGAGCTTCGGGGCGTTCTTCATCTGCTTCTACACCTTCATCTTCTGAAGGCGCCGCGCGCCGCTCAGTCGCAGGCGAGGTGGAGCTTATAGGCGAGCCACGCCGAGATCGGGCACATTGCCGCCACGACGAGCAAGGTGTTCTCAGGCGAGACACCCGCGATCGCGAGCCCCTGCACGCCGATCGCGCCGATCGTCATCGCGCCGGCATTGACGACATTGTTCGCCGCCACGGTCCGCGCGGTCTCGTCCTTCGCGACGGTCGTCGTAAGGAAGGCGTAGAGCGGCACGACGAACATCCCGCCGGTCACCGCGATGCCGATCAGCGAGGCGATGACGAGCGCGGCGCGCGGCGTCTCGATGAAGGTCATCACGTCGTACAGCGTGCCGGCGGGTGCCGCGGGCCAAGAGCGGCACAGAAACGAGAAGGCGACGATGAAGCCGCCCATCGCGAGCACCGAGGCCGGGCCATATTTCGCCGAAGTGTGCCCTTTCAGCAGCGCATTGATCAGCACCGAGCCGATCGCCACGCCGATCGAGAACAGCGCGATCATGAGCGTGAGGACATGCTTGTCGGCGGTCAGCACGTTCTTGGCGAGCGGATTGAAGACGATGATCAGCACCGCGCCCATCGTCCAGAAGAAGCTGATCGCGCAGATTGCAAGGAACAGCCGGCGGATGTGCATCGTGCCCGAAATGAGCCGCCACGATGAGGTGAAGGGATTGTAGCTGACCACCAGCTCCTTGCCTTCGCGCAAGGCGGGCGGAACCTGGAGCGAGACGACCCAGCCGATGACCGCGACGACCAGCACCACGATCGCGGCATGCTGCACCGCCATGAACCCGCCCAGCACGGTGCCGATCAGGATCGCGATATACGTCGCCGATTCGACCAGCCCGGTCCCGCCGAGCACTTCGTCCTCGTGCAGATGCTGCGGCAGGATCGCATATTTGATCGGGCCGAAGAACGCCGAGTGCACGCCGAGAAACAGCACGGCGGCAAGCATCAGGATCAGGCCGGGGACGGTATAGCCGCCCCACGCGATCATCAGACCCGCCGCGCCGACGATCATGATCCCGATCTCGGCCAGCTTGACGATCCGGATGATCTTGGCCTTGTCGTGCGTATCCGCGAGCTGCCCGGCCAGCGCCGAGAGCAGGAAGAAGGGCAGGATCCCGATCGCGGTCGCGAACGCGGTGAAATTCTGTTCGAGCTTGGGGTCTGCAAAAATCTTGTAGATCGCGAATTGCACCATCACGGTCTTGAACAGATTGTCGTTGAACGCGCCCAGGAACTGAGTGACGAACAATGGCAGAAATCGGCGCTCTTTCAGCAAGCCGAGCGCGTTGAGCATGGTGTGTTCACGGCCTCGAAATGGCAGAATAAGGGCTGCCCATAGACTAGGCGGTATGCCGCCAGCAACCTGCTTCTCGATTGCGCGCGGTTCGGATGGGGTTTCACCAAGCCGATCGGACGGTTAGAGCGTAACGCGTGCTCACCTTGCCCAACCTGCTCACCCTGTCGCGGATCGTCGCGGTGCCCTTGCTCGCCTGGTTCCTGTGGTGGCCGGGCTGGTCGGATGGCTATGCCGCCGGGTTCGCTTTGTACTGCCTGATGGGCATCACCGATTATTTCGACGGCTATCTCGCGCGCGCGCAGGGGACGGTATCGAAGCTCGGCGTTTTCCTCGATCCGATCGCCGACAAGATCATGGTCGCGGCGGTGATCCTGTTGCTGGTGGGTACACGCGACGGCAATCCCGCGATGATCCAGGGCGTGCACCAAATCGCGGCGCTCGTCATCCTGCTGCGCGAGATTGCAGTGTCGGGATTGCGCGAGTTCCTCGCGCAATTGCAAGTCTCGGTCCCGGTGTCGAAACTTGCGAAGTGGAAGACGACGATCCAGCTCGTCGCGCTCGGCGGATTGATCCTCGGAGGCGCGGTGCCGGCCTATCCGGTCGTTGGGCAGATCGGGCTGGCCCTGCTGTGGGTGGCCGCCGCGCTGACCGCCATCACCGGCTGGGATTATCTCCGCGCCGGGCTGAAATACATGGATTGAAGCAAACGCGGGCGGCACCGGAGTACCGCCCGCGAGAGCGTTAGTTGAGCTTGGGAAGCACAACGCCGTTGACGACGTGAACGACGCCGTTCGACTGCTTGACGTCGGCGGTCTCGATATAGCTCTTGTTGCCGTTGACGTCGGTCAGCTGCACCGCGCTGCCGACCGTTTCGACGACGAGGGGATCGCCCTCGACCGTGACGAGCGAGGCCTTGCCGCCGCCCGCGGTCACCTTCGCCTGAAGATCAGCCAGCGTCAGCGTGCCCGGCACGACATGGTACGTCAGCACCTTGGCGAGCGTCGCCTTGTTTTCCGGCTTCATCAGCGTGTCGACCGTGCCGGGGGCGAGACGCGTGAAGGCGTCGTTGGTCGGCGCGAACACGGTGAACGGACCTGGGCCCGCAAGCGTGGTGGCGAGACCAGCGGCCTTCACGGCAGTCACGAGCGTGCTGAGGTTCGGTGCGGCCGAGGCGTTGACGGCAATCGGCTTGGTCGCGTCCATCACGGCGCCGCCGACGGTCGGGTTGGCGCCGGCTGCGGGGGCTGCCGCCATCGGCGCGCCGGCCATCGGGGTCGCGCCAGCGGCGGGGGCGGGCGCGGTTTGCGCGGTCGCTGCGGCACCGATGATCATGGCACCGGCCATCGCCGAGAGATACAGGTTGGTCTTGAAGGTCATCGCGATTCTCCACTCGATTGGGACGCGCGCTCGATGAACGGCGTGTCACAAATACGGTTCAGAGCCGAAATGGTTTCGTCACACCGCTTCGGCGAGTGCAGTGGCAAGCAGCTTGAAGTCCTTTTCGCGCGGAGATCCGCGTCGCCAGACGAGCGCGATCTTGCGCGACGGATTGGCCGCGTCGAGCGGGCGCGCGACCAGGCTGGTATGATCAAGAATGCCCGCCTTGAGCGCCATTTCGGGCAGCATGGTGAGCCCAAGGCCGTTGTCGATCATCTGCACGATCGTGTGGAGCGACGTCCCGAGCATCGTCGCCTCGGCGCGCAACTCGGGACGCGCGCACGCCGACAGCGCATGGTCCTTGAGGCAATGCCCGTCCTCGAGCAGGAGCAGCCGAGTCTCGTCGATCTCGGAGGGCGGCATCGCCCGGTCGATATTGCCCATTTCGCCCGGCTGGCCCGCGACGAACAACCGATCTTCGAACAGAGTCTGTGATGAGACTTCGCCGCACGCGAAGGGCAAAGCGAGCAGCACGCAATCGGCGCGCCCGTGATGGAGCCCCTCGCACGCCGGCCCGCTCGGCTCCTCGCGCAGGAACAGCTTGAGGTCGGGATAATCGCGCCGCAGCCGCGGCAGGATGCGCGGCAGCATGAACGGCGCGATCGTCGGGATGACGCTCATCCGCATCTCGCCCGACAGCGGGCGCCCGGCGGCGCGCGCCATGTCGCCCAGTTCCTCCGCCTCGCGCAGCACGCGCCGCGCCTTGTCGGCGATCCGGTCGCCGAGCGGGGTGAAGCGCACGACGCGCCGCGTACGCTCGACCAGCGTCACGCCGATCAGCGTCTCGAGCTCGCGGATTCCCGCCGATAGTGTCGATTGCGTCACGAAACACGCCTCGGCCGCGCGGCCGAAATGGCCGTGGTCCTGTAGCGCCGCGAGATACTGCAATTGCTTCAAGGTCGGCAGGTACGTCGCCATTTATCGCTCCAATCGATCACACGGCGACAAATAACCCATTGGATCGATAAGAACAGTCCCTATATGGGCCCTGCAACGAGACGGCGTTCAGCGCCGCGCATGAGGATGTCCGACGAGGCCCCAATTTTTCCAGGAGGCCCACAACATGTTGACCATCGGCGACAAGCTCCCCGACTTTACCGTTCCCGTCCAGCAGGGCGTATCTGCGCTCCCCGCCGGTGAGACGCTCAGCCAGGACGCGTTCCCGGGCAAGTGGAAGGTGCTGTTCTACTGGCCGAAGGATTTCACCTTCGTCTGCCCGACCGAGATCGTCGGCTATGCCGGCCTCAAGGGTGACTTCGAGGATCGCGACGCCGTGCTGATCGGCGCATCGACCGACACCGCGCACGTCCACCTCGCCTGGCGCAAGTCGGATCCCGATCTGGCGGCTGCCGACTTCCCGTGGCTGGCCGATAACGGTGGCGTGCTCGCCGCGCAGCTCGGCATTCTCGACAAGGACGAGCATGTCGCGTTCCGTGCGACCTTCATCATCGATCCCGACAACGTGATCCAGGCAGTCCAGGTCAACGGCCTCAACGTCGGCCGCAACCCCGCCGAGACGCTGCGCGTGCTCGACGCGCTGCAGACCGACGAGCTGTGCCCGTGCAACTGGAACAAGGGCGACGACGTCCTCCAGATCGCCGCGTAAAATTGGACGCGCGGGCGCGGCCTGACGGTCGTGCCCGCCATCATCGTCACCCCAGCGTAGGCTGGGGTCTTTATGGGGCGGGCGTGACGCTCGCCCTCGAGAGACCCCAGCCTGCGCTGGGGTGACGTGTTTGTGGATAGGGAAACATCAATGTCGCTCAAGGATTTCGCCGGGACGCTCCCGGATTTCGCCAAGGACATCCGCCTCAACGTCGGCTCGCTGCTCAACGAGGCGCATCTGCCCGACCAGCAGAAGTTCGGCCTGTTCCTGTGCTGCGCGCACGCCACCGGCTATAAACCGCTGGTCGACGTGACCGAGGCCGAAGTCGCCTCCAAGCTCTCGCCCGAGGCTGCCAACGCCGCGCGCGCCGCCGCTGCGGTGATGGCGATGAACAACGTCTATTACCGCTTCACGCATCTCGCCGGGAACGCCGAGTATCAGACGATGCCCGCCAAGCTGCGCATGAACGTGATCGGCCAGCCGGGAATCGAAAAGGTCGATTTTGAGCTGTTCAGCCTGGCGGTCTCGGCCATCAACGGCTGCGGCATGTGCATCGACAGCCATGAGCAGATCCTCAAGAAGGCCGGTGCCACCGCTGAGGCGATCCAGACCGCGGTGCGGATCGGCGCGGTGATGAAGGCCGTTGCCACGGTGCATTCGGCGATCAACTGACGTTCAGGTGGCGAGCGCCGACCATATCGAATAGGCGCTCGTCACCGTCAGCAGGATCCCGACCATCGCCATCAGCTTGCGCGCCGGGACGCGCTTGGCGACGACCGCGCCGATCGGCGCGGCGATCAGCCCGCCGATCAGGATCCCGAGCGTCTGCAAGGTGAACGCCTTGAGCCCGAGCGTCGCGATGAACGTGGCCGAGATCGTCGCGGTGAGGAAGAATTCGGACGTATTGACCGTGCCGATCGTGGTGCGCGGCGCAGCGCCCTGGACGAGCAGGTTCGACGTCACCACCGGGCCCCAGCCGCCGCCGCCCGCGGCATCGAGGAAGCCACCGACGAGACCGAGCGGCTCGATGATCTTGGGCTGCCTGGGCGTCACCGGTCCGCGATAGGCACGGTAGAGCAAATAGAGCCCCATCAGCGAAAGATACGCCATTACGAACGGCCTAGCGACCGCGCCGTCGATGTTGCTCAGCACATAGGCACCCAGCGCACCACCGATCATCCCCGGGATCACCAGCCGCCGGAACAGCCGCCAGTCGACGTTGCGATGCACGATATGGCTCACACCCGAGGCGGCAGTGGTGAAGGTCTCGACCGCGTGGACGCTTGCCGAAGCGAGCGCCGGTGGCATCCCGAGCAGCACGACGAGCAGCGTATTGTTGATCACCCCGAACGCCATGCCGAGCGCACCATCGACAACCTGCGCGGCAAAGCCGATCAGGATGAAGGGCAGCATCGCCGCGAAAATCGCGGGGAAATCGATGGTCGAAACCTCTGGCATGCTAAGCAGATCGCGCCTTTTTTGAAATCCCACAAGAAAGATGGGGTTTTGTTCGATAAAGTTAGCGACCGGACGCGCCTTTAATTCGACCGACCGAAGGACTAGATATCGCGCAGATGAAGGGGAAACCGCAATGATGGGACGATTGATCGCCTATCTCGATTCGATCAAGGCTCGTGATCCCGCCCCGCGTTCGCGGCTCGAGATTCTGACCTATCCTGGCGTGTGGGCGCTTGGTTATCACCGTATCGCGCACCGCCTGTTCAAGGCGCGTCTGTTCTTTCTCGCGCGCGCGGTGAACCATTTCTCGCGCTTGATGACCGCGATCGACATCCACCCCGGTGCGACGATCGGCCGCAATTTCTTCATCGATCATGGCTTTGTCGTGATCGGCGAGACGGCCGAGATCGGCGACAACGTCACGATCTATCAATGCGTCACGCTCGGCGGCACGAGCCCGGACAATGGCATTGCCGGCAAGCGCCACCCGACCTTGTGCGACAATGTCATCATCGGGTCTGGCGCTCAGGTACTCGGCCCGATCACGCTCAACAAGGGCTCGCGCGTTGGCGCGAACGCCGTCGTGACGCGTGACGTGGTCGAGGGCGCGGTCATGGTCGGCATCCCGGCGCGCGCGACGATGGTCGAAGGCGGGCAGAAGCCCGTCGAGTTCCTCGCATACGGCACGCCGTGCAGCGAGATGTTCGATCCTGCCACACAGAAGGTTGAGTTGCTGCGCTGCGAGCTCGAGACGATGCGCAAGCGGCTCGACGCCTTGCTGGTGGAAAATCACGACCTGCGCGATCGGGCTTGATGGGGACGATAACACCCTTTCCGGCGCCACGCGGTACGCCGCTGCAGATCGGCTTCGAACGGCTTGAACTCAACCGCATCCTCGATCTCTATGGGCGGATGGTCGCAGCCGGCCTGTGGCGTGATTACGCGATCGATCTCGGCTATGAAGCCGCGGTCTTCGCCGCTTTCCGCCGCGCCGCCGAACGCCCCGAATTCCGGATCGAGAAGCGTCCCGCGTTGCGCCACAAGCAGGGGATGTGGGCGCTGATCGGCGAACATGGCATGGTCCTCAAGCGCGGCCCCGAACTCGGCCCGGTCCTTGCCCCGGTCGAGCGGCGCCTGATGAAGGTGGTCGACTGAGCGCTTAGGCGATACCCGGCACGGTAAAGCACGCGATCGCGCCGCAGGTGGCGCGGTTGCGCAGCGTGATCACCCCGCCTTGCGCTTCGATAATCGCCTTGCAGATCGACAGGCCGATTCCCAGACTGTCGGCCTTGGTCGTGACGAACGGCTCGAAGACATTGGGGAGCAGCATCCGGTCGACCCCGGGACCCGAATCCGCCACGCAGACCTCGACGACTTGCCCCTTGTCGGACGCGGTGACGAGGATGTCGACCGGCGTGCCGGCGGCGGCCTCGACGGCATTCTGCAAAAGGTTGAGCAGCGTCTGCTGGAGCAGGATCCGATCGCCGAGCACGATAAGCGAGTGCGGAAGGTCGAGCGTGATCCGCGCGTCGGGTCGCCCCAGCGTGACGATATCGGCGGCGTCGCGCAGCGTGTCGGTGAGCGCGACCTGTTCCAGCCGTGCTTCGGGGCGGGTCGTCAGCGATTGCAGGGTGCGGATGATGTGGCCCGCCGTGCGGCTTGCCTCGATCGCTGCCTGCAGCGACTCGAGCACCAGCGCGGAATCCCCCCGGCTTTCGACGACGGCACGCGCGACGGCCAGGTAATTGCCGATCGTCGTCAGCGGCTGGGTGAGTTCGTTGGCGATCGTCGTCGCCATCATCCCCATCGCATTGCGGCGTGATCCGTGAATCAGGTCGTTTCCCAGCGGGCCGAGCCGCGCGCGCGCTGTGCCTGACGGACGTTCGCCATGCGGCTCGCCCATCGCTTTCTGGATGCTTGCCGGGCGGCACAAAGCGAGGAAGGCCGCCGTGATCTCGATCGGATCGGACGTCGGCGCGAAGATAACGCTGTGTGGGACACCTGAGGCTGCCCAGTCGCTGGTCCCCCGCGTCGACAGATAGCCGATCGCGACCGCCGGGTTGGCAGCGCGGGCCTGGCGCGCCACCTCCCACCCGCGCGGCAGCGCATCGTCATCGATTCGAACCAGGACTCCGTCACGGTCGAGTGCGGCGATCGATACGGCGTCGTGCGCCACGGATGGATCGAGCGTCGCGCAGGCGCCGCCGTCGCGCTCGAACGCCGCTTGGAGCGAAGTGCGCACGCTGGAATGGCGGTCGACGATCAGAATCGAGGTCACCCGGTGCCTCTTTCGTTGCGTTGAACGGCGCAAACGGCGCAAATATCCGCCTGCGTTCAAAGGAATACGCGAGATTCCGGTTTGCAACAAGGCACACGACGCACGCCGCCGGGCGAGTCGGCCGCTAGGCGGCGACCAGCGTCGCGACCGGGGGCAGGCGCTCGCCAAGACCGCCGAGCAGGCCGACCACGATCCGCCGCATCGCGGGCCAGAAGGCGGAGAGCGTCAGCAAGGCCGAGCCGATCGCCAGTGCGGTGAACGCCCACGCCAGTTCGACCGCGCCCGCCGTCTGGAACAGCGCGTACAGCGCATAGAGGACATAGGCGAGGCTCGAGACGAGCAGCGCGCGCCGGTCGACCGCGAGCGCGACGAAGGCGAAGGCGAGGTAAAGCGCGAGCACGATCAGCGCGGTGCCGATCGCGATTGCCCCGCCGAACACGCCGAGCATGTGAAAGACGGGATGGGCGATCATCGGTGCTGCGGCGAGGTGGAGCCAGAAGGCGACGTCGGCACGCCGCGTGCGCCGCTCGCGGTCCGACAGATCCCACGTAATTGCGAGCGCGAACATGCCGAGCCCGCAAATGAAGACGAGTGGATAGACCGCTTCCTTCACCAACGGGATCGCGGCGATCACCAGCGCGACGACGACGCCGACCAAGGCCGATGCGCCGGCGGCGACGGTGATCGGCACCATGAAGCGACGCCAGTGCAGCCACGCGGCGCCCGCCATCAGCAGGCCAATGCCAGCGCCGATCGCCGCGCCGGCCTGGTCGCTCGAATCGGCGTGCAGCGCGACGAGCACGCCGACCGGCGTCGCGCCGACGCCGCCGACAAAGGCGAGCAGCAGCAGGATGCTCGGCAGCGCCATCCGCCGAATGCGCGTGAAATATTCGGCGAGCCCCCAGGCCGCGACCGCGACCAGCGCGCCGGCAAGCGGGGGGGTGATCGATTCGCCGATCCAGCCGACCGCGAGGAGCACCAGCACGATCGCGATCGAGACGAAAATATCGTTGAAGCCCGACAGCAGCCGAAAGCTCTCTTCATCGACCGCGGGGGCTGCGTTGCGCGCGGCGATATGATTGCGCAGCGCGGCCGCCGCCTCGCGCGAAATCGCGCCTGCCGTCACCGCCCCGTCGATATCGCTTTCGCTGTACATGATCGTCTCCCTGTCGATGGGGAGCGTATCACGCGTGTATCAGTGTAGCAACACAGCAACTATCGTCGCCCCGACACAGGCCGGGGCGACGCGCGAGGTTAGCCGCCCTGGAGCTTCTTGAGGATGCTCATCGACTGTTCGGCACCGTTCTGCGGGGTCATCTCGCCAGCACGGTCGGTGATCTCGGCCCAGTGCGCGGCGATGCCCTCGGGCGACAGATCGTCGCCGCTCAGCAGCTTGCCCTGCGTCAGCGTGACATAGGCTGCCTGGAACACCCCGGCGCCCGCGCCGATGATCATGTTGGTCGGCGATTCCTCCGACACGAGATAGAGCGCGGCCGGCGCGACCTTCTCGGGGGCGAAGGCGGCAAACGCCTCGGCCGGGAAGAGGTCCTCGGTCATCCGCGTGCCCGCGGTCGGCGCGATCGTGTTGACCTTGATGTTGTTCTTGGCGCCCTCGATCGCGAGCGTCTTGGTGAGCCCGGCAAGGCCGAGCTTGGCCGCGCCGTAATTCGCCTGGCCGAAATTGCCGTAGAGGCCGGTCGACGATGCGGTCATCAGGATGCGGCCGTAATTCTGCGCGCGCATCGTTTCCCACACCGCCTTGGTGACGTTGGCCGAGCCGTTGAGGTGGACGTCGATCACGAACTTGAAATCGGCCGGCTCCATCTTGGCGAAGCTCTTGTCGCGCAGCACGCCGGCGTTGTTGATGAGGATATGAACGCCGCCCCAAGTCTCCTTGGCCTTGGCGACCATCTCGACCATCTGCTCATATTCGGTGACGCTGCCGCCGTTCGAGATCGCCTCGCCGCCGGCCGCCTTGATTTCCTCGACGACCTTCAGCGCCGCGTCGCTATGGCCGGTGCCATCGCGCGAGCCGCCGAGATCGTTGACCACGACCTTCGCGCCGCGCTTGGCGAGTTCGAGCGCATAGGCGCGACCGAGACCGCCGCCGGCGCCGGTGACGATGGCGACCTTATCATCGAAACGGATGGACATGGATGGACTCCTCTAGGTGGTTTGAGGCGCGTCCTAGGCAATTGCGCGCGGCGTGCAAGCCGCGATCGGCATACTCCCGATACGAAAAAGCCGGCGTGCAGGGCTTCTGCACGCCGGCCGTAACGGCAAGTCTTGAAGGCTGCGGCCGGAAAAATCCGGCGCTACCTCAGCGCTTGTGCATGCGCTTGCCCGAGTGCATCCGCGCGCCGGCAGCGTTCGACCGCTCGGTGCAGCCATCCTTCAGCGTGCGCGAGCAGGGCGGGTAGTCGCCGGTCGCTGCCATCGGTGCCGACGGCGTCGCCATCGATGCATTGGCGGCAGGCGTCGTGGCCGGCTGCGCCATTGCCGGATCAGCGGCGGGGGCGGCGGGCTGTGCCATTGCGGGGTCTGCTGCCGGGGCGGGCTGCGCGGGCATGGTTTGCGCCGGGGCCGGCTGGCTCATCGCGTCGGGGGTCGCCGGTGCTGGCGTGGTCTGCGCCAGCGCGGGCATTGCGACGGCAGCGGCGAGCGCCGCAAACATCATGATTTTCATAAACAGTCTCCTGCGAACGGGCAGCATTGTGTGCTGCTCGTCGGGTCAAACGCGTATTGTGCCGCATGGGTCCCAATATTCTTTACGCACCCGAATCGAGTGCATAGCCCGCCGAACGCACCGTGCGGATGATATCGGGGCGGTCGCCGCAGTTGATCGCCTTGCGCAGCCGCCGGATGTGCACGTCGACCGTGCGGCTCTCGATGTCGCTGTCATGGCCCCATACCGCATCGAGCAGTCGCTCGCGCGAGAACACCCAGCCGGGATGTTCGAGGAAGTGTTTCAGCAGGCGGAACTCGGTCGGCCCGAGCGGGATGACCTCGCCCGAACGCCGCACCTTGTGGCCGACGGTATCCATCTCGATGTCCGAATAGGTCAGCTGCTCGCCCGCCAACGCCGGGCGCACCCGCCGCAGCACCGCGCCGACGCGCGCGACGAGCTCACGTGGCGAGAACGGCTTGGTGACATAATCGTCGGCGCCGGTCTCGAGCCCGCGGACACGATCCTCTTCCTCGCCGCGCGCGGTCAGCATGATGATCGGGACGTTGGCGGTCTCGGGCATGCGGCGCAGGCGGCGGCACACTTCGATCCCCGACAGGCCCTCGACCATCCAATCGAGCAGCACGATGTCGGGGGTATTCTCCTTGGCCAGCAGCAGCGCCTCCTCGCCGTCGGGCGTCTGCGCGATCTCGAAATCCTCGCGCTTGAAGTGCCAGATCAGCAGCTCGGCGAGCGCGGCGTCGTCTTCAACCAGCAGCATTTTCGCGCGGGCCATATCGTTTACTCCGTCAGGCTGAGAAGGGTGCCGCGGTCACGTTCGACCATGTGCGTACCGGTTGCGGCATAGTAGATCATCTCGGCGATGTTCGTTGCGTGGTCGCCCACGCGTTCGAGATTCTTGGCGATGAAGAGCAATTGCGTGACCTGGCCGATCGTCCGCGGGTTCTCCATCATGTGGGTTACGAGCACGCGGAACAGGCTGTTGTAGAAATCGTCGACCTCGCGGTCGCGCTGGCACACTTCGACCGCGGCATCGGCGTCGCGCGCGGCGAAGGCGTCGAGCGCGTCGTGCACCATCCGCACCGCGAGCGCCGACATGGCGGGGAGCACCGAGAGCGGTTCGATCTCGCCATGGCTGTCGATCGAGGGGACGCGCTTGGCGATGTTCTTGGCATAGTCGCCAATCCGTTCGATCACCCCGGCGATCTTCAGCGCGGCGACGACTTCGCGCAGATCGTCGGCGAGCGGCGCGCGCAGCGCGATGATGCGGACTGCGAGCTGCTCGACCTCGAGCTCGAGCGCGTCGAGCTTCTTGTCGCCCGCGATGATGAGCTGCGCGCCTTCGAGGTCGTGGCGGCGCAGCGCTTCCATCGCGCCGGCAATCGCGTGTTCGGCCATTCCGCCCATCTGCGCGATGAGGCCGCGCAGCTGGCCGATATCGGCGTCGAACGCCTTAACTGTATGGTCGTTCAATGGCATGTCCTGTTCACCCGTAGCGGCCGGTGATGTAATCCTTGGTGCGTTCCTGCCGAGGATTGGTGAAGATGTCCGAGGTCGCGCCATATTCGATCAGCGTGCCCAGGTGGAAGAAGGCGGTGCGCTGCGACACGCGCGCGGCCTGCTGCATGTTGTGCGTGACGATCACGATCGCGTAGCGGCCCTTCAACTCGTGAATCAGCTCCTCGATCTTGGCGGTCGCGATCGGGTCGAGCGCCGAGCACGGCTCGTCCATCAGGATCACCTCGGGGTCGACCGCGATCGCGCGCGCGATGCACAGCCGTTGCTGCTGGCCGCCCGACAGCGCGGTGCCGCTGTCGGTGAGGCGGTCCTTGACCTCGTCCCACAGCCCGGCGCGGCGCAACGAGCGTTCGACGATCTCGCCGAGCTGGGTCTTGTTGCCGGCAAGGCCGTGGATGCGCGGGCCGTAGGCGACGTTCTCGAAGATCGACTTGGGGAAGGGGTTGGGCTTCTGGAACACCATGCCGACGCGCGCGCGGAGCTGCACGACGTCCATTTCGGGGGCGTAGATGTCCTCACCGTCGAGCGTGATGTCGCCCTCGACCTTGGCCGCAGGAATTGTGTCGTTCATGCGGTTGAGCGTGCGCAGGAAGGTCGATTTGCCGCAGCCCGACGGGCCGATCAGCGAGGTGACGTGGTCCGAACCGAAATCGAGCGACACGTCGTCGATCGCTTTCTTGGCGCCGTACCAGACGTTCACATGCTGCGCCGAAATCTTGTGTTGGTTGGGAATGCTCACCAGCGGGTCTCGAATTTGTTACGGAGGTAGATCGCGAAGCCGTTCATCGCGAGCAGGAAGACGAGCAGGACGATGATCGCCGCGCTGGTCTTTTCGACAAAGCCGCGATCGATCTGATCGGACCATAGGAAGATCTGCACCGGCAGCACGGTCGCCGGATCGGTCAGCCGCGCGGGCGGCGAGGCGATGAACGCGCGCATCCCGATCATCAGCAGCGGCGCAGTCTCGCCGAGCGCGCGCGCCATGCCGATGATCGTGCCGGTGAGGATGCCGGGTAGCGCGAGCGGCAGGACGTGGTGGAAGACGACCTGGATCGGGCTCGCCCCGACGCCGAGCGCGGCATCGCGGATCGACGGCGGGACGCCCTTGATCGCATTGCGGCCCGAGATCACGATCACCGGCATCGTCATCAGCGCGAGCGTTAGACCACCGACGATCGACGCCGAGCGCGGCAGGCCGAAGGTGCCGAGGAACACGGCCAGCCCGAGCAAGCCGAAAATGATCGAGGGCACCGCGGCGAGATTGTTGATCGAGACCTCGATCAGATCGGTCCAGCGGTTCCGCGGCGCATATTCCTCGAGATAGAGCGCCGACAGCACCCCGACCGGGAAGGCGATCAGCAGCGTGACCAGCATCGTGAACAGCGAGCCCTTGAACGCGCCCCAGATCCCCGCGCGCGTCGGATCGTTCGAGTCCGATGCGGTGAGGAAGGGGAGGTTGAAGCCGGTCGAGATCGCATGCCGCGCCTTGAGCTTCGCGACGATCGCCTCGGAGGCCGGATCGCCCTGGCGCTTGGCGGCGACGTCGATCGCATCGGCGGCGGGCACCCAGATCGTCGCGCGCGCGCCGAGAAGAGCGGGGTCGCGCTTCAACGCTTGGCGCACGCGCAGCCAGCCGCCGTCGGACACCCAGCGATCGCCGTCGGTCCCGAACGCGGCCTTGGCCGACGAATCGGTCAAGCCTTCGATATTGGCGGTCGACAGCGCGAGATCGGCGCCGGGTCCGCGCAGGTCGGCCGGCGTCAGCAACAGCCCCGAATGCGCGAAATCGACCGGCAGCGCGATCTGCGTCTGCAGGAATCCGCTGGCGCCGTTATACACCATCGTCACAAGCAGCACCGCGAGGAAGCCGGCGGAAAGCACGACCGCGCCGAGCCCGAGCCAGCGGAAGCGTCGCTCGGCGGCATAACGCTTGCGGATGCGGCGCTGCATCGACTGCGTCCGCCAGTCGGTCGGCGCGCGCTCGGCCGGGCCGGTCGCGGTGGTCGCGACACCGGGGACGAGCCCGCTGAGGATTGGGGCGTCACTCATAAGCTTCGCGATACCGTTTCACGACCGTCAGCGCGACGATGTTGAGGAGCAGGGTGATGACGAACAGCGTGAGCCCGAGCGCGAAGGCGGCGAGCGTCTTCGGGCTGTCGAACTCGGCTTCGCCGGTGAGCAGGTCGACGATCTGCTTGGTCACGGTGGTCGCGCTGGCGAACGGGTTGAGCGTGAGCGTCGCGACGCCGCTCGCCGCCATCACCACGATCATCGTCTCCCCGATCGCGCGGCTGACCGCGAGCAAGACGCCACCGACGACACCGGGAAGCGCCGCGGGAAGCAATACGCGGCTGATCGTCTCGGACGAGGTCGCGCCCATCGCCAGGCTCCCGTCGCGCATCGCGCCCGGCACCGCCGCCAGCGAATCGTCTGCCATCGAGGACACGAACGGGATGATCATCACCCCCATCACCAGCCCCGCGGCGAGCGCGCTTTCCGAGCTCGCCCAGGTAATGCCGAGCGACACCGCGACATCGCGCACCGCCGGCGCCACCGTCAGCGCGGCGAAATAGCCGTAGACCACGGTCGGCACGCCCGCGAGCACCTCGAGGATCGGCTTCATCCAGCGCCGCGCGCGCGGCGTCGCATATTGCGTGAGGTACACCGCGCTCATCAGCCCAAACGGGATCGCGACGAGCATCGCGATCACCGCGCCGATGAAGAAGGTGCCCCAGAACAACGGCACTGCGCCGAGTGTCTTGCCCGGGTCTGCCGGGTCGATGACTTGCGGGCTCCAATGCGTCCCGAACAGGAAGTCGGTGATCGGCACGACGCTGAAAAAGCGCCACGATTCGAACAGCAGCGACGCGACGATCCCCATCGTCGTGACGATCGCGATCAGCGAGGCAGCGAGCAGGCACGCCATCACGACGCGTTCGATCTTGCTGCGCGCGCGGAAATCGGGGCGGACGCGGGTATAAGCGAACCCGCCGGTCGCAAAGGCGAGCAGCAACGCGACCGCCGAGCCGATCCAGTCGTTGCGGCTCTGCGCCGCAGCATAAGCGGGCGCGAGCTTCTGCGACAGTGGGTTGAACGCGCCGAAGCTGTTGCCAGCGGCAAGGCTGCGCGCTTCGGACAGGATCGCCGCACGGTCGAACCCCGGCGGCGGCAATTGCGCGGCGGCGGGATCGCGCAGCACGCGGTCGGTCACCAGCGCTGGCGAAGTCGACGCCCAGACGCACAGGAAGAGAGCGGCGGGCAACACCGTCCACAAGGCGACATAGCCACCGAAATGCGACGGCAGCGAGCTGAACCGCGCGGTACTGCCGCGGCGGAAGCCGACGGCACGCATCCGCGCCGTCAGCCAGCCGATCAGGCCGAGCCCGGCAATGACGAGGGAAAGAGTAAGGATCGACAAAGCGGGTGGTTCGATTTCGTGTTCGAGGTGTGGGAAAGGCGGTCAGAGCAGCTTGGACGGATCCAGCGACGCTTCGGCCTTGATGATGGCTGCGCTGCGCTTGCGCACGTCGTCGGGCGCGGCGATCAGCCCCTTGGCGACGAGCGGCCCCTTGGGATCCCACGACTGCGCATAGACTGCGAGAAATTCGCGCAGCCCCTTGATCGCGGTGAGATGCGCCTTCTTGACGTAGAGGTAGAGCGGGCGCGACCCGGGATAGGCGCCGCGCGCGATCGTCTCATAGGTCGGCTCGACGCCGTTGATCGGCACGCCGTTCAACTTGTCCTTGTTCTGCTCGAGATACGAATAGCCGAAGATGCCGATCGCATTGGGGTTCGACTGGAGCTTCTGGACGATCAGATTGTCGTTCTCGCCGGCATCGACATAGGCGCCGTCCTCGCGGATCGCGGTGCAGCCCTTGGCATAGCCGGCGGCATCGCTTTCCTTCTTGTCGGCGAGCGCTGGGTTGATCGCGTCGCAGCCCTTGGCGAGGATCAACTCGGCGAGCGCATCGCGCGTGCCGCTGGTCGAGGGCGGACCATAGACCTGAATCGGGATCGCGGGCAGCGCCGGATTGACGTCCTTCCACGTCTTGGCGGTGTTGGGCTGGCCCATCGGCGTGGCGGCGAGCGCCTTGTACAGGTCGACCGCGGTCAACTGCAGCTTGGGGCCGCTCATCGATTCGGCGAAGGCGACGCCGTCGAGCCCGATCTGGACCTCGATGATAGTGTCGACGCCATTGTCCTTGCAGGTGCGATATTCGCTCGCCTTCATCCGGCGCGAGGCGTCCTCGATGTCGGGATGCGCCGCCCCGACGCCAGCGCAGAACAGCTTCATCCCGCCGCCCGTGCCGGTCGATTCGATCGCGGGCGACTTCATCCCCGGCGTCTTGTTGATGAGCTGCTCGGCGACGATCGTGGTGAAGGGGAAGACAGTCGACGATCCGACGACGGTGATATGGTCGCGCGAGCCGGCGCCCCCGCCATTGGCCTGGTCCTGGCAGGCACTGAGTGCCAACGCTGCCGCACTGCTGGCGGCAAAGGCGACGATCGCGCGTTTCCGGTTCATGGATTCTCCCCTCGGACCGAAGGGTCCGTAGAATCGCAATACCATCGCGACGGACCGCCTGTGTGACACTGTCGTTACCGTTTGATGACAGCGCCCGTCTGGCCGTGCGCTGGAAGCAGAATTGTCACCGTGGTTCCCTTGCCCACGGTGCTCGTCACATCGAACCGACCGCGGTGGCGCTCGATGATATGCTTGACGATCGCGAGCCCAAGCCCGGTTCCGCCCGCCGCGCGGCTGCGGCCCGGGTCGACGCGGTAGAAGCGCTCGGTCAGGCGCGGGATGTGCTCGGGCGCGATCCCTTCGCCCTCGTCGGTCACGCTGATCCGCACCATTCCCGCCGGATCGCGCCACAGCCCAACTGTCACCGGCGTACCGGCGCGGCCGTATTTCATCGCATTGCCGATGAGATTGTGGAGCACCTGGCTCAATTGCGCGCGGTCGCCGACCACGGGCGGCACGCCGAGGTCGAGGTCGGCGACGATATCGGCGCTGCGCGTGTCCTGCGCGTCGAGCAGTTCGGAGCGGACTTCGCCGATCAGCGCACCGACATCGACCGCGCGATCGGGCAGACGATATTTCTCCGCCTCGATCCGGCTCAGCGAGATCAGGTCCTCGACCAAGCGCTGCATCCGCCGCGCCTCGTCGAACATGATCTTGAGGAAGCGCCCGCGCACCTGCGCGTCCTCGCCCGCCTTCTCGTCGCCAAGCGTCTCGATATAACCGAGGATCGAGGCGAGCGGGGTGCGCAATTCGTGGCTCGCGTTCGCGACGAAGTCGACGCGCATCCGCTCGGCGGCGTAATTGCCGGTGCGGTCGACGAGTTGCACGATCCGCTGACCACCCCCGGCGCGGCTGACATGCATTTCCCAATGCTGGTCGAGCGCGCCGAGCCCGACGAGATTGGTCGGGCCCTGCAGATTGCCCGTCGACGGACCGGCGAGGCGTTCGGCGGCACCCGGGTGCCGGATCGCGACGCGCACGTCCTCGCCGACGATATGCTTGCCGAGCAGCCCGAGCGCGACGGCATTGGCATGCGTCACGCGCCCTTCGGCGACGATCAGCACCGGCTCGACGATCGCCTCGATCACGTCCTGCGTCTCGGGCGGGGCGAGCGCGGCGGCAGCGGGGACGGGGCGGGGCAGCTCGATCGGGCCGTCGCCGGTGCCCGTCGCGACGAGCGCCGCGGCAATCCCGCCGACCAGCGTGACCAACGCGGGCTGCAGATCGCCCGCAAGCAGGAACACTGCGATCGCCGCGACGACGATGAGACCGATCGCCGTGATCGTCCGAGAACCGAAACCCTGGAGCATTTCGCCGCCTTAGCCCAAAGATGCTTAAGCTCGATAGCCTTGCTTGCCAGCGATTTGCGAATGTGAAATGGCTGTCACCATGACCGACGTTCCGCCAGAGACCCCGAACGCCACGCGCCGCCGCGCGCTCATGCTCGGCGCGGCCGGCGCCGCCGCGGTCGTCTCGATCCGCCCGGCACTCGCCGCGACCACCGCGTCGATCTCGACCTGCGAGATTCCGGTGCCCGATCCGGGGCGGGCGGGCAGCTACATCGCCGCCGACGGCACCACCGTGCCGCGTGGGACGCTGGGGGCGTTCGCGCCGCCCGGAAGGCCGTTCAAGGGCGAGGAGGTCAAGACCGCGCTGGCCGGCGGACAGCTGCCGGGAACGAGCTATCAGCAGAGCCGCGCCTACACCAATTACATCCGGCGGCTGCAATCGGGGACGAGCGGCTTCACCTGCTTCGCGTCGTTGCAGATGCCGCGCGGCTGAGCCGGTGGCCCTGGCGGACGACACCGTCCTCTACCGCATGGCGCGGGCCGAGAGCCTGAGCATCGTCCATCTCGACAGTTTTTCCGCAGTCTATCACCGCGCCTCGGGCATCACGCACCTCATCACCGCGCCAGCGCCCGAGATTCTCGCGACTTTGGGTGAGGCGGGAATGACGCGCGCCGCGCTGCTGCAGCGGCTCGTGCGCGACTATGCGCTCGGCGATGCGGATGCGGATGTGCTGCGCGAGCGGCTCGACGAACTCGTCGCGACCGGCCTGGTGTCGCGCGCATGAACCACCAGTTCAGCGTAGCGATCGGGCCGGTCGGTTTCCGCATCGGCTCCGACTGGCGCGCGCCGATCGCGCAGCTCGAGACGCTGTATCGCGCCTATCCCAAGCCCGCCGATGGTGTCCCCGATTTCACCGTGCGCCTCTTCGCCGCGCGGCCGTGGCGGCGCGTGCTGCGCCCCTCCGTTATGATCGGCGGCGATTTCGTGCTGCCCGAGGCGGCGCCGCTGCCCCTTGCGCAAGGGCTGCTCGCCGCCGAGATGGGGATGAACCTGCAGATGGCGCTCGGCCAGCGCCGTTACCTGCTGCTCCACGCTTCGGTCGTCGAGCGCGACGGCGAGGCGCTGATGATGACGGGCGTCTCGGGCGCGGGCAAATCGACGCTCGCGGCGCTGCTGTCGCTGCGCGGATGGCGTCTGATGGGCGATGAATTTGCCTTGCTCGATCCCGAAACGGGACAGCTCCATGCCTTTCCGCGGCTCGTCAGCCTCAAGAATGCGAGCATCGCGACCGTCGCGGCAGAAGCGGCGGCGGATCGTTTCGGACCACTGCTCGAGGGCACACCCAAGGGCACGATCCGCCATTTCGTCCCCGATGCGCACGCGATCGCGACGATGCCGCAGCCGGCGTGCCCGGCGCTGATCCTCTTCCCGAGTTTCGGCTTCGAACCCGCCGCGCGCGACGTCGCGGCGAGCGAGGTGTTCGTTCGGCTGACGCAAGCCTCGACCAACTATGTCGCGCTCGGCGAGCGGGGCTTCGATGCGCTGACCAAGCTCGTGACCTCGGTCCCGGCGCGCGCGATCGACTATCCCGACACCGCCAGCGCGATCGCGCAAGTGGAGGCGGCGTGGGCGGCGCGATGATGCGCCGCGCGCCAGACGGCTGGCTGCTGGCGCGCGCGCTGCGCTTGCCGGAGAGCACGCTCGCGCTCGACGCGGAGGGCTGGACCGCCTTGCTCGCGATCGCGCGCGCCGAGCAGATGCTGGGCACGCTCGCATGGCGGCTCGATGGAATGGCGGTTCCACCGAATGTCGGGCGCATTCTCGAAGACGCGTGGCGCTCGGTCGAACAGGGCCGGGTCGTCGCCTTGTGGGAAGCCGAGGCGGCCCGCCGCGCACTCGCCCCGCTCGGCGAGCGCGTCGTTCTGCTCAAGGGCACCGCCTTCGTCGCCGCCGATCTGCTGGCGGGGCACGGTCGGTCGATCGGCGATCTCGACATCCTCGTGCCACGCGCATCGCTGGATAGGGTCGAGGCGGCGTTGCTCGACGCGGGGTGGGAATGGGTCAAGCCCGATCCGTATGACGACGCCTATTACCGCCAGTGGATGCATGAGCTCCCGCCGCTGATCCACCGCGACCGCGACCGGATGATCGACGTCCACCACACGATCCTGCCACTGACTGCGCGGATCACCCCCAACGCTGCGGCGTTGCTCGCCGATGCGGTCGAGGTTGCGCCTGGGCTGTGGGCGCTGTCGCCCGAAGACATGGTCGTGCATGCCGCGGCACATCTGTTTGCCGACGGTGATCTGGCGGGCGGGATGCGCAACCTGTGGGACATCGATCAGCTTTGCCGCGAGTTCGCGGCAACGCAGTCCGACTTCTATTTGAGTTTATACGAGCGCGCTTGGGAGGAGGGCTTGTCCGCTCAGGTTCAGCGCGCGTTGCGCCTGTGTTGGCAGCTCTATGACACGCCCGCAGTCGGCTATACCTCACCGATCACGATCGACCTGAACCCGCGGTGGTCCGACCGCCTCTATCTCCGCCGCGTCACCGCGCGCGACGGTTGGGGGCGCACCACCCGCCCGGTGACGCGGATGGCGTTCTACATCCGCTCGCACTGGCTGCGGATGCCGCCCGCGATGCTCGTGCGGCACTTATGGATCAAGTGGCGCAAGGGCGGCGCCGGGCCCGCCTCAGGCTGAGAGGCGATCAAGCGTCGGCAGCAGATCGGCGAACGAATCGATCACCGCGTCGGCGCCCATCTCCTCGACCGGCTCAAGCAGGAAGCCGAAGCTCACCGCAATGCCTGGGATCTCGGCGTTCTTTGCCGCCATGATGTCATAGATCGAATCGCCGACGAACGCCGCGCGGGTCGTGCCAATCTCGCCGCCGCAGCGCCGGATCATCTCGTCGATCGGCGCGCGGTTGGGCTTGGAAAGGCCCGGCCCCATCGTGTCGCCGCCGATGATGCACGCGAAGCGCTCGGTCAGCCCGAGATCGGCGAGCAGCGTGAGCGCAAGGCTCTCGAACTTGTTGGTGACGACCGCGCTCTTGATGCCGCGCGCGTCGAGCTGGTCGAGCGCCGCGATCACGCCGGGGAAGGGGCGCGTATGGACCGAAAGGTGCGCCGCGTAATAGGCCAGCATCCGCTTGTAGAGCGGGCGGAATTCCTCCGGCGTGCAGCCGCCGGTCGCCTCCAGCCCTTGCGCCAGCATATGCTTGGCGCCGCCGCCAACCATCGTCTTGACCTGCGCCACCGTCAGCAACGGACGCCCGGCGAAGTCGAGCGTGTCGTTGACCGCGGCGGTGAGATCGCCGCTGCTGTCGACCAGGGTGCCATCGAGGTCGAACCCCACGATCTGGAATGAATTCGTCGTCATGCGGCCCTGCCTGGCAGGGTTGCTATGGAATTGGCAAGTCCGGCGTGGCAGGGCTGGCGTCATGGAAAGCCCGTCTCGCCCCCCCATCGCCGCCATCATCCTTGCCGCGGGCAAGGGGACGCGCATGAAATCGGATCTGCACAAGGTGCTGCATCCGATCGCCGGGCGGCCGATGCTGCTGCATCTGGCGGCGAGCGTCGCGGCGCTCGACCCGGCGCGCACCGTCGTCGTGACGGGCGCGGGGCGCGATCAGGTCGAGGCGGCGGTCTCGCCGCTCGACATCGCGACCGCGCTGCAGGCCGAACAGCTCGGTACCGGGCATGCCGTCGCTCAGGCCGAAGCCGCGCTTGCTGGCTTCGACGGCGACGTGCTGATCCTCTACGGCGACGTCCCGCTCGTCTCGACCGCGACGATGCAGGCGATGCTCGATCGGCTCAACGCACCCGACGCGCCGGTGGCGGTCGTCCTCGGCTTCCGCCCCGCCGATGCCGGTGCCTATGGCCGGATCATCGCCGAGGATGGCGTCATCGCCAAGATGGTCGAGTTCAAGGACGCGACCCCCGCCGAACGCGCGGTCGATTTGTGCAACTCCGGGCTAATGGCGGTGCGCAGCGCCGATCTGTTCGCGCTGCTCGCGCGTGTCGGCAACGACAATGCGGCGGGCGAATATTACCTCCCCGACATCGTCATGCTCGCCGCCGCCGACGGTCGTCGCTCGGCGGTGATCGAAACCGGCGCGACCGAAGTTGCCGGCGTCAACAGCCGCGGCGAGCTCGCGACGGTCGAGGCATCGTGGCAGCAGCAGCGCCGCGCGCAGGCGATGGCCGACGGCGCGACGCTGATCGCCCCCGAGACCGTCTGGTTCGCGCACGATACCGCAATCGGCCGCGACGTCGTGATCGAGCCCAACGTCGTGTTCGGCCCCGGCGTCACCGTCGGCGACGGCGCGCTGCTCCACGCCTTCAGCCATATCGAGGGCGCGGAGATCGGCGCCAAGGCCGAGGTCGGCCCGTTCGCCCGCCTGCGCCCCGGCGCGGTGATGGGCGAGAAGTCGAAGATCGGCAATTTCGTCGAGATGAAGAAGGCCGTGCTCGGCGCGGGCGCCAAGGCGAGCCACCTGACCTATCTCGGCGATGCCGAAGTGGGGGCTGGCGCGAATATCGGCGCGGGCACGATCACCTGCAATTACGACGGTTTCTTCAAATACAAGACGATCATCGGCGAAGGCGCGTTCATCGGGTCGAACTCCGCGCTGGTCGCCCCGGTGACGATCGGCGCGGGCGCGATTGTCGGTGCAGGATCTGTGATCACCGCCGACGTCGAAGCCGACGCGCTCGCGCTGGTGCGGCCGCAGCAAGTCTCCAAACCCGGATGGGCCAAGCGCTTTCGCGACGCGATGACGGCGAAGAAAGCTGGCAAGTGATATCACCCGGTGATATCGGTCGATAATGGCTAGTAGGACCCTGGTTTCGCTCGGCGACGATCGCATTGCGCGGCTCGATCAGATCGCGGCCGAGCACGGTCAGTCGCGCGCGGCGGTGATCCGTGACGCGGTCGATCGGCTGATTGCGAGCGACGCAGAAGAGGGGAACCGGCAACGGCGACTGGCGGCTCTGCGCGCCGGTTTCGGAGCCTGGAAGGATCGCGCCGACATTGGGGACGCCGTCGCATGGCAGCGGCGCGAACGCGCGAGCTGGACCCGTCCCTGGGACGACGATTACGAAGACGTCAAAGCCGAGTTTCCCGATCTCTTCGACGCGGAAGATGATCGTCAGCGCGCGATCTATCTCGATCAGCTTCGGGGCGTGCAGCCGTCGCCAAAATCGTGAGCGCCACGTCGTTCGACAGCAATATCCTGATCGATGCCCTTAACGGCAACGTGTCAGCGCAGCTCGAGCTCGAGTCGGTTGACGATCGCTGGATCAGTCGGGTGACGTGGATCGAGGTCATGTCCCGGGTCGACCAGATCACGATGCCGCGAACGAAATCGCTGTTGGCGGGGTTCCTGATCGATGAGCTCGATATACCGATTGCGACGCGCGCGGCGGAACTGCGCAACGAGTGCCGCCTGAAGCTTGCGGACTCGGTCATCCTCGCGTCAGCACAAGTTCACGGACGCATTCTAGTGACCCGCAACACCAAGGATTTCCCGGCGACCATGCCGGGCATCCGCATCCCCTACACCCTTTAAGGTCGAGACATTCCATGTGTGGCATCGTTGGCATCCTGAGTACCGAAGACGTCGCCGATCGTCTGCTCGACGGTTTGAAGCGGCTCGAATATCGCGGCTATGATTCGGCCGGCATCGCGACCGATTTCGATGGCGCGATCGAGCGCCGCCGCGCGTCGGGCAAGCTGATCAACCTCGCCAACGAACTTGCCGCGCATCCGCTGCCCGGCAAGACCGGCATCGCGCACACGCGGTGGGCGACGCATGGCGGCCCGACCACCAACAACGCCCACCCCCACGCGACCGGCGAAGTCGCGGTCGTCCACAACGGCATCATCGAGAATTTCAAGCCGCTGCGCGATGAACTCATCGCCCGCGGCCGGACCTTCACCAGCGAGACCGACACCGAAGTCGTCGCGCATCTCATCAGCGAGAAGGTCGAGGCCGGCCTGTCGCCAGAGGACGCGGTGCGCGAGGTGCTCCCGCGGCTCCACGGCGCCTTCGCGCTCGCGATCCTGTTCCGCCAGCATCCCGATCTGCTGATCGGCGCACGGCTCGGTTCGCCGCTCGTCGTCGGGTACGGCGAGGGCGAGATGTATCTCGGCTCCGACGCGCTCGCGCTCGCGCCGCTGACGCAGCGGATCGCCTATCTCGACGAAGGCGACTGGGTCGTCCTCACGCGTGAGGGCGCGCAGGTCTATGACCGCGCCAATACGCCGGTCGAGCGTGCGATCACGATCTCGGGCGTCACCGGCGACCTCGTCTCGAAGGGCAACCACAAGCATTACATGCTCAAGGAGATCTACGAGCAGCCGATCGTCGTCGCCCAGACGCTGCGCTCTTATCTCCAGCGGATGGAAGAGCGGGTCACGCTGCCGATCCCCGAATTCGACCTGTCGACGATCAAGCGCGTCACGATCGTCGCCTGCGGCACCAGCTTCTACGCCGGCATGGTCGCCAAATACTGGTTCGAGCAGTTCGCGCGCGTGCCGGTCGACCTCGATGTCGCGTCCGAATTCCGCTACCGCGCGCCGGTGATGGAGGAGGGCGGCCTCGCCCTCTTCATCAGCCAGTCGGGCGAGACCGCGGACACGCTCGCCGCGCTGCGCCACGCGCGCGCCGAGGGGCAGATCATCGCGGTCGTCGTCAACGTGCCGACGAGCTCGATGGCGCGCGAAGCCGATCTGCTGCTGCCGACGCATGCCGGCCCCGAGATCGGCGTCGCCTCGACCAAGGCCTTCACGTGCCAGCTCGCGGTGCTCGCAGCCCTCGCCGCCAACCTCGCGCGCGCCAAGGGCAAGCTCAGCCCGGCCGAGGAAAAGATGATCGTCAAGCATCTCGCCGAAGCCCCCGCCGCGCTCAACGGCGCGCTCGCCTATGACGAGGCGATCGAGGCGATGGCGCACCATATCGCGGGCGCGCGCGACGTGCTCTATCTCGGCCGCGGTACCGATTATCCGCTCGCGCTCGAGGGCGCGTTGAAACTCAAGGAAATCAGCTACATCCACGCCGAAGGCTATGCCGCCGGCGAAATGAAGCACGGCCCGATCGCCTTGATCGACGAGAACGTCCCCGTCATCGTCATCGCGCCCTCGGGCCCGCTGTTCGACAAGACCGTCAGCAACATGCAGGAAGTCCAGGCGCGCGGCGGCAAGGTCGTTTTGATCTCGGATTACGACGGTATCCAGGCGGCGGGCGACGGCTGCATGGCGACGATCACCATGCCAAAGGTCCACCCGCTGATCGCGCCGCTCGTCTATGCGGTGCCGGTGCAGCTGCTCGCCTATCATGTCGCGGTCATCAAGGGCACCGATGTCGACCAACCGCGCAACCTCGCCAAGTCGGTGACGGTAGAATGAGCGCGCCCCTGATCGCCGGCGTCGAGCTGGGTGGAACCAAGGTCATTTGCGTCCTGGCAAGCGGACCCAACGATGTGCGCGAGCGCGTCCAGATCCCGACCACCACGCCCGACGAGACGCTCGGCGCGGTCGAGGACGTGCTGCGGCGCTGGTCGGGCTATGACGCGCTCGGCGTCGCGAGCTTCGGCCCGGTGTCGCTCGACCGCAGCGACGCCAATTACGGTTTCATCACCGCGACCACCAAGCCTGGTTGGTCCGATACCGATGTCGGGCTGCGGCTCGCGAAGATTGCGGGCGTGCCGTTCGGCTTCGACAGCGACGTCAACGGTGCCGCGCTCGGCGAAGGACGTTGGGGTGCGGCGCATGATGTCGAAGACCATGCCTATATCACGGTGGGGACGGGCGTCGGCGTCGGGCTCGTGCTGCACGGCGCTCCCGTCGCGGGGATGACGCATGCCGAGCTCGGCCATATCCGCCCGGTGCGGATGACGGGCGACGCCTGGCGCGGAAGCTGCGCCTTTCATGGCGATTGCGTCGAAGGGCTGGTGTCGGGAACCGCGATCCGCGCGCGCACCGGAACGGCCGCGCAGGATTTGGCGGCGAACGACCCGGCATGGGAAACCGTCGCGCATACCCTTGCGCAGCTCTGTCACATGGTGGTGCTGACCGGCATCCCGCGGCGGATCGTGATGGGCGGTGGCGTGATGGTCGGCGTGCCGCAGCTGCTGCCCGAAATTCGCGCCCGCTTGGTCGCGAGTCTCGGCGGCTATGTCGCAGCGCCCGGGCTGATGCCGATCGACCGCTTCGTCGTTCCGGCCGAGCTGGGCGGAATGGCGGGGCCGCTCGGCGCGGTCCAGCTCGGGGTCCTGGCACTCGAACGCGACTGAGTTTTGGCATTGTCGTTTACGACGCATTAACCGCCTTGGCATACGAGTTCGCAACGGGCTTTGATGCCCACTATCTTACGGGCGGGTGTGGGTATGCGAATTCTGATCGTCGATGACGAACCGGCCATGCACGACAGCTACCGGCGCAGTTTCGCGCCGGCGGCCGTCGACACCGGCGCGCTCGAGGCGATGGCTGCCGAACTGTTCGGCAAAGACGACGACGCTGCCGACCCCGCGCCCGATACCACCATCGACTTCACGTTGACGCATGCGATGCAGGGGCTCGACGGCGTTGCGGCGGTCGAGGCCGCATTGGCGTGCGACGAACCCTATGCCGTCGCCTTCATCGACGTGCGCATGCCGCCGGGGATCGACGGCAAGGAAACCGCGACGCGGATCCGCAAGCTCGATCCCAACATCAATCTCGTCATCGTCACCGGCTATTCCGATTTCTCGCCGATCGAGATCGCCAAGGCGGCCGGCCCCGCCGACAAGATCTTCTACATCGCCAAGCCGTTCGAAGTCGCCGAGGTCACGCAGATGGCAAGCGCGCTCGTGCACCGCTGGCGCGGCGACCGCGAACTCGCCGAAGCCCGCGAGACGCTCGCCGCGCAAGTCGTCCAGCTCCAGGAGCAAGGCCATGAGCTCGCCGCGAACGAAAGCCGCGCGATCCACATGGCGAACCACGATTCGCTGACCGAGGCGCCCAACCGGCTCGCCTTCCGCCGCGCGCTGACCGACCGCGCACAGCTTTCGGGGCAATTCGCGGTAGCGATGGTCGATCTCGATCGCTTCAAGCTCGTCAACGACACGCTCGGCCATCTCGCCGGCGACGAGCTGATCCGCACGATCTGCGACATCCTGCAGACCTCGATTCCCGCAGGCGGCCTCGTCGCGCGGCTCGGCGGCGACGAATTCGGGCTGCTGTTCGATACGCCCGGCGCCGAGGCGGCCGAAATGGAATGCCAGCGCATCCTGAAAGCCTGCACCGGGACCTTCAAGGTGCTCGGCAATTCGGTCCAGGGCGGCGCGTCGTTCGGGCTGATCGTCACCGAGCCCGGCGAGACGCGCGACCCGACCGACCTGATGCGGCGCGCCGATCTCGCGCTCAACGACGCGAAACGCGAAGGCCGCGGCGTCGTGCGGCTGTTCGACGAGGGCATGGACGAGAACATCCGCCTGCGCCGCGCGATCGAGGGGGGCCTGTCGCAAGCGATCGCCAAGGGCGAGCTGAGCCTCGTCTATCAGCCGATCGTCGCGCGCGAGGAGCTCGAGGTCATCGGCTTCGAGGCGCTGCTGCGCTGGAACACCAACGAGCATGGCCCGATCAGTCCGGCGGTGTTCATCCCGATCGCCGAGGAAACCAACCTGATCCACGAGCTCGGCGACTGGGTGCTCGGCGAATCGCTGAAAGTGCTCGCCGAATGGCCGGGCCAATATGTCTCGGTCAATTTCTCGCCGCGCCAGTTCCGCCGCCATAATTTCGTGGCAAGGCTCGTCGAGACCGTCCAGCGCGCCGGGATCGACCCGCGCCGCGTCCAGATCGAGATCACCGAGACCGCGATTTTCGACGATGCCGATCGCGCCGCCGACACGCTCTACAAATTGCGCCAAATGGGCTTCCGCATCGCGCTCGACGATTTCGGTACTGGCTATTCGAGCCTCTACAACATCCGCAAGTTCGCGCTCGATTGCCTCAAGATCGACCGCAGCTTCATCGACGGCATGGGCCGCGAGCGCGAGAGCGCGGCGATTGTCCATTCGATCATCCATCTCGGCCATGCGCTCGGGCTCGGCGTGATCGCCGAAGGCGTCGAGACCGAGGCGCAGCTGCAGGCGCTGCGTGTCGCCGGCTGCAGCCACATGCAGGGCTATTTCTTCTCGCGGCCGGTCGTGCAGGACCGCGCGCGCGAAATCGCCCAGGCGCGCTACATGCTCGATCCCGCGGCGGACGACGCGGTCGAACCGGGTAACGGAACGCACGGCTGATGCCCGCGCCCCCGCCGCCGTCCCCGCGCACCGCGCGCGGCCGGATCGAGGCGCTGCGCGAGCCGAGTTCGCTCGGCGCCAAGCTCGTCGTGATCCTGATGGGGATCGGCCTGATCGGCTCGGTCGCGCTGACGGCGTTGCTCGCGGCCTTGATCGTGCCGAGCTTCAACCAGCTCGAGGACAAGTCGGTCGCCGCGCATATCGAGCGGACGCGCGCCGCGCTCGGCGATTTCGCGACCAAGGTCGAGGGCGCGGTGCGCGACTATGGCGACTGGACCGCCAGCTACGATTATATGGTCCACCCGACGCCCGAGTTCGAGAAGGAGAGCTTCTCGACGCTCGCGATGGTCAATCTCAACGTCGACGGCATGGCCTATGTCGGCAAGGACGGCCGGATCGTCATCGCGCGCTGGCGAACGCCGCCGGGTCGCAGCGAATTCGTCGCCGCGCTTGGCCAGACAGATTTCAAGCGCGTGCTCGGACAGAAGAACTCGGGGCATTATTACCTGCGGCTCGGCAACGAGCTCGTCGCGGTCGGGGTCGCCGAAGTGCGGCGCAGCGACGGCACCGGCGATCCGCGCGGCTATGTGCTGATGGCGCGGCGGATCACTTCGAAGACGCTGTCCGACGTGCTTCAGCTGCCCGCGACGATCGACCTCGCCAACCGCCCCGATACCGATGCGATCGTCTCGGCGCGCTCGACGCTGCGGATCGCGGTGCCGATCCGTGGCGCCGACGGCCACGCCGTCGCCAGCGCGGCGTTCAGCGTGACGCGCGATCTCTCGCTGCTTGGCCAGCGCATGTTGCTGCTCGCGGTCGCGGGGTCGACGCTGTTGCTGCTGCTCGTGCTCGCGATGCTGCGGCGGATGATTTCGATGCTCGTGCTGCGCCCGCTCGCGCGCGTCGAAAGCCATATGCAGATGGTGCGCACCTCGGGCTCGCTCGGGCTGCTGCCCGATGAGCCGCGCAAGGACGAAATCGGATCTTTGCGCAACAGTTTCAACGCGATGCTCGAGCAATTGAAGGATCTGCGCGAACAGGTCGAAGTGCAGAGCTTCGCGCTCGGCAAGAGCGAGAGCGCGGTCGCGGTGATGCACAACGTCCGCAACGCGCTCAACCCGATCAGCACGATCCTGAGCAAGGGGATCGCGCAAGCACCGCCCGTCGAGCGCAGCATGCTCGACCGCGCGATCGCCGAGCTCGCCAAGGACGATCTGCCCGCGGCGCGGCGCGCCAAACTGCTCGCCTTCGTCGCGGCGGCGATCGAGGCCGAAGCCAAGGATCGCGCCGACCGTTACGGCGAACTGCAAATCGGCCGCGAAGCGATGAGCCATGTGCTCGAGATCATCGGTGCCCAGCAAAGCGCGGCGCACGAGCGGCCCGAGGTGGCGCCGTGCGACGTGACCGAGATCCTCGCCAAGAATGCGACGATCGCGCGCTATTCGGGCAGCGTGTCGATCGCGTTCAGCTTCCCCGCGCAAGCGTGTTACGTGATGGCGAGCCGGATCATCCTGAGCCAGGTGATCGGCAATCTCTTCTCCAACGCCGCCGACGCGATCGCTGCGACCGGCACCGACAGCGGATCGATCACCGTCACGATCACCGAGGCCGACGGCCGCGCCGTCATCGCGATCCGCGACGATGGCGAGGGGTTCGCCGCAGAGAATACCCCAACGCTGTTCCAGCGCGGCTTTTCGACCCGTCGCCACAAATCGGGCGGGCTGGGGCTGCACTGGTGCGCCAATTCGATGGCGGCGATGCACGGCTCGCTGCGGCTCGAAAGCGAAGGCGTCGGGAAGGGGGCCTATGCCCTGCTGACGCTCGACCTCGCGCCCACGATCGAACAAACGCTCGCGGCGTGACGCGCGCTTAGAATGCGGGGGCGGGGGCGCCCGCCGCGATCGTCGGCGCGTCGAACAGGATCCGCTGGTTGTTGGCAAAGGTGAAGGTCAGCGTGACGACGCGCCCCGGCTTGATCCCCGGGTTCATGTCAAAGAGCATCAGATGCTTGCCGCCGGGCGCGAACGCGACGGTCGCGCCCGCGGGGATCGGCACATCGCCGAGTGGCTTCATCGACGCCATGCCGCCCGACTGCATCGATTGGTGCAATTCGTTCTTGATCGACACTTCGCTGCTCACCGCGATCAGCGCAGTATCGGCGGTGCCGCCATGGATCGTGAAATAGGCGACCGCCGGCAGGCGCGGCGCCGCGCCGAGGCGGATATAGCCCTTCTCGACCGAGAGCTTGGGCGGCCCACTGCCGCACGCGCCCAGGGCCAGGGCAGCGATCAAAACCAGACGATTGCGCAAACGACGAACTCCCGCTTTGGGAACAACTTGTCGCGCCATACGTGCGGTGAAATCTTGCGACAAGCGAAAGCCCCCCTATATCGCCGGAGTGAAGTGTCGCGCTGCTTATTCTAAGGGCGCGATGGAATGGCAATTTTTCTAGCGATGGGGGCCCCAGAGGACCAATGGCAAAAGTAATCGGAATCGATCTCGGCACGACCAACAGCTGCGTCTCGGTGATGGAGGGCGGCAAGCCGAAGGTGATCGAGAACGCAGAAGGCGCGCGCACCACGCCGTCGATCGTCGCGTTCGCCAAGGATGGCGAGCGGCTGGTCGGCCAGCCGGCCAAGCGCCAGGCAGTGACCAACCCCGAGAACACAATCTTCGCGGTGAAGCGCCTGATCGGCCGTCGTTTCGACGACCCGATCACCAAGAAGGACACCGAGCTGGTCCCGTACAACATCGTGCGCGGCAACAATGGCGACGCCTGGGTCGGCGCCGGCGGCAAGGAATATTCGCCGTCGCAGATCTCGGCGTTCACGCTGCAGAAGATGAAGGAAACCGCCGAAGCCTATCTCGGCGAGACGGTCACGCAGGCGGTCATCACCGTGCCGGCCTATTTCAACGACGCGCAGCGTCAGGCGACCAAGGACGCCGGGCAGATCGCCGGTCTCGAGGTGCTCCGTATCATCAACGAGCCGACGGCCGCGGCGCTTGCGTATGGCCTCGACAAGGACACCAACAAGACGATCGCGGTCTATGACCTCGGCGGCGGCACCTTCGACATCTCGATCCTCGAGATCGGCGACGGCGTGTTCGAAGTGAAGGCGACCAACGGCGACACCTTCCTCGGCGGCGAAGATTTTGACAACAAGCTGCTCAACTTCCTGTCGGAAGACTTCAAGAAGGCCGAGGGGATCGACCTCACCAAGGACAAGCTGGCGCTCCAGCGTTTGAAGGAAGCGGCCGAGAAGGCGAAGATCGAGCTGTCGTCGGCAGCGACGACCGAGATCAACCTGCCCTTCATCACCGCCGACCAGAACGGCCCGAAGCATCTCGTCAAGGCGATCACGCGCTCGGATCTCGAGCGTCTGGTCGAGGATCTGATCCAGCGCACGCTCGAGCCGTGCAAGAAGGCGATGAAGGACGCCGGGATTCAGACCAGCGACATCTCGGAAGTCGTCCTCGTCGGCGGCATGACGCGCATGCCCAAGGTCCGTCAGGTCGTGAAGGACTTCTTCGGCAAGGAGCCGCATTCGGGCGTCAACCCCGATGAGGTCGTGGCGATGGGCGCGGCGATCCAGGCCGGCGTGCTCCAGGGCGACGTCAAGGACGTGCTGCTGCTCGACGTGACCCCGCTGTCGCTCGGCATCGAGACGCTGGGTGGCGTGTTCACCCGCATGATCGATCGCAACACGACGATCCCGACCAAGAAGTCGCAGACCTATTCGACCGCGGACGACAACCAGCAGGCCGTCACCATCCGCGTGTTCCAGGGCGAGCGCGAAATGGCGGCCGACAACAAGATGCTCGGCCAGTTCGATCTGGTCGGTATCCCGTCGGCGCCGCGCGGCGTGCCGCAGATCGAAGTCACCTTCGACATCGACGCCAATGGTCTGGTCAACGTGTCGGCCAAGGACAAGGGCACCGGCAAGGAGCAGCAGATCCGCATCCAGGCCTCGGGTGGCCTGTCGGATCGCGACATCGAGCAGATGGTCCGCGATGCCGAGCAGTTTGCCGAGGACGACAAGCAGCGCCGTGCAGCGGCAGAGGCGAAGAACAACGCCGAATCGCTGATCCACACGACCGAGCGTCAGCTTGCCGACAATGCCGACAAGGTCGACGCCGCGCTCAAGGGCGAGATCGAAGCGGCGATCGCCGAGACCAAGACCGCGGTCGAAGGTGGTGATCCCGAAGCGATGAAGACCAAGTCGGAGGCGCTAGCGCAGGTCGCGATGAAGCTCGGCCAGGCGATCTACGAGAAGCAGGCGCAGGCCGATGCCCAAGGTTCTTCGGGGCCCGCCGCCGAGGCCGAAGCGCCCAAGGAAGACGTGGTCGACGCGGAATTCTCCGAGGTCGACGACCACAAAGCGTAAACTGGAATGAGCCCAGCCCGTCATTCCCGCGCACGCGGGAATCCCGCTTCTTCTGCCGGCCTTTGCGGTTCGGTGGAGAGGCGGGACCCCCGCTTTCGCGGGGGTGACGGCGGAGAGGCGGGGGCTGAAACGTGACCACCGACATCGATTTCTACGAGCTTCTGGAGTGCGAGCGGACTGCCGACGACGGCACGCTCAAATCCTCCTATCGCCGCCTCGCGATGCGCTATCACCCCGACAAGAATCCGGGCTGCGGCGACTCCGAAGAACGCTTCAAGGCGATCAGCGAGGCGTATGACTGCCTCAAGGACCCGCAGAAGCGCGCGGCGTACGATCGCTACGGCCACGCTGCGTTCAAGCAGCAGGGCGGCGGCGGGGGCGGCGCACAGGATTTCAGCGGCTTCTCCGATATTTTCGAGAACATCTTCGGCGAATTCATGGGCGGCCAGCGCGGTGGATCGCGCGGACCGCAGCGCGGCGCGGACTTGCGCTACGACATGGAGATCACGCTCGAGGAAGCCTTTCACGGCAAGGCGAGCGACATCACGATCGACGTGTCGGGCGTGTGCGACGTGTGCGACGGTTCGGGCGCGACCAAGGGCACCGCCGCCAAGACCTGCCAGATGTGCAAGGGCCACGGCAAGGTCCGCGCGCAGCAGGGCTTCTTCGTCGTCGAGCGGACTTGCCCGACGTGCCACGGCGCCGGCCAGACGATCGCCGATCCGTGCGGCAATTGCCACGGCGAAGGCCGCGTCGAGAAGACCAAGACGCGCACCGTCAACATCCCGCCCGGCGTCGACGAGGGCACGCGAGTCCGCTTGACCGGCGAGGGCGAGGCGGGTTTGCGCGGGGCTCCCGCGGGGGATCTCTACATCTTCCTCCACGTCGCGCGGCATCCGCTGTTCGAGCGTGAAGGTACGACGCTGTTCGCGCGCACGCCGATCAGCTTCACCACCGCCGCGCTCGGCGGCGAAGTGCATATCGCGGGCCCTGACGGTGTCGATCACCAGATCAAGATCCCGGCGGGCACGCAGAGCGGTCGTGAGCTGCGTCAGCGCGGCGCGGGCATGCCCGTGCTGCAAGGGCGTGGCCGCGGCGATCTCGTCATCCAGATCGAGGTCGAGACGCCGACGCACCTTACCTCGCGCCAGCGCGAGCTGCTCGAGGAATTCCGCGCGACCGAGACGGGCAAGGAATGCCCGCAGACCAGCGGCTTCTTCAAGAAGATGAAGAGCGCCTGGGGCTGAGCAATTTCCAGCCCCTCCCCGTCAGGGGAGGGGCTGCCATGCTGGGTGCGTTGCCCCGAATTTTCTTGAAACCTGCTCTCGACCCCACGGCCCTGGCCGCCCCGTCAAAAGAAGGGGCGGGTGGGCCGATGGGTCAGAGGATGAGAACCTCGACCACCAGCGCGACGCCTGCAACAGCGAACAGGCCGCCGGCAAGGCTTTGAAGAATGCGCATGGTAGGTGTCTCCGATACCGGGCTCGTCCCGGCGAGGAGGCATGTGGAGATTGTTGCTTATCCGCGCAATTTTATTACGAGCATTCGCAGGTGCAGCATTTGCACGTTGAACCGTGCAAAATCATCGATGAAGGGTTTCAGGCAGACCTGGAGCGATCCGTCTCAGGCGGTTTCGAAAGCGCGCTGTCCTACAAGGGCCGATTCGGGTATACCGATCCGGCTCTTTGAAATCGTCGGGTTTACGCGTCGTATCGGTGCAGAAACCGAAACGATCGCCCCCGAACATCGCGCGTCCGGGGGTCAATCGAGTCAAGCTACCTGCGAGTCCGTCGCAATCAGGCCTGTCCGAACACGCGTGCGAAGATCGTGTCGACGTGCTTCAGATGATAGCCGAGGTCGAACTTGTCCTCGATCTCCGCGACCGACAGCGCCGCGGTGACCTCGGGATCGGCCTTGAGCAGCTCCATCAGCGACAGCGCGCCGTCCGAATCCCACACCTTCATCGCGTTGCGCTGGACGAGCCGATACGAATCCTCGCGGCTGACGCCCGCCTGGGTGAGCGCGAGCAGCACGCGCTGCGAATGGACGAGGCCGCCCATCTTGTTGAGGTTCTTCTCCATCCGCGCGGGATAGACGACGAGCTTGTCCATCACGCCGGTCAGCCGCTGCAGCGCGAAGTCGAGCGTGATCGTCGCGTCGGGGCCAATGTACCGCTCGACCGACGAGTGCGAGATGTCGCGCTCATGCCACAGTGCGACATTCTCGAGCGCGGGGGTGACGTAGCCGCGCACCATGCGGGCGAGGCCGGTGAGGTTCTCGGTCAGCACCGGGTTGCGCTTGTGCGGCATCGCCGACGAGCCCTTCTGGCCGGGCGAGAAGAACTCCTCTGCCTCGAGCACTTCGGTGCGCTGGAGATGGCGCACCTCGGTCGCGAGCCGCTCGATCGACGAGGCGATCACGCCGAGCGTGGCGAAGAACATCGCGTGCCGGTCGCGCGGGATGACTTGGGTCGAGACGGGCTCGACGCTGAGGCCGAGCTTCTCGGCGACGTGTGCTTCGACCACCGGATCGATATTGGCGAAGGTGCCGACCGCGCCCGAGATCGCACAGGTCGCGACATCCTCGCGCGCCGCGACGAGTCGCGCGCGGTTGCGGGCGAATTCGGCATGCGCCTGTGCCATCTTGAGCCCGAAGGTGACGGGCTCGGCGTGGATGCCGTGGCTGCGCCCGATCGTCGGGGTCATCTTGTGCTCGCGCGCACGGCGCTCGAGCACGACGAGCAGCGCGTCGATATCGGCGATCAGCAGATCGCTCGCCTGCGCGAGCTGCACCGCGAGCGCGGTGTCGAGCACGTCCGAGCTCGTCATCCCCTGGTGCATGAAGCGCGCCTGGTCGCCGACATTGTCCGCTACCCAAGTGAGGAAGGCGATCACGTCATGCTTGGTCACCGCCTCGATCGCGTCGATCGCGGCGACGTCGATCACCGGGTTGGTGTTCCACCACGCCCACAGCGCGGCAGCGGCTTCCTTCGGCACCACGCCGAGCTCAGCGAGCGCGTCGGTCGCGTGCGCTTCGATCTCGAACCAGATGCGGAAGCGATTCTCCGGGGTCCAGATCGCGGTCATGTCGGGGCGGGAATAGCGGGGGACCATGGGAATTCCTCGATGAGCTTGAGATCGGGCGGGCACGGAATCGCCGCGATCGACGATGAGCCGCGCGTTAGCAGGGACGAGCCGCCCCTTCAAATGCGTGCGCGTGGAGCGTCGCGTGGTCCGGTGCGTTGGGGAACCGACGCGATCGATTCGCACAGGAGATACCGATGGTGAGATTTACCCTGCTCGCGAGCGCCATCGCGCTTGCCAGCCCCGCTCTTGCGCAGGACGCGCCGCCCGCGACATCGCCCGCACCGCAATCCGCGCCGACCACGGTCGATCAAGCCGGGCCCCCGCAGAGCAGCGCGGCGCGCGACGCGGCGATCCCGGCATCGATCGTCGCCCCCGAAGCCGAGGCTGCCGCCAAGCCCGCAGCGGCGGGAACGCCGGCGGCCGACATCATCAACGCCGAGTTTGGCAGCTATGACAAGGACGGCGACGGCGTCCTCAATGCAGCCGAGTTCGGCGCGTGGATGGTCGCGCTCAAGAAAGTGAGCGACCCGACGACCGATTCGGCTTCGTCGGCGATGAACACCTATCTCGCCCAGGCCTTTGCGCAGGCCGATGCCGACAAGAATAAGACGGTCTCGAAAGCCGAATTGACGGCATTCCTCTCGCAGCAAGGGTGACGCTCAGAGCAGCCCCATCGCGCGCAAGCTCGAATGCCCGTTCGCCCCGATGATGATGTGGTCGTGGAGCGTTATGTTGAGCCGCCGCCCCGCCTCGGCGACTTTCCGGGTGACGTCGATGTCGGCGCGGCTCGGGCTCGGGTCGCCGCTCGGGTGGTTGTGCACCAGGATGATCGCCGATGAGCCGAGATCGATCGCGCGCCGGATCACCTCGCGCACATAGACCGCGGCTTCGTCGATCGACCCGTCGCTCATCACTTCGTCGCGGATCAGCATGTTGCGCGTGTTGAGATGGAGCACGCGCACGCGCTCGGTGCCGCGATGCGCCATGTCGGCGTGGAGATAGTCGATCAGCGCCTGCCAGCTCGCCAGCACCGGCTGCGCCTTGGCCTCGACCTGCAGCAAGCGCAGCGCCGCCGCCTGGACGATCTTGATCGCAGCGGCGGTAGTCTCGCCCATCCCGGGGACGCGCATCAGCGCGGCGGCATCGGCGCTGAACACGCCGCCGAATCCCCCGAACTCGGCGATCAGCGCCTTGGCCAGCGGTTTGGTATCGCGCCGCGGGACCGCCAGCATGAGTAAATATTCGACCAGTTCGTAATCGAGCAGCCCGTCGCCGCCTTGCTCGATCAGCCGCTGTCGCAGCCGCGCGCGGTGTCCGGCGTGGTCGGGGAGGGGCGCGTTCATCGTACCATTGGATAATCCTCGCGCGCCGCCCGCGCAACGCCGCAGCAGGACCGGGGTGGCCACAAGAGTTGACACTCTCAAGACAGCTTCCTAAACGGCGCGGGAAGCGGGGGCGTCGGTCTCCAACTCTCCGCATATCATCGTCGCGGTGCTGCACGCACGGCGGCGTTTTTCTATCAGGATACACGCCGCTTGGCCGAGAACCGCCCTAACGACGATCTGGACGCCCGCATTGCTTCGGCAAAGGCGGCTGGTCAGGCGCGTGGGTCGGGGCCCTTGCCGCAGGCGAAGGGCTATGGCCAGGGATCGAAGGTCCTTGCGCTGTTGCTCGGCGCCTTGTTCGGTGGCGGGATCATGGGCTGGGCGCTTGATCAGTGGCTCGGCACGTCGCCTTGGGCGCTGTTGATCGTGCTTACACTTGCGATCATCGGGGCGTTCCTCAACATCATGAAGATTTCGAAGGAGCGCGCAGAGTGAGCGCCGGCAAAATCGATCCGATGGAACAGTTCATGGTGGAGCCCGTCCTGGGCCGCCATCTGAACCTGTTCGGCTATGACGTATCCTTCACCAACTCGGCGCTCTTTATGGTCGTCGTGTTCGTGCTGCTCGCGCTCTTCATTTCGGGCGGCCTCAAGCGCCAGCTCGTGCCCGGCCGCTGGCAGGTTGCCGCCGAGGACGCGGTGAGCTTCATCGACAACATGGTGTCGGTGAACATCGGCAGCGGCGGCAAGAAGTTCGCGCCGTACATCTTCTCGCTCTTCTACTTCATCCTGTTCGCTAACCTGATCGGCGTGATGCCGCTGGCGATCCTGCCGGGGCTCCACACCTTCGCGGTGACGAGCCACATCACGGTGACGGCGATCCTCGCCTTTCTGTCGTTCGCGATCGTGCTCGCGGTCGGCTTCTGGAAGCATGGCCTCAAGTTCTTCACGCTGTTCGTGCCGCACGGTGCGCCAGCGTGGCTGATGCCGGTGATCATCCCGGTCGAGTTCGTCTCGTTCATGGTGCGTCCTTTCTCGCTGGCACTGCGACTGTTCGTCGCGATGACCGCGGGGCACATCTTGCTCGAAGTGTTCGGCAGCTTCGTCGTCCAGGGCTTCACCGCCGGCGGCGGCCTCGGCTCGGTGGTTGGCGTGCTCAGCTTCATTATGATCGTCGGCGTCAGCGCGCTCGAGCTGCTGGTGTGCGCGATCCAGGCCTATGTGTTTGCCCTGCTAACGTCGCTGTACCTGCACGACGCAGTGCATCTGCACTAGAATTTCCATAACCCAATCTACGTATTCCTAGGGAGCTTATCATGACTGATCTTGGTGCAATGTACATCGGTGCCGGCCTGGCAGCGATCGGTGTCGGTCTCGCCGCACTCGGCGTGGGCAACGTGTTCGGCTCGTTCCTCGAAGGCGCACTCCGTAACCCGGGCGCAGCAGACGGCCAGCAGGGCCGCCTGTTCATCGGCTTCGCAGCATCGGAGCTGCTCGGCCTGATCGCGTTCGTCGTCGCGATCCTCATCCTCTTCGTCGTCAAGAACTAAGGACGAAACCCCAATGCCGCAGCTATCCCAAATCGGCGAGATCTACGCGTCGCAGCTGTTCTGGCTCGCGATCGTCTTCGCGCTGATCTATTTCGGGATCGGCAAGGCGATGGTCCCCAAGATCGAGGCGACGATCGAAGATCGTAACGGCCGGATCGCGGGTGACCTCGCCGCGGCGGAGGCGGCGCGGGCGACCGCGCTGGCGTCCGAGCGCGATTATCAGGCGGGGCTCGAAGCAGCCCGGTCGCAAGCGATGATCGCGGTCGGCGAAGCCAAGGCGCGGGCGACCGCCAGCACCGAGGCCAAACTCAAGACGAGCGACGAAGGTCTGGCCGCGCAGTTGCACGCGGCCACCGGACGGATCGAATCCTCCAAGACCGAGGCGCTCGCCGAAATCGAGACCGCGACGACCGACGCGGTCGAGCAGATCGTCGCCAAGCTTTCGGGCGTGGCGGTCGATCGTGCGACGATCGAAACGCAAGTGAAGGCGGAATTGGCGCATGGCTGAGTCCTCGACAGTCAAGACCGTGGCGCAGACCGGCGTCGCCGAACTGCACCACGAACCGTCGGTCTTCGGGATCACCGCTCCGGGCTTCGTCGCTTTGTCGATGTTAGTCGTGATCGGCCTGATGATCTGGAAGAAGGTCCCGAAGATGATCGCGGGCGCGCTCGATTCGCGCATCGCGACGATCCGGACCCAGCTCGACGAAGCCTCACAGTTGCGTGCCGAAGCCGAGGCGCAGCTTGCCGAAGCCAAGGCCCGCAATGCGGCAAGCGCCGGCGATGCTGCCGCGATCGTGGCGCATGCGCAGGCCGAAGCAGCAGCGATGCTCGCCAAGGCCGAGGCCGATCTTGCCGATTTGGTCGCGCGTCGTCAGACGATGGCTGAAGACAAGATCGCCGCCGCCGAGCGTGGTGCTATCGCGGAAGTCAGGGCGCTTGCGGCTGAAGCTGCGACTCGCGCCGCGGCGACCATCCTGGCCGAGCGTCACGGCGTCGATGCCGACAAGGCGCTGGTCGATCGTACGATCGCTGGGCTTGGACGTCTGAACTAAAGGCGTCCGGCGCTCACATGCGGGGCAATTCCGCAGCGTTTCACTTGATCCAGTCCATTTCGTTTCGCCACTGGCCGGGGTAAACCTCGGTCAGCGGCGATTCGCGCCGCTTTCGCTTTCGAAAGAGGCTCTCCCATGACGTCTGTCCTTCTGCCCGTGCTCGTCGCTTTGACCGCGGCGCCGCTCGCTGCCCAGACCGCACCTGCGCCCGCCGTAACCACAACCTCGACGACCACTACTGCCTCCACCGCCAAATTCACGCTCGAAACCCCGATCGAGACGATCGCTGCCGATCCCAAGGGCAAGGCGGTGCTCGACACCGACCTCCAGAACATCACCGCGCACCCGATGTACGACCAGTTCAAGTCGATGTCGCTCGCGCAGGTTCAGCCGATGTCGCAGGGCGCGTTGACCGACGCTGCGCTCGCCAAGGTCAAGATCGACCTCGAAGCGATCAAATAAGTGCGTGCGGTGGCGGTGCCGGTGCACCGCCACCATCGCATCAGATGATACGGCCATTCGCTCGGAGCAACGCCGGTACATCGGCCCAGTCGGGCGCCGCTTCGCTTTCATAGCCATGGACCGCACCCGTGCCGATGCTGCGCGACGCGCGCATGGCGTCCCGATGTGCACCGGCAGCCAGATAGGCACACATCGCCCCCCGATCCTGCCAAAGCGACATCGTATGGTGCGTCCCGGCGATCGTCCGCGCCGCGACCGACAGATTGCCCGGCGCGCGCTGCGCCTGCTGCATCGAACGGATGGCGTGCCACCAGAAGCGCGGCACCTGGAACAGGCTTTTCGGCTTCAGGCCGGTGATCGAAACGTACATCGCGGGTCTTCTCCATCGCGGGCGAGCGCGCGGTGTGCGCGTGGATGCGCATAACCGTGGCATCCGCCGCGCGGACTCCCTAGATCAATCGCATGTCCTCGCCCAATGCGCCTGATCGTTTCAACGAAGAGAAATCCACCTTTGCCGTCCGCGGCGCCGGCGAGACGCCCGATCTCGCAGCGGGCGTCGCCGCGATTCGCAACGTGCTCGCCACGCTGCCGATCCGTCCCGGCGTCTATCGCATGCAGGATGCGCGCGGCGACGTGCTGTATGTCGGCAAGGCCAAGGCGCTCAAGAACCGTGTGACCAACTATACCCAAGTCGATCGCCTGTCGAAGCGGCTGCAGCGGATGGTCGCGCAGACGCGTTCGATGACGATCGTCACGACCAACAACGAGGCCGAGGCGCTGCTGCTCGAGGCGCAGCTGATCAAGCGGTATCGCCCGCCGTACAACGTGCTGCTGCGCGACGACAAAAGCTTCCCGTTCATTCTGCTGCGGGCCGATCACGAATTCCCGCGGATCCAGAAGCATCGCGGTGCGCGGCGCGCGAAGGGCAATTATTACGGGCCGTTCGCCAGTGCAGGATCGGTCAACAATACGCTCAACGCGCTGCAAAAGCTGTTCCTGCTCCGCTCGTGCACCGACAGCTTCTTTCGGAACCGCGACCGGCCGTGCCTGCTCTACCAGATCAAGCGTTGCTCGGCGCCGTGTGTCGGGCGGATCGATGAGGCGGGCTATGCCGATCTCGTGAACGACGCGAAGGCGTTCCTCGGCGGCAAGTCGACCCAGGTGCAGGCCAAGCTCGGCGGCCAGATGGAAACCGCGGCTGCGGCAATGGATTTCGAGCTCGCCGCGATCCTGCGCGATCGGCTCCGTGCACTGACCTTTATCCAGGGCAGCCAAGCGATCAACGCCGAGGGCCTTGGGGACGCCGACATCTTCGCGATGGCGAACAAGAATGGCGTGATCGGGATCCAGGCATTCTTCATCCGCGGTGGGCAGAATTGGGGCCACCGCAGCTTCTTCCCGCAGCACACTGCCGATGTTCCCGAGGACGAGATCCTCACCGGCTTCCTCGCGCAATTTTACGAGGAAGTGCCGCCGCCCAAGACGATCTTCCTTGATCGTGAACTCGAGGAAGGCGAATTGCTCGGCGAGGCGCTTGGGGCAGGGGTGGGCTTTAAGGTCTCACTATCGATGCCCCAGCGCGGCACGCGACGGCGGCTGCTCGATCAGGCCAAGCGCAATGCCGAGGAAGCGCTCGACCGCCGCCTCGCCGAGAGCACGACGCAGGCCAAGCTGCTGCGCGAGGTGGCCGAACTGTTCGACCTGGCCGAACCGCCAGACCGGATCGAAGTCTACGATAACAGCCACATCCAGGGCACCAACGCCGTCGGTGCGATGGTCGTCGCGGGGCCCGAGGGGTTCCGCAAGGGGCAGTATCGCAAGTTCAACATAAAGAACCCCGACACGATCCCCGGCGACGACTTCGGCATGATGCGCGAGGTGTTCCAACGCCGCTTCGCGCGCGCGCAAAGCGAAGATCCCGATCGCGATGCGGGTGACTGGCCTGATCTTGTGCTGATCGACGGCGGGCGCGGTCAGCTCAACGCGGCCAAGGCTGTGCTCGAGGAAATGGGGATCGAGGACGTATGTCTGGTCGGCGTCGCCAAGGGGCCGATGCACGGCCGCGACGGGCGCGAGGTGTTCCACTTGCTCGACGGGCGCGAGTTCCAGTTGCCCGTCAACGCGCCGGTACTGTTCTACCTCCAGCGGCTGCGCGACGAGGTCCACCGCTTCGTGATCGGTGCGCATCGCGACAAGCGCTCGAAGGCGATCGGTGCATCGCCGCTCGACGATGTCCCGGGAATCGGTCCGGCGCGCAAGAAGGCGCTGTTGATGCATTTCGGCACCGCGCGCGCGGTGCGCGGCGCGAGTCTGGCGGATTTGCAGAAGGCGCCGGGCGTGAGTGCCGCGGTCGCGCAGCAGCTCTACGATTTCTTCCACGCACGCTGAGAGGCGGCGGCGCGGTCTATTCGACCGCGCCGCCGCCTTATGATTTTCGGATCAAGCTTCGGCGGTGGGAGCGAGCGAAAGATCTTCGCTCGCGGCGGTATCGGAAGGGGCGGGATGGCTGACGAGGCGGATGAAGCCGACGACAAGCAGCATGGCAGGAACGATGTTGAAATACGCCGGGGCACTGATGATGTGCAGCGCTGATACCAAGACAAGCGCCGCGACCACGGCAAACGACCCCATTCGGTCCATCATCACTCTCCATCTTTTATAATTGTCATCAAGCTGCAACGCCGTGCGGTAGGCGTCAATCGGAAAGTTCAAGGCGCGAGACCTGGAGGATACCGCAGCGATGGCGGCGCGCTATCGCTTTGTCTTTGCTCGCTCTCTTATTCATGCTGCGCCGCAGCAATAAAAAGTCATCGTTCGCTAACGCGCGCGTTGCGACCTCTTCCCAGCTTGGTGGCGTTGGAAAGAGGAGTTCCGTTATGCACACGTCGCAATCCCCGAAACGCTCGAAGATGACCCCGACGGCGCGCGCTTCGCTGTCCTTGTTAGGGTTCGGTCTGGCGCTGCTGGCGTTCCTGATTGCAATCGACCGCCCGCAATGGTTCGTTCTGCGTCCCGCATCGGGCACCGCTGCTGCATTGGCCAAGGCGTCGGTCAAACCGGTCGATACGCATGAGACCGCACGGGTTGGTGCGGCGGCCGCGGACATCGCGCCGTAATGGTGTGGATTTGCCGCAGGCACCATTCGGCCCTATCGCGCAGCAGCGCCCTTGAAAGCCCTGAGAACCGATGATCGTCACCAACACCCCCGGCTATCGCCACATCCTCCGCGAGATCTGGCGGCCTGCTGCCTTGCTGTTCGTCTGGGATGTGATCGTGACGGTCACCTATTACGTCGTGCCGTTCACCGCGCCATCGCTCCCGCTGACGCTGTTCGGCACGGCGCTCGCGCTGTTCCTCGGGTTCCGCAGCAATTCGGCGTATCAGCGCTGGTGGGAAGGGCGCGTGCTGTGGGGGCAGATGATCAACGCCAGCCGCAGTCTCGCGCGGCAGGCTCGCAATTACCTGCCCGATGAAGCGAAGGACCTTAAGCGCACGATTGTCCTGCGGCAGATCGCCTATGTCAACGCGCTGCGCTGCCAGTTGCGGCGTCAGGCGCCCGATGGCGAGGTGCTGCGCTTCCTGTCGCGCGGCGAGGCCGACTTCGCGCTCGGTCGCGTCAACGTTGCCAACGGCATCGTCGACGGCACCGGTCGCCGGATCAACGGAGCGTGCGCGCAGGGCTGGATCGACACGATCCAGCAGGCATCGATGGAAAGCATCCTCGTCGACATCGCCAATGCGCAGGGCGGGATGGAGCGGCTCAAGAACATGCCGCTGCCGAGCCAGTATCGCTTCTTCCCGACGATCTTCACGCATCTGCTGTGCATCTTGCTGCCGATCGGCCTGGTCGAGACGCTGGGCTTCGCGACCCCGCTCGGGTCGAGCATCGCCGGGCTGATGTTCCTCGTGGTGCTCGCGATCGGCGACGATCTGGTCGATCCGTTTGCCAACACCGTTCACGACGTGCCGCTGACGGCGATGTGCCGGACGATCGAGATCGATCTGCTTCAGGCGATCGGCGATCAAGCGCCAGAGCCGCTGCGGCCCGATGCGCGCGGCGTGCTGTGGTAGGCGAGGTTTAGGCCCAGCCCTCGAGCACTTGATCGGGCGGGCGGTGTCCGTCGGCCCACATGCGGATGTTGGTGATGACCTTCTCGCCTGTCGCCATCCGTCCCTCATAGGTCGCCGACCCCATATGCGGGGTCATCACGACGTTGGGCAACGCCAGCAGCCGCGGGTCGATCTGCGGCTCGTGCTTCCACACGTCGAGCCCGGCGCCCGCAAGCCGCTGACCCTCGAGCGCGTCGATCAGCGCATCCTCGTCGACGATCCCGCCGCGTGCGGCATTGATGAGATAGACGTGCGGGCGCAGCAGCGCGATGCGGTCGGCGTTCAGCAGGCCCTCGCTGTCGGCATTGCGTGGAGTGTGGATCGTCAGAATGTCGATCGCGCCGAGCATCTCGTCGAGATTGGGGTGCCACTGCGCCTGCAATTCCGCCTCGACCACCTTCGGCAGGCGGTGGCGGTTATGATAATGGATCGACAGCCCGAAGGCGCGCGCACGCCGCGCGACCGCTTGGCCGATCCGCCCCATGCCGAGGATACCGAGCGCCTTGCCGCCGATCCGGTGGCCGAGCATCCCGCCGGGCGACCAGCCCTGCCATGCGCCCGATCGCACCAGTTTCTCGCCCTCGGCGAGGCGGCGCGGGACCGAGACGATCAGCGCCATCGTCATGTCGGCGGTGTCCTCGGTGAGCACGCCGGGGGTGTTGGTGACGATGATACCGCGCGCGCGCGCGGCCTTCAGCGCGATATGGTTCACGCCCGCGCCGAAATTGGCAATCAGCTTGAGCTGCGGGCCGGCATTGGCGATCAATTCGGCATCGATCTCGTCGGTGACGGTCGGGACCAGCACGTCGCAGTCCGCCATCGCGGCGGCGAGCTGATCGCGCGTCATGCCGACGGGCCCGCGGAACAGCCGGGTGTCAAACAGCTGCGTCATGCGTTCGATCACCGCGTCGGGCAATTCGCGCGTTACGGCGACTTTCGGGTTCGGCACGCGTCTCGTTTCGGGCATGGACATGGCTTGGCGGAGCGCTTTGGCCTCGTCAACGGTGTTGAAGCGTGTGCGCGAAGCACGATAAACGGGCGCGAACACAGACGGGGAAATAGCATGCGTATTGGGGCCAGAATTTTGCTGGCGGCAACGGCGATCACGCTCGGCGGCAGCGCGATGGCGCCGGTGCTGGCCGGGCTCGTCCAGAAAAAGCCGCCCTATTTCGCCTCGATCTCGGCGGGCAAGGCGCGGATGCGGACCGGACCGGCGCGGAGTTATCCGTCGAGCTGGCTGTACCAGCGCGCCGACCTGCCGGTGAAGGTGCTCGACGTCTACGACCATGGTGCGTGGTACAAGGTCGAGGATCCGGGCGGCACGCAAGGCTGGATGATGGGCACGCTGGTGAGCGAGAAGCGCACCGCGGTGGTGCTGGGAATGGTGGCCGAGCTCCGCGATTCGCCGCGCGATGGCGGGCGGATTCTGTGGCGCGCGGCGCCCGGCGTCGTCGGGCGGTTGAGCCGCTGTTCGCGCGGGTGGTGCCATTTCGACGTGCGCGGGCGCGGCGGCTATGTCGAAGCAAACCATCTGTGGGGCGTCGAGCCGACCGAAGAGCTCCCGTGAACGGCTGGCGCATCGTCGAGGATGATCTCACCCATCCTGCGGTGGTCGCCTTGCTCGACCTGCACGTGCGCAGCGCCAACGAAAACTCACCGCCGGGCAGCGTCTTCGCGCTCGACCTCACCGGTCTGCGCGATCCCGCGGTCACGCTGTGGACAGCGTGGGAAGGCGCGGCGCTGCTCGGGATGGGTGCGCTCAAGCAGCTCGATGCGCGCCACGGCGAGATCAAGTCGATGCGCACCGCGCCCGCGCAGCTGCGGCGCGGTGTCGCTGGCGCGATGCTTGCGCATGTGATCGCCGCAGCGCGTGCGCGCGGCTATCGACGCTTGAGCCTCGAGACGGGGACGAGCGCCCCGTTCGCGGCGGCGCATGCATTGTACGAGCGCGTCGGGTTCGTCGAATGCGATCCGTTTGCGGGCTATAGCGACCGCGTGTTCGCGCGGTACTACACGCTCGCGCTGGAATAACGCCCTTCCCCTGGGCGCAGGGGAAGGGCGCTGCCGGGCTTACGCCTCAGTTCATCAATTCCACCGCGACCGCGGTCGCTTCGCCGCCGCCGATGCACAGCGAAGCGAGGCCACGCTTCTGCCCGCTGGTCTGCAGCGCCGACAGCAAGGTCGCGAGGATTCGCGCGCCGCTCGCGCCGATCGGATGGCCGAGCGCGCACGCGCCGCCATGCACGTTGAGCCTGTCATGCGCGATGCCGAGGTCGCGCATCGCGATCATCGCTACGACGGCAAAGGCCTCGTTGACTTCGAACAGATCGACATCGTCGACCGACCAGCCCGCCTTGGCGAGCGCCTTGCGCATCGCGAACACCGGCGCGGTGGTGAACAGCTCGGGCGCGTGCGCGTGTGCCGCCTGCGCGACGATCCGGGCGATCGGCGTGAGGCCAAGCTTTTCGGCGACCGAGGCGCGCGTCATCACCAGCGCCGCGGCGCCATCCGAGATCGACGAGGCGTTCGCCGCGGTGATCGTGCCTTCCTTGGAAAATGCAGGCTTGAGCGTCGGGATCTTCGCGACATCGCCCTTGGCGGGCTGTTCGTCGAGGCTGACGGTGGTCGGGCCCTTGCGACCGCTCACCTCGACTGCGACGATCTCGCGGTCGAACGCGCCCGATTGCTGCGCGCGTTGGGCGCGGTGAAGCGAATCGATCGCGTACTCGTCCATCTGCTGGCGCGTGAACTGATAGACGGCGGCGGTGTCCTCGGCGAAATTGCCCATCAGCTTGCCGGGCTGATACGCATCTTCGAGCCCGTCGAGATACATGTGATCCTTGAGCACGTCGTGCCCGATCCGCGCGCCGCCGCGATGCCGCAGCGATAGATAGGGCGCGTTGGTCATGCTCTCCATTCCGCCCGCGACGATCAGGTCGGCAGAGCCGGCAGCCAGCGCATCGGCTGCGAGCATCGTCGCCATCATGCCCGATCCGCACATCTTGTTGACCGTCGTCGCCTCGATATGGTCGGGGAGGCCGGCTTTCAGCGCGGCCTGGCGCGCGGGGGCCTGGCCGAGTCCGGCAGGGAGGACGCAGCCCATATAGATCCGCTCGATCGCGTCGCCTGAAACGCCGGCGCGCTCGACCGCGCCACCGACGGCGGCGGCGCCGAGCTCGGTTGCGGTGGCGCCGGTAAGCGCACCCTGGAACGAGCCCATCGGCGTGCGGGCATAGGAGACGATGACGACGGGATCAGCGGACATTGGCGATCTTTCGCGAGGATAAAGGATGCGCGTGATTTAGGACGGAGCCGGCGGTTTTACAAACGAGCCGCGATCGGGTGGCTTCCCGATGCGACGGGAATGGCGATAAGGAGGCGCATGGTGGAGATGCTCCTATGGCCGGCGCTGCTCGGGCTGCTCGGCGCCGTGATCGGGAGCTTTGTCGCAACGCTCGTGATCCGCTGGCCGGAGGGGCGATCGGTGATGCGCGGGCGGTCGCACTGCGACGGCTGCGGCGCGTCGCTCGGCGCGCGCGATCTCATCCCGTTGGTGAGCGCGGCCCTGGCAGGAGGGCGATGCCGGCGCTGTAGGGCGCCGATCGACGCGCGGCATTGGCAGATCGAGCTTGGCTGTCTCGTGATCGGCGCGCTCGCCGGTTGGGCGGTGCCGGGGCCTGTCGGGCTGGCGGGCGCCGCGTTCGGCTGGCTGCTGCTGACGCTTGCCGCACTCGATATCGCAGAATTCTGGCTGCCCGACGCTTTGACGGCGACGCTAGCGGGCGGCGGGCTCGTAACGGGGTTACTCGGTGTCGAGCCCTCGCTCGTCGACCGGCTGATCGGTGGCGTGAGCGGCTTTGCCGTGCTGTGGGCGATCGGGGCAGGGTATAAGCGTCTGCGGCACCGCGAGGGGCTGGGCGGGGGAGACCCGAAATTGCTCGGCGCGATCGGGCTATGGCTCGGCTGGCGGCTGCTCCCGGCGGTCGTTTTGCTGGCCGCGCTTATCGGGCTGGCGATCGTCCTGGCCGGTATGCTGAACGGGCGGAAAGCAGGGCTGGGCGATCGGATGCCGCTGGGGGCGCTGCTCGCGATCGCGGCTTACCCGGCCTGGCTGTTCCTGCTAGGCCAGTCGTCATGAAAGCGCTTCTCTTGCTCGCGCCGCTCGTGATTGCCGCAGCCCCGCAGGCGGCGCCGGTTCCGCCAGCCCAGCCGCTCGCTTCGGTCGATGGCCTGCCGATCGGCGCGATTCCGAAGCAGGATTTGCCCGCACGCGGCTGCGCTGCCTATCTCTGGACCGCGAGTGGGACTCGAGCGCTGATCGCGATGGTCGGGGCCGATCCGGCGCGCTTGCGCGTCTCGGTTCAGGGCAAGGTGACCGATCTCGACCGCAGCGCGCAAACCGGCGCGAGCGGCTTCGGATTTCCCGAACGCGCCGAATATGGCGGCGGCCCGCTCGTGGCGAAATTGACGATGAAGGTTGAAACCCGCGAATCGATCAGTGGCGGAGCGGTCGTGCCCGAGGGATTGCTCGAGATCGACCAAGCGGGGCAGGATACGATCATAGTGCCGGTCGCGGGGTTGATCGGCTGCACGTGAGGGGAAAATGATGACGATGCTCGATGTTCTGAACGCTCAGCGCGCTGCCTTCATGGCCGAGCTGCCCGTCAGCCTCGCGGTCCGCAAGGACCGGCTCACGCGCGCCGCCGCAATGATCGCCGACAATGCCGACGCGTTCTGCGACGCGCTGAGCGAGGATTTCGGGCATCGCAGCCGCGAGCAATCGATGCTCACCGACATCGCCTCGTCGGTCGCGCCGATCCGCCATGCGCTCAAATCGGTCGAGGGTTGGACGCGGCGTGACAAGCGGGCGGTGCAATTCCCGCTCGGCCTGCTCGGCGCGCGCGCCTGGGTCGAATATCAGCCCAAGGGCGTGGTCGGCGTGATCGCGCCGTGGAATTTCCCGGTCAATCTGGTGATGGGCCCAGTCGCCGGCGCCTTCGCGGCGGGGAACCGCGTGATGGTCAAGACGAGCGAGTTTACCCCACGTACGGCGGCGCTGTTCGAAGCGGTATGCCCGAAATATTTCGCGGCGGACGAACTCGCGTTTTTCAGCGGCGCGGCCGAGGTCGGCAAGGCGTTCTCCGAGCTGCCGTTCGATCATCTGATCTTCACCGGCGCGACCGGGATTGGGCGCTACATCCTGCATGCCGCCGCCGACAATCTCACGCCCGTCACGCTCGAGCTCGGCGGCAAGTCGCCGGTGATCGTCGGCAAGGATGCCGATATCGCCAAGACGACCGAGCGCGTCGCGATCGGCAAGATGCTCAACGCCGGCCAGATCTGCCTCGCGCCCGATTACATGCTCGTGCCCGAAGCGCAGGAGCAAGCCGTGGTCGATGGCCTGAAGGCAGCGGTGTCGGCGATGTATCCGACGCTGCTCGCCAACCCCGATTACACCGCAATCATCAACGATCGGCATCACCAGCGGCTCGAGGAATGGGTCGCCGATGCACGCGCCAAGGGGGCGACGGTCGAGACGGTCAATCCGGCGGGCGAGGATTTCGCCGGCTCGAACAGCCGCAAGATGCCGCTCCACATCGTCCGCAACGCGACCGACGACATGATCGTGATGCAGGAGGAGATCTTCGGACCGATCCTCCCGGTGCGGCGCTATAGCGGCATCGACGCGGCGATCGGCGAGGTCAATCGTCGCGACCGGCCGCTCGGCCTCTATTATTTCGGACCCGATGCCGACGAGCGACGGCGCGTGCTCGACCGTACGATTTCGGGCGGGGTGACGCTCGACGACGTGGTGTTCCACGTCTCGATGGAGGAACTGCCGTTCGGCGGGATCGGTCCCTCGGGGATGGGATCGTATCACGGCACCGATGGCTTCAAGACGTTCAGCCACGCCAAGGCGGTGTTTAAGCAAGCCAAGCTCGATGTCGCCAAGCTGGCCGGCCTCAAGCCGCCTTACGGCAAGGCGACCTGGACGAGCATCAAGCGCCAGATGAAATAGGCGGTTACCAGCTTCCCCTCTAACCGTCACCTCGGGCTTGTCCCGGGGCCCACCGGGCCGCGAGCGCTGCGGCCGTGGCGCGTGCGTGACGGTGGACCCCGGCACAAGGCCGGGGTGACGAAGTAGGGCTTCGAACCAAATGTTAGCGAGCAGAGTCGATCCGGTAGTGGATCGGCTTGAAGCTCCCGCCATTGCTCGCCGGTGCCGAGCAGGCGGTGAGGCCGATCACCAGATCCATCGCCGCGCGGAAGACGATGTGATCGCCCGCCTGGCTGATCGGCGGCAGCACCGACAGCTTGCCGGTGGTCGCGTCCACCGGCACGTTCATGAAGCAGTTGAATGCGACCGGAATCCGGTCGGGCGCGACGCCATACGGCTCGAGCGCCGCCGCCAGATTGCCGAAGCATCCGCGGTGCGGCGGCAAGTCGGGATAGAAGTGGTGGAAGGTGTCGTACGAGCATGGTGTGAGCAAAAAATCGTGCCGCCCGACGGTATCAGCAACAATCTCGAGCATCGGCCGCGAGCGGTTCGAATAGAGCAAATGGCCCGTCGTCAGGAAGATCGTCTCGGCATAATCGAGCGTCCTGCCCGAAGAGATCACCTCATCGAGGTCTTCAGCGTTGAACGCGAGCAGATCGGCAACTTGCCGACCGCGCGGGTCGATCACCGTCAGCGTCTCGCCATGCGCCAGCCGGAAGGCGGTGCCGCTGCGTTCGGGGATTTCGATCGTCACGCTCATTCGGGCGTGCCCGCATAGCTGAACGGGCATTTCCACTCGGCGTCGACCACCCGCCCGCTATATTGCCGCGCCTCGCTGATTTCGCCGTGGCGCGCGAGCATCGGATTGCGGCTGCCCGCCAGCGCCTCGTCGCGCACGAGGATCTTCTCGCGCATGCCCTCGTAGCGGCCCTGGTCGCGCAAGGTGGTGAACTGGTCGTGCAGGTTGAACACCATCGTCGGACGCGCAAAGCGGCGCGCAGGGCGACTGGCGTTGGGGTGCAGCCCGACGATGAAGAACGCTTCGCCGCCGAAGCTCAGCGAGAAATGCGGGCTGTCCGGGTCGGCACTGACGCCCTTGTCATAGCCCTGGCCACGCCACACGTCCTTGTCCGAGATCGATTGAGCACGCTGCCACAGCGCCGTCTCGAACGCGTCTTCGCTGAGCGCATCGGGTCCATCGAAGATCACCGCAAAGCTGCGAAAAAGCCCGGGCTCGGCACGATAGTCGGCGGCGAAATGCATCAGCCCGTCGTGAATGCGCAAATCGTCCCACGCGCTGTCGATCCGATCGCACGCGAGGACCGCAAGCGTGCCCTTGGCCAGCGCGGCCTTGGCCCCGACGCACGGGAAATCGGCCGCCGCGACGTGCGCGTCGAGCAAGGCCTGGAAATCGCCCTGCGCGCGGTGGCGCCAGGGGAAGAGCGGAGTGGACGGGGCTGGCATGCCCATCAAGACGACTCCCGCCTGCGTAAGGTTCCCAAAAACCTAGTTGATCTCAATCAGACGCTTCACGAACTTGTGCCTTGGGAAAACCGTCCCAGGCTTGATCGTAATCGGCGTCCAGGGCGCTCGTTTCCAAGGCAAATTCGGTCGGCGTGAAGACCCAGCGGCTCTCGATCATGAAGGCCATCGTCCCGTCGAGCTTGTGCGGCTTGAGGTCGGCGGCGCTGGCACCCTGCCAGCTCGCGACGTCGGGGCCGTGCCCGCTCATCTGGTTGTGCAGCGACAGCGCGCCCGGCACGAAGCCGTCGGCCTTCGCATCATACGCGCCGTACAGCAGCCCCATGCATTCGCTCATCGTGTTGCGGTGGAACCAGGGCGGGCGGAACGTGTCCTCGGCAACCAGCCAGCGTGGTGGGAAGATCACGAAATCGACGTTCGCGGTGCCGGGGACGTCGCTCGGCGAGGTCAGCACGGTGAAGATCGAGGGGTCGGGATGATCGAAGCTGATGCTGCCGATCGTGTTGAAGCGCGTAAGGTCGTACTTCCAGGGCACGTAATTGCCGTGCCACGCGACGACATCGAGCGGCGAGCGCCCGAGGTCGGTGCGCCATAGGCTGCCGAGGAATTTCTGGACGAGCTCGTACCCGCCCTCGACATCCTCGAACCAGGCAACGGGGGTTTCGAAATCGCGTGGGTTGGCGAGGCCGTTTGCGCCGATCGGGCCGAGATCGGGCAGGCGGAAGGGCTGGCCGTGGTTTTCGGCGACATAGCCGCGCGCCGCGCCATCGGGCAGCGTGACGCGGAAACGCACGCCGCGCGGGATCAGCGCGACCTCGCCCGGCTTCACGTCGATCCGGCCGAATTCTGTGAGCAGCGTCAGCGCACCGTGCTCGGGCAGGATCAGCAACTCGCCATCGGCCGAGGCGAAGGCGCGGTTCGCCATGTCTTTGGTCGCTCGGTAGATGTGCATCGCGACGCCGGTCTGCGCCTTGGGGCCGTCGCCCGCGACGACCATCGTGGTCAGGCTGTCGAGCCAGTCGGCGTCCGACGTCTCGAGCGGCTTCCAGCGAAGCCGGTTGGGGGCGAGCGGGGCGGTGGCGACGCCGGGGGCGAAGAGCGGCGCGCCGTCATAGCGGGTGAACGCTGGATGTGCCGCGGACGGGCGCAAGCGGTACAGCCACGAGCGGCGGTTCTCGTGGCGCGGCGCAGTGAAGGCAGTGCCGCTGAGCTGCTCGGCATAAAGGCCAAACGCTGGCTTTTGTGGGGAATTGCGGTCGACCGGGAGCGCGCCGGGGACGGCTTCGCTCGCGAAGTGGTTGCCGAAGCCGGTCATGTAATCGGTCATCTCGCGATCCCATCGTCGCCCCGGCGGAGGCCGGGGCCGCTGCGTTCGTGTCGCGCCGCTCGCATCACGCGCAGCGGCCCCGGCCTCCGCCGGGGCGACGCGCGTGCTTACGCCTCGACTGCGCCCGGCACCACGCCGCGGCGGATCTGGTCGAGCTCGATGCTCTCGAACAGCGCCTTGAAATTGCCCTCGCCAAAGCCGTCATTGCCCTTGCGCTGGATGATCTCGAAGAAGATCGGCCCGACCATGTTCTCGGTGAAGATCTGCAGCAGCAGCCCGCCGCCGGTCTCGGGCGCGCCGTCGATCAGGATGTCGCGCTTGCGCATTTCCTCGACGTCGTGGTTGTGCCCGGGAAGGCGCTTGTCGATCAGATCGAAATAGGTTTGCGGCGTCGTCTGGAAACGGATCCCGTTCGCGCGCAGCGTATCGACCGTCTTGAAGATGTCGTCGGTCGCGAGGGCGAGATGCTGGATGCCTTCGCCCTTATAGTCCTTGATGAACTCCTCGATCTGCGAATGCTCGTCCTGGCTTTCGTTCAAGGGGATGCGGATCTTGTCGTCGGGCGCGGTCATCGCCTTGGAGAAGAGGCCGGTCGACTGGCCCTCGATGTCGAAATAGCGGATCTGGCGGAAGTTGAAGATCCGCTCGTAATAATCCGCCCAATAGGCCATCCGCCCGCGCTGCAGATTGTGCGTCAGATGGTCGAGCGTGTGGAGGCCGACGCTGTGGTCATCGACGCCCGCGCCTTCGACCGGGGTGAAGTCGGTTTCGTAGATCCGCGACTTCTCGTCGACCAGATACAGGTTCGCGCCGCCAATGCCTTCGATCGCGGGGAGCTCGAGCTCGTCCGGGGCAACTGCGCCCTTGACCGCGACAGCACCGCGTTCGACCGCCATCTTCAGCGCGCTTTCGCCGTCAGCGACGCGGAACGCCATCGCATTGGCCGAGGGGCCGTGCGTATCGCGGAAGCCCGCGACCTGACCCGCGTCATCCATGTTGAGCAGGAAGTTGATGTCGCCCTGCGCGTAGCGGCGGACGTTCTTCGACTTGTGGTTGCCGACGTGGGTGAAGCCCATCTTGACGAACAGGTCGGCCATCGCCTCGGGGTTGGGCGAGGTGAATTCGACGAATTCGAAGCCGTTCAGGCCCATCGGGTTTGCAGGCTTGGTGTCTGGCGCGGTCATCGGTCGGCTCCAACTGGTTTCAGATGAAACGATATAGCGGGCTTGCACGAACCGGTCCATCCCGTATCGATTGTGCATGGCAACGCTCAAACTCGACGACTTCCTGCCCTATCGCTTGTCGATCGCGTCGAACCGTGTGTCTGCCGCGATCGCCAGCGCGTATCAGGCGCTGTTCGGGCTCAAGATTTCGGAATGGCGGCTCGTCGCGGTGATCGCCGAAGGGCCGGGGATGACGCAGCAGGCGCTGGGCTTGGCGACGCGGATGGACAAGGTCACCGTCAGCCGCGCCGCCGCCGCCCTGGTCGAACGCGGGCTCGTCGCGCGGCAGCCAAATCCGGGCGATCAGCGCTCGCACATGCTCGCGCTGACGGCGACGGGCCAGGCGTTGTACGACGATGTCGCGCCCAAGGCGCTCGAGCTCGAGGCGCGGGTTTTTGCGGGATTTTCGCCAGCGGAGATCAAGGCGTTCCGCGCGATGCTTGACCGGATCGAGGCATCTGCCGCACCGTTCGACCCGGAGTGAGGAGGGAGCGGGGTTGATAGCAAGGCCTTTGCTGGCCTAAGCGACCTCGGCCCTCCCCAGGCGAACCGTGTTTTTCCAGGAGGACATCCATGCCCGACATGCTCGATCGCGCCGGCCTTTCGGTGGCGGCGCCGCTCGCCACTTTCGTCGAGGAGCGTGTCCTGCCGGGGCTCGACATCGCGCCCGGCGCGTGGTGGTCGGGCGTTGCCGCGATCTATGCCCGCTTCGCGCCGGAGAACGCCGCGCTGTTGCGCGTGCGCGACGATCTCCAGGCCAAGATCGATTCGCGCTATCAGGCGGGTGGGGCGGTCGATGCGGCGTACCTGCGCGAGATCGGCTATCTCGTCGACGAGCCGGCGCCCTTCGCCGTCACCACCGAGCATGTCGATCCGGAGGTCGCGACGATGGCGGGGCCGCAGCTCGTCGTGCCTATTCTCAACGCGCGTTTCCTGCTCAACGCTGCCAACGCGCGCTGGGGCAGCTTGTACGATGCCTATTACGGCACCGACGCGTTGCCGGGGATGGCGGTGCCGGGCGGCTATGATCCGGTGCGCGGGCGCCAGGTCGTCGTTGCCGCAAAGGCGTTTCTCGACCAGGCCGTACCACTTGCGGACCGTCCCTGGGCCGAACTCGCCGACAAGGAGCCGGTATTGCGCGATCCGGCGCAGCTGGTCGGGCGCAAGGGCGCGTCGTGGCTGTTCGTCCATAACGGGCTGCACATCGAAGTGGTGGTCGATCGCGACCATCCGATCGGGCGTGACGATCCGTCGGGAATCGCCGACGTCATCCTCGAATCGGCGCTGACGACGATCTGCGACCTCGAGGATTCGATCGCCGCGGTCGATGCCGAGGACAAGGTCGCGGCCTATACCAACTGGCTCGGGCTGATGACGGGAACGCTCGAGGAATCGTTCGACAAGGGCGGCAAGACGATCACGCGACGGCTCAACCCCGATCGCGTCTATGATGACGGCCTGACGCTGGCGGGACGCAGCCTGTTGTTCGTCCGCAACGTCGGGCACTTGATGACGACGCCCGCGCTGCGGCTCGGCGACGGCAGCGACGCGCCCGAGGGGATCCTCGACGCGATCATCACCAGCACGATCGCGCTCTACGACTTGCGCAAGCTCGGCGCGTTCCAAAACAGCCGCGCGGGTTCGGTCTATATCGTCAAGCCCAAGATGCACGGGCCGGCCGAATGCGCCTTCACCAATGCACTGTTCGACGCGGTCGAGGATCTGCTCGGCCTGGCGCGCAACACGCTCAAGGTCGGCGTGATGGACGAAGAGCGCCGCACTTCTGCCAATCTCGCCGCCTGCATCGAAGCGGTGAAGGACCGCATCGTCTTCATCAACACCGGCTTCCTCGATCGCACCGGCGACGAGATGCACACCGCGATGCGCGCGGGGCCGATGATCCCCAAGGGCGAGATGAAGACCAGCGATTGGATCAAGGCGTATGAGGACCGCAACGTCCGCATCGGTCTTGCCGCCGGCCTGTCGGGCCGGGCGCAGATCGGCAAGGGGATGTGGGCCGCGCCCGACCGGATGGGCGATATGCTCGTGCAGAAGATCGCGCATCCGCAAGCTGGCGCCAATACGGCGTGGGTCCCGTCCCCGACCGCGGCGACGTTGCATGCGATGCACTATCATCAGGTCGACGTGTTCGCGCGGCAGAAGGCGATCGCCAAGGAATCGATCCCGTCGCTCGATGCGCTGCTCAGCGTGCCCGTCGCGCAGGGCCGCAACTGGACGCCCGACGAAATCCGTGCCGAGCTCGACAACAATGCGCAGGGGATTCTCGGCTATGTCGTGCGCTGGATCGACCAGGGCGTCGGATGCTCCAAGGTGCCCGACATCCACGATATCGGGCTGATGGAAGACCGCGCGACACTGCGCATCTCGTCGCAGCACATCACCAACTGGCTGCTCCACGGGGTTGCGACCGCAGCGGACGTCGATGCGGCGTTCGAGCGCATGGCGGCAAAGGTCGATGCGCAGAATGCCGGCGACCCGCTCTATCATCCGATGAGCGGGCATCCCGACAGCCTGGCGCTGCAGGCGGCGCGCGCGCTCGTTTTCGATGGCGGCGCGCAGCCCAATGGCTATACGGAGCCGCTGCTCCACACCTATCGGCTGATGCTGAAACAAAGGTAGGGAAACCAACGCCGTTTCGTGCGTTGGCAGTCAAGTGGGAGTCGTTCGCGAGAGGTTCCCGCGCAGAAGCGGGGAAGTGAGTCGTTGAGCGTATCGGTGTTTTCGAGTGGGATTTTGGCTGTCGCTGCTGCAGGGATGCAGCAGTCGGAGCCTCCGGTAACGCCGTCGACTGCGCCGGTTGCCGCGCAACAAGCGCCCGAACCCGCGATCGTTCCCGATGCGGAATTCACCAAGGCGCTGCCGCCTTTGTCGAACGACATCAACGCTCCGCTCGAGCCGATGCTGCCCGTCGCCCAAGCGCCGGCCGAGACAGCCGCGCCGGAGCTCGCGCAACCCTTGCCTTCGCTCCAGGGCTTCGATTCGACTCCGCTGGTCGATGCGACCTTCAAGGACACGAAGTCGCCGGACATTCGCTACGATACCAAAGTTCGCGGTCTCGATGCGGTGAAACTGAAGGGCCAGTTCAACGGGCTTTCGGCGCTCCGTGGTGGCAAGGGCAAGGCCGCCAACGCGACCGTCGTTTCGGCGCGGGCGCGTGAGGACGAGGCGCTGGCGGTGCGGTTGATGAAGTCGCTCGGCTATTACGACGGCACCGCGGTTTCGACGCTCGAGCCGATCCCGGGCGATCCGACGAAGCTGCGCGCGATCGTCTCGGCGACGCCGGGCAAGCAGTACAAGCTCGGCACGATCACCGTAAAGGCTGAACCCACCACGCCGCCGGGGCTGATCGAAAGCCAGCTCCCGCTCAAGGTCGGCGATGCGATCGAAGCCGATCGAGTCCAGGGCGCCGAAGCCAATGTCGCGCTGATCCTGCCGCAGCGCGGATACCCGTTCACCAAGGTCGGCCAGCGCGACATCCTGCTCGACGATATGACCGGGACGGGCGACTATACGCTGCCGGTCGATACCGGTCCGCGCTCGTCGTTCGGGACCTTCACCACCGAGGGACGGCTCGCCTTCGGCGCCGAGCATGTCAGCGTGCTGACGCGCTTCAAGCCTGGGCAGCTCTACGACAACCGCCTGACCGACGATCTGCGCGCCGCGCTCGTCGCGACCGGACTGTTCTCGACTGTCTCGGTCGAGCCGGTGCGGACCGGGAACATCAACCCCGACGGGACCGAGCAGGTCAATCTGCTGGTCAAGCAGGAGCGCGGCAAGCAGCGCTCGCTCGCGGTCAGCGGTGGCTACAGCACGGGGCAGGGCGTCCGGCTCGAAGGGTCGTACACTGATCGCAACCGCTTCGCGCCCGAAGGCGCGCTGATCTTCACCGCAGTCGGCGGCACGCAGGAGCAAGGCGCGAGCGCGACCTTCCGCCGGTCCAACGCCGGCAAGCGCGACAAGACGGTGACGTTCACCGCATCGGCCAACCGGACGAGCTATGACGCGTACAATGCGTTGACCGCGACGTTGTCTGGCAAGGTATCCTACGATTCTACGCCGCTCTGGCAGAAGAAGTTCACCTACGCCTATGGCTTCGAACTGGTCGGGACCAACGAAAGCGTCTACGATTTCGGCCTCGGCGCGCGCAAGCGCGGGACCTATTTCATCGCAGCTTTGCCCGGCCAGGTGTTGTTCGACCGCTCGGACAGTCTGCTCAACCCGACAAAGGGCTATCGCCTCAAGCTGAGCCTCAGCCCCGAGACATCGGTCCGCGGCGCGGTGCGACCGTACGCACGCACGCTGATCGAAGCGAGCGGCTATTATCCGATCGGGGACAGCATTGTCCTCGCCGGACGGCTCCGCGCGGGCTCGATCGCGGGTACCGGGCGTGACGAGCTTGCGCCGTCGCGGCGCTATTATGGCGGCGGTGGCGGCTCGGTGCGCGGCTACGGCTATCAGCGGCTCGGCCCGCTCGATCCGCAGGGCAATCCGGTCGGTGGACGCTCGCTCAACGAGTTCGCGCTCGAGGCGCGCTATCGCTTCGGCAATTATGGCATCGTGCCGTTCTTCGACGGCGGCAACGCCTATGAAGGCCCGATCCCCAAGGGAACCGATCTGCGCTACGGCGCGGGCATCGGCGGGCGCTTCTACACCAATTTCGGGCCGCTGCGCGTCGACGTCGCCACCCCGCTCAACCCGCGTAAGGGCGACGGCAAGGTCGCGCTCTACATTTCGATCGGACAAGCCTTTTGATGGCCGAGGAAGAGGTCGTCGTCGTGCGCCGTCCGCTGTGGCAGCGTATCGTAAAGTGGGTGGCGATCACGCTGGTCGGGCTGGTGGCGCTCGTCGGGCTGTTCGTGCTCGGGCTCAACACCGCGCCCGGGCGACGCGTGATCGCCAATTATTTGGGTGGCTACAGCACCGCTTCGGGGCTCAACATCAAGGTCGGGCGGATCGACGGATCGCTCTATGGCGCGATGGTGCTGACCGATGTGCGCGTGAGCGACCAGAAGGGCGTGTTCCTGGCGTCCCCGCGGATCGCGGTCGACTGGCGGCCTTTTGCCTATGCGCAGAACCATATCGACGTGCGCTCGGCGCAGGCGGCGTTGGTAACGATGACGCGCTCGCCCGCGTTCAAGCCGACACCGACCGACCCCAACGCGCCGATCCTGCCCGATCTCGATATCGATATCGGTCGGCTGACGGTCGATCGCATGATTCTCGCCAAGCCGGTGACGGGCGAGGCGCATATCCTCAAGATCGACGCCGCGACGCACATCGCCGACAAGCGCGCACAGGTGACCGCCAATGTTGCGGCGCTGATGGGTGCCGGCATCGCTGGCGGCGATCGTCTGGTGCTCAAGCTCGATGCGGTGCCCGATCAGGACAAGCTCGACCTCGATGCGCGGCTGACCGCGCCGGCCAACGGCGTCGTTGCGCGAATGGGTGGCCTGAAGGCGCCGCTCGACTTTACCATCGGCGGCAAGGGCAGCTGGAAGGCGTGGTCTGGCAAGGCGACGGGCACGCTCGGCGGCGCTCAGCTCGCCGACTTGTCGCTCGAGGCGCATAGCGGCACCTTCAAGGTGCGCGGGACGACCAACCCCGGACTCTATCCAGGCGGCGCGCCCAAGGACAAGGCGACCCCGGTCAACCCGATCGCGCGGCTGACTGCGCCGGTCTTGCAAGTCGCGCTCGACGCGACACTCGACCAGCGCAAAGTCAATCTGACGACGACGCTGCGGTCTGACGCGCTCGCGCTCGACGCAAAGGGCCTGCTCGATCTCGCGCAGAGCAGCTTCGGGCAATTCGCCGTCAACGCCAAGCTGCTGACCCCCGGCGCGATCGCGCCCAACCTCAATGGGCGTGATGTCGCGGCGCGCGTCGTGCTCGACGGCAAGTTCGCGACGCCGACGGTCAATTACGTCATCACCGCCGGCGTGCTCGGCTTTGGCGAGACGCGGGTCGAGCAGCTGTATGCGTCGGGCCTTGCGCGCGTGAATGCCGATCACATCGTCGTGCCGGTCGCAGCGCGCGCCGCGCGTGTGACAGGGTTGAACGCGGCGGCGGGCGGGCTGCTCGACAACGTCGCGATCAACGGCGACTTCGCGATTGCCAAGGGCAAGGTCCTTTCAGACAATCTGCGGATTCGCTCGCGCAAGATCGATGCGACCGCCGTGGTGGTCGCGGATCTCGCGACAGGCCTGTATCGCGGCGCGCTCAACGGCCGCGTCAACGATTACAAGGTCGATGGTGTCGGCATCCTCTCGCTGCGCACCGACGCCAAGCTGGTGACGGTTGCGAGCGGCGGCTTCGGCATAACCGCGCATGTCGCGGCCAAGACGTCGCAGATCTTCAACGAAGGCGCGCGCAGCTTTCTCGGCGGGAACGCCGCCGTCACCGCCGATGTCGGTTATGATCCCAACGGCATCATCACCTTCCGCAACCTGCGGCTGAATGCGCCGCAATTCCGCGTAATGCGTGGGCAGGGGCGGTATGATCCGAAGGGGCCTCTGCTCGTCGACGCCGACGCGTATTCCAACCAATACGGCCCACTCACCGCGCGCGTGACGGGCACGGCGACCAAGCCTGTCGTGCTGCTCCGCGCCGCGCGGCCGGGCGTCGGCGTCGGTCTGGTGAATCTTGAGGCGCAGATACGCGGCAACGGCGCATCGTACGCGGTGCTGGCGAAGGGCGGGACCAATTACGGGCCGTTCACCGCCGATGTCCTCGTAACGCCGTCACCACGGCTGACCGCCGATATCCATAACGCGCGCTTCGCCGGCGTCGATTTCAAGGGCCGGGTCGAGCAGCTTGCCGCCGGGCCGTTCGGCGGGCGGATCACCTTTGCCGGATCGGGCATTAGCGGCGCTGCCCTGCTCGGCGCGCAAGGCAAGGTCCAGCGCGTCGACGTCGCCGCGCGCGCCAGCAACGCGAAGATCCCTGGGGCGACCGACTTCACGATCGGCCGCGCGATCATCAATGCGCAGGCCGTGCTCTATCCGAACGCGCCGCAGATTATCGCCGACGCGCAGGTCGCGGATCTGCGCTACGGCGCCGCCGTGCTGTCGGCAGCGCGCGCGAAGATCAATTACGTCAACGGCAGCGGCACCGCGCAAGTGCTCGCGACGGGTTCGAACGGGGTGCCGTTCCGCGTTGCCGCCAATGCGCGTTTGAGCCCCAAGCTGTGGCTCGTCGCGACGCAGGGCCAAGCCAACGGTATCGCCTTCAAGACCGGCAATGTCGCGCGGATCGAGATCGAGCGCGGCACGTATCGGTTGCAACCGACGCGAATCGATTTCGGCGCCGGCGCGAACAGCGCGGGTGGCAGCGCGCGGATCGCAGGCGAATATGGCAAGGGGCTCTCCGCCAAGCTGCGGCTCGACTCGCTCGACGTGTCGGTCGCCAACGCGCTTGTTCCCGATCTTGGCTTGGGCGGCACCGCGACGGGGTCGCTGGATTATACCCAGCCCCAAGGCGCTTCGGTCCCGCAGATCGCTGGCCGGTTCCGTATCAAGAACTTCACGCGGTCGAGCCTGGCGAGCGTTTCGCAGCCGGTCGACGTGATCGCACAGGTCGGGCTGACCAATGCTGGCGGCGACGCGCGTGCGCTCATCCAGCGTGGCGGCGCTACGGTCGGTCGGCTGATCGCGACCTTGCAGCCGCTGGGGGGCGGCGGCAGCTGGACGCAGCGCTTGCTCGCCGCGCCTCTGTCGGGCGGGATCCGCTATAACGGTCCGTCGAGCGTGCTGTTCTCGCTCGCTGGTCTGGCCAAGCAGCAAGTGTCGGGGCCGATCGCGGTTGCTGCCGATTTCGGCGGGCGCGTCGATGCGCCGCAACTGACCGGCTTGGTTCGCGCCGATGCGCTGACCTATGACAACGAAGTCTACGGCACGCGTCTCACGCAAATGAAGATCGCCGGTCGTTTCACCAACGATCGTTTCGACCTGACGCAATTGTCGGCGCGCGCTGGCGAGGGCAGTGTGCAGGCGCAAGGCTCGGTTGGCTTCTCGGCGGCGGCGGGCTTCCCGATCGATATCAAGGCGACGCTCAACAACGCGCGGCTTGCCAGCAGCGACGCGCTTGGCGCGACCGCGACCGGCACCGTCTCGGTCAGCAACAGCAAGGCCAAGGGTGGCTTGATCACCGGGGACATCCGTATCCCCAATGCGCGTTACGAGATCATCCGCCAGGGCCAGGCAGAAGTGGCCGAACTGACGGGAGTCCGCCGCAAGAGCGATGTGGTGAAGGCCGCCACGCAACCTGCCGCCGAGGCCCCGATCGGCTTGTTCAAGCTCGACATCCGCGTGCGCGCGCAGAATCAGTTGTTCGTGTCCGGCATGGGGCTCGAGTCCGAGTGGGAGGCCGATATGCGCGTGGCCGGAACCTCGGCCGCGCCGCAGATCCTCGGTCGGCTGCAGATCGTGCGCGGGACCTATTCGTTCGCTGGCAAGCGGTTCGACGTGACCAAGGGCGATGTCCGCTTCGCTGGCGGAGCGCTGGTCGATCCCGAGATCAACATCAGCGCGACGACGACGACCAACGACATCACCGTCGTGATCGACATCACCGGCACCGGCCAGAAGCCGCAGATCGCCTTCAATTCGACCCCGGCGCTGCCGCAGGACGAAGTGCTCAGCCGGCTGTTGTTCGGCAGCTCGGTGACCAATCTGTCCGCGATCCAGGCGATCCAGTTGGCATCCGCGCTCAACTCGCTGCGCGGATCGGGCGGCGGGCTCAATCCGCTCGGCAAGTTGCGCAGCGTCGCCGGGATCGATCGACTGCGGATCCTCGGGGCCGACTCGGCAACGGGGCAGAGCACTTCGCTCGCGGCAGGCAAGTACATCACCAAGAACATCTATGTCGAAGTGATCACCGACGCGCGCGGCTTTACTGCGACTCAGATCGAGGTGTCGCTGACCAAGGCGCTCAGCGTGTTGTCACAGGCCGGGTCGTTTGGCGGGTCGAACGCGACGGTGCGCTACAAGCGCGACTTCTGACGGGGTGGAGCCGCCGATGGCGGTTCCGCTTTCGCTTCGTGTAAAAATCGAATATCCGGTATCCCGGAGAGTGACGATGCGCACAGAACATTTCGACGTCGTGGTGGTTGGGGCCGGGCTTTCGGGGATCGGAGCGGGGTATCACCTGCAGACGCTGTGTCCCGACCGCAGCTATGTAATCCTTGAGGGAAGGGCGACGCTCGGCGGGACGTGGGACCTGTTCCGCTATCCTGGCATCCGTTCCGATTCGGACATGTACACGCTCGGCTATGCGTTCAAGCCGTGGACCGAGGCGAAAGCCATCGCCGATGGTCCATCGATTTTGCAGTATGTCGGAGACACGGCCCGCGACTATGGCATCGATCAGCACATCCGCTTCGGGCATCACGTTCAGACGGCAAGCTGGTCGACATCGGACGCCCGGTGGACGGTGCGCGCCGACGGTCCCGATGGTCCGGCCAGCTTCACCTGCAATTTCCTCTTCATGTGCAGCGGCTATTACAATTACGCACGCGGCCATACGCCCGACTGGGCGGGAACAGAGCAGTTTGCGGGGCGGATCGTGCACCCGCAATTCTGGCCCGCCGATCTCGATTATGCCGGCAAGGAAGTCGTCGTCATCGGCAGCGGCGCCACTGCGGTGACGCTCGTGCCTGCCATGGCGCAGACCGCCGCGCATGTGACGATGCTGCAGCGCTCCCCGACCTATGTCGTGTCGCGTCCGGCCGAGGATGCGACGGCGAACTGGCTGCGCCGGAAACTGCCGGCGATGCTCGCCTACCGGCTGGTGCGGTGGCGCAACGTGCTGCTGGGCATGGCGTTCTTCAACTTGGCGCGCAAACGGCCGTCCAAGACCAAGGAACGGCTGATCAACATGGTGCGCGACCAGCTCGGTCCCGATTACGATGTCGCGAAGCACTTTACCCCGAGCTACAATCCCTGGGACCAGCGGCTGTGCCTCGTTCCCGATGCGGATTTGTTCGATGCGTTGAAGACGGGCAAGGCTTCGGTCGTCACCGACACGATCGCCCATTTCACGCCGGACGGCATCACGCTCGCCTCCGGCGCGGAAGTGCCAGCCGACATCGTGGTGACCGCGACCGGCCTCGAACTGCAATTGCTCAGCGACGTCGCTTTCAGTGTCGACGGCGAGGCGGTCGATTTGGCCGACACCTATAACTACAAGGGCATGATGTATTCGGGCGTGCCGAACATGGCGTCGTCCTTTGGCTATACCAATGCGTCGTGGACGCTAAAGGCCGACCTGACCTGCGGGTATGTCTGTCGCTTGCTCAACACGATGAAGACGCGCGGCCTTCGCCAGGCGACGCCAACGCTCGAAGGTGCGCTGCCCGAGCCCAAGCCGTTCCTCGACTTCACTTCGGGCTATGTCACGCGGGCAATGGCGCGGTTCCCCAAGCAGGGCGACAAGTCGCCGTGGCGACTGCATCAGAACTATGCGCGAGACTTGCTGACGTTGCGCTTTGGCTCGGTTGACGATGCGATGGTGTTTTCAAACCCCGCGTCGACCAAGCGCACCGACAAAATCGCCGCCTGACGTCGGAACCACGGTCGATCGTCCGTGTTCTAGCGTAACGAAAGATTGCTCTTGCCCTGTTCGTTCGAACGAATTAACGGCGCCGGGTGCTTCAACAACGCCTCCTCGAAATCGCGATCGCAGAATTCGCCAGCAAGGGCCTGGAAGGTGCGAGCACGCGTAGCATCGCCGCGAAGGCGGGGACGGCCATGTCGTCGATCACATACCATTTCGGTGGCAAGGAAGGCCTCTATCTTGCCGCCGCGGATTATATCGCCGCGCAGATCGGCACCGACTTCGAAGCAACGCTTTCGATCGATGAGGTGCCCGCGGGGCTGACTCCCGATCAGGCGCGCGCCTTGCTGCATGGCATGATCCGGCGCTTCATCGATACGATGACGGGACCGAAGAGCGCGATGTATTCGCTGTTCATCATGCGCGAGCAGATGGAACCGACCGAAGCCTTCGAGCGCATCTATGGCGGATTGATGGGGCGGATGCTCGCTATGCTGGTCGAGTTGATCTGCATCGCGACCGCGCGCCGCGACGCCACCGTCGCGCAAGTCACCGCGATCACGCTGATGGGCCAGGTGATCGTGCTCCGCGGCTCGCGCGCGACGGTCCTCAAATTGCTGCAACGCCCCGACATCGACTCGGCGGCGATCGCGCTGCTCGCAGCCCGGATCGCGGCCAATACCGACGCCATTCTCGACCAACTGATTGCCGAACGACAGGAACTTCCATGAGCGAAGACCAGAGCACCGCCCGAAAGTCCGACGACGCCGAGGATCGCAAGCCCACGAATGGGCAAGGCGACGAAGACGGTGCGTCGGCCCATGCGCAAAAGGGCGATACCAAGGACGATGCGGGCGACAGCGATGCGTCGCAGGATGATGATTCGTCCGATGACAAGACGAAGAAGCCGTCGATCTTCACCAAACCGCTGTTCTGGATCATTCTCGTGATTGTTATCGCGGTCATCGCGATCGGCGGCACGTTCTATTATCTCGACGCGCGCCAGTATGAGACGACCGACGATGCGTTCGTCGATGCGCATATCGTGCGCATCTCGCCCAAGGTCGCCGGCACGCTCAAGTCGGTTGCCGATATCGACAACCGGCACGTCGAGGCCGGTCGCCTGCTCGCGGTGATCGAGCCGTCGGGCCCCGAGGCGCAGGTCGCCGAAGCCGACGCGAACGTGAAGCAGGCGCAGGCGCAATACGAGCAAGCGCGCGCGCAAGTCACCGCAGCGCAGGCGAGCCGCGATCAGGCGGCAGCACAGGCGCGTAGCCCGCTCGCCACGGCGGCCAAGGCGCAACAGGATCTCGCCCGCTACCAGGCGCTGGTGCGGCTCGATCCGAATGCCGTCGCGGCGCAGCAGCTCGACGCCGCACGCGCAACCGCACGATCGACCGCGGCCGATGCCGCCGCCGCGCGCCAGCAGATCGACAGCGCCGCCGCCAACATCACCGTCGCACGCCGCCAGGTCGCCGCTGCGCAAGCCGTGATCGAAGCGCGCCGCGCCTCGGTCCAGCAAGCCAAGGTCACGCTGGGCGACAACCGCCTCGTCGCACCGGTGTCGGGTCAGGTCGTCAACCGCTCTGTCAATGTCGGTTCCTATGTCGGGCCGGGCACGCAGCTGATGGCGATCGTTCCCGACCACATCTGGGTCACCGCCAATTTCAAGGAAACCCAGCTGCAGTTGATGACGATCGGCCGACCGGTCGAGATCAAGGTCGACGCCTATCCCGACGTCAAGTTCAAGGGGCATGTCGATTCGATCCAGCGCGGCGCCGGCCAGGCTTTCGCGCTCCTGCCGCCGCAGAACGCCACGGGCAATTACGTGAAGGTCGTCCAACGCGTACCCGTGCGGATCGAGTTCGACCTCAAGAACGGTCCCGATCCGCGCAAATATCCGCTGGGGCCGGGCATGTCGGTCGTCCCGACGGTCAAGGTCCGCTAAGATGGCCGCCGCCCCGGCAAAGATCGGGAAACGCGCGGATGGATGGGATCCGACACGATCGGCGGCGGGCAGCTACAGCCCGTGGCTGATCGTCGCGATCATCTCGATCCCGACCTTCATGGAGGTGCTCGACACCTCGATCGCGAACGTCGCGCTCGATCACATCGCCGGCGGCCTGTCGGTGTCCAACGACCAGGCGACGTGGGTGCTGACCAGTTACCTTGTTGCCAATGCGATCATCATCCCGATCAGCGGCTGGCTGTCCGACGTGATCGGGCGGAAACGCTATTTCATGATTTCGATCGGTCTGTTCACCCTGTCGTCGCTGATGTGCGGCCTGGCGCCGAACCTGTCGACGCTCGTCATCGCGCGTGTGCTGCAAGGGATCGGCGGTGGCGGCCTCGCGCCGGTCGAGCAATCGATGCTTGCCGATACCTTTCCGCCCCGACTGCGCGGGATGGCGTTTGCGGCGTTCGCGATCGTGGTGGTGGTGGGACCAGTGCTCGGGCCAACGCTCGGCGGCTATATCACCGAGAATTCGAGCTGGCATTGGGTGTTCCTGATCAACGTGCCGATCGGCATCGTGTCGCTCTTCCTCGTCAATCTGTTCGTCGACGAGCCGAAGGCGATCAAGGACGATCGCGCCAAGTTGCTCAAGCGCGGCATCCGTGTCGATTATATCGGCATCCTGCTGATTGCGCTCGGTCTCGGCTTCTTCGAGCTGACACTCGATCGCGGCGAGCGCGAGGACTGGTTTTCGAGCGGTCTGATCATCACCACCGCGACGATCTCGGCGTTGTCGTTGATCGCGCTCGCCTTCTGGGAAACCAACCACCCCGAGCCCGTGCTCGACTTGAAATTGCTCAAGAACCGCAATTTCTCGCTAACGCTGCTGGTGATGGGTGTGACCGGCATGATCCTGTTCGGCACGACGCAGCTGATTCCGCAGATGTTGCAGCAGGTGCTGGGCTACACGTCGTTCCAGGCAGGGCTCGCATTGACGTTCGGCGGGGTGGCGACGCTCGTGATGGTGCCGTTCGCCGGTCGGCTGTCGGGCGTCGTCGATGTCCGGCTGCTGCTCTTCCCGGCGCTGCTCGTCCAGGCTTTCGCGCTGTGGAATATGACGCACCTCAATGCCGACATCACGTTCCTCGATGCCGGCGTTGCGCGGCTCTATCAGGCGATGGGGCTGCCGTTCCTGTTCGTCCCGATCAGCGCGGTCGCCTATGTCGGGCTGCCGCAGAACAAGACCGCGCAAGCGTCGAGCATGCTCAACGTCGCGCGCAATCTTGGCGGGTCGATCGGCATCTCGGCGTCGCAGACGCTGCTGGCGTCGGGCTTGCAGCGTCATCAGTCGGAACTGGTCAACGGCCTGAGCCCGCTCAACCCCAATTACAACGAGTGGCTCGCCAAGGCGGGGGGCGCGTTTGGCGGGGTAGGGGATCCGACGACGACGCCGCTCGCGGTGCTCTATCAGACGGTGCAGCGCCAGGCGTGGATGCTGGCGTTCCTCGACGTCTTTCATTCCCTGATGATCGTGGTGCTCTGCATAGCCCCGGTCGTCTTCTTTATGCGCTCCGGCAAGTCCGGTGGCTCCGGTGGAGGCATGGCCCATTGACCCGCTCTCTCGTCACGACTGCGCTGCTGGGCGCGACTCTGCTCGCCGGCTGCACCGTCGGCCCGAACTATCACGCGCCCGAAATGGCGGTGCCGCCCGCCTTCAGCGAGCCGCAAGCCACCGCTCCCGGCGCGACGATCGACCCGGCCCATTGGTGGACCGCGTTCGGCGATCCGACACTGACCTCGCTCGTCGAGCGCGCGCTGAAGGACAGTCCGAACATCGCGATCGCCGGCTCGCGCGTCCGCCAGGCCCGGCTGCAGGAAATCGCGGCGCACGCGATCGGCAAGCCGACGGTCGATGCGACGGGCAATGTGACGCATGTCGAGTTCAGCAAGAATGCCGGCTTCTCCTCGCTCGCCAGCCTGTTCTCGGGCGGCGGCGCAGGGGGCTCGGGCAGTTCGGGGGGAATCGCGCTGCCGGGCAGCGGGATCACCACCTATGCCGCAGGCTTCGATGCGAGCTGGGAGATCGATCTGTTCGGCGGTGGGCGGCGGAGCGTCGAGGGCGCTCTGGCGCGCACCGACGCCGCGATCTGGTCGCAACGCGATGCCGCGGTCACGCTCGGTGCTGAAGTGGCGCAGGCCTATTTCGCGATGCGGCTCGATCAAGCGCAGATCTCAGTGGTCGAGGACGAACTCGGGCGACAGCGTCGATCGCTGCAGATCGCGGGCAATGTCGCCAAGGTCGGGCTCTCGCCGCAGATCGACGTGACGCGTCAACAGCAGCAGATTACCACGCTCGAAGCGCGGCTCGAGCCGCTGCGCGCGGACGTGCGCGTCCGCATCCACGCGCTGGGTATCCTGCTCGGCGCGCAACCCGAAAGCCTGACCGCCGAGCTGACCGCGCCGTTACCGCCATTGCAGGCCATGCCCGTCGTGCCGGCAGGGCTGCCATCGGATTTGCTGCGACGGCGTCCCGATATCCGCATGGCCGAGCGCAATCTCGCGGCGTCGACCGCCGATATCGGTGTCGCGGTGGCCGATCTGTATCCCAAGTTCAAACTCACCGGGATGGCGGAGCTCCTGTCGACGTCGCTCGCCTCGCTGTTCTCGCGCGACAGCATTCAGGCAACGGGCGTCGGCGGCGTGACGTTTCCGCTGCTCGACTGGGGCCGGCGTCGCGCGACGGTCGGCGTCCGCAAGGAGGACCGCGAACAGGCGTATCTCCAATATCAGGCAACGGTGCTTGGCGCGTTGCGCGATGTCGAGGATCCGCTCGCGCGGATCGACGCCGAGCGACGGCGCAACGCGGCATTGCGTCGCGCGGTCGCCGATGCGGAAGCGACCAACCATGCGGTCTATGCGCAATATAGCGCAGGGTTCGTTGCGCAGAACGCGCTGATCGACGCGCAAGTCACCGTGCTCAGCGCGCGCGAGCAACTCGTCGCGAGCGACGCGCAGTTGCGGCAGGACACGGCGGCGTTGTTCAAGGCGATCGGCGGGGGCTGGGAGGAAGCCAAGGCCGGGTGATTGGCAGCGGTGCGCGGGACGCCTAGGATTGGCCGATGGACCTCTCCGACGACCTGCAAACCGCCGCGCTTACGCATCTCGAAGCGCTGATCGGTTTCGACACCACTTCGCGTGATTCGAACCTTCGGCTGATCGAATATGTCGAGGCGTACCTCGGTGGCCTCGGCGTTGAGTCGCGTCGCGTCGCGAATGCCGATGGTTCGAAGGCCAATCTCTACGCAACGGTCGGGCCGGCCGTGCCGGGCGGGGTGGTGCTGTCAGGGCACACCGATGTCGTCCCCGTCGACGGGCAGGCGTGGGCGAGCGATCCGTTCACGCTGACACGCCGCGGCGAGCGGCTGTACGGTCGCGGGACATGCGACATGAAGGGCTTTCTCGCGCTGGCTTTGGCGGCGGTCCCGGCCTTTGCGCGCGGCGAAACCGCTCGGCCGCTGCATCTGGCGTTCTCCTATGACGAGGAGGTCGGCTGCCTCGGCGCGCCGTCGATGATCCGCGCGCTGGTGGCCGAGCTGCCGGCGCCAATCGCCGTCATCGTCGGCGAGCCGACCGATATGGAGGTCGTGAGCGGCCATAAGGGCATCTCGACTTGGCGCGTGACGGTGACGGGGCACGAGGCGCACTCGAGCCTGACGCACCTCGGAGTCTCGGCCAATATGGTCGCGATTGGGCTCATGGCCCAGTTGCGCCTCCTGGCCGAATCGTTCGAGCGGCATCCCGATCCCGAATCGCTCTATCACCCCCCGCATGCGACCCTCACGATCGGCCTGATGCAGGGTGGGACTGCGGTGAACATCCTGGCGCGCGAGTGCGGCTTCACCTTCGATCTGCGGACGCCCCCGGGGCAGGATCCGGATACGATCATCGCGCCGTTCCTTGCCGCCTGCGCGCAGGAAGATCAGGCGCTCAAGGCGCGGTTTGCCGACGCCGGTGTCGTTGTCGCGCGTCGCTCCGCAACGCCTTCGTTCGCGCCCGAGGCCGGTGGTGCGGCCGAAACGCTGGCGCGGCGCCTGGCTGGAGACAATGGTCCGGCGCGTGTCGTGCCCTATGCAGCCGAGGCCGGGCAATTTCAGGGTGCGGGATTTTCGACGATCATCTGCGGGCCGGGCTCGATCGAGCAGGCGCATCAAGCGGATGAGTATCTGGAGGTCGCTCAATTCGAGCGCGGCGCAGCGTTTATGCGGCGGTTGATAGAGGCGTTGCGTTAAACGCCACAAAAAATTATTTGTTGGCCGAAGTGTCGGCCGAACTGAAATCTAGTGCGTCCGCCAGATCAGAAACGATCATCGGGTACGCAGTTTTATATTGGGCAATCTTAACTTCGAATATGAGGTCTAGGAAGAGATGACCCGACACTGCCGATAACTCGCTCCAAAAAGGACCTGATTTCGTTCGTGTCGGGTCGGAACGAGGTTTAGAAGGGGCGAGCGTTTTCGCCGTAGATCATCGCGAGGATAAAACGCAACATTACTTTTCTCCCATACGCATCCAGTTGGATGCAAAACATCCTTAATGCACTGTTAACGATGAATCAATCAGACTTTGCCCGGTCGGCCTCGTTCCGGGTGTGCCTTAACTGTTCTTTCAATTCTGGCGGTTAGCCCAGTGTCATGGCGCGCATCCTGCAACCTCACCTTCCTCCCCGGCGTCCGGCCCGGGGTTCATCGCCACGCGGTGCTGCCGATGGCGCCACTACCGTGGCCAGCGTCGCACCCTCGCGCCGCACCAACGTAAAACGTGGTCTGCAACGCGGCGCGGCGCCTGTCCGGATCGGTGCATGGCAGTTCGTGTGCCTCGTCCAGATCGGAAATTTTGCCGCGCTGCGCCGTCATCTCGGGCCAACCCGCGCCGAAGACCTCGCGCGCGAACTCGAGGCGCGTATTGCGGTGGCGTTGCCCGAGGCGTCGAGCCTGGCGATTGGTCGTGCTACGATCGAAGTGGCGTTTATCGGTGATGGCTTCGGAGCGCTTGAAGCTGCTGTTGCAAAGTTGCGAGAGGCAACGGCGCGACCGTTCGACATCGACACCGAATTGCACGCTTTCGAGATTTTGGTGGGGGCAGCCGGGGCGCCGCGTGGTACGACCGAAGACGTCCGCTTGGTCGAAGAAGCCGAAGGGGCGCTCGACGATACCCATGCCGATCAGGACACCGTCCTGCGCGATCTGTCGGCGGGCACTGCCGCGTTCGATCGGCTGACACTGACGCGCGAGCTGCCGCGTGCCATCGCCGGTGGCGAGATGTTCCTCCAGTATCAGCCCAAGGTGCATGTTCGTAAGCAGGAAATCACCAGCGCCGAGGCACTGGTTCGCTGGCAGCACCCGACTCGCGGATTGATCCTGCCCGGTGACTTCATCACGGTCGCCGAGGAAGCTCGGCAAATTTCCGCACTGACGCTTTGGACGATCGATGAGGTGATCCGCGACCAGCGCGTGCTCGCCGCCGACGGCCATGACCTGACGATCTTCATCAACATTTCCGGCCAGTTGCTCGGCGACAAGCATTTCGTCGAAACGGCATGCGCAGCAGTGCGCGAAGGCGGCGTCAAGATCGGCTTTGAGATCACCGAGACCGCCGTCATTCGCGATCCGGAATGCGCCATCGCCAATCTGCAGATTCTGGCTGATCAAGGCATTGTCATTGCGATCGACGATTATGGGGCGGGGCTTTCGTCGCTCGCCTATCTCAAGCAGCTGCCGGCGCGCGAGCTCAAGATCGACAAGATGTTTGTCTTGCAATTGACCAGCAGCAATCGCGATCCCTTGATCGTGCGGTCGTCGATCGACCTCGCGCATGCGCTCGACATGGAAGTGACGGCCGAAGGCGTCGAGACCCAAGCGGCGATGGCGCTCCTATCGGTGATGGGGTGCGACATGATCCAGGGATATCTGATCAGCCGCCCGGTCTCGATTGATGCCTTTCGGCGCTTCCTCCACGATTACCGCGAGCGCCCGGCGGAGGATCCGCGCAAGTCGATGTTCCAGCGTTCGGCAGCGTTCTGGAAAAGTGCCTGAACCTTCAAAATTTAGAAGTTAGCGCGCTTTTAACACTTCATATAATATCATACTGATAATGTGGCGGCCCTTCCTACGCGCGATTGCGATTTTGGTAGCGGTGGCGATTGCTGCTGGTTTCGTCGCTCATCAGGCTGGCGCTCGTGATCTTCAATCTACGTCCGCTAGCTTTGAGGCTTTGACAGCAGAAGCTAAATCCAAGATGGTCGTCGCTCCCGCGCAAGCTATCGAACTTGCGAGACGGGCAGAGGCGCTGGCTTCCCGCAAGAGTGGGCGCAACCGAGCGATTGGAGTCGCGACCGCGCTATGGTTGCAGGGCGAAGCCTATCTCCAACTCAATGAAAGCGGCCGAGCGACACCCCTCATCGATCGTGCGATAGCGCTTGTTTCAACTGCAGGGCCTGTCACCAAATTAAATGGTGATTTACTGCTTTCCAAGGGCGGTTTGCAGACATCGACGGCGGATGTGGCAGGTGCCTTATCGTCTTATCAACGAGCTCACCAGATTTTTCACGAAGTTGGCGAGACGCGAAGCCGTTCTATTGCCTTGATTTGTATCGGAATTCTATATCAAGAGGCAAATGACAACCAAACTGCACTGAGGTATTACGGCCAGGCTCTAGACGTATTTGACGGTGACCCGCAGCTACTTTACTCAATCCACAATAATCGTGGTAATGCTTTAAAGGAACTGGGTCGATTCAAGAGTGCTTTGGCCGAGTTCCAGACTACGCTGATTATCACTCGCAGTCTTAAGAGTTCTTTGCTCACCGCTAAAACATTGCGGAACATAGCCCGCGTTGAGCTCCTCGAGGGGCAAGTGCGTGCCGCGGACAAGACGATTGCGCAGGGTGCGGAATTATCGCGTGGTGCGGAAGCGCTCGCCGATCGCAATCAATTCCTGGTGCTCTCCGCTTGGTCCGCTCGATTACGCGACCATTTGACGCTCTCCGAACGATTGATCACGCGCGCCCTCGTCAATGTCGATCCCAAAGCACCCACGCTCGACGTTCGCGAGGCGCATCAGACCGCTTATGATATCTTCAAACAGGCCGGGAATCAGGCGCAGGCGCTGATCCATCTCGAGGCGCTCAAGGCGCTCGACGACAAGACGTCCGAGCTGGCCGCTTCGGCCAACACCGCGCTCGCCGCCGCGCGGTTCGATTTTGCGAGCCAGGAACTCAACCTCGAGAAGCTCCGGCGCGCGCAACTGCAGCGCAACATCGACGATGCGAAGCTGCGTGCCCGCACTCAGCAAACGATCTTCGGTGGCGCCGCGGTCGCGACGCTGATCATCATGGCGATGCTCGCTTTCGGCTTGATCACGATCCGCCGCAGCCGCAACGAGGTGCGCGCTGCCAACGTCGACCTTGCCAAGACCAATGCCGCGCTCGCCAAGGCGCTCGCCGCCAAGACCGAGTTTCTCGCGACGACCAGCCATGAGATTCGCACGCCGCTCAACGGCATCCTCGGCATGACCCAGGTGATGCTTGCCGACCGCACGCTAACCGATTCGTTGCGGGACCGGATCGGCGTCGTCCACGGTGCGGGCGTCTCGATGCGGGCCCTCGTCGACGATATTCTCGATGTGGCGAAGATGGAAACCGGCAACCTCACGCTCGAAGACGTGCCGTACGATCTCAAGGCTACGCTGCGCGACGTCTCCCGGCTGTGGGAGGAGCAAGCGCGTGCTAAGGGCGTGCGCTTCGTGCTCGACCTCGACGGTTGCCCCGATCACGTGGTCGGTGACGCCGCGCGCGTGCGGCAGATCGCCTTCAACCTGTTGTCGAATGCGCTGAAGTTCACCGCGGCGGGTGAAATCCGGCTTGCCGCATCAGCGCGCGATTCGGTTCTGGCGATCGCGGTCACCGACAGCGGGATCGGCATTCCCGCCGACAAGCTCGGCATCATCTTCGAATCGTTCCGACAGGTCGATGCGGGCACGACGCGGCAATTCGGCGGCACGGGTCTTGGCCTTGCCATCTGTCTGAACCTGGCCGAGGCGATGGACGGCGCGATCGGCGTCACGAGCACAGTCGGAAGTGGCTCGACCTTCACGCTCGAACTGCCGTTACGACTGGCTGCAGCCCCCGCGGCGGTCGCGGTGGATCCGGCCGTGGAGGCGACCGCGCTCCTCATTCTCGACCGCAACCCCATTTCGCGAAGCATGTTGCGCGCCGTGCTCGCCGCGCGCGCGGGCGAGATCGTGTTCGCGTCGTCGGTTGACGAAGCGGTCGCCCGGATCGGGGAGGGCGGTGTCGCCCATGTGCTGATCGATGACGGCACGATCACGGCCGAGCCGGATCTCGATGCGGCGCTTGCCATGCTCGGTAGCTGTCCCGTACGGACAACATTGTTGTGGCCTGCACCCGATGAAGCGCACCGTGTCCGTTTTTCCGTCGCAGGGATCAATCAGCTTGTCGCCAAACCGATCGCGGGCGTTGCGCTTGCGGCGGTGTTGTTCGACAGCGCCCCCGATGATAGTCGCACCGTATTCACCCGTGTCACTCAAGCGGCATGAAATAGAGATTCCGTAATGTCGTATGTGTCCTACCCCTTTAATCGCTTGGCAATGGTGTGATGAATATTCTGTTCATCGAAGACGACCCAATGAATCGCCGTGTTGTGAAGGACATGCTCGATGTCGCGGGCGCAACCATGACTGGTGCCGAGAGCGGCGAAGCCGGTCTCGCGCTGATCGACACTCAAGACTTCGTGATCGTGTTGCTCGACCTGCGCATGCCGGGGATGGATGGCTTTGAGACATTGCGCCGCATCCGCGGGCGCGGCGACGCAAAGGCCGATCTGCCGGTCATCGTCCTCACCGCCGATACCGCGGTCGATCTGCGCGAGCGATGCCTTGCCGAGGGGGCCGACGAAGTGCTGTTCAAGCCCGTCGCGATGGACTCACTGTTCGATGCGATCGGACGGATGCTCGCCAAGGGGATTGGCGACGGGATGATCGGCTGAGCGCGCGCTGCCGGCCGGTCGCCCGAGCACGCCCTCCATCGATGCGGTCGCGCTGCCGCGTCGCGCCGGTTTGGGTTGCGACGGGGCAGGGGACCAGCCGGTAAGATAGACGATATCGAAATGCTCGACGGTCTTGCCGTCGGGCTCCGCGCGCGCCGCAAACAGGTCTGCCGCGCGCGCGAGGGTGTCGCGGCGTAACGGGGTGCGGTCGCGCAGGATGTTGGTGCCGCCCATCCCGCGCAGATCGCGGAGCAACCCACCGATGCCGCGATAGCGCACGCTCAGCGGCTCGATATCGGCAACCGGGAGCGCGAAGCCGGCGCGCATCAGCAAGTCCCCCGCTGATCGCACGTCGATTTGCGGATGGATCCGCGCCGCGGGGCGATCGCCTTCGGCCTCGCGCAGGACCGCGCGCAGCGTCGACAGCGTACCCATCCCGCAAAACGCCGCGAGGAACAGCCCATCGGGCCGCAGCGCACGCCGCGCGAGCGTCAAAGCACCCGGCAGATCGTTGACGCTGTCGAGCACCCCCACCGAGACGACCAGATCGAACGCGCCGGCGGCAAAGGGGAGCCGGTCCTCGTCCGCCTGTATGCCACCTGCGCGCGCCGCGAACGCCGCGCCCGCGTCGCAGCGCGTCACGGTCGCGCCTTCGGGGCCTTGCAGCGCGCCGTCGAAGCAGCCGAGATCGAGCATGTCGGTGAAGCGGTGCGTCACGCTCGCCAATCGCTCGGTGATCCCGTCGAGCATCGCCGTGCGCAGGAAATCGAACGCGGCAAAGCCGGGAGCGGCGCGGTCGCGGCGAAGGCGGCGCGCATCGCGGTCGAAGATATCGGGGACACTCATTGCCGCGCTTGTGCCGCTGGCGAGGCCGCGCGACAAGGGCCGGCGTGTCGCCCTGGCTTATCCCCTTGCGCTTCGTCGCCGATTTCGCGCTTCCGCCGCGCTGCCCTGGATGTGGCGGCGTGACGGGCGACGACCATCAATTCTGCGCCGAGTGCTGGAGCAAGCTGCGCTTCCTCGCGCCGCCCTGGTGCGCCGGATGCAACGGTCCGTTCGCCTATGATCGCGGCGACGACGCATTCTGTCCGCAGTGCCTCGCCGACCCGCCCGACCATGCCGGCATCCACGCCGCAGTCGCCTATGGCGAGGTCGCGCGCACCGTTGCGCTCCGCTTGAAATATGGTGGCCGCACCGCCCTCGCCGAGACCGTCGGGCGGCAGATGGCGCGGCTGATGCCCGCCGATGCGGCGTTGCTGATCCCGGTGCCGCTGCATCGCTGGCGCTTATGGTCGCGCGGCTTCAACCAGGCGGCGCTGATTGCGGACGCGCTGACGATTGCATGCGACGTGCCGAACGATCCGCTTCTGCTCCGCCGCGTGCGCGCCACACCGCCGTTGCGCGGTATGGGCGCCAAGGCACGCTCGCGCGCGGTTGCAGGGGTGTTTCGCGTGGTCGATCCGCGCGCCCGCCTGCGCGACAAGACGGTCGTCCTGATCGACGACATCTATACCAGCGGCGCCACCACCGCTGCGTGCGTACGCGTCCTCTTGCGCGCGGGGGCTGCGAAGGTCTCGATCCTGTGCTGGGCTCGCGTCCTCGACGACGCGCGCGACGCTCGCTGATTGACAACACCGCCTTGCGTCCACATCTTTGATCGATGCCAAAGATCGAAATCTATACCAAAGCCTTCTGTCCCTATTGCGCGCGTGCGATGAAGCTGCTCGCCTCGAAGGGCGCCACGCCCGAGGAGTTCGACATCACGATGGGCGGCCCCAAGCGTGCCGAAATGCTCGAACGTGCCAATGGCGGCACCACCGTCCCGCAGATCTTCATCGACGGGAAGCATGTCGGCGGATCGGACGATCTCGCCGCGCTCGAGCGCGCGGGCAAGCTGGACGCGCTGCTGGCGGCATGAAGATCGCGCTGGCGCAGATGACGAGCGGGATCGATCCCGCCGCCAACGCCAGGACGATCGTATCGGCCGTTGCGGACGCCGGCGCGGCCGGTGCGGCGATGCTGTTCACCCCGGAAATGTCGGGGCTGGTCGATCGGGACCGCGGCCGTGCGGCGCAGCACCTCCGCCGCGAGGAGGACGACCCGGTGCTGTCGGCCGTGCGATCGGCCGCGGCGGAGCATCGCCTTTGGGTCCATCTTGGATCGCTTGCGGTGCTTGGCGCTGACGGCCGGCTCGCGAACCGCGCATTCGTGATCGACGATAGCGGCGCGATCCGCGCGCGTTACGACAAGCTTCATTTGTTCGACGTCGATTTGCCGAGCGGGGAGAGCTGGCGCGAATCGGCGAGCTATGCCCCGGGCGCGGGCGCCGTTGTCGCGCAGACGCCGGCAGGAGCGCTTGGCCTGTCGATCTGCTACGATCTTCGCTTTGCTGATCTCTATCGCGCGTTGAGCAACGCCGGCGCGACGGTGCTTGCGGTGCCTGCGGCGTTTACCAGGCCGACCGGTGCCGCACACTGGCATGTGCTGCTCCGCGCACGCGCGATCGAGGCGGGCGCCTATGTCGTCGCCGCTGCACAGACCGGGACGCACCAGGACGGACGGGAGACCTACGGCCATTCGCTCGTCGTCGATCCATGGGGCGAGGTGATCCTCGACATGGGCGACGCGGCGGGGCTCGGTTTTGCCGAGATTGACGCGGCCCGTATCGCCGATGTGCGAGCGCGGATTCCGGTCCTCGCGCACCGTCGACCGATCCCCGAGGTCACGTCGGCGTGATCGTGTTCGATTTGCGCTGTTCGAAGACGCACGTGTTCGAGGCGTGGTTCGGGTCGAGCCGCGCGTTTGAGGACCAGCAGGAAAGCGGCCTTCTGGCGTGCCCGATCTGCGGCGATCGGACGGTGACCAAGGCCGTGATGGCGCCCAACGTCGGCGCCAAGGGGAATAGCCGCAGCGCGGTCGCCGTCACCAAGCCGGATTCGCCAGCGCAACCCACGCCGCAAGCAATCAAGGCCGCGCTGCACGCTCTGGCCTCTGCACAGGCGCAAATGCTTGAAACCTCGCAATGGGTCGGACGCGGTTTTGCCGACCAGGCGCGTGCGATGCATGTCGGGGAGACGGCGTCCACACCGATCCACGGAGAAACCACGGTAGCGGAGGCCAAGGCGTTGATCGACGACGGCGTCCCGATCGCCGCACTACCCCTGCCAGTCGTCCCGCCCCGATCGGTGAACTGACCGGGTTTGTTACGGCAGTCGGGTGCGGCTGGCCCTATTGCGGGCGCTGGCTGGCGTGTTCTGCTTGGTGACGTGCCCGTGATACAAACATCGTGCGCAGCGTTGGTTAGAGCGAGTTTGCGGTTGCCCCGCCCCGGCAGCTATGGTTCAGACCAACGGCACCGCAGGGGCCGCCGGGCTCGATCCTCCGCCAATGCGGCGAGCCTTGGCACCTCGTTCGAAACCTATCGCGACGTAACCGATAATAGCAGGGAATACCGTAAGTGGCGAATCTAGCTGATTGCGTAGCGCATGGCATTCAATGGTTTCATTCGTTCGACTTGCCCGACGGTGAATCGATCAAGGGCTATAAGTCCGAAGCGATTCTCCGGCGCGAGGCCGCGGCGATCCTGCCCGATGACCTGACCGGCAAAAGCGTGCTCGATATCGGCGCTTGGGATGGGTATTTCTCGTTCGAGGCTGAGCGACGCGGTGCCGCGGATGTGCTGGCGACCGATCATTTCTGCTGGTCCGGGCCGGGCTGGGGCACCAAGGACGGCTTTGATTTCATTCATTCCCGGCTTGGCTCCAAGGTCCGCTCGTTCGACGTCGAGCCATTGGGTCTGACGCCCGAAAAGTTCGGTCAGTTCGATGTCGTGCTGTTCCTCGGCGTCCTGTATCACGTCACCGACATCTACCGCCATCTCGAGGCGGCCGCGGCAATGTGCCGCGATCATTTGGTCGTCGAAACCGAGACGACGATGATCAATACCAAGGCGCCGTTGGCACGTTTCATCCAGAGCCACGAGCTCGGCGGGGATCCGACCAATTTCTGGGCGCCCAATCCCGCGCTGGTGCGCTTGCTGCTCGAGCGCCTGGGTTTTTCGCGGATCGACGTCACGATTGCCGGCAAGCCTCATGCAGTTTCGTGGTTGCCGCGAGCAGACTTGAAAACCCGTCGCATGATCGTTCACGCCTACCGCTGACAGGCCGCGTGCAACTCAACTCTGCACGGGCTGTGATGTGATCGAGATTGACCTGGGGGCGCTGCAAATCTAGGGACATCCCCGGAGCCCCCGTAGCTCAGGTGGATAGAGCGACGGTTTCCTAAACCGCAGGCCGGTGGTTCGAATCCACTCGGGGGCACCATTGTCGTCCGACGGGGGTTTGGAGCGCCGCGATAGCTGAACGCACGCCAGACCACCCTTGCTTGCCGCAACCTAATGAGACGGGCGGATCGCCGCCCGCGGAATCGTGAAATCCTATGACACCCAGCGAAACCTACCGCGCCAACGCCGCTGCGCAGCGTGAAGCCGCGCAGAAGACCACGCTCGCCAACCGTCGCGAGATGCACGAGCGGTCGGCTTATGCGTGGGAAGCGATGGCGGAAGCCAATGAGGCGACCGCGGCGCGCGCTGTCGTGAACGCGGCGGCAAAACTCGCGGGCTGATCCATCGCCGCAAAGACGCGGTTTCTGCCCGATCGCAGGCCGATCATTCGAAGGCGCTCAAACGCAAGACACCGACAGTCCGTGAGGAGTGTCGGTGCCATGGTGCTAAACTGTGCGGAAGCGCTCAGGCCTTCATATGGCCAGCGAGATGCTTGTTCATCTCGAACATCGTGACCCGGTCCTTGCCGAAGATCTTCTTCAGCTTTTCGTCGGCGACGATCTCGCGCTTGTTCTCCGGGTTCTGGAGCTCATGCTGCTTGATGTACGCCCAGACCTTGCTGATCACTTCGCTCCGCGGCAGCTTGTCCGCGCCGACGATCTCGGCGAGGTCGGCCGAAGGCGTGATGGGCGCAAAGATGCCGCCGGTCTTGGGGGCGTCGCTCTTTGCGGTTGGGGTCTTGGCCATAGATTGTCCTTCCTGATGTGCCGTTAAAACCGACATCGGTTTCACGCCTTCGTTAGCGCTGCGCTCTTGTGCGCTGCCTTTCCGCCATTGTCACTCCTAACAATGAACTCGGGATTCTCGGGTGTTGCGGCGACTTTGTGCCCCTTGATCGTGGTCGGTTTGGTCTGCTTCTTCTCGACCACGCCGTGTGCCGTGCCGCCGTGCGATTTCCAGGTGACGTGATCACCCTTCTTTGGTTCGGTCATTGCTACGCTCCTTGTCTGTAGCAATGCAGCGCACGGCGCAGGCATTCGGTTGCATCGGGGGGCTCCAACCGACCGATCAGAACGCCTTGCGCAGCGTCAAGCCATAGGTCCGCGGCTGATTGGGATAGCCGCTGTAGCTCCCATCCTGTGCAACCGTCGGGAACGCGCTGATCAACTGGTTGTCCTTCGTCAAATTGCGAACCCACAGCATCGCCTCGAGCTTGGCCTTCTCGAAGGTGAAGCCAAGGCTCGCATTCACGTTGTTCTGGCCATAGGTGTTGAGCGCTGGTGGCACCGTATCGGTGAGCTGGAACTTGCTGGTATAGTCGTATTCGCCGCGCAGATAGGCGCTGACGCTCGGACTGAAGGTGTGCGAGATGACCGCCGAAACCGACGAGCTCCACTCGGGAATGCCCGTCGGCTTCGTCCCGGTGAGGTTGCGGAAATTAGGAATGAGGCCGGTCAGCGGATTGATCGGGCACCGCACCGTGTCGTACGAAACGCACGCCGCGCCTGTGAAGCTGTCATATTTCGGATCGAGATAGGTCACCGCGCCGTTGAGCGACAGCCACGGGATTGGCTTGTACGCGGCGTCGATCTCGAACCCTTTGACGGATTGTTGGCCGGCATTGACCAGGCTGTAGCCCAGCCCGGTGAACGCGTTTGACTGGAAACCCTTGATGGTCTGCTTGAAGACCGCGACGTTGAAATAGCCGCCCTTGAACCTGGCCTTCAATCCGGCTTCGTAAACGGTAACATTCTCCGGTGCTGCGGTGCGTCCGACGCCGTTGAGCGGTGGGCGGCTGTCCGACGACAGGTTGAAGGCACCCGCCTTCCAGCCGGTCGAGTAACTGATATAGGCGTTCACGACCCCGAAATTGTACGCCGCGCGAGCCGCATAGGTGACCTTGTCACCCTTGAGAATGCCCGATTCCGTCGCGTTGGGGAAGTTGATCGGCGCGTGCGCAGGGCTGTTGCCGTAGAAGAACTGGAGAGCGTTGAGGCCGAATGGATTGAGTCCGGCGGGCGAGGCTGGGCAGGGTGCGCTGCCTGGACCCGGCAGCGAGGAGCCGAGCGATGCGCCAAACAGATTGACGGGCACGTTGCCTGCGGTCGTCGCCGGATTGAAGCCCTTTTGCAGCAGGCAGCCCGAGATCGATGCAGGCAGCGCGGCAAATGGGAGAACGCCCAGACCGGGAACATTTTCAAGGTTCAGAAGCGAGAAACGGTCGTTGAGCACGACGTTCGATACCGCGGCCTTGCGATCGTTGAGATAGGCGAGCCCGCCTGTGATGGTGAGACGATCTGTGATCTTATAGTCTGCCTGGCCAAAGATCGAATAGCTGTCCTGCTTGAGCTTGTAGCGATCAGAGATCCCTTGGCCTTGCGTGAAATAATAGCTGCCGGGGGTGATTGCTGGGTTGGTGGCGCGCTGGAGCGATTCGAGCGCGAAGATAAGTCCCCCAGGCCCGCCGGTCAGCCCGTTCACGAAGGTGCGGATGTCCTTGCCGAAACGGATGTCGCGGCCAGTGTCGACGTTTTCGTGCTGGTAAAAGCCGCCGAGCAGCCAGCTGAACGGGCCGTCGCTGTTTGACGTCAACCGCACTTCCTGCGTGAACGTCTTGATCTTGTTTGCCGTGATGTTGTTCGAGACATCGGCGCCGGTGAAATCAATGTCTTGGTTCGACTCATTCACTTGCTCGCGATACGCGGTGATCGAGGTCAGTTTCGCGATCCCGAGGTTCCAGTCTATCTCACCGGAAATGCCCTTACCTTGCAGGCGATTTTTAGGGTCGGTGTTGAAGATGACGTTGCGGTCGAAGATCTTGGTCGTGTCGGAGATCGCGAACCCTGCCGCCCCGATCGCAAGGGTACGCGGCCCGTTGAAGATCGACGTGACGCCGCAGCAGACTTCCTTGACGAGGTTGTAGTCGCCGATGACGCGGACCGAGAAGTCCGACGACGGCTCGAACAGAATGTCGGCGCGGATCGAGGCGCGATCGCGGTCATTGATCTTCGCACCGGTCGTCAGATTTCTGAAATACCCGTCGCGCTGATTGACGCTGCCCGAAAGCCGGAAAGCGAGCGTGTCGGTGATCGGTCCAGTGATCGTCGCCTTGGGGTTGATCAGACCGTAATTGCCGATGCTAACCTCGGCCTTGCCGCCCCATGCAAAGGATGGGCGCCGCGTCGTGATGCTGATCGCGCCGGCCGAAACGTTCTTGCCGAACAGTGTCGACTGCGGGCCGCGCAGCACTTCGACGCGTTCGATCTCAGGCAAATCGTCGAGCGCCGACGACGTGCGCGAGCGATAGACGCCATCGATGAAAACGCCGACCGAGCTTTCGATACCGTCATTGCCGTTGCCGTTGCCGAAGCCGCGAATGATGAAGTTCGTCTGCCCGGTTGCGTTGAGCTGCGGCACTTTGAGCGAGGGAACGACCGACTGCAGGTCGATCAGATCCCTGATCTGCGCCCGTTCGATCGTCGCTTGGCTGGTCACGGAAACCGAGATCGGCACGTCCTGCAAGGATTGCTCGCGCTTGGCGGCGGTAACGATGATGTCGTCGCTGCTGTCCTGGCTGGCGCTGCTCGGCGTCGGTCGCGACGGCGCGCTTTGCGGGGCTGGCGCCGTTGCACTTGTATCTTGCGCCGCTGCGGGACACGCGTAGAGCGAGACCAACGCCGACGCAGCGAGCAGTTCGAATTTCTTCATGATGGCATCCCCTGTCTCTGCCGCCTCCAGTCTGTGCCGGATGACGGTTTTCGAAGATCAGGTTCGTTAAATGGCGAGGCATAGTCAATGGGCTAAATTACCTAACGGCGGGGGCGTGCAATGGCGCAAGCCGCCCGGTAGAGTTGCAAATAAGGACTATTTCCATGTTGCAGTACGGCGAACCCAAGCCGCCGTACGGTCATTGCATGGGTGGATCGCGAAGGAAGCAGCGTGGACGGACGTAAAGACGAAGATTTCGGCAGCACACAGGTCGGCGCTGACGGCAAGATTGTGGTGCCCGATGCGGTTGCCGATGCGGTCCGCACGCTGATCCGCTGGACGGGCGACGATCCCACGCGCGAGGGTTTGCTCGACACGCCGGCGCGAGTCGCGCGGGCGTGGAAGGAATATTGCGTCGGTTATACCGACGATCCGGCCAAGCATCTCTCGCGCGTGTTCGAGGAAGTCGGCGGCTATGACGAGATCGTCTTGCTCAAGGACATCCCCTTCCAGTCGCATTGCGAGCATCACATGGCGCCGATCATCGGCAAGGCGCACATCGCCTATCTGCCGGGCAATTATGTCGTGGGAATCTCCAAATTGGCACGCGTGCTCCACGCCTTTGCGCGCCGCTTGCAAGTGCAGGAGCGGCTGACCGCAGAGGTTGCCGACTGTATCTGGACCAACCTCAAACCGCTCGGCGTCGCAGTGGTGATCGAGGCGAGCCATGCTTGCATGACCGCGCGTGGCGTGCGCACGCCGGGCGTGACGATGGTGACGAGCCGGATGATGGGCGTGTTTCGCGACGACGAACGCAGCCGCAAGGAAGTGCTCGCGCTGATCGGGCGCGGATGAGCGCTGCGCGAACCGTTCTGGTGACCGGCGCGGCGCGTCGGCTCGGCGCGACGATCGCGCGGCAGCTTGCGGGGCAGGAGTGGCGGGTCGCGATCCATCACCATCATTCGAGCGCCGACGCCGACGCACTCGCCGCCGAGCTGCCCGGCGCGATCGTGGTGTCGGGCGATCTCGCCGATCCGGGCGTTCCCGGGGCGCTTCTCGCTGCCGCACGCACGGCATTCGGCGGGCCGCTGTGCGGGCTCGTCAACAGCGCGTCGCTGTTCGACTATGATACCCCGCCCGACATCACCGCGGCATCGCTACGCACGCACGCGGCGGTCAATCTCGCTGCGCCGGTGTTGCTGGCGAGCGCGCTCGCCTCGCAAGACGATCTCGATGCGGGCGCGGTCGTCAACATCCTCGACCAGAAGGTCGCCAACCTCAATCCCGACTTCTTCTCGTACAGCTGCGGCAAGATCGCGCTCACCGGCGCGACGACGATGCTGGCGCAAGGCCTCGGCCCTCGGATCCGCGTCAATGCGGTGTCGCCGGGCCTGTCGTTGCCGAGCGCCGACCAGAGCGAGGCGGAGTTCGTCGCCGCTGCCTCGAAGAACCTGCTGCGACGCCCGGTCGACCCCGGCGATATCGCGCGCGCGGTCAGTTTCCTGCTCGATGCCGAAGGGTTGGAGGGGCAGAATGTATTCGTCGATTGCGGCCAGCGTTTCCTCAAGCGCGACCGCGACGTAATGTTCGAGGACCGCGCATGACCGCCCGCTTCACCACAGTCCTCGAGGGCCTAGAGGTCACGATGGGGCTCGGGATCCACCCCGAAGAACTCGCCGCACCGCAGCGTGTGATCGTCTCGGTGCGGATGGAGGTGGTCTATCCGACCCCGCCGAGCGAGGACCGGATCGACGCCGTGCTCGATTACGATTTCGTTCGAAGCGGTGTCCATGCGCTGATCGCCGGGCGGCACTTCCACCTCCAGGAAACGCTGTGCGAGGCGATCGCCGCGCTGTGTCTCGCCGACTCGCGCGTCGAACGCGTGACGGTGCGGACGTCGAAGCCCGACATCTATCCCGACGCGGCCGTCGGGTGCGAGATCATCCGGGCACGGTGAGGCGCGATCCTCCCCGTGTCGGGGAGGATCAGGCGCGGTTGGCGGCGCTGAGCACGGCGCGGACCGACGCGGTCGCGATGTCGGCGTCGATGCCGACGCCGAATACCGTCTGCCCGCCAGCGGTGCGGCACTCGACATACGCCGCCGCCTGCGCATCGGCACCGTGGCCGATCGCATGTTCGCTATAGTCGACAACGTCGAGCTGCGGCCCGGTGGTGTCGCCAAGTGCAGCGATCACGCCCGAGATCAGGCCGTTGCCACGCCCGGAGATCGAGCGCTCCTCGCCATCGACCGCGACATGCCCGATGAAGAGGCGATCGCCGACGCTCCCGCTCTCGTTATAATCGAGCAAACGGAAGCGATCCGTGTCACGCGCGAGATAGGTCGCCTCGAACAGCCCCCAGATATCGCTCGCATTCATCTCGCGGCTCGTCTCGTCGGCGAGGCGCTGGACGTGACGGCTGAAATCGGCCTGGAGCCGCTTGGGCAGCTTGAGGCCCTTGTCCTGCTCGATCACCCAGGCGACGCCGCCCTTGCCGCTCTGCGAATTGACGCGGATCACCGCTTCGTAGCTGCGCCCGAGATCGGCGGGGTCGATCGGCAGATAGGGGACTTCCCACAGCGTATCGTTCTTGGCTTCCTGCGCGGCGAAGCCTTTCTTGATCGCATCCTGATGGCTGCCCGAGAAAGCGGTGAACACCAGCTCGCCGGCATAGGGCGTGCGCGGGTGGACGGGGAGCTGCGTGCAATAGTTCACGGTGTTGACGACGGCATCGATGTCCGAGAAATCGAGCTTCGGATCAAGGCCTTGCGTGTACATGTTGAGCGCGACCGTCACCAAGTCGCAATTGCCAGTGCGCTCGCCATTGCCGAGCAGGCAGCCCTCGACGCGGTCGGCACCCGCCATCAGCCCGAGCTCGGCGGCGGCGACGCCGGTGCCGCGGTCGTTGTGCGGGTGGAGGCTCAGCGCGACGGTGTCGCGGTTCCGGATGTTGCGGCCGAACCATTCGATCTGGTCGGCATAGACGTTGGGCGTCGCGCACTCGACCGTCGCGGGTAGGTTGAGGATCAGTTGGTGGTCGGGCGTCGGGCGCAGCACGTCCATCACCGCCTCGCAGACCTCGAGGCTGAAATCGAGCTCGGCGGTCGAGAAGGTCTCGGGGCTGTATTCGAAGAACCAGTCGGTGTCGGGCTGGGCTGCGGCCTGGTCGCGCAGGATCATCGCGCCGTCGATCGCGATCTGCTTCACTTCGGCGCGGGTCATGCCGAACACGATCTTGCGCCAGGCGGGGCTGACGGCGTTGTAGAGATGAACGATCGCGCGCGGCGCGCCACGCAGCGAGGCGAAGCTCTTCTCGATCAGGTCACGGCGCGATTGCGTCAGCACCTGGATCATCGTGTCGTCGGGGATGCGCCCGCTGTTGACGAGGCCCGAGATGAAATCGAACTCGGTCGCGCCCGCCGCGGGGAAGCCGACTTCGATCTCCTTGATCCCGACCTTGACGATCAGGTCGAACATCCGGGTTTTCTTCTCGGCGTCCATCGGATCGATCAGCGCCTGGTTCCCGTCGCGCAGATCGGTCGACAGCCAGCGCGGTGCGGTGGTGATCGTTTGCGACGGCCAGCGGCGATCGGGCAAGTCGATCGTCGGAAAGGGGCGGTATTTGGTCGAAGGGTCACGCAGCATGATCGGTCTCGCTCGGAATCGCCGTTTTGGGGCGCGGTTCGCTAGGGGCGGGGGATCCTCAGGCGCGCCGCGCTGGCCGGTATCGGCGCGCGGCAGTGTCCACGCCTAAGGGCGCGTAAGTCGAAGCGAGGTAAGGCCCAGGGCGAGATCCATGCGCGTTGAATAGCGCTCGACGATCGGCCGTGTCCAGCATCAAGATGGGGTTGAGCGATATCAATTTCAGCACGCACGCGCTGGGGTAAACCAGCGGCCATGCGTCAAATCATCTATACCAGCGTCACGACCAATCCCAGCGGTCGGGCCGAGGACGAGTCCGTGGCGATCCTGCGGCAGGCGTCGCTGCGCAACGGGCTCGATGGGATTACCGGCTTGCTCTACACGCAAGGGTCCGAGTTCCTGCAGGCGCTCGAGGGGCCGAACGACAGCATCGCCGATCTCCTCCTGAGCCTCACGAGCGACCCGCGCCATCGCGACCTGCGCATCCTGATCGATCGCGAGACCGAGGATCGCGAGTTTGGCGACTGGATGATGGTGCACCGGGAGCGGCGCGAGAGCGTCGACGATTTCGATCGTCGGCTCCACGGGCTGTTGCTGGGCGTATCGCGCGAAACCGCCGAGTATTTCCGCGCACTCGTCCCCGCCTGAGCCCCAGACCCGGCGAAGCCGCCAGTGAGCCCGGTACGGCTACACTGGCGGCCAGGCATTGCTTATTGCAGTTCGAACGCGGCGTTGATGACAAGCACAGTCTCGTCCGAAACGACGGGCACATACTTCGTCACGCCGAAGTCCGAGCGACGGATCACCATCCGGCCGAGGAAGCCGATCGATGCCTTCTTGCTCATCGGGTTGGTCGCCGCGCCGAACAGCTTCGCGCGGAAGCTGACGGGCTTGGTTACGCCGTGGAGCGTGAGCGTGCCATCGACCTGCACGGCGTCGGGGGCGATCTGCGCGACCTTGGTCGAGCGGAAGGTCGCAGTCGGGAACTTCGCGGCATCGAACCAGTCGGCGCTCTTGAGCTCACCCGTGAGCACATCGCTCGTCGTCTGGACGCTCGCGATCGGGAGCGTCACGTCGAGCTTGGCCGCGGCGGGCTTGGCAGGATCGAGCGTGAGCGTGCCCGAGGCATTCGAGAAGGTGCCGGCATAAGGCGAGATGCCGAAATGGCTGACGCTGAAGGTCACCTGGGTGTGGTTCGGCTCGATCTTGTAGGTGCCGGCCTTGACGTCGGCGACGGTGCCGGCCCCCCGCATCATCTCGGGCGAAGCGGTCTGGGCGAGCGCGGGCGCGGCGATCAGCAGCGCGGCGGTCGTGGCGGCATGAAGCAGGTTAAAGCGCATTAGATACTCCTGTTAAGAAATACCCAAGTGCGGTGCCCGCGCCGCAGCGTCAAACCCCGTTTCGGCAACGAAGCGTTTCGCTGGAGTGAGCCCCTCCCCCAAAAGGGGAGGGGCGCTGGACACGGTCAGTTCTTGCTCTGATCGACCAGCTTGTTCGCGCCGATCCACGGCATCATTGCGCGGAGTTCGCTACCAACCTTCTCGATCGGATGTGCCTCGGCCTGCTTGCGCGCGGCCTTGAGCTCGGGCTGGCCGGCGCGGTTGTCGAGCACGAAGTTCTTGACGAAGCGGCCCGACTGGATGTCGGCGAGGACGCGCTTCATCTCGGCCTTGGTCTCGGGCGTGATGATCCGTGGACCGGTGGTGATGTCGCCATATTCGGCGGTGTTGCTGATCGAATAGCGCATATTGGCGATGCCGCCCTCATAGAGCAGATCGACGATCAGCTTGGTCTCGTGCAGGCACTCGAAATACGCCATTTCGGGGGCATAGCCCGCCTCGACCAGCGTCTCGAAACCGGCCTGGATGAGGTGGGTGATGCCGCCGCACAGCACGGCCTGTTCGCCGAACAGGTCGGTCTCGCACTCTTCCTTGAAATTGGTCTCGATGATGCCCGAGCGGCCACCGCCGACGCCCGACGCATAGGCCAGGCCGATGTCATGCGCGTTGCCGCTCTTGTCCTGGTGGATCGCGATCAGGCAGGGGACGCCGCCGCCGCGGACATATTCGCTGCGCACGGTGTGGCCCGGCCCCTTTGGCGCGATCATGATGACGTCGAGATCGGCGCGTGGCTCGATCAGGCCGAAATGCACGTTGAGGCCGTGGGCGAAGGCGATCGTCGCGCCCTGCTTGAGGTTCGCATGGAGATCGTCGGCGTAGATCGCCGCCTGATGCTCGTCGGGGGCGAGGATCATCGTGATGTCGGCCCAGGCGGCTGCCTCGGCATTGGTCATCACCTTGAAGCCGGCGGCATACGCCTTCTGCGCGGTTGCCGAGCCTTCGCGCAGCGCGACGGCGATGTCGGTGACGCCCGAATCGCGCAGGTTCTGGGCGTGGGCATGGCCCTGGCTGCCATAGCCGACGATCGCGATCTTCTTCGACGTGATCAGGTTCAGGTCGGCATCGGCATCATAATAAACGCGCATGGTAGTCCCTTTTTGGCAGTCGTCGCCCCGGCGGAGGCCGGGGCCGCTTCGTTGCTGGCGCTGTCCGCACAAACCGGACGGCCCCGGCCTCCGCCGGGGCGACGCGAGAAATCTAGATCGACGCGTTCCCGCGGGCCATTGCGACGATCCCGGTGCGCGCGACCTCGCACAGCCCGACTTCGCGCATCAGCGTGATGAACGTGTCGATCTTCTCGCGCCCGCCGGTCACTTCGAACACGAAGCTGGTGGTGGTCGCATCGACGACGCGCGCACGATAGACATCGGCGAGGCGCAACGCCTCGATCCGGTGATCGCCCGTGCCCGACACCTTGAGCAAGGCAAGCTCGCGCTCGACATGCGGGCCGAGCGCGGTGAGGTCGGTCACCGAATGCACCGGGATCAGCCGGTCGAGCTGCGCGAGGATCTGCTCCATCGTCGCATCGCTCGCCGAGGTGACGATCGTGATCCGGCTGACCGCCTTGTCGGCGGTGACGTCGGACACCGTCAGGCTCTCGATATTGTAGCCGCGCGCGGTAAACAGGCCGGCGATCCGCGCGAGAATGCCGGGCTCGTTGTCGACCATCACCGCCAGAGTGTGGCGCGAGGCTTTTTCCTTGGTGATGTGCATTAAACCAGCGCCTTCGCTTCGTCGTCCATCTCGCCCGACACTTCGCTCGCCTGGAGCAGCATCTCGGTATGCGCCGCTCCGCTCGGGATCATCGGGAAGCAGTTTGCCAGCTTGGCGACGCGGCAATCGACGATCACCGGACCGTCATGGTCGAGCATCGCGGCGATCCCGTCGTCGAGCTGGCCGAGCCCTTCGATGCGGATGCCCTTCCAGCCATAGGCCTCGCCGAGCTTGACGAAGTCCGGCAGGGAATCGCTGTAACTCTCGGAATACCGGCTCGAATAGGTCAGTTCCTGCCACTGGCGGACCATCCCCATATATTCGTTGTTGAGGATGAAGATCTTGACCGGCAGCCGGTATTGCGACGCCGTCGCCAGCTCCTGGATGTTCATCTGGATCGACGCTTCGCCGGCGATGTCGATCACCAGCGCCTTGGGATTGCCGAGCTGCGCACCGATCGCGGCGGGCAGGCCGTAGCCCATCGTGCCGAGGCCGCCGCTGGTAAGCCATTTGTTCGGCGCGTCGAAGCCGAAATGCTGCGCCGCCCACATCTGGTGCTGGCCGACCTCGGTGGTGATGATCGGGGCACGTTTGTGCGTCGCCTCCCACAAGGCGCGGACCGCTCGCTGTGGCATGATGTCGTTATCAACCTCAGGAAAATCGAGGCTTTTCTTGGCGCGCCACTCGCCGATCATCTGCCACCAGGCCGCGAGATCGGGCTTGGGATGGCGTCGCGCCTTGAACACGCGGACCATGTCCTCGAGCGCATGGCCGACATCCGCCACGATCGCGAGATCGACGCGCACGTTCTTGTTGATCGACGAGCGATCGATATCGACGTGGATTTTGCGGCTGAACGGGCTGAACGCGTCGAGCCGCCCAGTCACCCGGTCATCGAAGCGCGCGCCGAGGCAGACGATCAGGTCGGCCTTGTTCATCGCGAGATTGGCTTCGTAGGTGCCGTGCATGCCGAGCATGCCGAGCCACTGCTCGCCGCTCGCCGGATAGGCGCCGAGGCCCATCAGCGTCGAGGTGACGGGCGCGCCGCTGATCCGCGCGAGTTCGCGCAGCAACTGGCTCGCCGCCGGGCCGGCATTGATGATGCCGCCGCCGGTGTAGAGGATCGGGCGTTCCGCGGCCGCGAGCATGTCGACCGCTTGCTCGATCGAGGTCTGGTCGGCCTTGATCTGCGGGCGATAGGTCTTGTGGCGGATCGGGCCAGGCTTGGTGTAGCGCGCGGTCGCGACCTGGACGTCCTTGGGGATGTCGATCACCACCGGACCGGGGCGGCCCGACGTGGCGATGTAGAACGCCTCGTGGATCGTATCGCCGAGCTTGGCCGGATCCTTCACCAGATAATTGTGCTTCGAACAGTGGCGCGTGATGCCCACCGTGTCGGCTTCCTGGAACGCGTCGGTACCGATCAGCGCGGTCGGCACCTGGCCGGTGATCACCACCATCGGGATCGAATCCATCAGCGCGTCGGTGATCCCGGTGACGGCATTGGTCGCGCCGGGGCCCGAGGTGACGAGCACCACGCCGGGCTTGCCGGTCGAGCGGGCATAGCCTTCGGCGGCATGCGTCGCGGCTTGCTCGTGGCGCACCAGGATGTGCTTGATCCGCCCAGAGCGGAACAGCGCGTCGTAGATCGGCAGGACGGCACCGCCCGGATAGCCGAAGACGACCTCCACGCCGAGATCGCACAGCGCCTCGATCAGGATGTCTGCTCCGCTTTTCTCGGTCACGTCTCGTCTCCCGTCGCGCCGCCAACGATTAGCAGCGTTCGAGCGGTGCTGCTAGAGAAACGAAATGTGCGTGTCAACGGCTATATGCGTAATAATATGTCGAAACTACCGCTTCTTTCGTCGCTTTCTAACGCGGCAGTCCGATGCCAGCTCGCCGGAGGCTGATTGCGGAACCAGGTATATTGGCGTTTTGCATATTGCCGCGTTGCGAGTGCGACCGCATCAACCGCTTGTTTTTGCGATATTTCTCCCGACAACGTAGAAGCAACCTCCCTGACGCCAATGGCGCGCCGGATCGGGGCTTCGGGGGCGATTTCGCTGCGCGCGAGCAGCGCGCTCACTTCCGCGCGCGCACCGCCCGCGAGCATCGTCGCCGCGCGGCTATCGCAGCGTGCCCACAGCCAGTCGCGGTCGGGCAGCAGGACGATCGCGGCGAGCGCGATCCGCTCACCGATCCCACCGCTTCGCTCTTCTTGCCAGCGTGTCAGCGTCCGCCCGGTCGAGCGCACCACTTCGAGCGCGCGCGCCACGCGCGTCGTATCGGCGGGGGCGAGCCGCGCGGCGGCGGGGGGATCGAGCGCGGCGAGTGCCGCATGCGCCTGCGCAACCGGCAGCGCGCGGACCTCCGCGCGGATGGCCGGGTCGATCTCAGGCACCGGCGCGATTCCGTCGAGCAGCGTACGCAGGTACAGGCCGGTACCGCCGACCAGCACGGGCAGCTTGCCGAGCGCGTGCGCACGGTCGATCTCGGCGCGCGCCTCGTCGGCCCAGCGCGCGGCGGAATAGCTTTCGGCGCCATCGACCTGGCCGAACAGCCGGTGCGGCACGCGCGCTTCGTCCGCCTCGGTCGGGCGCGCGGTCAGGACGCGCAGGTCGCGATAGACTTGCGCGGAATCGGCATTGATGACGATTCCGTCGTGACGTTCGGCGACCGCGATGCCGAGTGCGGACTTGCCGCTCGCGGTCGGCCCTGCGATGAGCGCGACCTGCGGGAGATTCACTGTGTTCATTGCCACCTTGATAGCATCGGAAACGCTCAGCGCAGGCGATCTTTCTGCAGCGATCGACCGGATTGCGGCTGTGGGGTGCGCACCGGCGACCTCGGCGTGGATCGAGCCCGAGAAGGCGGTCGATATCCTGTTCGGTGTTTCGCCCGACGCTGCGCGGAAAGCACTCGAGGGTGTGTTCGAAGGCGTCGATGTCGTCGTGCAATCGGTCGAAGGGCGCGAGAAGAAGCTGCTCGTCGCCGACATGGATTCGACAATGATTACCGTCGAATGCATCGACGAGCTCGCCGATTATGCCGGCATCAAGCCGCAGATCGCGGCGATCACCGAAGCGGCGATGCGCGGCGAGCTCGATTTCGAGGGCGCGCTCGACGCGCGGGTCGCATTGCTCAAGGGGCTCGACGAGGCGGTGATCGAGCGCTGTCTCGCCGAGCGCGTGACGATCATGCCGGGCGCCGTGGCGCTGGTGCGGACGATGCGGGCGCGTGGCGCGACCGCGATCCTGGTGTCGGGCGGCTTCACGCGCTTTGCCGAGCCGGTCGCCGAGCGGATCGGCTTCCACCGCGCGATCGCCAATCGGCTCGAGCTCGGCGACGGCGTGCTGACGGGCACGGTCGCGAAACCCGTCGTTGGCTCCGACACGAAATTGCAGACGTTGCTTGCGGCGCGGGCCGAGCTCGGCTTGCTGCCCGAACAGACGCTTGCGGTGGGCGACGGCGCGAATGATCTGGCGATGGTCCAGGAAGCGGGGTTAGGCGTCGCCTATCACGCCAAGCCGATCGTCGCGGCGGCAGCGGCGGCACGGATCGATCATGGCGATCTGTCGGCGCTGCTCTACGCCCAGGGCATCGCGCGTGACGATTGGGTGACCGCCTGACGCGTGGCGTCCGCCGCACTTATGGCGCGACGGGCACGCACGGCTTGATCGATCCGCACGCCGATTGCGCGGCGCCTTTCGACGCGAAGGGCCCGACGAGCACGCGCGTCATCGCGCCGCTCTTTACATAGGATACGTCTGCACCGCCGAACCGCCGACCGACCTGGCTCCACAGCTTGCGCGCATTGGCGGGGTCACCGAACGAGCCGAGCTGCACCTTCCAGCCGCCGCGGCTGGTCGCAACCGCGGTCGGCGCTGGCCCGCGTGCCGGTTCGGGGGTGGGGCTCGGCGCGGGCGGGCGTGGCCGTTGCGGCTGAGGACGCTTCGGCTGCCGCTCGGGCGCTAGAGCCAGCACCTCGGGTTTGCGCGGGACGTTGGGGTCGTACGCGGACGGCGGCAAGTCGGTGCTACGCACGCCAGCGCCGCCCGGCTTGCTGGCGAGTGCAGGCGGCAGTTCGGGGCGTTGCGCCTCGGCCTCGTAGCGTCGCGCGAGCTCGAGGCCTTGCTGGCGCTGGTCGGTCGGGATCGCCTTGTCCATCTGCGCTTGGACTTCGGACGCCTTCGGCGTGTTGGCGGCAGCCGCGCGGACGATCCATGCATAGGCGCGCGGCCAGTCCTTCGCGCCACCATCGCCGTTGAACAACATCGTGCCATAGACCAGCTGCGCGCGCGGCTCACCGCGCAGCGCTGCTTTCTCGAGCCACGGCGCGGCGTCGTTCGGCTTGTGCTGATCGAACAGGATCAGCCCGTATTTCGCCTGGGCGGCGACATGGCCCTGGAGCGCCGCCTTGCGGAACCAGCTTTCGGCGACGGGAATATCGGTGGGTACGCCGCGCCCGAGCGTATAGGCCTGCGCGAGGTTGAACTGCGCATCGGCATCGCCGGCGTTCGCCGCCGGGCGCCATTCGGCAATAGCTTTCTTATAGTCGGCGCGGCCCCACGCCTCGACGCCCTCGCGCACATCCGCCAGCGTGGGGCTCGCCGAAAGCAGCGTTCCCGCCAGCGCCATCCATACTCGTTTGCGCATGATCGTCGTCCTGTCCCGTGCGTCTGTACCACCTGACCATGCCGACTAGCGCGGGCTTGGCAAAGATTTCGTTAGCCGTTTTGCGCCGCGCGCCGGCAGCACCGAGGGCGTTAACCCTTCCTTGACCGATCCTATGGCATTCGGTGGCCTCGATTAAAGGGGCGAAAGGGGCTCATGCGCGTTCTTGCGATGGCATCTCAAAAGGGCGGATCGGGCAAGACTACCTTGTCCGGCCACCTGGCAGTACAGGCGCAGCTCGCAGGGGCGGGGCCGGTCGTGCTGATCGACATCGATCCGCAGGGGTCCTTGTCGGATTGGTGGAACGAGCGGCAGAGCGAGTTTCCCGCTTTTGCGCAGACCACCGTCGCGCGGCTCGCCGCCGATCTCGAAGTGCTGCGCCAGCAGGGCTTCAAGCTGGCGATGATCGATACCCCGCCCGCCATCACCATGGCGATCCAGAGCGTGATCGCGGTGGCCGAACTGATCGTCATCCCGACGCGGCCGAGCCCGCACGATCTGCGCGCCGTCGGCGCGACGGTCGATCTGTGCGAGCGCGCGGGCAAGCCGCTGCTGTTCGTCGTCAACGGCGCCACGCCCAAGGCGCGGATCACCTCCGAAGCCGCGGTCGCGCTGTCGCAGCATGGCACGGTCGCCCCGATCACGATCCACCACCGCACCGATTTCGCAGCGTCGATGATCGACGGGCGGACGGTGATGGAAGTCGACGCGAAGGGCCGCTCGGCGCAGGAAGTGCGCGACCTGTGGACCTATATCTCCGACCGGCTCGAGAAGAATTTCCGCCGCACGGTGTTCGCGACGCCGACCTCGATCAACGGCTTTGGCGCGCCGCGTCCCGCCGCGGGAGGTGGTTTCGGCCGCCGCGTGGTGAGCTGAGATGAGCATGTTCGGAAACCCCAAGCCGACCGCCCCCAAGGCGACGGCGTCGCTGTCCTCGACGCTGCTCGCGCGCAAGGGCATGGCGAAGCCCGCGATGCGGCCGCAGGGCTTTGGCGGGTTCGGCGCGATGCCGGGCGCGCACGACGATCTTGGCTGGAACGACATGGGCGACACGCCGCCGGTTCCGCCGGTGCTCGTCCAGCGCGAAGTGCTGCGTGAGGAATTCGCGCAACCCGTCGCGGCGCCCGAGCCGGTCGTGATGCCTGAACCCATTCCGGTCGCTGCCGAGCCCGAGCCGGCTGCAGCGTTGGAGCCCGAGCCTGCGCGCCTCGTGTCGAAGCCCGTTTCGGTCGCAACCGCGACGCGGATCGGCCGCGAGACGAGCAAGAAGCACAACAAGAAGCGCCCCAAGTCGGCGTTCACGCTGCGGCTCGACGAGGACCGGCATCTCCGCCTGCGTCTGGCCAGCGCGCTGCACAATGCCTCGGCCCAGTCGCTGGTCACCGAGGCGCTCGATCAATTCCTGCAAACCTTGCCCGAAGTCGAAAATCTGGTGCGCCAGTTGCCGACACGGGCGCAGCGCTAAACCCCGAGGAGGGCGTTACGATGAAGACCCGGTCCGCCATCACTTTCGGCCCGCTTACCGTGGGGCTTTCGCTCCTCATGCTCGGGGGCACGGTCGCGGCCACCGCAGTGTCGACGATCGCCGCTGCCAGCGCCCGCGCGCAATCGCGCGCCGAGAAGGAAGCGCGCACCGAGGCCGCCGCGGCGCAGCAGGCGTTGCGCGCAGGCCGTTTCGCCGAGGCGATCGGCCATGCCGAGCGCGCGGTCGGCGACCAGCCCGACGCAGCCGAATATCGCATGATCCTCGGCCAGAGCTATCTCAAGGCCGGGCGCTTCGCTTCGGCGCGCGATGCCTTTGCTGACACGCTGACGCTTGCCCAGGGCAACGGCAAGGCGGCATTGAACCTCGCGCTCGCGCAGATCGCGACGGGCGACTGGGCCGGTGCACGCACGACGCTCGACGCCAACGCGGCGACGATCCCGGTCAGCGACCGCGGCCTTGCGATCGCACTGGCGGGTGACCCCGCAACCGCGGTCGAAATGCTCGGCGCTGCGGCGCGCGGCCCCGAGGCCGACGCCAAGGTCCGCCAGAATTACGCGCTGAGCCTGGCGCTTGCCGGACGCTGGCGCGAGGCGCAGGCGGTGGTGGCAATGGATGTCGCCCCGGCCGATGTCTCGCGGCGCATCCTCGATTGGTCGACCTTCTCGCGGCCCAGCTCGGCGTCGGATCAGGTCGCGACCTTGCTCGGCGTGACGCCAGCGGTCGATCCCGGCCTGCCGGTCGCGCTTGCACTCAACGGCGCGGCGCGCGGCGGCACGACCGCGCTGGCGAAGGCCGAACAGCCGATCGACAGCTATATGCCCGGCCAGGTCGGGGCCGAGCCTGCAGCCCCATCGGCCCCCGTCGCAGTGGCCGAAGTCGCCGCGGCGCCGACGCAGCAGGTCGCCGCGGTCGGTCCGACGATTGCCGGCGTGGTGTTCGCCGAACGCAAGGAAGTCGTCCAGGCGTTGCCGGTCGCCTATGCCAAGGCCCCGACCAAGCGCGGCAGTGTGGCAGAACGCATCGCGGTCGCGAGCAGCGGCGCTGCGCCACGCGCTGCGTCGGCATTCCCCGAACCGCGTGCGCCGATGCGCGGCGGCTTCGTCGTTCAGCTGGGCGCCTATGATACCGCAGGCGTCGCGCACGATGCGTGGACGCGTGTGACGCGCCGGTACGCCGGTTTCGCGAGCCACACGCCGCAAGGCATGACTGTGTCGCGCGGCGGCAAGCAATTCTACCGCTTGTCGGTCGGCGGCTTCGCGCGCGCCGATGCGGTGTCGATGTGCCAGCAGTATCGCAGCCGTGGCGGCGCGTGCTTCGTCCGCGCCGGCGCGGGCGATCAGGTCGCGATGTGGGCCAAGGGGCGCGAACTGGCGTCGCGCTGAGGCGGCGTCAGGCGGGGACGGGAAGGGCTGTACCGCCCTTGAACAGCCGCAGCACCTTGCCCTGTACCGGCAGCCCGTCGAACGGCGTATTGCCGGCCTTGGCGTGAAGCCGGTCGCCCGCAATCTGCCACGGTGCTTCGGGCGCCAGCAGCAACAGATCCGCGGGCGCGCCGACGCCAAGCGACCCCGCTTCCACGCCGAGCACCTTCGCCGGATTGGCCGCGAGCAGCGCGAACAGGCGCTGGAGCGAGATCGTCTCGTCGCGCACCAGACCAAGGCCAAGCGCGAGCAGCGTTTCGGCGCCCGCCATTCCCGATGCCGAGTCGGCGAAGGGCAGGCGCTTTTCCTCGGGCCCACGTGGATCATGGCCCGAGCACAACACGTCGATCGTCCCGTCAGCGATTGCGGCAACGGCCGCCTGACGGTCGCTCTCGCTGCGCAGCGGCGGCGAGAGGTGTGCGAAAGTGCGGAAATCGGTCATCGCGATGTCCGACAGCAGCAGATGCGCGGGGGTAATCCCGCACGTCACGCGGACACCGCGCCGCTTGGCCGCACGCACCAGCTCGAATCCGGCGGCGGTCGTGACTTGGCGGATGTGGAGCGTCGCGCCGGTTTCCTCGGTGAGCATCAGGTCGCGCGCAATCGCGAGTGCCTCGGCGATCGACGGGGCGGAAGGGAGCCCCATCCGCGTCGCGGTCTCGCCTGCGGTGGCGACGGCGCCTGCAGTGACGCCGCCGTCTTCGGCATGGGTGATGACGCTCAGACCCAGATCGCCGGCATAAGCGAGGACTTTGCGCATCACCCCCGAATCGGCGATCCAGCGAGCGCCGGTCCCGACCGCGCGCGCACCGGCATCGCGGTTGATCGCCATTTCGGCGAGATCGGTGCCGGCGAGGCCACGCGTCGCCGCGGCGATCGGATGGATCCAGAGGCCAGGGCGGCCGATCAGCGCTGCGCGCTGGACGATGCCGGGATCATCGAGCACCGGCGACTGATCGGGCATCAGCCCGACGCGAACGATGCCGCCGGCATGGAAGGCGGGCAGGTCGATCGCGAACACGCCGAGATCGACGATCGCGGGCGCAAGCGTCGCGCCGCCGCAATCGATTGTCTCGGCCCCTGCCGGTACGTCGATCAACCCCGTCGCGACGATCCGGTCGTTCTCGACGAGCACACCGCCCTGCGACACGCCGCCGAGCGGGCAGACCAAGGTCGCGTTCAGCAAGGCGAGCATCCGGCTCATGCCCAGCCCGCCACGCCGCGCGAGCGCCGCGTCAGCACATCGAGGCACGCCATGCGGACGGCGACTCCCATTTCGACCTGTTCGGTGATCGCCGATCGCGCATGGTCGGCGACGGCCGAGTCGATCTCGACGCCGCGGTTCATCGGCCCCGGGTGCATCACCAGCGCATCGGGCGCGGCGCGTTCGAGTCGCTTGAGCGTCAGCCCATAGCGCAAATGGAACTCGCGGTTCGACGGGATGAAGCCGCCCGCCATTCGCTCGTTCTGAACGCGGAGCATCATCACGACGTCGGCGCCCTCGAGCGCGGTGTCGAAATCGGTGAAGGGGGTGACGCCCATCCGCTCGATTCCCTCGGGCATGAGCGTCGCCGGTGCGCAGACGCGGACCTCGGCGGCGAGCGCGGTCAGCGCGAGAATATTCGAACGGGCGACGCGGCTGTGGAGGATGTCGCCGCAAATCACGACGCGCTGCCCGGCGATCGTGCCGCGGCGGCGACGGATCGTCAGCGCGTCGAGCAAAGCTTGCGTCGGATGCTCGTGCTGCCCGTCGCCGGCGTTGAGCACCGGGCAATCGACCTTGCCCGCGATCAGCCGGACCGCGCCCGAGCTCATGTGGCGGATGACGATGACGTCCGCGCGCATTGCGTTGAGCGTCATCGCGGTGTCGATCAGCGTTTCGCCCTTCTTCACCGAGCTTTGCGCCGCGTGCATGTTGACGACATCGGCGCCGAGCCGCTTGCCCGCGATCTCGAACGACAGCAGCGTGCGCGTCGAATTCTCGAAGAAGGCGTTGATCAGCGTGAGCCCGCCCAGCCGCTTGTCACTGATCGCGCGTGTGCGGTTGGCGGCGACCCAGCCATCGGCTTCGTCGAGCAGGAAGACGATTTCGTGGGGCTGCAATCCCTCGATGCCGGTGAGGTGCCGGTGCGGAAACACGGCGCGGCCCGGGATGAGCGAGGCGGGGCGGTGATCGGAGGGTTGCATCGAGGCCGTCGGGTAGCCGTGCCGCGGGTTGCTGGCAAGGCCGGATAGGGTGGGAGAGGGCCGCGAGCGACCCTCTCCCAACATCGTATGATCAGTTCGACGGCTCGTGATACGGGCAGCCATTCACCCGCGCGCGGAAGTCCGCCGAGTGACGATAGGTATCGCGCCGGGCGCGGTTGATATTGCCGAGCGGTTGGTGCGCGGCGATCCCGGTCCACACGCTGAAGCGCGTTTCCTCGTTGATCTGCTGGACGTGGGCGTCGCTCCAGCTGTCCTGCGCCGCGGCGCGAATCGTGCCGACGCGCACGAACGGGCTGGTCCACAGCACAGTCGCATCCTCGACCGGTTGCGCTTCGAGATCGCGGCACAGTTGGACGCGGAATTCCCATTCTGCGTCGAGCGTGCGCATTTCGGTGCGGACGTCTTCGCGGATCGCGTCCTGACGACCCTCGATCGCGATTTCCTTGCCGCTGAGCGCGGTCATTGCCGGCGCCACGGGTGCGATGCTGAACTTGGCGATATAGTCGCCGAAGCGGAAGGCGGTCGCGCTGTAATAGGTCTCGCCGAGCGGCTCGACATTGGGTGCGCCGCCAAGCGAGTTGATCGCCGCCGGAGCCTCGGCCCCGACCGCTTCGAAGGCATGCCGTACGCCGCGCAAGGCGGCCGAGACGACCTTCTTGGTGCCCTCGAGCCGATCGGTGGTCTTGGCCAGCAGCTTGAGGTTGCCGAGGAACTTCTCGGCGGTCTTCGCCTGGAACACCGGGCCGTTGACCATCACGAAGTCCTGCGCGGTGCCCTCGGAGCCTGGCAAACGGTCTCCAGCGACATCGAACACCTTCATGGCGAGGCCGCGCGGCAGGCCGATCGCATCGGGCAGGATATCGCCGGCATTGGTCGACAGCCGGATCAGCACCTTGTGGCGTCCGCCCTGCGCGAACAGGCCCTGCGCGAGCTCGGCCGGCAAGTCCGAATCGATCGTCAGTTCGCCTTCGAGCAGCCCGTGCGACTTGGCGTGTACCGATCGCACGGCATGACCATAGTCCTCGGCCGTCCGTTCGAGGATTATGTCGAACGTTTCATTGAGATCTGTAACGGTTGTTTGCTCATCGGGCTGGGGTTGCTCGACGTCGGGACGGTAGCGGATCGGGGACTGTAGCATAGAGACGCCTTTACTTGGGGGGCTGCATCTTAAGGAACACGCGAGCCCAACGCGCCAGCGCGACAAACGCTGCCTGTCGTGTTTCCTGCTGCCTTTCAGCAAGCGTTCAGAATTGCCGATTTGGCGGTTTTCCGCGGAATAGCGTGGTTTCTCCCTGCCGTGGAAGCCGCACGTCCTGCCGGATAGCGGTTGCCAATCCGGGCACGGCTGCGCTTGTGAACCGCACCACGCCATTTCAAAAGGGTAAGTATATGCGTTCGAATATTGTGAAGTCCGCAACGGTAGCCATGATCCTCGCCGGATCGATTGGCGTCAGCGGCTGCGCGACCAAGGGTTATGTCAACCGCCAGATCGCCACCGTGAACACGCGCATCGACGGCATCGATGGCCGTGTCCGCACCGTCGAAGGCGTATCGGGCCAGGCGCTCACCCAGGCACAGGCTGCTGCCGGCCAGGCACAGCAGAACGCACAGCGGATCGACCAGATCAGCGGCCGCGTCGATGGGCTCGACCAGCAGGTCCAGCAGCAGGCACAGCGCGCACAGCGCCGCCCGCGCGGCTGATCGCACTCCCGCATTCCTCTTATTGTGACCGGACGCATTGCTGAACCAAGTCGAGATGCCAAACAGGCCGTTCTCTCTGCGTCATGGTGTGGGCATGGCCGCAGCACTGCTGGGTCTGATCGCAGGCGCGATCGGACCCACGGCAGCGCTCGGCCGTGCCCCGCTGTCCGACAAGGCGGCGTCGCCTTCGGTGACGACGCCCAGTCGCAAGCCCGTAAAGGCTAGGGGTAACGCCCCGGCCAAATCCCGATCTAAGGGTGGGGCCAAAACCGCCGCTGCGCGACGCGCGGCGGCCAAGGCCAAGGCCACCGACACGCCGCCGCTGCCCGAACCGGTGCGGTCCGAGGCGGCGAGCCGTGTGATCGCCTGGGTCGGATCGGCGCACGACAATGGTGCGCTGCCCTATATCGTCATCGACAAGCAGGCGGCCTCGCTTTCGCTGTTCGATGCGAAGGGCACCTTCCTTGGCGAGACCCCGGTGCTGCTCGGCATCGGCATCGGCGACGATTCCACTCCCGGGGTGGGCGCGAAAGACCTGTCCGAGATCGGGCCGGCCGAACGCACGACGCCAGCCGGGCGGTTCGTCGCCAAGTTCGGCCGCGCATTCGGGCGCCAGCGCGTGCTGTGGGTCGATTACGCCAATTCGGTCGCGCTTCATGCGGTGATCACGACGCACAAGAAGGAACAGCGCGTCGCGCGCCTGCTGTCGCCGACGCCCGACGACAATCGCATCAGCTTCGGCTGCATCAATGTCGGGACGAGCTTCTACACCAAGCAGATCCGGCCATTGTTCCTCAAGACGGGCGGGGTGGTCTATATCCTCCCCGATACCAAGCCGCTCGATACCGTCTTCCCGCGGGTACGCTTGTTGCCGTATCTCGCACCGGCCGAGCAGGTCTCGGGCTAGGGGCTGTTGGCTCTCCCGGCAGCCGCGTGCCCGGATCAAAGGAAGTGCCATGATCTTGCTTGCCCTCGCGATCGCCGCACCCGAAGCACCGCCGGTGGTGGTGAGCCCGCTCCAGACTTCGCAACTCGCCGAGGCGTGCAGCGGCAAGGATGCCGACACGACCGCGAGTTTCTGTACGGGCTATATCCTCGGGGCATTCGACGCCTTGTCGTTGTCGCACCAGATCTGCCCCTCGGCGGCCAATGCGTCGACGATCAAGGTGGTGAGCGTCGCGCGCAAATATCTTCGCAGCCACAAGAAGGGCTGGAGCAGCGCGCCGATCTTCGTGATCCGCACCGCGCTGAAAACGGCCTTCGCGTGCAAGGGCCCCTGAACGCCGCTCGCGCCGGCCGCTCGGTCCATGCGGCCAAACGGGGATGACAGGACCGCGAAACGCTCCTAGGTCCGCGGGCGATGGCCGCCCTTCGCATCCTGTTCCGAGCGCATCGGCGGCTGGCCGGCCTGCTGCTGGCGCTCGCGCTATTGGCCAAGATCATCATTCCCGGCGGCTTCATGCCCGTGGTCACCAGCGATGGCCTCGTGCTCGAACTGTGCTCCGGCATGGAACGCACGCAAGCGCCGATGGCGATGGCAATGCCGGGCATGGCGGGCGACCATCACGACCAGAAGGGCGACAAGGCCGACAGCCCGTGCAGTTTCGCGGGTCTGACGGCACCCTTCATCGCCGGTGCCGACCCCGCATTGCTCGCGATTGCCGTGCTGTTCATCCTTGCGCTCGGCCGGGTGGCGGAGCGTCGGGTCGTGCTGCCGTATCGCCATGCGCTGCGACCGCCGTTGCGTGGACCCCCGGTAGCGGCGTGATTCCTCGCCGCTAGGCTGAGCGACGGTGCGCGCGGATCAGGTCCGGGCGTACGGGATAGCAATCGCGATCGCTGACAGGCCCTGCGCCCGCTTCCCGATCCCCGTCGACAGTCCGTGTGGCGAGCAGCGCTCGATCGTATCGCACGATGATCGACCGTCAGCGCACGAACCCGTGTGCGAGGCACCCGAACGGGCTGCGCGCGATGGGCTTCGTCCCATTACCCTATCGAACAGGGACCTTCTCATGGTCAGCCGCACATCCGTGCTCGGCGTCACGTCGTTTTGCGCCATGCTCGCAAGCACCACCGTTCCGGCCTTTGCCGACGAGCGCGCATCGCCAGCGCCCGATTCAAGCCTCGACGATATTCTCGTCACCGCACAGCGCCGCGCCGCGACGATCGAGAACGCGCCTTCGTCCAAGGCGTCGATCGACGCCGCGACGATCGCGACGACGATCAACGCGCGCAATGTCGAGGATACGCTCAAATATCTCCCAAGCCTCGTCGTGCGCAAACGCCATACCGGCGACAGCCAGGCGCCGCTCGCGACACGCACCTCGGGGCTCGGCGCGAGCGCGCGCAGCTTGATCTACGCCGACGGTGCGATTCTCTCGGCGCTCGTTGGCAACAACAACACCTCCGCCAGCCCGCGCTGGAGCCTGGTATCGACCGAGGAGATTGCCCGCGTCGACGTGCTCTACGGGCCGTTCTCGGCGGCATATCCCGGCAATGCGATCGGCGCCGTTGTCAACATCACGACGCGCTTGCCCGATCGCTTCGAAGGCACGCTGGTCGCGGGAACCACGGTGCAGCAGTTCGACCTCTACGGCACGCACCGCACCTTGCCGGCCTATCAACTCGGCGGCACGTTCGGCGATCGGTTCGGGCCACTCGCGGTCTTTGGAAGCGTCGATCATGTCGACAGCCGTGGTCAGCCGATCGGCTTTGCCAGCGCCACCGCCACCAAAAGCGCGACCAGCACGCCGACGACGGGCGGCTATGACGACGTCAATCGCACCGGCGGCGCGATCCGCGTCGTCGGCGCGACCGCGTTCGAGCATCAAGTGCAGGATCGGCTCAAGCTCAAGGCTGCGCTTGATCTCTCCGCCGCGCTGCGGCTGACCTATGTCGGCAGCCTGTTCCTCAGCACCACCGATTCGACGGTCGAGAGCTATCTCACCAACCCGGCGAGCGGCCTGCCATTCTATGCCGGCACGACGAGCAACAATGGCCAAATCTACACGCTGGCCGCCAGCGCCTTTGCCGGCAGCGTCTATCGCACCGAGCAGCGGCAATGGTCGCACAATCTGTCGCTCAATGGCAGCGGTACCCGGTTCGACTGGCAAGTGATCGGCACGCTGTACGATGTCGCCAAAGATAAGCAGCGCGTTTCGAATATCGCGCTGCCGGCCGGGCAAGCGGGCGGGGCGGGTTTCATCACCGACCTCCCGGGCACCGGCTGGAAGACGCTCGACGCCAAGGGCGCGGGGCGATCGGATGCGGCGGCGACGCATACGGTAAGCTTCGGGGCGCACGCCGATTGGTACGAACTCGACAGCAATCGCTACAACACCAGCGACTGGGTCAACGGATCGAAGGGTGCGCTCAACCTGCAAGGCAGCGGCAAGACGCGCACGTACGCGCTGTGGGCGCAGGACGCCTGGCGGATCCTGCCGCCGCTGACGCTCACGCTCGGCGGGCGCTACGAATGGTGGCGCGCGTATGACGGTGTGAATTTGGCGCAGTCGCCAGCGATCGGACCGGTCCGTCAGCCGGCGTTGAGCAGCAATAGATTTTCGCCCAAGGCAGCACTCGCCTATGCGATCGACCCGCATCTGACCGCGCGGCTGTCGTTCGGCCAGGCGTGGCGCTTCCCGACCGTCGGCGAGCTCTATCAGATCGTCACGACACCCGTCGCGTCTGTGCCGAACCCGAGCCTGCGCCCCGAACGCGCGCGATCGCTCGAACTGGCGCTCGAGCGGCAGGACAGCCGGGGAAGCTTGCGGTTCGCTTTGTTCAACGAAGTGATCAGGGACGCGCTGATTTCGCAGACCGGCCTGCTGGCGGTGACCCCGGTTCAAGTCGGCACCTATGTTCAGAATGTCGACGAGACGCGGGCGCGGGGGGCCGAGCTCTCGATCACGCGGACGAACGTCGTCCGGCGGGTCGATGTCTCGGGCAGCGTGACCTATGCCGACGCGATCACCAGCAAGAATGCGGTCCTGCCCGGCGCGGTCGGCAAGCTGCTCCCGAGCGTGCCGCGCTGGAAAGCGACGGCGGTCGCGACATGGCGACCCGTCGACGGCGTCGCGCTGACGGCTGCTGCGCGCTACGCCAGTCGCAACTACGGTGCGCTCGATAACAGCGACGTGGTCGGCAACACCTATCAGGGCTTTTACAGATATTTCGTCGTCGATCTGCGCGCGCAGTTTCGCGTCGCGCAGCATATCGAATTCGGGATCGGGGTCGATAACGTCAACAACGACCGCTACTTCCTCTTCCACCCCTTCCCGCAACGCAGTTTCGCCGCCGATGTGAAGGTGACGTTCTGATGCCGGCGACCGCGACCGCAGCAAGCACGGTTTCGGCCGGGCCGGCGCAGTACCGCTGGGTGTGGCGCTGGCACTTCTATGCCGGGCTGTTCGTCCTGCCCTTCATCCTGATCCTGGCGATCACCGGATCGATCTATCTGTTCAAGCCGCAGGTCGAGCGGTGGGAAGAACGGGCGTTTTGCGGTCTCGGGACTGAGGGCGCAGTGGCTCCCGAGGCACAGCTGTCGGCGGCGCTGGCAGCCAACCCCGGGATGCGGTTCAACCACTATCGCTTGCCGCGCGAAGCTGGCGACGCCGCGATGCTGCAGTTGGTGGATGCGGACGGCAAACCGCGCGAGGTCTACGTCTCGCCGCAAGGGCGCGTGCTCGGCAGCCTCGACCCTGCGGCGCGGATCGAGGCGGTCGTTGCGCGGATCCACGGGTCGCTGCTGATCGGCACGCTCGGCGATCGGCTAGTCGAGCTCGCCGCGAGCTGGACGATCGTGCTGATCCTGTCTGGCCTGTACCTGTGGTGGCCGCGGCCGTTCCGGCTGGCGGGAACACTCTGGCCGCGATTCTGGCTGCGTGGGCGGCCGTTGCTCAAGGATCTGCACCGCGTCACTGGATTCTGGGTGGCGGGGCTGGTCCTGGTGATGCTCGCGAGCGGCCTGCCCTGGGCGGGCGCGTGGGGCGGGACGTTCAAATGGGTGCGAGCCGAGCTTGGGCTGGTGAAGGGGCGGCAGGATTGGAAGATCGGCGTCGATGGAGGCCACGCCGGTCACCACGGCGCGATGACCGATATGCCGACGGCCCGGGCGCCCGAGCCGAAGGGCCTGCCGCTCTCGGTCTTCGTCGCCAAGGCAGCGGCGGAGCGGATGGCGTTTCCCGTGCTGGTGCTTCCGCCGCACACCGTCCAGAAGTTCGGACCACCGACCGGTGCCGTATGGACGGTGAAGTCCGAGGCGCAGAACCGCTGGCTGGATCGGCGCGTGACCTATGATCCGGCGAGCGGGATCGAGACCGGGCGATCGGGCTTTGCCGACCTGCATGTGATCGACCGGATCGTCAACACCGGGGTCGCGTGGCACGAGGGGCAATTGTTCGGCCTCACGAACCAGCTGATCGGGGTGGCGACCGCGCTCTCGCTGATCGCGATCAGCGTGCTCGGCACGCTGATGTGGCTGAAACGCCGACCCCGGGGGCGGGTGGGGGCGCCAACCCGGAGCGGCGCAGCAGCGCCGGGGTGGATGTTCGCGGTCGTCATCGTGCTCGGCGTGCTGCTCCCGCTGTTCGGCGCGTCGGCGCTGGCCCTCGCACTGGTCGATCGGATTGTCGTGTCGATCCGTGCGCGGCGTCAGGCGGAGGTGACGGCATAGCGCAGCGCGACGATGCCATGCGCCTGCGTCTCGGCGCCGAGCAAGCTCAGGCGGACTTTGCCGTTCAAGCCCTCGGTGCCGTAGGTCACGATCCCGTCCACCGCTGCGCCGCCATCGAGCGCGGGCGCGACGAGGACGTGGAGTTCGTCGACCACTCCCGCCGCGAGCAGTGACCCGTTGATCCCGCCGCCGCCCTCGAGCAGCAGCTTGGCGATGCCGAAGTCGCGCCCCAGCGTCTCGAGGATCTCGGCGAAATCGAATTCGTGATCCGGCGAGACGATATAGGAAACGCCGTCGGCGGCCAGCTCTGCGAGATGGCTGTCCGCCACATCCGGACCGAGCAGCACGATGACGGCATCACCCCCCACGGTGCCACCGTCGAAATGCAGCTTGCCCGAACGATCGAGCGCGATCGCATAGCTGTCGGCGCGGGTCGCGACGTGGAGCGGTCGTTCGACCGCGCCCCGCGATGCGGGCGGATGCGGCGCGGCCTTCGACATCTCCGCCATCGTCACGCGGCCGACGAGCCAGGCGTTGCCGCCGAGCGCGTCGTGCGCGCTTTCATACGCGGCGGCCCAATCCTTGCGGCTCCCGTCGGGGCTTTCGGTATAGCGGCTGGGATGCAGTCGCCCGTCGATCGACGACTGCATCAGGCAAATCACATACGGCTTCGACGCCGCACCCGCGTCGCTCGCGGTTACCATTCGACACCGATCTTGCCGAAATGCCCCGCGCCCATCTCGTAGCGAAAGGCATCGCAGAGCGCCTCGAGCGGGAAGCGGCGATCGACCACCGGGCGGATCCCGGTCGCGTCGAGCGCGCGGACGAACGCCTGCTGTTCGCGCCGGCTGCCGACGATCAGGCCCTGCAACCGCGCTTGCTTCGCCATCAGCGCCGCGGTCGGAACTTGGCCAGCGCCGCCGGTCAGCACGCCGATCAGCGAGATATGCCCGCCGACGCGCACCGCTTCGATCGATTGCGCGAGCGTGCCGGGACCGCCGACTTCGACGACATGGTCGACCCCGCGGCCGTCGCTCCAGTCGCGCACCGCTCTGCCCCACTCCGAGTGCCCGCGGTAATTGAGCGTGAAGTCCGCGCCGAGGCGCTTCGCGCGCTCGAGCTTCTCGTCCGACGACGAGGTGATCGCGACGGTCGCGCCCATCGCCTTGGCGATCTGCAACGCCCAGATCGACACGCCGCCCGTGCCGAGCAGCAGCACGCTGTCGCCCGCCTTGAGCTTGCCGTCGACAACCAGCGCGCGCCAGGCGGTGAGGCCAGCGGTGGTGATCGTCGCCGCCTCGACCGCGTCATAACCCTTTGGCGCATGCGTGAAAGCGCTGGCGGGCAGCACGACGAATTCGCAGGCGAAGCCATCGATCCCGTCGCCGGGCGTGCGGCTGAAGTCGCCAATCGTCGCGCTGCCGTCCTGCCAGTCGGGGAAGAAGCACGAGACGACGCTATCGCCGGGTGCGAATTCGGTGACGCCTCCGCCGACAGCCTCGACGATGCCGGCGCCATCGGCGAGCGGGATACGGCCGTCTGCGGTCGGCATCCGCCCCGTTGCGACGCCGAGATCGTGGAAGTTGAGCGAACTGCCGTGCAGCGCGACGCGGATCTCGCCCGCGCCCGGCGCGCCCGGATCGGGGCGGTCTTCGAGTGTCAGATGATCGAGCCCAATCGGGGCCTTGAGAACCATCGCCTTCATGCCGGAAATCCTTGCTGTGTGCGGGCGCAACGCTTGGGGGGCGTTAGTTTTCCCCCGATCACCCGATATTGCGACGGGCGTTGTCTCCGTCGGAGCGAACCCGCTCGCGCATCGACTGCCGGACGTAGAACAGATGCGAGCCGACTTGCGCGACCTTGACGAGCGAGTCGCGCCAATAGGGGACCATCCAGTCGGCGTGATAATGCGTCGCGCGTCCGACATCGGCGAACACGCGCCCCGCGAGCGCGCGGCGGGCGGCCTGGCGTGCCGCGGCCCAGCCGTCATGCACCGGGCGCCGCACGAACGATCCATCGCAGGTGAACGAGAATTGGCATCCGATCGTGCGCGTATAGCCTTGATAGACCACGCCGCAGATCGTCCGCGGAAAGCCGCGCGCGCGGACGCGGTTGAGGATCACCTGGATCACCGCTTTCTGTCCGCGCGCGTCGTCGCCCGCTTCGTAGAGCGCGGCGGTGGCGAGGCATTCGGTGGCTTGCAAGCGCGCGGCGGGGCCACCGTCGAAGCGGTAGCGCGCGGCGGGGACGCGGAAGCGCGGCTCGACCGGGACGGCGCGGTTCGATGCGCGGGCTTGCGCCATCGTCAGCGGCTTGGCGCGCTCCGGGTTCCGTTCTGCGGGCACGCTTGGATAGAGGAACGTCGCGATCAGCAGGATCGCGGCGACGCTGCCGAGCAGCAGCAGCCAGGTCTCCGAAGCGGCGTCGCGCGCGGCGCTGCGCGATCCTGCGCGTCGCTTCGGAGGGGGTGGTTTGCGCGCCATGGCCGCGCGCTTATTCAAAGCTTCCGGCCCGGGCGCAACCGCTCGTGTGGAGATGCCTGTCGGCGCGGGTTTTAGCGCGCGGTTTGCTGGTCCGTGGGATCGGGAAGCACGACATAGGCGGCCCCCGGAATCGCCAACGACATGCCCGTCGGGTGGAGACGCCCGTCGGCGTCGATCGTCAGCGTCGTCGCGGTCTGCGCCCTTTCGTGCGCGACGATCACAAGCTCTGCATCCTCGAGCAGCAGGAAGTGCCGCGGCGAGGCGCCGCCGGTCGCGGTATGACCAAGCAGCGTCGGAACGCCGGCATCATCGAGCGCGAATACCGCGATGCTGTCATGCCCGCGATTGGAGACGTAAAGGCGATCGCCCGCGCGATTGATCGCCAGGTGCGCGACGATCGAATCGCCATGCCAGCCGTCGGGCAGGGTCGAGAGCGTGGCACGATGCGTAAAGCTGCCTTCGCTGCGATCGAGCAAGCTCAACGTATTGTCGAGTTCGCCGATCAGATAGGCGCGCCGATCAAAGTTGGGATGAAGCAGGAGATGCCGCGGTCCCGAGCCCGGGGCGGCGCGATAGGCGCGCTGCGGGGCGTGCAGCGTCCCATCGCTCGCGATCGGAAAGGCAAGGATCTCGTCGGTGCCGAGATCGGTCTGGTAGAGCCAGCGTCCGTCGGGGCTGAACCCGACCCAATGCGCGTGCGGCGCTTCCTGCCGCGCCGGATTTGGCCCCGATCCCTGATTGGCGCTGACCTGCACGGCGCCCGTGGGCAGCCCGCTCTGCGAATCGAGCCGCAGCAGCGTCACGCTTCCGCTCATATAGTTGGCGACCGCCAGCAGCGTCTCGGTCGGATCGAGCGCGATATGGCACGGCGCCGCGCCATCGACCGCGATCGACGCGAGCCGCTCCCACCGCTGGTTGGCGTAGCGGTGGACGCCGACGCTGCCCGCCTCGGCCTCATCGACGATATAATGCAGCCCGCGTCGCGGCGCATAGACGCTGAACGAGGCGTTGGGGGCGTCGGCGTAGGGCGCGCCGAGCCGCCACGCTCCCGCCTCGTCGCGGCACAGCGGCTGGATCCCGGCGCCACCGCCGCCACGATAGGTGCCGATGCCGACGCAGAGGGCAAAGGGAGTTTCGGTCATCGGAAATCCTGCTCGGCGGCGGCTACGGCGTTACGACGCAGCGCCCGCGACGCCGAGCTGATCGAGCACGAACGCCTGCCACTCGGCATTCTGGCGGAAGCGTTCGAAGCGGCCCGACTTGCCACCATGCCCCGCCTCCATGTTGACGCGGAACACCAGCGGATTGGCGTCGGTCTTGAGTTCGCGCAGCTTGGCGACCCATTTGGTCGGCTCGTAATATTGCACCTGGCTGTCCCACAGGCCGGTGCCGACATACAGCGCCGGATACGCCTTCGCCGCGACATTGTCGTAGGGCGAGTAGCTCAGCATATAGTCGTAATACGCCTTTTGCGCGGGGTTGCCCCATTCGTCATATTCGAAGGTGGTGAGCGGGATCGAGGCATCGAGCATCGTCGTCACGACATCGACGAACGGCACCTGCGCCACGATCGCCTTGTAATCTTGCGGCGCCATGTTGGCGACTGCGCCCATCAGCAGCCCGCCCGCGCTGCCGCCCATCGCCGCCACCCGGTCCTTCGCGACGTATTTCTGCGCGACGAGGAAGCGCGTGACGTCGATAAAATCGGTAAAGCTGTTGCGCTTCTTGAGCAGATGGCCGTCGTCATACCAGCCGCGCCCCATTTCCTGCCCGCCACGAATATGCGCGATGGCATAGACTACGCCGCGATCGAGCATGCCGATCCGGCCGGGATCGACGGCGGGATCGGTCGACATGCCGTAGCTGCCATAGGCGTATTGGAACAACGGTGCGGTGCCGTCGCGCTTCAGCCCCTTGCGATAGACGATCGACACCGGCACGCGCGTGCCGTCGCGCGCGGTCGCCCAGACGCGCTCGGTGACGTAATTGGCGGGGTCGTAGCCCGGCACCGGCGCGACCTTGAGCACGCGCCGCGCGCCGGTCTTCACATTGACCTCATAGGTCGTCGTCGGCGTGACGAGCGAGCCGTAGGTGTAGCGCACCCACGGTGTCGCGGTCTCCTCGTTGACGTCGAGCGCCATCCGGTAGGCGGGCTCGTCGGCCTTGACCGGGATCGATGTGCCGGCGTCGGTGAGCAAGCGGATCATGCGATTGCCGCCTTCGCGCTGGTCGATCGCGACGAAGCCGGCGAACGGCTTGAAGCTTTCGATGAACACGCTGTCGTTCGCCGGCGTCAGGTCGCGCCATGCGGAGACGCCCTTGGCGACGTCGGCATCGGTGACCGTAACGAGTTTGTAGTTCTTCGCCGCGCGGTTGGTGCGGATGATCCAGCGCCCGCCCTGATGATCCGCGGTGTAGCGGAACTCGCGGGCGCGCGGCGCCAGTACTGTGAATGCGCTCGGGTTCGACGCCGGCGCGCAGCGTTGCTCGTCGCTGACCGTGCTCCCGACGGTGATGCAGATGAAGCGATCGTCGGCGGTGCGGGCAATGCCCATCTGGAAGGTGTCGTCCTTCTCTTCGTAGAGCAGCATGTCCGAGGCGGGCGCGGTGCCGAGGACATGCGCCATCACGCGATAGCCGCGCAGCGTCACCGGGTCCTTCGCGACGTAGAGGATCGTGCGATTGTCGTCGGCCCATACGACGCTCGGCTCGGCATTGGCGATCGTGTCGCTGCGCACCGCGCCGGTCGCGAGGTCCTTGACCTTGAGGACGTATTGGCGACGCCCGACGGTATCCTCGGCCCAGGCGACCTGCGCATTGTCGGGGCTGACCGCCCAGTCGCTCAGCGCGAAGAAGCTGTGGCCCTTGGCCATTGTCGGCTCGTCGAACATTGTCGTGGTGGGCGCGGTGGCGGTGCCCTTGCGACGCTCGATCAGCGGATAGTCGGCGCCGGCGGCGAAGCGCGAGGCGTAGTAATAGCCGTTCTTGGCATAGGGAACCGAGCTGTCATCCTGTTTGATGTGCGCGACGGTCTCGGCATAGAGCTTGGCCTGGAGCGGCTTCAACGGTGCGAGGCGCGCATCGGCATAGCCGTTCTCCGCGGCAAGATAGGCGAGCATCGCCGGATCCTTGCGGGTGTCGTCGCGCAGCCAGTAATAGTCGTCGGCGCGCGCGCCGTTGGGCGAGGTTACCTGGAACGGCCGCTTGGCGACATGCGGGACAGGAGGCAGCGTCTGCGCCTCGGCCTGCGACCCCAGCATCACGGCGCCACACGCCACTATCGTCCACCGCATCGTCGCATCCCCTGTCGATCGAGTTCGCGGGCAGGGTGGCGACCCACTGCCCGACGCGCAAGGGGACTTTGCCACCCGCGCGTCGGGGCGCAGCGGTCACTCCGCCATATAAGCGGCGAATGCGTCCTTCCAGTCGGGGTGCCAGCGTGACAGGGCAGGGCGGTTCTCGGTCACGTCGCCGGCCGCCCAGGCGATCCGCTTAGAGTCCTGCTCCGACGTCGTCTCGTTATCGGGGCAGACGATGTAGAAATCGCCCATCGCGAGCCGCTCCAGCATCAGCGCAACGACTTGCTCGGGGGTCCATGCCCCCGCGGGCTTTTCGGTGATGCCGGGGCGCGTCATGCCGGTGAAGGTGAAGCCCGGCACCAGCAGATGTGCGCTCACCCGATCGCCGCAGCGAGTGCGCAGCGTGTGCGCGAGGCCTTCGGTCAGCGCCTTCACCCCGGCCTTGCTGACATTGTACGCGGTGTTGCCGGGCGGCTGGGTGATGCCCTGCTTCGAGCCGGTGTTGATGACGAGCGCCGGGCCGCCATGGTCGAGCATCGCGGGAACGAAGCTCTGCACGCCGTTGAGCACGCCGAGCAGATTGACGCCGAGCACCGCATCCCAGACCTCGGCATTGGCGAACACGTCGCCGCCCGCACCGATCCCGGCATTGTTCATCAGCAGCGCGACCGTGCCGTGCTCAGCGACGATCCGGCCGGCAAGCGCCTGCATCGCCGCGCGGTCCGACACGTCCATGGTATGCGCGATCGCGCCATCGATCGCGGCGGCGGCGGCCTCGAGCGCTTCGCCCGAGCGGTCGACCAGCACGACGCGCATCCCCGCCGCTGCAAAGGCGCGCGCGGCGGCGAGGCCGATCCCGCCTGCCGCGCCGGTGACGACGGCGAGGTTGCCCGGCGCGATCGCCGCAAACGAGGCCGTGCTCATTGGTCCACCGTCGCCATCGAGACCGCGGGGTAGCGCATCCCCTCGGCACTGCCCGGCGGCAGCACCGCATCGATCCGCGCGAGCGCGTCGGCATCGAGCACGATTTCGAGCGCGCCGAGATTGTCCTCGAGGTAGCTGCGCCGCTTGGTGCCGGGGATCGGCACCACGTCATCGCCCTGCGCGAGCACCCAGGCAAGCGCGAGCTGCGCCGGGGTGCAACGCTTGGCCGCCGCCATCTCCTTGATCGCCGCGACGAGATCGAGGTTCTTCGCGAACGCCGCACCCTGGAAGCGCGGATGCGCGCGGCGGCTGTCGCCTTCCGCCAGATCCTCGGGCTTGGTGAACTGCCCGGTCAGGAAGCCGCGGCCGAGCGGGCTGTAGGGAACGAAGCCGATGCCGAGCGCGCGGACGGTCGGCAGGATTTCGGCCTCGACGTCGCGACTCCACAGCGAATATTCGGTCTGCAGCGCCGAGATCGGGTGCACCGCATGCGCACGCCGGATCGTCTCGGGCGCCGCTTCCGACAGGCCGAGATAGCGGACCTTGCCTGCCGCCACGAGCTCGCTCATCGCGCCGACGGTATCCTCGATCGGGACGCCGGGATCGACGCGGTGTTGATAATAGAGGTCGATCACGTCGAGCCCGAGCCGCTTGAGGCTCGCATCGCACGCCTGGCGGACATAGTCGGGATGGCCGTTCACGCCGCGGAAGCTGCCGTCAGGCCCGCGGACGTTGCCGAACTTGGTCGCGACGACGACCCATTCGCGGCGCGTTCGCACGACGCGGCCGACCAGCTCCTCGTTCGCGCCGACGCCGTACATGTCGGCGGTGTCGAGGAAGGTGACGCCGAGATCGAGCGCGCGGTTGATCGTCGCGACCGATTCGGCTTCGTCGCGGCTGCCGTAGAAGTCCGACATGCCCATGCAGCCGAGACCGAGCGCCGAGACTTCGAGGCCTTGCTGGCCGAGCTTACGCATTTGCATTGCGGACGTCCTTGTCGATGGGGCTTGTCGAGGGGGAAAGCGAGCGCACAACGAAGCCGCGGGCGCTTGTTTCCAACGGGTTCGCGGCGGCCCGAATGCCGCGAACCCGCCGCCCGCCGGGTCAGTCGACGAGCGTCGCGGTATCGCCCATCAGCTTGGGGAAGAAACCTTCATGCGCGGTGCGCAGCGCGTCGAGCGTGACGACATGATCGTCGTCGGGCAGTTCGAAGATCAGCCGACCCGCGATCGTCCGGCCGATCCGCTCGATCTCGACGCCAGCGGCGTCGGCGGCGGTGAGCGTTTCGAGCAGCAGGTGATCGGCGATCGTCGCGACGTAGAGGCCCTGGTCCTCGCCGAACAACGAGCAGGCGACACCGCACGGCAGCGGCGCGTGGAGCATCGCGCCGACATTGCCCGCAAGCGCCATCTCGGCGATCGTCACCGCAACGCCGCCATCGGACACGTCGTGCACCGCGGTCAGCGCGCCGGTGGCGATGTGGGCGCGGACGAACTCGCCGTTGCGGCGCTCGGCCTCGAGATCGACCGGCGGGGGCGGGCCTTCCTCGCGGCCATGAACTTCGCGCAGCCACAGCGACTGGCCGAGATGCCCGCGGCGGTCGCCGATCAGGACGATGACGTCGCCGGTGCCCTTGAAGGCGATCGTCGCCGATTTGGACCAGTCGGCGAGCAGGCCTACGCCGCCGATCGCGGGGGTCGGCAGGATCGCTGAGCCGCCGCCGGTCGCCTTGCTCTCATTGTAGAGCGAGACATTGCCCGAGACGATCGGGAAGTCGAGCGCGCGGCACGCATCGCCCATGCCGTCGAGGCAGCCGGTGAGCTGCGCCATGATTTCGGGGCGCTGCGGGTTGGCGAAGTTGAGGCAGTTGGTGACGGCGAGCGGGGTCGCGCCGACTGCCGAGAGGTTGCGGTAGCATTCGGCGACCGCTTGCTTGCCGCCTTCATAAGGGTCGGCATAGCAATAGCGCGGGGTGCAGTCGGTGCTCATCGCGAGCCCCTTTTGCGTGCCGTGGACACGCACCACAGCGGCATCGCCGCCGGGGCGCTGGACGGTGTCGGCGCCGACCTGGGTGTCATACTGCTCCCAGATCCAGCGACGCGAGGCGATATCGGGCGAGGCCATCAGCTTGAGCAGGTCGGCGGCGATGTCGCTCGCCTCGGGCGTGGCGCCGAGCGGGGGCACCTTGGCCCAGGCCTGATATTCTTCCTTCGACGCCGCGGGGCGATCGTAGAGCGGGGCTTCGTCGGCGAGCGGGGCGAGCGGGATGTCGCAGACGGTCTCGCCGTCGAACTTCAAGACCATGTGGCCGGTCTCGGTGACCTTGCCGATCACCGCAAAATCGAGCTCCCACTTCTTGAAGATCGCTTCGGCGAAGTCCTCGCGGCCGGGCTTCAAGACCATGAGCATCCGCTCCTGGCTCTCGCTCAGCATCATTTCGTACGGCGTCATGCCGGTTTCGCGCTGCGGCACGGCGTTCATGTCGAGCTCGATGCCGACGCCGCCCTTCGACGCCATCTCGACCGCCGAGGAGGTGAGGCCGGCGGCGCCCATGTCCTGGATCGCGACGATCGCGTCCGAGGCCATCAGTTCGAGGCACGCCTCGATCAAGAGCTTCTCGGTGAAGGGATCGCCGACCTGGACGGTCGGGCGCTTCGATTCCGAATCCTCGCCGAAATCGGCCGAGGCCATCGTCGCGCCGTGGATGCCGTCGCGGCCGGTCTTCGAGCCGACATAGACGATCGAATTGCCGATCCCGCTCGCCGCCGAGTAGAAGATCTTGTCCTGTTGCGCGATGCCGACGGTCATCGCGTTGACGAGGATGTTGCCGTCATAGGCGGGGTGGAAGTTCACCTCGCCGCCGACGGTCGGGACGCCGACGCAATTGCCGTAGCCGCCGATGCCGTGGACGACGCCCGCGATGAGGTGGCGCATCTTGGGATGATCGGGCCGGCCGAAGCGCAGCGCGTTGAGGTTGGCGATCGGGCGGGCGCCCATCGTGAAGACGTCGCGCAGGATGCCGCCGACGCCGGTCGCCGCACCCTGATACGGCTCGATGTACGACGGGTGGTTGTGGCTCTCCATCTTGAAGATCGCGGCCTGGCCGTCGCCGATGTCGATCACGCCGGCATTCTCGCCGGGGCCGCAGATCACTTGCGGGCCGGTGGTGGGGAGCTTCTTGAGATGGATACGCGAGGATTTGTACGAGCAATGCTCGGACCACATCACCGAGAAGATGCCGAGCTCGGTCAGGTTGGGCTCGCGGCCCATTGCGACGAGCACGCGCTCATATTCTTCGGTGGACAGCCCGTGCTGGGCGACGATCTCGGGGGTGATCTGGCTCATGGTGTGTGCCTTTAGCGGGCGGTTGCGCGTCCGTCACCCTTGTCGCGCGGGTCGATCTGCGACGAAGCGAGTTTGCTTGACTCGATTGACCCCTGGACGGGGTGTTGTGCGCGGCGATCGTTTCCGATTTTGTGATGATCTGCGGGGTTCGTGGTCGCGCGTGCGGGCCGCCGTTGCGGTTCGCTGTTCCTAGACTTTCTACGATTTGAAAGAGCAGGCCGGAACATACCAGAAACACGGCCTGTAGGACAGCGCTTTTACATCCTCCCTGGCACGGGGAGGGGGACCGTCCGCCCCCTTCGGGCGGATGGTGGAAGGGGACCTCCGCGACCGTTACGCTCGCGGCGCGCCCCCTCCACCCTTCGCTGAATGCTCAGGGTCCCCCTCCCCGTGCCGGGGAGGAGTTACGCCTTCGCCTCCTCGACAAAATCCACGTCGCGGCGTTCGGGGCCTAGCCAGGTCCAGAGTACCAGCACGAGCGCGGTGATGCCCGCGACCAGCGCCATCGCGTAGCCGTAATTGCCGCCATGCGCCTCGGCGATCCCGGCCTGGAGCGGCCCGTTGCGCGAGGCGATCAAATTGCCGAGCTGATAGGCGAACCCCGGAAACATTCCGCGCACCAGCGCCGGCGACAGCTCGTTGAGATACACCGGCACGATTCCCCACGCGCCCTGCACCGCGACCTGGACGAGGAATGCGCCGAGCCCGAGCAGCAACGGCGTCTGCGCGAACGCCCAGAGCGGGATCACCGGCAGGATGAGCAGGCTGGCGATGATGATCGCGCGCTTGCGGCCGATCGTCTCGGACCAGATGCCGAAACTCAGCCCGCCGACGATCGCGCCGATATTCATGATCGCGGTGAGCGTGCCGATCGTGTGCGTGTCGAACTTGTGCTGTTCGCGCAGGAAGGTCGGGTAGAGATCCTGCGTGCCGTGGCTGAAGAAGTTGAACGCGGTCATCAGCACGACAAGGTAGAGCGCGATCTTCCAGTGGCGGGCGAGCTCGACGAACGGGTTGGGTTTCGCCTCGTCCTTGCGCGCCTCGAACGCCGGGCTCTCGTCGACGTGCGAGCGGATGATGAAGACGAGGATCGCGGGCGCGATCCCGACGACGAACATGCCGCGCCAGCCGATCTGGTCGAACAGCAGGAAATAGACGAGGCTCGCGAGGAAATAGCCGGAAGGGTAGCCCGACTGGAGCAGCCCCGACACCGGCCCGCGCAGCTTGGGCGGGATCGATTCCATCACGAGGCTCGCGCCGATTCCCCATTCGCCGCCCATCGCAAAGCCGAACGCCGCGCGGACGACGAACAGCATCGTCAGCGAGGTGACGAAGGCCGAGGCGAGCGAGAAGAAAGAGAAGAGCAGGATGACGATCATCATGATCGGCCGCCGCCCGACGCGGTCGGCGAGCCAGCCGAAGAAGAACGCGCCGAACGGCCGCGCGGCGAGCGTGAGGAAGGTCGCTTCGGCGACATGCTTGACGTCGGTGCCGTATTCGGTGGCGATCGCCGAGAGCATGAAGACGAGCAGGAAGAAGTCGAACGCGTCCAGCGTCCAGCCGAGATAGCTCGCCCAGATCGCATTGCGTTGCGATGGGCTGAGCGTGCGCAGTTGGTCGATCAGCGTCATGGCGGCTCCAGGGCGGTCGTGGGGAGCTTAGGGGGGCGGGGCGAGGAGGCCAAGCGGTTAGCGGGGGGCGGGTGGTGCGAGACGACTCGCCTCCTTCGTCACCCCGCCCTTGTGCCGGGGCCTACCGTCCCGCGAGAGCCGCACGCGCCGAACGCGCGTCTCTGTGGACCCCGGCACGGGGCCGGGGTGACGGCGGGGGGCGCGATTCCCTTGGCTTCGTGTCTTCGCGTCTTCGCGTCTTCGCGTCTTCGCGTGAAGAAGAAGTCTGGTTCACGCGAAGGCGCGAAGACGCGACGCGCATCCCCTTTGCGTCCTCCGCGCCTCTGCGCGCAAAAAGAAGATGGTTCGCGCAGAGGCGCGGAGGACGCGGAGAAGAAGTGGCGCAGAGACGAACAGGCGACACCGCCGCCGATCCACCAATTCTCCCATCCGTCACCCCGGGCTCGTCCCGGGGTCCACCGTGCCGCGCGTTCTGCGCGTGCAGCTCTTGCGGACGGTGGACCCCGGCACAAGGCCGGGGTGACGTCGGCAGCGGCGGCGGGGGGGGCGTCGGGAATGGTCTATCCGGCCGGCAGCCCCGCGACGAAGCGGTCGAGGTCGGCGGCGCTTTGATCGGGATGTTCCTCCATCGGCACGTGCCCGATCCCGGGATAGACGATCAGTCTGCTCGTCGGGATATGGCTATGCAGCCATTCGCCCGACGATAGCGGGATCAGATGATCGAGCGCGCCCCACAGGATGAGCACTGGCATTTTCAGCGCGGCAAGCTGCGCCGGTGTCGCGCTATCGGGCGGGAGTGCGAAGCGGTCGAGCGTCGCGACGCGGTTGCCGGGATAGCGCAGCAGCTCCCAATAGCGATCGATCATCGCCGCATCGACGCGGCGCGGATCGCCGAATACCTGGGGCAGGCTGTCGGCGATCAGGCTGCGTGGGGTGATGACTGCGGCGATATTGCGCAGGATCGGGATCCGCGCGATGCGGAAGGCGAGCGGGGCGTCGTGCGATCCGCCCGGCTCGGGCTGACCGACCGAATCGACCAGGACGAGCGCGCGGACATGCTCGGGATGCGTCAGCGCGTAATGCCACGCGACTCCGCCGCCCATCGAATTGCCGACGACCACCATCCGATCGACCGCCAGCCGCGCGCGGATCCGCTCGACGACATCGACATAGGCGGCGGGGCGATAGTCGTGGGTCGGGCTCGCGCCGGTCAGGCCGTGGCCGGGCAGATCCATGCGGATGAGGCGATAGCGCGTCTGGAGTCGCTCCGCCCACGGCTCCCAGGTGTGGAGCGAGGCGTTCGAGCCGTGGACTAGAAGGAGCACCGGCGCATCGCGCGGGCCGGTGTCGCGCAGATGGACGCGGAGGCCCCCGCCGAGATCGACGAACTGCGATGGCGGCGCGCCATATTTGGCGCGCATCGCGCGCGGATCGGTGTCGGGGCTGCGAAAGGAGAGAAAGGCGATGAACAGCGACGCGAAGATCGCTGCCGCGATTGCAGTGAGAATTCGTGTGCGCACCGATTTCCCCTTGTCACCCCCGACGCCGTGATGTGGCGCCGATCACCGCATCATTACGGGTTCGCAAGGAATAACAAGGGGAAAGGGGATCAGGCGTCCTGGCGCGCGAGCCATTCCTCGAGCCACTTGATCGTATAGTCGCCCTTCTGGAAGTCGGGGTCCTCGATCAAGGCCTGGTGGAGCGGGATCGTCGTCGTCGGGCCGTCGATGACGAACTCCTCGAGCGCACGGCGCAGCCGGCGGATCGCCCCGGCGCGGGTGGTGCCATAGACGATCAGCTTGGCGATCATCGAATCGTAGTACGGCGGCACGCGGTAGCCGGCGTAGAGCCCGCTATCGACGCGGACATTCATCCCGCCCGGCGCGTGATACGCCTTCACCAGCCCCGGCGACGGCGCGAAGGTGCGCGGGTCTTCGGCGTTGATGCGGCATTCGATCGCATGGCCGCGGAACTGGACGTCTTCCTGGCGGAGCGTCAGGCCGTGGCCCTCGGCGATGCGGATCTGTTCGCGCACCAGGTCGAGCCCGGTGATCGCCTCGGTGACGGGATGCTCGACCTGGAGGCGCGTGTTCATTTCGATGAAATAGAACTCGCCATTTTCCCACAGGAATTCGATCGTCCCGGCGCCGCGATAGCCCATGTCGGCCATCGCCTTCGCACAGACGCCGCCCATGCGTGCACGATCTTCCTCGCCGAGCACGGGGGAGGGGGCCTCTTCGAGCACCTTCTGGTGGCGGCGCTGGAGCGAGCAATCCCGCTCGCCCAAGTGGATCGCATTGCCTTCGCCGTCGCCGAACACCTGGAATTCGATGTGGCGAGGATTGCCGAGATATTTCTCGAGATAGACCGTCGCATCGCCGAACGCGGCCTTCGCCTCGCTGCCGGCCTGTTGCATCAGCGTTTCGAGCTGGTCCTCCGAGGTGCAGACCTTCATCCCGCGACCCCCGCCGCCCGACGCGGCCTTGATGATCACCGGATAGCCGGCCTCGGCCGCTATTTCCTTGGCTTCGGCGAGATCGCTGATCGGACCCGCGGAGCCTGGAACGAGCGGCAGGCCGAGCGCGCCGGCGGTGCGCTTGGCCTCGATCTTGTCGCCCATCGTGCGGATATGCTCGGGCTTGGGGCCCACGAAGATGATGCCGTGCGCTTCGATGATCTCGGCGAACTTGGCGTTCTCCGAGAGGAAGCCGTAGCCCGGATGGATCGCATCGGCGCCCGAGATTTCGGCTGCCGAGATGATGTTCGGGATGTTGAGATAGCTCTCGGTCGCGCTCGGCGGCCCGATGCAGATCGCCTGGTCGGCGAGGCGCACGTGCATCGCATCGGCGTCGGCGGTCGAATGCACCGCGACGGTCTGGATGCCCATTTCGTGGCAGGCGCGGTGGATCCGCAGCGCGATCTCGCCGCGGTTCGCGATGAGGAGCTTCTTGATCTCGGCCACGTGCTTACTCGACCACCACGAGCGGCTGGTCGAATTCGACCGGCTGGCCGCTCGTCACCAGCACCGCGGTGACACGGCCCGCGCTCGGCGCGAGGATCGGGTTCATCACCTTCATCGCCTCGACGATCAGCAGCGTGTCGCCGGCGGCAACGCTGTCGCCGACGCTGACGAAGGTCTTCGCCTCGGGGTTGGGCGAGAGATAGGCCGTACCGACCATCGGCGATTTGACCGCGTTGAGCGCGGCCGCTGGCGATGCGACGATCTCTGCCGGCGCGCTTGCCGCAGCGGGGGCGGAGGCAACCGGGGCCGGGGCATATTGCACGGCGCTCGCGACAGCTGCCGCCTTGCGCGCGATGCGAATCTTGCGCCCGCCATCTTCGACTTCGATCTCGGTCAGCTGCGTGTCATCGAGCAGCTGGGCGAGCTGACGCACCAGATCAACGTCGATCCGCATTGCATCCGTGTTCGTATCTTCGGCCATACGACCCTTATCTCCCTTGTTACGGCGCGTCCTGTCAGAGACGCGCGGCGGCTTCAAGCGCCAGCATATAGGAAAATGCGCCGAAACCGCAGATCGTCCCGTGCGCTACGGGGGAGATACGGCTGATGTGGCGAAAGGCTTCGCGCGCGTGCGGGTTCGAGAGATGAACCTCGATCACCGGCGTGCGGATCGCCTTGATCGCATCGTAAAGCGCGATCGAGGTGTGCGTGTAGGCGCCGGCGTTGAGCAGCACCGCCTTGGCGGGGAGCGCCTGTGCCTCGTGCAGCCAGTCGATCAGATGCCCCTCGTGGTTCGACTGGCGCAGGTCGATCGACAGGCCGAGCTCGCGCGAGCGGTCCTCGAGCTGGCCGGCGATGTCGTCGAGCGTTTCGTGGCCGTAGATCTCGGGCTCGCGCGTGCCGAGCAGATTGAGGTTGGGACCGTTTAGGACGAAGATCGTTTCGGGCATCGCGCGGGACTTCCGGTTGCGGGCGGTTGAATGCTGCCAGGCCTCGGCCTAGTTGAGCAGACCCATAGCCCGTTCGCCCCAAGCTTGTCGAAGGGCTGTTCGTCCCGGCCGGGACGGACAGGGTTTCGCCAAGCTCAGCCCGAACGGGGAACGAACGTGCCGCATACCGATGGAACCGTCAGCATCCAGGTCAATGGCGAGCATCGCCGCGTGCGCAGCGGGCTGAGCCTCGCCGAGCTGGCGCAGGATCTCGGGCTGCTGCCCGAGAAGGTCGCGATCGAACGCAATCTCGAAGTCGTGCCGCGCTCGACGCTCGGCGACGTGCTGGTCGAGGATGGCGACGAGCTCGAGATCGTGCATTTCGTCGGCGGTGGGGATCATGCCGCCGCAGTCGATGCCGACACCTGGAGCGTCGCGGGGCGTACCTTCCGCTCGCGCCTCATCGTTGGCACGGGCAAATACAAGGATTTCGCGCAGAACGCCGCCGCGCTCGAGGCGTCTGGCGCCGAGATCGTCACCGTCGCGGTGCGCCGCGTCAACGTGTCGGACCGCAACGCGCCGATGCTGACCGATTTCATCGACCCGAAGAAAGTCACCTATCTGCCCAATACCGCGGGCTGCTTCGATGCCGAATCGGCGATCCGCACGCTGCGGCTCGCGCGCGAGGCAGGCGGCTGGGACCTAGTGAAGCTCGAAGTGCTGGGGGAAGCGCGGACGCTTTATCCCGACATGGTCGAGACGCTGCGCGCGACCGAGATCCTCGCCAAGGAAGGCTTCCTGCCGATGGTCTATTGTGTCGACGATCCGATCGCCGCGAAGCGGCTCGAGGATGTCGGTGCGGTCGCGATCATGCCGCTCGGCGCGCCGATCGGATCGGGGCTGGGGATCCAGAACCGCGTCACGATCCGGCTGATCGTCGAGGGCGCGAAGGTGCCGGTGCTGGTCGATGCCGGGGTCGGCACCGCGTCCGAGGCGGCGCAGGCGATGGAGCTCGGCTGCGACGGCGTGCTGATGAACACCGCCATCGCCGAGGCGAAGGACCCGGTGATGATGGCGGCGGCGATGAAGGCCGGGGTCGAGGCGGGGCGGCTCGCTTACCGTGCCGGGCGCATGGGGCGGCGGATGTATGCCGATCCGTCGAGCCCGCTCGCCGGTCTCATCTGAGCGGAATCAGCCATAGTATGAAACATAAGTTATGGAACCAGCGCGAGACTAATCCGTTTAAACCTCGGGACTAGCCGATGTCGACCCGCGACATCGAACACCGAAAGGATAGTATCATGGGCGAATTCGTCGACAAGGTCAAAGGCAACGTCAATGAAGCCATTGGCAAGGTGAAGCAGCACAGCGATAATCCCGAGACGAAGGCCGAAGGCGCCGCGCAGGAAGCCAAGGGCAAGGCCCAGCAGGCTGCCGGCACCGTCAAGGGCGCGCTCGGCGACGATATCTGATCTTCGGATCATTTGCGTAACGCGTACCGAAAGGCCGCTCCGATTACGGAGCGGCCTTTTTGGTGTTTGCCGCCATCGCAGACAGCGTCGTTCCGGCGGTGATCGCCTCGATGTCGGTCTTGAGATGGAGCAGGCGTACGCCGGTCTCGGCCATCGCGCGGGCGAGCGCCGGGGCAAACGCCGCGGTCGTCTCGACCGTCTCGGCCCAGCAGCCATAGGCGCGGCCGAGCGCGGCGAAATCGGGATTGTGCAATCGCGTGCCGGTGACGCGGCCGGGATATTCGCGCTCCTGGTGCATGCGGATCGTGCCGTAGCCGCTATTGTCGATCACCAGCACGAGCATGTCGGCGCCATGCGCGACCGCGGTGGCGAGTTCCTGGCCGTTCATCAGGAAGCAGCCGTCGCCGGCGAGCGCGACGACGGTGCGATCTGGATGGCGGAGCGCGGCGGCGGTGGCGGCGGGGACGCCGTATCCCATTGCGCCGGCGGTGGGGGCGAGCTGCGTGCCCGGGCCGGCATAGCGCCAATAGCGATGCCACCAGCCGCTGTAATTGCCAGCGCCGTTGCAGATGATGCTGTCGGCGGCGAGGTGCTCGCGCATCGTTGCCACGCAGGGGCCGAGGTCGAGTGCAACGCCTGCGCGCGGGGCGGGGGTCGACCAAGCGAGATACGCAGCGTGCGCGTCGGCGCCTGAGGCGAGCATCGGCATGTCGATCGCAAGCAGCGCGTCGGCGAAGGTCGTCATGTCGGCGCAGATCGCCAGATCGGCACGGTAGGTCTGGCCGAGTTCGTTCGGATCGGGGTGGATATGGACGATCTGCTGGCCGGGATGGTCGGGCGTGATCAGCGTATAGCCATCCGTCGTCGCCTCGCCGAGCCGGGGCCCGGCGACGATCAACAGGTCGGCTTCGCGAATCCGCGCGACGAGCGCGGGATTGGGGCCGTACCCGAGATTGCCCGCCCATACGGGCGATTCGTTCGCGATCGCATCCTGGCGGCGGAAGGCCGAAGCGACGGGGACGCCCGATCGCTCGGCCCAGGCGGCGAAATCGCGCGCGGCGGCTGGCGTCCAGCCCGCGCCACCGATGATCGCGAGCGGACGCTCGGCCTCGCCGAGCAGGGCGGCAAGGTCACACATCTGGATCGGATCGCAGGCCTGCACGACGCGCTCGACGCGTGGGCGATCGAGCGCTGCGACGTCGTCGAGCAGCATGTCCTCGGGCAAGGCGAGCACGACCGGCCCCGGCCGCCCCGACATCGCGACGTTCCACGCGCGCGCGACATATTCGGGGATGCGGCGCGCGTCGTCGATCTTCGCCGCCCATTTCGCCATGGGGCCGAACATCGCGGGAAAGTCAATTTCCTGGAACGCCTCGCGATCCTTCGTGCCGCGGTCGACGTCGCCGATGAACAGCACCATCGGCTGCGAATCCTGCATCGCGACATGGACGCCGATCGAGGCGTTGGTCGCGCCCGGCCCGCGCGTGACGAAAGCGACGCCGGGCCGCCCGGTCAGCGCGCCGTCGGCACACGCCATGAAGCCGACCCCGCCTTCCTGCCGGCACACCACCAGATCGATCTGCGGCGTGTCGTGGAGCGCGTCGAGCACCGCGAGGAAGCTCTCGCCGGGGACGGTGAAGATTCGATCGACCCCTTGCGCGACGAGTTGATCGACAAGGATGCGCCCGCCGGTGCGGGGGGTGGGGGAGGTGGTCATCGCCATTTTGTAGCGGGGCCGCGGCGGCTTGGGTAGGGCTCTGCGGGACCGCAAGTGGCGTGGGAAACGTCGCGTTCCCCGGCGGAGGCCAGGGCCCAGGTGCGATGGCGGTGAAGGGGACCGTCGCGCGCCCGATCGGCGATGCCGCGACTAGGCCCCGGCCTTCGCCGGGGAACGATGTGCGGCGAGCGGGCGGCTATCTGTCGAAAAATCTTACAGCTGCAACCTGGCCGCTATTGGCGTTAACTAGTTGAAACCGCGAGAAACCGGGATTTCTCAAAACTGGCACGCGCGGTGCAATACTCTGTGCACGCCGAGCGGTAATCGCTTCAGCAGGGCGGGCCAGCGCTACAGAGCGCGGCCCGCCCGACCCGGCATCCTCACTTCTCGGTCGAAACGCCCTGTTCTTCGAGCAATGCGGCGAGCTCGCCGCTCTCGTACATCTCCATCATGATGTCCGATCCGCCGACGAACTCGCCCTTCACATAGAGCTGCGGGATCGTCGGCCAGTCGGAGAATTGCTTGATCCCCTGGCGGACGCCCTGGTCCTGCAGCACGTCGACGCTGCCGAACTCGGCGCCGAGATGGTTGAGGATCGCGACCGCCCGGCTCGAAAAGCCGCACTGCGGGAAGAGCGGGCTGCCCTTCATGAACAGGACGACGTCGTCCTTCTGGACGAGTTCGGCGATGCGGATCTGGTCTGGATCGGTGCTCATAGGTTTACTCCTGGACTGGTACGGCGGTGGTCAACTGGAGCGCGTGGAGCACGCCCCCCATCTTGTCACCGAGCGCGGCGTAGACGGCGCGCTGTTGCTTGAGGCGGGGCAGCCCGCGGAAACTTTCCGACACGACGCGGGCGGCCCAATGGTTGTTGTCGCCCGCAAGATCGGTCATCTCGACCTGCGCGTCGGGGATCCCCGCGACGATCAGCGAGACGATCTCATCGGCGGCCATCGGCATTATTGCGACCCCATCAACTGGCGACGCGCCTCGACGGTCTTTTCCTCGATCGCGCGGCGAATCGCCGGCTCGTCGATCTCGACGCCTGCGGCGGTCAAGTCGCTGACGAGCTTGCGGATTACGTCCTCGTCGCCGGCTTCCTCGAAATCGGCCTGCACCACGGCGGTGGCATAGGCGTCCGATTCTTCCTTGGTCAGCTCCATCTGCGTCGCGGCCCATTGCCCGAGCAGACGGTTTCGGCGCGCCACGATCCGGAAGGCAACTTCTTCGTCGCGGGCATATTTGGTTTCGAAAGCGCGCTCGCGATCGTCGAAAGTGGTCATGGTCGGTCCCCTTGGGCCTGTCGAAATAGCGCCTTCGAGATAAGCGTGCTGCAGGGCATGCGCAACGCCCGCCGCGCGGCTTCGCATCGAAAGCAACTTTGTCGCATCTGAATCGCTTGCTTGGCCGTAGCCGGAACAGCCCGCATCGGTTTACACGCAATCGATCGCTTCACTGTCCAAAGCCGGGATTTCGACCATCAATGGCCACATTGCCCGACCGATCCTCTCCGCAAGACCTGGCGCCGTCGTTGCCCGAGGCGCACCGCACGCTCAAGGTATGGGCGACGGGCGATGCGCGGCGTTCGGGCTGGCGGCAATGGCTGGGCTTTGCCGGGCCGGGGTTCCTGGTCTCGGTCGGCTATATGGACCCGGGCAATTGGGGGACCGATCTCGCGGGTGGTAGCCAGTTCGGCTACAGTCTGCTGTGGGTCATCCTCGCCTCGAACCTGATGGCGATCTTCCTGCAGATCCTTTGCGCGCGATTGGGCATCGTCACCGGGCGCGACCTCGCGCAGTCGTGCCGCGATTATTATCCGCGGCCCGTCGCGGTGGCGCTTTGGCTGCTGTGCGAGATCGCGATCATCGCCTGCGATCTGGCCGAGGTGGTCGGCTCGGCGGTGGCGCTCAACTTGCTGCTCGGGCTGCCGCTGGTGTGGGGGGTGCTCGTCACCGGGCTCGACGTGCTGCTGTTGCTGCTGCTGATCAATCTCGGGTTTCGCAAGATCGAGGCGGTGGTGATGGCGCTGATCGCGACGATCGCCTTGTGCTTCGTCTACACGATCTTTCTCGCCAAGCCCGACTGGAGCGCGGTGGCCTTGGGGGCGGTGACGCCGGCGATTCCGAATACCGCGGCGTTGCTGGTGGCGCTCGGCATCCTCGGCGCGACCGTGATGCCGCATAACCTCTATCTGCACAGCTCGATCGTCCAGACGCGCGCGGTCGGGCGCACGCCGCGCGACGTCAAGGCGGCCTTGTGGTTCAACACGCTCGATACCGTGCTCGCGCTGGGCGCCGCGTTCTTCGTCAACGCCGCGATCCTGGTGCTGGCGGCGGCGGTGTTCTGGCGCTCGGGGATCGTGGTGGATGATCTGCGGCAGGCGTTCGAGTTGCTGCGCCCGGCCTTGGGCGGCGTGGCGGCGACGGCGTTTGCGCTGGCGTTGCTGGCCTCGGGGCAGTCGAGCACGATTACCGGGACGCTTGCCGGGCAGATCGTGATGGAGGGGTTCCTGCGGATCCGTATTGCGCCGTGGATCCGCCGGCTGGTGACGCGCGGGATCGCGATCGTGCCGGCTCTGGTGGTGATCTCGGCGAGCGGCGGCAAGGATACCGTCGAGCTGCTCGTGGTGTCGCAAGTCGTACTGTCGATGCAGCTGCCGTTCGCGATCTTCCCGCTGATGATGGTGACGAGCAGCCGCGCGCGGATGGGGGACTATGCCAATCCGCTATGGGTGAAGCTGGTCGGGTATGCGATTTGCAGCGTGATCGCGGTGCTCAACGTTTATCTGCTGTGGCAGACGATCGGGCCGGTGTGGGTTGGGGTAATGGCGGCGGTGGTGGTGGTGTTTGCGGGGTCTGTGTGGCTGTCGGAGAGCCGTTCGGCGGAGCGCGCTTAGCGGGACGGTAAGCGCGGCGTCGCGTCTTCACGCTTTCGCGTTAAGAGACGTGGGTTCACGCTAAGTCGAGAACCATCTTCTTCTCCGCGTCTCCGCGTCTCCGCGAGAACCAAATTTCTTGTTCACGCGGAGACGCGGAGAGAAAGAAGAAAACTCTTAGCGATACCCTTTCCGTCGCCCGCAATAGGTCCGGGGTGACGAATGGGGGCGTCAGTCCGCTACCTTCACCACCAGCTTCCCAATCGCGGCGCGGGCGGCCATCTTGGCGATCGCCTTGCCGCCATCTTCGAATGCGAAGGTCTCGGTGACGCGCGGGGCGATCTTGCCGTCCTGCCACAGCTGGAAGAGCCGCGCGATGTGCGCGGCGTTGGCCTTGGGATCGCGTGCGGCGAAGGCGCCCCAGAAGACGCCGCAGACGTCGCAGCTCTTGAGCAGCGTCAGGTTGAGCGGGAGCTTGGGGATGCCGGCGGGGAAGCCGACGACGAGATAGCGCCCCTCCCATGCGATCGAGCGCAGCGCGGGCTCGGCATAGTCGCCGCCGACCGGATCGTAGATCACGTCGTAGCCGGCCTTTCCGCCGAGCGCCTTGAACTGTTCGGCCAGCGCCTTGGACTGGTCCTTGTCGAACGGCGCGCGGGCGTAGATCAGCGTCTCGTCGGCACCCGCATCGCGCGCGGCCTGCGCCTTTTCCTCGGACGACACCGCCGCGACGACGCGCGCGCCGAACGCCTTGCCGAGTTCGATCGCCGCCAAGCCGACGCCACCCGCCGCGCCGAGCACGAGCAGGCTCTGGCCTTCGGCGATATGCCCGCGGTCGAGCAGCGCGTGGATCGTGGTGGCATAGGTGAGCAGCAGCGCCGCACCCTCGGCGAAATCGCGCTCGGGCGGGAGCGGGTAGAGCGATCCGGCCGGCACCGCGACCTTCTCGACCAGCCCACCGTGCCCGGTCATGCCGATCACGCGGTCGCCGACGCTCCAGCCGGTCACGCCTTCGCCGATGCTCTCGATCACGCCGGCGATCTCGCCGCCCGGCGCGAACGGGCGTTGCGGCTTGAATTGATATTTGTCCTCGATGATCAGCACGTCGGGATAGTTGATCGCGCACGCCTTGACCGCGACCACGACCTGCCCCGCGCCCGCCACCGGATCGGGCAGTTCGTCGAGACCTAGAGTTTCAGGTCCGCCCGCCGCTTTCGACAGAAGTGCTCGCATGTGCCCGGTCTCCGCTCATCCACGGCCGGTGTTCTTTTACCCCGGCTTCGTATTTCGAAATCTGGGTATCTCTTGCCAGCGTCAGACCGATCTCGTCCAGCCCTTCCATCAGGCACTGGCGACGAAACGCGTCGAGTTCGAAGTCGAAGCGATCCTGATAGGGAGTGGTGACGGTCATCGTCTCGAGATCGACGGTGATCGGCTGGTCTTGCGCGACCTCGATCAAGCGGTCGATCGCGTCCTGCGGCAGCACGACCGCGACGATCCCGTTCTTGAAGGCGTTGCCCGAAAAGATGTCGGAAAAGCTCGGCGCGAGGACGGCGCGGATGCCCATGTCGGCAAGCGCCCAGGCGGCATGCTCGCGGCTCGACCCGCAGCCGAAATTGTCGCCCGCGATCAGCATCGGCGATCCGGCATAGCGCGGATCGTCGAAGATGTTGCCGGGGACCGCGCGCACCGTTTCGAACGCGCCATTGCCGAGCCCCTCGCGGGTGATCGTCTTGAGCCAGTGCGCGGGGATGATGACGTCGGTATCGACGTTCTTCTGGCCCCAGGGATAGGCCTTGCCCGAAACCTGCGTCACTGGCTGCATGCGTTAGCGTCCGGTTGATGTCGGCGTGGTCGCCGCATTGGTCTTGGCGGTGGCGACATAGGCGGCCATCCCGCTGAGAATGGTGCCCATCACGAGCAGAACCAGAACGCGCTTCATACAATGCCCCTCAAGAACTCGTAACCAGGTTACGAACATCGCTCAGTCTTCCCGTGACGGCGGCCGCAGCCGCCATCGCGGGTGAAACCAGATGCGTGCGCGCACCCGGTCCTTGCCGTCCTACGAAATTGCGGTTCGAAGTGGAAGCGCAGCGTTGCCCCGGCGGCACTTTGTCGGGGTTCATCGCCAGGCACATCGAGCACCCCGGCTCGCGCCATTCGAACCCGGCGGCGAGGAAGATGCGGTCGAGCCCCTCTGACTCCGCCTGCGCCTTGACCAGCCCCGAACCGGGCACGACGAGCGCGGTGACGCCATCGGCGACGTGACGCCCGTCGGCGACCTTCGCGGCAGCGCGGAGGTCCTCGATGCGGCTGTTGGTGCAGCTGCCGATGAAGACGTAATCGACGCCGACGTCCTGCATCGCGGTGCCCGCGGTGAGGCCCATATAAGCGAGCGACTTGCGCGCGGCGTCGCGCTTGGCGGGATCGGCGAAGCTGTCGGGATCGGGGACGACGCCGGTGATCGGCACGACGTCCTCGGGCGAGGTGCCCCAGGTCAGCAGCGGGGCGATCTCGGCCGCGTCGATCGTGACGACCGCGTCGTACACCGCGCCGGGGTCGCTCGGCAGCGTGCGCCAATAGGCAAGCGCTGCGTCCCAATCGGCATCTTTGGGCGCCATCGGGCGGCCTTTCAAATAGGCGAAGGTCGTCTCGTCGGGCGCGACGAGGCCGGCGCGCGCGCCCGCTTCGATCGACATGTTGGCGATCGTCAGGCGGCCCTCGATCGACATCTCGCGGATCGTCGAGCCGGTATATTCGAGGACATAGCCCGTCCCGCCGGCGGCACCGAGCTTGCCGATGATCGCCAGCGCAACGTCCTTGGCGGACACGCCGAAGCCGAGCGTGCCGTCGACGCGGACTTCCATCGTCTTCGACTGGCCGAGCAGCAGCGTCTGCGTGGCGAGCACATGCTCGACCTCGCTCGTGCCGATGCCGAAGGCCAGCGCGCCGAGTGCGCCGTGCGCCGAGGTGTGGCTGTCGCCGCAGACGAGCGTCGTGCCGGGGAGGGTGAAGCCTTGCTCGGGGCCGACGACATGGACGATGCCCTGTGCGGGCGCGAGCGCGTCGATATAGTCGATGCCGAAATCGGCGGTGTTGCGGGTCAGCGCGTCGAGCTGCGCCGCGCTTTCGGGATCGGCGATCGGCAGCGGGCGGCCGGCGGAGTCGCGGCGCGCAGTGGTCGGCAGGTTATGGTCGGGTACCGCGAGCGTGAGGTCGGGGCGGCGGACGGTGCGGCCGTTTGCGCGGAGGCCGGAGAAGGCCTGCGGGCTGGTCACTTCGTGGACGAGGTGACGGTCGATATAGATCAGGCAGGTGCCGTCTTCGCGCTGTTCGACGACGTGGTCGGCCCAGATTTTTTCGTACAAGGTGCGGGGGTGGTTCGCCATAAGGCGCTCGCCCTAGCCGAAAGATGCGCCGAGGCAAAGCTTTGGATGCCGGAAGTTGCGCCGCGCGCAAGACGGCGACTGCGCGTACCCGTCGATACGCGCAGCGCCGCTCCCTCACTTTGCAGTGATAAAGGGGTCCCAATTGACGTAATAGGAGATCGGGCGGAGTTGGCCGACCGTCACCTTGATCTGGATCTGATAGGTCTGGTGGCCGACATTCATCGCCTGACCGATCCAATAGGCGCCGACCGGTTCGGTACCGATCGGCGGTTGTTGCTGTGGATAGCCTTGCGAGCCGAACACCGACCCCTGCGACACGGTGAAACCGGTGATGATCACGGTATCGCCGCTGCCGGGATTGATCGGCACGGTGTTGAAGCCGATCAGCGAGCCGACCGGGACGACGGTCGACAGCTCCATCTGGCCTTCGTTGGTGCTGCCGTTCGAGACCTGATTGTCCATCATATAGACGCCGTGGCTGATGTTCTGTCCCTGCTGCGAGGCGACATAGGCGGTGTCGACCGCGATGGTAACGAAAGCCTGGGGCTGCAGCACCGCCGTCTGCACCAGCACGAGGTTGGATGCGCTCATCATTGTGACGATTCCTTTGCGATTTCGAGAAGATCGGATCGGGCGCGCGTCGCGCGCTTATTTCACCGCCATCGACGGGTCGAAATTGATCGTGATGCCCGCGCTGCCCGGCTGCTTCTGGGCGTTGATCGTGACTTGGTAAGCATCCTGACCGGTCGCCTGGACCTGGCCGACAAAGGCGCCGGTGCCGTCGGCTTGCGGCTGGCCGCCCGCGCCCCAGATGTTGGCGTTGCCGATCGCGGTGAGCGTCGGGACGACCGTGCTGGTCGCATCGATGTTGTAGACGTTCCATTGGATCGTCGAGCCATTGGTCACCTGCGTCAGCAGGTTGGGCGTGCCTTCGTTGGTGCTGCCCGCGCCGACGCGGTTGTCGACGGCATAGACGCCCCTGGTAGAGCCATTCTGGATCGCGTTGATATCGACCCAGATCTGGATGAACACGGTTGCTGAGCTTGCCACTCCACTCTCCTTCGCTGCGTGATGGGGAACGCGGTGCGCGGCAGCGTCGGGGAAATCGGGTCCGATCGCTGTCGCGCAGGGCTTAGCCGACGCAGGAGGGGCGCGCAGGCGATGTTGGCGCCGAAACGACCCGAACCACGGGCGCGCGCGCGGGCGACGGCGCGCGGTCCTGGATATTTCCGCTGCACAACGGATGCGATTGTTCGCAAAGGCCAGTCGCGCGCGTGCGCGGCTCAGCGCGCGGGCATCGTCCGGTTCAGGAAGGCGACGCTGTCGGCGAGCACGGGCGCCTTGCCGCGGAACGGCACCGACAGCGCCATCGCGACATTCTCGTGGTTGATGCCGGGATAGTTGCGGAACTCGACTGCGCCGCCCTGTGCTTTCAGCGCAGCCGTCAGATGGATCGCATTGCGTGGGCGCACCTCGGTGTCCTCGGTCGAGGTGACGAGCAGCATCGGCGCGGCGTCACCGCGCGCGAAGTGGATCGGCTGCGTCATCAGCGGGTCCTTCGCGCCCTGCATCGCGTCGATCGAGCGCTTCTTGTCGAACGGGTAGAAATCGTACGGGCCCGACAGGCCGACCGCGGCCTTGATGATCCTGGGGTCGACTTGCTCGGCCGCGAGCCAGCGCGGGTCGAGCGTCAGCATCGCGACGGTGTAGGCGCCCGCCGAATGGCCCGCGACGCCGATCCGTGCCGGGTCGCCGCCATATTCGGCGATGTGGTCGCGCGTCCATCTGACCGCCTGCGCGCCGTCCTGGAGCATCGCGGGGAAGCGGATTTGCGGGACCTTGCGGTAATCCGGGACCACCACGACGAAGCCGTTTCGCGCAAAGGCGCGCGCGGCGAAGGCATATCCCTGGCGCGTGCCCGCGACCCAGCCGCCGCCATACCAGAAGATCAGCACCGGGCGCTTGGTCACCGGGCCGGCGGGGCGCCACACGTCGAGCGTCTGGCCCTCACTGCCGAAGGGGAGCGCGGTGCCGGGGCGTTCGACGCCCGAGCCACCGCCCATCGCCGCGTCGAGCAAGCTGAGCTGGCCGGGCGGCGAGACGAGCGCGTAAAGTGCTCCGCCGGCGACGACGAGGAGCAGCACGATTCCCGTCAGCGCCCAGCGGATCATGCGCGATGATCCGCGGTGATCATGCCCGCTGCGGCGAGTTCGGCCTCATGCGCCGCCTCGCGCCAGCTTTCGGTGAGCGCGGCGCTTTCCCATTCGCGCATTGCCGGATGCTCGAGGATGCGCGCGACCCACGCAGCGCCCGCCGCGCCGACATCGAGGCCATAGGTGCGCACGCGGAAGGCGACCGGCGCGAAAAAGGCGTCGACCGCGCCGAACGTCGGGCCGGCAAGCCACGGCCCGCCGAAGCGATCGAGCCCCTCGGCCCAGAGTTCGGCGAGCCTGGCGATCTCGCGGGCGAGCGCCGGGGTCGGGGCGGGGGGGCTGACCCGGACGCCGACGTTCATCGTATAGGCGTTGCGCACCGCGCCGAAGCCGCCGTGCATTTCGGTGGTGGCACACTGCGCCCAGCCGCGCGCGGCTGCGTCGTCCGGCCAGACGCCGGGGTGCCGCTCGGCGAGATAGAGGACGATCCCGAGCGAATCCCACACGGTGCGGTCGCCGTCGAGCAGAACGGGGACCTGCCCGGTCGGCGAGAACGCCCGGAAGGCGTCGTAATTGACGGCTTGCGTGAAGGGCTCGAGCCGATCCTCGAACGGAATCTCGAGCGCGCGCAGCAACAGCCACGGCCGCAGCGACCAGCTCGAATAATTCCGGTTCGCGGTGATCAGCGTGTAGCCCATCGCCTTACACCGCGTACTGCGCGGTGGTCTTGGCGGCGATCTCGTCGGCGGTCACGCCCGGCGCCATCTCGATCAGCTTGAAGGGCGACTGATGGTCGGGCCGCTGGAACACCGCGAGATCGGTGATGACCATGTCGACGACGTTCTTGCCGGTCAGCGGCAGCGTGCAGGCCGGGATGAACTTGGGGTCGCCGTTCTTCGAGCTGTGCTCCATCACGACGATGATCTTCTTGACGCCGGCGACGAGATCCATCGCGCCGCCCATGCCCTTGATCATCTTGCCCGGGATCATCCAGTTGGCGATGTCGCCATTCTCGGCGACTTCCATCGCGCCGAGCACGGTCAAGTCGATATGCCCGCCGCGGATCATCGCGAAGCTCTGGTCCGAGCCGAAATAGGCCGATTGCGGCAGCTCGCTGATCGTTTGCTTGCCGGCGTTGATGAGGTCGGCGTCTTCCTCGCCTGCGAGCGGGAAGGGGCCGATGCCGAGCATGCCATTCTCCGACTGGAGCGTGACGGTGACGCCCGCGGGGATATGGTTGGCGACGAGCGTCGGGATGCCGATGCCGAGGTTCACATAGAAGCCGTCCTGCAATTCGCGCGCGGCGCGGGCTGCCATTTCGTCACGAGTCCAGGCCATTATTTCTCTCCAGAATTGGTGGGCGTCCAGCGCTTGTCGGCGGGGAAGACCTGGTCGATCCCCCCTTTCAACGCGGTGCCGTAAACGGGGTTGGGCAGGACGAACCAGAAGCGGCCCCACATGCCGTGGATAGGAGGCGACGAGGCCACCGCGCGGCGCTGCTGCGGGGTGCCGGCGAACAGGTCGGAGAAGTCGCCGAGCTGGTCGCCGCCCATCGCCACGACGCAATAACGCGCGGCGATCGCCTGGCGGCGGGTGTCCTTGCCCGAGCCGCTGCCGAGATCGCCCTTGAGCCACAGCGTGTCGCCGTGTTTGGCGGTGCCGAGGCCGGCATGGCCGATCGCCTGTTCAGTGAAGCTGGCGGTCGCGGCGGAGCGGTTGGTGTTGAAGACGACCGTCACGCCCATCGCGCGAAGCTCGTTGACCGCGGCGATCGCGCCGGGGACGGCCTCGACGCGGTCGACGCCGGCTTGCTCCCATTGCTGCCACAGCGCTGCGTCGTAGGGGCGCCCGGGGTGCCGCGCGTCGTCATATTCGAAGCCGAGGTTGAGCAGCAGCGTCTCGTCGACGTCGAACACGACCGCGCGGGGGCGGTCGCCGCAGGGGATGGTAGCAGGCTGGTCGAGCGTGGCGCCGGGCTGGAGGACCGCCGAGGTGCGGTCGCTCATCGCCTTGAAATCGGCCTTCTCGCTCGCGATGCGGCGGCGGACGGCGTCGACCAGGACGTTGTAGGCCTGGTGATCGAGCGCGGCGGCTTCGCCCGAGCCGTAGAGGAATTGCATGCCGGGGGGGATGGTGGGGGCGGCTGACACGGGCGCGACGGGTGCCTGCGGCACGGTCGTACATGCGGACAGCATCAACGCGAACGCTGCCGCTATCCCCCTCCCGCTTGCGGGAGGGGTTAGGGGAGGGAATGACCTGGAAGCTTGGGCGACGCCCGAGACAGGCCCTCCCCCAGCCCCTCCCGCAAGCGGGAGGGGGGAAGAAGAAGCGAGGTGATTCACGCCGCCTCGCGGACGGTGCGGAATTCGATGCGCTTGTCGTATGGGCTGCCGATGATCATCCGCTTCACATAGATTCCCGGCAGATGGATGCAGTCGGGATCCAACGACCCGACCGGGACGATCTCCTCGACCTCGGCGACGCAGATTTTGCCCGCGGTCGCCATCGGCGCGTTGAAGTTGCGCGCGGTCTTGCGGAAGATGAGGTTGCCGCTCTCGTCGGCCTTCCAGCCCTTGATGATCGACAGATCGGCGCGGATGCCGCGCTCGAGGATGAACTCTTCCCCGTCGAACACCTTCACTTCCTTGCCCTCGGCGACGAGCGTGCCGACGCCGGTCTTGGTGTAGAAGCCGGGGATGCCAGCACCACCCGCGCGGCAGCGCTCGGCGAGCGTGCCCTGCGGGCAGAATTCGACCTCGAGTTCGCCCGAGAGATACTGCCGCTCGAATTCCTTGTTCTCGCCGACGTACGAGGAGATCATCTTCTTGACCTGGCGCGTGCGGAGCAGCTTGCCGAGGCCTTCGCCGTCGATGCCAGCATTGTTGCTGGCGATCGTCAGGTCCTTGGTACCGGCGTCGCGGATCGCGTCGATCAGCCGCTCGGGGATGCCGCACAGGCCGAACCCGCCGGCGCAGATCGTCATGCCATCATGGAGCAACCCGTCGAGCGCAGCTGCCGCATCGGGATAGAGTTTCTTCATGATGCATCGACTCCTTGTTTTGGAGCGCGATAGGCGGGGCCGCGGCATCGATCAATAAGGAGGGATCAATATGCCAGGCGCAACCCCGGCCGCGGCCATTCCATGCTCACGAGCTGCCCGGTGCCCGACAGCGTGATGTAGGCGGTGCGCATATCGGGGCCGCCCCAACAGATGTTGGTGGTGAACGGATCGGGCGTGGCAACGAAATCGACGAGTTCGCCCGCAGGCGAGATGACCGATATCCCGCTCTCGCCGATCGTCGCGACGCAGATGTTGCCGCATTCCTCGACGCCGAGCGAATCGAAGAATTTGTAGCCGGCGGGGCGGTAGAGCGGGATGCCGGGTCCGCCGAGGCCGGCGGTGAGATCGACCTCGCCCGGCGCGGTGATGTCGAACGCCATCAGCCGGCAGGTATAGGTCTCGGCGGCGTAGAGCCGCTTGCCGTCGGGCGAGAGCCCGATGCCGTTGGGGTTCTCGCTCGGGAAGATCACCTCGGCGAGATGGCGCCCGTCGGCGTGCGAATAGAAGATGCCCGTGACGTCACGCTCCCGCTCGCGCGTTTTGCCGTGGTCGGTGAACCAGAAGCCGCCGGCATCGTCGAACACGATGTCGTTGGGACCGCGCAGGCTGCAGTGGAAGTCGCCGTCCTTGTAGAGCACCTCGACCTCGCCGGTCTCGATGTCGATCCGCTCGATCCGCCCGCCCGAATAATCATCGGGCTGGCCGTGCGGGACGAGCAGCCCGCTCGGGGTTTCGACATAGTGGAAGCCGCCATTGTTGCAGCAATAGAGCTTGCCGTCGGGGCCCAGCGCCAGGCCATTGGGGCCGCCGCCGGGTTCGGCCACGGTGGTCTTGGTGCCGTCGGGATGCACGCGCGTGATGCGGCCGGCTTCGATCTCGACGAGGATGACGCTGCCGTCGGGCATCGCCACGGGGCCCTCGGGAAAGCGCAGGCCGGTCGCCAGGGTGGTGAAAGTCATCGCTCCGCTCCTGTTTTTTGGGGCAGCCTATCCCTCCTGCCGGGACGAGCAAGCAGGCACTTGACTACAGACGTAATCGATACGATTACATCCGTAGTCATTACGGAGAGCGACTCGTGGCCGAACGCATCAGCGATGCCGAACATGCAGTGATGGAAGTGTTGTGGGACGAGAGTCCGCTGACCGCACAAGACGTGGCCGAGCGCATTCCCGACACGCGCGAGTGGAGTGCCAACACCGTCAAGACCTTGCTCGGGCGTCTGCTCGCCAAGAGCATTATCGCGCATGAACAGGATGGCCGACGCTATCTGTATCGTCCGCTCGTGAAGCGGGAAGACTATGTCGCGGGCGAATCGCGCAAGTTGATGGATCGGCTGTTCGGTGGCAGACTGAGCCCGCTCGTCGCGCACCTCGCCGACCGCGATGCGCTCACCGCACAGGATATCGCCGAGATCGAAGCACTGCTCAAGGAGCTCAAGGCATGACCGACTGGATCTCGCCAAGCTGGCTGATCGAAGCGCTGATCGGATCGAGCGTGCTGATGGTCGCCGTGCTGCTGTTGCGGCGCCCGGTGCGCAAGGCGTTCGGCGCCGATGTCGCCTATGCGCTGTGGCTGCTCCCGGTGCTGCGGCTGGCGCTGCCGCCGCTGCCAAGCGCGTGGCATGACGCGGCCGTCGCGCCGGTGCTGCACGCGACCGAGCAGATGAGCGTGCTGTTCGCCGAGCCCGTCGCCGCCGCGACCGCGGCGTCGGCGCCGGCGCAGGAATGGCTCGTTCCCGTGCTCGCCGCACTGTGGATCGCGGGGGCGGGGGCGTTCGTCGCGTGGCATGCGCTGGCGCATCACCGCTTCTGCCGGCGGATGCTCGACCAGGCCGCGAGCAGCGAAGAGCATGGCGGCGTGTACGTGATCGAAACCGGCGCCGCGAGCGGTCCGCTCGCCTTCGGGGTGTGGCGCCGCTACGTCGCCTTCCCGCACGATTTCGCCGAGCGGTTCGAGGCCGAGGAGCGCGATCTCGCGCTCGCGCACGAGCTTGGCCATCATGCGCGCGGCGACCTGATCGCCAATTGGGTCGCCTTGGTCGTGCTCGGGCTCCACTGGTTCAATCCGATCGCCTGGCGTGCCTTTCGCGCGTTCCGCGCCGACCAGGAAATCGCCAACGATGCGCGCGTGCTCGCCGGCATGAACCCGATGCGCCGCCACACCTATGCCTGCGCGATCCTCAAGGCGGCGCATCCGAGCTTCCTCGGCGGCACGGTGTCGGCGACCTGCCATCTGCACACGATCGACGATCTGAAAGGGAGGTTGAAGATGTTGACCACGACCAGGACGTCGCGCACCCGGCTGCTGGCGGGGGCAGGAATGCTGACGCTGCTCGCCGCGGGTGGGCTTGGCCTCACCGCCTCGGGCACCGCCGCCGCCGCCAAGGTGCGCAGTACGGTGGAGGCGGCCACGGGGGTCGATCTCGCGAGCCTCGACCAAGCGGTGGCCGCCCCGCCGCCGGCCGCCGCCGTCCCTGCGGCCCCGCCTGTCCCGGCCGCGCCACGCCCGGCACCGCGGATGCGCGAACACGTCGAGGCCTCGGACATGCCCGGCCCGGGCCTGCCGCCCGCGCCCGAGCCGCCACTCTCGCCGTCGGACACCGCCGATGCCGTTCCGCCCGCGCCGCCTGCACCGCCGATGCCCGCGACCGGCAAGTCCGGCCCGGGCATGACGACGACGATGGTCACGGTGACCAAGGACGGCAAACGGGTCGTCCGCTATGGCCGCTACGTAAAGCTCAACCGTGATGGCAGCGCGACGCTGGTCGGGGAGATCGGGGCGATGCCGCCGATCCCTGCGATGCTTGCGAGGCCTGCGATCGGATCGATGCCGCCCATCCCGCCGATGCCGCAAGTCTCCTCGCGGAATTGCGGTCCGCGCGGCAAGGACGGAACGATGGTGATCAAGGAGCGCAGCGCGATCCGGCAGCGCATCATCATCTGCACCGATCGGATTGCTGCCGCGGCCGCCAACGGCGCTGCGATGGCTGCGAACAGCAAGGACATGGAGCGCAACGCGTACAGCCATGCGCTCGACGGGCTTAACCGCTCGCGCGCGCACGTCATGGCGTCAGCGGCAATGACTGCCGCGCAGCGCAAGGAAGCGCTCGCCGGAATCGATACCGCGATCGCCGAACTCGAAGCGGATCTCGCGCACGCCCGATAAGACCTGGCGGGAATGGCTGGGCATGAGATCCGACGGGTCGCGCCCTTGCCTTCGCCGGCGCGACCCGCCATTTCGATGCGATGAGCGAGCAAACCCCCGGCGTGCCCGAGCAGCTCGAGCCTCTTGTCGCCCGCCTGCTCGCGCCCAATCCGTCGCCTTTCACGCACACCGGCACGCAAGTGCATCTGGTCGGGACGACCGACCTCGCGGTGATCGACCCGGGACCCGACGACCCAGCGCATATCGACGCGATCGTCCGCGCGATCGCCGGGCGACCGCTCCGCGCGATCATCATCACCCATACGCACCGCGACCACAGCCCCGGATCGCGCCCACTGGCCGCCGCGATCGGCGCGCCGATCGTCGGCTGTGCGCCGCTCGCGCTCGACGACGCAGGGATCCGCGCCGATGCGGCGTTCGACCGCGGCTATGCGCCCGACCGCGTGCTCGCCGAGGGGGACAGCGTATGCGGGGAGGGGTGGACGCTGACCGCGCTCGCGACGCCGGGGCACACTTCGAACCATCTCGCCTATGTTCTGCCCGAGGCGCACGACGGCGCGGGGGCGCTGTTCAGCGGCGATCATGTGATGGGCTGGTCGACCAGCATCGTCTCGCCCCCCGATGGCAACATGACCGCGTATATGGCGAGTCTCGAGAAGCTGCTCCCGCGCACCGAGCGTCGCTATTATCCCGCGCACGGCGACCCGATCGAGAACCCGCAGCGCCTCGTTCGTGGGATGTTGGGGCATCGCAAACAACGCGAGGGGCAGATCCTGCGCAGCTTGCGCGACGCGCCCGCCGCGATCGGCGAGATGGTCGCGCGCATGTATGTCGGGATCGATCCGCGGCTGTTCCCCGCCGCCGAGCGATCGGTGCTCGCGCATCTGATCGACTTGCGCGACCGCGACCGCGTCGCCGAGCAGGGCGGGGTCTGGAGCCTGACGTCATGACCTTCATCGGCAAGTTCGCCGCGGCGCTCGCGCTGATTGCGCTGTTCATCCTCGGGCTGGTGTGGGGCATCGGCGCGCTGGTCGAGCACAAGCTCGCCGGCCCCGATCCGGTGACGATCGCGAGCGGCTCGCTCGAGGGCTTACGCGAACAGAACCGGCTCTCGGCCTTCGCCGCGCGCTTCGTCGCGGTGTCGACCTCGACGCAATCGCAATTCGGGCTGCAGGCGAAGAAGACGCTGATCATGCCCGGACTCGTCGAATATCATGTCGACATGGGCCGCCTCAGCAAGCGCGACGTGACGTGGGACGCCAAGACGCGGACGCTCGGCGTCGTGCTGCCGCCGGTCGAGGCATCGGCGCCGCAGATCGACCTGACGCAGATCCGCGAATATGGCGAGGGCGGCATCCTCGCGACGATTACCGATGCCGACGCGCGGCTCGAAAAGGCGAACCGTGCCGCGGGGCAGCGCGAGTTGGTGCGCCAGGCGAGCGGCGCGGTGCCGATCCGGCTCGCGCGCGACGCCACGCGCCGTGCGGTCGAGCGCAGCTTCGCGCTGCCGCTGCGCGCCGCGGGGCTCGATGCGAGCGTCAAGGTGCGCTTTGCCGACGAAGCCAAGGACGGCAGCGAAGTGTGGGATACGACCAAGTCGATCGCCGAGGTTCTCGCCAACCGCTCCTGATGGATGTTAGCGAATCAAGCCCGCTTCGCCTGCTCGAGTTGCGTGTTTTGCCCGCTCGACTGTGGTAAGACGCGTCCACGAGTCGGTTTCATCGGGGGGTGGGCATGGCAACTATCGCAGCGCCGGATACGATCGTGCGGAGCGACGATCGTTTCTTTCTCGTTACATCCTATCTCATGGCGTTGGTCGTCTTTGCGGGCTTTTCCCTTGCGCTGGCGAGCGGCCGGTCGAGCTTCGCCTCGCCACCGATCGTCCATGCCCATGCGCTCGTCTTCATGGGGTGGGTGGTGCTGTACGTCGCGCAGAACAGTTTGGTGTCGCGCGGCGCCATAGCGCTGCATCGCGGGCTGGGCTGGATCGGCGCGGGCTGGGTCGTCGCGATGGTGGTGCTCGGAACGCTCGTCACGACGAGGCTGGCGCAGCTCGGGCGCGTGCCGCCCGTTTTCCTGCCAGCGCAGTTCCTCGTGTTCGACCCGGTGCTGATCCTGACCTTCGCCGGGCTGACCGCCGCGGCGATCGTGCTGCGGCGGTCGACGCAGTGGCATCGCCGGCTGCATTATTGCGGGATGGCGCTGCTGCTCGGGCCCGCGTTCGGCCGCCTGCTGCCGCTGCCGTTGCTCATTCCGTATGCCTATGAGGTCGATTTCCTCGCTGTCCTGATCTTCCCGCTGATCGGTATCGTCGCCGACATCCGCCGCTCGGGTTCGGTCCATCCGGCGTGGTGGTGGGGGCTCGGGGCGATCGTCGGGTCGACGGTGCTGGTCGAGCTGATCACCTTCAGCCCGCTCGGCGCGGCGTTCTACGCGGCGGTCGTCGCTGGAACACCCGGCGCGGCGGTCTCGGGCTATGCTTTCCCACCATTCCCGGGAATGCCTTGATCCCGCGCGCGCGTGCGTCCATTTGACGACCTCCACGACGAGGAACTGACTATGGACGCGCGCAACGGGATCGGCGGTAGCCTGACGGGATTGGACTTGCGCGCCGAGATCGACCGGCTGCGGACCGAGCGCAACGCCGTCATCCTCGCGCATTATTACCAGAAGCCCGAGATTCAGGATCTGGCGGATTTCGTCGGCGACAGCCTCGACCTGTCGAAAAAGGCCGCGGCGACCGACGCCGATGTCATCGCCTTCTGTGGCGTGCGCTTCATGGCCGAGACCGCCAAGATCCTCAGCCCCGACAAGATCGTCGTGCTGCCCGACATGGATGCGGGCTGCAGCCTCGAGGACAGCTGCCCGCCCGACAAGTTCGCGGCGTTCCGTGCGGCGCATCCCGATCACATCGCGCTGACCTACATCAACTGCTCGACCGAGGTGAAGGCGCTCAGCGACGTGATCGTGACGAGCTCGTCGGCCGAGAAGATCCTCAGCCAGATCCCGCTCGACCAGAAGATCATCTTCGGCCCCGACAAGAATCTCGGCGGCTATCTTGCGCGCAAGACGGGGCGCGAGATGCTGTTGTGGCCGGGCGTGTGCATCGTCCACGAGGCGTTCAGCGAGACCGAACTGCTCAAGCTCCAGCTGCAATATCCCGGGGCGCCGGTCGCCGCGCATCCCGAATGCCCGCCCTATATTCTCGATCATGCCGATTATGTCGGGTCGACCAGCGGGATCCTCGCCTTCGCCGACACGATGCCCGGCGACACGCTGATCGTCGCGACCGAGCCGCACATCATCCACCAGATGCAGAAGGCGGCGCCGCTCAAGAATTTCATCGGCGCGCCCGGCGCGGACGGCAACTGCAACTGCAACATCTGCCCGTACATGGCGCTCAACACGCTGGAAAAGCTCTACGTCGCGCTACGCGACCTCACCCCGCGCGTCGAGATCGAGGAAGGGCTTCGCTTGCGCGCCAAGAAGAGCCTCGATGCGATGCTGGCGATGGCGAGCGGGACGGTGGGGATGGGCGATCTTGGCCCATTACGTGTGTCCGGCGACTGATTGAGTTTATGGAAGCACCCCCGATGCTATGCGAAACCATCGGGATGCAGCGCTATTTCTTCCATGTCCTGAACCAGACCTCGTACGTTCGCGACGAGGTCGGTGCCGAGCTGGCGTCGCTCACGCTTGCGCGCGCGCGCGCGTCAGACGCGGCGGGGGAGATCCTGACCTCGGACCTGCGCGAGGGAAAGACCGACATCGTCTTCGACGTGCACGTCGAAGATGACGAAGGCGCGCGCTTCCTGACGGTCCACATCGTCGCGACCGTCGAGGCTGGAGCGCCGCCGCACTGACGCGCCGGCTTCGGTTATGACAGGTGCAGATAGCGCGGGTTGAAATCGCTCGCGTCGCGCAGTGCGTCCCAGTTCAGGATCTTGATCTTGCGCCGGTCTCGCGAAATGAGGCCGCGCTGCGTCAGGGCGCGCAGCACGCGATTGACGTGCACCGGGGTGAGGCCGACGGCGTCGCCGAGCTGCTCCTGCGTCATCGGCAAATCATAGTGTCGCTCGTTCGCGCCGGTGGTGATGTGGAGCCTGACCGCCAGTTCGCACAGCAAATGCCCGACACGACTGTGCGCGTCACGCCGCCCGACATTGACGATCCATTCGCGAGAAATCGACGCGCTGATCAATGCTTCGGTCCACAAGGCCGTGCCGATCGCCGGACGCGTCAGCGCGAGCTTGCGCAGCGCGGCCGAGTCGATCTCGGCAACGCTGCCGCGTGTCAGAGCCTGGACGTTATGATCAGACTCGCTGAGGAAGAGATGCTGCAAATCTATGAAATGCCCTGGTATTTCGATCGACACGATTTGGCGGGCACCCTCGGTCGTCAATTTCTGGCGATAGCAGAAACCCGACAGCAGGAATGTGCAGCGCGGGGTCGGCGCGCCCTCGCGCACGAGATAGCTCGAGGTTTCGACCTCGCGTCGCGTGTACGCCAGGGCGCGCATCGCGCTACGGTCGTCATCGGTCAGGGTCGCGCGCGATTCGAGTCGGGTGACGATCGTCTCGAGAACAGGATCGAAATGCATTGGCCCTCCGCCGGGGCGGGAGCGTAAGCATCTCACAGTCGCCTAGGACCCTGTAGCGGTGCGCGGTATGCCGCGCTTTAGCGTGGATCGTTCTGGCTGCGCCTATCAAATATCAATACTCTCAATGCGGTGCGCGGTTTTCGGTAGAGCGCGGAGGGGCGCGGTGATAGGCTCGGAGCGAAGCCGAACCGACGGACCGGCGTCCGTGAGACGCGTACCCGTCTCTCGTCTCATGCGAGGAGCGTATATGCCTCGGTGGTATTTCCACCTGTATCAAGCCGGCGATCTTTTGCTGGATCCCGAAGGCGTCGAGATTGCCGATCTTGCCGAAGTGCGGACACGGGCGGTCGCGTGGGCGCGCGATATCATTGCTGCCGATGCGAGGAACGGAGCGCTCTATCTCGACACGCGGTTGTGTGTCGCGGACGATCGCGGCGCCACTGTGCTCGACATCGCCTTTGCCGATGCGATCGCTGTTGTGCCCGGCCGCGATACGGTCGCCTGACTCGGTCGCCGTTGCGCGCCGAGCGGCAATTTCTGGCCTGATCGCCTGCGCCATCCTATAGCGGCCCGCTTTCCACCCCGCTGCCGGAGGCTGCCGTGCGCTTCACCCTCGATCGCTTCGATCTCACTGCCTTTGTCGCCGCCACGCTGGCCGAGGATCTCGGTCCGGGCGGCGATATCACGTCGAGCGCGGTCATCCCGGCGGATGCGCGCTTTACGGGCGTGATGGACAGCCGCGACGCGATCGTCGTGGCGGGGTTGCCGATTGCCGAGGCGTTCTTCGTGGCGCTCGATCCGGCGGTCGAGATCGAGCGGCTGGTCGAGGATGGCGAGCGCGTTGCGGCCGGGACCGCGCTGCTCCGGCTGCATGGCCTGGCCCGCGCGATGCTGACCGCCGAGCGTTCGGCGCTCAACACCGTCCAGCATCTGTCGGGGATCGCGACGATGACGCGCGGCTATGTCGATGCGATCGCGGGAACCGGCGCGACCTTGCTCGATACGCGCAAGACGATCCCGGGCCTGCGCGCGCTCGAGAAATATGCGACGCGGATGGGCGGGGCGACAAACCACCGCATGGGGCTGTGGGATGCCGCGATGATCAAGGACAACCATGTCGCGGTTGCTGGCGGCGTCGGCCCAGCGGTCGCGCGCGCCGTCGCGGCGGGGATCGCGCGGATCATCGTCGAGGTCGATTCGATCGCGCAGATCGAGCCCGCGCTGGCGGCGGGCGCGACGCACCTGCTGCTCGACAACATGGACCCGCCGATGCTGCGCGCGGCGGTGACGCTCGTCGCCGGGCGCGTTCCGACCGAGGCATCGGGCGGGGTGCGGCTCGACACGATCCGCGCGATCGCCGAGTCGGGCGTCACCTATGTCAGCGTCGGTCGGCTGACCCAATCGGCGCCGGCGGCCGATATCGGACTCGATTTCACCACGCTCGGATGAGCCATTGCGCGGGGCGCGCTCGGCGCTAATCTGACGCACAAGGGCTTCTAAGGGGGGGAAGAATCGTGGAACGTCCAAACGCGATCGTGCTGTTCGAACGCTGCTATCTCGGCGGCGTCCTCGTCGGGTTGGTCAACGCCGCGCTGTCGTGGAACGCGAGCGTGACGCGGCTTACCGAAGATCCGGTGGCAGCCCAAATGGGGGCGTCATTCGGGGCCGGTACGCTGATCGGCGGGATCCTGCTCGGGCTCCTGATTTCGCTGTTCCTGTGGTACTTCACCGCGCGCGCGCAGTCGGTCGTGACCAAGTGGTTCATCACCGTGTTCTTTGCGATCGGCGCGCTCGGCTTTGTCTGGAGCGTGGTGCGCGGCACCAGCCCGCAGGGGATTGGCGCGGTGCTTTCAGTCGTCGCCTTGGTGCTCGATGGCATCGCGGTCTGGCAGCTGTTCAAGCCCGAGAGCAAGATCTGGTTCGGGGAAAGTGTCGCATGAAACTTCTGTCCAAGGCCGTCGTCGTCGCAGCGCTTGCGCTGCCGAGTGCCGTCAGCGCGCAGGCGCTGCAATGCAGCGTTCCCGCGAGCTTGCCGCGCCCGCATCCCGATCTTGCGTCGGACAAGCAACCGCAGCGCGTCCGCCCGATCACCGGCTACACGCTCGCGCTGACCTGGGCCCCGGAATATTGCCATGGCAATTCCAACGATCCGGCCAAGAGCTTTCGGTGCGGCGGCGGCAACCGCTTCGGCTTCACGCTGCACGGGCTGTGGCCCGATGGCGTCGGGCAGGAATGGCCGCAATATTGCGCTGCAACGCCGCTACTCTCGCCTGAGCTGATCAAGCAGCATGTCTGCGCGACCCCGTCGCCGCAACTGCTCCAGCACGAATGGGCGAAGCACGGCACGTGCATGGGCATCACGCCCGACGCCTATTTCGCGCGCTCGAACGGCCTGTACGGCAAGCTGCGCTACCCCGACATGGATCGGCTGTCGCGCCGACCGCTGACCGCCGGCCAGCTCGCCAGCGCCTTCGCCGCCGCCAATCCCGGCGTCCCGGCGAGCGCGGTGCGCGTGACGGCGAACAAGAAGGGCTGGCTGGACGAGCTGTGGCTGTGCCTCGACAAGAGCTTTGCCTATACGCGCTGCGTCGCCGGGTCGGGCGGGCTGGCGAACGCCGACAGCGTCAAGGTGTGGCGCGGACGACGCTTCTGAGCGCCGCCCCCGCCGACCGGACACTGCTTGCGCGTCAGCGCGCGTCGATCACCGCCGTGGCGGGATAGTGTTTGTCGAGATGGCGCTTGATGATTTTCAAGTTGCGCGTGTTCGAGCGGAACAGGAAATCGGGGATCGCGCCGATGAACGGCACCGCGCCGAGCACGAAATCGATGCCGACATTGCCGAACATCCGCGCCATCTGCGTCTTCGACATGCCGAGATTGCGCGCTTCCCACACCATCCACGCGCCCATCGCTGCGCCGACCGCATCGCCGCCGATCGGGATGAGATCGAGGATCACGTCGAGCCCGACCTTTCGGTTGATGCCCGGAATGGTAAACAGGCCCTCGAGCAAATGCTCCATCGCCTCGATCCGTTTACGCACCGCCGCAGGGTCCTTGCCCGCATAGCGCGCTGCAAAGTCGCCGAGCGGCGGGGGAGTCATGCGAGACGTGTTGGCCATGTCACCTCAATTGGAATCGTTGCGCAAGTGACTCAACGGGTGCCACGCGCGCGAGTTCCCCGTCCACGCCTTGAGGCCGACACTGACCAGCGACCAGCGCAGCGGACGCGCGAGCGGAATGAACGCGACATCGGCGGCCAGCGCGGCATCGGCGGCGGCAATCTGCTGCGCGCGCAGCCGCGGGGAATCGGCCTCGCGCGCCGCCTCGATCGCAGTGCTCGCGGCTTCGCTGCACGGCTGACAGGCGGTGGCGACGTACCAGCGCCCGCTGTCATACGGCGCAACGGCGTCGACCAGCCGCAGGTCGGCCGCGGCATTCGGCGCGACGCGCTCGGGCTCGATGCCGAGCGACAGCAACGCCGCCCCGACATAGCCGAACAGCACCGTCCCGCCGGGGCCGCCCGGCACCGCGACGCGCAGCCGGATATCGCCGGGATTGAGCGCCCGCCATTGATCGATGCGCGCGCGCGGCGATGGATCGCCCTCGGCCGGCGCGAGCGACCATCCGGGCACCGCGGGCGGGGCGGCCGAGTCGAGCTGTTCGGGGAGGAGCTGCGTATCCGGCGCCCAATCCGCCGCGATCGCCGCGACGAAGCCCGCGCGGTCGATCGCGCGCGCGATCGCCGCACGGTTGCCGGGATCGGCGAGCACGCCGCTGCGGTTGACCACCGCGAGCCCAAACAGACCCGCCGCGGGATCGAAGCGGCGGTTGGCGGGGGCGATCTGCGTCGTCATCACGAGCGGCCAATCGTCGAAGCTGCCGCCGGTGACGAGCGCGGTCTCGCCGCGCGTGAAGCGCACGATCGCGCGCGCGGCGCGCTCGCCGATGAGCTGGACGTTGGCGGCGGGGGAGGGTTCGACCGGCTCGTCCTCGACCGCACGCCCCGGGTCGAATGCGGGGCGCAAGGTGACGCTGTGGCGGCGCTGCGCGATCACGCGATACGGCCCGCTGCCGCTCGGCGGCTGGACGCGGAAGATCGCGAGCTCGGGCTGCGCGAACAGTTTGAGCAGATCGGGGCGGGGGCGCTTGAGCCGGATCTCGATGACCTCCGGGGTCATCTCGACGATCTCGTCGATCGCGGTGAGGAACGGGCGCAGCGGGTTGCGCGATTGCGGCGCGAGCTGGCGGCGCAGCAGCTTGACGACTTCGGCTGCGGTCACGGGCTGGCCATCGGCCCATTCGCCGCCGCGCAGCCGGAAAATGTAGCTCGTGCCGTTGTCGATCACGCTCCAGCGCTCGGCGATGCCGGGCTCGACCTGGCCCGTGGCATCGAAGCGGACCAGTCCCTGCGCCGTCGCGTCGAGCATCAGCCGCGCCGGCGTGTCGAGCGGATCGCGCGCCGGGTCGGCCAGGGTCGGTGCGCCGCCGATGGCGCTGACCACGACGGGCCCAGTATCGGCGCGCGGCGTGCACGCGGCGAGCGCGAGCAGCGTGGCGAGGCCGAGGGTCTTGCTGGTCGGCACGAGGCGGGACGGCGCGGGCATCATCCGCGCGTCTTGCCACGCGCCTTGGCGGAGCGCCACCGTGGACCGGCCGGTGGCGTGCGGACAAGCTGGCGTTCCTCTGGCGGCGCGCTCGGTGTTCGTGGCCCCGCAAACGTGAGTCTCGAAGGCATTGATCCGCCGTACAGAGGTGCGGCGCGCGCCAGACGCCGCGGCACCAGCAACCGCCTCGTCAAACTTTGCCGACACCGTCGCGCCGGCAGCGCTCACCGACGCCTTCAATGGTGCCAAACGGCCGCGACCAGGAAACGCGCGACCAATCGGCAACGCCACGGCCGATCTGCCCGCGATGCGCTATGCCAGCGGGGCCTCATGGCGGGACCGGGTTATCCGTCGCCCGCCGCATCGCGCCGCTTTTCGGAGTGGACGATCAGGTCGACGGATTTCGACACCGTTCAGGCCTTGAGCATTCGCGAGCGGCCATCACGGAGCATGGGGGGTAAGATCGGTACCCGCAGCGATCAGTTCGAGCCGCTGCGGAACCGTGCCAATGTCGATCCCTGCGGCCCGGAATTGGTCGAGCAACGTCATCAGCACCGTGCTGCGCGCGGCATAGACCGCGCGCTGATTGGCGACGTGACCAAAGCAGTTGAATTCGATCCGTCCTTCGGTGAGCCCGTCGATGAAGACCTTGGGGGGCGGTTCGTCGAGCACTGCAGCATCGCTCGCAAAGGCCTCCTGCACCATGGCCCGTACCTGGCCGGCGTCGGTATCGAGCGGGACCGAGAATTTGATCTGGATCCGCCCCAGCGGGCCCGCCATCGTCTTGTTGAGCACCGACTTGGTGATCAGCTCGGAATTGGGGACGATCAGCGTCGAATGATCGGCCAGCTCGATTTCGGTCGAGCGGACGCTGATGCGCTTCACGTCGCCCTCGTCATTGCCGACGCGGACGAGATCACCGATCTTGATCGGGCGCTCGGCCAGCAGGATCAGCCCCGACACAAAGTTCTGCGTAATCGCCTGCAGGCCGAACCCGATGCCGACCGACAAGGCCGATAGCAGCAACGCGACTCGTTCGACCCCGATGCCGAGCGATGCGAGCGCCCAGATAAAGGCGACCGCGATCGCGACATAGCGCGCCACGAGGCTCACCGAGTTGCGACCGCTCCCGTCGAGGTCGGTGATCGGCAAGTAGCGGTTTTCGAGCCAGCCCATGAACGCGCGGGTGAGCGCCAAGCCGATGCCGAGCACGACGATCCCGCGCAGGATCGTTGCCGGCGAAATCGAAACACCCCCCACTTCGATGCCCTGCGCGAGCACCCCGAGCCGCCCGAACACCGCCGCAAGACCGCCGCTGCCCCCGAACGGCGACACCAGCAGCCCAAGCGCGACGCACACCAGCACCAGGCGCAAGACGGCCGAAAGCAGGACGCCGAACTGGTCGATAACGCTGCCGCGGACCCCAAGCGCGCGGGTCAGCGTGACGCCGAGCCGGCTCGACCGCGTGAAGGCGCTCGTCGCGACATCGTCGACCGCGGCAGTCATCAGATACACGGTGGCGCCGAGGATCGCCGCCCAGGCGATGACCTGCGCGGTGAACAGGCTGAACGCGATATAGCCGAGCAACAGGGCGGTCGACGCGATGAAGACGAGCACCCACACCACGAGCAGCACGATGCCGACTCCGGCGCTTGCGGTCCCATTCGCGGCATCGTCTTGCGCCGATCGTTCGGCGCGCAGCCGCCCCAGCACCAGCAGGAACGTTGCGATCAGCAGCAAGTGCAGCAAGGCAATCAGCGTCTGGCTCGCGACCTGAGCAGCCTGGCTCGCGCCGATCGCGGTATCGAATGCCGACAGCAGGATCGTGCCAAACGACAGTCCTGCGAGGATCCAGGTGAGCGGCCTCACGCGCGCCGCCGTCTCGTCGTCGATCGCGGCGATCCGCCATGAGGGCTGGCGGCGCATGAGCAGCGCTCCGCTGACGGCGGCGGTAAACGCACTGAAGCCCGTCGCGAGCACGACCGCATCCCCCATGCCGGCCCACCGCAGCGGGAGCAGTCCCGACCAACGCAAGCCCTGCATCACGATCATCGCGGCGAGGAGCGGGCACAGCGTCCCGATGATCACGCGCCACAGCGCATTGGCCGATCGCCGCACGCGGCGCCCCGGCGCGCCTTCGACCAGAACCTTCTGACCGAGCGCGCGCGCCCAGATTCGCACGGGGAGGAAAACGACGAAGCCAAGCACGAGGCCAAGCAGCGCTTGCCAGGGCAGGCCATGGCGCGCGCTGCCGATCTGATCGATGCCCTGCTTGAGAAAGAGACCGACCCGCTTGATGTCGCGCGGAAGCGAAGCCAGCAACGTCTGCCAGAACGTCGGCGCCAGCGGCGACGCCGCCTGGGCCGAGATCTTCTCGTTGAATTGCTGCTCGCGGCTTTGTTCGATTTCGTCGACCAATTGTTGGGCTTCGACGCTGGCGAGCCCGGCGCGCTTGGCGGTCGCATCGAGCGCGGACCGCTGTTGCGTCAGCGCCGCGCGTTGCGCCGTGATGTCGGGCGCTTCGGTCACGCCGGGTGCCGCGGGGCCGAGCCCGGCGATCCGCGCATCGAGCAGCGTGATCTGATCGTCCAGCGCGGCGCCGACGTCCTTGGCGACTTGCTGTGCGGCGAGCGCGCGCATGCGCAGCGCCTTTTGCGCGTCAGCGTCGACGCGTCCGTCGAGCGCGCGATCGACTGCGCGCAGCTCGGTCTCGGTTCGCGCAAGTTGGCCCGAGAGCGTCACGGCAGGCGCCTGCGCGGCCAAAGGCTGTGCGATCAGGATCGATAAGGCCAGGATCGATAAGGCGGGCGCGCCCAGCAGTCGTTTTCTCATGATATCCGTCCAAACACCGCACCCGCCCTGCTCGACTGGAACGCGGGGCGCCAGCGGCGTATCCGATGCTGGGTGATCACACTACCGCTTTGCCCCGGTCGACGCGGTGCGGAGGGGACTTGCGCCCAGTTTTCCAAGCGGGTCGGTGTGGACCTTCAGCAGGGAAGGGGGGCGGGCTTCAAGACACCGTCTCGGCGGCCGCGCCCCCGCATGTCACGAGCCAAGATGGGGTGTCGGGATGCATGGGGCTTCAGGCGCTGCGGGCCCAAACGGGCAAAGCGATTACCAAAAAATTTAAAGCTGGTGCGGACGGCGGGACTCGAACCCGCACACCCTGAGGGCGAGGGATTTTAAGTCCCGTGCGTCTACCAATTTCGCCACGTCCGCGCGGTACTCGTCCAAGCGCACCGAGCGCGCGGCGTCAACCCACTCAGACGTTCAAATTGGCGCGCATTTCCTTGCCGGGTTTGAAATAGGGCACGCGCTTTGCGTCGACGTCGACCAGTTCGCCAGTGCGAGGGTTGCGCCCGGTGCGCGCATCGCGTGCGCGGGTCGAGAAGGCGCCGAAGCCGCGCAGTTCGACACGGCCGCCAGCCGCAAGCCGCTTGATGATTTCGTCAAAAAAGGTCGTGACCAGAGCCTCGATATCGCGGGGCGACAAATCGGGATTTTCGGCAGCCAGTGTCTGCACCAATTCTGATCGTATCATCGTACGCGTTCCTTACCCCCAAGCCTCGCCCGAGCGGACGAAATGGCCGCTTCGGCTTGATCTATAGCAAGCCTAGCATGGGGATAGGTTGAAAACGACGGAAAAAAACGAAAGGGGCGCCTTCCTCCCGGAAAACGCCCCTTCGTCATCCTAAAGTATTACTTCTTGGCGTCGGCACCCTGCGCCTTGAGCGCTGCACCGAGGATGTCACCCAGCGACGCGCCCGAGTCGGACGAGCCATACTGCGCAACCGCCTGCTTCTCTTCGGAGATCTGCATCGCCTTGATCGAGAAGGTCGGCTTCTTCGAGCGGTCGAAGCCAGTGACCATCGCATCGAACTTCTGGCCGGTCTGGAACCGCTCAGGACGCTGCTCGTCGCGATCGCGGCCGAGGTCGGTGCGCTTGATGAAGCCCGTCGCGCCGTCGTCGCCGACCTGCACTTCGAGACCCGCGTCGCGGACTTCGAGCACGGTGACCGTGACGATGGCGTTCTTGTTGAGGCCCGATGCCGCTGCCGAGATGCCGCCGGCGGCAACGCCGCCTGCTGCAGGGGCACCACGCTCGAGCTGCTTCATGCCGAGCGAGATACGCTCCTTCTCGGCGTCGATGTCGAGCACGATGGCCTGAACCATTTCGCCCTTGCGATGCAGGTTGAGCGCGTCCTCGCCCGAAACGCCCCAGGCGATGTCGGACATGTGGACCATGCCGTCGACGTCGTTGTCGAGGCCGATGAACAGACCGAATTCGGTCGCGTTCTTGACTTCGCCTTCAACGGTCGAACCGATCGGATGCGCTTCAGCGAAGGCCTCCCACGGGTTGCTGATCGCCTGCTTGAGGCCGAGCGAGATGCGACGCTTGTCGGGATCGACCTCGATGACCACGACGTCGACTTCCTGCGAGGTCGAGACGATCTTGCCGGGGTGAACGTTCTTCTTGGTCCACGACATTTCCGAAACGTGCACCAGGCCTTCGATGCCCGGCTCGAGCTCGACGAACGCACCGTACTCGGTGATGTTCGTGACGCGGCCGGTGAGCTTGGCGCCGACCGGGTACTTCGCGGCTGCACCTTCCCACGGATCGCTCTCGAGCTGCTTCATGCCGAGCGAGATACGCTGCGTGTCCTTGTTGATGCGGATGATCTGAACCTTGACGGTATCGCCAATGTTGAGAACTTCCGAAGGATGGCCGACGCGCTTGTAGCTGAGATCGGTGACGTGCAGCAGGCCGTCGATGCCGCCGAGGTCAACGAACGCACCATAATCGGTGATGTTCTTGACGACGCCGTCGATGATCTGGCCCTCGGCGAGCGACAGGATGAGGCCCGAACGCTGCTCGGCGCGGGTCTCTTCGAGGATCGCGCGACGCGACACGACGATGTTGCCGCGCTTGCGGTCCATCTTGAGGATCTGGAAGGGCTGGGGGATGTCCATCAGCGGGGTGACGTCGCGCACCGGGCGGATGTCGACCTGCGAACCCGGCAGGAAGGCCACGGCGCCGTTGAGGTCGACCGTGAAGCCGCCCTTGACGCGGCCGAAGATGACGCCCTCGACGCGCGCGGTCTTGGCGAATTCGGTTTCGAGCGTGTCCCATGCGGCTTCGCGGCGGGCGCGGTCGCGCGACAGCATCGCTTCGCCGTGCACGTTCTCGACACGGTCGACGAACACTTCGACTTCGTCACCGACCTTGAGATCGGCCTTCTGGCCCGGCATCGCGAATTCGCGCAGCGGAACGCGGCCTTCGGACTTCAGGCCGACGTCGATGACGGCCAGATCGTTCTCGATTGCGGTGACGGTGCCCTTGACGACGCGGCCTTCGAAGCTGTCGGCACCGCCGAGAGTCATTTCGAGGAGGGCGGCGAAATCGTCGCGGGTTGGGTTTGGCTGAGTGGCCATAAAGGGATCAGATCCTAAATCATTGTTCCGGCCAGCCGGTTGTCTCCGGCGGTCTTGGCCTATGTGTCGGAACAGCCGAATGCCGGCCCGACATCCGCCGATTGACGTTCACGGGGGCGGGCAACTCGCTAAATGCGAAAAGGGCGCGAGAGGACATGCCTGTCGCGCCAGCCTCCGCGAGCACCGCTCGCCGGACCTTGCGGCTATAGCCGAGCGCGAGGGGGCGATCAAGTCGCGTTGGTGTTGACAAAGATTGGCAATATGAGACCTTCGACGTCGGAGATTCACATGGCCACGATGAACATTTCCCTGCCCGATGCGATGAAGGATTGGGTAGAGGCGCAGGCCGCGACAGGCCGCTTCGGCAACAGCAGCGATGTCGTCCGCGACCTGATCCGGCGGGAGCAGGTTCGGGTGGATAAGATCGCCAACATGCAGAGGATGGTCGACGAAGCCCTGGAAGGTGGAGTCTCCGACCTGACAGCGGAAGACGTGTTTGCTGAAGCTCGCCGGCGTTTCCTCGCGCGTGACGGTAGCGATGCCCTATAGGCTCTCGCAGCCAGCGAGGCGTGACCTCGACGAAATCTACATCCGGGGGGCGGAGCTATTCGGCATAGCCCAGGCCGACGAATACAGCGCTGGCATGGCGCAGACGCTCACGTTTTTGGCATCCTATCCGCGCGCAGCGCGGGAGCGAACCGAGATCGTGCCGCCGGTGCGTGCGCATCGGTACAAGGCGCATGTCGTGATCTATCGTTTGGCGGAAGATGGGATCCTGATCTTGCGGGTCCGTCACGGGCACGAAGATTGGACGTCCAACCCAGTATGATCAATCGCGGGTGATTCTCGAGTCGACGATATCGATCGCACGCTGCACCGACGCCTCGATCGACAGGAAGCTGGTGTCGAGGAACGCCGCGTCGTTGGCGGGGACGAGCGGTGCGTTCGAACGTGTCGAATCGCGCAGGTCGCGGGCGCGGATGTCGGCGAGCACCTTGTCGATGCTGATCAGTGACCCGTGCGACCGCAGCTCGGCGTGACGGCGCTTGGCGCGGATGTTGGGCGTGGCCCGCACGAACAGCTTGGCGTCGGCGTTGGGGGCGATGACCGTGCCGATGTCGCGCCCGTCGAGCACCGCGCCGCCCGGTTGCTGCGCGAAGCGCTTTTGCCGCTGGAGCAACGAGGCACGCACGAGCGGATGCGCCGAGACGACCGACGCCAGCGAGCCGATCGCATCGCTGCGCAGCATCGGATCGTCGAGCAGCGAATCGTCGAAGTCGCACGCGGCGACCGCATCGGCCTCGACCGCGGCGTCCAACTCGAGCCGCTGCACGTTTGACGCGACCGCGCGATAGAGCAGCCCGGTATCGAGATGCGGCAGGCCATAATGCCGCGCGAGCGCACGCGCGATCGTGCCCTTGCCCGAGGCGGCGGGTCCGTCGACCGCAATAATCATCGGCGTCTAGCCACGATACGTACCAATCCAATGAGAGCGATTGCGGCCCAGGCCAGTTCGAGGGCGAGCGCGGGGAGATTGTAGTTCACCACGAGCGACAGCGCGAGTAGCGACGCGCCCAGAAAATTGAGCCCGTTCGACAACAGGTTCGGAGCGGCATTGCGGAGCGTCTGGTACGCGAAGCCGGTCAGGATGACGATCGCGCCGACAAAGCCAATCAGATCGGCGGTATGCGAATCGATCATGCGTCGCCGCTCTGCAACTGCGCGATCTGGTCGAAGAAAGCGGGATAGCTCGTCGCCACCGGCGACGCGTCGTCGAGCGTGATCCCGGCGCCCGCGCTCCCTTCGCGGCAATGCAAAGCCGCCACCGCCATACTCATCGCGATGCGGTGGTCGAGCAGCGTCGCGATTGTCGCGCCGCCGGGCAGCGGATCGCCGCCGGTGCCGTCGATGATCATGCCGTCCTCGACTTCCTCGACACGCGCACCAGCGGCGCCGAGCGCGGCGGCCATCGCCGCGATGCGGTCCGATTCCTTGACGCGCAGTTCGTCGGCGCCGCGCGCGATCGTGCGGCCGGTGGCGAAAGCGGCGGCGACGAACAGCACGGGATATTCGTCGATCATGCTCGGCGCGAGATCGGGCGGGATCTCGATGCCGGTGAGGGCCGCGTGGCGGACGCGCAGATCGGCGACGGGCTCGCCGCCGACTTCGCGCGGGTTCTGCTCTTCGATGCTCGCACCCATCAGGCGAAGCGCGGTGAAGAGGCCGGCACGGGTCGGGTTGAGCCCGACATTCTCGACCACGACGTCCGATCCCGGCACGATCGTCGCGGCGACGACGAGGAACGCGGCGGAGGAGGGGTCGCCCGGCACGACGATCGCTTGCGGCGTGAGCTCGGCCTCGCCGGTGATCTCGATGATGCGGCCTTGCGGCGATGGCTCGACCGTCACGGTCGCGCCGAAGCCGCGCAGCATCCGCTCGCTATGGTCGCGCGTCGCGATCGGCTCGATCACGCGCGTGATCCCCGGGGTGTTGAGGCCGGCGAGCAGGATCGCCGACTTCACTTGCGCCGAGGCGACGGGGAGGGTGTAGGTGATCGGGATCGCGGGGCACAGGCCGCGCAGCATCAGGGGGAGGCGACCGCCCGGGCTCGACGTCACATCGGCGCCCATCTGCGACAGCGGGGTGATGACGCGGCCCATCGGTCGCTTCGACAGCGAGGCGTCGCCGATGAAGGTGGCGGTGATCGGGTGGCTCGCGACCAACCCCATCAGCAGCCGCGTCGAAGTCCCCGAATTTCCCATCTCGAGCGCGGTCGCAGGCTGGAGCAGTCCGCCGACGCCGACGCCGTCGACGTGCCACACCGCATCGTCGCCGCGGCGGATCGTCGCGCCCATCGCGCGCATCGCGGCCGCCGTGGCGAGCACGTCCTCGCCCTCGAGCAGCCCCTCGATCCGGCTCGTGCCGACCGCAAGCGCCGAGAGCATCAGCGAACGGTGGCTGATCGACTTGTCGCCGGGGACGCGGACGCGCCCCTTGAGCGGCCCGGATGGTTGGATTTCGCGGGGGACAGGCGTAGGGTGTGTCATCGGGGCCGCGCTTTGACAGTGCGCTTGCGCTATGGCAAGGCGCGCACCACTTTGCGGCCCTTCGGGTCGCGAGACCCCAATTCCTATCAGCCCCATGGCCGCGAGGCCTGCCGGCTCAACAAAAAGGTCTATCGGCATATGATCCAGCCGGAATGGGGCACGAAGCGTACGTGCCCGAAATGCGCCACCCGTTTCTATGACCTCGGCAAGGACGATCCCGTCACCTGCATCAATTGCGGTGCGCATTGGGAGCCCGAGCCGATCCTCAAGTCGAAGCAGCCGCTGCCGTTCGAGCAGGCCAAGCCCGAGCTGGTCAAGAAGGACGACGATCTCGCCGGCGACGACGAGGATATCGACACCGGTGAAGACGAGGAGCCCTCGCCCGACGACGAGGTCGATCTCGGCGGCGACGACGATCTCGGCGTGGAAGCGCCGCAGAGCGAAGACGAGCATTGATCCACAGCTAATTGATGTTTTTTCTGGCAAGCGACACTCAGACCGCTTGCCAAGGGCGCGTCGCCTCGGTAGGGGCGACGCCTTCCCGCAAAGAGGTCCCGGTTTCGGGTCTCTCTTTCCAGAATACGATGGGGCCGTAGCTCAGCTGGGAGAGCGTTCGCATGGCATGCGAAAGGTCAGGGGTTCGATCCCCCTCGGCTCCACCATTCTTCCACAAGCGATCGATGTTTCTCGCTTGATGGCGGTGGGCCCGACCCCCGTCTCAAAAACTTTCAATCTATCGTAGCGTTCGTCGCAACTGCGCTTCTCGTCGCGATGTCGGTGCGTTAGGCGCGACGGTGTCGTGGCCCGCTCCTCGTGCGGGCCTGTCGAAGTGTGGAGTTCCGAGTATGCGTCGTAAGCGTCCCGAAGGGATCAAGGATTATACCGGCCCGGCGGGCGGCTGGGGGGCGCTCAAGGCGGTCGCGGTCTCGCTCAAGGCGCAGCAGATCGTGTCGCAGGGCGCGCAGACGCTGCTCAAGTCGAACCAGCCCGACGGCTTCGATTGCCCGAGCTGCGCCTGGCCCGACCCGAAGCACTCCTCCTCCTTCGAATTCTGCGAGAATGGCGCTAAGGCAGTCGCCTGGGAATCGACCGCCAAGCGGATCGGCGGCGATTTCTTCGCGCAGCATTCGGTCTCCGAGCTGTGGGAAAAGACCGATCACTGGATCGAGGATCAGGGCCGCGTCACCGAGCCGCTGCGCTACAATCCGGCGACCGACCATTATGAAGTCGTCGGCTGGGACGAGGCGCTCGCCGAGATCGGTGCGGGTCTGGCCGCGCTCGAGGATCCCAACCAGGCCGAATTCTACACTTCGGGGCGCTGCTCGAACGAAGCCGCGTTCCTCTACCAGCTGTTCGCGCGGCTGTACGGCACCAACAATTTCCCCGATTGCTCGAACATGTGCCACGAAGCGACTTCGGTCGGCCTCCCCAAATCGATCGGCATCGGCAAGGGCACCGTCAGCCTCGAAGATTTCGACCATGCCGACCTGATCCTCTCGATCGGCCACAATCCCGGCACCAACCATCCGCGGATGATGGCGACGCTGCGCGACGTGGCGCGGCGCGGTGGCAAGATCATCGTGTTCAACCCGCTCAAGGAGCGCTCGCTCGAACGCTTCGAATCGCCGCAATCGGTGGTCGAAATGGCGACCTTGTCGGCGACGCCGATCGCGACGAGCTATTTGCAGGTCAAGGTCGGCGGCGATGCCGCGGCGCTGAAGGGCATCGCAAAGGCCTTGGTGGCGCTCGACACGCCAGAGACGCCGGTGCTCGACCATGCCTTCATCGCCGAGCATACGGCAGGCCTCGAGGCGTTCCGCGCCGATCTCGATGCGACCGACTGGGCCGCTATCGAGCGATCGAGCGGCCTCGCGCGCGCCGATCTCGAAGCGGTCGCGCAGATCTATGCGCAGTCGAAGGCGACGATCTGCTGCTACGGCATGGGCATCACGCAGCACCGCACGGGGACGAGCAACGTCCAGCAAATCGCCAACCTGCTGCTGCTGCGCGGCAACATGGGGCGGCCTGGCGCGGGCATCTGTCCCTTGCGCGGCCACAGCAACGTCCAGGGCGACCGGACCGTCGGCATCACCGAACGGCCGAGCGCGGCGCTGCTCGACAAGATCCAGGACGTATTCGGCTTCGATCCGCCGCGCGCCGATGGGCATTCGGTGGTCGAAAGCATCGCTGCGATGCGCGACGGGACGGCCAAGGCGATCGTCTGCCTCGGCGGCAACCTCGCGATCGCGTCGTCGGATCCGCAGGCCTGCGCGCAAGGCTTCCGCAACATGGATCTGGCGGTCCACATTACCACCAAGCTCAACCGCACGCATTTGCTGATGGCCAAGGCGAGCTATGTCCTGCCGTGCCTCGGGCGGACCGAGCGCGATACGCAGGAGGGTGGCCCGCAAGCCGTGACGGTCGAGGATTCGATGTCGATGGTCCATGCCTCGCGCGGCTTCCTGATGCCACCGGGCGAGAACGTTCGTTCCGAACCGTGGATCGTCGCGGGGATCGCCAAGGCGACGCTCGGCGGCAAGGGCGCGATCGATTGGGACGGCTATGTCGCCAATTACGACCGTATCCGCGACAAGATCGAGGCGGTGTTCCCGGCGTTCAAGGACTACAACACGCGCATCCGCGCGCCAGGCGGCTTCCACTTGCCCAATTCGGCGGCCGAGCGTGTCTGGAACACCGATACGGGCAAGGCCAATTTCATCGTCGCCACGGGCGTCGAGGAAGACGAGACGACGCGTGATCCAAGCGTCCTGCGGCTGACGACGCTGCGCTCACACGATCAGTACAACACCACGATCTATGCCCTCGACGATCGCTATCGCGGCGTGTTCGGGCGGCGCGACGTGCTGTTTCTGAACGCCAAGGAGATCGCGCGGCTCGGCTTTGTGGAAGGCGATGTCGTCGACGTGACGACCGCGCTCGCGTTCAAGCGCGACGACCGGATCGTCCAGGGGCTGATGCTCGTCGAGCATGCGCTGCCCGATGGGTGCTGCGCGTCCTATTACCCCGAGACACAGCCGCTGATCGCGCTCGAGGACCATGATCCGCAAAGCCTGACCCCGTCGTACAAGTCGGTGCCGGTCCAGATCCGCAGCGCGGGAACCAAGAACGCGGCGGACCGTATCGTTGCGCGGGCGGGCGTTGCTGGCCGCAAAATCTCTGTGAAAGCGTAAAATCCATGTATGCACCGACGGTAACCGGCTTCGCTGATCGCGCCGCCGCCGAAGCCGCTTCGATCCGCCGCTCGCCGCTGGGCTTCTTCGTCGGCGCGATGCTGGCGGGGGCCTATATCGGCATCGCGATGATCCTCGCCCTCAGCACCGCCGACGCCTTGCCGGCCGGCGTGCGCCCATTGGTGATGGGGGCGACCTTCGGGCTCGGGCTGATCCTCACCGTGTTCGCCGGGGGGGAGCTGTTCACCGGCTATGTGATGTATCTCGGCTTCGGGTTGATGCGGCGCAGCGTCAGTGTCGCGGATGCCGCCCTGCTGATCGTCGTGGTGTGGATCGGCAATCTGGCGGGCGCGCTGTTGCTTTCGGCGATCTTCATCGCGGGCGGCGGCGGCTTGGTGTTCGCCAATGCCGCGACGATGTTCAACGCCTATGCCGCGCACAAGGTCGAGGCCGATGCGACGGCGTTGATCGCGCGGGCGGTGCTGTGCAACTGGCTGGTCTGCCTCGCGATCTGGACCGCGGCACGCGTAACCGGCGATGCCGCGAAAAGCCTCGTCATGGCGTGGGTGCTGCTCGCCTTCGTCGCCGCCGGGTTCGAGCATTCGGTCGCCAACATGACCGCGCTGACGCTCGGCCTGTTCTCGCCGGGCGAGACGATCACGCTGGCGCAAGTGTTGCGCAACCTGGCGTTCGTAACGCTCGGGAACGGGATCGGCGGGCTGCTGTTCGTTGTCGGCGCCTATGGCCTTGCGGCGAAAACCGACGCGCCGATGGCGCGCCAGTAATCGCGCAGCGTCAGGCCGGCCCGGCGTCGATCTTGATCCGCAGCAGCTCGTAGGGTTTGCGCCGCAGATCCTTGCCCTTGTGGAAGCCGGGCTGGCGGTGGAGTTGGTTGGCGGTGAAGTACAAATAGCCGTCGGTGCCGATCGACAGCGTGTCGGGCCACAGGATCCGGCGGTCCTGCGCGATCGTCTCCCACTTTCCATCGGCGAGCCGGCGGATCGCATTATGCTCATAGTCACCGCCATAGATGCGGCCGCGCGAATCGACCGCCAGACCGTCGGAGGCGCCCTTGAGCCCGAGATCGCACACGGCGGCCGAGAGCTTTGCCGGGTCGACGACGGGATCGCGCAGCAAGGCGGTCGGGACGGCGTAGAGGTGGCGGCTCGACAGCGGTGAATAATAGAGCGTCGCGCCATCGGGCGAGAGCGCGATGCCGTCGGCGGCGACCTTCCATGGCTTTGCCGGACCATCGGCGGGGCGCGTCATCACCGGCTTGCCTTCGACGACGGGCGCGAAGGCGGGGTCGGGCATCGTCGTCGCATCCCCCGACAGCCGGCGGACGGCGGCACCGCTCGCCAGATCGACGACGATGATCGCGCCGGGGCCGGTCACCGAACTGTCGGTGATATAAGCGACGCCCGCGATCCCCTGGCGCAGATCGAAGCGCACGTCGTTGAGGTAGGTCGTCGGCAGCACGACGTCGGGGCCGAGTACGATCGTCTGCACCACGCGGTTGCGCGCGAGATCGACCGCGACGAGCTTTGCACCGCCTGCGATCGGCGCCGCGAAATTGGGGGCGGCGGTGTCGAGGATCCACAAGCGGTTCGCGCTGTCGGCGACGACGCTTTGCACGCTGATCAGCGTTTCGCCCGGGCGCGCGGAGTCGGCCTGGTTGATCGCCTGGTCGGGATAAGCGGTGACGACACCGTTCTTGAGTTCGCCGACGGTGAAGCGCGGATTGTCGCCCCACTGCGGATAGTTGACGAAGATCCGGCCGTTCGCCGCGACGGTGACGCCCGTCGGCATCGCATCGCCGAAGGTCGCGATGCGTTCGACCGGCGACGGGGATGGCGACGGGGACGGGCGCCGCGCCAAGGCGCCGATGGCCGCGGTCGCGACGAGCGTGATCGCGCTGGCGCGTAGCGCGGTGCGGAGCAGGGAACGGCGCGTCATGGCGCGACCTGCTTGACCGGGCGGACGAGGATTTCCTCGACCAGCACCCGCGGCGGCTGCGCGAAGGCGTAGACCAGCGCCTGCGCGATATCCTCCGCTTGCAGCGCGTCGAGCGATTCGCGGCGCTCGCGCATCGTTTCCTCGGGGACGTTGTGGCCCCATTCGGTCCACACCGCGCCGGGTTCGATCAGCGAGACGCGAATGCCCGCATTGCCGACTTCCTTGCGCAGCGCATCGGCAAAGCCGACCACCGCGAACTTGGTGGCGTTGTAGACCGACCAGCCGGCGATCCCGTACCGCCCGCCGACGCTCGACACGATCGAGACCATCGCGCCCGCGCGGCCGTGCATCAGCGGCAAGGCGGCGTGGGTGCAGTTGAGCACGCCATAGAGATTGGCGTCGATCTGCGTTTTCCAGTCGTCGGGATTGCTGTCGGCGAACGCGCCGTTGACGCCCATGCCGGCATTGTTGAACAGCAAGTCGATCCCGCCGAAGCGCGTCTTGACCGCGGCGACCATCGCCTGGACCGCCGCCAGATCGGCGACGTCGGTTTCGATCGCCATCGCGCTCTCGCCGATCTCTGCGGCGATCGCGTCGATCCGGTCCTTGCGCCGCGCGACGAGCACGACGTGGGCGCCTTCCTTGGCGAGCAGGCGCGCGGTCGCTTCGCCGATCCCGCTCGAGGCGCCGGTGATGACCGCGACCTTCCCGGTCAGATCCTGCATGTCCATCGCGTCACTCCTTCGCGCCATGGCCGCGGCGGCCAGCGTGTCGGTGTAACACGCCGGCGCTGTGGAAGTTGCGCGAGGGACGGCGTCGGAACGCCGCGAACAGCGTCAATCAGACTTGATGGTGGTGTGATCGGAAGGACTAAGCTGCATCGCGATCGGGCATGGTCCCGATGGCTGTATCGCGGCCGCGCGGTTGATCTCGAAGCGATCGCGGTGGCCGAGCAGCATCGTCTCGATCGCGGTAAAGCGCGCGTTACGGTTGCTTGCCTGTCCCGGTGCGGCGGCATCGGTCGCGACGAAGCGGCTTCCCCACGCGTCGGCGAGGGCAAGCGCTTGCTCGACCTGGAACGACGGATCGCTGATGACGATCGAGGGAAAGGGCAGGCGGCAGGCGGGGCCGTTCTGCATCGCCGCTGCGGCCGCAATCTGATCGAACCCGACGTGCAATGGCGTGTGGAACAGCGCCCCGCTGATCGCCCGCAAATAGCTGCGCGGCGAAAGCTGTGCCCACCACGCCACCGCGCGACAGGCGATGCCATCCGCCAGGATGACGACGGGGGCCTCGTGCCGCGCGAAAACGGCGTCGAGGTGGAGCGCCCAGCGTCCATTGTGGAATTTCGAGAGATCGAGCTCGATCCGTGCGGGCAACGCCGGCGCGGCCGAATCGCCTTTCGCCGTCACTACGATCGGGACGGGACGCTCGGTCGGCGACTCGAATGCAAGCGTCATGACGGCTCTCCTCTTGCAGAAGCGCAGTCCGGTGCGACGATCTCAGCGCGCCGACTCGGAACACGCCCCCCGGCACGCGAGGGTATGCGCATCGCCTAAACCGGCAAGAGCGGAAGCGCTGGAAGGCGTCTGGAAAGCGCCCAGCCGAGCGACGAGCGGTGCACCCGGATCTAGCGGCATTGCACGACCGGATAGCCAGCGGGGATCGCGTCGACTGGGCCGCGGACGGGCTGGCGTGGTTAGATCGCGACGAGCGCGTCGATCGCGCCTTGCAGGATGTACGCAGCGGCCATCTTGTCGACGAGCTCGGCACGCTTGGCGCGGCTGGCGTCCTGCTCGATCAGCGTGCGCGTAACCGCGACGGTCGACCAGCGCTCGTCCTGCAGGAAGATCGGCAGGTCGAGATCGGCCATGTTGCGCGCGAACGCCCGGCTCGACTGGCTGCGCGGGCTCTCGCTGCCGTCGTTCAGATTGAGCGGCAGGCCGATGACGATCCCCTTGACCTGCTGCGCAGCGATCAGCTCGGCGAGCGCGAGCTTGTCCTTCTGGAACTTGGTGCGGCGGATCAGCAACGCTGGCGAGGCGAAGCTCCACCCGGCGTCGCACAAGGCGGTGCCGATCGTCTTGGTGCCGACGTCGAGCCCGATCAGCCGACCACCAGCGGGAAGCGCGCCACGGAATTCGGTGCGATCGGTCGTGATCATTTCGCGAAGACCGCCAGCCGTCGTGCCGCATCGGCGCGGACGTTCGCCCAGAACAGGCTGTAGTCGTAGACGTGGTAGTTGTTGCCCGGCAGCACGTAACCGCCGAGCTTGGGCGGATCGCCGATCAGCAGGAGCCCGCGCGAATCGCAGCGCGCCGGAACCTGGCCCACGACGATCGTCGCGCTCGAGAGATCGGCCGAGGGGACGAGCGTGCCGAGATTGGCGGTCGCGGGCGCGGTCGCATCGGGGGTGCCCGTCAGCGGATTGGTACAGATCATCGGCGTGCCGCGGCGCGGCGTGCCATCGCTGCCGCGGCTGGCGTTGTAGGTGTCGAGCACCAGCGACGGCTCGGCGGGTTCGGCGAAGCTCTCCCACGACTGGATGCAGCCGGCCTGATCGGCGCTGCGGCATTCGGGCAGGCCGAGCTTTGGCAGGTCGACGCTGCGCGACACCGGCCAGCCGACGACATAGGCCGCGACGATCCGCTTCTGCAGCGGCGTGCCCGCGATCTTCTCGCGCAACAGCCGTAGCAGGTGCAGCGCGCCCTGGCTGTGGCCGGCGAGGATGATCGGCCGGTCGCCCGCTTGCGCCACGAACGCGTCGAATGCCGCCGCGACGTCACCATAAGCGAGGTCGAGCGCCTTGGCGGCATTATCCTGCGTCGTGAGGAACGCGCCGAAGGTCGCCTGGCGATAGCGCGGCGCCCAGATCGCGCCGACCGCGTTGAACGCGCTGGCCTGGCCGCGCAGGAACAGCTCGGCGCGGGCATTGGCCTCGGCATCGTCGAGCGGCGCGTTCCAGCGCGAACGGTTGAGGAACGAGGTCGGGTGGATGAAGAACACCGCCGCGCGCGTGTCCTTGGCGGGCGTGTAGCCGGGCGGAAGCCATAGCGCCGGATTGCCCGGCTTGTCGGGGCGCGCGAGCCACATCTCGGCACGGCGGTACGCAGCGGCGGGCTGGCGCGGCTCGGCGATGAAGGCGGCGCGCGGGATCATCGCCAGCTTGATCAGCTCGGTGCCCCAGATCGCATAGGCAAACGCACCCGCGATCACGATCACGATCAGCACGGTGAAGATGTAGAGAAACTTGCGCGCCAAACCGGTCGACCTCCCACGGCATGGCGCGGCGGTGCCCATGCAAGCGTGCTGCGGTTTTCCGTGCCGCAGGATCGCCGCGCTTGCAATCGCCTTGGTGCTGGCGTTGGTGTGGGCACGGCGCGGGAGAGCGATGCGATGAACGAAAGTCCGGGATTCGAAGGCGATACCCACAGCTGGCCGTTGCGCCCGATGCTGCTCGCCGTGGTCGGCGCGCTCGCCGCGCTCGCGGTGCAGCAGCTACTCGACCGCGGCCCCCACTTTCCCGTGATCGACCCGGCGGCGTGGCGAATCGCGCTGACCACCGCGATCGGTACGGGGGCGGTGACCTTCGGCTTCGCGTTCGAGCGGCGGCGCTGGTGGTGGGCGGCGGCCTTCGGGGTCGGCATCGGCGCGGTCGCCGGGCTGATCGTCTATTGGAACGGTGGCGGCTGGGGCGCGTGGTACAGTTGGCGCGGCGCGAGCCTGTTCATCGCGATCGCGATCGCCGTGCCGCTGTTCCAGACCGCGCGCGATCATGCTGCGGTGCGCTTTCCCTATGCCGACGTGCATGGCGACGCATGGACCAACGTCGTGCTGTGGTGTGCCTGCTGGCTGTTCACTGGCGTCGCATTCGCGCTGGCATGGCTGCTCGCCGCGCTGTTCGACTTGATCGGCGTGCATGTGCTGCGCGATCTGCTGCGCCACGAATGGTTTACCGCGCTGTTGGCGGGCGCGAGCTTTGGCGGATCGCTCGGGTTGCTGCGCGAGCGCGACGACGTGCTGAGGCTGCTCCAGCGCGTGGTGACCGCGGTGCTCGCGGTGCTTGCGCCAGTGCTCGGCGCGGGGCTGCTGGTGTTCCTGCTCGCGCTGCCCTTCACCGGGCTCGACGCACTGTGGGAGGCGACCAAGTCGACCACGCCGATCCTGCTCAGCTGCGTGATCGGCGCGCTGATCCTCGCCAATGCGGTGGTCGGCAATGGCGCGGGCGAGGAAGCGACCCATCCGGTGCTGCGCTTCGGCGCGATCGCGCTGGCGCTTGCAGTGCTGCCGCTGGCGGTGATCGCGGCGATCGCGACGGGATTGCGGATCGCGCAATATGGCCTGACGCCCGACCGGCTGTGGGCAGCCGTGTTCGTGGGGTTTGCGAACCTTTACGGCGTTGCCTATCTCGTCGCGGTGCTGCGCGGGCGGTTGGCGTGGAGCCGCTATGTGCGGCCGAGCAATTTGCGGATCGCGTTCTTCGTCGCCGGTGTCGGGCTGCTGCTCGCCACGCCGCTGGCGAGCTTCAACGCGCTCGCGACGCTCGACCAGGTCGCGCGGCTCGAATCGGGGCGGGTTGCGCCCGCGAAGTTCGACTGGGCGGCGCTGGCGTTCGATTTCGGTGATCCCGGCAAGGCGGCGCTGCGGCGGCTCGCCCGCTCGGCGATCCCGGGTATCGCGGCGCGCGCGAAGCAAGTCGCGACCAAGACCAACCGCTGGGACGTGGCGAGCGTCGACCGCGCACAGGCCGACGCCGATGTGCTCGTCAAACGGCTGCGCGTGATGCCCGTGGCGGTGGCCGTGCCATTCGCACTGCGCAAGGTGTTGACCGACTGGCAGGGCTGCAGCACCGATGTCAAAGACCGCTGCACCTTGCTCTATGCTCCGGGTGCCGACGAAGCAGTTGCGATCTCTAGGTTTTGCGTCGATCAGCTAACGACGCCGCCGAAGGTCGAGACCTCTGGCCGCGATCCTGCATTCGCATTCCAGTCGGCGTGCGGCCCCACACGCTATCGGCGCACCGGCGAGAGCTGGACGCGGCTCGACACAAATATGCGCGCGCCGCTGAGTACGCCCGAGCGCGTCGCGCTCAAGGCGGGCGATGCCGCGGGCAAGGTCGAGATCCGCGCCGTGCCCGCGCGCCGGGTGTTCGTCGGGGGCGTTCCGCTCGGCGATCCGTTCGAATAGGTTGCGCTAGGCTCGGGCGCTCTGCTAGCCGCAAGCCATGCCAGTCACCATCGCCACCGTCAGCAAGATCGCGAGCCTCGCCCGCATCTCCATCACCGAGGAAGATGCCGTGCGCATCGCGCCCGAGCTCGAAAACATCATGGGTTGGATCGAGCAATTAAGCGAGGTCGACACGGCCGGCGTCGCGCCGATGACCGCGGTGATCCCCAACCACCTCCGGCTGCGCGACGACGTCGTCAACGCCGACCCGCTGACCGGCGGCGGCATCCGCGATGCCGTGCTGGCCAATGCTCCCCAGGCCGAGCACGGCTTCTTCACCGTGCCCAAGGTGATCGAATGATCCGCGCCATCGTCGCCCCGGCGCAGGCCGGGGCCGCCGCGTTCGTCGCGAGCGGCCTGCACCACAACGAAGCGGCCCCGGACTATGCCGGGGCGACGGGAATGACCGTATGACTGACCTCACCGATCTCGGCGTAGCCGCCATCCGCGACGGCGTCCGCGCCGGCACCTTCTCCGCGCGCGAAGTCGCCGAAGGGTTCATCGCCAACGTGTCGAAGGCCAAGGCGCTCAATGCGTTCCTGGTCGAAACGCCCGACCACGCGCTCGCCGCCGCCGATGCCGCCGATACGGCGCGCGCTGCGGGCGAGACGCTCAAGCCGCTCGCCGGCGTGCCGATCGGGATGAAGGACCTGTTCTGCACCAAGGGGGTGCCGACCACCGCGGCGAGCTTGATCCTCGAAGGCTTCGTGCCGCCGTACGAATCGACGGTGTCGGCCAATCTGTGGGATGCTGGCGCGGGCATGCTCGGCAAGCTCAACATGGACCAGTTCGCGATGGGCTCGTCGAACGAGACCAGCGCTTTCGGCAACGTCATCTCGCCGTGGCGGCGGAGCGACGGCGGCAATGCGCCGCTTGCGCCCGGCGGGTCGTCGGGTGGTTCGTCGACGGCGGTCGCGGCGCGGCTGTGCCCGGCGGCGACCGGCACCGACACCGGCGGCTCGATCCGCCAGCCTGCCGCCTTCACCGGCATCAGCGGTATCAAGCCGACCTATGGCCGCTGCTCGCGCTGGGGGACGATCGCGTTCGCCTCGTCGCTCGACCAGGCTGGGCCGATGGCGCGCGACGTGCGCGACTGCGCGATCCTGCTCGAGGCGATGAGCGGCTTCGACGCGAAGGACGCGACCTCGCTCGATCTGCCGGTGCCCGCGTGGGAAGCCGGATTGTCGGGTGATCTCAAGGGCAAGCGGATCGGTATTCCCACGGAATATCGCGTCGACAATATGCCCGCCGAGATCGATGCGCTGTGGCAGCAGGGGATCGACTGGTTGAAGGACGCCGGCGCGGAGATCGTCGAGGTCTCGCTCCCGCACACCAAATATGCGCTGCCGGCTTATTACATCATCGCGCCGGCGGAGGCTTCGTCCAATCTCGCGCGCTATGACGGCGTGCGTTACGGCCTGCGCGATCTGCCCGAGGGGGCAGGGCTGCAGGATATGTACGCCGCGACGCGTGCCGACGGGTTCGGCGACGAGGTCAAGCGCCGTATCATGATCGGGACGTATGTCCTGTCGGCAGGGTTTTACGACGCGTACTTCACACAGGCATCGAAGGTCCGCACGCTGATCGCGCGCGATTTCGAACAGGCCTGGGCGAAGTGCGACCTGCTGCTCACCCCGACGGCGCCGTCCTCGGCGTTCGCGCTGGGCGAGAAGTCGGCCGATCCGATCGCGATGTATTTGAACGACGTCTTCACCGTGCCGTCCTCGCTGGCGGGTTTGCCGGCGATGTCGGTGCCGGGTGGCCTCGACGGCGCCGGACTGCCGCTCGGCCTGCAGATCATCGGCAAGCCGCTCGACGAGCAAGGCGTGCTCAATGCCGGGCTCGCGCTCGAGCAGCGCGCCGGGTTCATCGCACGCGCTGAGGCGTGGTGGTGATCGCGCTCTCCTTCACTTCGGGCAAAGAAGGGCAGGGCGTCGACACGCTCAGCTCGAACGGAATTTAGGTCATGACTGACACCAAATACACGATCCGCGGCGAAACCGGCGACTGGGAGGTCGTGGTCGGCCTCGAAGTCCATGCGCAGGTGACCTCGAACGCCAAGCTCTTCTCGGGCGCGGCGACCGCGTTCGGCGCCGAGCCCAACACGCAGGTGTCGCTGGTCGACGCCGCGATGCCCGGCATGCTGCCCGTTCCCAACCGCGAGTGCATCCGCCAGGCGGTCCGCACCGGAATGGCGATCGACGCGCAGATCAACCGCTGGTCGCGCTTCGACCGCAAGAACTATTTCTACGCCGATCTGCCGCAGGGCTATCAGATCAGCCAGCTCTACCACCCGATCGTCGGCGAGGGCGCGATCGACATCAGCCTCGACGACAAGAACCCCGACGCTGCGGGCAAGCGCATCGGCGTCGAGCGGATCCATGTCGAGCAGGATGCGGGCAAGCTGATGCACGACCAGCATCCGACGCGCTCCTACGTCGACCTCAACCGCTCGGGCGTTGCGTTGATGGAGATCGTGTCGAAGCCCGATATGGCTTCTCCTGCCGAAGCAGGGGCTTATCTCCGCAAGCTCAGATCGATCCTGCGCTACGTCGGGTCGTGCGACGGCAACATGGAAGAGGGCTCGATGCGCGCCGACGTCAATGTCAGCGTGCGGAAGGCCGGTGACGAGCTCGGCACGCGCACCGAGACCAAGAACGTCAATTCGGTCCGCTTCGTGATGGCGGTGGTCGAGCAGGAGGCCAAGCGCCAGATCGACGTGCTCGAAAGCGGCGGCCGGATCGTCCAGGAAACGCGGCTCTACGATCCCGATCGCAACGAGACGCGCTCGATGCGCTCGAAGGAAGACGCGCACGATTATCGCTACTTCCCCGATCCCGATCTGCTCCCGCTCGAGCTCGACGACGCGTTCCTCGAAGAATGCCGCGCGTCGCTGCCCGAGCTGCCCGACACCAAGCGCCGCCGCTACGAGGCGCTCGGCATCACGCCTTACGCCGCTGCGGTGATGACCGCCGAGGTCGAGGCGGCGCGCTGGTTCGATGCGTTGCTCGACACGGGCGTGGCGCCGGTTGCTGCGGCGAACTGGACGACGTCCGAGCTGTTCGGCGCGCTTAACCGCACCGGCCGGGACATCGAGAATTCGCCCGTCAGCCCCGATCAGGCCGCCGAACTGCTCGGCCTGATCGCCGATGGCACGCTGTCGGGGACGCTCGCCAAGCAGGTGTTCGAGATCATGCTCGAGACCGGGCAGGGCGCTGCCGAAATCGTCGAGGAGCGCGGGCTCAAGCAGACCAGCGACACCGGCGAGATCGAGCGCGTCATCGCCGAGGTGATGGCGGCGAACGAAGACAAGGTCGCCGATTATCGTGGCGGCAAGGACAAGCTGTTCGGCTTCTTCGTCGGCCAGACGATGAAGGCGATGGGCGGCAAGGCCAATCCCGGCGTCGTCAACGACGTGTTGAAGAAAATGCTGGGGTAAAGAAACGCGGGCGCCCGGCCAACCGGGCGCCCTGACTGCGGGTAGTCAGCCTTTCTTTGCGGTCATCGCCTTGCGCGCGTTGTTGGCATATTCCTCGAAATTCTTGTCGAACACCGAAACCAGCTCATTGAGCGCGGCAGTCGCGTCCTCGCCTTCCTTGGCGGGAAATAGCTTCAAGCCATTGCCACCCCATGCTTTATATTCGTAATCGATCGTCTGGTCGTTGCCGAAGTCGCGCAGCATGAACAGCGTGCGCAGCGACCGGCCGTAGATCGCCGCCTTCTGATAGAAGACATCGGCGACGATCAGCTCGGAATAGCAGGCCGCGGTCGAATCCGACCGACGCGTCTTGACCTTGTTCATCGTCTTGCGCTCGAGCGGTGTTTCGTGGCGCACGATGACGGTGCCGGGCTGACGGTTGAGCAGATCGGTCAATTTGAGCGACTGCAGCGCGTCGAGCTGCGACGGACTATCGAGCGCGCTTGCCATCTGGGCTTTGTTGCTAGCGTCCTTCCCGCTGTGGAGTGCGGCATCGAGCAGACCGCCGCCGAGCAATCCGGTCGTCATCGAGTTCATCCGTTCGGCCGGCCAGATGTGAAGTTCGCACGGCGCTGCCTGAGCGCTGCCGATGCCTCCGATCGCACAGGCGACTGTAGAGAAAGCGGCTCCCAGGACGCGATGGACTGCGTTGGTCATTATAGTCTCCCCCTTTGGTTTCGGCCCCTTTCCCAGGGGTCGTCATGGACGGCCTTATTTAATGTGACGCTTTGGTCTTTGATGGCTTTGCCAAGGCGCTTGCGAAAAGCGCGACATCGCGGGTGAAGGCCGCGCGCAGTTCGGCGGCGGCGGCGACCATGTCGGTTGCGGGCGTCGGCGGAAGCAAAGTCAGTCTGGTCTTGGTCCAGGTGCTGAAGACCCGACGTGGTGCGGGCTCGGTCGTGAAGTCGCGGTAGCGGAAAAGGATCTTGAGGTAACTCCCGTCGACGATGTCTTGCTGGAAGAAGACACTGTCGACGATAAATTCCGCATAACAGGGCGCCGACGAAGGCGCGATGCGCGCGACGCTTGTCCGCATGATGCGACTCGACAACGCCTCCTCGTGGACGATTGTCTGATACTTTGCCAAGTTAAGTTGATCGCGCAAAGCAGCACTTCGCAGCAGTTCGACCTGATTGGCGGTGTCGATGGGTTCGACCGCCAAGGTAGGATATCCGTCTCGCCCGGTGACTGCACCGTTGACGATGCCTCCGTGGAACACGCCACTGTAAACAGAATTAAGGCCCGCGCCTGGCCAGATATGGAGTTCGCAGGCTCCATCCGATGACGACGACTGTGCAGCGGCGGGAAAGCACGCGATAAAAGCGGCTGCAAGACCTATCGAAACCTTGAATACCACCGTATCCCCCCGGACATGTCCGGGGGGAATTAGACGGATATTCAGACCGTTGCAACGGGAGCTGATTTACTGCGCGTCGTCGTCCTGGTTTTTCACCACGCCGCCGGTTCCGCCGACGCCGTCTTCCATGCCCGGAGACGTAAAGGCATCGGGCTCGCGCCCGCCTTCGCCGCGCTCGACCGCGTCCTTGCGCGCTTCGACTGCTTGTTCGATGTCGCTGCGGGTATCGTTGTCGTTCTCGGGCAGGCTGTCGGGGTGCGGGTCGCTCATGCGAAGTCTCCCGTCATGCCGGTGTCGGTCGGCGCGATCGGCGCACCGCCGGGGTCGCCGGCGGGATCGGGCACGACCACGTCGGGCGTCGGGCTCGGCAGCTCGGTCGGCATCGAATCGGGCTGGCCGGGTTCGCTCGGGATCGGCAGTTCGGTTGGGGGCGTGCTGGCCATAACGTCTCTCCTCTTACGCTGCATCAACGCGCCATCATCCTAGCGGTTGCGTGGCGATGCGGCATCGGGTGTTTGCCCGCTTGCCCCCGGGCGCATGGCTGGTATAGACGCCCCCCACACCGGCGGTGTCCTTGCGGGCGTGGCGGAACTGGTAGACGCAGCAGGTTTAGGTCCTGCCATCGAAAGATGTGGGGGTTCGAGTCCCTTCGCCCGCACCAGTCTCTCATGCGTTTGTGCATGGGGACTGCGACACACTATCCCTGAACTCCTTATCCATTGGCGTGAGATCTGAAATGCAGACTGTCGAGACGTTGAACGAAGGCCTCAAGCGCGCCTACACGCTGACGATCACCGCGAAGGATATCGACTCGCGTGTCGATGCCGAACTGAAGCGCGTCGCGCCGACGGTGAAGATGCCCGGCTTCCGCCCCGGCAAGGTGCCCGCGAACCTGGTGCGCAAGATGCACGGCGACGCGCTGATGCAGGACGCGCTCAACAGCTCGATCCAGCAGGGTATCCAGGAGCTGATCGCCGAGCAGAAGCTGCGCCCCGCGCTGCAGCCTTCGGTCGAGCTCGCCGACGGTTTCAAGCTCGGTGACGATGCGCAGATCACCGTCACGCTCGAAGTGCTCCCCGACGTGCCGACCCCGGCGATCGACGCGCTCAAGCTCGAGCGCCTCACCGTTCCTGCCGACGACGCGACGGTCCAGGCACAGCTCCAGAAGTTCGCTGACCAGCAGAAGAAGTGGGACGACGCGGCCGAGGGCCATGAAGCGCAGATGGGCGACCTGGTCGTCATGGACTTCGTCGGCAAGGTCGGAGACGTGGCGTTCGAGGGCGGCACCGGCAGCGACATGTCGGTCGAGCTCGGCACCGGTCGTCTGATCCCCGGCTTCGAGGAGCAGGTCGTCGGCGTCAAGGTCGGCGACGAGCGCCAGATCACGGTGACCTTCCCCGAGGATTATCAGGCCAAGGAACTCGCCGGCAAGCCCGCGACCTTCGACCTCAGCATCACCGCGGTGAAGACCGCCGGCGAGAGCGTGATCGACGACAGCCTCGCGACCTCGCTCGGGCTCGAGAGCCTCGAGCAGCTCACCGGTCTCCTGAAGGGCCAGATCGAGCAGGAACTCAACGGCCTCACGCGCACCCACATGAAGCGCAAGCTGCTCGATCAGCTCGCCGAGGGTCACGATTTCGAAGTGCCGCCGTCGATGGTCGAAGCCGAATTCGACCAGATCTGGCAGCAGCTCCAGCACGAAGCGACGCACGAGGAAGATCCCGCGGCAGCACTCGCCGAGATGGAGTCCGAGCGCGACGATTACCGCAAGATCGCCGAGCGCCGCGTGCGCCTTGGCCTCCTCCTGTCGGAAATCGGCCAGGCCAATGGCGTCGAAGTCAGCCAGCAGGAAATGAACCGCCTGATCGCGCAGGCCGCGCAGAACTATAACAACGAAGACCGCCAGCGCTTCCTGCAGTACATCCAGCAGGAGCCGATGGCGGCAGCGCAGCTGCGCGCGCCGCTGTACGAGGACAAGGTCGTCGACTTCCTGTTCGAGAAGGCCGAGATTTCGGACCGCGAAGTGACGCGCGAAGAGCTCGAAGCGGCGATCGAGAGCGAAGAAGGCTTCTCGAGCGGCACGCACACCCACGATCACGACAACCACAAGCCCAAGGCAAAGAAGGCGGCTGCTAAGAAGGCGAAGCCCGCTGCCGACGACGCCAAGGAAATGGAAGCGGCTGACGTCGAGCCGGCAGCCGCTGGCGACGATCTTGTCGAAGCCGAGCCGGTGAAGAAGGCCGCGACCAAAAAGGCGCCCGCCAAGAAGGCCGCCGCTGCTGCCGACGCTGAGGCCGAGGCTGTTCCGGCTGAGGAGGCTGCTGCCCCCGTAAAGAAGCCGGCTGCCAAGAAGAAGGCTGCTGCCGACAAGGCCGAATAAGGCGCACACCCGCCCGCTCGACTCCATCATCCGTCACCCCGGCCCTGTGCCGGGGTCCACCTCGCCCCGGACGATACGTCGAGCGGCATGGTGGACCCCGGCACGAGACCGGGGTGACGGCGTTGTAAGGTCTGGGCCGGCGGCGGCAAACGCAGACGCCACGCCGCACACCACAAAACAGTCGAACCCGTCACGATAACGCCCTAAGGCTCGGCCATGACATCCCGTATCGCCGTCCTGCTGCCGTGCTACAACGAGAGCACCGCCATCGCGCAGACCGTTGCGGCGTTCCGCGCCGCGCTCCCCGATGCGACCATCTACGTCTATGACAATAACAGCCGTGACGACACCGTCGCCGTGGCGCGCGCGGCGGGCGCCGTCGTTCGCACCGAGCGGATGCAGGGCAAGGGCAACGTCGTCCGCCGCATGTTCGCCGATGTCGATGCCGACATCTACGTCATGGCCGATGGCGACGCGACCTATGACGCGACCGCCGCGCCGGCGCTCGTCGCGCGGCTGCTCGACGAGCAACTCGACATGGTGGTGGGCAGCCGCGTGACGCAGGTCACCGCCGCGTATCGCCGCGGGCATGTGCTCGGCAACAAGGCGATGACGGGGATGCTCGCGCAGCTCTTCGGGCGCAGTTTCACCGATATCTTCTCGGGGTACCGCGTCTTCTCGCGGCGCTTCGTCAAGAGCTTCCCGGTGCTGTCGGCCGGGTTCGAGATCGAGACGGAAATCAGCGTCCATGCGCTCGAACTCAAGATGCCGACGGGCGAGATCGAGACCGCCTATTTCGCGCGGCCCGAAGGGTCCGAATCAAAGCTCAGCACGTATCGCGACGGCTTCCGCATCGCGCGCACGATCGTCACGCTCTACCGGATCGAGCGGCCGCTGCTGTTCTTCGGCGCGATCGCCGCCCTGCTGTCGCTCGCCGTGCTCGCGCTCGGGATCCCGCTGATCGTGACCTATATGCACACGCATCTTGTGCCGCGGCTGCCGACTGCGGTGCTGGTCGTCGGGCTCGCGATCCTCGCCGCGCTCAACGTCTTTACCGGGTTGATCCTCGACACGGTGGTCCGCGGCCGGCGCGAAGTGCGGCGGCTCGCTTACCTCAGCCACCGCGCTCCCGGTGGCGATGACCGTCGCTCGGACGCCGTCGGGGCTTGAACTCGTTTCGTGCAGCGCCGATGTATGCGGTTCTAGGGGCATAAAGGACTAAAAGGCTCATCATGCGCAATCCGTTCGACACCGGCGACTTTCTGGCCCCCATCAATGACGGCCTCGTTCCGATCGTCATCGAGCAATCCAACCGCGGCGAGCGCAGCTTCGACATTTATTCGCGACTGCTGCGCGAACGCATCATTTTCGTGACCGGCGGCGTCGAGGACCATATGGCCTCGGTCATCTCGGCACAGCTGCTCTTCCTGGAGTCGGAGAACCCCAAGAAGGACATCTTCATGTACATCAACTCGCCGGGCGGCGTCGTCACGGCGGGCATGGCGATCCATGACACCATGCAGTACATCCGTCCGCGCGTCGGCACGGTCTGCATGGGCCAGGCCGCCTCGATGGGCTCGTTCCTGCTCGCCGCCGGTGAGCCGGGCATGCGTGTCGCGCTGACCAATGCGCGGATCATGATCCATCAGCCTTCGGGTGGTGCGCAGGGCATGGCGTCGGACATCCAGATCCAGGCCAAGGAAATCCAGCGCATCAAGAACCGGATGAATGCGCTCTACGCGCAGTATACCGGCAAGCCGCTCGAGGAGATCGAGCGCGCGATGGATCGTGACACGTTCCTCGAAGCGCACGAAGCCAAGGATTTCGGCCTGGTCGACCAGGTGTTCGACAAGCGTCCGGCACTGCCCGACGATTCGAGCACGCCGCCTGCGCTGACCTCGGCGTAAGCTTGCCGGTTAAGGTTCTGTTGGGCACCGGGGCGTCATACGTACGTCCCGGTGCAGACATCACCGGGTATTTTGGTGATTGTCGGATTGCGCGAGGACGGTCTAGGATACACGTTCCGCATATGCGCGCCTGGTGGCGCCAAGGATGGTTAGAATGACGAAGCTCAGCGGCGGCGATTCGAAGAGCACGCTTTATTGCTCCTTCTGCGGCAAGTCGCAGCATGAAGTCCGCAAGCTCATTGCCGGACCGACGGTTTTCATCTGCGATGAATGCGTCGAACTGTGCAACGACATCATCCGCGAGGAGACCAAGTCGGCGCTCGTCTCGAAGAAGGATGGCGGCGTGCCCACGCCGCAGGAAATCTGCGACGTGCTCGACGATTATGTGATCGGCCAGAAGCGCGCGAAGCGCGTGCTTTCGGTGGCGGTGCACAACCATTACAAGCGCCTCAACCACGGCCAGAAGGGCGCCGATGTCGAGCTCGCAAAGTCGAACATCCTGCTCGTCGGGCCGACCGGCTGCGGCAAGACGCTGCTTGCGCAGACGCTCGCGCGCATCCTCGACGTGCCCTTCACGATGGCCGATGCGACGACGCTGACCGAAGCCGGTTACGTCGGCGAGGACGTCGAGAACATCATCCTCAAGCTGCTCCAGGCGTCCGACTACAATGTCGAGCGGGCGCAGCGCGGGATCGTCTATATCGATGAAATCGACAAGATCAGCCGCAAGGCCGAAAACCCGTCGATCACGCGCGACGTCAGTGGCGAGGGCGTCCAGCAGGCGCTGCTCAAGCTGATGGAAGGTACGACGGCGTCGGTGCCGCCGCAGGGCGGGCGGAAGCATCCGCAGCAGGAGTTCCTGCAGGTCGACACGACCAACATCCTTTTCATCTGCGGCGGCGCGTTCAGCGGCCTCGAGAAGATCATCGGCGATCGTCTGCAGGGCAAGTCGATCGGCTTTGGTGCCTATGTCGCCAGCCCTGAGGAACGCCGCACCGGCGAGACGCTCAAGGCAGTCGAGCCCGAGGATTTGCTGAAGTTCGGCCTGATCCCCGAATTCGTCGGCCGTCTGCCGGTCATCGCGACTTTGGAAGATCTCGACGTGCCTGCGCTGGTGACGATCCTGACCGAGCCGAAGAACGCGCTGGTCAAGCAGTATCAGAAGCTGTTCGACATGGAGGCGGTCAAGCTCGGCTTCACCGACGAGGCGCTCGTCTCGGTCGCGAAGAAGGCGATCGACCGCAAGACCGGCGCGCGCGGTCTGCGCTCGATCCTCGAGGGCATCCTGCTCGACACGATGTTCGACCTGCCCGGTATGGACAGCGTCGAGGAAGTGATGATCGACAAGGACGTGATCGAGGGCCGCAAGGAGCCGATCCGCGTCTACGGCAAGAAGGAAAAGGCCGGCGCCGGCGCGGCCTAATCTGGTCAGCCCCTGTCCCCTTCGCGGGGCAGGGCGCTGCGTGCGCGGAGGCGTCCGATGACGCCTTCGCACGGTTCGGTCGTGCGTCCCGACCGGAACGCTGACCCTGTCGCGGGTGTCCGGGTTGCCGGCACCGCCGATCGTGACCGTATCGTCGCGCTGCTCGCGCGCGCTTTCGCCGATGATCCGGCGATGGCCTATATCTTTCCCGATCCTGCTGACCGTGCGCTCCGGCTGCCGCGGCTGTTTGGCGTGCTGTTCGATTCCGACGCGTCCAGCGGCATCCGGCTGGTGACCGCTGGCGGCGAGGCGGCCACGCTGTGGCGTGGACCGGGGCAAACGTCTGACAGCATGCTCACGATGTTGCTCCACGCCTGGCCGCTGTGGCGCGCTCTCGGCGGATCGATCGGCCGTGCGCTGGCGGTGTCGAACGCGATCTCGGCGCATTTCCCGCGCGAGGCCGTGTGGTATCTTCACCTCGCGGGTTGCGATCCCGCGGCACAGGGCCGGGGCTTCGGCGCGGCCGCGGTGCGCGGCGGTCTCGATCGCCTCCTCGGGAGCGGGCTCCCGGCCTATCTCGAAACCGCAACCGAGCGGAACCTCGCTTTCTACCGCGCGCTCGGCTTCGAGATCACCGCCGAATGGATCGTGCCCAAGGGAGGCCCGCGCTTTTGGTCGATGCTGCGCCCAGCCAGTTCATAGGACGCCCGGCACGAAGCGTTTGACCCGCGCGGCATAGGCGTCGAACGCGGGCCCGAACGCTGCGCGCAGCACCACCTCTTCGTGCCGCACGCGCATCCATGTGCCGAGCGCGAAGAGCGGGATGCCGACGACAAGGCTCGCGGTGTGACCATAAGCGATCGCCATCGCGACCATCACGAACGCCAGCGAGACGTAGATCGGGTTGCGGATCAGCGCGAACGGACCCGTTTCGACCAATTGCCCGTCGTCGCGCGTCCGTGCGACCAGCGCCCAGTTCCGCCCCATCGCGCGCGACGCCCAATCGAACAGCCACGCCGCGGCGAGCATCAGCGCGAGCACGACGCCCGCCTCGATCAGCGCCTTGGCCGAAAGCGGATCGAGCGCGATGCGGATCCGACCGAGCCCGGCGCTGCCGATCCCCAAGCCCTGCACGACGATCCACAGGATCGAGGCGTTGCGGCGTCCTGAATCGGGGCTGGCCGGGGCGCTCCGGCCACGCGCGCGCGCGAGCAGCAGCGCCGTCAGTCCCGCGAGTATGCCGATCGCAAACGCCGCGAGTCCGGGAAGCCCGACCGAGTCCAACGGGATGAAATTCATGGCGAAGCCCCTTGCAACAGCGCTGTAGTATTCAGCTATGACACCGCGGTGTCAACTGGAGGGTTCGGCGGCCTTTGCCGCTGCGTCGCGCCACGCTTGATAGTCCTCGATCGCGGTCGATCGGCGCAGCAGCTTGGCGTTCGGATCGATCACGAGATGCGCCCCGCGCGGGACCGCGATGCTACCAAAGCCGCCCGCCATCGCAAGCTGCACGATCCGCCCGCCGATCTGCACATCGACCGGCATCGGGAACACCCCGCCGCCCGGCGCCTGCCAATGCAATGTCAGCCGGGTCGCGCTGCGTGTCTCGATCAATTCTGGCAACGCCGCCTGGCGCAGATAGACGTCGAAGAACCAGCGATAGTCCTTGCCCGTCACGCGCCGGACGATCCGCTCATAGTCGGCGGTCGACGCGTAGCGCGGCGTGAAATTACCCGGCTGAGGGTCGAGCCGGCCGTACACGATCAGCCGCGTCACATCGCGAAACGCGCGGTCGCCGATCAGGGTACGCAGGCTGTGGAGCATCCACGAGCCCTTGTAATAGATGTCCTGGCCGGGGCCGCCCTTGCTGATCTCGTACACCTCTTCCTCGGTGCGGATCTTGCCGGAGATGACGGGGCGGAGGTTGGCGATCTTGTTACGCTGTTCGGAGATCATCGTCGCATAGCGCGCCTCGCCCTCGCGCCAGCGGCCGTAGAGCGGCTGCATGTAGCTGCCATAGCCTTCGTGCAGCCAGTAATCGTCCCAATTGGCGGCGGTCAGCTGATTGCCGAAGAATTCGTGCGCGAATTCGTGCTGGAACAGCCAGTCGAAGCCTTCGGGCGCCTTGGCATAGCCGTTGCCGTAAGCGTTGATCGTCTGGTGCTCCATGCCCTTGTACGGCGTCTCGACCACGCCGAGCTTCTCGTCGCCGAACGGGTAGGGGCCGACTTCGCTCTCGAAGAAATCGAGCGTCGGCGCGAATTCGGCGAACAGCGCCTTTGCTTTGGCCTCTTCGCCGGGGAGATACCAATAGGCCATCGGGATCGTGTTGCCGTAGCGGCTCTTGTAGCTGCCCGAAATCTCCTCGAACGGCCCGACCGTCAGCGCGATGCCATAGGTGTTGGGGTGCTTGACGCGCCAGTTCCATGTCGTGCGCCCATCGGCGAGCGTGTCGACGCCGAGCAGCACGCCGTTCGACGGCGCCTTGAGCCCCTTCGGCACGGTGATGTGGAGCGTGACGAGGCCCGGCTCGCCGGTCGGGAAATCGAGGCACGGCCAGAACAGGTCGCACCCGGCGCCCTCTGCGGTGGTGCCGAACCACGGCGCGCCGCTCGGCGTCTTCGCCCAGACGACGCCGGGGTCCCACGGTGCATTGACCGCGACGTGCGGCGTGCCGCCATAGGTCAGCTTGGCGGTGACGTGCCCACCCGCCGCGACCATGCGTGGCAGCGTGATGACGAGTTGGCCCTCAGGATTGCGCCAGGCCGATGGCGCAAGCGGTGTGCCGTCGACCGATACCGCATCGACGGGCAGATTGCGGTCGAGATCGAGCACAAGCCGGGCGAGCGGCGCCTTGGCGGTGAAGCGCAGCGTCGCGACGCCGCGTAGCGTCTCGGTCTCGGGCAGCACTTCGAACGCGAGGTCGGCGGCGTCGAAGCCGAGCTTGGCTTGCTCGGCATCGATCGGCCCGCCCGATTTCTGCGTCTGTGCGGTCAGCGGCGGCTCGCCCTTGGTCGGCAGGGCGGCGGCGGTCAGCGCGAGGCAGCTCGACAGGAGCGCGATACGAACAGGGATCATGCGGGGCTCAGTTCCACGGAGAAATCGGTGATCGTCAGGCGCAGCGACGGGCGGCCGTCCTGGAGCATCGTCGTGACGCGCGGGAAGCGGACGCCTTGCGCGTTCACGCTGCCGGCAAAGCTGAAATGCTGGCGGATCGCGGGGGCGCCGGGTTCGGGTGCCGTCAGCACATAATCGGCCGCGGCAATCCGTCCGTCGCGATCGAGCGTCAGTGCGATCGGCGGATAGCCGTCGCGCGCGGCGTTGAGCCGGTTATAGCCCGCGGTGGAAACGAAGGCCGGGGCAAGCAGCAGATAGGCGAACGCGCCGAGCCGCTGGCGTTCGAAGCGTGCCTGCGCGGCGGCGAGCGTCGTCTGCGCGCCGTCCTGCACCAGAAAGGCGGTGTCGCGCTCGATCATCACGGTCCGCGCGGCGCTGCGCGTTTCGCTGACGAGCCAGCTGTCCGACCGCGACCGTGCAAACGGCTCGATCCGGCATTCGACGTGCAAGTCGACCGGGGTCTTGCCGAGCATCATCCGTGCCATGCCGCTCCACGTCAGCACGCGGACGCGCGCCAGCCGGTCGCGCCCGCCCGCAGCGATCATCGCGCGGGCAACCGCGTCGCCACCACGCCCCGCAGCACCGATCGCCTGCGGCAGCGCCGCGATCGCGATCGTTCCGCCCAAAATCGCACGACGATTGATGGATCGGCAACTCCCCCCATATAAGGGGGCAAGCACGCGGCCTTGTCGCGATCTCGGAGTATCCATGACCCAAGCTTCTTCCACCCCGTCCACTCAGGCTTATCCCGTCCTGCCGCTGCGCGACATCGTTGTCTTCCCCAACATGATCGTGCCGCTGTTCGTCGGTCGCGACAAGTCGGTCGCAGCCCTGGAAGCCGCAATGGCCGCCGACAAGGAGATTTTCCTGGTCGCGCAGCTCGATCCGAGCGAGGACGACCCCGATCGCGACGATCTGTACGAGATCGGCGTCACCGCGGTCGTGTTGCAATTGCTCAAGCTGCCCGACGGCACCGTCCGCGTGCTGGTCGAGGGCAAGCGCCGCGCCGCGCTGACCTCGCTCGTCCAGAGCGACGGCTATCTGTCGGCCGAAGTCGAGATGCTCGAGGGCGATGCCGGTTCGGACGAGCTCGAAGCCGCGAGCACCGAGCTGGGCGACCGCGTTGGCGAGATCACCCCCGACGATCTCAGCCCCGATCTCAAGGCGCTGATGCGTTCGGTGATCGACCAGTTCGAGAATTACGCCAAGCTCAACCGCAAGCTGCCGGCCGAGACTGCCGTCCAGCTCGGCGAGATCGAGGATCCCTCGAAGCTCGCCGACGCGGTCGCCGCCAACATCCAGGTCAAGGTCAGCGACAAGCAAGCGCTGCTGATCGAGCGCGATCCGGCCAAGCGGCTCGAGATGGTGTTCGCCTTCATGGAGGGCGAATTGGGCGTCCTGCAGGTCGAGAAGAAGATCAAGTCGCGGGTCAAGCGCCAGATGGAGAAGACCCAGCGCGAATATTATCTCAACGAGCAGTTGAAGGCGATCCAGCGCGAACTCGGCAACGAGAGCGATGACGGCGAAGGCGACGAGATCGCCGAGCTGACGCAGAAGATCGCGACGATGAAACTCTCGAAGGAGGCGCGCACCAAGGCGACCGCCGAGCTCAAGAAGCTGAAGACGATGGCGCCGATGAGTGCCGAGGCGACCGTCGTGCGCAACTATCTCGACGTGCTGCTCGGCCTTCCGTGGGGCAAGAAGTCGAAGATCCGCAAGGATATCTCGGCCGCGCAAGCGGTGCTCGACGAGGACCATTATGCGCTCGAGAAGGTCAAGGACCGGATCATCGAATATCTCGCGGTGCAGGCGCGCACCAACAAGCTGAAGGGGCCGATCCTGTGCCTCGTCGGCCCGCCTGGCGTCGGCAAGACCTCGCTCGGCAAGTCGATCGCCAAGGCGACCGGCCGCGAGTTCATCCGCCAGTCGCTCGGCGGCGTGCGCGACGAAGCCGAGATCCGCGGGCATCGCCGCACCTATATCGGCTCGCTGCCGGGCAAGATCGTGACGAACCTCAAAAAGGCCGGCACCAGCAACCCGCTGTTCCTGCTCGACGAGATCGACAAGCTCGGCCAGGATTTCCGCGGCGATCCGGCGTCGGCATTGCTCGAGGTGCTCGACCCCGAGCAGAACGCCAAGTTCCAGGATCACTATCTCGAGATCGACGTCGATCTGTCGGACGTGATGTTCGTGACCACCGCGAACACGCTCAACCTCCCGCAGGCGCTGCTCGACCGAATGGAGATCATCCGGCTCGAAGGCTATACCGAGGACGAGAAGGTCGAGATCGCCGAACGCCACCTGATCGAGAAGCAGATCGAGGCGCACGGCTTAAAGGAAGGTGAGTTCACGCTCACCACCGAGGGCCTACGCGCGCTGATCCAGTACTACACGCGTGAAGCCGGCGTCCGCACGCTCGAGCGCGAGATCGCCAAGCTCGCGCGCAAGGCATTGCGCCAGATCCTCGAGGGCAAGACGACGAGCGTCACCGTAACGCCCGACAATCTGTCCGACTTCGCCGGCGTGAAGAAATATCGTCACGGCTTGGGTGAAGAAGAGAATCAGATCGGTGCGGTCACCGGGCTCGCCTGGACCGAGGTCGGCGGCGAATTGCTGACGATCGAGAGCGTCACCGTGCCCGGGCGCGGTCAGGCCAAGATCACCGGCAAGCTCGGCGACGTGATGAAGGAATCGATCGAGACCGCGTTCAGCTTCATCAAGGCGCGCTCGCCCTCGTACGGAATCAAACCGAGCATCTTCGCGCGCAAGGACATTCACATCCATCTGCCCGAAGGCGCGGTGCCCAAGGACGGTCCGTCGGCGGGCATCGGCATCGTGACGGCGATCGTCTCGACGCTGACCGGCGTGCCGGTGCGGCGCGACATTGCGATGACCGGCGAGGTGACGCTGCGTGGTCGCGTGCTGCCGATCGGGGGCTTGAAGGAAAAGCTGCTCGCGGCGTTGCGCGGTGGCATCACCACGGTGCTGATCCCGCACGAGAACGAGAAGGACTTGGCCGATATTCCCGCGAATATCCGTGACGGGCTCAAGATCATCCCGGTGGCGCATGTCGATGAGGTGCTCCGTCTTGCGCTAACCGCGCCGTTGACGGCGATCGATTGGACCGAAGCGGACGATCTGGCGGCACAGCCCCCGGCGGGCGTCCCGGCAATCGGTGGTGAACTGCACCACTGAGCTCGGATCGGCGTATAATACTGCATCCTCGCCGTTTTGACCGACGGCGGGGATGTTTTTGCTTTGACAGCCCCGGTGCGAGCCGCCTTACTGCGCCACCGGCTTTCGCCTGGGAATCATTTCAGTAGTTTTTTAAACGGGGGTTTCGTGGCCATGAACAAACAGGAACTGATCGCGACGGTGGCCGACACGTCGGGTCTGACCAAGGGTGATGCAAGCAAGGCCGTCGAAGCCGTGTTCGAAGCCGTGTCGGCCGCGCTGAAAAAGGGGGATGAAGTCCGTCTCGTCGGTTTCGGGACGTTCTCGGTCAGCAAGCGCAAGGCGTCGACCGGCCGCAACCCGCGCACCGGCGAGCCGATGACGATCAAGGCCTCGTCGCAGCCCAAGTTCAAGGCCGGCAAGGGCCTCAAGGATTCGGTCAACTGATCGACTGACTCGGAAATTCTGGGCATCGGCGCTGGACAAGCGGCGCCGGCTCGTTTTAAGAGACTGCAACAGGGCGGCGTCAATGCCGCCCTTCTCCGTTTTGCCCCGCCGTTCCGGCGGAAAAGGCAACGGGCGCGTAGCTCAGTGGTAGAGCACACCCTTCACACGGGTGGGGTCGCAAGTTCAATCCTTGCCGCGCCCACCATATCGCAGCCGCCGGATCCGCATGGGTCTGGCGGCTTTTTCCGTTACCGCCAGGCGCGTTCGCGAAACCATTTGGTGATGACGTATTTGGTCCCCGCGCGGACTTTCATGCCGTGGTGGAGCGTGGCCGGGTTGAGCGTGCCATCGGCCTGCCGGTTGTTCCAGGCGAGCAGCTTGCCCGTCTCGGGCTGGATGATCTTGTTGATCGCCTTGAACCGCGTCGCGCCGCCCGCTTCGGGTTCGTTGAGATAGAGCATCACGGTCCAGGTGCGGTTGCCCGCGCTACGACAATGGCGATCGAAATCCACGCCGCCCGGTTCGAAATAATCGGTGTGCGGCTTGAACTCCTGGCCAACCGCGTAGCGCTGACCCTGGATCGGTTCGCCGTGCGCCGGGTCGAGCCCGGTGAACGCGCTGATCCGCGCGTCGAGCCACTGCGTGAGCGGGGCGAGCGAGTCGAGATCGCCGGTCTCGCTCGTGCGAAACGCGCGGTCGCCGTTGAAGTCCGCGACCGTCGAAGGGCGCCGCGTCGCGTCGACCGCGTCGCGCACCTGCGCGCAGGTTTCGGCATCGAGGAACTTGCGGCACACGAACAACGTCAGTTTGGGAGACGGAACACGCTGGACCCCCGGCAGAGCGGCGAGATGTGCGACCATTGCCGCTGCATTGAGACCCGAACCGAAGCTGGGGGCGGCTGGGAAGGCAGGAGCATCGGTCACGCGACACACTTTGCCAAAGACTTCGCGCATTTTCCAGGTGCTGGCAGCGCGTCCGATGCGGGGGGCGCCACGTACAAGGTTCACAGCGGCACCGCGGAACGGTAACACGGGCTGTAATATGGCGTCGCGATCGGGGATGGGTTCCACATGCGCTTGGTTTTGGATGCGCGGGCGCGGGCCTTTCTGCGACGGTTTCCGGTTACCACGGTCTATTCCGCGCTCGAGCTGGCGCTGATCGCGGGGCTTGCCGTGCAAAGCGCGCGGCTCGTCTGGGCGGTGCTGACGCCGGTCGGCCCGGTCGGGATCTGGCGCCCCGAGCAAGGCGGCGTGCCCGGTTCCCCCGAGGCGATCCTGCGCGGCTTCGATCCGTTCTACCGCGCGAGCGGCGGCGATGTCGCGGGGCCGTCGGTCGTCACCACGCTCCAGCTCTCGCTGTTCGGCGTGCGGATCGACGAAGCGCAGGGCGGTGGCTCGGCGATCATCGCTGGCCCCGACGGCGTCCAGCAAAGCATCGGCGTGGGGCAGGAGATCATGCCCGGCGTGCGGCTGAAGGCGGTTGCGTTCGACCACGTCACGATCGATCGCGGCGGCGTCTCTGAGGATCTCTATCTGCCGCAGACCGAGCAAGCGCCGGTCGCGCCCGCGATGCCGAACGGGCCACCGCTGATCGGCGGCAGCGCACCCGCAGTCATCACCGCGCCACCGCCTGCCGCGGTCGGACCGCAAGGCGTCAGCTTTGCGCAGTTGCGGCGCGATGTCGGCTTCATCCCGCGGATCGACGGCGGCCGCGTGACGGGGTTGACGGTGCGGCAGCAAGGCGACGGCGCTGGCTTCCGCGCGGCAGGGTTGCGCGACGGTGACGTCATAACGCAGATCGCGGGCAAGCCCGTCGGCGGCGCTGCAGACATCGAGCGTCTCGGCGCGCAATATGCAAAGGGCGGCACGCTAGGCTTTACGGTCGAGCGTGGCGCAGACACTGTACCACTCGTCATCACGATTGCGGGGCAATGAAGAAACGAATCCTGGCGCCTATCCTCGCGATCACGCTTGTCACGGCGGCGCATGCGCAACAGACCATGAATGTCCGCGATGCGGATATTCGCGCGTTCATCGCCGATGCCGCCCGCGTGACGGGGCGGACCTTCATCATCGACGCGCGAGTGCAGGGCAAGGTGACCGTCGTCACCGATCACCCGGTGAGCAAGTCGCAATATTTCGAGATCTTCCTCTCGACGCTGCGTGCCAACGGGCTCGTCGCGGTGCCGACGACCAATGGCGCGTTCCGCATCCAGCCGACCGATAACGCCGCGTCGCAGCCGAGCCGCATCGGCTCGCGCGGCGCGACGAGCAACAGCTACATCACCGAAATCGTCCGGCTGCGCTCGATCGATGCGCAATCGGCGGTCGACACGGTGCGCGGGCTGATCTCGCCGCAAGGCTCGGTCACCGCCAATCGCGGCGGCAACAGCCTCGTCATCGTCGACTTTGCCGACAATGTGCGACGCGTGCGCGAAGTGCTGCGCCGGATCGACACCGACACCGCCTCGACGCGGATCATCGCGCTTAAGAACGCCGGCGCGCGCGAGATCGCGACCGCGTTGCAGGCGCTCGCCGGGCAGAGCGCAGGCGGTGCCGGGGGGGCAGCGCCCGCGGGCGCCGCGACGTCGGTCAGTGTCGTTGCGGTCAACAGCTCGAACTCGGTCGCGATTCGCGGCGATGCTACCTCGGTCGCGCGGCTCGCTGCGGTTGCCGAGGATCTCGATCGGCGCGCCAAGAACGGCACCGAGATCAAGGTGATCTTCCTCGAAAACGCCGATGCCGAGCAATTGCTGCCGGTGCTCCAGCAGCTCGTCGGGCAGACGCCATCGCCGATCACCAACCAGCAATTGTCGGCGTCGAACTTCGGGAACAACAGCCAGTCGGGCGGCAGCAACGGCAACAATCCCAGCTCGCGCCCCGCGAACACGCCTGCGGTCCAGCAGCAGGACACAGGAAATACCGGCAACGCACCAACCCAGACTGCGATCACTTCGGGCGGCCGAACCGCCTCGGTCGTGACGCGTTTCGTCGGGGCGAACGCGATCGTCATTGCCGCGCCCGCCGAAGTCCAGCGTCAGCTCGCCGACGTCGTCCGACAGCTCGATACGCGGCGCGAGCAAGTGCTGGTCGAGGCGATCGTCGCCGAAGTGTCGGACCAGACGGCGAGCTCGCTCGGCGCGCAATTCGCGATCGCGAACTTGAAGGGCGGCGCGTTCGCCGCGTCGAGCTTCCAGAACTCGGCGCCGAGCCTGCTCACCATCGCCGGCGCGATCGGCGCGCGGCAGCTCGCGACGACGACGACGACGATCAACGGCGCGACCGTCACGACGAGCACCGGCAGCTCGTCGAGCGATTCGCTGACGCAAAGCGCGATCAGCTCGGTGCTCGGCGCGAGCGGCGGCTTTGGCGGCTGGGCGGGCAAGATCGGCGACACCGTCTTCGGCTCGATCATCAACGCGGTGAAGAGCGACACGACCTCGAACCTTCTCCAGGTGCCGCATCTGGTGATGCTCGATAATCAGGAAGCACACAGCCTGGTCGGGCAGGAAATCCCGATCACCACGGGCAAGGCGCTGTCGACCAATTTCGACAATGCCTTCCAGACGACGCAGCGTGAGAATGTCGGGATCGAGTTGACGGTGCGGCCACAGGTTAATTCGAGCGGAACGGTGAAGCTCAACCTGCGGCTCGAGGTCAGCTCGATCGCCGGGCCGGTGTCGAGCAGCAACAGCGACCTGATCCTCAACAAGCGCGAGGTCGAGACCGTCCGCACCGTCGACGACGGCGACATTGCGGTGATCAGCGGCTTGCTCGACGATAACGAGCGGCGGACGATCGAGAAGATCCCGTTGCTCGGCGATATTCCGGGGCTGGGGAACCTGTTCCGCTCGAAGGCCAAGTCGCGGACCAAGACCAATTTGATGATCTTCATCCGCCCGACGATTCTGCGTACCGCCGATGACAGCCGCAAGCTGACCGAGCAGCGTTATGGCTATCTCCGGCTCCAGCAGGGGCTGGCGATGCCCAATGACGAGCCGTCGATCGACCAGCTGGTGCGCGATTATATGGGCGCGGCGCCACCGATCCCGAGCGCGCCGGTGCCGGGGAATATCGAGGATCCGCGGATCATGGTGCCGGTGCAGCGGAGCTCGAGCACGGTGATCCGCACGAAGCGGGACCGGTGATGGCGATGCGCGGTCCCGCTTTCTCCTTCTGCGCTTCCCCGGCGCAGGCCGGGGCCCAGGGGCGGGCGGCTGAGTGTTCGGACGCTGCGCGCGATGCGCCTGACCTCCGCGACTGGGCCCCGGCCTGCGCCGGGAAAGCGCGTTAGGATGGCCGAGATCGATCTTCTGGCGCTGACAAGCGTGGCAGCGGCAACCATCCCCTACGCCTTCGCGCGCCGCTTCGGCGTCGTCCTCGACCCGACGCACGAACACCTGACCATCGCCATGCGCGAAGGCTCCGACCCCAAGGTTCTGCTCGAACTGCGCCGCCACCTCGCGCGCGCCTTCGACGTGACCTTCGTCGTCGCGACCGAATTCGATCGCCTGCTGTCCGAGGCCTATGCGATGGACGGCCAGGCCGCCGCGATGGCCGCCGGCACGCTCGGCCTCGGCGACGAACTCGACCTGCTCGCCGATCATCTTCCCACCGCTGACGATCTGCTCGACACCGCCGACGATGCCCCCGCGATCCGGCTGATCAACGGCATCATCGCCGACGCCGCGCGCAACGGCGTGTCGGACATCCATATCGAGCCGTACGAGACCGGCCTCGTCGTCCGCATGCGCATCGACGGCGTGCTGCGCGAGACGCTGCGCATGCCGCCGCACGTCGCCCCCGTCGTGGTCAGCCGCGTCAAGGTGATGGCACGGCTCGACATCGCCGAGCGACGCGTGCCGCAGGACGGCCGCATCGGCCTGACGCTCGGCGGCAAATTGCTCGACGTCCGCGTCTCGACGCTGCCGAGCCGCGCGGGCGAGCGCGTCGTGCTGCGTATCCTCGACAAGGAAAATGCCGGGATCACGCTCGACGTGCTCGGCATGACCGCGGCCATCAACCAGTTGCTCAAGGACGCGGTCACCGAGCCCAACGGGATCATCCTCGTCACCGGGCCGACCGGTTCGGGCAAGACGACGACGCTCTACGCCTCGATGCGGCTGCTCAACGATGGCAGCCGCAATATCCTGACGGTCGAGGATCCGGTCGAATATGCGATGGAGGGCGTCGGCCAGACGCAGGTCAACGCCAAGGTCGGGCTGACCTTCGCCGCGGGGCTGCGCGCGATCCTGCGGCAGGATCCCGACGTCGTGATGGTCGGCGAAATCCGCGACCGCGAGACCGCCGAGATCGCGGTGCAGGCGTCGCTGACCGGGCATCTGGTGCTGTCGACCGTCCACACCAACGACGCGGTCGGCGCGATCACGCGGATGCGCGACATGAAGGTCGAGCCGTTCCTGCTGGCATCGACGCTGCGGGCGGTGATCGCGCAGCGCTTGGTGCGGCGTTTGTGCGAGGTGTGCCGGCGGCCGGTGGCGGCGGATGCATCGGTCGCGGCGCTGCTCGGCTTCGAGCCGGGGGCGATCGTCTATCAGGCGGTCGGGTGCGAGCAATGCCAGGGGACGGGCTATAAGGGCCGCGTCGGCGTCTATGAGGCGATCCGCATCGACGAGACGGTGCGACGGCTGATCAACGATGGCGGCGACGAAGCGCTGATCGCGCGGCATGCGTTCCTGCATGCGCCGACCTTGGGTTCGGCGGCGCGGCAGTTGGTGCGCGACGGGGTGACGACGCCTGAGGAAGCGGTGCGCGTTTCCAGGCGCGACATGGCTGATGCCGAGGCGCCGATGGTGGTGCCGGAGGTGGGGGATGCGTGACCGCAATCGTCGCCCCGGCGCAGGCCGGGGCCGCTGCGTTGTAGGGCGCGACGGCACTCCAGAACGCAGCGGCCCCGGCCTGCGCCGGGGCGACGGTATGACACATGCCTGACTTCGATTACCTCGCGATCGACACGAAGGGCCGCGAGGCGCGCGGGGCGATCGCTGCGCCGTCGCTCGACGCGGCGCGCGTATTGCTCGACCGGCGGCGGCTCTACGTCGTCAAGGTCGAACCCGGCTCCGGGCGCTCCCCCAAGGGCAAGCCGCTCCTCTCCGACCTGCGGCTGGGTTCCAAGAAGATGAGCACCAAGCAGCTCACGCTCTTCACCCGCCAGCTCGCCACGCTCAACCGCGTCTCGCCGCTCGAGGAATCGCTGCGGACGATCTCACGCCAGACCGAGCAGCCGCATGTCCGCGCGATCGTCGAATCGGTCCATGCCGGCGTGGTCGAGGGCCGTCGCCTGCACGAGGCGATGGCGCGCGAGGGCAAGAGTTTCCCCTCGCTCTACCGCGCGATGGTGTCGGCGGGCGAGAGCTCGGGCTCGCTCCCGGTGATCCTCGAACGCCTCTCGGTGCTGCTCGAACGCCAGGCCGAGATCAACGGCAAGATCATCACCACGCTCGCTTACCCCGCGGTGCTCGCGGTGGTGGCAATGGCGGTCGTCACCGCGCTGATGGTGTTCGTCGTCCCGCAGGTGGTCGAGCAGTTCGACACCGTCGGGCAGCAGCTCCCGTTCCTGACGCGCGTCGTGATGGGGCTGTCGAACTTCATGGTCGGCTATTGGTGGGCGATCCTGCTCGTCATCCTGCTTACCGGCTTCGGATCGTGGCGCGCGCTCAAGAACCCGCGGATCAAGCTCGGCTTCGACAGCTGGATCCTCAAGCTGCCGATCCTCGGCCGCCTGTTCCGTGATCTCCACGCCGCGCGGATGGCGCGCACGCTTGCGACTATGGTCGCCAGTCGCTTGCCGCTGCTCGAAGGGCTGACGCTGACCGGCAGCACGATCCACAACCTCCGCCTCAAACAAGCATCTGACGAGATCATCGAATCGATCCGCGGCGGTGGCAGCCTGTCGGCGGCGATGCGCCGCGCGGGCGTCTTTCCGCCGCTGCTGACGTATCTGGCTGCGTCGGGGGAAACGGCGGGCCAGCTCGACGACATGCTCGAGCGCGCGGCGGAGTATCTCGAGCGCGAGTTCGACCGTTTCACCACGACCGCGCTGTCGCTGCTCGAGCCGATCATCATCGTCGTGATGGGGGGTGTCGTCGCGACGATCGTGCTATCGATCCTGCTGCCGATCCTGCAGCTCAACACCCTGGCAGGCCAATAACATGACGAGGTTCGCAATGCCCCCCATCCGTCATTCCCGCGCAAGCGGGAATCCCGCTGATTTCCCCGCCCAGCAGAGGCGGGATCCCCGCGTTCGCGGGGATGACGGGGAGTCGGGTTTTACGCTGATCGAGCTGATGGTGGTGATCGTCATCATCGGCCTGCTTGCCGCGATCGTCACCTACAACGTCCTGCCGCTCGGCGACAAAGGCAAGATCGTCAAGGCCAAGGCCGACATCTCGACGATCGAGGGCGCGCTCGATCTCTACAAGCTGCAGAACGATTCGTACCCCTCGACCACCGATGGCCTGCAGGCGCTGGTCTCGGCACCGGCCGATGCCGATGCGTCGAAATATCAGCGCGGCGGCTATATCAAGAAGCTGCCGCTCGATCCGTGGGGCAAGCCGTATCTCTATGCGGCGCCCGGCGCACATGGCGAGGCCGATGTCTGGACGCTCGGCGCGGACAAGAAGGAAGGCGGCGAGGGCGTCAATGCCGATATCGGCAGCTGGCAGTAATCGCCGGAAGGGCGAGCGCGGCTTCACGCTGATCGAGCTGATGGTCGTCGTCACGATCATCGGTCTCGCCAGCGCGGCCGTCGTGTTCGCGCTGCCCGATCCGCGCGGTCGTCTCGCCGACGAGGCTGCGCGCTTCGCGACGCGGACCAGCGCCGCGCGCGATCTTGCCGTGGTCGGCGCCAAGCCGATCAGCGTGTGGGTGTCGCATGGCGGCTACGGGTTCGACGAGCGCGTCGACGGCGCGTGGGTCGCGATGGCCGAGAAGCCGCTGCGCGTTACGCAGTGGGGCAAGGGCACGCACGCGCTGCCGAGCGGCGATGGAACACGCGACCGCATCCTGTTCGATTCGACCGGCGGGACCGATCGCCCGCTCGACGTGACGCTCGAGCGCAGCGGGCAGAGTGTCGTCGTCCATGTCGGCAATGACGGCAAGGTCCGCGTCGGTGGCTAAGCCCCGCGGCTTCACGCTGATCGAGATGATGGTCGCGCTCGCGGTGTTCAGCCTTGCGGCGCTCGCGCTGATCCGGCTCGAGGGCGCAACGATCCGCGGCGCCTCGACGCTCGACACGACGCTGCTCGCACAGACGGTCGCACGCAACGTCGCGATCGAGGCGATGACCGACGCCAAGCCTCCGACGATCGGCGCGGCGAGCGGTGTCGAGAGCAATGGCGGGCGCGCGTGGAGCTGGACTCGCAGCGTCCAGCCGACCGGCGACATTCGCGTGCTGCGGATCGACGTCACCGTGCGCGATCCGGCGGGGCGGCAGGCTGGGCATCTGACCGTGGTGCGCGACGGGACGCGCGCGCCATGACGCCCGCGACCGACGATGCCGGCTTCACGCTGGTCGAGGTGATGATCTCGCTGCTGATCTTCGGCTTGCTCGCGGCGGCGGGGGTGGCGCTGTTGTCGTTCTCGGTCCGCGCGCAGACCGCGACGGGCGTGAAACTCGACGACGTCTCGGCGATGAACCGGCTCGGCGCAATCCTTACTGCCGATCTGGCGCAAGCGACGCCGCGCCCGACGCGCGGCGAGGATGGCCGCGTCCTCGCGCCTTTCACCGGCGAAGCGGGCGCGGCGGCAGCGCCGATGCTGCGGCTGGTGCGCAGCGGCTGGAGCAATCTCGACGGCACGCCGCGCGCGAGCGTGCAGAAGGTCGACTATGGCGTGGTCGACGGCGCGCTGGTTCGGACCGCATATCCGATGCTCGACGGTGCGCCGCCGCTCCCGCCGACGCCGCTGCTGGCGCACGTCCGCCAGGTCGCGCTGCGCTACCGCATCAAGGGCGCGTGGAGCGACCGCTGGAGCGGCAGCCCGCAATCGCCGCTGCCCGACGCGCTCGAACTGCGCGTGGTGCGCGACAGCGGGATCGCGACGCGCCAGCTCTTCCTCGTCGGCACCGGCTATGGGAGGCGCGTCGATGACCGCGTCGGTTGAGCGCAAATCCTCCGAGCGCGGCGCCGCGCTGCTCACGGTGTTGCTGCTCGTCGCGGTGATCGCGGTGCTTGCCGGGACCGCGCTCGAGCGTTTGCGACTCGCCACGCGGCTCGGCGGCAACGCCGTCGCGCTCGACCAGGCGCGCGCCTATTCGTTCGCGGCCGAGACGCTCGCGGTCGTCAGGGTCAGCGAGTTGCTGCGCAAGAGCCCCGACAAGGTGACGCTGCAGGGCGGCTGGAGCGGCACGCCGTACCCGCTGCCGATCCCGAACGGCACCGCGACGGCAACGGTCGTCGATGGCGGCAATTGCTTCAACCTCAACAGCCTCGTCACCGAGACGCCCGCGAAAAGCGGCAGCTATTTCGCCTACACGCCAGCGCAACTCCAGTTTGCGCGACTGATTCGTCTGGTCGATCCCGCAGCGGCATCGCCCGAGGCGATCGCCGCTGCCACCGCCGACTGGATCGACAGCGACGATTCGCCGATCACCGGCGGCGCCGAGGACCGCGACTATCGTGGTGGCGCGCAGCCCTATCGCACCGCGAACACACTGATGACCGATCCGAGCGAGTTGCGCGCGGTGCGCGGCGTGACGCGCAGCGATTACGACAAGCTCCGGCCGTGGCTGTGCACCTTGCCCGTCGCCGGGCTGTCGCGGATCAACGTCAACACTCTGCTGCCGGAGCAGGCGCCGCTGATCGCGATGCTGCGGATCGGCCTTTCGCCCGAGGCGGTGCGGCAAGTGCTGCTCCAGCGTCCGCCTTTGGGCTTCGCGACGACGACGGCCTTCTGGGCGCAAAGTGCGGTGCGCAGCAGCACCGGCGACGATGCGCCGTCGCAGACCGACGTAAAGACGACATGGTTCTCGCTCAAAGTGCGCGTCGCGCTCGGCGGGGCCACGCTTGAACAAACCGGACTGATCGACGCGACGGCGCTTCCCGCGCGGCTCGTATCGCGGCAATGGGGCGAGCCATCATGACAGAAACGCTCGTCCTCTTCTTGCCCGCCCCCGATCTGCCGTGGCGCTGGCTGCGCATCGCGGGCGACACCGTCGCGGCGCGCGGCGAGGGCTTTCCGCTGCTCGCCGCCGATACGACGCTGGCGTGTGTCGCTGTCGCGCCGGCTGACGCGGTGACGCTGCATTGGGCCGAACTGCCCGATCGCTCGCTTGCCCAGTCGGTCACTGCCGCACGCATGCTTGCGGCGGATGCAAGCGCTGGCGCGATCGGCGATCTGCACGTCGCGGTCGGGCGTGAGGGGGAGGTCGTCGAGCGGCCGATCGGCGTCGTTGGCGCGCTGCAGATGCGCGCATGGCTCGAACTGCTGGCCGAGAACGGCGTCGATCCCGATGCGATCTTGCCCGCGCCGCTGCTGCTGCCACGGCCCGAGACGGGCTATCTTCGCGCCGATCTCGGCGGCGAGGGCGTAGTGCGCGGCGTCACGAGCGGGTTCGCCGATGAAGCTCGGCTGACCGAGCTTGTCACGGGCGGCGTCGCGCCGGTGGTCCTGTCGCGCGATGCGCTCGAGACCGCGATCGTTGCGGCGGTGGCGGCGCCGTCGCTCGATCTTCGCCAGGGCGCGTTTGCGCGCAAGACGCGCCGCGCGGTCGATTGGGCGCTGGTCCGCCGACTCGGCTGGCTGAGTGCGGCGATCCTCGGCGTGACGCTGCTCATCACGATCGTCCAGCTGTTCAAATATTCGACCGCTGCGGATGATCTCGAACGCCGCACCGAACTGCTCGCGCGGACCGGGCTTGCGCGCGGCGAGGCGGTGAGCGACGCCGATCGCCAGTTGACCGCGCGGCTCGACCGGCTGCGCGGCGGCGGGCTGGGCTTCACCCGGACCACGGCGGCGGTGTTCGCAGCGATCCGCGCGACGCCGGGAAGCGAAGCGCACACGCTCGCCTTCGATCCCAACGGCACGCTGCGCGTCGGCGTCGGCGTCCAGAACGAAGGCCAGATCCTCGACCTGCAGCGCCGGCTCGGCGCGAGCGGCTTCGACGCGACGCCGCAAGGCCAGTTCCAGTCGGTGAACGGCCGCCTCTTGGGGGATCTGACGGTGAAGCCACGATGACCGAGCGCCTGCTCCTCTGGTTTCGCGCGCGCACGCAGCGCGAGCAATATCTCGTGCTCACCGGCGCGGTGCTCACGCTGCTGGTGCTGTGCTATTTCCTCGTCGTGCCGCTCGGCGATGCGCTCGAGTCGGCTAAGGCGCGGCATGCCGATGCGGTGATCGCGCTCGGCGAGACGCAAGTGCGCGTCGATGCGGTCAAGGCGGCACAGACGCTGCGCGTCGCTCCGCTCGATGCTCCGCTCGAATCGGTGATTCGCGCGCGCGCCAACGATGCCGGCTTCGCGCTGGCGAGCGTCACGCCGCAGGGCAGCGACCGAGTCGAGATCGCGATCGGCTCGGCGCGACCCGGCGCGCTGGTCGCCTGGATTGCCGAACTCGAGGCGGCGGGGATTCTCGTCGACCGGCTCGCCACCACTGCTGGCGCCGACCGTACCGTGTCGGTGCAACTGACGTTGAAGGCGAAGGGCCAATGACGCGCTTTCGATTGAAGACCGGCCCCGTCGCGCTGTTCGGCGCGGTGTTCGTCGTCGCGCTGCTCGTGCTGCTGCCGCTGCGCTTCGTGCTCGGGGCGTTCGAGCTCGAGCAAAGCCGAGTCGCCGCGCGCGAGGCGAGCGGCAGCGTGTGGTTCGGGCATCTCCGCGAGGCGCAGGTCGGCAGCATCGCGCTCGGCGATCTCAGCGCATCGCTGTCGCCCTGGGCGTTGCTCGCCGGCCGGGCGCGCGTCGATCTCGCGAGTCCGGCGACGGGTGCGGACGCGACTCGCGCGATCCACGGCGCGATCAGCGTTTCGCGGCACGGCGTCGGGCTCGACGACATGACCGCGAGCGTGCCCGCCGGTGCGGTGTTCGCGCCGCTGCCGGTCAGTGGGATCGATCTCGACGCCGTCACCGTCCATTTCGTCAACGGCACGTGCGAGAGTGCTGAGGGGCGCGTCAAGGCGACGCTTGGCGCGGACATCGCCGGAATCAGCTTGGGGCAGGGGCTCGCCGGCACCGCGCGCTGCGACGCAGGTGCTTTGCTGCTGCCGCTCGCGAGCCAGGCGGGGACCGAGCAGATCGCGCTGCGGCTGTGGCTGAACGGGCGGTTCCGCGCGGACCTCACGGTCAAGCCAAGCGACTCAAGCGCGGCGCAGAAACTCGAGCTGAGCGGCTTTCAACCGAGCCCGTCGGGGCATCGGCTGTCGATTGACGGTAAATTCTGAACGATCCATTCTTGACGCTGGCCCCTCGACCCCGCTAGGGGCGCTTCCTCTGCGGCGATCGTAGTTCAATTGGTTAGAGCGTCGGCTTGTGATGCCGGATGTTGCGGGTTCAAGTCCCGTCGGTCGCCCCACTTCTTTCAACAGCCAGGAATTTGTCCGTGACCACCGGCTGGGGCTTCCCCGATTTTGATGATCATGAGGGCGTGCACCTCTTCACCGATCCCGCTTCGGGGCTTCGCGCGGTCATTGCGGTTCATTCGACCAAGCTCGGGCCGGCGGCTGGCGGCGTGCGCTTCTGGCACTATGCCGATAGCGACCGTGCGATCACCGATGCGCTGCGCTTGTCGCGCGGGATGAGCTTCAAGAACGCCATGGCCGATCTCCCGATGGGCGGCGGCAAGGGCGTCGTGCTCGCGGCGAACCCTGGTGACAGCATCAGCCATGCACAGCTCGAGGCGTTCGGCCGCGCGGTCGAATCGCTCGGTGGGCGCTATGTGACCGCCGAAGACGTCGGCATGTCCGAGGCGAGCATGAAGACGATCGCGACGATGACCAAGCATGTCTCTGGCCTTCCCGTCGCAGCCGGCAGCGCGGGCGGCGATCCCGGGCCGTACACCGCAATGGGCGTCTATCTCGGCGTCAAGGCAGCCGCACAGCGCGGGCTTGGTGCCAACGACATGAAGGGCGTGCGCGTCGCGATCCAGGGCGTCGGCAGCGTCGGCGGCGGGCTCGCCCGCTTGCTCGCCAAGGACGGCGCGGTGCTCACGCTCGCCGACGTCAATGCCGACCGCGCGAAGGCGCTCGCCGAAGAGCTCGGCGCGCAGACCGCTGGTGCCGACGAGATTCTCGGCGTCGAGGCCGACATCGTCAGCCCCAACGCGCTCGGCGCGATCCTGACTCCGGCATCGATCGCTGCGCTTCGCACCACGATCGTCGCAGGCGGCGCGAACAACCAGCTCGAGACCAAGGCCGAGGGTGCGGCCCTCCAGGCGCGCGGCATCCTGTACGCGCCCGATTACGTCATCAACGCCGGCGGCATCATCAACGTCGCGCTCGAGTATCTCGGCCACGGCGATCAGGCCGAAGTCGAGACGCGTATCGCTCGCATTCCCGACCGGCTGGTCCAGGTGTGGGACGAGGCCGAGCGCACCGGCGCGCCGATCTCCGACGTCGCCGACACGATCGCACAGCGTCTGATCGGCCGCGCTTGAAGGCCGCCCACGCGGACGCCCTCGGGCGTCCGCTGAGGGGCGGTCTGGCATTGGCGCGACGGGCGTTATCGGTCAGAAGGGCCGGATGCCACAGCGTCTCGCCCTGACCTCTCTACTCGTTGCGGATTATGATCTCGCCATTGCCTTCTTCGTCGATGCGCTCGGGTTCGAGCTTCGCGAGGATACTGCGCTCGGCGATCAGAAGCGCTGGGTCGTCGTTGCGCCGCCGGGTAGTGCAAACGGGCTGCTGCTGGCGCGAGCCGTTGGCGAGGCACAAGTCAGCGCGGTCGGCAATCAGAGCGGCGGACGCGTGTTCCTGTTTCTTGAGACCGATGATTTTGCCCGCGACCATCATGCCTATACGCAGCGCGGCGTCCGGTTCGTCGAGCCGCCGCGACACGAGCCGTACGGTATTGTCGCGGTCTTCGAGGATCTGTGCGGAAACCGCTGGGATCTGATCCAGCCGATACGTTCTGGCCACTGACCCGTGGGTGTAGCGCCCGTGAAGCGGCGGCGCGCCCGCGCTTGTGCTTAGACCCAACACTTGTGCTTAGACGTCGCGCGCAAATCCCGTACAGCAGCCTGATGAACGCAAAGCAGACGCAATGAGTGGCTGGATCGGTTTGGCGCTGATCGGCGTCGTGGCCGCCGCAGCCTTATGGGCCAGCGGCGTGTCGCGCTCGCTGTGGACGCTGGTCGGCGCTGCCTTTATGCTCGGGGCTGCCGGATATGCGCTTCAGCAACGCGCCGGGCTTGGCGAACATCTGGCGGTGTCGGATGCGATCCCCGTGGCGGTCGCCCCGGAAATGGTCGAGCTGCGCGACGCGATGCTCGGTCGCTTTACCGGCGACGGCGCATATCTGATCGCGTCGGATGCGCTGATGCGCGCGGGCAGCCGGCGTAGCGGCGTCAATGTCATCCTGCTCGGCCTCAACCATTATCCGCGCAGCCTGACGTTGTGGACCGGGCTGGGGACTGCGATGGCGCAGCACGACGCCGCGATGTCCCCCGCGGCGCGGCTCGCGTTCGAGCAGGCGACCCGGCTCGCGCCAGACCATCCCGCACCAGCATTTTTCGAAGGGCTCGCTTACGCGCAGGCCAGGGATTATCGCACCGCGCGTCGCTATTGGGCGCGGGCGCTCAGCCTGGCGCCCGCTGGCACCTCGTATCGTCGCGAGATCGCGTTACGCTTGGCGGCGCTCGACATGGTCCTCGCGCAGCTTGACGCAGCGGGCACGAAAAAGGGCGCCTTCCGCTAGGAAGGCGCCCCAAATCTTCAGATCCGGGCCGAAGCCCAGTGATCTTAGTTGGCAGCCTTGGCGACGTTGTCGGCCTTGGCTTCGCCCGCGTCACGGACGTTGTCGGCAGCGTCATGCAGTTCGTCGGCCTTGTTCGCCAGGACGTCCGAAGCAACCGCGTTCGAGGTGTTCGAAGCCATGTCGTCGATCATCGACGCGTTGTTGTCGATGCCGTCGGCGATGACGTCAGCATTGTTTTCGATTGCAGCAGCTTCAGGGTTCTTGTTGCAAGCGGCGAGCGAGACCAGGCCGGCGGCGACGAGAACAAGGGCGATCTTCTTCATGCAATTGCTCCCAAGCAAATTAGCGCTTCGCAGTCGGCCCTATGCCGCCCGCGAAGATCGGAGGCATAGCGCCCCGCTGCGGTGCGTCAATCGCAAATCGGCCATAGACGGGCGCTTCTGCCACCTTTCGGCCATATTTGCGACGAAGCGAGCGCGGGCTATTTCTTCGGCGTAACCGGGCCGATTGCCTCGGGCGCATCGGCGACGATCGCGAGCATTGTCGCCCAAGCCGCTACATTCTGACGCAATTGTTGCGGATCGATCCGCTCGAGCGTGTCCTCTGGCGTGTGGTGGTAATCGAAATAGCGCGTGCCGTCCTGGTTGAGGTCGATCGCGGCGACGCCGGTCGCCAGAGTCGGGCCGACATCGGTCCCGTCGCCCCCGATTCCGCTGCCGCGAACGATTCCGAGCGGCGCGAGCGCGGCGGCGAGGCGATCGCCGACGGCTTTGGCGGTCGCGGGGAGGTTGGTTTCGAATCGCCAGACGCGGTCGGCGCCGAAGTCGGATTCGGCCGCCAGTGCGTGCGTCTCGCCGGCATGTGCCTTGGCATAGGCGAAGCCGCCGAAGCCGCCGGTCTCCTCGTCGCCGAACCAGACGACGCGAATCGTGCGGCGATGGCGACCGCTGTCCATCAGTCGCTTTGCGGCGGCGGTGGTGATCGCGACCCCCGAGGCGTCATCGATCGCGCCGGTGCCCAGATCCCAGCTGTCGAGATGCCCGCCGATCAGGATCGTGCCTGCCTTGGGATCGGTGCCGGGGACTTCGGCGACGACATTGCCCGACATGCGGGTCGGCACGAAGGTCGGCGTGAGGGTGAGGTGGAGCGTGACGGGCTTGCCGCGCTTGATCATCCGCTCGAGGTTGGCCGCATCGGCGACCGAGAGCGCGGCAGCCGGGATCGGAGCGACGCCCGGCGCGAAATTGGTCACGCCGGCGTGTGGCCCGCGACCGTGGTCCGAACCGATCGAGCGGATCACGATCGCGCTTGCGCCCTTCTGCGCAGCGATGCTCGGGCCGGCGCGACGCGCCTGGCCTTCGGGGCCATAGGCCGATCCGTCCTGATTGGCCTGCATCGCGTTCGAGACGAAGGCGATCTTGCCCTTAAGACTCCCATCGGGCGCCGCGCGGAGGTCTGCGAGCGAGGGGAAGAAGGCGACCGGGAGCGTCAGCCCCTCGGCGGGCGTCGCGCCCGAATTGCCGAGCGCGGTCAGCCGCAGCGGCTGCGCGAACGGCGCGACCACCTCCGCCGTCTCGACGCCGCGGACCCAGACATTCTGCAGTTCATACGGTTCGATCCGCACATTCTTGAAACCGAGGCTCTTGAGCTTCGCCACCGCCCATTGCCGCGCCCGCTCTTCCTGCGGCGAGCCGTCGGGGCGGGGCCCGACCTCGGTGGTGAGCCCCTCGACGATGTCATAGGCGATGTCGTCGTTCAGCGCCTTGTCGCGCAGCGCAGCGACTGCGGGATCGACCAGCGGGGCAGGGCGCTGGGCGAGCGCCGGACTGGCGAGCAGGGTCGAGGCGAGCAGCAGGCAAGGGGCGAGGGCGCGAAGCTTGGTCAAGAAGGAGTCCCGTCTGTTTGCAAGGGGTTGATGGCGGCGACACCGAGCGAGGCGGCAGCGCGGACTTGGCGGATGTCGGTCGAAACGAGTGTAAGCCCGAGGCGTCCGGAAGTGGCAATGTGAATCGCGTCGGGAAGGCGCAAACCGAGCGAAAACTGCGAGACCATAACCGTGGCGTGGGCGATATCGGCGCTATTGACCTGGATGAACGTCCATTGCGCGGCGTAAGACTGAAAGTCTGCGATCAGGCCATGCGCATAGTCTGCCGAAAAGTCGCCGCGTCGCACGCGGTTTCCCAACGCCGACTGCGCCTCACCCCAACAGAAATCGCTATAGAACGATGTTGGATTCGTGGCGATGAGCCAGTCCGAGATGGCGTTCCATACGACGTCGCTCACGATCATCGCGACCACAGCGCTTGCGTCGAAACACGCTTTCAACAATCGTCTGCGTCGCGCAGTTCGCGGATCAGAGTCGCAGCGTCTCCGATGCGCACCGGATATTTGGCCCGCAACGCCTTCAGCCCTTCCATGTCGAAGCCTCGCGGTTTGGCAGCGGCCGCCAAAGGCTGTGGCGCCGCAACGGTCGCCACCACCACGCCATCGCGCACGATCTCGACCGCGCCGTCGCGCTCGACCGCTTCGACCAGATCCGCGACGCGGCGATCATCCGAGATGTCGATCCGTTCCATCGCAACAGGCTACCGCACCCCGCCCACGTTGCCAACGCCCCCGCGCATCGCTATCTGCCACGCCAACAATCCACCATCTTTACCCCCGGAGTCCGCAGCCGATGGCCGTGCAGTACAGCTATGTGATGAAGGGCCTGACCAAGACCTTCCCCGGCGCCCCCAAGCCGGTGCTCAACAACATCTCGCTCCAGTTCCTCCCCGACGCGAAGATCGCGATCATCGGGCCGAACGGCTCGGGCAAGTCGACGCTGATGAAGATCATGGGCGGGATCGACCCCGAATTCACCGGCGAAGCTTGGGCCGCCGAGGGCATCAAGGTCGGCTATCTGCCGCAGGAGCCCAAGCTCGACGAGACCAAGGACGTGATCGGCAACGTGCGTGCCGGCGCCGGCCCGATCGGCGGGATGGTCGATCGCTATAACGAGATCGTCGCGATCATGGGCGATCCGCCCGAGGATTGCGACTTCGACGCATTGCTCGCCGAGATGGGCGATTTGCAGGAGAAGATCGACGCGGTCGACGGCTGGAGCCTCGACAACCAGCTCGAAATCGCGATGGAAGCGCTGCGTTGCCCGCCGGGCGACAGTTCGGTCACGAACCTGTCGGGCGGTGAGAAGCGTCGAGTCGCGTTGTGCAAGCTGCTGCTCGAAAAGCCCAACATCCTGCTGCTCGACGAGCCGACCAACCATCTCGACGCCGAAAGCGTCGCCTGGCTCGAAAATTACCTGCGCGACTATGTCGGCAACGTCATCCTCGTCACCCACGATCGCTACTTCCTCGATAACGTCGTCAACTGGGTGCTCGAGCTCGATCGCGGGCGTTACTACACCTATGAGTCCAACTATTCGGGCTACCTCGAGAAGAAGGTCAAGCGGCTCGAGCAGGAGGATCGCGAGGAGCAGGGCAAGGCCAAGGCGATCTCGGACGAGCTCGCCTGGATGCGCCAGACCCCCAAGGCGCGCCAGACCAAGTCGAAGGCGCGTATCCGTGCGTTCGACGAGCTGATGGAGAAGCAGGAGAACCGCAGCGTCGGCAAGGCGCAGATCCTGATCCAGCTGCCCGAGCGTCTCGGTGGCAAGGTGATCGAGGCCAAGGGCCTGACCAAGGCTTACGGCGACAAGCTGCTGTTCGACAATCTCGACTTCGTGCTGCCACCAGGCGGCATCGTCGGCGTGATCGGGCCGAACGGTGCGGGCAAGTCGACGCTGTTCAAGCTGATCACCGGCCAGGAACAGCCCGATGGCGGTTCGATCGAAGTCGGCCAGACCGTCAAGCTCGGCTATGTCGACCAGTCGCGCGACGATCTGACGCCGTCGAACACGGTGTGGGAAGAAGTCTCCGACAAGCTCGAAGTGTTCCGCTTCGGCAAGCAGGAGCTCGGCACGCGCGCCTATGTCGGCGCGTTCAACTTCAAGGGCCAGGACCAGCAGAAGAAGGTCGGCCAGCTGTCGGGCGGCGAGCGCAACCGCGTCCATCTCGCCAAGATGCTCAAGGAGGGTGGCAACGTCCTCCTGCTCGACGAGCCGACCAACGATCTCGACGTCGAGACGCTGCGCGCGCTCGAGGAAGCGCTCGAGAGCTTCGCGGGTTGCGCGGTGGTCATCAGCCACGATCGCTTCTTCCTCGATCGCCTCGCGACGCACATCCTCGCGTTCGAGGGTGACAGCCATGTCGAATGGTTCGAGGGCAATTTCGAATCGTACGAGGAAGACAAGCGCCGTCGCCTCGGCGATGCGGCCGACCGCCCGACGCGGCTGGCCTACAAGAAGCTGACGCGCTGATCAGCGCGGTCGATGCGGCGGGCCCTAGAGGCTCGCCGTATCGACGCTCAAGCCCACGATCGTCGCCGCTGCGATGATATCGCCGAACGCGACCGCGCAGCGTTCGGCATAGAGCTCGCCGATCGGCGACCACATCTGGTGGATCGTGCGCGCCTTGATATCGACCACCCAATATTCGGGCATCGCGGCGCGGGCATAGCTCGCGACCTTGCGGCGGATGTCGCTGCGCATCGTCGTGTCGGACACTTCGATGACGAGGTGCACCGATAGGAGCGGGACGAAGCCCTCGCCGCGCGGCTCGCTCGTCAGCACGATGTCGGGCTCTGGCACGTCGTGCCCCGACAGCGCGATGCTCGCTTCGACCAGCGGGCGCAGCGGCGAGCCGATCGCCCGCAGCGCCGCGCGGATCGCATCATACAATTCGATCTTGGCGAGCGCGTGCGGTCGATGCTGTGCGTTCACGAAATACACCCCCCCGTCGATCAACTCGGTGCGAGTGTAGGGGGCGAATGCTCCTGCTTGGTGAAGCAGCAGATAATCCTCGGACCGCAGCCGGACCGGCAGCGGCGCGGTATTGAGGGGCGGCGCATCGCTCATGCGCCTAGAATAACACTGCTATAGGTTAAGTGCAGTTGCGAAATTGGCCCCGTTTCGGTGCAGGCCGCTAGGCGGTGAAGCGCTTGGTAAAGCCCTTTGGCGCGCGCTCGTCGGCGGGAAGCGCCTCGACATGGTCGACGCGCGAATGTTCGGATCCCTGGCGGCACGCCTCGGCCATCGCGATGACCGCGCTATCCTCGCCGACGACGAGCAATTCGACTCGCCCGTCGTTCAAATTGCGGACCCAGCCGGTAAGGCCCAGTTCCTGCGCCTTGCGCACTGCCCAATCGCGATACCCCGTCCGCTGAACCTTCCCACTCACGAACACGCGTTGCATCGTCATTGTCTTGTACTGCTCCCGACACGGCGCGCTGGAATGACGCACGCCGGACCGGCGCTATAGCCGCGTCGATCGCGCAACGCACGACCATCGATCGCACAGCGCGCAATATTCGTCGCACGCCGTGCTTCACATCTTAGAGCGGCGCGCATCCAAGCTGATCGGGCCGGCTCCGGCCGCGGCGAGATACAGGAAGACGAAGCAATACAGCATCGCCGCTTCGCCACCGTTGGCGGCCGGAAAGACGCTCTTGGGGAAATGCGCGATGAAATAGGCAGCGGCCGACATGCCCGACAGCACGAACGCTACCGGCCGAGTGAACAGCCCGATCAGGATCAGCGCGCCCCCGCCGAGCTCGAGCACGCCGGCCACGGTCAGCAAGGGATAGAGCGGCATGGGGAAGGGCGGGATGCCGAAGAATTTGGAGCAGCCATGCTGGACGAAGCCGAGCCCGACGATGATCCGCAGCAGGCTGAGCAAGCGGGGCGACCAGAGAGGGGGGAGCGGCATCGGCAAGGTCCTTTGATGGTCAGCGCCCAACCGTGTGCGGCGCACCACCCAGCGTCAATCGCCGGGGATGAAACGCTCGGTTGCCGGGTAGGTGATCGCCACCACTTCATACGCGCGCTCGCCCGCGGGCAGCAGTACGCGCCGCAGATCGCCGACCGCCGCGCCGCGGAGCGCCCGCGCGATCGGTGCGTTCCACCCGATCTTGCCCGCCGCGGCATCGGTCTCGTCGTCGCCGACCAGCGTCAGCACGCGCTCGACATCGTCGTCATCGGCGATCGTGACGGTCGCGCCGAACCAGATTCGCGCGCGATCGGGCTGCTGGGCGGGGTCGATCACCTTGGCGGTTTTCATCCGCCGCGCGAGGAAGCCGAGCCGCCGGTCGATCTCGCGCAGCCGCTTGCGGCCGTAGATATAGTCGCCATTCTCCGAGCGATCGCCATTGCCCGCCGCCCAGGAGATGACGTCGACGAGCTTGGGCCGTTCCTCGCCGAGCAACTGGCGATATTCGGCGCTGAGCACGGCGTAGCCCGCGGGGGTGATGTAATTGGGGCGGTCGGTCATCGCGATCGTTCCGGCGGCCGGCTATTTGACGCGCTTGACGAGGACGCCGCCGCCGTCGCGTCGTTCGACTACGAAACCGGGCACCGCCTCGACCAAATCAGACAGCCGCGAAAAGCCATAGTTTCGCGTGTCGAAGCTCGAGCGGTTGCTCGCGCGCTGTCCGACCTCACCCAGCGAAGCGAAGCCCTGCCCATCGCGCTTTGACGCATCATAGGCATCGATCAGGAGGCGTACGAGCGCGCTGTCGACAGGTTCCTTTCCCTCTTTCGACAGGATCGCCGGCGGGAGCGGCATCGGCATCTCGGCGGCGGTCTTCTCTAGCGTTTCGACATCGATGAAGCGGTTGCACGCTTGCCGAAAGCCCTCCGGCGTGTTGGCGCGACCGAAGCCGTAGACTTGAAGCCCCTGCTGACGGATGCGTGTCACCAACGGCATGAAATCGCTGTCGGACGACATGATGCCGAACCCCGTGACGCGCCCCGTCAACAGCAGGTCCATCGCATCGATCGTCATTTTCATGTCGGTCGCGTTCTTGCCTCTGGTCAGGTCGAATTGCTGTTGCGGATCGAGTGCATAGCGCAGCGCGACCTCGCTCCAACCCTTGAGCGCGACTTTGCTCCAATTGCCGTAGATCCGCCGGATGTTGACGGTGCCAAGATCTGCGAGCGCGGTCAGGACCGGGTCTATCGCGGTGTGGCTGGCGTTGTCAGCATCAATCAGCAGCGCAACGTTGCCGGTGGGAACAAGGTCATTCATCGCACTATTCTAGACGCTTGCGATCGGCCGGACCAGCCTGCGCGCTCAGCCTGGAATGCGCTTGCCGAGATACCAGCTGATCCGGTTCGACCCCGACGAGCGCGAGCGCGTGGGGTTCATCAGATCGTACACCACGGCATTCTCGAGCACGCGCTGGACGTAGTTGCGCGTCTCGTAGATCGGGATCGCCTCGATCCAGTCGAGCATGTCGACGCCGCCGCTGCGCGGGTCGCCATTCGCGCGGAGCCATTTGTTCACGTTGCCCGGGCCAGCATTGTACGCCGCGACCGCGAGCGGATAGCTGCCGTAGATGTCGTAGATGTGCCGGAAATAGGTTGATCCGACCATGATGTTATAGTCGGTATCGGTCGTCAGCGCCGCGGCATTGTATGCCAGGCCGAGCTTGCCAGCCTGATCGCGCGCGGTGCCGGGCATCAGCTGCATCAGCCCGCGCGCGCCGGCATGGCTGATCGCGGCGCGGTCGAACTGGCTTTCCTGGCGCGCGATCGCGTGGATCATCGTCCAGTCGTCCTGGCTCGCCACCGGCACGCGGACGTTGGGGAAACCGACAGTCGAATATTCGCTGAGCCCGTTCTGCAGCGCGCTGCGCCCGACCATCACGCCGAGATCGGGCCGCCCGAGCGTGCGCGACAGTTCGGTCGCGAGGACATGGTCGCTGTCGGTCTTGGCATCGAGCGCGATCTGGCGGACGAACGCGGTCTGGTCTTCCCAATTGCCGACCGTGCCGAGATATTGCGCCGCGCGCACCGTTTCGCGCGCGTAGAACGCCGCGCGCGTCGCTGGATCGACCGGGCGCAGCACCGGATCGCCCGGCGCGACGAGCGGCTGGCCGATCCGCTCGGCGGCAAGCTGGCCGTAGAACAGATCGCGGAACGCCGCGGCGCGCGCGTAATAGCCGTTGGCCTCGTCGCGACGCCCGGCGGCCTCGGCGGCGCGCCCGGCCCAATACAGCCCCTTCGATTGCGTCGTCGGCGTCTTCGAGGCGGCGGCGTAACTGACGAACAGCGGCACGGCATCCGCCGGGCGGGCGAGCTGCTTCAGCGCGGTGCGGCCCGCGAGCCAGGCAAGATTCGTATAATCGTCGCGCTCGCCATAAGGCCGCGTGCTGACGTCGGTGCCGATCGGATAGGCATCGCCGAGCTTGCGCGCGATGTCATAGGCGAGCGAATTCTGCCCGTCATTGGCGGCGGCGCGCGCGTTGGTCAGCAGCACTTCAAACCATTGCTCGGCGCTGCCCGGTACGACCGCGAGCGCGGGGCGTTGTGCAAGCGAATTGCGCGCGCTGGCCGAGGCGCCGGTGTTGCGATACCAGCTCGCCCGGTCGGCGACCCAGCCGGCATCGGTCGCGCCATACGCTTGCGTCGCGATCAGCCGGTCGCCCGCATCGGGCGCGCTGGTGCGGAAGGCGAGCCGCGCGGCGAAGACGCTTTGCCGCGCCGGGCTGGTCAGCATCAATTGGCGCTGCGCCGAGGCAGTCGCGCCCTGCCACAGCAGCATGTCCATCCGCGCATCGTGATCGGCAGGCGACAGGGCGCCGGGGAACGTCGCGAGGATCTTGCTCTCGTCGGTGCTCGACAGCGTTCCCGAGACCCAGGCGGCGCGCGCCGCGCTCGCGGCTTCGCTCTGTTGCCCCGACGCGGCGAGCGCCTCGGCAAAGCGCGTCTTCCCCGCGCCGGTCAGCGCGGGGAAGCGCCGGAAGAACGCGACCACGGTCGACGGCGACCAGCCGCCAGAATCGAGCGCCTTCTCCGCCATCCGCCGCATCGCGGTCTCGCCGGGCCAGCCGGGGTGCGCGAGCAGGAAGCGGGCGTAGCTGTCGAAGCCGTAGCTCGACGATTGCTGGAGCGATTTCCACTCGGCGATCGACGCGGCGAGCGCGCTGTTGGTGGCGGTCGTGCCGGTCAGCACCTGCGTCGCGCGACCCCAGCCGAGCTGATCCTGCGCGTCGCCAGAGGTAACGGCGAGGGTCGAAATGCCCGCGAGCAGAACACCGGATTTGAAGAGCCATGCAATCATGTGGACAGACTATGCCTCCGGTCCGTATTTGTCCCGCGCATTACACCTCAAATGCGACGAAATTCGGTTCGCAGGAGCAATTCGCTATGTTTTCGGGATCGATCCCGGCGTTGGTCACGCCGTTCGCCGCAGACGGCAGTTTCGACGAGCGCGCCTATCGCGATTTCATCGAGTGGCAGATCGCCGAGGGCTCGGCCGGGCTGGTGCCGTGCGGCACGACGGGCGAGGCGGCGACGCTGACCGCCGAGGAGCATTTCGCGATCGTCGCGGTCTGCGTCGATCAGGCGCGCGGTCGCGTGCCGGTGTTGGCGGGCGCAGGCTCGAACGACACGCGCGTCGCGATCCACAACATCAAGGCCGCCAAGGCGGCGGGCGCCGACGCGGCATTGATGGTCCCGCCCTATTACAACCGACCCAATCAGGAGGGCATCTTCCGCCATTTCGAGGCGGTCGCGGGGTCGTGCGACCTGCCGATCGTGCTGTACAACGTGCCGGGCCGCACCGTCACCGACATCGCGGTCGAGACCGTCGCGCGGATTGCGCACGCCATGCCGAGCGTGATCGGCATCAAGGATGCGACGGGCGTGATCCAGCGCGTGTCGGCACAGCGCGCGGCGTGCCCCGAGGGGTTCGAGCAGCTGTCGGGCAATGACGACATGGCGCTCGCGTTCAATGCGACCGGCGGGATCGGGTGCATCTCGGTAACGGCGAACGTCGCGCCGCGGTTGTGCGCAGAGTTCCAGGCGGCGTGTGCGGCAGGGGATTATACGCTCGCGCTCGAACTGCACGACCGGCTGTTCGCGCTGCACGTGTCGCTCTTCACCGATGCCTCGCCCGGGCCGGTGAAGTATGCCGTGAACAAGGTCCGCCCGGACTTTCCCAAGGCGCTGCGCCTGCCGATGACTTGGCCGAGCGAAGCAAGCCAGCGCGCGGTCGATTCGGGGTTGGCTGCGGCAGGGATCTAACGCCTCACACGATTGTCACCCCGGCCTTGTGCCGGGGTCCACCGTGCGGCAACGTTCACCGCATGACGATCGAGCGAACCCCGTGCGTCTATATTCTGGCGTCCCGGTACAACGGGTCGGTCTATGTCGGCGTGACGTCGAATCTAATTGGTCGCGTGCTCCAACATCGCTCCGGTACTTTCGACGGGCACACGAAGAAGTATGGGATACTCCGGCTCGTGTACTTTGAGGTCGCGGGAACGATGGGATCCGCGATCATGCGCGAGAAACAACTCAAGCGCTATCGCCGAGATTGGAAGCGGAACCTCATCGAATCCGACAACCCCGCCTGGAACGATCTCGCGGTTGGCTTCGGTCTCGACCCGCTACCGGCATGACGGCCGGCCCGGTGGACCCCGGCACAAGGCCGGGGTGACGGATCTGAGCGCGTTCCTTCCCGAAAAGCCTCAATCCTTGGCGAAGAACCGGTCGATCACGCCCTGCGCCAGCCTTGCCGGGCGCATAGTCTCGACATTAAGGCAGCACCAGCTCGACTTGACCTCGGCGAGCACGTCCTCGCCGCGCTTGATCACCGTCTCGTAGAAAGCGCGCGCGCCCTGCACCTTTTCGAGCAGGACGGTGGCGATCACCTCGTCGTCGAGGAAGGTCGGCTTGCGATAGGTGATCTCATGCTTGAGCGCGACCCAGGCGTGCGTCGCCACCGCCTCGCTCGGCGCGAAGCGCTGCCAGTGGCTGACCACCGCGTCCTGCACCCATTTGAGATACGAGGCATTGTTGACGTGCCCCATGAAATCAATGTCGGCAGCGTCGATGGCGATCGGGAAGCTGTGGGTCGCGAATTTGGGAGCGGCGAAATCGGACATGGCGGAACTCTACACTGGATCGGGCAATCACGCGAGCGGCCATTGCACCCTAACCTTAAGATAGGGGCTTTGCGCGCGCTTTGCTTGCGCGCGTCGGCTAAATTGTCCGCATGGCTTTTGTTTCGTCGCGGCAACGCCTACATCGCGGCTCCCATGGCACGTCCGAAACCCCCGCTCTTCGAAAAGACCAAGATCGTCGCCGAGAACCGGCGCGCACGGTACGATTATTACATCGAGACGGTGTACGAAGCGGGAATCGCGCTGACGGGTACCGAGGTGAAGTCGCTGCGCAGCGGCACCGGCTCGATCGCCGAGAGCTATGCCGAGGTGAAGGACGGCGAGGTCTGGCTGATCAATTCGAACGTGCCGGAATTCAGCCACGGCAACCGCTACAACCATGAGCCCAAGCGCGTGCGCAAATTGCTCCTCAAGGAGCGCGAGATCAACAAGATGCACGGCGCGGTCAACCGCGAGGGCATGACGCTCGTGCCGCTGATGGTCTATTTCAATTCGAAGGGCCGCGCCAAGATCGAGCTCGCGCTCGCCAAGGGCAAGAAGGATCACGACAAGCGCGACTCGATCAAAGAGCGCGACTGGAAGCGTGAGCAGGGCCGGATCATGCGCGACCGTGGCTGATCGCGTGGCGCGCGGCGGACCCGTTGCCCGTGCGACGGGCTGGGCGCGCCGTCATGTGCCGACGCGCGACAGTATCGAGGCGAATCGCTTTCTCCGCCCCGTCTCGCACCGCATCCTCGCACCGTCGCTGTGGCGCTTCACGCGCCGCTCGGTGCCGCGCGGCGTCGCGCTCGGGCTGTTCACCGGCATCCTCTTTCCCCTGGCGCACATGCCGCTCGCCGCGCTGACCGCGCTGCCGGTGCGCGCGAACGTGCCCGTGGCGGTCGGCACGACGCTGCTCCACAATCCGCTGACGACCGTCCCGCTGTTCTGGAGCGCGTACGAGATCGGCCATTGGGTGCTGCGGCTCGACCGCGATGTTCCCGGCGCGCCGATCGCGAGCAACGTCGCGGCGAATGCGAGCTGGCTGCATTGGCTGGTGTCGCATGGCGGCCCCGCGACGATCGTCGGGCTGGTGATCCTGGCGATCGGGCTCTCGGTGGCGGGTTATGGCGTGACGAGCCTCGTCTGGCGGCTGCGGATCGCACGCAAATGGCGCGCGCGCGCGCATCGCGCCGGGGCGACAAGAACGATTTGACTGCCCGTGTCATAGCGGTACAACACGCGGCAATACGGTTCAGGAAGGATACATTTGTATGCGTTTTTCGCTACTAACGCTCTCGCTGCTGGCATCGGCCGCTGCGGGGGGCGTGACCTACGCCCAGACGAGCAAGCCAAAGCCCGTTGTGGCGCCGAGCGCGAGCACCGGCGCCGAGATCGGCAGCTTCGGCATCGACACGGCCGGAATGGATACCGCGGTGAAGCCCGGCGACGATTTCGGTAAATATGCCGGCGGCGCGTGGGAAGCCAAGACGCAGATCCCCGACGACAAGGCGACCTACGGGATGTTCAACGCGCTGGCCGATCGCTCGCTCGAGCGGACGCGCATCATCCTCGACAAGGCAACGCAGACGCCGGGCAACAAGATCGGCGATTTCTATGCGAGCTTCATGGATGAAGCCGCGGTCAACGCGAAGGGCATCGCGCCGATCCAGCCGTGGATCGCCGAGATCAAGGCCGCCAAGGACAAGACCGCACTCGCGACCGAGATGGCCAAGCTCCAGCAGCGTGGCGTCGGCGGTCTGTTCGGCGTCGGCGTCGGCCAGGACGACAAGGCTCCCGAGAACTATATCGTCCACGTCTATCAGGGTGGTCTCGGTCTCCCCGATCGCGATTATTACCTCAAGGACGACCCCAAGCTCGCCGAGACGCGCACCAAGTACCAGGCGTACCAGGCAACGATGCTCGGCCTCGCCGGGCAGGACAATGCCGCTCAGCGCGCCGCCGCCGTGTTCGCGTTCGAGAAGACGCTCGCCGAGGCGCATTGGGACCGGGTCAAGTCGCGCAACGCCGACCTGACCTACAACAAATACCTCCCGGCCGATTTCGACGGCAAGGCGATTGGCTTCCCGTGGACGGCCTATCTCCAGGCGACGGGCACTGCAGGCCAGGCGAGCTACATCGTCGGCATGCCGAGCGCGATCGCGGGTGAAGCCAAGGCGTTTGCCGATGCGCCGCTCCAGGTGCTGCAGGATTACATGATCCTGCGCACGATGCGCTCCTATGCGGGCTATCTGTCGAAGCCGATCAACGATGCCAATTTCGCCTTCTACGGCACCGTGCTCAGCGGCGCGCCGCAGCAGCCGGTGCGGTGGAAGCGCGGCGTCTCGACGGTGTCGGGTGCGCTCGGCGAAGAGATCGGCCAGCAATATGTCGCGGCCTATTTCCCGCCGGCATCGAAGGCGTCGGCCGACCAGCTCGTCAAGAACATCATCTCGGCGATGGGCACGCGGATCGACAAGCTGACCTGGATGGCGCCCGAGACCAAGGTCAAGGCGCACGCCAAGCTCGCCGCCTTCACCCCCAAGATCGGCTATCCGACCAAGTGGCGCGATTACACGGCGGTGCAGGTCAAGCGGGACGATCTCGTCGGCAACGTCGCCTCGGCCAACCAGTTCGAGTATCAGCGCGATCTGAAAAAGCTCGGCCAGCCGATCGACCGCACCGAATGGGGCATGACCCCGATGACGGTGAACGCCTATGCCAACCCGCCGATGAACGAGATCGTCTTCCCGGCGGCGATCCTCCAGCCGCCGTTCTTCGACGCGAAGGCCGATCCGGCGGTCAATTATGGCGGCATCGGCGTCGTCATCGGCCACGAGCTCAGCCATCACTTCGACGATCAGGGCCGCAAGTTCGATCCGACCGGCGCCTTGAAGGAATGGTGGACGCCGCAGGACGTCGCACGCTTCACCGCGATGACCGATCAGCTCGTCAAGCAGTATGACGCGTACGAGCCGCTCCCCGGCCAGCACATCCGCGGCGGCCTGACACTCGGCGAGAACATGGCCGATCTCGCGGGCCTCGCGCTGGCATACGATGCCTATCATCGCTCGCTCGGCGGCAAGCCTGCGCCGGTGATCGACGGTCTGACCGGCGATCAGCGCTTCTACCTCGGCTATGCGCAGGTTTGGCGGATCAAGTTCCGCGAGCCCGCCTTGCGCTCGCAACTGCTGAGCGATCCGCATTCGCCGGGTCCGTTCCGCACGATGGAAGTGCGCAACGTCGACGCCTGGTACGCCGCGTTCGGCGTAAAGCCCGGCGACAAGATGTACCTCGCGCCTGCCGAGCGCGTGAAGGTCTGGTAAAATGCCGGGAGGCCCCGGCGCAGCGCGCTGGGGCCTCCTTTTTTCGATCGACCGCTTGTCGCGCATCGCGACCGATCCGCGGCGCTCCGCCGCTTAAGCCTTGACGCGGGCCGTGCAGCGCTCACAGCATGATGCGATGGTCCCGCTACCTGCGCCCCCCCACGCCACCGCCACACGCAGCGCCGCTCTGATTGCGCTCGGCTGCGGTCTGGCGGCCGCCATGATCATCCTCGGTATTCTCCACAGCCTCGTGATCGCTGCGGCTTTCCTCGCGGCGGCGCTCGTCGTGATAGGCGGGTTGATCGCAGCGCGCCGGCTGTTCCCGGCAACGGCCAACACCGCGATCGAACCCGATTGGAGCGTCGCGCGGACGCTCGCGTCGAGCAGCCCAGATGCGATCGCGGTGACCGACCGCGCCGGCCGCCTCGTCTGCGCGAACGATCGTTACGAAGCGCTGTTCGGCGGTTTCCCGACACCGCCCGGCCTGCCGCTCGACGCGGGCGGGGTCGATCGGCTCGGCAGCACCGGGCGCGCGGCGTGGCGCGATGGCGCGGCGAGCGTCGATCGCCTGGTCGTCAAGGGCGCAGCGCTCTCGGCCGATGTCACGCGCGTCGGCGAGGACGAGAATCTGCTCGTCTGGCGCTTCTTCGCCTCGCAAGGGCTCGATCTCGCCAAGACGATGGAAAACCTCATCGCCGGTGCGACCGGCGACCGGCTCGGCAGCGCCGGCATCATGGCCGCGCTGATCAACCCCGACGGCCGGATCCGCGCCGCCAACCGCGTGCTGCGCGCGCGTGCGATGGGGCAGGAGGACGGCGCGATCATCGGGCGCGATTTCGCGCGTTTCCTCATCACCGACGCGCAAGGCATGGCGCGCTTCGAGCGCGAGGGGCTGACGCGCAATCCGTTGCGCGTGCTCCAGATCCCGTTCCTCGATGGCGAGGACGCGCCAATGCTCGTCGCATTGATCGACGAGGAGGAGGGCCACGCCGCGATCGGCGAGAGCGCGAGCGCGCATATCCGCAGCCTCGTCTCGCTGATGCCCTTCGGCGTCGCGCTGATCGGCGGCGATGGCCGCTTCCTGCAGATGAACGACGCCTTCGCGCGCGCCGCCGCGGTCGATCCGGCGAGCCCGCCGATCTATCCGGGCGATCTGCTCGTGCGCGAGGACAAGGGCGTCGTCGCCGACGCGATCCGCCGCTTCGCCGGGGGCGCAACGCATTCGACCGATCTTGCGGTGCGGTTGAAGGACCACCCCGACGAGCCTGTCGCTTTGTCGATCGCGGGGGCGCGGGGCTTGGGCGATTCGGCCGTGCTGCTCAGCCTCAAGGACAATAGCGAGGAGACGCGGCTCAAGCGCGAGGTCGCGCAAGCGACCAAGATGCAGGCCGTCGGCCAGCTCGCCGGCGGCGTCGCGCACGATTTCAACAATATCCTCACCGCGATCATCGGGCATTGCGATTTGATGCTGATGCGCCATTCGCCCGGCGACAGCGATTATGACGACATCCAGCAGATCCGCGCCAATTCGAACCGCGCAGCGAGCCTGACGCGGCAATTGCTCGCCTTCTCGCGCCAGCAGACGCTGCGCCCGCAAGTGCTGCAGCTGCCCGACGTGATCTCCGAAGTCTCGACGTTGCTCAAGCGGCTGCTCGGCGAGACCGTCACGCTGACGGTCAAGCACGGCCGCAACCTCTCGCCGGTGCGCGCCGACCCGGGGCAGCTCGAACAGGTCGTCGTAAACCTCGCGGTCAATGCGCGCGACGCGATGATCGCCAAGGATTCGCGTGGCGTCGGCACGCTGACGATCCAGACCTACGCCGTCACCGCGGCGCAGGTGCGCAAGCTCGGCTCGGATATCCTTCCCGCCGCGGACTATGTCGTGCTCGAAGTGTCCGATACCGGCGGCGGCATTCCGCCCGATATCCTGCCCAAGATCTTCGAGCCGTTCTTCACCACCAAGGAAGTGGGGAAGGGCACCGGGCTCGGCCTCTCGACCGTCTATGGGATCGTCAAGCAATCGGGCGGCTGGATCTTCGCCGACAGCGTCAAGGCCGGGCCGAAGGGCGGGGCGGGCGCGGTCTTCACAATCTACCTGCCGGTCCACACCGCGGGCGCGTTGGTCGACGCGACGCCGGCCAAGGCGCTCCCGCGCGAAAAGCCAGCCGATCTGTGGGGCAGCGGCACGATCCTGCTCGTCGAGGACGAGGACATGGTCCGCGCCGTCGCCGAACGCGCGCTCGCGCGGCAGGGCTATACCGTGCTCACCGCCGAGCATGGCGAGGCGGCGCTCGAGCTGCTCGCCGGGTGCGACCGGCCCGATCTGCTCATTTCCGACGTCATGATGCCGTTGATGGACGGGCCGACGCTCGTCCGCCAGGTGCGCGCGCGCTATCCCGATCTGCCGATCCTGTTCATGTCGGGCTATGCCGAGGAAACGATCCGCAAGTCGATCGATCTCGACAATGTTGCCTTCCTTGCCAAGCCCTTCTCGGTCCAGGAGCTCGCCGAGGCGACGCGCGACGTGCTTCGTGCGAAATGACTTGGCGGATCGCGCTTCAGGACGCTAAAGGCACACAATGCGCGCCCAGAGTATCCTGATCGTCGAAGACGAGCCCCTTATTGCCATGATGATCGAGGATTTCCTCGATGTGCTTGGTAAATCCGTCGCGGGCTCGGCCGATACCGTGGAGGGCGCGGTCGCGATCATCGCGGATGGCGGTGTCGATGCGGCGATCCTCGATGTCAATCTGCGCGGCGGCGAGAAGAGCTTTCCGATCGCCGAAGTGCTTGCGCAAAAGGGTATCCCGTTCGTCTTCGCCACCGGCGGATCGCACGATACCGTTGCCGAGCAGTTCCGCGACCGCCCGACCTTGCCCAAGCCGTTCACGATGGACGGCGTGTCGAAGGCGCTCGATGCGTTGGGCACCGCCAGCGCGGCTTGATTGAGATTAGCCGAATAAACCCGGCTTGTTTGTGAACCGCGTGCAGACGCCATGAGTTACCCGCTCGACCTTTGATAGCGAGCGAGATCGACCCATGAGCAGCAACGATGAATCCTCCGTTTCCCGCCGGGCTGTCGTGGGCGGTGCTGCGCTCGGCGTCGCGACCGCTGCGACCGGAGCAGCCTTTGCCAAGACGCCAGGAACGCCCGCCGGGGCAGCGCCCATGGCGGGGCTCAAGGATCCGCAGAGCGGGCCCAAGCCGCCGTTCGAAAAGCAGTCGCAGCCATGGCCCGGTCTGTCCGCGAAGATGACCCCCAAGCCCGACAATGGCGAGCAGAGCTATCGCGGCTCGGGTCGTCTGCTCGGCCGCAAGGCGCTCATCACCGGCGGTGATTCGGGCATGGGTGCGGCAGCGGCGATCGCCTATGCGCGCGAAGGCGCCGACGTCGCGATCAACTATCTCCCCGCCGAGGAGGAGGATGCGCGCGCCGTGGTCGCGTTGATCCGCGAGGCGGGCCGCAAGGCGGTCGCCATCCCCGGCGATCTGCGCAGCGAGGCCTTCTGCCAGAAGCTGGTCGAGACCGCGGTCAAGGAGCTTGGCGGGCTCGACATCCTCGTCAGCAACGCCGCGCGCCAGCAGACCCGCGCCTCGATCCTCGACGTGTCGAGCGAGGATTTCGACGCGACGATGAAGACCAACATCTATGCGCCGTTCTGGATCATCAAGGCGGCGCTGCCGCATCTCAAGCCCGGCTCGGCGATCATCGGCACGACCTCCGAACAGGCGACCGACCCGTCGAAGGACCTTTACGACTATGCGATGACCAAGGCCGCGACGACCAACTACGTCCGCAGCCTGGCGAAGCAACTTGCCCCGCGCGGCATCCGCGTCAACGGCGTCGCGCCGGGTCCGATCTGGACGCCGCTCCAGGTGTCGGGCGGCGCGACGATGGAGAAGCTCGAGAGCTTCGGCAGCATGACGCCGCTCGGCCGACCCGGCCAGCCCGCCGAGCTCGCCGGAATCTACGTCCTGCTCGCCGAAAACGGCGCCAGCTACACCACCGGCCACGTCTATGGCGCGGCGGGCGGCGGCGGGATGCCATAACCTGCGGTGTTAACCTGTCCTACGACCCTCGGAAAAGCACCGTCGTTCCACACTTGTTCTCACAGAACAAATGCGATACATCGCTGTCACGCATTGAACGCATGAGGCGTTCGGTCTAGCGACGGGAGCTACCAATGGCGGTATCTTTGAAGGTCATCGACAGCAAAATGGCAGCATCCACGGACAAGGCCGCCGAAAAGGCCAAGGACGAACGCGCAAAGGCGCTCGAGGCAGCGCTCGCGCAGATCGATCGCGCGTTCGGCAAGGGCTCGGCGATGAAGCTCGGGTCGAAGCAGACGATGCAGGTCGAGGTGATCTCGACCGGCTCGCTCGGGCTCGACATCGCGCTCGGCGTCGGCGGCTTGCCGCGCGGGCGCGTGATCGAGATTTACGGTCCCGAATCGTCGGGCAAGACGACGCTCGCGCTCCACGTGATCGCGGAAGCGCAGAAGACCGGCGGCACCGCGGCGTTCGTCGACGCCGAACACGCTCTCGATCCCGTCTATGCCAAGAAGCTCGGCGTCAACATCGACGAGCTGATCGTCTCGCAGCCCGACACGGGCGAGCAGGCGCTCGAGATCGTCGACACGCTGGTGCGCTCGAACGCGATCGACGTGCTTGTCGTCGATTCGGTCGCGGCCTTGGTGCCGCGCGCTGAAATCGAGGGCGAGATGGGCGACAGCCATGTCGGCCTGCAGGCGCGCTTGATGTCGCAGAGCTTGCGGAAACTGACCGGCTCGATCAGCCGCTCGCGCTGCATGGTGATCTTCATCAACCAGCTGCGCATGAAGATCGGCGTGATGTACGGCAACCCCGAGACGACGACCGGCGGCAACGCGCTCAAGTTCTACGCCTCGGTCCGCCTCGACATCCGCCGCACCGGGCAGATCAAGGATCGCGACGAGATCATCGGCAACACGACGCGCGTCAAGGTCGTCAAGAACAAGGTCGCGCCGCCGTTCAAGCAGGTCGAATTCGACATCATGTACGGGCAGGGCGTGTCGAAGATCGGCGAGATCCTCGATCTCGGCGTCAAGGCCGGGCTGGTCGAGAAGTCGGGCGCGTGGTTCTCCTACGACAGCGTCCGCATCGGCCAGGGCCGCGAGAATTCGAAGACGTTCCTCAAGGAACATCCCGAAATGTCCGACCGGCTCGAAGCCTCGATCCGCGCGCGCACCGACAAGGTTGCCGAGGAAATGATGGTCGGCGGCGAGCCCGACGACGGGGACGAGCCCGAGATGTGAGATCCGCTTCGGGCCGCTTGGTCCGGGGCAGGGAGCGGCGGCAGGGCTCGGCCGCGTTCTTTCTAAAGGCGGCTTTGGTTGGTCGTCGCAAAACCGGGAAGGCCCGCCAGCAATGGCGGGCCTTTGCTATGGCGGGCTCGTCAAACGGCAGGCGCTTCACAGGATCAGGCGCCGATCGAAAACTACCCTATCGTCACCCCGGCCTTGTACCGGGGCCCACCCCTCCGCTCGAGCAGCGTCCGATGTCGGACCGCCCCATGACAGTCGGGTCGTCGCGACGAGGCAAGCACCGCGATGGTGCGACTTTAGTGCGACGTTCCGCGTTGCGCGTTACGATCGGTTGATCCTGTCCACCACCGGAGCGCGCGCATGACTCTCATCGTCCACCATCTCAACAACTCGCGCTCGCAACGCATCCTGTGGATGCTCGAGGAGCTCGGGCTGCCCTATGAGATCAAGCGCTACCAGCGCGACGCCAAGACGATGCTCGCCCCGCCCGAGCTGAAGCGCGTCCATCCGCTCGGCAAGTCGCCGATCCTCGAAGACACCGCCGCTGGGCAGACGCTGGTCGAGACCGGCGCGATCATCGACTATCTGGTCGAATATGCCGATGGGAGACTGGGCCCGCCCGCGCACCGCGACGATGTGCTGCGCTATCGCCAGTTCCTGCATTACGCCGAAGGCTCGGTGATGCCGCCGTTGCTGTTGCTGCTCGTGCTCAATCGCATCCCCGTGATCGGCGCAACCGCCGCGAAGCGGGTTCAGCCGATGATCGACGTCCATCTCGATTATGTCGAATCCGAACTCGCCAAGCGGCCGTGGTTCGCGGGTGACCAGCTGACCGGCGCCGACATCATGATGAGCTTCCCGCTCGAAGCCGCAAAGAGCCGCGCCGGGCTCGACGACAGCCGCCCAGCGACGATCGCCTGGCTCGACAAGATCCATGCCCGCCCGGCCTATCAGGCAGCGCTCGAAAAGGGCGGGCCCTACGCCTACGCGTGAAGGAGCGGGCCACCCCCGTCACCCCCGGGCTCGTCCCGGGGTCCACCGTGATCCCGCTCCTGCCGTCGTAGCACGCGCGGCACGGTAGACCCCGGCACAAGGCCGGGGTGACGGCGGGAACGAATGGTGCGGTAAGCGCTAAGCCCGATGCGGCGCGTGCGGCGGTTCGATCTCCGCCGCCTGCGGCTCGCCGAGCGCGCCCTCCCACTTCGCCACCACCGTCGTTGCTACCGCATTGCCGACGACGTTGGTCGCCGAGCGGCCCATGTCGAGGAACTGGTCGACCGGCAGGATCAGCAGCAACCCTGCTTCGGGAATGCCGAACTGCCCCATCACCGCCGCGATCACGACGAGCGAGGCGCGCGGCACGCCGGCAATCCCCTTCGAGGTGATCATCAGCACGAGCAACATCACGATCTGCGTGCCGAGCGGCAGGTCGATCCCGTACACCCGCGCGATGAACAGCGTCGCAAAGGTCATGTACATCATCGACCCGTCGAGGTTGAACGAGTACCCCAGCGGCAGCACGAAGCTCGAGATCCGCCGCGGCACGCCAAAGCGGTCGAGCGCCTCGAGCGTGCGCGGATACGCCGCCTCGGACGACGCGGTCGAAAACGCCAGCAGGATCGGCTCGCGGATATAGCGCGCGAGACCGAAGGCGCGCGGCCCGATGAACACGAACGCCGCGCCGAACAGCAGCAGCCAGAGTGTCGCCAACCCCAGATAGAAGCCGCCGACGAACAACCCGAGCGACCACAAGATCCCGAGGCCGTTGACCGTGATCGTCGCGGTGATCGCCGCGAACACCGCGAACGGCGCGCAGCGCATGACGTAATCGGTGATCTGCAGCATCATCGCGGCGAGCGCCTCGGCGCCGCGCACGATCGGTTCGCCCTTCTCGCCGATCGCGGTGAGCGCGACGCCAGCGAATACCGAGAACAGCACGATCTGGATGATCTCGTTGGTCGCCATCGCCTCGACGATCGAGGAGGGGACGATATGCGTGATGAAGTTGGTGAGGTTGAACGCCTTTTCATCGAGCCCGACCGAGGCGGCGGGCGGCGGCAGCTTGAAGCCGAAGCCCGTTCCCGGCGCGACCAGGTCGATCACCGCCTCAATCCCGTGGAACAGCAAAAGCCCCAGCGAGAGCGAGACGAGCGAGGCGGTGACGAACCACGCCATCGTACGGCCCCCGACGCGGCCGAGCGCGGCGATGTCGCCCATATGCGCGATCCCGACGACGAGCGTCGAGAAGACCAGAGGCGCGATGATCATCTTTATCAGCCGCAGGAAGATCGTCGTGACGATCGAGAAGCCCGCACCGATCTCCTTCAGCCGCGCGGTCGCTTCCGGCGTGCCGTCGGCGATCTGGAAATGGATCGCCCAGCCGACGATCAACCCGAGCACGAGCCCGATCAGGATATAGCTAGTCAGCCGTTTCGCCACGTGTCGCCCCGTTTTGGTCTTTCCCGGTCATCAAGGGGAGAATGCGCGCCCGGTCAAGCGCGCACCGCCACGCAAGGCGTTGCGAGGCGCTGGCAGGGCTGGCAGACACGTGCCCGAATTGGGGAGTGCGAGCATGGCCGATCAGAACCGAACCGCGTCGACTTCAGGCAGCCCGATCACCCGTCGCGCGCTCGTCGGCGCCGCCGCGGCGCTCCCCATTCTGTCGACGGCCGTCGTCCGCGCCGCTGCGCCCGACCTTTCGGGCCTGCGCTCGCTGACCACCGCCACCATGCCGATCGGCCCGGCCGAACGCCGCGCCCGGATCGAGCGTGCGCAAGCCCTGATGCGCGCCACCGGCATCGGCGCGGTGCTGATCGAATCGGGCTCGAGCCTGGTCTATTTTACCGGCGTCACCTGGCACCGCAGCGAACGCCTCACCGCGGCGATCCTGCCGGTCGAGGGCGAGCCCTGCATCGTCACGCCGTTCTTCGAGGAGCCCTCGGTCCGCCAGACGCTCGGCGTCCCCGCAGAAGTGCGTGTCTGGCAGGAGGACGAGGATCCCGCCAAGCTCGTCGCGGGCTTCCTGCGCGACCGCAAGCTTGCTGGCCGGCCGATCGGGATCGAGGAGACGGTGCGCTATTTCGCGGTCGACGGCCTCGCGCATGCGCTTCCCGGTGCGACGATCGTCAGCGCCAATCCGGTCGTGCGCGGCGTGCGAATGCGCAAGACCGCCGCCGAGATCGCGCTGATGCAGGCGGCGACCGATGTCACCATCGCCGCGTATCGCTGGACCTGGCCACGCGTCGAAAAAGGCATGAAGCCCGCCGATATCGCCGCGCTGATGAACGCCGCGACGGTGCAGCTCGGCGGTGACCCCGAATTCGCGCTCGTCCTGATCGGCCCCGCCGCCGCCTTCCCGCACGGCAGCCGCGACCCGCAGATCGTCGCCGACGGGCAGATCGTGCTGATGGACTGCGGCTGCGCGGTGCAGGGCTACCAATCCGACGTCTCGCGCACCTTCGTCTACGGAGCGGCGAGCAAGGACCAGCGCACGGTGTGGGAGCAGGTCCGCACCGGCCAGGCCAAAGCCTTCGCCGCCGCGCAGCTCGGCACACCGGCGGGCGCGGTCGATGATGCGGTTCGCGCCTATTATACATCGCTCGGCTACGGCCCGCGCTACGCGCTCCCCGGCCTGTCGCACCGCACCGGCCACGGCATCGGGCTCGACGGCCACGAGCCGGTCAACCTCGTCCATGGCGAGACGACGAAGCTCGCCGAGGGGATGTGCTTCTCCGACGAACCGGGCCTGTATCTGCCGGGCAAGTTCGGCGTGCGGCTTGAGGATTGCTTCCACATGACCGCGGCCGGCCCGAAATGGTTCAGCGTCCCGCCGACCTTACTCGACGCACCGCTCGGGTGACACGGACTTCGACTGTGGAACGCTAGATACAAGGAGTTCCATCGCGCGCGTCTTCGGCTATGTTGATTACAATGCCTCTCGATCTAACCGACACCGAATTCGAGAATGATCTCGATGTCCTGCTGCGTTTCCAGGATGTCCTACTTAAGGCGGCAGAGGGTGCACGCGACGACGAACTGAACCAGGAATTTCAGTTACTGCGTAGGCTGTTGCTAGCAGACCCAACCTATAAAGAGTCCGTACCGCCTTTCGTCCGCCGTCATCGTGATTTGGGGAGCCTATGGCCTGCCTTCAAAAGTTTTGACCCCCAGTGGGCACCAAGGCGCGTCGAGGTACGGAAACAATTCGAACCTGCGCTAGAGATCGCCGAGCGAACCGAATTGTTCGTGGCCAACGATCCGGTGCCGTCTGGCTATGACTCCACGGCGTGGACTGGCGCATCGACACCGGCTGAGCGGATGAGGGCCGTCAGAACTCTTATTCCGGTCACTTTGCTTTCGATCGAACAACTGCTCGCTTCGCTGGAAGCGCCAAATCACAATGGCGCACCCCCACTCGACGGAACAAACGAGGCTATTGAACAACTTCGTGCACTGCATACCGCGCTAGGCGCGCTGCTCGCCGCGGCCGATGACGGCAAGCTATTTGAAAACGTCAATGAAGGGCTCGCTACGGAGGCGGCACGCTACGCCAAGCGGGCGGCGAAGGCGCTGCGTGATGACCCCATTCCATACGCCTTCTCCGCAATGATTCTCGCCGTTATGTCTGCGTGTGGCATCGGCGGCAGTATTAGTGGTTGGCTCGCTGGGGTAGCGATCAACATGAAACGGAAATGAGGAACGGAAACAGCGGCGGTTCGAATGATTGCGAGCGTGTGGGAAATGTAAGTGATTTTCGCCGCCGGACACCGGAAATCGGGATCGTCGGGATCATCACCGTTGCAACAGCGCGCCAAGACCAACCGCCCCCCCGGCTTGAGCTAAGCCGCGCGCTCGCCTAAGCCACCGCGCATGACCCAGCCTTCGCTCTCGATCCCGGTTTCCACCAACGACATCCGGCGCAGCTTCCTCGACTATTTCGCGGCCAACGGCCACGCCAAGGTCGCCTCGGCGCCGCTCGTGCCGCAGAACGATCCGACGCTGATGTTCGTCAATGCCGGGATGGTGCCGTTCAAGAACGTCTTCACCGGGCTCGAATCGCGGCCCTATGTCACCGCCACCTCGTCGCAGAAGTGCGTGCGCGCCGGCGGCAAGCATAACGACCTCGACAATGTCGGCTATACTGCGCGCCACCACACCTTCTTCGAGATGCTCGGCAATTTCTCGTTCGGCGATTATTTCAAGGAGCGCGCGATCACGCTCGCTTGGAATTTGCTGACCAAGGAATGGGGGATCGACCCCAACCGGCTGACCGTCACCGTCTATCACACCGACGACGAGGCGTTCGACCTGTGGCGCCGCATCGCCGGACTCCCCGAAGAGCGCATCATCCGCATCGCGACCAACGACAATTTCTGGTCGATGGGCGACACCGGCCCATGCGGTCCGTGCTCGGAAATCTTCTTCGATCATGGCGATCACATCCCCGGCGGTCCTCCCGGCAGCCCCGACGAGGATGGCGATCGCTTCGTCGAGATCTGGAACCTCGTCTTCATGCAGTTCGAGCAATCGGCCGACGGCACGCGCACCGCGCTGCCCAAGCCGTCGATCGACACCGGCATGGGGCTCGAGCGCGTCGCGGCGGTGCTGCAGGGCGTCCACGACAATTATGACACCGATACCTTCAAGGCGCTGATCGCCGCCTCGGTCGCGCAGTCGGGCGCGGCGTTGACGCCGAGCACGCAGGCGAGCCACCGCGTGATCGCGGATCATCTGCGCTCGTCGGGCTTCCTCGTCGCCGACGGCGTGCTGCCGTCGAACGAGGGCCGCGGTTATGTGCTGCGCCGGATCATGCGCCGCGCGATGCGCCACGCGCATCTGCTCGGCGCGAAGGAGCCGTTGATGCACCGGCTCGTGCCTGCGCTCGTCGCGGAAATGGGCGCGGCATACCCCGAGCTCGTCCGCGCGCAGGCGTCGATCGAATCGACGCTGCTGCAGGAGGAAACGCAGTTCCGCCGCACGCTGGTCAATGGCCTGCGGCTGCTCGACGAAGCGACCGCGAGCATGGAAGCGGGCGCGACGCTCCCCGGCGAGACCGCGTTCAAGCTCTACGACACGTTCGGCTTCCCCTACGATCTGACCGAGGACGCTCTCCGCGCCCAGGGCTTCGGCATCGACCGCGCGGGCTTCGACACCGCGATGGCCGAGCAGAAGCGCGCCGCGCGTGCCGCCTGGAAGGGCTCGGGCCAGCGCGCCTCCGATGACGTCTGGTTCGACATCGCCGAGGCGACCGGCAGCACCGAATTCATCGGCTACACCGCGGAGGAAGGCAAGGGCCAGGTCGTCGCGATCGTCAAGGACGGCGCGCGCGTCGAGCGCGCCGGCGCGGGAGAGAGCGTCGAGATCCTGTTCAACCAGACGCCCTTCTATGCCGAGAGTGGCGGTCAGGTCGGCGACACCGGCACGCTCACCGCGCCGGGCGTAGTGGGCCAGGTCGAGGATACGCGGAAGTATCTCGGTCGCCTGTTCGCGCACGCCACCACGATCACGGAAGGCGAGATCGCCGTCGGTGACGCGCTCCACTTGACGATCGACCGCGCGCGCCGCGACCGTATCCGCGCCAACCACAGCGCGACGCATCTGCTGCACGAGGCGCTGCGCCAGCGGCTCGGCCTCCACGTCGCGCAGAAAGGGAGCCTCGTCGCGCCCGAACGCCTGCGCTTCGATTTCTCGCAGCCAAGCGCGATCGATCCGGCGGCGCTCGCTTTGGTCGAGGCCGATGTGAACCACCACATCCGCGGCAACTCGCCCGTCGCGACGCGGCTGATGACGCCCGACGAAGCGATCGAGGAAGGCGCGATGGCGCTGTTCGGCGAAAAGTACGGCGACGAAGTCCGCGTCGTGTCGATGGGGACCGCCAAGGAGGACGGGGTCGACAAGACCTACTCGCTCGAGCTGTGCGGTGGCACGCACGTCCGCGCACTCGGCGACATCGGCCTGTTCGCGGTGGTCGGTGAAGGCGCCGTGTCGTCGGGTATCCGCCGCGTCGAGGCGCTCACCGGAGAGGCTGCGCGCGCCTATTTCACCGGCCGCGACGAGAAGCTCCGCGAAGCCGCGACCGCGCTCAAATCGTCACCCGATGAAGTGCCGGCGCGCGTCGCCGCCCTGGTCGAGGATCGCCGTCGCCTCGAGCGCGAACTCGCCGAGGCCAAGAAGGCGCTCGCGCTCGGCGGTGGGGCAGGGGCGGCGCCCGCTGGTCCCGAGATGATCGGCGACGTCGCGTTTCTCGGCCAAGTGGTCGAGGGGCTCGACCCGAAGGGCTTGCGCGGCACGGTCGACGACATGAAGCAACGCCTCGGCTCGGGCGTCGCGATGATCGTCGCGGTCAATGACGGTCGCGCCTCGGTCGCGGTCGGTGTCACCGCAGATCTGGTGGCGACGCGCAGTGCGGTCGATCTGCTCAAGATCGCCGTCGCCACGCTCGGCGGTCAGGGCGGCGGCGGTCGCCCGGACATGGCGCAGGGCGGCGGTCCCGATGGCGCCAAGGGTGGCGAGGCGGTCGACGCGGTCAAGGCGGCGCTGGCGGCGTAACGCCAGCCGTTCCGCCCCACCTCCAGCGTCGTCGCGCCCTCAGTCGAGCGTCGTCTGCACGCTCGCCAAGAGCGCGGGCGGGATCTGGTCGGGCAGGGCATCGACCGTCTCGGTCCCGCCTGCTCCAACCCGCGTCAGACGATAGAACAGGTTGGCGTCGACTCGCGCTTGCGCGGCAAACAGCCGGTCGAGTGCCGCCTGATCGGCCGCCGACAAAGCCGACCAGTCGAGCCGCCCGCGCTGATGGACGTGGCTCGCCGGCCCTCCCGCACCAACGAATCCGCCAAAGCCTTCGATCGAAATCTCACGCATCGCGATTGCCTTGGTTGGGAGGGCCGCGGGCCGACCGGGATTACAAGCCGACAGCAGTCCAAGCAGCGTCGACAGCGTTATGGACCGTAGGATCATTGGGGAACAGGCTCGTCGAGAGTTTACGGGTGCGGGCGGCGAATTTGGACATCGTCATATTGGGCATCGGCGGCGCGGTGGTCAGTGCCGTGTACCAGACCTTGCCGGCTTTTTCCCACGAATGCCCGCCAATCGCCTGGGCCGCCTTGTAGAAAGCGAGATTGGGCGGGCCGCTCGAATAATGCGGATCGAGGTTGCCGATGCCGGGATAATAATGGTCGGGCTGCGGCGCCATTGCGTGCGGGCTCTTGGGAGCCGCCATGTCGCGCAGGCAGGTAAAGCCCTTTTGCTTGGAGAGCGGCCCCATGATGTCGGCGCCGATCAGCCAGTCGGCCTTGGTGACGACCTGCTTCTTCTCCCATTGGCGGAACATCGATCCGAAGACGTCGGACATGCTCTCGTTAAGCCCGCCCGCCTCGCCCGAATAGGCAAGGCCGAGGCTGTGCTGGGTCACGCCATGCGTCAGTTCGTGCGCGATCACGTCGTCACCCAGCGTGAAATCGAGGAAGATCTGCCCGTCGCCATCGCCGTACGTCATCTGCGCGCCGTTCCAGAAGGCGTTGTTGTATTTTACGCCGTAATGGACCGACGAGACGAGCGTCATGTGATTGCCGTCTATCGAATCGCGCTTGAAATTGTCCCAATAGAATTTCGCGACATTCTCCGATTCGATATAGGCGCGCTTGATCGGACCGTCGGGCGACGACCCCGGATTGGCGACCTGCGCGCCGGGTAGCGCCGTCGTGTGGTGACAATCGAAGACGTGCGCGGCGGGAAGCACATGCGGCAGCGGAAACGGGATCGGCGGGCGCGGCAGGGGTAGCCGGATCGCGGTCAGCGTCAGCGCGGCGTTCTGCTGGCGCAACGCGCGGATCTGGCCGCTGATCTCGGCGGTGTGATGCAGCGCCTGGCGCGCCGCGTCGGACAGTTCGGGATCGGATGCGAAGCGGAGCAGGATGTCTTCTGGAATGATGCAGCAACCACACGTCATGATGTCCCCCTGGGCGATGATGATGCGACGACGCGATCACAGGCGCAGGACGGCGGGCTGGCGATTCTCTCCCGGCGCGGGTGTCCGGTGCCGGCAGCGGAGGCTGTCGGATCGAGTCGATCGGGGAGAGGTTCGGCAGCGCGAGCGTTGGCGCTGCTCCTGGTCGCATCTTGCGGCGGGCCGCGTCAAAGCCGGTTGCATCGGTTTCGGATGCGCGCGCGCGCGTGTTGAGCGCGTTTGCCGTTGATCGAGCCGGCGGGATGTAGTCCCAAACCGCTGCAATCGCCATCAAACGATGGCGGTCCGCCCTCAGTGGATCGCGGCGCGATTAGCGGCGTTTCGGATCAGCTCGCGGCGGGGCCGCACGTCGGCGTCAGGCCGGGCTACCCTCGGTACGGATGATGCCGCGCACCCGCTTGAGCCGCGGCAGGACTTCCATCTCGGCCGCCGCCTTGATCTCCTGGCGCAGTTCGTCGCGCTTTTCGTGGATCGAGGCGATCACGGGCCCGACCGCGACGCCGAGATCGGTGAGCACAGCCTCGGCAAGTTGGAGCGAGCTTTCGAGCGTCTCGGGCACGGCATCGCTCGCCCCGGCCTTGTAGAGTTGCGCGGCATGCGCGGTATCGCGTGCGCGCACGATGATCGGCAGATCGGGCACCCAGCCGCGCACTCGCCGCGTCATCGACACGCTCAGCACCGGGTCGTTCATCGTCAGGATCAAGGCCTTGGCGCGCCCCAGATTGAGTCGGTCGACGAGCTCGGGACGGACCACGTCGCCGAAAATCACCGGATATCCCTCGGCGCGCGCTGCGGTCACTGCGTCGATATCCGCCTCGACCGCGACATAGGGCTGGCCGTGCACCGCGAGCATGTCGCACACCATCCGACCGACGCGACCAAAGCCGATTACGACCGTGCCCGGCCCCTCGGGCGAAATCTCCGCCTCAGGCAAGGTGTCGCCGCGGAGCTCGATCCGCTTCGCCGCGCGCTTGCCGAGCATCGCCAGCAGCGGCGTGATGGTGAGGCCAATCGCGGTCACCGTCTGCCAGAAGCTGGTAAGTCCAGGCGCAAGCAATTGCGCCTGTCCCGCTGCGCCGAGCACGATCAGCGTCGTCTCGGACGGGCTGCCCATCAGCACGCCGGTTTCCGCGGCAACCCCGCCACCCAGACCCGAAAGCCGCAGCAGCGCGAAGGTCACCACCGCCTTGATCGCCACGACCGCCGCGATGCCGAGCAGATAGCTGCTCCAATCCGCGAGGATCGCGCCGATATCGACACTCATTCCGACGGTGATGAGGAACACGCCGAGCGCGAGGCCCTTGAACGGCGCGGTCATAACCTCGACTTCACTGTGATAGTCGGTCTCGGCAATCAGCAAGCCAGCGAGCAGCGCGCCGACGATCGGCGAAAGGCCGGCGGCGGTGGTCGCCAGGCTCGCGGCGATCACGACGAGCAGCGAGGCGGCGAGGAACAGTTCGGGGCTCTTGGTGCGTGCGGCTTGCGCGAACAGCCGCGGCAGCAGCAAGCGCCCGCCCACGAACAGGATCGCGACCGTCAGCACCGCGAGCCCGCCGACCTTGACGAATCCGGCCCAGCCCGCCGCCGCCGCCATCGGCCCGAGCGCACCGAGCACGAAGATGATCGGGACGAGCGCGAGATCCTCGAACAGCAGCATCGCGAATGCGGTGCGCCCGACCGGGCTCGCGGTCCCCGCGATCGGCAACACCAGCGCAGTCGACGAGAGGGCAAGCGCGATCCCCAGCGCCATCGATCCCGTCCAGGCCAGCCCCATCAGCAGGTGCAGGCCGGTTCCGAGGATAATGCCCGACACGATCAGCTGCGCGGCGCCCGTACCGAAGACCAATTGGCGCATCGACCACAGGCGCTTGAACGACAGCTCGAGCCCGATTGAGAACAGCAGCAACACGATGCCGAACTCGGCGAAGGGTTCGATCGCGTGCGGGTCGGAGATCGTGATGTGGTACAACCAGGGGTAGCTCTTGACGAGCGCACCGAGCCCGAATGGCCCGACGAGCAGGCCGACGAGGATGAAGCCGATGACCGGACTGATCTTCGCGCGGGCAAATGCCGGAATGACCAACCCCGCGGCGCCGAGGATAACGAGCGCGTCGCTGAAGCCGGAAGAGAGAAGGGGAGATGCCATGCAGCCGTTAGACCAGCTTGCGGCCGCTTTGTCAGCTTATGCCTGACACAGATGTGCTGATTATCGGCGGTGAACCGGCCGGTAGCATCATCCGATTGTTGGTTGCGGGCCGCTGAGGTCGGCCGATTGTGCTCCGAAGGCAGCGCGATTAACTGCGCGATCGTCGTCGTCGCGCCGCCCGATACCTGACAACCGTTCGGAGCAAGGAGCCCGGAGGTGCAAGCAGGACGCTCGCAACCCCGGGGCTCCTCATCTCCTGAAACGCCGGTATCAGCCGGTGATCTCGCCCATCTTGGCTTCGAGGTTGACGCGGACCTGCTCGAAGAACTGCTCGGTCGTCATCCAGGGCTGCTCCGGGCCGATCAGCAGCGCGAGATCCTTGGTCATGTGACCGTCCTCGACCGTCTGGATGCAGACCTGCTCGAGCGTCTCGGCGAACTTGGTCACTTCGGGCGTACCGTCGAACTTGCCGCGATACTTGAGGCCGCCGGTCCAAGCGAAGATCGACGCGATCGGGTTGGTCGAGGTCGCCTTGCCCTGCTCGTGCTGGCGGAAGTGGCGCGTGACGGTGCCGTGTGCGGCTTCCGCCTCGACCGTCTTGCCGTCGGGCGTGAGCAGCACCGAGGTCATCAGGCCGAGCGAGCCGAACCCTTGAGCGACTTGGTCCGACTGGACGTCGCCGTCATAGTTCTTGCACGCCCAGACGAACTCGCCGTGCCACTTGAGGGCGGACGCAACCATGTCGTCGATCAGGCGATGCTCGTAGGAGATGCCCGCTTCCTTGAACTTGTCCTTGAACTCGGTCTCGAAGACCTCGGCGAACAGGTCCTTGAAGCGGCCGTCGTAATATTTGAGGATCGTGTTCTTGGTCGACAGGTAGACCGGCCACTTCAGGTTGAGGCCGTAATGCATCGAGGCGCGTGCGAAGTCGCGGATCGAGTCGTCGAGGTTGTACATCGCCTGCGCCACGCCCGACGACGGGAATTGGAACACCTCGCGGTCGATGACCTTGCCATCGTCGCCTTCGAACACGAGCCGCAGCTTGCCGGGGCCGGGGACGAGGAAATCGGTCGCGCGATACTGATCGCCGAATGCGTGACGACCGACGACGATCGGGTGCGTCCAGCCCGGGATCAGGCGCGGGACGTTCTTGATCACGATCGGCTCGCGGAAGATCGTGCCGCCGAGGATGTTGCGGATCGTGCCGTTGGGCGACTTCCACATCTTCTTGAGGCCGAATTCCTCAACGCGCTGCTCGTCGGGGGTGATCGTCGCGCACTTAACGCCGACGCCGTACTTCTGGATCGCCTTGGCGCTGTCGACGGTGATCTTGTCGTCGGTGTTGTCGCGGCTCATCATGCCGAGGTCGTAATATTCGAGATCGATGTCGAGATAGGGGAGGATCAGGCGCTCGCGGATCCACTGCCAGATGATCCGCGTCATCTCGTCGCCATCGATTTCCACGACGGGCGTCTTTACCTTGATCTTCGCCATTTCCGCTCTTTCCTGAAGGGAGGTTTGGGGAGCGTCTAGGAGCATGGCGCGCGGTGATCAACCCGCACCCGGTCCAGGGCGGAGCGCTTTGGGTTCGCGATTGTCGCAGCGAGGGGGGTGAGCTACAGTTTCCGGCATGATACCATCCGACAAGCTGAACCCGTCCGCCGAAGCCGTGAAATGGCGCGTTCCCGATCTGCACCCCGAGGGACGTAAATATGTCGCGATCGCGCTGCTGATCGCCTTCCTCGCGTGGGTGTTCGTACCCATCCTGACGTGGCCGCTGCTCGGGCTCGCATTGTGGGTCGCCTTGTTCTTCCGTGATCCGGTTCGTGTCACGCCGTCGGGCGAGGGTCTGATCATTTCGCCTGCCGACGGCTTGGTCTCGATGATCGAACGCGTGGCCGTTCCGCGCGAGCTCGCCGGGCCGAATGGCCTCGGCGACGCGCCGCTGATCCGCGTTTCGGTGTTCATGTCTGTGTTTGACGTGCACATCAATCGCACCCCGATCGCCGGCACGGTCAAGCAGGTGGTGTATATCTCAGGCAAGTTCGTCAACGCCGAGCTCGATAAGGCGAGCGAGGACAATGAGCGACAGCATATCGTCGTCGAGGGTCGCGACGGCCGGCGCATCGGCTTCACCCAGATCGCCGGGCTGCTCGCGCGGCGGATCGTTCCGTTCGTCAAGCCAGGCGACATGATCGCGGCGGGGCAGCGGATCGGTCTCATTCGCTTCGGCAGCCGGCTCGATGTATTCCTGCCCGATGATTGTGCGTGCCAGGTCGTCCTCGGCCAGCGCAGCGTGGCTGGCGAGACGATTCTGGGGCGCGTCGGCGGCACCGTCGCAAGCGGGATTGCGCAGTGATCGAGCGTGTTTCAGCGTCACCTGTGCGGTGGTCTTCGCCTGCCATTCGCGTCGAGCTTGTCGAAGCGTTGCCTGCTACATCGCCGACTGCGCGTTCGTGCGCGGCTGAAGGCGTCATCATGTCGCGGATAATTTCCGCCAGCCTGCTGAGCGTCGTCGCATGACCACGCCCCTGCGCCGCACCGCTGCGCGCGGCCTGCCATTGCGGGCCGTCGCGCCCAACGCGGTCACCGCCTTGGCCTTGTGTTCCGGGCTTACCGGGATTCGCTTCGCAATCGCCGAGCAGTGGGAAACCGCGGTGCTGATGGTGATGATCGCCAGTGTGCTCGACGGGATCGACGGCCGGATCGCGCGGATGGTTCGCGGCGAGAGCCGGTTCGGCGCTGAACTCGATTCGCTGTCCGACGCGATTTCATTCGGCGTCTCGCCCGCGCTGATTCTCTATTTATGGTCGCTCAAGGAAGTGCCGCGCTTCGGGTGGCTTGTCGCGTTGGTGTTCGCGGTGTTTTGTGCCCTGCGGTTGGCACGCTTCAATGCTGGCATCGATGTCGCCGAACAGCCGCACAAATCGGCCGGTTTCCTTACCGGTTCACCGGCGCCGGTCGGCGCAGGGCTCGCGATGTTGCCACTCTATCTGTGGTTCTGGACAGGCCTCGATCTGTGGCGCTCGCCGTTCATCGTGGGGCCGTGGGTCGCGTTGATGGCGATCCTGATGGTGTCGAGCGTCGCGACCTTCAGCTGGTCGTCGCTCAAACTGCGCACCAATATCCGCTTCGAGGCGATCGCAGTCGTCGTGTTGCTGGGCGCGGCGCTGATTTCCGCGCCATGGCACACGCTCACGTTCCTGTGTGCCGCCTATCTGGCGACGGTGCCGTTCAGCATCGCCGCCTATGCAAAGGTCAAGCGGCAGCGCGCAGCTTCGGCCGGGCTACCGCCGACACCGTCCGCATCCGCGCCCGAAGCCGAGGCTCGCTAACGATCCAAACCGGAGGTCGCGTCGCCATCGGATCTACACCGTCGCGGAGCAACGCAACGATCCGCGGCAAGGCCGGCACAAGCGTCAAACAAAACACCGCAACGCTCGCTGCCAGCGCGCTTGCAAAAACCAGGAAACCGATAACAGCCATCGTTTATCTCCGTCTATCACGGTGAAGCGTCATAAAGTCGCAACATCCTTAAGGCGTTCGGGTTCCCCGTTCCGCTCACGACCATGGTATGTTCCGTTTCCGTTCCGCCTGTCAAGCGCTGTTCCGGCTTGATTGTTGGGGCGAGCTCGGCTAACGGGGCCGCCTTCACACCGCATGGGAAGCACATATTGCCGGTGTCCGTCCGGGGTTTCACCCTGGATCAACGGATTACTCGCTTCCCAGAGGCACAACCGGAAAGGAACTATCTTATGGCGGCACCAGTCGTCTCCATGCAGCAATTGCTCGAAACGGGCGCGCACTTCGGCCACCAGACGCATCGCTGGAACCCGAAGATGAAGCCTTACATCTTTGGCGACCGCAACGGCGTCCACATCCTCGATCTGTCGCAGACCGTTCCGCTCTTCGCGCGCGCGCTCGAGTTCGTCTCGGCGTCGACCGCCGCTGGCGGCAAGGTCCTGTTCGTCGGCACCAAGCGCCAGGCGCAGGAGCCCGTCGCAGACGCAGCACGTCGCTCGGGCCAGCATTTCGTCAACCATCGCTGGTTGGGCGGCATGCTCACCAACTGGAAGACCATCTCGGGTTCGATCAAGCGCCTCAAGACGCTCGAAGAGCAGCTCTCGGGCGACACGCACGGCCTGACCAAGAAGGAAGTCCTCCAACTGACGCGCGAGCGCGACAAGCTCGAGCTCAGCCTCGGCGGCATCCGCGACATGGGCGGCATTCCCGACGTGATGTTCGTGATCGACGCGAACAAGGAAGAGCTGGCGATCAAGGAAGCCAACACGCTCGGCATCCCCGTCGTTGCGATCCTCGATTCGAACGTTTCGCCCGACGGCATCGCGTTCCCGGTTCCGGCGAACGATGACGCCAGCCGTGCGATCCGCCTGTATTGCGAAGCGATCGCGATCGCCGCGACGCGCGGTGGCAACGAGCAGATGTCGCGCCGTCAGGACATCGGTTCGATGGAAGCGCCGCCCGCCGAGGAAGCGCTGACCGTGGCACCGGAGGCTCCTGCCGTCGAGATCACGCCGGCATCGGACGCAGCGCTGCAGGCCGAAATGGTCGCCGAGGCCGAGCGCCAGATCGACGCGTAAGCGTCACCGAACTGACCTATGGGCGGGGTAGGGCTTTTCGCCCCGCTCCGCCTATATTCGTATCTACAGACAAGAGGATTTTCACATGGCCGAGATCACTGCAGCAGCGGTTAAGGACCTGCGCGAAAAGAGCGGCGCGGGCATGATGGACTGCAAGAAGGCGCTGACCGAAGCGGCTGGCGACATGACGGCGGCGATGGATTGGCTGCGCGCCAAGGGCCTCGCTGCCGCTGCGAAGAAGTCGAGCCGCACCGCGGCGGAAGGGCTGATCGGCGTCGAGGTCAACGGCACCACGGGTGCTGCGGTCGAAGTCAATTCCGAGACCGATTTCGTCGCGAAGAACGACCAGTTCCAGACCTTCGTGCGTGACGTTACCGCAGTCGCGCTCGCGCTCGGCGACGATATCGAGATGATCAAGCAGGCCTCGATCGGCGAGAAGACCGTCGAAGAGACGCTGACCAGCAACATCGCGACGATCGGCGAGAACCAGAACCTGCGTCGCGCCAAGCGCCTCGAAGTGACCTCGGGCGCGATCGTGCCGTACATCCACAACGCGGCGGCCCCCGGCCTCGGCAAGATCGGCGTGCTCGTCGCGCTCGAGAGCGAAGCTGGCGAGGACGTGCTCCTTCCGCTCGGCAAGCAGATCGCGATGCACATCGCGGCGGCCTTCCCGCTGGCGCTCAACGAGGACGGCCTCGACCCCGAGATCGTCGCCCGCGAGCGCGCGATCGCGACCGAAAAGGCGTCGGAGAGCGGCAAGCCTGCCGAGATCGTCGCCAAGATGGTCGACGGTGCGATCGCGAAGTACTGCAAGGAAAACGCGCTCGTCAGCCAGCTGCTGGTGATGGACGGCAAGACCAAGATCTCGGACGTCGTCGCCAACGCTGCCAAGGCCGCCGGCAAGTCGATCGAGCTCAAGGACTATGTCCGCTTCCAGCTCGGCGAAGGCATCGAGAAGGAGTCGAGCGACTTCGCAGCCGAAGTCGCTGCCGCTTCGGGCGTTCCGCAGCAGCCGGCCGCTTAAGCGATTCGCTTTCGCCTCCGGGCGGGACGACAAAGGGCAGGGGCCGCGCCGGATGGTGCGGCCCTTGTTACGTCGGGAACCCGTCCTCCCCGCGAAAGCGGGGATCCCGCTGCCTGGCCCGGGCCGAGAAGAAGAAGCGGGACGCTCGCTTTCGCGAGGGTGACGGAAGCGGGGGCACGCCCACATCCGCGCCGACCCGAGCACTCTGCACGGTTTCCGCGCTTCCAATCATCCGGCGTCGCCGATAAGGTCCGCGCCGCACCGCCCGCTGGCGGACCAAGCCCATTGCAGTCTGGATTCTCGTGACAATCGCCCACAAACGCATCTTGTTGAAATTATCGGGCGAAGTCCTGATGGGCTCGGGCGGCCTGTCGATTGATCCCGACGTCATCGCACGCGTCGCGGCCGAAATCGCCGATGTGAAGCACCAGGGCTACGAACTCTGCGTCGTCGTCGGCGGTGGCAACATCTTCCGCGGCATCTCGGGCGCGGCACGCGGCATGGACCGCGCGACCGGCGATTACATGGGCATGCTCGCGACCGTGATGAACGCGCTCGCCGTCCAGAACGCGCTCGAGCAGATCGGCGTCGAGACGCGCGTCCAGTCCGCCATCCCGATGGCCTCGGTGTGCGAGCCCTTCATCCGCCGCCGCGCCGAGCGCCACCTCGAAAAGGGGCGCATCGTGATCTTCGCCGCCGGCGTCGGCAGCCCGTTCTTCACGACCGATAGCGGCGCAGCGCTGCGTGCAGCGGAAATGAAGTGCGACGCGCTCTTCAAGGGCACCTCGGTCGACGGCGTCTACGATGCCGACCCGAAGCTCGTGCCGACCGCAAAGCGCTACGACACCGTCAGCTACGGCACCGTGCTCGCGCAGGATCTCAAGGTGATGGACGCCAGCGCGATCGCCTTGTGCCGTGACAACAATATTCCGATCGTCGTCTTCAACATCCGTCAGTCGGGCAACCTTGCCGCAGTACTGCGCGGCGAAGGCGTCTCGACGACCGTTCAGCATATCAAGGGAGACTGATCCATGGCCGCGTATGACAAGGCTGATCTCGAACGCCGCATGGCCGGCAGCGTCGAATCGCTCAAGGGCGATCTCAGCGGGCTGCGCACTGGCCGCGCCTCGACCTCGTTGCTCGATCCGGTGACGGTCGAAGTGTACGGCGCGCAAATGCCGCTCAACCAGGTCGCGACCGTCTCGGTGCCCGAGCCGCGGATGATCTCGGTCCAGGTGTGGGACAAGATGAACGTCGGCCCGTGCGACAAGGCGATCCGTTCGGCCGGGCTCGGCCTCAACCCGATCGTCGATGGCACCACGCTGCGTCTGCCGATCCCCGATCTGACCGAGGAGCGCCGCAAGGAACTCGCCAAGCTCGCCGGCAAATATGCCGAGGATGCCCGCATCGCTGCGCGCAACGTGCGCCGTGACGGGATGGATTCGCTCAAGGTCGACGAGAAGAAGGGCCTGTTCGGCGAGGACGATCGCAAGAAGCTCGAGACCGAAGTCCAGAAGCTGACCGACAAGACGATTGCCGACATCGATGCCGCGGCATCGGCCAAGGAAAAGGAAATCCTGGGCAAGTGAGGCCGTTCGCCGCCCGGGCTGCCGATCCTGCGACCGTGGCCGGGGTGCTCCCGCGCCACGTCGCGATCATCATGGACGGCAATGGTCGCTGGGCCAAGAAGCGGCATTTGCCGCGGATCGCCGGGCACCGCCAGGGTGTCGAGGCGGTCCGCCGCGTCGCGCGCGCGGCGCGTGCGATGGGGATCGAGGCGCTTACGCTCTACGCCTTCTCGAGCGAGAATTGGCGGCGGCCGGAAGAGGAAGTCAGCGACCTGATGGGTCTGCTGCGCGTCTTCATCCGCAGCGATCTCGACGAGATGGTGCGCGACAATGTGCGGCTTCGCATCATCGGCGACTATCGTCGCTTTACCCCCGATCTCGTCGAGCTGATCGACACCGCGATCGCGCGCACGTCGGTCAACACGGGGCCGATCCTCGTGATGGCGCTCAATTACGGCGCGCAGGCAGAAATCGTCGAAGTCGCCCGGCGGATGGCGGAGCGTGCTCAGGCAGGTACGCTCGACCCCGCGACGATCGACGCTGCGATGTTCGAGGATGAACTCGACACGCGCGACTTGCCGCCGCTCGATCTGTTGATCCGTACGTCGGGCGAAGTCCGGCTGTCGAATTTCCTGCTGTGGCAGGCGGCCTATGCCGAATTGCTGTTCGTCGACACGCTCTGGCCCGAATTCGATGCCGAGACGCTGGCTGGCGCGATTGCGACCTTCGGACAGCGGCAACGGCGGTTCGGCGGCCTGTGACCGCCGTCCCCAAGGCGGCCGGCCCGTCGAATCTTACACTCCGGATCGTTGTCGGATTGGCGCTGATTGCGGTTGCGCTCGGCGCGATCGTGTTCGGCAGCATCGCGTTCTGGCTGCTGTGCGTCGTGCTCGGCTTGTTCATGATGGCCGAATGGTCCGATCTGCGACATGCGCCGCCGCACACCAAGCGGCTCGCGCAATATGCGCTGTCGGTGCCGCTGGCGATCATGATGCCGGTGGTCGGGGCAGGGGCGGGGTTCCTGTCGCTTGGCCTGTTGGTTGGCGCGGCGTTTTTCGTCGTGATCGTGACGCGGCTCCCCGGCCTCGCGCGTGGCGTGCTGTACGTCGGGCTGCCGATCATGGCGCTGCTGCTGATCCGGCATCAGCGCGACGGCGTGGTGCTCACGCTGTGGGCGCTGGCGCTGGTCTGGGCGTGCGACATCGGCGCCTATGCCGCAGGACGCGCGATCGGCGGGCCCAAGCTCGCCCCGGCGATCAGCCCGAACAAGACCTGGGCCGGCCTTGCCGGCGGCGTTGCTGCGGCGAGCCTGTTCGCCGCGGCGATGCATCTGCACTATGGCCTGCCGCTTCGCCTGACGCTGGCGACGCCCTTGCTCGCCGTGCTTGCACAGGCGGGCGATCTTTATGAAAGCTGGCTCAAGCGCCAGGCGGGCGTCAAGGATAGCGGTACGCTGCTTCCCGGCCATGGCGGCGTGCTCGATCGCCTCGACGGGCTGGTGCCCGTCGCCCCCGTCGCGGCGCTGCTGATCCTGTTACCGAAAGTCTATTGGTGGTGAAGACGATTACAATTCTCGGCGCGACCGGTTCGATCGGTACGTCGACGCTTGATCTGATCGAGCGCGAGCCCGACCGGTTTGCGGTCGTTGCGCTGACCGCGAATTGCGACGTCGCGCGGCTTGCCGCCGCAGCGATCCGCACCAATGCCAAATTCGCGGTGGTCGCCGACGAAAGCTGCCTGCCCGAACTGCGCGCGGCGCTTGCCGGGACCAATATCGGGTGCGGCGGCGGGCGTGCCGCGGTGCTCGAGGCGGCGAGCATGGGTGCCGACATCACGATGGGCGCGATCGTCGGCTGCACCGGGCTCGAGCCGGTGATGGCGGCGATTGCTGGCGGCAAGACGGTGATTCTGGCCAACAAGGAACCGCTGGTTTCGGCGGGCGAGGTCGTTCTCGCCGCCGCAGCCAAATCGGGCGCGACGCTGCTTCCTGCCGATTCCGAGCACAATGCGATCTTCCAATGCTTCGACGCGGCGCGTCCCGAGCGCGTCCGGCGGATCATCCTGACGTGCAGCGGTGGACCGTTTCGCGAATGGTCGACCGAGCAGATGCGCAGCGTCACGCCCGAACAGGCGGTCGCGCATCCGAACTGGTCGATGGGCGCGAAGATCTCGGTCGATTCGGCCACCTTGTTCAACAAGGGGCTCGAGCTGATCGAGGCGGCGCGGCTGTTTCCGGTGCCGAACGACGCGATCGAGATCGTGATCCATCCGCAATCGGTGATCCATTCGCTGGTCGATTATGTCGACGGCTCGGTGCTGGCGCAGATGGGCCCGCCCGACATGCGCGTGCCGATCGCCTCGTGCCTCGCCTGGCCCGACCGGATGGCCACGCCGATGGCGCCGCTCGATCTCGTCGCGATCGGCCGGCTCGATTTCACCGCGCCCGATCCGGTGCGCTTCCCGGCGTTGCAGCTGACGCGCGATGCGCTCAATGCGGGCGGCGCGCGCCCGGCGATCCTCAATGCGGCCAACGAGATCGCGGTCGCGGCTTTTCTCGCCCGCGAGATCGGCTTCCTCGAAATTGCCGCAATCGTCGCCGATACGCTCGAGGGCTATGATCCGGCCGCACCGGCGACGTTGGAAGACGTGCTCGTGGTCGATGCCGAAGCGCGCAGGATGGCGCGCCGGTATGTCGGGTCGCGCGGCGGGGCGGCGAGAGGGGCGAACGTGAAGGATATCTCGGTTTGAGCCAATCCCCAGGCCTGTTGCTTACCGTCCTCGCTTTTGCGCTCGTCATCGGGCCGCTCGTTTTTCTGCACGAACTTGGACACTATCTCGCCGGGCGGCTGTTCGGCGTGAAGATCGACGCATTTTCGATCGGCTTTGGCCACGAGCTGTTCGGCTGGACCAACCGCCGCGGAACGCGCTGGAAGTTCAGCGCGCTGCCGCTCGGTGGCTATGTGAAGTTCGCGGGCGATCTCAACGCTGCGAGCACTCCCGATCCGGCATGGCTCGAACTGCCACCCGAAGAGCGCGCGCGGACGTTGCAGGCGCGGCCTGTATGGCAGCGCGCGATCGTCGTCGCGGCGGGGCCGATCACCAATTTCATCGTCGCGATCATCATCCTTTCGGGATTTGCCATGACCTTCGGGGTCGACCGGACGCCGTCCGTCGTCGGTCTGGTCAGCCCCGGCAGCGCCGCGTCGACGATCGGCATGCAGCCGGGTGATCGCATCACTGCGCTTGGCGGACGCCCGATCGCGACCTTCAACGATGTCGCGCAATTCGCCATGCTACGCCCCGGCGAGCGTGTGATGGTCAGTTACGTCCGCGGCGGAGCAACCGTCGAGCGCGAAGCCGTGCTCGGAACCGCGACCGAGCGCGATCGCTTCGGCAACGAATTCAAGAAGGGCTTGCTCGGGATCGGCCCGACCGCACCCGTCGCTCGCCCCGTCAGCTTGCTCGAGGCGCCGGCGTTCGGCGTCGCAATGACGGGCAAGATCCTGCGCACGACGCTCGACGGCCTGGGCCAGATCATCACCGGGCGGCGCTCGGTCGACGAACTTGGCGGGCCGCTGCGCATTGCAAAGGTGTCGGGCGAACAGCTCGCGCTCGGCTGGCCCGACCTGATCTTCCTGATCGCCGGGGTTTCCATTAATCTCGGATTCATCAATTTATTGCCAGTCCCTCTGCTCGATGGCGGGCACCTGTTCTTTTACGCGATCGAGGCGATCCGGCGCAGGCCCGTGACGCCGGCAATCCAGGAATGGGCGTTTCGCGGCGGGCTGGCGGCGATTCTCGCGCTGATGATCATGGTAACGATCAACGATCTCGGCGCATTTGGCCTCTGGAAGTCGCTGACCGGCTTGATCGGTTGACGCTTGTAAGGCAGGGCGGGCCGACGATTTATCGGCCACGCGGAATTTTCTCCGATTTGGGGTGGGATGTGACAGCGATCAAGGTTTCCAATTTCGGCGCACGGGCCACCGCCGTGTTGCTCGCCGGCACGATGCTGACGGGCGTTCCGCTCGCGGCGTCGGCGCAGACGACGGGCCAGCCCGCCGCAGCTCCCGCGCAGGCCACACCTCCGGTCGTGGCTGCCGCCGCGCCGGTCGTGTCGCGTACGATCAAGTCGATCCGCGTCGAAGGCGCGCAGCGGCTCGAGCCAGAGACGGTGCTGTCCTATACCAAGCTGCGGACGGGGCAGGCGTTCACCAACGAGACGCTCGATCAGGCGATCAAGGATCTCTACGCGAGCGAACTGTTCGCCGACGTGATCATCGCCGGCGCCGATACCGGTGAGCTGGTGCTGCGCGTTCGTGAGAACCCGGTGATCAACCGCGTCATCTTCGAGGGCAACAAGCGGCTCAAGGAAGACAAGATCAAGAAGGAGGTGAAACTCGCCCCCCGCCAGATCTTCACGCGCACCGCGGTCCGGCAGGACGTCGCACGGATCGTCGAACTGTATCGTCGCCAGGGCCGCTTCGCTGCGGTCGTCGAGCCGAAGATGGTCAGCCTCGACCAGAACCGCGTCGACGTGATCTTCGAGGTTTCGGAAGGCCCGAAGTCGAAGGTCCGCCAGATCAACATCCTCGGCAACGAGGTCTATTCGGACAGCAAGCTGCGCGAGCAGATGGCGACCAAGCAAGCGCGTCTGACCACGCTGCTGAGCTCGAACACGAGCTATGATCAGGATCGCCTGGCATACGACCAGCAGAAGCTGCGCCAGTTCTACCTGACCGAGGGCTATGCCGACTTCAAGGTGACCTCCGCGGTCGCCGAGCTGACGCCCGACAAGAAGGACTTCATCATCACGTACGTGGTGGAGGAAGGGAAGCGCTACAAGTTCGGCGATATCACCGTCGACAGCGACATCCGCGACTTCGACAACAAGAAGCTCGCCGCCAACCTCGGCATCAACAAGGGCGATTGGTACGACGCCAAGAAGGTCGAAACCGCGATCGATTCGCTGAGCGAAGCGGCCGGCCTGTTCGGCTACGCGTTCACCGAAGTGAACCCGGATTACGCGCGTGACAAAGACACGCTGACGATGGGGCTCAACTTCCACATCGCCGAAGCCAAGCGTACCTATGTCGAGCGGATCGACATCAACGGCAACACCCAGACGCAGGACAAGGTCGTCCGTCGCGAGATCCGTTTGTCGGAGGGCGATGCGTTCAACAGCTTCCAGGTCAAGCGCTCGCAGGACCGCATCAACTCGCTCGGCTATTTCCAGGACAAGTTCGAGATCAAGCAGACGCAAGGGTCATCGCCCGACCGCGTCGTGCTGACCGCGAACCTCGAGGAGAAGTCGACCGGCGAGCTGTCGCTGTCGGCTGGCTATTCGAGCCTCGAACGCTTCATCATCCAGGCTTCGATCCGTCAGCGCAACTTCCGCGGCAAGGGCCAGGAATTGCGCGCGAGCGTCAACTATTCGACCTATTCGAAGTCGGTCGAGCTGGGGTTCACCGAACCGTATCTGTTCAACAAGAACATCGCGATCGGTGGCGACATCTTCCGGCGCGATTACAACGCGTTCAACTACACGCTCAATAACCAGCGCCAGACGACCTATACGCAGGTGTCGACTGGCTTCCAGATTCGCTCGGGCGTGCCGCTGACCGAATATTGGCAGCTCGCCGGCCGCTATGGCCTGTCGTACGATCAGGTCGGGTTGGACAAGTCGACCTATTATACCGACAGCAATTTCGACGGCATTCGCGGGAACTCGTCCAACGACGGGTGCGATCCGCTTCAGGCAGGGCGTTATCTGTGCGACGCAATCGGCAATCGCTGGACGTCGTCGGTCGGCTATTCGCTGATCTACGACAGCCTCAACAGCCGCTTGCGGCCGACCGCGGGGCATCGCTTCATCTTCAGCCAGGATTTTGCCGGGCTTGGCGGTGACGTGAAGTACATTCGTACCAAGTTCGAGGGTTCGAAGTTCTTCAACATCGGCAGCGGCTTCATCGCTTCGGCCAACGTCGAGGGCGGCTATATCAAGTCGCTCGAGAAGAGCCGTGGCGTCGGCATCGACAATGTCCGGATCACCGATCGCTTCTATCTCGGCGAGCCCGATTTCCGCGGCTTCGACATTCGCGGCGTCGGCCCGCGCGTCCAACGGCAGAGCTTCACGACCGATGCTTCGGGCAAGCAGACGGTCGTCACCGATCGTACGCAGCTCCTCGCCGACGATGCACTCGGCGGTCGCGCCTATTACCTCGGCAAGCTCGAGCTCGAGATCCCGCTCGGTGCGGGCGCGCGCGAACTCGGTCTGCGGCCGTCGATCTACGTTCAGGCGGGTGCGCTGTTCGGAATCACATCGCCAGTGTTGCAGGGCGGCCAGTTCCCAACGCGGATAGAGTCCGATGGAAGCATCACCTACCTGCCGTTGATTACGCAAAACTACGCGACGAATGGCAGTCCGCTCTATGTGGTGCCGAATACCGATGCAACGAACCCGGGTTCGGCCACGACCTGCGCAGTCGGCTATTCGTCGACGATCGGTGGGGCGTGCACCGGGACGTCGACCAATGTCGCCTCGACCAGTTCGAACGCGCCGTTCAAGGAAACCTTCGGGGGCGATTCGCCGCGGCCGCGTATTTCGGTCGGTGCGGGCGTCAACTGGAACTCGCCGTTCGGTCCGCTGCGGATCGATCTTGCTTATGCGTTGCTCAAGGATAAGAGCGACGACTCGAAACTCGTTACTTTCAACGTAGGGACACAGTTCTGATGAAGACGTACCAGAAGCTCATGCTGGGTTGCGCGGCGATTGTGCCGGCGCTCGCGATGGCGAATTCGGCATTTGCACAGGCCAATGGCGTGGCGATCTCCGATCCCGAGACGGTGATCCTGACCGCGAAGGCGCTCGACGCCGCCAACCAGTCGATCAGCACGACCTACAAGGCGCAGCTCGACCAGGCGAGCGCACGCCAGGCTGCGCTGCAGACCGAAATGGCAACGCTCGGCGCGCCGCTCGACACCAACAAGGACAAGCGCCTGTCGGACGAGGAAATCGCCGCTGCCCAGGCTGCGCGCAACCCGATCCTCGCCAAGATGGAAGCCGCGCAGAAGACCGCGCAGGCCGAGTCCGCACGTCTCAGCGCACCTGCGACGCGCGCCCAGGCCTGGGCGATAGAGCAGATCTCGCAGAAGTATTCGGCTGCGGTGAAGACCGTCGTCGATTCGAAGAAGATCAGCTTGCTGCTCTCGGCCAATTCGGTCCAGTACAGCGCGCCGGCAGTCGACATGACCGACGAGATCAAGGCCGCCCTCGACGCCGCAAACCCGACAGTGTCGATCACGCCGCCCGCCAACTGGCAGCCGAGCCAGCAGACCGCGCAGCTGCAGCAGCAGTTCCAGCAGCTCGTCTATCTCTCGGCCGTGCGTCGCGCGCAGGCGCAGCAGGCTGGTGGCGCAGCCGCAGCACCGGCTGCCGGCGCCAAGGCGCCATCGGGCCGCTGAGCCTGATGAGCGATAGCGAAAGCAGGGGCCCGCTTGGCCCGCTCGATATCGGGCGGGTCATGGCGGCGCTGCCGCACCGGTATCCGATGCTGTTGGTCGACCGTGTCGAGGAACTGATCCTCGACCGGTCGATCACCGCCATCAAGGCGGTGACGATCAACGAGCAGTTCTTCCAGGGGCATTTCCCGGGGCGGCCGATCATGCCGGGCGTGCTGATCGTCGAAGCGATGGCGCAAGCCGCCGGGATCCTTGCCGTCGAATCGCTCGGGCTCGCCGGCTCGGGCAAGCTCGTCTATTTCATGGCGATCGACGGCGCGAAGTTCCGTAAACCGGTCGAGCCGGGCGTGCTGCTCAAGCTCGAGGTCGAATTCGTCCAAAAGCGCTCGAGCGTCTGCAAGTTCGCAGGCCGCGCTACGATCGACGGGCAGCTCGCCGCGGAAGCCAATTTCACCGCGATGATCGCCGATCCGCCCAAGGCGTAATGGACGCACTGACCTGGTTCGGCCTGTTTGCCGTGTCGGCGATGCTGGTCTGCTACGCCTTCGAGCAGCGATCGTCCTGGTGGGTCCTCGGCTTTGCCGGGGCCTGCGTGCTGGGCTCGACCTACGGCTTCCTGCAGGGCGCGTGGCCGTTCGGCGGGGTCGAGGCGATCTGGTCGCTGATCGCGCTGCGCCGCTGGTGGGGATTGCGGGGCGGTTGAGTTTGCAAAGACCGCTGCGCCCTGCTAGGGGCCGCGACTTCGCTGCTGGTCGGTAACCAGCGGCTCTTCGGAGATTTAGACGTGAAAAAAGGCATTCACCCCGATTATCACACCATCACGGTGCAGATGACCGACGGCACGCAGTTCCAGACCCGCACCACCTGGGGCAAGGAAGGCGATCTGATGACGCTCGACATCGATCCGCTGGCGCATCCGGCATGGACCGGCGGGCGCGGCACGATGCTCGACGCAGGCGGCCAGGTCGCGCGCTTCAACAAGCGTTTCGGCGCGATGTCGTCGATCGGCAAGAAGTAAGCATCGCGACCAGCGCCGCACGGCGCTGCGCGGATCGAGCCGGCTCGTTCCCCATCACGGGGAGCGGGCCGGTTCTGTTTTGGGGCCACGGAAAATCGCCGCGGGGCAGCATCGCTAACCGCGCCTTAACGATACCGGCATAGGCTTTCGTCTCCCGCGAATGGCGCGGGAAGGAACCGCCGATGATCGCCGCCGAATTCGAACCCGCCGTCAGACCCGATCGCCGTCGCAGTCCGCGTTCGCCGATCTCGCTCGATGCCAAGATGGGCCGCGGCGGTCTCGATCGCGCCTTGTGCAAGGTGACCGACGTCTCGCTGCACGGCGCCAAGATCCACACCTATTCGCCGATGACCAAGGGGGCGATGATCTGGCTGACGTTGCCCAAGATCGGCCAAATCATCGCAACGATCATCTGGGCCGACGAATATCAGGCGGGTTGCCAATTCCGCGAGCCGCTCGACGATGTCGCGTTCGCGCGGTTGACGGACCGGACGCTCGAACTGGCGTGACTTTGGCTGGCTTACCGTCAGCTACCATAAGGTTTGATCGGTGCACGTCCGAGACAAGCGTCCTCGGACGCAATGGCAATCCGTACTGAGGGCGCCCGCCTCTGCGCGCTTCGACTTGCGCCGGGGACCGTAGTCGAGGCATGGCGGCGACATGGCCCATTTGCTTTCCTTTGGTGCGGCAGGCGTGAGTCTTCTTCTTGCGCTGCCCGCTGCGGCGCAGGATGTCGCGCCGCCGGTGGCGATGAGCTTCGAGGCGGCATCGCAGGCGCTGGGCAAGGGCTCGCGCGCGCTCAGTGCTGCGGATCACGAGGTGCGGGCGGCACAGGCCACGGCAGACGCGCTGAAGGCATTGCGGCGGCCCGTTGTCTCCGCCTCGGCGAGCTTTGTTGAATATCAGAAGACGCTTGCGATCGACCTGTCGGGGAGCAAGAGCGACCTGACCGGAGCGACCACCGACTTTCTCGCCGGCTTGCCCGGGCAATTCCCGCCGGGCTTTCAGGAAATCGTCAGCCAGGTGACGCAACGCGTCGGCGCGGCGCTGCCCGGGTTAGTGTCGGCAATCCCCGACTCGCTGCGCTTCCAGACGCGCGATACGGCGTTTCGCCCGACGGTGACCGCCGCGCTGCCGCTCTACACCGGCGGTGCGATCCCCGCGATCCAGCGTGGCGCGCAGGCCGGCGTCGCGATCGCCGAGGCGACGCAGGCGCAGGGGCGCGATCTGTCGCAGCTCAACCTGGTGCGGACCTATTTCGGCCAGCAAGTCGCCGAACAGCTCGCTGCCTCGACGCGCGCGACGCGCGACGGCTTCGACCGGCATCTTTCCGACGCGCGCAAGCTCGAGCAGCAAGGCGTGTTGTCGCACGCCCGCGTGCTCGAGGTCCAAGTCGCGCGCGATGCCGCCGACCGCGCCTATCTGCGCGCCGATCTCGAGGCGGCGACCGCGCGCGATACGCTCGCGCGGCTGCTTGACGCCGAGGGTGGGGTGCAGCCGACCACGGCGCTCTTCGTCAACGCCCAGCCGCTGCCGCCCAAGGCCGAATTCCTCGCCGCGACCGACCATCCACAGGCGCGCGGTGCCGACGCGGCGCGCGCGGTCGCCGCGGCCGGGGTCGATCTGGCGCGCTCGCGCTATCGCCCGCAGGCGTTCGCGTTCGGTGAGTATAATCTCAACCGCAACGATGCGCTGCCGACCGAGCCCGACTGGATCGCGGGGGTCGCGGTGCGGATGACCTTGCTGTCGAACGTCGACCGGCGCCGTACGCTCGATGCGGCGCACGAACGCGAGCGCGCGGCCGCCGACGGCGCGGCCGAAATCCGCAAGACGATCGCGACGCAGACGATCCGCGCCTATGACCTGACCGAAACCGCGCGACGCACCTTCCTCTCGCTCGACAGCAGCGTTGCCGCGGCGGAGGAGAATCTGCGCGTGCAAGAACTCTCGTTCCGCGAGGGCGAGGCGACCTCGGCGGCGGTGATCGATGCGCAGGCGGCGATCGCGACGGTCCGCACGCAACGGATTGCCGCGGCGTATGAATATGATCTCGCGCTGGCGGGGCTGCTTGTCGCCAGCCATCAGCTCGACAGTTTCGGCGGCTATCTCGCGCGCGCCGACCACCGCCTGGGGGCCGTGACGCCATGACCGACACTGCGCGCCGTAAACGCAATCTCAAGCCGCTGTTCTACGCCGCGCTGGTCGTCGTCGCGATCCTGCTCGCGATCGGGCTGTGGCTCGCCAGTCGGCCCGCGCCCGAGCAGTTGCAGGGGATGGTCGATGCCGACGAGGTCAACGTTGCGACCAAGGCGCTTGCGCGTGTCGATCGGCTATTCGTCGACGAGGGCGCGCACGTCCGTGCCGGGCAAGTGCTCGCGCAACTGTCGAGCCCCGAGATCGCGGGCGGACAAGCGCAGGCCAAGGGCGCTTTGCAAAGTGCGCAGGCAGTCCAGTCCGAAACCGAGCAGGGTGCACGCGCCGAGGATGTCGCGAGCGTCAAGGCGGTCTGGTTGGCGGCGCAATCGGTCGCCAATTTGGCGCAAGTCACCAGCCGCCGGTCCGAGACGCTCTATGCCGAGGGCGTGATCGCGGCGCAGCGGCGCGACGAAGCCGTCGCCGCGCGCGACAGCAGTGCACGCCAGGCCGAGGCGGCGCGCCAGCAATATCTCAAGGCGTTGGCGGGCGCGCGGCCGCAGAACAAGGCGGTGGCGGCGGCGCAGGTCGATATCGCGCGCGCCGCGCTCACTACAGCGACCGCGCTTGGCGGCGAGACGCGGTTGGTCTCGCCGATCGCGGGCGAAGTATCGCGCAAGCTCGTCCAGCCGGGTGAGGTCGTCAGCCCGATCGTCCCAGCCTATCAAGTGATCGACGTCGCGCATCCGTGGGTGTCGATGACGGTGCGCGAGGACCAGTATCGCGGCATCGCGATGGGCAAGGTGCTGAGCGGCAAGGTTCCAGCGCTCGGCACGACCGCGAGCTTCCGTATCTATAGCATCGCGCCGCGCGCGGATTTTGCGACGTGGCGCGCGACGCGGCAATCCTCGGGCTATGACGTGCGCTCGTTCGAGGTGCGGATGCGCCCGGTCGGTACGCTCGCCAAGCTGCGGCCGGGCATGAGCGTATTGTTCGACTGGCCGCAATGAGCGCGTTCGCGCGCGCGCTGTCGGCGGAACTCGCGCATTTGCGCGGCTGTCGCTGGGATCTCGCGATGCTGACGCTGATGCCCGCCGCCTTGCTCTTCGCGATGGGGGCTATGCTGTTCGGAGGCGTGGCGCGCGATCTGCCGATCGCGGTCGTCGATCATGACGCGACCAGCGCGAGCCGCGCGATCGTGCGTGCGGTCGATGCGTCGCCGGCGGTGCGGATCGTCTCGGTCGGGGCGGATTTGCCCGATGCGATGACGCTGGTGCGGCGCGAGCAGGCCTGGGCGATCGTCGAGATCCCGCGTGGCGTCGGGCGGGGGGTGGCGCGCGGTACAGTGCCGGCGATCCATATCCGCTATCAAGCGAGCTTCCTCTCGACCGGCACGCAGGCGGTGCGCGGGATATCGAGCGCGGTGACCGCGGCGAGCACAGAGCTCGTCGCCGCGCAGTTGAGCGCCCACGGACTGCCACCGCTTCGCGTGACGCCGCTCACGGTGCAAGTGACCGCGCTGTACAACGCCGCGACGAGTTTCGAATGGTATTTGCTCTCGCTGATCAATCCGGCGGTGCTCCACCTGCTGACCGCCTGCGTGACGGTGATGGCGCTCGGCCGCGAACTCCGCGACAAATCGCTCTCCGCTTGGGCCCGCGCGAGCGGTGGTGTCGCGGGCGCGGTGTTCGGCAAGATGCTGCCCTATGTCGCGGCGATGAGCCTGTGGGGTGTTGCCTGGTTGCTCTACCTGACGCTCGCGCGCGGGTGGCGGGTCGAGGGGAGCATCGCGCTGATCGTCGCAGGGCAGTCGCTTTTCTATCTCGGCACCGCGTGCATCTCGGCACTGCTCGTCGCGGTGACGCGTGAGACCTCGACCGGGCTCTCGGCGAGCGCGGTCTATGCCGGGTCGGCGCTCGCCTTTTCGGGAGCGACCTTGCCGCTCGATGGCGGCAGCGGCTTTGCGCGGATCGTCAGTGCGATCCTGCCGTTGACGCATTACCTCGCGCTGCAGATGGGGCAGTTCGTCGGGGATGCGGCGGCATCGGCGGTCGGGCCGATCCTCGCGCTGCTCGCATATGTCGCGATTGCGGGCGGCGGCGCGGTGCTGCTGATCGCGCGCAGCGCCCGGAGCGCGGCATGAGCTTTCGCGAAGCCTTCGAGGAGACGTGGCGGACGGTGCTGACGTCGCGCACGCTCGCCAGCACGATGCTGCTCGCGGTCGTGCTCTATGCTTTTTACTATCCCGCGCCGTATGCGCACGAAGCGACGCAAAGCGTGCCCGTGCTGGTGGTCGACCAGGAGGATAGTGGGCTGACGCGCGAGGTGCTGCGCAATCTGGCGGCGACGCGCGAAGTGCGGATCGTCGCCTCGGTCGCCGACATGCCAAGCGCGACCGCGCGGATGCGCGCGGGCGAGGCCGACGGGATCATCCTGCTGTCGCGCGGGGTGACGCGCTCGCTGCTGACCGGCGCGCCGGGCGGCGGTGTCGGTGTATGGGTGAAGGCCGCATATCTGTTGCGCGCGAGCGCGATCGGCGAGGGGGTCAGCGCGGCGATCGCGGGCGCGGCGGAGAACCGGCTGGGGAGCGCGGCGCGCGCCCTCGGGCTGCGCACCCCGGTCCGCGTCATCCAGGAGCCGCTGTTCAACACCGGCGCAGGCTACAAGGACTATGTCTTTCCCGCGGTCGCGAGTGTGATCCTCCAGCAGACCTTGCTGTTCGGCGTCGCCACCTTCGTCGCCGGGCGACGCGAGCGCGGCGATCCGCCGATGCGGCGTGCTGCGTTCTTGGGGGCATGGGCGGCGATGACGCTGCTCGGCGTGTTCGCGGCGTTCTTCTATTTCGGCTTCATCTTCTGGCTGCAGGACGTTCCGCGTGGCGGCAACATCCCGGCCTTGCTGGTGACGGTGCCGTGCTTTGCCGCAGCGGTGGCGGCGCTCGGGCTGTTCCTCGGCGGGCTGTTCGATCGCTCCGAGCGCGCGATGGCGGTGCTCGTGCCGACCTCGGTTCCGCTGTTCTTCCTCACCGGATCGGCATGGCCGCTCGAGCAAATGCCGTCCTGGCTCGCCGCGCTCGCGCATCTCGCGCCCTCGACGCTCGCGGTCCATATCTTCGTGCCGCTCAACCAGATGGGGGCGGGGTTGAACGACGTGGCGGGTGACGCGATCGCGCTCGCGGTGGAGGCGCTGGTCTATGGCGCGCTCGCCGCCTGGCTGCTCACGCGCGCCTCCCGGATAGCGCGAGCAGACTGACCAGGGCGATCGTTGGCGCTAGCGGGCGGCGACCGAGAAGCGATAGACGATCACGTTGCGATAGGTCTGGCCCGGATCGAGCCGCGCCGATCCGAGCGCCGGCTGGTTGGGGGTGTCGGGGAATATCTGCGGTTCGAGCGCGATCCCGTCGCCCTGGCGATAGGCATGGCCCGATTTGCCGACCGCGGTGCCATCGAGGAAGTTCCCGGTGTAAAGTTGCACGCCCGGCTGGTTCGACAGGATTTCCATCGTCCGCCCGCTCACCGGATCGGAGACGCGCGCCGCAAGCCGCGGCGTCGCGCTGAGCGTGCGCGCGAGGACGTAATTCTCGTCATAGCCCTGACCAAAGACGATCTGCGGATCGCTCGCATCGCGGATCCGCGTGCCGATCACGGTCGGCGTGCGGAAGTCGAACGGCGTTCCCGCGACCGGGCGGAAGCTGCCGGTCGGGATCAGAGTGGCATCGACCGGCGTCGTCGTATCGGCCGGGATCGTCAACACCGCGTCGTAGATCGACCGCTGCGCCGCCTCGCCGCCGAGATTGAAGAAGCTGTGATTGGTGATGTTGACGACCGTCGGCTTGGTCGTCGTCGCGCGATACTCGATCGTGAGTTCGTTGGAGTCGTTGAGCGAATAGGTCGCAGTGACCTGGAGTTCGCCGGGATAGCCTTCCTCGCCGTCTGCGCTGGTGTATGCGAGCGTCACGTGTGGCGTGGCACCGCCGGCCACGTCGACGATCCGCCACGGACGCTTGTCGAACCCCTTGACGCCGCCATGCAGCGCGTTGGTCTTGTTATTGAGCGAGAGCGTATAGCCCTTGCCGTCGAGCGTGAAGCGACCGCCCTTGATCCGGTTGGCATAGCGCCCGACGGTCGCGCCGAAATAATTGGGCGCGGTGAGATAGCCGCGCATGTCGGCATAGCCGAGCGTCACGTCGGCGATCTTGCCGTCGCGGTCGGGAACGTCGACGCCCTGGAGGATCGCGCCGTAGCTCAGGATCCGCGCACGCATGCCGTGGCTATTGGTCAGTGTAACCACTTCGACCGGGCTGCCATCGGCGAGCGTTCCGAAAGGCGCGCGATCGGCGCCGGCGGCGGCTGCCATGGTGGGTGCGGCAAAGCCGAGCGCAAGCGCCACAAGAGCGAAAGTCCGAGGCATCGAGGTCCCCTCCAGGAGTCTGTGACACAAGGCCGCCGACGCAGTGTCAACGTGATCCTCTTGCGCTTATAGTCAGACCACAGAGGGCAAAGCGCAAGGCCCCGTGGTGCGCTGTCGCGCCCGGGATAGCCGCCGGGCGCGCCCGGTCAGCGCGCCAGCGTGATCTGCGTTGCCCGGATTGGCGCGGCGACGGTGAAGCTCAGCGTGCCGGCCGCGCTGTCTGGCTGCGCGGTGATCGCCTTGCGGTCCTGCGCCACGGTGGCGGCACCGGTCCAGCCATGCACGGTGACGGCGATCTGCTTCCACCACGGCGCAAAGCTGCCCTCGCGCGCGTCGAACGCGATCGTGAGCCCGTTCGCGGTTACGCTGCAGCGGACCGTCTGCCGCAAATAGCCACGGCGCTGGTAGGCGAGCGTCGTGCCGTCATCCTCGTAGAGCGTTCCGACACAGTCCTCGCCCGGATAGATGTCGAGCATCAGCGGCCCCGACGGCGTCTGCGCGGTGCTCTGGACGAGCGGCTGGCGCGGCAGGATCGTGCCGGCGCGGACGAACACCGGCAGGCGATCGAGCCGCGGGGTTTCGCTCACGCGGTCGCCCTTGGCGTGTTCGGTCGGGACGGCCTGGGTCGCCGACTGGATCGGGCCGGCGGAGGTTGGCTCGGGGCTCCCGGCGCGCTGGCCGGTCCAGTAATCGTACCAGCCGCCCGCAGGCAGGCAGACGTCGTAGCGCTGCGGCGATTCGGGGCTCGGCGGTGGCGCGATCAGCAGCGCCTTGCCGAGCGTGAACGCCATCGACTGATCGCAGCCCATGCTCGCGGCGCTCGGATAATCGTAGAACACCGGGCGCATGATCGGATCGCCGAGCCGGCTGTTCTGGTCGGCCAGCGCGTAGAAATAGGGCATCAGGCGATAGCGCTCCTCGACGAAGCGGCGGCGAATCGCGAGATGATCGGGGCCGTCGACCCACGGCTCGACGCGCGGCGTACCGGTCGCCGAGTGATCGCGGAACACCGGCGTGAACGCGCCGATCTCGAACCAGCGCGTCAGCAGATCGGGGCTCGGCCCGCCCGCAAAGCCGCTGACGTCGGCGGCGCTATAGGCGAAGCCCGACAGGCCGAGGTTGAGGATCTGGTGGACCGAAAGCTTCAGATGGTCCCAGGTCGCGCTGTTGTCGCCGGTCCAGGTCACGGCATAGCGCTGGCCACCGGCATAGCTCGCGCGCGTCATCACGAACGGCCGCTCGTTGGGGCGGAGCGCGAGCAGGCCGTCATAGGTCGCGCGCGTGTTCTGCATGCCGTAGACGTTGTGGATCTCACGGTGGTCGCCGGTGCGGCCCGCGAAATCGTCGCTGGCGATGCGGTGTTGCGTGTCGAGCGGCATCGTCTTCGTCGCGGTGTTGAAGATCGCGGGCTCGTTCATGTCGTTCCAGAAGCCGGCAACGCCGTCATCGAGGAAGCCCTTGTAGAGCGTGCCCCACCACGCGCGCGACTTGGCCTGGGTGAAATCGGGGAAGACCGACGGGCCGGGCCAAACCGGCGCGACATAGTCGCTGCCGTCGGGGTTCTTGACGAATTCGTCGCCGCGCTTGCCGCTGGTGTAGGGCGCGTAACCGGTATCGACCTTGGCGATGTGCAAGTCGGTGATCGCAACGAGCTTGATCCCTTGCGCCTTCATGTCGGCGACGAGCTTCGCCATGTCGGGGAAGGTCTTGGGGTTGGTAGTGAAGGGCCGGTTGCGGTCCTGATAGTCGATGTCGAGCCAAATCACGTCGGTAGGCACGCGGTCGGCGCGCAGGTGGCGTGCGATCTCGCGGACTTCGTCGGCCGACATGTAGCTGTAGCGCGACTGCTGATAGCCGAGCGCCCATTTCGGCGCGAGCGGCGCGCGGCCGGTCAGCCCGGCATAGCGGCGCGTCACGTCGCCGAGGCTGGGGCCGGCGATGAAATAATAGTCGATCGGGCCGTCGGGGCCGCCGAACGCGAGCGTCTCGGCATCCTTGTGGCCGAAGTCGAACCAGGTGCGATAGGTGTTGTCGAGCAGGATCCCGTAGCTGCCGCCTGCCGCCCCGGTCGAGGCGAAGAAGGGGATCGACTTGTAGATCGGGTCGTCCGAGCTCGAAAAGCCGAACGCGTCGGTATTCCAGTCGACGAACGCCTTGCCGCGTCGGTCGAGCCCGCCGGTCTTGTCGCCGAGACCGTAGAAATGCTCGCCGATCGGCAGCGTCTTGGTCAGCGTGAAGGTCTTGCCGTCGACGCTCGCGGGCGCGGCATCGGCCGAGATGATCTTGCCGTCGAGCGTCTCGAACGTCACTGCGCCACCCGCACCGATGCGGACACGGAGCTTCGCGGTGGTGAAGCCGTCCGCAGTCGGGGTCACCGTCGCGCGCGTTGCGCGCTGCGCGGGGAGGACCGCCCAGCTGGCGTCCTCGGGATAGACGCCGCCGCGCGCGATGCGGACGCGAACGAGATCGTCGCTAAGCGCGATCAGCTTCATCTTGAGCGCGCCGGCGGTCACTTCGACGCCGTCCTTGGCCGCGGTGAGCGTCGGGGCGGGGGCAGCGCTCTGCGCGTGCGCGGCGACCGTGGTGAGCGGCAGCGCGACGGTAGCGAGCAGCAACGCGAGGGGGAGGCGTTTCATGTCAGGTCTTTCAAGAGATTACCGGGGGAGGTGATCGGTATGCGGGCGGAAATTGTGCGCGCAGCGGCGCAGGAAGTCTTCGATCCTGACCATGTCGATCCGCTCGATATCGGGGCCGGGCGGCACGAGCCGCGCGTCGTCCGGGAAGGTGCCGTATCCAGCGAGCAGACAATGCCAGCTTATCGCATTGTAATAGCGCGTTATGTCGAGCTGGTCGATCGTCGCGGTGAGGTCGGCGCCGGTGAACCAGGCCGACATGACGTGCTTGAGCGTGTCGGACGGCTCGACCGCGCGCGCCGCCGCCCAATAGCGGTGCGGGTCGGCGTGACGCTGGTTGAGCCGGTAATGCGCGACGATATAGTCGCGCACGCCGTCGTAGCGCGCGGCGATGCGGGCGTTGAAGGGGGCGCGGGCCTTCTCGGTGAACCCGTCGGCATCGACGGCGTCGAGGAACGCCTCGACCGTGGCGATGACGATGTGGAGTGCGGTCGCCTCGAGCGGTTCGAGGAACCCCTGCGCCAGCCCGACCGCGAGCGCATTGTGCGACCAGCTTTCGGCGACGCGCCCGACGCGCATCGACAGGTGGCGCGCGGTGCCTTCGTCGCCGACCTTCAAGTGCGCGCGCAGCTCGGCCTCGGCCTGGTCGCGGCTGATATGGCGGCTGGAATAGACATAGCCGTTGCCGGTCCGGCTGGTCAGCGGGATGTTCCACACCCAGCCCGCCGACAGCGCCGTGGCGCGCGTCTGGCTCGCCAGCGGTGCCGCAGGATCGCGCGGGGTCGGCATGACCACCGCCGAATCGTTGAACAGCGAGTCGCCATAACGGACGAACGGCACACTGAGCGTGCCCTCGAACAGCAGGCTGCGAAAGCCGCTGCTGTCGAGGAAGAGATCGCCCGCGATCCGCGCGCCGTCGTCGCACAGCAACGCCGCGATGCCGCCATCGGCGCGCCGTTCGACGCTTTCGACGCGACGCTGGAGGTGAGTGACGCCGAGTTTGGTCACCGCATGCCGGCCGAGGAACGCGCCGACCTTGTAGGCGTCGAAATGATAGCCGTAGCTCACCTCGAACGGAAAGCTCTCGTCGGGCTGCGGCGCGCATCCGGCTGCGGCAAGTCGCGCCGGAAGCAGGAATTGGTCGGGATGCGCCGCGACGTCGCGGCCCGTCCGCCGCGCGCGCGTGTTGTAGAAGAACGCGCCCGCGGTGTGGCTGTCGAGCGCGGTGGGGAAGGGGTGGAAGTAGCGCTCGAATCCAGGCCGGTCGGACCAGCCCGCAAAGCCGATGCCGAGCTTGTAGGTTGCATCGCACGCCGGCATCCACTCGGCCTCGGCGATGCCGAGCCGGTCGAAAAAGCCTTTGAGCTGCGGGGTCGAGCCTTCGCCGACGCCGACGATGCCGATCTCGGGGCTTTCGACGAGCGTCACGCGCGCGCTCGGCCAGCGCTGCGCGATCAGGCATGCCGCGATCCAGCCTGCGGTTCCGCCGCCAAGGATCACGATCGCGCCGTCGCGGGCGAGGTCCTTGGCGGAATCGCTCACCCGCGCAGCACCAAGCCGGCGAATGCGGGGAGGGTGCCCGTCTCCAATTCGCCTGTAGCGAGCAGGATCCTACTCGTCGGTTCGATGCCCTCCGGCCAAGCCTGCGCGGCGTCGCTCATGTTGAACAGGCACAGCAGCGGCTCGCCATTCTCTTCGCGCTCGAACGCGAGCACGGCGGCGTCATTGTGGCGCATCCGAAGGTCGCCCGAACGCAATGCCGGATGTGCGTTGCGCGCTGCGATCACGCGGCGCGTCCAGTTGAGCTGCGACTCCGGATTTGCATCCTGCACATCGACCGCGAGCGCCGCATGGTCGCCGCCGAAGGGCAGCCACGGCGTTGCGCTTCCGAAACCGAGATCGGGCGCGGCACCGGTCCACGGCATCGGCGTCCGTGCGCCGTCGCGCGACAGCGTCATCGGCCAATTGGCGATCGCCTCGGGATCGAGCAGATCCTCGAACGCGATTTCGACTTGCGTCAGCCCCAGCTCCTCGCCCTGATAGAGGAAAATGTTGCCGCGCAGGCACGCGAGCAGCAGCAGCTTCATCCGCGCGAAGGCGCGCGCATGATCGGGGCGCGTCCAGCGCGTCACCGCGCGCGGTGCGTCGTGATTCTCGAACGCCCAGCTTGGCCAGCCGATCGTCGGATCGTTGGGCCAGCGCGCGAGCGAGTCCGCGACGAGCTCGGGCGTCAGCGCATCGGCGTAGAGAAAGTCGAAGCTGTATGCGCTGTCGAGCCGCTTGCCGCCCGCGGTGAACAGCTTCATCTCGCGGTCGCTATCCTCGCCGCCGATCTCGGCAACGGTGAAGCCAGCGCCATATTCGTCGAGCAACGCGCGGATCCGCTCGAGGAACGGCGGAATGTCGGAATGGCCCTGATTGTGCAGCTTCAACTGGAAATCGAACGGCCGCGTCCGCGCGCGATTGGTCGCGGGCGCGGGCGGGTTATCGGTCAGCGCCGGATCGTGCATCGCGAAATTGATCGCATCGAGCCGGAAGCCGTCGACGCCGCGATCGAGCCAGAAGCGCGCGGTGTCGAGCAGTTCCTGCTGCACCGCCGGATTGTGCCCGTTGAGCTGCGGCTGTTCCTTTAGGAAATTGTGCAGATAATATTGCTGCCGCCGCGCGTCCCACGTCCACGCCGGGCCGCCGAACACCGATTGCCAGTTCGACGGCGGGCTGCCGTCGGGCTTGGCATCGGCCCAGACGTACCAGTCGGCCTTGTCGCCCGACCGGCTCGCGCGGCTTGCCTCGAACCAGGGGTGCGCGTTCGACGTGTGCGAATAGACCTGGTCGATGATGATGCGCAGCCCGAGCGCGTGCGCGCGCGCGATCAGCGTGTCGAAATCGGCGAGCGTCCCGAAGATCGGGTCGACGTCGCGATAGTTCGCCACGTCATAGCCGAAATCCTTCATCGGCGAGGTGAAGAAGGGCGACAGCCAGACGGCGTCCATCCCGAGCCCGGCGACGTATTCGAGATGCGCGGTGATGCCGTTGAGGTCGCCGATCCCGTCACCGTTCGAGTCGGCGAAGCTGCGCGGGTAGATCTGATAGATCGATGCGCCCTTCCACCAGGGTTCGGGAGTTCCGGGAACGGGGTGTTGGGCAGGGGCGGGCATAGGACTCATTCGCTGGGGAGGCGTGCAGGAGTGGCGGCGCAGATGGCGTAGCCGAGCGGTGGGAGCGTGATCGCGGCCGAGCCGGGTGCGGTTACCGTGGCGGGGCAGGCGCCGGCGAGCGTGGCGAAGCCGGCCGAGCGCGCGCCGACTTCGACATTGGCGCTGAGCGGCTGGTTCGAGGTGTTGAGGACGACGAGGATCTCGCGCCCGTCGTCATCGCCGCGCGTGAAGGCGAGCAGGCCTGGCTTGTCCGACGCGAAGCGGACGACGGTGCGACCGTGGCGCAACTGCGCGTGGGTCCGCCGGATCTGCGACAGACGCGCGATCGTCTCGAAGATCGGGTTGTCGGTGCCGAAATGCGCGGTCGCCGTCGTGCTGGTGGTGCCGATCAGGCGATTGTCGTTGTAGCTCGCGACCTGGCTCGCAAACATATCCTCGCGCGCGTCCTGGTCGCCGCCATGGCCGGTGAAGCCCTGCTCGTCGCCCGAATAGATCGTCGGCACACCGCGCGCCGAAAGCAGCAGGACGTGCGCGAGTTCGAGCCGCGCGAGGCGTTCTGCGTCGGTCGCCTTGGGCCAGGCCAGATCGAGCATGTGCCCCATCCGGCCCATGTCGTGATTGCCGAGGAAAGTCGGCAGCCGCAGCGCGGTGGCGTCGCCGCCTTCGTACAGCACGTCGCCGTCGATCAGCTTGGCGAAGACATCGGTCCCCGCCTTGCCGCTCAGCATCGCACGCGCGGCCGCCTGGAACGAGAAGTCGAGCACTTCGGGATAGCCGTCGCGGCGCGTGAATTGCGCGGTGTAGCCGGGGTCGACGGTTTCCGAATAGACTTCGCCGAAGATCGGGAAATTGCGGATCCCGCGCGCGGCGGCGCGCGCTTGCATCGCCGGGATGAACGCCTGCCAGAATTCGGGGTTCACGTGGCGCGCGGTGTCGATGCGGAAGCCGTCGACGCCGAAGCGATCGATCCAGCCGCCATAGATCGCGATGAACCCCGCGATCACGCGCGGATCCTCGGTCATCAGATCGTCGAGCCCGCTGAAATCGCCGTAGCGCGCGGATTCTCCGGCGAAGGTCGAGTCACCGCGATTGTGGTAATAGCGCGGGTCGTTGAGCCACGCCGGGACCTTGACCTTCGCTTCCGCTGCCGGAACGAACGGCGTGTAGGCATAGGCCGGGTCGGTCAGCTTGGCGAAATTCTCGGGCGTTTGCACCGCATCGCCTGCAAAACCGGCGTTGATCGGTTTGCCCGTGACGCCAAGCCGGCGCTGGTATGGATAATCCGCCTTGCCGCGGTACGCACAACTCTTGCCGACGCATTCGCGGTACTGGATCACGTCGGCAGTGTGGTTGGCGATGATGTCCATATAGACCTTCATGCCCTTCGCGTGCGCGGCATCGACGAACGCCGCGAACTCGGCGTCGGTGCCGAAATGCGGATCGACCTTCGTGAAGTCGGTGATCCAATAGCCGTGATAGCCGGCGCTCTCATGCCCCGCCGCGCCCTGCACGGGCTTGTTCTTGAACACCGGCGCGACCCAGATCGCGGTGACGCCGAGCGCCTGGATATAGTCGAGCCGCTGGAGAAGCCCCTTGATGTCGCCGCCGTGATAGAAACCCTTGGCGGTCGGGTCGTACCCCGTCGTCAGCCGGTCGCCGGTCAACCCGCCTGTGTCGTTGGCCGGGTCGCCATTGTCGAACCGGTCGGGCAGGACGAAATAGATGATCTCGTCCTCGGGCAGACGCGCGCGGACCTGTTCGACGGGGACTGCGGTCGCCGGACCGGCGAGCGCGAGCAGCAACGCGGCGGTAAGGCTCACGCCGCCACCGGCGTCGGCGCGGCGCAGTGGCGCGCGATGAAATCGGCATGGCTTGGCATCTGGGCAACCTCGCGGGCGTTGAGCTGGTCGATCGTATCGAGGAATTCGGCGAGATCGGCGGCGGGTATCGCGTCGGCGAGCGGGTGGTGCCCCGCTGGCATCACACCCTGGCCAGCGAACACCTGGAGCCAGCCGACCTCGGTGAAGAGCTCCTCATGCTCGCGCGTGATGTGGCCGTTACCGCGCCACAGGTCGATCTTGGCGGCAAGCGTTTCGGGCAGCGTCGCCTCGCGGCACATCTGCCAGAACGGCTCGCTCCGATTGTTGGCGTGATAATGCAGGATGATGAAGTCGCGGATGCGTTCGTATTCGAAATCGCTCTGGCGGTTGAATTCGTCGCGGTCGGCTTGCGCGATGGTGCGTCCGGGCAACAGCTTCATCAGCCGCGCGATCGCCGACTGGATCATGTGAATGCTCGTCGATTCGAGCGGCTCCATGAAGCCGCCCGACAGACCGATCGCGACGACATTGCGGTTCCACATTTGCCGACGCTTGCCGGTGCGAAACTGGATCGGGCGCGGATCGGCAAGCGCTTCGCCGTCGAGCCCCGCGAGCAGGGTTGCGGTCGCCTCGTCGTCGCTCAAATGCTGCGACGAATAAACGAGGCCGTTGCCAGTGCGGTGCTGCAGCGGAATGCGCCATTGCCAGCCCGCTGCCTTTGCGGTCGAGCGGGTGTACGGGGTGAACGCGGTGCTGCGTTCCGACGGCACCGCGATCGCGCGGTCGGCGGGCAGCCAGTGCGTCCAGTCGTCATAACCGGTCTTGAGCGTCTGCTCGATCAGCAGCCCGCGAAACCCCGTGCAATCGATGAAGAGATCGGCGCCGAGCGTCGTCCCGTCCTCGAGCAGCAGCGTCGAGATATCGCCGCGCTCGTCCTGGTCGACGCGGACCACCTTGCCTTCGATCCGGGTGACGCCGCGCGTCTCGCTGTAGCGGCGCAGATGGCGCGCATAGAGGCCGGCGTCGAAATGAAACGCGCTCGGCATGTCGGGCAATACGCGTGCGGTGCGCGCGGAACCGCGCTGCATCCGGTCGGCCAAAGCCGCCTGGTTGTTGAGCGAATAGGCCGCGAGATCGCGCGCCGACCCGAGCTTTTGCGCGCGCAGCCAATATTGGTGGAACGGCAGCAAACCGACATCGCGCCCGACCGCGCCGAACGCGTGCATGTAGCGATGGCCTGGCCGCAGCCAGTCGACGAACTCGATCCCGAGCTTGTAGGTGCCTTGCGTCGCGCGCAGGAAGGCATCTTCGTCGAGCCCGAGCGCATCGTTGAACAAGCGGATCTGCGGGATCGTCGCTTCGCCGACGCCGACGGTGCCGATCTCTTCGGATTCGATCAGGTCGATCTCGAACCCGGTTTCGAGGAAACGCGCGAACGTGGCGGCCGCCATCCAGCCTGCGGTGCCGCCGCCCACGATGACGATCCGGATCGGTCCGGTCGGATCGGATAGAGTGGCCATGGTCCGCGTCCCCGCTTCTTCGACATTAGACTCGCGGAACGGCGGACGGCGAAAGGGTTCGCCGTCCGCCGTCGCACGCGGTCAGAACTTGTACGTGATGCCCAGATAGTAATCACGGCCATAGCGCTGGTAATCGATCACCTGGCGCGGGTCGTCATTCTGGTACGTCACGAACGGACGGTCGGTCAGGTTCTTCGCCTGCGCCAGGATCGCGAAGTTCTTGAGCGGACCGCTCTGGAACTCATAGCCGATCTGCGCATCGAGAATGCCTTCCGATCGCGCGGTGCGATAGGTCGGGTTGGCCGAGAGGCCCGCGACCTCGGCGAGGAACGACGAGCGATAGCGATAGTTCACGCGCGCCTGGAAGCCGTGCTTCTCGAAATACACCGTGCCGCTGCCGGTCCACTTCGACAGGCCGGGCAGGGTGATCGCCTGCGTTGGGTTGCTGACGAACTTGATCTCCGACTCGGTGTAGTTGCCCGAGACGAACATGCCGAAGCCGTCGAGCGCTTCGCTCACCATCTTGAAGGGGAGCGAGATCGTCCCTTCCACGCCGATCACGCTGCCGCGACCGGTGTTGGCAGGCGCGCTGACGTTGCCGATTGCCAGCCGGTTCGCGGTGACGATCGCGCGCTGTGCCGGCGACAGGGCGCCTAGCAGCGAGGAGAAGTCATACGCGTAGCTGTTGTTCGGATCGACGAAGTCGGTGAGGTGCTTGTAATAGCCCGACAGCGCAACGTAGCCGCCGCCACGGAAATACTGCTCGAACGACATGTCGATGTTGGTCGACTTGTACGGCCGGAGCGCGACGTTGCCGCCCGACGAGGTGAACACCGGGTTGAGCCCGGGGTTGAAGTTGTTCGGCACGATATTGGCGATGTTGATCGCCACGTCCTGCGTCACGCGCTCCTGGTCGAGGCGCGGGCGCACCATCGTCTGCGAGGCACCAAGCTTGACATAGCCCAGCGGGACCAGCTCCACCGCCATCGTCGCCGAGGGCAGGACGTTGGTGTAGCTGTACTTTTGCGACGCAGGGGCGATCGTCACGACGCCGTTGACGACGCTCGCGATCTGGCCGGTCGAGCGCTGCTCGCTGTGGATGACCTGCGTGCCGATCGAGCCCTTGAGCGCCTTGCCGCCGACATCGCCGTCGATGTTGATCTTGGCGTAGCCGGTATAGACGTTCTCGGTCACGACGTTGTCGCGGACGAGCGACGACGGGCGGTTGTCGAAGAACGTGTTGTAGCTGTTGTTGTACAGATACAGCGGATCGAGCGCGAGCACCGCGGGGACGCCGAGATAGTCGAGCGGGATCTTGCCGATCACCGCCTGGGTCGGGATCGGCGCGGAAGTCGGCGTGCCGCTCGCGACGGTGCAGTTGCTGCCGGCGCCCTTGGGGCACAGGAAGAACGACTGGTAGGCGCTGGTCTTCTCGCGACGGCTGTAGTTGGCGCCGGCTTCCCAGCTCTTGATGATGCTGTTGTCGAATTCGCCGTTGAGGTTCGCGCGGAGCGACTTGAGGTCGTCCTTGAAGCTCGGGCGGTTGAGGAAGCCCGACTGCACGACGGCCTGCGTGCCGTTATAGCCCCAGCCCTGCGGATCGGTCAGCTTGAACACGCTGGTGTTGGTATAGTCGAGCGTCGGCACGATCTTGTAGGTGCCGTTGCCCTGCTGCGAAACCCGGACGGTGTCGTCCGGGCCCGCGCCGCCATAGCCGACGCCGGTATAGGTCTCGAGCAGGAAGTCGGTGCGCGTCGCATGGCTCCAGCTCGCGTCGACGTTGAGGTGGATCTTGTCGCTGAGCTTGAGGTCGTTGTTCCAGCCGAGCGAGAAGTTCTCCGCCTTGCGCTGGTTATAATCGTTGCGCTGGATCGCGTGGACGCCCGAAAAGGTCGTCGCGGTGGCGAAGCCGTTGGCGACGGTCACGCCGCTTTGCGTCGGGCTCGAGAAGCCGAGCGGGAATTCGATCCCGCGCAGGTGCTGCGTTTCCTCGAAGTGCGAATAGAGCGCGTCGAAAGTCGAGTGGAACACCTCCGACGGGCGCCATTCGATCGTCGCGACGCCGCCGTAGCGCTTGAGTTCGTTCGACTGGACATAGGGCTTTGCGCCGCCGAGCACGAACGGGCTCGCCGCGGTACCGGCACCGGCATAGCCCCACGCATTGTAGCGCTCGTCCTGCGACGGGGTGAGCGTCGCCGATGCGCCGAGCGCGATGCCGAGCGTGTCATTGGCGAACTTGTCGACATACGTCGCCGACGCGCGATAGCCGTAGCGCGAGCTGTCGGGGTTGAGGTTCTTGATGCCGTTCATCTGGCCGCGAGCGCTGACCGCGAGAACGCGCTTGGCCTGATCGAGCGGGCGCAGCATGCGCAGATCGACCGTGCCCGAGATGCCGGCGGCGACGAGCGACGCGTCGGCCGATTTGTAGACGTTGACGGTCTTGAAGAATTCCGACGGATATTGGTCGTACTCGACGCCGCGATTGTCACCGACGGTGACTTGCTCGCGACCGTTGAGCAGCGTGGTCGAAAAGTCGGGGCCGAGACCGCGGATCGACAGGCGCTGGTCGCGGCCCTCGAGACGCTGCGCGGTGACGCCGGGAAGGCGGGCGAGCGAGTCGGCGATCGACACGTCGGGCAGCTTGCCGACGTCTTCGGCCGAGACCGAGTCGACGATCAGCACCGACTGGCGCTTGATCTTGGCCGAGGAGTCGAGGCCCGCGCGGATGCCCGTCACGACGATGTCGCCGTCGGGCGTGGTGTCCGTGGTCGGCGCAACGTCGGCGGCGGTCACGGGCGCCGGCGTCGTCGGCTGCGGCGTCGGATCGGCTTGGGTCGGCGTTGCTTCGACTTGCGCCTTGGCGGTCGGGTTCGCGTTCGCAGTCGTCGCGGCATCCTGCGCGTAGGCGGCGCCAGGCAGCAGCAGGGCAGCGGTGATCGCGGCGGTGCTGGTGTACAGCCCAAGGCGTGCCGACATGGAAATGCGGCGCAGCGGCGCGCACGCGCGGTCAGCGCGGCTCGGCTCGAAATCAGTCATGTGGTGTTCCCCATCAGGCGGGCCCGGCCCGCACATCCTCGCTTCAGTTTCCTCGACGTCGTGAAACAGCGTCGATTGGCCCGGCACGGCTATATTTCGAGCAGACACATTTCGAAAGGATCGGGCATACGTATTCACGAATGGGCTGTCGTCAGCCGATCGTTTGGCGCAGTATCGCGTGTGCCGTGTAGCGCAGGACCTGCTTTTCCCGATGGCCAGACGACCGACCTCCCTCGATATCGCGCAGTTAGCGGGCGTCTCGCAGCCGACCGTCTCGCGCGCCTTGCGCGGGGTGAAATCGGTCAATCCGCAGACGCGCGCGCGGATCGAGGCGATCGCGCGGAGCCTGCATTATGCGGTCGACAAGAACGCCTCGAGCTTGCGCAGCCAATCGTCCAACACGCTGGCATTGCTGTTTTTCGAAGAGGCAGCGGATGACGATGCCGCGATCAACCCGTTCTTCCTCTCGATGCTCGGATCGATCACGCGCGCTTGTGCGAAGGCCGGGTACGACCTGCTGATATCGTTCCAGCAGCTGTCGGGCGACTGGCACGTCGATTATCAGGACAGCCACAAGGCCGATGGGATCATCCTGCTCGGCTACGGCGATTACGAAGCGTACCGCGTGCGACTCGACCATCTCGTCGAGCAGGGGACGCATGTCGTGCGCTGGGGTGCGGTCGGGACGGGGCCCGCCGGGATCACCGTCGGATCGGACAATCGCGGCGGCGGGGCGTTGGCGACGGCGCATCTGATCGCGCAGGGACGGCGTCGGATCGCGTTCCTCGGCTCGGCCGACAGCCGCTATCCCGAGCTCCTGGAGCGCTATCGCGGTTATCTCGATGCGCTGGCGAGCGCCGGGCTGACCGCCGATCCGATGTTGCGCGTCGATGCGACGACGGCGGAGGAACCGGGGCAGGCGGCGGTCGAGACGCTCGCCAGCCGCGGCGTGGCGTACGACGCGATCTTTGCCGCAAGCGACAGCATCGCGATCGGCGCGATGCGCGGCTTGGCGGCGGCGGGGCGGCGCGTGCCCGACGACGTCGCGATCGTCGGGTTCGACGATATCCCCTCGGCCTCGCTGACCAGTCCGCCGCTGTCGAGCGTCGTGCAGGATACGCGGCGCGCGGGCGAAGTGCTGGTCGAGACGCTGCTCGGCCAGTTGCGCGGTGGGATGTGCGAGGCGGCACCGCTCCCGACGCGGCTCGTCGTCCGCGCGAGCAGCGGCGGCTAGCGCCGGCGCGGTCTCAGTCGTCGAACAGGAAGAGGTTGAGCGTCAGGCGGCCCGCAAGCGGATCGGCACTGAGCACGACCTCGGGCGGCAGATGCGCGCAGTGGAGCGTGTTGCCGGGATAGACGAGCGCGCGGTTAAACGCGCCGGGCTGTAGCGCGATCCGTTCGTAAAGCGGCGTATCGCCGGCGATATATGCCGGGTCTGGCATGCCGTGGGTACGCACGCCCTCCTCCAGCGTCGCCTTGAAACGATCGAGCCGGTCGGCATCGACGCTTTCGAAGCCCGTCTCGCGCTGGCGGTAGAAGGCGGTGCCGCCCTGCGCGCCATGGCCGAGGAACAGCAGCAATGCGATCCGGCGCGGCTCGACCCCGTCGAAATGCGGCAGCCGCTGGATCGGCGCGAGCGCTGCGGGCGGGGTCGTGACGAGCGAATAATAGGCTTCCGATACGCTGGGCGCCGGATCGAACCCGAAATGCGTGGCGAGCAACGGCGCGATCCTGCGACGCATCGTCTCGGCGAGGCGCGCCGGGACTTCGGCGCGGACGCCGGGGTAATGCGGGCCGATCTCGCCCAGGCGCAACGCCGCTGCATCCTCGCGCAGCATCTCGGGGTCGGGCCAGAAATCGTCGATCACGAGCAACGGGCGGCGCTCGTTGCCCTGATGATGGAGGTGCACGGTGTCCATGGCTGGCGTCATGGAACGCGCGTGGGGCGCTCGGCAAGGGTTTGTGCGGCGCTGCGCATTCGTATGCAGGCTTGTGCGGCCCTCGGCTTGTCGCCACGCTCGCCGACAAACACGCCCTGCCGATCGTCAGGCGCCGGGCAGGGGAGGCCAGAGTTGAACGAAAAACCGGTGCAGGGCTTTGGCGGCCTGTGGAATATCAGCTTCGGCTTTTTCGGCATCCAGATCGGCTTCGCGCTGCAAAACGCCAATATGAGCCGGATCTTCCAGACGCTCGGCGGCTCGCTCGACGACCTCTCGTATCTGTGGGTCGCCGCGCCGCTGACCGGGCTGCTGATCCAGCCGATCATCGGCCATTACAGCGACCGGACGTGGAACCGGCTCGGCCGGCGGCGGCCGTATTTCCTCGCGGGCGCGGTGCTCGCGGCGCTCGCTTTGTTCGTCATGCCCGAGGCCAGGATCCTGTGGTTCGCGGCGGTGACGCTGTGGGTGCTCGACGCCTCGATCAACGTCTCGATGGAGCCGTTCCGCGCGTTCGTCGGCGATATGCTGCGCAAGGACCAGCACACCGCGGGCTATGCGCTGCAAACCGCCTTCATTGGTGCGGGCGCGGTGGTCGGGTCGATCTTCCCGTTCGTGCTGGCGCATCTCGGCGTCTCGGGAACAGCGCTCGGCGGGGTCCCCGACACGGTGCGCTACAGCTTCTGGTTCGGGGGCGCGGCGCTGCTGCTCGCGGTGTTGTGGACCGTCGGCAGCGTCAAGGAATACAGCCCGGCGCAAATGGCCGCATTCGGCGAGCGCGATCCCGTCGAAGGCGTGGGCGAACCGATGCGCGCGCTTGCCGCGCGCGGGCTGGGGCGCAGCCTCGCGTGGATCGTCGGCGGGTTGGTGATCGTCGCCGCGGTGCCGCTGCTCGCGTTGCAGAAGGAAGTGTATCTGCTCGGTGCGCTGTTGATCGCCTACGGCGTCGCGAGCATCGTCGCGATCCGGCTCGCACGCGGCGGGAATACCGGTAACGCTCTCAGCATGATCGTCGGCGATTTCGCGGGCATGCCGCTCGTGATGAAGCGGCTGGCGCTGGTGCAGTTCTTCAGCTGGTCGGCGCTGTTCATCATGTGGATCTTCACCACCCCGGTCGTCGCGCAATACATGTTCGGCGCGAGCGACCCGAAGAGCGCTGCCTACAATGCCGGTGGCGACTGGGTCGGCGTGCTGTTCGCGGTCTATAACGGCGTCGCGGCGCTGGCCGCCTTGCTCCTTCTGCCGCGCCTCGCCGTACGGATCGGCAAGGTCCGGACGCATATCGCCTGCCTGCTGTGCGGGGCCGCGGCTTATGCCAGCTTCTTCGTGATCCGCGATCCCAACTGGCTGATCCTGAGCGAGATCGGCGTCGGCATCGCCTGGGCGTCGATCCTGGCAATGCCGTATGCGATCCTCGCCTCGAGCCTGCCGCAAGCCAAGCTCGGCATCTATATGGGGCTGTTCAACGTCTTCATCGTCGTGCCGCAATTGCTCGTCGCGACGGTGATGGGGTCGGTGCTCAAGGCGTTCTTCCCGACCGAGCCGATCTGGACGATGGCGTTCGCCGCGATCGTGATGGCGCTGGCGGCGCTCGCGATGTTGCGGGTTCCCGAGACGGGGGATCGCGCGGTCAGCTGAACGTGATCGCGGCGATCAGGTCGGCCTGGTGGACTGGCTTTTCGAGCACTGCGGCAAAACCCGAAGCGCGGGCGCAGTGTTCCTGCTCGTGCGACGGATTGCTGGTGATCAGCACCGCACGCCCGTCCCACCCGCGGCTCTGCAGGATGCGCAGGATCGCGATCCCGTTGCTGCCGGGCGGGGCATAATCGGTAATCAGGATGTCGGTGGCGTCGGCATAGCCACCCTGCAGCACCGGCGCAGCGGTGCCGAACGAGCGCACCTCGTAGCCATGCCATTGCAACGCCAACTGCAGCTGGCGGCGAACGCTCTCATCGGCGTCGATCAGCACGATACGGGTGCGGCGGGGCGGTTTGGCGGCGGCAAGGTCTGACATAGGTACCCGGGGAATAGGAACGCCGGTCCTGCCGCGAGCGCGACGCCGCGTCGCTACGTAATGGTCCGGGTGTCGGTGGCGTCGGGCGCGCCGCGGACTGTAAAATGAAACGCGGTTCCGCCGTTTGGCCGTGGCACCGCCCAGATCCGACCTTCGTGCGTTTCGACGATCGTCCTGCAGATCGACAGACCAAGCCCCATGCCGCTTTTCTTGCTGGTGGCGAACGCCTGGAACAGGCGCGGCGCGACTGCGGGATCGATCCCGGGGCCCGTGTCGGCGACGATGATCTCGATCATGTCGCCCGCCGCCGCGCGCACGCTGATCGTCACGTCGCGCGTCAACGACATCTCGACCGCCTCGACCGCATTGCGCACCAGATTGACCACGACTTGCTGGATCTGCACGCGATCGACGAGGGCGTGCGCGGCATCGCTCTCGAACGCGAAGAAAGATCGCACACCGCGCTCGCGCGCGCCGATCAGTGCCAGCGCGCTGGCTTCCTCGATCAGCGGGCGCAGCGGAACGACGCGGCGATCGACTTCGCCGTGCGATACGAAGTCGCGCAAGGCGCGTACGATGTCGCCGGCGCGGAGCGTTTCCTTGGCCGATTGATCGACCGCTTCGCGCAGATAGCCGAGCGTATCGGCATCGGGCGCGTCGAGCAGATCGCGGCTCGCCTCCATGTAATTGGCGATTGCGGTCAGCGGCTGGTTGAGTTCGTGCGCCAGCGTCGATGCCATCGTCCCCATCGCGCTGAGGCGAGAGACGTGGATCAGCTCGGATTGCAGCTCCTTCAGCCGCAATTCGCTGCGTTGCTGTTCGGTCAGGTCGCGGATGAAGCCGGTGAAGATGCGCCGCCCGGTACTGCTCGCCTCGCCGACCGAAAGCTCCATCGGGAAGGGAGTGCCATCGCGACGCATCCCCACCACGACTCGGCCGATGCCGATGATGCGGCGTTCGCCCGTCGTCAGATAATGGCTGAGATAGCTGTCATGGCGGTCGCGGTCGGGGCTCGGCATCAGCATGCTGACGTTGCGGCCGACCAATTCGGCCTCGGCATAGCCGAACAGCCGCTCGGCCGCCGCGCTGAACGACAGGATGCGGCCGCGTTCGTCGATCACGATCATCGCATCGGGCACGGTTTCGAGGATCGAGCGGACGTGCTGCTCGCTATCGGCAAGCGCTGCCTCGGCGGCGCGACGCGCGGTGATATCGTACACGCTTTGCCCATAGCCAAGCAGCGCGCCTGCCGGATTGCGCAACGCGACGAGCGTTGAATCCGCCAGGAATTCGGAACCGTCGCGGCGAATCCGCCAGGCTTCCTTGCGCGTCGTGACGTCTTTCTGCGCTTGCGCCAGATCGGCGGCGGGGTCGCCGCGTTCGGCGTCGGCGGGGGGGTAGAACAGCATGAAGGACTGTCCGATGATCGCCTCTGCACTCCAGTCGGTCAGGATTTCGGCACCGCGATTCCAGCTCATCACCAGGCCCGCAGGATCGAGCAGGAACTGCGCGCGATCGGTCGTGCTGTTGACGAACAGGGCGAAGGCATCGGCCAGCGGGTCCGTGGCGGTCACCGTAATGTCTCTATCTCCCCTTCGACAAACCGGATTCGGCCGACCGCCGCGACGAAGAAGGCCGTCGACCAGCCCCGCAGGATGACGCCGTTGGCGCCCTCGCTCGCGCCGACGATCGCCCACGAACGGACAAGTACCACATCCCCATAGCCGATGGTGGCGGAGGTAGGTGTCGAAAAATACGAAGCGGGCTCGAAATCGGGCCGCGCGTGGGTCGGGCTGTACAGCGCGGCATAGCGTTCCCGGCCCGCACGATGTCGTCCACGGGGGAGCTAGCGGATGTCCTCATACCCTTTGGTCGCGGGTTTGCCGCGCAGCATGATCGACGCATAATTGGCGAGGTAGATCCCCGCGATCTTCGCAAAGCCCTGTTTCTGCATGCGACGGCCCGATGTCGGCATGACGAAGCGCGGTGAGAACAGGACCTTTCCCTGTTGCTTGGCGCGCTTGGCGATGTCCACGTCCTCGCCGTAGAACTCGATCGAGCTGTCGAAGCCGCCCATTTTCTCGAGAACTTGGCGCGGAATCGCGAAATTGCCGCCGACCATCAGATAGCCGGTGATCCCGTAGATCGATCGGGCCGCGACGAACCACGCGGTCGACACGCGATTGCGCAAGCCGCTCAGGTCGTAAAAGCTGTAGGGGCCCGACAGGCAGGCAAGATCGCGGTTCGCGGCGAACTGCTCCCAGATCTGCTCGATCCAGCCGGCGGGCGGATGCGTATCGGCGTCGACATATGCCAGAATATCGCCGCTGGACGCGATCAAGCCGCGCTGCCGCGCGCGCGTGATGCCCTTGTTCGGCTCGAACACATATTTGACCGAGGGGTAGCGCTCGACCACCGCCTTGGTGCCATCGGTGCTGTTATTGTCGACGACGATGATCTCGAACGCCTTGCCCGCGACATTGCGCATGACTGCATCCAAGCAGGCCGGGAGATAGTCCTCCTCGTTATACGCCGGGATGATGAGGCTGATTGTCGGCGTTCGAACTTGGGGTAAGCCGGTCATGCGGCGCAGGTGCCCGATTATCGACCGCAAGGCTAGCGGGGATAACGCAAAAAGTCGGAGAATTGGGATGCATGCGGCATAGCCTGGCGGCGGCCCGTGACCCGATTTGCCGCGACGGTTCGGCGATTGCCCGATCCCTGCGGCTTAATTATATGATCGATCACACATTATCGGCCGCGAGGTCAGGATCGGAGAGCGCTGTGTCACAAAGTCGTTTGGTTTGGCCGGTCGCCGCAACGCTCGGCGAGGGGCCTGCCTGGGTCGATGGCGTGCTGTGGTTCGTCGATATCAAGTCCGGCGCGATCCATCGCTATGATCCGGGTACCGACACGCGCGAGAGCTTTGCCGTCGGCGGAGCGCCAAGCTTCATCGTTCCAACCGCCGATGGCGCGCTGTTGGTCGGTAATCGCGGTGCGCTCCAGCTGTTCGACGGCGCGGCGCTCGGGGCGCCGATCGCGACGGTGCCGATGCCCGATCATAACCGGACCAACGATGCCACGGTCGACCCGCAGGGCCGGCTCTGGTTCGGTACGATGGACGACGAAGAGTCGCGGCCGAGCGGCGCGGTCCACACCTACGACGGTGACAGCATCACCGTGGTCGGCGGCGAATGCACGATCACCAACGGCCCCGCGATCAGCCCCGACGGGCGCTTTCTCTATCATGTCGATACGCTCGCTGGCACGATCCACCGCTTCGACATCGCGACCGATGCGCAATTGCGCGACGGCACGCTGTTCGCGACGATCGCGCCGGAGGATGGCAATCCCGATGGCGTGACGGTCGATGCGGAAGGGTGTGTCTGGGTCGGTCTGTGGGGTGGCTGGGAAGCGCGGCGCTACGCGCCCGACGGCAGCGTGTTGATGCGCGTCGCCCTGCCGTGCGCCAATGTCACCAAGGTGGCATTCGGCGGCCCCGATCTGCAGACCGGCTATGTCACCACCGCGCGCGCCGGACTGTCCGACGCCGACCTCGCCGCGCAACCGCTTGCCGGCGGGCTGTTCGCGTTCGATGCGCCTGCCCCCGGACTACCGCTTCCTGCCGTCAGGATCGTGCGATGAGCTACCGCATCGTCGGCGATTGGGGCACCAGCCGGTTGCGGCTGTTTCGCATCGAACACGGCGCGGTCGTCGCGCGCGCCGAGGGCGCTGGTATCGGCGCGCTCGACGGCACGCCCGAGGCGGCGCTGCGCGACGCGATTGCGCCGTGGCGCGCCGAGGGCGCTGCCGAGTCGATCGCGCTGTGCGGTATGGTCGGGTCGCGCAACGGCTGGATCGAAGTGCCCTATGCGGGATGTCCTGCCGACGTCGCGGGCTGGCTCGCCGGGGCTGGGCAGGTTGCGCTCGACGGGGTGCCGGTCACGATCATGGCCGGGCTCGCTTGCACCGCGCCGTCGGGCGGCCCCGATGTGATGCGCGGCGAGGAAACGCAACTCTTCGGGGCGATCGCGCGCGATCCCGCGCTGCGCGTGGGACGCCATCGCCTCGCTCTGCCGGGGACGCACAGCAAATGGGCGACGATCGAAGACGGGCGGATCACCGGCTTCCAGACCTTCTTCACCGGCGAGCTGTTCGCGCTGCTGCGCGATCGCTCGACGCTGCTGCGCGCGGCCAGCCAGGGCGATGCCGACCCTGCCGCCGAGCAGGCAGGCTTCGCCCACGGTCTCGCGCGGGCGAACGACGGCGCCATGATGCTCGGCGCGTTGTTTGAGGCGCGCAGCGCGCAGCTCATCGACGGGCGTTCGCCCGATTGGGCCGCCGGCTATCTGTCGGGCCTGCTGATCGGTCGCGAGGTCGCCGAGGTCGCCTCCGCCGGAGGCGAGACGATCGGCTTGATCGGCGATCCCGCGCTCTGTGCCCGCTATGCCCGCGCGCTCGTCGCGCGCGGGATCGATACGAAATTGCTCGATGGCGATGCCTGTGCGCTCGCCGGGCTTGCCTTGTTGGAGACTGACCGATGACGATCGACGATCTGCTGGCCGCTGGTGCCCCGCCCGTCGTGGCGATCCTGCGTGGGATACGGCCCGATGAGGCGCTCCCCGTCGCCCAGGCGCTCGTGAAGGCCGGCGTTCGCATTATCGAGGTGCCGCTCAACTCGCCCGATCCGTTCACCAGCATCGCCGCGATCCAGCAGGCGTTCGGCGACACTGCGGCGATCGGCGCGGGCACGGTGCTCGATCTTGCTGGGGTCGAGGCGCTGGCAGCGACCGGGGCGACCGTGATGGTCACGCCCAACACCGCGCCCGCGCTGATCGCGCGCGCGGTCGAGCTGGGGCTCGAGCCGATGCCGGGCTTCGTCACGCCGAGCGAGGCGTTCCGCGCGATCGATGCGGGTGCGCGGCGGATCAAGCTGTTCCCGGCGGTCGCGCTTGGCCCGAACTACCTCAAGGCGATCCGCGAAGTGCTGCCGCGGCATGTCGCGGTGTGGGGCGTCGGCGGCACGGGGGCCGACAATTTCGGGGAATGGCTTGCTGCGGGGGCCGAGGGGATCGGCGTCGGGGGCGCGCTCTACCGCCCGGGCGACGATGCCGCGCGCGTCGGCGCCAAGGCTGATGGCCTGATCGCAGCCTGGCGCGCTGCCCGCGCGTCGTTGTGACCAGCGGCGAGGGACCCGAGCCGCACGACGTCCGCAGCTCGCTCGGACGCAATCTTACGCACGGGATGCTCGATGCGTTGGGGCGGGCGATCGTGACGGGGGTGTATACGGACAAGCGTTTCCCGACCGAAGCCGATCTCGCGAGCCAGCACGGCGTCAGCCGATCGGTGACACGCGAGGCGGTCAAGATGCTCACCGCCAAGGGGCTGTTGTCGGCCCGGCCGCGCCAAGGGACGATCGTCCAGCCGGCCGAGTCGTGGAACCTGTTCGATGCCGATGTGCTCGGCTGGTTGCTCGAGCGGAAATTCTCGCTCGGGCTGCTGCGGCATTTCAGCGAGCTCCGCATCGCGATCGAGCCCGCTGCAGCGGAGCTTGCCGCGCGCAATGCGGGCGCGGGCGGGCTCATCGCCATCCGCGCGGGCTACGCGCGGATGGTCGCGGCTGAGGCGGGCGAGGATGACTCGCTCGACGCCGATATCGCGTTCCACGTCGCGATCCTGCGCGCCGCCGGCAACCCGTTCTTCGCGCAGTTCGAGGACGTCGTGACGACCGCGCTGCGCTCGTCGATTCGCTTCACCAATCGTTTCAAGGGCCGCAGCGCCGATCTGGCGGCGCACGGCGCGGTGCTGCGCGCAATCGAGGCGCGGGACGGCCTGGCGGCGCAGCATGCGATGCAGCAGATCATCGCCGACGTGCTGGCGCTGATCCTTGCGCGTGAGCACGACGACACGTGATCAGACGGCTAGGCCTCGCGCGGCGCAGCGTCTGACGACAGGACGACACGCGGGCGGCGGGGTTTGGGCACGCGTGCCAAGGCTTCGCGCTCGATCTTCTCGAGCTCGACGAGCGTTTCGGCGATCGCCTCCTGCTGCGCGGCGAGCCGGTCGATCCGCTGGCGGCATCGCTGCGCGAGCGCGCGCATCTGTTCGACATGCTGCGGATCGGTATCGTAGAGATCGAGAAATTCGACGATATCGCGTAGCGTGAAGCCGAGCCGTTTGCCGCGCAGGATCAACCGCATCCGCGCGATCTCGCGCCGCGTGTAGACGCGGATCGCGCCGACCCGGCACGGGGTGATCAGCCCCTTATCCTCATAGAAACGCAACGTGCGGGGCGTGATGTCGAGCATGCGCGCGACCTCGTTGATCCCCGTCAGATCCTGCATCGGCTCTTTCATTCACGCCCTCGATCCAATGACGCCGACCCTTGCCGGACCACCGGCGAGCAACGGACACGCTCCTTTGTCGAATGCGTGGCGATCAACGTCTTGGCCTGTGTGTTGCGGATTTCATCGCGTTGGGGAAGCGCGATCTTGCGGTGTTGCCGGGTCGGTGTGCCCGAGCGGTACCGACAAGTGCTTGACTTGTCGGCATACGAATCTACTGCGAGCCATCTGCCGCATACGTCAACGGGCTCGCCATTAGGGCCGAAACGGAGCGACACCAGAACCGACCGTGCGGGGATCGCTCAAGCACGGCAACCACGATTGCACCACCGAGATGGTGGTGCTTGGAGAGGAACGTACATGTCCCTGCTGCTCATTGGCGCCCTGCTCGCCGGCGCCCCCGCCACCGCCGACACCGTGATCGGTCGCTGGAAGACCGAGACGCTCAATGCCATTGTCGAGATCAGCCGTTGCGGCGCCTCGATCTGCGGTAAAGTCGTCACGTCCGATGCGATCCGCGCCAATCCGTCGCTCAAAGACGCCAAGAATTCGGACGAAAAGCTGCGCACGCGTCCTGTCCAGGGAATGCTGATGCTGAGCGGCTTTGCGCCCGACAAGGACGGCGTATGGGCCAACGGCCAAGTCTACAATGCCGAGGACGGCCACACCTATAGCGGTCGTATCACCCCCGTTGGCAGCGACCGGCTCAAGCTGCGCGGCTGCGTCTTCTTCCCGCTCTGCAAGACGCAGACGTGGACGCGCGTGCGCTGAGCCCACTTTCTTTCTTCCCCCTCGAAAAGTCAGTTCAGGAATATATCATGGTTATCCGTTGCAAGGCCCCGTTGCTGGCCGCGTCTGCACTCGTCTCGACCGTCGGCTTCGCCGGCGTTGCGCACGCCGATGCTTTCTATCTCCAGTCACAGACCACGGTCGGCGCGGGGCGTTCGTTCTCGGGTGAAGTCGCCGACACGGGACCGTCGTCGCTGTGGTGGAACCCTGCCGCGATCGCCGGGATCACCGACACCGAAGTCCAGGTCAGCGCGACTGCAATCCTGCCCAAGGGTGACGTCGTCGACAACGGCACGCTGATCGCGCGTCCCGGTCAGGCCTTCGCGCCGATCGGCGGACAGACCCGCTCGCGCAATCCGATCAACAACGGCGTGCTGCCGAGCGGTTCGGTCGCATATCCGATCAACGACCGGATCGCGGTCGGCCTCGCGGTGACGTCGCCGTTCAGCTTCACCACCGATTACGACGCCAATAGCTGGACGCGCTACAGCGCCGACAAGACGCGCTTGCGCACGATCGACATCCAGCCTTCGATCGGCGTCGTGCTGACCGACTGGCTGCGCGTCGGCGGCGCGCTCAATGTCGAATATACCGACGCGTACCTCAGCAACGCGCTGCCCAACGTCTCGGCGGCACTGCCCGACGGCAATCAGACGCTGCGCGGCAACGGCTGGGACTTCGGCTGGACCGCAGGCGTCCAGCTCCACAACAAGCTGGTTTCGGTCGGCATCAGCTACAAGTCGAGCATCAAGCACACGCTCAAGGGCGATCTCACCGTTGCCGGGCTGGTCGGGCCGCTCGCGGCGCAGAACCGCTCGCTTTCGGGTGTCCAGGCGCAGTTCAACACGCCGGGGCAGGTGATCGTCGGTGGCCGCCTGCGCGCAACCGAAGCGCTGACGCTCAACGCACAGGTCGTCGCGTATAACTGGAGCAAGTTCGACGCGATCCGCCTCGGCGCGCCGCTCAACGTCGCACTGCCCGAGAACTACCGCGACAGCTGGAGCCTCGCCGGCGGTTTCGATTACGCCGTCAGCCCCAAGGCGACGGTGCGTGCCGGCGTGCAGCGCGCGGTGACGCCGACACAGGATGGCCTGCGTGACGCGCGCGTGCCCGATTCGAACCGCTGGACCTATTCGGCGGGCGGCAGCTATCGCATGAGCAACCACATGACGATCGATGCCGCGGCAAGCTATGTCGATTTCAAGGACACGACGATCGACCGTGCGACCGCAGCCTATGCCGGCACCGCCGCGCAGACGGTCATCCTGACCAAGGGCCTGCTGCAGAACGCGCATGCCGTCGTGCTGTCGCTTGGCGGGCGCTTCAGCTTCTGATCGAACGGACATTCGGGGATCTTGCAATCCCCGGAGGCGTCACCATCTTCCTGTCATCGTTCAACAATGGAAAGGAGGTGGTCGAATGTCTCATTGTCTCACGCCGCAGTCGGCACAGGGTTTGAGCTCGTTCTCCCTCGTGGAGGGCGGTCTCGCCTGAAGAGTTGCCGGCCTGAGGCCGACAATGGAAAGGCCGTCCCGCAAGGGGCGGCCTTTTGTTTTTGGATCGGTGATGCGTGATCTGTTCGATACCCCGATCCTGCCCGGCCTGACCGCGGTCGAGGATTTCGTGTCCGCGGACGAAGCGGGCGCGCTGATCGCTGCAATTGACGCCTGCGAGCTAGAGCCGTTCCGCTTCCAGGGCTGGCTCGGCAAGCGGCTGACGCACAGCTTCGGCTGGCATTACGACTTCGACACCGGCGGGATGGCCGAGGCTTCGCCAATTCCGGCGTGGCTCGATCCGCTTCGTCGCCGTGCCGAGGGGATGGCGGGATTGGCCGCTGGCACGCTCGTCCAAGCGCTGGTGATTCGCTACGATATCGGTGCCGGGATCGGCTGGCACCGCGACCGGCCGCACTTCGAGCATGTCGTCGGCATCTCGCTCGGCGCCCCCGCGGCGCTGCGCTTCCGCCGTCGGATCGGCGACCGCTTCGAGCGGGCCACCGCGCTGCTGACTCCGCGCGGCGCCTATCATCTGAGCGGCGTCGCACGCCACGCGTGGGAGCACAGCATCGCCGAAATGGATGCACCGCGCTGGTCGATCACCTTTCGCAGCCTCTCCGACACGGGCAGGGCGTCGATCGCAGCCGCAAATCGCTAAGCCTGTGGACAATGCCCGCCTGAAAACTGCTATGCCGGACGACGTGTCGTCTGCCGAGTTCCAATCCCCGCCGCCCGATTTCGTCGTGATCGACGTCGAAACCGCCTGTTCGCGCGCGAGCAGCATCTGCCAGATCGGCATTGTCGGGTTTCGCGGAGGCCGCGAAGTCTTCGAATACGAAACGCTGCTCGATCCGTGCGACGAGTTCAACATCTTCAATACGCGGATCCATGGGATTGCCGCGCACCATGTCGTCGGGCAGCCGCGCTTCGGCGACGTGCACGCGGTCGTCGAACGGCATCTCGCCGGGCGCACCACGGTCGCGCATTCGTTCTTCGACAAGAGCGCGCTCGCGGCGGCCTGCCGGCAGCACGATCGGCCGATGATCGAGACGACGTGGCTCGACAGCGTCCGCGTCGCCCAGCGCGCTTGGCCCGATCTCGAAAACCACAAGCTCGGTGGCCTCGCGCGCTATCTCGGGATCGCCCATCGCCATCACGACGCGCTGAGCGATGCGCGCGCCGCGGGCTGGGTGATCGTCAAGGCGATCGAGCAGACCGGGATCTCGCTCGAGAAATGGCTGGCACCGCCGCGCAAGCCGGGGCCAGCGCCGACCCCGGCCGAGGCAGGGCCGCTGCTCGGCGAGCGAGTCGCGATCGTCGGCGAGCCACGCGATGGGCCATTGGCGCATCGGCTCGCGGCGCTCGGTGCCAAGGTGATGACCTCGGTCGGTACGAGCACCAATGTCCTCATCGTCGCCGGAGGCGATCGCTTCACGCGCGCGACGTTGATGAGCCCGGCATATGGCAAGGCCGAAGCGCTGCGCCGCGCGGGCAAGCCGATCCGGATCGTGTCCGAACAGACGCTGCTCGCCGCAATCGGGCAAGCCGCTTAGAGCATCGCGAGCGGCGTACGCGCGCGTGGCGGCGGGAACGCTGCATCCAGCGCTGCCAGCGTTTCCGCGTCGAGTTCGAGATCGAGCGCGGCACGATTGTCGCGGACGTGCGCGACGCTGCCGGCCTTGGGGATCGCGATCACGGCGTCGCGCCGCATCGTCCAGGCCAGCGCGAGCTGTGCCGGTGTCGCGTCGCGCGCGGCAGCGATCGTCGCCAGCGCGCCGTTGCCGAGCAGGCGTCCTTGCTCGACCGGGCTGTACGCCATGATCGGCATGTGCCGTGCCGCGAGCCATGGCAACAGGTCATGCTCGGGCCCGCGTCGCGTGAGATTGTAGAGGATCTGATCGGTCGCGCAGCCTTCGCCACCCGCTTCGACCAGCTCCTCCATATCGTCGGTGTCGAGGTTGCTGACGCCCCAGCGCACGATCATACCGGCATCGCGGAGCGCCTCCATCGCCTCGACCGTCTCGGCCAGCGGCACAGAGCCGCGCCAGTGGAGCAGATAGAGATCGAGCCGATCGGTCCCGAGCCGCTTGAGGCTCGCTTCGCACGCCGCGCGAAGGCGCGCGCGCCCGGCATTCTGCGGATAGGCCTTGCTGACCAGGAACACCTGATCGCGAAGCCCAGTGATCGCTTCGCCGACCAAGCCTTCCGATTCGCCCTCGCCATACATTTCGGCGGTGTCTATCAGCGTCATGCCGAGCGCGATGCCCTCGCGCAAAGCCGCGATCTCGGCGCTGCGGTTCGAGCGGTCCTCGCCCATCATCCAAGTGCCTTGGCCGAGCGCGGGGACGGTCGTGCCATCGGGGAGGGAAACCTGTTTCATCATTGCTCCGGGCGGCGCGTCAGGACTGCCAGCCCCCGCCAAGGGCCTTGAACACATCGACTTGCCGATCGACCAACAACGCGTTGGAGGCGGCAAGGTTCGCTTGCGCCGTGGTGAGCGCGGCCTGTGCGCTCAGCAGAGCGAGGAAATCGGTCCGCCCGAAGCGATAGAGCGTGCCCGCCTGGTTCGCCGCGCGCGCGGCACTCGCCTGCGCGCGAGCGAGTGCCGCGTTGCGATCGGCCTCGCGCGCATAGGCCGAGAGCGCGGTCTCGGTCTGGCGCAGCGCCTCGAGCGTCGTCGAATCGAACTGCGCGAGCGCAGCGTCGGCGGCCGCGCCCGCCTGCGCGATCTGTGCGCGGACGATCGGGCGGTTGGGGAAGCTCCAGCTGATCAGCGGCCCCAGCCCGACATGGAAGGCATCGCCCGACCCGAACGCCGAGAGCGGCCCGGTCAGCCCGACCGATCCGCCGAGGCTGACCTGGGGATACAGGTTCGCCGTGGCGACCCCGATCCGCGCGGTTGCGGCGGCGAGCGAGCGTTCGGCGGCGCGGATATCGGGCCGCCGCGCGATCAGCCCTGCGCCGTCACCGATCGGCAGCGGCTTGCGCATCGTCGGCGCGGTCGCGCAGCTTGCCACGTCCTTGGGGTAGTCCGCAGGCGCGCGGCCCATCAGCGTGGCGAGCCGGTAGAGCGCGGCGGTGCGCGTCGCGATCGTTGAGGGGACGAGCGCAGCGCTCTGATCGACTGCGCTTTGCGCGCGCGTGACGTCGAACGCGGTGCCGCGACCGCCGCGTTGCAGCCGCTGCGTCACGCCGAGTGTCTGGCGCTGGAGCGCGAGCACGCGGTTGTTGGCGGCGAGCACCATGTTCGCCGTGCAGGCCGCCGCATAGCTGCGCGCGATCTCGGCAGCCACGGTCACGCGGACATTGTCACGCGCGGCGGCGACGGCTTCGGCATCGCCCTGCGCCGCCTCGATTGCGCGCCTGATCCGGCCTGCCAGATCGAGCGGGTAGGCGAGCGACAGCCCGACATCGTAGCCCACCGTCCCCGGCAGCGATCCGCCGGTGCCAGCGGGCCGCGACAGCGACGCGCCGCCGCCAAGCGCGGTCGACAGCGTTCGTCCAGCAGCGACCTCCGCCACGACCGCATCGGCGCGGCGCAGATTGGCGTCGGCAACGCGCAGGTCGGCATTGGCGGCAAGCCCTTCCGCGACGAACCCGTCGAGCCGCGTGTCGCCATAGAGCTGCCACCAGTGATCGGGCAGCGGGACATCGGCAAAGCGCTTTTCCTTGCCGCTGTCGAACGCGCCTTGCGCGCTCGGGCGGTTGACCACGGCGGGATCGGGCAGCGTGTAGTTCGGTCCGGCAGTGGTGCAGCCGGCCAGCAGAAGCGCGGCAGCTCCCGCGAGGACACCGCGCCTCATGCGTGCACCTGTGGGGCTTGCGGGACGACCGTTACCGTCGCGCTGCGCCCGACGATCAGCGAGACCCCCTGCGGCACCGCGGTCAGCTTGACGCGCACCGGGATACGCTGTGCGAGGCGGACCCAGGTGAAGGTCGGGTTGACCGTCGGCAGCTGGTTCGCGCTGATGCTGCGCTCGTTGTCGCTGATGCCCGCTGCGATGCTGTCGACGCGGCCCTTCAGCGCGCGCGGCTCGCCCATCAGATGGACGGTGACGGGGTCGCCGATATGAATGCTGCCGAGCTTTGTTTCCTCGAAATAGCCCTCGACGCGAATCGAATCCGAATCGAGCAGCGCCATCGCTTGCGCCCCCGCTGCGATAAAGTCGCCCGGGTGCAGATCGAGATTGGTCACCGTGCCGTTGACGCTCGCGCGCACCGTGGTCCGCGCCAGGTTGAGCGCGGCGGTGGAGCGCGCGCTCTGTGCCTGCGCGAGCGCCGCGCTGGCGGTCGCAACGCGCGCGACATTCTGCTCGTGCGTTTCCTTGGCGACGAGATCACCGAGCGCGAGGTCGCGCTGCGCCTCGCGCCGCGCTTGCAGCAGCGTCGCGCGCGCGCTCTGGATCGCCGCGTCGGACTGCGCGAGCGTCAGCGCGAAGCGCGGGCGATCGACGACGAACAGCACGTCGCCCGCCTTCACGCGCTGATTGTCGTGCACCGCGACTTGCGTGATCAACCCGCCGACATCGGGGGTGATGCGGACGACATCGGCACGGATATGCCCGTCGCGCGTCCACGGATCGGTCTCGTAGCGGCGCCACAGCCACAAAGCGACGAGGATCGCGAGCAGCACGATCACGATCGTCACGGCGGAACGGCCAAGCGGGGCGAGCAGCGATTTCATAACGAGGGTCCGGTCAGCAAGGACAAGAGTCCGAGGATGAGAAAGAAGATGGCGAGGTCGACCAAGGGTCGGTAGGCAACGAAGCGATACGCGCCGAACGCCGACAGCAGCCGCGTGACGACGGCGGTCAGCACCAGCGCGGCGATCGCCAGCAGCAGGATCGTCGGCACGAACACCCCGCCGATCGAGACTTCGCCGATCATGCCGCGACTCCATACGCCGGTGCGCCGGGGAACAGGTTGCGGCGCAACGACGTCAAAGCCAGCACGCCGGCGCGCGCGCGGGCGGGTTCGGGGTTGGCCGCCAGATCGCCGATCGCGCTGTCGAGATCGGCAAGCAGCTCGGGTTCGGGCGGGGCGGGGCGATCGGGCCGCAGCGCGCGGTAATACGTGCCGACGCCCTGCAGGACGGGAGTTATGCTCGCAGCGTCGTCGGGCGTTCCGTCGAGCCGCAATTGCCGCAATTCGCCGATCGCGACGCCAACGCGCAGGTCGCTCAACGCATCGAGCAGCGGTTTGCCCGGATCCTTGTCCTGCAGCGCGAGCCGCGGCGCTAACAAGCCGATCCGGTCGAGCATCCGCGCGACCCAGCCCGCGGCGTCGGGCGGGCCTTTCGCGTTGCTACGCTCCGCCAATTCGCGCCAACCGGCGCGGATCAGGCGGCGCGCGGCGGTATCGGCGCCGATCGTCTGGAACAGCCCGACGGTGACGACCGCGAAGATCGTCCCGATCAGCTGCGAGACGCCGCCATTGACGAATCCGTCGAAGCTGCCGCCGTAGCGATCGTTGAGCCCGACCGTATTGATCCCGCCGAGCAACGCGCCGAGCGTGACCAGCGTCGTCCGCGGGCGCGACAGGAATACGCCGCCGATCAGCATCGCCGGCGCGAGCACCGCGATCAGCGTCACGAAATCGGTGACGCGTGGCAGGATCGCGAAAGCGTAGATTGCCGCCACGGTCAGGCCGAGGATGGTGCCGTAGAAGAACGCCATGATCGACGGCGCGGGATCGTCGCTGTTGCCGAACAGCGCGCAACACACGCCCGCGATCAGCACAGCACCCGCGCCATCGGACCAGCCCGTCCCGATCCAGAAGACGCAGCCGATCAGGATCGTCGCGACGGTTCCCGCCGCCGCCCGCAGCGCGATGCCACGGTCGCGGTGGAGCGGGCGGCGCGCGGTCCGCGCCAGCAGTCGCGCGACGCCGGGGTTGAGCGGCGTGCGCGAGGGCGAGCGCATCTGGTCGAGCAAGTCGCGCGCATTGCGATGCGCATCGATCAGCTCGGCGAGCCGCGCGAGCAAACTCAGCCGCAGCGCGTCGCGCCACAACAATGGCTCGACCACCGGCGGCTCGAGCGCGCGGGCGCGGGCGATCAGCGCATCGGCGGTGGCGTTGCGCTCGGCCATCGGCAGCGCCGCTGCAAGCCAGCCGCGAACCTCCTCGATCAACGCGAGCGCTTCGGGCCGCGGCGCGTCGGCCCCACGCAGCAATTCGCGGATACGGTCGTCGACGGCGCTGGCGAGCGGGAGCAGCATCGACAGCTCAGCTTGAAGCGCGCGCAGCGTACGGACGCGCGGCTGGAGGCGTGCAGTGTCGAACGGCAGATGGATCGAGAGCTGGTGCAGCTCGTTGATATCGAGCGCGAGCCGGCGCCGATCACGGTCGAGCCGGCTGTCGGCCAGCCCCGCGAGCGAATCGCGCGACCAGCGCTCGGCATCGGCGAGGATCGCGTTGACGCGCGAGAGCAGCGTCGCGGTCACGGTCTGCGGGAAGACGAAGCCGTGCACCAACGCGCCGCACAGGATCCCGATCGTGATCTCCTCGACGCGCAGGATCGCGGTGGTGAAAATCGCACCCGGCGCTTCGACCGAGGGGAAGCCGATGATGCTCGCGGTATAGCCGGCGAGCAGGAAGACGTAGGCGCGCGGTGTCCGGTCGAGCAACGAGATGTAGAGGCACACGCCCAGCCACAGCGCGAGCCCAAGCGACAGCAGTTCGGGCGCGTTGACGAGGTTCGGCACCAGCACGACGGCGGCGGCGGCGCCGAGGACCGTCCCCATCACGCGGAACGCCGCCTTCGACAGCGCGGCGCCGGCGAGCGGTTGCGCGACGATGTACGACGTCGTCACCGCCCAATACGGCCTCGTCAGGCCGATCCGCAGCGCGATATAATAGGCAAGCACCGCCGCGAGCAGGCATTTGACTGAGAACAACGCCTCTTTCCAGCCGAAGCGATTGCCCGTCATCGGTTGCGCTTCCGGGTGAAGCGCGCCTCGAGCTGCTCTGCCACCCGCAGGGCGGTGGCAAGATCGGCGTCGGCGACATCGGCGAGCATCTCGCGTCGCAACGCCTCGAACGCCGCTTCGATCTTTGCGACCAGCGCGCGGCCCCGCTCGGTCAAGCGGACGCGGCTGACGCGGGCATCGACGTCGTCGCGTTGGCGGTCGACCAGTTCGGCCGCGACCAACTGATCGACCACGCGAACCAAGGAGGCGGCGGAAACGTCGAGCTCGGCGGCGAGGTCGGTCTGTCGCACATCGTCACCGAGGCGCCCGACTTGGACGATCGTCCACCCGCCTGAAGCGGATAGGCCAAAGCCGCTCAGCGCACGGTCGGCGGATTGGCGCCACATACGCGCAAGCGGAAGGAGTGTGCGAGCATAAGCGGCTTCGACGATAGATCGTTCGGACATCATTAGCGTGCTAAGTAATGACGCATGGCGCAATCGCAACCCTTGAGGACGGAATGCGACGGCAACGAAACGAAACCGCTTTGGGTCCAAGCCGGGACGAATTTTGGTGCGGACCGGCCGGCGGGGCGTTGGTCCACCACGCCAGCGGTTCGTCGGTTGTGCGGCGCGGCCGTGGCTTAGGCGTTAGGAGCGCGTCCGTGTGGGTCGACGCGCCGCCGATGGCCCTTCGATCGGCCGCCACCGCGCCCTGCACGATCAGCTTTGTCGGGACTGCCATCCACCTCCCAGCGCGCGGAACAGATCGATCTGCGCATCGGCGATCCGCGCGTCGGCGGCGGCCAGTTCGGCGTCGCTGTCGGCGAAGGTGCGTTCGGCATCGAGCACTTCGAGAAAGTCGATCGTCCCCTCGCGCTGGCGCGCGCGGGTGATCCGCGCGGCGGTCGCGGCATTGTCGCGCGCCGAATGCAACTGCGTGCGGCGGTCTAGCTCGCGCGCATAGGTCGACAGCGCGGTCTCGGTCTCCTCGAGCGCGGTCAGCACGCTGCCGTCGAAGGTCGCGAGCGCGCCGCGCGTCTCCGCCTTCGCCCCGGCGATCCGGGCGCGCGCCGCCGACTGGTTGAGCGACCAGTTGAGCAATGGCCCGAGCAGCCAGCGCACCGGACCACCGGTAAAGATATCGCCGACCGTCGTCGCGGTCGAGCCGATCGAGGCGCCGAGCGAGATCTGCGGATAGAGCTGCGAGGTCTGCACCCCGATCCGCGCGGTCGAAGCGGCAAGGCGGCGCTCGGCGGCGCGAACGTCCGGGCGTCGGGCGAGCAAAGCCGCCCCGTCGCCGATCGGGATCGGCTGGTCGAGCCGCGGCGTCGTGCTGCGCGCGCTGGCGCTGGCGGGGAGGTCGCGCGGCGTTCGGCCGGTGAGCGTCGCCAGGCGGAACAGCGCGGCTTGCCGCTCGCTCTCGATCTGCGGGACGAGCGCGGCGCGCTGGTCGCGCAGCGCGGCGATGCGGACCTGGTCGAGCTTGGTCGCGCGCCCGGCATCGACGCGCTTGCCGGTCAGCGTCGTCGACTTTTCGAGGAGGTCGACGATCCGCCGCGCCACCGCGAGCCGCTCGGCCGAGGAGGCGGCATCGACATAGGCGCGCGTCGTCGCGGCGACGATCGAGACGCGCACCGCATCGGCATCGGCCTGCGCCGCGCCGACATCCCCGCGTGCCGCCTCGACGTTGCGTCGGACTCGGCCCGAGAGGTCGAGCTCGTAGCTGACGTCGAGGCCGACGTCGTAGGTGGCGCGCTCGCGTGCCAAGCCGGGCAGGCTCTGGAGTTGCGACGACCGTGCGTAATTGCCGCTCGCGCCGGCATTCACCTGCGGCTCGCGGTCGGTCTTGGCGCCGCGCAGCGAGGCGCGGGCGGTGTCGAGCCGCGCGACCGCGACGCGCAGATCGGTGTTTGCCGCTAACGCATCGGCGACGAGCCCGTCGAGCACCGGATCGCGGTACATCCGCCACCAGTTCAGCTCGGCATCGGTGGTGACCGTCGCGGCAGTGGTCGTGACGAACGGCGCCGCGGCGGTCGGTGGGGGCAGGGGGGCGACGTAGGTGGGCCCGGCGGCGCAGGCGGAGAGCGCGAGCGCGGAGAGGCTGGTGAGCAGGATGGCTTTCATCATCGTTCCTATTCGGCTGGCTGCAGCGTGGGCGCTGCGGCGGGGCCATGGGTCGCGTGCGGGGCGGGGCGGCGGCGTTCGAGCCGCTTCGCCAGCGCGCGCGCGACGACGTAGAAGGTGGGGGTGAAGAGCAGGCCGAAGCCGGTCACACCGATCATCCCGAAGAACACCGCCGTGCCGAGCGCCTGGCGGAGTTCAGCGCCAGCCCCCTCGGCGATCACCAGCGGCACCGCGCCGAGGATGAAGGCGAAGCTCGTCATCAGGATCGGACGCAACCGGTCCTTGGCGGCGCGGACCGCTGCCTCGACCGGCGACAGGCCGTCTTCCTCCTCGGCCTGCTTGGCGAACTCGACCACGAGGATCGCGTTCTTGGCGGCCAGCGCGATCAGCACGACGAGGCCGATCTGCGTCAGGACATTATTGTCCATCCCGCGCAGATTCACCCCGGTCATCGCCGCGAGCAGGCACATCGGCACGATCAGGATGATCGCGAGCGGCAGCGTCAGGCTCTCATATTGTGCGGCGAGCACGAGGAAGACGAACAGCACCGCCATCCCGAAGACGAGCCCCGCCGTGCTGCCCGCCGATTTCTGCTGGAAGGCGATGCCGGTCCATTCATGCGCGTACCCCGTCGGCAATGCGGTATCGGCGAGCTTCTCCATCGCGACGAGCGACTGGCCCGACGACGACCCCTTGGCGGTGTCGCCATCGACCTCGACCGCCGGGAACAGATTGTAGCGCACGACGCGATACGGCCCGGTCTTGTCGCGGAAGGTCGAGACCGATCCGATCGGCACCATCTGCCCGGTGTTCGACCGCGTCTTGAGGTTGGCGATATCGGCGGTGGTGTTGCGGAACGGCGCATCGGCCTGGGCGGTGACGCGGTAGGTGCGGCCGAGCAGGTTGAAGTCGTTGACGAACGCCGACCCGAGATAGACCTGCAGCGCCTCGAACACGCGCTCGGGTGGCACACCCAGCATGTTCGCCTTGGTGCGATCGACATCGGCGAAGATGCGCGGCGTGGCGGTGTCGAAGAAGGTATAGACCTGCGCCAGCCCCTTGGTCTGGTTCGCCTGGCCGATCAGGCCATAGGCGGTCTTGCCCATCTCCTGATAGCCATGCCCCTGCAGGTCCTGCACCATCAGGCGGTAGCCGCCGGCCGAGCCGATGCCTTGGATCAGCGGCGGCGGGACGATCAGCAGGCGTGCCTCGTTGATGTCGGCAGTCGCCTTCTGCGCCTCGCCCATGATCGAGGCGAGCGTGACGCCGAGCTTGCGACGTTCTTCGAAGCTCTTGAGCGGGATGTAGGCGGCCGCGCTGTTGGGCGCGAGCGTCTGCGTCGGGCCGTCGAAGCCGGCAAGCATGACCGCGCCCTTGACCCCGGCGAGCGGCAGGATGCGCTTGGCGACCTTCTGCATCACGGCATCGGTGCGATCGACCGCCGAGCCCGGCGGCAGCTGGATGATCGTCAGGAAGTAGCCCTGATCCTGCGCTGGCACGAAGCCCGACGGCGTGACGGTGAAGACGACGGCGGTCAGCGCGATCAGCGCGCCATACGCCAGCATCATTTTGCGCGGTGCACTGACGAGGCGCAGCGTCATGCGGCCATAGGCCTCGCTCATCCGCTCGAAGCCGCGGTTGAAGGCGTCGCCTGCGCGGCGCACCAGCCGCGCGGCGCGGTTGCCCGAATCCGCCGGTCCATGCGGCTTGAGCAGCATCGCCGCGAGCGCGGGCGACAGTGTCAGCGAGAGCAGCAGCGAGATGATCGTCGCGGTCGAGATCGTCACCGCGAACTGGCGGTAGAACGCGCCCGACAGGCCGGTGAGGAACACGGTCGGGATGAACACCGCGCAGAGCACGAGCACGATCGCGACGAGCGCACCCGACACCTCGTCCATCGACTTGCGCGCCGCCTCGAGCGGGGAGAGCCCGTGTTCGAGGTTGCGCTCGACATTCTCGACCACGACGATCGCGTCGTCGACGACGATGCCGATCGCGAGCACGAGGCCGAACAGCGAGAGGTTGTTGAGCGAGTAACCGACCGCCGCGAGCACCGCGAAGGTACCGATCAGCGAGACCGGGATCGCAACGATCGGGATGACCGCCGCGCGCCATTTCTGCAGGAAGACGAGGATGACGAGCACGACGAGGATCATCGCCTCGATCAGCGTGTGCTTCACCGCGTCGATCGACTGGGCGATGAATTCGGTGGGGTTGTAGATGACCTTGTACGCGAGCCCCTTGGGGAACTTCTTCGACATCGTCTCCATCTCGGCCGACACCGCTTGCGCGGCGGCGAGCGCGTTCGAGCCGGGGCGCTGGAAGACCGCCGCGATGACCGTCGGCTTGCCGCTGAGATAGGTGTTGGCGCCGTAGTCCTGGGCACCGAGCTCGACCCGCGCGACGTCCGAGACCTTGACCTGGCGGCCATCCTTGTCGGTGCGGATCACCACGTCGGCGAACTGCTTGGGGTCGGTCAGGCGGCCCTGCGTCTCGACGTTGAGCTGGAACGCGCTGCGGGTCCCATAAGGCGGCTGGCCGAGCGTGCCGGCGGCGACCTGGACGTTCTGTGCACGCAGCGCGGCGACGATTTCGCCTGCGGTCAGGTCGAGCGCGGCGGCGCGGCCAGGGTCGATCCACACGCGCATCGAATAGTCGCGCGCGCCGAACAGTTGCACGTCACCGACGCCATCGATCCGGCTGAGGCGATCGCGGACCTGCGTCAGCGCGTAATTGGAGATGTAGCCGCGATCGAGCGAATTGTCGGGCGAGACCAGATTGACGACCATCAGGAAGTCGGGGCTGGTTTTCCGCGTGACGACGCCAAGGCGCTGCACGTCCTCGGGTAGCCGCGGGACCGCGACCGCGACGCGGTTCTGCACGAGCACCTGCGCGGCATCCAGGTTGGTGCCGATCTTGAAGGTGACGGTGATCGTCACCTTGCCGTCGCCGGTCGATTGCGACGACTGGTACAGCATGTTGTCGACGCCGTTGATTTCCTGCTCGATCGGCGCGGCGACGGTTTCCGCGACCGTCTCGGCCGAAGCGCCGGGATACACCGCGCTGACCGTCACCGTGGGGGGCACGATATCGGGATATTGCGACACCGGCAGGCTGAAATAGGCGATCAGACCCACGATGGTGATGACCACCGCGATGACCCCGGCGAAGATCGGCCGGGTGATGAAGAAGCGCGAGAAGCGCATGGACAGTGTCCCTAGAAGAAGCGCGCACGTCACCGGACAGCGTCCACGAGCGGGCGCCGAAGCGACGAACGGCAGTGATGAATCGATCGGCTATTGGGTCCGGACAGACGCCACTCCCGTCATCCGCGTGAAGGCGGGGATCCCGCTGTCTCGCCCCGTCGTGGGAGAAGAAGCGGGACCCTCGCCTTCGCGAGGGTGACGAGTAGGGGCGTCACCGGCTGAGCGTCGCTTCGCCCGCGATTGGCTGCGCGGTCGGCGCAGATGCATCCGCCGAAACCGCGATCTTGCCGACCGTGGGCGCAACCTTGGCACCCGGCATCGCCATCTGCGTGCCCTTGATGATGATGCGATCCTGCGGGCCCACGCCCGATCGGATCACGCGCATCCCGTCGACCACCGCGCCGAGCACGACCGGCTTGGCGGTGACGACATTGTTGCCATCGACCGTGAGCAGGACCTTGCGCGCCTGGTCGGTCTGCACCGCATCGTCGGGGACGAGCAAAGCGGGCCTGGTCCCGGCGCTGGCGAGCCGCATGTTGCCGAACATCCCCGGCGTCAGGAACAGCCCCGGATTGGCGAGCACCGCACGCCCGCGGATCGTGCCCGAATGCGTGTCGAGCCCGTTGTCGGTGAAGTCGAGCTTGCCCTTCCAGCGATGGCTCGTCTCGTCCTGCAACTGGATCTCGACCGCAGGCGCAGCGGCACCCGGCTGGCGGTTGCGTTGCGTCTTGAGGAACAACGCCTCCGAACCGTCGAAGGTGAAGTAGATCGGGTCGAGCGCGTTGATCGTCGTCAGCACCGTGCCGCCGGTGCCTTCGCCGCCGGCGACCTGATTGCCCGCATCGACGCGGCGATCCGAGATGCGTCCGCTGATCGGTGCCCGGATCTGCGTGAAGGACACATCGAGCGCGCGCGCCCGGACGCGGGCTTGCGCCGCCGCGAGGCCGGCTTGCGCCGCCTGCAGCTTCCCGCGCAGTGCATCGACTTCGCCGGCCGAAACCGCATCGTCGGCGATCAGCCGCGTCGCGCGGCCGAGATCGGTGCGCGCCAGCACCAGCGCGCTTTGCGCACTCGCCTCGTTGGCGCGTGCTTCGGCGAGCGCGGCGGCGAAGGGGCGCGAGTCGATCGTGAAGAGCAATTGGCCCTGGCGGACGACATCGCCGTCGTGGAAATGCACCCCGGTCACTTCACCCGCAACGCGCGGCCGGACCTCGACGCTGCGGCTGGGCGCGAAGCGGCCGACATAATCGTCCCACTCGCTGACCTGGCGTACCAACGGCGTGGCGATGGTCACGGCGGCGGGCGGCGGAAGCGCTGCGACCGCGTCGGAATGATCGAACAGCTTGACGCCGACGACCCCGGCGACCGCGATCGGCAGCAGGACAGCCGCGCGCTTTTGCCAGCGCGTCCACCGCTTTGGTTTGGATATGTCGGATTCAGTCCGAAGCTCCTGCGTCGTATCGATCGGTGCAATCATGTTCATGCGAAGATCCTCCGGTCGGTACGGCCGACGCGCATTCCGGTCACGCTGGTGATGAGCGTCTCGAGTTGCGCCTCGCTGAAGCCAACCGAATGGAAATGCGCGATTTCAGCCGTTGGCAGGGCGAAACCGCGATGCCGGGCGTGCACCGCCGCGCGGCGGAGCGCTTCCAGCTTCGGATCGGCGAGCCGCGATGCGGTACCGCGCCCGAATACGCCGCCAAGCGCGCGCGCCAGGCGGCCAGGGGTGGTAAGGCTGCCGAGCGTATCGCGTTGCGCCAGCGCAATGACGTTCCATTCGAGCGCCGAGAACCCGGCAAGCCCAGCGGTGGCAGGCGTCTGGCTGCGGCTGGTGACGGGCGCTGCGAACATATTGTCGAGGTCGAGATAGGCCATGGAAAATCCCCCTCTTGGGTCTTTGGCGGACAGACGAGCAGCACCCTACGCAGACGAGGCTTCGTCTGCGGTAGCCGCGCGATGGGCGTGAGAAATCATGCCAGGAAGCACATGCTTCCTGCTGATCAAGCTTTGGAAAGTGTAGAAAAGGCCCGCGGCATTACCGACGGACCCTTCAGTCAGGTGATCGTGTTGGTCATGGGCACAGACCCTTTTGCCGCTACCGGTTCCGCGTTAGGATCCAGCTTCAATACCGTTCGGTATATAAAGCGCCAAAGGAGTGCGTCAACGGCATTCTGTACCGGTCCGAATATTTATCGACAAGTTTTTATTGGGTCGGCCAAACCGCCATGCTGGTCTCGACGAGTTGCGAAAGCTCAGCGCAGGTCGCGCCCGATCCGCCTTGCAGCGCGAGGCCTTGCAGGATCGCGAAAAGGAAGCGGGTCAGCGCCTCGGGCGTCATACCTTCGGGGAATTCGCCCGCGGCCTGTGCCTCGGCGAAGCGCTTGACCAGCGCTGCCTCGGAAGAGGCGCGCCGCTTGACGACCTCGGCCTTGATCGGTTCGGCCTCGGCGCCGCAGGTCGCGGCGCTGATCACCCCGAGGCAACCCTTGGGATCGCACGTGCTCATCTGCATTTCGAGCGATCCGCGCAGCAAGCGTTCGGCGACACCCCGCGCCGTCGGTGCTTCGAGCGCCGACGTCATATAGGCCAGTTTTTCGCGCTCGTAGAGGTCGAGCGCCTTGTGGAACAGCTGCTCCTTATTGCCGAACGCAGCGTACAGGCTTGGCTTGGTGATGCCCATCGCACTGGTCAGCTCGGTCATCGACGCGGCCTCATAGCCGTTGCGCCAGAACACCAGCAAAGCCTGGCCCAGTGCCTCGTCAATGTCGAACTCACGCGGCCTGCCTTTCGGCGCCGAGGGGGAGCAAACGCTATTCATACCGGTCGGTATATAGGCATTCTGCCCGCGACGTCCAGACCTGTCACACGTGCGGACGCGTCAGCGAACCTAGCGTTCAACCGCATCGCGCTTGATCGGCGCGAGCTTGGCGAGAAAGCGATTCTGCGCGGCGAAGGGCACGCCTTCCTTGCGCATCGCCGCCTGGAGATCCTCGACGAGGGCACCGACGTCGGCGGTCTGCAGTCCGAGATTCTTGTGGCCTTCGCGCATCGTGCGTCCACTATAACCGCAGCCGCCGTTGAGGATGTAACAGAATTGCTCCTTGAGCAGCCGCCGCAACCGCACCTCGTCCTGGCCTTTGAGGATATCGGCGATCCGCGGGTCGATCTTGATGCGGGTGACGAGATCGTCGGCGATCCGGTCCACGCCTGCGCGCCCGTGGAACGCGACGAGCATCGCGCTGCCCTTGAACGGCGTCGCTCCGGCATTGGCGTTGCTGTGCGGATAGGGATCGACGGGATCCTCGCCAAACGGCGTGGTCTGAAGCGCGAGCGCGAGAGCAAGAAGTACCATGGGAACGCGCCTATCTCAAAAGCTCGCCTGGAGCGAAAGGAATGCGCCGCGCTGGCGCTTGAAGGTCGCGATACTGCCGAGATCGGCATAGGCGGCAGTCACCGTCAGATGGCGCTCGAATTGCCACGCCGCAAACGCATCCACCGCTTTGCGCTCGCGCGCGAAACCGAGATTGTCGGGCTTGGTGCGAATCTCGGCGCCAAGCAGCAGGCGGCGCGAGACGAGCAGACCAGCAGACCCTTCGAATTCGGCGTGATAGGCATCGCTCCTATCGCCGCCAAAACCGAGCAGCCCGAACTGATTGGCCTTGGTGAAGCGAACCGTCGCGCCGAGAACGAGACTGCGCGCGAGCACGACCTTGCTCGCCGACAACAGGAAATCGGTGCCCTGCGCGTGCTTGCCGCCGACCGCCGCGACGATCGCGCTCTTGGCGGTGCGGTGATACTGCACGCCGATCGAGATTTGCGGCAGCACGCGGTCTTGGTCATAAACCGCATCGCCGATCACGCGCAGTTTTGCACCGAACACGTCCTGGCCAAACGTGAAGTTGCGCCCGAGCCCGAGCGTCGCGCCCGCTTGGCGCGTGTCGAAGCTCTGGTGCGCGTAGGAAAATTCAACGCGATTGTGCAGGCCGATCGCGCCGCCGACGCTCTTGAGGTCGAAATCGGGCAGCGCGACGATGGTCGCATGCGCGCTACCGCCGATGCCGGCGTCGGTCTCATTGCCGGCGATCAGCGCCCAGGTCGCCAGTCCGCCGCCGGCCGAGCCCTCGACGGTCGAGACACCGCTCGTCAGCAGCAATTTGCCGCCCTGGCGCAATTCGCCGGCGAAGGCGGGAGGCGCGCACAGCAAGGCGAGCACGCAAACGACCAGAGCCTGAAAGTGTCGAAACATGAAACGCCCACCCGCGCCGACTGAAGTGCAGGCGCGGACTGTTGCCTAGGGAAAGACCCTTAGGGTTCCGTAAATACGTATTTTACGTTTTCGCCACCTTTCCGGCTTAGCCGGGTGTGATGTTAATCCATGTTATGCGATTCACCGGAGCGGCCGCGGCGCTCGCCTGTGCGTTTCCGGCCTTCGCCGCGACCGTTTCGGTCGACGTGATCGGCGCCGATGGCAAACCGCTCGCTGGCGCGGTGGTGATCGTCGATACGCCCCGCAAATCGGCTGGCGCGATGAAGCCGGGCGGTCCGTACGAGATGGCGCAGCAGAATATCGCGTTCGTCCCGCACGTGCTGATCGTGCCGGTCGGGGCGACGGTCAGCTTTCCCAATCGCGACAAGGTGCGCCACCACGTCTATTCCTTCTCGAAAGCGCGCAAGTTCGACTTGAAGCTGTACGGCAAGGATGAGACTCGCTCTGTCGTCTTCGACAAGCCCGGAGTCGTCGCCCTCGGCTGTAACATCCACGATGCGATGAACGGGTCGATCATCGTCGTCGAAACGCCTTATGCGGTGCAATCGGACGCGAAGGGGCACGCGACGATCGCGGACGTCCCGGTTGGGGGCGCGACGATCCGCGTATGGCATCCATCAATCCGCGCGCCCGACAATATGCTGTCTCAATCGGCCACGGTGACTGCGACCGGGTACACCACCACCTACACCATTCGCGGGCGCTGAGATGACCGTACGGGCCCTGCCACGGTGGCGCTTCCGGCATCTGCGCACGCGGCTCGCGGTGCAATATGGCGTGCTGTTCGCAGCCAGCCTGCTCGTTGTCGCAATCGTCGGGCAGCTCGTGATCTGGGGCCAGGCCCGCGACGCGGTCCGCGCCGAGTTGCGGACGAGCGGCAGCGTCTACGATCGTATTTGGGCGATGCGCGCGCACGCGCTTATGGACAGCGCGTCGGTGTTGACGCGCGATTTCGGCTTCCGCTCGGCGGTCGCGAGCGGCGATCGGCCGACGATCGAGTCTGCTCTCGCGTCGTTGCGCACGCGCGCCGACGTGCCGCAGGCATTCTTCGTAGATCTTCAGGGGCAAGTTTTCGGTACTGGCTCGGGTGACGTTCGGCGTGCGATCGCGAGCGTGCCGACCACCCTCGCGCGCGGCCGGACCGAGGCGGTCATCGCCACGCGAACCGGCGCATTCCGGCTCATCGTCGCACCGGTCCTCGCCCCGAATGAAATCGGTTGGGTCACGTTCGCGCTTCCGCTCGATCGCGCCGAGATGGCGGCGTTGCAGCATCTGTCCGCTATCCCGCTCGCCGCGACGATCCTGACACGCGATGCGAAGGGATCGTGGCACGGCGTATCGAGCGACGTTGCCGGGTCGCGGGCGCTCGACGCATTCGTCGCGACCGCAATCGGCGGACGCAGCGAGCCGGCGTTTCTGGCCCTGCGCGATGGCGATGCGCTGGCGCTCGCCAAGCCGTTGCTCGGGCCGGCGGGCAAGCCGAGCGCGGTCCTGTTGCTGAGCTATCCCTGGGCAGCGGCGATGGCGGCGTATCGCACGATGGAGGTCGGTATCGCGCTCGCCGGCGTGATGGGGCTGCTGCTCGTCCTGCTCGGCAGCCGCCGCTTGGCGAACGGAATCGCCCGTCCGATCGCAGCGCTCGATGCGGCCGCGCGCGCGCTCGAGGAAGGCACGCGCACCGAACTGCTGGTCGAGAGCGACGACGAGGTCGGGCGGCTCGCGCAGAGCTTCAACCGGATGTCGGCGGGTATCGTCGAGCGGGAGCATCGCATCACGCATCTCGCGTTCCACGACACGCTGACCAGCCTGCCAAACCGCACCTATTTCTGCCAGCAGCTCGAGTCCGAATTGCAGCGTTCGCTCAAACGCGGACAGCGCACGACCTTGCTGTGCCTCGATCTCGACGGGTTCAAGGGGATCAACGATTCGCTCGGCCATCCGATCGGCGACGCTTTGCTCCGCCAGATGGGCGACATCCTCTCGCGTATCGCCAGCGATGCAGTCGTCGCGCGGCTTGGCGGCGACGAGTTCGCGATCATCCTCGCCGATCATGACGATGTCGATCGCCCGCGCGCTTTGGCGCAGGCGATCCTCGATGAGATGCGCAGCCCGTTGCTCGTCGATGGGCATCAAATCGCTACCGGGGCCAGCATCGGCATCGCGATCAGCCCGAACGACGGCGCCGACAGCGACGCGTTGCTCAAGAATGCCGACCTCGCACTGTATCGTGCCAAGCAGGACGGGCGCGGGGTCTTTCGCTTCTTCGAGCCCGCGCTCGATGCCGCAGCGCGCAAGCGGCGTGCGCTCGAGCTCGACTTGCGCGAAGCGATCCAGAGTGGCCAGTTCCGGCTCAACTTCCAGCCGATCTTCGATCTCAAGCGCGATCGGATCGGCGGTTTCGAGGCGTTGTTGCGCTGGGAGCATCCGACGCGCGGCAACGTCCCGCCGATCGAGTTCATTTCGGTTGCCGAGGAGACCGGCCTGATCATCGCGATCGGCGATTGGGTGATGCAGGAGGCGTGTCGTCAAGCGACCGCCTGGCCGGCGCATGTCCGCGTCGCGGTCAATGTCTCGCCGCTGCAATTTCGCAATTCGGGCTTCCCGAACGTCATCTTCCAGGCGTTGAGCCATAGCGGGCTCTCCCCCGACCGGCTCGAGATCGAGATCACCGAGTCGGTGTTTCTCGATGGCGAGACGACCGTCGTCACGCTGCTCCACAAATTGCGCGCGATGGGTGTGCGGATCGCGCTCGACGATTTCGGGACCGGCTATTCGTCGCTCAGCTATCTGCGCAGCTTCCCGTTCGACAAGATCAAGATCGACAAGAGTTTCGTCGACGCGGTCGCCGAGGACCGCAGCGCGGCGGCGATCGTCCGCGCGATCGTCGACCTGGCGACCGCGCTCCACATGGAGACGACCGCCGAGGGTGTCGAGGACCGCGACCAGTTGAGCGAGCTGCGCGGGCAGGGGTGCAGCAGCATTCAGGGGTATCTGTTCAGCCGCCCGATCGAAGGCAATATGGTCGCGGCGATGATTGGCAGCGCGATGAGCGCGGCGGCGTAAGGGCCAGCCGCCACGTTCGATTAAAGGTCGGGGGCAGGCCGGCGACGCCTGCGCCCGATCACTGCGGCAGGTCGAACAAGCGGCTGTGCTGGCGCGGCTGCGAGCGCAGATATTGGTTTGGCGCAGCGACACGCGCGCCGAGATGCGCCGCGGCATGCCACGGCCAGCGCGGATCGTAGAGGATCGTCCGCGCCAGCGCGATCATGTCGGCATCGCCGGTTCCGATGATCGCCTCGGCCTGTTCGAACTCGGTGATGAGACCGACCGCGACGACGGGGATCGTCACCGCCTGCTTGACCGCACGCGCGAGCGGGACCTGATAGTTGGGGCCGACCGGGATCGCCTGGCGCGGATCGAGCCCACCGCTCGAGACGTGGATCGCCGCGCACCCGCGCGCCTCGAGCGCCTGCGCGAAGGCGATCGTGCCATCCACGTCCCAACCGCCCTCGACCCAATCGGTACCAGAGACGCGCATCGTGACGGGCTTGTCGGCGGGGAAGGCCGCCCGCACCGCATCGAACACTTCGAGCGGAAAGCGCAGCCGGTTCTCGAGGCTGCCACCATAGTCGTCATCGCGGTGGTTCGACAGCGGCGAGAGGAATTGGTGGAGCAGATAGCCGTGCGCGGCGTGGAGCTGGACCAAATCGATCCCGAGCCGCGCCGCGCGCGTGGCGGATGCGGCAAAGGCATCGCGAATCCGGGCAAGGCCGTCACGATCGAGTGCGAGCGGGGGGTTCTCGCCCTCCGCGAAGGCGGCGGCCGACGGCGCTTCGGTCTGCCAGCCATTCGGCGCCGATGGCGCGATCTGCTTGCCGCCGTGCCACGGCAGGTCGGTCGATGCCTTGCGGCCGGCATGCGACAGCTGAATCGCGATCGGCATGTCGGAATGCCGCCGGATGCTGGCGATGACGCCCGCAAGCGCGGCCTCGGTCGCGTCGTTCCACAGCCCGACATCGCCATAGCTGATCCGCCCCTCGGGCAGCACCGCGCTGGCCTCGATCGTCAGCAGGCCAGCGCCCGAGAGCGCCAGCTGGCCGAGATGGATCAGGTGCCAATCGGTCATCGCACCATCGACCGCGGAATATTGGCACATCGGGGCGATCACGATGCGATTGCGCAGCGCGAGACCGCCGATGGCGATCGGCTCGAACAGTTTTGGGCCTGGCATGAAACACTCCGGGTAAGACGATCGCTGCAACGCACGGATGCGCGTTTGGCCGCACGCCGCCCACAACGGGCAAGGTTATTTGACGGTCTGCTTCTCGAGCTTCCGCGCGAGGGTGCGGCGGTGCATTCCGAGCTGGCGCGCCGTCTCGGAGATGTTGAAATCGTTCGCCGCGAGCGTCTGGTGGATATGTTCCCACTCGAGCGTCTTGATCGAGGTCGGGCGGTTGGTCAGCGGCGTGTCGACATTGCCCGCCGCCGCGCCGTCGGTCTGGCCGAACGCCGCCTCGATATCGTCGGTGTTCGACGGCTTGGCGAGATAGTTGGTCGCGCCGAGCTTGATCGCCTCGACCGCGGTCGCGATGCTCGCATAGCCCGTCAGCACGACGATCCGCGTCGTCGCATCATGCGCGTGGATCGCCTGGACGCACGCCAGCCCAGAGGTCGCGCCGAGCTTGAGATCGACCACCGCGAAATCGGGGGTGCGCTCGGCAAGCGCGGTCGTCACGGCTCCCTGGTCGGCAGCGACCTCGACCTCATACCCGCGGCGCTCGAACGAGCGGCGCAGCGTGCGGGCGAACGCGCCATCGTCCTCGACGATCAACAGATGCTTCTCGCTCATACGCCATCCCACTCCAGTGCCGAGAGCGGCAAGGTCAACGTGACGACCGCGCCGCCACTCGGGCGATTGCGCGCTTCGACCGACCCGCCGAGCTTGCGCATTGCGTTGACGACGAGGAACAGGCCCAGCCCGCTGCCGAGCCGGTCGCGCGTCGAGTGATACGGCTTGCCGATATTGGCGAGCATCTCGGGCGCGAAGCCCGGGCCGGTATCGCTCACCGCGAACAGCAGCGACGGCCCGTCGCGGGCGACCTCGAGCGTGATCGGCTGGCCCGACGCTTCCTTGGCATTGTCGAGCAAATTCCAGATCATCTGCTTGACCGCGGTATCGGCGACGATCGCACGATCGTTGCCGAAGCGGTTGCGGAAGACGATCGCGTCGTCCGAATTCTGCACGCGCCATTCGGCGACCACTTCGTCGCAGAAGCGATGGACGCTGGTGATCGTCGGATGCTCGCCGCGCGCTTCCCCCGCCGCCATCAGGATGCCGGTGACGATCGTCTTGCAGCGGGTCAGCGCGACCCGCATGTCCTCGATTTCCTCGGCGAGCCCCGGCTGTGCACGCAACGCGGGGGAATGCCCCCAATCGTTGACGATCACCGAGAGCGAGGCGAGCGGCGTCCCGAGTTCATGCGCCGCGCCGGTCGCGAGCAGGCCCATCCGGACGATATGATCCTCCTCGGCAGCCTGCTGGCGCATCGTCGCGAGCCGCGCGTCGCGCATCCGCAGGTTTCGGTTGATCCGCGTGACGAAGCCGACGATCAGCACCGCGATCAGCACGAAGCAGATCAGCGAACCGAGCACATACAGATCGCTCCAGTCGTAGGAGAAGCGCTGCGGCAAGAGCAGCGGCATATGCACCTCGGCGAGCAAGGCGAAGGCGGCGATCGTCACCGCGACCAGCGCCCAACTCGACCACGCCTCGAGCAGGATCGCGCCGAGCACGATTTGGACGAGATACAGCGCGATGAACGGGTTGGTTGCGCCGCCGCTTTGATAGAGCAGGGCGGTGAGCGCGCCGACGTCGAGCAACAGGCTGGCGAAGAGTTCGCCATTCGAGATCGCGACGCGGCGCGGCAGTTGCGTGATGCTGACGACGTTGAGCAGGACCAGCCCGCCGACGACCAGTAGCATCGGCGCCAGCGGCAGCGTCAGACCCATGAGGAATTGCGCAACCAGGATCGTCGCGAACTGGCCACCGACCGCGAGCCAGCGCAAATTGATCAATTGCCGCAGATTGTCGCGCCCGGTCGTATCGAGCGGCGGGAGCGGGGCGCTCATGCAGCGTCGCGCCGCTGGCTGCGCACGAGCATCGCTGCGGCACCGGCAACCATCACCGCGAGCGCGAACCAGGTGAGCGCGTAGACGAGATGGTTGTTCGAAAAGCGGATGACGGTCAGCCCGCCGACCGGCACGCGTCCCGGCGGTCCTGCTTCGGCATCGATGAAATAGGGCGCAACCGGACCAAGTCGCCGCGCAGCCGCAATCGCTGCCACGTCGCGCGAATACCAGCGGTTTGCCGCTGGGTCGTTGCTGCGCAAGAAGCCGCCGCCGGGCTCGCTCGGGCGCAGCAGCCCGCCAACGCTCGCAGCGCCGCCCGGCGGCGTCCGGCGATCCGCGACGAAGCCGCGGTTGATGAGAATGGTGAAGCCGCGATCGGAGACGAGCGGGGTCATCGCCCAGAAACCGGGACCGCGTTCGGTCACCGCCTGAACGAACACCGTCGCGTCATCGCGGTAGCGACCGGCGACGCGGACATGACGATAGCCGTCCTGCGTCGCGCTGATCGTGGCCCAACGTTCGGGGCCGGGTGCGGGGATTGGGGCGGCGTGGACGCGCTGTTCGACCGATGCGATCAGCGCGAGTTTCCAACTGAGCCGCTGGATCTGCCAGATACCGAGCCCGATCAGCCCGGCACACAAAACCCCCGCGACGACCAGCAGCGCAGCCATCGTCGCGGGGGACCGTCTCATTGCTGGCTCATCGTCTCGGACGACATGGCGGGGCTCATCGGCATCATGTTGGCGTTCATGTGATACATCACCCAGATCGATCCCGACAGCGTTATGACGATGACGATCAGCGTGAACAGGAGCGCGATGAACGACCAGCCACCCTCGTTGCTCGTCTTCATGTGCAGGAAGTAGATCATGTGGACGAACACCTGGATCAGCGCGGAGCCGAGCACCAGGATCGCGGTCCACGTGTGATCGAGTGCCCCGGTCATGACCAGCGCGAACGGGATCGCCGTCAGGATGACCGAGAGTATGAAGCCGATGACGTAATCGCGCATCGAGCCGTGCGGCATGTCGTCGCCATGCGCGTCATGGTAGCCGCCGGCGCCGGCGTCGTATTCGGGCGCGTGAGCGCTGTGCGTATCGGCGCTCATCCGAGCACTCCCATGAGATAGACGATGGTGAAGACGCCGATCCAGATGACGTCGAGGAAGTGCCAGAACATGCTGAGGCATTGCAGGCGCCGGCGATTGGCCTGGCCAAGGCCGTGCGTCCCGATCTGGATGACGAGCGTGGTCAGCCAGATCAAGCCGCAGGTGACGTGAAAGCCGTGCGTGCCGACCAGCGTGAAGAAGGCCGAGAGGAACGCGCTGCGCGACGGGCCATTGCCCTCCGCGATCAAGTTGCTGAACTCGTACATCTCGACGCCGAGGAAGGTCAGGCCGAACAGGCCGGTGACGACCAGCCAGAACTGCACCTGGCGAACGCTGCCCTTCTCCATCGTCAACATGGCGATGCCGTACGTCAGCGACGAGAACAGCAGCATCGCGGTGTTGAACGCGACCAGCGGGAGTTCGAACAGCTCCTTCGGGCCCTTGCCGCCGCCATAGCCGTGCCCAAGCACCCCGTAGCAAGCGAACAGCACCGCAAAGATGAGGCAATCGCTCATCAGGTACATCCAGAAGCCCAGCATCGTGCTGCCGCCCTCGGGATGATCGTGCTCGTCGAAGTCGAAGAACACCGGCTTCCCGCCGCCGGTGATCTGTTCGTGGGTCAGTTCGGTGCTCATGCCACAACCTTCTGCGCTGCGAGGAGGCGCGTGCGCTCGTCTTCGGTGCGGATCACGTCCTCCACGGGGATGTGGAAATCGCGCTTGTAGTTGAACGAATGCCAGATCGAGACGCCGAGCATCGCTACCAGCGAAGCAATCGCCAGCCACCAGATGTACCAGATCATCGCAAAGCCGAAGCCAACGCTGATCAGGCCGATGATGACGCCGGCGGCGGCGTTCTTGGGCATGTGGATCGCCTTGAAGCCTGCCGTCGGACGCTCGAAGCCGCGCGTCTTCATGTCCCAGAACGCATCATTGTCATAGACGATCGGGGTGAACGCGAAGTTGTAGTCTGGCGGCGGCGACGAGGTCGACCATTCGAGCGTACGGCCATCCCACGGATCGCCGGTCAGGTCGCGCAGCCGCTCGGTGTTGCGATCGCGGATGCTGACGAAGAACTGGATCGCCATGCAGCCGATGCCACCCGCAATCATTGCCGCGCCGATCGCCGCGACGATGAAGTAGGGCTGGTACGAGGCATCGTCGAAGTGGCTCAAGCGACGCGTCACGCCCATCAGGCCGAGCACGTAGAGCGGTGCGAAGGCGGTCCAGAAACCGACGACCCACAACCAGAACGAGCGCTTGCCCCATACCCGGTCGAGCTTGAAGCCGAATGCCTTGGGCCACCAGAAGTTGATGCCCGCGAACATGCCGAACAGCGTACCGCCGATGATGACGTTGTGGAAATGCGCCACCAGGAACAGCGAGTTGTGCAACACGAAGTCGGCTGGCGGCACGGCGAGCAGGACGCCGGTCATCCCGCCGATCGTGAAGGTCAGCATGAAGGCGACCGTCCACATCATCGGCAGCTCATAGCGGATGCGGCCGTGGTACATCGTGAACAGCCAGTTGAAGATCTTCGCGCCCGTCGGGATCGAGATGATCATCGTGGTGATCGCGAAGAACGAGTTGACGCTCGCGCCCGAACCCATCGTGAAGAAGTGGTGGAGCCAGACGAGGTAGGCGAGGATCGTGATGACGATCGTCGCATAGACCATCGACGTGTAGCCGAAGAGGCGCTTCTGCGAGAAGGTCGCGACGACCTCGGAATAGATGCCGAACGCCGGCAGAATGAGGATGTAGACCTCCGGGTGGCCCCAGATCCAGATGAGGTTGACGTACATCATCGGGTTGCCGCCGAGGCCGTTGGTGAAGAACTGCATCCCGAGCAGACGGTCGAGCGACAGGATCGCGAGCACTGCAGTCAGCACCGGGAAGGCGGCGACGATCAGCGTGTTGGTGCAAAGCGCAGTCCACACGAAGATCGGCATCTTGAATAGCGTCATGCCGGGCGCGCGCATCTTGACGATGGTCGCGAGCAGATTGACGCCCGAGAGCAACGTGCCGAGACCGGCGATCTGCAGCCCCCAGATGTAGTAGTCGACCCCGACGTCCGGGCTCGCCTCCATCCCCGAGAGCGGCGGCATCGCGAGCCAGCCGGTGCGCGCGTAGTTGCCGACGAACAGCGAGATCATCGTGATGATCGCGCCCGACGCGGTCAGCCAGAAGCTGAAATTGTTGAGATACGGGAACGACACGTCGCGCGCGCCGATCTGCAGCGGGACGACGAAGTTCATCAGCCCGACGACCAGCGGCATCGCCACGAAGAAGATCATGATCACACCGTGCGCGGTGAAGATCTGGTTATAGTGGTCGGGCGGAAGGTACCCGGCGTTGTCGCCGAACGCCATCGCCTGCTGCGCGCGCATCATGAGGGCGTCGGAGAAGCCGCGCAGGAACATGACCAGCGCGAGGATGACATACATGATGCCGATCTTCTTGTGGTCCACCGAGGTGAACCAGTCGCGCCACAGCCAGCCCCACGCCTTGAAGTAGGTGATGATCGCGAGCAGCGCGAGGCCGCCGACCGTGACGCCGCCAAAGGCGAGCAGCACGGGCAATTCGTGAAGGGGCAACGCATCGAGCGTCAGACGCCCGAGAAGCGGGCTGACCACTGGGTGTACATCTCTCATGGGGGGCATCATGTCAGAAGGTCCTCCGGTCGCCGGGCATCGGCAGACCTGCGCCGGCAAGGCGCGCTGTGCTTTGGGCGGAATTCTTGGCGGTGATCTTGGTTGCTTCTACCACTTCGGGTTTCCCCGAACCGGGCATCGGCATCGCCGACATCTTCATCGCGTCGTCGTTCTTGGCGTGGCCTTCGGCATGCGCGCCACTGTGCGGTCCCGCATCGGCGCGCATCATCGCGTCCATGCAGACTTGCCCAGGCTTGGTGCAATTGTTGGCGGCAGCGTTGAACAGGCCGGGCGCGACGCCCGAATAGAAGGTCGGCGCATGGTTCATGCTCGGTTTGGCGACCTTGAGATAGGTCGCGCGGTCGAGCATGGCGCCGCTCGCACGGACTCGGGCGACCCAGGCGTCGAAATCGCTCTGCGATCCTGCAAGGAAGCGGAACTTCATATACGAGAAGCCGTCGCCGCTGAAGTTGGACGAGAAACCCGCATAGTTGCCGGGCTTGTTGGCAACTGCATGGAGCTTCGTCGTCATGCTCGGCATCGCGTAGATCATGCCGGCAAGGTCGGGAATGTAGAACGCGTTCATCACGTCGGCCGAGGTCAGGTCGAACTCGATCGGCTGATCGATCGGCGCGGCCAGCTGGTTGACCGTGGCGATCCCGTAATCGGGATAGATGAACAGCCATTTCCAATCGAGTGCGATGACTTGCACGCGGATCGGCTTGGCGTTGAGCGCCACCTGGCGTGTCGCGTCGATCCGGCCGATCGGACGATATGGATCGAGCAGATGCGTGCTGGTCCAGGTTACTGCGCCAAGGCAGATGATGATCAACAGCGGCACCGCCCAGATGACCAGTTCGAGCGCAGTCGAATGATGCCACTCGGGGCTGTACGGTGCATCGGTATTGGCCTGGCGATACCGCCACGCAAAGAAGGCGATCAGCGCCATAACGGGCACGATAATGATCAACATCAACAATGTAGCGATGACCACCAGGTCACCCTGCTGCTGTGCAACATCTCCCGCGGGCGACAGCACGACGGTGCTGCACCCTCCGAGCAAGGCGGGCGCTAGCAGCGCGAGGCCCGCGATTGCGGGGCGAAGGGGCGAGGGAGATCGGATCATGTCGCGGAGCTAAGCCTCAATGGCGGCGGCTCCCATTGGACATTTTGTCCAATCCTCGCTGCGCTGCAGCACGCGTAGAAGAACGCCATAAACGGCGATCATGGCCGGGAGTTCGAACACCGATGCAAGCCACCCACACCCCGACGTCGCGCGCGATCGAGGCCGATGCCAGCCGGATCAACCAGGAGCATGTCTCCTCGGGCGAGATCGCGATCGGCGTGGTGATCGGGCGCACGTCCGAGTTCTTCGATTTCTTCGTCTATGCGATCGCCTCGGTGCTCGTCTTCCCGACGATGATCTTCCCCTATGTCGACCGTCTTACCGGCACGCTGTATTCGTTCGGCCTGTTCGCACTCGCCTTCGTCGCCCGGCCGATCGGATCGATGATCTTCCTCGCGATCGACCATCTATATGGTCGCGGCACCAAGCTGACGATTGCGCTGTTCCTGCTCGGCGGATCGACCGTCGCGGTCGGCTTCCTGCCAGGCCATGCCGAGATCGGCGTCTATGCCGCGTTCGTCCTCGGTTTCCTGCGGATCTGTCAGGGGCTGGCGCTCGGCGGGAGCTGGGATGGCCTGTCGTCGCTGCTGGCGCTCAATGCACCGCAAGACAAACGCGGCTGGTATGCGATGATTCCGCAGCTCGGCGCGCCGCTCGGCCTGATGGTCGCGGCGGGGCTGTTCGCATATTTCACCGCGACGCTGTCGTCGGTCGATTTCCTCGACTGGGGCTGGCGCTATCCGTTCTTCGTCGCCTTCGCGATCAACGTCGTCGCGCTCTTCGCCCGGCTGCGCATCGTCAGCACGTCGGATTATCAGGACATGTTCACCAGCCGCGATCTGATCCCGGCGCCGGTGCTCGAGACGGTCCGCAAGCAGGGGCGGACGATCGCACTCGGCGCGTTCGCACCGCTCGCGAGCTTTGCCTTGTTCCACATGGTCACCGTGTTTCCGCTGTCGTGGGTCTTCCTCTATACCAAGAGCAATCCCGAGCGCTTCCTGGCGATCGAAGTGGTCGGCGCAGCGATCGGCGTCGTCGCGATCGTGGCGTCGGGGTATCTCGCGGATCGTATCGGGCGCCGCACCTTGCTGGGGGCGTCGGCGGCGGCGATCGCCGTATTCTCGGGCTTCGCGCCGCAGTTGCTGGCCGCAGGCGAGCTTGGCGAAGTGATCTTCATGGTGCTCGGCTTTGCCTTGCTCGGCATTTCGTTCGGCCAGTCGTCGGGCGTCGTCGCTTCGGAATTCACGGGCGAATCGCGCTATACCGGCGCTGCGCTGACGTCGGACATCGCATGGCTGGTCGGTGCCGGCTTCGCGCCGCTGGTCGCGCTGTTCCTGTCGTCGCACTTTGGCCTGGTCGCAGGCGGCGCGTATCTGTTGTCGGGGTCGCTGGCGACCTTGCTCGCGCTGTGGCTCAACAAGGAGCTGGCGAGCCGCACCTGATCGGCACGTCGCGACATTCTACTTCGATCTTCGAGACGCTCCCTCGGCCTATGCCGGGGGAGCTTTTTTATGCGATCAGCGCGCGCCAACCGCGCCGGCCTTGGTACGGGGAGCGGGAGGGGGGCTCTAAGAATCGCGTTACACGACGCGGGTCCTGTCGATTTGGGTAGGGCGTGCTGGGATCAGCATGGTCCCGCGCTTGGCGGGTGCCGTGGCGACGGTCTTGTCGCGGCCGTAGAGGATCGACGCCTGAGTTTTCACCGGGATGTCGATCTCGTCATGGGCGGTGAAGCGCGGATGGTCGAGACCGATCGTCAGCGCCCAGCGTTACGCGGTCCATCGCGCAGGATCGGGCAACGTACCCTTTGGGCGTCGCTACGTCGGGCGTGGTAGGTGCGGGCCTTATCCCGCCACACGGAGAGCGAGCAGCCAGGCAAGAGCAAGCGGGCACCATACGGAACACCTCACGACGGTTTTCGTGGCCTATCCACGTGAGACCCGCCTCGCGAGGCGCCATGCCGGGACGTTCCCGGCATGGCTACAACGGCTATTCGAGATCGTTTTCGCTGATCACGATCATCGCCTGGTCGCTGTTGCGCGCGAGCGCGACGAGACCGGCTTCGGCGATCGAATCCTCGAAGCGATTGAACTGCTCGATGGCGTCGTCCTCGGGTGCGTCGCCGCTCAGCGCTTCGAGCACGGCATATTGCACCGCGAACTGATATTCCTCGCCATCGACTTCGCCCATGAATTCGACGACGCGCTCGTCATCGTTGTCGAGCAGGCTCGAGTGCAGAATATCCATCTTGTCGGCGGCCATGCAGAATGCTCCAGATCGTGTGAGGGCGCGATGTGCCCGTGCGCTTGACCAAGCGCAAGTACGCGGTGGAGGTTCCCTCGCAGGTTCAGCTTTCGCTGAGCACGCCGCTGAACACCGCATCCTCGAGCGCGCGGCCGGCCCCCGTGACGACGCACGTCAGCGCGTTTTCCGAAACGACGACGGGCAAGCCGGTCGCATCGGCGAGGACAGTGTCGAGCTCGCGCAGCAGCGATCCGCCGCCGGTCATCACGATGCCGTGGTCGACGATGTCGGCGGCAAGCTCGGGCTGCGTCTGCTCGAGCGCGTTCATCACCGCCTCGACGATCTGCGCGACGAGCTCGCCGAGCGCCTCGGCGACTTCGGCCTGGTTGATCTCGATCTCGGTCGGAATCCCGCCGACCAACCCGCGCCCGCGGACGTTCATCGTGAGGCCCACGCCGTTCTCGGGCTTGCGCGCCATGCCGATCGTCATCTTGACGCGCTCGGCGGTCGCCTCGCCGATCATGAGGTTGTATTTGCGGCGGATATACGACGCGATCGCATCGTCCATCTTGTCGCCGCCGACGCGCACCGACGTGCTGTAGGCAAGCCCGCGCAGCGACAGGATCGCGACCTCGGTCGTGCCGCCGCCGATATCGACCACCATGCTGCCGATCGGCTCGGTAACGGGCATGCCGGCGCCGATCGCGGCGGCGAGCGGTTCTTCGATCAGCAGGACGTTCGCCGCGCCGGCATTGGTTGCGGCCTGGCGGATCGCGCGACGTTCGACCTGCGTCGAGCTCGACGGCACGCAGATCACGACCTTGTGGCGTCGCGGCATCCGGCTCGCACCGCCGAGCGCCTTGTCCATGAAATGCTTGATCATCTGTTCGGCGACATCGATGTCGGCGATCACGCCGTCGCGCATCGGGCGGATCGTGCGGATCTCCTCAGGGGTCTTGCCCATCATCAGCTTGGCGTCGGTGCCGACCGCCCGCAGCTTGGTCACGCCATCGATCGTCTCGAGCGCTACGACCGAGGGTTCGTCGAGCACGATCCCTTTGTCGCGGAGATAGACCAGGGTGTTCACCGTGCCGAGGTCGATCGCCATGTCGTTGGAAGAGAAAGTGAAGAGCCGCGCCGGCCACATAAGAGGTCTCGATGATAAGGTCGTGGTCTGGCCGCCGTGAAAGGCTCCCGGCGCAGGCTTTGGCGACTCCGTGGGTGCCGCTGGCCCAGCGGTCAAGCGCGCTTCCGACCCGCCGATCGTTTCGCGCGGCAAGTTGCGCGCCAAGGCCGCGCGTCCGGCCCGCTCAATGCGCCGGTTTGAGCAGCGCCAGGCCGCCAAGGCTCAGCAAGGCTGCGCCAATGAGATAGATGCCGACCAGGTTCAGTCCGCCTGCTTCGGCGAGTTTCTGCGCCGCGATCGGGGCGAGTGCGCCGCCGAGGATCCCGCCGAGATTGAAGGCGATCGACACGCCGGTATAGCGCACCCCCGCGTCGAACAGCGACGGGAGCCAGCCGCCGAGCGGGCCGTAAGCGAAGCCCATCGCGAACAGCGACAGCGCGAGCCACGTGAACACGATCCACAAGGACGTCGCACCGAGCATCGGCCCCATCAGCAGTCCCGACACTGCGCACCCCAGAAACCCCCAGCGCAGCATCGGTCGCGCCCCGGTCCGGTCGGCGAGCGTGCACGAGACGATGACACCGAGCGCGAGGAACAGGATCGCGCCGATCTCGATCCCGAGAAACGCCTGGCGGCTGTGACCGAGCGTCGTCGTGCCATAGCTCAGCGCGAAGGCGGTGGTCAGGTAGAAGAGGGCGAAACAGGCGATCACCGCGCCAGTCCCGGCGAGCGTTGCGCGCAGATGGTGGCGGAAGAGCTCGGCGATCGGCACCGGCGGCAGCGCATCGTGCGCCGCGGCCTCGCGAAATGCCGGCGTTTCGGTGAGCTTGAGCCGCACCCACAGCCCCAGCACGACGAGCACTGCGCTGGCGAGGAACGGAAGGCGCCAGCCCCAAGCGGTGAACTGCGCGGGCGTCAGCGCCGCGCCGAGCAGCAGGAAGAAGCCGTTCGCCGCGATGAAGCCGATCGGCGCACCGAGCGGCGGGAACATGCCCCAGCGATTTTCGTGACCCTTCGGCGCATTCTCGACCGCGAGCAGCGAGGCGCCGCCCCATTCGCCGCCGAGCCCGAGCCCTTGCCCAAAGCGCAGGATGCACAGCAGCAGCGGCGCGATCCAGCCGATCTGTGCATAGGTCGGCAGGAAGGCGATCGCGACGGTCGATCCGCCCATCAGCATCAGCGAGGCAACCAGCGTCGATTTGCGACCGAGCCGATCGCCGAAATGTCCGAACAGCGCGGCCCCAAGCGGGCGCGCGAGGAAGGCGAGGCCAAAGCTCGCATAGGATGCGATCATCTGGACGCCGGGGTCGCTCGCCGGGAAGAAGAGCGGCCCGAATACGAGCGCGGCCGCGGTCGCATAGACGTAGAAGTCGTAAAACTCGACCGAGGTGCCGATCAGGCTGGCGAGAAGGATGCGGCGGGTCGAGGCGGTGGACATGGCTCCTCTTACGCACGCCGGCGGCGCTTGTCGAAATCGCTCGGCGCCGATCTCGGCCGACTAAACGGCGCGTCGACCGCTCGCTTCAAGCAGCACCGAGGCGCACCACACCGCGAACCCACCGAGCGCGAGCGCGCATCCGACCCAGCCGGTCGAGGTCCAGCCCAAGCCGGCCGCGATCGCCATTCCGCCGAGCCATGGCCCGAGGGCATTGGCGACGTTGAAGGCCGAATGGTTGAGCGCCGCCGCGAGTGTCTGCGCGTCGCCCGCGACATCCATCAGCCGCGTCTGCAGCACCGTCCCGAGCGCGCCGCCGAGCCCGATCGCAAAGACATCGAGCGTCACCGCGAGGAAATTGTGCGCGGCAACCGTGTAGAGCGCGAGGACGAGCGCCATGAACAGCAGCAAAACGCCGCCCGTCCGCATCAGCCGCTTGTCGGCGAAGCGCGGTACGACGAGGTTGCCGATCGTCATCCCGATCCCGAACGACGCGAGGACGACCGGGACAAGCGCCGGCGAGATGCGCGTCACTTGGGTCAGCGTCGCGGTGAGATAGGTATAGACCGCGAACAGCCCGCCAAAGCCGATCGCGCCGATCGCGAGCGTCAGCCACACCTGCGGTCGGCGGAGCGCGCCGAGTTCGCGCAACGGGCTCGCGTCTTTTTGCGGGCGGTCCTGCGGGACGATCGCGACCGCGAGGCCTGCGGTGATCAACGCAAGCACCGCGACGATCGCGAAGCCATAGCGCCAGCCGAATGCCTGCCCGAGCCATGTCGCGGCGGGCACGCCGACGATCGTCGCGACGGTCAGCCCGAGCATGACCCGGCCGACGGCTTGAGTCCGTCGCTCGTCTGGCACGAGCGACGCCGCGACGAGCGACGCGACGCCGAAATAGGCACCGTGCGGTAAACCGCTGAGAAAGCGGACGAGCAACAGCATGGTGTACGATTGCGCGAGCGCCGACAGCGCATTGGCGACCGCGAAGACCGTCATCAGCGCGATCAGCAGCGTGCGGCGCGGGACCTTGGCCGACAGGATCGCGATCAGCGGCGCCCCGACGACGACACCGAGCGCATAGGCGCTGATCACGTGTCCGGCGCTCGGCTCGTCGATGTGCAGGTCGCGCGCGAAATAGGGAAGCAAGCTCATCGTCGCGAATTCGGTCGTGCCGATCGCAAAACCGCCGACCGCGAGCGCGGCGTGGACGAGGCCGACGTGCGGCGCAGCGCCGGTGCGCGCGGACGTCGAGGAAGAGGCAGGCATGACAGGCTCCAGGGTCCGTCACCGAACAGCGGCGACGGGCGATTCGGCAGCCTCTCCGTAGCGTGCGGGGGTTGATCCGCGCGTCGCGTGCCATACAAGCCGGGGGCCGTGATGCCACCACAAACTTGCCCGCTTCCGCCACCGACGGTCATCGATCGATGCGATCGCGGCGTGCGCGTCGGTGAGGGGAAGCTGCTGTGACACTCGCCGCCGGGTTCTTCGCGCGCGACGCGGTGAGCGTTGCGCGCGGCCTGATCGGCGCCGAGCTGCAAGTCGGTGGCGCGGGCGGCCGGATCGTCGAGACCGAGGCGTATGACGCGGGCGATCCAGCCTCGCACAGTTTCGGCGGAATGACGCCGCGCAATGCCGTGATGTTCGGCCCCGTCGGGCGAGCCTATGTCTATCGCATCTACGGATTGCATTGGTGCCTGAACTTCGTTTGCGCGGCTGAGCAGCCGGGGAGTGCCGTGCTGATCCGCGCGATCGAACCGTTATACGGTCGTGACGTCATGCAGGCGCGTCGCGGCGACGTCGCCGACCGACTGCTCTGCAGCGGGCCGGGGCGGCTGGCACAGGCGCTCGGGATCGATGCGGAGCTGAACGGAGCGCCGCTCGATGGTCCGCCATTTGCGATCGCGTTGCCCGCGACCGTCCCCAGCATCGTCGAGGGGGTGCGGATCGGAATCAGCAAGGGCGCGACAACGCCGTGGCGCTTCTGTCTCGCGGGGTCGCGCTATCTGAGCAAACCCGTGTGATCGCGCGCTCGCACCATCGCGCACGGCCGGCGTTTGCTGATCCAGCCTATGATAGCGCGCGGTTACATTTGCGTCGAACCGAACTACTATGACGCGATGACGCATCAAATCACCGCGCGAGGCGCATTGCGGGCGGCAACGCACGAGCAGCACGACCGGGTCGATCGCCTATACTCGCAGATCCGGCTCGATGACCGCGACGATTATGGCGCATTTCTCGGGGCGCAGGCGGCTGCTCACATCCCCGTCGAGCAAGCCCTTGTCGAAGCGGGTGTGGGCGCGATCGTCCCGGATTGGGATATCCGCCAGCGCGGCGATCTGGTGCGAGCCGATCTCGCGGTGCTCGGTCTGCCCGTGCCCGACCCCGCCGGACCGATCGTCTTTTCGGATGAAGCGGCGGTGCTTGGTGGCCTCTATGTGCTCGAGGGGTCGCGGCTGGGCGGGACGATGCTCAGGCGATTGGTCCCCGCCGACTTCCCGACGCGCTTTCTTGGCGGCGTCGATTCGGCCGCGTGGCGCAGCTTGCTCCAGATGCTCGACGTGCGGCTCGATACTGGTTTAAAACGCTCCCTCGCGGTCGCCGCGGCGCGTAACGTGTTTGCGTTGTTTGAAACCAGCGGACAACGAATTGTGGAGACCGGGCACCTTGGCTGACGACTTCCGATCGGTCGATCTGACGAACTGTGATCGCGAACCGATCCACATCCTGGGGGCGATTCAGCCGATTGGGTTCCTGCTGGCGCTGACCGCCGACTGGCTTGTCGCGCGCACGTCGGCGAATATCGCCGACTATATCGGCCATACTCCGGAAGATCTGATCGGGCTGCCGCTTGCCGAAATCTTCTCTGCCTCGGTCATCCACGACCTGCGCAACCGTGCCGCGGTCCTGCGGGGCGCCGATGCGGTCGAGCGAGTGTTCGACCTCGTGCTCGTTCCCGGCGGCACTGCGTTCGATGTCGCGATCCATTATTCGGGAGGCCAGGTCGTTATCGAGGCCGAGCCGGCATCGGGGGAATATGGCGATGCGAGTAGCCTTGTACGCTCGATGATCTCGCGGCTCGACCAATGCGCCGACATGGAGAGCTTCTTCCGCGAAGGCGCACGCCAGGTCCGCGCGCTGATCGGCTTCGACCGGGTGATGGTCTATCGCTTCAACGCCGACGATTCGGGCGAGGTCGTGGCCGAGGCGGTCAAGGCCGGGATCGGCAAATTCCTCGGGCTGCGTTATCCGGCAAGCGACATCCCGGTCCAGGCGCGCGCACTCTACAAGCGCAATTTGCTGCGCGTTATCGCCGATGTCGACCATCAGACGGTTCCGATCGTGCCGGCCCGCGACACGCAGGGCCAGCCGCTCGACCTGTCGCTCTCGGTGCTGCGCGCGGTGTCGCCGATCCATATCGAATACCTCAAGAACATGGGCGTCCAGGCGTCGCTGTCGATCTCGATCCTGGTCGACGGGAAGCTCTGGGGGCTGTTCGCGTGCCACCATTATGCGCCGCGTTGCCCGACCTTCGAGCGGCGTTCGGTCAGCGAATTGTTCGCGCAGATGTTCGCGATGCGGCTCGAAAGCCGCGAGCGCCAGGCGACGGTCGAATTCGAGCGCGGGGCGCGCGAGATCGCCGACCAGTTGCTCGGCGCGGTTGCCTCCGACGATACGCTGTTGAGGGATCCAGACTGGCTCGGCGATATCCTGACCAACGCTATCGCAGCAGACGGTGTCGGCGTGTGGATCGGTGGCAACCATGCGTTTTCCGGGGTGACGCCGTCGGTCGAGGAATTCCAGCGGATCGTTCGCGCCCTCAACAGCACGGCTGCGGGGAAGGTTTTTGCGACCGATCATATTGCCTCGATCCTGCCGGGTGCCGAGGCGTTCGTCTCGCAATCCGCCGGCTTGCTGGCGATCCCGATCTCGCGTGCGCCGCGCGACTATGTCGTGCTGTTCCGCTCGGAACTCGTGCGATCGGTGCGCTGGGCCGGCAACCCGGACAAGCCGGTCGAATATGGCGTCAATGGGCCACGCCTGTCGCCGCGCGAGAGTTTTGCCGAGTGGAAGGAGCTCGTCCAGGGGCGTTCGCAGCCCTTTACACCGTCCGAGGTGCGCGTTGCCGAGACGCTGCGCGCGACGTTGATCGAAGTCGTGCTGCGCATGGCCGACGAAGCCTCGACCGAGCGGCAGCACGCCAGCGCGCGGCAGGAGTTGCTGATCGCGGAGCTCAACCACCGCGTGCGCAACGTGCTCGGCGTGATCCGGGGGCTGATCCGCCAGTCGCAGCCGACCGAGAATGTCGTCCAGGATTTCGTCAAGGTGGTCGACGGGCGGATCCACGCGCTGGCGCGCGCGCACAACCAGATTACCGATGACCATTGGGGCCCGGCGCCGATGCAGGCGCTGATCGACGCCGAGGCCGCGGCCTTTCTCGCCGATGGCGACAAGATCATTTCGGACGGCGCGCCGGTGCTGCTCAATCCCCAGGCCTATTCGACGATGGCGTTGGTGCTGCACGAACTCGTCACCAACTCGACCAAATATGGCAGCCTCTCCGTGCCCGAAGGTCGTGTCGCGATCAGCTGGGAGCGCGACGCGGCGCAGGACCTGCACTTTACCTGGCGTGAAACCGGCGGCCCGACCGTCGCCAAGCCGACGCGCAAAGGATTCGGGACGACGATCATCCATCGCTCGGTGCCATACGACATCGGCGGGACGGCAGAGGTTGACTATCGTCCCGAGGGGGTCGAGGCGCGCTTCCGCATTCCCGCGCGACACGTGTCGGAAGCGCCGCCCGGTCTTGCGCCGCCGGTTCGGTATGCAGGGCCCGCGCCGGGGCTGCCCGCGGTGGTGCCCGATCGCATGCTGAAGGGGCGCGACGTCCTCTTGGTCGAGGACAGCTTGATCATCGCGCTCGATGCCGAGGACATCGTAACGCGGCTCGGCGCCGAGACCGTTACGACCGCGGCCACGGTCGACGGTGCGCTCGATGCGATCGAGCAGAATCGGCCCGCGATTGCGATGCTCGACATCCACCTTGGCGATCGCAACAGCTTTGCAATCGCCGATCGCCTCCAGGTGCTTGGCGTACCCTTCCTGTTCGCGACGGGATATGGCGAACAGGCCAAGTTGCCGGCCAACCATCGCGACCGCATGGTCGTGCAAAAGCCGTACACGCTCGAGAATGTCGCGCGGGCGATGGCCGAGATGCTGGGGCCGGTGGCGGCCGATTGAGCCTCGGCACGGCATCGTACCGCACTGCCGCACAAACACTGTGCGAGGGCACGGCAAGCTGCTAGGCGCCGCGCGATATCGCAATCGCCCGTCCGATTCGGTACGACTTTGATGCCTCTATTCCACAGGATCCCAATGCCCCGATCTAGCCCCTTGTCCGGCGACGGCGACAGTAGAAGCCTCGGCTTCTGCGCTGCCGATTGCCGGAATCCTGGGCCCGGCCGGGTCGTCATGGGCGGTATCATGCCGGCCTGAGGCGATATCCGGCGGGCTCGACCACGAGACCCAAGGATTTCGCTGATGACCATGTTTCGCGCCCAAGTGCGCACCATATCCCCCCGTGCGCGTCGCTGACGCGCTGTTTCGGTCGCGCATGCCCAAAGGCGTCGCGGTCCCGTATTTTCCGATCGCGGCACTTGGCAGCGTGCTGCTACTTACTACCAGTCCCGTCGCGGCGCAGACCAGCGGCGCGCGGACGGGCGATCCGCAGACCTTTGCGCTGCACGGCCAGGCGACGTTCGTCGTCCAGGGGGTAGGGGGCTTCGCCTCGCCTTACTCTGGCCCCAACAGCCTGACGCCGCGCCAGGTACAGGAAACTGCCGACGTCACCGCTTATCTCGGCGTGGCGCCTTGGCAGGGGGCGGAGGTTTGGGCCAACCCCGAGATCGATCAGGGCTTCGGCTTGTCGAACACGCTCGGCGCGGCGGGTTTTCCGAGTGCGGAAGCCTACAAGGTCGGCAAGTCCGCACCCTATTTCCGCCTACAGCGCGTGCTCTTCCGCCAGACGATCGCTCTCGGCAGCGAGCGCGAGGCCGTGCTGGCGTCGTCCAACCAGCTGGGCGGAGCGCGGCCGATCGATCGGCTGGTTCTCACCGTCGGCAAGATCGGCGTCGGCGACGTGTTCGATACGAACCGCTACGCGCACGACCCGCGCGCCGACTTCCTCAACTGGTCGGTGGTCGATGCGGGCAGCTTCGATTACGCCGCTGACGCCTGGGGCTATTCGACCGGGGCGGCGCTGGAGGCCTATCGCGGGCCTTGGACCATCCGCGTCGGTGCGTTCAACCTGTCGCGCGTGCCCAATGGCGAAACGCTCGAGCGCGGTTTCGGTCAATATCAGCTCGATGGCGAGGTCGAGCATCGTCACAGCTTCGGCAAGCGCGCGGGCACCGTCCGGCTCGGCGTGTTCCGCAATCGCGGGCAGTTCGGGCGGTTCGACGACGCGCTGGCGCTCGGCGCGGCAAGCGCTGCCCCGGCCGATACGGCGCTGGTGCGTGGTCGGCGGACGCGGGTGGGCGCCTATGCCAATGCCGAGCAGGAGCTGTCGGACACGCTCGGGATTTTCGGCCGTCTCGGCTGGTCGGATGGCGGCATCGAGCCGTACGACTTCACCGATATCGATCGCACTGCGCAAGTCGGCGCGGTGCTGGCGGGCAAGGGCTGGGGGCGGTCGACCGACCGGGTCGGGCTCGCGCTCGTCGTCAACGGCATCTCGGCCGAGCATCAGCGCTATCTCGCGGCGGGCGGGATCGGCGTGCTCGTCGGCGATGCGCGGCTGCCCGATGCGGGGAGCGAGCAGATCGCCGAGCTCTATTACGACGTGCATGTCCTCCCGGGCATCGATGCGACGCTCGACGCGCAGCACATCGCCAATCCCGGCTACAATCGCGATCGCGGCCCAGCGAACATCGCCGCGTTGCGCCTGCATGGAGCGTTCTGACATGCAAACGCCCGGATTTCTCGGCTTCTCGCGGCCGCGCCTGAAAGTGCGGTTCGGCTGGCCCGATGCCGCCTTGTTCGCGATCCTTGCTGCGGCCGGGGTAGCGATCGCGGCGGGGGTCAGTGACGCGACGGAGCCGCTAGCGCGACTTCGGCTCGAGCCGGTCGTGCTCGATGCGTGGCAATTGCCGCGCTACGCGTTGCTGACGACGCTACGGTTGTTCGCGGCGCTGGCGGCATCGTTCGTCTTCACGCTGGTCGCGGCGACCGCTGCGGCCAAAAGCCGGCGGGCAGAACTGGTGATTATCCCCGCGCTCGACATCCTCCAGTCGGTGCCGGTGCTGGGCTTCATGACCTTTACCGTCACCGCCTTCATGGGGCTGTTTCCGGGCAGCCGGGTCGGGGTCGAGTGCGCGGCGATCTTTGCGATCTTCACCAGCCAGGCGTGGAACATGGCGTTCAGCCTGTACCAGTCGCTGCGGCAAGTGCCCGCCGATCTCGACGAGGTTGCGCGCGGTTTCGGCCTTTCGCCGCTGCGCAAACTGATACGGCTCGAACTGCCGTTTGCCGCACCAGGCCTCGTGTGGAACGCGATGATGTCGATGTCGGGCGGCTGGTTCTTCGTCGTCGCGTCGGAGGCGATCAGCGTCGGGCATACGCAGATCATGCTGCCGGGGATCGGGTCGTGGCTGGCGATCGCGATCGAGCAGCGCAATCTCAGCGCGGTCGCGCTCGCGGTCGGGGCGATGGCGGTGGTTATCCTGCTGTACGACCAACTCGTCTTCCGTCCGGTGATCGCCTGGGCCGATCGCTTTCGCGTCGAACAGACCGCGAGCGTCGCCCCGCCGAAATCGTGGCTGTTCGACCTGTTCCGGCGCGCGCGGTTGCTTCCGGCGTTCACTGCGCCGCTGCGCGCGGTCGGGCAGATGGTCTATCGGCTCGAACCCGCGCGCCGCCCGATCGCGCAGGAGCGGCACTTCGCCGCCAGGGCGGTCGCCCCGGCAGCGCGCGGGATGCGGCTTTGGGCGGCGGTGGTCGCGCTCACCGCGCTCGCCGCGACGGGCTATGCGATCGACTTCCTCCACCAGACGCTGTCGCTTGCCGATGCGCTGGCGGCGTTGCGCTTCGGGCTGATCACGCTGCTGCGCGTGATCGTGCTGATCATCCTGGCGAGCTTCGTGTGGGTGCCGATCGGCGTGTGGGTCGGGCTGCGGCCGCGCTGGACCTCGCGGATCCAGCCCGTTGCGCAATTTCTCGCGGCGTTCCCGGCCAACGTGCTGTTCCCGATCGCGGTCGTCGCGATCGTCCATTTTCATGCCGATCCCGATGTCTGGCTGTCGCCGCTGATGGTGCTCGGGACGCAATGGTACATCCTGTTCAACGTCATTGCAGGCGCCAGCGCGATCCCGAGCGACATGCGCGAGGCCGCGCAGATGTTCGGGGTGCGCGGCTGGCAATGGTGGCGGCGCCTGATCCTGCCGGGGATCTTCCCCTATTACGTCACCGGCGCGCTGACCGCCTCAGGCGGATCGTGGAACGCGAGCATCGTCGCCGAAGCCGTGTCGTGGGGCAGCACGCGGCTGCGTGCGCAAGGGCTCGGCAGCTATATCGCCGATGCGACCACCGCGGGCGACGGCGCGCGGGTGCTGCTCGGCATCATGGTGATGTCGGTGTTCGTCATCGCGATCAATCGCTTGCTGTTCCGCCCGCTCTATCGCCTGTCCGAACGCCGCCTGCGTCTGTCTTGAGGACCTTATCATGATCCCGCACACCGCCCGCCCCGTCGTCACGCTCGAGCATGTCAGCCATAGTTATGGCGGCGAGCAGGGCGGCCCGCCGATCCTCGAAGACGTCGCGCTCGCCGTGCGCGAGGGCGAGATCGTCGGGCTGCTCGGCCGCTCGGGATCGGGCAAGTCGACGCTGCTGCGCTCGATCGCTGGTCTCGTCCGCCCGTCGAGCGGCGAGCTTCGCTTCGTCCCTGACGCCGATGGCGCGCCGCGCTCGGTCTCGATGGTGTTCCAATCGTTCGCGCTATTCCCGTGGCTGACGGTGCTGCAGAATGTCGAGCTCGGCCTCGAGGCGCAGCGCGTGCCGGCCGAGGAACGCCGCACCCGCGCGCTCGCCGCGATCGATCTGATCGGGCTCGACGGGTTCGAGAACGCCTTTCCCAAGGAACTGTCGGGCGGGATGCGCCAGCGTGTGGGCTTGGCGCGCGCGCTCGTCGTCGAACCGTCGCTGTTGCTGATGGACGAACCCTTCTCGGCACTCGACGTGCTGACCGCCGAGACGCTGCGCACCGATCTGCTCGACCTGTGGGGCGAGGGGAAGCTCGGCATCGCCTCGGTGTTGATTGTCACGCACAATATCGAGGAAGCCGTGCTGATGTGTGACCGCATTCTGGTCCTGTCGTCCAACCCGGGTCGGATCGCGGCCGAGTTCACCGTCGACCTGCCGCAGCCGCGCGACCGGCTCGATCCCGAATTCCGCGAACTGGTCGAACAGATCTACGCGCGGATGACGCAGCGCGCGGCGGTGCCGGTGGCGCTCCCTGGGACGCAGCCCGAACACGGCCTCGACCGGCCGTTGCCCGATGTGTCGATCAACAGCCTGGCGGGCCTGATCGAGGAGATCGAGGCGGCGCCGTTCGAGGGCCGCGCGCCGCTCGCCACGCTCGCCGACACGCTCCAGCTCGAGATCGACGACCTCTTTCCGATCGTCGAGACGCTGCAGATGTTGCAGTTCGTCGATATCGACGATGGCGATGCGGTGCTCACCAAGCGCGGCGCGGCGTTCGCGCAGGAGGATGTCGACCAGCGCAAGGCCAATTTCCGCCGTACGCTCGAACTGCATGTCCGGCTGGCGCGCCACATCCGCGTCGTGCTCGACGAGCGGCCAAGCCACCAAGCGCCGGCGCGGCGCTTCCGCGACGAGCTCGAGGACCATATGTCGCCCGATTTCGCCGCGACCACGCTGCGCACCGTGACCGAATGGGGTCGCTACGCCGAACTGTTCGCGTTCGACGATGACGGCGATCTGTTCTCGCTCGACGATCCGGCCTGATCACGTGTGCCGCCCGGGGGGCGGCGCAAGCCGCTCGCTCAAGGCGGCGGGTGCCGGCCCTGCTGCGCGGAGGGTGATGGCCTTTGCCGTAAGCGCCTGAAGGTCATCTGGAAGAGCGATCATTGCGAGACGGTCGGGGTTTCCGCATGTTCAAACCCGCCCTCTTACGCGCGCAGTAGGGTCGCCGCGCCGCCTTCCACCGCGCATCCGCGCCGGAGCCTTGTCGCCAAATCGCATTAGCCTCTTTCAAAACATAAGCATGCATATTATCTGCTTGCGTGGTATCGGCGGAAGCGGCAAGGCGCGACCGCGGTTGCACGCGCTATCCGAGTCCGATTTTCGTCTGCGGACCGACTGCTTTTCGAGAGCAAAGTCTATGAGTTTGGAAGATTCACCAGGTCGTTCGGCCGACTATCCCACGGTGGAAGACTCGACCCCGATCGTCGCGCCTGCTCCCGTAGTGCAATCCGCCGACCGCCAGCCCCGCGCCCGGCGTCGCTTGCGGACGCCCTTGCTGCTGCTGGCGCCGATCGTCGCGGTGCTGGCCATCGTATATTTCTATCTCAGCGGCGGCCGCTACGAAGCGACCGACAATGGCTATCTCCAGTCCGGGCTTGTCTCGGTCAGCGCGAATGTCAGCGGCCCCGTCGTCGCGATCGCGGTTCACAATAACCAGCGCGTCAGGGCGGGTGACGTCCTGTTCCGGATCGACCCGGCCCCGTATCAGGCGGCCGTCGACGAAGCCGCCGCCGAACTGGCCAGTGCGCGCACCCAGGTCGCCTCGGTGCGGGCAAGCTATCGCGAAGGCGAAGCGACGCTGCAGGCCGGCCGCGACAAGCTCGCTTACGCGCAGCGCGAGGCGGCGCGCCAGAAGGCGCTGCTCGCCGAGGGCATCTCGTCGCAAGCGCAATACGACCAGGCGGTGCTCGCCGCGCAGACCGCGCGCCAGCAGATCGCGACCTCGGTCGAGCAGAATGCCGGCGTCGCCGCGACACTGACCGGCAGCGTCTCCGCGCCGACCGAGCGCCAGCCGTCGGTCCAGCGCGCACAGGCCGCGCTCGAACGCGCGCGGCTCAACCTCGGCTATACGACGGTCCGCGCCGCGCAGGACGGCATCGTCACCAAAGTCGATCAGCTCCAGCTCGGCAGCTACGTCTCGGCGGCAAAGCCGGTGTTCACGCTGGCGGGGACGCGGCTGTGGGTCGAGGGCAATTTCAAGGAAAATCAGCTCGACCATATGCGCGTCGGCCAGCGCGCGACCTTCAAGATCGATGCCTTTCCCGACCTCAAGCTGACCGGCCGCGTCGCGAGCTTCAGCCCCGGCACCGGCAACAGCTTCGCACTGCTCCCGCCCGAGAATGCGACGGGGAACTGGGTCAAGGTGGTCCAGCGCCTGCCGATCGAGTTCAGCATCGACCAAGTGCCGCGCGATATCCCGCTCCACGCCGGGCTGAGCGTCGAGGTCACCGTCGATACCGGCTATCAGCGTCATCTGTTCGGCGCCGCGACGCCGGTGCGATGACGAGCGCCTATCCGGCCCCTGCCGTCCGCAATCTGATCACCGCCTCGGTGATGGCGGCGACCGTGATGAACTCGCTCGACAGCACGATCGCCAACGTCGCGCTGCCGCACATCCAGGGCAGCGTCTCGGCGTCGAGCGAGGAGATCACCTGGGTCCTGACGTCCTACATCGTTGCGGCGGCGATCATGACGCCACTCACCGGCTGGCTCGCCGGGCGCTTCGGGCGGAAGCGGTTGATGCTGTGGTCGATCGTTGGTTTCACTGTCGTGTCGGGCTTGTGCGGGTTGGCCAACAGCCTCGGCGAACTCGTCGGCTTCCGCTTGCTGCAGGGCGTGTTCGGCGCGGCGCTGGTGCCGATGAGCCAGGCGATCCTGCTCGACATCAACCCACCCGAACGCCACGGCCCGGCGATGGCGGTGTGGGGCATGGGCGCGATCCTCGGGCCGATCATCGGCCCCGCGCTCGGCGGCTGGCTGACCGACAATCTCACCTGGCGCTGGGTGTTCTACATCAATCTGCCGATCGGCATCCTCGCCTTTGTCGGTCTGTCGGGCTTTCTCACCGAGACCAAGGACGCCGCGCGACCGCGGCTCGACGTGTTCGGCTTTGCGATGCTCGCGCTCGCGATCGGCGCGTTCCAGCTGATGCTCGATCGCGGACAGACCAAGGACTGGTTCAGCTCGCTCGAAATCTGCATCGAGGGAGGGCTCGCTCTGTTCTTCGGCTATCTCTTCGTCGTCCATACGCTGACCGCGAAAAAGCCCTTCATCGACATCGGGATGTTCAAGGATCGCAATTTCCTGACGGGTTCGATCTTCGGCTTCTTCCTTGGCACCGTGCTGTTCGGCGTGCTCGCTTTGCTGCCGACGATGCTCGAGACGCTGATGGGCTATCCGGTGGTGCTGACCGGGCTCGTCACCGCGCCGCGCGGGATCGGCACGCTGATCTCGATGATCATCGTCGGGCGGATCATCAAGCGCGTCGATGCTCGGCTGCTGATCTTCGTCGGCTTCGCGCTGGCGGCGGTGTCGCTCTACATCATGGCGGGCTTTTCGCTGCAGATGAGCGAGCGGCTGGTGATCGTCTCGGGCTTCATCCAGGGGCTCGGCACCGGGCTGGTCTTCGTGCCGCTGACGACGATCGCGTTCGCGACGCTCGACGTCAAATATCGCAACGAGGGTGCGGCGATGTTCACGCTGACGCGCAATATCGGTTCGGCGGTCGGCATTTCGGTGCTCCAGGCGCTGACGATCCGCAACGCCGCCGCGGTGCATTCGCGACTGACCGAAGGCGTCCGGCCCGACAATCCCGCGCTGGCGCAAGGCTTCGACTTCAATCTCCCAAGCGCGGTCGCGGCGCTCAATGCCCAAGTCACCCGGCAGGCGTCGATGGTCTCCTATATCGACGCCTTCTGGCTGCTGTTCGTGCTGACGCTCGCGGTGATTCCGCTGCTCCTGCTGATGCGCGGCCCGCGCAAGGGCGCGGCCGACGGCCCAACGATCCATATGGACTGATGCCAATGCGCTTTCTCCCGATCCTCCTCGCCGCGACCGCGCTCGCCGGCTGCACCGTCGGCCCCGACTTCGCGCGCCCGCAGACGCCGGGGGTGAGCGGCTACCAGCCACCGAGCGAGCAACGCGTCGCGGTGCGCGGTGCGCCTGCGGTGACGCTCGGCGCGGGGCCGGCGCAGCGCTGGTGGACGGCGTTCGGATCGCCCGAAATGGATGCGCTGGTCGACCGTGCGATCGCCAACAATCGCAGTTTGGCGGCGAGCAATGCGACGCTTGCCGCGGCGCGCGACGAGTTGCGCGCCGTCGCGGGTCGCCGTCTCCCGCAAATCGACGCGAATGCGCGCTTCGATCAGCAGCAAGTCAATCTCGCGGGCTTCGGCTTTTCGGGCAACAATCCGCTCGCGCCCGGCGGTAATCCCGAATTCCATCTCTATTCGGTCGGCGGCGGGATCAGCTATGATCTCGATCTGTTCGGCGGGCTGCGCCGCCAGGTCGAGCAAAGCGCCGCGCAGGTCGAGGCGCAGCAACGCCAGACCGAGGCGGCGCACCTCTCGATCGCCGGGCAGGTGGTCAACCAGGTGCTCACCGTCGCCGCGATCCGTGCGCAGGTCGCGACCGCCAATGCCTTGCTCGCCGAGGATCTGCGCAACGTCGATCTGACGCAGAAGCGGCGGAAGGGCGGCGAGGGTACGCTGGTCGAGGTGCTCAACGCGCAAAGCCAATACACCGCCGATCGCGGCGACATCCCGCAGCTCGAGCAGCGATTGGCCGAAGCGCGGCATCTGCTCGCGACGCTGGTCGGCATCGCGCCGTCGGAGCTCGGCGAGACCGAGTTCGACATCGCCAAGCTGACCTTGCCCACCGCAATCCCGGTCGCGCTGCCGTCCGAGCTCGTCCATCGTCGGCCCGACATCCTCCAGGCCGAAGCCGATCTGCATGCCGCCGCCGCCGGGATCGGTGTCGCGACCGCGCGGCTCTATCCCGACATCACGCTCGGCGCGACGCTGACGCAGGGCGCGCCCGGGATCGGCGATCTCGTCAAGAACGCGTTCCGGGGCTACGACATCTTTGCCGGCGTGACCGCGCCGATCTTCCATGGCGGGACGCTCAAGGCGCAGCGCTCTGCGGCGATCAACCGCGCCAAGGCGAGCGAGGCGACCTATCAGCAGACCGTGCTGAGCGCATTCGGCCAAGTCGCCGATCTGCTCTCGGCGATCCAGAGCGACGCGCGTTCGGTGGTCAACCAGCGCGAGTCGGTCGCGGTCGCCGAACGATCGCGCCATCTGTCGCAACGCAGCTATCAGGTCGGCAATTCGGGCATCCTCCAGGTGCTCGAGACCGAGCGCCTGTATCAGCGTGCCCGCAATGGCCTGGTGCTGGCGCAGACGCGCCAGTTCCTCAACGTGGCGCGGCTATACGTGGCAACGGCAGGCGGCTGGACCGGACCTGCCCCCGAAGCGCCAGTCGCGGGGTAACCACACCCTTTTCAACCGCCGGATCGTTAGGGCGCGGCTACCGTTGCGGTGGCTTCGGGGGCATCGCGCAGCCGCAGGTAGATCCGCCCTTCGGCGCTCGCGCGCGTGGTGATTTCGGTCGCGACGAAACCGTCGGGGATCGCCTGGCTCGGCTGCATCTCGGCGTTCGTCCCGACCGCTTCGATCAGGAAGAAGCGGTTGCCCGTCAGCTTGCAGGCCTTCCGCGCCGCGCAGCTGATCGTGTGGATCTCCGGGAGTCGCACGACCGTGGCGAGCGGCGTCCAGGATGACCCTGCGCCGTCGCTTGCGATGCGGAAGCGCAGGGCGCCATAGGCCGTGGGCCCGAGCGCTTCGGCCGGGTTGATCGAGACGATCCCCGTCTTGGCGTCCTGCAGATCATAGCCCTTGCCCGCCGCGACCATCGTGCTCGTACGCCCGTCGACCGTCCCGATCTCGATGCTTTCGCGCCCCGAAAGCGGGGGGGCGTCGTTGAGGTGGAAGGCAAAGGTCAGTCGCGCGTCCTGCGCAAAGACCGCGGTGCCGGGCAAGGTGATCGGCAAGGCGCCATCACGCACCGGCGCCCGCGCCGTAACGCGGAGCAGCGTCGCCGAGACGCGGTGCGGTGCGATCGTCACGCTCAGCGATTTGTGGCGTCCGCCGACATAGCTGATGTCGGCGGGAAGCGTTGTGCCCGCAGCGAGCGCCATTGCGCCGGCCGGATTGGCGGCCTGCAGCGCGACGCGATCCTGCTTGCCGACGCGAGTCAGCGCGCCCGGCTGGAAGGCGAGGGTGCCGAGCGTCACTCCGATCACTTGGTCGAGCCGCGTGCCGGTCAGTGTGGCCTGGTCGTCACCCGCGTGGAAGCTCAGTTCATCGACGCTGCCCGCTTGCTGCAGCGCGCGCAGCGGCAGCTCGGTCGGCGTCGCGACGCCCTTTTCCTCGATCACGATCGAGACCGTGCCGGGTTCGGATTGCTCGAGCGGGACGGTCGCGACGATTCCGTGCGTGGCCGATTGCTTCCAGCTGAGCGGCTCGACCGCACCATCGCCGCGCCGCAGCCCGATCTTGGTGACGCACCCTGCGCTGCCGCCGGACAGTTGCAGTTCGTTCGAGCGGCCGACGACCAGCGCGGTGCGATCGGTTGCCTTCCACGTCCCGTCGCCTGGCTTGGTCAGGACGTAGCTCGGGCCATCGAACGACGAAAAGCCCCACGCACCGTGCAGTTGCGCCAAGATCACCGGGCCGAACGGCCCGAACGGAATGTCGCCGGTCGCGACGAAGCCGCCAAGGCTTGGATCGGCGCGGACCGGCATCTCGGCTTGCGTCCCGTCAAGCCGCTTGAGCCGTAAGACCATGTCGTGCGCATAGCCCGTGGCATAGACCAGCGGTGCGCCTTCGACTGGCAATATCACTCCTGGTGCGGCGCACAGCATCGTGGCCGGCAGTGGCTGGCGCAGCGGCGGCGGCTTGGGCGCTTCGATCGCCGGGAGCGCGACGACCATCACCGAGGTCGGCTTGGCGAACGAGACCGGCGTGTTGAGCAATACCGTCACAGTGCCGTTACGCTGTTGCGCGAGCGCCGGAATGAACTGGAGCTGGGTCGACTGGAACGCGCCGAACATCCGGAACAGGTCGCGCACCACGCCGATATAGGAGCTGTACGAGCCATAGCCGGCCTGCGGCGTCGCGCTCAACTGGAAGGCGAGGTCGGTCGGCGCGCCGGCGAGCGTGTCGGCGAGCGCCGAACTGTGCGTGTCGGCGAGCAACAGCGTCTCGCGGTCGCCGGTGAGGCACGCCGATTGGACTTCGGTCGGCTGCGCGAGGCATTCGGCCTTGAGCTTGACCGCTAGGCTGCGCGTCAGGACTGGCGAGACGGCGGCAAGGCTCTCGGGGTTCTTGCGCTCGGCACGCTGCATCTCGAGGAGGAAGGTGTCGAGCCGTGCGCGGTCGAGCGAGGCCTGGTTCAGCTCTTGCGCCGCGCGGACGAACGCACCGGGCTGCTTGCGGACCGCGCTGATCACCGCGTTTGCGCCGCCGCCACGCTCGGGGACGATGAACAGCGCCATCTGCTGTGCGTCCTTGGGGACGACGAGCGACAGGCTGGCGTTCTTCTCCCGCCAACTCTCGGCCTCGCGGAACCAGTCCTTACCGGGGCGATCGACCGCGCCGCGCAGGAACACCGCGATCAGCCGATAATGTTCGTCATGCCCCGCAAGGGGGGCGAGCTTGACCGAGATGTGATCGCCTTCGGCGAGGTTGGGCACGCGCTCGAGCGGGAGCGTAACGCCGTCGCGGACCACGCTGACGTCCAGTCGGGGGCCGACAAGGTCGAACGAGGAGGACGCCGCCTCGACGGCGGGCGCCGCCAGCAACAGACCGAGAAGACCGACGATAGGAGAAAAACGCAACACGGTGTCCACGGCTCAATTTCTGCTTGCCGCGGCCTATGCCGTTGGCGTGTGGCGACAATGCGGCTGAAGCCATGCGGCCGCAACCCCGCATGCGGCCAGCTCGCGGTGGTTAGTGACAATCCCCGGCGCCCGCCTGACCCCGCGATCCTGCCTGCGTCGCGATCCCGTCTTGATCGCAGGGTCCCCGGCCCGGATCGCGCTCATCGCGGGGATCGCGCTCCTTGCGGGGCTTGTGAGGTTCGGCGCTCCGGTGATTCCCGTCGACGAGGAATTCCCATACGGCACCGCGCACGCCGTGTCGCCCGGCGCCTTCGCGCGATATCGACGTCTTGGATCGCAAGCCGATCGGCTTGTTTTCGCGCGACATGCCCGCCGCACGGCTACCGCCGCGCTCGGGGGTGCGCGCCTATGAGGCGATGGCAACGGTTTCGCCGGTCGTGCTCGTGCTGCTCGCGGCGGGCGTCGTGGCAGGTGCGATCGCGTCTGGAGCATTGGATCGGACCGGCGGTCCGGGTACTCAACCCCGCGAGCTGCCCAACCCCGCGGCAAAGGCGATCCGCAGCGCTTCGGACAAACTGCGCGCGTGCAGCTTGGACATGATGTTGGCGCGGTGGACTTCGACCGTGCGCGGCGAGATGCCGAAGTCGTAGGCGATCGTCTTGTTGGGCAGCCCTCTCGCCAGGCCCTCGAGGACCTCGCGTTCGCGCGCCGTCAGTGCGCTGATCGCGATCGCAGCGTCGGCCGCGCGCACGGCATCGGCTTCGGAACGATCGATCCGCTCGAACGCCACGGCGAGCGAGTCGAGCAACAGCGCCTTGGCGAAGGGCTTCTCGATGAAATCGACCGCGCCGGCCTTCATTGCTCGCACTGCGATCGAGACATCGCCGTGCCCGGTCAGCACGACGACCGGCATCGCAATGCCGCGTTCGAGCATGGCCTGTTGGACTGCAAGCCCGTCCATCTCGGGCATGCGGACATCGAGCAGTACGCAGCCCATCGCCGCATGCTTCGCCTCCCGGAGGAAATCGACGCCCGACGCCCAGGTCTCGACCGCGAAGCCCGACGTCTTGAGCATGAAGCTTGCCGACCTGCGGATCGCCTCCTCATCGTCGATGATATGGACGAGTCTCTGTTCAGCCACCTTTTCGACTCCGTCCGCCGCGCAGCAGCCTAGGCCGGATTCGGCGGCGGCGCCATCCCGTGCCTGCCCCCGCTGCTAATTGGCACGATTGACCCGCCACGTTCGAGTTCTGTCTTTTCCTTAGTGTGAAAGCTGCAAGCGGCGCGCGTCGTTCTGGCGGGCATGGCGTTCGCTCAGGACAGCGGCGCACGTCCGCCGCGCGACTTCGCGCACATCGGCGAGGCACTGGCGGACATAGGACTCCGATACGCCCTCGACGATCGAGTCGAAATGGACATGTCCGCCATCGACCAATTCGAAGACCGTCGAGAGATAGCTGTCGATGCCCTGCCGGATCGAGGTCCACTGGCCATGTTCTTCAAGCCAGGGCCGGGTAGAGGCGGAAGCGCTGAAGCTGAGCAAGCGTTTGCCGCGCAGTGTCGATACCCGGTCGCCCGAGCGCCGTTCGGGCTCTTCGAAACCCGCGCCCAGCACGCGATCGATATAGCCCTTGATGATCGCGGGCGGCATGCCGACCCACAGCGGGTACACGAAGCTGATGACCGCCGCGGTCTCAAGCACAGCGAGTTCAGCCGCGACATCTGGCGGCTGCCGGTAATCAGGCGCGGTCGGCCGCTCGGAATTGGCGAGCAGCGCGTTAAACCCCATCGCATAGAGATCGCGGATTTCCGCCACCTGGCCACAGGCGCGTACTTCGTCGCAATATGCCTGCGCGACGGCGGTGGTGAAGCTGCCGGCGCCCGGAGAACCGAGCACGACGACATGGCGAAGGGCGGCCTGTTGGGCAGCGGGCGTCGCGCCGTGTGTCATAGCGAGCCCCGCCCGATCGCTGCGGCTCGCTTTGCCGATCCTGATCTGGGCCAACGGGCGGCGTTGCGGGGTGTGCGGTTTGGCATGGGCTCGCTCCTTTGCTGACCCATCGAAGCACGCGCGTTCATCGGTACGCTATACGGGTCTATACGGATCCGGTGGCCGACGGCGGTGAGGGGTATTGCGTATTCGCCGGTGCGATGACGCTCGCTAGGCTATCGCGATGCACTCGATCCCCACGCAGCCCGATCCCGTCAGTGTTGTGCTGCGGCTCAAGTCGATCGTTCCTCTCACGGTGCGGCTTTGGCCTCCGACGGTTTTGCTGCTTGGCGATACGGTGGCGGGGATCGGGTTCGCTGGCGGTCTCGCGGGCGCGGTGGTGCACGTTCCGGCAGGGCTGAGCGCGATGCTGCCATGGTTGGCGCTGCTCGTCGGCGCAGGCTGCGCGCGCGGGGTATGTGCGCTGCTTGCGGCGCGCGTCGGCGCGGACGCGGCGCGGCGGACCAAGCGAACGCTCCGCGCCGCGCTCGTTACGGATCTGCTGGCGCGCGCGCCGGGCGGGCACGCGACGATGGGCACCCTGCTGGCCACGTGCGTCGATGAGGTCGAAGCGACAGATGGCTATGTCGCGCGCTTCCTTCCGGCACGCGCTACGGCTGGATTGGCGCCGCTCCTGGTGATCGCCGCCGCCGCGCTCGCCAGTCCGATCGCGTCGGCGATCCTCGTCGTCACGCTCATCCCATTCCTTGCTGCGATGATTCTTGCAGGCGGGGCCGCCGCTGACGAATCGCGGCGGCAGTTCGGTGCGATGTCGCGGCTTTCGGGCCTGTTCGCCGATCGCATCCGCGCCTTGCCGATCCTGCTCGCGTTCGGCGGGGAACAGCGTGAAGCCGAACGTCTGGCGCGCGCTTCGGAAGAAGTGGCGCGGCGCACGATGCGCGTCCTGCGTGTCGCGTTCCTGTCGTCTGGCGCGCTCGAATTCTTCGCCGCGCTGTCGGTGGCGCTGGTGGCGGTCTATGCCGGGTTCAACGTGCTTGGATTGCTGCCGTTTCCGGTGCCCGAAAAGCTCGATCTGGCGCGGGCGTTCTTCGTGTTGGCGCTGGCGCCAGAATTCTATTTGCCGATGCGCCGGCTCGCCGCCGCCTATCATGACAAGCAAGCCGCACAGACCGCGGTCGAGCGCTTCCCCGATGCGCTGTTCGCCCCCTCGACCGCGCCGGTCGCCCAGCGCGCGCCCGAAACCGCGCCACGGATCACGCTCACGGATGTGGCGATCGCTTATGCCGGAACCGATACACCGGCGATCCGTGATTTCTCGCTCGATATCGCGCCGGGGACGATCGTCGCAGTGCTCGGCCCGTCGGGGAGCGGCAAGAGCAGTCTGCTGCATCTCCTCCTCGGGCTGGCGCCGCTGAGCGCGGGACGCGTGACGGTCGACGGTGTCGCGCTTGGTGAGGGTGTTACGCTGGCGCCGGCCTCCGCCTGGGTCGGGCAGACGCCGTTGATCATCACGGGGACGCTGCGTGCGAATATTGCGCTCGCCTGGCCGGCCGCGACGGCGCGCGAGATCGAGCATGCAGCGCGGCGCGCGGGGCTCGGGCCGATGCTTGCGGTGCGCGGGCTCGACGCGCCGATCGACGCGCGTGGCGGCGGATTGTCGGGCGGCGAGATCCGGCGCATCGCGCTCGCGCGCGCGCTGCTCAAGCCGAGCACGGTGCTGTTGCTCGACGAACCGACCGCGCATCTCGATCCGGTCGCCGAAGCGACGCTGATCGAAACGATCCGCACGGCGTGCTGCGGACGCACCACGCTCATCGCGACGCACAGCGCTGCGCTCGCGGCGATCGCTGACCGGACGGTCTCGCTGGAGCTGCACGCGTGACCGCGCTCGACGCGTTGCTGGGCGAACAGCGCATCCGCCAGCGGCCGATGCTGGTGCGCGCGGCGGGCTATGCCGCGCTGGTCGCGGCGGCTTCCGTGCTGTTGCTCGGGCTTTCGGGATGGTTCCTTACCGCCGCGGCGATCGCCGGGCTCGCCGGGCCGGTCGTCGCGCAGGGGTTCAACTATATGCTGCCGAGCGCAGGGATCCGTCTGCTGGCGATCGTGCGGACCGGTGCCCGTTATGGCGAGCGTCTCGCCAGCCACGAGGCGGCGTTCGGCGCGCTCGCGCGAGTCCGCCCGGCGCTCTTTCGCGCGATCGCGGCGGCACCGGTGGCGCGCGCGCTGTCCTTCTCGACGGGCGAGGCGACGGCACGGATCGTCCAGGACGTCGCCGTGATCGAGACGCGCTTTGCAATGGCGTCGGCGCCGTGGGGAATGGCTGCGGCGGCGGTTGCAGGGGCGGGCCTGACGGTCCTGGGCGGGTGGGAGGCGGCGGCGGCGACACTCGCGTGCCTCGGCACGCTGCTCCTCGTCGCAGATCGGCTCGCGACCGCGCTGGAGGCACCGGGGCGGGCGGTGCAACGCGCGACCGGGGCGTTGAAGGACGAGCTCGCCGCACAGGCTGCCGCCGCTGCCGAGCTCCGCTGTTACGCCCTCGAAGGCTGGGCCGCGGCGCGAATTGCCGAACGGAGCGAGACACTCGGGGACGCCGTCGAAGCGCAAGCTGCGGTGCTGGGCTGGTTCGAACTGGCGCAGGCAGTGGCAATCGCGGTCGCTGCGGGTGCGGTGGTCGTGCTTGCGCGGGGGCATGGTGCGGCAGTGATGGCGCTCGCCGCGCTCGCCGCGGCGATGACGATCGATGGCGCCGCACCGTTGGTGCGAAGCCTGGCGCAGCGCGGCGCAGTCCGCGAGGCGGAGGCGCGGCTGGGCGCACTGCTCGACGGCGGATCACTATCACCGACACGCCAACTGGCGGTCGCGTGGCCATCGATTACCTTTGCGCTTGCCGATGGCCCGCTGCTTCCCGGCGCACGAGTCCAGCTTGCCGGACGTTCGGGAGCCGGCAAGACACGCTTGGTCGAGACGCTGCTCGGCCTTCGCCCCGCCGAGCGCGGACAGGTCTGGTTCGACGATCGCGACCTCGTCGATATCGCGAGCGACCTCCGCCGCGAGATCTTCGGCTGGGTGCCGCAGGACGCGGCTTTGCTGTCGGGAAGCGTCCGCGACAATCTGCTGCTAGGCTGTGCGCAGGCCGACGAGGCGGCGCTCTGGCAGGCGCTTCACGATGCCGCGCTCGACATGCGGGTACACGGTTTGCCGCAGGGGCTCGACAGCTGGATCGGCGAGAACGGTGCGCGGCTGTCGGGCGGCGAACGGCGGCGGCTTGCGCTCGCGCGGGCCTATCTCCGCCCGGCGTCGTGGCTGGTGCTCGACGAGCCGAGCGAAGGGCTCGACGCCGCGACCGAGGAGGTGGTTATAGCGCGCCTCGCCGCCCGCCTGACGAGAACGCGGCAAGGGCTGTTGTTGGTCAGCCACCGGCCGGCGTTCGCCGCATTCTGCGACCAAGTCGTATCGCTCGACGTGCCAGGGTGGGCGCTGCCGGGCGGTCCGCCGCGCGTATCCGTAGGTTTCCCGATATCGGCGGGTGCCGCCGCCGCATAGCGTCGCATCACCATCAAGGGAGGCGGCGATGAAGAATGTTCTATTGCTCGTGCACGACGATACCGGGCAGGAATCGCGGATCCAGGCTGCGCTCGATCTGACCCGTGCGCTCGACGGCCATTTGTCGTGCGTCGACGTCGTGGTTCCGGCAACGCTCAACGGTGATTATTATGGCATCGCCGCGGTCGGCCTGCTCGAGGACGAACGGACTCGCGAATCCGAAAACAAGACCGAAATCGTCGCTCGGCTCGCCCGCGAGGATGTACGCTGGGATTGGACCGACGCGACTGGGCCGCTCGCGGACTCGGTGCTCGACGTGGCGAAGCTCGCCGACCTGATCGTCCTGAGCCGCAAGCTCACCGATGACCGCGATCCCGACATGCGAGACGTCGCGAGCCGCGTGCTGATGCAAGCGCGCACGCCGATCGTCGCGGTGCCCGACACGCTGACGCGGCTTGCGCTCGCGCGCGTGCTGATCGCCTGGGATGGTCAGGGATCGGCAGCCGCGACGCTGCGGGCGTGCGTGCCGCTGCTGGCGCTTGCCGACGCGGTCGAGATCTTCATGGCGCGCGATGGCGGCGAGCGCACCGAGCCGACCGAGGCGGCGGAATATCTTTCGCGTCATGGCATCCACGCGACCATCCGGACGATCGACGACGGACTAACCGCCCCCGATCGTTTGATCGAGGCCGAAGCCGAACGCTTCAACGCCGATTACATCCTTATGGGCGGCTATACCCACGGTCGCCTGCTCGAGACGTTCGGCGGGGTGACCAAGCGGATGCTGGGCATTTGCAAACTGCCGTTGGTGCTGAGCCACTGAACGCATCCGCGCGGTCCTCCGTAGAATCCCGTAGCGCGCGGTCCGGCACCGCAGGGTATCGCGTTTACAAGGAGATCTCGCATGCCTGACACTCGTTCCAAGCCACCGCGGCACGTCGTCATCCTCTGCCATCCTGAGCAGGACAGCTTCAACGCAGCGATGGCCGCAGCGTATAGCGCGACGGTGCGCGAGCAAGGCCATGAGGTGATCGTCCGCGATCTCTATGCGATGGGGTTCCATCCCGTGCTGAAATCGGCCGAGCGCCCGGGGCCAGGCGAGCGCCAATTTGCAGACGTCGCCGAAGAGCTCGCGGTGCTCAAGGACAGCGACGTCTTCGTCCTCGTCTATCCGATCTGGTTCGGTGGGCCACCGGCGATGCTCAAGGGCTATGTCGAGCGTGTGCTCGGCAGCGGGGTGCTGCCCGATGCGGTCTACGAGGGTACCGCCAAAGGCGTGCTGGCGGGCAAGCAATTGCTCAGTTTCACGACCTCGGGCCTGAAGGAGATATGGCTCGACGAGATGGGCCAGTTGCGCGCGCTCACCCAGGCGTTCGACCATTATATCGAACACGCCTTTGCGATGGCGCCGTCGCGGCACGTGCATTTCGGCCATATCACCCCCGACATGGAGCCGGGCTGGGCGCGGCGCCACCTCGAGGAAGTTCGCGGCCAGGCGCGCGCGATCGTCCGCGCGCTAGACGGGCTCATCGTCGCGGAGTGAGCGGTTGCTCGCGCCGAGCAGGTCGGCACTGTGCAGCGCGATCTGCGCGTCCTCCTGCGCAGCGAGCACGCGGAGCACGACGCGCGAGGAATCGCCGCTGATCGTCTCGGCGCCAGCGGCATTGCGGGCGGGATCGAGCGCGACTCCCATCCAGGCGAGCGCCGTCGCGGCGGTCGCTCGCACCCCGCAATCATGCTCGCCGATCCCGCCGGTGAAGACGATCATGTCGACCCCACCGAGCGAACACGCCATCGCGGCGAGCATCTTGGCGAGCGAGTGCCCGAACATCGCGATCGCAAGCGCGGCGTCCGGCTCGGTCGGCGCGGCGGCGTTGAGCCTGCGCAAGTCACTGTCGATCCCCGATATGCCGAGCATTCCGCTCTCGCGGTCGACCAGCGTGGCCAGCGTCGCGGGCGTGTAGCCGCAGTCGCGGAGCAAATGCAGCAGGATGCCGGGATCAAGGTCGCCGGTGCGCCGCCCCATGATCAGCCCGCCAGTCGGGGTCAGCCCCATGCTGGTGTCGACCGAGCGACCGGCGCGCACCGCGGTGACGCTCGCGCCATTGCCGAGATGCGCGATGATCAGCCGCTCGGGCAAAGCCGGCCCGAGGTGCCGAACGATCGATTCACACGAGAGGCCGTGGAAGCCGTAGCGCCGTACTCCCCGATCGCGCAGTGCCTTGGGGAGCGGGAGCGTGCTCGCCACCGCCGGCATCGTCGTGTGAAAACTGGTGTCGAAACAGGCGATCTGCGGGCAACCCGGGAAATATCCTTGCGCGGCGCTTATCGTCGCCAGCGCGGCGGGGATATGGACTGGCGCGAAGCTACGGACGCTTTCAAGCTGATCGAGCACCGCATCGTCGATCAGCACCGGCGCGAGCAAGCGCGGCCCACCGTGCACGAGGCGATGCCCGATCGCGGCCGGGGCAGGAAGGTCCGAGCGTTCGAGCACATCGACGACATGGCCGATCCAGGACCCCGGCACGGCCTCGCCGAGCGAATGGTCGACATGGAAGCGTCCGGTGGCAGAAGCTGCATGCAGCCGAACTGCGCCGCCGCCCTCGGTCTCGATCTCGCCCGTCAGCAGCGGCTCGGCCTTGCCTCCGGCGACATCGAACAGCCCGAACTTGAGCGACGACGATCCGCCATTGAAGGTCAGGATCACCGTCCCCGCGCTTTCGCCGGCAGCAGTCACGCCGACCAGCGCCAGTCCAGGATCTCGGGCAGATCCTCGCCATGTTCGGCGATGTAGAGCTTGTGGCGTTCGATCGCCGCCCAATAGCGGTCGCGCGCCGCCGGCACTTGCGCCTTCAACCGCGGGATCCGCTCGATCGCGTCGAGCGCGAGGCGATAGCGGTCGAGATCGTTGAGCACGACCATGTCGAACGGCGTCGTCGTCGTGCCCTCCTGCTTGAAGCCGCGGACGTGGATGTTGTGGTGGTTGGTGCGGCGATAGGTCAGCGTGTGGATCGTCGCCGGAAAGCCGTGAAACGCGAAGATCACCGGCGTGTCGGTGGTGAACAGCGCATCGAAGGCGTGATCGTCGAGTCCGTGCGGATGTTGATCGCTCGGCTCGAGCACCATCAGGTCGACGACGTTGACGAAGCGGATGCGGATGTCGGGGACTTGCTCGCGCAGCAGCATCACCGCCGCCAGCGCCTCGAGCGTGGGGACGTCGCCCGCGCACGCCATCACGACATCGGGCGCGTCGTCCTGCACGCCCGCCCAGTGCCAGATCCCCGCACCTGCGGTGCAATGCCGCACCGCCTCATCGATACCGAGCCATTGCCACTCTGGCTGCTTGCCCGCGACGATCAAATTCACATAGTCGCGACTGCGCAAGCAGTGATCCGCCACCGACAGCAGGCAATTGGCGTCGGGCGGGAGGTAGATGCGCGCGATATCGGAGGTCTTGTTGGCAACCTGATCGATAAAGCCCGGGTCCTGGTGCGACAGGCCATTATGGTCCTGCCGCCAGACGTGCGAGGTGAGCAGATAGTTGAGCGAGGCGATCGGGCGCCGCCACGCGATCTTGCGGCTGACCTTGAGCCATTTGGCATGCTGGTTGAGCATCGAATCGACGATGTGGGCGAACGCCTCGTAGCACGAGAAGAAGCCGTGCCGACCGGTGAGAAGATACCCCTCGAGCCAACCCTGGCAGAGATGCTCGCTCAGCACTTCCATCACGCGCCCGCTCGGGCTCAGGTTGACGTCGACCGGTTCGACCTCGCCCATCCACGCCTTGCCCGACACGTCATAGACCGCGTCGAGCCGGTTCGAGGCGGTTTCGTCGGGCCCGAACAGGCGGAAGTTCCGGCTGTCGAGATTGAGCCGCATCACCTCGCGCAGATACTGGCCGAGCACGCGCGTCGCTTCGGCCTCGACCCCGCCGGGAGCGGTGAGCGCGATCGCGAAGTCGCGGAAATCGGGCAGCGACAGCGGCTGGAGCAGTGCGCCGCCATTGGCGTGCGGGTTCGAGCTCATCCGGCGATGCCCGGTCGGGGCGACCGCCGAGATCGCCTCGGTGATCTTGCCGTTCGCGTCGAACAGTTCGGCCGGGCGATAGCTGCGCATCCAGGCGTCGAGCTGGTCGATATGCTCGGGCTTCTTGAAATTGGCGATCGGGACTTGATGCGCCCGCCATGTGCCTTCGACGGGCAAGCCATCGACGATCTTGGGGCCGGTCCAGCCCTTGGGCGTCCGCAGTACGATCATCGGCCAGCGCGGGCGTCCGTGGGAAGTGGCGGGGGCCTCGCGCGCATCGGCCTGGATCGTCTTGATCGCACGCAGCACCGTGTCGAGCGTCGCGGCCATCTGCTGGTGGAGCAACGCGGGGTCGTCGCCTTCGACGAAATACGGTTCGTGGCCATAGCCGTGGAGCAGCTCGGTCAGTTCGCTCTTGCCGATCCGCGCGAGGATCGTCGGGTTGGCGATCTTGAAGCCGTTGAGGTGGAGGATCGGCAGCACCGCGCCGTCGCGCGCCGGGTTGAGGAACTTGTTGCCGTGCCAGCTCGCGGCGAGCGGCCCGGTCTCGGCTTCGCCATCGCCGACGACGCAGGTGACGATCAGGTCGGGATTGTCGAACGCCGCGCCATACGCATGGGCGAGCGAATAGCCGAGCTCGCCGCCTTCGTGGATCGACCCCGGGCATTCGGGCGAGACATGGCTCGGGATCCCGCCGGGCCAGGAGAATTGGCGGAACAGCCGCTCCATGCCACTGCGGCTGCGCTCGATCGCGGGATAATGCTCGGTGTAGGAGCCTTCGAGATAGGCATTGGCGACCAGTCCGGGGCCGCCATGCCCCGGTCCGATGATATAGATCATGTCGAGATCGTCCGCGACGATCAGCCGGTTGAGGTGCGCGTAGATGAAATTGAGGCCAGGCGTCGTGCCCCAGTGGCCGAGCAAGCGCGGCTTGATGTCGGCGAGGCTGAGCGGCTGTTCGAGCAACGGATTGCCGCGCAAATAGATCTGCCCGACCGAGAGATAGTTGGCCGCGCGCCAATACGCGTCGAGCGCCGCGACCTGTTCGGGGGAAAGGGGATCGGACATGAGCGGCTCCGCAAGGGCCCCGGGGCAGGACCAGCTGCCGACGCGGCGGCCCCGCGCGCAACCGCGCGAGATCCGGCGACCGACCCGACGCTCGTCGCCGTTTGAACGCGCGCTCGCTATACGGGCTTACCCGTAGAGCGCTCCATCGGCATCCGCTGCAGCGGCTTGCGGGCATATTCGCAATCGCGGCGAGGACTGACACGTCGGCCCGCGGCACCCATCGCCACAATCGTCGAAATTGCTGGTGTGATCAGAGGTTGCGATGTGCCCTACGAGCACGGTAACGCTACTTTCCGGCATGCGCGCGCATGCCGCTTGCGGAGGTAGGGTTGGTACGCGGAACGCAAGACGGCATGCCGGAACGCAGCGGAACCGCTGCGCGCTCGCGCGTGGCCGACTTGCTGGACGCCGTCGACTGGGCGGCGCATCCGCTGGGCCCGCGTGAGGGCTGGCCGACATCGCTCAAGGCGACGCTTCATCTGCTGCTGGCGTCGCCCGAGTCGATGTACCTGGTGTGGGGCAAGACACGTACCTTCTTCTTCAACGACGCCTATGCGCCGATCCTCGGGCCACGCATCGACGGGGCGATGGGCGCGCGCTTCGACGTGGTGTGGGCCGATGCTTATGCTGCGGTCGAACCGATGTTCCTCGATGCCCTGCGCGGTACGCCGTTTCGCGTCGTCGATCATCCCGTTCCGATGGCGCGCTGGGGCGAGCCCGAGGAAACGTGGTGGACCTTTTCCTTCTCGCCCGTCTTCGATGATCTGGGCGCGATCACCGGGGTGCTGTGCATCACCAGCGAGACGACTGCGACGGTCGTCGAGGTCGAATCGAAGCGCCGCGTCGACCTTGCGCTTCAGCAAGCCGAGCAAAGCCTGCGTCGCGCCGAGGAAGCGGGGCACATCGGCGTCTTTACGGTCGACCTCGCGGAGGGAACGTTCACCGGATCCGCCGAGTTCTACCATTTGTTCGGCCTATCCGATGATCGAACGACCGACGTGACTCGGATCGAGGACATGATCCTGCCCGAGGATGCCGCGATCGGCTCGAATGCCGCGGTGCGAGCCTCGCAGGCGATGGCGTTGCAAGTCGAATATCGCATCCGTCGCGCCGATACGCAGGAAGTGCGCTGGATCGAACGTCGCGCCGAATTCGAATATGATGCGAACGGCACCGCGGTGCGGCTGCTTGGCGTGGTGCAGGATGTGACCGAGCGCCGCGCGGATCGTGACGCGCTCGCCAAGCTCAACGCGACGCTCGCGGCGACGGTGGTCGAGCGCACCCAGGCCCTGCTGCTGCACGAAAACATCATCCAGTCGGACGCCACGGCGATTTGCGCGTTCGACACCGACTATCGTCTCATCGCGTTCAACCAGGCGCATAACGACGCCTTTTTCCGAAGCCACGGTTTCTACACCAAGCTCGGCGACGTGTTCTTCGAACTGTTCGTTCCCGAGCAGCGCGCGGCGATGCACGCCTTGATGACGCGTGCCTTGCACGGCGAAACCTTCGTCACCGAAGCCCAGTTCGGCAATCCAGAGATCGAAGCCCCGAGCTGGGAAATCCGCTATTCCCCGCTGCGCGACGCCGAGGGGCGGATCATCGGCGCGTTTCATCATGCGCGCGACGTGACCGGCCGGCTGCGCGCGAAGGCCGAACTCGCAACCGCGCAGGAGGCGTTGCGCCAAGCGCAGAAGATGGAGGCGATGGGCCAGCTCACTGGCGGCGTCGCGCACGATTTCAACAATCTGCTGACACCGATCGTCGGCGCGCTCGATCTGTTGCAGCGCAAGGGCCTTGGCGGCGAGCGCGAGAAGCGCTTGATCGACGGCGCTGCGCTGTCGGCCGAACGCGCGCGGACGCTGGTCCAGCGGCTGCTCGCCTTTGCGCGGCGGCAGCCGCTGCAGGCGGTTGCGGTCGACGTCGCTGCGCTGGTGCGCGGGATGATCGATCTCGTCGCCAGCACGATCGGTCCGCAGATCCGCGTGCTGGTCGAGGCCCCCCACGACCTCCCCACCGCCACCGCCGACCCGAACCAGCTCGAGATGGCGCTGCTCAACCTGGTGGTGAATGCCCGCGACGCAATGCCCGATGGCGGAACGCTGCGGATCGCGGCGATGCCCGAGACGATCGCGCAGGACGGAGATCTCGCACCGGGCCGCTACATCTGCCTGTCCGTCACCGATACGGGCACCGGGATGAGCGCGGAGACGATGGCGCGCGCGGTCGAGCCGTTCTTTTCGACCAAGGGGGTCGGCAAGGGGACTGGGCTCGGCCTGTCGATGGTCCACGGCCTTGCCTCACAGCTCGGTGGCGCATTGCGGCTGCGCAGCACGGCGGGGGAGGGCACGTGCGTCGAATTATGGCTCCCGCAAGGGCAAGCTGTGGCACCGCTCGTCTCCGCAGCGGTGCCGCCTGTGCTCGAGGCATCGCGCGGGACGGCGTTGCTGGTCGATGATGAGGAATTCGTGCGCTTGAGCACTGCAGCGATGCTCGGCGAGCTGGGATATGACGTGGTCGAGGCGGACTCGGCGGAGGCGGCGTTGGCGCTGATCGACGCCGGTGTGGCGCCTGATCTGGTGGTGACCGACCATCTGATGCCGGGAATGACCGGATCGGACTTCGCGCGGAGGCTGCTGCGCGGCGATCCGGCGCTGCCGGTGCTGGTGATCTCGGGCTATGCCGAGAGCGAAGGAATCGCGCCCGATTTGCCGCGGCTGACCAAGCCGTTCCGGCGCGACGAACTGCTGCGCAGCCTCGTCGCGCTCAGCCACGGCTAGAAGCGGGTCGACAGACCGGTATACAGCTGCAGCCCAGGGGTTTCGCGGTTGAGCCCGATATACGCCGCGGCATCGAGCTGGAGCGTCTTGGTCAGCTGATACGAGGCCGCCACATCGGCCGAATATTGCTGCGTGTTATGCCGCGGCTCGAAGCTCTCCTTGGTCCAAAATTCGGCATAGACCGTCGCATTCTTGCCCACCGGGTGCGACAGGTTGATGAGGTTGACGAGCTCGAAATGATGGCCCGTAACGGGGTCCTGGTTGGGCGAGCCTTGGTTGGCCGAGATATCGAACTCGGGGCTGGTGGTCAGCGTGAACTTGGCGGGCAGGGGAATGTTGACCGGAAGCGCAACGCTGCCCTCCCATTTGCCGTTGCCGACGACCGAGCCGGCCGTCGGCGCCTTCACCGATCCGATCACCGCAACGTGCGTCATCGAGCTGTCGGCGGTCAGTCGCTGCTTCGCGCGGACGAACAGATCGCCGACGCCGCCGTCGGTCGTCACGCTGCCATCGGCCATCCGCGTGCGGACGGTCTGGTACGGGGCGATGTTGACCTCGACATCGGTGTGCTTCCCGACGCCGTATTTGAGCGTGGGGTTGGTGTAGAGGATCGTATCGGTGCGAACGCCGTCGAGCGTCTCGCGCGTCCAGTCGATGAAATCGGTTTCGAGCTGAAAGGCGCCGGCGGGTACGGTGCACGCGACGCTCGCGCGCGTTGGGCGGTCGGTGCAGATCGGCGTCGGACTTGGCGCGACATTGTTTGGGAGCGGCCCGGTGCCCTGTGACGGATCGCCCTGCGCAGGTTCCTGCGCGAGCGCCATGCTCGGCATCGCTGCAAGGGCGAGAAGGATCAGCGCGCGCAGGCGCGGGGTCGAGAGGGCGGTGCCGCAACGGTTGGTCATCGTCGTTCCATGCGATGCGCGCGCGGCCGGAGCAAGCGGCAGTGACATGATCGGGGTCAACCGCGACTGGTGCGTTTCCATCAGCACGGTGTCGATCGCATCGCAACGGACGCATTGCCAGCGCCCGCGTCCGGGTGCATCCGAACGCTGCACTCCGGCGTTAGGCAATCGCATGAACCGTGAAGCCCCCCTTGGATCGAAGCGCGTCACCGTCTGGTTTGACGGCGGTTGCCCGCTGTGTCGGCGCGAGATCGCCGGGATACGGCGGCTCGACCGGGCGCAGCGGATCGAGTTTGTCGACGTTTCGGGCGATGCTCCCGCCGCTTGTCCGATCGACCGCGCCGATCTTCTGGCGCGCTTCCACGCGCGCGAGGAAGGCCAGATCCTGTCGGGCGCCGCGGCGTTCGCCGCGATGTGGCGCGCGATTCCGGTGCTGCGGCCGCTTGGATTGGTGGCGCGCAATCGCCACATATTGGCGATGCTCGAACACGCCTATCGTCTGTTTCTGCGGGTCCGCCCTCGGTTGCAGCGCCTCGCTTTGGGATGGGACCGCCGATGACACCCGAACCGATTCCACCAGCGCCCGGCCAGGAAAGCGTCTGGTCGTTCCCGCGCCCCGCGATCGCCGAGCCGAGTTCGGCGCGGATCGTGATCGAGCATCGCGGCGTCGTGCTCGCCGATACGCGCGCCAGCATTCGCACGCTCGAGACGAGCCATCCGCCGAGCTATTACATCCCGCGCGCCGATATTCTGGAAAGCGCGTTGCGCCGTGGTGCGGGCAGTTCGTTCTGCGAATGGAAGGGGGCCGCGACCTATTGGGACGTCGTGCTCGACGGCGAGACGCTGCCAAGCGTCGGCTGGAGCTATCCGAGCCCAACCCGCCCCTTTGCGCTGCTGAAGGATCATGTCGCTTTCTACGCCGCGCCGTTCGATCGCTGCAGCGTGAATGGTGAGACCGTCGTGCCGCAGCCGGGGGGTTTTTATGGCGGGTGGATCACCTCCGCCTTTGCCGGGCCGTTCAAGGGCGTGCCGGGCAGCAGATTTTGGTGAAGGCGTCCGCATGACCGACGATCGCGACTCTCGCGGAAAATCCGTTCCCAGCGGGCGCATCGCGCGGCTCGGGGTGTTCGGCCGGTTGGCTGGCGGTGTCGCGGGCGGCGTGCTGGCGGAAGGCGCGCGTCGGATCGCCGATGGCCAGCGGCCGAAGATGAGCGACTTGCTGCTCACCCCCGCCAATATTGGGCGCGTCGCCGATCAGCTGTCGCACCTGCGCGGCGCGGCGATGAAGCTGGGGCAAATGATCTCGATGGACTCGGGCGATTTCCTCCCGCCCGAGCTGTCGCAGATCCTCGCGCGGCTGCGCAACAACGCACATCACATGCCGCCGGCGCAGCTCCAGCAAGTGCTCGCGCGCGATTGGGGCAAGGATTGGCGGCGCCGATTCGCGCGCTTCGATGCAGGGCCGCTCGCCGCGGCGTCGATCGGCCAGGTCCACCGGGCGCGCACCCCCGACGGGCGCGATCTGGCGATCAAGGTGCAATATCCCGGGGTGCGCGACAGTATCGATTCGGATGTCGACAATGTCGCGACGCTGCTGCGCGTGTCCGGCGCGCTGCCCAAGTCGATCGACATCGCGCCGCTGCTCGCCGAAGCGAAGCGGCAACTCCACGAAGAGGCGGATTACGTCCGCGAAGGTGAGCAGCTCGAGCGCTTCGGTGCGTTGCTGGCGGAGGATCCCGCCTATGTCGTGCCGGTGCTCGACCGCGAATTCAGCGGGGCGGACGTCCTCGCGATGAGCTTTGTCGAGGGCGTGGCGATCGAATCGCTCGTCGATGCCGAGCAAAGCGTGCGCGATGCGGCGATGGAGTCGCTGATGGCGCTGGTGCTGCGCGAGATGTTCGAATTCGGCCTGATGCAGACCGATCCGAACTTCGCCAATTATCGCTATCAGCCGGCGACCGGAAAGCTCGTGCTGCTCGATTTCGGCGCGACCCGCCCGGTCGCGCCGGAGACGGCAGACGGCTATCGGCGGCTCCTCGAAACCGGGCTTGCAGGCGACCGCGCGGCGGTGCGCGACGCCGCGGTCGGTGCCGGGTTCCTGGGGGATGCAGCGGTCGCGCGGCACGGCGCGCTGGTCGATCGGATGATCGACGTGATCCTTGTCGAGCTCAACCGCGCGGGCCCGTTCGACTTCGGTGACCGCGCATTCGTCGGCGTCTTGCGCGATCAGGGGATGGCGATGGCCGCCGACCGCGACACGTGGCACGTCCCGCCGATCGACACGCTGTTCGTCCAGCGCAAGATCAGCGGCACCGCCTTGCTCGCCGCGCGGCTGAAGGCGCGCGTCGATGTCAACGCGATGGTCGTAAAGGCGCTCGCGCCGGCAAGCGACCGCCCGGCCAGCGAAGCTGCGTGAAGATTGCGACGTACAACGTCAACGGGGTCAACGGCCGCTTGCCGGTGCTGTTGCGCTGGCTCGCCGAGAGTGGCCCCGACGTCGTGGTGCTGCAGGAACTGAAAGCACCGCAAGACAAATTCCCCGAGGCCGCGATCCGCGATCTTGGCTATGACGCGATCTGGCACGGACAGAAGAGCTGGAACGGCGTCGCGTTGCTCAGTCGCGTCGGCGAGATCCACGAGACGCGGCGGGGTTTGCCCGAGGATCCCGACCCTGCGCAGAGCCGCTATCTCGAAGCGGCGGTCAACGGGGTGTTGATCGGCGGCCTGTATCTCCCAAACGGCAACCCGCGGCCGGGGCCGAAATTCGACTACAAGCTGCGCTGGTTCGACGCGCTGATCGCGCACGCCGCGGAGTTGCTCGAGTCCGGCTTGCCCGTGCTGCTGGCGGGCGATTTCAACGTGATGCCGACCGAGCGCGACGTCTACAAGCCCGAGCGCTGGGTCGACGATGCGCTGTTCGCGCCCGAGATCCGCGCAGCGTTCGCACGGCTGGTGGGGCAGGGGTGGACCGACGCGCTGCGGACGATCCACCCCGATGCGACGATCTACACCTTCTGGGACTATTTCCGGAACGCCTATGCGCGCGATGCGGGGTTGCGGATCGATCACTTGCTGCTGAGCCCTGCGCTCGCCGGTCGCCTGGTCGATGCGCAAGTCGATCGCGACGTGCGCGGGTGGGAGAAGACGAGCGATCACGCGCCGGTCTGGATCGAACTTGCCGACGCGCCCGTGCGCAAACGCCGCGCTAGCTGAGACCCGCGAACCAATCGGCGTAGGGCGTGGTGCGCGCCATGTGGCGCGTATAATCGGGCGCGGCGTCATCCCACCAGACCGGGCCGCGTTCGCCGAGCGCGTGTTTGGCGGTATCGACCGCGGCGCGTGCGGTCTGTTCCGCGGTCTTGTCCTTGGCCCGCAGCGCCGCGCCGACCGCGCGGCGTGCATCCATCAAGTCCCCGACCAGCGCCGTGCGGGTCGCTGCGTCGAGCGCGGGATTGCTCTTGCGCCAGAGCCGCCCGCGCACGACGAAATAGCGCCCGTCGGGCGTGGTGGGATAGTCGCTCAGTGCTGTGCGCGCGCAGCAGCCTTTTGCGCGCGTGCCTGCTTGGCGTAGTGGTGGTGTGCGATCGCGCAGCCTGCGACGGCGCCCATCACGGCGTGGCCCTTGCCGACGAAATGGCCCGCAACACCGCCGGCGGCAGCACCGCGGATGCAGCCCTTGGCAAGCACCGGCGAGGCCGAGGCGAGGGCGGCGGAAACGGCAATGAGCGAAACGATACGCATACACAATGTCCTTTGCAGAGGATCTGGAAACACGGGCCTTGCCGTTCTGGTTGCACGCTGTCGCGTGAAATTATCGTCACGTTTCGGCCGTTTCAGGAGTCACGGGCGCGCAAGTTCGGCGCGCAACAGCGGCGCGAAGCCTGCTGGATCCTCGACGTGCGGCGCATGACCGGCGCCCGCGATCCGCACGATCCTGGCATCGCGGAAGCGACGGACCGCGACTTCGGCCGCTTGCGGCACCGTCTGGACGTGCGCTCTGACGGCGACCGGCGCGGTGTTGGCGCGAAACGCGGTCACGTCGCGCTGGCCGATGATGAGCGACACCGGCGCGGCGACGCGGTCGAGTTCGGCCGCGACGGGCTGCGTTTCGAGCATATCCGACAGCCGCGCCTGCGCGTTGCGCACGCGCTCGCCGTCGGGGCCGGCATATTGGCCCGCCAGCATGGCGACCCAACGGTCATACGCCGGGCGCCATTCGCCGTGATAATAGGTGCGCTGCTGATACGCCTTGATCGACGCGGCGTTCGTTTTCGCCTCTTCCTGCCGCAGCGCGCCAAGCTCGGTATAGGGCACGCCTTGCGCCAGCGTGTCGTTGAGGCCGAGCGGATTGACGAGCACGAGCCGCTCGACTCGCTGCGGGTAGAGCAAGGCGAAGCGCACCGCGAGCACGCCCCCGGTCGAATGCCCGACGAGCAGGACCTTGCCCGCGTCGGCCTGGTCGAGCAGCGCTTGCGTCAGCGTCGCGAGCGCGGCGAAACTGTACTGATAGCCGGTCGGCTTCGACGATTTGCAGAAGCCGATCTGGTCTGGCGCGAGGACGCGGTAGCCGTGCGCCGCCAAGTCGACGATCGTGTCCTGCCATGTCGCCGAGCAGAAGTTCTTGCCGTGGAGCAGCACGACCGTCTTGCCGTTCGCCGGGGTGGTGGGCGCGACATCGAGATATGCCATCCGAACGGGCGCGCCTTGCGACTGTGTCGCGTACCAGCGGACCGGGAAGGGATAGGCGAAGCTCTCGAGATTGGCGCCGAGCGGTGTCGTCATGGGCGCGGGCTGAGGCGGTGCCGCATTCTGCGCCGTCGCCGATGAAGCGGTCGCGACCAGGAGGAACGGGAGAAGACGGCGCATGACGGGATTCCTAACCCCCGGGCAGCGGGGGACGACCGTCCAATGACCCGAGATGTCGCGGGTTCCATTGTTTCCCGGCCTCACCCTGCGCATCGCTTGCTTTGTCGCGCGCGAGACCCCAGGTCTGGGCTCACGAAACAGGAGTGAATTTCATGGCCGTCAAGATCGTCGCCTTCATCACCGTCAAACCTGGTTCGGAAGAGGATTTCATTGCCGCCGCCCGCACCTGCGTCGCGGCATCGCGCGCCGAGCCGGGCGTGCTGCATTACGAGTTGTGGCGCGAGACCGAGGGCGCGCAGCGCTTCGTGTTCAACGAGCTCTACGTCGATGACGCCGCCGTGCAGCAGCATATGGCATCGGACCATTTCAAGGCACTCGGTCTCGCCGCGCGCGATATCGCGACGGCGCGGCCCGAGATCATCGTGACGCATGCGATCGACGTCGCCGACTGACACCGCGTCGGGCGGCGGCGTGCGCTCAATCGTCGTGCTGTTCGGTCAGCTCGATGAAGCGTCGCGCCGCCGCCTTGTCCGCGCTCGATGTGAACGCGACGTCGAGTTCGGGTGCCGCGCCGAGCATGTGGAGCAGCGTCCACAGGCCGAAACGCCGATCGCGGTCCTGCTCGAGCCCGAAATCGACGCGCATATGCTCGATCCCGGCCTGAAGCGCGGCGGGCGTGACGGCGGCGAGGTCGCTGCTCCCGAAATAGCGCAGGAACTGGTCGTCGAGGTTCATCGCCGAACACCCAGCGCAAGCGCGCTGCGGACGCTGGGCAGCAAGCGGCCGACGATGATGTCGACGCCGCGGGCGTTGGGGTGAAGGCCATCGGCCTGGATCAGCCGGGGGTTCCCGGCGACGCCGTCGAGGAAGAAGGGGTAGCGCGGGATCGCATGGGCCTTGGCAAGGGCTGGATACACGCCGTCGAACGCGCTGACATAGTCGGGCCCGAGGTTCGGCGCCGCGCGCATGCCGGCGAGCAGCACGGGAATGCGCCGCGCCTGCAGCTCGGTGAGGATCGCGTCGAGGTTTGCCTTGGCCTGCGCGACGGGAAGCCCGCGCAGCATGTCGTTCGCGCCGAGCTCGACGATCACCAGATCGGGCGTCGCACCGAGCCCGCGCAGCCCCCAACGCAGCCGCGCGCGCGCCTGCGCTGCGGTATCGCCGGCGACCCCGCCGTTGCGGACCGTCGCCGCAATCCCGGCGCGTCGCAGCGCGGCCTGCAGCTTGGTGGTGAAGCCCGCTTCGGGGGGCAGGCCATAGCCCGCGGTGAGGCTGTCGCCGAACGCCCAGATCAGCGCCGCCTTGGGCGAGGCGGTCGCCCCGAACGGAACGACGACCGAAAGCAACGCGAGACCGCTGGCGACGATTTGCCGTTGCCAGCGATATCGCCCAAGGAAGACCGATGATGCCATCCACCGTCGATAGCGCGTTGATCGCCGCGCGCAATGTTTCGCTCGTCCTCGGGCGTCCGCCCGCCAGCGTCGAGATCCTGCGCGGGGTCGATCTCGATGTCGCGGCAGGCGACAGCGTCGCCTTGCTCGGGCCGTCGGGATCGGGGAAATCGTCGCTGATGGCGGTGCTGGCCGGGCTCGAGCGCCCGACCGGCGGGACCGTGTCGGTCGCCGGGCTCGATTTCACGACGCTCGACGAGGATGCGCTCGCGGTCGCGCGGCGTGGACGGATCGGGATCGTGCTGCAGGCCTTCCATTTGCTCCCCACGATGACCGCGCTCGAAAACGTCGCGGTGCCGCTCGAACTGGCCGGGGAGGGCGATGCCTTCGCGCGCGCCGCGGCCGAACTCGCGGCGGTCGGGCTAGGCCACCGGATCGGCCATTATCCGGCGCAACTGTCGGGCGGCGAGCAGCAGCGCGTCGCGATCGCGCGCGCACTGGTCGGACGCCCCGCGCTGATCTTTGCCGACGAGCCGACCGGTAATCTTGACACGACGACGGGCGCCTCGATCATGGACTTGCTCTTCGCGCGACATGCGGCGAGCGGGACGACGTTGTTCATCATCACCCACGATCCGGGGCTGGCGGCGCGTTGCGCCCGCGTGATCGAGCTTGGCGACGGGCGGATCGTCGGCGATCGGCGTAGCGCGTGACGCTCGTCTGGCGGCTGGCGCTCCGCGATCTGAGGCGGGGCGGGCGCGGGTTGCTGTTGCTCGCGATCTGCCTGTTCCTCGGGACCGCGGGGCTCGCCGGGATCGGCAGCCTTGCCGCGAGCATGATCGCCGCCCTCGATGTCGATGCGCGCCAGATCCTCGGGGGTGACGTCGAGTTCAACGTCTCGCAGCGCCGCGCGAGCGTCGACGAGCTCGCCGCGTTCGCGCGGATCGGGCGCGTTTCGGAGACGCTCTCGCTGCGCGGGATGGCGAGCGTAGGCGGTGCCCCGGTGCTGGTCGATCTGCGCGCGACCGATGCCGCGTGGCCGTTGCTTGGGCGCTTCCGCCTTGCGCCGGGGGCGCTGGCCGAGCGGCCACATGGGCGCGAGATCGCGATTGCGCCGGCGCTGGCCGATCGGCTCGGCGTGAAGCCTGGCGATACGCTCTCGCTCGGTCGGGCGCGGCTTCGCGTCATCGGCCTGATTGCCAACGAACCCGACCGGCTCGGGGCTGGCTTCGCGCTGGGGCCGCCGGTGCTGGTCGATTTCGCCGGGCTCGACGCGACGGCGCTGCTCCAGCCCGGCAGCTTGTACGAAAGCCATTACCGTATCGTGCTCGCGCAGCCCGGACGGGCGCCGGCTGCTCGCGATGCCGTGCTCCGCCAGTTTCGAGGCGCCGGCTGGTCGGCGAAGCTGAGCGACCAGGCGGCGGGCGGTTTCCGGCGCGGGATCGCGCAGCTCGGGCAATTCCTGCTGCTCGTCGGGCTTGCCGCGCTGGCGATTGCCGGGGTGGGCGTCGGCAGCGGCGTGGCCGCCTACCTTGCCGGCAAGGCGAAGATCATCGCGACGCTGAAGGTGCTTGGCGCGCGGTCGCGGACGATTGCGGCGATCTTCCTGGCGCAGCTCGGCGTCGTCGCGGCGGTCGGCATCGGGGCGGGGCTCATCGTGGGGGCGGCGCTGCCGTGGATCGTCACGGCCTTTGCCGGTTCGGCGTTGCCGGTGCCGCCGCGGCTCGGCGTGTATCCGGTGCCCTTGCTCACCGCGGCGAGCCTGTCGGTGTTGGTCGCGCTGCTCTTCGCGCTGCCTGCGCTGGCACGCGCGCGCTCGGTCCCGGCGGCGACGCTGCTGCGCGATACGCTGTCGGCGCGGCGCTGGCCGAGCCTCGGCGTGTTTGGCGGGATGATCGTTCTGATCGTGGCGCTGATCGCGCTCGCGGTGGCGACGGCGTCAGATCGATTGCTTGCCCTCGGCTTCGTCGGCGCGATCCTCGCGTTGATCGCGTTGTTATGGGGCTGCGGTGTCGCGATCCGCGCGATCGCGGCGCGGCTGCCGCGTGCGCGCCATCCGTTGCTGCGGCTGGCGATCGCCAATTTGCACCGCCCCGGCGCCCAGACCGACCGGCTCGTCGTCGCGCTCGGGCTCGGCTTCTCGCTGTTCGTCGCGCTCGCGGTGATCGATTCGAGCCTTGGCGCCGAGCTGCGCAACGCTGCGCCCGCCAAGGCGCCGCGTTTCTTCGCGATCGACTTGCAGCCCGACGATGCCGCGACGTTCACGCGCGCCGTGCGCAGCGCGGCACCGAGCGCGACGATCGAGGCGCTGCCGTCGCTCCGCGGATCGATCGTCGCGCTGCGCGGGGTGCCGGTGAGCGCGATCAAGACGCTGCCGGCCGATGCGTGGGTGTTGCGCGGCGACCGGACGATCACTTGGGCGGCTCGGCTGCCGCCGCGCAATGCCGTCGTCGCCGGGCGGTGGTGGCCCGCCGACTATCGCGGGCCGCCGCTGGTGTCGCTCGAGGACAAGGCCGCCGCTGCGCTCGGGCTGAAGATCGGCGACACGATCACCGTTTCAGTGCTCGGCGTCGACGTGCCCGCGAAAATCGCGGCGCTACGCAAGATCGACTGGGGCGGGCTCGGGCTCAATTTCGCGATCGTCTTCTCGCCGGGCTATATCGAGGAAGCGCCGCACGGCCTGCTCGCGAGCGTCTATGCCGCTCCGGCAAGCGACGGCGCGATCGCCCGCCAGGTTGCGGCCGCACTGCCCTCGGTCACGCTGATCCGCGTCGGCGACGTGATCGGCCAGGTCAGCGCTATCCTCGGCCAGATCGCGCTCGCGATCCGCGCGGCGGCAGCGGTTACGGTCGCGGCCGGCATCGCGGTGCTGATCGGCGCGGTCGCGGCATCGGGCGCGACGCGGCGCTACGATGCGGTGATCCTCAAGCTGCTCGGCGGCAGTCGCCGGCAGGTGCTCGGCGCGCAGGCGCTCGAATATGCGATCCTGTCGCTCGTCCTCGTCGTCGTGGCGCTGGCGATGGGATCGGCAGCGGGCTGGTACGTCGTCACGCAAGTGTTCAAGATCGGCTGGGCGCCACGCTGGGACGTGATCGCGATGACGCTCGGCGCCGCCGTCGCGCTGACGCTCGGGACCGGGCTGGCGGGAAGCCTCCCGGCGCTGCGCGCGCGGCCCGCGAGCGCTTTGCGCGATCTCTAGTCGGTCACCTTGCCGCGGAGCGACTTGACGCTCGACCGCTTGGTCTTGCCGTCGAGCCGCTTCGCTTTTGCGGCCTTAGACGGCTTGGTGGGGCGGCGCCGCTTTGGGACGATCGTCGCCTCGCGGATCAGCGCGACGAGGCGTTCGCGGACTTCCTGGCGGTTGAGGAGTTGCGAGCGCGCGCCTTCGCTGCGCAACACCAGCACGCCGTCGCGCGTCAGCCGCGATCCCGCCAGCACAGCGAGCCGGTTCTTGACCGCATCCGGCAGAGACGGCGAGGCGCCGACGTCGAAGCGCAGCAACACGGCGCTGTCGGTGGTGTTGACGTGCTGGCCCCCTGGTCCACCGGCGCGGGTGAACGATTCCTGGAGTTCGTCGCCGTCGATGCTGATCGAGCGGGTGATCGGGATGGCGGCCATCGCGCACCCCTAAAAGATAAGCGTGGCGCGGTCGATCATGCAGGCGCGCTTTCACATGCGGTGCGAACGCGGTAGGGGCAGGGCATGTACGACTTCACGATCGACCAGAGCTCGAAGACCGAGCTCTACCGCGACCTCCATTCGGCGCTTGATGCTCTGACCGATGGCGAAAGCGACGCCGTCGCCAATATGGCCAACGCCGCCGCATTGATCTGGCAATATCTGCCAGATCTCAACTGGGCGGGATTTTACCGGCTGGTCGGCGATACGCTCGTCGTCGGGCCGTTCCTCGGCAAGCCCGCCTGCATCCGCATCGCGATCGGCGACGGTGTGTGCGGCGTGGCCGCACAGACGCGTACGACGCAGCTGGTCGAGGACGTCCACGCCTTCCCCGGCCACATAGCGTGCGATGCGGCGAGTCGCTCCGAACTGGTCGTGCCGATCGTCCATGACGGGCGGCTGATCGGCGTGCTCGATCTCGACAGCCCGAGCGCGGCGCGCTTCGATTCGGCCGATGCCGCGGGCTGCGAAGCGCTGATGGCGCTGCTCGCGCCGCGCATTGCCAGCTGATCCGAAACGGGACAGCCGTTAATCTAGAATCGCGATGAGCGAAATGGTAGCTGACGGGTTAACACTTCGTACACACTTTGTGTGCGGCGCGGTTCCGGAGGCTTGACGATGCGACCCTTGATATTGGCCACACTGACGCTGGTCACTGCGTTTGGCGCGGGACAGGCAGATGCGCAGCGCGTCCGTGGTGGGGCTGTTCCGGGGGCGCCGTATCCGGTGCCCAACGGAGCGATGCCAGCGCCGCCCGCGCCAATGCAGATGCAACCGCAGATGCAGCGGCCGCCGATGAACGCACCGCATCCGTCGTACAACGGCGCGCGACCCGTCAACCGGCCCGATCGGCAACGCTGGGGCGGCGGCACGGGCGGCCATTGGCAGGGCGGCACCAACGCACCGGGCGGGTGGAACGCCTATCGCCAGCCGTCACGCGGCTATCGCCTGCCGCGGTATTGGTCTTCGCCGAACTTTTTCATCGGCGACTTTGCCGGTTACGGTCTGTCGGCTCCGCCCGCAGGCTATGGCTGGTATCGCTATTATGACGACGCCGTGCTGCTCGACCAGCGCGGTCGGGTCTACGATTCGGTCAACGGGCTGGATTGGGACGGCGGCTATGACGATGGCGGCTACGATCAGGCGGGTGGCTACGGCCGATCCTACCCGCCGCAGCGCCACCCCGCGCCGCTGCCGCCGATTGTCCAGAACGGCAACGTCACGACCTATTCGACCTCTTCTGGGTATGGCGGCGGATACGCCACGAGCTACGGCGGCGGTTATGCCTATCCGGGCGCGACCACTACGGTCGTGACGATCCAGTCGGCACCGATCGTCACCACGACGACGACCGAGTATGTCGAAACCGTCCGCGAACGGCACGTCTATCGCGCCGCGCCGCGCAAGCGTTATTACCGTCCGGTGCGGCGCAAGCCCGTATGCCGCCCGGTCGAACAGCCCGTCCTGGGAAGCTGACCGGCCGCTACTTCGTGTGCGGCTCGGGTCCGGCAAAGCTCACCACGCTTTCCGACCCGTCCGCCGCGACAGCGCTCACGCCGACGAAGTGATCGTCGACGCTGATATCCTTGAGCACCGTGCTCGTCGCGCCGGCGGGCACGTCGCGTGACGTCTGCCAGTCCTGCGTGTCGTTGCGGCGCCAGTGGACGCGGTACGTGCTGGCGCCGGGGACCGGCTGCCACTTTACCGTCGTGTCGAAGCTCAGCGCACCTGCGACCGTGACGCCATCGGGTGCGGCGGGGGCGGCGGCGAGGCGGCGGATCGTCGCGATGTTGATCGCGGTGACCTTGGCGAGATACGGGAAGTCCATCTTGTCGACCGTGTCGCCATACGGGATTCCGTTCTCGACGCGCACGTCCTGGTGCTGCTGCGTCCAATTCTCGGCGCCGACCGAGAAGCGTACCGCCGGATAGCCGAGCTTGAGGAACGGCTCGTGATCGCCGCCCCGCCCGAAGCGGTCGGGCCGGCGGTCGACGAACACGTCGAGCCCGCCGGGGATCGTGCCGGCGACACCGTCGATCGTCTTGGCGAGGCTGCGTGAGGGGCCGTCATCCTCGCCGCCATTGCCGCGGCGCGCGAGTTGCGCGGGGACATCCTCGATAGCGCGAATGCCTTCGGAAAAGACGCGGACGCGGTCGGCGACGCGGACGCCGTTCTGCCCCATCGTGTTGCCGACGATATCGTTGTTGAGCATCGCCGAGACGGTCCAGCCGCGCGCCTTGGCGGTTTCCGCGAGCAGCGTGCCGCCGAACAATCCCTGTTCCTCGCCCGAGAACACCGCATAGACGATCGTCGCGCGGAATTTTTCCTTCGACAGGATCCGCGCCGCCTCGAGCACGAGCGCAACCCCCGATGCGTCGTCGTTCGCGCCGGGCGCGTCGTGCGTCGCATCCATGCCGTCGCTGATTCGACTGTCGATATGTGCGCCGACGATGATCACGCGCTTGGGGTCGAGCCCTTGCTGGAAGCCGAGCACATCGACCACGTTGACGCCATTGGGAGCGCGCGCGTTGGTGAAGGTCCGCGCGATATTGGCGACGGTGATGCAGCCGTTGCAGCCATCGGCGATGCGCGTGAGTTCGCCACCCGTCCATGTCCGCGCCGCGCCGATCCCGCGCACCGGATCGTCGGGCGACGACAGCGTGTGGCGCGTGCCGAAGCTGACGAGTTTCTCGACCGTCGCCTTGAGACGTGCCGGGTCGGGCGCGGGGTGCGCTGCGTCTTTGGCGACGGCGGGTGTGGCAAGAATCGCGAGGATCGCGGCGGCGGTGGGAAGGGTGCGCATCGCCGCATCGTGGCGGGATCGCGGTATCGACGCAAGCCGCTCTGCCGTTCAACCTTCACCGGCATCCATGCGCGGCCGTTCGATTTACTGGCATACCGCATGGACCCCGGATCAAGTCCGGGGTGACGGGGTGCTGTATCAACTCAGCCGGTCGATCGCTTCGCGGTCGAGCGAGCCGGGGATGATCATCAGCGGGATCGGCAAGGCCGCGTCGGCGCCCGCGAAATGCGCGACCAAGGGCCCTGGCACCCCGCTCGCCGCCGCGGCGAGCACGAGCGCGGCGATATCGGGATTCGCGGCGATCATGTCGCGGATCACCTTCGGGCCTTCACCCTGTCGTACCGTCAAAGCCGGCTTGAGCCCCGATTCCTGCAGCAAGGTGCCCGCCGCTGCGGTGACGAGGCCCTCTGCGTGCTGGCGCGCTTCTTCCTCGATCGTCGCCTGGATGCCGGCGAACGCCGTGAATTCGGTCGGCGGGATCAGCGCGAGGATCTCGACCCCGCCCCCCGTCTTGACCGCGCGCCGCGCGGCGAAGCGCAGCGCGATGCTGCTTTCTTGTGTCTCGTCGATCACGACCAGATAGGTCCGCATGGCGCTCGCTCTCCCCCCGCAGCGATATTGTGAGCGATAGGTGGGGCTAAGTATCGCATCGTGCAAGCCATGGCCTTGACCATCCGCGCGCCGGGCGCGAGAGACGACCCCTACGGATTCGGTTAGATGAGGACGCGTTGATGCCGGTCGAAATCAAGATGCCCGCTCTTTCTCCAACGATGGAGGAAGGCACGCTGGCGAAGTGGCTGGTCAAGGAAGGCGATACCGTCAAGTCGGGCGACCTGATGGCTGAGATCGAAACCGACAAGGCGACGATGGAGTTCGAAGCCGTCGACGAAGGCACGATCGGAAAGATCCTCGTCGCCGAGGGGACCGATAACGTGAAGGTCGGCACCGTGATCGCGACGTTGCTCGCCGAGGGCGAGAGCGCTGGCGACACGACGCCTGCGCCCGCCGCGAAGGAATCCGAGCCAAAGCCGTCGCCGGTCGACCCCAACAAGACCGGCAGCGAAGCCAAGCCCGTCGAGCGCACGCCCGAACAGGCCGAGGATCACGGCAATCCGGCAGGCGGCGCTGCGCCCAAATCGGCTCCGGTCGCCCGCCAGGACGGCGATCGCGTCAAGGCGAGCCCGCTCGCGCGCCGCATCGCGGCCGAGAAGAGCATCGATCTTGCGACGCTGCAGGGCTCGGGCCCGAACGGCCGGATCGTCCGCGCCGATCTCGAGGGGGCAAAGTCGGGCCATGCGCCGGCCGCTGCTGCCAGCGCACCCGCTGCGGAAACCGCAGCCCCGGCCCCCGTCGCCGCCGCCAAGCCCGCTGCGATCCCGGACATCCCGCACACCGCGGAAAAGCTCAGCAACGTGCGCAAGACGATCGCGCGCCGCCTGACCGAATCGAAGCAGACGGTTCCGCACATTTATCTCACGGTCGACATCCGTCTCGACGCGCTGCTCAAGCTGCGCGCCGAGATGAACAAGGGCCTCGAGGGCCGCGGCGTGAAGCTGTCGGTCAACGACCTGCTGATCAAGGCGCTCGCCGCCAGCCTGATCCAGGTCCCCAAGTGCAATGTGATGTTCACCCCCGACCAGCTGATCAGCTTCAGCCGCGCCGATATCTCGGTCGCGGTGTCGACCCCGTCGGGGCTTATCACGCCGATCATCAGCGGCGCCGACACCAAGGGCGTCGCGACGATCTCGGCCGAGATGAAGGACCTCGCCGCGCGCGCGCGCGACAACAAGCTCAAGCCCGAGGAATATCAGGGCGGCACCGCGTCGCTCAGCAACATGGGCATGTTCGGGATCAAGCAGTTCGAAGCGGTGATCAACCCGCCGCAGGGCATGATCATGGCGATCGGCGCAGGCGAGAAGCGCCCGTACATCATCGACGACGCGCTCGGCGTGGCGACGGTGATGTCGGCAACGGGCAGCTTCGACCATCGCGCGATCGACGGCGCTGACGGCGCGCAGCTGATGCAGGCGTTCAAGGCGCTGGTCGAATCGCCGCTGTCGATGCTGGCCTGATGATCGGCCGCCGGACCCTGATCGAGCTGCTGCACATCGCCGCCGGCGTGATCGGGGCGGCGGTGATCGCCTATGGCGCGGTCTGGGCGCTGCCGCATGCCGCGAGCCCGATTTGGGAAGTGGCGTTCGGCATGATGGCGGTGATCGTCTTCATGGGGGTTCGGCCGCTGCGCATGGCGTGGCGTGCCGACCGCAACCGCCACGATCCGGCGCTTCGCGACTGATCGCCGCGGCATGACCGATCTGCCCCCGACGACCGCACCGGCGATCCGCGCGACGGCGATGGCGTGCGACGCCAATCCGTACGGCAAGATCTTCGTCGGCTGGCTGATGGGCCAGATGGCGCTTGCCGCCGGTTCGGTCGCCTCGCGCCATTGCGGCGGGCGCGCCCCCGTCGTCGCGGCGGACGGGTTCAGCTTCACTGCACCCGTCGAGATCGGCGACGAAGTCTCGTTTCATGCCGAGATCGTCAAGACCGGGCGCAGCTCGATGACCGTTGCGGTCGATGTGTGGCGGCGCGACCGGCACGGTCCCGCCACGCAACGCGCCGCTCGCGGCACCTATATTCTTGTTTCGATGGGCGAGGACGACCGGCCGCGCCCGCTAGTGATAGAGGAATCCTCCCTTGGCTGACCAATTCGACCTCATCATCCTCGGTTCGGGCCCCGGCGGCTATGTCGCCGCGATCCGCGCGGCGCAGCTCGGTCTCAAGACCGCGATCGTCGAGCGCGAGCGCCTGGGCGGCATCTGCCTCAACTGGGGCTGCATCCCGACCAAGGCGCTGCTGCGTACCTCGGAAATCTATCACTATATGCAGAATGCCGAGAGCTACGGGCTCAAGGCCGACAACGTGTCGTTCGACCTCAACAAGGTGGTCGAGCGCAGCCGCAAGGTCGCGGGGCAGCTCAATGCCGGCGTCAAGGGGCTGATGAAGAAGAACAAGGTCACGGTGTACGAGGGCTTTGGCGCGATCACCGCGAAGGGCAAACTCTCGGTCAAGCAGGGCGATAAGACGACCGAGCTCGAAGCCAAGCACATCATCATCGGCACCGGCGCGCGCGCGCGCGACCTGCCGTTCGCCAAGGCCGATGGCGAGCGGATCTGGACGTATCGCCACGCGATGGTTCCGCCCGAAATGCCGACCAAGCTGCTGGTCATCGGATCGGGTGCGATCGGCGTCGAATTCGCGAGCTTCTACAACGACATGGGTGCCGACGTGACGATCGTCGAGATGCTGCCGCGCATCCTCCCGGTCGAGGACGAGGAAGTCAGCGCGTTCATGGACAAGGCGCTGACCAAGCAGGGCATCAAGCTGCTCGTCGGTACCGGGCTCGAGGCGCTGACGCCGAACGCCAAGGGCGTGACCGCCAAGATCAAGGGCAAGGACGGCACGGTCACGACCGAGGAGTTCAGCCATGCGATCGTCGCGATCGGTATCGTGCCCAATACCGAAAATATCGGGATCGAGGCGCTCGGCATCAAGACCGACCGCGGCCACATCGACGTTGACGGCTATGCGCGCACCAATGTCGAGGGCATCTATGCGATCGGCGACGTGACCGGAGCGCCGTGGCTCGCGCACAAGGCGAGCCATGAGGGCGTCGTCTGCGTCGAGGCGATCGCGGGGCTCAACCCGCACCCGTTCGAAAAGTGGAACATCCCGGGCTGCACCTATTCGCGCCCGCAGGTCGCAAGCGTCGGCCTGACCGAGGCGAAGGCCAAGGAAGCCGGTTACGAGCTCAAGGTCGGCAAGTTCCCGTTCATCGGCAACGGCAAGGCGATCGCGCTCGGCGAGGCCGAGGGCTTCGTCAAGACGGTGTTCGACGCCAAGACCGGCGAGCTGCTCGGCGCGCACATGGTCGGCGCCGAGGTGACCGAGCTGATCCAGGGCTATGTCGTCGCACGCCAGCTCGAGACAACCGAGGCCGAGCTGATGGAAACGGTGTTCGCACATCCGACGCTCAGCGAGATGATGCACGAGAGCGTGCTCGGCGCGTACGGCCGCGCGATCCACATCTAAGCCAAGGAAATGCCCCGCAACGGGGGGGCGAGGGCAGCCAGTCGGCGCTTTACACTTATGCTGCGGCGCGTCATGCCCCCCTCATGACGCGCGCAACCGAGCCAAGGTCCACGCCGCCTCGCACCGACCGCGCGGCGGCCGCGAGGATCGGCGGGGCGACTTTGCTGCTGCTGCTTGGGTCGCTTGCGCTCTTCTGGCCGGGCATCGTGACCTACGACGGCATCGCGCAATTCGGGCAGGCGCTCGCCGGGCACTTCGAGGATTGGCATCCGCCGATCATGGCAGGGCTGTGGCATGCGCTGCACGGGCTCGTTGGCGGCGGCGCGGCGCCGATGCTCGTGCTTCAGATGGTGCTCTATTGGGCGGGGTTCGGGGCGATTGCCGCGACTCTCGCGCGCGAAGAACGGCGCCATGCGGCGGTCGCCGTGCTGTGCATCGCGGGGCTGCCGCTGTTTCTCGGCTGGCAGGGCGTAGTGCTCAAGGACACGCAGATGCTTGGCGCGATGCTCGCTGCGGCGGGGATCTTTGGCTGGTGGCGGTTGCGGGGGGCGCGGCTGCCGGTCCTTGCCGGCGTGGCGGCGATCGTCTTGCTGGCCTATGCCACGTTGGTCCGCTCGAACGCGGTGTTCGCAACCGTGCCGCTCGTCGTGATGCTGTTCGGGCCGACGCGCTGGTGGGCGCGGGCGGTATTGACGCTGTCGGGCATCGTCGCTGTGCTAGGACTCGCCCAAGCGATCAACCACGGGGTTCTTCGAGCGACCGCGAGCGGTGTCGAGCGGACCGAGGCCTTTTATGACCTGTCGGCGATCGCGGCGCAGGATCCGGCGCATGCCATCGGGCTGACCCAAGCCGAGGCGCGCACAGTGCTCGCGCGACATTGCGCCAAGCCGTTCTTCTGGGATCCGCTGGGGACCGCCGACCGCTGCGGCCCGACGCTTGAGCGCCTGCATGGTCTGACTGCCGGGCCGTTGTACCGGTTGCTCGGCGAGGCGATCGTGCGGCATCCGCTCGCTTATGCGACGCACCGGCTCGGCCACCTCAATTCGACCGAGCGCTGGATCGTCCCGGCAGGCTGGCCGAGCGCGGTGCCCCCGGGTGCGAGCGAAGCCAATCCGATCGGCTTGCACAGCCCCGGGCCCGCCGCGTCCCGCTGGCAAGTGCTCGCGCGGTGGAATGCCGAGCTCCCGCTTGGCTGGCCCGCCGCATGGCTGGCGCTGGCGGTGTGCGCGATCGTCGTCGCGCTGCGTCGCCCGCCGGGGCCGTTTCGCGATGTCGCGCTGGCGTTGCTCGCATCGGCGGTGGTGCTCGAGGCAAGCTTCGCGGTGCTCAGCATTGCCTCGGACTTGCGCTATCACCTCTGGCCGATGGTCGCGACCGCGCTCGCGACGATCCTGTTATGGGCGCAGGCGCGCTGGTCGCGGCGCGCCGTGCTCGGGACAGGCGTCGCGCTGGCGCTGGTGATCGTCCCGGGAACCGTGGCGCGGCTGATACTCCCCGCAGCACCGACCTCCTACGCGGCATTGCTCCGCTAGGCGTCGCGGCCTCAGCCGGGCGTTGCGGTCGAGGTGAAGTGGACGACGTCGTCCATCGCGGTCGCCCGCACCGGAGGGGGCTCGAACGGGCTGACGGCGCCATCGGCGGTGATGTGCTTGAGATTTCCGTCCACCGACGCGCCGATCTCGATCGAGATCGTCTCATAATGCACATCGCCGATGATCCGGGCCGAGCGTTCGATCGTCAGCTGCCGCACCGCGACCGATCCCTCGATTGCGCCGCCGAGGCGGGCGCTCTCGGCGATCACCGCACCGGCAATGCGGCTGTCCTGACCCTGGATCAGCGTCCCGCACTGGACGTCGCCGTCGACGCGGCCATCGATGTGAAGGTCGGCACTCGCCGCGATATTGCCGGTGACGAGGACATCGGCGCTGATCACCGAGAACGCGCCGCGCTTGCCGCTTCCCGATGGTATCGAATGGCCTGAAACGCCGCCGCCGCCATCGCGCGCCTTACCGTTGAAAATTGCCATCGTTCCCGCCCCCGACTGTCAAATTCGGCGGCTGCCTAGCACATCACGCGCGGCAGCGGCAGGGGCGCGCTGCCGCCCACGCCATCGCAGGGTTGTCGTTGGCGGCCCCGCGTTTGAGCACGGCCCGCGCCTGAAGCAGCGTCGCACCGATCATCGCGATCGCCCCAAACGCCGCCGCGCCCACGCCGCCGGAGCAGGCGACCAGCATGCCGATCCCGACCAAGGCAGCGATGCGCCGGCGTGGTGCGCTGCGCTCGAGCAGCGCGGCGTGCAGCGCGAGTCCGCCAGCAAGCAGGAACGCGCTCGGATCAAGGCCGGGCAGGACCATCGGGATCGCCAGCGCGCAGAGCAGCGCCCGCTCGCGCACTTCGGGAGGACGGAGCGGCTGGGTCGACGCCCATGCACCATAGGCCACCGCCGTGCCGAACGCGCTTGTCAGCGCCAGCCCGCCGAGCGGCAGCGTCCCGATCCACGGCAGCATCTGGAGGATCGTCCAAAGCGAAGGCGCGGCGGGGAAGGTGATCGGCTGCGGCAGCGCCAGGAACGGAGGAGCTGCGTGGGCGCGGGCCAGCAGCATCGCCAGCGCAAAGACCGGCGCAAGCGGCAGCAGCCGCCAGCGCACTCGCGCGCCGATGAGGACCGCCGCGACGAATGGCGCAAGGACCAGCGCATTGTGGTCGAACCCGACAGCCAGCCCATACCAGACGAGCATCGCGCCATAGTGACGCGCGCCCGCCGCCGTAATCGCGACGAGGCACGCCGCCGGCCAGAACACCGCGCCATTCGCCACTACGCTGAGCGGCAGCAGCAACCACGCGGCCGCGCTCGGCGGCGGTATTCGCAGGGGAGGGGCGGGACGCAGCATGGTGTGTCTTTGCGCCGATCGGGTTGCCAGCGCGTTAAGGGTCTCACGCACGGCGATTTGCGCTCGGCGGATGGGGCGCTTAAGCTTCGCGTCTGCGTGCGGCACAGACCGCGGCAGAGGAGAGTCGGATGCCGCACCCCGTCAGCCACGTGCCAGTACGACGTTCGCGCGACGCTGTGCCGTGCCCGGCGCTCCGGTCGCACACCCTGTGGAAAGGACATCATCCCATGACCGACAAGATTCGCGACGCGTTCAACGAGACGATCGCCGAGCCCGCCAAGAAAGCCGGCGAGGCGATCAGAGACGCCGGCGGCAAGATGGCCGAGAGCGGTTCGGCAATTGGGATCAAGATGCTCGATCAGGCCGAGGCCAATGCCCGCGAGGCGTTCGCCGCGATGCGCGCCGCCGCAGGTGCAAAGGATTTGTCCGAAGTGATGAAGATCCAGGGCGACTTCCTGCGCGACCAAGGCCAGCGCAGCATGGCGCAGGCGCGCGAAATGGGCGAAGTCATCCTGCAATTCGGCCGCGAAGCGGTCGGTGCGGTGCGCGGCGACAAATAGCCCGCCGCTGGCGCCCGTCGCTCAGCGTGCGGGCGCGGCGGTGCGCACGATGTCGTGGCTCAGGATCGCGACATCGTGCGTGTTGCCGGCGCGGTCGCGCACCTGGTCCCTGAGCAGCGCTTCGGCGCGAAAGCCTAGGCTTTCGAACAGCATGACCGATCCAATCTGGTCGGGCGTCATGTGTGCGGTGATCTTCTCGAGCCGGCGTTCGAGCGCGATCGAGTATATCCCCTCGAGCAGATCGCGGCCTAGCCCGGCGCCGCGCTTGCCCGGCGCGACGAGCAGCCGGATCTCGCCGACATGCGCGCTCCAGCTGAGCGGATCGCGAACCAGCGCGGCGGTTCCGACGAACGTGCCGCCATCTTCGGCGATGAGACTGTCGATATAACCTTCGTCGATCGCCGCGACCCAGGCGGCGATGACGCGCGGATGGCGCAGGTCGCGGCCGAGGAAAAGCAAGTCATGCTCGGGCAGCGTCTCGGAAAAGGCGAGCATCGCCGCCGCGTCCTTGGGCTCGAACCGCCGGATGTGATAGCCCATCTTGATCACTCCCCGGCGCGTCGATCCAAGGCTGGATCATTCTGGTCTAAGCCGCTGTGCTGCCATGCGCGCTTCGGCTTGTCACGCGCTCGTTCGGGCGCTGGATCGCAATCGCTATGGCTGAGCCGATTTCGGCCCCGCCGCAGTCACTTCGAGCGTCGAATCGCCGCCGAGCGTGCGGTACAACGTCACCAGGTTGCTGGCCTGGGTTAGCTGCGCGGTGACGAGACTGCGCTGCGAGGAATAGAGCGATTGCTGTGCCGTCAGGCTCTGCAAAAAGGTGTCGATCCCGCCGCGGTAGCGCGCGTCGGACAGGCGGTAATTGTCGGTCGAGGCGGCGGTCAGCGCGCGTTGCGCGTTGAGCTGCGCAGTGATCGTGCCGCGCCGGGCGAGTGCGTCGGCGACTTCGCTGAACGCGGTCTGGATCGCCTTCTCATAGGTCGCCAGCGCATAATCGCGTTGCGCGCGCGATTGCACGACACCGGCGCGGCCGGCGCCGGCCCGGAAGATCGGATAGCTCGCGCTCGGCGCGACCGAATAGTTGAACGCGCCGCCGGTGAACAGATTGCCGAGCGAGCTGCTCGCCAGCCCTGCGAGCGCGGTGAGCGAGATCGTCGGGAACAGGGCAGCGCGCGCGGCACCGATCTCGGCGTTGCTCGCGCGCAGTTCATACTCCGCCTGAACGACGTCGGGCCGGCGCAGCAGGATGCTCGAATTGAGCCCGGCAGGAAGCTCGGCGATCGTCGGCGCGGCTTCCTCGATCGATGCGGGCAGCAGCGCTGGATCGACCGGCGCGCCGACCAGCAGCTGGAGCGCGTTGACATCCTGCGCAACCGCTGTGGTTTGCGTGGCGAGATCCGACAAGGCGGTCTGCTGCACGATCTGCGCCTGGGCGAGATCGGTCCGCGGGGCGATGCCGCCGTCGAGCCGCAATTTCGTCAGTGCCACGCTGCGGGCCGATAGCGCCGCGGTCTCGCGCGCGATCTTGAGCAAGCTGACGTCCGACGCATAGGTCAGCCACGCCGTGGCAATGTCTCCGACCAGCGTCAGGCGTGTCGCGCGCGCCGTCGCCTCGCTGCCGAAATAGCGATTCTGCGCGGCGGTGGTCAGCGAGCGGACCCGCCCGAACAGGTCGATCTCGAACGCGGTGATGCCGAGGCTGGCCGAAAAGGTATTGGTCGCGCCGCCGCTCGTCGTGATCGTGCCGGCGTTGCCCGTGCCGGTGTTGCCGGTGCCAGTCCCGGTCCCGGTCCCGTTTGCGGTGTTCGACACACCGCGCGTCCCGTTGTCGCGGCGTGTATAGCCCGCCGAACCGCCGATTTCGGGGAGCAACTCCGCGCGCTGGATGCGGTACTGCGCGCGCGCGATCGCGATGTTGGCGGCGGCGGCGCGGAGGTCGCGGTTGTTGACGAGCGCTTGCTCGATCACTTTCTGCAAACGCGGATCGCGGAAGATGTCGCGATAGCTGACGCTCGGCAGCGTCGCCTCGGTCTGCGCGAGATAGGCGTCGCCGACCGGCCAGCTCGGCGGGACGGGCAGCGCGGGCTCGACATATTTGGGCGCCAGCGAACACGCCGACAGCGCGGCGAGCGAGACGAGCGAGACAGTCTTGCGGATCATGCGGTCGCCTCGCCCTGGCCGGAAGGACGCGTCGGGGGCGTCTCGTCGGCAGGCTTCTGTTCGTGGTGGAGCTTTTGCGAGATGCCGCGTGCGCCGCGACGGATCATCACGAAGAACAACGGGATGTAGAAGATCGCGAGGATCGTCGCGGTCAGCATCCCACCGATCACCGCGGTGCCGATCGCGACGCGGCTGTTCGCGCCGGCGCCGGTCGAGATCGCCAGCGGCAGCACGCCGAAGATGAAGGCAAAGCTCGTCATCAGGATCGGGCGCAGTCGGATCCGCGCAGCCTCGAGCGCGGCATCGATCACGCGCTTGCCCGACTTCTCGGCTTGCTCGGCGAACTCGATCATCAGAATCGCGTTCTTCGCCGCCAGGCCCATCGTCGTCAGCAGCCCGATCTGGAGATAGACGTCGTTCTGCAGACCACGGAGCGTCACGGCGAACACCGCGCCGACCAGGCCGAGCGGAATGATCAGAAGCACGGCGATCGGGATAGACCAGCTCTCATAGAGCGCGGCGAGACACAGGAACACGACGAGCAGCGAGATCCCGTAGAGGAACGGCGCCTGGCCCGAAGACAGCCGCTCCTGATACGACAGGCCGCTCCACGCGACGCTCGTGCCGGGATACTGCGCGGCGAGCTCGGTCATCTTCTCCATCGCGGTGCCCGAGCTCTGCCCCGGCGCGGCCTGACCCGAGAATTCGTACGACGAGATCCCCTGGAAGCGCGCGAGCGAGGGGGCCGCGGTGCTCCAGCTCGTCGTGGCGAAGGCCGAGAAGGGGGTCATCGCGCCAGTCGAGCCGCGGACATACCATTGTGCGAGATCGTCGGGCGACGAGCGGTACGGTGCGTCGCCCTGGACGTAGACGCGCTTTACGCGACCACGGTCGTTGAAATCGTTGACATAGCTGCCACCCCACGCCGTCGAGAGCGTCGAGTTGACGTTCGCCTGGGTGAGGCCGAGCGTGCTGAGCTTCTGCGCGTCGAGATTGACCTGTAGCGTCGGCTGGTCGTCGAGGTCGGTCGGGCGCACCGCGGCGAGCGTCTTGTCGGCGCGTGCCGCTGCCAGCAATTTGTCGCGCGCCGCCTTGAATTCGTCTCGGCTCAGGCCGCCCGAATTGAGCAGTTCCATCGTGAAGCCGGTCGACTGGCCGAGCCCGCGCACTGGCGAGGGAACGGTCGCGTAGAATTCGACGTCGCGCAGACCGCTCAGCGCCTTGGTCGCGCGCCCGGTGATCGCCTCGGCACCATTTTCGACTCCGCTGCGATCGGCCCAATCCTTGAACGCGATGAAGCCGCGCCCGGCATTCTGCCCGCCCGACCCGCCGCCGCCGCCAGCGACGGTCAGATAGCCGGCAACGTTCTTGGCCTCGGGGCCGGCAAAATACTTCTCGATCTCGAGCTGCGCCTTGCGCGTCGAATTGAGCGTCGCGCCTGGCGCGAGATTGTACTGGATCTGCGCGATGCCCTGGTCCTCATTGGGGAGGAAGCCCGTCGGCAAGCGCAGGAACAAGACCGCGAGGATTGCGATGACAAGGGCATAGATCAGCACGAACAGCCATTTGCGATCGATCACCGTGCTGACGGCGGTGCCGTAGCGATCGATCGTCTTGTCGAAGCCGGTGTTGAACCAGTCCTTGGCCGGCTGCGTCTTGCGCGTGAGCCAGCCGTCCTGCTTCATGTCCTGCTTGCGCTTGAGCAGCGTTGCGGTCAGCGCCGGGGTCAGCACCAGTGCGACGACGACCGAGAGCACCATCGCCGAGACGATCGTGACCGAGAACTGGCGATAGATCACGCCGGTCGATCCGCCGAAGAACGCCATCGGCAGGAACACCGCCGAGAGGACGAGCGCGATCGCGATCAGCGCGACGGTGATCTCGTTCATCGACTGGATCGTCGCATCGCGCGGCGACATGTCGGGATTCTCTTCCATCAAGCGCTCGACATTCTCGACCACGACGATCGCGTCGTCGACGAGCAGACCGATCGCGAGCACGAGCCCGAATAGCGTCAGCGTGTTGATCGAGAAGCCGGCGAGCGAGAAGATGCCGAAGGTGCCGAGCAGCACCACCGGCACCGCGATCGTCGGGATCAGCGTCGCGCGCCAGTTCTGCAGGAACACGAACATGACGACGACGACGAGCAGGATCGCCTCGAACAGCGTCTTCTCGACTTCCTCGACCGACAGCTTGATGAACGAGGTCGAATCCTGCGGGAAGCTGTAGGCATAGCCGTTGGGGAAGGCCTTCGAGGAGCGCTCGATTTCAGCCTTGACCAGTTCGGCCGTGCTCAGTGCGTCGGCGCCCGGCGCGAGGCTCACCGCGATGCCGGCGCCCGGATGGCCGTTAACGCGGCTGGTGACGTTGTAGCTTTCGGCGCCAAGCTCGATCCGCGCGACATCCGACAGATGCACCGAGGAGCCATCGGGCTGCGTCTTGACGACGATCGCACGGAACTGTTCGGGCGTCGACAGACGCGTCTGCGAGGTCACGGTCGCATCGAGCACTTGCTCGGCCGTATTCGGGACGCCGCCGATTTCGCCCGCGGCGACTTCGGCGTTCTGCGCGGTGATCGCGGTGGTGATGTCGCTCGGGATCAGGCTGTAGCTGGCGAGCTTGTTGGGATCGAGCCAGATGCGCATCGCATATTGCGCGCCGAATACGTTGATGTCGCCGACACCCTTGATGCGGCCGATCGTGTCCTGCAGGTTCGAGACGAGATAGTCCGACACGTCCTGGTTGGTCGTCCGGTTGGTCGTGTCATAGATCGCAGCGATCAGCAGGAAGTCGGGGTTCGACTTGGTCACCGTCAGACCCTGCTGCTGGACCTGCTGCGGCAAGCGCGACAGCGCCTGCTGCACCTTGTTCTGCACCTGCACCTGCGCGATGTCGGGATCGGTCCCCTTGTCGAAGGTCGCCGTGATCGTCACCTGGCCGCGCGACGACGAGCTCGTCGCGAAGTAGAGCAAGCCGTCGATCCCGGTGAGCTGCTGCTCGATGACCTGCGCGACCGAATTCTCGAGCGTCGCCGCCGACGCGCCGGGATAGGTCGCGCGGATGTTGACCTGAGGCGGCGCGATGTCCGGAAACTGCTCGACCGGCAGGGTGTAGATCGCACCGACGCCCGCGAGCATGATGATGATGGCAACGACCCAGGCGAAGATCGGCCGGTCGATGAAGATGCGCGATATCACAGGGCTGGCTCAGTTCTTCTGGACGGCTGCATCACCCGCTTTGGGCGACTTGATCGTTTGCGGCGCGCTTGCGGCAACGGGCCTGATGGTCTGGTTGACCTTCACCTTGCCGACGCCTTGCGTAATGATCTTGTCGCCAGGGTTGAGGCCGGTGGTGACGATCCAGTTGGTACCCTGCGTCGCCGTCGCGGTGATCGGGCGCTGGACGGCCTTGTAGCCACCCTTGCCGTCGGCGCCGACGACATAGACCGTCGCCTCGCCCTTGGGCGTGCGAGAAACCGCTTGCTGCGGAACGAGGAAGGCGTTCGGATTGATCGACTGCGCAAAGCGCGCGCGGACGAACATGCCGGGCAGCAACAGCCCCTTGGGATTGGGGAAGCGTGCGCGCAGCGTCACCGTGCCGGTTGCCGCATCGACCACGACTTCGGAGAATTCGACGTCGCCGCTGAGCCCGTAATCCGAGCCATCCTCCAGCTTGAGCTGGACATTCGCGCGGGTCGCCACCGAACCGCCCGATGCGAGCGCGCGGCGGAGCCGCAACAGGTCCGCGCTCGCCTGCTGAATGTCGACATAGATCGGATCGAGCTTCTGGATCGTCGCCAGCGGGTCGGTCTGGCTCGCGGTGACGAGCGCGCCGACGGTGTAGAGCGAGCGGCCGATCCGCCCGGTGATCGGCGCGGGCACGGTGGTGAACCGCAAATTGATCTTGGCGGTGTCGAGCGCCGCCCTGGTCTGCGAGACCGTCGCGGCGGCCTGGCGTGCGGCGGCGGCGGCGTCGGTGTAATCCTGCTTGGCGACCGCTTGCATGTCGGCGAGCGGCTTGTACCGATCGGCCTTGACGCGCGTCGCCTCGGCATTGGCGATCGCGCTCGCGACGTTCGCGTTCGCCTGGTTTGCAGACGCGCGGTAGAGGCTCGGGTCGATCTGGTAGAGCGGCTGCCCCTGACGGACGAGCGCGCCTTCGGTGAAGAAGCGGCGACGGATCAGGCCGGTAACCTGCGGGCGGACTTCCGAACTCTGATAGGCGGCGGTGCGGCCGGCGAGTTCGGTCACCAGCGGGACGCTGCTCGGCTGGATGACGATATAGCCGACTTCGGGGGGACCCTTGGGGGCGCCACGGCCGCTCTTTTCCTGTTTTGCGCTGCCGCAGCCCGTCAGCAGAAGCGCCGATGCACCGACGACGATCATCGAGCGCAGGGAAGAAAACTCAGCCGCCATTGTGTCCACCGCTCTAAAGGCTGTTCCCGCACGGTGGATACCCTACGGAACGGTCGCCAAACGCTGCCTAGTAGCGATTGTTCCGGGGGCTTATCAACTGTCCCGGTACGGCCACAATTCAACCATTACCGAACCCTATGCGCATCACCGCAGCTTCGCGATGGTCAGTCCGTCGGCCTTGGCACGGTCCTTGGTCGATTCTTCGCTGCGCTTGAGCGCCTTGGAGATCGCCTTGAGCGCCATGCCCTTTTTGGCCAGCGTGTGTAGCTTCTGGATCTCGTCGGTCGTCCAGGGCTGCCGATGGCGTTCGAATCGCTCTTCACTCATTGGGCTGTCCTACGGCAGCCCCGATCGAAGTTCCAGCCATGCGCGGCTTCGACATACTCTTGCGACATAAGCACGCTAGCCGACGGGAAAGACATTTTGGGGCTACGATGATCCGCACAACAAAACTGCTTACGCTCGCGCTCGCGGCGACCCCGGCGTTCGCCTCGGCGCAACAGGCGACGACCAAGAGCACGACCAAGCAGGCGCCAGCAGCGGCACCGGCGGCGGCGCCCGACGATAGCGAGGACGGCCCCGATATCGTCGTGCGCGGGGCAAGGCAGCCTGGTTCGGTGATCGGCGACATTCCGCCCGAACAGCAGCTCAGCCCTGCAGACATCCGCTCGTACGGGGTCAGCTCGATCACCGAGTTGCTGACCGAACTCGCGCCGCAGATTCGCAGCGATCGCGGTGGCGGCGGTGCGCCCGTCATTTTGCTCGATGGCAAGCGGATCTCGGGTTTTGCTGAAATCCGCGATCTGCCGACCGAGGCGATCGCGCGCGTCGACATTCTGCCAGAGGAAGTCGCGCTAAAATATGGTTATACCGCCGACCAGAAGGTGGTGAACTTCGTCCTGCGCCGCCGCTTCCGCGCGGCGACGGTCGAGCTGTCGGACAAGCTCGCCACCGAAGGCGGGCGAAACGCGCCGCAGGGCGAACTCGACTTGCTCCAGATCGCCAATAAGGGGCGGGTCAATCTCCACCTCGAATATCAGCCGGTCGAGGCGCTGACCGAGAGCGAACGCAGCATCCTCCCGACTGTCCGTCCGACGATTCCGGGCGCGACCACCGTGGCGACCGATCCGACCGACCAGCGGCCGTTTCGCACGTTGCTGCCCTCGGGCCGCACGTTCAACGCCAACTCGACCTACGCGCGCAGCTTTGGCGCGGTTTCGGGAACGCTGAACGGAACGCTTTCGGCGAGCAACACGACCGGACTGCAAGGGTTGCCAAGCACGACGCTCGTCGTTCCGGCGGGCAATCCCTTTTCGGCCAGCGCGGTGACGGTCAGTCGAACGCTGGGAGGGGACTTCTCGCCGCTCAAGCAACGCACTTCAGCGATCGCGGCGCACCTCGGCACGACGTTCAACGGCGCGATCAGCACGGCGTGGCAATGGTCGGTGACGGGCACCTATGACCATTCCGAATCGAAGACTTTTACCGATGCGGGGCTCGACGCGACCGCGTTCAACGCGCGGCTCGCGGCCAATGACCCGACCGCGAATCCGTTCGGCGCGCTTGGTGCCTCGCAGATCGGGACGCGGGCGACGACGCGTGGCTATTCGACCTCCGACGAGGGGAAGCTCGACGTTCTGCTCAACGGCACGATTTTCAAGCTGCCCGCGGGCGAGGTTTCGACGAGCGTCCATCTCGGCGGCGACATCAGCAGCTTCAATAGCCGCTCGTATCGGGCCGGGCTGACCTCGACCGGCGCGGTGACACGCAATATCGTCAATGGCCAGCTCAACGTCGACGTGCCGCTGACCAGCCGCGCGAAGGACGTCCTCGCGGCAATCGGCACGCTCTCGGTCAACGGCAATGTCGCGGTCAACCACCTCTCCGATTTCGGGACGCTGACGACGCTTGGCTACGGGCTCAACTGGTCGCCAATCGTGCCGCTGCGGATTATCGCATCGGCGACGATGCAGGATACCGCGCCGAGCGCGACGCAGCTCGGCAATCCGCAGATCGTCACGCCCAACGTGCCGGTTTTCGACTATGTGCTCGGGCAGAATGCGAGCGTCACGACGGTGTCGGGTGGCAACCCCAATCTGATCGCGAGCAACAGCCACACCTACAAGCTCAGCGCGACGATCAAGCCGTGGAGCACGAAGGACCTGTCGCTCACCGCGACGTATATCGACGCACGGATCGAAAATCCGATCGCCGCCTTCCCGACCGCGACCGCTGCGATCGAAACGGCCTTCCCGTCGCGCTTCACGCGCGTGCGCGATGCCAATGGCGATCTGGTGCTGACGCAGTTCGACACGCGACCGATCAATTTCGCGCAGAGCAGCCGCTCCGAGCTGCGCTGGGGGATCAATTTCTCGATGGCGCTCAAGTCGAAGCTGCAAAAACAGATCGAAGCGTGGCGCGCCGGGACGGGGCCGAACCCGTTTGCCGGGATCAAGGTTCCCGACAGCGTACAACGCCAGATCGCGCAAGCGCGAGCGGAGCGCGGCGGGGGTGCCGGCGGACCTGGTGGTCCAGGTGGTCCTGGTGGTCCTGGTGGTCCCGGCGGCCCCGGCGGCGGGCGCGGCGGCTTTGGCGGCTTCGGGGGTGGTGGCCGTGGCGGCGGCGGCGGGCGGCTGCAGTTCGCGCTCTACCACACGTGGCACTTCAGCGAGCGCGTGCTCGTCCAGCGGGGTGGCCCGGCGCTCGACCTCTTGAACGGCGACGCGATCGGCTCGAACGGCGGGCAACCGCGCCACGAGCTCGAGGGGCAGGCGGGATACAGCAACAACGGCCTCGGCGTGCGCCTGTCGGCGAATTGGCAAAGCGCGACCGACGTCAACGGCGGAACGCTCGGCAACCCGCAGAATCTGCATTTCTCGTCGCTCGGTACGCTCGGCGTGCGGTTGTTCGGGGATCTCGGGCAGCGGCTCGATCTGGTCAAGGCACACCCGTGGATGCGCGGGATGCGCGTCGCGCTGGCGGTCGACAATCTGTTCGATACGCGCCAGCGCGTGACCAATGCGAGCGGGACGACGCCGGTCGCCTATCAGCCCGATTATCTCAATCCACTCGGGCGCACGGTGCGCATTTCGATCCGCAAATTGTTCCTCTGACGCGGGGCACGCTTAGATAGCGATCGGCCCGGGCGCGCCTCTTGCGCCCGGGTCGCGCTGCGGCGACAAGCGGGCGATGGCATCGCCCGATTTCTCGCTGCTCACGAAGCGCCACTTTGCGCCGCTGTTCGTCGTCCAGTTCCTCGGCGCGTTCAACGACAATGTGCTCAAGTTCGGGTTGCTGTTCCTCGCCAATTTCGGGGTGCATCGCACGGGTCTCAGCGGCGAGATGCTCGCGACGGTCTCGACCGGCATCTTCATCCTACCCTATTTCCTGTTCTCGGCGATCGGCGGGCAAACCGCCGATGCGATCGACAAGCGCATCCTGATCCGCTGGATAAAGGCCGCCGAGATCGCGATCATGGCGGTCGCTCTGGTCGGCTTTGCGATCGGGTCGATCGCGACCCTGCTCGTCTGCCTGTTCTTGATGGGGCTGCACTCGACGATCTTCGGCCCGGTCAAATATTCGATCCTGCCGCAGCATCTCGGCCATCATGAAATGATGGGCGGCACCGGGCTGATCGAGGCGGGCACCTTCCTCGCGATCCTCGGCGGGCAATTGCTCGCCGGCGTGCTTGCGCCGTGGGAGGCAGGGCTTGCCGCGACCGGGCTCGCGTGCGTCGGGTTCGCCGCGAGCCTTGCGATCCCGCCGGCACCGCCGTCGGGCACGCAGCACCGCATCGACTGGAACGTCTTCCGCGGCACCGCGGACATCCTGCGCACTGCGAGCCGCGAGCGGCTCGTCGTCCTGGCGATCCTCGGGATCAGCTGGTTCTTTGCCGCAGGGGCGGTGCTGGTTTCCGAATTCGCGCCGCTCGTCAGTGGTACGCTCGGGGGATCGAAGGCGGTGGTGACGCTGTTCCTGCTCGTCTTCTCGACCGCGATCGCGATCGGCTCGCTGACCGTCAACCGCTTGCTGCGGGGCGAGGTCTCGGCGCGTTACGTGCCGCTGTCGGCGGCCGTGATGGGCGGGTGCATGATCGACCTGTGGGCGTCGACGCACGGTTTCCAGGTGCGCGCGGCGGGGCTCGATATCGCGCACTTCTTCGCCGCGGCCGGGAGCTGGCACATCCTGATCGGGCTCGCGGGCATTTCGTTCGCGGGCGGGATGTTCATCGTGCCGCTCTACGCGATCCTCTCGACCGCGACGCCGGCGGCCGAACGCTCGCGCGTGATCGCGGCGAACAACATCGCCAACTCGATCGTCACCGTGCTGGTGGTGATCGTCGCGACCGCGATGATCGCACTCGGCAGCGATGTGCCGGGGGTGATCGGGATGCTCGGTGTGGCGACCTTGGGCGTGGCGCTCGTGCTGCGCGGCATGCCGCGGCGGGGGATCCTCTGACCGGTCGGGCGGTTGACGCAACCGGGCGTAGCCGTAAGGGATTGGCGACCGTCTCGAGGAGTGCCCCATGAAAACCCGCGCCGCCGTCGCCTTTGCCGCCAAGCAACCGCTCGAGATCGTCGAGCTCGACCTCGAAGGCCCCAAGGCGGGCGAAGTATTGGTCGAGATCATGGCGACCGGGATCTGCCACACCGATGCCTATACGCTCGACGGGCTCGACAGCGAAGGGCTGTTCCCGAGCGTGCTCGGCCATGAAGGCGCCGGAATCGTGCGTGAAGTCGGGCCGGGCGTGACGAGCGTGAAGCCGGGCGATCACGTCATCCCGCTCTACACCCCCGAATGCCGCCAGTGTAAGTCGTGCCTCAGCGGCAAGACCAACCTGTGCACCGCGATCCGCGCGACGCAAGGCAAGGGGCTGATGCCCGACGGCACCTCGCGCTTCTCGTACAAGGGCGAGACGATCTTCCACTACATGGGCTGCTCGACCTTCTCGAACTTCACCGTGCTCCCCGAAATCGCGGTCGCGAAGATCCGCGAGGACGCGCCGTTCAAGACGAGCTGCTACATCGGCTGCGGGGTGACGACGGGCGTCGGCGCTGTGGTCAACACCGCCAAGGTCCAGGTCGGCGACAATATCATCGTGTTCGGTCTCGGCGGGATCGGGCTGAACGTGCTGCAGGGTGCGCGGATGGCGGGCGCGAACATGATCGTCGGGGTCGACATCAACCCTGATCGCGAGGAATGGGGCCGCAGGTTCGGCATGACGCATTTCGTCAATCCGAAGGACGTCGGCGATCTCGTCGCGCATCTCGTCGCGCTGACCGATGGCGGGGCAGACTATACGTTCGATTGCACCGGCAACACGACGGTAATGCGGCAAGCGCTCGAGGCGTGCCACCGCGGGTGGGGCACGTCGATCATCATCGGCGTGGCCGAAGCGGGCAAGGAAATCAGCACGCGCCCGTTCCAGCTCGTCACCGGGCGCAACTGGCGCGGTACCGCGTTCGGCGGCGCGAAGGGGCGGACCGACGTGCCGAAGATCGTCGATTGGTACATGAACGGCAAGATCGAGATCGACCCGATGATCACGCACGTCCTCAGCCTCGAGGAGATCAATACGGGCTTCGAGCTGATGCACGCCGGCGAAAGCATCCGCAGCGTGGTGGTTTACTGATCGACCACCGCTATTCCGGCGTGGCCGCTGATGAGGGCGGCCCGGTATTGGGGATTAACGATTCAGAAACCGCGATCCAATAGCGCCGATCATGGGTGAGGTTGCCGGAGTATAGGCATGCGTTTTTATCAAGCCACGCGGTTTCTGTTTCCGCGTAATTTCCAGTTCCGCATGTTCAGCATCTGCTTTGGCGCGGTGCATTTGCCGATCATCGTCTTCTGCGTGAGCGAGTTGGCGCTGGCGCGGTGGGATTGGCGGTTGTTCGCAGCATTGCTCGTCGCGACGCTGGTCGGAACGGTCACCGCGATCGTCGCGCTGCGCGGGCTGCTCGCGCCGGTGGCGCACGCGATCGATTTGCTGCAGTCGTTGCAACGCGGCGAGCCCGTCCCGCCGGTACCGACGGGCGGCGATGATCTGGTAGGGGCCTTGCTCGCCTCGGTCGCGCGCGCTTCGGCGGAAACCCATGCGCGCGTCGAGCGGCTGGCCGATGCCGCCGAAAAGGACGTGTTGACCGGGCTGCGCAATCGCCGAGGTTTCATGGACGCGATCGCACCGGTGTTGCGCGACGACCGCAATTCTGTGGTCGCGGTGCTCGACCTCGATCATTTCAAGGCGGTCAATGATCGTCATGGTCATGACGAGGGCGACCGTGTCCTGGTCGAGTTCGCCAAGCGGCTGCAGACCGAATTGCGCCGATCGGATCTTCCCGCGCGCTGGGGCGGCGAGGAATTTGCGATCCTGCTGCCCGACACCGCGCTCGACGAAGCGACCGAGATCGTCGAACGGCTGCGCGCCTCGCTCCATCGCGACGAAATCGGCCATCGCGGCGGCGACGCGCTGACCTTTTCGTGCGGGCTCGCGGTCGTGCGCGACTACGCGTCGCTCAAATCGGCGATGCTTCGCGCCGACAGCGCCTTGTACGATGCCAAGCGCTCGGGCCGGGATCGCGTCAGAAGCGTGGCGTAAGGTGCGCCCGGACTCAGCGCGCGAGGAATAGCGGGAGGCAGGGTGTGCATGAGCAACGCACGCGTCGTGCCGCCGAACAGCGCATCGGCGACGGGCCGAGGGCCAGAGCCACCCATCCCGCTTTAACCCGCGTAACACCGTTAGAGCAGCTCGCGCTCAGCCACGGCTGACGTTCAGTCGAGCCCGCCGCCCTGGACGTTGCTGCCAGCGAACAGCGCCGTCTATGCCAGACCGCTGCCGATCGTTCGGATCGCCTTTGGTCTTTTGGTATGCAAGCGTGGATCACGCGGGCGGCGGAGCGTCCTCATCGTCGGCCGGCAGGTGGAATTCATGCCACATGCCGTTGAGGATGCCGAAGCCGACTGCGAGCCCGAGACCCAACACCCAAGTGAAATACCACATCGTCTAGTCCTTTCGGGATCAGTAGAAATCGGGGTTGGTGGCGACGTCGGCGGTGGTGACGCGGCCCCACATCACCTTGAACGCCCAGCTCGTGTAGAGCAGCACGATCGGCAGCAGGATCGCGGTGACGAACAGCATGAGCCCGAGCGTCGCCGGGGTCGATGAGGCGTTCCACACCGTCAGACTCGAATGCGGATCGATGCTCGAGGGCAGGATATAGGGGAACATCGACAGGCCGACGGTCGCGATGATCCCGGTGATCGCCAGCGCCGAACCGCCGAACGAGCTCTTCTCGGCGCCCACGGTAATACCGACGAACGCCAGCACCGCGCCGCCGATGCCGAGCACTGGCGCGATCAGCATCCAGCGATGCAGCGCGTAATTGCCGATCCAGGCACCCGCGAGATGCTGCGTCGTGGTGCGCAGCGGGTTCGACTGGCCGAGCGGATCGGCCACCGACTGCATGTGATAACCGATGTCGCCGAACGCGACGTACAATCCGCCCCCGGCAAACAGCAGCAGCGTCAGGATTGCGGCAACCGCGCCGAAGCTGCGCGCGCGCCAATGGACGGGGCCGCCATGCTCGACCTTGAAGGTCAGCCACGTCGCGCCGTGGAGCGCGAGCATTGCGACCGAGAGCAGCCCGCACAGCAAGGCGAACGGCGTGAACAGGCCGAGCAAGCCGCCTTCGTAGAACGACCGCAAGTCGCTATCGAGCCGGAACGGCGCCCCGAGCAGGACATTGCCGACAGCGACGCCAAACACGAGGGCAGGGACGAACCCGCCGACGAACAACGCCCAGTCCCACCGGCTGCGCCACGCCGCGTCGGGGCGCTTCGAGCGATATTTGAAGCCGACCGGGCGCAGGATCAGCGCGGCGAGCAGCAGGAACATCGCGAGGTAGAAACCCGAGAAGCTGACCGCATAGACGAACGGCCACGCCGCGAAGATCGCGCCGCCGCCGGTGATGAACCACACTTGGTTGCCCTCCCAGGTCGGGCCGACCGAATTGATCACCATCCGCCGCTCGGCATCGTTGCGCGCGACGAACGGGAGCAGGCTGGCGACGCCGAGATCGAAGCCGTCCGTGACCGCAAAGCCGATCAGCAGCACGCCGAGCAGCGCCCACCAGATCACGCGCAGCGTTTCATAGTCGAACATTGTCCGTCCTTTCGGTTCAGGCGGCGACGGGGAGAATGGGAACCACGACGGTATCGCTCTGGTCGGGCACGGGATCGTCGACATGCTCGAACGGGCCCTTGCGGATCGCCGCGATCATCAAGCGGACTTCGATCACCGCGAGCGCGCCGTAGAGCACGGTGAAGCCGATGATCGTCGTCCACAACGCCGCGACGCTCAGCGTCGAGGTGGCGAGGAAGGTCGGCAACACGCCTTCGATCGCCCAGGGCTGACGCCCGATCTCGGCGAGCATCCAGCCGAGCTCGATCGCGATCCACGGCAGCGGGATCGAATAGAGCGCGATCCGCAGGAACCAGCGCGTGCTGTCGTGACGGCGCAGGCTCGCCAGCACGAACGCGGTCGCGAACAGCGCGATCATGTAGAAGCCGATGAACGCCATCGCGCGGAAGCTCCAGAACATCAGCGGGACGTTCGGGACGACGTCCCACGCAGTCACCGCAATCAGCTTGGGGCTCGCCAGGCGCGGATCGGCGACGTGCGCCTTGAGCAGCAAGGCATAGCCGAGATCGCGCTTGTGGAGCTCGAACCGTGCGCGTTCGCGAACATTGGTCGGGTCGGTCTTGAGCTTCTGCACGGCGTCGTATGCGACCACGCCCGATGTGATCCGCTCCTGCGCCTTCAGCACCAGCTCGGACATGCCGGTGACTTCGGTGTCGAGGCTGCGCGTGGCGATCAGCCCGAGCACCCACGGCACTTCGACGGCGTAGTGCGTCGTTCGCGCGGCGACATCGGGGATGCCGATCAGCGTGATGCCGGCGGGGGCGGGGGCGGTGTGCCACGCCGCCTCGATCGCGGCGAGCTTCATCTTCTGGTTGTCGGTGAGCGCGTAACCGCTCTCGTCGCCGAGCACGACGACCGATAGCGATGAAGCGAGGCCGAACGCCGCGGCGACCGCCATCGAGCGTTTCGCCACGCCGACATATTTGCCGCGCAGCAGAAAGAGCGCCGAAATGCCGAGTACGAACACCGCCGCGCAGACATAGCCAGCGCTCACGGTATGGACGAACTTGGCCTGCGCGATCGGGTTGAACAGCACCGTGCCGAAATCGCTGATTTCCATCCGCATCGTTTCAGGGTTGAAGGTCGCGCCCGCGGGGTTCTGCATCCAGCCATTGGCGACGAGGATCCACAAAGCCGACAAATTCGTACCGAGCGCGACCATGAAGGTGACGCCGAGATGCGCGAGCTTGGACATCTTGTTCCAGCCGAAGAACATCAGCCCGACAAAGGTCGCTTCGAGGAAGAACGCCATCAGCCCTTCGATCGCGAGCGGCGCGCCGAAGATGTCGCCGACATAATGCGAGAAATACGACCAGTTGGTGCCGAACTGGAACTCCATCGTCAGCCCGGTGGCGACGCCGAGCACGAAGTTGATCGCGAACAATTTGCTCCAGAAGCGCGTGATGACGCGCCAGATCGGCCGGTCGGTCATCACATAGACCGCCTCCATGATCACCAGCATGAAGCTCAGGCCGAGCGTCAGCGGCACGAACAGGAAGTGGTACAGCGCGGTCAGGGCAAATTGCAGCCGCGACAGGTCGACGACACCTGGATCCATGGTCAATCTCCGTTAACGCCGCACAGCAGCGGTCGCCCGGCTTCACCCGATTTCGCACCGCAGCAGATATTGGGGTTTTCCCGTACGAAGGGGCCCGGCGAACGCACGGCGGGCGGCGGGTCGTCGCTATACAGGGCGAACGCTCCATGGGCTGTGTCGCCAAAATGTCGTAAGCCCGCGCTACGGCTTCGGGATGGGTATCATGCACAAAGCGTTTCTGTTTGGTGGCTTGCTCGCGATCACCGCGTCGGTTGCGGCACGCGACTATTCCGAGCCAGGCGTCGCGCTGCCGACCGGGCAGCGGCTAACTCCGCTGGCAGCACCAGGCGCACGATTCGAACCGCTGACGACGCGCATCGCGCCGCACCCCGAGTATGTCGCCGATGGCGCCGCAGCGATTGCGGTCAGCCCCGACGGGCGCGAGATGCTGGTGCTGACCAGCGGGTTCAATCTGTTCAACGGCAGCGATGGCAAACGGCTCCCCGCGCAGTCGACGCAATATGTCTTTCGCTACGCGATCGACGCGCGCGGCGGTCGGTTGCTTCAGACGACGCGGGTGCCGAACAGCTATTCGGGGATCGCGTGGCAGCCCGACGGCCGCGGTTTCGTCGTCGGGGGTGGAGTCGACGATGTCGTCCATCGGTTCGAGGCGCACGGGAGCCTTTTCGCCGAGACGCGCGCGCCGATCGCGCTGGGGCATGCGAGCGGAAACGGTGCCGAGGTCAAGCCGCAGGCGGCAGGACTTGCGGTCAGCCCCGATGGGCGACGCGCGCTGGTCGCAAATTACTACAATGATTCAATCAGCCTGATCGACCTGGCGGCGGGCAAGGTGATCGCCGAGCGCGATCTGCGGCCTGGCAAGATCGATCCCGCGAAAGCCGGCGTTCCGGGCGGCGAGAACCCGTTTGCGATCGTCTGGACCGATGCGACGCATGCCTGGGTGTCGGCACCACGCGATCGGCAACTCGTCGCGCTGGAGATCATCGGCGATGCGGTCCGTGTGACAGGCCGCGTGGCGACGCTCGGTGCGCCGACCGCACTGCTGGTCGATCCACGCCTCGGCCGGCTCTACGCGACCGAGGACAATGCCGACCGGCTGGCGATCATCGAGCTCAAGACCGGCCGTCTCGCCGCCGAGTCGCGGCTCGGGCTGCCGGACGCACTCGGCGCGGCACCGGTCGCCAAGGGGCTCAACGCCAATGCGCTGGCGCTGCTCCCCGATCACCGCTTGCTCGTGACGATGGGCGGAATCAACGCGGTCGCCTTGGTTACGCCGCGCGCCGACGGCGCGAGCGTCGACGGGCTCGTGCCGACGGGCTGGTATCCCAGCGCGGTCGCAGTGAGCCGCGATGGCGGTCGCGTATTCGTCGTCAATCGCAAGAGCCCGCCGGGGCCGAACCCGCTCGGCTGCGCGCCGAAGCTCGCTATCTATCGCGGCCAGCCCAATGCATGCGGCGCTGCCAACCAATATATCTTCCAGCTCGAAAAGGCCGGGCTGCTGCAGTTCGCGCTGCCGAAGCCTGCTGCGTTGGTGCGCACCACGCTGCAAGTCGCCGACAATATCGGGCTGACCGCAACGCAGGCGCGCGCGGCCGCGAACGTGACGATGGCGGCGGTGCGCGCGCGGATCAAGCACGTCGTCTTCATCATCAAGGAAAACCGGACCTACGACCAAGTGCTCGGCGATCTCGCGGTCGGAAATGGTGATCCGCGGCTCGCGATCCTTGGCGAGCGGCTGTCGCCCAATCATCACCGCCTCGCGCGCGACTTCGTCACGCTCGACAATTTCTACGACAGCGGCGAGCAGTCGAGCACCGGCTGGACCTGGTCGACCGCGGCGCGCGTGCCAGACCTCCTCGAGAAGACCGCGCCGGTCAATTATGCCGGGCGCGGGCTGGCGTATGAGGCGGAGGAGGCCGATCGCTTCATCTACACAGCTCAGACGCCCGCCGAGCGGCACGCGACGAATCCGGCGCTCTCGACCGATCCCGATCTGCTGCCCGGGCCAGCGCTGCTGACTGCGCCCGATGGCGATCGTGACGACGAAACGGGCCAGGGTTTCCTGTGGAATGCCGCGATCCGTGCCGGGCTGAGCGTTCGCAATTACGGATTTTCGGACGCTTCGGTCTACGATCTCGGCAAGCCCGGCTTCATTCCGCTCGAGCGCGAACCGGCGAAGACAGGGACGCGGATCTACACGCCGGGCGACCGCTTGCTGGCCTCGCGCAGCGACCCGTATTTCCGCGGCTTCGACCAGAAGATGCCCGATTATTGGCGCATGCTCGAATGGCAGCGCGAATTCGCCGTGGCGGACGCGAAGGACGCGGTCCCCGCGCTCACGCTGCTGCGGCTCAGCCACGATCATTTCGGCGATTTCAGCGATGCGATCGACGGGGTGAACACCGTCGAGACGCAAATGGCGGACAATGACTATGCGCTCGGCCAAGTCGTCGAGACGATCGCGCAAAGCCGCGCGCGTGATTCCACCCTGGTCTTCGTGATCGAGGATGATGCGCAGAACGGTGCCGACCATGTCGATGCCCGGCGCAGCGTGGCGTTCATCGTCGGGCCGATGGTGCGCCACAACGCCCTGGTCTCGACGCGCTATACCACCGTCAGCCTGTTGCGGACGATCGAGGCGGTGCTCGGCCTGGCGCCGCTCGGGTTGAACGATGCGCTCGCGGTGCCGATGGCCGATGTGTTCGATCCGGCGATGACGGACTGGCGCTACCACGCCGTTGCCGCCGACGTGCTGCGCGCGACGCAATTGCCGATCCCGCGGGATCGCTTCGTGGCGGCACCGGTGGCCGCCGGATGTGCCCCGCACGACGCCGCTTATTGGGCCGCTGCGATGCGAGGACAGAATTTTGCGACCGAGGATCGCCTCGATACCGATGCTTTCAACGCCGCTTTGTGGAACGGGCTCGGCGTTGGCGCGCAGCCGAGCACGCGTGGCGGCGAGGATTTCCGTATCCAGCGTACCGCTTTGCTCGCGGGCGTCTCTGCAGCCGAGCCCTGTCACCGCTAGCAGCGCGGAATTCGCGGCGACGGAAATCGCTCTGGCATAGCGCTGCGCAGCGTGCTCCATTTGCTGGCGAAGGGAGCTGCCGCATCGAGTCGGAGTCGCACCGCCCGTTCGGATTCTGGACCGCGACCGCGCTGGTGGTCGGCGGGATGATTGGCTCGGGCATCTTCGTCCTGCCCGCACAACTTGCCCCTTATGGCTGGACGAGCATCGTGGCGTGGATCGTGGGGGTCAGCGGCGCGATGTTGATCGCCTGGGTGCTCGCAAGGCTGACGGCGGCGATGCCCGAAGCGACGGGAGTGGTCGCGATGTGCGGCGCCGGGCTGGGCCCGCTGTGCGGCGTGCTCGTCGGGTGGAGCTATTGGATCGGTATCTGGTCCGCCAATGCGGTGATCGCACTGACCGCAGTGCGCTATCTCGCGCAATTCGTTCCGATGATCGGCGCGACGGCGCTTGCCCAGGCGGTGTCGGCGACGGTGCTGATTTGGCTGCTGACGGTGCTCAACCTCGGCGGTGCGCGGCTGGCGGGGGCGTTCCAAGTCGGCACGACGGTGATCAAGCTCGTCCCGCTTGGTGCGATTGTCCTGATCCTCGCGGGGATCGCGTGGCGGGGCGGGGTGGGGCATTCGGCCGGGCCCTATGCGGATTTCGCATTGGGCGGTCTGACGCCGGCGCTGACCTTCGCCTTTTACGCGATCGTCGGGTTCGAAGCGGCGAGCGTCGCTGCCGAGCGGGTGCGCGACCCGGCGCGCAATGTCGTGCGCGCGATGCTGTTCGGGCTCGCGCTGACGGGGGTGCTGTATCTCATCGTCTGCACCGGCATCATCTTCGCGTTGCCGAGCGCGGCTGTCGCCAATGCGCAGGCACCGTTCGCGCTGTTCGTCTCGACCTTCTGGGGGCCTTGGGCAGGGCTTGCGACCGCAGGCTTCGCCGCGATCGCGGCGATCGGCGCGCTCAACGGCTGGACGCTGGTGCAGGGCGAGGTGCCGCTCGGCATGGCGCGCGCCGGGCTGCTGCCGCGCTGGATCGGGGCGACCAGCACGCGCGACGTGCCGGTTGCAATCCTGCTCGTGTCGAGCACGCTCGCCAGTTTGCTGGTGCTGTCGAACGCGACGCGGTCGCTCGGCGGGCTGCTCGACTTCATGCTGCGGCTGACCGCGGCGGCGACGATCTGGCTCTATGTCGGCGCGTGCCTCACCGCGCTGATCCTGCGGATCGCGCCCGTCGCGGCGGCGCTGGGGCTGGCCTTTGCCGCGTGGGCGATGTGGGGCGCGGGGATCGAGGCGATCTGCCTGAGCGTCGGGCTGATGCTGACCGCGATCCCGCTGTATCTGCTGCGCTATCGCGCGGCGCTATCCGAAGACGCGCCCGACTAGGCTGCGATCGCGCAGGATCTCGTGTGCCGCATTGTGCCCCGGCGCGCCGGTCACGCCGCCGCCGGGATGCGTGCCCGATCCGCACATATAGAGCCCCTTGATCGGCCCGCGATAGTCGCCGTGGCCGAGCACAGGCCGTGCCGCCCAAAGCTGATCGAGGCCCATCGCCCCGTGGAAGATGTCGCCGCCGACCAGCCCGAACTTGCGCTCGAGATCGAGCGGCGAATGGATCTGGCGCGCGATCACGCTCGCCTTGAAGTTGGGGGCGTGCGCGGTGACGGTGTCGATGATCAGATCGGCGACCTCCTCACGCGCATCGTCCCACGAGCGGCCATCTGGCAGCGTCGGCGCGAATTGCTGGCAGAACAGGCTGGCGATGTGCTGTCCGGGCGGCGCGAGGCTGTCGTCGACCGTCGTCGGCAGCTTCATCTCGACGATCGGCTGTTTCGACCAGCCATATTGCTGCGCGTCGATGAACGCCTGGTCCATGTAATCCATGCCGGGCGCGATGATGATCCCGGCGGTATGATGCTCGGCCTTGTCCGTCCCGCGCAGCACGCTGAAATCGGGCAGTTCGGATAAAGCGACGTTCATGCGGAAGGTGCCGCTGCCGGTCTTGAAGCCGGCGATCCGGCGGTTGAAGTCGGCCGGTAGATCGGAGGAATCGACCATCTGGCGATAGAGCAAGGCCGGGCCGACATTGGCTGCGACGATCTTGGCAGCAATCTCTTCGCCCGATTCGAGGCGGACGCCCGCGACTTTGCCACCTTCGGTCAGCAGCTTGGCGACGGGTGCGTCGAGGCTGATCTCGACACCCGCTTCGAGGCAGGCGTGCGCCATTGCCTGCGTGATCGCCCCCATTCCGCCGACCGAATGGCCCCAGGCGCCGTATTTGCCGTTCACCTCGCCGAAGACGTGGTGGAGCAGGACATAGGCGCTGCCCGGGGTCGAGACGCCGGCATAATTGCCCACCACCGCGTCGAAGGCGAAGGCCGACTGGACATGGTCGTCCTCGAACCAGCCGCCGAGGAAATCGCGCGCCGATTTGGTGAAGATGTCGAGCAGATCGCGTTGCTGCTCGATCCCCATCTTGGCGACGGGCCAGCCCTGCGCCGCACCCGCGAGCAGCGCGCGTAAACCTCCGCCGACATTGGGCGGGGTCTTGAGCGCGAGATCGCGGAGCACTTGCGCGACCTTTTCGAGCGCGGCGTCATAGGCCGGGTAGGCGTCGGCATCCCTCTGGCTGAAGCGCGCGAACTGCGCTTGCGTGCGCGCGGTGCCGCCGCCGAGCGTGAGATAGGTGTCGGGGAAGGGGAAGAAGTTGCTGATCGTCCGTTCGATGATGCGAAAGCCGCGGTCGTGCAGCTTCATGTCGGCGATGACCTTGGGGCGCAGCAGGCTGACGGTGTAGCTCGCGGTCGAGTTGCGGAAGCCGGGGTGGAATTCCTCGGTCACCGCCGCCCCGCCGACGACATGGCGGCGTTCGAGGACGCGGACCTTGAGCCCGGCGCGCGCGAGGTAGAAGGCGCAGACGAGGCCGTTATGGCCACCGCCGATGATGAGCGCGTCGTAGCGTTTGGTCATACTTGCTCCCGCCTTCCTAATTCTTACCCCCTCCCGCCTTCGCGGGAGGGGTGGGGGAGGGTCACCTTCTTCTTCTTCAACGACCGAAAGAAGAAGACCCTCACCGACTTCGACTAGGCCCGCCTGAAGAAGGCGGACCAAGTCTGCGTTTCCTCTCCCGCGAGCGGGAGAGGAAACCCGCAGCGCACTACCCCCGCGACCATCCCGGCGCGGGCGCACGGTGCAATCGCGCCTCGGGGATCCGCTCGCGGATCTTCCGCGCGAAGCTGCGAAGGCACACCTCGCTCCGCCCGATCGGCCCTGCGGTGTAGCTGCGCGACGCCATCCCTCGCTGGACGCGCTCGATCAGCCACGTGTCCTCGGCATTGACGACGCGGTTGATCCGCCAATTGGCATAGCGCACGAGCTTCATCTCGCGCCGGTCATCGGGCAGCGCGAACGCCATTTCGCGCAGCACGCTGGTGGTCGGCGTCAGTGGGAGCCATTGCATGAAGTCGATCTGGTCGGCGTAGAGATCGAACGCCATGTTGGGCCACAGCTTGAAGTAGAGCCATAGCCGCTGGTTGGCCTCGGGCAGATGATCGACGTGCGGCAGATGCGTCTGGTAGAACCGCTCCCAGCGATTGTCCGAGGCGCGGTCGACGATCTGGCCCGACATCTTGTCGACGAACGGCGCCGCCTCGATCGCATAGCTCTTGCCGAACAGCCGGCTCAGCCCGTCATGCGCGACCGGGATGTGCAGATTGTCCGAATAATTGTCGCCGACGTTCTTCCAATTGACCGCGCGCTCGCGCAGCCGGACGGGCGAGAGCTCCTCCATCGCCTCGAGGCGATACGGCGCGATCTCGGCATCGTACGGCGCCATCATCGCGGCGACCGACGGACCATCGCCTTCGAGCCGGACGAACACGAAGCCGCGCCAGATCTCGAGCTCGACCGGGGCGAGGCCGTGCGCCTCGAGCTCGAGCGCGGGATAATCGCGGCGCATCGGCACGCCCGACAGACGGCCGTCGGTCTCGTAGCTCCAGGCGTGATACGGGCAGACGAACTTGCGCGCACATCCCGTCGGCCCCTCGACGAGCCGCATCGCGCGATGGCGGCAGACATTGGCGAAGGCGCGCAGCGCACCGTCATCGCCGCGCACGACGACGACGCTCTCGCCGAGATAGTCGATCGTGTGGAAATCGCCGGCGTTGGCGATCTGGTTCTGGTGGCAGACGATTTGCCACGACGGCCGCAGCACACGCTCGACCTCGACCGCATGATATTCGGGATCGGTATAGAGCCAGCCGGGCAAGCTCCAGTCGGCATCAGGATCGGGGGGACACGGCGCCATGCTGAGCTCCGATTGCGGGTGCGCCGATCGTAGGATCGGCGTGCGCCCCGGGCAAGACCGGGGCGCATCAAGCGCGTTTGCCGCGGTTACTTCGACAGATCGGTAAACAGCAGCTTGTAGTAGCGAATCCCCGGTTCGATCGTCGCGATCGGCGTGCGCTCGTCGAGGCCGTGGCTGAAATCGTCCGACGGCTTGATGAAGGTCGGGCTCGCGCCATAGCTCGCGACGTGGTGCGAGCGGAACCACATGCTGTCGCTCGCGCCCGAGGCCATCGCCGGGAAGACGGGCACGCCCGGATAGACCTGGCCCATCGCGCGGGTGATCGCGGCGATGAAATCGGGGCGCATCGGCGATGCGTCGTTCGCGACCGAGCCTTCGCTGACATCGGCGATCGTCAACGACGGGTCGGCGATCACGCGGCCGAGCTCGGCCATGATGTCGGCTGGCTTGTGGCCGGGGAAGATCCGGCAGTTGATATTGGCGGTCGCGCGCTGTGGGAGCGCGTTCTCGGCGTGTCCGCCGTTGACGAGCGTCGGGACGCAGGTCGTGCCGATCTTGCCGACGGTCGCGGGATTGGCGGTCAGCGTCGCGATCGCGGCCTTGTCGGTCGGGTCGGCGACGAACGCTTTCAGCGCGGCACCGATCGCGGGCTCCTCGAATGGCGCGGCCTTGGTCAGCGCCTCGCGCGTCAGCGGGCTCAGTTCGGGCTTGAACTGATACGCGCCGACCTTCCCGAGCGCTTTCGAAAGCTCGACGATCGCGTTGACCGGGCGCGGCATCGACGAGTGGCCGCCGGGGTTGGTGACGGTCAGCCGGAAATCGGCATAGGTCTTCTCCGCGCCGTTCCACGTCCAATATTTGGGCTTGCCGGTCGCCTCGTCGAGCACACCGCCGCCGCCATCGACGTTGAGCACGATATTGGCGTCCTTGAGCCGCTCGGCGATCAGCGTCGAGGTCTTCATCGCGGTTTCCTCGTCACCCGAGAATTCGATGACGATCGTCCGTTTGGGGTTGTAGCCGCTGCGCCGCAGGTCGGTGAGCGCGGTGATCGCGATCGTCCCGTCGAGCTTCATGTCGGTTGCGCCGCGGCCGTAGAGATAGCCGTTCTCGACCACGGGGGTGAACGGATCGCGCTTCCAGTCGGCGGGCTTGGCCTCGACGACGTCCATGTGCCCCGAAATCACCATCGGCTTGAGCGTCGGGTCGCTGCCGCGCCACGTGCCGATCAGATAGGCGGTGTCGTCGACGGGCACGATCTCGACATCGGCATCGGCAAAACCGCCCGCGACGAGCGCCGCCTTGTAGAGTGCGGCGACTTGCGGGGTCTGGTTGCCCGGGCCCTTTACCGAGCGCAGCGCGATTGCCTTCTTGGCGAGCTCTAGCGCGGCATCGGCCGACGCCGCGGCGGTGGGGGCGGCCGCGTGCGCGCCGCTCGTCAGGATGGTGGCAGACAGGAGAACAGCGAAGACAGCGCGCATGCAGGGGTCCTTGGCGGGAGGCGCTGTGAACCTAGCGCTCAGGCTGACCGGCGCAAGGCAGTTGCCGGTCGGAGCTATGCGTATTTTCCGAGTCTGCCCAAACGCGGGCCGCGACTTCTAGGGAAGAGAGGCCAGAGCGCTCGTGCAGGCGGCCGTGTCGCGGCACCGCTGTCAGCGTGTCGCGCGCGTGTCAGGTCGAAACGATTCTCGCATTTCCCCCGGAAGGAGCCTGCTCATGGCCAAGACAATGCACGCCGCAGTCGTGACCGCATTCGGACAGCCGTTGGCGCTCCAGGAGGTTGCGATCCCGACGCCAGGTCCCGGGCAGATCCTCGTCAAGACCGAGGCGTGCGGGGTCTGCCATACCGATCTCCACGCCGCGAAGGGCGACTGGCCGGTCAAGCCCAACCCGCCTTTCATCCCCGGGCATGAGGCGATCGGCATCGTCGTCGCGCTCGGCGCCGGAGTGACCCGCGTCAAGGAGGGTGACCGCGTCGGCGTGCCGTGGCTCTATTCGGCATGCGGACATTGCGAATATTGCCTGTCGGCGTGGGAGACGGTGTGCGGCGAGGCCAAGTTCGGCGGCTACACGCAAAATGGCGGCTTCGCCGAATATATGCTCGCCGACCCCGATTATGTCGCGCACATCCCTGTCGGGCTGAGCGCGGTCGAGGCCGCGCCGCTGATCTGTGCTGGCATCACGACGTATAAGGGCATCAAGGAAACGCAGGCGCGGCCGGGCGAATGGGTCGCGATTTCGGGGTGTGGCGGGCTTGGCCATCTCGCGATCCAATATGCCAAGGCGATGGGTTTGAACGTCGCCGGGATCGACATCGACGACGGCAAGCTCGCCCACGCGACGCGGCTCGGCGCCGATCTCGTCATCAACGCAAAGACGCATAGTCCCGCCGAAATACTCAAGGAGAAGTCCGGCGGCGGGGCGCACGGCGTGCTGATCACCGCGCCCTCGCTCGCCGCGTTCAAGCAAGGCGTCGCGATGACGCGCAAGCGCGGGACCTGCGTGCTCGTCGGCCTGCCGCCGGGCGAGTTCCCCGTGCCGTTGTTCGATGTCGTGGCGAATTGCATCACCGTGCGGGGATCGTTCGTCGGCACGCGCAAGGATATGGCCGAGTGCCTCCAATTCGCCGCCGATGGCAAGGTCAAGGCCGACATCGAGCTGCAGCCGTTGGCGGCGATCAACAGCGTGTTCGAGCGGCTCGAGCGCGGCGACGTGCCGTCACGCGTCGTGCTCGACTTCACGCCGGCCGACGCCTGAGCCCGTCTCGCACCGATCGGAAGGGTCTGGGATGAACCGCCGAAATCTTCTGATCGGGGGCGGGGCAGCCGCGCTCGGCGTCGTGGGGGCTGGCTGGGCCGGCCTTCAAGACCTGTCCTCGATGACCGCGTATGATGCGGCAGCTGCCGCCGCGCGTATTCCGCTTGGCGGCAACCCGGCGCTGGCCGAGCTCGTCCGCTTCGCGACGCTTGCCCCCAACGGCCATAATACGCAGCCGTGGCGCTTCCGCCTCGGCACGAACCGGATCGACGTGCTCCCCGACTTCAGCCGGCGTACCCCGGTGGTCGATCCCGACGATCACCATCTTTTCGTCAGCCTGGGATGCGCGACCGAAAACCTCGTGCTGGCGGCGGCTGCGTCGGGGCATCGCGGGGCGGCGGTGTTTGCGCCCGACGATGGCGGGACGATCGGCTTTGCGTTTCGCCCCGGCCCGCCCGTCGATGATCCGTTGTTCTGGGCGATCCCCAAGCGGCAATCGACGCGTGGCCGCTATGACGGGCGATCGCTGCCCACCGCCGAGCTCCGCGACCTGGCGATCGCGGCAGCGGTGCCCGGGGTCGAGCTGATCCTGATGACCGAACGCCGCGATAGGGCGATCGTGCGCGACATGGTCATCGACGGCAACTCTAGGCAGATGGCCGACCCGGCTTTCGTGCGCGAACTCAAGCAGTGGCTGCGCTACAATCCGCACGCGGCGCTGCGGACACGCGACGGCCTGTTCAGCGCGGCGAGCGGTAACTCAGCGCTGCCGAGTTGGGCCGGGCCGGCGCTGTTCGATCGCTTCGTTACCGCCCGCTCGGAAAACGACCGATATGCGCGCCAGCTCGACTCTTCGGCCGGCGTGGCGATCTTCCTTGGGGCAAAGGCGGATCCCGACCATTGGGTGCGCGTCGGTCGGGCGTGCCAGCGGTTCGCGCTCCAAGCGACCGCGCTCGGCATCAAATGCGCGTTCGTCAATCAGCCGGTCGAGGTCGCCGGTTTGCGACCCGAGCTTGCCGCGGTGATCGGCGCGCCGGGCATGCGGCCCGATCTCGTCCTGCGCTTCGGGCGTGGGCCCGCGTTGCCCTATGCGCTGCGTCGTCCGGTCGCAGCGGTGTTGGCGGCATGACGCTGCGTCTGGCCCGATCTACGTAGTTTCATCAGCAGCCAGCCCGACCTTCGCAGCGCATGAGGCGCTCTTGTGAAGCTCGGAATCGGGTTTCGTTTGCCAAGCGGAAGGGCCTTCGATGCATCAGCCGAGCCAGACACTCACCACGCGCAGCGGATTTACCTTTCACGTGCGCCCGGCGCGGCCCGAGGACGATGGCACCGTCGCCGAGTTCTTTACGCACGTGACGCGTGAGGATCTGCGGTTTCGCTTTCTCACCGGAATGAACGAAGTCGCGCCGGCACAGATCACCGCTCTCACGCACGTCGATCATCGCTGGACCGAGAATTACCTCGCGTTCACGCATGACGGAGCGACGATGATCGCGACCGCGATGCTCGCCTGCGACCCGGGGTTCGAGCGCGGCGAAGTCGCTATCGCGCTCCGCAAGGATTTCAAGCAGCACGGCATCGGCTGGACGCTGCTCGCGCATATCGCCGCGGTCGCCGACACCAAGGGCGTCAAGGTGCTCGAGGCGATCGAGAGCCGCGATAATCACGCCGCGATCGAGGTCGAGCGCGACATGGGCTTCACGGTTGCCCCTTATCCTGGCGACGGCGCGTTGTTGCTGGTGAGCCGCTCGATCGGTCACGCCGCGGTACAGGCTTGACCGCACGCTGCGCACGCCCCGGATTGTAACGGCCAAGAGGAAGTTCATGCCTTCGAAAATCAGCGCGCATTTGCGCGACCGCGTCATGGGGGCCGAGGCGGCCGCAGCGCTGATCGCACCGGGCAGCACGGTCGGGCTGAGTGGCTTTACTGGATCGGGCTATCCAAAGGCAGTTCCGCTAGCGCTCGCCGCGCGGATCGAGGCCGAGCACGCGCTCGGGAATCCGTTCCGGGTCCGCGTGTGGACGGGGGCGTCGACCGGGCCCGAGCTCGATGGCGCGCTTGCGAAGGCCGACGGGATCGAGTTTCGCCTGCCGTACAATTCCGATCCGATCGCACGCGAGAAGATCAACCGTGGCGAGATGGACTATTTCGACATGCATCTGAGCCAAGTCGCGCCGATGGCGTGGCAGGGCTTTCTCGGGCCGCTCGACACCGCCGTGATCGAAATCGTGGGCATTCGCGACGACGGATCGCTGATTCCGTCGTCGTCGGTCGGCAACAACAAGACCTGGCTCGACCGCGCCGACCAGATCATCCTCGAGGTGAATCGCTGGCAGAACCCCGCGCTCGAGGGAATGCACGATATCTATTACGGCACCGCGCTGCCGCCGCACCGCGTGCCGATCCCGCTCGTCCGCCCCGACGACCGGATCGGCGAGGCCTATTACCGCGTCGATCCCGCCAAGATCGTCGCGATCGTCGAGACCGACGCGCCCGATCGCAACTTGCCGTTCGCAGCACCCGATGCCGCAGCCGAAGCGATCGCCGGGCATTTGATCGAGTTCTTCCGCCATGAAGTCGCGCGCGGGCGGTTGCCGGCGTCGCTGCTGCCGTTGCAGTCGGGGGTCGGCAACACCGCCAATGCGGTGCTGAGCGGGCTCGTCGCTGGACCGTTCGAGGCGATGACGTCGTACACCGAGGTGATCCAGGACGGCATGCTCGACTTGCTCGATTCGGGGAAACTGCTGATGGCGTCGGCGACCGCCTTCTCGCTCAGTCCGGAGGCGGCGGCGCGGCTCAATGCCGATCTGCGCGCGTATCGCGACAAGATGATCTTGCGCCCGCAGGAGATCAGCAACCATCCCGAGCTGATCCGCCGGCTCGGCTGCCTCGCGATGAATGGGCTGATCGAGGCGGACATCTACGGCAACGTCAATTCGACGCACATTATGGGATCGCGGATCCAGAACGGGATCGGCGGCTCGGGCGATTTCGCGCGCAATGCCTATGTCTCGATCTTCATGACGCCGTCGACCGCCAAGGGCGGCGCGATCTCGGCGATCGTGCCGCAGGCGAGCCATGTCGATCATATCAGCCAGGACGTCCAAGTGCTCGTCACCGAGCAAGGCCTCGCCGATCTGCGCGGGCTGAGCCCGAAGCAGCGCGCGCAGCTGATCATCGAGAATTGCGCGCATCCCGCTTATCGCCCCGCGCTCGCCGACTATTACCGCCGCGCCCGGCTGGGCTCTTACGGCCAGCAGACGCCGATGCTGCCGGGCGAAGCGCTGTCGTGGCACCAACGCTTCCTCGAGACGGGCACGATGCGGATGTGACCGGGATCCACCGGTGATGACGGTCGGCTTTTGCCCCGCGCCGATTTGACCCCTACGCTCGGGTGGCGGTCGATGTCGACTGGGCGGAGACTCGCTGTTGCGGCCGACCTTGGACCGTTATCTGGGAGATGCGGTAGCTAGCGCCGCTGCCATCACCAAAGCTTGGGGAGCTTGGTTGAACATCTGCAAGCGCGCTGCTAGCTGGTAGTCGGACTAATAGCGCGCAGCGGTTCGATCGGCTGCGGGGCTTTGTGGAGAGGTTACCGATGAGCGTATCGCTCGTTCAATTTCGCGGCGCTGACGGCGCTCGCGGCGTCGCTGCGCTCGGTCCCGACGGCTCGGCGCGCGTCGTGCCCGGCGCCAGCACCACCATCGCGCTTGCCAAGACGGCGCTCGCCGACGGAGTCGGTCTGGCCGAGGCGGTGGACCGCGCCGGCGTTGGCGACCCGCTCGACCTGGCGAGCGTTACGCTGCTCTCGCCGGTTGACCATATCGATCCCGCGCATCTGCTGTTGACTGGAACGGGCCTCACGCATCTCGGCTCGGCCGAGGGGCGCGACAGGATGCACCGCGCTGCAGTCGAAAATCCTGCGCCGACCGACTCGATGAAGATGTTCCTGATGGGGGTCGAGGGCGGCAAGCCGTCCGAGCCGGGGCAGGGCGTCCAGCCCGAATGGTTCTACAAGGGCGACGGGTCAAAACTGGTCGGCCCCGGCGAGCCGCTGCGCTCGCCCGCCTTTGCGCTCGATGCAGGCGAGGAGCCCGAGATTGCCGGCATCTATTTGATCGATGCCGACGGCACGCCGGTCCGGCTTGGCTTCGCGCTCGCCAATGAGTTTTCGGACCATGTCACTGAGCGGGGCAATTATCTGTGGCTGGCGCATTCGAAGCTGCGCAATGCCGCGCTCGGCCCCGAATTGCGCGTCGGTGCGCTCCCCGCCGACGTCCGTGGCACCAGCCGGATCGTGCGCGACGGCGCGACGCTGTGGGAAAAGCCGTTCCTGTCGGGCGAGGCGAACATGTCGCATTCGATCGAAAATCTCGAGCATCACCATTTCAAATATGCGCTTTTCCGCCGACCGGGCGACGTGCACGTCCATTTCTTCGGGACTGCGACGCTGTCGTTCAGCGAAGCCGTGCAAACCCAGGAAGGCGACGTGTTCGAAATCGAAGCCGTCCCGTTCCATTTGCCGGTGCGCAACCCGATCGCGATCGATGCGCCGGTGACTGTCAGCATGAAGGCGCTTTGAGATGGTGATCCACATCGGCATCGTCGGCGTCGGCAAGATCGCGCGCGACCAGCATATTCCCGTCCTCGACGCCTCGCCCGATTTCGATCTCGTCACCGCCGCCAGCCGGCACGGGCGGATCGAGCACGGGGTGACGCACACCACGATCGAAGAGATGCTCGCCGCCGAGGAGATCGACGCGGTCTCGCTGTGCCAGCCACCGCAAGTCCGCTTCGAGGCGGCGCGTCTGGCGATCGCTGCCGGCAAGCACGTGTTTCTCGAAAAGCCACCCGGCGCGACGCTGAGCGAAGTCGACCTGTTGCACGCACTGGCACGCGATAAGGGGGTGACGCTGTTTGCGAGCTGGCATTCGCGCTACGCAGCGGGGGTCGAAGCTGCCCGGGCATGGCTGGCGGGCAAGACGCTGCGCTCGGTCCATATCGAGTGGAAGGAAGACGTGCGCCATTGGCATCCCGGCCAGGCGTGGATCTGGGAAGCCGGCGGGATGGGGGTGTTCGATCCCGGGATCAACGCGCTGTCGATCGCGACCGCGATCCTGCCGGGCTTCTTCCTGACGCACGGCGTGCTGGAGATTCCAGCCAATCGCGCTTCGCCGATCGCAGCCGATCTGCACTTCACCGATGCGGCGGGAACGCCGATCCGTGCGGAGTTCGACTGGCGCCAGACGGGCCCGCAGACGTGGGACATTAAGGTCGAGACCGATGCCGGCACGCTTGTGCTGTCGAAGGGTGGCAGCGAATTGCGGATCGACGGAGTCGAGCAGAGGCTCGCGCCTGAGGCCGAATATCGCGGGTTGTACGATCGCTTTGCGGCGCTGATCGCGGCGGGCGAGAGCGACGTCGATGTCGCGCCGTTGCGGCACGTGGCCGATGCCTATCTGCGCGGCGAGCGGCGGCAAGTCGAGGTGTTCGAGGAGTGAGCGACGATACGTAGCGAAGCGACGGCGGCGGCAACCGCCGTCCCCTCTTTTGTGTCGGCTCAGTGGCTGTCGCGCGGCAACCCTCGTGTCTGTGCGATGCGCTGATACTTTTCGGCACCCTCGAGGATCGCGCCGGTGTTGAGCTGGCCGACGACGGCGCGCTGCATTTCCTGCCATGGCGTCTGCGAGGCCGGATACTGATACCCGCCCGCTGCGACCAGCGCGGCGCGGCGCTCGGCAAGCTCTTCGTCCGAGATCAGCACATCGGCGGTGCCGCGACCGAGATCGATCCGCACGCGGTCGCCCGTCTTGAGCAGTGCCAGTCCGCCATGCGCCGCCGCTTCGGGCGAGGCGTTGAGGATCGACGGCGAGGCCGACGTGCCCGACTGTCGACCATCGCCGATGCACGGTAGCGCGTGAACGCCTTCGCGGATCAGATACGCGGGCGGTCGCATGTTAACGACCTCGGCCGCCCCAGGATAGCCGATCGGGCCGGCACCACGCATGAACATCAGCGTCTCGCGCGTGATGCCGAGCGCGGGATCGTCGATCTGGTGGTGATAATCCTCAGGACCGTCGAACACGATCGCCGGCCCTTCGAACGCCTCGGGATCCTCGGGGTTGGAGAGATATTGCTCGCGGAACTCGGCGCTGATCACGCTCGTCTTCATGATCGCGGCGTCGAACAGATTGCCCTTGAGCACGACGAAGCCGGCTTCCTCGACGAGCCGCGTCTCGAAGGTGCGGATCACGCGGTCGTCCTCGATCGTCGCATCCCGGCAATTGTCGCCGATCGTCCGCCCGTTGACGGTCAGCGCGCCTTCCTGGATCAGGTCGTGGCGCATGAGTTCTGCGACGACGGCGGGCACGCCGCCCGCGCGATAATAATCCTCGCCGAGATATTCGCCGGCCGGCTGCAGATTGACGAGCAGCGGGACCTTGTGGCCGTGGGTCTGCCAGTCGTCGAGCTCGAGCTCGGCGCCGACATGGCGCGCGATCGCCGCCAGATGGATCGGCGCGTTGGTCGATCCGCCGATCGCCGAATTGACGACGATTGCGTTGAGGAACGCGTCGCGCGTCATGATGTCGGACGGCTTGAGGTCCTCGCGGACCATGTCGACGATCCGCTTGCCGGTGAGATAGGCGACCTCCTGGCGGTCGCGATACGGCGCGGGGATCGCGGCCGAGCCCGGCAGCATCATGCCGAGCGCCTCGGCGAGTGAGTTCATTGTCGTCGCCGTACCCATGGTGTTGCAATAGCCGGTCGACGGGGCGGACGAGGCGACGAGCTTGATGAAGCCGGCATTGTCGATCTCGCCCTTGGCGAGCATTTCGCGCGCCTTCCACACGATCGTGCCCGAGCCGGTGCGCTCGCCCTTGTGCCAGCCGTTGAGCATCGGTCCGACCGACAGCGCGATCGCCGGGATGTTCACGGTTGCCGCCGCCATCAGGCAGGCGGGCGTCGTCTTGTCGCAGCCGATCGTCAGCACGACGCCGTCGAGCGGATAGCCGTAGAGCGTCTCGACGAGGCCAAGATAGGCGAGGTTCCGGTCGAGCCCGGCGGTCGGGCGCTTGCCGGTTTCCTGGATCGGATGGACCGGGAATTCGATCGCGATGCCGCCCATCTCGCGGATGCCCTCGCGCACGCGGTCTGCCAGCACGAGATGATGGCGGTTGCACGGCGACAGGTCGCTGCCGGTCTGCGCGATGCCGATGATCGGCTTGCCCGACTGGAGTTCCTCGATGCTGAGCCCGAAGTTCAGATAGCGCTCGAGATAGAGCGCGGTCATGTCGATATTGTCGGGATTGTCGAACCAGGCGCGCGAGCGCAGGCGAGCGAGCGGCGTGGCGGGAGCGGTAGGCGTGTCGGTCATGCAGGATCGTCCGGACTGAGTCAGCAGCAGCGCGGCGACCTCCCTAGGCGCGGACGGGTTTCCACATTCCCGCGCCACACACTCCGGTCGCCGAGGCTATCTGTTGACGAGATAGAGCGAGACTTATACTCGGACAAATACCGAGAAGGCAATCCGCCGCGCGCGGGGTTCGCCACATGGAGGATCTACGAATGGCCGCACCCGTGATTGCCGCGCCTGCCCCCGTCGCATCGGGCGATTCGCCCGACAATGGGCGCTATCGTTCGGCACTGACGCTGCTGGCGAGCCTGTTCTTCATGTGGGGCTTCATCACCGTCATCAACAACACGCTGCTGCCGCACCTGCGCAGCGTGTTCGACCTGAGCTATACCCAGACGACGCTGATCGAAAGCGTGTGGTTCATCGCCTATTTCGTCGCGTCGATCCCCTCGGCCAAGCTGATCGAGCGGATCGGCTATCAGCGCTCATTGGTGGTCGGCCTCGTCATCATGGCGGCGGGTGCGCTCGGGATGATCGTCGCGGCGCGGATCCCGTCGTACGGGGTGACGCTGTTCGCTTTGTTCGTCATCGCGAGCGGCATCACGTTGCTGCAGGTCGCCGCCAACCCGTATGTCGCGGTCGTCGGCAAGCCCGAGACCGCGTCGTCGCGGCTCAATCTGGTGCAGGCGTTCAACTCGCTCGGCGCGACGCTCGCGCCGCTGTTCGGCGGGTATCTGATCCTCGGTCGCTCGACCTCGGGCACGGCGGCGGCGGGGGCCGCAGCGCTGACCCCGGCGCAGCGGCTCGCCGACGCGCAATCGGTGCAATTGCCGTATCTGATCGTCGCGGTCGTGCTGGTCGTGCTCGCGGTCGTCATCGCGCGGTCGCCACTGCCGGCGATGGGCGCTGCCACCAAGCGCAACGCCAAGGCCGAGCGCGCCAACCATTCGCTCTGGTCGCACCGCAACCTGATCTTCGGCATCCCGGCGATCTTCATCTATTTGATCGCCGAGATCGGCGTCGGCAACCTCTTCATCAACTTCATCAGCCAACCCGAGATCGGCAACACGACGCACGAGCAGGCCTCGCATTATCTCTTCCTGCTGTGGGGCGGGATGATGGTCGGCCGCTTCGTCGGCAGCTATCTGATGCAGCGCATCCCCGCCGAGTACGTGCTAGCCGCCGCCAGCATCGGCGCGTGCGTCGTGATGCTGATCGCAACCTTCACCACGGGGCATGTCGCGATGTGGGCGCTGATCTCGGTCGGGCTGTTCCACTCGATTATGTTCCCGACGATCTTCACGCTCGGCATTCGCGGGCTCGGGCCGCTGACCGAGGAGGGATCGGGGCTGCTGATCATGGCGATCGCGGGCGGTGCGCTGGTGATCGTGCAGGGCAAGCTGGCGGATATGTACGGGCTGCAGACCTCGTTCCTGCTGACGGCGGTGTGCGAGCTGTATGTGCTGTTCTACGCGGTGTGGGGGTGCCGGGTGAGTGCCGAGGTGGCGGCGCAGGAGGCGGCTTGAGTGCCGCGCGGGGTTGGTTGACTCGATTGACCCCAAGACGTGATGTTTACAAAGCCGATAGTTTCCGTTTTTGCGCTAATGCGCGGGCGCGGGTTCGACGATTTCAAAGAGCCTGACGGGTATATCATGAAAGCTGGGATGTAGGACAGCGCCGGGTCTGCTGGCGGGCGGGCGCGGTTTGTTCGCGTGGGCTGCCGTGGGCTTCGGCACTGCTAGGAGCCCGCATTGCCGCTCGCAGGCTCAATCGTTTCCGGTGCAGGCGGGAAAACATTGCCGCTGAGCTGCCGCAAAACGGAAGCTCGTCGGCGCAATGGATGCCCGCCTGTGCGGGGATGACGATAAAGACGAAAACCGACCACTTGCAGTCGTTCCCGCGTCGTGGCTTACCCGTCTCATGCCTGATACCCGCATCACGATCGCTGACGGCAAGCAACGCTTCAGCAAGAAGCTTCGCGAGATTGTGAAGCACAAGCCGGTGACGGAGAAGTTGGTGTGATGAATGGCTATGTTTGCTGTTTCTGCGGCAAGGACATAACCAAAGATGACTACGCGGCTCTGCATCTGATCGCGAGCAACCTGTGGGAACGGGAAGCGGCGCAGAGTGTCTACGCCCATTCCCGCTGCGCAGAGGAGCATATCGCGTTTGGCCAGATCTCCCCCGACGCGCTCCTTGATGGCACCGCTGGCCATTCCGCGCAGGAGATTATCTGGGGAGAAGACGAAGGCCGCCGGATTAAGGTGCCGCGGTGGGGATGTCCCGCGATCTCCGTGGCGCTCCTTGCAGGCGCTTATTTACTGATCCGCATTTCGGGTTTCTGAACTTCGCGATCGCCAAATCGTTATGGCATGGCGAACGGCAGCTTTCCACCGAATACGGTTTCTCAGCATCGGTACCACCCGATCGGACGTCACCTCCCTATTGGCAGGCATCCAAAGGACTGCGAGCGCATCCGCAAATGAAAACGAGACCGCGATGGCATCATCGCGGTCCCGTCAAAAGCGATCTGCTCGAAGATCGGAGCTGCACGCGCCACCAAGGTGGCGCGCGCCTTACCCCTCCATCGCCTCGAGCGACTTGCCCTTGGTCTCGTGGATGAACTTCTGCACTAGGAAGAAGCTGATCACCGCGCACACCGCGTAGAACGAATAGCTCTTCGCCAGGCCGATGCTCCCGAGCATGATCGGGAACGACTGTGCGACGAGATAATTGGCGAACCATTGCGCAAAACCGCAGACCGCGAGCGCCGAACCCCGGATCTGGTTCGGGAACATCTCGCCGAGCATCACCCACATCACCGGGCCCCAGCTGATGTTGAACGCGAACGAATAAGCGAGCGCCGCGCCGACCGCGAGTTGCCCCATATGGCCCGGCAGCGTGAGCTTTTCGGCGACGAGCGTGCCGGTCGAGAAGGCATAGACCATCGCGAACAGCGTGACCGCCATGCCCGCCGACCCGATCAGCAGCAACGGCTTGCGGCCGATCTTGTCGACCAGACCGATCGTGATGAAGCACGCGACGATCGAGATCGTCCCCGAGATGATGTTGGTCATCAGCGCCTCGGACTCGGAGAAGCCCGCCGCCTGCCACAGCGTCGCGCCGTAATAGAAGATCACGTTGATGCCGACGAACTGCTGGAACACCGCGAGCAGCAGACCCGCCCAGACGACCGAGCGAAGCCCGAGGAAGCCGCGGCCGCCCGGCGGCGTCAGCACGTCGGAGAGGCGCGGGCGATGGTCCTTCGAGAAGCTTGCTTGAATCTCGCCGAGCGTCAGTGCGCCCTGGCGGGTGCCGAACAAGCTCGTCAGCACGTTCAGCGCTTCTTCATCGCGCTGCTTCGAGACGAGGAAGCGCGGGCTTTCGGGGATGAAGAACAGAGCGATGAAGAAGACCACCGCGGGCACCGCCTGCAGCAGGTACATCCAGCGCCACGCGGCGATGCCGAACCAGAGCGGGTTGAGCGAGGCGACGTCGTTGGGGTTGACGGGGTTGGACGCGGCTGCCGCGAGGTAATAATTGGCGAAGAACGCCGCCGTCAGACCGGTGATGATCATGATCTGCTGGACGGTCGTCATGCGGCCACGGATGTTGGGCGGCGCGACCTCCGAGATATACGCGGGCGACAGCACGCTGGCCGCGCCGACCGCGATCCCGCCGCAGATGCGCGCGATGACGAACAGCGTATGGTCGTGCGCGATCCCCTGGACGAGCGCACCGAGCAGGAACAGCAAAGCAGCATAGCGCATCACGTTGCGACGGCCGATCGCATCGGCGAGCGTGCCGGCGGAGAACGCCCCGATGACGCAGCCGATCAGCAGCGATCCGACGGTGAAGCCCAGCCCGGCATCGTCGAGCGCGAACGCCGCCTTGAGCCCGGGCTGCGTCCCGTTCACCGCGCCGCTGTCATAGCCGAACAACAGTCCGCCGATCGTGGCCACCGCCACGATCGCCGCAATGAACCCCAGATTGCCCCTTTGGGTATCGGGCTGCGTGAGTGCCATATCGTTTTTCCGCTCCTGAAATCGTTTATAGTTTTGCTGGATAGACGGGCAGGCCACACACGCCGGCGTCGAACGCGAAGAGATTGCCGGCGAGCGGCTGCGCTTGCAAATCCTGTCGTGTCAGGCCCTTGCGCGCGGTTGTTGCATAGGCGGTGCGCAGATCTGGGCCGCCGAAGGCGATCTTGGTGACGTTGGCGACGGGGAATTCCACCGTCTCGATCAGCGTGCCCGCCGGATCGTAGCGCCGCACGCCCCAGCCGCCGAACAGCGCGACCCAGACACAGCCTTCGGCATCGATCGTCGAGCCATCGGGATGGCCTTCGCCGGGTGCGATTTCGCAGAACAGTTCGGTCGCGGCGAGCGTGCCGTCGTCGTTGAGGACGACGCGCCACACGCGCCGGCCGAGCGTATCGGTGTGGTAGAGCGTGCCGCCATCGGGCGCGATCGCCGGGCCGTTGGTGATGACGACGGGGGCGAGGCCGCTGTCGGTGCTGCCGTGCGGATCGGCACGATAGAGCCGGCCGCTCGCGTCCTGCTCGGCATTGTCCATGCTGCCGAACCAGATGCGGCCCTCCGCATCGGTCGTCGCATCGTTGAGGCGGTTGCCGGGGAGGTGCGGCTCGGGATCGAACAGGTGGGTAAACTGCCCGCCGCCGGGGTCGAAGGCGTGCAGGCCGGTGTCGAGCCCGGCGATCATCCCGCCGCTCGCGCGCGGTAGGACCCAGCCGACTTCGCCCGGCGCGTCCCAGTGCTGCAGAGCATCGCGCGCCGGATCGAAACGGTAGATCCGCGAGCGCTTGATGTCGACGAACCACAAGGCCGCGTCATGCCAGACCGGCCCTTCGCCGAGGATCGCGCCGATCGGCTGGACCGAGCGTACCGCGCCGACCATCAGCGCCAGCCCGCGTCCACGAAATAGTCATGGCCGGTGCACATCCGCGCATCGTCCGAAGCGAGGAACAGCGCGAGCGATGCGACGTCGGACGGCTGAATGCGGCCATCGAGGCATTGCGCGGCGACGATCTCGGCCTCGCCCTCGGGGGTGTACCAGCGTTCCTGCCGCGGGGTCTGGATATTGCCGGGGACGATCGTCGTGACGCGAATGTTGTCGCGGCCGAGATCGCGCGCGAGGCTGCGCGTGAGACCCTCGATCGCGGCCTTGGCGGTCTGGTAGAGGACCAGATCGGGGAGCCCGAGATGCCAGCTGATCGATCCGAAATTGACGATCACGCCGCCGCCCGCGGCCTTCATGCCGGGGACCACGGCCTGGGCGGCGAAGAACAGGTGGCGGAGGTTGGTCGCCATCCGCTCGTCCCAATAAGCGGGCGTCACTTCCTCGATCGTGTGGCGGTCGTCGCGCGCGGCATTGTTGATGAGGATGTCGATCCCGCCGAGCTCGGTCGAGATCCTGGCGATCGTTGCGGTGAGCGCATCGATGTCGCGCAGGTCGCAAGCGTGGAAGCGGCCGGGCGCGAATTTCGCCGCGGTCGCTTCGCCGGCTTCCCGGTCGATGTCGATGAACGCGACGTTTGCCTGCTGCGCCGCGAACGCTTCGACTAGCGCAGCGCCGATCCCGCTGCCGCCGCCGGTGACTAACACGCGCTTGTCGACGAGACTAGGATAGACGGCACCGCTCACCGGGGTTGCTCCCAACAGGCCGCGTGCGGCGAGATTTGCGAAAAACGCGCTGATCCCGATCGTCCAGGGCGCGGCATCGCGCGAGGTGACGACGCGATTGACGAGACGGCCGAGCCGCGCGCTTTCGATCGTCACGCTGTCGCCGACCTTGTGGGTGAAGCCGCGGCCCGGCTCGTCGCGGTCCTGCACGGGTGCGAAAAGGGTGCCGAGGAACAGCACGAAGCCGTCGGGATATTGATGTTCGCTGAGCGTCTGGCGAACCAGGTCGAGCGGATCGCGGCTGATCTCGGCCATGTTGCTCGCGCCGTCCAGGACATAGCCGTCCTCGCCCTCGATCCGCAGCCGCAATTCGGCCGAGCGGACATCGTCGATGCCGAAGCCGGCGTCGAAGAGCCGGACCATCGGCCCAAGCGAGCACGACGCATTGTTGTCCTTCGCCTTGCCGAGCAGCAGCGCCGAGCGGCCCTCGAAATCGCGCAGGTTCACGTCGTTGCCGAGCGTCGCGCCGACGACGGTGCCGCGGCTGTCGACGAGCAGGGCGATCTCGGGTTCGGGGTTGTTCCAGGTCGAATCCGAGCGGATGCCGATCTCGGCATCGCCACCGACGGTCGAGAGGACGGGTGCCTTGGTGAACACCTCGGCATCGGGGCCGATCGCGACCTCGAGATATTGCGACCACATCCCGTCGTCGATCAGCGCTTGCTTGAGGTCGGCGGCCTCGCTCGAGCCCGGCACGACCGCGCGGATCGAACCGCCGACGCGCGTCTCGAGCCGCGCGCGGATGTCCGCCGCCGCGCTCGAATCGCCGCGCGCGCGTTCCTCGATGACGCGCTCGATCGCCGAGACTGCGAAGGTGACGCCGCATGCCTTGACGCATTGCAGGTCGACGGGGCTGAGCAAGGTGACCGCCGACGGGTCGAATACGCCGAGCGAGACGCCGCCAGTGCCGCTGAAATCCCCCGCTTCGACGAGCGCCGAGACGGTCGGGGCGACGCGCGCCATGTCGAACAGTTCGCCGCGGACGAGCAGAACCGGCGAGGGGCCATCGGCGCTTTCGATCCGTCCGAGGAACGTCCCGCTCTGCCAGTCCGCCGCCAGTGCAGACCGCTGTGGGTCGCTGCTGCCCGCCATCCTCAACTCCCGTCACGTTTTTATATCTGATAGCGCTACCAACACGACGTCAAGCCGTGTGTCAAGAGCGCGGGACCGGTGCGTCCGATCCGCCGCTTGCGGCATCGCCGCGGCAGGCCATCGCCCGCCGCAGCGCGCAGGGTTTTACCGCGGCGAGGCTTCGCGAACGCCCTCGATCCGGCGCGCGACATTCCACGCATTGTCGGGCGCGATCGCTGCCGGGAGCAACTCCGCCGGCAAGTTCTGGAAGCACACCGGCCGCAGGAAGCGATAGATGGCGAGCGTGCCGACCGAGGTCGTCCGCCCGTCGCTGGTCGCGGGGAAGGGGCCGCCATGCACCATCGCATGGCTCACCTCGACCCCGGTCGGCCAGCCATTGGCGAGGATCCGCCCGACTCGACCGGCGAGCGTGGGGAGGAGCTTGGCCGCGGCGGCGTGATCGTCGGCATCGATCTGGAGCGTCGCGGTCAGCTGGCCTTCGAGCCCGGCGACGACGCGCGTCAGCTCGGCAAGGTCGGTGCAGCGCACGACCACCGCCGACGAGCCGAACACTTCATGCCCGAGCGCGCTGTCGGCGAGGAAGGCGGCGGCATCGGTGTCGAACAGCGCGCCGACCGCCTGATTGGCGCCGGTGCTCGCGCAACCGCGCGCGACGGTCCTGACCGACCCGTGTTCGGCGAGCACGGCGACGCCCTTTTCGAAGCTGTCATGGATGCCGGGCGACAGCATCGTCGCGGGCTGGCTGCCGCCCAAGGCGACGCCGGCCGCATTGACGAAGGCATCGAGCTCGGGGCTGTCGATCGCGAGGACGAGGCCGGGATTGGTGCAGAACTGGCCTGCGCCCATCGTCAGCGACTGGACGAACGCGGTCGCCAGCGCGGCACCGCGCGCGGCGAGCGCTGCGGGGAAGAGGATCACCGGGTTGATGCTCGACATTTCGGCATAGACCGGGATCGGCTCGGCGCGCTGTGCCGCGATCTTGACGAGCGCCAGGCCACCGCCGCGCGAGCCGGTGAAGCCGACCGCCTTGATCCGCGGATCGGCGACGAGCGCGCCGCCGAGATCGTTGGTCTCACCAGGCAGATAGGAGAAAGTGCCGGCGGGCAGGCCGCACTTGGCGACCGCGCTGGCGATCGCGCGCGCGACGAGTTCGCCGGTGCCGGGATGCGACGGATGGCCCTTGACGATCACCGGGCAGCCCGCGGCGAGCGCCGACGCGGTGTCACCGCCGGCGACCGAGAAAGCGAGCGGGAAGTTCGACGCGCCGAACACCGCGACGGGGCCTACCGCCACATTGACGCGGCGCAGATCGGGGCGCGGCAGCGGCGCGCGGTCGGGAAGCGCTGGGTCGATCGTCGCATCGAGCCAGTCGCCCTGGCGGACGACGGTCGCGAACAGCCGCAGCTGGCCGACGGTACGGCCGCGTTCGCCTTCGATCCGCGGGCGGGGCAGGCCGCTTTCCTGGACGGCGCGGTCGATCAGTTCGTCACCGATGGCGACGATCGCATCGGCGATCGCCTCGAGGAAGGTCGCGCGCGTTTCGGGATCGGTCGCCGCATATTCGGGGAAGGCCGCTTCGGCGAGCGCGGCGGCATCGGCCACGGCATCGGTGCCGGCCGAGGAGAAATCGGGGGTGAGGGTCGCGCCGGTCGAAGGGTCGATCCCCGAAAATCGCGTCGTCGCCTGCCGTTGCTCGGCACCGATCAAAATCGCTCCGTCGATCATAGATACTGTTCCTTGAATTAGTCCGACATATTAGAAGCTGCCGGCGCAGGGTACAAGGCGACCAGCGCAAGGGCTCGTCGGAAGATCGGCCCGTCCGCGCGAAACGGACGGGCCGATCGCTTGATCAGATGAAGCGGTTGATGAGGTTCTCGATCCGCTCCTGCCGGCCCGAGCGCGGCTGCGGGTCGATACCCTGCTCGACCGCCAGATCGGCGATCGCCGCCAGATCGAGCGAGCCAACCTTCTGGCCGAAATCGGCATCCCAGCCGGCATAGCGCTCGGTCTTGATCGCATCGAGGCGCCCGTCCTCGATCAGCGCTGCTGCATTGAGCAGACCCTTGGCGACGACGTCGATCGCGCCGACATGGCCGTGGAACAGGTCGACCGCATCCATCGACTGGCGACGGACCTTGGCGTCGAAGTTGAAGCCGCCGGTGGTGAAGCCGCCTGCGCGGATGATCTCGAGATTGGCGAGCGTCAGTTCCTCGACCGAATTGGGGAACTGGTCGGTATCCCAGCCATTCTGCGGATCGCCACGGTTGGCGTCGATCGAGCCGAAGATGCCGAGCGCCGCCGCGGTCGCGATTTCATGCTCGAAGGTGTGGCTGGCGAGCGTCGCGTGGTTCGCCTCGATGTTGACCTTGACCTCGTTCTCGAGGCCGTAGCGCTTGAGGAAGCCGTACACCGTCGCGCTGTCGAAATCGTACTGGTGCTTGGTCGGCTCGAACGGCTTGGGCTCGATCAGGATCGTGCCGGTGAAGCCGATCTTGTGCTTGTGCTCGACCACCAAGTTGAGGAAGCGGCCGAGATTGTCGAGCTCGCGCTGGAGATCGGTGTTGAGCAGCGTCTCATAGCCTTCGCGACCGCCCCACAGCACGTAGTTCGCGCCGCCGAGGCGATGCGTCGCTTCGAGCGCGTCGCGGACCTGCATTGCGCCGAATGCGAAGACTTGCGGGTCTGGGTTGGTCGCGCCGCCGGCAGCGAAGCGCGGGTGGCTGAACAGGTTCGCGGTGCCCCACAGCAGCTTGCGGCCGGAGGAGGCCTGGAGCTTTTCGAGATGATCGACCGCTTCGGCGAAATTGCGGCGATGCTCGGTGATGGTGGCGGCATCGGCCATCACGTCGACGTCGTGGAAGGTGTAGAACGGGATGTCGAGCTTGCTAAAGAAATCGAACGCGACTTCGCGCTTCTGCGCGGCCGCGGCCGAATCGTTCGCGCCGGCATGCCACGGGCGGTTGAAGGTGCCGCCACCGAACACGTCCGAACCCGGCCAGCAGAAAGTGTGCCAGAAGCACGCGGCCAAGCGCAGATGGTCTTCCATCCGCTTGCCCATGACGACGCGGTCCTTGTCGTAATAGCGATAGGCGAGCTCGTCGTCGGTCTCGGGGCCCTTGAAGGCGATCTGGGGAATGTCGGCGAAGAAATCGGTGGCCATCGGGGCGCTCCTTGGGTGTCAGTTGGATTCGGTGAGCGGGGAGATGCGCGAATAGGCTGCCTTGAACCTTGCCTTTTTGGGGGCGAGGCGGCGGACCAGCGCGGCATCGGGGGCGATGCGATGCGAGACGGGTGGGGCAACGCAGACGTCGGCGGGCGTTCCGCCATCGACCGCGATCTGCGCGAGCCGCGCGGCACCGAGCGCGGGGCCGACTTCGCCGCCCTGGAGATAGACGAGCGGCACGTCCATGGCGGCGGCGAGCGTCTCGCCCCAATAATGCGAGCGCGCGCCGCCGCCGATCACCGCGAGTTCGGCGACCTCGGTTCCGGCTTCGCGCAGCACGTCGAGCCCATCTGCGAGCGCAAACGCGACACCTTCGAGCACGGCCTGCGCGAGGCGGTTGGCGTCGGTGTCGTTGTCGAGCCCGACAAAGGCGCCGCGGACCTGCGCGTCGTTGTGCGGGGTGCGTTCGCCCGAGAGATAGGGGAGGAAGATCTCGGGACCATTGGCAGCACCCGCCGCTTCGGCGCGCTGGAACAGTTCGGCCGCACCACTCGCGCCGGTGAGCCGCGCGACCCAGTCGATGCACGACGCCGCGCTGAGATGGACCGACATCTGGTGCCACATATCGGGCAGGCAGTGGCAGAAGGCGTGGACCGCGCGCGCCGGGTTGGGCCGGAACGCGTCGTTGGCGACAAAGATCACCCCCGACGTGCCGAGCGACAGCAAGGCCTTGCCGTCGGTGACGACACCGACCCCCGCGGCACCACCGGCATTGTCGCCCGCACCGCCTGCGACCGGAACCTGCGCCATTCCCCACGCGTCGGCGATGTCGGCGCGAAGCAACCCGGCGACATCGGTGCCCTCGACCAGCCGCGGCATCTGCGCCTCGGTCAACCCGCAGGCGGCGAGTAGAGTCTCGCTCCAGCGCCGGCCCGCGACGTCGAGCCACAGCGTGCCCGCCGAATCCGACATGTCGGACGCCTTCTCGCCGGTCATCCGCAGCCGGACGTAATCCTTGGGCAGCAGCACCGTCGCGACCTGCGCGAAGATCTCGGGCTCATGCCGCCGCACCCATTCGAGCTTGGGCGCGGTGAAGCCCGGCATCACGATATTGCCGCCGATGGTGCGGAAATCGCCCGTCGTTGCTTCGAGCGCGGCGCATTCCGCGAACGAACGCCCATCGTTCCACAAGATCGCGGGCCGCAACGGCGTGTCGTCCGCGCCGAGCAAGGTCGCGCCGTGCATCTGTCCGGCGAGCCCGATCCCGCGGACCGACCGGCGGACCTCGGGGTCGATCGCGAGCACTGCGGCGGTCGTCGCCTTCCACCAATCCTCGGGGTCCTGTTCGGACCACAAGGGGTGAGGGCGCTGGACGGTGAGCGCCGCGACGCCCTGGCCGACGACCGCGCCATGCGTGTCGAGGACGACGGCCTTGACGCCCGACGTGCCGATATCGACTCCGAGAAACATCGTCTGCCTTATTTGACGAGCGGATCGATCGTCTTGATCGTCCCGTCAGCGTTGAAGGTGAGCTCGGTCAGCTTGACGTTGCGCAGGTGGTTCTTCCCGCTGAGCTGCGTGTCGGCATAGAACAGCCACCATTTCCCACCGGTCTCGATGATCGAGTGATGCGTCGTCCAGCCCTGGACGGGGTTCATGATATGCCCGCGATAGGTGAACGGGCCGTAGGGGCTGGTGCCCGTCGCATAGTTGAGGAAGTGCGTGTCGCCGGTCGAGTAGGTGTAATAATAGTGCCCGCCGCGCTTGAACATCCACGACGCCTCGAAGAAGCGCTTGTCGTGATCGCCGCCGAGCACGGGCTTGCCGGCTTCGTCGAGGATCACTGCGTCGTGCGGCGTCTCGGCGAGGCTCGTCATGTCGGGGTTGAGCCGCGCGACCTTGCCCGTCAGCGCTGGCTGCGTGTCTTGCCCGAGATCGGTGTCGCTGCCGTTGGGATCGAAGGTACCGTTCTTCCAGCGCTGGAGCTGCCCGCCCCAGATCCCGCCGAAATACAGATAGCTCTTGCCGTCGCTGTCGGTGAACACCGCCGGGTCCATCGAGAAGGCGCCCGCGATCGGTTTGGGATCGGCCTTGAACGGGCCCATCGGGCTTTTCGACGTCGCGACGCCGACCATGAACTTGCCGAGGCCGTTCTTGTCCTTGGTTTTGTCGCGCGCCGGGAAATAGAGGTAATAGGTGCCGTTCTTGTAGGCGGCGTCGGGCGCCCACATCTGCTGCGAAGCCCAGGGGACTTGGCGGACGTCGAGCGCGACCGGGCCGACGGTGACGGGGGCGCCGATCTTGTCCATCTTCAGCACGCGATAATCGTGCATCGCATATTGGTTACCGAGATCGTCGTCGGGGGTCTCGGTCGGCACGTCGTGCGACGGGTAGACGTAGATCTTGCCATTGAAGACGTGTGCCGACGGATCGGCGGTGTAGATCGAGGTGACGAGCGGTTGCGAAAGATAGCGCCGGCCATCAGGCGCCCGATCCTGCGCCAGCGCGAGCGATGCGGTTCCACACGCCAGCACGGTGGCTACGAAACGATACGCCATTGGTCCTCTCCCCGATGCGCGTAACCGCGCTATAGCAGACAGGTAGCGCTACCATTTGGAAGCTGCAAGCGGTTTCGGGATCGTACGCATTCCAAGACACGCTGCTGGCGGAGCGCGCCGTCGCCGATCGTATCACTCCCCGGATCGACAACCGGTTGGTCGGTTGGAGGCGCATGGGCGTGTTCAACACGATCTGCGGCGCTCGCGGCCAAGGTTGGAAAGCTGGATCAGTCGATGATGGCTGCCACCAAACTTGAAGCGTGCCGTGCGGTCACCCAGACTTCGTGTCGTTCGCGTCGGCAAGGGGCGCGTCGAGGTGGAATTGGAGGTGCGGCCGGATATCGTCGTCCGGCGATCGGATCAGGGACCCGTCGTCCTTCACAGCGCGCGGAAGCGGAAGTCGCGAAAGCGCGCTTCGCCCTGACCGGCCGCGTAGAGACCCGGCCGCAGCATCAGGAAGCCACCGCGAACATTGTGATGATACCCCGACACCTCCATGCCCCGATCGAAGCGCTGCCAGCTTCGGCCTGCATCGTGCGAGGTGTGGATGGCGACGATATGGCGCGTGTTGGTGATGCGGATCCGCATCCTTCGCCCGTGCGGGTTGGACGGGCGTCCGCGCTCCATCCCGTATTGATGCGTCACGAAGCGCCGCTCGTCGAAACCGAGGCCGGCATATAATCTGTCGTCATAGAACAGCACCAGTCCGGCCGTAGCGCCGGGGGCGATCTCGACGTCGCATTCGAAGGTATAGGCCTGGTCGCCGGCCGTCAGCAACAGGGGCGAGGAATCGACCGGCGCGGTTCCGCTCGCGCGCAGCACCAACGCGCCTTGCTCGATGCGGAGACGATCAGTTTCGTGCGGGCCGGGGCGAAAGAAGTTCCAGCGGCTGCCGAGGTCGAGCCGCGTGAAGGCGTCGCTGAGCGGCTGGCCGTGCGGCACGGCAGCACCGCCACGCGGCTTTGCGAGCGGGCGCGAGAGATCGCCGCCGGTCATCCGAAACCAGCCATCCGCGGTCCACGCGACCGGATCGAGCAGCGCCTGGCGACCGAGCGTCCAGAAGCCATTCTCGTAGCCGTGATAGATCGACCACCAACTCCCGTCGGGCGCCTCGATCAAGCTGGCATGGCCGCGCGACCACCATCGTTCATCGGTGCTGGTAGTGCGCACGATCGGATTGTGCGGACAGTGCTCCCACGGTCCATGCAGCGAGCGCGATCGCGCGGCGATCACCATATGCCCGGTCGGCGGGCCCGCAGTGCCGCCGACCGCAGTGATGAGATACCAGTAATCGCCGTGGTGCGCGATCTTCGGTCCCTCCGGGCTGAAGCTCTCGACGTCCCATTCCGCGGGATAGTGCCACGGATCATAGACATGCTCGACTGCGCCGAGCGTCGAGAGGCCGTCGGGCGCGAGCCGGATACGGTCCCCGCCCGAAAGGAACAGCCAGCGCGATCCGTCCTCCGCCACCGCGTGGCAGGGGTCGATATGGGCGGGCAAATGCAAGTCGATCGGGTCGCTCCACGGGCCGTCGATGTGATCGGCATGGATCACGAAGATCGTGTTGGGGGTCGCCTTGACCGGTATGTAGAGGAAATAGCGCCCGTCATGCTTGGCCAGGCTGACCGCCCAGACCGAGCCGATGTTCTTGGTCAGCGCTGCCTTGCGCGGCTGCCAGTTCACCAGATCGCGACTGTGCCACAGCGTCAGCCCCGGGTAGGAGTCGAAGCTCGAGAAGGTCATGTAATAGTCGGCGCCGTCCTTGAGGATCGCGGGGTCGGGATGGTCGCCGGACAGTAGCGGATTGAGGAAGCGGCCGTCGCCCAGATCGGGCACGCGCTGGTTATCGAACCCGCGGCGCCAGGCCGCGGCGGGGAGCGCTCCCGATCCGGGCGGTACGGCGGCGGCCGGTTCGGTGGCCAGGGCAGCGGTGCCGGCCAGCGCCAGACCGAAGGCATCGCGACGGCTGATTTCCATATCGGTGTCCTAAGCGGGATTTGGGTAGGGACAAAGCCACCCCGCCGGCCGGGGCAAGCGGGGTGGAGGCTCCCGGTGGGGACTTTAAACGCGCATGCCGGGAATACCGGCGCTCATGGCTGGGGATTCCAGCCGGCATTGCCGTTCCATTGCGCAAAGACCTTCGCGCGGGTGTCGAGCGAGGACAGATCGGCGGTACTGCTGGCATAGCGCGTTTCGCGCCCGGACAGCGGCAGCGTCGCGCCGCCCGGCGTCAGCGATCCGCTTTCGCGCCAGCCCTCGCGCGCCGTCGGCAACAGATTGGGGACCGGGTTGATGAACCAGCCCGCGGGCGCGATATGTGGGCCCATCTTGACGCCGATATAGGCGACCGAGTCACAATATTGGGTGGCATTGCCCGCCGAGCCGCCGCCGAGCGCGAGCATCGTCGTGCAGAACCCCTGCGCCTGCGTCGAGCCGCCCGAGCGCGCGAGATAGGCCGATCCGTCGGGCACGCCGCCCGCCGCGGTCAGCGCCCCGCCGAGCACGACGAAGCCGGGATAGCCCTTGGCCGCGCGCGACTGGAAGAGGTAGCCGCCCGACCCCGGCGTCGTCGGATCGAAGACAGTGCGAAGTTCGGAATTCTCGATCACTTCGGCGAAGGGATAGCCCCACAGGAAATCGACATCGCCGGTGATCAGGCTGTTGTAGATCCACACCCAGCCTTTCATCTGCAAGGTATCCTGCGTGCCGAGGAAGTTCATGTCGGTGGCGATGAAGCGCGATCCGTTGAGCGTCGCCGAATTGTAGTAGATCACCTCGGCCTGGCTGTTCTGCGTGGCATCCTTCACGTGCGTGTTGGCGAAGGTGAAGTTGCTCAGCTTGAGCAGATCGCCGCCCTCGACCAGCAGCACCGCGCGCCCGCCGCCGAGCGACAGGCGCGTGCCGAGCGTGGCGGCGCCGCCGATGTTGCTGAAGGTGGTGTTCGGGGTCGCGCGGCTGCCGCCGGTGCCGGGATTGAACGCTTCCCAATTGCTGTTGCGCACGATCGTCCCGGCGCGGCTCTCCCCGAGGATCGTCAGATTGCTCACGTTGCGCAGGAACAGTTGCTCGTCATAGGTCCCGTTCTTGAGCGTGATCGTCTTCGGGCTGGCGGCGCTCGGGCACGACAGGCAGCCCGTCGCCATGACATAATCGAGCGCGCCCTGCAGCGAGCGGAAGTCGGCCGGTCCATCGTCGTCGACGATGAGATTGGTGGTCGAGGTCGGCGCGGACTTGGTGCGGAAGGTCCAGGCGGTGGCGCCGCCGATCCCCGGGAAGCTGCCTGCGCCGCCGAACGGGCCGTTGAACACCGACTGGTCGACCTGAACGTAATACGCTGTGTCATACGCCAGCACGCCGTCGTGGAGCTTGATCGTCGCGACATTGCCCGCGACGCTGACGGGCCGATAATAGGTGTAGCGATATTGCGTGAGGCTCGCCACGCCGTTGCCGATCTTGTCGATCTCGGTATTCGCGGCGCCGAGTGCGCTTTGCGTTTCGCCGCCGGCGGTGACGATGTTCGCCGAAGTGTCGATCGTGTCGACCAGCGTTCCGTCGCTGCGATAGACGCGGATCGTGCCCGAGCCGGTGATCACTGGCGGGCCATCGAAGGTCAGCCGTAGCAGCGTGTCCTTGAACGCGGCGGTGTCGCCCGTCGTTGGCGAGACCGTCAGCGGTGCGGCGGTCGCGCTCGGTGCGGGGGTCGGCGTACTGCCGCCATCTTGGCCGCACCCGCCGGTCAACACCAGCATGGCCGTCAGCGACAGCCCGATCCGCACCTTCATTGCCATCTCCCGTATTCGATGCCGGATGGTTCGATCTCCCGCATTCTCAGCTTATCTTGATACCGGTGTCATTACTCGTCAAGGGTCGATACTGACCAATATGGGAGGTAGATCAGACACTTTCGAAGAGTCTACTGAGCGGGATCAATTCGCAGGTGCAAAATTCGTCGATCCAACGCCGCTGACTTATTGACACCGGTGACATCGGCAAATCATAAGAGCCGCCAGGCCGTCCGCAGAGGCGTCAACCGGGGAGAGGGTCATGCTGAAGGTCGATATGCGTCACGGCGCATCGCTTGCTGTCGTCGCGTTCTGCGGGCTTGTCGCTGTCGCTCCCGCGAGCGCCCAGAATGCTCCAGCGACGCCGGATACCGGCCGGGTCGCCGACGACACCGCGCAGGATATCGTCGTCACCGGATTTCGCGCGAGCCTGTCCAACGCGGTCAACCAGAAGCGGCGCGCCAACCAGATCATCGATGCGATCACGGCCGAGGATATCGCCGATTTTCCCGACGCCAACCTCGCCGAATCGATCCAGCGCCTGCCGGGTGTCTCGATCGACCGCGACAATGGCGAAGGGCGCTCGATCACGGTGCGCGGGCTGGGCGGGGACTTCCAGCAGACGCGCTTGAACGGCGCAGACGCGCTGAGCGTCACCGGCGGCGGCAACGATCCCTCGGGGGCCAACCGCACGCGCGGTTTCGATTTCAACACCTTCGCGTCCGAACTGTTCGGCGGCGTGACGATCACCAAGACCACGTCGGCGGCGAACGACGAGGGATCGCTCGGCGCGATCATCGATCTCACCACGGGCCGACCGCTCGCCAACAAGAAGGATCGCTACGCGCTCGGGCTCGAGGGCGAATATCGCGAAAACGGCAAGACGGTGAACCCGCGGCTGACCGCTTTGGTATCGAAGCATATCACCCCGACGCTCGGCATCCTCGGCTCGATCGCCTATCAGGACCAGCGCCAGCAGATCGATTCGTACCAGCGCAGCATCGGGCAGTTCGATTATGCGTATCGCTCGTCGCAGCACAACGGCGTGACGCCCAACACCTATGGCTTCGCGCGGCCGTCGAACCAGGGGACTGGCGCGACATTCGGCTCGGATCCGGCGGCCTATGCGCTGATCACGCCAACCACGCTGATCCCGGCGCTGCCGTCGATCAACCGGCAGGACCTGCACTATAAGCGGCTCGGCGCGACCGCGACGCTGCAGTGGAAACCCACGACGCATACCGAGGTGACGCTCGACGGCGTCTTCTCGAAGTACGACCAGGATTCGACGATCGCGGGGATCACCACGATCGGGCTCAACCGCAACGGCACCAATGCGCGCGCGGCGCAGACTGGCGCCAACGGCCTGCGCGCCGCCGGCACCGCCAACGGCTATGCCGACCGCGTCGCGCTCTATCCGAACTGCACCCCGTCGGCGGCGCTCGACTGCCAGGGGACGCAGGGCAGCGCGACGGTGCTGCCGGGCTACTTCAACAGCCAGAACCCCAACAATCTCAATCCGTTCGATTATTACAACAACCCGGCGTCGCCCGGCTATGTCGCGACCGCCAACCAGACCGGCTTCTACAACGAGCTGATCGGCCGCCCCAACACCAAGATTCGCGCCGCCAACGTCAATGCGGCGGGGCAGGCCGACTATCTCGTGCTCGACGATGTCGACTGGCGCAGCTCGACGCAGCGCGTGTCGGGGACGACCAAGTTCTGGCAGGGGACGCTCAATCTCAAGCAGGATATCGGCGAGCGGCTGCATTTCGTCGGCACCGCAGGCTATTCGCGGTCGGAGTATAAGGGCACGACGCTGCTCGCCGAGTTCAACGCGATCGACAAGGACAATTACGTCTTCGACGGGCGCGGCAGCGGCAAGATGCCCGTGTTCAGCCCCGGCTTCGACGTCGCCAATCCGCAGAACTGGACGCTGGTGAAGGGCCTGTCGACGATCCGCTATCTGACCGACGATATCGTCAACAGCTTCCGCGTCGCGCGAGGTAGCCTGATCTGGGACGTCAACGACCTGTTCAAGGTCCAGGGCGGGCTCACCTACAAGCGCTTCAGCTATTCGAGCTTGCAGGGGCGGCGCAACAGCGACATCGAGGCGATCAATCCGACGCTCGCCGAAGCCAAGCTCGCGATCACGGATCTCGGGCGCTCGTATGATTTCGGTCGTGGCCTCCAGGTCCCGGCGGGGACGCCGACCAGTTTCTACGCCCCTGACATCGACAAGTTCAGCAACGCGTTCGGCATCGATTGCAACTGCATCAACAAATTCGGCGATTTCCGTGCCCAGGCCGATGCGCGCCAGGCCAATCGCGTCACCGAAAACGACCTTTCGGGCTATCTCGAATTCGACTGGGACGGAACGCTGTTCGGCAAGCCGTTCCGCGGCAATGCCGGAACGCGCATCGCCAAGACGATCGTGCGCGGGACAGGGTCGGTCGGCGGCGCCGCCAATGGCGTGGCGGGCGTGCTCGTCACCGCGCGTAACGAATATACCGACTATCTGCCAGCCTTCAACGCGGCGTGGGAGTTCCTCCCCAACACGCTGCTGCGGCTCGCCTCGGCCAAGGTCATCGCGCGACCCCAGCTCGCCGCGCTGACGCCCGGGACGACGTCCTTCCCGACCGGGCTCAACGCGACGACCGCCCCGCAGATCACCGTCGGCAATCCCTATCTCAACCCGTATCGCGCGACCAATTACGACGTCGCGCTCGAACATTATTTCGGTCGCGGCGGGCTGATCTCGGTCGGGTTCTTCATGAAGAATCTCGAAACCTTTCCGCAGCAGATCGCCGGCGAATATGCGCTCCAGTCGATCTACGACGCCGCCACGCTGGAATCGATCTATGCGAGCATCACCAGCCCGACCTTGCTCGCCTACACCCAGCAAGGCGGGGTCTTTGCGGTGCGCCAGTACAATGACGCGCCGGGCGGCAAGATCCGTGGCGTCGAGGTCAACGTCCAGTCGCAATTCTTCTTCCTGCCGGGGTTCCTCAAGAATTTCGGCATCACCGCCAACTACACGCACATCTCGTCGAAGCTCAATTATCTGACGAGCGCACAGCTGGCGACGACGCGCACGCAGACCGGGACCGCGGTCAACGTCTATGCGCAGGGGCCATTCCTCAACACCTCGCCCGACGCGTTCAACGCGACGCTCTATTACGAGGACGCCAAATTCTCGGCGCGCGTCTCGGGCGCGTACCGCACGCAATATGTCACGCGCTTCCCGCTCGCGTCGGGAACGTGCGCGGTCGGCCTGACGACCAACAACGGCGCGGTGTGCAACTCGCCGGTGGTCTCCGATTTCGGCTATCGCGCGAGCCAGTTCAATGTCGATGCGGCGATGTCCTATGCGCTGACCAGCTATGCGCGGCTGACGCTCGAGGGCCGCAACCTGACCAACGCGGCCAGCTATGCGACCGAATATCAGGCCGACCCGGTCGCGCAGAACTACCAAAGCACCGGGCGGGTCATCACCGCCGGCGTGCGGTTCGTCTTCTGATGGTTTCCAGCGTAAAGGACGCAGCGATGCGCTATTCGATTCTTGCCGCGACGAGCCTGATCCTCGCAGCTCCCGCCACCGCACAGGATCGCCGCACGGTGACCGAGCCGCGTCTGCCCGCGACTGCGTGCGAGACGCTGACGCCCAAAGCGGGCAACCGCGCCGCCGAGCTGCAGGCCGCGCTCAAGCGCTGTGCGGGGCAGGCGGTGCGGCTGAGCGCAGGGCGCTACGACAGCGGGCCGCTCGAGCTGCCGATGCGGACGACGCTGTGGCTCGATCGCGCTGCCGTGCTCGCCGCGATCCCCGACCCGGCGCTGTTCGACACTGGCGAGCACGCTTGCGGGAAGATCGACCAGCGCGGCAAGGGGTGTCGCCCGCTGTTGCACATCGCCGATGCGACCGACGTCGCGATCGTGGGCGACGGCACGATCGAGGGCAATGGCGGCCAGCCGATGGCCGGCGGGAGCGAAACCTGGTGGCAGCTCGCGCGCCGCGCGCAGGTCGAGAAGGGCAATCAGAACGTCCCGCGCCTGATCGTCGCCGATCGCGGCCGCAACTTCACGCTGTACCGGGTGCGCCTGGCGAACTCGCCCAATTTCCATGTCGTCGCCAATCGCCTGCAGGGCTTCACCGCGTGGGGCGTGATCGTCGACACGCCCGCCGACGCGCGCAACACCGACGGGATCGATCCCGGCGCGAGCGAGGACGTGACGATCACCAGGACGTTCATCCGCACCGGCGACGACAATGTCGCGATCAAGGCGGGCAAGACCGGCGGCACGCGCTACGTCTCGATCCTCGACAACCATTTCTACTCTGGCCACGGCATGTCGATCGGCAGCGAGACCAATGGCGGCGTCGCGCATGTGTTGGTCAAGGGGCTGACGCTCGACGGCACCACTTCGGGTTTGCGCATCAAGAGCGATGCGAGCCGCGGCGGGCTGGTCGAGGATGTGCATTACGAGGACGTCTGCATTCGCGGCAGCAAACGACCGATCGACATCTACACTGCCTATGACAAGGAGGCGCGCGGCGACCTGATCCCGGTCTATCGCGGCATCGTGCTGCGGCGGGTTTATGGCGATGGCGGGCGGCTGATCGCCAATGGCTATGACGCCGCGCACACGATCGAGCTCGCGCTCGACGACGTGCGGTTCACGGCGATCCCGCGATGGGAAACCGTGCACGCCCGCTTCCTGATCGGCAAAGGCGGCGCGGTGCCCGATCCTACCGGTCAAGCGACCGAGCAGGCTTCCATTGCCGCGCGGTGCGATGCCGCATGGCGTACGTTTCCGGAAAAGCCGTAGCGCAGCGTGATGTCGCGTCGCGGTATTGGCCAAGGGCGTGGTCACTCCTGCCGCGCCGCGCGCTTGTTGTTGCGATCGCCATAGACCCGGCGCAGCGCCGCGACTTGCCAATGAACCGCGGCCGTGGACTGGAAACCCATCGCGGTGTGGCCATAGCCCGATAGGATGCGGAACGTTTCGCAGGTCGACACGCCTCCAGCGCTCGGGGGAAGTGCCGAAACGACGGGATAGGCGATCGGCGTCAGTTCGCGTCTCGGCCGGTGGCGGCAATCAGTCCAGGCGCCTTGGCGAGATCGGTCCGTACCGATCGCGCTTGCTCGGGCGGGGTGCAGCGTGGCCGAAACGTGGAGGCGGGACCTCGGCGATGCGGACGCTTCGAAACGAACGTTCGCTTATTTTGGCGACTATCTTCGCCGCTGGCGCCAGGATGTGCATAACAAGACCGCGTTGGCCACGGGGCATCAACGTGGCCGGAGTTTGTGATGGCACTATCTGGACGGCTTGCTGAACTTTCCGACTGGCACCAGGCACCGCGCGTTCGGCCGCTGAACGACCGATTGCCAGCGCAGGGCGGTCGATACGTCCTGTGCTGGCTCCAGCAGGCGCTGCGCGCTTGCGACAACCCCGTTATCGACGCAGCCGTCCGCCTCGGCAACGCGTTGCACCTGCCGGTGCTGGTCTATCACGGTGTCCGCGAGGACTATCCGTATGCGTCCGACCGGCTGCACCACTTCATCCTGAGAGCGAGCATCGATCTCGCGGAGGGATGTCGCCGGCGCGGGCTGGCTTGCGTCCAGCACGTCGAGCGTGGCGAGCGACGGGAAAAGGGTCTGGTCTACCGGCTGGGTGTCGCGGCGGCGGCGATCGTCGTGGAAGACCAGCCGACCTTCGTTGCGCGGTGGCAGTCGGAACGCGTGGCGGCACGGGTCGATGTGCCCGTTCTTGCGGTGAATGCCGCCTGTCTGGTGCCACCGGCGGTCATCGGCCGCGACGTGCAGGGGCGGACCGCTTTCCTGCGTCGCCATGAGCCAGCGCGGGCCGCTTGGGCGGCCTGGGACGAGGAAATCGCAGACGTTGCCGCGTATACCGGCGCGTTGCCGTTCACGCCTGACACGCTCCGCGCGGACGAGCTGGGCACCCTGATTGCCGGCCTCGACATCGACCATTCGGTCCCGGTCACCCCGATTCATCCAGCGGGTCGGAACGCGGCGGAGGCGCGGCTCACACGCTTGGTCGCAGACGTGCTGCCCGGCTACGCGTCCAACCGGAACGATGCCACGCATCTCGACAGCGCGAGCGGTCTTTCGCCTTATCTGCACTTTGGCGTGCTTGGCCCGCGCGAGGTCATGGCGGCAATGAACGGCGCTGCCGCAGGTGGACAGCACAAGCGCAAGTTCGCCGACGAGTTGCTCGGCTGGCGGGAGTGGTTCCACTATCAAGCGCGGCATCTCGACGCGCCCGAACGGTACGACCGGATCGCCCCCTGGGCGCGCCAGACACTCACCGACCATGCCGGCGACCTCCGCCCCGACCAAGAGACGCTTTCAGCCATGCTGAGGGGCGAGACACGCGACGAGACGTGGAATGCGTGTCAGCGCCAGTTCCTGGCCGAGGGCTGGATGCACAACAACCTGCGGATGTACTGGAGCAAACGCATCATCGCGATGACGCCCAGTCCGGAAGCGGCATGGGCGACCGCTTGCTATCTCAATGATCGCCTGAGCCTCGATGGCCGTGACCCAAGTACCTACGGCAACATCGCCATGATGTTCGCCGGGGCGCCCACGGATCGTGAGGGTCCGGTCTATGGGCGTGTGGCGACGCGGGGTGACGGCTCCACCCGTCATCGGGCGGGCGGGGACGCGTGGCTGGCAACGGCTGCGTCTCGGCCTGTTCCTGTTGTGTCTGTCCCTGAATTTCCACCGGTAGACCCGTATCTCGCGAGCTAGACAGATATCGCTTCGGTCGGCCTAACGGCGTGGACGAGCCGCTGCTTTTAGGCGCCGGGTGAGCGCCGTTCGTATTTGGGCAATGCCCGACGTGGAGCTTGCGAAGCGCGATCAGCGGGTACGGTGAGCCAGGTCGGTTCCACGCCGACGCGGTTGGAAGATCCTGCGCAGTCGCCGTGCCCGCTGCGTCGATCATTTAGTGCAGCCATGGGGAGTGCCACCCGGTGGACGGCACGATTGATGCGGTGTCGCTGCCACCGCCAGATGCCGAGGCAGACAGAACGCCGTAAACACCGGTCCCGATCCAGCACGTGCATCGAAGGTCGACGGTGCGACGTGGCGGAGAGAGTGGGATTCGAACCCACGGTGAGCTTGCACCCACGGCGGTTTTCAAGACCGCTGCCTTAAACCACTCGGCCATCTCTCCGCGCTGTCGCTCGCATAGCGACCCGACGCGGCATCATGCAAGGGCCACCGCGTGCAAGGTTTGTGACGGGCTGCAGGCCTTTGGGGGTTCATGTGCGCGGGCGGCTGTGCCACTGTTGGCTCATGCGGGATAAACATACATTACGGGCGCGGATCGCCCTTGGACTGACGGCGGCTGCGCTCTGCCTCGGGGTCGGCGGCGCCGCCTGCGCGCAGGACGATTCCGGTTTCCAGAGCTATCTGACGACGCTGCGCGCCAAGGCCGAAGCGAAGGGCGTCAGCCGCGCGACGCTCGACGCGGTGATGCCGACGCTGACGCTCAATCCACGCGTGATCGAGCTCGATCGTGCGCAGCCCGGCGCCAATCCCAACGCGGGGATCCCTGATTTCGCGCCGTATCAGGCCCAACATCTGAGCAGCGCGATCATCGCCAACGGCCGCAGCGCCTATCAAGCCGAGCGCTGGCGCTTGCGCCGGATCGAGCAGCAGACCGGCGTTCCCGAATCGATCATGGTCGCGATCTGGGGGCATGAGACGAGCTATGGCCGCGTGATGGGCGGGTTCGACCTGCCGCGCGCGCTCGCCTCGCTCGCCTATGAGGGGCGGCGGCGCGACCTGTTCGCCGACGAGTTCATCGCCTCGATGCAGATGATGGACCGCGGCGTGACGCGCTCGCAACTCGTCGGGAGCTGGGCGGGGGCGACGGGCGGGCCGCAATTCCTGCCGTCGATCTATCTGCGGCTCGCGCGCGACGGCGATGGCGACGGGCGCGCCGATATCTGGTCGAGCCATGCCGATACGCTGGCGTCGATCGGCAATTATTTCGCCAATGCCGGCTGGCGTCCGGGCCAGCCATGGGGGCTGGCGGTATCGGTGCCGGCGAGCTTCGACCGCAGCCAGGTCACCAATCGCTTGCTGTCGCCGCGCTGTCTCAAGGTGTTCGCGCGCCACAGTGGTTGGAAGACGATGGCCGAATGGCGCGCGCTTGGCGTCACGCCCGTGTCGCGCAACTGGCCCGGCGATTCGGTGCTCGCGACGCTGATCGAACCCGATGGCGTCGGGCGGACCGCCTACCTCCTGACCGGGAATTACCGCGTGATCCTCGATTACAACTGCTCGAACTTCTACGCGCTGTCGGTCGGGTTGCTCGCCGACGCGGTCGAGCAATAAGCGCGTGACGCTGTTGCTTGGCTTGGCGCTGTTTGGCGTCGTGGCGTCGCCCGCTACCGTGGCGCAGCGCGATCTGCGTGACCCGACCCTGCCGTCCGACAGCGCGCGGCCGCCGCAGGATCTGCCGCCCGAAGTCGCGCAAGGGGCCGGCCCGCGCGGGACGTCGGGAGAAGCCCGTGAGGACGGCGTCGGCTATGCAAAGCTGCTTACCGCGCCACCCGAAGGGCGCTGGGCGACGGTAGGGATCGGCGTGGGGCATCCGACGCTCGCGCCCGGCACGCCGGTCGAGCTGACCGCGCTCGACAGCGGGCGGACGATCATCGCGTTGGTCGTCGCACAGAGCAGCGGCGCGGTCGTCGCCTTGTCGCCGGGTGCGGCGCAGGCGCTCGGTGTGGGTGATCATGGCGGCATCCGCGTCCGCACCGTCATCGTCTCGCCGCAGGATCTGCGCGCGCTGCAAGCGGGGCAAGCGGCTTCGCCCCGGCTCGACGCGCCGCCGACCTTGCTCGTGGCGCTTCGGCGCAAACTGCCTGCCGAGCGCGTCGCGCCCGCGCCGCGCTCGCCCAGTCGGCCGGCGGCGGTCGGCACGACCCGCCCGGCTCCCGCGCCGCAGCGGAGTGCGCCCGTGAAGCCGCACCCGGCACCCGAGATCGAGGCGCCCGCTCGCGCAAAGCCTGCGCCTACGCCAGCGGCGACGCGCGGCGGCCTCATGGTCCAGGTCGCGGCGCTGTCGTCCGCCGAGCGCGCGGCCGCACTCGCCAAGCAGCTCGGCGGCCGCGTCGTCCCGCTCGGGAAGCTCTACCGCGTCCAGCTTGGCCCCTTCGCCGATTCCGCCGCTGCGCAGCGCGCACGTGACGGCGCCGCACGACGCGGCTATGCTGACGCACGCATTTTCCACACCGACTGAAAAACGAGACCGAACCGCATGTCCTCGCGCCAGAAACTGCTCGCCGCCGCCGTCGTCGCCATCGCCGCGACGTGCCCGGCGGTTGCCGCCCCCGAATTCCAGACCCCCGCGCCGGTCGCCTATCTGCAGGATCTGTCGTCGGGTGCGATCCTGTATCAGAAGGACGCCGATCGCCGCATGCCGCCCGCCTCGATGGCAAAGATGATGACGGTCTATGTCGCGTTCGAGATGATCAAGTCGGGCGAATTTAAGCTCGACCAGAAATTCCCCGTCCGCCCCGAGACGTGGCGCGCGTGGCACTCGCAAGGATCGACGATGTTCCTGTCGTCGGGCGAGGAAGTCAGCGTCGAGGATCTGCTCAAGGGCATCGTCACGCTGTCTGGCAACGACGCCTGCGTCGTGCTCGCCGAGGGCATTTCGGGGACCGAGAGCGCGTTCACCGAGCGGATGAACCGCGCGGCGACCAAGCTCGGCCTGGCGAACAGCCATTTCGGCACGGCTAACGGCTGGCCCGACAATGGCGTGACCTATGTCACAGCGCGCGATCTCGCCAAGCTCGCCTCGGCGACGATCCAGACCTATCCCGATCTCTACAAGCGCTTCTATTCGCTGCGCAGCTTCACCTGGGGCAAGACGCTCGGCGGCGAGAAGCCGATCGATCAGGCCAATCGCGATCCGTTGCTCGGGCGCGTGTCGGGTGCAGATGGCTTGAAGACCGGGCACACCGACGAGGCCGGCTATGGCTTCACCGGGTCGGCGATGCAGAACGGCCGCCGTCTCGTGCTCGTCATGGCGGGGCTCGGCACTTCGGGCCAGCGCGCCGAGGAATCGGTCAAGTTCATGGAATGGGGCTTCCGTGCGTGGCAGGCCAAGCCGATCCTCGCCAAGGGCAAGCAGATCGAGACCGCCGAAGTCCAGCTCGGCAGCGCGAACAGCGTCGGCCTCGTCGCCGCCAACGATCTGAGCGCAACCGTTCCCGCTGGCACGGCAGGCGAGATGAAGCTCAGCGTGCAATATGACGGCCCGATCAAGGCGCCGATCAAGGCTGGCCAGCACATCGCCGATCTCGTCGTGGTGACGCCCGGCATGCCCGCCGAGCGCCTGCCGCTGGTCGCCGCCAACGACGTCAGCGAAGCCGGCTTTTTCGGGCGCGCCTGGGCGGGGCTAATGGGGCTGTTCGGCGGGTGATCGGACGCTTCATCTCGCTTGAGGGCGGGGAGGGGGCGGGCAAGTCGACTCAAGCGAAACGGCTTGCTGCCGCGCTCGCCGAGCGTGGAATCGATGCGCTCGTCACGCGCGAACCCGGCGGCAGCGAGGGCGCGGAGGCGATCCGTGCGCTGCTGATGCAGGGCGATGTCGCGCGCTGGAGCGCGCACAGCGAAGCCTTGCTGTTCGCCGCGGCGCGGGCCGATCATGTCGAGAAGACGATCCGGCCCACGATTGGCGCTGGCCGGTGGGTGATCTGTGACCGGTTCCTCGACAGCAGCCGGGCGTATCAGGGCGTTGCCGGCGGGATCGACGATGCCGCGGTGCTTGCGCTGCACGCTTTCGGTTCGCGTGGACTGCTGCCCGATCGCACGCTCGTGCTCGAGCTGTCGCCCGAGCAGGGGAGCGCGCGCGCCGCGCTGCGCGACGGCGACGCGTCCGATCGCTTCGCGGCTCGGGGCCCTGAGTTCCATGCCGACGTTGCCGCGGCGTTCCGGCGTTTCGCGGCGAACGAGCCCGCGCGCTTCCGTCTGATCGATGCCGCAGCCGGGATCGAAGAGGTCGCCGGCTCGGTCCTCGTGGCGGTCGCGGACTTGCTTCCATGACGCTACCGCTCGGCAATGATGCCGCGCATCACGCGTTCGCTGCCGCAATGGCGAGCGGCGCGCTGCACCATGCCTGGCTGTTCGCCGGCCCCGAGGGGATCGGCAAAGCGACCTTCGCGCGCGCCGCGGCGCTGCGCTTGCTCGCGCAAGGGGCGGGGGCGGACTTGCCGCCCGGTTTCGACGTTCCCGAGAGCGACCCGCAGCGCAAGCTGATCGCCGCGGGCTCGCATCCCGACTATCGCGAACTGACCCGCCAGCCCAAGGACGGCGACAAAACCGGGCTCGATCTGGCGCGGAGTATTCCGATCGCGCAGGTTAGGGCGCTCGGGCCGATGTTCGCGACGCGGCCGTCTATGTCGGGCCGGCGTGTCGTAATTATCGACTCGGTCGATGATCTCGAGCGGCCGGGCGCTTCGAATGCGTTGCTCAAGAATCTCGAAGAGCCGCCGCAGGGGACGATCTTCCTGCTGATCAGCCATGCGCCGGGCCGGTTGCTCCCGACGATCCGGTCGCGCTGCCGCCAGCTGCGTTTCGATCCGCTGGGCGACGCCACCATGACGTCGGTGCTCGAGCATCTGCTGCCGAGCGCCGATCCGGCCGAACTGACCGCGCTCGTCGGCGTCGCGCATGGCTCGCCCGGGCGCGCGCTTGGTTTTGCCGGGCTCGATCTCGCAGCCCTCGACCAGGCACTCGCGGTGATCGCGCGTGAGGGCGACCCGGGCAACGGCCGCCGCGTCCGGCTCGCCAAGTCGCTCGCGCTGAAGGCTGCGCAGAAGCGCTACGAGGCGTTTCTCGACCGGGCACCGGCGTTTATCGCGGCGCATGCTGCCGAGCGCCAGGGCGAACGCCTGCGGATCGCGCTCGACGGGTATGACGCCGCGCGCGAGCTTGCCGCGACCGCGCGCGCGCTGACGCTCGATGCGCAGGCGACCGTCTATGAAATGGCAGGGATCGTCGCCCGGCTCGCCGCGTAACGCTGGCACCGCGGCGAGGCTTCAATATCGCGCGCGGATGCCCTAGGAGGCGCGCATGACCGACCCCTATTACATCACGACCGCGATCAGCTATCCCAACGGCCGCCCGCATATCGGCCACGCCTATGAGGCGATCGCGACCGATGCGATCGCGCGCTATCAGCGCCAGCTGGGGCGTGAAGTCCGCTTCCAGACCGGGACCGACGAACATGGTCTCAAGATGGTCCAGGAAGCGCGCAAGCGCGATCTGACGCCGCGCGCGCTTGCCGATGAAATAAGCGGGTATTTCAAGGCGATGGCCGACGCGCTTGATATCTCGTACGATCGCTTCATCCGCACCAGTGACGAGGATCATTACCGCGCCAGCCAGGCGATCTGGCGCGCGATGGAGGCGGCTGGCGACCTCTATCTCGACCGCTACGAGGGCTGGTACTCGGTCCGCGACGAAGCGTTTTACGACGAGAAGGAACTCGTCGAGGATGAGGGCGGCGCCAAGCTGTCGCCACAGGGAACGCCGGTCGAATGGACCGCCGAGGAGACGTGGTTCTTCAAGCTTTCCAAATACCAGCAGCCGCTGCTCGATTTCTACGCCGCGAACCCGGACTTCATTCGCCCCGAGGCGCGCCGCAACGAGATCCTGCGCTTCGTTGAGGGTGGGCTCTCGGACCTTTCGGTCTCGCGCACCAGCTTCGACTGGGGCGTGCCGGTACCCGGGAGCCCCGGTCACGTCATGTACGTGTGGGTCGACGCGCTGACCAACTATCTGACGGGTGTCGGCTATCCCGACGATGTCGAACTGTACGAGACCTTCTGGCCGGCGCATCTGCACATCATCGGCAAGGATATCGTGCGATTTCATGCCGTGTATTGGCCGGCCTTCCTGATGAGCGCGAACATTCCGCTGCCGCGCGCGGTGTTCGGGCACGGCTTCCTGCTCAACCGTGGCGAGAAGATGTCGAAGTCGGTCGGCAACGTGACCGATCCGATGGAACTGGCGACGCGCTTCGGCGTCGACGCGCTGCGCTATTTCCTGCTGCGCGAAGTCAGCTTCGGGCAGGATGGCAGCTATTCGGAAGAGGCGATCGTCACGCGCTGCAACGCCGATCTCGCCAACAATCTCGGCAATCTCGCCCAGCGTTGCCTGTCGATCATCGCCAAGGCGTGCGGCGGCGTCGTTCCCGCGATGGGCACGCGGACCGCGGCGGAAGACGCGCTGATCGCGAGCGTCGAAGCGGCCGAGACCGGGATGCACACGGCAATGACCGACCTTGCGCTTCACAACGCGCTCGAAGCGGTCTGGTCGGCGGCGCGCGACGCCAACCAGTATTTCGCCGACCAGGCACCGTGGAGCGTACGCAAGACCGATCCCGCGCGCGCCGACACGATCCTGTATCACGCCGCCGAGGCGATCCGCCGGATCGCAATCCTCGCGCGCTGGGCGATCCCGGGCGGTGCCGACAAACTGCTCGACCTGCTTGCGCAAACCCCCGACGCGCGCAGCTTCGAAGCGCTCGGCCATCCGCTCGCGCCGGGGCTGACGCTGCCGGCGCCTGCGGGGGTCTTTCCGCGGCTCGAAGCCCCGGCGGTGGAGGCCTGATGTTCGCCGACAGCCATTGCCACCTCAATTACAAGGGTCTGCTCGAGGGGCAACAGGATGTGCTCGCCCGCGCCCGCGCGCGCGGGGTCCATGCGATGCTCAACATCGCGACGCGCGAGAGCGAGTGGGACGCGGTGATCGCCACGGCCGAGCGCGAAAGCGACGTCTGGGCGACCGTCGGCATCCATCCGCACGAGGCCGACCAGCACCCCGATATCGGCACCGCGCGACTGGTCGAGCGCGCGCAGCACCCCCGCGTCGTCGGGATCGGCGAGAGCGGGCTCGATTACTTCTATGATCACAGTGATCGCGACCGGCAGCGCGCGAGCTTCCGCGCGCACATCGCGGCGGCGCGCGAGACGCAGCTGCCGCTCGTCGTCCACACGCGCGACGCCGAGGACGATACCGCCGAGATCATGCGCGAGGAGATGGGGAAGGGGGCCTATCCCGCCGTCATCCATTGCTTCACCGCGAGCGGGGCGTTCGCCGATATCGCGCTCGAGATCGGCTGCTATATCTCGATCTCGGGGATCGTGACCTTCAAGAACGCCAAGGACCTGCAGGAAACCGCGGCGCGGTTGCCGCTCGAACGGCTGCTGATCGAGACGGATGCGCCGTTCCTCGCGCCAGTGCCGCATCGCGGGAAGACCGGCGAACCCGCGTTCGTTGCCGATACCGCGGCGTTCCTCGCGCAGTTGCGCGGCGAGCCGCTCGATACTCTGGCGGCCGTGACCGCCGAGAATTTTCACGCTTTGTTCACCAAGACGCGCCTATGAAGGTGCGGATCCTCGGTTCGGGAACCTCCTCCGGGGTCCCGCGGATCGGCAACGACTGGGGCGCTTGCGACCCGACCAATCCACGCAACCGCCGGCTGCGCGCGTCGATCTTGATCGAGAGCGCGACGACGCGGATCCTAGTCGATACCGGACCCGACATGCGCGAGCAGTTGCTGGCGGCGGGAGTCGACACGCTCGACGCGGTGATCTGGACGCACGATCATGCCGACCACACGCATGGCATCGACGACCTGCGCCAGGTGTTCCACGCGATGGGGCGCCCGGTCCGTGGGCTTGCGCGGCCTGACCTCAAGGCAATGCTCGAACGCCGCTTCAGCTATGTTTTTCGCGGGCACGACGGGTATCCGCCGACCGTGGTGATCGAGCCACTCCCCGACACGATCACGATCGGCGACATCACGGTCAGCACCGCCGAGCAGCCACATGGACCGTTCGTCTCGGCCGGGCTCCGCTTCGACAGCGCAGCGGGATCGATCGGATATGCGACCGATTTCAGCGCGATGACGCCGGATATGGCGACGCTGTATCAAGGGCTCGACCTTTGGGTAGTCGACGCGCTGCGCCGACGTCCGCATCCGTCGCATGCCGATTTGCCGAGCGTGCTGGGGTGGGTCGAGGCGTTCCGGCCCGGTCACACCGTGCTGACCCACATGGACCAGTCGATGGATTACGCCACGCTCGTCGCCGAACTGCCGCCGGGCGTCGAGCCGGGCTATGACGGATTGGAACGGGTACTGTGAGCGACGGCGCGATGACGATCGTGCTGTATGTCCTCGTGCTGATCCTGCCGCTGAGCGCGCTTGCCGCGCGGCGTCTGCCGATCGGCGATGCGATCAAGATGGCGCTGGCATGGGTGGCGATTTTCGGGGTGCTGCTTATCGTCGTGACGCTTTGGCAGGGTGCGACCACGAGCGCTTGAGCCGGCGCCGACTGTGACGCCATATCGGTGCAGGTTTAACATAATGTATATTATCGGACTCGCAGTTTGCCTAGATCCAGATAGGCCGGATCGGCAAAGTCCAGCTTTAGTCCCCCGAAGAAAGCGGTCTTTGCGGCACCACGCGATAAGCGAGATCATATCCCATCATTGAGATCGGATTTGATGATGCCCCATGCTTACCAAATGCCTGCGTTGGTGCATGCGCCGCGCTCGCCTCATCCTTGGATCGCCGCATGATCCGGCCGGTCCTTCTAACCGTCCCCGGGTTGCTCGGTTCGAGCGACGACCATTGGCAGACGCGCTGGGAGCGCGAACGGCGCGATACGCATCGGATCGATCTCGGCGACTGGGATAATCCCAACCGGACGGTCTGGATGAGCCGGATCGATCAAGCGGTCGCTGCGGCGCGCGGGCCGGTCGTGTTGGTGGCGCACAGCCTGGGTTGCCAGGCTGTGACGTGGTGGGCCAACGCCTCCGGCCCAAGCGGCGCGTCGTCGGTCTTGGGAGCCCTGCTCGTCGCACCGCCCGCGACCGAGCGCGCCGCGCTCGATCCGCGTATCGCGCGCTTCGGGAACGATCCGCGCCGGGCCTTGCCGTTCGTTTCGCTGCTCGTTGCGAGCGAAGACGATCCTTATGCCACGATCGAGGAGTCGCAGGCGCTCGCGCGCAAATGGGGTTCGGGGCTCGTCGATATCGGGCGCGCGGGGCATATCAATGCGCGCTCGGGCCTGGGGAGCTGGCCACAGGGGCAAGCCGCAGCGGAGCTGTTGCGCGACGCGAGGACGGGCAATGTCCGGACCTTGGCACGGCAAGCGCAGACGGTGCTGCTGGATGCCGAGTTCGATGCCACGCGCCCTATCCCCAGCGGATTGGGTCAGGCGTCGAGCCGGGATCGCACGCCGGTTCGTCATTGAGCATCGCGCCTCGAGCCGGTGCGGTTCGGAGCGCGCGGGGAAGAGATCGCCTTCGCCTGCGTCCTGCGATACGGAAGGCCGTGCGCGGGACTCTCGCGTCTGGTTCTAGCCGCGAGTTCGATACCACCATGCATTGCCCCCCTTCCGCTCGGAGTCTCGACATCCGCTTCGACAGGGTTGTGCGGTGATCGCGCGTCTCGTCGCCATCATGGCACGGCTGCGCGATCCGGCGACGGGCTGCGAATGGGACGTCGCGCAGGATTTCGCGAGCATCGCGCCGTATACGATCGAAGAGGCCTATGAAGTCGCCGACGCGATCGCGCGCGACGACATGGCCGATCTCAAGGACGAGCTCGGCGACCTCTTGCTCCAGGTCGTGTTCCACAGCCGGATCGCCGAGGAAGCCGGCCTGTTCGCGCTGCCCGACGTGGTCGCCGCGATCAGCGACAAGATGGAGCGCCGCCATCCGCACATCTTTGGCGATGCCGAAAACGGCGGGCATCAGCGCTGGGAACAGATCAAGGCCGAGGAACGCGCCGCAAAGGGTGCCGGCGGTGCGCTCGACGGCGTCGCGGTCGGCCTGCCTGCGCTGCTCCGCGCGGAAAAACTGCAGAAGCGCGCCGCTCGGACCGGGTTCGACTGGCCGGATACCGAAGGCCCGCGCGCCAAGATCCATGAGGAAATCGCGGAGGTCGAGGCAGCGGCGACGCACGATGAACGGGAGGACGAGATCGGCGACTTGCTGTTCTCGGTCGTGAATTGGGCGCGCAAGCTCGGGGTCGACCCGGAGGCCGCGCTACGCCGCGGCAATGCGAAGTTCGAGCAGCGCTTCAAGGCGATGGAGAGCGCAGCGGGCGATGGTTTCGCGGCGCTGTCGCTCGAAGAGAAGGAAGCGCTGTGGCAGTCGATCAAGCGTACACGGCAGGACTAAGCGCGCTCGCATAGGCACTCTGCACGGTCCAGCCGAGGCTGGTGTAGAGCGCCCTTCCCTGATCGGTCGCGACGAGGATTTCGCGCGAGGCCGCATCCCGCCGCTGTCCGCGTAATGCGCCCATCACCGCATGGCCGAGACCGCGCCGTTGGTGATCGGGACTGGTGACGATCCGGTCATAGGCGAACACCCCCGCCGTCTCGGCCGCATAGCCGCTTGCCGCGAACGTTCCGTCGGGTGCGACGATCGTCGCGGCGATCACGCCGTCGGTCTCATCGACCCTCAGACGATAGCCGGCAGCCAACGGGCGGTGCGTCGGATCGACCGTAGCGGTCATTACCCAGCAGCGCGCCTGAAGCGCCCAGTCGTTCGGCAGAAGCGCCAGCATATCGGCATCGGTCGCGCAAACCTTGATGAACACCTGCGGTCGCCCGATCGTCCGCGCGAGCATCGAAATCTCCCGATCGGCGCGCGCGAAGATGTAGCGGCACCATTCCACGTCGCTGCGCGTATCGACGCGCCAGCCGCCGTGATCGGCGACCGGCGCAGCAACCCCGCGTGCGCAGGAACGCGCCGCGACCCAGCCCGCGATCAGCGCGGGATCGACACCGCTAGCGTTGGGCGAAGCGCTCATAGTCGCGCTCGGCCATCCGGACGTCGTAGATCGCCTGCTCGCCTTCGACCGATTGCGACAGCACGTCGCCATGCGCGTGCAGCCACGCCGCGCCCGCGCCGTCGCCGGCGTCGAGCAGGATCGTATAGCGCCGATGGCTCACGGTCAGCAGCGCGGCAACGGTGTCGAGCAGGCCCGCCACCCCTTCCCCGCTCAGCGCAGAGATCGCCACGACATCCTCGCGCCGCGCGGCCTCGCCGAGCCATTCGGCACGCTCGTCTTCGTCGAGCAAGTCGAGCTTGTTCCACGCTTCGACCCGCGGCACCGACGTATCGACGCCGATGTCGCGCAACACGGTCTCGACATCGTCGCGCTGCACGAGCGTATCGGGATGCGCGATGTCGCGGACGTGGATCAGCAGATCGGCCGAGACCACTTCCTCGAGCGTCGCCTTGAACGCCGCGACGAGCTGGGTCGGCAGTTCGGAGACGAAGCCGACGGTGTCCGAGAGGATCGCCTTGTCGATCCCCGGCAGCGCGATCTGGCGCAGCGTCGGGTCCAGCGTCGCGAAGAGCAGATCCTCGGCCATGACGTCAGCACCCGTCATCCTATTGAAAAGCGTCGATTTTCCGGCGTTGGTATAGCCGACGAGCGCGATCACCGGCCACGGCGCGCGCTGTCGGCGGTCGCGGTGCAGGCCGCGTGTGCGCGACACTTGCTCGAGCTCCTTCTTCAGCCGCGCCATGCGGTCGCGGATCAAGCGCCTGTCGGCCTCGATCTGCGTCTCGCCCGGGCCGCCGAGGAAGCCGAAGCCGCCGCGCTGACGTTCCAGATGGGTCCAGCTCCGCACGAGCCGCCCCGCTTGGTAATCGAGATGCGCGAGCTCGACTTGCAGGCGACCCTCGGCGGTCGCGGCGCGCTCGCCGAAGATTTCGAGGATCAGCCCGGTACGGTCGATCACCTTGGCCGACAGCGCCTTTTCGAGGTTGCGCTGCTGGACCGGCGTGAGGTTTGCGTCGAACACGACCAGCTCGGCCTCGCCCATCCGCACCGTCGCCGCGAGCGCCTCGAGCTGACCTTTGCCGATCAGCGTCGAGGGCTGGAGCGTGCGCACCTTGATCGCGACGCGATCGACCACTTCGACATGGATCGCCATGGCGAGACCGGCGGTTTCCGCCAGCCGCGCCTCGGCGTCGCGCGTCGATGCACCGGTATCGGGATAGACGACGACCGCCTTGGCACCGCGCGCTACGTCGTCGCGGTCACGCTCGAAACCTGTGGTCAATCTTCGTCCGAACTTGCTGTTTCATCAGCCAAATTGAGGGGGTGCGCGGGCTGGATCGTCGAGACCGCATGCTTGTAGACGAGCTGCGCCATGCCGTCGCGCTGGAGCAACATGCAGAACAGGTCGAACGCCGCGATCTGTCCCTGCAGCATCACGCCGTTGACGAGGAACATCGTGACGTTGTCCTCCGACTTGCGCACTGCATTGAGGAAGATTTCCTGCAGCAACGGCTGCTTGCGCTGCGCCTCACCGACCGCATTGACGATCGCGTCGATATCGACGGTGTTCGACGGCATGATCGTCGAAATCGCGTGCTTGTAGATCAGTTGCGACTGACCGTCGCGGCGAAGCAGCACCGAGAAATTGTCGAACCAAGTGACGATGCCCTGGAGCTTGACGCCCTTGACGAGGAACATCGTGATCGGGGTCTTGGTGCGGCGGAGCGCATTGAGGAACAGGTCTTGCAGCGAGGTGTGTTTGTCGGCCATCGGTCGATCCTATGTTTTTGGCGGGTGGTTCCCGCAGTGCGCCGGTTCCGGCGTCGAGATGCGCCTGAGTGACGCTGGACGTGATTTAGGGTGCCGGGGGCGGTTCGTCCAGCGGGTGGGGTTAGAAAGGGGCGGCCGTCGCGTTTCGGTTACGCGCTCAACCACTCGGTCGTGAGCTCGCCGCGATGCCCCTCCGGCGCGAGCACCGCGCGCAAGGCGTCCAGCAAAGGCGGCAACGCCTGCGTGAAGGCGTAGGGCGGATTGACGATAAAAAGGCCCGCGCCATTATAAATGCCGGGCTGATCTTCATCGTACAGCCAATGCTCCATCCCCAGCACTTTCGGGATGCCGAGCTTGCGTACCTGCGCCTTCCACCGCGAATGCGTGGCGCGGTCTTTCAGCGGATACCAGATCACCGTCACACCATGCGCCCATTTGCGGTGAGCGGCAGCGAGCGTTGCCGTGATCCGGTCGCGTTCGTCCAATTGTTCATAGGGCGGATCGACCACCACCACGCCGCGCGCGGTTCGGGGCGGCACCACCGCCAGCCATAGCTCATAGGCGTCGCGCTCGTGCACGGCAGCGGACGTGCCGCGCATCACGCCGCGCAAGGTATAGGCGTCATCGGGATGTTTTTCGTTGAGGATCAGGAAATCCTGCGGGCGCAAAAGCTGCGCGAGAAACCGCGGCGAGCCGGGGTAGAGCTGCGGCTCGGTACCGACATTCACCGCTTGTACGGCGGCGCGGTACGCGTCCAGCAAGGGGTTCTGGTCGGCAAAGGCCCGCAGCACGCCCTGCGCGGATTCGCCAGTGCGTTGGGCCTCGTCGCCGCCAAGGTCGTACAGCCCGCAGCCCGCATGGGTGTCGATCAGCGTCAGCGCGCCCGGTTTTTGCTGCAAGGCCCGCACAAGGGCGATCAACAGGCTGTGCTTGACGACGTCGGCGCTATTGCCGGCATGGAAGGAATGGCGATAATTCATTGCAACTCAAAATCCTGACGATCGGCCTTTAGACGTGCTGCAGGGGGTTGGGTGGAGCACGCGTGGCGAAAGTACCAATCCGGGGCTCGTATAAAGCCGGTTGGAAATCTTCAACGCTCTTCCGGGACGCGCCTCAGACCCGCGTTCGCGATCGTACCAGCGGCGGAGAATTGCGGCGCCGAGCGCTTGAGACTGCCCGATCATCGAGAAGCCGGACGCGACGAGGATTACCGCGTCCGTCCCCGCCCGCCGCTCAATCCTCCCGCACCTCGGTGATCCCCAGCAACTTCAGCTTCCGGTGCAAAGCCGAGCGCTCCATCCCGATGAAGTTCGCCGTCCGCGAGATATTGCCCGAGAAGCGCCGGATCTGCACGCGCAGATACTCGCGCTCGAAGGTCTCGCGCGCCTCGCGCAGCGGCGAGCCCATGATCGCCGTCCCGCTTCCGCCGAGCTCGCCCGGATCGCCGAGGATGTCGGCCGGCAGCATGTCGAGGTCGATCCGCCCGATCCGGTCGCCCGGCGCCATGATGATCGTACGCTCGACCACGTTGCGCAGCTGGCGGACGTTGCCCGGCCATTCGTACGATTGCAGCGCGACCATCGCGTCGGGCGCAACTTCAGGGGTCGGCACGCGGCGTTCGGAAGCGTAATGCGCCATGAAATGGTCGATCAGCGCGGGAATGTCCTCGCGCCGCTCGGCGAGGCCAGGGATCGCGACGGGCACGACGTTCAGGCGATAATAGAGATCCTCGCGGAAGCGCCCTTCCGCGATCTCGTGCGTCAGGTCGCGCGCGGTCGCCGAGACGACGCGGACGTCGACCTTGACGATGCGCTGCCCGCCGACGCGGCTGAAGCTCTGGTCGGTCAGTACGCGCAGGATGCGGCCTTGCGTGGCGAGCGGCATGTCGGCGATCTCGTCGAGGAACAGCGTCCCGCCATGCGCCTGCTCGAGCAGCCCCGAACGGACGAGCTGGCCGGCTTCCTCGGCGCCGAACAGTTCCTCCTCGACGCGTTCGGGCGTCATCCTTGCTGCATTGACGATGACGAACGGCGCATTGGCGCGCTGGCTCCAACCGTGGAGCAGCCGTGCGGCGACTTCCTTGCCGACGCCGGCCGAGCCCATGATCAGCACGCGGCTGCCCGTCGCGGCGACGCGCTTCAACGTCGCGCGCACGCCGTTGATCGCGGCTGAATTTCCGGTGAGATCGTTGTTCTGCCCAACCGATTCGCGCAAAGACGCGATTTCGCGACGCAGGCTCTCGGTCTCGGTCGCGCGCGCGACCATCAGCAGCAGGCGCTCGGCCTCGAACGGCTTTTCGATGAAATCGGCGGCACCGCGGCGGATCGCGGCAACGGCGGTGTCGAGATTGCCATGGCCCGAGATCATCAGCACCGGGATCGACGGATCGCGCCGCTTGATCTCGTCGAGCAGTTCGAGCCCGTCGAGCCGCGAGCCGTGGAGCCAGACGTCGAGCAGGACGAGCGACGGGCGGCGCACCGAGATCGCCTCGAGCGCCGAGTCGCTGTCAGCGGCGACGCGTGCGCCATAGCCTTCGTCTTCGAGGACGCCGGCGACCAGATCGCGAATGTCACGTTCGTCATCGACGACGAGGATGTCGAGGGGCATGGCTCAGGTCCGGTTCTGTAAAAGGGCAGGTGCGGGCGTGTCGGCGATGCCCCCATCGCCTCCATCACCCTGGTCGAGATTGGCGAGCATCGCCGTGTCGAAACGCACGCTAACGATCGTGCCCCCCCCGGGGCGGTCGTCGAAGGCGATCGTGCCGCAATGTTCCTCGACGATCTTCTTGACGATCGCGAGGCCAAGCCCGGTGCCGCGCGCGCGCGTCGTGACATAGGGTTCGACGATGCGGTCGCGATTGGCGGGGAGCCCGATGCCAGTGTCGGCGAGCGTCAGGGTGGCATGCCCCTCGCCTTCGCTCACCGTCATCGCGATTTCGGCGGAGAGCGCGTCGGTATGCGCCTCGACGGCTTCGACCGCGTTCTTGACGATATTGGTCAGCGCCTGGCCGATCTGGCGGCGGTCGCACACGAGGATCGGGCCGGGATCGTCATGCGTCAGCGTGAAGACGATGCCGGGATGCGCGACTTCGTGGAGGAACATCGTCTGGCGCGCGAGATCGACGAGCGATTCCTCGCGGAAGACGGGCTTCGGCATCCGCGCGAACGAGGAGAATTCGTCGACCATCCGGCGCAGATCGCCGACCTGGCGGATGATCGTCTCGGTCAAGCGCGCGAAGGTCGTGTCCTCGGGGTCGATCTGCTTGCCATAGCGGCGCTGGAGCCGCTCGGCGGCGAGCTGGATCGGGGTCAGCGGATTCTTGATCTCATGCGCGATGCGGCGCGCGACGTCGGACCAGGCGGCGCGCCGCTGGTCGAGCAATTGCCCGGTGATATCGTCGAAGGTCAGGATCGGGCCTTCCGCCGCGCGCGTGACCTTGACCGCGAGCGTCCGCGCCTCGCCGCCACCAGCGCCGAGCTCGACGATCGCCTCGCGCTCCTTGCCTTCGACCAAGGCAGCGAGCTCGGGCGAGATCAGGCTGAGCGGCTTGCCCGCGAGCGTATCCTCGGCGCCGTCGAGCAAGGTGACCGCCGAGCGGTTGATCAGCCGGATCGTCCCGTCGGGCGCGACCGAGATGACGCCTGCGGTCACCCCCGACATCACCGCCTCGATCAGCGCGCGGCGGCTTTCGAGCGCGCTGTTCTGCGTCTGCAGGCGGCTGGTCATGCCGTTGAAGGCGTTGGCGAGCGTGCCGACCTCGTCGTCGGTCGTCGGCGTCGGCACACGCGCGCCGAGGTCACCCGCGGCGACGCGGTGCGCGGCGGCGACCAGTTCGCCGACCGGGCGCACGAGGCGATCGGCGACGGCGAGCGCGATCCACACCGCGATCGCGACGATCAGCAGCGAAATGGCGAGCAGAGCGGCGTTGAACTTGAGCTGCAGCGAGCGCGCCTTGACCAGCAGATCACGATAGGTCGCAAGCACTTCGGTGCTGCGGCGCGACTGTTCCTCCATCACCTTGACGTCGGAGATCGCCACACTCAGGAAATACTGGTCTGTCGTTCCCGGGATCGCAGTCAGCGTCTCGATGCGGTTACCTTTGACGGTCGTCACGCTCGGCGTCCCGGCCCGCACCTGGTTGAGATCTGTGACGCTGATCTCGTTGCGCAAGTCGAGCTTATCGGGGTTGATTGCGTAGATCGGCTGAATGTCGTTCTTGGGACTGGCGGAAAAGATGAAGCCGTCGGACAGGCTGCGGAAGTAAATCTGGTAAAAGAAAATGTTTTCGAAAGCCGGTGAACCCGACTTGAACTCAGGATAGCCGGCGATGTCCTGCGCTGCAGTTACGGTAGCTTGCTGCCAGCGCTTGAGCATTTGTTGGTACGACGTCTTAGCGACGCCCGTAGCATTTTCGATCATGTCGCGCGCTTGGTCGGAATACCAGAATTGCACGCCATATTGGAACAGCAGCGAGGCGAAGATCACGACGAGCAAAGTCGGTACCGCGGCGACCATCGAGAAGATCGCGACGAGCCGAACGTGGAGCCGCCCCCGCCCACCAATCGGCGAGCGCGCGGCACGGCGCATCGCGACACGGCGGCCGAGCAGGACGAGCAATGCGACGCCGGGCAGCAAGTTCGAAACGAGCAGCAGCGCGACGACGGCAGGGCTGAGCAGGCTCTGCGAAGCGGCACCGCTCGCGATGACGAAATAGCTTGCGACCGCGATCGCGATTGCACCAGCGACGACCGAAAGCTCGAGCGCGGGTGTCACGCTGATCCACGACCGCGAGGCCGGCACAGACACAGGAGGGGCCGAAGCGTCGCTCATCGTGACATTGCTACAACGCTTGCGTTGCAAGGAAAACACACAAAACTGTAATCCATCGCACTTCGGCCCCCTTCGGGCCCCCTTCCCGGCGTCGTCGAGGGCCGATCAGGGGTCGATTCCAAGCACGTCGAGTCGTTTGCGCAGCGTATTGCGGTTGATCCCGAGCGCCCGCGCGGTGCGCACTTGGTTCTGCCCGTGCCGCGCGAGGAGCGCCTCGATCAGCGGCCGTTCGACCTCGGCGATGATCCGGTCATAGAGCGTTCCGTCGTCGAGTGCTGCAGGTTCCTCGATCGCCAGTCGCTCGATCCGCGCACGGATCGCCGCATCGATGCCGGCGTCGACGTGCGTCGCAATCGACGGCACCGCTCCGCCGAGCGTCGCGCGGACCTCGTCGGCGTCGATTCGCTCGTCGCGCGCGAGCACGGCGACGCGGCGCATCATGTTCTCGAGCTCGCGGACGTTGCCGGGCCAGTCATAGGCTTCGAGCACGGCGATCGCATCGGTATCGAGCTGCTTGCGCGGTAGCCCATCCTCGGCCGCACGGTCGAGGAAATGCCGCGCCAGCAGCGCGATGTCCTGCCGCCGGGCGCGAAGCGCGGGCAGCATCACGGGCACGACATTGAGGCGGTAGAACAGATCTTCGCGGAATTGCCCGCTCGCGACGAGCTGTGCGAGCTCGCGATTGGTCGCTGCAACGATTCGGACGTCCGCCCGAATCGTCCGCGCGCCGCCGACCGTGGTGAACTCGCCCGATTGCAGCACGCGCAGCAGCCGCGTCTGCGCTTCCATCGGCATGTCGCCGATCTCGTCGAGGAACAAAGTGCCGCCCGCAGCCTGCTCGAAGCGCCCGGCCGAGCGCGCCTGCGCGCCGGTAAAGGCGCCGCGTTCATGACCGAACAGCTCGGCCTCGATCAGATCGCGCGGGATCGCCGCCATGTTGAGCGCGATGAACGGCGAGCGGCGGCGCGGGCCCAAATCATGGATCGCGCGCGCGACGAGCTCCTTGCCGGTCCCCGATTCGCCCGAGACGAGTACAGTCAGGTCGTTCGACACGACGCGCGCGATGATGCGGTAGACGTCCTGCATCGCGGGCGATCGCCCGATCAGCGGCAGCGCGCGGTCCTCGGCCTCGATCGGCTCCGCGATGCCGCCCGACCCACGCGACAGCGCGCTCTGCACGGTGCGTGAGAGCGCATCGAGATCGAAGGGCTTGGGCAGATAATCGAACGCGCCGACTTCGGTCGATCGCACCGCCGTCGTCAGCGTGTTCTGCGCCGACAGCACGATGACGGGGAGCCCGGGATGCGCCAGCACGATACGCTCGACCAGATCGAGCCCGTTGCCGTCTGGCAGCTTGACGTCACTGATCAGCACGTCTGGCAAAGCCGTCGCGAGCTGCACCTCGGCCTCGGCGATCGTCGCGGCGGTCAGCACGCGGTGGCCGTCGCGCTTTAGCGCTTGCCCGACGACGGTGCGGATCGCGGCATCGTCGTCGAGAACGAGGATCCGGCCGGTGCGGCTCACGCATCGCCTCGCGGGAGCAGGATGCGGAAGACGGTCATTGGCGGGGCTCCCTCGCGCGCGAACTGGATGATCCCGCCCATGTCGCGCACCAGCTTGTCGACGAGCGCGAGGCCGAGCCCCTGCCCCTCCGGCTTGCCCGAGATGAACGGGTCGAACAGATGTTCGGCAATGTCGGCGGGTGGCCCGGGGCCATTGTCGCTCACGCAGATCTCGATCGGCAAGCGCTGACGCGGCTTTCCGGGGGCGGGCGCGACCGCCATGCCGTGACGATAGGCGGTGGCGAGCGTGATCCGCGCATCGGCCTGTTCGCTCGTCGCCTCGCTCGCATTCTTGAGCAGGTTGAGCACGACCTGGAGGATCGCGTCGCGATCGAGCTGGACCGTGGGGAGCGACGGATCGAACCGCTCCTCGATCGTCACGTGGCGCGCAAAGCCGGCGAGCGCGACGCGGCGCGCATGGCCGAGCAGCGGATAGATGTTCTCGGGCGCGAGCTTCAAGGGCCGCGTATCGGTGAAATCTTGCATCCGGTCGATCAGCGCGGCGATGCGGTCCACCTCGGTGGTGATGAGCGTCGTCAGTTCCTCGGCGCCCTTCCCCTTCGACAGCAATTGCGCCGCGCCGCGAATGCCCGAGAGCGGGTTCTTGATCTCATGCGCGAGCATCGCCGCCGCGCCGATCGCGGCGCGCGCCGCTGCGGCGCGGTCGGCGCTGTGCCCCATCCGGCGCGAGGTGGCGGCATGGTGCAGCGTGATCGTGTGCCAGCCGGGATGATCGGCAACGCGCGTCTCGATATAGTCGACGCGGATCTTGCCGCCGCGCTTGAGCGCGATCTCGGTGTCGAACGCGGCGAGGCCGTGATTGTCGCGGGCGTTTGGCTGGCTCGGCGGGGTCATCACCGAGACGAGCGGATGGCCGAGCATCGCGCGTTCCGAGAGGTTGAGCAACGTCTCGCATTCGGCATTGGCGAAGACGATGCAGCCGGTGTCATCGACGACGAGCACCGCCACGGGCAGCGCCGCAAACAGATCGGCGAAATCTGGTCCCCCGATCGCCTTCACGCGGCGGCGCGGCTGCACCAGGGGGCGTAGAATTCGGCGAGCATCGCCTTGACGACCTTGGGGTCGGGGATCTGGTTGACCTTGTTGCGGAACTCGGCCGAGCCGTGGAGGCCGCGCGTGTACCAGCCGATATGCTTGCGCGCCATGTTGACGCCGGTCTCGTTGCCGTAATGGCTGAGCATCGCTTCGTAATGCTCAGCAATGACGGTGTATTGCTCTTCGATCGAGGGATCTTCGACGCGCCGGCCAGTGGCGAACCATTCCATCACCTGACCGAGCAGCCACGGGCGGCCGTACGATCCGCGGCCGATCATGATGCCGTCGGCGCCCGACTGTTCGAGCGCCGCCTCGGCGTCCTCGATCGAATTGATGTCGCCATTGGCGATCACCGGGATGCTCACCGAGTTCTTGACCGAGCGGATGAACGCCCAGTCGGCATTGCCCTTGTACATCTGGTTGCGCGTGCGACCGTGGACGGTGACGAGCTTGACGCCGAGGTCCTGCGCGATCTGGGCGAGTTCTGGCGCGTTGAGGCTCGCATGGTCCCAGCCCATCCGCATCTTCAGCGTGACGGGAACGCTGACCGCATCGACGACGCCCTTGATGATGGCCCCGGCCATGTCGAGATCGCGCATCAGCGCCGAGCCGGCATCGCCGTTGGTGACCTTGCGCACCGGGCAGCCCATGTTGATGTCGATGATCGCGGCGCCGCGATCTTCGCTGAGCTTGGCCGCCTCGCCCATTTCGTACGGCGTGCAGCCGACCAGCTGCATCGAGACGGGGTTCTCGATCGGCGCCCAGGCGGCCTTTTGCAGCGACTGGCGCGTCTCACGGATCGCGGCCTGGCTCGCCACCATCTCGGTGACGTTGAGCCCCGAACCATAGCGCCGCACCAGCGTGCGGAACGGCATGTCGGTGACGCCCGTCATCGGTGCGAGAATCACCGGCGAGGCGATCGTCACGGGGCCAATCTGGAGCGGGGCGAGGCGCGAAGTCACGGGATAGGGTCTGCCTGAAAAGCGGGCAGCCTATAGGGGAAAGGGCGCGAAGCGGCAAGCATATGCGGCTGGGCTGGCGGGTCGCGCGCGGTTGGGCTAGGCGCTCATCGCATGACGAACCCCCGCACCGCTGCGTTGATCGTCGCCGCCGGAACCGGCGTGCGCTCGGGCAGCCCGATCCCCAAGCAATACGCACCGCTCGGCGGCAAGGCCGTGCTGGCGCACTCTTATGCTGCGCTGTCAGCGCATCCGGCGATCGACCGGGTGATCGTCGTGATCGGGGCCGGGCAGGAAGCTGCGTTGAGCGAGGCTGTGGGCGATGTGGAGTATGTGATCGGCGGCGCTTCGCGGCGGTTGTCGGTGCTCGCCGGCCTGGAAGCGCTCGATCGTCGCCCCGGCGAAGGCCGGGGCCGCCTCGTTTCGACGGACGACGCGAACAACGCAGCGGCCCCGGCCTCCGCCGGGGCGACGGATGGGGTAGCGCGAGTCCTGATCCATGACGCCGCCCGGCCGTTCCTCAGCGCCGCGGTCATCGATCGACTGCTCGCCGCGCTCGATACGCATGACGGCGCCGTACCCGCCCTCCCCGTCGCCGACACGCTCGCCAAGGGCAATGCCGACCTCGGGGAAACCGTGCCGCGCGACTCGCTCCATCGCATCCAGACACCACAGGCCTTTCTCTTTCCAACCGCCCTCGCCGCGCATCGCGGCTGGCCAAATGACGGATCGGGTGACGAACCGACCGACGACGCGCAGATGGTGCGTGCCGCCGGCGGCAGCGTCGCGCTGGTCGCAGGAGACCCCATGCTCGAGAAGATCACCCACCCCGCCGATTTCGCCGCTGCCGAGGACCGCCTCGCCAGCACGCTGCGCACGCGCATGGCGACGGGCTTCGACGTCCATCGGCTCGCGGTCGGCGAGGAGCTCTGGCTTGGCGGCGTGCGGATCCCGCATGACAAGGGCCTGTCGGGACACAGCGACGCCGACGTCGCGCTCCACGCGATCACCGATGCGCTGCTTGGCACGATCGCGGCGGGCGATATCGGCACGCACTTTCCGCCGAGCGACCCGCAGTGGCGCGGTGCCGATTCAGCGCAGTTCCTACAACATGCTGCCTCGCTCATCACCGAGCGCGGCGGGATCATCGATTTCGTCGACCTGACATTGATGTGCGAGGAGCCCAAGATCGGCCCGCACCGCGCCGCGATGCGCGACCGGATCGCAGACCTCTTGCAGCTCGCCACGGATCAGGTCAGCATCAAGGCAACGACGACGGAGCGGCTCGGCTTCACCGGGCGTGGCGAAGGCATTGCGGCGCAGGCGGCGGCGACGGTCCGCGTTCCAGGGGGCAAGAAATGAAGCGATTGCGCACATTCGCGGCACTCTGGATCGGGGCGACCGCGATGGTCGGCGCGCAGGCGGCCCCGACCGACCTGCCATGCCTCACGACGCAAGAAGGGCAGTCGCTCGTCCAGGTCGCGCTGCCCGACGTGCTCGACGCGGTCGGCAAGACGTGTGCGACGGCGCTCCCGGCGACGGCGACGCTGCGCGCGGGGCTCCCCGCGCTGATCGCGCGCTATCGCGCCAATGGCGATGCGGCCTGGGTCGCCGCCAAGCCGGCGATCGGCAAGCTCGGCGGTGAACAGCTGCGTGACATGAACCCCGACGTGCTGCGCCCGCTGATCTCGACGATCATGGGGCCGCTGATCGCCAAGGACATCAAGCCCGGCGACTGCCCGCGGATCGATCGCATCACCGGGCTGCTCGCTCCCCTGCCCGTCGCCAACACCGCCGCGCTGGTGGTCGAACTGTTCCAGCTCGGCACCGACCGCAGCAAGACGCGCGCGCCCTTTTCGATTTGCCCGACCCATGGATAAGATCGATTCGATCCTGCCCGCCGAGCTGGTCGAGGCAGCGCGCAAAGTCGTCACCGCCAATCTCGCGGCCGGACGCCGCGTGACGCTGGCGGAAAGCTGCACCGGCGGGCTCGTCGCGGCGGCGCTGACCGAAATCCCGGGGTCGTCCGAAATGTTCGAGAGCGGTTTCGTGACCTATTCGAACGACGCCAAGCTCGAGATGCTCAACGTCAGCGCCGATGTGCTCGAGACGTTCGGGGCGGTGTCGGTGGCGACCGCGTGGAGCATGGCGCAGGGCGCGCTCGAGGCGACTGGCGCCGACATTGCCGTGGCCATTACCGGCGTCGCGGGGCCAGGCGGTGGGACCGAGAAGAAGCCTGTCGGCACCGTCGTCTTCGCACGCGCCGAACGCGGTGCCGACCCTGGACATGTCGTCGCGGATCGCAAGGATTTCGGCAATCTCGGACGCGGCGGCGTGCGGCTTCAGGCGGCGCTGTGCGCGCTCGAGCTGCTATTGCCACCCGAGGCCGCGGGCGACGCGTAAAGCACCGCCGCGCGGTCCTCGAACGCGCCGATCATCTTGCGCAGTGCGGTGCCGAACACCTGGCCCGCGAGCATTTCGAAGACGCGGTTCTTGAACGCGAAGTCGACGGTGAAGTCGACCGCGCAACCCGCCCCGTCGGGCCGGAACACCCAGTCGTTGCGCAGATATTTGAGCGGCCCGTCGAGATACTCGACATGGATGCGGTTGGGGCGTTCCTTGTCGACCTTCGAGGTGAAGGTCTCGCGCAGGCCCTTGAAGCCGACGATCATGTCGGCGGTAAGCTCGGTCGCGCTGTTCGAGCGGACGCGGATCGCCGAGACCCATGGCAGGAACTCGGCATAACGGCCGACATCGGCGACCAGATCGAACATCTGCTCGGGAGTGTAAGGCAATCGCCGGGTTTCGGAATGACGCGGCATTACCGGACTGCGAACTTTGCCTCACGCGCGGCACGCAGGCGGGCGAAATCGTCGCCGGCGTGATAGCTCGAGCGCGTCAGCGGCGAGCTTGCCACGAGCAGGAAGCCCTTCGCGCGCGCGATCGCTGCATACGCGTCGAACGTAGCTGGCGGGATGAAGTCCATCACCTTGGCGTGGCGCGGGGTGGGCTGGAGATACTGCCCCATCGTCAGGAAGTCGATTTCGGCGCTGCGCATGTCGTCCATCACTTGATGGACTTCGAGCCGCTCCTCGCCGAGTCCGAGCATGACGCCCGACTTGGTGAAGATCCGCGGGTCGTGGCGCTTGACGCTCTCAAGCAAGCGCAGCGATGCGTAGTAGCGGGCACCCGGGCGGATAGTTGTGTAAAGCCGAGGAACGGTCTCGAGATTGTGATTGTAGACGTCGGGGCCGGCCTCGACGATCGACTCGACCGCGGCTTGCGTCTTGTTGCGGAAATCGGGGGTAAGAATTTCGATCGTCGTCATCGGCGTGGTCGCGCGGAGCGCCTGGATCACCTTGACGAACTGCGACGCGCCGCCGTCGGGCAGATCATCCCGATCGACCGAGGTGACGACGATGTGCTGCAACCCCATCTGCGCCGCCGCATCGGCGACGTTCTGGGGCTCGAGTTTGTCGACCGCGCGCGGCATCCCCGTCTTGACGTTGCAGAACGCGCAGGCGCGCGTGCAGGTATCGCCGAGGATCATCACCGTCGCGTGTTTCTTGCTCCAGCATTCGCCGATGTTGGGGCAGGCCGCTTCTTCGCACACGGTCGTCAGGCTCTTCGAGCGCATCAGTTCGCGGGTCGCGGCGAACCCCGCCGAAGTGGGCGCTTTGACCCGCAGCCAGTCGGGCTTGCGTTCACGGGGCGGGCGGGCGAGCGGGGACATCTCGTTCATGGCTGTGCAGATAGCGATTGACGACGCGGCTTGCCACCCCCTCTTCTCCTCCGTTAAAAGCAGCACATGACCGATTTCAGCGACCTCGTCGGCGGGTATCACCGCTTCCGTTCCACCGACTACATCCGTCAGCGCGACCGCTGGGCGGAATTGGCCGAGGGGCAGAGCCCCAAGGTGATGGTGATCGCTTGCTCGGACAGCCGAGTCGATCCAGCGCAGGTATTCGACACGTCGCCGGGCGAGATCTTCGTCGTGCGCAACGTCGCCAATCTGGTGCCGCCGTTCGAGCTCGACGGGTCGCGCCACGGCGTTTCGGCCGCGCTCGAATTCGCGGTGAGCCAGCTCAAGGTCGGCGAGATCGTCGTGATGGGCCACGGATCGTGCGGCGGCGTGAACGCGGCGCTGACACGCGCGTTCGAGGGCAAGGCGCCGGGCGAAGGCGGCTTCATCGCGCATTGGATCGACATGCTCGATTCGGCGCGCGACCGGATCGTCGCCGAGCACGGCACCGGCCCCGCCGCGATCCGCGAGATGGAGCTCGAAACGGTGCGCGTCAGCATCGCCAATCTGCGCACCTTCCCCAACATCCGCGAGGCCGAATCCGCCGGGACGTTGCGGTTGCGCGGCGCCTATTTCGCGATTGCCGACGGCGTGCTGCATGTGATGGACGAAACGGGCGACTTCGCACCCGCGTAAGGTCCGCAATTGCCCGAGTCGTATCGTTCGCGTAGCACATCGCGGATGAGACCCAACACGCTGCGGACCTTGCGCCGCTATCACCATTATCTCGGCCTGTTCTTCGCGCCGATGATCCTGCTGTTCTCGGTCAGCGGTGCGTTGCAAACCTTCCGGCTCCAGGAAGCGCGCGGCTATGGCGGCACGCCGCCGAACTGGATCGTGTGGATCGCCAGCGTCCACAAGGACCAAGGCCCGCCCCGCCCGCCGCGCGCCCAGCAACCCAAGCCCACCGGCGAAGCGGCCAAGCCGCGCGGCGAGGCCGAGCGCGCCGGCCCAAAGCGGCCGTCCCCGCTGCCGCTCAAGATCTTCGTCGTCCTGCTGTCGATCGCCTTGTGCGCCTCGACCATTACGGGCGTCGTGATTGCACTGTCGATCCGCTCGATGCGACGGGTCTCGATCGCAATGCTCGTCGCGGGAACGATCGTCCCGCTCGTCCTGCTATGGATCTGATCGCGCGTCGCTGACGCGCCGGCCCGTCAGGGCTTACGTGCCAGCGCCTTGCGCGCGATCGCCTCGATTTCCGGGTCGAGCTCGGGTGGCGTCATGTCGACATGCGCCTCGAGCCGCTCGGCGATCGCGGTGAGCGCGGCGATGCGGCCGGCTTTTTTGTCGTTGCCGTCGATCACCGTCCACGGCGCCCAGCGCGTATCGGTGCGCTTGAACATGTCGTGCATCGCATCGAGATACGCCGGCCGCTTCTCGCGGTTGCGATAATCGTCGGCGCCGGTCTTCCAGCGCTTCCAGGGATGATCGAGCCGGCTGGCGAGCCGCTCGTCCTGCTCCTTGGTCGAGACATGGACGAACAGCTTGACGATCGTCGTTCCCGAATCGGCTTGCTGCGCCTCGAATTCGTTGATCTCGTCGTAACCGCGCTTCCACTCGGTGTCCTTGGCATAGCCTTCGACGCGCTCGACGAGCACACGGCCGTACCAGCTGCGATCGAACACCGCGATGTCGCCACACGCGGGGAGCTTGGTCCAGAAGCGCCACAGGAAGTGCCGGTCGAGTTCGTCCTGTGTCGGCGCCTTGATCGGCCAGACCTCGAAATTGCGCGGATCCCAGTCGGCGCACAGCCGCTGGATGATGCCGCCCTTGCCCGCCGCATCCCAGCCTTCGAGCAGGACGATCGCGCGCTTGCGGTGGACGATGTGCGCGACCTGGATATGCGACAGGCGCGTCTGGAGCTTTTTGAGCTCGGCATCGTAATCGCCGTCGAACGGTTTGCCCGATTCGTAATCGGAGAGTTGGATCGTCACAGTTCCCTCCCGCTGGCGCGAGGGGTTGGGAGAGAAAATGCGCGGTTCGTTGTCATGGGACGACACTGCCCTCCCCCAGCCCCTCCCGCAAGCGGGAGGGGAGTGTTTACGGGCACAGCCCCCCTCGTGCGGGAGGGGAGCCTTTTTGCGCCAGCCCTTCCCGAAACGAGAGAGCGTTAGGTCGGACGCACCGCTTCGTCTGCGGGCTTCGCGGTCGCGACGCCGGCGGTCGAACGCAGGTTCAACTCCTTGAGCTGCTTGGGCGTCGCGAAGTTGGGCGCGCCCATCATCAGATCCTCGGCCTTCTGCGTCATCGGGAAGGTGATGACCTCGCGGATGTTGGGCTCGTCGGCGAGCAGCATGACGATGCGGTCGACGCCCGGCGCCGAGCCGCCGTGCGGCGGCGCGCCGAACTTGAAGGCGTTGATCATGCCGGCGAAGTTCGTATCGACATCGGCCTGGGTGTAGCCGGCAATCTCGAACGCCTTGTACATGATCTCGGGGCGATGGTTCCGGATCGCGCCCGACGACAGCTCGATGCCGTTGCAGACGATGTCGTACTGGAACGCCAGGATATCGAGCGGGTCCTTGGTCTCGAGCGCTTCCATCTCGCCTTGCGGCATCGAGAAGGGGTTGTGGCTGAAATCGACCTTCTTGGCGTCCTCGTCATATTCGAACATCGGGAAATCGACGATCCAGCAGAACTCGAAGCGCTTGTCGTCGATCAGGCCGAGCTGGTCGGCAACGCGGGTGCGCGCGAGGCCGGCAAGCTTGGCCGCCTGCGCCGCCTTGCCGGCCGCGAAGAAGATGCCGTCGTTAGGGCCGAGGCCGAGCGCCTCGGCGATCGCCTTCATGCCGTCCTGGCCGTGGTTGTTGGCAATCGGGCCGCCGAACACGCCGTCCTTCTGCGTCGCATAGCCGAGGCCGGGGAAGCCTTCGCTCTGCGCCCAGCTGTTCATCTCGTCGAAGAACTTGCGGCTCTTCTCGTGCGTGTTCGGCGCCGCGATCGCGCGGACGACGTCGCCGCCCTCGACCATCGAGGCAAAGCGACCGAAGCCCGAACCCTTGAAGTGCTCGGACACGTCGGTGATGAACAGCGGGTTGCGCAGGTCAGGCTTGTCGTTGCCGTACTTGAGCATCGATTCGCGGTACGGGATGCGCTTGAACGGCAGCGCCGAGACGGTGCGACCCTTGCCCTGCCAGTTGGCGAATTCCTCGAACACGCCGTGGAGCACGGGCTCGATCGCGGCGAAGACGTCGTCCTGCGTGACGTAGCTCATCTCGAAATCGAGCTGGTAGAATTCACCCGGAGACCGATCGGCACGCGCGTCTTCGTCGCGGAAGCACGGTGCGATCTGGAAATAGCGGTCGAAGCCCGCGACCATCAGCAGCTGCTTGAACATCTGCGGCGCCTGCGGGAGCGCGTAGAACTTGCCGGGATGGACGCGGCTGGGGACGAGATAGTCGCGCGCGCCTTCGGGCGAAGAGGCGGTGAGGATCGGCGTCTGGAATTCGGTGAACCCCTGCCCGATCATCCGCTGGCGCAGCGACGAAATGACGTTCGAGCGCAGCAGCACGTTGGCGTGGAGCCGCTCGCGGCGCAGATCGAGATAGCGATATTTGAGGCGGATTTCCTCGGGATATTCGGCCTCGCCGAACACCGGCATCGGCAGCTCATGCGCGACCGACTGGACGACGACGTCGCGCGCGCGGATTTCGATCTCGCCCGAGGGAAGGTTGGCGTTCACCGTCTCGCTCGACCGCGCGACGACCTCGCCGGTGATCGTCACGACCGACTCGGGGCGCAGCTTGTCGAGCACGGCGTGCGCCGGGCTGTCGCTGTCGGTGACGATCTGGGTGATGCCGTAATGGTCGCGCAGATCGACGAACAGCAGATTGCCGTGATCGCGCTTGCGATGGACCCAGCCCGACAGCTTGACCGTGGTGCCGACGTCCGCGGCGCGGAGCTGGGCGCAAGTATGAGTGCGATAAGCGTGCATAGATCTTCTCATGTTCGTCGCCCCGGCGAAGGCCGGGGCCGCTGTGTATCGGAGCGCAACGCGTGACAACGCAGCGGCCCCGGCCTCCGCCGAGGCGGCGGCGAATATGGTCGATGCGCTTCCCTCTACAACCCGCCTTTGTCAAGGCGCGCGACCCTCGCTATGGGGTGGAGATGCATATCCATCCCCTGATCACCGACAGTGCCACCCTCGCCAATCTCTGCGCCCGAATGTCGCAAGCCGATTTCGTCTGCATCGACACCGAGTTCATGCGCGAGAACACCTTCTGGCCGGAACTCTGCCTGATCCAGATCGCCGATGAGAACGAGGCGGCGGCGATCGACCCGCTCGTGCCGGGGCTCGACATGAGCCCGCTGCTCCAGCTGATGGTCAATAACGAGGACGTGCTCAAGGTCTTCCATGCCGGCGGGCAGGACCTCGAGATCGTCTACAACCTCACCGGCACGACGCCGCATCCGCTGTTCGACACCCAGGTAGCAGCGATGGCGCTGGGGCAAGGCGAGCAGGTCGGCTATTCGAACCTCGTCGACGCCTGGCTCGGCATCACGGTCGACAAGGGCGCGCGCTTCACCGACTGGAGCCGCCGTCCGCTCGACGCGCGCCAGATCGAATATGCGATCGGCGACGTGACGCATCTCGCGCGGATCTTCCCGAAGATGCTCGAGCGGCTGCGCAAGACCGGCCGCGGCGCGTGGCTCGACCAGGAGATGGAGCGGCTCGGCGATCCCAAGAATTATGCCAACGATCCCGAGGAAGCCTGGCGCCGGATCAAGGTGCCGAGCCGCAAGCCCGAGGTGCTCGGTCGGCTCAAGGCGCTGGCGCGCTGGCGCGAGATCGAGGCGCGCGGCAAGGATCTGCCACGGGGGCGGATCGTCAAGGACGAGACGATCGCGGATCTGGCGGGCCACGCGCCCAAGCGGCAGGCTGATCTCGCCAAGGTGCGCGGGCTTTCCGCCACATGGGCGCAGAACGATATCGGCGCGCGGTTGATGGCGGCGCTCGAACATGCCGAGCCGATGTCGGCCGACGAACTGCCGTCGCGCGACGACCGCAAGCCGGGCATGGGCAAGGACGGCGCGTTGGTCGCCGACCTGCTCAAGCTGCTGCTCAAGATCCGCTCGAAGGAAATCGACGTCGCCGCGCGGTTGCTGGCTCGGACAGACGATATCGACGCGCTCGCGGCTGGGCAGCGCGAGGGGCTGTCGATCCTGCAGGGCTGGCGGTTCGAGCAGTTCGGGCGCGACGCGCTCGATCTGGTCGAGGGGCGGCTGGCGTTTGCGGTGGTCAACGGCAAGCTCAAGATGACGCGGACCGAGGATATCGCGGTTTAGTCGACGTTCGACGGACTTAACCCCGTCCGTCACCCCGGCCTTGTGCCGGGGTCCACCGTGCCGCGCGTCCTGCGCGTGTTGTGCGCGTATCCCGGTGGACCCCGGGACGAGCCCGGGGTGACGGGAGGCTACTCTACGATCACCGCCTTGCGTCCCAGCGCCGTTGCCAGCGAGGCATGACGCCGCTCGACCGTCTCGCTATATAGCGCGATATCGCTGCTCTTCACGCGCAGCGTCACCGTCTCGCCATCGTCGGCGAGCGACGAGCGCTGGAGCGGTCCGGCCAGCCCGCCGCTCATCCGCTGCCCGAGCCGCATCGCCAGCCCCCAATGCACCGCGCGCTTCAAGTCGAGCGGATCGGCGAGCACCGCGAGCGGCGCGGGCGTGTTGACCCCGCCCCCCAGACTCGTGTGGAGCGCCTGTGCGATCAGCGCACGACCGCGCGCGTCGACCGCGACCCAATTGCCGTGGAGCGCGACTTCGACGCCGCGCTCGGCGCGGAACTCGGGATTGGCGCGCCAGCCGACATCGGCGAGCAAGCACGCCGCGAGCCGCAGTCGCGCCATTTCGGGCCGGTCGCGCGTGAAGAGCGGCGCGATCCAGCGATCGAGCAAGTCGCCATGCTCGGCGAAGCGGCCATGCCGCCGGCCTTCGTCGCGCGTCGCAACGATCAGCGGATCCTGCGCGCGGACGTCCGGGGCTAGCGCGCCGTAGAGCAGTCCTTCGCGCAGCCCGAAGGCCGAGACGATCGTGGTGTCGCTGCCGAGATGTTTGAGCAAAGAAACGAGCAGCGCGGTCCCGTCGCTCAGCGTCGCCGCGCGTGCGGCGGACAGGCCCGGGATCGCGCGCAGCCAGCTCTTGTTGACGTGGCTGATCGTCCGCCCCATCCGCGCGATCGCTTCGGCGGACATCGCATATTCGTGGATCACGGGAAGCGGGTAACTGCCGAGGTGCATGTCGAGCCGTGCGAGCGCGCGCCACGATCCGCCGACGAGATAGAGCGGCAACCCCGCCCCCTTCCCCGTCCAGCCCGCGCGATCGAGCGCACGCGCGACCTCGCGCTGCAACACGCCCGGCCCCTTGTCGCGGATCGCGCCGATGCGCAGGACGCCGAGCGGGAAGGACACGCGCTCGCCGACCTTGCCGCCACGAATGCGGATCAGCTCGAGGCTGCCGCCGCCGAGATCGCCGACGATACCATCGGCCTGCGGGATCGCAGACAACACGCCGTAGCCGGCACCGGTCGCTTCCTGCTCGCCGCTGAGCAATTCGACCTCGAGCCCGAGATCGCGCGCCGCATCGAGCAGAACCTTGCCGTTCGAGGCATCGCGCACAGCCGCAGTCGCGACCGTGCGCAGCCGGGTCACTTCCATCTCGCGCGCGACAGCAGCGAAACGCGCGAGCGCGTCCTTGGCGACCGTGATGCCTGTCTCGGCAATCGCGCCAGTCTCGGCCAGGCCGCGGCCGAGCCCGGCCATCACCTTCTCGTTGAACAAGGTCGCGGGCATTCGCTCAGGCCCTTGATAGACAACCAGGCGGATCGAATTCGATCCGATATCGATGATCGCGGTGCGCGGCTCGGCGGGATCCTGCTCGCGCGCGACGACGCGATTACCGGAGACAGCGTTGTCAGATGACGCCGCCGAGATCCTGGGGGTGGTGTCCATCGGCTTAGCGCCGATTTCGGAGCGAAAGCTTGGGCACCGAACCACTCGCCGCGAGCGAGGCGCCGCGCCCCGACAGCGACGGGTTGGTCATGAAATAGCGATGCAGGTTGAACGGCCGGTCGCCCGGCTGCGTGCGGACGTACGACCCGTCGCCCTGCAGCTCCCAACTCTGTTCGTTGTCGATCAGATTGGCGACCATCACCTGGTCGAGGATCTGCTGGTGGACGGTCTTGTTCTCGATCGGCAGCATATATTCGATCCGGCGATCGAAATTGCGCTGCATCCAGTCGGCGGAGGAAATGAACACCTGCGCGCCGTCATTGGGCAGCATCCCGCCATTGCCGAAGCACCAGATGCGGCTGTGCTCGAGGAAGCGGCCGATCACCGATTTCACGCGGATGTTCTCCGACAGGCCCGGGACACCGGGCTTGAGACAACAGATCCCGCGAATGATGAGGTCGATCTGCACTCCGGCGTCGCTCGCTTCGTAGAGCTTGTCGATCACCGCCGGGTCGACCACCGAGTTCATCTTCGCCCAGATCGCGGCCGGGCGGCCGGCCTTGGCGTTGGCGATCTCGGTATCGATCAGCCGCATCAGCCGCGGGCGCAAGTCGCGCGGCGATAGGCTGATCAGCGCCATGTTCTCGGGTTCGACATAGCCGGTGATGTAATTGAACATCTGCGCGGCATCGAGCCCGAGCCGCGGGTCGGCGGTGAAGAAGCTGAGGTCGGTATACACCTTGGCGGTGATCGGGTGGTAATTGCCCGTCCCGAAATGGCAGTAGGTGCGGTATTGCCCGCTCTCGCGGCGCACCACCATCGAGACCTTGGCGTGCGTCTTCCAGTCGATAAAGCCATAGACGACCTGCACGCCCGCGCGCTCGAGCGCCGAGGCCCAGAGCAGGTTCTGCTCTTCGTCGAAGCGCGCCTTCAATTCGACCACCGCGGTGACCGACTTGCCCGCTTCGGCCGCGGCGATCAGCGCGTTGATGACGGCGGGCTGCTTGCCGGCGCGGTACAGCGTCTGCTTGATCGCGACGACGTCGGGGTCGGCGGCGGCTTGCTTGAGGAAGGCGAGCACCACGTCGAAGGTCTCGTACGGGTGGTGGACGACGATGTCCTTCGCCTTGATCGCGGCGAAGCAGTCGCCACCATATTCGCGAACCCGCTCGGGGAAACGCGGCGAGAAGGGCGGGAATTTGAGATCGGGACGATCCTCGTCGACGATCGCCTCGAGATCGCCGACGCCGAGAAACGCACCGCTCTCGGTGACGAAGCAATCCGCGCCGCCGAGTTCGTCGCGCAGCACCGAGCCAAGCCGCTTGGGCATACCGCTTTCGAGTTCGAGCCGGATGACGCGACCGCGCCGGCGGCGCTTGATCGCGTTGGCGAAGTAGCGAACGAGATCCTCGGCTTCTTCCTCGATCTCGAGATCGCTGTCGCGCAGCACGCGGAACTCGGCGCCGCCGATCACGCGGTAGCCGGGGAAGACAAGCGGGGCGAAACGCTTCACCAGCGATTCGACCGCGATGTAGCGTGCCTTCTCGCCGGGCAGGCGCAGGAACCGCGGCATCGGCGCGGGGATCATGACGAGCTCGCGGATCGGCTGATCGTCCGAGATGCGGACGAGGTCGAACATCACCGCCAGCCCCTTGTTGGGGATGAACGGGAAGGGATGCGCGGGGTCGAGCGCTTGCGGGGTCAGGATCGGGAAGAGCTGCTCGCGGAACTGCGTCTCGAGCCAGGCGAGATCCTCGCCAGACAGCGCCTCGTCGATCGTGCGCGAGCTGAGCACCGCGATGCCCGTCTCGGCGAGCTGGCGCCGGAGATCTCGCCACACGTCGCGCTGGCTCGTCACCAGCGCATCGGCCTCGGCAACGATCGCGGCGAGCTGCTGGCCCGACGTCAGCCCGTCGTTCGACAGCCGCGCGACGTCTTGAAGCTGCTGGCCCTTGAGCCCCGCCACACGCACCATGAAGAATTCGTCGAGGTTCGACCCCGAGATCGACAGGAAGCGGACGCGCTCGAGCAGCGGATGCGCGGTGTTGCACGCTTCCTCGAGCACGCGGCGGTTGAAGGCGAGCCAGGAGAGCTCGCGGTTGAAATAGCGGTCGCTCCCCTCGCTGCCCGCAAACGGATCGTCGTCATGGTCCAGGCTCGCGAGATGGGCTGGGCGGGTCATCGGGTTTCCGTCGATTCGGGGAACAAGTCGGGTGCCGCGCCCGGGATCAGTCCGGCTTCGATCAACGTCACCCGTGCGAGCGGGATAGACAGGCGCTTGTGCCGCGCCAACAGCGCCTGGTCGAGCAGATCGACCGTGCGCAGCAAGCTGATATGGGTGCGTTCCACCCGCAGGACGAGCCATTGAATCACCTCCGGCCGCGCGTCGATACCACGCCTGAGGAACTGACGCTCGAAGATTGCGCGCATCAGCGCCTCGTCGGGATCGCCGATCCGCACCGTCGGGCTCGCGGCAAGCCGCGATCGCAGGTCGGGGAGCTTGATCGACCATTCGGGCGGCGGCGCGTCGGCGACGATCACCACCGGACGGCGATCCTCCTGCGCGCGGTTCCACGCGTGGAAGATGCTCGTCTCGTTCTGCCGCTCGGCATCGTCGATCAACCCGCCGCCGGTCTTGGCGGCGAAGATGCGCGCGAGCAGGCTGCGGCCCGATTTGCGCGGGCCGGTAACGACGACGGCCATCACGGGCCAGGTGCTCCAATGTTCGAGCTGCTGCACCGCCCGCATGTTCGAATCCCCGATCAGGAATTCATCGTCACGCGGATCGGCTGGCCAGTCGAGCGGAAGTGCCATTTGTGCCGGGAGCATCAGATCACCCCGTCGGCGAATCGGTAGGGGTGGGCTGGCTCCCCTGCCCCGCCGAACCGCCGCGGCGGATGCGGAGGGTCGATCCACTCGCGCTCACGCTCCAACCGCGTGATTCGAGCGCGGCGCGCAATACCGCCGGATCGGCGTCATATGCGACGCGCAGCACCGACACGCCGCCGATCGCGAGACTCGTGGTGATCGCCGAGCGAACGCCAGGGATCGCCTGAAGCGCACTCTCGGTTCCCGTGACCGAGCCGGCGGTGGGCGTGTCGACCTGGACCGTGATCGTAACGCCGCTCTTGGTCGCGGCGGGGCCCGGCAAGCCATCGATCCCGAGATCGATCGGGACGACTTCGGTTGGCGTGGCGACCGGCGTCGGCGTGGCGACGGGCGTGACATAGGCGAGGCCGGAATCGCCGCTGAGCCCGCCGCCGCGCAACGCGGCCTGATAGGCTTCGTCGATCCGCTTGACGCCCGCGTCGAGCAAAACAGCGAGTGCGTCGGCGCGGTCGACGCGCAGCGTGAATTGCGTGACGAGCCGATTGTCGGGGCCATGCCGCGCCTCGAACACGCCGATGATCGGCCCGCCGGGCCATTCGCGACGCAGCGTGACCTTGGGCACGAGCACATCGGTCGCGCCATATTGATCGAGCACGACGCGCCACCAGCCACGACCCGGACGTTCGGTCTGGCCGAGGTTGAGCAATAGCGCGTCGGCGCCGGTGCCGGTCGGGCGGACATAATCGACCGCGCTGTTGCCGGTGCGATAGCGGCTCCACGCGTCCTGCCAGGCGGTCTTCTGTTCGAAGCCGGTGGCGACCCCGCCGCTCACTTCGATCGGAATCGTCAGCATCGGCGACGAGCGCGACGCCTCGGCCGAAACGCCGAGGATCGACCCGGCACGCGCCCGGCTGAAGAGCACGCCGAGCTTGGCGACGTAGCGGTTGGGGCCGATCTGTTCGTTCTCGACGACAATCCCCGACACCATCGCGTCGAGCGTACCGTCGGGCAGCGTGCCCCCGCCCCTGCCCATCCGGCGCGACAGCATGTCCCAACCTTTACGCTGCGCGATCCGCCACCCGGCATAGCGCGCGGCTTCGGCGCTCTTGCCGGTGACGTCGATTTGAATGCCGCTCACTTCATAACTGCCCGAGCTGTCGGCGGCGGCGACACCTTGATCGGGATCGTCGACTTGCGCGAGCACCAGCCCACCCGACGCGGTCAGGGCGAGCGCCGCAGCGAACTTTACGGTCGTGGAAAGGCGGCGGATCGTCATGTCGGCGCCCTTTTGGCGAAGGAGGCGTGGAAATCCAAGCAGGATATGGCTAGGCGGGCACGATGAGCGAAACGAACCCGGACACCGAGTCCTACACCTATGCCCAAGCGGGCGTCTCGATTGCCGCTGGCAATGCGCTGGTGCGCGCGATCGCACCGCTCGCCAAGGCGACGCGTCGGCCGGGTGCCGATGCGGAACTTGGCGGCTTTGGCGGTCTGTTCGATCTCAAGGCGGCGGGGTTCGTCGATCCCCTGCTCGTCGCGGCGAATGACGGCGTCGGGACCAAGCTCAAGCTCGCGATCGAGCACAATGCGCATGACGGGGTCGGGATTGATCTCGTCGCGATGTGTGCGAACGATCTGATCGTCCAGGGTGCCGAGCCGCTCTTCTTCCTCGATTATTATGCGACCGCCAAGATCGACCCCGCGGTCGCCGAGCGCGTGATCGCCTCGATCGCCGAGGGCTGTCGCCAGGCGGGCTGCGCACTGATCGGTGGTGAAACGGCCGAGATGCCCGGGATGTACGCCGCCGACGATTATGATCTCGCAGGCTTCTGCGTTGGGGCGGTAGAGCGCGATCGCGTGCTGACCGGCGCTGCGATCGCGCCGGGCGACGTCGTGTTGGGGCTCGCCTCGGCTGGTGTGCATTCGAACGGCTTTTCGCTCGTCCGCCGCCTTGCCGCCGACAAGGGGTGGAAGCTCGACCGGCCGGCGCTGTTCGATGCGGACGTCTTGCTGATCGATGCGTTGATGGCGCCGACGCGGATTTACGTGAAGGCGCTGCTGCCATTGCTGGCGGAGAAGCGGATCAAGGGTCTCGCGCACATCACCGGCGGCGGCTTGCTCGAGAACATCCCGCGCGTGCTGCCCGACGGCACGCATGCGAAGATCGACGCCGATGCCTGGGCGCAGCCGCGGCTGATGGCGTTCCTCCAGGCGCAGGGCAATATCGAGCCCGAGGAAATGGCGCGGACCTTCAATTGCGGGATCGGGATGGTCGCTGTGGTGGCCGCGGACGAGGTCGCGGCGGTGACCGCCGGGCTCGAGGCCGCGGGCGAGACGGTGTTCGCGATCGGGACGATCGAGGCTGGCGTGCGCGGGTGCACGGTTTCGGGCTCGATCGAGACGTGGGGCGGTCGTGCCGATTGGACTGCGACGCATAACCATGGGTGAACGTCGTCTTCCCCCCTCCCGCTTGCGGGAGGGGTCGGGGGTGGGCGCGCGCTATCACCGGCAGCTACCGTCGATTCCGGGTGCCCACCCCCAGCCCCTCCCGCAAACGGGAGGGGGGCAGTGAGCGTCAAGGTCGGCATTCTGCTCTCGGGGCGTGGCTCCAATATGATGGCGCTGGTCGAGGCCGCGCAGGACTATCACGTCGCGCTCGTCGCATCGGACAAGCCCGACGCCGCCGGCATCGCCTGGGCGCGCGAGCGTGGCCTCGCCACCTTCACGCAATCGCCCAAGGGCATCCCGAAGGCCGACTATGAAGCCTCGATCGACGCCGCGCTTGTCGAAGCTGGCGTCGAGATCATCGCGCTCGCCGGCTACATGCGCCTGCTCTCCGACGGCTTCGTCGCGCGCTGGGCGGGCCGGATCATCAACATCCACCCTTCGCTCCTGCCCAAGTACAAAGGCCTCGATACCCACGCCCGTGCGATCGAAGCGGGCGATGCGGTTGCTGGCTGCTCGGTCCATATCGTCACCGAGGAACTCGACGGCGGCGCAGTGCTTGGTCAGGCCGAGGTCGCGATCCTGCCCGGTGACACCCCCGACAGCCTCGCCGCGCGCGTGCTCGAGGCCGAGCATCGCCTTTACCCCCAGGTTCTGGCAGAGTTCGTAAGACGATGAGCCCCGATCCCGAATCCGCCCTCGCCAAGGTCCGCGCACTGGCGCTGGCCTTGCCCGAAACCACAGAGCGCCCGTCGCACGGGGCACCCGGCTTCCTGATCGCCGATGGCAAGTTCTTCGCCTATTTCTGGCATGATCATCACGGCGACGGCGAAACCGTCGTGATCGTCAAGACCACCGGGGTCGACGAGCAGGCGATGCTGATCGAAGCCGATCCCGAGACCTATTTCCGCCCGGCCTATCTCGGCGCATCTGGCTGGGTCGCGATGCGGCTCGATCGTGACGACACCGATTGGGACCGCGTCGGCGACCGGATCGCGATCAGCTGGGAATTGGCCGCGCCACGGCGCTTGCTCGAAGCGGGTGGACGGTGAGCGACCAGCCGCGCGATCCCGAACTGCAAGTCGCCGCGACCGAGGCGGTCGCCAAGGCCGAAGCTGCGGCGACGCGGCGGCGTTGGATCAACCTCGGCGAATTCATCGCGGTCGCCGGGTTGCTCATTGCGGGCGGCAGCCTGTACCTCAACTGGGCCGATCACCGCGCAGACGAAGCCGACAAGCAGGTCGCCTCGATCAAGGCAGCGCGCGAGCAATCACGCTTCGACATCCGCGCGGCGCCAGCCTCGAACGGCACCGCGTTGCTGCTCGCGCACGACGACCGCCATGCGATCCGCGACGCGACCGTTACCTTCCCGACCGCGCTCGGCGTCGGCACCAAGGATACCGTTGCCGATACGATCGATCGCGGTTGGTTCGACCATGCCTTGCTGAAAGCGACCGATGGCGGGCCCGATAAGAAGACCGGGCGACTGCCAGTGCTGATCGCGCTGACCTATTGGGATGGCGACACGCCGCGCAGCACGCGTGGCATCTACGATATCGGGTGGAAGACCGAGGGCGGGTTTCCGTTCGGACGGTCGGTCAAGCTCGAAAGCCTGCGGCTCCACGAACTCGGCGGGACGCAGAAGCGGCTCGATGCGGTCTGGGCGGGTCAGCAGCCGAAGACCAACGACTGACGCCGTTACGGCCGGGGTTCAAAGACCGCGCGCGTAAACCGGGTCGACATGCACCTCGCCGCCGACGACGAAGTCGCGGCTGCCGATGACGCTAAATCCATTGCGTTCGTAAAAGGCACGGGCGCGGGCATTCTGATCCCATACGCCGAGCAACACACGCTTGGCGCCAACCAGGACAGCATCGGCGATCGCCTGCGCCATCAGCGCGGCACCGGTGCCGCTGCCATAGGCCTGTCGCAGCGTGTAGATCCGGCGCAGCTCGATATCGCCGGGCTGCAGCGCAATCGGAAAGTCGGGCGCGGTCAGCACGGCATAGCCGATCGGCGCAAACCCGGGCTCGATCTCCGCGACGGTCACAACCGTCGCGGGATCGGCGAGCCATTTGGCGAACACCGCCGCGCTATTGTTCTTGAGACAATGCGCGACGAGATCGGCGCCGGCGAGCGACGGCGCATAGGTGTCGAGGAACGCCGCGTTGGCGACTAGCGAGAGCAGGTCGGCATCCGCCGGCCCTGCCCGTCGCACGCGCCACTTTGGCATCAGCCGACGATTTCTTCGGGCTTGAAGAAATAGGCAATCTCGATCTCAGCATTCTCGTCCGAATCCGAACCGTGCACGGTGTTGGCTTCGATCGACTCGGCGAGCTCCTTGCGGATCGTGCCGGCCTCGGCGTTCGCCGGGTTGGTTGCGCCCATGATGTCGCGATTGCGCTGCATGGCGTTCTCGCCCTCGAGTACCTGGACGACGACCGGGCCCGAGATCATGAAGCTGACGAGCTCGCCGAAGAACGGACGCTCCTTGTGGACCGCGTAGAAGCCTTCGGCCTGCTCGCGGGTCATTTGGATGCGCTTCGAGGCGATGACGCGAAGGCCTGCTTCCTCGAGCATCTTGGTGACGGCACCGGTGATGTTGCGACGCGTCGCGTCGGGCTTGATGATCGAAAAAGTGCGGTTCGCGGCCATGACCGTGAAGCTCCTGTGTTTGAAAGGCGTTTGGAAAGTCGCGCTCCCCTAGTCGGGCGCCCGGTCGGATGCAAGCCTCAGGCGGCTTGCTCCCACCGGCCGCTGTCATTCTGTTTCCAGTAGCGGCGCTCGATCCCGGAGCGATCGGCGAGCGCTTTCCACGCGGCGCGCGCTTGGGTGATGCGCTCCTCGTCGAAGAAGTGGAAGGCGCGGTCGAAGCCGAGCGCTTCCTCGCGCCACACGCCGTCAGCGAGCGCGATGTTGCGCGCGGCATTGGCGGCGGCGGGGCGGTCGGTGATGAGGATCGGCTGGGCGGCGTCGCTCTCGCCGTCGGCTTGTGCGTGGGGTAAGAAGCTGTCGGGGGCATAGGTCCACAGCAGGCGGTCGAGCGCGCCGCGCTGATCGGCGCTTTCGGCGACGATCAGCAGGCGGCCGCCGGTCTCGACGACGCGCTCGGCGATACGCGGGAGCACGCGTTCCAGCGGTTGCGCGGTGAGGTGGTAGAAGTCGACTTGCATGTTTCTCCCCCTACCTTGCCTTCTTGCTCAGGCGGACCGCAAGCGTTCCAGGTCGTTCCCTCCCCTAGCCCTCCCGCAAGCGGGAGGGGGAATTGCGGCTTATGCTTCGAAGTTATCCGCGACGAACCGGTCGAGCAGACGCACGCCGTACCCGGTCGCGCCCTTGTCGTAGTTCGGGCCGGCCTTGTCGGACCACACCATCCCGGCGATGTCGAGATGCGCCCATTTCACGCCCGGATCGACGAAGCGCTGGATGAACTGCGCGGCAGTGATCGACCCCGCCCCGCGCGGACCGACGTTCTTCATGTCGGCGATCGGCGAGTCGATCAACTTGTTGTACGCCTCGCCCAGCGGGAAGCGCCACAGCAAGTCGCCCGACGCCTTGCCCGCCGCGAGCAGCTGATCGGCGAGCGAGTCATCATTGGCGAAGATGCCGCCATGCTCCGAGCCGAGGCTGATGATCATCGCGCCAGTGAGCGTTGCAAGATCGACGATCGTCTTTGGGCGATGCGTGCGCTGCACCCAAGTGACCGCGTCGCACAGCACCAGACGCCCCTCAGCATCGGTGTTGAGGATCTCGATCGTCTGCCCCGACATCGAGGTGAGCACGTCACCGGGACGGATCGCATCGCCATCGGGCATGTTCTCGACGAGGCCGCACACGCCGATCACATTGGCCTTGGCCTTGCGCCCGGCGATCGCCTTCATCGCGCCGACGACCGCGCCAGCACCACCCATGTCCCACTTCATGTCTTCCATGCCGGGCCCCGGCTTGAGCGAAATGCCCCCGGTGTCGAAAGTGACGCCCTTGCCGACCAGTGCCAGCTCGGGATCACCGACGCCTGCCCCGCTCCATTTCAGTGCGAGCAGCCGCGCGTCCTTGGCCGAACCCTGCGACACGCCGAGCAATGCGCCCATGCCGAGCTCGCGCATCTCGTCCTCGCCAAGCACGGTGACTTCGAGCCCAAGACCCTCGACCTCGGCCAGCACCTTGGCGACGAAGGTTTCGGGATAGATGACGTTTGGCGGCTCGGCGACGAGCGTGCGCGTCAGCTCGAGGCCCTCGGTCAGCGCCTTCTGCTTACTCCACGCGGCATCGGTCGCTTCGGGCGCGCCGTGCAGGACGATCGAGGTCAGTGTCGGCTTCGATTTTTCGGGGAGTTTGGTGCGATAGACGTCGTGACGCCACCCGCGCTGCGCTGCCGCTCCGGCAAAGCGTGCGACCGCGTTCGGGGTGGCGCCCGTTCCGGTGAAATCGACGCTCGCGCTCGTGACGCCCGAGGTGAGCAAGCGAGCGGTCAGCGCACCGCCGGCGCGCTCATAGTCGGGCTCGCTGCCCGCGCCCGTGCCGAGCAGCAACACGCGCCGCACCCCGCCGGCACCGTCGGTAACGAAGGTCTCGACGACGCTCGCCGCCTCGCCCTCGAAGCGGCTCGCGCGGGCCGCGGCCTTGACGAGATCGAGCGCCGCCGCGTCGACGAGCGTAGTCGCGAGCCGGGCAAGCCCGTCCTTCTCGACGGGAAAGGCGATCGCCGCGGCGGACGCCGGCGCGGCGCTGGAAAGTTCGATGTGCATGAAAGCCTCGATGTGGTCTGGTCGTCGAATGAGTCGAATGTCTCTAGGACAGCCAGACGCTGCTGGCAAAGGATCGACCCCAGGAAATCGCCGGGGGAATTCGCCGCAGCACGATTGCAGCGAGGCAAGGTCGATGCGATAGGGCGGGATCGACCAGCGGCATCCGGCGACAGATCGGGCGCTTTCTCGCATCAGGGTGTTAGTTCCGACGTGAAGCGTGCCTCCTTTCTCGCCAGCTGTGTGTTTCCGCTCGTCTGGGCGGCCGCGCCCGCCTTCGCGCAGAATCTGCAGACGCGGACCGTCCCTCCCCCGCCGCCCGCGACGACGCCGAGCACGGGCGAGGACCAAGTCCAGTTCAACGCCACGACGCTGGAATATGACAGCAAGGGCGACATGGTTACCGCCAAGGGCGACGTGCGAATGTACCGCGCCGGCAATCGGTTGCGCGCCGATACGGTGGTATGGGACCGCAAGACCGGCAAGGTCCACGCGGACGGCAATGTCGCGGTGGTCAACCCCGGCGGCGACACCGCCTATGGCGATTCGATCGAGCTGACCGATGCGCTCAAGGACGGCATGGTCGACAACATGCTGCTCGTGCTCGAAAAGGGTGGACGACTGGCTGCACGCAAGGGAACGCGCTCGCTCGACGAGACCGTCGTGCTCGAGGATGCCGCCTACACGCCGTGCGGTGTGACCGATTCGAACAATTGCCCCAAGGAACCGTCGTGGAAGATCACCGCGGTGCGCGTGATCTATCGGCCCGATCGACGCCGGATCTATTACAAGGGCGCGCGAATCAATTTGTTCGGCCTGCCGACGATTCCGTTGCCCGCTTTCTCGAATGCGATCGGCGACGGCAACGACAACGGCCTGCTCGCGCCCGACCTGCGCTACAGCCGTACCAACGGCTTCGAATTCGCGCAGCCCTACCATTTCGCGCTCGGGCCGAACCAAGGGCTTACGGTCACGCCGCGGATCTTCAGCGCCGTGCTGCCGATGCTCAAGGCCGAATATAGCGCGCTCAACACGCTCGGCGCGTACCGCATCGCGGGCTATGTCACCGCGAGCCCGCGCAGCACCGATTTGCTGACCCCGACCCCTGCAGGCACGCCGAATTCGTTCCGCGGCTATCTCGACGGGGTTGCGCGTTTCCAGCTGACCACCGATTGGACGCTCAGCGGTTCCTTGCGCCTGACCACCGACCCGACGTTCCTGCGACGCTATGACATCTCGACCGACGACCGGCTGCGCAGCACCGTGAAGCTTGAGCATATAGACCGGAGCAGCTATTTTTCGGTCGCCGGTTGGTACGTCCAGACGCTCCGCGTCGGCGACCGCCAGGCGCTCCAACCGATCGCGCTGCCTGAGATTGATTATCGCAAGCGGATTCCCGACAGTCTGCTCGGCGGCGTTCTCACCTTCCAGCTCAACACGCTCGGGATCGAGCGCCCGGCGGGCCAGGACACGCAGCGCGCGTTTGCTAGCGCGCAATGGGAATTGCGCAAGCTGACGCCCTGGGGTCAGGAGGTGACCTTCACCGCGCTCGGCCGCGGCGACCTCTACCGTACCAGCGATATCCTCGCGACGAGCGTGGCAAACTATCGCGGCGAATCGGGCGTCAGCGGCCGCCTGATCGGCGCGTTTGCTATCGACGTGAAGTGGCCGTTCATCGGGGCGTTCCTCGGCGGCACGCAGCGCCTCACCCCGCGCGTGCAAATCGTCGGGTCGCCACAGGCTGGTACCACGACGGTTCCGAACGAGGATTCGCGTTCGGTCGATCTCGAGGATACGAACCTCTTTTCGCTCAACCGTTTTCCCGGCCATGACCGCTTCGAGGATTCGGCGCGGGTGACTTACGGGCTTGACTGGGCGGTCGACCTGCCGGGCTTCTCGTTCACGACCAATATCGGGCAGAGCTATCGCCTCAACAGCCGTCCGACCCTGTTTCCCGACGGTACCGGCCTTTCGGGACGCGTATCGGACATCGTCGGGCGGACCGAACTGCGCTTCCATGACTGGGTTTCGGTGATCCACCGCTACCGGCTCGACCAAGGCGACCTCGCGGTCCGCCGCAACGAGCTCGATGCGACCGTCGGTTCGCGCAGCACCTATTTCCTCGTCGGATATTTGCGGCTCAACCGCAACATCGATCGGACGCTGGAGGATCTGCGCGATCGCGAGGAATTGCGGGTCGGCTCGCGCGTACAGATTTCGCGCTTCTGGTCCGTGTTCGGCTCGACGGTGATCGATCTGACCAATCGTGACGAAGATCCGTTGTCGCTCGCCGACGGGTTCGACCCCGTACGGCACCGGCTCGGCGTGCAGTATGAGGATGATTGCCTCAAGCTCGGGGTTACCTGGAAACGGGATTATCAGACCACCGGCGACGTCAAGGCGGGCAATGGCTTCTTGTTGACGCTGGCGTTCAAAAACCTTGGCCGCTAAGCACTGGTTCAGACGGATCGGCGCAGGACCGCGTCCAACGGTTCGGGCCCGGGCCTAGGGCGCGAAGGTTTGGGCTGATCGGGCACGCTGTGCGGGATGGGATTTTGATTACGTGAAGACTGATACAGCAAAGCCGACCCGACTGGGTCGCAGCTTCGGATTTGGCGCAGCGATCATCGCGCTGCTGGCCGCGAGCGGGGGCTCGATCGCGCAGACTGCACCGGCGCCAGCGGGGCCCGAGGCGGCGGCGTCCGACCAAGCCGGCGTGACCGCGCTCGATCTGCCGAAGAACCCGACGATCTTCGGCAAGGTCGATCCGACGATCCGCAAGCCGACCGCGATCGTCAACGGTGCTGTGATCACCGGGACCGATATCGACCAGCGCGTTGCGCTTTTGCTCGCCGCACGCGACCTCAAGCTGTCGGCGCAGGAAATGGCGCAGTACAAGCTCGTCATCGTTCGCCAGCTGATCGACGAAACGCTCGAGATCCAGCAGGCAAAGAGTGCCGACGTCAAAATTGGTCCCGACGAGATCAACAAGAGCTACGACACGGTCGCCCGCAACTTCGGCAAGACGCCAACCGAAATGCGCGCGTATCTGCGGACGATCGGATCGGCCGACCGTTCGCTCAAGCGCCAGATCGAGGCTGAACTGTCGTGGAACCGCTATCTTCGCCGCAAAGTCGACGTCAACGTCGGTGACGAAGAGGTCAATGCGATCATCGACAAGATCAAAAAGCAGCAGGGCTCGACCGAATATCACGTTCGCGAAATCTATCTGAAGGCCGATGCCGACCGTGCGCCCGAGGTGTTCGCGCAAGCGCAGCAAATGATGCAGTCGATCCAGAAGCGCGACAAGGGCGAGGATACGTTCGGCTATTACGCCCGCCTGTCCGACGCCACGACGCGTGCGACCGGCGGCGATCTCGACTGGTTGAGCGAGCAGCAATTGTCGCAGCTTCCGGCGGCGCTGGTGGAGGCGATCAAGTCGATGACGCCCGAGCATCTCGCCGGGCCGATCGAGGTGCCGGGTGGTTTCTCAATCATCTATCTGGTCGATACGCGCAAGATCGGCGTCGCCGATCCGCTCGATGCGCGCCTGACGCTCAAGCAGGTCAGCGAGCGCTTCCCCGAGGGGATCACGCAGGAACAGGCCAACGCCCGCGTCGCCGAGTTCGCCAAGCTCAGCTCGACGATCAAGGGCTGCGGCGAGGTTGCCAAGGTTGCGGCAACGCTCGGCGCGGATGTGGTCGACAACGATTCGGTGCGGATCAAGGATTTGCCGGTCGCGCTGCGCGAGATCATGCTCAAGCTGCAGGTCGGCGAATCGACGCCGCCGTTCGGCTCGGCCAAGGATGGCATCCGTTCGCTCGTGTTGTGCGGTCGTGACGAAGCGGTTGCAAACATTCCGGGAATCGAACAAGTTCGCAGCACGATGGAAAATCAACGCGTTAACTTGCGTGCGAACCAGTTGCTCCGCGATTTGCGGCGTGACGCGATCGTCGAATATCGCTGACCTGGAGGATACCACGATGGTCGCGCCGCTCGCCATATCGATGGGGGATCCGGCGGGCATCGGCCCCGAGGTGATCGCAAAAGCGTGGGCGCGTCGCGTTGAAGCCGGCCTCCCGGCATTCTTCGCGACGGGCGACGCGCGAGCGATCGCAGCGGTGTGGGATGGTCCGGTCACGATCATCGCGCATCCCGAAGCGGCCAATCGCGTCTTCGAGACCGCTTTGCCGGTGCTGACGGTAGAGGACGGCGGTGAGATCGTGCCGGGCTCGCCCGATGTCGAGGGCGCGCGCTGTGCCTTGCGGGCGCTCGAGCTTGCCGCCGGTCTCGTCCGCTCGGGTGCCGCGCGGGCGCTCGTCACCGGGCCGGTGTCGAAGAGCCAGCTCTACCAGATTGGCTTCAATTATCCCGGCCAGACCGAGTTCGTCGCCGAACGCTGCGGCATTGCCGGTGAGAATGCGGTGATGATGCTGGCCGGCCCCGATCTGCGCGTCGTGCCAATCACGACACACGTGCCGCTGGCCGCGGTGAGTGGGCTGTTGTCGATCGAGCTGATCGTCGCCAAGGGCCGTGCGACCGCGCGCGGCTTGGCGCGCAATTTCGGGATCCTCAACCCGCGCATCGCCTTTGCCGGGTTCAACCCACATGCCGGCGAGAGCGGCGCGATCGGGCGCGAGGAGATCGAGCTGATCGCGCCTGCGGTCGCGGCGCTGCGCGACGACGGGATCGACGCGATCGGACCGTTCGCGGCCGACACGCTGTTCCACCCGCGGGCGCGTGCTGGCTATGACGCCGTGCTGTGCTGCTATCACGATCAGGCGCTCGTGCCGATCAAGACGCTCTATTTCGACGAGGGCGTCAATATCACGCTCGGCCTGCCGATTGTGCGGACGTCGCCCGATCACGGCACCGCGTTCGACATAGCCGGGAAGGACCGCGCCGAGCCCGGTGCGACGATCGCCGCGATCCGTCTCGCTGGTGAAGCCGCCGACCGCCGCGCTGCCGCCGACGCGTGACCAAGCCAGAACTGCCGCCGCTGCGCGAGGTAATCGCGCGCCATGGCCTCAACGCAAGCAAGGCGCTGGGGCAGAACTTTCTGCTCGACGCGCAGTTGCTGGCGCGGATCGCACGCATTCCAGGCGACCTGACCGATGCCGAAGTGCTCGAGATCGGCCCGGGGCCGGGCGGGCTGACGCGGGCGCTGCTCGGCGCGGGGGCCCGCGTGACGGCGATCGAGCGCGACCACCGCTGCATCCCCGCGCTCGCCGAACTGGGCGAGGCGTTTCCCGGCAAGCTGCGCGTAATCGAGGGCGATGCGCTCGAGATCGACGGCGCCGGCCTGTTCGAGGGCAAGCCGCATATCGCCTCGAACCTGCCCTATAACATCGGCACGGCGTTGCTGGTGCGCTGGCTGTCGGCCGACTGGGCGCCGTGGTGGCAGAGCCTGACGCTGATGTTCCAGCGCGAGGTTGCCGAACGGATCGTCGCGCCGACCGATGGCGAAGCGTATGGGCGACTGGCGGTGCTGGCACAGTGGCGGAGCAAGGCGACGCTGGCGATGCCGGTGCACCGGTCGGCCTTCACCCCGCCGCCCAAGGTGATGTCGGCGGTGGTGCATATCGTGCCTGCTGAGGCGCCCGACGGCGTGCGCTTCGCGACGCTCGAGCGGCTGACGGCAGCGGCGTTCGGGCAGCGGCGCAAGATGCTGCGGCAGAGCTTGAAGGGCGTGCCGGGTGCGCTTGCGGCGCTCGACGCGGTTGGGATCGAGGCGACGCGGCGGGCGGAGACGGTGAGCGTTGCGGAGTTTGTCGCGCTGGCGAGGGCGCTTTCCTGACAGCGTCGCCCCGGCGGAGGCCGGGGCCGCTCGGTTCGTCGCGCGGCGCTCTGCTACATCCAGCGGCCCCGGCCTTCGCCGGGGCGACGGATTAGTCGGCTTTGGGGAGGGCTGCCGGTACCGTCGCGGCAGCCGTAACGATCGGCGGGCCCTTGGCGATCGATGCCGTCAGCACGGCAATTTCGGGGCACGCGCGCTTGGCGCAGACCAGCTTGACCTTCGCCAGATTCTCGCGCGCGCGGATGACCGCACCCTTGGCGACGAGCGCTTCGCCCTGCCCGCTCAGCGCGGCGACATCGTTGGGATCGAGCGACAGCGCCTCGCGGTAGAGGCGGATCGCCTTGCCCGGCAGGCCGCGCGTCTTGGCGACTTCGGCGAGCCGCACGAACGCGCCACGGTTGCGCGGATCGACCGCGACCGCGCTCTCGAACAGATCGGTCGCCGCGTCGAGATTACCCGCCGCCTGCTGCGCCTGCCCCTTGGCGAGCAGCGCCAGCGAGCGCGCATCGACCGCGTCCTCGGGCCGCTGACCCTGGACCGCGGTCGCAACGGTAACCAGCGTCAGCGCGGCAGCGACGGCGACGGACGTGTAACGCATGAGATACTCCAGCTTCGACACGGCCACAGGGCTATCACGGCGCGATGAGGCGCGCGACAAAAAAGCCGTCGGTCGCGTCATGCGCTGGCGTCAGGCGGACGCCGGGGCCATGCTTGCGCCCGACCGGGAGTTTGAGCGGCTGCGCCTTCCAGCCGGGGTTGGCGGTGAGGAAGTCGGCGACCTGGCCTGCCCCTTCTTCGTCGAGCAGCGAGCAGACGATGTACACCAGCGCGCCGCCCGGCTTGACGAGATTGGCGCCGACTTCGAGCACGTGCTTCTGCGTCTTGACCAGCCGCTCGATCCGGTCGGGCGTGAGCCGCCAGCGCGCCTCGGGGTTGCGGCGCCAGGTGCCGGTGCCCGAGCACGGCGCATCGATCAGCACGCAATCGGCGCTGTGGAGCCAATCGTCGAGCATCTCGACCTCGCGGCCCGGATTGAGCAGGCGCGTCTCGATGATCCCCGAGCGTGCGCGTTCAGCGCGAGGGGCCATGCGCGAAAGGCGCATGCGATCGGTGTCGGTCGCGAGCACTTCGCCCTGCCCTTCCATCACCGCGGCGAGCGCGAGCGTCTTGCCGCCGGCTCCAGCGCATAGGTCGACGATCCGCTGGCCGGGCTTGGCCTTGGCAGCGAGCGTGACGAACTGGCTGCCGGCGTCCTGCACCTCGATCGCGCCGTGATTGTAGGCGGGGAGGTTTTCGACCTGCGTGCCCGACGGGAGGCGCAGGCCGTCGGGCAGGCCGGCGATCGGCTCGGCGCCCTCGATGTCGATCTCTTCGACGATCATGCGGTTGATGCGCGCGTCGAGCGGGGCGCGGCTGATGAGCGCTTCGAACTCTTCATAGCCGAGGTCGGACGAATGCAGGCGGTCGATGATCCACGTCGGCGCGACGCCCGAGGGGGCGGCGGTCTCGTGCTTGCCGATCGGCGCGGGGCCGTGGCCGACGCCGTCGAAGGTCGCGGCGACCTCTGGGTCGGCTTCAGCGACGGCGAGCATCGCGGCGCGGCCCGAGGCTGGGCGCTCGCCGGCTGCGCGGATCGCTGCGTAGACGAGCTCGCGGACGGCGCGGCGGTCCTTGCTGCCGGCGTAGCGGCGCGTGCTGAAGTAGCGCGCGATCAGCGTGTCGGCGGCGGCGCCGCTGTCGCGCGCGCCAGCGATGATCTGGTCGAGCAGCTCGATCGCGGCCTGGGTGCGGGCGGATGGGGTCATATCAAAATTCCAGTCGTCGTCATGCCGGACTTGATCCGGCATCCATGCGGTTTGCTCGCCTCATGCGCCACGTCTCGTCTCGGACGGCGCGCATGGACCCCGGATCAAGTCCGGGGTGACGAAATACGTCTTGCCCGCGCGCTCAGCGCGTGGGGTAGTTCGGGGCTTCGCGCGTGATGTCGACGTCGTGGACGTGGCTTTCCTTGAGGCCGGCACCGGTGATCTGGACGAAGCGCGCGCGCGCCTGCAAGTCGTCGAGCGTCGCCGAACCCGTATAGCCCATCGCCGCGCGGATGCCGCCGACGAGCTGGTGGATCACGTCCTTGGCGGGCCCCTTGAAGGCGACCTGGCCTTCGATCCCCTCGGGGACGAGCTTCATCTGGTCCTTGATGTCGCCCTGAAAATAGCGGTCGGCCGAGCCGCGGCCCATCGCGCCGACCGAGCCCATGCCGCGATACGATTTGTACGCGCGGCCCTGGAACAGGAAGGTCTCGCCCGGCGCTTCCTCGGTGCCCGCGAGCAGCGAGCCGATCATGCACGCCGACGCGCCCGCCGCGAGCGCCTTGGCGAGATCGCCCGAGGTGCGCAGGCCCCCGTCGGCGATGACGGGCACGCCGTGCTTCTGGCCGATCTCGGCGCAGTCCATCACGGCGGTCAGCTGCGGCACGCCGACGCCGGCGACGACGCGCGTGGTGCAGATCGAGCCCGGGCCGATGCCGACCTTGATGCCGTCGGCCCCGGCGTCGATCAGCGCGCGGGTCGCCTCGGCGGTGGCGACGTTGCCGGCAATGACCTGGACCGAATTGCTGAGCTTCTTCACCCGCTCGACCGCGCGCGCGACGTCGCGATTGTGGCCGTGCGCGGTGTCGATCACCACCAGGTCGAGCTCGGCATCGACCAACGCCTCGGTCCGCGCGAAGCCCTTGTCGCCGACCGTGGTCGCGGCAGCCACGCGCAGGCGGCCGGCATCGTCCTTGGTCGCGTTGGGATAGGTGACCGCCTTCTCGATATCCTTGACGGTGATCAGGCCGACGCAACGATATTTGTCGTCGACGACGATCAGTTTCTCGATCCGGCGCTGGTGGAGCAGGCGGCGCGCCTCTTCCTTGCCGACGCCGGTCGAGACGGTCGCAAGGTTCTCGTGCGTCATCAGCTCGGAGACGGGCTGTTGCGCGTTCTCGGCGAAGCGCGTGTCACGGTTGGTGAGGATCCCTACAAGCGTGCCGTCGGCCTCGACCACTGGGATGCCGCTGATCTTGTGGCGCAGCATCAGCGCCTGCGCTTCGGCGAGCGTCGCGGACGGGGCGATCGTGATCGGGTTGACGACCATGCCGCTCTCGAAGCGCTTGACCGCACGGACCGCGGCGACCTGCTCGGGGATCTCCATGTTGCGGTGGAGCACGCCGATACCACCCAATTGCGCCATGACGATCGCCATGTCGGCCTCGGTCACGGTGTCCATCGCCGAGGAGAGGATCGGGATATCGAGCGAGATGCCGCGAGTGACGCGCGTCGCGGTGTTGGTCTGGCTGGGCACGATGTCCGATTCAGCCGGCACGAGCAGGACATCGTCGAAGGTGAGGCCGAGGCGAATGTCCATGAAGATGCCGTTTCCTGCTGCCCCGGGGAGGTCGGGTGGGTGCGAGTCGTGGCGGTCCATGTAAACAACGGCCGCGCGGGGCGCTAGGGGGGCGGTTTGGGATGTGGCGGGTGGGGTGCTGCAGACGGGGGCGCGGCGGAAAGTCGCACGAGAGTCGCACCATCGCGGGTTGATCAAAGCCCCTCCCCTGAAGGGGAGGGGCAAGAAGAAGAAGTTGAACCCTGTGCGACGAACCGTGCCTCGGTTGACTCGATTGACCCCAAGACGTGATGTTTCCTTTTCCGATCGTTTCCGCTCCTGCGCCAATACGGAATGCGGGTGACCTCCCTTTTCGTTCCGCCGCCCGGCGCAGGCCAAGCGAAGGTGTCGCACAGGCGCGAGGATAATAAGCCAGACCGTTCAAACAGCGGATAAGAACATAGCACGAACGTAGCTTGTAGGGAAGACTAAACGGAGCCTTCCGCGAGAATAGCCAACCAACGCTGCATAGCGGTTTGCGGTCCGAGCCGCGTGGTGTCACTATCGCGCCATCAACTCCTGATACGAACAGTGTTCCCGCATCGATCGCGACCTGAATATTTCATATCCGAGGAAACGACATGAAAACGTTGGCGATCACGATGCTCCTCTTGCTCGTTCCTGCATCTTCTTCTGCGGCGGGATCGTCCGCGGGCATGCCGAAACCAATTTTCAGTTGCGGGATCGGCACCAAGCGCGTGTCGGTCAACTTGGTGGGCAGTCAGCTGGTCTATCATTACGGCATGCAGCAAAAAGAGGAGATGTCGATCATCGGCGACCGGCAAAGCGGCAATGTCTTCTGGCTGACACAGCGGATGGCGGGGGTCGAATACCAGCTGCGTTTCAAGAGCGGTGTCTATAGTTACATCGTCTATACCGTCGAAGGAAATGCGATGTCTGGCGCGAGGCCTGCAGCGGGCCTTGTCGTCATGCAGGGCACAAAGACGATTTCGGACAAGAAATGCGCGAAATATGCCGAGTTCCAGCCGAACTTTGATTTCTCTTCGCTGCCGGAAGACTCTCCGGAGTATTCCGCGATGTAACGCGGGCTTGCACAGCAGCCCCCCTACCCCCGCACCCCCAATCTGCTAAAACCCAACAATCGCGCCCGCCCCTTCCGCGGTCGCGCAAGGGGAACCCCATGCCACTCATCATCGCCGGCCTGCTCGTTATCCTCGTCCTGCTCTACCTCATGCTCGGCATGAAGGTCGTCCGCCAAGGCTATCAGTACACGATCGAACGCTTCGGCAAGTTCACCGCGGTCGCGAAACCCGGGCTCACCTTCATCGTGCCGCTGTTCGACCGGGTCGGGCGCAAGGTGAACATGATGGAGCAAGTGCTCGACATTCCGGGGCAGGAGATCATCACCAAGGACAATGCGATGGTCGCGGTCGACGGCGTGGTGTTCTTCCAAGTGCTCGATGCGGCCAAGGCGGCGTATGAGGTGAGCGACCTGTATCTCGCGATCATGCAGCTCGCGACGACGAACCTGCGCACCGTGATGGGCTCGATGGATCTCGACGAGACGCTGTCTAAGCGCGACGAGATCAACACGCGGCTGCTGATGGTGGTCGATCATGCGACCGAGAGCTGGGGCGTCAAGATCACGCGCGTCGAGCTGAAGGACATCCGCCCGCCCGCCGACATCGTCAACGCGATGACGCGCCAGATGAAGGCCGAGCGCGAGAAGCGCGCGACCATTCTCGAGTCCGAAGCGGCCCGCCAGAATGCGATCAACCGCGCCGAAGGGCAGAAACAGTCGCAGATCCTCGAGGCCGAAGGGCGCCGCGAGTCGGCGTTCCGCGACGCCGAGGCGCGCGAGCGCGCGGCCGAGGCCGAAGCGGCGGCGACCAAGGCGGTGTCGGATGCGATCGAGGGCGGCAGCGTCCAGGCGATCAACTATTTCATCGCGCAGAAATATGTCGAGGCGATCGGCAAGTTCGCGACCTCGCCCAATGCCAAGACGATCCTCTTCCCGGTCGAGGCGACGCAGCTGATGGGGACGCTCGGCGGGATCGGCGAGCTGGCGCGCGAGGCGATCGTCGGGTCGCCGTCGGCCTCGCCGGTGGTCAAGCCGCGGCCGCGGCCGGGTCCATTCGAAGCGGAGGAGCCCGCGGCATGATGCTGTTCGGGGTCGTGTGGAGCCTCGGCGCGCTGTGGCTGGCGGCGGCGCTCGCGCTCGTCATCGCCGAGATGCTCGTGCCGGGCTTCTTCCTGGTGTTCCTCGGCGCGGGTGCGGTCGGGACCGGGCTGCTCGTGCTGATCGTGCCGGGGGTGCCGATCGTGCTGCAGGCGTTGGTCTTCGCCGGGCTGACCGCAGGCGCGGTGGCGATCGGGTGGCGCTGGTATCGCGGGCTCGACACGACGCGGGCCGACCCGGCGCTCAACGATCGCGCGGCGCGGTTGATCGGCCGGCGCGTGCTGGTGTGCGAGGCGATCGTCGATGGCGAGGGCCGTGTTACGGTGGGCGACGGGGCTTGGACCGCCATCGGGCCCGATGCGGCGGTTGGCGCCAGCGTGCGGATCGTTGGGGCGGATGGGAGCGTGTTGCGGGTCGAGCTGGGCTGAGCTGACTTTGCTTGGTGCGATTTTCGGGCGCGCGAAGAAGAAGGATGGTTCGCGCGGAGGCGCGGAGGCGCGCGCGAGGGATCGGCGTTCCGCTCATCGATCGGTCGTGCCCGCGAGCGTCACACTCCCTCACCGCTTCGTCATCCCCGCGAAAGCGGGGATCCCGCTGCTTGCTGGCGCGCGAAACAGAAGCGGGATCCTCGCTTTCGCGAGGATGACGGTGGGGGTGTGAGGAGGCGCGATTTCGCTAACTGGGTTACGGGGGTATGGTCGGCCGGGGTCGTAACCCTCGGTATGACGCCGCATGGCGCTACCGCCCGGCGTTGACGCGGTCGATCGTCGGGCGGTCGAACGCCTGGTCCTTGTAACGGCCATTGGCGTCGACCCAGTGCAGGAAGAGATGCGCCGACCAGGCATTGGGGTCGGGCTCGAGCCGGCCGTGGCGGTGGTGGACGCCCTGGTAGAGCACGCCGTCGCCCGGCTGCATCGCGACCGATCCGAACGCGGTCTCGCCGAAATCCGCGCGCACCACCGGCTGCGGGACGGGATCGGCGACGGTCGCGACCGACAGCGGCCACGGCGTTTCGTCGCCATAGGCGATCGTCAGCGAGACGCTGTGCTCGCACGCCGGGCGATCGGTGTGGATGCGGCACACGTCGCCGCGCTGATAGAGCCGGAAATAGGCGTAGGTCGGGAGCAACGCGCAGCCGGTTGCCTGCGCGATCCGCGGGGTTAGCCCCCACAGAAAGGTCAGCATCGGCGGATATTGCAGCGCGTAGATCTCGATCGCGTCCTTGGTCAGCAACGGTCCGCGCGCGGTGAAGCGACGCATCGAGGCGTTGGTGAGCCCCAGATCCTGGCGCATCCGATCGTAGAACGCGTTGAGCACCGCCGGCGGAAACAGGCCGGGGAGCGCGGCATAGCCGTTCGCGCGATACTCGTCGGTTTCGTTCATCTCCAGACGCTTAGCCAATCGCGAGCGGCGATTGAAGCGCAAAGCGGATCGGCCACGCGGCGGCGCGACGCGACCGATCCGAAGAGCTCATTTCTTTCCGAAGAAACCCTCGGCCAAGCCACCGAGCTGGCCGAGCACCCCGCCCTGCCCGGCGAGCTGGCTCGCAAAGCCGGCAAGCGCGCCCTCCCCGCCGAGATGCGCGAGGATCTGTTGGAGCGTGTCGGTCGGCAGGCCGGTGGTCTCGGCTGCGGTCGCGACGGTGTCGCCAGGTGCGGCATGCGCCTGGCCGAGCGCGGCGACCGCCGATTCGATCTGCTCGGGGGTCAGGCCGATCTTCTCGGCGAGGTTCTTCACGTCGACGTTTTGGGTGACTTGGCCGAGCAGGCCGTCGAGCATTCCCATGGGTGCATCCTTGATCGTCAATTTGCGAGACGCACAGCGTATCACGCCACGGGCAGCGGCGCGAGATCGGGCGTGACGAAAGCGCGCCGCGCCGCGACGGAGAAGAGCCGCGCGCGGCTGTAGAAGCGCAGCGGCCAATCGCGCTGCCCCGCGGGGCTGGCGAGCAGCGCATCGACGCTGGTAACGAGCGATTCGGCCGGGTCGCGCGCGGCGAGATGCGCGCGGATGCCGGCGAGATAGGCGCGCGTGATCGTGTCGTGATAGCCCTGGCTGTCGTCATTCACCCCGCCGACGGCTACGTTGTAGCGCGAGATGATCGTCGCGATCTGCGCATCGAGGTCGATGTCGCGCCGGTCGCGGGCGAGCCAGAGCGTTGCGGCGAGATGCGCCTCGTGCGTCCAGTCGGGGCGCGGCAGGCTGCGGTCGAGCAGCCCCTCCCCGACACGCCGGATCGCGGCGTCATCGGGAAAGGGGCGGTAGGGCAAGTCGGTCATCGGATCGGGCTCCAATGCGGTGCCCGATCCGGAGACGCGGGCAGGTCAGGCGGCGGCGGCGACTTTGGGCGCGGATTGTCGGACGCCTTCGTCGACATGCTCGGCGAATTGCGCGAAGTTTTCGACGAACAGATCGACGAGCCTTGCCGCCGTGGCGTCATAGGCCGCCTTGTCGGCCCAGGTCGCGCGCGGATCGAGGATCGCGCTGTCGACGCCGGGCACGGCGACGGGGACCTTGAAGCCGAAGTTCGGATCGGTGCGGAACTCGGCGTCGTTGAGCGAACCGTCGAGCGCTGCATTGAGCAAAGCGCGCGTCGCCTTGATCGGCATGCGGCTGCCGATGCCATATTTGCCGCCGGTCCAGCCGGTGTTGACCAGCCAGCAATCGACCCCGCCCTTGGCGATCCGGCTTTTCAGCAAATTGCCATAGACCGAGGGGTGCCGCGCCATGAACGGGGCGCCGAAGCAAGTCGAGAAGGTCGCGTCGGGCTCGGTCACGCCGATCTCGGTGCCGGCGACGCGCGCGGTGTAGCCTGAGAGGAAGTGGTACATCGCCTGTTCGGGGGTGAGCTTGGCGATCGGGGGCAAGATGCCGTAGGCGTCGGCGGTGAGCATCACGATGTTGCGCGGCACCGGCCCCATGTTCTTTTCGGACGCATTGGGGATGAAGTCGATCGGGTAGGCGCCGCGGCTGTTCTCGGCGAGGCTGGCATCGTCCAAGTCGAGCTGGCGCGTCACCGGGTCCATCACGACGTTTTCTAGGATCGTGCCGAAACGCTTTGTGGTGGCGAAGATTTCGGGCTCGGCGTCGGCCGAGAGGCGGATCATCTTGGCGTAGCAGCCGCCTTCGAAGTTGAAGACCGCGGTGTCGGACCAGCCATGCTCGTCATCGCCGATCAGCGTGCGGCTGGCATCGGCGCTGAGCGTCGTCTTGCCGGTGCCCGACAGGCCGAAGAACACCGCGGTGTCGCCGTCGGGGCCCATATTGGCCGAGCAGTGCATCGGCATCACGCCCGTTGGCGGGAGGAGATAGTTGAGCAGGCTGAACACCGACTTCTTCATCTCGCCGGCATAGCGCGTGCCGCCGATCAGGATGAGCTTGTCGGTGAAATTGACCGCGATCACGGTCTCGCTGCGGCAGCCGTGGCGGGCGGGATCAGCGCGGAAGCTCGGCAGATCGATGATCGTATAGTCGGGGACGAAGCCGCGCAGTTCGCTCTCTTCGGGTCGGACGAGCATCGTGCGGATGAAGCTGTTGTGCCAGGCGAGCTCGTTGATCACGCGGACCTGGACGCGGTGCTCGGGCTGCGAGCCGCCGAACAGATCCTGGACGAACAGATCTTCCTTGTCCCGCAGCGCAGACAGGAAATCGGCCTTGAGGACAGCGAAATGCTCGGGCGACATCGCCTTGTTGCTCTTGCCCCACCACACCGTGCTCTCGGTTTCGGCGTCGCGGACGATGAACTTGTCCTGCGCCGAGCGGCCGGTATGCGCGCCGGTTTCGACCACCAGCGGGCCGTCGGCGGACAATTTGCCTTCACCGCGCGCGATCGCCGACTGGATCAGCCGGGCGGTGACGAGATTCCAGTGCAGATTTGCGCGGGTTTCGATGCCCTGCGATTCAAGGCCGGCGGTGGGTATGCGATCGCTCACTGGGGTTTCTCCTACTGTCCCGTGCGGGTCATTTTGACCTCGCGGTGTTCCGGTCGCGCATATCGAGGCGGGGCGTGCCGGTCAAATCGGTCCGTTCAGCTTCCATTGAGGCTGGGCGGCTAATGGATTAAGCCGCCTGCGAAATGATGAAGGATTGCCCCCGCCGATGACGGCAACGATCGCGCTGGTCGATGACGACCGCAACATCCTCACATCGGTATCGATCGCGCTGCAGGCCGAAGGCTTTGTCACGCGGCTCTATTCCGATGGCGAGACCGCGCTGAAGGCGCTGATCGACAATCCGCCCGATATCGCGATCCTCGACATCAAGATGCCGCGGATGGACGGGCTCGAGCTGCTCCGCCGGCTGCGCGAGAAGAGCATGATCCCGGTGATCTTCCTGACCTCGAAGGATGACGAACTCGACGAGGCGCTGGGCCTGGCGATGGGCGCCGACGATTATATCGCCAAGCCCTTCTCGCAGCGGCTGCTGATCGCGCGGATTCGCGCGATCCTGCGGCGGACCGAGGTCTCGACGAGCGGATCGGCGGGCGAGGAGGCGAGCGCGGAGACGTCGCTCACGCGTGGGCGGCTCGCGATGGATACCGCGCGGCACCGCGTCACCTGGGGCGGCGAAAACGTCGTGCTGACGGTGACCGAGTTCCTGATCCTCGAAACGCTCGCGCAGCGGCCCGGCATCGTCAAGACACGCAACCAGTTGATGGATGCCGCCTATCACGACGACATCTATGTCGACGACCGCACGATCGACAGCCATATCAAGCGCGTCCGGCGGAAATTCCGCCAGGTCGATCCCGAATTCGACGCGATCGAGACGCTGTATGGAGCGGGCTATCGTTTCTCGGAGGACTGACCCCGCGGCGGCGGCGATGCTCGTGCTCGATCCGAGCGACGAGGATGCGCGCGCGCTGTCGTTGCGCTGGTCGGCGCGCGTCTCGCTCACGCCGCGCATCCTGTTCGTCAACGTCTTCGCGCTGGCGATGCTCGCGGGCGGCTTCTTCTACCTCGATTCGTATCGCAGCCGGATCGTCGACGGGCGTGTCACGCAATCGATCCGCGAGGCGCGGCTGATCGCCGAGGCGGTCGTCGCGGTGCCGACCGCGCAGCGCCCCGACCTCGCGGTCAAGCTGGCGCGCGACATGGGGAGCTGGATCCGCATCTACGATGCCGACGCCAAGCTCATTATCGACACGCGCGCGCTGGGCCTGCGCAATTTCGTGCTGCAGGACCCCGACAAGCAGGCGTGGACCCAGGGCGCGGCGCGCTTCCTCGACGCCGGGATCGACACCGTCGTCGGCACGCCGCGCGCGCCGCTCTATCGCGAGCGCAGCAACGGGCTCGCCTGGCCCGACGTGCGCACCGTGCGATCGGCCCCGACCGTCGCGGCGACGGTGTGGCGCGCGCCCGATCGCACCCCCGTCATCACCGCCGCCTCGCCGATGCCCGGCGGCAGCGTGGTGATGACGACCTTCAACGCGCGCGACATCACGCAGACGGTGCGCGTCGAACGCTTCCGCCTCAGCATCGTGCTGTTCGTCGTCGCGATCGTCTCGGTATTGCTGTCGCTGTTCCTCGCGCGCACGATCGTGCGGCCGCTGCGGCGGCTCGCGTGGTCGGCGGTGCGCGTCCGGCTCGGGCGGGCGCGCGAGGTCGTGGTGCCGCGGCTGCCCGAGCGGCGCGACGAGATCGGGATGCTCGCGCGCGCGCTGTCGGACATGAGCCTTGCGCTTCGCGCGCGGATCGACGCGATCGAGGCGTTCGCCGCCGATGTGACGCACGAGATGAAGAACCCGCTCGCGTCGCTGCGCTCGGCGGTCGAGGGGCTGGCGATGGTCAAGGATCCGGCGCTGCAGGAGCGCTTGCTCGCGATCGTGCGCGACGACGTTCACCGGCTCGACCGGCTGATCACCGACATTGCCGAGGCTTCGCGGCTCGACGCGCAATTGAGCCGCGCGAAGTTCGAGCCGGTCGATCTCGGCGCGATGATCGCGGCGCTGATCGACAGTCGCGAAGCGCGCGGCGTCGAACGCGGCATCCGGCTGGAGTTCGACCGGCGGCAAGCCGAGTCGCTCGTCGTGCTGGGCGAAGGCGCGCGGCTCGAGCGGGTGCTCGAAAATGTCATCGAGAACGCGATCTCCTTCTCGCCCGATGGCGGGCTGATCCGGATCGTTGCGCGCCACGAGCCCGACGGCGTGTTCGTCGCGATCGAGGACGAAGGTCCCGGCGTTCCCGAGGAAGCGCGCGAACAGGTGTTCCAGCGCTTCCAGTCGCTGCGCCCGGCGGGCGAGGCGTTCGGCAAGCATTCAGGCCTCGGGCTCGCGATCGCGCGGACGATCGTCGATGCGCACCAAGGCAGCATCGTCGCGACCGAACGCACCAACCGCGCCGCGGGCGCGCGCTTCGTCATCCGCCTGCCCGCCGCGGAAACCGCCGGATGAGCCTGCGCATCCATGCGACGACGATCGCGATCGGGGAGCTCGGCGTGATGCTGATCGGCCCGTCGGGGAGCGGCAAGTCGGACCTTGCGCTGCGGCTGATCGATCGCGGGGCACACCTCGTCAGCGACGACTATACCACGGTCCGCGCGGTCGCGGGCGGGCTCCGCGCGACGGCACCCGACACGATCGCCGGGAAGATCGAGGTGCGCGGGATCGGGATCCGGGCTATGCCGTATATCGACGAGATTGCGGTCGCGCTCGTTATACGGCTTGGAGGTGCGGTCGCGCGGATGCCCGAGCCGAACGAGTCGACCGTCATCGCTGGCGTCGCAGTGTCCGTGGTCGCGCTCGATGCTTTCGCGGCTTCGGCACCGATCAAGGTGGAATTGGCGCTCCGCGACGTTAGAGAGACGCTATGAAACGCGATCCCAAGGATATCCTGCTCGTTACCGGCATGTCGGGCGCGGGGAAATCGACCGTGTTGCGCACGCTCGAGGATCTCGGCTGGGAAGTGGTCGACAATCTCCCGCTGCTGCTGCTCGATCGCTTGCTCAATGCGCCGTTGCCCGAGGGGTTCGAGCGTTCGGCACAGCCGCTCGCGCTCGGCATCGGCGCGCGGACGCGCGATTTCGATCCCGAACGGATCGTCGAACGAATCAAGCAACTGCGCGAAGTCCATGGCTATGACATCGGCACGCTGTTCCTCGATTGCGCGGGGAACGAACTCGAGCGGCGCTATTCGGAGACGCGGCGGCGGCACCCGCTCGCGCTCGACCGGCCGGCGTCGGACGGCATCGCGCGCGAACGCGAATTGCTGTCCCCCTTGCGCGGCTGGGCGAACCGGCTGATCGACACGACGAGCCTCACCGCGAACGAACTCGCGCAGCAAGTGCGCGCGACGTTTTCGGGCGAGCAGCTCGGCGAACGGCTGGGTGAGCCGACGCTTTCGGTGATGTCGTTCGGCTTTGCGCGCGGGTTGCCGCGCAACGCCGATCTGGTGTTCGACATGCGCTTCCTGCGCAATCCACATTGGGTGCCCGAGCTGCGCCCGGGGACCGGGCTCGATGCCGACGTCTCGGCCTATATCGCGCGGGACCCGGCGTATGACGCCGCGCTCGCGCAGATCGAGTCGCTGCTGCTGCTGCTGCTCCCGCGCTACCGCGCCGAGGGAAAATCGTATGTTACGATCGCCTTGGGCTGTACCGGAGGGAGACATCGCTCGGTCCATGTCGCGCAGCGGATCGCCGCGCGGTTGCGCGCCGAGGGATTTTCGCCCACGGTCGCGCACCGCGATCTCGCCGCTGCACCGCAAGACTCACTTGAGGGCGCGCGCGACGGGACGCCCGATGAGATTAGGGACGATGGGGCGCGTGTTGCATGAAGTGGGTGGGACGATGATCGGACTGGTTCTCGTGACCCACGGCCGTTTGGCCGATGAGTTCGTGACGGCGATGGAGCATGTGGTCGGCAAGCAGGAGCATGTCGCCACGGTCAATATCGGCCCCGAGGACGATATGGAGGCGCGCCGCAACGACATCGCCGAGGCGATCGGTCGCGTCGATACCGGGCGCGGGGTGATCCTGCTGACCGACCTGTTCGGTGGGACGCCGTCGAACCTCGCGATTTCGCTGATGGAGCGCGGGCGGATCGAAGTGATCGCCGGCATCAACCTGCCGATGCTGATCCGGCTCGAATCGGCGCGCAAGAAAATGAAGATCGTCGATGCCGTCGCCGCCGCGCGCGAGGCGGGGCGGAAGTATATTTCGGTCGCCTCCGAGGTTCTCGGCGAGGCGGCCGCCTGATGTCGGTCAAGCGTTCGGTGTTGATTACCAACAAGCGCGGGCTGCATGCGCGGGCGAGCGCCAAGTTCGTCACGCTCGCCGCCTCGCAGCCGTGCGAGCTGCAGGTCGAGAAGGATGGCGCCGGGTCGGTGACGGGCACCTCGATCATGGGGCTGATGATGCTCGGCGCGGCGATGGGCGACACGATCTCGATTTCGGCCGAAGGCGAGCATGCCGAGACGGCGGTCGGCGCGCTGTGCGCGCTGGTCGAGGCGAAGTTCGGCGAGGATTGAGCCACCCCTTCCCCCCTCCCGCTTGCGGGAGGGGTCGGGGGTGGGCACGCGCTGTCAGCGTCAGCTACCGTATATGTCGGGTGCCCACCCCCAGCCCCTCCCGCAAGCGGGAGGGGAGTAAGAAGAAGATGATGCCCCGCGAGATCACCGCTTATTCCAACCCGCTGATCAAGCGCATCCGCAGCTTGCGCGAGAAACGCCATCGCCGCGAGGAAGGGCTGTTCCTTGCCGAGGGCCTGCGTATCCTCACCGAAGCGCGCGAGGCCGGGCGTATCCCGCACTATCTCTTCTTCGCCCGCGATAGCGCGGCACATCCACTCGTGCTCGCGCTGGTCGATGCGGTCGAAGCCGCGGGTGGCGAGGCGATCGAGACCGTTCCCGACATTCTCTCCAAGCTCTCGGGCAAGGACAACCCGCAGGCGGTGGTCGGCGTCTTTGCCGAATTCGCGCACGCGCTCGACACGCTCGATCGCGGCGCCGCGGGGATCTGGCTGGTCGCCGAGCGGCTGCGCGACCCGGGCAATCTCGGCACGATCCTTCGCACCGGCGACGCGGTCGGTGCTGGCGGGCTGATCCTGATCGGCGAATGCGTCGATCCCTTCTCGGTCGAGGCGGTGCGCGCGAGCATGGGGGCGCTGTTCACCATGCCCGTCGTCCAGTGCGAGTGGAGCGCGTTCCTGCCGTGGCTTCGCAGCGGGCCGGGGCAGCTCGTCGGCCTGAGTCTCGATACCAGCGTCGATTATCGCTCGGCGCAGTATCAGGCGCCAACCTTTCTGCTCACCGGCAACGAGGCGCAGGGCATGCCCGACGCGTATGCCGCGCAGTGCGACCTGCTGGTCAAGATCCCGATGCTCGGCAAGGCCGACAGCCTCAACGCCGCGGTCGCGACTGCGGTGATGGCGTATGAGGTCCTCGGGCAGCAGGCGGGGCGCGACTAGGTCTTTTTGCGCCGCTGGTCTGCAATATAGCTGAGCTCGCTCTTCGCCTTGGCGTCGTTGGGGTCGAGCTCGAGGCATTTGCGATACAATGCCTCGGACTCGTCGTATTTGCCCTGTTCGGTCAGCGCATAGCCCATGCAGCGCCAGGCAAAGCCGTGCTCGCTCGCAACCGCGTCGGGCGGCGCGAGATCGGCGAGCCCCGCCGCCCTGGTGCACAGATCGAGCATCTTGGGCCAGTTGCGATCGGGCCGGTAGGTCTGGCCGAGTTCGGTCAGGAAGTGCGCGTGCATCGGGGCGAGCGCGACGACGCGCTCGTAGACAGCGCGCGCTTCGGGCAGGCGCTTGAGATCGACCAGCGCGAACCCTTTGACGTATAACGCCGTGCAATAGCCCGGGCCGAACGCGACCGCGTCGTGTTTCTCGGACGCGGCGAGCGCCATATAGGCGAGCGTCTGCGCGGTCGACATGCCGCAATAGATCTTGCGAGTCTCGCCCGAATATGTCGATTGATAGGCTGCGATCACCGGCTCGATCCGGGCGAGCGCCGCGTCAGGATGGCCGTCGAGCACGGCGCGCGACGCGGTGTCGATGGCTTCCTTCTGCACCGCATCGATATCGGGGGACGCGGCCCCACCAGCGGTCGGCGCGCCGATCAGCAGCGCCAGTGCCATCCACGCTGTGCCGCTCATCCGCCGTCCCCGCTCAATGAGGTCTATTCTGACGCCTTTTCATCGGCATGCGTCAAGAGCTTCGAAGTCTCGTCATAGCGTGCGAGCGCTTCGACCGGTGACACATCCTCGAGCTCGCGCGCGCCGGTCTCGATGTTGAGGTCGCGGAACTTGCGGCCCGTCACCATCAATCGGCCGTTAAAAGAGTTCGAGAAGCTGTTGAAATTGTTGACCGCACTGTTGAGCCCGGCGCCGACCTTGCGCAGATCGTCCGCCACCTTGGCAAGCCGGTCGTGCATCTCCTTGCCGAGCCGGCCGATCTCGGCGGCTTCCTTCGCCAGCCGCTCCTGACGCCATACCGCCGCGACGGTGCGGGCGATCGCGATCAGGTTGGTCGGCGTGGCGAGCAGCACGCGCTTTTCGAACGCGAAGTCCCACAGCGTCGGGTCCTGCTCGAGCGCGGCGGAGAGGAAATGCTCGCCGGGGACGAACATGATGACGTAGTCGGGCGCGTCGGCGAACTGGCTCCAATAGGCTTTGTTACCGAGCCCGTTGACGTGCGCGCGCATCGCGGCTGCGTGGAGCGCGAGGCCCTTGGCGCGTTCCTCCTCGTCGACCGCGCCGAATGCGTCCTGGTAAGCGTTGAGCGACACCTTGGCGTCGATCACCAGCGCGCGACCGCCGGGAACCTTGACGATCGCGTCGGGGCGGAGCCGCCCCCCTGCCCGCTCATCGGCGTCGCCACTCGCGACCGAAACTTCGGTCTGGAAATCGGTATGTTCGGACAAGCCGCAGGTTTCGAGCACATTTTTCAATTGCTGCTCGCCCCAGCGGCCGCGCGATTTGGGCGCGTTGCGGAGCGAGTTGACGAGCTTGGCGGCCTCGCTCGAGACCTTCTCCTGGCCGACGCGGAGGCCCTCGATCTGCCCCTTCAACTGGTCGAACGCGCTGACGCGATCGAGCTCGACCTTGGTCACGGCTTCCTCGTAGCGCAGCAGGCGGTCGCTGACGGGCTGGAGCATCGACTTGAGGTTGGCGCCCGCGGTCTCCTCGGACTGGCGGAAGCGTTCGTCGGCGCGCTTGAGGAAGGCGTTCTGCGCGTCGGCCAGCAGCTTGTTCGACACCTCGGCGAATTGCGTCGCGAGCAATTCCTTGGCGTGGAGCAGTTCGGCGATGCGAGTCGCGTGCGCATCGCTCACCATCTTCTCGCGCGCCGCGGTGACCTGGCGGATATCGGCGATGCGGCCCTCATAGGTGTCGCGTTCGGCGCGTTGGCGCGCTTCGCTGGTGGCCTGCATGTCGGCGAGACGATTTTCGAACGCCGCGGTGTGGGTCTTGAGCGCGGTGTTCTCGAGCCGGGCGACATCGCGCTCGTCGCGGATCGTCGCAAGCTCGGCGCGGAGCTGGTCGGCCGCCCGCGCGCGTTCCTCGGCGCTGGCGAGATCGACGATCGCGCGTTTGAAATCGGCCTCGCGCGCGGCCGAATCGGCACGCGCGGCGGCGACCGGCTTGCTGCCGAACACCCAGCCGAGCGCGAGCCCGATCAAAAGCGCGGCTATCGCCACCAGGGCTATCGTCAATCCGGTCATCGTGGGTCTCGCTGGAACATTCTGCGAACCCGTAGCCCGCGCGATCGGGATGGTAAATGGTTGCGCGACAGACCGAATGGCGGCGCGTGAAGGCCCGCCTTCTCGTCCATTCTCCATCTCCCCTTTTCTGAGAGATTTGGTAGGGCCGTTATATGCTCACCGATATCGCGATCTCGCGCGCCGCCACTTTGCAACCCATCGGCGCGATTGCCGCCGCAGCCGGGATCCCGCCCGAGGCGGTCGAGCCGTATGGCCATCACAAGGCGAAGATCGATCTGGCTGCGCTCCCTGCAGCCGTAACACAGGGCAAGCTGATCCTGGTCACCGCGATCAACCCGACGCCGGCGGGCGAAGGCAAATCGACGACGTCGGTGGGGCTCGCCGACGCGCTCAACCGCACCGGGCGCAAGGCGATGCTCGCGCTGCGCGAGCCGTCGCTCGGGCCGTGCTTCGGCACCAAGGGCGGGGCGACCGGCGGTGGCTATGCGCAAGTGGTGCCGATGGAGGACATCAACCTCCACTTCACCGGCGATTTCCATGCGATCACCAGCGCGCACAATCTGCTCGCGGCGATGATCGACAACCATGTCCATTGGGGCAACGCGCTCGACATCGACGTGCGGCGGATCGTGTGGCGGCGCGTGCTCGACATGAACGACCGCGCTTTGCGCGATATCGCGCAATCGCTCGGCGGGCCGGCCAACGGCTATCCGCGCGAGAGCGGGTTCGACATTACTGTCGCCTCCGAGGTGATGGCGATCCTGTGCCTCGCGACCGACCTGCACGATCTCGAAGCGCGGCTCGGGCGGATCGTCGTCGCTTATACGCGCGGCAAGCAGCCGGTGACGGCGCGCGACCTCAAGGCCGATGGTGCGATGGCGGTGCTGCTCGCGCAGGCGATCAAGCCCAACCTCGTCCAGACGCTCGAGGGCACGCCGGCGTTCGTCCATGGCGGGCCGTTCGCCAATATCGCGCATGGGTGCAATTCGGTGATCGCGACGCGCGCGGCCTTGGGGCTGGCCGACTATGTCGTGACCGAGGCGGGCTTCGGCGCGGATTTGGGGGCGGAGAAGTTCTTCGATATCAAGTGCCGCCAGGCCGGGTTGAAGCCCGCCGCGGCGGTGATCGTCGCGACCGTGCGGGCGCTGAAAATGAACGGGGGCGTGGCCAAGGCCGATCTCGGCGCGCCCGATGCCGAGGCGGTGCGACGCGGTGGCGTCAATCTCGCACGGCATATCGAGAATGTCCGCGCGTTCGGGGTGCCGGTGGTGGTGGCGATCAACCGCTTCGACGGTGATACGCCCGAGGAAGTCGCGGTGATCCATGAAATCGCAGAGCACCAGGGCTGCGAGGCGGTGCTGTGCTCGCATTGGGCCGAGGGTGGCGCGGGCGCGGTTGAGCTCGCCGACAAGGTCGCGGCGCTGGCCGAGCATCCGTCGCAATTCGCACCGCTTTATGCCGATGATCTGTCGCTGTTCGACAAGATCAACACCGTCGCGACGCGGATCTACCGTGCCGAGGAAGCGGTTGCCGAGCCGTCGGTGCTGGCGCAGCTCGCGCGGTTCGAGGCGGCGGGGTTCGGGCATCTGCCGGTGTGCATGGCGAAGACGCAGTACAGCTTCTCGACCGATCCGGCCAAGCTCGGCGCGCCGACGGGGCATGTCGTGCCGGTGCGCGAGGTGCGCCTCAGCGCAGGCGCGGGGTTCGTGGTGGCGATCTGCGGAGAGATCATGACGATGCCGGGCCTGCCGCGCGTGCCGGCGGCGGAGGGGATCCGGTTCGGGGCCGGGGGTGAGATCGAGGGGCTGTTCTAGCCTTCTCTCTCTCCCGCTTGCGGGAGAGGGTCGGGGTGAGGGCCGTGCCGCGCACGTTGCGGCTCGTTCCCTCACCCGACCTCGCTGCGCTCTGCCACCCTCTCCCGCAAGCGGGAGAGGGAGTGGGCGATCACGCCGCCTTGCGCATCTTCGTTAGCTTCTTGAGCAGCATGTCGCGCTTGAGCTTCGAGATGTGGTCGATGAACAGCACGCCGTTGAGATGGTCGATCTCGTGCTGCAGCGCGGTTGCGAGCAGGCCGTCAAGGTCGCCCTCCTGGACCGCACCCTGTTCATCGAGCCAGCGGGCGCGGCAACTGGTGGGGCGCTCGACCTCGGCATATTGCTCGGGGATCGACAGGCAGCCTTCGTTGTAGAACGAGGTTTCCTCGCTCACCGATACCAGCTCGGGATTGATGTAGACGAGCGGCTTGCGGACCGGCTTGGCGTCTTCGCCCTCGCCTTCGGTTTCCTGCAGATCGATCACGACGATGCGCTGCTCGATCGCGACCTGCGTCGCGGCGAGGCCGATGCCGCGGGCGTCGTACATCGTGTCGAACATGTCGGCGACGATTTTCCGCACGGCGTCGTCCACCGTTTCGACGGGCTTGGCGACGGCGCGGAGGCCGGGGTGCGGGACTTCGAGGATTTCTAGGACTGCCATTCCCGCGAGCTAGGAAAGGTCGGGGGGCGCGTCAAGGTTTCAGCTGCGGAATGGATTCACGCAAAGGCGCGGAAGCAGAAGAAGATTGGTTCGCGCAGAGGCGCGGAGGACGCGGAGGCGGCGTGCGTGTGGGGTATCGCCCGCGCAGCGGGCAGCCTCAGGATTTGCGGCTGGCGATGACGCGGGCGGCCGCGCGGCGCAATCAGCTCTCCGCGCCTTCGCGTGGATCGCTCACCTGTCTTCTTCTCCGCGTTCTCTGCGCCTCTGCGCGAACCACATCTTCTTGACCGCGTTGCTGCCTAAGCCACCGGCCGCCGCGCACGCAGGGCCTGCGCCAAAGTGCCCTCGTCGAGATAATCGAGCTCGCCGCCGACCGGCAAGCCATGCGCGAGCTGGGTGATGCGGATGGGGAAGCGTTCGATCCGCTCGGCGATGTAATGCGCGGTGGTCTGGCCCTCGAGCGTCGCATTCATCGCGAGCACGACCTCGTCGATCCCGCCATCGGCGATCCGCCGCACGAGCGACTCGATCGCGAGATCCTCGGGCCGCACGCCCTCGAGCGCCGACAGCCGACCGCCGAGCACATGGAACCGCCCCGGGAACAGCCGTGAGCGATCGAGCGCCCACAGGTCAGCGACTTCCTCGACGACGCACAACGCGCGCGCGTCGCGGCGCGGGTCGGCGCATACGGCGCACGGATTGGTCGTGTCGATATTGCCGCAAATCGAGCAGTTTGAAAGGTTTTCCTCGACCGCCATCAAAGCATTGAGCAGCGGCGCGAGTGCCCCCTCGCGTTTCTTGAGCAGATGCAGCACCGCCCGCCGTGCGGATCTCGGGCCGAGGCCGGGCAATTTGGACAGCGCTTGCGTGAGTGCTTCGATTTCGGGAGAGGCCATCGCCAAGAGATAGGGGGCGGAACGGCGTTCGTCACTATCCGTCGCCCCGGCGGAGGCCGGGGTCGATCGAGCGGCCCGCGGCTGGCTCCGGGTGACGGGACTTGCCTTTGCGCAGCCCCGATCGCAAAGCGCGGGCATGCGGATACTCTTCATGGGCACGCCCGATTTCTCGGTCCCGGTGCTGCAGGCGCTGGTCGATGCCGGGCACGACGTCGTCGCGTCGTACAGCCAGCCGCCGCGGCGCGCCGGGCGTGGCAAGGCGCTCACCCCCTCGCCCGTCCAGGCGCGCGCCGAGGCGCTGGGGATCACGGTGCGGACGCCGGTGTCGCTGCGCGATGCCGAAGCGCAGGCCGAGTTCGCGGGTTTTGGCGCGGACATCGCGGTGGTCGCGGCGTACGGGCTGATCCTGCCGCGCGCGGTGCTCGATGCGCCGGCGCACGGATGCCTCAATGTCCATGCCTCGCTGCTGCCGCGCTGGCGCGGGGCGGCGCCGATCCAGCGCGCGATCCTTGCGGGGGATGAGGAGACGGGGGTGTGCATCATGCAGATGGAGGCCGGGCTCGATACCGGGCCGGTGCTGTTGCGCGATACGACGCCGGTCGACGGCAAGACGGCGGGTGCGCTGACCGACGAGCTGAGCGCGATGGGCGCGCGGTTGATGGTGGCGGTGCTCGCCGACCTTGCCGGCTATCCGCCGGTGCCACAGCCCGAGGACGGCGTGACCTATGCCGCCAAGATCGATAAGGCCGAAGCGCGGCTCGATTTCACGCAGAACGCCGCTGCGGTCGAGCGGCAGGTGCGTGGGTTCAATCCGGTGCCGGGGGCGTTCTTCGAGTTTCAGGGCGAGCGGGTTAAGGTGCTTGCGGTGGATATCCGTCATCCCAGCGAAAGCTGGGATCTCCCGGCAACGGGCAGCGCGCCCGACCGGGGAGACCCCAGCTTTCGCTGGGGTGACGGCGGGGGTAGTGCCGGCGTGGTGATCGACGACCGCCTCACCATCGCTTGTGCCGACGGCGCGATCCGGCCGACGCTGCTCCAGCGCGCAGGGCGTGGCGTCATGACCGCCGGCGAACTGCTGCGCGGGTTTGCGATCCCTGCGGGCACGCAGCTTTGACGCGCTTTGCGCTGACCGTCGAATATGACGGTCGCCCGTTCGTCGGCTGGCAGCGGCAGGACAATGGCGCGAGCGTCCAGGCCTCGATCGAACGCGCGGTCCATGCCGTCACCGGCGAGACCGTCGCGGTCCAGGCAGCGGGGCGGACCGATGCCGGTGTCCATGCGCTGGGCATGCGCGCGCATGTCGATGTCGCGCGCGAGATCACCCCGTTCCGGCTTATGGAAGCGCTCAACGCGCTGGTCCGTCCCGATCCGGTCGCGATCGTCGATTGCGAGGTCGTGCCCGACGACTGGCACGCGCGCTTTTCGTGCATTCGGCGGCATTACGAATTCCGCATCGTTACGAGGCGTGCGCCACTGACGGTCGAGCGCGGGCTGGCGTGGCGCGTCCCTGCCCCGCTTGATGCAGCGGCAATGGCCGAGGGGGCGGCGCACCTGGTCGGTCGGCATGACTTCACCACCTTTCGCGCGGCGCACTGCCAGGCCGACAGCCCGGTGCGGACGCTCGATCGGCTCGATGTCGTCGCGGATGGCGATCGGATCAGCGTATTCGCCTCGGCGCGATCGTTCCTGCATCATCAGGTGCGCTCGATGGTCGGGAGCCTGTCGCTCGTTGGTCTCGGCAAATGGTCGCCCGACGACATGGCCGCCGCGCTCGAGGCGCGCGACCGCACCCGGCTCGGGCTCAATGCGCCGCCCGACGGGCTCTACTTCCTCCGCGCGGATTATCCCTGACGGCTGAACCGCGCGGCGAGCTCGGCGTGGGTCGACCAGCGGAACTGGCCGACGGGCTGGATCCAGTCGAGCGTGTAGCCACCTTTTGACAGGATCTCAGCATCGCGCGCGAAGCTGCTGGGATTGCACGAGACATAGGCGATCACCGGCACCTTGGAGCCAGCCAGCTGCGCGATCTGCTCTTTAGCGCCAGCGCGGGGCGGATCGAGTACGATCGCGGCGAAGCGGTCGCACTCGGCCGAGGTCAGCGGGCGGCGGAACAGGTCGCGATGCTCGGCGAACACCGCCCGTCCCGCTTGCGCCGCCCCCGCCTTAAGCGCGAAGATCGCGTCGCGTCCCGCCTCGGCGGCATAGACCTTCCCCGGCAGCGACAGCGCGAAGGTGCCGAGCCCGGCGAACAGATCGGCGCTGATCTTGGCATCGCCAATCGCTTCGCGGACCGCCGCGACGAGCGCCGCCTCGCCCTCCTGCGTCGCTTGGAGGAAGCTGCCAGCGGGGAACGGCACTGCGACACCGCCGAGCGTGATCGTCACCGCCTCGGGCTCCCAGCGCGTCTCCGGCCCGATCCCGTCGTCGATCGCGAAGCGGGCGACACCGTTCGCGCTGCAGAAGGCAGTGATCGCCTCGGCGATCGCGAGGCTGTCGGCGATCGTGCCTTCGATCAGCACGTCGATGCCCTGGTCGAGCTCGGTCAGATGGACGCGCGCGCGGCCCTTCAGAGCGCGGGCGAGCAGTTTGCGCAAGGGGGCGACGAGCGCGAACAAGCGTGGCGTCAGGATCCAGCATTCGCGCAGGTCGACGATCGCGTGGCTCGCTTGCTCGCTGAAGCCGAGCTGGAGCCCCCCGCCCTTCGCCTCGGCATGCAGAGTCGCGCGGCGGCGAGTATGCGAGGGGGAAAGCGCGGGTGGGCGGATCGGGGCGGTCAGCCCCTGCGCGGCGAGCGCGCCGGCGATCCGGTCGGTGAGGAAATCGGCGTAGCTCGCATCGTCGAGATGCTGGAGCTGGCAGCCGCCGCAGACGGGGAAGTGGCGGCATGGCGGGGTCTGGTGGTGCGGACCGGGCACGACCATATTGTCGGCGGTCAGCGTGTCGCCGGGGGCGGCATAGGCAGCGTGGCGGCCGTCGGCGGTGATGCCGTCGCCGCGGGCCGCTACTCGAACGATGACGTCGCTCACAGGGCGCCCCTTACTTTGGAAAGTTCTGCCGCCAGATCATCGGCGAGGAAGGCCGCGCCGAGTCGTCGCGCGGCTTCGGCGTGGAGCCAGACTCCCGCCTCGACCGGGTGGAGCGCGCTGCTTGCGAGCATCGCGCCGATCGTGCCGGCGAGGACGTCGCCGGTGCCGGCGGTCGAGAGCCAAGGATTGGCGTGCGTCGCGGTGCGCGTGCGGCCGTCGGGATAGGCGATTACGGTGTCGGGGCCCTTGAAGACGACGATCGCGCCGGAGCGCGCGGCGGAGGCGCGGGCGGCGTCGATCTTGCTGCCGGTATAGGCGCCGAAGACGGCGTGGAACTCGCCGGCATGCGGGGTGAGTATGACGGGGGCGTCGGCGTCGCGCGCCTTGATCCGATCGAACATTGCGGCGTCGAGTTGGTGGAGTGCGTCGCCGTCGATCACGAGGCGATAGCCGCTCGCCAGCGCGTGCTCGAGCTTTTCGGCGGCGTCCGCGCCTTTGCCGAGCCCGGGGCCGACGATGATCGCGGTCGTCTCATGCTTCTTGCCATCGAGCGTTGCGGCCAATGCCTCGGGCGACCAGGCGCGCTGGACGAGCGCGTGCGGCATGTCGGGCGCCGCGCCGAGCAGCGCAGTGTAGCCGGCGCCGACGTGCATGGCGGCGCTTGCTGCGAGCGCGGCAGCGCCGGGCATCGTGCCGCCGATCACGACGACGAGACCGCGCGAATATTTGTGCATCGCCGGGGTCGGCTGCGCGAGCTTGGGCCGCGCGAGCGTCCAGTCGTGGCTCGCGGTCGCGTCGAGCCCGATATCGAGCACGCGCACCGTGCCGCACAAGGCCGCCGAACGTTGCAGGACATGCGCGGGCTTGAGGGCACCGAGCGCCAGCGTCAGCGCGAAGGGGGGGATCTCCGCTTCCCCGAGTATCGCGCCGGTATCGGTATCGACCCCGCTCGGCACGTCGAGGGTGATCGCGAGATGCGAGTGGCGCGTCAGCGTGGCGAGCAGCGCCGCCGTCTCCGCCGCGAGCGGGCGCGTGAGGCCGGTGCCGAACAGGGCATCGACCAGCACCGCGCCGTGGCTGGCGTCGGGGGCAAGCGCCGCGAAATCCTCGACCGGCCCATCCCATCCGGCGCGTGCGGCCTTTGCGGCCTCTGTCTTCGGGGCGCTCAGCGCGGCCAAGCGGACGTCGAGCCCGTTCGCCTTGAGCAGCCGCGCCGCGACATAACCGTCGCCGCCGTTATTGCCCGGCCCGCACAGCAGCAGGACGGGTGCGCCGCCCGCAAGCCGCCGCACAGCTTCGGCGACGGCCGCGCCGGCACGCTCCATCAGCGCTTCGACGCTGGTGCCGGCATCGATCGCGCGCTGCTCGACGGCGCGCATCGCTTCTGCGCCGACGATCGGCTGCCCGTCGCTTCGGATCATGACGCCGTGGCGGCCTTGCCCTTGACGGTTGCAGGCAGACGATAGCGATCGCCGCCGAGCGCGACTTCGATCTCGCCGCTGCCGATCACGCTGACGACGGCCTTCTCGGCGCCGTCGGCTGCGATCACGCCGCGGCCGTCGCGTGTCACCAGCAAGCGGTGGAAGGCGCCGTCGGGATGGCGCAGCGTCAGCACCAGCCCGTCGGCGCTCTGCGTACGGTCGACCGTGCAGACGCGCGCGAAATCGACAGAGCCACGCTGCGCGCAGACGATATTGCCGCTATCGTCCTGGCGCGCGCGCTGCTCGGCCTCGACCTTGGCGAGCGTCGCCTTGTCGGTCTGCGGCTCGCCGCAAGCCGCGAGCGCGAGGAGCAGCAACGCTGCGCTAGATATCCGCATAGACATGGGTTTCGGCACTGGCTCCTGGGTGCGTGACCGCGCCCCTATACGCCGGGCCGACGGTTTTGGCATAGCGCCACAGCACGCCCGATTGATAATCGTTCACGCGCGCCTGCCACGCCGCTTTCCGCGCGGCGAGGACATCGGCGGGGACATCGAGATCGATCGTGCCGGCCTCGGCGTCGATCCGGATCGAATCGCCATCCTCGATCAGCGCGATCGGACCGCCGTCGGCGGCTTCGGGCCCGACATGGCCGATGCAGAAACCCCGCGTCGCGCCGGAGAAACGGCCGTCGGTGATCAGCGCGATCTTCTCGCCCATGCCGAGACCGTAGAGCGCGGCGGTGGTCGACAGCATTTCGCGCATGCCGGGGCCGCCCTTGGGGCCTTCGTAGCGGATCACGAGCACTTCGCCCTCGTTGATCGAGCGCGCCTCGACCGCGGCGAAGCAATCCTCTTCGCAATCGAACACGCGCGCCGGGCCGGTGAACTGGAGCCGGTGCATGCCCGCAACCTTGACGATCGCGCCATCGGGGGCGAGCGAGCCTCGCAGGCCGACCACGCCGCCGGTCGCCGAAAGCGGCGCCTTGACGTCGTAGATGACCTTCTGGTCGGGGTTCCAGGTGACCTGATCGATATTCTCGCCGAGCGTCTTGCCGGTAACGGTCAGGCAATTGCCGTCGAGGAACCCGCCCGCCAGCATCGTCTTCATCAGCATGTAGACACCGCCCGCCTCGTACATGTCCTTCGCCACATACTTGCCGCCGGGCTTGAGGTCGGCGATGTAAGGCGTTGATTTGAAAGCTTCCGCCACGTCGAACAGGTCGAAGTCGATCCCCGCTTCGTTCGCCATCGCTGGCAGATGCAGCGCGGCGTTGGTCGAGCCGCCGGTCGCCGCGACGACGCGGGCGGCGTTGATGAACGCCTCGCGCGTGCAGATGTCGCGTGGGCGGATGCCCCGCGCGACGAGCTCCATCACCTGGTCGCCCGCTGCGCGCGCGATCTCGTCGCGGCCGCGATAGGGCGCGGGCATCATGTTCGAATTGGGCAGCGACAGGCCGATCGCCTCGCCGACGCACGCCATGGTGTTGGCGGTGAACTGGCCGCCGCACGCGCCGTGGCCGGGGCACGCGACCTTTTCGAGCTCGATCAATTCCTGCAGCGGGCACGAGCCGGCGGCGTATTGCCCGACCGCCTCGAACACGTCGACGACGGTGACGTCCTTGCCGTGATAGCTGCCCGGCAGGATCGAGCCGCCATAGACGAAGATGCTCGGGATATTGAGGCGGAGCATCGCCATCATCATGCCGGGGAGCGATTTGTCGCAGCCGGCAAAGCCGACCAGCGCGTCGTAGCAATGGCCGCGGACCGAGAGTTCGACCGAATCGGCGATCACTTCGCGGCTGACGAGCGAAGATTTCATCCCCTGATGCCCCATCGCGATGCCGTCGGTGACGGTGATCGTGTTGAAGCGCCGCGGCATGCCGCCGCCCGAGATGACGCCCGCCTGCGCGGCATCGGCCTGCGCGTCGAGCGTGGTGTTGCACGGTGCGGAGTTATTGCCGGCGGAGGCAAGCGCGACGAACGGCTTGGCGATATCCTCCTCGGCGATTCCCATCGCGTAATAATAGCTGCGGTGTGGGGCGCGCTCGGGGCCGACGGACACGTGGCGGCTGGGGAGCTTGGATTTGTCGAAGGTGCGAGTCATGCGACAGCCTATTGCGTAGGATGGTCGCTCGACGCAAGTCTGTTGCTGATTTCGCGCAAGATTGGCGCGAGGATGGCGGTCCAACGCCGTACACCCGCGGGGTCGGCTATCAGATCGTTGCGGATTTCGATCGACAGGCTGGGAATATGGTTGCCCTCGCCGTGGCGGTCGAGCGTCGCATTGAGCAGCTGACCCGAATAGGGTTCGTTGTCGCCAGTGACGAGACCCTGCGCTGCGAGCAGCGGTAGCGCTATGTCGGCTGCGCGGCGATCTGTGTTCGACAGGATGCCGATCTCCCACGGGCGGGGCGCACCGTCGCCGTGTTCGAGCCGCGGCGTGAAGCTGTGAATCGCCGCAATGAGCGTGGGCTGCGTCTCGACGATCAGCGCGGCGAGCGCGTCGTGATAGGGCGTATAGAAGCGGGAGATCCGGTCGGTGCGGTCTGCCGTGGCATTTCCGGGAATGGCGTGGCCGTCGCTCGCGAGCGGGATCAGGCCGGGATGGTCGGTCGGACGATTGAGGTCGATCACCAGCCGCGACAGCGTGGCGAGCAAGGCAGGCGTGCCCAGTTCCGCCGCGAGCGATTCGGTAAGCGCGGCGGTGCCGATGTCGATCGCGATATGCTTTTCGAGCAAGGCCAGCGCGATGCCGAGATCGATACCGTCGGGAACCGCGTTCGACGCGTGATCGCAGATCAGCAAGATGCCGCCGGGTTTGCCGGAGAGGATGTGGGGGCGCGTCATAGGGTCACGACCGGGGGGATGACATGGATGTCACCACCCCGGCCGGGGAATGGCGCAAGGCTGAGCCATGGACCATCAACGGGCGCTCCGCAGGGGGGCGGCGGACCCATCTTGCCCTAGCACAGCAAGCGGCGCGCCAATCGCGGTTTTCCGCCGGTTTTGGCGCTGACCCGCGTGCGCCTGTCCCAGAATGACGCGGCGATCCGTCACGCGAGTGTCGTTTCGAGACACCAATAGCCGGGCTGCGCAGCGCGGATCCGCGCGGCGGCGGCGCTGCGCTCGGCGGTGGTGGCGTAAAGCGCGAAGCACGTCGCGCCCGAACCCGACATGCGCGCGAGCAGCGGCGTGCCCTCGGCGAGCAGCGCGAGCACTCCGTCGATTTCGGGCGCGAGCCGGCGGGCGGGGAGCTCGAGGTCGTTGCGCGCGGCGAGCGCCACGTCGAGCACGTCGCCCTCGGGCATCGCGCCGAGATCGACTCCGTCCCACGCCTTGAACACCGCGGCGGTCGACACCGCGACGCCCGGATTGACGAGCAGCACCGGCATCCCGCTCGGGCCGTCGAGCGGGACAAGGCGCTCGCCCCGCCCCTGCCCCAGCGCGGTGCGGCCGAGCAGACACGCCGGAACGTCGGAGCCGAGCGCGGCGGCGATGTCGAACAGCTTGGGGTCGTCGATCGCGATATCATTGGCGCGGGCGAGCGCACGGAGCGCCGCCGCAGCATCGGCCGAGCCGCCGCCGATGCCCGAGGCGACCGGCAAATGCTTGTCGAGCGTGAAGGCGCCGCCCTCCGGCAGATCGAACGCGGCGGCGAAGGCGCGCGCGGCGCCGAGCACGAGATTGTCGCCCTCGCCGCTCAAGCCTTCCGAGAACGGCCCGGTGATCGCCAGCGACAGCGGCCCCGGCGCGAGCGTGACCGTGTCGCCATCGGCGACGAAGGCGAACAGCGTCTCGAGCTCGTGATAGCCGTCGCCCCGCCGCGCGCGGACGTGGAGCGCGAGGTTGATCTTGGCGGGGGCGGTTTCGGTGATCATTCGCTTCGTCCGGTTGAGAGCGCCGCGGCAAAGCCGCGTCGTCGGACGGCGCTGGTGGCGCCGCCGGCCGGGCGCGCCTCGAGGCGCGACGCAGCCTCGCTGCGTCTTGCCCGGCGCGCCTTACATATTGGGGTAGTTGGGGCCCCCGCCCCCTTCGGGCACGACCCAGTTGATGTTCTGCGTCGGGTCCTTGATGTCGCAGGTCTTGCAGTGGACGCAATTCTGCGCGTTGATCACGAACTTGGGATCGCCGGTTTCCTCGCCGACGATCTCGTACACCCCCGCCGGGCAGTAACGCTGCGCGGGCTCGTCATACAGCGGCAGATTGTGCTTCACCGGGACGTCGGGATCCTTGAGCGTCAGATGGACCGGCTGGTCCTCCTCGTGATTGGTGTTCGAGATGAACACCGACGACAGACGATCGAAGGTCAACACGCCGTCAGCCTTGGGATAGACGATCGGCTGGACCTGATCCTTACGCCACAGGCTCTCGTGATCGGGATGATGGTGGAGCGTGAAGGGCACCTTGAGGCCCCAATGCTCGAGCCACATCGTGATCCCGGCAAGCCCAGACCCGACGAAATCGCCGAACTTCTTGACCAGCGGCACGACGTTGCGGACGACCGACAGCTCCTTCTTGACCCAGCTCTGCTCGAACGCCGCGGGATAGGCGGCGAGCTCGTCATGTTCGCGCTGGCTGAGGATCGCCTCGGCGGCGGCCTCGGCGGCGAGCATGCCCGATTTCATCGCGGTATGCGTGCCCTTGATCCGCGGCACGTTGAGGAAACCCGCGCTGTCGCCGATCAGCGCCGCGCCGGGCATCACCAGCTTGGGGATCGACTGCAGCCCGCCATCGCTGATCGCGCGCGCGCCGTAGCTGACGCGCTTGGCGCCCTTGAGCAAAGCCGCGATCTCGGGATGCGTCTTCCAGCGCTGCATCTCCTGGAACGGCGAGAGATACGGATTGGTGTAGTTGAGCCACGTCACGAAGCCGATCGACACCTGGCCATTGGCCTGATGGTAGATCCAGCCGCCGCCGTTCGACCCGTGCGTCTCGCTGAGCGGCCAGCCCTGCGTGTGGATCACGCGGCCCGGCGAATGGAGCGCGGGATCGATGTCCCACAATTCCTTGACGCCGAGGCCGTAGACCTGCGGGTCGCTGTCCTTCGCCAGATCGAAGCTGCGGATCAGCTGCTTCGACAGATGCCCGCGGCAGCCTTCCGAGAAGAAGGTGTATTTCGCGTGGAGCTCGAGACCCGGCGTGTAATCGCCCTTGTGCGAGCCATCGCGTGCGACGCCCATGTCGCCGGTCGCGACGCCCTTAACCGAGCCGTCGTCGTTATAAAGGATTTCGGCGGCGGCAAAGCCGGGGAAGATCTCGACGCCGAGCTCCTCGGCCTTGCCCGCGAGCCAACGGCACAGATTGCCGAGGCTGCCGGTATAGGTCCCCTTGTTTTGCATGAACGACGGCGTGAGGAAATGCGGCAGGTTGCGCTTCCCACCCTTGCTCAGCACCCAGTGGTGGTTTTCGGTGACGGGCACCTCGGCCAGCGGGCAGCCGTCCTCGCGCCAGTTCGGCAGCAATTCGTCGAGGCTCTTGGGATCGATGACCGCGCCCGAAAGGATGTGCGCGCCGACTTCCGAGCCCTTTTCGAGCACGCAGACCGAGAGATCGGCGCCCTTCTCGGCGGCCACCTGTTTCAGCCGGATCGCAGCCGACAGGCCCGAGGGGCCGGCGCCGACGATGACCACATCGTACGGCATGGACTCGCGATGGTTTTCGCCTTCACTCACGGTACTTCTCCATCCGGGGCGCCTTCGCATCGGTCTCGTCGCGCGCGCGGCACTTCCTGTCCTGCTGCGCGTGCCAGCGAATTGACCTTCGCGTCAACATGGTAGCTATAGGCATATATGGGGGCTGACCAAAATATCGACTGGCGGATGGCCGCGGCGAGCGCGCTCGAATGGTGGCGCGACGCCGGCATCGATTCGCTGGTCGACGAAGCACCGCGCGATTGGACCGCTGCCCCGGTCGCCCCTGTCGTCGTCCCCGAGCAGCGCGCACGCGTTGCCGCCGTAGCGGAACCGGTCGTGCTGCCGCTGCCGCGCACGCTCGAAGATTTTCTGACCTGGCGCGCCGGGGACGATGCGCCCGAAGCCGACTGGCGCGGCGATCCGATCGGCGCGTCGGGCGATCCGTCCGCCGACATCATGATTTTGACCGACGTGCCCGATCGCGAAGATGGCGACTCGGGAAGCCTGTTCGGCGGGCCAGTGGGCAAACTGTTCGACCGGATGCTCGCCGCGATCGGGCGGAGTCGCGAATCGGTCTACATCGTGCCGATGTGCAGCAAGCGCCCGACCGCGGGCCGGATCGCGCCCGAGATCGAGCAGCGGATCGTCGAGGTTGCGCGGCATCACGTCGCCCTGGTGAAGCCGATGCGGCTGCTCGTGCTGGGAAATGCGCCGAGCCGTGCGCTGACGGGGATGGACGTCGCACATGCCCGCGGCAGTTTACACCCAATTAACCTAGAAGATGGCATGCCAGCGGTAACGGTCGATGTGGTGGCCAGTTTCCATCCGCGGCTGTTGCTGGAACGCCCGGCCGACAAGGCCCGGGCGTGGAAGGATTTACAAATGTTGATCGCGGGGTTGAGCGCATGAGCGCAAAGCGGGTTCTTCTCACCGCTCTTATCCTGGCGGTGCCGGGCATCGCACAGGCAGCGGGCGAACCGCCGATGGCGTCGGTCCAGACCAGCCAGCGCAGCATCATCCCGACGCAGCTCGACGCCGAACAGCGCGATGCCTATCGCGCGGTGTTCGCCAATATCCGCGCGCAGAAGTGGCAGGATGCGCAGCTCCTCCTGGCCTCGCTCAAGCCGGGGCCGCTCCACGCGATCGCCGAAGCCGAGCTGCTCACCGCCAAGGGATCGCCCAAGGCCGATCTCGACCCGCTGATGAAGCTGCTCGCCGATGCGCCCGAGCTCCCGCAGGCCAAGCAGATCCTGACGATGGCGGCGTCGCGCGGCGGCGTCGGCCTGCCACCCTTGCCCGAGGCGCGTGCGCTGCGCTGGATCGACGGTGCTCCGGCGCGCAAACGCGCCAAGAGCTTCGGCAATGGCGACATGCTCGCGGTCGAGCTGGCACTCAAGATGCAGCCCTTCATCAAGGAAGATCGCGGCTTCGAAGCGCAGCAATTGCTTGAGTCGACCCCCGGCCTGTCGTCGGATTCGATAACCGAATGGCAGCGCAAGATCGCCTGGATGTATTATCTCGCAGGCGATGACAGCAACGCGCGGACGATGGCAGCGCGCGCCGGCACCGGCTCGGGCGATTTCGCGGTCGAGGCCGTCTGGGTCGGCGCGCTCGCTGCATGGCGGCAGCGGGATTGCGCCGCCGCGGGCGATCTCTTCCAGAACGTCGCCGCGCGCGCCAGCGATATCGAGTTGCGCGCCGCCGGCCTCTACTGGACCGCGCGCGCAGACATGCAGTGCGGCCGTCCCGACCGGATCGAGAACCGCCTCAAGAACGCCGCGCAATATCGCGAGACCTTCTACGGCCTGCTCGCGCGCCAGGCGCTCGGCATCAAGGATGCGCCCAACCGCGCGGCGACGCTGTCGGGCGCGAGCGATTGGCAACAGGTCGGGCGCCGCCCCAACGTCCGCGTCGCGGCCGCCTTGGTCGAGATCGGCGAGACCGGACTCGCCGACGCGGTCATCCGCCAGCAGGCGCGGATCGGCGATCCCTCCGAATATCCCGCCTTGGTCCGCGTGGCGGCCGCGCTTGATTTGCCCGCGACGCAGGTGTGGCTGTCGCATAACGGCCCCGTCGGCGCGACGCCGCCGCTTGAGGCGCGCTTCCCCGCGCCGAACTGGGCGCCCGATGGCGGCTGGCGCGTCGACAAGGCTCTGGTGTTCGCGCACACGCTCCAGGAATCGCGCTTCCGCACCGACGTGGTGAGCCCGGCGGGCGCTTACGGCTTGATGCAGGTGATGCCGCGCGCGGCGACCGATATCGCGCGCAAGCAGGGCCGCAGCTTCGACCGCAGCGCACTGTCGCGGCCCGGCACCAATTTCGAAGTCGGCCAGAGCTATCTCGAGCAATTGCGCGACCAGCGGTGCACCGAGGGACTGCTCCCCAAGGTCATCGCTGCCTACAACGCCGGCCCCGGCCCGGTCGAGCTGTGGAACGCGCAGACGCGCGATGGCGGCGATCCGCTGCTTTATATCGAATCGATCCCCTATTGGGAGACGCGTGGCTACGTCACCACCGTGTTGCGCAATTACTGGGTCTATGAAGCGCAAACCGGCAAGCCGGCTTCGGTCAGCCGCGCGGCGCTCGCGCAGGGCATGTGGCCGCGCTTCCCCGGTCTGCCCGGGGCGGCGGCGGTGCGGCTGACCTCGAGCAACGGCTATCGCGCCTCTGCAAGCCTCCCCAACAAGGCGGTCGCCAGTGCCAATTGACGAAGGCGCGACGTTTCTTCCCGTCCGCATTGCCGTTCTCACCGTCTCCGACACACGCGGCCTGGCCGATGATCGCTCTGGCGACACGCTCGTCGCGCGGTTGACTGACGCGGGCCACGTTCTGGCGGCGCGCGAGATCGTCAAGGACGATGCCGACTTGCTCGTGGCGACGCTGCACCGTTGGATCGACGATCCGGCGGTCGACTGCATCATTTCGACCGGCGGCACCGGGGTGACCGGGCGCGACGTTACGCCAGAGGCGATCGAGCGCGTTGCCGACAAGCTGATCCCCGGGTTCGGCGAACTTTTCCGTTGGCTGAGCTTCAAGACGATCGGCACCTCGACCGTCCAGTCGCGTGCATGCGCGTGCGTGACGCGCGGAACGTATATCTTCGCGCTACCGGGTTCGACCGGTGCGGTGAAGGATGGCTGGGACGGCATCCTCGCGAGCCAGCTCGACAGCCGGCACAAGCCCTGCAATTTCGTCGAATTGATGCCGCGCCTGCGCGAACGGTGAGCCTCTCGAAGCGCTGTCCTCCTTCCGCGTATTGAAGGGCCAACACCGCTTCGGCACGCTCAGCAGGATTCCGTCAGCCGTCGTAGCGCGCGACGGCAAGTTCGTGCCCCGAACGATCGCGGAAATGGAAGCGGCGCCCGCCGGGAAAATCGAACGCCGCGCGCGTGATCTCCCCGCCCGCCGCGCGGACCGCAGCCTCGGTCGCTTCGAGATCGTCGACCGCAATCACCGCGAGCGCCGCAGCGGTAGCCTCGGCCGGGTCGGCCTGGAACCCGATCTCGGTATCGCCAGTCGTCGTCGCGGCATAGCTCGGCCCGAAATCGCTGAATTGCCAGCCGAATGCCGCCGAATAGAAAGCCTTGGCGGTCACGGTATCGCGCACCGGAAGCTCGAGATAGTTCAGTCGTGCCATTTCGATTTTCCCGCAATGTTCTTGCTACGTTCTGAAGTGACTGCTACACGCTGTCAATGGCCGACAAACGCCCCCAGCGCGGCGCCACGCTCAATCGCGCGAGCGCGCGGTTCAACCTGCCAGAGCGCGTCGCCGATGGCGACTGGCTCGATGATCGAGACGCGCTCGACGGTGTGCCGCCGCGGCTCCGCACCACGGTGACGGTAGAGCGCGCGCGGACGATCATCAGCCGCAACAGTTCGCCCGACATCGGCTTCGACCGCTCGATCAATCCGTATCGCGGCTGCGAGCATGGCTGCATCTACTGCTTCGCGCGGCCGACCCACGCCTTCCACGATCTCTCGCCAGGGCTCGATTTCGAGAGCAAGCTGTTCGCCAAGCCCGATGCCGCGGCGCTGCTCCGCGGCGAACTCGGCAAGCGCGGCTATGTCGCGCAGCCGATCGCGTTTGGCACCAACACCGATCCGTATCAGCCGATCGAGACCGACTGGCGGATCACGCGCGCCTGCCTCGAGGTCCTTTCCGCGACCAACCACCCGCTGACGATCACCACCAAGTCCGACCGCGTCGTGCGCGATATCGATCTGCTCGCGCCGATGGCGGCGAAGGGGCTGGCGGCGGTGGCGATCTCGCTGACCTCGCTCGACCCGAAGATCGCCATGACGCTCGAGCCGCGCGCGCCTGCCCCGACGCGGCGGCTCGCGGCGGTGCGCGCGCTGGTCGCTGCGGCAATCCCGACGCACGTCTCGATCGCGCCGGTGATCCCGGCGATCACCGATCACGAGATCGAACAGCTGATCGAGCGCGCGGCCGAGGCGGGCGCGCGTTCGGTGTCGTTCATCCCGGTAAGGTTGCCGTGGGAGGTGGCGCCGCTGTTCAAGGCGTGGCTCGACGCGCATTTTCCCGACCGCGCGAGCAAGGTGATGGCGATCATCGCCTCGATCCGCGAGGGGCGTGAGAACGATCCGGGTTTCTTCACGCGGATGCGCGGCAGCGGGCCGTGGGCCGAGCTGCTGCAAACGCGCTTCCAGATCGCGTGTCGCAAACATGGCATGAATGCGACGCGGATTGCGCTACGCAGCGACCTGTTCCGCCCCCCGGCGGGGCCGCAGGGGGATTTGTTCGGATGAGCCGCGCCAAGCATCGCCTGCCCGACCGTGCCGCGGTGCTCGCGCTGGTCGACGCACGCGGGCAGATCGCGGTCCGTGCCACGCCCAATGCGAGCGCGAACGCGGTGGCGCTCCCTGCCGAGGGGGCGGCACGCGTTCTTTCGATCCGGACGACGATCACGCCCGAGGACGGCAAGGCCAACGACGCGATCCTCGGATTGCTCGCCGAGGCGCTCGGCTGCCCCAAGTCGGCGCTGACGCTGGTGCGCGGGGCGACCGCGCGGGATAAGGTCGTGCAGGTCGCGCGCTAGGGCCGTCGCCTCGAACCCTGTAGCTTCCCCGGTGAAGGCCGGGGCCCAGGAGCGATTGCCGAGATCATCGAACACACCGCACGCCTTCGCTCGCTCTACTCCTGGGCCCTGGCCTGCGCCGGGGAAGCGAGACTTAGGGGAGCTCGCGGGCGCAGGCCCAGCTTCACCCCGCCAGCACATGATCCTTGAAGCGGGCGCGCAGCGCGGTCTTTAGGATTTTCCCCGTCGCGGTATGCGGGAGATCATCGACGAACACGATCTCGTCGGGCAGCCACCATTTCGCGACATGCTCGCCCAGGTGCGCCCGAATCTCGGCCGCCTCAACCCTACTGTCGGGCTTGCGCACCACCACCAGCAGCGGGCGCTCGTCCCACTTCGGATGGTAGATGCCGATCGCGGCGGCCTCCGCTACCCCCGGGCAGCCGACCGCGGCATTCTCGAGATCGACCGACGAGATCCACTCGCCGCCCGACTTGATCACGTCCTTGGCGCGATCGGTGATCTGCATCGTGCCGTCGGGGTGGAGCACCGCGACGTCGCCGGTGTCGAACCAGTTATCGGCATCGACCGCGTCCTCCTCCGCACCGAAATAGCGCTGGACGATCCAGGGCCCGCGTACCTGCAATCGGCCCGACGAAACGCCATCGCGCGGCTGCTCCCGGTCATCGTCGTCGAGCACGCGCAGCTCGATCCCGAACGGAATGCTGCCCTGCTTCTGCAGCAGGTCGAGCTGGTCGTCACGCGACAGCTCGTTCCAATTGGCCGGCGGTGCGGCGGCGGTGGCGACGGGGGAGGTCTCGGTCATCCCCCACAGATGGATGACCTTGATCCCCATATCGAGGAAGCGCGCAATCATCGCGCGCGGTGCCGCCGAACCGCCGACGGTGATCGCCTCGAGCGTACGCGGCAGCTCGCCGGTCGTGTCGATATGCTGGAACAAAGCAAGCCACACCGTCGGCACCCCGCCCGCCAGCGTCACGTGCTCGCGGTTCATCAGGCCGCACAGCACCGCGGCATCGTTGACCGCCGAGAAGACGAGCTTGGTGCCCGCGAGCGGCGCGGCGAAGCACAGCCCCCAGGCGGCGGCGTGGAACAGGGGCACGATCGGCAGCACGGTCGACCGCGCGCTGAGCGTCATCACCGCGGGCGAGGCGGCGTGCATCGCGTGGAGCAGCGTCGAGCGGTGGGTGTAGAGCACGCCCTTGGGGTTGCCCGTCGTGCCGCTGGTGTAGCAGAGCATGCACGGCGCGCGCTCGTCGCCCTCGACCCAGGCGTAGGCGCCGGTCTCGGCGTCGAGCAGCGCGTCGAACGCGCCGTCGTCGAAGCAGATATAGTGTTCGATGCTCGTCCACAGCGGCCTGAGGCGGTCGACCAGCGGCTGGAACTGCTTGTCGTAGAGCAGCACGCGGTCCTCGGCATGGTTGGCGATATAGACGAGCTGTTCGTCGAACAGCCGCGGGTTGATGGTGTGGACCACCCCGCCCATCCCGATCGTGCCGTACCAGGCGACCAAGTGCGGCCCGTGGTTCATGCCGAGCGTCGCGACGCGGTCGCCGGGGACGATGCCGAGCCGTTCGAGCGCCTGCGCCAGCCGTTTGGCGTCGTGCGCGACCCCGGCCCAGGTGCTGCGCGTTTCGCTACCATCGGCCCAGCGTGTGACGATCTCGCGCCCGCCATGCTCGCGCGCGGCATGATCGAGCAGTCGCGGCACCCGCAATTCGAAATCCTGCATTCCACCGATCATAGGTCTTGTCCCCTCCCGCTTGCGGGAGGGGCTGGGGGTGGGCGCCCGACATCCTCCCGCGTTATCGTTTATGGAGAGCGCGAGCCCACCCCCAACCCCTCCCGCAAGCGGGAGGGGAGCAAGTCAGCCTACCCAACCAGCGACAGCTGTGCGCCGCTGGTGCGCAGCACCACATTGCCGACATCCTGCAGCGCTTCGATCCGCCCGACAAGCTCGCCGTCGAGCAGGAAGTCGCGGCCGAGCAGGACGCGCGCGGTATTGTCGCCCGAAACCGCGACCGTCGCCCACACTTCGCCGCGCGCGCCACGCGCGTCGCCGAGCAGCGCGGCGAGCGACGCCATGCCGGCGGGCGTATCGATCGTCAGATCGAGGCTGAAGCGCGCATCGTTGGCGAGCGCCTCGAACGGCTGGATCCGCTTGACCGAAACGCGCGGAGTCTCCTCGCCCGGACGGCGATCGAGCTCGACCGTCACCAGCCCGCATCCGCCGTTGCGCGCCGCTTCCTCGAGATCGGCGGCGACCGAATCGTCGAAGCACGTCGCGACGAACTGCCCCGACGGATCCGACAGCGTCGCCATTAAATAGCGTTTGCCACGCGCCGATGTCCGCCAGCGCGCATCCTCGACCAGCGCCGCCATCGTCGCGCCGGTCCGCGTCCCGTCGTCGGGGATGTTGAGCTCGCCCAAGGTCGCAAAGCTGCGCGCGCCGTGCATCTTGGCGAGGTGGCTGTGGCGATCGACCGGATGCGCCGAGAAATAGAAGCCGAAGGCGTCGCGCTCCTGGTCCATCCGCTCGGCAAGCGTCCAGCGCGCCGAGAGCGGGAGCTTGATCGGCGGCTCGGACGCTTCCGCAGTGCCGAACAGACCGCCCTGCCCGCTGGTCTTCTGCTCGTGGATCCGCGCGGCGGTCGCGAGGATCGTCTCGGCGCAAGCGAGAATGCCCGCGCGATTTTCGTTGAGCCCATCGAATGCACCCGCCGCTGCGAGTATTTCGAGCTGGCGCTTGTTCAAAACGCGCGGGTCGATCCGGCGCGCGATGTCGTCGATCGAGTCGAACCGCCCGTTCGCGTCGCGTTCGGCGACGACCTTCTCCATCGCCCCCTCGCCGACCGATTTCAGCGCGGCGAGCGCGTAGCGGACGGCGAGCCCGTCGCCGCTGTCTTCCACCGTGAAGTCGGCTTCGCTGCGCAGAATGCACGGCGGCAGCAGCTTGACGCCAAGCCGTCGCATGTCGTCGACGAAGATGCTGAGCTTGTCGGTCAGCGTGAGATCGAAGCACATCGACGCCGCGAAGAATTCGTGAGGGTGATGCGCCTTGAGCCAAGCGGTCTGGTACGACAGCAACGCGTAGGCGGCGGCGTGCGACTTGTTGAAGCCGTAGCCGGCGAACTTGTCGATCAAGTCGAACAACTCGTTCGCCTTTGCCGCCTGGATACCGTTGATCGTCAGGCACCCCTCGGCGAAATGGGCTCTTTGCGCGTCCATCTCGGCCTGGTTCTTCTTGCCCATCGCGCGGCGCAGCATGTCCGCTTGCCCGAGCGAATAGCCCGCGAGGATCTGTGCGGCCTGCATCACCTGTTCCTGGTAGACGAAGATGCCATAGGTCTCGGACAGGATGCCCTCGAGCAGCGGATGCGGGTACTCGATCGGTTCGAGCCCGTTCTTGCGGCGGCCGAACATCGGGATGTTGTCCATCGGGCCCGGGCGATAGAGCGAGACGAGCGCGATGATGTCACCGAAGTTCGACGGCCGCACCGCCGACAGCGTGCGCCGCATCCCCTCGGATTCGAGCTGGAACACGCCGACCGTGTCGCCCTTCTGGAGCAGCTTGTAGACGCCCTCGTCATCCCATTCGAGCGCATCGAGATCGAGCACGACGCCACGCGCTGCGAGCAGGTCGATCGCTTTTTTCAGCACTGACAGCGTCTTCAGGCCCAAGAAGTCGAACTTCACCAGCCCCGCGCCCTCGACATATTTCATGTCGAACTGCGTGACGGGCATGTCCGAGCGGGGATCGCGATAGAGCGGGACGAGATCGGCGAGCGGGCGATCGCCGATCACCACGCCCGCAGCGTGGGTCGAGCTGTGGCGCGGGAGGCCCTCGAGCTGCATCGCGAGGTCGAGCAGATGGCGGACGTTGCTGTCCGACTTGTACTCGGCGTGGAGCTCGACCACGCCGTCGAGCGCGCGCTTCAGCGTCCACGGATCGGCGGGCAAGTTCGGAATCAGCTTGGCGAGCCGGTCGATCTGGCCATAGCCCATCTGCAGCACGCGCCCGGTGTCCTTGAGCACCGCGCGTGCCTTCAGGCGCCCGAAGGTGATGATCTGCGCGACCTGGTCGCGGCCGTATTTCTCCTGGACGTAGCGGATCACCTCGCCGCGGCGGGTTTCGCAGAAATCGATGTCGAAGTCGGGCATCGACACGCGTTCCGGATTGAGGAAGCGCTCGAACAGCAGCCCCAGCTTGATCGGATCGAGATCGGTGATCGTCAGCGCCCAGGCGACGACCGAGCCTGCGCCCGAACCGCGGCCCGGGCCGACCGGGATGTCGTGGTCCTTCGCCCATTTGATGAAGTCGGCGACGATCAGGAAGTAGCCGGGAAAGCCCATCTGGATGATGACGTCGAGCTCGAAATCGAGCCGAGTGCGGTAGACGGCGCGCCAGTCTTCGGCTCCCCCTTCTTCACCCCCCTCCCGCTTGCGGGAGGGGTTGGGGGTGGGCTCGCGCTCTCCGGCTGCGGTATCGCTTGTAGAGGTCGGGCGCCCACCCCCAGCCCCTCCCGCAGGCGGGAGGGGAGCAGAGACGGCGAGTTCCGCAATCCGATCCAGCCGTCGCTCCAACCCCGCATGCGCGTCTTCGCGCAGCTTCGCCGCTTCCGCCGTCGGATCACCCGCCAAACTCGGCAGGATCGGCTTGCGCTTGGGCGCCGCGACACCGCAGCGCTGCGCGACCACCAGCGTATTGTCGATCGCCTCGGGCAGATCGGCGAACAGCGCGCGCATGTCCTTGGCGGGCTTCATCCACGCATCGGGCGAGCTGCGCACACGGTCTTCGCTGGCAATGTAGGTCGAGCTGGCGATGCACAGCAGGATGTCGTGCGCCTCGCTGAAGCCGGGCTCGGCGAAGCAGCACGGGTTGGTCGCGACGATCGGCAGATCGCGGTCATAGGCGAGGTCGAGCAGCGCGTTCTCGGCCTTGGTTTCGATCTCGTCGCCGCGCCGCGTCAACTCGATATAGAGCCGGTCGGGGAACAGCGTCTCGAGGCGTTCGCAATAGGCCAGCGCGCGGTCAGGCTGATCTTCGGCGAACAGCTTGGCAAGCCCGCCCTCGCGGCCGGCAGTCAGCGCGATAAGGCCGTCGGTGCGCCCCTCGAGTGCCGCGAAATCGACATGCGCGTTGAGTTCGAGCGGGCGATCGAGATGCGCCTGCGAGACGAGCACGCACAGGTTCTGATAGCCGACCTCGTCCTGCGCATAGAGCGCGATCCAGTCGAGCACCGGCGTCATGCCCTCGGGCATCCCGGGGCGACACACGCCGAGCATCGCGCCGATGATCGGCTGCACGCCTGCCGCGCGCGCCGCGTCGGAATAGGCCATCGCGGCATAAAGGCCGTTGCGATCGGTCAGCGCCGCGGCGGGGAAACCGAGTTCCTGCGCGCGCTTGGCGATGGCCTTGGGCTCGATCGCGCCGTCGAGCATGGTGAAGGAGGAGAAGATACGAAGGGGGACGAAACCGGAATGCGACATGGAGATGACTATGGGGGGTGCGCCGGATTCAGGGAAGGCGGTGACTCGCAAAATGCGGTGGATATCGTCGAGGGGAGGATAAGAAGTTTTTTTCGCGCAGAGGCGCAGAGGACGCAGAGCGGAAGACTGAAACGCGCGGCGCGCGCCTACCTGAAACGGGAGGGTCTATCAGTCGCTTGCTAGGAGCGCGCCATCTCTGCGTCCTCCGCGCCTCCGCGCGAACCAATCTACAGCAGCTTCGCGATATCCGCCTCGATATCGGCAGGCTTGGTCGTCGGCGCATAGCGCTCGACGACGCGGCCGTCCTTGCCGACGAGGAACTTGGTGAAGTTCCACTTGATGCCCTGCAGGCCGAGCAGGCCCGGCGCCTGCTTCTTGAGTTCGGTGAATAAGGGATCGGCGTTTGATCCGTTGACGTCGACCTTGGCGAACACCGGGAAGGTCACGTCATACGTCAGCGAGCAGAAGTTGGCGATCTCGGCCGCATCGCCCGGCTCCTGCGCGCCGAACTGGTTGCACGGGAAGCCAAGCACCTCGAAGCCCCGCCCGGCGAACTTGCGATGCAGCGCCTCGAGCCCCTCATATTGCGGCGTAAACCCGCATTTCGAGGCGGTGTTGACGATCAGCAAGACCTTGCCGGCATAAGTGGAGAGATCGACGGGCGAACCATCGGCGGCCTTGACGGTGAGGTCGGTGATCGCGGTCATGCGGATGTCCCTTCGTTGCGCGCGAGCAGGAAGCACAGATTGCGCTCGACGCCTGCCCATTCGCTCGCGATGATCGAATAGACCACAAGATCGCGCACCCGGCCATCCATCACCTGGTGGTTGCGCAAGATCCCGTCACGCTTTGCGCCGAGCCGCTCGATCGCCGCCTGCGAGCGTTTGTTGAACCAGTCGGTGCGGATCTGGACGGCGTTGCAACCCAGGACCTCGAAGGCATGACGCAGCAGCAGCAGCTTGGCCTCGGTATTGACCCCGCTGCGCTGGACCGACTTGGCGTAGAACGTCCCGCCGATTTCGAGCCGCTTATGGCCTGCGCTCATCCGCATGTAGCGCGTGAGCCCAACGACGCGGCCGTCGGGCGTGCACACGGTAAACGGCATCGCCCGCCCGAAGTCGCGTTCCTTGAAGAGCGCCGCCATGAAGGCTTCGGGATCGGTCAGCGTCGAGACGTTGGTGAAGAACAGCTCGCTGATCTTCCCATCCGCCGCCGCCGCGACGATCGCGTCGCGATCCTCAGGCTGCGTCGGGCGGAGCGTGACGTGCCGCCCGACCATCGTCGGCGCGTCGGTCCAGCTCATGCCAGCCGCCCCTCGTGCAGCCGCACGACACGGTCCATCTTGAGCGCCATCCGCTCGTTGTGCGTCGCGACGAGCGCGGCGGTCCCCTCGCCGCGCACCAGCCGCAGGAATTCGGCGAGCACCACGTCGGCGGTCGCCTCGTCGAGATTGCCGGTCGGCTCGTCCGCCAGCACCAGCGCCGGCTGATTGGCGAGCGCGCGCGCGACCGCGACGCGTTGTTGCTCGCCACCCGACAATTGGCTCGGGCGATGCGTCAGGCGGTGGCCGAGGCCGAGCGCGGTTAGCAAGGCGGTCGAGCGCTCGTTGGCCTCTGCGCGCGTCTTGTCGCGGATCATCTGCGGCAGGACGACATTCTCGGTCGCGTTGAAGTCTGGCAGCAAATGGTGGAATTGGTAGACAAAGCCGAGCTTGTCGCGCCGGACGCGCGTGCGACCGTCCGAATTGAGCCGCGCGGTCTCCTCGCCATCGATCAGGATCGAGCCGCCAAAGCCACCCTCGAGCAGCCCGACCGCCTGCAACAGCGTCGACTTGCCCGAGCCCGAGGGGCCGAGCAACGCGACGATCTCGCCCGCACCGACTTGCAGGTCGACGCCGCGCAAGACCTCGATCGTCTGCCCGCCCTGTTCGAAGCTGCGCGTCAGCCCGGTGACGCCGAGGACCGGATTATTCATAACGCAAAACCTGGACGGGATCGGTGCTCGCCGCCTTCAGCGCGGGGTAGAGCGTGGCGAGGAAGCTGAACAGCAGCGCCATCAGCGCAATGACGATGACTTCGACCGGGTCGGTCTTCGAGGGCAGTTCGCTCAGGAAGCGGATCGAGGGATCCCACAGGTTCTGCCCCGTCACGAGCTGGACGAAATCGACGACGCTCTGGCGGAAATAGAGGAAGATGAACCCGAGCATCAGCCCCGCGACGACGCCGAGCGCGCCGATCGTCGTGCCGACCGTCATGAAGATGCGGATCATCCCCCCCCTGCTCGCCCCCATCGTCCGCAGGATCGCGATGTCGCGGGTCTTGGCGCGCACCAGCATGATCAGCGACGACAGAATGTTGAACACCGCAACGAGGATGATGATCGACAGCACGGTGAACATCGCGACGCGCTCGACCGCGAGCGCTTCGAACAGCTGCGCGTTCATCTGCCGCCAGTCCTGGATGACCCCCATCTTGCCGACCTTATTCGCAAGCGGGGCGAGGATCGGCCCGACCTGATCGGCATTGCTCGTTTGCAGCTCGATCATATTGACCGAGTCGCCGAGCATGAGGAGCGTCTGCGCGTCCTCCATCGGCATGATGATATAGGCCTTGTCGTAATCATAGACGCCGATCGTGAAGACCGCGCCGACAGTATATTGCACGATCCGCGGCACCGTGCCGAACGGCGTGGTCTGCCCTTGCGGGCTGATCAGCGAGATCTGGCTGCCGACGACCGCGCCCAATTGGTCGGCGAGTCCCGAGCCGATCGCGATCTGGCCGCTGCCCGGCATCAGCGACGACAGCGAGCCCATCACGACCTTGCTGCCGATCGTCTTGTTCGAGCGGATGTCCGACACGCGCATCCCGCGCACCAGCACGCCTTCGACGCGGCCGTTATAGGTCGCCATCAGCGGCTGTTCGATTAGCGGCGTTGCGCTGGTCACGCCCTTGGTCGTCTCGGCGAGCCCGACGACTTGACGCCAGTCGCGCATCTGGCCGCCATACGCCTGGACGACGGCATGGCCGTTGAGCCCGACGATCTTGTCGAACAGCTCGGCGCGAAAGCCATTCATCACGCTCATCACGATGACGAGCGCGGCGACTCCGAGCATCACGGCGACAAGACTGATACCGGCGACGAGGAAGATGAACCCCTCGCCCTTGCCGGGCAGCAAATAGCGCCGGGCGATCATGCGTTCATAGCGGGAGAGGATCATGGCGAGCGCTCTAGGACGCGGCCGATGCGCTGGCAACCGCTTGCCCCAAGGACGCAGCTGTTGCGCAAGCGCCACAGCCGCGCCGCAATCGGTTCGCAACGGCCACATTCCCCATGACAACCTCCCGACGCGCTCGTAACGCTTTTGTCACTGACACACGGGCAACGGCCGTGGGTTCGGGGACTGGCCTTCAGCGCCGCCGCAGGGCTGGCAGCGAAGGCCTAAATGGGGGCTGACGAGCGATCGTCACGCAGGCGTCCGGGTCGGAAACGGCCCGGACGTTTGCGTTTGGGCGAAGGCGCGTGCGCCACGCGCCGGTCCGCGGGCGCGGATCGCCCAAGCCGGCCGGCGGGTCGCCCTCGTGGCGAACCCGTCCGACGGCGGCTTTGCCGACCGGCGTTTTCTCTACCTTCGCCCCACTGCCCTCACCCCCACCTTGCTGCGCTCGGCCACCAGCATCGTGAAAACAGCGCCCCGCGCTGTTTAGGTCATGCTGGGGGCATGACCGACCCGATGCTCCCGCATGCGGGAGAGGGAAAGGGAGGGAGAGCAACTCAAAACGTCTTGGAAATCGTCCCCCCGAACGTCCGCGGATCGCCCGCTTGCCCGACGATCAACCCCGTACTGCCCGATTGCGTCGACAGCAGCTCGAAGTAATTCCGGTCGAACGCGTTACGCACCCAGGCGTAGACGTTGAAATCCGTCTTGCGATATCCGAGCCGGAAGCTCGAGAGCGCATAGCTCCCAATCCAGGTATACGCCGAGGGCGACGGATTGGACGAGAAGCGCGAGCGATAGCTGCCGTCATACCCGACATAGACCTGCCCGCCCGATCGGCCGACCGGCACATTGTATTCGCCGCCGTACGAGAAGGACCATTTCGAGATCCCCGGCAGCCGCTGCCCCGATATGTCGCACGCCGCCGGGCTGACGCCCCCCGCGACCCCGGCCGCGGTCGCCGGACTGGTCGCGCTGGCGGCGCTCCCGCCCGAAAGCTCGGGCGGGCATGGCGCGTTCTTGAAGTCGACGTATTTCGCGTCGGTATAAGCGCCGTTGCCATAGACCGAGAAACGCCGGCTCGGACGGAAGCTCGAGTCGAACTCGAACCCGCGCGACCGCACCTTGCCGGCATTGGCGAGATACCCGCGGATCACGTTGATCGCATTGTTGTTCACGGTCGCTTGATAATCGGTGATGTCGGTCCAGAAACCGGCGAGGTTGAGCGTCAGCCGACGGTCGAGAAACTGCGTCTTGAGCCCGATCTCATAGGCGTTGACCTTTTCGGGCTTCACGGTCTGCGTCGTCAGGTCGACGCCGGTGCTGGTCGCGTTGAGCGGCAGGCCCGACAGGTTGATCCCGCCCGATTTGAAGCTGCGCGCATAGGAGGCGTAGCCGTGGACGTCCGCCGCAAAGTCGTAAGACAGCGTGAGATCGCCCGACACGTTCCACGCGCTGAACCGCGGGCTGTAATGCTGCGGGGCGAGCGTGTTGATCTGGTTCTGGAAGGTGGTGCGCGCCGCGCCCGCTGGCGTCGCGGCGAGCAGGGCCGCGACGTTCGCACCGGTCGCGACGAAACTGTACTGGCTGTTGGCGATGCTGACGACCGCATCGTAGGTGCCCGATTTCTTGTCGTAATTGACGCGAAGCCCCGGCTGGACGTGGAGCTTGTCGGTCAACGCCCAGTTGAGCTTGCCGAACACGGCGAAGCTCGTGTTGTCGAAGGCGATCGTGTTGCTCGAGGTCAGGCCGTTGAGCACGTTCGGATTGCTGGCGTCGCTGCCCGACAGGAGGAAGCGGCTCGCCGCCGATCCCTGCACCTGCGAACCTTGGGTGCGGATCGTCTGGTGGAACAGGAAGGCGCCGACGGTATAGTCGAGCCGGCTCTTGCCGTTCGAGGCGAGCCGAAACTCCTGCGAGAGCTGCTTTTGCTGCGACGGGTTCTGCGAGATCGTGGTGATCGGCAAGCCGATGAAATCGCGGTCGTTGGCGGGCTGCCAGTCCCAATAGCGCCACGCGCTGACCGAGGTCAGCGTTGCCGGCCCGAGGTCCCAATTGGCGACGAGCGACGCACCGCCGACTTCCTGGCGCGAATTGATGCTGGCATCGAGATCGGTGACGCGGTCGAACGGGTTTGTGCTCGGCGGGGCATAGCCGAACGCGGCCGCAAGCGCGCCATATTGCCGGTTCGCCGCGCGCTGCGTCGTGCCTACCCGCGCGTAATATTGCGCGCAGCAGAGCGGGTTCTGCACGTTGAAATCGCCCGACAGCGTCAGGCTCAGCGTATCGGTCGGCTTGTAGAGCGCCTGGCCGCGGAAGCCGAGATTGCGCTGGCGATGGAGATCGGTCTTGCTCGCGACGTCGTAGATCGTGCCGTCGCGCGTCGTCGCCGAGGTCGACAGACGGATCGCCAGCGTGTCGGTGATCGGGCCCGAAACCGAGGTCTTGAGCTGACCGAAATTGTAATTGCCGACGCTCACTTCGGCGCGGACCTCAGGGGTGAAGCTCGGCGCGCGCGTCGTAATGTTGAGCGCACCCGACGTCGTGTTCTTGCCGTACAGCGTGCCCTGCGGCCCGCGCAGCACCTCGACCCGGTCCACATCGATGAAGTCGAAGGTCGCCGCGCCGACGCGGCCGATATAGACGCCGTCGATATAGAAACCGACGCCCTGCTCGATCCCGTCATTGGTCAAGCCGAACGGCGCGCCGAGCCCGCGGATGTTGATCGCCGAATTGCGCGGGTTGCTCGAATAGAATTGCAGCGAAGGGACTTGCTGCTGCAGCCGGTTGACGTTGAACGTGCCGCTCTCGGCGAGCGATTTGCCGGTCAGCACCGAGAGCGCGATCGGCACGGTCTGCTGCGTTTCGGCGCGGCGCCGGGCGGTGACCAGGATGTCGCCGCTATTCTCCTGCGCTGCCGGCGCGTCCGCCTGGGTGGCAACCACGTGTGCGTCTGCGGCAACGGGCGGATCGGTCACCACGGCGGGACTTCCGAGCGCAGTCGACGCGAGCAGCAGAGCCGGAAAGGAAGCAAGCATGACGGTCCCCTGGTTTCGGGCTTTTCCCGAGTCGCGCCATATGCCCACCAAATGCGGGGACTATCACTCGCGCTCGTTCTTGGGGCCGCGATAGGTGCGCTTTAGCATCGCTTCAAAAACCGCTGCGGGGCCTCTTGAACTCGGTGCGCGGCCAACCAGATTCAGCGAGTGCGGCGCTCTTTGGGAGGCCGCGCCGGGCGGGTCGCGCAGCAGCGGACCCGGCTCGATTTCGACGACACTCGCTTAATCGAAGGAGTCTTTATGCGTACGTTCGATCTGACCCCCTATCGCCGCTCGACCGTCGGCTTCGACCGGCTGTTTGACATGCTCGAGGCCAATGCGCGCCAGGCGAGCGCCGATAATTACCCGCCCTTCAATCTCGAGCGACTCGATGGCGACCGCTATCGCATCACGCTCGCCGTCGCCGGTTTCGGCCGCGACGACATCGAGATCACCGCGCAGCAGAACCTGTTGCAGGTGAAGGGGCGCAAGGAAGCGCAGGACGAGGCGATCGCCGCGTTTCTCCACATCGGCATCGCCAACCGCAACTTCGAGCGCCGCTTCGAACTCGCCGATTTCGTGCGGGTCGAGGATGCTCGGCTCAACGACGGACTGCTGGTGATCGACCTGGTCCGCGAAGTGCCCGAGGCGATGAAGCCCAAGACCATCGCGATCAAGACCGGCGCCCCGCTGGTCGCGGTCGACTCCGCGAGCGACGTCAAGGCGGCATAACGCTCGTTCGAGCGCCCTTACGGCGGTGTCGGGAGCAATCCCGGCGCCGCCGATTGCGCACTCTGGCCGGTTGCGGATCGCAGTGCGCCTGCTAGCCTGACAGGACCGAACCCGGCCGATCAGGAGTCTCCGCCTTGCCGCCTCGACCGCGCGATACCGCCTGATGGCAACGAGCCTCCCGGTCGAGCGCTATCTGAACGAAGGCATCGCGGCGCTGCGCCGCGGCGACGCGACGCGCGGTCGCGCCTTGCTCTCCGCGATCGAAAGTGATCCGCGCGCGCTTTTTCCGCTCGCGTTCGCGTGCGGGGCGTTACGCGACGAAGCCGGTGCCCGACGCGCGCTGCAGCGGCTGCTCGGTCTGCAGCCCGATCACATCCCAGCGTTGATCATGATGGGCGACCTTGCCACGCAAACCGATCAGCGCGGTGCCGCTGCGTATTATCAAGCCGCGATCGCCAATGCGGCGGGGCAGCGCGATGCGCTCCCGCCGGAGCTGCAGGCTGATCTCGAGCGCGCGGCTGGCTTCATCGCCGCGACGTCGCGCGACTATGAAGCGTTCCTGCACGATCATCTGGCGGCGAGCGGCATTCGGCTGAGCCCGGCGACTCGCCGCGTCGAGCACGCGATCGACTTGCTGACGGGCAAGATCGAGATTTTCGTCCAGCGACCGTCGAGCTTCTACTTTCCGGGGCTGCCGCAAATCGGCTTTTTCGATCGCAGCCAGTTCGACTGGCTCCCTGCCCTCGAAGCCGCAACGGGCGATATCCAGGCCGAACTGCACGCGGTGATGGCGCGCGACGGGGATTTTCCACCCTATGTCGCGACGCCGGCCGATCGCCCCCCGCCGCCCAACCCGCTGCGCGACGACGCGAGCTGGGGCGCGTTCCATCTGCTGCGCGCGGGCACGCCGGTCGCGGGCAATGCCGAGCGCTGCCCGGCGACGATGGCGGCGCTCGCCGCGACGCCGATGCCGCGGATCGACCAGCGCGCGCCGATGGCGTTGTTCTCGCTGCTCAAGCCGGGAACGCACATCACCCCGCATCACGGGATGCTCAACACGCGGCTGATCGTGCATCTGCCGCTGATCACCGCGCCCGAGTGCGGCATGCGCGTCGGCGCCGAGACGCGCGGCTGGACGCTCGGCGAAGCGCTGGTATTCGACGACTCGATCGAACACGAAGCCTGGAACCGCGGCGACACGACGCGTGTGGTCCTGCTGTTCGAGATCTGGCGGCCCGAGCTGACCGAACCCGAGCGCGAGGCGCTGAGCGTCCTCTTCGGCGCGGTCGAAGCGTTCGTCGATCAGGGGTGAGCGGATCGCGAACCCCCGACGATCAGCTCAGACGAGCCGCGACTGCTTGACCGCCGCGGCGATGAAGCTCTTGAAAAGGGGATGCGGGTCGAACGGCTTGCTCTTGAGTTCGGGGTGGAACTGCACGCCGACGAACCACGGATGGTCGGGCCGCTCGACGATCTCGGGCAGCGTGCCGTCGGGCGACATGCCGCTGAACACCAGACCGCCCTTTTCGAGCCGCTCGCGATACGCGGTGTTGACCTCGTAGCGGTGACGATGGCGCTCCGAGATATCGGTTTCGCCATAGATGCTCGACACCACGCTGTTGCCTTCGAGCTTCGCCGGATAGGCGCCGAGCCGCATCGTGCCGCCGAGATCGCCGCCATGCTCGCGCTTCTCGATGCCGGCCGCGCTCATCCATTCGGTGATCATGCCCACGACGGGCTCGTCGGTCGCGCCGAACTCGGTCGAGCTCGCGCCGGGGATCCCGGCGAGATCGCGGGCACCTTCGACGCACGCCATCTGCATCCCGAAGCAGATCCCGAAATACGGAATCTCGCGCTCTCGCGCGAAGCGGACGCTGGCGATCTTGCCTTCCGCGCCGCGCGACCCGAACGCCCCTGGGACGAGGATCGCGTGCAGCGGCTCAAGCCGGGCGGTGATGTCGGCGTCGTCGGCCTCGAACAGCTCGGCGTCGATCCACTCGACGTTGACCTTGACCTTGTTGGCGATCCCGCCATGCACCAGCGCCTCGCCGAGCGACTTATAGGCATCCTGAAGCCCGACATATTTGCCGACCACGCCGACGGTGACTTCACCCTCGGGATTGGTCACGCGGTCCATGATGTCGGTCCAGCGCGAAAGATCGGGTGCGCTGCCCGGCAGGATGCCGAAGGCGTTGAGCACCGCGTCGTCGAGGCCTTGCTCGTGATACTGCACCGGCACCGCATAGATGCTCTTGGCGTCGAGCGCCGGGATGACGGCTTCCTTGGGAACGTTGCAGAACAACGCGATCTTCGCGCGGTCGCTGTCGGGCAAAGGCTGCTCGCAGCGGCACACCAGCACGTCGGGCTGGACGCCGAGGGCTGCCAGTTCGCGCACCGAATGTTGCGTCGGCTTGGTCTTCAGCTCGCCGGCCGCCGCGATATACGGCACCAGCGTGACGTGGATGCTGACCGAATTGCCGCGGCCGAGATCGTTGCGGAGCTGGCGGATGGCTTCGATGAAGGGCAGCGACTCGATGTCGCCGACGGTGCCGCCGATCTCGCACAGTACGAAATCGAGATCGTCGGTCTGGTCTTGCGCGAATTCCTTGATCGCGTCGGTGACGTGCGGGATGACCTGAACGGTCGCGCCGAGATAGTCGCCGCGACGCTCGCGCGTGATGATCTGTTGATAGATCCGCCCGCTCGTGACGTTGTCCGACTGGCGCGAGGCGACGCCGGTAAAGCGTTCATAATGCCCGAGATCGAGGTCGGTCTCGGCCCCGTCGTCGGTGACATAGACTTCGCCGTGCTGGTAGGGCGACATCGTGCCGGGATCGACGTTGAGATAGGGATCGAACTTGCGAATCCGCACGCGATAGCCGCGCGCTTGCAGGAGAGCCGCGAGGCTCGCTGCCATGAGACCCTTGCCGAGCGAGGAGACCACGCCGCCGGTGATAAAGATGAACCGCGCCATGGGAGAAAAGGCCTAGCGTCAAACGGGGTGGCGCGGCAAGCGCGCGACTCCGGGAAATGGTGGATATGCGCGACCGATCGAGCCGCGCGCGAAGGGACCCGGTCTGGTTACTGTGCGAGCGGAACCGACGTGTTGCCGACCGGCGCCGCGCTATTCGGCGCGGCCTGCAGCGCACTGCGCGCGCCCGAGGCGAACGGCACGTTGGGATCGCCCGGTGCGACTGGCGCCTGGACCGGCGCGGTGACCGCAGCCGGCTTGGCGCTGGCATCGACCTTGACCGACTTGCCCTGCGCCGCGAGCACCGCGAGCAGGATGCTGAGCGCGATGAATAGACCGCCGAGGATCGAGGTCGCGCGCGTCAGGAAATCCGCTGCCCCGCGCGCCGACATCAAACCGGCCGGGCTCCCACCCATGCCGAGCCCACCGCCCTCGGATCGCTGCATCAGGACGACCGTCACCAGCCCGAGAGCGATGACGAAATGGACCACGAGGAGAAACTGGAACAGAAACATGAAGCGGGCTGATTCCTTGGGGGCGCTTTGACAGCGAAGCCGGGCACATAGGCGAGGTAAGCCGCGCGATCAACCGCGCGCGCAACGACCGTTATCGCAACCTGTCCGTCACATTTCGCTATCGAACTGAAACCTGTGGCTTCCCGGAACGTTAGTGGACCAGGAATATCCCCGCTGGTGGGGGTTACCGAGTTATTTGCGGACACTAGCTGTGGCGATACAGACAGATCATGCGCTTGCCGACTGGATGCATACACTGGTCGATTATGTCCGGTCGGGTGAGCCTGATCTGACCAATCGCCAGATGGCACTTCTGCTGGTAGTGTATCTCAAACCAGGGCCGCATACGGTGCGCGGGCTGGCGGCGATGCTCAACGTCTCTAAACCCGTTGTCACGCGCGCCTTGAACAGGCTCGGTACCCTGGGCTATCTGCGCCGCCAACGGGACGACAATGACAAGCGCAACATCTTTGTTGCGCGTACGTCCGAGGGGGCAAGTTTTCTTGACGATTTCGGCCAATTTATCGGCGACACCACGCCCCAACCCGCACGACAGCGGATCGTCCGGCACGCCGCCGCGTAGGAGCTTTGCGCTCAGCGGGCAGTCGGTCGAGCTCGATCCGCGCACGCACGCCGTGCGCCGCGACCTCGCCGACATCCGCTTGGCCGATCGCGTCTTCGCGCCGCATTATGCTTCGTGCGTGCAACGCATCGTGATCAGCGCTACGGGCCTTCGCGAAGGCGCTGATGCGGAGTCTGCCGTGCTGACCGATCTCAAGACGGGCGATGTGTTCGAAGTGCTCGAATTCGTCAAAGGCCGCGCCTGGGGGCTTGCGCCGGGCGCGGGACTCGTCGGCTATGTCGATGCCGACACGCTGTCCTGGCCTGCCGCATGAGCGTTTCGGTCTTCATCGACGGCGCCGCGGGCACCACCGGTCTCGAAATTCGCGAACGGCTGGCCGGACGCGATGACATCGCGATCGTGCTGCTCGACGAAGCGCGGCGCAAGGACCCGGCGGCGCGCGCCGAGGCGCTGAATGACAGCGACTTCGTGATCCTGTGCTTGCCCGACGACGCCGCGCGCGAGGCGGTTTCGCTCATCGCCAATACCCGCACGCGCGTGATCGACGCCTCGACCGCGTTCCGCGTCGCCGAGGGCTGGACCTACGGCTTTGCCGAGGTCGAGCCCGGCCAGGCAAATGCGATCGCCGAGGCAAAACGCGTCTCCAATCCTGGCTGCTATCCGACGGGTTTTCTCGCGTTGCTGCGTCCGCTCGTCCGCGCCGGGCTGGTGCCGGTCGATTGGGGAATCACCGTCAACGCCGTGTCGGGCTATTCGGGCGGCGGCAAGGCCATGATCGCCGAATATGAGGGCGTGAACCCGCCCCCGGCCACGCGCGCCTATGCGCTTGGACTTGCGCACAAGCATGTGCCCGAGATGCAGAAGCATGCCCGGCTCGAGCATCCGCCGATCTTCACGCCGTCGGTCGCCAACACCTATCGCGGGATGATCGTCGAGGTGCCGCTCGCGCTGTATCGTTTCCCGCGCCGGCCGACCTTGCTCGCGTGCGAAACCGCGTTGCGCGAGGCCTATCCCGAGGGTGGGCTGATCCGAATCGCCGATGGCGATGCGTCCGCAGTGCAGATCGAGGATGACGCCGGCACCGATCGGCTGACGCTGCGCGTCTGCGGCAATGCCGAGACCGGGCAGGCACGGCTGATCGCAACGCTCGACAATCTCGGCAAGGGTGCGGCGGGCGCCGCCGTGCAGAATCTCAACATCATGGCCGGGCTCGATCCGCTCGCCGGCCTCACTGTGTAACGCAAGGTTTCAGCTTGGCGGGGCGCCCGGCGTTCCCTAGGTGATGCCTTCCCCAGGAGCTCGAATTTCGCATGGCCAATCGCACGCCCGTCGGCAAACTCCTTCTGTTCGGCGCGACCGGCGACCTTGCGCAGCGCATGTTGTTGCCCTCGCTCTATGGCCTGCACGCCGACGGCCTCCTCCCCGAAGGGCTGACGATCACCGGCACTGCGCGCTCGGAGAATAGCGACGAGAGCTATCGCAAGTTCGCCAAGGAAGCGCTCGAGAAGTTCGTCCCCAAGGACCGGATGGACGCCAAGGCGATCAAGTCGTTCCTCGAGCGCGTCCAGTACCAGGCGCTCGATGCGACCGACATGGCGCATTACAAGGAACTCGCCGCCAAGGTCGGTGACGTCAGCGGCGGTCTCGCGATCTTCCTGTCGACCGCGCCGTCGCTGTTCGAAGCGGTGATCCGCGGGCTCGACTCGGCGGGCCTCGCCGGCGAGACCGTCCGCATCGGGCTCGAAAAGCCGCTCGGCTACGACCTCGCGTCGAGCCGCGAGATCAACGACACCGTCGCGACCGCCTTCCCCGAGGATCGGACCTTCCGGATCGATCACTATCTCGGCAAGGAGACGGTGCAGAACATCCTCGCCTTGCGCTTCGGCAATTCGTTCTTCGAGCCGGTATGGAACGCGCGCGGCATCGACAATGTCCAGATCACGATTTCCGAGACCGTCGGGCTCGAGGAGCGCGCCGCATATTATGACGGCGCGGGCGCGTTGCGCGACATGGTCGCCAACCACATGCTGCAATTGCTCGCGCTGATCGCGATGGAACCCCCTGCCCGCTTCGACGGCAATGCGATCCGCGACGAGAAGGCCAAGGTCTTCCGCTCGCTGCGCTTGATCGAGCCGCAGGATGCGCCACGCGACACCGTCACCGGCCAGTACGGCGCGGGCGCGAGCGGCGGTGAGATCGTCAAGGGGTATATCGACGAGCTCGAAAAGCCATCGACGACCGAGACCTTCGTCGCGATCAAGGCGCATGTCGATAATTGGCGTTGGCAGGGCGTGCCGTTCTACCTGCGCACCGGCAAGCGCATGCCGACGCGGCGCAGCGAGATTGCGATCCAGTTCAAGCCGGTCCCGCATTCGATGTTCTCGAACCGTGGCGGGTTGCTCCAGCCCAACGTGCTGGTGATCCGGTTGCAGCCCGAGGAATATGTCCAGCTGCTGGTGATGGCAAAGGAGCCCGGCCTCGACCGCGACGGGATTCGTTTGCGCGAAGTGCCGTTGAACCTCAGCCTCGATGCCGAGTTCGCAGGTTCGCGCCGGCGTATCGCCTATGAGCGGTTGCTGCTCGATCTGATCGAGGGCGACCAGACGCTGTTTGTTCGCCGCGACGAGGTCGAGGCGCAATGGACCTGGATCGACGCGATCCGCGCCGGCTGGGTGGCGAACGACATGAAGCCCAAGAGCTATGCCTCGGGCAGCTGGGGCCCGAGCGCCGCGATCGCGCTGACCGAGCGCGACGGTGTGACCTGGCTCGACGAGTAGTTTTATTTCAAAGCCCTCTCCCGCCTTCGCGGGAGAGGGTTGGGTGAGGGCCTTCTTCTCGTCGTCCCTCGAAGCTAGAAGACCCTCACCGACTGCGACTAGGCCGCGCTGAAGAAGCGCGACCAAGTCTCCGTAGCCTCTCCCGCGTGCGGGAGAGGACAAGCAAAGAGAGAAGACAATGAGCGACGAACACGAAATCGAATGGTGGGACTATGAAGACGCCGAGGAGATGGCGGCGGCCGTCGCCGGCGACATCGGCTTCATCATCGACAGCGCGATCGACGCGCGCGGCGCCGCCGTAATCGCGCTATCCGGCGGCAAGACGCCGATCCCGATCTACGCCAAGCTCGCCGCCGCCAAGCACGACTGGAAGCGCGTGACGATCGTCCCCGTCGACGAGCGCATCGTGCCGCTCGGCGATCCGCTGTCGAACGTCACGATGATCGCCAAGGCGTTCCTGCCCAAGGGCGCACGCGTCATGCCGATCGTGCCCACCGCGACCGCCGATTATAAGGCCGCCGGCCGCTCGGCCGATGCGCTGATGCAGGATCTGCACTGGCCGCTCGATTTGTGCCTGCTCGGCGTCGGCGCCGACGGCCACACCGCGTCGATCTTCCCCGGCCCCGATTATGACGAAGCGCTGTCGGGCCCGAACGAGCGCCGCGCGCTCGGCGTGATGCCCGATCCGCTGCCCAAGGAAGCCCCGGTCCCCCGCGTCACGCTCAGCCGCGCCGCGATCGTCTCGGCGCGCGCGTTGATCATCGCGGTAACGGGCGACGCCAAGAAGTCGGTGATCGAGGCCGCGATCAAGCAGGGTCCGTCGTCGAGATATCCGATCGGTCGCGTGCTTGCCGATGCCGAGCTGCCGGTGGATATTCACTGGGCCGCCGAATGATCTCCAACCCCTCCCCGGGAAGATTGTCGTGACCCTCCATTCCGAAATCGCAGCCGTCACAGACCGCATCATCACTCGCTCGAAGCCGACCCGCGACGCCTATCTGTCACTGATCGGCCGGGCGCGCGACACGCATATCGAGCGGCCCGCAATGGGCTGCGCCAACGCCGCGCATGCCTATGCCGGTACCGAGGAGGATCGCCCCGCGCTCACCGCCGGCAAGGCGATGAACATCGGCATCGTCACTTCGTATAACGACATGCTCTCGGCGCACGCGCCGTATTATCGCTACCCCGAGCAGATGAAGATCTGGGCGCGCGAGGCGGGCGCGACCGCGCAGGTCGCCGGCGGCGTGCCCGCGATGTGCGACGGCGTGACGCAGGGCTATGCCGGCATGGAGCTGTCGCTGTTCAGCCGCGACACGATCGCGCTGTCGACCGCCATCGCGCTCAGCCACGGCATGTTCGAGGGCGCGGCGCTGCTCGGCATCTGCGACAAGATCGTGCCGGGCCTGCTGATGGGGGCTTTGCGCTTCGGCCACCTGCCGATGGTGCTGATCCCCGCCGGGCCGATGCCGTCGGGCCTTCCCAACAAGGCCAAGGTCGAAGTTCGCGAAGCCTATGCCGAGGGCAAGGTCGGCCGCGATGCGCTGCTCGAGGCCGAGATCGGCGCTTACCATTCGAAGGGTACCTGCACCTTCTTCGGCACCGCCAATTCGAACCAGATGATGATGGAGATGATGGGCCTGCACATGCCCGGCGCCGCCTTCATCAACCCCGGCACCAAGCTCCGCCAGGAGCTCACGCGCGCTGCCGTCCACCGCGTGACCGAGATCGGCTGGCACGGCGACAGCTATCGTCCGATCGGCCTGTGCGTCGACGAAAAGGCGATCGTCAACGCGGCGATCGGCCTGCTCGCGACCGGCGGCTCGACCAATCACCTGCTGCATTTGCCCGCGATCGCGGCGTGCGCTGGCATCGTGATCGACTGGGAGGATTTCGATCGCCTGTCGAAGGCCGTCCCGCTCGTCGCACGCGTCTATCCCAATGGCGCGGCCGACGTGAACGGCTTCGAGGATGCCGGCGGGATGCCGTACGTCATCCGCGAGCTCGCCGATGCCGGGCTGCTCCACCGCGACCTGATGACCGTCGCGGGCGCGGACATGACCGACTACGGTCGCAAGCCGCGGCTCGACGACGCTGGCACGCTCGGCTGGGTCGATCCCGGCCCGAGCGGCGACGAGACGATCGTGCGCACCCCCGCCGCGCCGTTCGCCCCCGAAGGTGGCTTCCGCATCCTCACCGGCAATCTCGGTCGCGCGTGCATCAAGGTCTCGGCGGTCGAGCGCGATCGCTGGACGATCGAGGCGCCGGCGGCGGTGTTCCATGATCAGGCGGCGGTGCTCGCCGCCTTCCAGGCCGGCGAGCTGACGCGCGACGTCGTCGTGGTGATGCGCTTCCAGGGGCCGCGCGCCAACGGGATGCCCGAGCTGCACAAGCTCACGCCCGCGCTCGGCGTGCTGCAGAACCGGGGTTACCGCGTCGCGCTCGTCACCGACGGCCGCATGTCGGGCGCGAGCGGCAAGGTTCCGGCCGCGATCCATTGCTCGCCCGAGGCACTCGGCGACGGTCCGCTTTCGCGCGTGCGCGACGGCGACATCATCCGGCTCGATGCCGAAGCGGGTGTGCTCGAGGCTTTGGTCGATCCGGTGGAGTGGGCCGCGCGCGTGCCCGCGACCGCGCCGCCCGAGGCCGACGGCATGGGCCGCGAGTTGTTCGGCCTGTTCCGCGCCAATGCGAACGAGGCCGAGCGCGGGGCATCGCCGCTGCTAACGGGTATGGGCTGGTAATTGCCCCACGCCGCGCTGCCGCCAACGCAGCAGCGCGCACGATGCGAGATATTGGAGGGGATTAGAATGGAAGTCGTTTCGGTCGATATCGGCGGCACGCATGCGCGCTTCGCGATTGCGGAGGTCGATACGGGCCGCGTCGTCACGCTCGGCGAGCCGGTCACGCTCAAGACCGCCGAATATGCCGGTTTCCAGACCGCCTGGGAGGCGTTCGGCCAGCAGATCGGCCGCCCGCTGCCGCGTGCCGCCGCGATCGCGGTCGCCTCGCCGATCAGCGGCGACGTGATCAAGCTGACCAACAACCCCTGGGTGATCCGCCCGCCGCTGATCAAGGAACGGCTCCACGTCGACGACTTCGTGCTGATCAACGATTTCGGCGCGGTCGGCCAGGCTGTCGCACAAGTCGATCATGGCGATTTCCTGCATCTGTGCGGTCCCGACATACCCTTCCCCGAGCACGGCGTGATCACCGTCTGCGGGCCCGGCACCGGGCTCGGCGTCGCGCAAGTGCTGCGCACGCCCGAGCGCTATCACGTGCTCGAAACCGAAGGCGGGCATATCGACTTCGCGCCGCTCGATGCGATCGAGGATGCGATGGTGAAGCGGCTGCGCACCGCCTATACGCGTGTGTCGGCCGAGCGCGTCGTCTCGGGCCCCGGCATCGTCGCGATCTACGAGACGCTCGCGCATATCGAGCATCGTTCGATCACGCGGCTCGACGACAAGGCGATCTGGAGTTCGGCGCTCGACGAGGGCGACAGCCTTGCGGTCGCGGCGCTCGATCGCTTCTGCATGGCGCTCGGTGCAGTCGCGGGCGATCTCGCGCTGGCGCATGGCTCGAACGCCGTCGTCATCGCGGGCGGGCTCGGGCTGCGGCTCAAGGACCATATCCGCAAATCGGGCTTTGCCGAACGCTTCACCGCCAAGGGCCGCTTCCAGGGCCGGATGGCGGCGATCCCGGTCAAGCTCATCACCTATCCGCAGCCCGGCCTGTTCGGCGCGGCTGCCGCCTTTGCCCAGGAGCATACGCTATGACGACCATCACCGACATCATGCGCACCAGCGCCGTCATCCCCGTGCTGGTGATCGACGATGCCGCGACCGCGCGCCCGCTTGCCGAGGCGCTCGTCGCTGGCGGCCTGAAGGTGCTCGAAGTCACGCTGCGCACTCCCGCCGCGCTCGAGGCGATCGCCGAGATGAAGAAGGTGCCGGGCGCGATCGTCGGTGCGGGCACCGTCGTCAATCCCGATCAGTTCAAGCAGGCGGTCGATGCCGGCGCCGAGTTCATCGTCTCGCCCGGCCTGACCGAGCGCCTCGCCAAGCCGATCATCGCGAGCGGCGTGCCGTTCCTGCCGGGCATCGCAAATGCCGCCGACATCATGACCGGGCTCGACCTCGGCCTTACCAACTTCAAATTCTTCCCGGCCGAGGCGAATGGCGGGTTGAAGGCACTCAAGGCGCTGGCCGCGCCCTTCTACCAGTGCAGCTTTTGCCCGACCGGCGGCATAACCGAAGCAAGCGCGCCCGAGTGGCTGAGCTTCAAGCCGGTGCTGTGCGTCGGCGGCAGCTGGGTCACGCCCAAGGGCGCGACGATGGAAGAAGTCGAGGCGATCGCGCGGGCTGCGAGCGGGTTGCGCGGGTAAGACCTCCCCACCTTACCGTCACCCCGGCCTTGTGCCGGGGTCCACCGCGATGGGCGATCTGCGCATGCAGGATGTGCGGCCCGGTAGACCCCGGCACAAGGCCGGGGTGACGTCTTGAGTGGCAGAGGGCGATCGTCGACAGGCTCGCGCCGCCCCCCCGCTAGATCCCGTGCGCCGCGCGATACGCGCGCCACTTCACGACATTGGCGTTATGCTGTTCGAGCGTGTCGGCAAACACATGCCCGCCCGACCCGTCCGCCACGAAATACAGCGCGTTCGACTTGGCGGGGTTGAGCACCGCATCGATCGACGCGCGCCCAGGGTTGCAGATCGGCCCGACCGGCAGCCCGACCATCGCATAGGTGTTGTACGCGTTCACCGCATGCACCTCGGAGAGCAGGATCTTGCGTCCGAGCGGACGCCCCTTGGTGATCGGATAGATGATCGTCGGGTCGGCCTGCAGCATCATCCCGCGCTTCAACCGGTTCGAATAGACCGCCGCAACCATCGCACGCTCGCTTGGCTTGCCGGTTTCCTTCTCGACGATCGAGGCGAGGATCAACGCTTGCTCGGGCGTCGTCACGGCGAGCCCCGGCGCGCGCTTCGCCCAGGCGGCGGCGAGGTAGCGTTTGCGTACGTTCTGCATCCGCTTGAGGATGAAGCTGCGCTCGTCGCCGCGCTGAAAGGCATAGCTGTCGGGCAGCACGCTGCCCTCGGGCGGTACCTCGACGCTGCCTTTTAGCTCGGTCGCGCGGTCGAGGGCGTCCTTGACCATTACCGCGGGCCACCCTTCCGGGATCGTCACGAAACGCTGGATCGTCTTGGTGCCCTGCAACACCTTGAGGATATCGGCCTGGCTGAGATGCGCCGGGATGCGATATTCGCCCGCCTTGATCGGCGAGTCCGCCCCGAAGACCTTGGCGAACATGCGGAAACGGCTCGCCGACGCGATCGCGCCCGATTTCTCGAGCTCGACCGAGGCCGCTGCCAGACTGCTGCCCGGCGCGATCTGTACGCTGATCGGACGCGCGAGCGGCCCGCGGCCGCCCCACATCTGCACGACGATCAGCAACACGGCGACCGCCGCCAGGCCGATCAGCAGTCCCAGGCACCCGACCTTGCGCATGGCGCTATCCTTGCTCCGGGTTGAACCGCGCGCCGGCCGCCGCGCGCCGCGTTTGGGCGGACGCACGGCGCGTCGTCACATCGCGCGCAGGACGAGGCTCGCATTCGTCCCGCCGAAGCCGAACGAATTGTTGAGCACCGCCTTGACCGACCGCTTCTTGGCGACATGCGGCACGAGGTCGACGCCCACGCAATTGTCGCTCGGATTGTCGAGGTTGAGCGTCGGCGGGACGATCTGGTCGCGCATCGCGAGGATGCAGAAGATGCTCTCGACTGCGCCCGCGCCGCCGAGCAGATGCCCGATCGCCGACTTGGTCGAGCTCATCGACATCGTCTTGATATTGTCGCCGAACAGGCGGCGCACTGCGTTCAGCTCGAGCTCGTCGCCGAGCGGGGTCGAGGTGCCGTGCGCGTTGATGTAATCGATGTCCGAGAGCTCGAGACCCGACTTGCGCATCGCCATTTCCATCGACCGGAACGCGCCCGAACCCTCGGGGTGCGGCGCGGTGACGTGATAGGCGTCGCCCGACAGGCCATAGCCGATCACCTCGGCATAGATCTTCGCGCCGCGTGCCTTGGCATGCTCATATTCCTCGAGGCAGACGACGCCTGCGCCCTCGCCCATCACGAAGCCGTCGCGGTCCTTGTCGTACGGGCGGCTGCCCTTTTCGGGCGTCGCGTTGAAATTGGTCGAGAGCGCGCGCGCCTGCGAGAAGCCAGCGATGCCCAGCGGGCAGATCGCGCCCTCGGCGCCGCCCGCGAGCATCACGTCGGCATCGTCCATCGCGATCATCCGCGCGGCGTCGCCGATCGAATGCGCGCCGGTCGAGCAAGCGGTGACGACGGCGTGGTTGGGGCCCATCAAGCCGTATTTGATCTGCACCTGGCCGGTGATGAGGTTGATGAGGCGACCATGGACGAAGTGCGGGCTGACGCGACGCGGGCCCTTTTCGTGCAACACGATCGATTCGCTGGCGATTCCCGGCAGGCCGCCGATGCCGGCGCCGATCGAGCAGCCGGCGCGATATTTCTGCTCGAGCGTCATGTCGAGCAGTCCGGCATCCTCGAGCGCCTGGCCGGCGGCATCGATGCCGTAGATGATGAACGGATCGACCTGGCGCTGGACCTTGTGGTCGACGCGCTTGTTGGGGTCGAAGCCATAGGGATGGTCGGCGGGCTTGACCTCGCACGCGATCGTGCAGGCATAATCGGTCGCGTCGAAGCGCGTGATCGTCCCCGCGCCCGATTTCGCCGCGAGGATATTCGCCCAGGCGGTTTCGACATCGGCGCCGAGCGGCGTCACGAGCCCCAGTCCGGTTACGACAACACGCCGCATGGCCATCTCCGTGTAAATTCTAGATCTTCGTAAATGGGAACGGCCCCCCACCCCCGGTCATTGCCCTGGGACGGGGAGCCGTTCCTGTACATCAGCCGTGCGGCCGCGCTAAAAGCGCTAGGCTCAGCTCTTGTGCTCGTCGATGAAGGTGATCGCGTCCTTCACGGTCGTGATCTTCTCGGCGGCATCGTCGGGGATCTCGACTTCGAATTCCTCTTCGAAGGCCATGACGAGCTCGACGATGTCGAGGCTGTCCGCGCCCAGATCGTCGATGAAGCTCGCGTCTTCGGTCACCTTGTCGGCTTCAACGCCGAGATGCTCGACGACGATTTTCTTAACGCGGTCTGCGGTCTCGCTCATGTGTATCGTCCCTCTATCGATGGGGGTGTTGGAATTCCTGAACGCACGTAGAACGCGCGTCCGAGGCTTGCAAGTAGGGACACTCAGATCCCCTTTAGATCATGGCCATGCCGCCGTTGACGTGCAGCGTCTGTCCGGTGACATAGCCCGCCTCGCGGCTCGAGAGATAGACCACTGCCGCGCCGATGTCTGCCCCCGCGCCCATTTTTCCCATGGGAATGCGGGCGTTGAGCGCATCTTTCTGAGCATCGGGCAGCGTTTCGGTCATCGGCGAGGCGATGAAACCGGGCGCGACGCAGTTGACGGTGATGCCGCGGCTGGCGAGCTCCTGCGCGAGCGCCTTCGACATTGCGGTGAGCGCGCCCTTCGACGCGGCATAGTTCGCCTGGCCCGGATTTCCGGTCGTCCCGACGACCGAAGTGATCGACACGATTCGCCCGAAGCGCGCCTTCATCATCGGCCGCGCCGCCGCTCGCGCGAGGCGGAAGGCGGCCTCGAGATTGACGCGGATCACCTGATCCCACTCGTCGTCCTTCATCCGCATCACGAGATTGTCGCGCGTGATGCCGCCATTGTTGACGAGGATGTCGAGCTTGCCGCCAAGCGCCTCGACCGCCGCAGGCACGAGCGCATCGACTGCGGCACCATCCGACAGATCGCACGGCAGCGCGACATGCTCGCCGCCGAGGCTGTCGCGAAACGCCTCGAGCTTGGCGACGTTGGAGCCCGAAACCGCGAGCCGCGCACCCTGCGCGGCAAGCGCCTGAGCGATCGCCGAGCCGATCCCGCCGGAGGCCCCGGTCACGAGCGCGGTCATGCCTGTTAGGTCGAACATCTCTTAATCTCCACGGTTGATTGGTTCGCGCAGAGGCGCAGAGGACGCAGAGGTGTTGTTGTTCACCAATCTGCGTATTCCCTCCTTGAGCGTATCTCCGCCGAAATTGATAAGCAGCCCGACAGGCTGCTTTGTGAGTCTCAGATAGGTCAGCAGTTGCTTTGCATGGACAGGCAGCAATCGCTCGATCGATTTGATTTCGACGACCAATCGCTGATCGACCATCAAGTCGATCTTGAATGCGCCTTCGAACCGCATGCCGTCGAAATCAATGTCGATCGGCTGCTGTCTCGCGACGGCGTATCCCATCTTTGCCAGCCGCCCTGCCATCAAAGCCTCATAGACGCTTTCCATGAGACCGAGACCGGGACCGAGATCGCGATGCAAACGCACCGCAACGTTCAGCACGTCACCACTGATCTCGTCGATGTCCCGCACCTCTTCTCCGCGTCTCCGCGTCTCCGCGTGAACAACCCCTTCTTAAAGCACCTTAACCAAAGCCTCGACATCGTCCATCGTCACCACGCTGACCGCCTCGACATCGCCCGCGATCCGCTTGACCATCGGCGTCAGCACCTTGCCGCCGAATTCGACGAAGCGCTCGACGCCTGCCGCCTGCAGCGCCAGCACCGATTCGCGCCAGCGCACCATGCCGGTCACCTGCTCGACCAGCAGCCGGCGGATGGTATCGGGGTCGCCGACCGGCGCCGCCGTGACATTGGCGAACAGCGGCACGAGCGGGGCATCGATCCGCGCTTCGGCGAGCGCCTTCTCCATCGCATCGGCGGCAGGCTGCATCAGCGGGCAGTGAAACGGCGCCGACACCGGCAGCAAGACCGCGCGCTTTGCGCCCATTTCCTTGGCAAGCGCGATCGCACGCTCGATCGCGCCGCGATGCCCTGAGATCACCACCTGCGACGGATCATTGTCATTGGCGACGGTGCACACCTCGCCTTCGGCCGCCGCCTCGGCAATCGCGCGCGCCTTGTCGACGTCGGCGCCGAGCAGCGCCGCCATCGCGCCGATGCCGACCGGCACCGCCGCCTGCATCGCCTGGCCGCGCAGCTTGAGCAGCTTGGCAGTCGTCGCCAGATCGATCGCTCCCGCGGCGCACAATGCGCTATATTCGCCGAGCGAATGGCCTGCGACATAATCGGCCTTGTCGGCAAGCCGCACGCCGCCCTCCTCTTCCAGCACGCGCAGCGTCGCGATGGCGTTGGCCATGATCGCGGGCTGGGCATTCTCGGTCAGCTGCAGCTGGTCCTCGGGACCATCACACATCAACCGGAAGAGATGCTGACCGAGCGCATCGTCGACTTCCTGGAACACGGCGCGCGCAACCGCACTGGCTTCGGCGAGAGCCTTGCCCATGCCGACCGACTGACTGCCCTGCCCCGGGAAGATAAACGCACGCATCATGATACTCCTTTGCCCGGGCGGTTAGGCGCTCGGCCAAAGCCTCGTCAAGAACCGGGCGGGCAACATCCACGGCAGCGACCAAGCTGAACGGGACCGTTCCGACCGGGACACTTTGCGACCATTTCGGGTTCTGGTCGTCACGGATGCGCGACAAACGCTTCCTAGATTGGGTTCGACGCCGGGAGTTAAGGCGCCGTCCGAAACAAGGAGTTCATCATGAACAAGATCATTCTCGCAGCCCTCGCTGCATCGTCGATTCTGAGCCCGCTTGCCGCAACCGGCGCATCGGCCCAGCAGCGCGACGAGCGCCGCACCACGGTGATCCGTCAGCAGCCCAACGGCCGCACCGTCGTTACAGAGCGTCGCGTCGTCCGGCCGCAGCAAGCTCGTCGCTGGGCGCGCGGCCAGCGCTTCGATCGCCGCTATGCCAACAACTATCAGGAAATCCGCGATTGGCGCCAGTATCGCGGCCGTCGCCTCTACGCCCCGCCGCGCGGCTATCACTGGGTGCGCTCGGGGAACGACGCAGTCCTCGTCGCACTCAGCGGCGGCCTGATCGGCGCTGTGCTTGGCGGTGCGTTCAACTAAGACCCGCGAACCGGCGCGGGAGGCTTGCCTTCCGCGCCGATTTCGCTATGGCACACCGATCGGGGTGGAGAGCGCACGCTTTCCGCCCCGGTTGCTATTGAAGACGCCAATTTACTGAAGATAGCCGGAGGGGCGTCTCGCATGGTGCGGGCGTCAGCGATCGGCCAAGAATGAAAGACGAGACACATGGCTCTATACGAGCACGTGTTCCTTGCGCGCCAGGATCTGGCACAGGCGCAGGTGGACGCTCTGGCGGAAATCGCCACCAAGATTGTCAACGACAACGAAGGTCGGGTCGTCAAGACCGAGAATTGGGGTCTGCGCAGCCTCGCGTACAAGATCGCGAAGAACCGCAAGGCGCATTACGTCATGCTCGAGATCGATGCCCCGGGCAACGTGATCGCCGAGCTGGAGCGCCAGACGCAGATCAACGAAGACATCATCCGCTACATGACCGTCAAGATCGATGCCTCGGAAGAAGGCCCGAGCGTCATGATGCGCAAGTCGGACCGCGACCGTGAGCGTCGTGGTGATCGCGAAGGCGGCCGTGAAGGCCGTGGCGATCGTCCCGACCGTGGTGATCGTGAAGATCGCCCCCGCCGCAGCTTCGACGGCGAATAAGGGAGTTATAGACAATGGCACGCCCATTTTTCCGCCGCCGCAAGTCCTGCCCGTTCTCGGCCAAGGATGCCCCCCGGATCGACTATAAGGACGTCCGGTTGCTCCAGGGCTTCGTCTCCGAGCGTGGCAAGATCGTTCCCAGCCGCATCACTTCGGTGAGCGGCAAGAAGCAGCGTGAGCTCGCCCAGGCGATCAAGCGTTCGCGCCATCTGGGCCTGCTGCCCTACATCGTTAAGTAAGGGGCCCAACAGATGGATATCATCCTGCTGGAACGCGTCGAGAAGCTCGGCAACATCGGCGACGTCGTCAAGGTGAAGGACGGGTTCGCCCGCAACTTCCTCCTGCCGAACAAGAAGGCGCTGCGTTCGAACGAAGCCAACCGCAAGGTCTTCGAGAAGAACCGCGAGAAGATCGTGGCCGACAACGCTGTGAAGCGCACCGAGGCCGAGGTCGAAGCCAAGACGATCGACGGCATCACGCTGACGCTGATCCGTCAGTCGTCGAACACCGGTCAGCTCTACGGTTCGGTCGCGGTTCGCGATTTGATCGACGGGCTCGAGGCCGAAGGCCACAAGGTGCCGAAGTCGGCGATCGTGCTCAACAAGCCGATCAAGGCGATCGGCCTCTATGAGGTCAAGGTTTCGCTCCACCCGGAAGTGGCCGTGACGATCAAGGTCAATATCGCCCGTTCGCCCGAAGAGGCGAAGATGCAGGCCGATGGCGTCAACGTCATGGAAGCCATGTTCGAAAAGGACGAGGCCGGTTTCGTCGAGGATTACGATCCCAACGCCGAGCCTGGCGCGACCGCCGAAGTGTCGAACACTTCGGACGAGGCGACCGCAGAGGCCTAAGCCTTTGCAGCGTCTGTCGACAAAAAAAGGGCCGTCCGGAGCAATCCGGGCGGCCCTTTTCTTGGTCTCCGCCCCGGGGAGAGGGGGCTGGAGCGGAGCGGGTTTAGCCTGTCACCGCGCACGCGCCGACGAGCGCTGCGAACGGGATTAGGGCGAGGACAACCGGGAGAACTTTGGCCATTGGGCGAATCGCTTTGCTGAACTGTTTTGCAGGGGTTGCCTCTAGAATGCGCGACCCCGGCAAAGGTTCAGCTTTTGGAAAGCTTTCTTGCTTTCACCCTGGTGTCGAGGCGCCGCCGGGCTCGACACCCGACAGCACCCAGCGCAACGCCTCGTCATAGGTCGAAGTGAAGCGGGTGAAGGGCTGCGAGAAGATCCGGCGGACCTGCAGCCGCGCGAGCATCGCGCCCGTGACGATCGCGATCGCGCGGACGCGCTGCATCTTCGTCAGATGTTCGCCCATCGCGGCGATCATCTCCTGCGACTGGATCGGACACTGCGCGATGTCGAGGATCAGCGCATAGCTTGCCAGGCGCGCCTCCGTGATCTGCGCGATCGGCTCGGACACGAGCCGCGCACTATCGGCAACATCGAGCATCGCGCGCATCTCGATCTTGACCAGCGCATGACCGCGATCGACCGTGATCTTGTACATCCTCGCCTCCGGGGCGAGCGGTAGCAGACTAAGCGTTGAAAAGCGGTTGATGCGCGGCGGGCCGACCCGCTATTTGCGGCCGAACAGCTTCTCGATATCGCCATGCGCGAGCTTCACCCAGGTCGGCCGTCCGTGGTTGCACTGCCCAGAATGCGGGGTGACTTCCATTTCGCGGAGGAGCGCGTTCATCTCGGCAACCGACAGGATCCGCCCGGCGCGGACCGAGCCGTGGCACGCCATCGTCGCTGCGACATGGTCGAGCCGTTCGCGCAGCGACAGCGCCTCGTCGAACGCGGCGAGTTCGTCGGCGAGATCGGTGACGAGCCCGGTCACGTCGCTCTGCCCGAGCATCGCGGGCACGCCGCGCACCAGCATCGCATGCGGGCCGAAGCGGTCGAGATCGAGGCCGAATTCGCTGAGCTCGGCCGCGCGCGCTTCGAGCCGATCGCACGCGGGTTCGTCGAGTTCGATCACTTCGGGGAGGAGCAGCGCCTGCGAGGAGACGCCGCCGCTCGCCATCGCCTTGCGCATGCGTTCGAGCACGAGCCGTTCGTGCGCGGCGTGCTGATCGACGAGGATCAGCCCGTCTGGGCTTTCGGCGACGATATAGGTTTTCGCGACTTGGCCGCGGGCGACGCCGAGCGGGAAGTCGATCGTTTCGGGCGGTGGTGCGTAGGCGGGTTCGGCGCGCGCCTGCGGCGGCGGGGTGAAGACACTGCGGCGCTCGTTGAGCGCGTACGAACGCTGATCCAGTGAAAGCCGCTCCCCTTCAGGGGAGGGGTTGGGGGTGGGGACGGCTGACCAAAAAGCAGGCGCCTCGTCTTGTGGCACACGGCCCCACCCCAACCCCTCCCCTGAAGGGGAAGGGCTTTGCTCTTGCGTCCAGGCAGCTAGCGCGCTTTCGGGGGCCGACTGGCTGCGATGTCCCGCCTCGTCCAAGGCCCGCCGCAAGCCACTGACGATCAGTCCGCGCACCATCGCCGGATCACGAAACCGCACCTCTGTCTTCGCCGGATGGACGTTGACATCGACCGCGTCGGGCGGAACGTCGAGAAACAGCGCCACCACGGCATGCCGGTCGCGCGGCATCATCTCGGCATACGCCCCGCGAATCGCGCCGATCAGCAGCCGATCCTTCACCGGCCGCCCGTTGACGAACAGATATTGATGGTCCGCGACGCCGCGGTTGAAGGTCGGCAGCCCGGCGATCCCGCCCAGCCCGATCCCCTCGCGGACGAAATCGATCCCCACCCCATTGTCGACCAGCCCGCGATCGGTCAGCGCAGCGACGCGGTCGGGGAGCGTCTCGCCGCCGGTCACGCCGAGCGAGCGCCGCCCGTCATGCTCGACCGAGAAGCCGATATCGGGCCGCGCCATCGCGAGCCGCTTGACCACGTCGAGGCACGCGGCGAATTCGCTGCGCGGCGAGCGCAGGAACTTGCGCCGCGCGGGTACGCGCCCGAAGAGGCCCTCGACACGCACGCGCGTCCCCGGGGGAATCGCCGCCGGTCCTTCCGATACGACCACGCCATTGTCGACCACCCGCGCCCAGCCCTCTTCACCGCGCACGCGGCTCTCGAGTGTCATCCGCGCGACGCTCGCGATCGAGGGCAACGCCTCGCCGCGAAAACCGAGCGTGCTGACGTTTTCGATTGCCTCGTCGGGAAGCTTCGAAGTGGCGTGCCGCTCGAGCGCGAGCGCCATGTCTTCGGGCGTCATGCCGCAGCCGTCGTCGGTTACCTCGACAAGGTCGGTTCCCCCGCCCGCCAGGCGCACAGCGATGCGCGTCGCGCCGGCGTCGACCGCATTTTCGACCAGCTCCTTCAACGCGCTGGCGGGCCTTTCGACCACTTCACCGGCAGCGATACGATTGACGAGATGTTCGGGCAGGCGGCGTATTGACATGGTGCAGGCTCTAGCCCAATCGCAGGCCTCCCGCGACCCGCATTCCACCACGTATCAGAGCGGTTTCACCGCCGCGCTGAACGCCTTGGTTGTAAGCGACGTCACGATATTGTGCGACCTGTCGGCAGTTCACTAAGTCCGGCGTGAAACGGAACGATCCATGGGCTTTTTCTCGAATCTCTTCCGCTTTTCCTCCCATGACATGGCGATCGATCTGGGGACCGCCAACACGGTGGTCTATCTGCGCGGCAAGGGCATCGTGCTCAACGAACCGTCGGTCGTCGCGGTCGAAACCTTGAACGGGGTCAAGCGCGTCAAGGCCGTCGGCGACGACGCCAAGCTGATGATGGGCAAGACCCCCGACAGCATCCAGGCGATCCGCCCCTTACGCGACGGCGTCATCGCCGACATCGACGTCGCCGAGCAGATGATCAAGCACTTCATCCACAAGGTGCATGGCGGGCAACGCCGCTTCATGCGCTGGCCGCAGATCGTGATCTGCGTGCCGTCGGGGTCGACCTCGGTCGAGCGCCGCGCGATCCGCGATGCCGCGTCGAACGCCGGTGCCAGCCAGGTCTGGCTGATCGAGGAGCCGATGGCCGCCGCGATCGGCGCCGACATGCCCGTCACCGAGCCGATCGGCTCGATGGTCGTCGACATTGGCGGCGGCACGACCGAAGTCGCCGTGCTTTCGCTGCGCGGCCTTGCTTACACCACTTCGGTGCGCGTCGGCGGCGACAAGATGGACGAGGCGATCGTCTCCTACGTCCGTCGCAACCATAACCTCCTGATCGGCGATGCGACCGCCGAGCGGATCAAGCAGGAAGTCGGCGTCGCCAAGCCGCCGGCGGACGGCATCGGTCTGACGATCCACGTCAAGGGCCGCGATCTCGTCAACGGCGTTCCCAAGGAAATCCAGATCAACCAGGGCCAGATCGCCGAAGCGCTCTCCGAGCCCGTCGGCCAGATCGTCGAGGGCGTCCGCATCGCGCTCGAGAACACTGCGCCCGAGCTCGCCGCCGACATCGTAGACCAGGGCATCGTGCTCACCGGTGGCGGCGCGCTGCTCAAGGGCATCGACGAAGTGCTGCGCGACGAGACCGGCCTGCCCGTCACGATCGCCGACGACCCCCTCACCTGCGTCGCGCTCGGCACCGGCCGCGCGCTCGAGGATCCGGTCTATCGCGGTGTCCTCCACAGCGCGTGACGCGGTGAAGTGAGCGCTTGCGCGGCCTGGGCCGAGGGATTGACCCTACTCAGGGCGCAGCACATCGCGTAAGGCGAAACAAGGTTTTTACTGGCCCTCGGGCTTTTTGATGGGGGTATGATGGCGCCGCCTCGCAATCGGCGTCCGGGGTTTTCGCGGCGGGCGCAATACAGCCTTTTTGCAGGATATGTCGTCGCCGTAGCGGGGTCGCTCGTCGGGGCGGTGCTGCTTGCCTTGTCGACTTTGGACCCCGTCGCCTTTGCAGCACTGCGCGCGAGCGTTGCCGAAGTGAGCACCCCGCTGTCCTCGGGACTGGCGGGCATCGGCCGCGGGATCGGCGCGATTCCCGGCGGGATCGGCAGCTATTTCGCGGTGCACGATCAGAACGCCGCGCTGCGCAAGCAGCTTGCCGCGCAGCATGTGCTGTTCCTGCGCGCGCGCTCGCTCTCCTATGAGAACCGCCGCCTGCTCGCCTTGCTCCAAGTCCGCGAGCGGGTATCGGATCCCGTCGTCACCGCGCGGCTCGTCAGCTCGTCGGCGTCGAGCACGCGCCGCGTTGCCGTGCTCAACGCTGGATCGTGGCAGGGCGTCGCAAGCGGCCAGCCGGTGCGCGGGCCCGAGGGGCTGATCGGCCGTGTGCTCGAGTCCGGGCCGAACAGCGCGCGCGTGCTCTTGCTGAGCGACCCGGAAAGCGTCGTGCCGGTGCGTCGCACGCGCGACGGCGTGCCCGCGCTCGCGACCGGACGCGGCGACGGGCTGATCGACGTCAAGTCGGTCGCTTCGGCGACGACCGATTTCGCGCCGGGCGATGTGTTCGTGACCTCGGGAACAGGCGGCATCTATCCGCCCGACGTCCCCGTCGCGCGCGTCCTGCGACGTGGACGAGATGCCTCGATCGCGCGCGCGTTCACGCAGGCCGATACGGTCGATTATGCGCTCGTCCAGCGCGCTTTCATGCCGCCCGCGCCGCCGATCCCAGTCCCCGCGCCGCAGCCCAAGGCGACGGCCACGCCGCGGCCGCCCAAGAAGAAGCCGTGAGCGCGCGATGAGGCAAGCCCGCGGCCCCTTCGACGAGGTCCCCGACCAGAGCTTCCGCCGGTTCGTGCCCGCGATGACCGTCGCGATCGGCTCGGCGCTGACGCTGTGGCCGATGGTCGCAAGTTTCCCGGTGCTGCCGCCGTTCGGCTTGTTGATGCTGCTCGGTTGGCGGCTCACGAAACCCGAGAGCCTGCGCATCTGGGCGCCGCTGCCGCTCGGTTTCTTCGATGATCTGCTCAGCGGGCAACCGCTCGGCAACGCGATGCTGTTCTGGACGTTGTGCCTGTTCATGATCGACCTGATCGACCAGCGCATCGTCTATCGCGATTTTTGGCAGGACTGGCTGATCGCGGCGGGCGCGATCGCCTTCTGCCTGCTCCTCGGGCGTCTGGTCGCATCGCCGATCGGCGCGCATGTCGATACCGGGCTGATGCTGCAGATCGCGGTGTCGATCCTGTTGTTCCCGCTGGTGGTCCGGCTGTGCACGCTGCTCGGCGACGACGAGGAGGAGATGTGAGCGGCGGCGCCTTTCGCCCGAGCGGCCGCGTCGCGACCGAGGCGGCGCAAAGCTACAGCTTCTCGCGGCGCACCGTGATGCTCGGCGCGGCGCAGGGCGTGTTCGGCCTTGCGCTCGCCGGGCGGATGACGTGGCTCGCGGTGGTCGAGAACGAGCAATATACGCTCAAGTCGGAGAGCAACCGCGTCAACATGACGCTGGTGCCGCCGCGCCGCGGCTGGATCGTCGATCGCCACGGCGCGCCGATCGCCAACAACCGCACCGATTTCCGCGTCGACATCATCCCCGACCGGCTCGAGAACAAGGACCATGTCCTCGCGCTGCTGCGCGACCTGCTCAAGCTGCCGCCCGAGGAAATGGACCGGCTCGTCGCCGATCTCGAACATGCCGCTGGGTTCCAGCCCGTTCAGGTCGCCGAAAATCTCGACTGGGAGCGCTTTGCCGCGGTCAGCGTGCGGTTGCCCGAGCTGCCCGGCGTCGCCCCGACGCGCGGCTTCTCGCGCAGCTATCCCGCAGGCGCGGCGGTCGCGCATCTGACAGGCTATGTCGGCGCGGCTTCGGCCGAACAATATAAGCAGACGCGCGACCAACTGATGGTCACGCCGGGCTTCAAGCTCGGCAAGGACGGCCTCGAAAAGACGCTCGAGAAGCAGCTGCGCGGCGTCGCCGGGCAGAAGCGTGTCGAGGTCACTGCGCGCGGCAAGCTCGTCGCAGAGCTCGCCACCAGGCCCGATCAGCCCGGTGCGAACGCGCGCCTGACGATCGATGCCGGGCTGCAGGACTATGCCGCACGCCGGCTCGGCACGCAGTCGGGCTCGGTGGTGGTGATCGACTGCCTCACGGGCGAGATGCTCGCGATGGTGTCGATGCCAGCCTATGATCCCAACAATTTCTCCGACGGGATCAGCCATCTCGAATGGAAGATGCTGTCGGAAAACGACCACGTGCCCTTGATGAACAAAGTGCTGCAGGGGCTCTACCCGCCGGGCTCGACCGTCAAGCCGATGAACGGGCTCGCGCTGCTCGGTGCGGGCGTGCCGGCGTCGGACCGCGTCGTCTGCTCGGGCGCGCTGCGCGTCGGCACGGGCGTGTTCCATTGCCACAAGAAGAGCGGGCACGGCGCGCTCGATCTCAAGAACGCGATCATGCAGAGCTGCGACATCTATTTCTACGAGATGATCCGCCGGCTCGGCTACGATCATGTCGCCCCGGTCGCGCGGTCGCTCGGGCTCGGGCAGAAGTTCGAGCTGCCGTTCAACAGCCAGCGCTATGGCACCGTCCCCGATACGGCGTGGAAGCTGCGCCGCTACAAGCAGCAATGGACCGTCGCCGATTCGCTCAATGCGTCGATCGGCCAGGGCTATGTGCTCTCCAATCCGCTTCAGCTCGCGGTGATGGCGTCGCGGCTCGCCTCGGGTCGCGCGCTCCAGCCGAGCATCCTTGCGGCGGATGTCCGCCACGGCGCCCCTGCCCTGCCGTTCGCGCCCGAGCATCTCGATACGATCCACCAGGCGATGTGGGGCGTGGTCAATGGCGGCGGGACCGGCGGCGCGGCGCGGATGCTCATTCCGGGCGTCGCGCTTGCGGGCAAGACGGGGACCGCGCAGGTCCGCCGGATCACCATGGCCGAGCGCGCGGGCGGCGTGCTCAAGAATGGCCAACTTCCCTTCAAGATGCGCGATCACGCGCTGTTCCAGGGCTTCGCGCCGCACGACAAGCCGCGCTACGCGATCGCCGTCGTGCTCGAACATGGCGGCCATACCGTGCGCAATCTCGATACGCCCGCGATCGCACGCGACATCATGACATATCTGTTCGATCGCGATCGCGCGATGACGTCGCTGATCGAGGGCGAGGCGACTTGGGGTGGCGACATCCGCACGCGCATGGCGGCCGAGACCGCGGCCTACCGCGCCGCCGCCAACGCGCCGCCGCTCGCGGTCGGCGCGCAGACCGAATTCGGTGCGAGCGCCCCGACCGACGCGCCCGCGGTGCAAGCCGCCGCGGCGGCCGACGTCGCGACCGCAGAAGAGCTCGCCAACACCGCCGCGCACGGCAACACCGTCGCCGAGGACGGCACCACCGAGCGGGATGTCCCATGAGCGGTCTGAGTTTCGTCCCTGCCCCGCTCGCGCAATTGCCGTGGAAGATTCTGCTGCTCGTCCTCGCGATCGGCTGTTTCGATTCGCTCGTGCTCTATTCGGCGGCGGGCGGCAGCATTCGCCCCTGGGCGCTGTCGCAAGGCATCCGCTTCTTCGTCTTCCTCAGCGGCGCGATCGTGCTGTCGCGCATCCCTGAGCGGGTGTGGAGCAATGCCGCGCTCCCTGCTTATGGCGCGCTGTGCGTGATGCTCGTGCTCGTCGAACTCGTCGGTGCGATCCGCGGCGGCGGACAGCGCTGGCTCGATCTCGGGATCGGCTTCCGGCTCCAGCCGTCCGAGCTGATGAAGCCGTGCATCGTGCTGACCTGCGCCAAATTCTACGATCTGCTGCCGCCCAACGAGACGCGGCGCTTCGGCGCGATCTGGCCCGCGGCGCTGCTGATCCTGGTTCCTGCGGCGCTGGTGATGAAGCAACCCGACCTCGGTACCGCATTGATGATCATGATCGGCGGCATCACCGTGATGTTCCTCGCAGGCGTGCCGCTCCGCCTGTTCATCGGCGGCGCGCTCGCGCTCGGCGCGGCGGTTCCGCTCGCGGTCAATTTCGTGCTGCACGGCTATCAGCGCAACCGCATCCTGGTGTTTCTCGACCCCGAAAGCGATCCGCTCGGGATCGGCTACCATATCAGCCAGTCGAAGATCGCGATCGGATCGGGCGGGATCTTCGGCAAAGGCTTCCTCAACGGTACGCAAAGCCATCTCGATTACCTGCCCGAGGGGCATACCGATTTCGCGCTCGCGACGATGATGGAGGAATGGGGGCTGGTCGGCGGCGTGTTGCTGATCATCGCGTTCCTCGTGATCGTGCAATGGGGTCTGTCGACCGCGATGCAGGCGCAATCGCGCTTCGCCAAGCTGACCGCGGCCGGGCTTGCCGCGACGATCTTCTATTATGTTTCGATCAACATGGCGATGGTGATGGGGATGGCGCCGGTGGTCGGCGTGCCGCTGCCGCTGATCAGCAACGGCGGATCGAGCCAGATGACCTTCATGCTGTGCCTCGGGATTCTGATGTCGATCGACCGGACCAATCGCCGTTCGCCGGTGCGCTGGTAGTTTTTTTGCCGCTCTGCACAAAAAGGGTTTGCATCGCGCGGCGACGCTGCTAATCGACCGCCTCCCGCAGCGGTCGCGCCACCAAGCGCCTCGCAGATCGCCGCGATATGGACGCATAGCTCAGTTGGTAGAGCAGCTGACTCTTAATCAGCGGGTCCTTGGTTCGAGCCCAAGTGCGTCCACCATACCTTCATAACGTTAGAGTGATCGGGTGGAGTTGTTTTACCTCGCGGGGTAACGCCACGGGTAACATTTAGGTGTGCAGGTCAGTCGGTTGCGATTGCGGTGGCTGAAGACCAATCGGACCCAATGGCGGACGTCCCGCGCCGCGTCAGCGCTCCCCAAAACCGGCCGTTCGTTCAGATCGGGAGTTTGGAGCGATATACTAGGGGCGTCGGACCACAAGATAGTCGGTCACCCAGCGCATATTAGTTTAGCACGATTGCGCTACATTTTCGGCTGGATAAAGCTGATCTCCGGCAATCCTCTCCCAAGCAGCGCAAGCAGCGGGTTTTACCGCCGTTCCGTTTTACCGGTTTGCGCATCGCGTCGTCGATCAAACCGTTGCGTCAGTCCGTCATCGCAAGAAGCGCGAACGTCGCTAGCCAATGCTCACCCATATAATCGTCCGCGAGATGGGGCAGCGCGGCTTGGAGGTGTGCGTGGGCGATCACGCGGGCCGACGTTGGCTCGGGCAGATCGTCGGCGAGGCGCTGCCAGCACCAAGCCCGCGCGAGGTTCAGGCCGTCGAGATGGGCGAGGCGACCGTCGCTGCGATCGGTGACGACGGCCGGCGTGCGCAAGCAAGCGGTCGGTGCGCCGTAGGGATGCGGCAGGAAGGCGCCGAGCCACGCCAGAAAATCCGCGCCGAGCACGTCCTGCATCAAGACCGCTTCACACAAAGTCGCGGACAGGAAGTCCTCGCCGCTCGGCTCCCATGGGTGCGCCGCGCGGTCCGCACCGAACCAAAGTCTTGATCGCGCCTCGATCACCCCGACAAGGGCCGCGTCATGCGTTCGCGCCCACCGCAACGCGTGAATCAGCGCGAAGGCCGTACTGTCATGCTTGCCGCTACGCACGGGATACAAGAGCTTGGGCAAATAGGCGGCAAAGCGCGCGGCGAAGGCCCGCGCAAGCGGCTCCAGCGCCGCGGCCCATGGCCGATCGGGGCGCAACGCGAGCTCGTCATGCAACGCCAGCAGCCAGCCCCAGCCGTACGGGCGTTCGAACCCGCCGGTCATCGGTCGATCGAGATAGGCGACCTCGCCCGCCACGCGGTGCGGCACCAGCATCCGATCCGCCAACGCTTCGATCGCGGCTGCCTGGTCCATCGTAGGGAACAGGCGGGCGAGCCGCATCACTTGCCACCAGCCATGGACGCAACTGTGCCAATCGAAGCTCCCATGGAAGATCGGGTGCAGCGTCGCGGGGAGCGCGAGATCGGCCGGGCCGTTGAGGACCTGATCGAGCTTGTAAGGCCATTCGCGCGTCAAATGGCCAAGCGTCAGCGTGGCGAACCGCTCGGCGGTGGCAGCATCGAGCATCAGCGAAATCCCAGCCAGTAGAGCAATGCGATATTGACTACCAAGAGCGGCAGCGCGGTCGGCACCTGCGCGCGGATCACCGCGCCCTTGTCTTTCAGGTCGAGCAGGGCGGCGGGCACAAGATTGAAGTTCGCCGCCATCGGCGTCATCAGCGTGCCGCAAAACCCGGCGAGCATGCCGATTGCGGCGATGACTGCCGGGTCGCCGTGATGGCGGCCGATCAGCAGCGGCATCGCGACCGCCGCGAACATCACCGGAAAGGCCGCGAAGGCATTGCCCATCACCATCGTGAAGGCCGCCATGCCAAGCGCGTAGACGAGCACCGCGCCGATCAAGCTGCCCTCGGGGATCGCGGCGCCGGCAATACCGCCGACGACGTGCCCAACACCGGCGAGCGCGAACACCGCGCCGAGGCTCGCCAGCATTTGCGGCAGCACCGCCGCCCAGCCGACACCATCCATCAGCCGCAGCCCCTCGGCAAACGGCGTGGCGGGGCTCGGCCGGAACCAGGCGTACCCGATCGCCAGCGCGAGCAGGACGCCGCACGTGAGGGCCACCAGCGTGATTTGCTTGGGATCGACCAGCGCGGGCATGGCCTTGAAGGCAAGGGTGCCCAGCATAGCCGTCGCGGGAATGACCAGAGCGGGCAGGAACAGCCGATTGCCGCGCGTGGTCGCGTCCGCCTGTCGCTCGACCGCGCCGGTGGTGCCGCGCGCGCCGCGTCCCATCGCTCCAGTGCCCGCGATTGCGACGAGGCCAAGGACGAGGACACCATTCCCGATATCGCCGATCCGGTCACCGATTGTGAAGCTGACCGCAAGCAAGGCGTAGAAACAGGCGCTGCCGAACCGCTTCGGATTGCTGCGATCGGTCGCGCTCAGCCATGCGAACATCGCGAACATCAGCCCGGCAACGGTGTAGATGAAATTCGTGCCGATCATGTGCCACGCGCCAGGCGGCGGTCGAGCCACCACAGGCGGCCCCCATGGATCATCAGCGCCGCGACCGCCGTCGGGATCGCCCAGAGCGACAGATGCAGCGGCTGGATGACGATGCCATAGCCCTCCAGCACTCCCTTCATCAGCAAGATCGATCCAATTGCAATGAAGATATCCTCGCCGAAGAACAGTCCGATATTGTCGGTCGCGGCGGCCAGCGCGGGGATCGCGTCGCCGCCCGGCGCGACGCCTTGCCGCTCCGCCGCCGCCTCGGCCATCGGCGCGACCAGCGGGCGTACGCTCTGCGCCGGTCCGGCGATCGAGGTCAGGCCAAGCGCGGACGTGATCTGCCGGAACACGAGATAGCCGATCAGCAACCGCCCGACCGTCGCGCCCCGCAATGCCGCGATCACGCCGCGCGCGCGCTCCTGCAGGCCATGGCGTTCGAGCAGGCCGATGACGGGCAAGACGATATAAATCGCGCTGACGAAGCGGTTGGCGTTGAACGCCTTGCCGAACGCAGCGAGGATCGCGAGCGGAGCGATTCCCGCGGCAAGGCCGGTGACCAGTGCCGAGACCGCCACGACCAGCAACGGGTTGAAGCGCAACAGGAAGCCCGCGACGATCACCGCGATCCCGGCCAGAACAAGCATTCAATCGCCTCCGAATCCGCCGCCGCCAGGCGTTTCGATGACGAACACGTCTCCCGCCCGCATGTCCACCTTTGCCGTCGATCCGAGGCGATCGATCGATCCGTCGCTGCGCTCGACGCGCGCAGTGCCCACGGCGCCCGCCGACCCGCCATGCAGTCCGAACGGCGGCACGCGGCGGCGATTGGCGAGGATGCAGGCGGTCATATCGGACAGGAACCGAACGCGCCGCAGCCCCCCGTCACCGCCTTTATGCGCCCCTGCACCGCCCGAACCCGGGCGGATCGCGAACGCTTCGAGCAGCACCGGAAAGCGCGTCTCGAAGATTTCGGGGTCGGTCAGGCGGCTGTTGGTCATGTGCGTCTGGATCACCGCCGTGCCGTCATAGCCCGGGCCGGCCCCCGATCCTCCGGCGATCGTCTCGTAGTATTGGTAGGTGGCGTCGCCAAAGGTGAAGTTGTTCATCGTCCCCTGGCTCGCCGCCATTGCCCCCAGCGCCCCGAATAGCGCGTCGGTGACGACCTGGCTGGTCTCGACATTGCCTGCCACCACAGCCGCCGGGAAGCGCGGATTGAGCATCGACCCTTCCGGCACGCGGATCGTCACGCCGCGCAGGCAGCCATCGTTGAGCGGCACCTCGGTGTCGATCAGCACGCGCAGGACGTATAGCACAGCGGCGCGAACGATAGAGACCGGCGCGTTAAAGTTGTTCGGCCGCTGCTCGCTGGTTCCGGCGAAGTCGATCGTCATGGTCCTGCTTGCGCGATCGATCCAGATGGCGACCCTGACGACCGCACCGTCGTCCATCGCATAGGTGAAAGCGCCATCGTCCAGCCGGGCGATCAGGCGGCGCGCCGCGGCATCGGCATTGGCCTGAACATGAGGCGCTGTCCGGCCACGTACCGGGTACCTTGACTGGTAGCTTCGTCAGTTCGCTGCTGCCCGGCCTCGATGTCTCCAGCCTGCCGGAGCGCGAGGAGCGGGAGCTGAACCTTATCGGCGTCGACGGACTGGAAATCCCGGTCCGCGTCCTGCGGCGTGTGGTAGCCGTCGGACACAAGATCCAGACCGTGATCGCGGTCCGGGATCAACGCGAGCGCCTGAAGACCGAAGCCAAGCTGCAGCTGCTCGCGTTTAGCGATCCCTTGACCGGCCTTGCCAACCGTACCCGGTTTTTCGATCTTCTCGCCGTCCACACAGCGTCGCGGCGCGAGCGCGATCAGGGCGGAGCCGTGCTGATGCTCAATCTTGATCGCTTCAAAGCAGTCAATGATGCGCTGGGCCACGCCGCGGGCGACATCGTGCTGCGGATGGTCGCCGACCGCCTGCAATCGACCCTGCGCGCGGACGATGTGCTGGCTCGCCTGGGGGGCGACGAATTCGCGATTTTGCAGATCAACGCCGAGGAGGCCAATGCAGCAGCCGCGTTGGCCGCGCGCATCGTCAAGATCGTCGCGGCAAACCCCTTCCTGCTCGATGGGCAACCACTTCATCTCGGCGCCAGTATCGGGATCGCGATCGCCCCGGACGACGGCGACGATCCCGCGGAGTTGATGCACAACGCAGATCTCGCCCTGCACGCCGCCAAGGCAGACGGCAGGGGTACCGTCCACCGTTACGATGTCTCGCTCGACGCGAAGATGCGGGAGCGTCGCGCGATCGAGACCGGGTTGCGGCGCGCGCTAAATGAACGGCAGCTCGAACTGCATTACCAGCCGTTGGCGGACGCCACGAGCGGCCGCATTCGGTCGGTCGAGGCGCTCGTGCGCTGGAACCACCCGGACCGTGGCCTGGTGCTCCCGTTCGACTTCATCGGCATCGCCGAGGAGACAGGTCTCATCGTGCCGCTGGGGAATTGGGTCTTGAACACGGCGTGTGCGGAGGCCGCGACATGGCCGGATGAGATCGGCGTCGCGGTCAATCTGTCACCTGCCCAATTTCGCGAGCGCTCGCTTGTTCCCTTGGTCGTCGCAGCGCTGCATTCCGCCGGGCTCTCGCCTGAACGCCTCGAGCTGGAGATTACCGAGAGCGTCTTGCTGTCCGAAGAAGACGGGACGCTCGAGACGTTGAACGAGCTCAGAGCCCTCGGCGTGCACGTCTCCATCGATGATTTTGGGACCGGGTATTCGTCGCTGAGCTATCTGCGGAAATTCCCCTTCGACCGGATCAAGATCGACCAGTCTTTCGTGCGCCAATTGCCGTATGACGCGGAGAGCGCGGCGATCGTTCGGGCGATCATCACGATGGCCAAGTGCCTCGGCATGTCGACGACGGTCGAAGGGGTCGAGACGGCAGAACAGTTTGATTTCTCGGTTGCGGCTGGCTGCGACACGATCCAGGGCTACATCATCAGCCGCCCCCTCGATCGAGCAGGTCTGGCGACGCTTTTTGCGACGATGCGCAACGCTCCCCACCCGTTGGTGATCGCCTGATTCGCCATTTCTGAAACCAAACGTCGACGATTCTTCGAAGCGATCGAATATGCGACGCTCGTACCGGTCGACTGGTCCGCCCATCATTGGCTGCTGGAGCCGCCGGCGATATCCCGCCCGCCGACGCCGACGAGCACTCTTATGCGACAGCCGGCACCAACGCTGGGGCGGCAAAACGCACACCCCAGCACCTGCGCGAAATGGGGCGCGGTTCACGTCGACACCGGAACCCGCTTCCGGTTACGCCGCCAAAGCTTGCGGGGCGGATACCGTATCTTGGGCGACCGTGATCCGTACCGTCACCTGCCAGCTTCGCTTGGATGGCTTCAGCGGACCAAGGCGTATGACGCGCCGGGTTGCCGCAAGCACGGTGTCGGAGCGCTGTCGCATCCCCGATCGACCGCGCTGCAGCAGATGGAGCGCGCGCCAGCAGACGACCACGCAGCCGACACTTGCGGCGTCTGCCACGCCGGTGGTGGTTTGCCGCACCCGATCCAGCGCGGCCGAGATGCGCGAGCGATGCTGGAATACCGCCAGATCGACATTGCGCCACGCGACTTGAAAGCCGTCGGGAACGCACTTCCACTGTGCGTCAGGCGCCGTCGATGATCGAATCATGTCGCGGCAGCATCGGCTGCATCGCGTAAACCGGAAGCCCTGGTTCTCGAGCGATGTGCTTGCGACGACGTGGCCCGACAGAGCGCAAAGAAATTTCATGGCCGTTTCCTTTGGGATTGCTGGCAGCAGCCAGGTCGAGATGAAGCGTGGCGAGCAGGCGCAACTCGTCGTGTTGGCCCGACAGGATCTGTTCCAGATCCCAGATTTCGAAACTGTCGCCCATGCCCACGACAAGCGCGCGATGCGCTTCTTTGTGGCGCGGATTCAGCCACGGCGCGATGGCGATCTGCCCCTTACCGTTGAGCCACGCGGGTGCAGCGAACCCGAGATCGCGCCGCAAATCGGCGAGCTGGTCCGTCTGAGAGATCCCGCCCTCGGCAATGCGGCGGCGCTGGAAACGTCCCACGCGCCCCTCGATGCCGCTTTCATCATCGACGACGAGATGATCCGCTGTCGCGTGCAGGCAGACGAAGAGAGCATCGTTCGCTTTGCGGGACGTTATGGTGATGCAGAATGATACCGGAAGCGTAACATTTCCCTGCGCACTGATGTCGCATATCGCACTGCCCACGAACAACCGACTCATATAATTCCTCCCAATCTGATGAATTAATTAACCATAAAATTTACTTTTCCTGAATATTGTAGAATTACTGTCGGTATAAAATATATTCGGGAGCGATACTCGATTTGATCTGCCCCTCGAGGGCACACGAGCTGGCGCTTCACGTCCGCCAGTCGATCCACTCGCCATAAGCATGACACGTCGCCAACAGGCGCGTCTGACCACCCGGCCAGCACGTCAGGCACAGGTGCACTTCGTCGCGCAGCGGCGCCCATTCAAAACTGATCCACGCCAAAGGCCTGTCGACGCTGGCCCGCGCACCGGCCTGGCTGATCGTGCTCGTGACGAGATGTCGGTCCCGTTCGGTAAGATATTGCAACACCATCGAATGAAAGATCACACGACACTGCCCGGCGGCGTGCTCGTCCTCCAGCCGCGCGGCCAGCCAGGGCACGGCATTGGCTTGGTCGATATGCGGCGGATGGCGCAGCGCCAGCGCCAGCGCGGATTTCAGCCGCTGCGCGCGATGCGGCTGGTCGGCCCACACATAGGACAGCAACCGATCCCGCGTGCCCGGATCGCTCGTCTTGAGCGGATTGAGATCCACACCGCGTGCCGTGACGACTTCGATCGGCGCCCAAGGCGGGTCCCCGCCCGACCATGTCGGCGCAATCTGGACCGAGCAGCCGCCGGCTCCGGCCGAAATGCCCCCGAGCCGGTAGGCATAATGGCCGAGGTTGAGATTGAGGCCGCAACTCGAGCCGATCTCGAGCAATTCGAACGGCAGGCCGAATTGCTGTCGCACCACCATGAGCGCCGCGGCGATCGCGGCGGATCGCCCGACTTCGTTGGTCTGGGGCGTGTCCAGCATCGACGTCGCGATGACATCGTCCGAGGCCGCCATCGCAGCGCCGATAGACCCGTCAAAATCGTCATGCTGCTGGGTATAAAGCGCGCTGAGCGCCGGCTGTCGGCCGGCCCGGGCGATCGCATGGAGCGCGGCGTTGAACCGCATCGCCACCGCGTCGCGACCGCAGTCGCCGGGCCAGTGGCGGATCAGCGCCGCCGTGCGCGGTGCGCGGGCCAACTGGCGCTCGCCGGCTTCGAGCACCGCCGCCACGAACGGCGACCCCAAGGTGCGGGCAACCTCGGCATACCGCCACAACGGCCCGCGTTCGGGCGATGACGCACTGCTGTTCATATCGGTTCCCTGGCGGCGCCACGGTGGGCGAAGGCGTGACGCGAGACCGAGATCAGAAGGACTGCCAATCGTCCGCCCCGGCCGCGGGACGGACCAACTTGGCCACCGCCGCCGCCGGCAGCTGCTTCAGCGGTCCGTCGAAGCGCGCCCGACTAGAGTGTTTGACAGCGCTCGCCGCATTGCTGCCGACATTGAAACGCGCCGCGTGCTCGGACAGGCCATTGACTTCGGTGGCGAGGTTGCGCGCCGCAGCCGATGTCTCCTCGACCATCGCCGCATTTTGCTGCGTCGCGTGGTCCATCGTCGAGATCGCCGCGCTGATTTGCGTAATCGCACTGGACTGCGCCTGGTTGTCGGTCGCGATTGCACCGAGCAGCTGGTTCACGTCGCTCACGCCCGTCGTAATGTCGGCCAGCGCGGCATCGACTTTATGCACGGCCTCGACCGCGGTGACGATGTCGGTCTGGGTGGCGCTCAACTGATCGCGCGCGCGACCGGCTTCCTCCTCGGCGCGCATCGCCAAGGCCGAGACGAGATCGGCGACGACGGCGAAACCGCGGCCAGCGTCCCCCGCCCGCCCGGCCTCGACCGCGGCGTTCATCGCCAGCACACGCGTCTGGAACGCGATCTTGTCGAGCCCCTCGATCACGCTGTCGATCCCCTTGGCGCTCTCGGAGACCCGGCTCATCGCCTGCACCGCGTGATCGGCGGTGGAGCGACCGTCGGCCACGCTGGCCATCGTGCCGTTCGCGCGTTCGGCGGTGCGGTTGGCGGCCTCGGCGGTATTCTTCAGGCGGCCGTCCATCTGGATGACGGCAGCCGACGTTTCTTCGAGGTTCGCAGCGTTGCTTTCGGTCCGGCGGGCAAGATCCTCCGATGCCTGCGCGATCTCGACAGACCCGGTGCGGATTGAGCTGGTCGATTCCCGCACCGAGGAGATCAGTTCGCGCAACGCGATCACCGCCGCGTTGAAATTGGTTTTCACCGCAGCATACGTGCTCGGGAAGTCGCGCGTGATCTCGGCGGTGAGATTACCCTCTGCGACCTCCGACAAGTGCGCAGAGACGGTGTCGACCACCATCTGCTGTTCCGCCTCGGCGCGCGCGGCGTCCCGGTCGGCGGCTTCCTTGGCGACCGCTGCATCGCGAAACACGAGCACGGCCCGCGCCATGTCGCCCAATTCGTCGCTCCGGTCGAGATCGGGGACCGCAAGATCGTTCTTGCCCGCGGCGAGATCCGCCATCGTCTTGGTCAGCCGCGATACCGGCTGCGCAATCAATCGGCTGAGCACGAAAGCGAGCGCGACGGCGATCGCGATCAACGCGATTCCGCCAATCACCAGCACGGTCACGGCAGACGAAATTGCGCTCTGCTGGCTGGCGGAATTCTTCTCGATCAGCGCGGCTTCCGCATCGCGAATATCGCGCAACGGCAGAACGGCGGCGGTCGTCAGCACCGCTTTGCCCGCTGCACGAACGTAAGCCTCGGCACGCTCACGCTGGCCTGCCTTGACGAGCGCGATCAGACGGTCACCCCAGGCCTTGCGCCAGTCGAGCGTCGCCGCGCGCGATTTGAGCAGCGCGGCACGCAGCGCCGGTTCGGTCAGCAGCGTTTCAAGCTCGCCCGACGCAGCGTCGTAATCGCTCTGCCCTTCCGTATAGGATTTGAGGTAGGTCGGATCGGCTGTGACGAGAAAACCGCGCAACTGGCTGTTCTGGCGCAGCACCGAAGTTTCGAGCGTCAACGTCTTGGCATGAATATTCTGGCTGAGATTGTTGCCGTCGGACGCGTTCCGGATTGCCGTGATGTTTGTGAAGAACACCCCCATCATCGCTGCTGCCGAGATACAGACGATCAAAAACGAGAGCGCCAGCTTTCTCGGGATCTTCATGGATTTGAACATCTAAGGACTTTCTGTGGGAAGTGGACCAGCCGATCGGGAAACAGCGCCGCCGCCGTTGACGCCGGCGTCCGTCGTGCAAGCAGGGCAGCCGCGACGCGCTGCGCCGCGGTTGCCAGCAGATCAGAAGGCCATGCTAAGGGCGGCCGAAATGGTCCGGCCATTGGTCGAGCGAGCCGATCCGATGCCGTTCACGGGCACCGACCCCTGCGTGACTTCGATCAAGCCGATCTTGTCGAACATGTTGTTGACGTTCACCATCACCTGCACACGCTCGGTCGGCCGCACCTGTAGGAACGTATTGACCACGGTATAGGCGGGCATCACGAGCTGATTGGTATCCTGGGTAAAGCTCTTGGTATTCCCGACCAGGTTGAAGCCGACCGTAAAGCGCTTGGTTTCGAACTGAGGCGTCGCCTGAAAGATGAAGTTGGGCTGGTGACGGGGGATATTGCCGTTCACAGTGGCCACCAGATAATCCTTGACGATCTGGGCATGCGTGTAGGTCGTGCCCGCTGCAATGCTGAACGGCCCGCGACGGAAGCTTGCTTCTGCTTCCACACCATAAGCGCGATAGTCGCGGAGCACCTGAAGGCCGGTACCCGCCTGGACATTGTGGTCGGTCGTGTCGGCAAGGAAGCCGGTCACGTTGATGTTCAGGCCCGCTTTGCGGAACTTCACGCCGATTTCGCTCTGCTTGACGGTGTCGTAGCCATCGCTCGAATTCGGCATGCTGCCGTCGACGGCGCTGACTGCCGCGGTGAACAGGATCTTGTCGGCATTGGCGCGCGCGCCGCGGCTGTAGCGCGCCCAGACGGCGAGCGGGTCGGAGACGCGGAAGTTAACACCGGTCGAATAGCTCAGATAATTATAGTTGTAATGGACCGGGGCCGGCCGCGTGAGCGGGAGGAACCCGGTCTTGCCTTCGGCGACTGAAATCTTGCCGTCGCCGTTGAAGTCGAACGACGTGAGACCGGTGCGACCACCGCCAAGCCCAAAGCCGAAGATGTTGCCGCGAACCTTGCCCATATCGTAGCGCAGGCTGCCGCCGATCGCGAGCTTGCCGATGTGATAGTTCAACGAGCCATACGGCGCGGTGATGTCATAATCGACGTCGAAGCTGCGGCGATAGGTGTCGCCCACGGCGCTCAGGTTATAGGATACGAAGCCGTCCTGGGTGACTGGCACGCCCGCTGCGGTGGTGACGTTGATCAACGCCGCATCGCCGCCGCCGACAACCTCCTGGAGGATGTTGGTGTAGAGCCAGTCGGTCTTGATCGTCTGCAACGCCTTGTAAACGCCGCCCGTCACCGTGAAATCACCCTTGCCCAGCTTCCAGCTCCGGTTCGCGCGGAAATCGTTGGTGAAGTTGTTGAGCGAATTGACGTCGATCTGCGGCATGTACAGCTGCTGCAGCAAGCCGTTGCCGTTGAGCGCCGCCGGGTTCGTGATGATCTGGCCGGCCTTTGGACCCGTTGCGTAGCTCAGCGTCGAGCCGGCGCCGCCGATCGACGTTGCGATATCAGCGGCGGTTCCGACCGCTGCAGGCTGGACGCGGAGTGCGCTTCCCGAGACGTTCGAATAGCGGAGTCGATTGCTGATCGACCAGCCAGCCACGTCGAACTGCGCTTCGAAGCCGATCGACTTTGCCATGGCATGCAAGCCGTTGCTCACCGGATCGTGGATCGGCTGGTTATTGCCGTCCAGCGAGATCAGGCTCGCATTGTACCGCGACAACGTCGCATCCTTGCGCACGTCGAAATTGGCGAAGTTCTCGTAGTTCGGCTTGTCGTTGGTACCGGTGATCTTGATGGGCACTGGCATATACTGTGGCGAGCGATCGTCGAGATACTTGCCGTAGAGACGGATGAAGCCGTTTGCGAATTGCTTGGTCACGTTGAACTTGATCTGACCGCCCTTGTAGCCGTCAAACCCGATCGCACGGGGTCCTTCGCCGACGCGGTAGAAACCACCGAAGTGGAAGCGCACGGTGTCGGTCAGCTTCGCGCCATAGTCGAAATCGACGCGATGCGCACCGTAATCCAGGCCCGTGCTCAACTGAACCGCGCCGCCTTCGACCTCGCCCGTCTTGGAGATCAGATTGATGACGCCGCCGGGCGAGTTTGATGCGAAGGTTGATGCGGAGCCGCCGCGGATCGCCTCGACCGCCGCGAGATTGAAGTCGGCACGGATGAAGATGTCCGAAGACACGTTGAAGACGTCGCCGAACTCGAGGACCGGCAGGCCGTCTTCCTCGAGCTGCAAATACTTCGAGCCGCCAGACGCCAGCGGCAAGCCGCGGATCGTGTAGTTGGAATTGCCCTCGCCGGTCGATGCTTCGGTGCGGATGCCGGGAATGTTGCGCAGGATCTCAGCGAGCGAGCGCGCGCCCAGCTTTTGGATGTCGTCTGCGCGCAGTGCGCTTGTCGACGTTGCGCTGTCGAGGCGGTCGCGGCCCTTGGCCACGCCAGTGGAGAAGACTTCCTTGTCGGCGGCCTTGTCCAGCGAAGCTTCGGCGACCGCCGTCTCGGCGGCTGACGAAGCTTTGGCATTCGCGGGCAACGGCGCCGCATAGGCAACAGCAGGAAGCATCAGCGCCAGCGGCGCGACGGTGAACAGCAGGCGATTGTGCTTCAACGTAATATCCATTCGAAGGGCAAGCGCCCGCTGAACCCGCATTTGACGGCAGATTCGGACGCGTTTTTGATGTGGCTCAACAATGTTCGAAGACGTCCGGCACGCCTGGGAGTGCTCGTCTTTGCATTGTAGAGCGCACGGCTCGCTCGCGGCTTTTTTGCGCGGCTTTTTCGCGATTTTTCTCTAGGCGGTGCATCGTGTGCTCGCCGGGCCGCACCAGCGAGCGTGCGCAACCGGCAGGATGCCCGCCTTTCCTCCAGCAGTAGCCAGCGACCGACCATTGGTGTCGCGCAGGACCGTCGGTGACGCGACGAGCGGGTTTAACCCCGTCGGTTGCTCCTCGAGTTCTCGATGGCCCGGCGCCGCGCCGCATCGGACACCTCCAGAGCAAAAAGTCTGGCGGTCCACGCGTCATAGGTCACGCTCGCTTCGGCGTTCTCCGGGATGCCGATCCGCGCTTCCGAAAACGGCTTCCGCTTCATCTGTCCGCACCTGCTGCGGGGTCGGACTCCCGCTCCGAATGGATAAGAAGCGGGGTCACGTCACCCGCGAGATGGGGAAACCACAAATATATCCCGCCACCACAACGCACTGGCGGATGACCCTCCTAGAATAAGGATATGCACAGTGCGGGTGGTGAAACTCGTGCGGGTAAATCAGGGTATTTTCATGACGCGATTCTTTAATTCGGTCTGCCATCTTGCGATCGTGGCTTCCGGCTTTGCAAGTGTACAGGCGCATGCCGAAGCGCAGGCCTCGAAAATCTTTGCAGCTCCGGTCAAGCTTGCTGCAACCGAGCCTGGGGTTGTGGATGACGGACCTGGGGGACTGATGGTCGCCGCGCAAAAACGGTCCGAGCCGCTGGAAAAGGTGCCGGTCGCGATCACCGTCGTCCACAGTGATGCGATGACACGACTGTCAACCAACACCATCCAGGATACACAAAAGCTCATCGCGGCGTTGACGTACGTCAAGAGTGCTACCAGCCTCAATTCCGCATTGTTTCTGCGCGGGCTTGGTACGGCCAGCGGTTCGATTGCCGTCGAACCGAGTGTGACCACCGTGGTCGACGGCGTCGTACTTGCGCGTGCCGGTGAAAGCTTCGGCGATCTGTATGACTTGGACCGGATCGAGGTCCTGCGTGGGCCACAGGGTACGCTGTTCGGCAAGAATGCGTCTGCTGGAGCGCTCAACATCGTCACCAGGGAGCCCGGCAAGACGTTTGGTGGCTATGGCGAGGTAGGCGCATTCGAGGGCGGAGAATATAAGACAAAGGCCAGCATCGGTGGCCCGATCGGCGACACTTGGCGCGCCGGTGTCAGCGGGTTCTACAGCGACTATAAAGGCAATATCTCGGACAAGACCCTCGGCGGAAAGATCAATGGCTACGCCCATTATGGCGCGCGTGCGATGGTGATCGGCGATGTCACGGAGAAGCTGCACGTCAAGCTGATCGCCGACTATCGCCGGGCCGACGACGATTGCTGCGGGTTCGTCATCGGCGCGCTCAACCCCACCCCATCGGACTCCCAGGCGGCGCTGCAAAGCATTCTAGCCCCTGCACTCGGCGGCGCTACCCGGCAAAGCGTTCAGATGACGCCCAACCGGACCATGGAGGTGACCTATGGCGCCTCTCTGCAGGCCGATCTGACCGTTGGCGCGCATACCCTGACGTCGATCACGTCGGCGCGCCAGTGGAACAACACGGAAGTCCGCAACGGCGATTGGGTCGACCAGCTTTACCTCAACGTGCCGCTGATCCGCGATCTGGGTCCGCAACGCTCGAAGACGTTCACGCAGGAACTGCGCCTCACCTCGCCCACTGGTGGCTTCGTCGATTACGTGGTCGGCGCATTCTATTACCAGGCGTTGGCAGACCGCACCTACACGCGCTCCAACACGTATTGCACCGCTACGACGGCCCTGAAGCAGGCGAACGGCCTCACCCCGTGTCCGACCGATCAGTCGACGATCCTCAACCCTGTCGGGGTCGCTGCATTCGGCTCGAAGTTCTACAACGCAGCCGGATACGGGCAGGCGAACTGGCATTTCACCCCGCGGTTTCACGCTGTCACGGGCCTGCGCTACACGTACGACAAGGTCGAAGCCTATCATACGCGTACCAACAACTATAGCGGCAATACATTTCCTGGTGTCGGCGTCCCGGCCGGGATCGGCAGCAATTTCGATGCCAATGTCGCCACCGGTGGGGTGTTCAACGGCACGCCGTGGACTGGCAAGACCAGTGCCAAGAATCTCTCGGGCAAGGCGGCGCTGCAATATTACGTGACGCCTGGCAATATGCTCTACGGAAGTTTCGGGCTTGGCTACAAGGGCCCCGCGTTCAATACCTTTTTCAACATGAGCGCCGGCAATACCGCGCCGATCGCGCCAGAAACCTCAAAGGCGTACGAGCTGGGGCTGAAGAGCAACTTCAATAACGGGCGACTCATCTTTTATGTCGATGGATTTTACACCAAGGTCAAAAACTACCAGGCAAATTACCCGACCCTATTCAATGGTGCGGTTATCTCCACGATCATCAATGCCGGCGATGTCTCGACGCGCGGAGCAGAGGTCGGACTGCTGTACCGGCCAAATCGCCAACTGACCATCAGCGGCGGGTACAGCTATACCGACGCCAAGGTGGACCAGTTTCTCGTGCCGCCGGCAGCGCAGGCAGCCAACACCATCACCTCCGGTACGCCACTGGCCTTTGCCCCGAAGAACAAGGGGAATTTCGGGGCAACCTATACCGCGCTGCCCAGGAATCTGCCGTTCGCGCTGGAATTCAGCGGGCTGGTGTCTTACACCGACAGCCAGGTTTCGAGCTTGTCGCCGAGAAATACCCCTGCCCAGATGGTGGCATTCGAGAACCTCACGCTCAGGGCCCACACCCAAGTCGATATCACCTTGGCGGCGGTTGATCTGGCCAAGCGCTATCGCCTCGGGCTCGTCGTCACCAACTTGCTCAACGCCCACTATGCCTCGACCGTCACTGCCGGCGGGCCGGGCGGTTCGTACCTGTATCAGATCGCGCGCGATTCCGATCGCTACTTGGGAGTTATTCTGCGCCGCAATTTCTGATCGAGCGCGTGGCTTGGCCCCCGTACATTCTGGGAATACAGAGTGCGGCACGCTTTCGTAGACCGGTTGCGCGCGGGTTTCCCGCGCGCGATCCGGGGGGCAAATGCACGCGATATCTGACCGATGTGCGCAAGCTCGGCCTTGCTTTTGGCGATCGATGCTGACGACGCCAGCGGCCTCGCCGGATTGCTCGCCTCAGTCCCCTAACCGCGAACCCTACCGAACTTGCGGTCGCCGAACGGTATTGGCAAAATCCTCCGCGATAACGGCCTCGATTTGACGATCTATCCCACGGGTCAGGTTGGCTGGCACGGTGCACGCGAAACCGCGGTCGACCAAGCCGTTCAGCGCCCAACGCACGCAATAATCGGCAGCCACGCCGATCACCGTGACGCGCGTGGTGCCGGCTGCTTTCAAAGCCGCGAAGAAGCGATCGCGTTGGATGGCCGCCCCATCGTTCGGCACGATCATCAGGTCATCCTCTGCCCACATGTCGAACACGCCCTTCTCCAGCCGATACTGCGGGATCGCGGGGTCGATCAGGCTCGCATCGATCATGTTGGCCCAGCCCGGCGTGTCGCGGATGCAGTGGATCGGGAACAGTGCCGCTTCGGCGGTCGCCGGATAGGTATCGGCATAGTGCGTATCGAAGGTGAACAGCACCCCGGCGGTCTCAGCAGGATCGAGCGTGGCAAGCCACGCGTGCATCGGCGCGACGAGCGCCTCGGCACCGGGCACGGGCAGCGCGCCATCGGGGCGCATGAAATCGACCTGTGTATCCACGACGATCACGAATTGCATATCGGGCTCCCAATACTGCACTTTACATATATTCTCATGGCATATAAGTAAAGCGCGATCAGCATATAAGGCCGCGATGACCAGCTCCGATCCCTCGCCCGATTACGATCCGACGCAATATGATCGGCCATCGGTCACGGTCGATCTGGTGCTGCTCGGGCTCGCCGGCGGCGAACTCTCGGTACTGCTGAAACGCCGCACGGCCGCGCCGCAAGAAGGGCGCTGGGCGTTGCCCGGTGGGTTCGTGCGGATCGACGAAACGCTCGAGGCAGCGGCGAACCGCGTCTTGCGCGAAAAGATCGGGCTTACCGGCGTGTCGCTGGAGCAGCTCTACACGTTCGGCGCGATCGACCGTGATCCGCGCATGCGGATCATCAGCGTCGCGTATATGGCGCTGTTCGATGCAGCGAGCTTCGCTCGGGGGATGGCCTCGGGCAAGAACCTCGGCACGGCGAGTTTCGCCGCGGACGGCCGGATGCGCGATGCTGCCGGCACTCCCCTGCCCCTCGCCTTCGACCACGCGACGATTCTGGGCGTCGCGCGCGAGCGGCTGCGCGGCAAGATCGACTATTCGGATATCGGCTTCGGCTTGTTGCCCGAGCGGTTCACGCTGCGGCAGTTACAGGATGTCCACGAGGCGATCCTGTCGGTCCGGCTCAACAAGCCCGCGTTTCGCCGGCGCATGCTCGACCGCGGCTGGCTGGTGCCGACCGGCGAGCGCGAGCCCGACGCCTCGCATCGGCCCGCCGAACTCTTTCGTTACCGCGGCGCGCCGCCGACACCGACGGCGCCCGCAAGAGCTGGGAGGCACGCATGACCTTCACCGACATCGCGACGCGCACATACGACCATAGCTGGCGGCTCGATCCGATCGTGCGCAGCCTGCTCGACACCGATTTCTACAAGCTGCTGATGGTGCAGATGATCCGCCGCCAGCACCCCGATGTCGACGTGACCTTCGCGCTGATCAATCGCAGCCGCGTCGTTCGCTTGGCCGATGCGATCGACGCGCACGAACTGCGCGCCCAGCTCGATCACGCGCGCACGCTGCGCTTCTCCAAGAAGGAACTGATCTGGCTGGCGGGCAACAGCTTCTACGGCGAAGCGCGGATCTTCGCGCCCGACTTCATCGCCTGGCTCGGCGATTTCCGGCTGCCGGAATATGAATTGCGCACGGTCGACGGGCAGTTCGAGCTGCATTTCTCCGGGCCGTGGACGCACGCGACGATGTGGGAGATTCCGGCGCTCGCAATCATCAACGAACTGCGCTCGCGCGCTGCGATGCGCGACAAGGGCCGCTTCGCGCTCGACGTGCTCTACGCGCGTGCCAAGGCACGGCTGTGGAACAAGGTCGAGCGGCTGCAGCAGCTCCCCGATCTCGTGCTTTCCGATTTCGGCACACGCCGGCGGCACGGCTTTCTGTGGCAACGCTGGTGCGTCGACGCGCTCAAGGAAGGGTTGGGCAGTCGCTTCGTCGGCACCTCGAACGTACTGCTGGCGATGGATGCCGATCTCGAGGCGATCGGCACCAACGCGCACGAGCTGCCGATGGTCGCCGCAGCGCTCGCGAGCGACGATGCGGAACTCGCCCGCGCGCCCTATCGCGTGCTGGAGGAATGGCAGGCAAGCTATGGCGGCAACCTGCTGATCGCGCTGCCCGACGCGTTCGGCACCACCGCCTTCCTCGCCAATGCGCCCGACTGGGTCGCCGACTGGACCGGTTTCCGCCCGGACAGCGCGCCGCCGATCGCGGGCGGCGAGCAAATCATCGCCTGGTGGCAGCAGCACGGCCGCGATCCGCGCGAGAAACTGCTGATCTTTTCGGATGGCATGGACATCGACATGATCGAAGCGACCTATCGCCATTTCCACGGCCGCGTCCGCACCAGCTTCGGCTGGGGCACCAACCTGACCAACGATTTTCGCGGCTGCGATCCGGACGGTGACGCGGCGCTCGCGCCGATTTCGCTGGTCTGCAAGGTGGTCAGCGCGAACGGCCGGCCAGCGGTCAAGCTCTCCGACAATCCGGCCAAGGCGACCGGCGATCCGGCGGAGATCGCGCGCTATCTGCGCGTGTTCGGCGCCGCCGGCCGGACCGAAACCGCGGTGCACGTCTGACCCTTCCCCATGTGCCAGGGCAGGACGATCCGATACCCACCCAGACCCAGGCCGCGATCGACGGGAAGGTCTGGCCGCATTTCACAGCGTGCGTCGCACAAAGAGCGGCGTGTGCGCGCAGACCAAAAGCACGGCGCTGACCGAACGTCATCCAACCGCCGTACGGGCGCAGCGAATGCGCCCCGTGGGGGATCCGACGCATCAGACCGTTGCATTGCAAGCGACGTATCGGGCCTCGAGAACGCGAAGACGCCAGATAACCGATGCAGTCGCCGACAACGCCGTGTAGGACAGCGCGCATGACACAGACGCATCGCCAAACCCGTACTCTGAACCGCCGTAAGTCGAGCACGACGCGCTACCTCGCTCTGTCGGCGTTACTCGTTGCAGCGCCCGCCATGGCACAGGATGCGCGCCCGAGCACCGATCTGCCGATGTCGTCGCCGGTCGTGCAGCCAGCGCCCTCCACGCCGCTGCCGCAACTCAGTCCGGCTCAAGCGAGTACCCTTGCGGCTCTGCTTCAGAAAGACATCGTTGCGCAGGGTCTCGCCGATTCACAATCGATCGACCCGGTCGACAACGACCGTCTTGTCCGCGCCGCGCTGGATCATGCCCATGCCGTTCATGCCGGCCGCCTTGCGGAAGCCGATTTCGATCAGAATTGGGCGATGCGGCCTGCCGTCTATGACCCGCTACCGGCCTTCAAGAATGCGGTCGAGCACGATCGTCTGGCCGCATGGATCGCTTCGCTGCCGCCGCCCTATGCAGGCTACGATGCACTGGTCGCTGCGCTTGCGCGGTACCGGACGATCGCGGCGGCGGGTGGCTGGGAGCCGCTGAGCGCAGGCGCCGATCTGACGCTCGGCAACACCGGCCCGCGCGTCGCCGCGCTGCGTAAGCGGCTGGCGCTCGAAGATCCGCAAGTGACGTCGTCGGAGGACCGCTTCGACGCCGCGCTGCTCGACGCGGTCCGTCGCGCGCAACGGCGCTACGGGCTCAATCCGACGGGTATCGTCGCCGCACAGACGCTCACCGCGCTCAACGTGCCCGTCGATGCGCGGCTTCGCCAGATCAAGGCGAACATGGAGCGCTGGCGCTGGTTGCCCGCAGAACTCGCCAAGAACCGCGTCCAAGTGAATATCGCCGCGGCGGTGCTGACGCTGTTCGACGGCGACGCCCCGGTCATGTCGATGAAGGCAGTGACCGGGCGCCCCGGGGCCGAGACGCCGATGCTGACCTCGCAGATCCACAGCATCGTGCTCAACCCGCCGTGGAACGTGCCGTCGACGATCGCGGGGCGCGAACTGTGGCCCAAGGAGAAGGCCCACCCCGGCTATCTGGCGCAGCACGGCTTCCGAGTGATCGACACCGGCGATGGCGGCAAGCGGCTCCAGCAATCCTCGGACCATAGCGCGCTGGGGAAGTACAAGTTCGATTTTGCCAACCCGTTCGCCGTCTACCTGCACGACACGCCCGCCCAGGCGGGTTTCGCGCGCTTCGACCGCTTGGCCAGCCATGGGTGCGTCCGTCTCGAAAAGCCCGGCGACCTTGCCAAGCGACTGCTCGAGGGCACGCCCGAATGGCCGGCGGACACGATCGATGCGACGGTCACCGCGGGCAAGACGGTGCGCGCAAAACTGGCGGCACCCGTTGCGGTGTATCTGCTGTACTGGACGGCGTTTGCGAACGCGGACGGGCAGGTCGGTTTCCGGAACGACCCCTATGGCTGGGACGGGACGCTGGCGACCAAGATTGCGGCACGGTCCGCGCGCCAGGCGATTGCGGCGCGCTGAGGAGATGACACCAATGACCCACAAATTCCCCCTCGCGCTTACGGCAATCCTGTTGATCGCCGGTCTCGGCGCGTGTTCGCAATCGACCGAGGCGCCGACGCGCGACGAGCAGTCCACCGAGACGCCCGCAGAACCGGCCGACGAAGCGACACCGACGGCACCCGAGACGCGCGCGCCCGAGCCCGAACCTACCCCGACCGCCGCCACCAACCTGACGGCCGCGCTGCCGGAAAAGGCCCCCGCAGCGGCGGCGCCGGACGAACAGTTGATGGACGACGCCTCGGCCACGGGTATGACGGCACGCACGACGCGCAGCGATCAGACGAACCAGGCTGCTCCGGCTGAGCAGACCCCGAACGACTAGAGCAGAGGGCTATGTAGCGGCGAGCCGGTTGCGGACAGTTTCCGACTTCAGCCTGGCGAGCCGCGCATCAGATGCGCGGCCAACTCAACGCGACCCTCAGACGTGGATGCCGCGGTGATTGGATGACGCGGTGATGCCCCTATATTCCAATCATGTCTCTTCGCGTGCGCGTCATCGATCTGGAAACCACTGGCTCGCGTCCCCCGGCGCACGGCGTGTGCGAAATCGGCTGGCAAGACGTCGCGCTTGGGGCTGACGGGCAATGGTCCGTGACAAACGAACGCGGCGCTAGCTTCGTCAATCCCGGGCGGCCGATCCCTCCGGTGACGATGGCGGTGCACCACATCGTCGACGCGGATGTCGCCGCTGCGGGGTATTGGCAGGACGTCGCGCCCGCCATTCTGAAGCCCGAAGGCGGCGTCGTCGCGCTGGCCGCGCATCGTGCGACTTTCGAACAGCGATTTTGCACCCCGCACGTGTCGGGCGGCGCGCGGTGGATCTGCACCTGGAAGTGTGCGCTGCGGCTATGGCCGGGATCGCCGAGCTTCTCCAATCAAGTCCTGCGATACTGGCGGATGCCGCACGGGCTGGTCCGCGAGATTGGCTTGCCGGTCCACCGCGCGTTGCCCGATGCCTATGTGAGCGCGCATCACCTTCGCGACATGCTGAATGCGGCCTCGATCGAACAGTTGCTTGCCTGGAGCGCCGAGCCGGGGCTTCTGCCGCGGGTCGTCGCCGGGCCCGAGCGTGGGCGTGCCTGGAGCGACCTCTCGGCCGATGCGCTCGAACAGTTCGCACGCGATCGAGACGAAGACGTCCGGTTCACCGCGCAGACCGAAGTGCGTCGCCGGGGAGGATACAGCCAGCCCGAGCCCGACCGCCCTGTGCAAGGCAAGCTATTCTGACGCCGCTACGCGTTGAAGTTCAATGCTCCCAGCGCTGTTTACCCGACAGCTGAAGGAGGAAGAGCCCAATCGAGGGGCGCTGCTCACCGCATCCGCAGGAAGTACGACAGCGCGGTGCGTGCGCTATCCGCGAAGCGATCATAGATGACGCGGGCGACAGCAGCGATGACAGGCTGGCGATCGCGTCCTCCGCGAGCGAACACGGCGACGGCCACGCGGTGGCCATCGGGCATGGTAATGAACCCCACGTCATTCGTGACACCGTCGAGCGTACCCGTCTTGTCCTCCACCGGAGTACCAGCGGGCAGCATCGCGCGGATGCGGCGCGTGCCCGTCTCGCAGCGCCGCATCAACTCGAACAGAAACGCGCGGCTTTGCGCCGTCAACACCGCGCCACTGTCGAGCTTGTGCAACAGCGCGACCATGGCGACCGGCGTGGCGACATCCTTGATGTCGGCCAGGTGACCACGCTCTCGAAGCAGCTGGTCGATCGTCCGGTCGACCCGGATGCCGATGATGTTCTGCGACGAGAGCCACTGCTGGACGGCAGCCGGACCACCGACCGCGGCCAGCAGCTGGTCCGCCGCTTGATTGTTACTGCGCACGATCATCAGTTCCAGGACTTTCGCGGCGGGCCGGCCGACAATCATGTCGCTGAGGCTGCGTCGGCCCTGATCGATCTCGGCGAGATAGGTGGCTGCGATGGCGAGCTTGACCGTGCTCGCCATCGGAAACGGCGTGTCACCGTTGATGGCAACGATCGAACCGTCGCGAAGGTCGAGTGCCGCAATGCCATATTCCCCCGGCTTTGCCGCGACCAGCATGCTCAACTGGCGCTCGAGCCCGATAAGCTCAGGCGAGCTGGCGGCTGCAGGGGCCGGAACGAGAAGGCTTGCGGCGAGCCCGGAACACAGCAGGTGGGAAAGCGGAAATACGCGCATCGATCGTCCTTGAACCTTGGCCTTGAAAGGCGGGCTCATGCTGAACTGGGAAAACTCTGTCCCATCCTATTGCATGTCGGCGACGAGCGGCCAACCACTGCGTGCACGTTACGCGGCGCGAGGCTTGGCGTCACCGACGCCGCGATGCTCAGCGCGCTGTGGAACGAAAGAGCGACAGCGTGGTCCAGCTCGGCGTCACGCTCCCGCCCGTCATGCGTGACGAACTTCCTGTGCCACTCGCACCGGGCGTGCGCGAGTTCGAGAGGCGGCGCACGGTGACCGATCGTGCCGGTATGCAGATCGTGTCGAGCGATGCGTCCGAGGCGGTAATCGCGATCGGCAGCGGCCAGTACCGCTTCTCCACCGCCTGGGGGCGCGACCAGATCGGCCCAGCGCCCGGACATCGCTTCAGGCGAAGGTCAGCGATCCGCGACGTTCGGCGAAACGCCACCCCTCGCCCGCCACCCGGACGAAACGATCGGTGAAACCGCCGACCAGCGGCGGCGCGTCGGGCGCGGTAAACAGAAGCATCGTGCTCGTCGCGGTGGCGGTGTCGCGATCGATCACCGCGACGACGATCGTCCCCGTCAGATGTCGCGTGACGCGAGCCGGACGCGCCTCGAACGCGGCAAGGATCGCGGAACGCCCGATGACCGGCGCATCGGGCGCGGTCGGGCGAGTCATGCTGCCATCCTCGGCGTAGAGCGCGGCGACATCGGCCCATCGTGCTGCATCGTTGAGCGCCGCGTACAGATTGATCAATCGCGCGCAATCCGCCTCGATCTCACGGCGTTCGGTTGCCGAAACCATGGTCATGACAGCATCTCTCCAATCCCGGCATCCGCGCCCATTTCGTAAGTTCGCATATACGATCTGTACATCAATGCGAAACGCAATCATGGTCGCCCGAACGCATGAGAGGAAGCTTTATGGCGATCGCCACCACCCATGTCGGCAGCTTGCCGCGTGGCCCCGAACTCACCCCCCTCCTCCTCGCCCGCGATCGTGGTGAGCCGTATGACGCCGATGCGTTCGACCACGTCGTGCAGACCGCAGTCGATGCGGCGGTCGCGGCACAAGTCGCGGCGGGGGTAACGATCGTGAGCGACGGCAAGCTCGGCAAGGTCGGCTATTCGACCTACATGATCGAGCGGCTGTCGGGTTTTGGCGGGCATAGCGAACGCATGTCGGCGCTCGACCTCGCGCCGCTGCCCGAGCTTCGCAGCAAACTCGCGCACATCATGGGCTCGCAGGACTTCACGCGCGCATCGTGCATCGGCGAAGTCAAATTGGTGAACCTGCAGCCGGTCGAGGACGACATCCGCCGCTTCCGCACCGCGCTCGATCGCCACGGCGAGGGCACGCGCGCCTTCATGAATGCGGCGTCGCCCGGGCTGATCACCGCGTTCCAGAAGAACGCCTTTTATCCGAGCCACGAGGCCTATCTCGCCGATCTGGTGAGCGCGATGCAGCCCGAATATGCAGCGATCGTCGATGCCGGGTTCGAGCTCCAGCTCGATTGCCCCGATCTCGCAATGTCGCGCCACACCGGCTATCAGGAAATGGACGAAGCGCAGTTTCTCGCGACGATCGAGGCCAATGTCGAGGCGCTCAACGCCGCGACTGCCGACATCGCGCCCGAGAAGATGCGGATGCACGTCTGCTGGGGCAATTACGAAGGCCCGCACGATCACGACATCCCGCTCGAGCGGATCATCGATATCGTGCTCAAGGCGCGCCCGGCGACGATCCTGTTCGAGGCGGCCAATCCGCGCCACGAGCATGAATGGATCGTCTGGCGCGACGCGGCGCTGCCCGATCACAAGATCCTGGCGCCAGGCTTTATCGACACTTGCTCCAACTATCTCGAGACCCCCGAGCTGATCGCCCAGCGGATCGAGCGCTTCGCCGCGATCGTCGGCGCGGACCGCGTCGTTGCGAGCACCGATTGCGGCTTCGGGACGTTTGCCGGGTATGGCAAGATCGATCCCGCCGTCACCTGGGCAAAGCTGCGTAATCTGCGCGCCGGCGCGGATCTGGCGGCCGTGCGGTTGTGAGGTGGCAGGCTGCGGCGGACGAGCTATAGCGCGGCGATGGTAGAGATCGCGACCCCCGTCAAATCGGCGCTCCGCACGCTCGACATCATCGAATATGTCGTCGCGCGCGATCGCCCGGTGGTCGCGCAGGAAATCGCCGCGGCGCTGGTGATCCCCGTTAGCAGCCTGTCCTATCTGCTCACCACGCTCGCGGATCGCGGGTACCTCGCGCGCGAGGGCCGGCGCTATACGCCGGGCCCGGGTCTGGCGCGGTTGCAGACGCGCGCGAACGGCTTTGCGCTCGCCGACCGCGTCGCCCCGCTGGTGCGCGCCCTGCGCGTCCAGCTCAACGAGACGGTTTCGTTCTTCGTGCGCAAGGGCTGGGAGGTCGAGGCGCTGGCGACCGAGACCAGCGACCATGCCCTGCGCTATGCAGTGGCGACCGGCGCGCGCACCCCGTTGCACAGCTTTGCGGCGGGCAAGGCGATCCTCGCCGCGCTGCCGGAGGACGAGTTCGAGGTCTATCTCGGCGAGGTCGACCGCGCCGCCTTCACGCCTGCGACGATCACCGCGCCCGATCGCCTGCGCGCCGAGATCGCCGAAATCCGCCGCACGGGCAACGCGCGGACGCGCGAGGAGCATACGCCGGGGATCCAGGGGCTCGGACGCGCACTGATCGTCGGGGACGATCTGCTCGGCGCGTTCAGCGTCGCCATCCCCAACGTGCGCTTCGACGCGGTGGTCGAGGCGCGCGTTGCGGACTTGCTCAAGCGGACCGTCGCGTTGCTTGAAGCCGCCTGACGACACCGCTCTTTGGGGAGCGCCGGAGCCCGGCCCTCCCCGCAAGGCTCAGGCCGGCTGGCGGTTGCGCCAGCTCTCGGCATAGCTGTCGCGCGCGACTTCCGAATAGGGCGCCGGGCTGACGATCGCCTTGATTTCGGTCTGCACATGGCGCTCGACCGTCGGCTTGCGCGTGCCGCCATCGGGCTCGCCCCACAGCAGCGTCACTTCGGTGCCGGGCTCGGCCATGTTGGCATCGACCATCGCGAGCGTCAGCATCCGACCCTCGTTCGCGCTATAGCCGATCCAGGTCGACAGCCCGACGAGCTTGCCGTCCTTGAGCACCTGATCGTACGGATGCATCGCATAGACCGCCGACGGGAAGTCGATGTACTTGGCGCGCTTGTCCTTGGCGAATTGCGAGCTGATCACGCGCATCACGTCTTCGGTGTCGAGCGCGAGCGTCACCTTCTTGCGATGCGGCTGCCCGGCCATCGCCTCGAGCGCCTCGCGACCGATGAAGTCATGGTCGAATTTGACGAACGGGCCGTATCCCAAATCCCACGGCGTCAGATAATAGCCCTCGACGCTGTCGGGGACATAGCTGCCACCGATAGACGCCTTCGCCTCGTAGGAGTTGGTCTTGAGCCATTCGCGAAACGCCTGCGTGCCGGCGCCGGAATAGGTCGCGGGCAGCGGCGACGGGATCCAGCCCGACTCGATCGTGTTCGACGCGTAGGTCCGGCCACCGACGAGCGCGAGCCCGAAGTCCTTGCCCGCTTCGATCAGCGCGTTGCGCACGGTGTCGTAATCGGCCCACGGACCGAACAGTTCGTAGCCCGGTTGCCCGGCCATGCCGTGCCGCAGCGCGCGCACTTCGGCGCCCGCGATCGTGAGCCGCGCCATGTGGAAGAATTTGAGCTCGGGCGGGGTCTGGCCCATTGCCTTTTCGAGCGTCTGCATCGCGTTCGGGCCCTGGAGCTGGAAGCGGTAGCTCCGGCGCGTTTCGGGGTCGGGCCGCGCCGCGGTACGCTCGTCGCGCGAGACGGTGACGTCCCAATCGCCCGTCGCAGCATGGAATTCGACCCATTCGATCACCGGCGCGCGGCCGACCAGATTGAACGCATTCTGATCGAGATAGAACAGGATCACGTCGCCGATGACATAGCCCTCGGGCGTGACGGGCACGAACTGCTTGGCGCGATCGGGGACGAAGCCCTTGAAGCTGTTGACGCCGAGATGGTTGAGCATCGCCAGCGCGTCGGGGCCCTCGACCGAGAGATCGACCATGTGGAACGACTGGTTGAACAGCACGCAGGTCTTCGACCAGGCCTGCTGCTCGGCGCGCCAGTTGGAATATTCGGCGGGGACGCCGGGATAGGCATTGGGTCCGGTCTGCTGGTTGCGCAGCAGCGTGACGATATCGCCGCTCGTATCGAGCATCTGTTGCAGGGTCGTTTCAGTCATCGGGCTCTCCTTGTGCTGTAGCGGTTTCGACGGGCGTCAGAGCGGGTTTGGCGTCGCGCTGAGCCAGTCGGCGATTGCGGAATTGAGCGCGTCGGGCGCTTCGGCCGGCAGCATGTGTCCGGCGCCATCGACCACGACGAGGCGGGCGTGCGGGATCGCCGCCGCCATCGCCGCGTGCTGCGCGGGCGGGCTCCAGCGGTCTTCGCTGCCGCACGCGACGAGGACCGGGCAGGCGAGCTGCGGCAGCAGCGTCTCGACCTCGGGCCGCGCGAGCAAGGCCGCGATCTGCGCTTCGAACTGCGCCAGCCCGGCCTCGATGCACATCGCGCGGAGCGGCAGCAGCAACGCGGTATCGCTCTTGCGCGACGGTGCCACCATCGGCGGCAGCCAGGCGTCGACCAACGCGGCCATGCCGTGCAGGCGCCCGACATCGCGCAGCGCGTGGCGCTTTTCGGGTTCGCTCGGCAGCGGCAGATGGACGCCGGTGCTGACCAGCGCGAGCCGTGTCACGCGACCTGGCGCACGCCGCACCACTTCGAGCGCGATCCGCGCGCCCATCGAATGGCCGAGCACCGCAAAGCGCGCGGGTGCCAAGGCGAGCACCCGCTCCGCCATCGCGCCGAGCGTCGCCAGATCGCCATAGTCCGGCGCTGCGACGGCGTCCGCGAAGGCTGCGCGCTGCGCCGCAAAGATGCGCGCATCGCACATCAGACCCGGCAGGAGCAGCAACGGCTCGCTGGGAAACGGTAAGGATGAGTTCGCGTCCATGAAGATTTCATCTATCCGAACCAACGCCATTCGGCTAGGCCAATTTGCCACAGTGCGAGGCACAATCGCGCTCGACCGGAGAGGACGAATGACGACCATTCCCGCCATCCATCCCGCCTGGACGCGGGCGCCGACCGGAATGACCGACGGCTATTCGCTCGAGATGACCGCCAAGGATCGCCCCGCGCTGCGCGAGGCGGCGGACCGCATCGCGCCCGATACGCCCGTCGCAATCACCTTCCTCCCCGGCGAGACGATCGACGCGCGGATCGCGGCTGCCGTCGAAGTGCGCACGCTCGGATTCGAACCGATGCCGCATCTGTCGGCGCGTCGCATCGCGTCGCTCGACGAACTCTCCGCGACCGTCGAACGGACCGTCGCCGAAGCGGGCGTCCGCCGCATGTTTCTCGTCGCCGGGGATCCGCCAACCCCGGTCGGCCCGTTCGCCGATACGATGGCGCTGCTCCAGACCGGGTTGTTCGAGCGCAACGGCATCACCGCGATCGGCATTGCCGGGCATCCCGAAGGGCATCCGGCGATGGATTCGGCGACGTGCCTTGCGGTGCTCAAGGCCAAGCGCGACGAGATCGCTGCGCGCGGCATGGCGACGCTGATCGTCACGCAATTCGGGTTCGATCCCGACCCGTTCATCACATGGCTCGAAGACCTGCGCGCGAACGGGATCGATTCGCCAGTGCGGATCGGTGTGCCGGGCCCTGCCGGGATCAAGACGCTGCTGCGCTTTGCCGCGCATTGCGGCGTCGGCGCCTCGGTTTCGGCGCTTGGCAAATACGGGATCTCGCTGACCAAATTGCTCGGCTCGACCGGCCCCGACGCGCTGGTCGATCGGCTCGCGGAACGGCTGACACCGGAGCACGGCCCGGTGCGGCTGCATTTCTATCCGTTCGGCGGGCTCGTCCGCGCGGTCGATTGGATCAAGGCTTATGAAGGGCGCGCCCATGATTGAGACGCTGACGCTTCGCCTCTCCTGCCCCGACCGCCCCGGTCTGGTCGCGCAGGTCGCCGGGTTTCTGGCCAGTGCAGGCGGCAACATCACCGACGCACAGCAGTTCGACGACCGGCTCACCGGCCGCTTCTTCATGCGCGTCGTGTTCGAGATCGAGCGCGATGTGGACACGCTGCGCCGCGCGTTCGCGCCGCTCGCCGCCGCGATCGACGCCGAATGGACGCTGCGCAGCACGCAGGAGCGCCAGCGCGTGCTGCTGCTGGTGTCGAAGTTCGACCATTGCCTCGGCGATCTGCTCTATCGCTACCGCATCGGCGAGCTGGCGATGGACGTGGTCGGGATCGTCTCGAACCACCCGCAGCGCGCGCTCCACATCAGCATGATCGGCGATATCCCGTTCCACCATCTGCCCGTCACGCAGCAGACCAAGGCGGCGCAGGAAGCGCAGATCAAGCAGATCGTCACCGACACCGGCGCCGACTTGATCGTGCTGGCGCGCTACATGCAGATCCTGTCGGACGATCTGGCGGGGTTCCTGTCGGGGCGCTGCATCAACATTCACCACAGCTTCCTGCCTGGCTTCAAGGGCGCCAAGCCGTATCACCAGGCGCACGAGCGCGGCGTCAAGATGATCGGTGCGACCGCGCATTACGTCACCGCCGATCTCGACGAGGGCCCGATCATCGCGCAGGACGCCGAGTTCATCACGCACGCCGATCTGCCCGACGATCTCGTCCGCAAGGGGCGCGATATCGAACGCCGCGTGCTCGCGCAGGCGGTGGGCTATCATCTGCAGGACCGCGTGCTGCTCAACGGCGCGCGCACCGTCGTCTTCCGGTGACCGCATGACATTCAAGGAGCGTTGACGATGACCGCACCCGTGCCGCCCAGCGGCGACATCCACGCCTATCTCGCCGAGTTCGAGGATATTCCGGGCACGCGCGTCTTCACCGCACGGCGCGCCCGCCAGGGCTATAACCTCAACCAGTGCGCGATGAGCCTGATGAAGGACGAGAACCGCGCGCGCTTCCGCGCCGACGAGAGCGCCTATCTCGATGCCTGGAACATCACGCCCGAGCAGAAGGACGCGCTGCTCAAGCGCGATTACAACCGGCTGCTCGATTTGGGCGGCAACGTCTATTTCCTCGCCAAGGTGTTCGCGACCGACGGCATCGGCTTCGCCCAGGCGGTGTCGTCGATGACCGACCTCAATTTCGAGGACTATACCAAGATGATGCTCGCGGGCGGGCGCTCGCCGGTCGGCAATCGCAGCATCAAGGCAAATTCGGGCGACGAGACCGCCCCGACGGAGACGAACTGACATGGCGCGCATCACCGCAGGCATTGCCACCAGCCACGTGCCGCTGCTCGGCGTCGCATCCGACCAAGGCAAGGATCGCGACGCCTATTTCGGCCCGATCTTCGCTGGCTATGACTGGACGCGCGCGTGGCAGCAGGCCGAGAAGCCCGACGTCGTGATCCTGATCTATAACGACCACGCCTCGGCGTTCGACATGAAGATCATCCCGACCTTCGCGATCGGCTGCGGCGAGCGTTATGCCTCGGCCGACGAAGGCTGGGGCGCGCGCCCGGTGCCCGATGTCGAGGGGCATCCCGATCTCGCCTGGCACATCGCGCAGAGCCTCGTGCTCGACGAGTTCGACATGACGATCATCAACGAGATGGATGTCGACCACGGCCTCACCGTCCCGCTGACGATGATGTACGGCAAGCCCGTGGCATGGCCGACCAAGGTCATCCCGCTCGCGGTCAATGTCGTCACCTACCCGCCCCCCTCGGGCAACCGCTGCTGGGCGCTGGGCGAGGCGATCCGCCGTGCGGTCGAAAGTTATGGCGAGGATCTCAACGTCCAGATCTGGGGCACCGGCGGGATGAGCCACCAGTTGCAGGGCCCTCGCGCCGGCCTGATCAACCGCGAATGGGACAATCGCTTCCTCGACGGGCTGACGGGCGAAGGCGACGATCTGCGGCGGATCCCGCACCTCGAATATCTGCGCGAGACGGGGTCCGAGGGGATCGAAATGGTGATGTGGCTGGTGATGCGCGGTGCGCTCGGCAAGCGCACGCGCGCGTTGCACCGCCACTATCACGTGCCGTGCAGCAATACCGCGATCGGCCACCTCGTTCTGCGCCCCGACAATGGCGAAGGGCTCGACATAACGGACGACGGAGCGGACCTGGCAACCGCAGCCGCCTAACGGGAGTATTGGTCGGACGGCGCGTTCGCTGCTGGAAACGCCTGCCGCGACCACGTCTGCGTGACACGCAAAGCGCGATAGGCTGCGCCGCCCGCGTCGCGCCGCGCGTTTTCGATAAGGGCCCGCGAATACACAGGATTTGTACGTGCGGCAGCCTCCGATAATTACCAGGGCTGATCGATCGCGATTATTATAAGCAGTTATTCAAATCGCACAAAGTCGCATATCCTTTGAGGACGGTTGTCGGAAGAACGGCCCAAAAGGAGAGAAAGCATGAGAACAGCGCGATGGATCTTGCGGTGCGCCCTGCTGGGCAGCGCGACGGCAGCACAGGCCCAGGTGTCATCCCCGCCCCCCGCCAAGACGCAAGCGAGCGCCCCCGCCGAAGCCGGGTTGCAGGACATCATCGTCACCGCGCAGCGCCGCTCGGAAAATCTGCAGCGCGCCGCGGTCGCGATCAGCGCCGTGTCGGGCGACACGCTCGCCAGCGCCGGCATCACGCGCCCGACCGAGCTGACCTCGGTCGTCCCATCGCTCCAGGTCGCGCCCGCGGCGGGCCCGTACGCGCTGTTCTATCTGCGCGGCGTCGGCAATTTCAACGGCAACGCGCTGTCGGATTCGGCGGTCGCGTTCAATTTCAACGGCGTCTATGTCGGCCGCCCGAGCTCGACCACGGGCTTCTTCTACGATCTCGAGCGGGTCGAAGTGGTCAAGGGCCCACAGGGCACGCTCTACGGCCGCAACGCCACCGGCGGCGCGATCAACGTCATCCCCAAGCGCCCCGATTTCGACAAAGCAAGCGCCGAGGGCAATGTCGAATACGGCAATTACAACGCGCTGCGGCTCGATGCCGCGGTCAACGTTCCGCTCGGCGAGAATGTCGCGCTGCGCGCCGCGGGCATCTATGTCCGCCACGACGCCTATATGAAGGACGGCACCGACAATCAGAAGGACGGCGGTGGCCGCGTTTCGCTCCGGCTGCGTCCGACCAACACGCTGTCGATCAACCTCACCGCCGATTATTTCCGCCAGCGCGGCCGCGGCACCGGCGCGACTCCGCTCGGGCTCAACCCCGACAATCGCGACGGTTTCTTCTCGCCCGCGGGCCAGGCGTTCGTCAACGGACAGGTTGATCAGGTGCTGGGCCGCACGATGGTCGCGCAGACGACGCCGCAGTTCCTCAACAACAGCTATTGGGGCGTGTCGTCGACGATCGAGCTCAACACGCCCGCCGGCACGATCACCGTCATCCCGGCCTATCGCGAGGGCAAGCTCGATTATCTGTCCTACTCGCCGGGGTTCTACATACGCCAGGTCGAGAAGGACAAGCAGACCAGCCTCGAGGCGCGGATCGCGTCGGACGAGACGCATCCGCTGCGCTACATCGCCGGGCTGTTCTACTATGACGAGAGCAACCACGTCCCCGGCAGCTATATCAACCAGCAAGCGAGCGTGAACTCGAACGTCGCCGACCAGCGCACCAAGAGCATGGCGGTGTTCGGGCGGCTGACCTATGCGATCGCGCCGACGTTCCGCGTCACCGCGGGCGCGCGCTACACCACCGAGGACAAGTCGCTCGATGGCTTTACCACAGCGGCGCTGCGGCTCTGCACGCGTCCGAGCAGCTTCTTCCCGACCTATGTCGCGGGCTGCCCGACCGCGCAGCCGATCGCGGTGTCGACGGCGATCCCGTCGGTCGTGCCGACGCCCAATTTCAACCCGTTCATCGATGGTACGATCACCACGCTCGCGGCCGGCACCTATCAGGGATTGAAGGCCAAGCGCGCCTCGTTCGATCGCATCACCTATCGCGCGGCGGCGGACTGGGAAATCACGCCGCGCAACCTGGTCTATGCGAGCTACGAGACCGGCTTCAAGTCGGGCGGCTTCTTCCAGACGGTCGATCGCGGCGTGTTCCGCCCCGAGCGGATCGGCGCCTGGACGCTGGGGTCGAAGAACCGCTTCTTCGACAATCGCCTCCAGCTCAACCTCGAGGCGTTCTACTGGCGCTACCACGACCAGCAGATCAGCCATGTCGTCGCCGACTCGTCGGGCAGCCAGATCCTCGCGACCGAGAATGTCGGCCAGGCGACCTTCAAGGGGGTCGAGGTCGAAGGGCGCCTGCTCGTCACGCGCTCGACGCAGCTGACCGCCGACGCGCAATATCTCGACGCGCGCTACGATTCGTTCGTCTACAGCGCGCCCAACAACAATGGCGGGCGCGACAATGGCACGGCTTGCGCCACGCGCGGGACGCCGGGCGCGACCTATGTCATCGATTGCTCGGGCCGCCGCCCGCCCAACGCGCCTGAGTGGACGATCAACCTCGGTGCCGAGCAGACGGTAAGGCTGGCGAACGACGGGAAGATCGTCGGCAACGTCCGCGCGCATTACCAGAGCCGTACGCTGACCGGCCTCGAGTTCACGCAGGTCGAGTATCAGAACGCGTATTGGACCGCCGACGCACAGGTCACCTACACCGCGCCGGGGAGCCGCTATTCGATCGGGCTGTTCGTCAACAATGCGTTCGACAAGACCGTGCTGGCGCTCGCGAGCCCGGTGCCGTTCACGTCCTATTACGCCGGCGCGCTCCGCCCGCCGCGGACCTTCGGCGTGCGAGCCGGGGTGAAGTTCTGAGGGCCGCGTCTGGTGCCCCGCTGGTGCGGGGCGCCCGACGATTGCGGGGCTTTGCTCGCATCTAGTTGGGCGCTTCCCCGGCGAAGGCCGGGGTCCAGTCGCGAAGGTGGTCGTCTTCGGGCACTGCCGCTGCCATCAGCCGGCCACGACTGGGCCCCGGCCTTCGCCGGGGAAGCGCGGCTGTGGTGACGCTGCGGATATTTCCGCGAGCGGAAATCATGGTTCGATAAGCTAGGGCCTCAGCCCTTGACCACGCGCTGGTCTATCACGCCGAACAGCGGTGCGCCATCGACGCCGCGGGCTTCCATTCGCACCCGGTCGCCGAAGCGCATGAAGCCGGTCACCGGGGCGCCCTGCTCGATCATCTCGATCGCGCGACGCTCGGCGATGCACGACGATCCGACCTCGCGATAGTCGACATTGGCGACCGTCCCCGATCCGATGATCGTCCCCGCCGGCAGCGCGCGCGTGCGCGCGGCGTGCGCGACCAGCTCGGGAAAGCTCACCGCCATCGCGTCGCCGCGCGCGCGACCGAAGGGCTCCCCGTTCCATTGCACCTCGAGCGGAAGACACACGCGCCCCTCCGCCCATGCCGCGCCCAGCGCGTCGGGTGTCACCGCGACGGGCGCCATGCTGCAGGCAGGCTTGGCCTGGACCCACCCGAACCCGGTCTTCATCTCGGGGCCAGCCAGCGTGCGCAGCGACCAGTCGTTGATCTGCACCACCAGCCGGATCAGCGCGGCGGCATCCGCGGCGCTCGTGCCCATCGGCACGGCGGCGGTGATAACGCCGAACTCGCCCTCGAAATCGATGCCATGCGCTTCATCCGGCAGCGGCACGTCGGCGGTCGGCGCGAGGAAGCAGTGCGACATGCCCTGGTACATCAGCGGCAGCTCGGTCTCGATCGGCGGTGCGTTGTACGCGCGCTGCATCAGCACGCCGTGGTTCGGGAAAGCCGACCCATCGAGCCACTGCCACGCGCGCGGCAACGGTGCCTCGAGCGCTTCGCCGGCCAGCGGGTCACCCCCGCCCGCGGCAAGCTCATCGGCAAGCGCCCGCAGCGCCGGCTCGACCGCGTCCCAACGTTCGAGCGCATCCTGCAGCGTCGGCGCGATCGCCTCGGCACCGGCATAACGCTCGCCATCGGGCGAGACGATCACGAGGCGACCGTCGGGCCGCCCATTGGCAAGCGTGGCGAGCTTCATCGAAAACAATCCTGTGTTGGTAGGAGCCGCCCGGTCAGTCTTCGAAGATCGCGACCGCGCGGGTCCAGCCGGCCGAGCCGGCCTTCACCTTGTGCGGGAAACACGACACGGTGTAGCCGGTCGCGGGCAACGCCTCGAGATTGTGGAGTTTCTCGAGATGGCAATAGCCGATGTCCGCGCCCGCCTTATGGCCTTCCCAGATCAGCGAGGTATCGCCCGTCTCGGCGACGCGCTTTGCGGTGTGGACGAACGGCGCATCCCACGACCAGGCATCGGTGCCGGTCACGCGCACACCGCGCGAGGTGAGGTACATCGTTGCTTCATAGCCCATGCCGCAGCCCTTGCTGACATAATCGGGCTGCCCCAGCGCCGCGCCTGCGGCGGTGTTGACAAGCACGATGTCGAGCGGTTGCAGGTCGTGCCCGATGCGCTTGAGCTCGGCCTCGACATCCGCCGCGGTCGCGACATAGCCGTCCTCGAAATGACGGAAGTCGAGCTTGACGCCCGGACGGAAGCACCAGTCGAGCGGCACTTCGTCGATCGTGATCGCGCGCTCGCCGCCGTTCATCGTCGGATGAAAATGCCATGGCGCGTCGAGATGCGTGCCGTTGTGCGTCGTCATCTTGACCGTTTCCGCAGCGGCAAACCCCTTGCCGCCGCGCAACTGCTCCGACGTCAGGCCCGGGAAGAAGACCTGCATCCCCGCGGTCGTCTCGTCATGCGTCTCGTAGGTGATCTCCGGCCGCATGAAGGGCGGATCGGTGATGACATCATTGTCGAGCGTGATCGACAGATCGACGAAGCGGCGTGTCATCCGAGCTTACCTCCCAACGTATCGGCGAACCAATCGGCGATATAATCCTTGCCGAACGCCATATTATCGGCGCCGACATGCTCGACCCCGCCTTCGCGCTCGGTGAAGATCTTGAGCTCGCGCTTGGCGGCGTTGGTCAGCTGGTCGTAGCTCTTGTGGGCATATTCGAGCCCGATCTGGCGGTCCTTCTCGCCGTGCGTGACGAGGAACGGCACCTTGATCCGCTCCATCACGCCGTCGAGCGTCATGCCCTTCGATTTCTCGAGGAAATCGTCCATGTCGCTCGCGCCGAACACCCAGTGCACATGCCCCCAATAATGCGGCACGGGATTCTCGCCTTCGCGGCGCAGGCGCTTCTGCTGGACCTCGGCCCAGTCGTGATTGGCGCCCCACACCGCGCCCGCGGCAAAGCGCGGCTCGAACGCGACGGCGCGCGGCGTGTAATAACCGCCGAGCGAAATGCCGGTCATGCCGATCCGCTTGGGGTCGACCTCGGGCTGCGTCTCGAGCCAGTCGACCCAGGCCGACGCCCAGCGCTCGCTCTCATGCGTTGCTGGAAGGCTCTGCAGCCGCAACGCTTCGCCGGTGCCGGGCTGGTCGACGCTCAGCGTCGAGATGCCGCGTTTGGCCAGCGCCTGCGGCAGCCCCGAAAAATAGAGGAGCTCCTTGGTGCTGTCGAGGCCGTTGCAATAGATCACCGTCGGCCCGTTCGCGGCACCCGGCGCGCGAGTCCAGATCGCCGACAAGGTCTTGCCCTCGTACGCGATCTCGACGCGCTCGGCCGATTCCCCGGCGAAGCGCGTGCCCTTCTCGAAGCTGTCGAGCTGGCGCGCATAGGTCTCGGCCTTGCCGGGATGCCCGTGCCCCTGCATCCGCTCGGCCACCGCGAAATAGAGGCTCGCGCGCTTGAGCTTCTCGCCCGCCGAGAAGAGCCGCCCACGCGCCTCGTCTTCGTCGGCGAGGCCGCTCAGCCGCTCGGCCATCGCCACCCACTGCGCCATGAAGGCGGGCGTGCCGGCATCCTCGCCGCGTTCGGCCGCATCGAGCAACGGGGCGCACATGTCGACGATCTCGCCAATCTTGGCGCCGCTCTCGAGCGCGATCGCGAGCGACAGGTTCCAGACATAGTTCGGGAAATATTGGAAAAGTGCCATGGTTCAGACTGCCACTGGCTGGAAGAGACCCTTGTCGGGTGCAGGCTTTGGCATCGTCTGCGGGCCACCGATGCCGGTGCCCCACTGGTCCATCGTATTCGGCCCAGCCTCGTGCACCGTCGCTTGGTGCGTCTCGAAATCGACCGCCTCGACCTCGGCGGTATATTCGACCGCGAAGCCGTTGGGCGTGGTGAAATAGCTGAAGGTGTTGTTCCCCGCAGTGTGGCGGCCTGGCCCCCACTTGATGTCGACGTCCTTCTTCCGCAGCCGCGAAACGCCGCGCATCATGTCGTCGATCGACGCGACCTCATAGGCGACGTGGTTGAGGCACGGCGGCCCCGGCAGGAAGGCGAGCCGGTGATGGCAGCTGTTGCAGCGCAGGAACGCCATGAAATCGCCGAGCCAGTCGCTGAGCTTGAAGCCGAGCACGTCGATGAAGAACTGCACCGCCGCCTTATGGTCGGGCGAATGCAGCACGATGTGGCTGATGTTGCGCGGGATGCCTTCCCATTTGACGATATCGCGCTTGTCGCCACGCGCGACGCCCGCCGACACTTCGAACGGCAGACCATCGGGCGAGAAGAAGCGGAAGCCATAGCCGCCGCCGAAGCTCTCGAGCGTCTTGGGCGCGAAGATGATCTTGCAGCCAGCGTCGACGACGCGCTGGTGGAGCGCTGCGACATCGGCATCGGTCTCGGTCGCGAGCGCGATCACGTCGATGCGATTGTCCTCGGCTTCGCGCAGCCGCACGACGTACAGCTCCTCGTCGCCATGCGTGGCGAGATAGGTCATCCCGTCCTGCTCGGCGACGGTCTTGAGGCCCCATTTTTCGGTGTAGAATTCGCGCTCGGCCGGCAAGTCGACGACGCCATATCCGACATAGCGGATCTCGGTAACACGGCTCATAGTCATATCCTCACGCAGAGCGGCACACTCAGATCGGTTGCGCCGTCAGTTGAAACATTTCGAAAGTGGCCGCCGCCTGGTCGACCATCGGCCCACGACCCAGCTGCCCGTCACAAATCGCGATCGACGCGCGCACAATGTAGGCACAGCGGTCAAACCGCCGCGCGCGATATGCGGCAAACGCCGTCTCCGGATCGGCAGCGCGCGACAGTTCCTCGGCGAGCACGAGCGAATCCTCGATCGCCATGCCGGCGCCCTGGCCGAGATGCGGCGTCGTCGCGTGGACCGCGTCGCCGAGCAGGACGACCCGCCCCTTGTGCCACGGCCCCTCAACCAGCAACCATTCGAGCGGACGATAGACCACGCCATCGTCGTCGGTGATCTGCGCTGCCAGCGCCGCGATCTCGGGCGATGCGCCAGAAAGCTTGTCGCGCATCGCACTGGCGAGTTCGCTCCGCTCGTAGCGCCGGTTATCGGGCTCGGGCGTCGTCACGAACATGTACATCAGGTCGTCGGACAGCGGGACCAGCCCGATCCCGAGCGGCCCCTGAAAGGCGTGCAGGCTGGTGACCTCGGCAGGGCGCGGGAAATTGTAGCGCCACACGCCTTGGCCGGTGAAAAGCGGGGCTGGCGCATCGGGAAACAGTGCGGCGCGCGTCTGCGAGTAGACGCCGTCCGCACCAATTACGAGATCGTAGCGTGCGTTTGTCCCGTCGGAGAAATAGGCGGTGACACCGGCACCGTCATCATCGAGTCGCTCGGGCGTAACGCCAAGTCGGATCGTGGTGCCAGCCTCGATCGCGCGCTTGCCGAGCACATCGTGCAGCGCGCGCCTCCCGATCCCGAGATTGGCGGGCTGGCCATCGACCAATTTGTGGCTTGGAATGGTCGCGGCATGGCGGCCGTTGGGGAGGTAGATGTCGACGCTGTCGAACGGAAAGCCCGCGCCGATATAATCCTGCAGGATCCCGAGCGCGTCGACCGCGCGCAGCACATTGGCCTGCTGGATGATTCCGACACCGTAAACCGACCACGTCGGATCGCGCTCGACGAGATCGACCGCAAAACCGCGCTTGCGCAGCGCGATCGCCGCCGTGAGGCCGCCGATACCGCCACCGACGATCAAAATAGTGGCGTTTTCCATCAGCAACTACGGGCCGTTTTAGGCTTCGACGCGATCATTTTTCTCTCTCCTCGCCGCGACCATATCGGGCTGAACGTATATGTAAATCTACTTATATTGATCCTGTTCTATCAATATAATTGATAGGTTGGGCAGAGGGCGCTGCCCCCTGCCCGTCCCGCGTTAGAACCGAAACTGCGCAGACAGACCGATCGTCCGAACCGAATCGAGCCCGAATTGCTGGGTGTAGGACAACATCGGCGTCGCCTGTCCGCGCGCATTGCGGGCATTGGCGTCGCCCGAATCCACGCCGATCGCGGTCGGCGTGATCTTGTTCGTGCAATTCTTGCAGAACAGCGCGATGCGCAGCGCCTTGCCGACCTTCGCACCGACACTTGCTCCGAAGATATCGACCGCGTTGAACGTTGCACCGGGTGCCTGGCTCACGACGTAGTTGATGCTCGAGCGGTGATACCAATTGCCTTCGATGAAGGGTGCCACCGGCCCTTCGGTCGGCACTTCGTACATCGCCTGGAAGCTCGAGGTGAAGGCCGGCGCCGCGGGGAGGCGAAGGCCCGACGCATCGAAGGTCTGGACCGTCGCGGAGCAGCCGCGCGTGGTCTGCGTGGGATAGCATTGTGCGCCGGCAAAACTGTCGAACTTGGACGACAGGAACGACGCGCTCTCGTTGATGCTGAATCCGGCGAACGGACGCAGCCCGACCGCCACTTCGACCCCCTTCGACTTCACCTTCGCCGCATTCTGGACCAGGAACGACACCGTCACGGGATTGAACGCCTGGACCTGGAAATTGTTGAACTTGGTGTAGAATGCCGAGACGTTGACGGTCAGACGACGGTCGAGGAAGCTCGTCTTCACGCCGATCTCGCCGGTGTTCGACGTCTCGCCCCGCACGATGACGTTCGAGGTCGCGGTCGGGAAGGAATCGTTGAAACCCGGCCCCTTATAGCCGCGCCCGTAAAAGCCATAGGCTATGATCGTCGGGGTCGCCTGGTACTGCGCGCCCGCCTTCCAGCTGAAATCGGTGTTGCCATAGCTCGCGGAGAACGTCCCGCGCGGACCGCCCAGTGCGGAGTAATAGTTGAGCTGGTTTTGCGCGGTGGTGAAGTCGATATCGTCGCGAGTCACACGCCCGCCGGCAAACGCGGTCAACCCGGTGGCGATCGTATAGGTCAACTGCCCGAATGCCGCATAGCTCTTGGTCCGCAGCACGTAATTGGCGTCGCTGCCGATCTGCGACACGTTGCTGACGGTGCAGCGCGGAGTCGTGCCGACGATCGCGCCGACGCAGAACGGCGAACCCGCGGCGACGAAGTCGGGCGTGTAGCTGTTGCCGCCGAGGTTGCGGCGAAGGCTGAGATCAGACTGGAAATAATACAGGCCAGCCTGGCCGCTCAGCCGACCCGAGGACGGCAATGCGAGCCGCAGTTCGTTCGAATATTGATTATATTTCGCGTGCGATTCGTTGCGGTTAAGCCCGTTCGCCGACAGGTAATCGGTGTCGAAATTCTGGTCCTGCTTATAATACCGCCACGCAAACAAATTGCTCAATTCCCAGCCGCTGGCGAAGCTGTAGGTCGCCTTGGCCTGCGCGCCACCCGTCGCGAGATCGCGATACTGGTCGCCATCGCCACCGAATTTCAGATTGTTCGGACCCGCGACGATTCCGTCGGCGGCGAGCGGCCCATTGTTGAGGCTGGTCGGCGAGACCTGACGATAGGTGACGTCGGCTATCCCCGCGATGCCGTGGCTCTCGTTATAATCGCCGATCAGATAGAAGGACAACGCGTCGGTCGCTTGCCAGAAATACTTGCCCTTGAGCGAGAAGGAGCGCGCGTTGAGATCATGCCGGGTGCCGTTCCGCGGCGTGCCGACATAGGTCGTGCCGGGCTCCTGGTACGAATAGAGCATGTTCAAGCGCAACGCCGAGGTCGCGCTGACCGGGATGTTGAGCGTCTCGCGGGCGATGATGCCAGGTGCCGTGCGGCGGATGCCCGGCGTGGCGCGCGAGGCGAATTCGACGTCGGTCGCGCTGGAAACGACACCAAGCACCGGACGCGCGGTGACGATGTTGATCAATCCAGCCGAGGCATTCTTGCCGAACAGCAGGCCCTGCGGCCCGTTGAGCACTTCGACCCGCGTCAGATCGTTGAGCAGCGGCGTATTGAGGATCGGTCGACCGAGATTGACCTCGTCGATCGCGGTCGCGACGCTGCTGTCGATCGTGCCGGCAAAGGCGAGCGTGCCGACGCCGCGAACCGAGAAGGTGTTGTCGATGCCGACCTGCAGTGTCGGTGCGGCGCGCGAGATCTGGGTGAGATCGTTGAGGTTGCGCGACGTCAGCGTCTCGGCCGACAAGGCGGTCAGGCTGACCGGAACGCGCTGCAGGCTTTCGCTGCGCCGCTGGGCGGTGACGATGATGTCGCCGGCTGCCGTCGCGTTCTGCTCGGCTTCGGCGCTGGCGATCGTGGAAGGGGTCGCCGATGCTTCGGGGGCAGAGCCTGCCGGCGGCGTCGACGTGGCATTTTGCGCATAGGCCGGTGCTACGAACAGCGGCATCGCGGCAAGCAAAAGTGCTGCTTTGAGTTTCATGACCTCTCCTGTCTTGACCATTTTCTTATAAGATTGGTCTAACTGGTCAGGCCATTTTGCTCAAATTGATTGTTTTTCTCGCAAACGATTTGTACGATTTGTCGTCTGCAGATCAGGAGAGGATGCAACGTGCGGTTCAAGGGTCTCGATCTCAACCTTTTCGTCGCGTTCGAGGCGTTGATGGAAACGCACAATACCGCGCTGGCGGGCGAGCGGCTGGGGCTCAGCCAGCCTGCCGCCAGCGCCGCGCTGGCGCGGTTGCGCGACTATTTCGGCGACCCGTTGCTGCTGGTGAAGGGACGACGGATGTATCCGACTCCCTTTGCCGAAATGCTGCTTCCCAAGATCCGGCAATGCCTGCGCGAGGCCGAAGGCGTCATCACGACGTCGGCGCAGTTCGACCCGGCGACGGCCGATCGCCTGTTTCGCCTGATGGTTTCCGATTATATCCTGGCCTCGGTGATGGCACCGCTGCTCGAAGATCTCGCAACGCGCGCGCCGCATCTGCGCTTCAGCTTCATCCAGGTGTCCGAGACTGCTGGCGAACACTTGCGCCATGCCGAGATCGACTTGCTGATCACGCCGGTCGAATTCGCAGTGGCGGGTATTCCGACCGAACCCTTGTGTGAAGAGACGTATGTGGTCGCCGGCTGGGGACAGCACCCGATCTTCACGGGCGACATCACGACCGAGGACGTGTTCCGCTACGGCCATGTCTCCGTGTCGATCGGCGGTCCGCGCGGCTATACCGTCGGCGACCGGCGGCTCGATCTGCTGGCGCACCGGCGGGTGATCGAAGTGTCGACGGCATCGTTCTCGGTCGTGCCGTACCTTCTGGTCGGCACGACGCGGCTGAGCCTGATGCACGAGCGGCTGGCGCGGATCTCCGCAAAGAGCTTCGATATCCAATATCGATCCCTGCCCTTCGCGTTCGAGCCGCTCCGCGAACTGGTGCAGATCCACGAGACTCGTGTGGCCGATCCGGGCGTCCGCTGGCTGATCGAGCAGATCCGCGCGCAGGCGGCGCGGATCGACTGAGCGACCGCGCCGCTGCGGTTGCGTTGCCGCGGGTTGGACCACGAACGTCGAGACGGCCGCCACCCGCTACAAGCGGGCGGCGAAAGTGCGGACGCCGGCGCTGCCCGCGACGATCAGTATTTGACGCTCAATCCCGTGCCACAGGGGCGCGGCGACGCCATCGTCGACGCACACCGCGCGGGTGCTGACCGATCGCCCGATCCGTCGGTGGGGCTGCGCGTCAACGCGGCGCTGTGTCCGTGCTTGCCCGATGCTCGGCGCCTCTACCGGAATAGAGTCCCGCGCATTCGAGGCCGCGAGGCATCGGCGCTGGAGCTCGCTCGTCTTCGAGATGAACAGACGTTGCAAAGCGAGTTCAGGATTGGTTCGGGCGCGACTCACTAGACCGTCTTCTTCACTTGAAAGGAGACGTACGATGTTGAAGCAAAAGTTCGCACTCACCGCCCTTGCGGCTGCCGCGATCCTGCCAATGGCCGTTGCAGCACCAGCACAGGCGCAGCGCTACGGCTACAATGATCGTGCGCAATACGAGCGCAATTACGATTACGACCGCGGGCAGTATCAGCGCAGCGATACCGGCGGCTATACCGACGGCCGGGTGTATCGCGGCTATGCGCGCCGCAATTACCAGGATTGCCGCCGGTCGAGCGGCACGACCGGCCTGATCGCCGGGGGCGCTGGCGGTGCGGTGCTGGGTTCGGTGCTCGGCGGCGGGACGCTTGGCACCATCCTCGGCGCGGTTGGTGGCGGCCTGCTCGGCAAAAGCCTCGACCAGAAGCACGATCGTTCGCAAAACTATCGCAACGGTTGCTGATCGCGACAGCGCGGCCGGTCGCACGACCGGCCGCGCGATCGCCATCGCCGCTATAGTGGTCAGCGTCACCGCGCTCGCCAATCCGATCGGCCAATCCCGCAAAATGGTGCGGAGTACGCGAGCGCCGGAGCCCTCCACGGTGCGGATGGTGCGCGCCCCGTGCGCATAGATCGCCCCGCGCACTTGCGCCGAAAGGGGTTTCGCCGAGCCGATCGCAGCATGGCAGATCGAATGATGGTTGCCAGAACGGCATGGCTCATCCCAAGATGCCAGCATGCTCATATCGCTCGTCGCTCTCGCCGCCGCTGTCGTCACCCCGATCTCGGCCGACCGGATCAAAGCCGATGTCCGGACCCTGTCGTCCGATGCGTTCCTGGGTCGCGGACCGGGCGAGGCTGGCGAAGACAAGACGATCGACCACATCGCCCGACAATTCGCCGCAGCCGGACTGGAACCTGCGGGTGAGCATGGCGGCTGGTATCAAGACGTGCCGCTCATCAGGCTTGATCGACAAGCCGGGGCGACGCTCGCGCTGACGGTCGGGAAATGGCACCGGTCTCTGGCGCTCGGTCGCGATGCGACCTTGTCGCTCCGCAACCCTGGCGAAACGACGCTCGCACATGCGCCGCTGGTGTTCGCGGGCTACGGGGTCGTCAACGCAAAGCTCGGTTGGGACGCCTATGCCGGCATCGACATGCGCGGCAAGATCGCCGTCGTCCTGGCCAATGACCCGGACTTTGAGGCGGGCCGCGATCTCGGCTTCGAAGGTCGTCGGCTCGCCTTCGAAGGACGCGTGGGCGAGAAGTTCGCAGCCGCTGCCAAGGCGGGCGCTGCCGGCGTCCTCGTGATCCACGAGGATGCGGCCGCCAGCTATCCGTTCCTGCAAGTGGCAAGCGGCGACGCTTTGCCGGCAATGGTCATCGCACCGCTCCCGCCCTCACCTGGCTTCAGGCTGTCGGGCTGGCTGCGCGGCGATGTCGCTGCGCTGATGCTCAGCCACGCAGGGCTCGATCTGGCGACCCTCAAGGCACGCGCGCGCGACCCAAGGTTCCGCGCCTTCCCGCTCGGCGACGGCAGCGTGGCAGCACAGGGCAGCCTGAAGGCGACGCCGATCGTCAGCCATAATGTCATCGGTAGAGTGCGCGGGACACGTCGGCCGGACGAAACCGTCCTCTACGGTGCGCATTGGGACGCAAACGGGCAGAACGGCCCGGTCGCGGGCGACGGCATCCGAAACGGCGCCGTCGACAATGCGACGGGCACAGCCGAGTTGATCGAGGTCGCCCGCGCTTTCGCGCGCGGGCCACGGCCGGCGCGTAGCGTGGTCTTTGCGGCCTGGACCGCGGAAGAGAAAGGGCTGCTGGGGTCCGAGTATTACGCCGCGCACCCGGTCTATCCCCTCGCCACCACCGCGGCGGTTATCAACCTCGATCCGCACGTGGTGCTGCCCGCGGCAAAGGACATCGAGTTGATCGGCGGTGGCCGCGTTTCGCTCGAGGCCGATCTGCGCCGCATTGCCGGGGCCCAGGCGCTCAGCGTCATCGACGAACCTGCGATCGAGGCCGGCTGGTACTTCCGATCCGACCAATTTTCCTTCGCCCGGCGGGGCGTGCCCGCCGTCACCTTCCGTGCCGGTCGCGATCTCGTCAACGGTGGCACGGCGACGGGCGCAGCGATCGTGGCCGACTACAATGCAAAGCGCTATCACCAGCCGAGCGACGCGTTTGATCCGGCATGGAGCTTTGCGGGCACCGTCCAGGAGGCGACCGTCGCCTATGATCTCGGCCTCGAGGTTGCGAACGCATCCGCCTGGCCGACGTGGAACACCGGTGCCGAATATGGAGCGCTTCGTGCCGCGACGGACGGCGACCGGAAGGCGGGTCGCTAAGCCGGGCACCGATCGGCAGGCATCGCCGGCAACACGGCCTGACCGGGTAGCCACGCCCGCCCGTCAGATCGCGCAACCGCGCGTCATTGGCTCGATCGTCATCGGCACGCGATTCTTGGTCTCGAACAGCACCATCGCCGCATAGCGCCCGCAGGCCTCGACCCCAACGCCCCGGTCCAGCTCGGGCCGGTGCTGCCGTCACCCCCTGCAGCACGACGTGTCGCGCAAGCGCCGCAATCCGCGCAGGCGCCCGCAGGTCCGCCAGATCGACCCAGCCGACCGGTGCGGTCTCCGCCTCATTCTCGTCCAGCGTGCCGCTCAGGCACGGCGTCGCACCGCCGCCACGACCATGGGGTGGCGCATGAGATCGAAAGCGGGCTCCGGACGTTAGCGCCCGATCACCTTGACCAGCATGCCCGGATCCTGCCCGCTCGGCAGCTTGCCCGACGCGCTCAACCGGCCGACGGCATCGTCCCAGCGCAATGTCGCGGTGCCGCCGCCCTTGCGATAGGCGTTGCTCACGCCGTCATCGTCGTACAGCGTGAAGCTGGTCGAGCGGCCGGGATAGACGCGGATGCTCCCGAGCGGCTGGCGCGTCGCGGTGCTCGGGATTTGCACCCCCATCGGCACGATCGATCCGGCGCGGACGAACAACGGGATCGTGTCGATCGGTGCGGCGGCGGTGATCGTCTGGCCGCCGGTATGCCGCTCGTTGGTCCAGTAATCGTACCAGTCGGCGCCTGCCGGCAGATAGACCGATCGGCTCGTCGCGCCCTGCTCGGTCACGGGTGCGACGAGGAAGGCGGGGCCGAACATATATTCGTCGCCCATGTCGTTGACCTTGGGGTCGTTCGGGAAATCCATGAACAGCGCGCGCATGAACGGCGCGCCGCTCTCATGGGTGTGATGCGCCATCGCATAGAGATACGGCACCAGCGCGTAGCGCAGCTTCAGATAGTGCGCGAGCACCGGCTCGGCCGCCTTGCCATACTCCCAGATCGCGGTGGCGGGCCGCTGGCCGTGGATGCGCAGCGTCGGAGTGAAGGTGTTGTACTCGAACCAGCGCACGAACAGCTCGGGGTAATCGGCATAGCTCGGCGCCATCGCGGTCGCGCCGGCGGGATCGAGCAGCACGGGGTGCTCGGCTTTGGGGCCAGTCGGATACTGCCAGCCGCCGGTGTCGCTGCTCCAATAGGCCATGCCCGACGCGGTGAAGTTGAGCCCGGTCGGCACTTGGCGCTTGAGCGCTTCCCACGTCGCCTGGACGTCGGATGACCAGAACAGGCAGCCGTTGCGCTGCGTGCCGAGATAGGCGGCGCGGCACAGGATCAGGTTGCGGAAATCGGGCCGGTCCTTGGCCGATCCATCGGCGACGCTGGCGGTGTGCACGAGCGGGAAGAGATTGTGATAGCGATCGCCCGAGCCGATCGCGAACTGATGGCCGTCGGGGACGAGGTCGGGCTCGGTCTCGTCGAGCCAGAACCAGTCGAAGCCCTGCGAGGCGATATTGTCGCGGATGCGATCCCAGAACCAGCCGCGCGCATCGGTGTTGGTGCTGTCGAGCAGAGCGCCCGCGCGATCCGAGCGGATCGGCAGCCCATCGACGACGCTGCCGTCGGAATCGTGCAGCAGCCAGCCCTTGGCGGCGAGCATGTTGAAGTAGCGCGACTCCTTCTCGAACCGCGGCCACACGCTGATGATGCTGCGCAGGCCAAGCCCCTTGAGCTTGGCGTTCATCCCCTTGGGGTCGGGGAAGATGGTGCGATCGATGTCGAGCTGCCCCATCCGGGTCCAGTAGAACCAGTCGAGCACCATCACGTCGAGCGGATAGCCGCGGCTGCGATAGCCTTGCGCCACGCCGAGCAGTTCGGCCTGGCTCTCGTAACGCGCCTTGCTCTGGATAAGCCCGAACGCGGCCTTGGGCGGGAGCGGCGTCCTTCCGGTTAGCCGGGCATAACCGGCATAAAGTTCGTCGGTGGTTGCGCCGGTGATGACGAAGAACGATACGCGCTCGCCGACCTCGGATTGCCAGTGCGTGCTGTTGTGCAGCCCGGGCGACACCGTCGTCGCCGACGGGTTGTCCCACACGATGCCATAGCCCTTGTTGGTCACCATGAACGGCACGCAGACCGTCTCGCCCGCGGGGGCATCGTAATTGTGGCGGCAGTCGATCGTGCGGCCGCGCAGGTCGAGCTTGCCTTCCTGGTTCTGGCCGAGCCCGTAATAATGCTCGTCGAGCGGGGCGGTGAAGCTCGCGCCGATCTTGAAGGTCTTTTCGCCCGCAACGGTGTGCGGCGCCATTTCCCACCCGGTCATCTGCGTGATGCGGTGTCCGTCGGCGCCGTTCACGCTGATCGACACCGGCGGCAGCGACGGCGCGAAATAGCGCTCCATCTGGCTCGGCGCCTTGGGCCAGGGCTGCGCATCGACGGTGAGCGACAGCGCAGACGAGGCGAACACGTCGCCCGATGCGTCGGCGCGGTGGCTCCACCCCGATGCGTCGGGCGTGGCATTCGGGCCAGGCCCGGGCGCGGCAGCGGCGAGATCGCGGTCGAGCGCGATCGTCACGCGCACGATGTTGGGAGCATAGGGTTCGATCGCCACGCGACTGCCGTTACGGTCGATCGAGGCGAGCGGGCCGGCGTGCGCTGCGGCGAGCGGGATAAGGGCGATGACGGCGCCGCCGGCCCATTTGGCGAGTGCGCGTTTGTGTGCCGATATCCTTGCCATGTCGCGGATCCCCTGTGTCGCTGCGCGAGGCCGAAGCACGTGCGCCGCTTAGTCCGTTGCGTTCGCTACACTACATCGCTCCGCCGACACCGACGACCGTGCGATGCGACCATAGCCCTGATGACCATCTGCGGCGTGCCAATGGTGGTGGCAACCGCTTCGATGGTCGTTGATCGGGTGCTCCCGGCGCGTGCCCCCCACCGACGGCGAGACCGCAAGTCACGACCTCACGCTCACACCAACGCAGCCAAGGCCATGGTGAGGGCATGGAGGTCACCGACTGGCACCTCTTCGACTGCCTAGCCAGCTCGCTCCGCGCGGGACGAGACGAACGGCCCTTTCGGCGCACCCCAATAGATTGTCCCAAAGCCGCTCGGTAGTCGCTGACTACCGTCCAGAATCGATGAAGCAACCGACACTCGACTCGGCGGTCGTTGTGTCCCTCGTCTGCCTAAAGTCTGCAATCGCGACAATTGGTCTGTTCAAATTTGTCCAGGCCACCATCGGAAAATATCGTCTCCGACGACAAGAAAATCCTGAGTTTGCCTATAAAGCATGCACATAGCTGGACATACCATGATACTTGGCAACCCCTTGCATGTGGTCAGGCCATTTGATAGCTTTCGCTTCTAACGGGTCCGCAAACACCAAAGAAGTTGCGGTCCGATTTGGGGGGGACACCATGACGATCCTGTGCAATTCCGTGTGCCGTAACGCGTTGATCGCTGTAATGCTCGTCGGGGCCACGCCCGCTCTGGCACAAATCGCCGCGCCGGGCGCACTAACCCAACCATCGCAAAGCGCCCCAGGTGGCCCGACCAGTACCGTCGCACCCGACCCTGACAGCGCAACCGACATCATCGTCACCGCCAACAAACGCGCCGAGAACGTGCAGGACGTGCCGCTCGCGGTTTCGGTTCTGCAGCCTGCGCAGCTCCAGGCAGCGGGCGTACGCGAGTTTCAGGATCTTGGCCGAGTCGCCCCGTCGCTCGTCGTCCGCCCCGCCGAGCATCCGGTCAACGCCAATGTCTCGCTGCGCGGCGTTGGCACCTTCGCGTTCGGGATCGGCGTCGAGCCGAGCGTCGCCGTGCTGGTCGACGAAGTCCCGCTCGCATTCCAGGCACGCGCCTTTTCCGATCTGCCCGATGTTGAGCGGATCGAAGTGCTGCGCGGGCCACAGAGCACGCTTTACGGCAAGGCGGCGTCGGCCGGCCTGATCAATATCATCACCCGCAACCCGACACCCACCTTCCACGCCCGCGCCAACGCGCTGGTGACGAGCGATCAGGAATATGGCGGCAATTTCAGCCTGTCGGGGCCGATCAGCCCCGAGCTGGGCTACGTCTTTTCGGGCAGCTACAACTACTACGACGGCAACGTCCGTAACGTCTTCAACGGCAAGGACGTCAATGGCCGCCGCACGTTCAACACGCGCGGCAAGCTGCGCTGGAAGCCGAGCGACGACATCGCCATCACGCTGTCGGCCAACTATCTCAACGGCAAGACCGACGTCGGTCGTCCCTTCATCCGCGTCGCGCCCAACGCGCTGTTCCGCAACACTGCGGGGCTGACGCCAGCGGTGGTCTTCCCGGGCTTCACGCCGAGCACGCAGAACGACAAGATCAGCAACAATTACAACGCACGTACCAATTACGAAGGGTACGGCGGCTATCTGCGTGGCGAATTCGGGCTTGGCGATCTGACGCTGGTGTCGATTACCTCGTACGACAAGTTCCAGCTCAACGACTTCCTCGATCAGGACGATACCGCGCTGGCCGTGCCGATCGGCAGCAACGTCCAGATCGGCACGTTCAATTCGAAGCTGGTGACGCAGGAACTGCGGCTGCAGTCGCCGGGCGACAAGCCGTTCCGCTACACGATAGGCGCCTATTTCGCGAAGGTCGACTTCAACCGCCCGTTCTATCGCGGTCCGGCCTTCTCGCTCGCCAATTGGTACGCCACGTCGGCCTCGCGCCAGCTTGCGGGCTTCGTCCAGGCCGATTGGGAATTCCTGCCCAAGGCGACGCTGACCGGCGGGCTGCGTGTCCAGAACGAGAAGATCAACTACACCTTCCGCGACATCCAGAACGGCAATGCGTTCTTCAGCGGCGGTGCGGAAGATACCGCCGAGACGCACCGCGTCAGCCTGCGCTACGAATTCACGCCCGACGTGAGCGTGTTCGGTACCTATTCGACCGGGTACAAAGGCCAGACCTACGATCTGACCACCGGCTTCAACGCAAACCGTGCGCTCGCCGGGCCGATCAAGCCCGAGACCTCGCGCGACTTCGAATTGGGCCTGCGGACGCAGTTCCTCAATCGCCGCGTGACGCTCAACGCCACGGTGTTCGATACCAACTTCACCAACCTCCAGGCACAGGGCATCGAGACGCTGCCCGACGGCACGCAGAACTTCCGCCTCGCCAACGTCGGCAAGCTCAACACGCGCGGTGTCGAGGTCGAGAGCACGGCGCGGATCGGCCACGACGTGTCGATCAATGCCGCCGCGACCTATCTCGATGCGCGGATCAAGTCGTTCCCGGTCGCGCAATGCTATATCGGGCAGACCGCGGCGCAGGGCTGCACCGGCACGCCGGCACGCCAAAATCTGGCCGGCGCGCGCGCGGCGCAGGCGCCCGAATGGAAGCTGTCGGCCGGGGCGGATTATTCGCCGGCAATCGGCGATACGCTGCGCGGCGTGGCGCAGATCAACTGGCAATATACCAGCACGGTCAACTACTCGCTGTCGCAGGATCCCGAGACCATCCAGAAGGCGTACAGCATCTTCAACATCGGCCTCGGCATCCGCGATGCCAACCGCCGCTGGGAACTGGTCGGCTTCGTCAACAATCTGTTCGACAAGCAATATTTCCCGGCACTGGTGAACACGGCGGGCAATTTCGGTGGTGCGCAGGCAACGCAGGCGATTTTGCCACGCGATTTCCGGCGTTATGGCGGGGTGCGGCTCGCGCTGAACTTCTGAAGGTCTGCGGGGGGCGGCCGTTGCCGCCCCCCGCCCGCGTTGCTGGCATCGAACTTGATCAGGGACCGTATGATGCAGCACAAGCTCAAGATCGCGCTCGCCGCGTGTGGCGCCGGGGCGCTCCTTACCAGCGCCGCCCCGGCCCAACGGGCACCTGCCGGAGAGGCGTCGGCGCAGACCGCGCAGGCTCGGCCCGGCATCGATGCGCCCGAACTCGCGCGGCTTGGCGCGCATCCGGTCGGGGTCGCGGACGTGGAGTTCGTCCAACCGGCACAGGCCGATCCGCTGACGGGCACAGCGGCACCGACGGTGGCTGACCGGCATCTCCCGCTCAAAATCTGGTATCCCGCCGCAGCAGCCGGACGCGGCACGCTCTATCGCACCGGCCTACCGGGCGAAGACGGCCGCGACGTCGTCTTTACCGTTGCGGGCATCGCCACCCCAGGCGCTAAGGCCGCGGTCGGCCGCTTTCCGCTCGTCATCCTCGCGCACGGCTACAGCAACACCCCCGAAGTGCTGTCCTGGCTCGGCGAGAACCTCGCGAGCAAGGGGTATCTCGTCGTCACCCCGGCGTTTCGCGATCCCTCGATCACGATCCGCACCGCGGCTGCCGCCGCCGGCCCGATCACGCGGCGCCCGCTCGACATCGCTTTCGTCGCGGCCGAGGCGCAGCGGCGCGCGACCGCCGGGCAAGGCCTGTTCGCCGGCGCCGACCCGACGCGGACCGCGCTGATCGGCTACTCGATGGGCGGTTACGGCGTGTTGACCGCGGCGGGCGCCCCGCTCGATCCAGGGCTCGCGGCCGCCACGCGCGGCGTGCTCGCGCCGTATGTCGCGGGGGCCCGCGCGGCCGACACGCTCAAGGTCGCCAACCTGAAAGCCGTGGTGGCGATTTCGCCGGCAAGCGTGATCCGGGGCACGCCGCTATGGGCCAAACCCGGCGTCGGCGCGCTCACGGCCCCGACGCTGTTCATCGTCGGCAGCCAGGACCGCACCGTCGGCTATGCGCCTGGCGTGCGCACGCTGTTCGACGATGCCGTCCACGCGCCGCGCTATCTGCTCACCTTTCGCGAGGCCGGCCACAGCATCGGGTTGATCGCCGCGCCACCGGCGATGCAGCGCAGCTTCTGGGACAAGGACTGGTTCGAGGATGCGGTGTGGCGCAAGGACCGGCTGCTCGCGGTCGAAGCGCATTTCATCACCGCGTTCCTCGACCGCTACGTCAAGGACGACGCCGCTAAGGCCAGCTATCTCGACGGGCTGGTGCCCAATTCGAACGATGGCGTCTGGGCCGGCCTGACGCCCGGCCGCCACACCGAATACAGCCCCGGGCCGCCGGCCGCGACGCTGTGGAAGGGTTTCCAGCCGGGCAAGGCGGCGGGCATGAGCTTCGAATTCAAACCCGCAGGGTAGGCAAACACGATGAGGGCCACGCCGCACATCGGTGCAACGGCTCGGGAGCTAGTGCCTTCATGTTGATGACACAGACGATGCGCTGGTTCGGCCCCAAGGATCCGGTCTCGCTCCGCGATATCCGCCAGGCCGGCGCGAGCGAAGTGGTGACCGCCCTCCACGAGATCGCGAATGGCGATGTCTGGCCGCGCGCCGCGATCGCCGCGCGCAAGACGATGATCGAACAAGCCGGGCTTGGCTGGAGTGTCGTCGAAAGCGTGCCGGTGCACGAGGTAATCAAGACGCGCGGGCCCGACTGCGACCGCCTGATCGCGCACTATTGCGAGAGCCTGCGCAATCTCGCGGCGTGCGGGATCACGGTCGTCACGTACAATTTCATGCCGCTGCTCGACTGGACTCGCACCGATCTGGCCTGGGCGATGCCCGATGGCGCGCTGGCGCTGCGCTTCGAGCTCGAGGCGGTCGCGGCCTATGACATCCACATCCTGCGCCGTCCCGGTGCCGCTGCCGATTATGCGCCCGCGCTGGTCGAGGCCGCGGCCCGCCGCTTCGCGGCGATGGACGACACGGCGCGCACCGCGCTGGCGCAGACGATCGTTGCCGGGCTGCCGGGCAGCGAGGAGAGCTTCACCGAGGCCGAATTCCTCGCGGCGATCGACACCTATGCCGAGATCGGCCCCGACCGGTTGCGCGCCAACCATCTCGCCTTTCTCGAAGCCGTCTGCCCCGTCGCCGAAGAGGTCGACGTGCAGCTGGTCGTCCATCCCGACGACCCGCCCTTCCCGATCTTCGGCCTGCCGCGCACGGTCAGCACCGAGGCGGACGTCGCCGACCTGTTCGCGCGCGTGCCGAGCCGCGCCAACGGGCTGTGCTTCTGCGCGGGATCGTTCGGGGTTCGCGCGGACAATGATCTGCCCGGCATGGTCGATCGGCTCGGCGACCGGATCGGCTTCCTCCATTTGCGATCGGTCCAGCGCGAGCCCGATGGTGCCTTCCACGAAGCCCCGCACCTCGAAGGCGATGCCAACATGGCGGCGATCGTCGGCGCGGTGCACCGGCTGCAGCAACGGCTCGGACGCTCGATCCCGATGCGCCCCGATCACGGGCACCAGATGCTCGACGATCTGACCAAGCGCACCAACCCGGGCTATTCGCTGCTCGGCCGGATGCGCGGGCTCGCCGAATTGCGCGGGCTCGAACGCGGCATCGCCTTCGCGCGCGCCGACGCCGCAAATCCACAGATCACCACAGAGGAACGCTGACGTGCAGATGACTCGCAAGATTCGGTATTTGGTGGCGGCGCTGCTCGTCGGAGCGGCGCCGGTCGCGGCGCAGGAGGTTGCCCCGCAGCCGCTGACGCTGGCGACGGTCAAGACCAGTCCGCTGCTCGCCTCGGCCGACATGCGCGACGGGGTCGATCTGTCGGGGCCGTGGCATTATTCGATCGACCCGTTCCGCTCGGGGCTTGCCGGCTTCCACGGCGAAGTGCCGGGGCTGTCGCAGCAACGCTATCTCGATCTCGACGTCGGCAAGGCGATGCGCGACGACAATCGCGCGCTGTTCGAGTTCGATTTGCCGCACTCGCCCGTCACCACCCTGCCCTCGTCCTGGCTCACCGAGGCACCAGAGCTGCGCCATTATCAGGGGCTGATGTGGTATCAGCGCAGCTTCCCCGCGCCGGCGCAGCGCAAGGGGCGCAGCTTCCTCCGCTTCGGCGCCGCCAATTATGCGACCGTCGTCTATCTCAACGGCAAGCCGCTCGGGCGCCATGAAGGCGGCTTCACGCCCTTCGCGTTCGACGTCACCGGACTGCTGCGTGACGGCGACAACCAGATCACCGTCGGAGTCGATTCCCAAGCGACCGCGGCCACCGTGCCGCCGCCCGTCACCGACTGGGAGAATTACGGCGGCATCACGCGCGCCGTGCGGCTGATCTCGACGCCCGACACCTATGTCGACGACGCCTGGGTGCGCATGACGCGCGACGGCAAGCTGGCGGTGGAAGCGCATCTGCGTGGTCCGCAAGCCGGCGACCAGCCGCTCCATCTGCGCATCGCCAAGCTCGGGCTCGATCTGGCGGGCCGCACCGACGCGAAGGGCGATTGGCGCGCGACCGTCGCCGCGCCGCGCGCGCTGATCCGCTGGTCGCCCGAACGCCCGCAGCTTTATGACGTGACGATCGCCGCCGGGACCGACACGTGGCGCGATCGGATCGGCTTCCGCACGATCGAAGTGCGCGGCAGCGACATCCTGCTCAACGGAAAAGCCATCTTCCTGCGCGGCATCTCGCTCCACGAGGAGGAGATCGGCACCGAGCCGACCCGCGCCATCACGCAGGCGGCGGCACGTGCGCTGCTCGGCGAGATCAAGGACGGGTTGCACGGCAACTATGTCCGGCTGTCGCACTATCCGCATTCCGAGGTGATGACGCGGATGGCCGACGAGATGGGCCTGATCGTGTGGAGCGAGGTGCCGGTCTATTGGCTCGTTGCCTGGTCCAACCCCGACACGCTGGCGACCGCGCGCAACATGGTGGCGGAAAACATCCTGCGCGACCGCAACCGCGCCTCGATCGCGATCTGGAGCGTCGCCAACGAAACCCCGGTGACCGATGCGCGCAACACCTTCCTGCGCACGCTCGTCAGCGACGTACGCGCGCTCGACGACACGCGGCTTGTCAGCGCGGCGCTGCTGGTCGAACGCTCGCAGGGCCCGACCGGACCGGTGATGACGATGGCCGATCCGCTCGCCGACGTGCTCGATGTGCTCGCGATCAACACCTATAACGGCTGGTACACGCCCGACCGGCTCGCCGACGTGCCCGGCATCAGCTGGCGCGTGCCGGCCGGCAAGCCGCTGGTCTTTTCCGAATTCGGCGCCGATGCCCGCGCCGGCTTCCACGACATCGGTGCCGCGCCGCAGAAATTCTCCGAGGAATTCCAGGCCGACTTCTATCGCGCGACGCTGGCGATGGCCGATCGCGTGCCGACGCTGCGCGGCATGTCGCCGTGGATCCTCAAGGATTTCCGCTCGCCGCGGCGGCAGAATCCCGACTTCCAGCAAGGCTGGAACCGCAAGGGGCTGATCTCGGAGACGGGCGAGCGCAAGCAGGCGTTCGGCGTGCTGGCGACCTATTACGACGCCAAGGCGACACCCCGCGCGAAGTGACGAGGCCGCGCAAAGCGGCCCTACAGGAGAGCAGAGCATGACCATCCGCACCGCGCGCATCGCCCATTTCGCAGGAGTGGCGGCGCTGGCGCTGGGCCTCCCCGGCCCGACGTACGCTGCGACGCCACACCCGTGGATGGCGCGCGCCACGGTTGCAAAACAAGCCGCCGCGCGCGCGGATGCGGCCAAGGAGGCGATCGCCCGGTCGCGTGCGCGTCAGCTCGTCGCGGCGATGACGCTCGCGCAGAAGCTCCAGCAATTGACCGGCAGCGAACCGTCGGTCCTCCCCGAACTGCCCGAATGCTTCGGCGCGCGCCACGTCACGGGGATTGCCGCGCTCGCCATCCCGACCTTTCGCATCACCAACGGCCCGGTCGGGGTCGGCCAGAACGATTGCGTCTCGCGCGACGTCGAAAAGGCGCGCGCAGTTCCGGGCGCACCGTTCTTTCTCCCGTACTCGCACCCGAGCTCGGCGCATGCGACCGCTCTCCCGTCGGGCATGGCGGTGGCGGCATCGTTCGACCCGCGCGTCGCGGCCGACTTTGGCGGCGTCATCGCGACCGAGATGAACAACCTTGCGCTGCACGTCTTCGAAGCGCCGGGGATGAACCTCGCGCGCTTGCCGATCCTCGGCCGCAACTTCGAATATTTCGGCGAGGATCCGTATCTCGCCGGCACGATGGCGGTCGCCGAGACCAAGGCGGTGCAGTCGGCCGGAATCATCGCGATGGCGAAGCATTTCGTCGCCAACGAGCAGGAAACCAACCGCATGACGATCCGCGAGACCGTCGACGACCAAGTCCTGCGCGAACTGTATCTGCTCCCGTTCGAAATGAGCGTGAAGGACGGCAAGGTCGCCGCGATCATGTGTTCGTACAATTATCTCAACGGTCTGCAGGCATGCGCCAACAAGGCGATGCTGACGGGCGTGTTGCGCGACGACTGGAACTTCAGCGGCTACGTCCAGACCGATTTCTTCGCGCTGAAGAACACGGTGCCGTCGCTCGAAGCAGGCACCGATCACGAAATGCCGACGCCGCTCTATTGGTCGCCCGACAAGATCAGCGCGGCACTCGGCAAACACAGTCTGGCGATCGGCCAGATCGATACCGCGCTCGAACGGCGCTATACGCAGATGTTCAAGGCTGGGATCTTCGACCGCAAGCTCGTCCAGACGCCGATCGATTTCGTCGCGGGCGGGAAAGCCGCGCGGGCGATCGGCACGCGCGCGGCGGTGCTGCTGCAGAATAACGGCGCATTGCCGCTGTCGCCGACCGCGCGCAGCATCGCGCTCGTCGGCAAGGCGTCGCAACCCTATGCGCAGCAAGCGATCGCCGGCGGCTCGATCCTCGGCAAGGCGATGGGTGCGGGCGGCGGGAGCTCCGACGTGGTGCCAGACTATACCGTGTCCCCGCTCGACGGCATCCGCACTTCGCTGCGCGAGCTCGGGCGCGGCGACGCGGTGGTCAAGCTGGTGCTGATCGACGATGCCAATGCCAGCGCGACGATCGACGGGGTTTCGGTCCCGTTCGCCAAGGCGCTCGAGACGATCGGCGCGTCGGACTCGGTGGTCGTGATGGCCGGCACCAATGCCGAGGAAGGCGCCGATCGCGCGACCTTTGTCGACAAGGAAGGGCACCAGCTGGCGGCAGCGGCGGCGACGGGCCTGTCGCTCGACTGGTACGTCGCCAAGCCGAGCGCGATCGCCACGACCGATCCCGCGGGCAATACCGCCAAGTCGAGCCAGACCGGGGCGATGCTGCAGGCGATCCTCGCTGCGCGCTCGACCACCGGCGTCGCGATGCCGGCAAAGACCGTGCTCGTGCTCAAGGACAATGCCAGCGTCGCGATGGACCCGGCGTTGCTCGGGAGCAAAGGCCCCGCGATCCTCGAAACGTGGTTTCCCGGCCAGGAAGACGGCAACATCGTCGCCGATCTGCTGTTTGGCCGGGTCGATCCGGTCGGCCGGCTGCCGGTCACCTTCCCCGTCGCGGGTAAGGGATTTCTCGACGAAATCACCGCCGGTCAATTCCCCGGCGTGCGCGATGCAGGCGGAGCGTTCCAGGCCGTCCAATATAGCGAGAAGCTCGCCATCGGCTATCGCTGGTACGACGCCAATCCGCTCGGGAAATGCGCGCCGGTCGGCGGGGCGAACCCCTGCGTGGCGTTCGCGTTCGGCCACGGCTTGTCCTACACCCGCTTCGCGACATCGGCACCGAAGCTCGCTGCCGACGCTGGGACGGGCCGCTACCGCGTCTCGCTCAGCGTCAGGAACACCGGGCAGCGTTCGGGGTCCGAGGTCGTCCAGGCGTATGTCTCGCTCCCCGAGAGTGCGGATCGGCTGGGCATCAAACAGCCGCCGAAGCGTCTCGTCGGGTTCGGGCGCGTCACGGTCGCGCCCGGCGCGACGCAGCGCGTGACGATCACGATCGATCCCGCCGCCAGCCATCATCCGCTCGGCGTCTGGAACAGCGCGGAGCATCGCTGGGTGATCGCGTCGGGTCGCTACACGGTGTGGGTCGGCACGTCGGCGTCGCCGGCCAGCCTCGTCGAAGCGGGCCAGTTCGTTCGATAGGCCCCGGCGCGTGCCCGCTCGGAAGTCGGCGGTCGCTCGCCGGCGGCGGTCGGCCGCCGGCGATGCCGCTTAGGGGGTCTTCGGGTCGAGGCCATGCTTGCGCAGCAGCGGCGCGACTTGCGGGTCGTGTCCCGTCATCGCGCGGAACATGACCGAGTAGTCCTCGGTATGGCCGCGCGACAGCACCAGATCGCGGATGCGCTGTCCGTTCGCGCGCGTCATCCCGCCATGCTGGACGAACCAGTCGTAGACATTCTGCTGGATCATGTCGGTCCACAGATAGGCGTAATAGCCCGCCGCATAGCCCGAGCCCCAGATGTGCGCAAAATAGCTGGAGCGATAGCGCGGCGGCACATGCGCCACGTCGAGCCCGGTCGCGCCGAGCGCCTTGGCCTCGAACGCATCGACGTCGCCCGGCACCGCGGTCGCCGGGACCGAATGCCACGCCATGTCGAGTTGCGCCGCGGCCAGCGTCTCGCCGAAGCTGTAGCCCTGGTTGAAGGTCTCGGCGCGCTTGATCTTGTCGACCAGCGGCTGCGGCATCGCCGCCCCGGTCTGATAATGGTGCGCGTAATGCGCGAGCACGCGCGGCTCGAGCGCCCAATGCTCGTTGAACTGCGACGGGAATTCGACGAAATCGCGCGCCACCGCGGTGCCCGACAGCGTCGGATAGGTCTGGTTCGCGAACAGCCCGTGCAACCCGTGGCCGAATTCGTGGAACATCGTCCGCACGTCGCTGAACGTCACCAGCCCCGGCTGGCCGGCCGCCGGCTTGGTGAAATTGGCGGTGTTCGAGATAACCGGCTTGGTTCCGAAGATCTTCGCCTGCCGAACGAAGCTGTTCATCCAGGCGCCACCCGACTTGTTGTCGCGCTTCCAGTAATCGAAATAGGCGAGCCCGAGCGGCTTGCCGTTTTCCTCGAACACTTCGTAGACGCGAATGTCGGGATGATAGGTCGGAATGTCGCTGCGCCGCTTGAAGGTCAGCCCATAAAGCTGGTTGGCGGCGTAGAAGATCCCGTTTTCGAGCACGTTCCAGATCTCGAGATACGGCTTGGTCTCGTTGAGATCGAGGTCGAACTTCGCCTTGCGGACCTTCTCGGCGTACAATTCCCAATCCCACGGCTCGAGCTTGAAGCCCCCCTTCTCCGCGTCGATCGCTTGCTGAAGCTCGCCGACCTGGGCGGCCTGCGCAGCAGCGGTCGGAGCATCGAGCGCATCGAGGAAGCCGCGCGCGGTGTCGGCGGTCTTGGCCATCTGCTCCGCCAGCGAATAATCCGCCCAGGTCTTGTAACCGAGCAGATTGGCCTTGCGCGTGCGCAGCGCGATCAGCTGGAGGATCGCGGCGCGGGTGTCGTTGGCGTCGCCCTTTTGCGTGCGCGTCCAGCTCTGGTCGAACAGCGCCTTGCGCGTCGTGCGGTCGCTCAGCGCCTCGAGCGCGGGCTGGCCCGTCGTGTTCTGGAGCGGCAGGAGATACTTACCCGGCAGCTTGCGCTCGGCGGCGTCGCGCGCTGCCGACTGGACCTCGCCCGGCGACATCCCGGCGAGCTTGGCCGGATCATCGACCACCAGCGCCCCGGCCTTGGTGCCCGCCAGCAAGCGCTGGCGGAACGCGATGCCGGCCATCGAGATCTGCTTGTTGAGATCGCGCAGCGTGGTTTGATCGGCCGCCGACAATTGCGCGCCGGCGCGCACGAAATTCTTGTAATATTCCTCGACCAGCATCGCTTGCTCGGCGTCCAGCTTGAGCGACGCCTTGCGGTCGTACAAATTCTTGACGCGGGCAAACAGCTTGGGATCGAGGAAGATCGTGTCGCCATAGGCGGCGAGCTTCGGTGCCAGGACGGCTTGCGCGGCCTGCAGCGTCGGATTGGTGTTCGCCTGCGCGACTTGACCGAACGCAGCTTGCGCGCGCGCCAGCATCTGCCCCTGCCGTTCCATCGCGACGATCGTGTTGTCGAAGGTCGGCGCGGCGGGATTGTCGGCGATGGCGCGCACTTCGACGAGGCTTTCGGCGATCCCCTGCTCGATCGCCGGCTGGTAATCGCCGTCCCGGATCTTGTCGAACGGCGGCGCCTGATACGGCAGCGAGCTGCGCTGCGCGAAGGGATTTTCGGCCTGGGCGGGCGCGAAGCCGATCACCGCGGCAACGGTAGCAAGCAGGAAAACATGGCGCATCTTCAGTCCTTTCGGGATGCGGCGAGCCTAGCGAAGGCAGCCGCAGCGTGTCGACCCCGGGCGATCATCCCGCCCGGCGTTGCTCAGCCGGCATAGGCCTTGATCAGATCGAACAGGTAATCGCGCCCCGAATAGACCGCCTTGACGATCGCGCGCTCGTTGAGGCCGTGCGTGCCGTTGCCGTCGGGGTCGCCGTACGTGCCCGGCGGGCCATAGACCGGGATGCCGATCGCCTCGAAGAAGATGCCGTCGGTCGCGCCGGTCGACATCATCGGGCTGAGCGGCACGCCGGGATAGTATTTGGCAAGCAGCGTCCGCGCGGGCTCGACGATTTTCGGGTCTAGCGGCACCGGCTTGGCGACTGGCCCGCGGCTGTCGGTCTGTTTTACGGTGAGTGCGGGATCGGCGATCACGGCAGCGATCTGGTCGCGCACCGCGTCGGGCGAAACGCCGGGGAAGATCCGGCAATTGATGTTCGCGCCGGCACGCTGTGGCAGCGCGTTATTGGCATGGCCACCGTCGAGCAGCGTCGCGACGCAGGTCGTGCGCAGCATCGAATGATAGCTCTTGTCGGTGTCGACCGTTGCCAGCGCCGCAGTATCGGCGGGATTGGCGGCGAGCGCGATCATCGCACGCCCCATCGCGTCGCCGCGCGCTGCGCCGGCGGTACGGAAATAGGCCTTGGTCGTGTCGGTCATCATCACGGGAAAATCATAGGCGCGCAGCCGGATCATCGCGTCGGACAGCTGGTAGATCGCGTTTTCCTTGACCGGGGCCGAGCTGTGCCCGCCCGGATTGGTCGCCTCGACGCGGTAGTTGATCGCGGTCTTCTCGCCGACGTGCAGCGTCGAGATGACGAGCTTGCCATGCCCGTCGCTGCGCCCGCCACCGCCTTCGTTGAGCGCGAATTCGGCAGCGATCAGCTCGGGCTTGTTCGCCGCGAGCCACGACGCACCGTTGAATGCCCAGCTCGTCTCTTCGCCACACGTCAAGGCAAGCTTGATCGTGCGCTTGGGCTGGTATCCCTGCTGCTTGAAGCGGATCAGGCTGTCGACCCAGATCGCGTCGAGCGCCTTCATATCGGCGGTGCCGCGGCCATAGAAATAGCCGTTTTCCTCGATCAGCGTGTACGGATCGCGCACCCAATCCTCGCGCTTGGCGACGACCACGTCGATATGGCCGAGCAGCAGCATCGGCTTCACGCTCTTCGAGCTGCCGGGATAGACGACGACTAGCCCGCCTTCCTTGGGATGATCGGGGACCGAAAAGGGCGTGATCTGTGCGTCGGCGAAGCCCGCCGCCTTGAAACGCGCCGCAACCTTGCCGGCGAGCGCGGTGCAGCTGCCCGTCGTGATGCTGGTGTCGGTTTCGACCATTTCCTTGTAGAGCGCGCGGAACGCCTGCTGGTCGGGCCGCAGCGTTTGCGCCGCGCCGGGCTGCGCCGCAAACAGGCTCGTCAGCGTCGCCAGACCGATGGCGATCGTCGCGGCATTCTTCATCGTGCTTCCCCGTGTCTGGCGTCCCTTGGCGCACACTATGCGCAGACAAAGGGCAATCGGGAAGCCTTGGCGGAGCGATCTTTTACGCGGGCGCGGATCGGTCCGCGGCGGTGTCCCCCCGTCCCCGCGGCGTTTCGATGCCGAAGCTGCGGCCTGGCTGCATCGCCCCGCTCGACGCGCGCGTCGCGGACCGATTTCTGACGATTTCCCCGGCGTCCCAACACTTCCGCAACACTGCGTTACAAATGCGGCCGATGCGCGTTGATGCGATCGCCACTCACCGAGGTCCGCCTGACGATGCCCCTGCCTACCGACCGTACCGCCGTTCTCGAAGCCACACGCACACTGAAGATGGCGCGCTCGGCGCACGCCTATGTTCGCGGAAACACCGCCAAATTCTACGAATGGCTCGCGGGCTCGCCTGCCGCGCGCCGCGTGCCCGAAGGTCCGGCGATCTGGATTTGCGGCGACTGCCATCTCGGCAATCTCGGCCCCCTCGCCAATGGCGACGGGCGAGTCGAGATCCAGATCCGCGACTTGGATCAGGCCGTCATCGGCAATCCCGCGCATGATCTCATCCGGCTTGGCCTGTCCCTGGCGACTGCTGCGCGCGGGTCGGATCTGCCCGGCGTCACCACCGCCCGGATGATGGAAGAAATGATCGATGGCTATGCCGCCGCCATTCACGATCCGACCAGCGGCGACCCGGGCGTCGAGCCCGAGGTCGTCCGCAGCATCAAGCGTGCGGCGCTGGGCCGGCGCTGGCGGCATCTCGCCAAGGAGCGGCTCGAAGCGATCGAGCCGCGCATCCCGCTCGGCAAGAAGTTCTGGGCGCTGGCGGCAGACGAGCGTGCCGCGCTCGAACAGCTCTTCGCCGATCCTGCCGTCGCGCACCTCATCTTGTCGATGAAGGGCAAGCCCGCCGATCGCGAAGTGCGCCTGGTCGATGCCGCATATTGGATGAAGGGCTGCAGTTCGCTCGGGCTGCTCCGCTATGCCGCGATCGTCGGGATGAAGACGAGCAAGGGGCGCTGGTCGTACGCGCTGGTCGATTTGAAGGAAGCAACCGCGCCGATCGCACCCGCCGCCGCCGACGCGGCCATGCCAGCGGACAATGGCGACCGCGTCGTCGCCGCGGCGCGCGCGCTCTCGCCGCATCTGGGCACCCGGATGAAGGCGGTTCGCATGCTCGGCCGGTCGCTGTTCATCCGCGAACTGGCGCCGCAGGATCTCAAGCTCGAGGTCGACCAGTTCAACCATGCAGAAGCCGTTCGCTCGGCGCGCTATCTCGCCTTCGTCGTCGGCAAGGCGCACGCCCGGCAAATGGACAGCGCGACGCGCGAGGCGTGGATCACCGTGCTCGAGGCCGACCGTCGCGGTGCGATCGACACGCCGTCGTGGCTCTGGGAAAGCGTCGTATCGCTCGCTGGCAGCCATGAGGCGGGCTATCTCGACCATTGCCGTCGCTATGCGCTCGCCGCCTGACGCGTCGATTTCGCGCGATGTGCGTTGCGCCTTCACCAAGGAGATTCCGATGCACGCGAATGACGATGAGATGTATATGCGCATGGCGATCGAGGTCGCGCGGTCGAAGGGTTCGGACCCGTCAACCTCGCCGCTCGGGTGCGTAATCGTGCTTGATGGCAAGGTCATCGCAGCCGAGCGCAACCAGACGCACGAACTGCCCGATGCGACCGCACATGCGGAAATGATGGCGATCCGCCGAGCCTGCGAAGACACGGGCGAACTCGAACTGCGCGGCGCGACGCTGTATTCGACGCTGCAGCCGTGCGGCATGTGCACGATGGCCTCGATCTGGTCGAAGGTCGGGCGCGTCGTCTTCGGGGCGGGCCGGGACGATGTCCACCCGATGTATTTCGAGGCGCGCCACGTCGATACGCTGGGCTTCATCCAAGATGCCTATCGCGACGACATCACGATCGAGGGCGGCTGCCTCGCCGACGAATGCGCTACCCTCTATTACGGACCCGACGCGACCCTCCCCGAGGACGAGCAGGCAAATCTATGAGCACGGTGCCCCTCATCGACGTGAATACCGCCAGCGCCCAGGAACTCGACCAAGTGCCGGGATTGCAAGGCCACGGATTCGAGATCGTGCGCTATCGCGGCGAGCGTGGTCGATTTACCGATCTGCGCCAACTCGACGAGGTGCCGGGCCTCACCGGCAAGGCCGATGCAAGCAAGCCGGCTCTGACGGTTGGCGGCGACTGAATCGCCGTAGCCGACAGCGATTCAGCCCGGCATTTCTGAGCGAGCTGCCACAAGACCTTTAGGGCTGCGTGACGCGAGTCTGATAAGAAGCGATTGCGTGTGGAGCCGACCTTGGCCAATCAGCCTTTGGACGGATCGTTACACGACGCAATTGGGAAGACATCGCGTGGGCTTGGACAACAACGCATTCTGGCGCGTCGCTGAGGCAACCCGGATGAGCGTGCTCATCGACGCCGACGACTATTTCAAGAACGCCCGGCTGGCGATGCTTCAGGCGCGTCGTCGGATCATGCTGATCGGCTGGGATTTCGACGCACGCATCCACCTCGTCGGATCTGACCGTGAAGCCGGCGAGCCGGAGGCGGTCGGCGACTTCATCTATTGGCTCGCCGAGCGCAATCCCGAGCTCGAGATCTTCCTGCTGCGGTGGGACGTCGGCGCGCTCAAGACGCTCGTGCGCGGCTCGAACATCCTCACGCTGGCGCGGTGGATGCAGCATCCGCGGATCCATACCAAGCTCGACAGTTTCCACCCGACCGGCGGTTCGCACCACCAGAAGATCGTCGTGATCGACGATTGTTTCGCATTCTGCGGCGGGATCGACATGACGAGCGAGCGGTGGGACACGCGGCATCACCGCGATGTCGAGCCACGCCGTGTGCTGGCCAATGGCAAACCCTATACGCCCTGGCACGATGCGACGACCGCGTTGCAGGGCCCCGTTGCGGCGGCGCTGGGCGAGCTCGCCCGCGATCGCTGGGAACATGCCGGCGGGCACCCGCTCGACCCGGTCGAGGCGGCCGATACGCCGGGGCGCTGCTGGCCCAAGGGGCTGGCAACCGAGTTCGAGCAGGTTCAGGTCGGGATTGCCCGAACTTCGCCCGACATGCCCGACTGCCCAGAAATTCGCGAGATCGAGCATTTGTTCGTCGCGCAGATCGCTTCGGCAAAGGTCTCGATCTATGCCGAAAGCCAGTATTTCGCGTCGCGCAAGATCGCCGAGGCAATCGCAGCGCGGCTGGCCGAAGCCGACGGTCCCGAAATCGTGATCATCAATCCCGAGCACGCCCAGGGCTGGCTCGAGCCACTCGCGATGGACACGGCGCGCGCGCGCCTCGTCGCTGCGCTGAAGCAGCGCGACCCCCACGGCCGGCTCCGGCTGTACCATCCGTTCACCGAGAAGGGCACGCCGATCTATGTCCACGCCAAGGTGATGATCGTCGATGGGCGTATGCTCCGGATCGGATCAGCGAACATGAACAATCGCTCGCTTGGCCTCGACACCGAATGCGACGTGACGATCGACGCCGGCGACGAAGGCGCCGATGCCATTCGCGCGATCCGCGATGGCCTCATCGCGGAGCATCTCGGCGTGTCAGTCGCCACGGTTGCCGCGCAGATCGACTCGAGCGGCTCGCTGATCGCGACGATCGAGGCGCTGCGCGGCACGGGCCGATCGCTGCGGCCGTACGAAATCCCCGATCTCAGCGAGGTCGAAGCTTGGCTCGCCGACAATGAGGTGCTCGACCCAGAAAACCCGTCCGAAATCTTCGAAAGCGTCGCCAAGCGCGGACTTTTTCGTCGGCTTCGCCATCCGTTCGGGTGATGGGGCATGCGGTTTCCCGGCTGGCGCTTCCCGTACCTGGGGCTTCGGCCCTGCTTGCAGCGTGGCGCGAGATCTTAGCGCGTGACGCGGCGTCGCCATCCCCCGAAAAGGAGCTCCCATGGACTTTGACGATGTGATCCTCGGACGGCGCAGCATCCGCGGCTATCGCCCCGACCCGGTGCCGCGCGCGCTGATCGAGGAGATCCTGACGCTGGCGATGCGTGCGCCCTCGTCGATGAACACCCAGCCGTATCATTTCTACGTCATCGGCGGCAGCGCGCTCGATGCGATCCGCGCCGGCAACACCGAACGGATGATGGCAGGCATCCCGCAATCGCGCGAATTCCGCACCGGGACCGCGTTCGCCGGCCCGCATCGCGATCGCCAGATCGGCGTCGCCAAGCAGCTCTTCGCCGCGATGGGCATCGCTCGCGACGACAAAGATGCGCGGCAGGACTGGGTGATGCGCGGCTTTCGGCAGTTCGACGCGCCGATTTGCGTCATCATCACCTACGATCGCGACCTCGCGGAAAGCGACGACACCGCGTTCGACTGTGGCGCTGTCGCGACCGCGCTGGTCAACGCCGCCTGGTCGCGCGGGCTCGGCACGGTGATCAACAGTCAGGGGATCATGCAATCGCCGGTCGTTCGCGAACATGCCGGGATCCCCGACGATCAGGTCATCATGAAGAGCATCGCTCTGGGCTGGCCCGACGCCGAATTCCCCGCGAACGCCGTCGTCTCCGAGCGCCGATCGGTCGCGGACGCCGCGGTTTTCGTCGGATTCGGGGAGTGAGCCGCGCTCGGCCGGCCGCGGCGCCCACGGCCCGCAGTTAACCCCGCATTTGCGGTCTTTGCGCCTCGCATCCACCGATTTTGCGCACAAACCGCACCGAATCCGGGCGCTGTCCGTCACACACCCACTGGTCATGGCGCGGATCGCTCGTTAGGGCGCCGGCTCCCTTTCTTCTGCAGGACATGTCTCATGAACAATGCCGACCTGAACGAAAAAATCGCCACCGCACACGGCATCCCCAAGACCGACGCCAAGGCGATCGTCGATAGCGTCTTCGCAGCGATCACCGAAGCGGCGCAGGCCGGTGAAGAAATCGCGCTTGCCGGGTTCGGCAAGTTCAAGGTCAAGGACAGCCCCGCACGCGAAGGCCGCAACCCTTCGAACGGCGAGACGATCCAGATCGCAGCGTCGAAGAAGCTCGGCTTCGCGCCCGCCAAGGCGCTCAAGGATGCGCTGAACGGCTGATCCATCGGCGCGCATCGGGACCCGACCGGATCCCGATGCGCGAATGGGCTGCAAGTCGCGGCGGCACCACGCTCCGCGACTTGCAGCACCCCCGCTTGCGCACCGCTCGCTACCAAACCGGCGGCGCGTCCCTTCCGCTCAGTGCGCGACCGAGTCGTGGACGCCGATGCCGGTTTCGGACCGCAGGCGCTGCGCTGGATAAGCCGCCCGGTCGATCGCCGCGCGCGGTGATCGGTCGAGCGTCGAAATCAACCAGATCGCGAAGAACCCGGCCGGCACCGAGAACAACGCCGGCGAGCTGTACGGGAAGATCGCGTGATCGAACCCGAACACCGCCACCCAGATCACCGGCGACACGACCGTCAGGCCGAACGCCGCGAGCAGGCCGATCGCGCCGCCCCATGCCGCGCCCTTGGTGGTGCAGCCCTTCCACAGCAGCGACATCACCAGCACCGGGAAGTTGCCTGACGCGGCGAGCGCGAAGGCGAGGCTGACCATGAACGCGACGTTCTGCTTTTCGAACACGACGCCGAGGATGATCGCCGAGATCCCGAGCAGGATCGTCGTGATCCGCGACACGCGCAATTCCTTGACCGGATCGGCATCGCCCTTGCGGAGCACGCTCGCATAGATGTCGTGCGAGATCGCCGACGCCGCCGATAGCGTCAGCCCCGCCACCACCGCGAGGATCGTCGCGAAAGCGACCGCCGAGATGAAGCCGAGGAACAGATTCCCGCCGATCGCATGCGCGAGGTGCATCACCGCCATGTTGTTGCCGCCGCGCAAGAGCCCGTCCACGCCGACATAGTCCGGGTTGAACGAGATCATCACGATCGCGCCGAATCCGAGGACGAAGGTGAGCGCGTAGAAATAGCCGATCCAGACGGTCGCCCACATGATCGACTTGCGCGCCTCGCGCGCGTCGGGAACGGTGAAGAAGCGCATCAGGATGTGCGGCAGCCCGGCAGTGCCGAGCATCAGCGCAAAGCCGAACGACAGCGCCGAGATCGGATCCTTGATGAATCCGCCCGGCCCCATGATCGCACGCCCCTTGGCCGCCGCATCGGCGGGCGAAAGGCCGCTTTCGAGTGCCAACCGCGTCTTGATCGCGACGGCGCGGGCGAACAGCGTCTCGAACGAGAAGCCTACATGCGCCATCACGCCGAGCACGAGGAAGCTCGCACCGCATAGCAGCATCACCGCCTTGATGATCTGCACCCACGACGTCGCGCGCATCCCGCCGAACAGGACGTAGATCATCATCAACCCGCCGACGACGGTGATCGCATAGAGATACGGCAGACCGAACAGCAGCTGGACGAGCTGCCCCGCCCCGACCATCTGCGCGATGAGATAGAAGGAGACGACGAGCAGCGTGCTCAGCGCCGCAAAGCTGCGCACCGGGCCCTGGAGGAAGCGGTACGAGGCGACGTCGGCGAAGGTGAATTGGCCGAGGTTGCGCAGCTTCTCGGCCACCAGGAACAACACGATCGGCCAGCCGACGAGGAAGCCGATCGCGTAGATCAGCCCGTCATAGCCATCGTTGAAGATCTGCGACGTGATCCCCAGAAACGACGCCGCCGAGCAATAGTCCCCCGCCATCGCCAGGCCGTTCTGGAAGCCGGTGATGCCGCCGCCGGTATAGAAATCGGAGACCGTCCGAGTCCGCCGGGCCGCCGCGCCGGTGATGAACAGCGTGATCCCGACAAACCCTGCGAACATCAGGATCGCGGTCCAGTTCGTCGGCTGGCGCTGGATCGCGCCGCCGATCGCCGCGGTCGCGCCGGTCGTCCAGCCGAGCAACGCAAGCAGGCCGGCGGTCCACCACAGGTTGCGCGTCACGCGGCGACGCTCGCGAGCAGCTCGGCGAGCCGTGCGTCGTATTCGCCGTTCGCGCGCCGGACATAGACCGCGCAAATCGCCACCGTGCCGATCAACATCGCCGCGCCGAGCACCACCGCGAGGCTGATCGTTCCGCCGCCGATCGGCTGCGCCATCAGCGGCTTGTCGAACGCGATCAGCGAAATGAAGCTGCTATAGACGATCACGGTGATCGCAGTGAGCGTCCACGAAAAGCGCTGCCGGTCGCGCACGAGCGCGGCGTATCGCGGGTCGGCGGCAATGCGCGCTTCGAGCGCGGCGTCGGATTGGGGTGATGGGGGCATGGCGCATCATCCACAAGGATGCGGCGCTTGGCAACGCACCTTAAGGCGTAAACCGCCAAGACGTCACATCTTCAGTGCGCGGTCATAGCCCGTCAGCTCGAGATAGCCGCGCCCGCCCGTCGTCCGCACCGCGCCCTCCCAATAGACCGGCAGACCGCTGCGCCGCGCGTCGAGTTCCTGCGCCGCGAACAGCGGGGTGAGCGGCCAGCGGTGCACGCCGTCGGGCAACCGCACGCTGAGCTCCTGCGCCACCGGATAGACCGCGCCCGTCACCGGGCTGCGCCACCGTGCCACCGGGCGGAACGCCACGTCGCCCGGCGCGAGTACGACCGTCGTGCCGTCGGCGCGGCGCAGCGATCCCCCCGCCCATAGCGTGCCGCCCGTCTTGCGCCGGATGCGGAACGCCATCAGCGCGCTGCCGTCGTCGAAGTTGAGGCCGGTCCAGTCCCAGCCCTGCGCCTCGCCCTGCAGATAGTTGGACGACCATTCGCGATCGAGCCACGCCTCGCCGGTCACCGCGACCGACTTGTCGCCGCGCCGCACCTGGCCCGAGACCTTGAGGTGCGGGATCGAATAATAATAGCTCGCTGCACCAGGTTCCGGGCCCTTCCGGCTATAGCCCCCCGCGCCCTGCGGCAGCGGCGGCTGGGTCGGCGCGAAGGCGAGCGCAAGCGCGAAGTCGCGCGCAGCCACCTGCGTCGCCCAATGCCCGTCGGCGCTCCGGCGCAGCCGCCAGTCGCGGATCGTGACATCGGCATCGGCGGGGCTTGCACCTGCAAGGCCAAACCCGGCGCGGGCGGAGCGCTCGCCGTGGAGCAAGCGCCCGATCCGCGGGTCGGACAGCGCGGCATGCGCGAAGAGCACTTGCCCGGCGGCAAAGCGGCTCGGATTGGCCGGATCGACCGGCGGCCGCGTGCGGAAGAACGTGACCTGGAAGCCGAGATCGGCGCCGTCGGCGGTGCGCAGCCAGCCCGTGACGTACCACCATTCGGTGCGGAACTGCGGATGCGCACCGTGATCGCGCGGGAAGCGCAGCGTGATGCCGGGCTTGACCACGGGATAGGGCGCCGGCGCGGACGCGGTCAGGCTCGCCGCGGCGAGGATTGCCATGAACGGGGAGACGCGCATCACCAATCCTCCCGTACCGATTGCACCGCGCTGCGCGAGGTCGCGCGTCGCCCTGCCAGCAGCGCGGTCACCGCCGCCGCCCCGGTGAGCGCGGCGGCCACAGCGACCAGCGTCCCGACGGGCACGCGCGTCGCCATCGTCCAGTTGAACGATTGCGGGTTGATGACATGGATCAGCACCTGCGACAGCACGAGGCCGAGCCCGATCCCCGCCAGCGCACCCGTCAGCCCGACGATCGCCCCCTCGGTCGCGAGCATCGCCCCGAGCTGACGCCGCGTGAGGCCGAGATGGCGGAGCATCCCGAACTCGCGTTCGCGCGCCAGCGTCTGCGCCGACATCGTCGCCGCCACGCCCGCCAGCCCGACCAGGATCGCAATCGCCTCGAGCAGATAGGTCACGGCAAAGCTCCGGTCGAACAGCGTCAGCGCGAAGCGGCGCAGCGTCGCCGGCTGCGTGATGTCGACTTGATCGCTGAGCGCCGGGCTCAGCCGCGCGCGCAGCCGTTGCGTAACCGCCGCGGCGTCGCTGCCCGGCTCGAGTGTGACCGACGCCTCGTCGCGCCCTGTGTCACCGGTCAAGCGCTGATACGCCGCCGCATCGATCAGCACCGCCCCGCCTTGGCGGGCATAGTCGCGCCACACTCCCGCGACCGCAAAGCGCGTGCCACCGCCGATCGGCAAGCGGATCACGGCGCCGGGGTGCCAGCCGTAAAGCCGCTCCGCCGGTTCCGACACCCATATCGGTGGAACACCCGCCGGAAGTGCGTCGGCGCGCGCGATCAGCACCAACTGCCGATCCCCGGCGTCGGGCCTTGGCCGCGCGACAAGCGCGATCGGGGGACGATCGGGCGCGATCGTCAGCTGGAGCTGTCGCCCGAAGGCGAGACGCGCAACGCCCGGCGTCGCGGCGAGCGTCGCGCGCGTTGCGGGGTCGAAGCTCGCGCCGGCATTGGTGCGCATGTAGAGATCGGCGCTGAGCACATCGCCGAGCCAGTCGTCGACCGCGCCGCGGAAGCTCGTCACCATCGTCGCCATCGCGATCATCAGCGCAGTCGAGGCGACGATGCCGCACAGCGCGGTGGCGGCCTCGCCCGGCGCACCGTGCAAATGCCGGATCGCGAGCTGGCGCGGGACGGTTCCGATCGCGCGCGCGGCGAGCGGCGCGAGCAGCGCGCGGGCGAACCACGGCACCCCCGCTATGCCCCCGGCGAGCAACAGCGCCATCCCGACAAAGCCGAATAGCGGCAAGTGCGCGATAGGCGGCAGCAGCGACACCGCGCCCCCCGTCAGCAGCAACAGCGCGGCGGGCCACCACGCCACGCGCTGCCGCGGATCGAGCACATCGCCGGCGTTCTTGAGCGCCGCGGCAGGCGCCGCGCGCGCCGCCAGCCGCGCCGGCACCGCGCTCCCGACGATCGCCGCAAGCAGGCCGATCGCGAAAAAGCCGAGCGCGGCCCAGGGCTGGAACACCACCCCTGCCCCGGCCCCGCGAAAATAGCCGGCGCCCAGATCGCCGCCGAGCCACTGCACCGCGGCCCAGGCGAGGCCATAGCCTGCCGCCAGCCCGAGGCCCGATCCGATCACGCCGATCGCCACGCCCTCGGCGACGACCGCGGCGATCACCCCGCCGCGCGGCATGCCGAGCGTGCGCAGCAGTGCGAACGCGCGCTGGCGTCTGACGACCGACAGCGACTGCGCCGAATAGACGAGGAACCCGCCGGTCAGCAGCGCAACGAGCGCGAGCATGTCGAGATTGACGCGGTACGCGCGCGACAGCGCGTCGCCCTGCGAACTCTGCGCCTGCGCGGACGAGACGACGGTGTCGCCCGGCAGGAGCTTGGCGAGCGCACCTTCCGCCGCGGCGCGATCCGCCACCGCCACGTCGAGCCGATCGAGCCGACCGATCCGGTCGAACTTCCACTGCGCGGCGGCGATGTCGACCACCGCGACCGCGCTGCCGTCGGCCACTCCCGGCAGCGTTCCCGCAATCCGCAGCGGGACCGCGCGTCCGTTCGCCTCGACCGTGACGACCGCACCCAGTCTTGCCCCGCTCCGCTCGAGCGCAGTGCGCGACAGGAACACGCTCGCTTCGTCGAAGACATCGCCGCCGACCCCATTCGCCGCTTGCGTACCAACCCCGATCAGCGTCGGCGTCACCGCTGCGGCGCGGAGAATGTCGAGCCCGAGCAGCGTCATGCGTGCCGTCCCGATCCGCGCGTCGAGCTGGACGACCGGACTTGCGTCCACGACGCCCGTCGCGCTGGCGACGCGCGGGTAGAGACGTTCGTCGAAGCCGAGCCGGCTCGTCGCCTTGACACTCAGGTCGGCGCTGCCATTGACCCCGCGTACCGCGCTGTCGAACGACGCCAGCGCCGAACCATTGACGAGGTGCACCGCAAAGCCGAGCGCAACCCCCACCGCGATCGCCAGCGCGGTGACGAGGAAACGCGCCGGGTGAAAGCGCCACTCGCCGCCGATCAGCCAGCCGAGCGCCAGCCGTCCCGACCACAGGCCGGGCTCAGCGCGCACGCGCGACCAGCCCCTCGGCGGTGAGCGTCAGCACGCGGTCGGCGATCGCAGCAGTGGCATCGGAATGCGTGACCATCACCGCCGCCGCGCCGCGGTCTCGCGCAGCATTGGCGAAGAGCGTCAGGACGCGCGAAGCGGTCTCGGGATCGAGGTTGCCGGTCGGCTCGTCGGCGAGGATCAGTGCCGGGCGGTGGACGAACGCACGCGCGATCGCGACGCGCTGCAACTCTCCCCCCGACAGATCGCGTGCATAGCCTTCGCCGCGCCCGCCAAGCCCGACCGCGACGAGCATCGCCTCCGCCTCGGCCTGCGCCGCCGCGCCGTCAGCCGACACCAACGCGAGCGGCAAGGCGACGTTCTGGCGCAAGGTCAGATAGGGCAGGATGTGGAAGGCCTGGAAGACGAAGCCGATCCGCTCGCGCCGCAACCGCGTGCGCGCCGTCTCCCCAAGTGTGCCGAGCACGACACCCTCGATCGTCACTTCGCCGGACTCGGCATCGTCGAGCCCGGCGAGGATATTGAGCAACGTCGATTTGCCGACCCCCGATTCGCCGGTGATCGCGACGATCTCCCCCGCCGCCACCTCGAGATCGAGCGCATGAAACAGCGATCGCGGTCCGGGAACGCTTTTCGCGAGCGCGCGCACCGTCAGCAGAACAGGATGGGCCATCCGCCCTTGTCGCCGCTTGCCAGGGCGGCGACAAGGTCAATCCTGTTCGGTCAGTCGTCGAACCGAGACTCAGAAGCCGTACGACAGCCGCAGATAGCCGAACTGGCCGGGGACATCGTAGGTCGTCGCATCGAAGTTCGCGCCGTCGCACGTGATGCAGACCGGCGGCTGCTTGTTGAAGACGTTGTTCACGCCGGCAACGAGCTTGAACTTCTGCATCCACGCGGGCGACAGATACAGCTGGATATCGCCGTAGAAGGTCGGCGCCATCCGGTGCTTGGTCGCATTGTTCTCGGTCACCGCGCTGATGTAGCGACCGGTGAACGACGCCCCGAACGCAGGCGTCGCAAAATCGACCGTCGCATTGAGCTTGAAGCGCGGGAACGCCTGATCGACCGAGAGGCAGCGCTCTTTCCCGACGCATTGCTGCAGGCCGGTCGGCAGCAGCGCGTCATACTTCAGCAGGTACGCGGCGTTGACGCTGAGCCCGGCCGTTCCGCCGTGGATCTGCGGCGTGCGGTAGAGGAACGTGCCGTCGAGCCCGTCGGTCTTGATCGAGTTGAGGTTCTGCAAGACAGCCCCCACCGATGCGATCGTGCCCACGGTCGTGCGCTTGACGAGCGCACAGCTCGCCGCATCGGCATTGAACGCGCAACGCGACAGGATCAGCGACGCGGGCGCCGAGTCGATCGCGTTGCTCAAGCTGATCGCGTAGTAATTGACCTCGAGGCTGAGCACGCTGGCGATGCCGCCCCGCGCCCAGGACGGGCTGTACACCCCGCCCGCGGTCCAGGTCACCGCGGTCTCGGGCTTGAGCTTGACGTTACCCCCGGAGAACACGCCGATCTGCCCGGCGGGCTCGGCATAGCTGCCGTTTGCGGGCACGCCGTTGGCGATGCAGTTCGCCTTGACGGTAGCGTTCGTCTGGAACGATCCGCCGAGCCCGCTGGTGCACGGATCCTGGATCGTCTGGTCGGATCGCGACGCGCCGGCGTAGAGCTCGCCGATGCTCGGTGCGCGAAGGCTCTCGGCATAGCCGCCGCGCAACAGCAGGTCTGCCGTCGGCTTCCACAAGCCCGATGCGGTGAACACGGTGTTGCTGCCGAAGGTCGAATAGTTCGAATGGCGCACCGCACCGTCGAATTCGAGCTTCTGGAAGAACGGCGTGTTGGAGAGGATCGGCACGCGCAGCTCGCCGTAAATCTCATCGACGTTGAAGCGGCCGCGGCTTGGCTGAGTCGGGACGTCGGCGCCTAGCCCGGCAACGATCACGGGATCAGGATCGTAGCTCGCGCCTTGGTCGCGATGCTCATAGCCGATCGCCACGCCGACATCGCCCGCAGGGAGCGTGAACAGCGCACCCGACAGATTGGCGCTGAAATCGTTGAGCTCCTGCTGGCTCTTGTCGCGCTGGTCGAAGGTCACGAAGGACAGCATCGCCGGGGTGATCGACCCCGCCCCGCCGACCGCGGCGCCGCCGAAGATGTTGAACGGTACGCACGCCCCGGTGCATTGCGACACCGGCCCGAGCGCTTGCGCGAGCTTGGCGGCGTTGACGTTGCCGGTGAAGAGCTGGTGCGCGTCGTTGAGCCCGTAAACCGCGTTCGCGTCCCAGAACCATTTATGGTCGCCAATGTGGAACGAGCCGTCGAGCGTCACCGTGCCCGAGAAGGTATCGACGTCCTGTGTGAAGACGCGCTGGCCGCCCTCGACGAAACGCCGGTTGATCGCAACGTAGTTCGCCGGGCGCCCCGACGGCGTACCGTCTAGGTTGACGCCCGATGAAAGCGTGACGCCGAACGGGTTGAACGGGTTGCTCGCATCGACCGAGATCCGGTCGAGCAGATTGCCGTTGCCAGCCCCCGGTCCGATCACGAGTGGAAGGAACGCCGCTTGGGTCCGCGAATGCCGGTGGTTGTACACCAACTTGACGCGCATGTTGACCGCATCGCTCAGCGCCTGCTTGAAATTGAGGAAGCCGCCGTAGCGCTCGGACGGCGTCAGCAGATAGTTGAACGGCGCGAAGTTGAAGCGGTCGGCATCGGTGAAGGTCTTGAAATCGGAAAGTGTCGCGGTGCGGCCAATCACCGGCGCCTTGAGCGTCAGGTTCTGGCCAAGCACCCGGTAGCGTCCGAGTGGCGGCGAACCGCTGCATCCCACCCCGCCGCTCGCGGCAAAGGCCGGGTCGGCGCAGGAGACGGCACCCGCCGACGGAAATTGCGAAATCGCGCGGTTGGCGGTGCTGACCGCTTCCTGCTTGGTGTAATAGCCGCCGAGCACGACCGACGTCCCGCTTTCGGGCTTCTGGATGCCGTAGCTCAGCTCGTAATTCTGCGTGTGGCCGTCGCCCTGGCGGAAGGTGCCGAACTGGGCGTTGGCCCGCAGACCCTTCTGGTTCTGCTTGGTGATGATGTTGACCACACCCGCCACAGCATCGGTGCCGTAGAGCGGCGAAGCGCCCGATTGGAGCACTTCGATCCGCTCGATCGAATTCATCGGGATTTCATTGAGATCGACCGACGCCGGGATGCCCCCCGCTGACGATCCGTTGACGTAGCGCAGGCCATCGACGAGCACGAGCGTCCGCTTCGCGCCGAGATAGCGCAAGTCGATCTCCGCCGCGCCCGAGCTCACGCCGGTGCCATCGGGCGGGCCGCCGATATTGCCGGCATTGTTGACCTTGGTGTTGAGACCACCGCCCGCGCTCGGCAAGCGTTGCAGCACGTCGGCGACCGAACTGAGGCCGGTCCGCGCGATCGCGGTCTGATCGACGGTGATGACCGGCTTGTCCTGGTCGAGCGGACTGCGGCGGATGCGCGATCCGGTGACGACGATGTCCTGATCGGACGCCGACGCTGCGCTGTCCGGCACGGTCTGCGCCGATGCCGGTCCGACCGCCAGCCCCGCAGCGAGTGCGAGCATGGCACCACTTGCATAGTATCGCGACGTCAACTTTTGCATGATTCGATCCCCCGCTTGTCGTCTTCGCGACATCCTCTCCGGATCTATGCGACGAAACTGAAACAATCTGTCGTGGGGTGGCAAGGCGCAATCTGCCCGTATCGGCCTTTTCGCCCGATATTGTGATAAATGAGAGACAGTCGTTACGGGTGGTGACTCTGGCGAAGGTCATACCGGCGCAGCGCGCGCTTCCTCTGTCCCGTGCAACGCGGATCCGTTCTTGTCGGTACGGCGCATACGGTCGAGCGTCGCGCAGTTGCGCTGCGAGAGGCGCGCGATACAGTGCGGCGATGTCGCTCCGCACCCTCGCTTTGCTCGCCGCGCTCCTCGCGAGCGCCACCCCCGCTTTTGCCAAGCAGACAATCGACCCCGCCCGCTTGACCGAAACGGTCAAGACGCTCGCGTCGGACACGTTCGAGGGCCGCGCGCCCGGGACCGCGGGGGAAGACCGGACGGTCGGCTATCTCATCGCGCGCTTCCAGGCGCTTGGTCTCGAGCCCGGTGGGCCCAACGGACAATGGGTGCAGACGGTGCCGTTGCTTCACACACGGCTTGGAACGCCGAGCGTGCTGCGCTTCAACACCCCCAAGGCAGCGGTCGCACTCGAACAATCGCATTCGGTCTATGTCTCGACCATCCGCCCCGACGATGTCTCCACGATCGCCAAGGCCCCGCTGGTCTTCGTCGGCTACGGCGTCACCGCGCCCGAGCGTGGCTGGGACGATTTCAAGGGCGTCGACGTGAAGGGCAAGGTGCTCGTGTTCCTCGTCAACGATCCCGATTTCGCCGCCAAGCCGGGCGATCCTGCGGCGGGCAAGTTCGGCGACCGCACGATGACCTATTACGGGCGCTGGACCTACAAGTTCGAGGAAGCCGCGCGGCGCGGAGCGATCGGTGCGCTGATCGTGCATGAGACCGCAGGCGCCGGATATGGCTGGAACGTCGTTATCAGCCCGGGCGGCGAGAATTACGACATCGCGCGCAAGCCCGAGGACGTTACCAGCCTACGCTTGCAAGGCTGGATCGCCGGCGATGCCGCCAGCGCGCTCTTCACCGCGGCAGGGCTAGATCTCGCCGCGCTCGAAGTCACCGCCCGAACCCCGGGTTTCCGACCGGTGCCGCTGCCCGGCGTGACGCTCGATGCGAGCATCCCCGTCACCCACGAGCGGGTCGACAGCCACAACGTGCTCGCGCGGATCGCCGGGACGAAGCGCCCGCAGGAAAGCGTGATGTTCGGGGCGCACTGGGATGCGTACGGCAAGGGTCCGCCCGATGCGCAGGGCCGCGTCTATCGCGCCGGCGCCAACGACGATGCGCTCGGCGTCGCCGGGCTGCTCGAGATCGCCCGGTCGATCAAGGCGGGCCCTGCGCCCGATCGCAGCGTCGTGTTCGCCGCCTGGACCGCCGAGGAGCGCGGGTTGCTCGGGTCCGAATATTACGCCACCCACCCCGTCTTCCCGCTCGAAACCACCGTCGCCAACCTCGCGATCGACATCCTCCAGACCGCGGGGGCCGGCAACGACGTGGTGCTGGTCGGCAAGGGGCAGGATACGCTCGAAGACGATATGGCGCGCGTCGCGGCGACGCAGGGCCGCCGCATCACGCCAGAAGGCTTGCCCGAACGCGGGCTGTTCTACCGCGCCGACCACTTCTCCTTCGCCAAGCGCGGCGTGCCGGTGTTGCTCATGATGGGAATTGCCGGAGCGACCGACCTCAAGCAAGGCGGCGTCAAGGCCGGCCAAGCGTGGATCGATGCCTATACCGGGCAATGCTATCACCAGGCCTGCGACCAGTGGAGCCCCGACTGGAACCTCGCCGGTGCGGTGCAGGACATCGGCTTGATCGGTCAGATCGGCGACGAACTCGCCCACACCTCGCGCTGGCCACGCTGGAAGGACGGATCCGAGTTCAAGGCGGTGCGCGATCGAAGCGAAACGCTGCGGCGCTGAGCCAGCACGTCCGCGTTCCGGTGATCTGCGGTATTAGCCGTCCGTATTCGGCTGCCGCATCGGACAGTCGGGTCAGCCACCCAGTCCCGAGCCCCGGGGTTCATCAATATCGACGCTAATCGATTTCCTTGCCCGGTTCGCGAGCGGGCCAAAGTGATGCGGCGATAAGGCGGTTATCGATCGCTCACCGGGGATTGCGGCGGGTCCGGCTCGCGCGAACGGGCTGCCGGGCGTTCGCGCAAAGCCCACATCGTCGCCGCGGTAACACCGATCACGGCCACACCCGACACCCCACGCCCCCGCCGCAACAAAGCGAGCCCGAGCGTTGCCGCGACCGATGGCACCCATCCGACTTTCGGCAGGCCGATCATCTGTGCCGCGAGCACCGCGCCACGGCTCGCGACCACGTCTCCGACCCCGCTCGGTTTGGTAGTCGTCAGGCCCCCGGGCGATGCATCGGGGATACCGTCATCGGCGACATGATCGGCGACCCAGGCGCCTCGCGCCCCGAGTGGCGCATCGGCGGTGGTCGTATCCGTGGCGGTCTGATGCTCGAGCTCGGCATTGAGCTCGGCTCCGAACAACAGGATGTAGCTCGAGAGATAGAGCCAGGTCAGCGTCACCACGACCGTACCGAGCGAGCCGTAGGTCGCATTGTAATTGCCGAAATTGGCGACGTAGACGCCGAAACCGACCGTCAGCGCCAGCCACATCAGCGCCGCGAACAGCGAACCCGGCGTCAACCACATCCAGCGCGCATTCTGCCGCGACGGGCCATAGCGGTACAGCGTAGCCGCCGCGCCCGCCCCGGCCAGCGTCAGCAGTAAATAAGCGACGAGCTTGCCGAGCACGACGACCGCATCGGGCGCCTGCGGAAGCAGCGCCTGGAGATAGCCGAGCGCCGCGACCGCGACCAGCGCCAGGATCGCCACAAGCACGGCGGCGGCGGTGATGCCGAGCGCCAGCACATTGAGCCGTACGAAACCGCGTGCTTCCTGCTCCTCATACACGACATTGAGCGCGGTGATCACGGCGCCCGCCCCATTGCGCGCGCCAAACAGCGCGAGACCGACCGCGAGCAACAAGCCGAAGCCCTTCTTGCCGTCGGACGTCTTGACGACGTTCATCAGCTGTTCGCCGATCAGCTTGGCAACTTCGGCGGGCATGACCGCCATCAACTGCTTCATGTTGTGCATCACGGTCGAAGGCTCGGCGGCAATGCCATAGATCAGTACGATCGCGCCGAGCAGCGGCACGAGCGCGAGAAAGCCGTAAAAGGCGACGCCAGCGGCGATCAGACCAATATTGTCGGTCCCCGTTTCGGCCCAGGTGCGCTTTGCGACGCTGAGCCAGGCCTTTGGTGGCATCTGCCACGGGGTGGTGGCGTCATGCCCTTGCGCGTTCAATAGCTCTGCCCGTTTCCAGCGCCCGATCATGTGACGCGGTGCCTGAACACCTGCCTTCCACTAGCGTTCCCGCGGGCCACTCGGAGCCACAATTTCGGCACGCTTCCCGACAGCTTTGTGTTTCCGCACCATTGCTGGCGCGTTACATTGCATGTCTGCGCGACGACGAAGCGTGTTGCCGCGTTGAGCCACCGTACCTCGATCGGTTAGCACCGCCTGAGCTGCCGTCTCGCCCACCGTTACCTCACCTTGGTTTTGCCCCGCCCCGAACATCCGCGCGTTCGCGGACCGACAACCACTCGACAATCACCCGACAATAACAGGGAATACCATGCCGTCAGGACTCGTAGCACTGCTCGACGATGTCGCCGCGATCACCAAGCTCGCCGCCGCGTCGCTCGACGACGTCGCCGCCGCAACGGGCAAGGCCGGCAGCAAGGCGATGGGCGTGATCGTCGACGATGCCGCGGTGACGCCGCGCTACGTCGCGGGCTTCACCGCCAAGCGCGAATTGCCGATCATCGGCAAGATCGCGCTCGGGTCGCTACGCAACAAATTGCTGATCCTGCTTCCGGCGGCGCTGCTGCTGAGCGCCTTCGCGCCGTGGCTGGTGACCCCGCTGTTGATGCTCGGCGGCGCGTATCTGTGTTACGAGGGGACCGAGAAAGTCGTCGAGGCGATCTTCGGCGGACATGCGGCGGAAGCCGCACCGGTGGAAGGCGACGCCGCGACGCTGGAGGCGCAGAAAGTGTCGGGCGCGATCCGCACCGACTTGATCCTGTCGGCCGAAATCATGGCGATCGCGCTCGCCGAAGTGGCGTCCTCGCCGATCATCACTCAGGGGATCGTGCTGGCGCTGGTCAGCGTCGCGATCACGCTCGGGGTTTACGGTGTGGTCGCGCTGATCGTGAAGATGGACGATATCGGCCTGTTCCTGGCGAGACGGGAGGGCGCAGTTTCCCGCGCGGTCGGCCGCGGATTGGTGATCGGCATGCCGATATTGATGCGCGTCCTGGCGATCATCGGCACGGCGGCGATGATCTGGGTCGGCGGCGGCATCCTTGTGCATGGGCTCGAGACCTTCGGGGTGAGCGGCCCGGCGCATGTCAGCCACGCCTTCAGCACGGCCGCGGCCGCGCTGCCGGCGATCGGCGGCGTGGCGAGCTGGACCGCGGGCGCTGCCTTCGCGGCGGTGGTCGGCCTTGTCGTCGGCGGCGCGATCGTGCTCGGGCATTCTGCGGTGACGCGGCTGCGCGGCGGGCACGCATAGATCGCCCGGCGGTTTTTTGCGGAGCGATCCGCACCGTTGCGCGTTACGGCCCCGCAACGGCAAGTTTCGTCGCCTTGCCACCGCTGTGCACCGGCTAACATCTTTGGAGGACCAGACAATCGCGATCGATCGACAGCGCGTTGAAAACGGCGGGCTTATCCTTTTTGTGACCGCGATCTCGGTCGGACTGGTACTGGTCGTGTCGAGCTTCCTCGGCGCGCTGCTGTGGTCCGCGCTTGCCGCGATCCTGTTCCAGCCCCTCTACCAGCGCTTGCTTGGCTATTGGCCGGGACGCCGCAATCGCGCCGCCCTGGTCGCGCTGCTGATCATCACCGTCGCGATCGTGCTGCCGGCGCTGATCGTGAGCAGCATGGTCGTCGACCAGGCAGCGGGCGTCTATACCCAGATCCGCTCGGGCCAGATCAACATCGCGTCCTATTTCGAAAAGATCCACGACGCCTTGCCGATCCGCCTCCAGCAGATGCTCGACAGCGCCGGCTTCGGCAGCTTCGAGCGCGTGCAGACCCAAGTCGTCGATGCGGTGAGCAACAGCGCGAGCCTGCTTGCCGGGCGCGCGCTCTCGATCGGCGCAAACGCCGCGGCGTTCCTGCTCGCATTCGGCGTCGGACTGTACGTCACCTTCTTCCTGCTGCGCGACGGCGAGCGGCTCGGCCCCGCGATCGTCCGCGGCCTTCCGCTGGAGCAGAGCGTCGCGACCCGGATCGCCGACCAGTTCGTTTCGGTCGCACGGGCGACGATCAAGGGCTCGGTCGTCGTCGCTTTGGTGCAAGGTGCGCTCGGCGCCGCGACCTTCTGGATCGTCGGGCTGCCTGCGGCCTTGTTGTGGGGCGTGTTGATGGCGATCGTCGCGCTGCTGCCCGCGATCGGGCCGACGATCATCTGGGCGCCGGTGGCGGTCTACCTGCTGGCCACGAGTGCATATTGGCAGGCCGGCGTGGTCGTCGCGTCTGGCATGCTGGTGATCGGCCTGGCCGACAACATTCTGCGGCCGATGCTGGTCGGGCGCGACACCGGTATTCCCGATTGGCTCGTCCTGGTGACGACGCTGGGCGGCGTCGAGCTGGTCGGCCTCAGCGGGATCGTCGTCGGCCCGATCGCTGGCGCGCTGTTCATCACGGGCTGGAGCATCCTGACCGAAAAGCGCTTGGGCGATCCAGCCGGAACCGACGGCGCGCCAATTCGCGACGATGCCCGCGCCCGCTCCTGACGACGACCGTGCTGGCACGAAGCGACCGCGGAAAGCCCGGAGATGCCGTTGGCGTCGAACACCGTCGTTCCAACACGCCGTGCTGCGCGGCATCCAAACCGTTCCATGAGAGTTGTCATGCGATGACCCCAGCCCCCCTCCCCCGCGCCGCGGCCCTGATCGTCAACGCGCATTCGCGGAGCGGGCGCGATCTCTTCGTCGAGGCGAAGGCCAAGCTCGAAGCCGCGGGGATGACGCTGACCGAAGCCCATGCGGTCGAGGACCCCGACGCGCTCGCCGAAACGGTCCGTCGCGCGGTGGCGAACGGCGCGCCGATGGTGATCGTCGGCGGGGGCGATGGCACCTTGTCAGGGACGATCGACGAACTGATCGGACAGAATTGCGTCTTCGCGGTCCTGCCACTCGGCACCGCCAACAGCTTTGCGCGCACGCTCGAGCTGCCGCTCGATCTCGACGGCGCGATCGCGGTGATTGCCGATGGCATGCGTCGGCGCGTCGATCTGGGGATGATCGACGGCGACTATTTCGTCAACGGCGCTTCGATCGGCCTGCCTGCCTTGATCGGGCAGACCGTGCCGCATGCGCTGAAGCGCTACCTCGGACGTGTCGGATATCTCCTCTGGGCATTACGCTGCTCGATCCGCTTCCGCGCGTTCCGGCTGATGATCGACGACGGGATCGTCGAGCGGCGGATGTGGTCGACCGAGGTCCGCATTCTCAACGGATGCTATCATGGTGGTGTCGAACTGTCCGACAACGCAAATCTGGAAAGCGGCGAGATCGTCATCCAGGCGGTCGTCGGTCGCAGCCGCGCACGCCTTGCCGCCGACTGGTACGCCAAATTCTTCCGGCTGCGTGACCGGCAGGCGCACACGCGCGAATTTCGCGGCTGCACCTTCCGCATCGAGACGACGCCGCGGATGAAGATCTCGATCGACGGCGAAGTCCTCGCCAAGACCCCAGTCGTTGCCAAGATCGATGCGCAGGCTGTCGAGATTGCGGTGCCGCGCGGCGTTGCATCCGTCTGATCCGGTCGGCGCTGAGAACCCACCGTGGAAACGATCGGCTTTGGCGGCGGCTGTCATTGGTGCACCGAGGGCGTATTTCAGGCGCTGCGCGGGGTCGCACAGGTCGACCAGGGCTTCATTCGGTCGGAAGCCCCGTGGGAGGCCGCGGCGGAAGGCGTGATCGTCGGCTTCGATCCGGCAATCATCAGCTTGGCGACGCTCATCGAGGTCCATCTCAGGACGCATTCGGCCAACGGGATCTACTCGCCGGGCGGCCGCTATCGCAGCGCGGTCTATGTTTTCACAGCGGAGCAGCGCGCAGTGGCCGAGCTTGCAATCGATCAGTTCGCCAGCGCTTCGCGAGAGGCTCCTCGAACGCTGGTGCTTGCCTTTGTCGGCTTCGAACCGTCGGAGGCGCGCTATCGCAATTATTATCGGACCGATCCGCAGAGGCCGTTTTGCCGCCGCTATATCGACCCCAAGCTCGATTTCATCCGGCGTCAATTCGCCGACAACGCGCTTCCTGAAGCAGCGGCGGCGAAGGCAGACCTGGCTCCGCCGCGAACCGAATAAGGCGATCGTCGTCAGTTCGTCACGCTAGGCGCGAAGCAGCACAATCGCGCCTGGCGGCAGACCTGTGTCTGGCGAGTTCCGCCATCTTGTGGCGGCTCGCACCGACAGCGGCTTTGCCCCCGCTGCGCTTCCAGGTGTATTACTCGCATGGCACACGACTTGCAGAGCGACCAGTACGCGGCGCCAAGGACGGCCGCCGCAACCGGGAGCTTGGATATGACGGGTATCACAACGATCACGCTTCTTGCCGCTGCGGTATTGCTGACGGGTCAGCCACCCGCGGCCATCGCACGGTCGGGCGCCACGACGACCGAGGACTACCGCGTGCGGTATGACGCGCGGCGCGACGTCTATTGCATCCGCTTCTTTGCCGATCCGCCCGCTGCCGATCCGCATCCTGGTCCATCGATCGACACGTGCCAGTCCCGCGACGCCTGGGCGCGCGAGGACGTTCGCATCGACCGGCTGCCGCCGTCTGAGCCGTCGTGATCGCAGTCGCCTCCGACCCAGCCCGGCCACATGGCTTGCGCGCTGGGCGGACGATCGTCCGTAGAGTCACGTAGAGCGACAGCGCCCCGTCCGGCGCAATATGGCGCCTCCAACGGGGGGCGACCATGATCAAGACACTTCTCGCGATTGTCGAAGGGCCCGCCCGGAAATCGGGTTTCATCGACACGGTTCTGGCACTCGCCGCGTTCCGGCAAGCGCATGTCATCTTCGACGTCCTGACCGCGGCCCCGCTACTGTCGGAACAGCTTGCGCCGCTCGGAACGCTCTACACCTTGCCCGGGCAGATCCGGCAGCTCGCGCAATCGCACGCCGATAGCGTCCGCGCGATGCTGCCGCCGGGCGCGCCTGCCGAAGTCGTCTCGCATTTCGACGATGTCGGCTGGATCCCGGGCGACGTCCGCGCGACAGCCCCGCTTGCCGATCTCGTCGTCTTTGGCCCCGCCGAAACCTGGTCGATCGACTGGCTGCGGCGCCGCACGATCGAGACGATCCTGCTGTCGTCGGGCTCGCCGCTGCTGCTGCTGCCATCGGGGCGGTCGCTTCGCGCGATCGACCATGCGGTGTTCGGGTGGAAGCCGGGTCCTGCGGCGATGCGCAGCTTGCACCATCTGATCCATCTCGCCGCGCCCGGCGCCCGCATCGACGTTGTCTCGGTCAAGCATGGCCTCGACGACCTCGCCGAGACCGACCTCGCACCGGTCGTCACGCTGCTCGAGCGGCATGGTTTTTCCGTCACGGGCCATGCGCTCGATCGCTCGGAGCGCGCGCACGACACGCTCACCGGCTTCGCCCTCGAACATGGGGCCGATCTGCTTGCGGTGGGTGGCTTCGGACACGCCCGCGTCCGTGAAATCCTGCTCGGCGGGGTGACGCGCAGCCTGATCGCCGACCCGCGCCTCCCCGTCCTGATGGCGCATTGAATGCGGCACGCAGCGTACGTCACGATCACGGGACGCGGGCAGACCATCCGCTCCGGCGACTCCCACGCTTCACGGCGCCAGACGCGATGACCGTCCGACCACGCCACCCCGGCCTTTCAACGGCCGCTGCGGCCGAGCACCTGGCGAGCGACGGCCCCAATGCGCTGCAAAGCGCTGGACGGCGATCGATGCTCCGCATCGCGCTCGACGTGTTCCGCGAGCCGATGCTCGCCCTGTTGCTCGCGGGCGGCGTCGCCTATCTGCTGCTCGGCGACCTCACCGAAGCGCTGATCCTGCTCGCCTTCGCGACCTTCTCGATCGTCGTGACGGTGGTCCAGGAGACCCGCACCGAACACGTGCTCGACGCGCTGCGCGACCTGTCCGCGCCGCGCGCGCTCGTCATCCGCGACGGGGTGCGGGTCCGGATCGCAGGCCGCGACGTGGTGCGCGACGATCTGCTCGTGCTCGAACAGGGCGATCGCGTCGCCGCCGACGCGATGCTGGTCGAGGCCGCCGATCTGCAGGCCGATGAATCGCTGCTGACGGGGGAGTCGCTGCCCGTCGACAAGGTCGCCGGCAGCGAGCAGGATACGGGCGCGGCGCGGCGTCCGGGCGGCGACGACCAGCCCTATGTCTATTCGGGTTCGCTGGTGACGCGCGGCAGCGGCATCGCGCGCGTGCTGGCCACCGGGCCGCGCAGCGAGATCGGCAAGATCGGCCAGTCGCTCGCCACGCTCGAGACCGAAGCGCCGCGGCTGCGGCGCGAGACGACGCGGATCGTCACGTGGTGCGGGATCGGCGGCGGCGCGGTCGCGCTGCTCGTCGTGCTGCTGTACGGGCTGCTGCGCGGCGGCTGGATCGACGCGGCGCTCGCCGGGATCGCGATCGGCATGTCGATGCTGCCCGAGGAATTCCCCGTCGTGCTGACGGTGTTTCTCGCGATGGGGGCTTGGCGGATCGGAGCGGTCGGCGTGCTCACGCGGCGCGCCGCAGCGATCGAGACGCTCGGATCGGCCACCGTGCTGTGCACCGACAAGACCGGCACGCTGACCGAGAACCGGATGTCACTGACCGAGCTCTGGCTGCCGTCGGGCGAAACGTTCGCACTGCAGCCCGATCTCGCGGTCGGCGCGGCGTATCATGATCTCCTCGCCACCGCCGCACTCGCCAGCGCGGCCGAGCCGACCGATCCGATGGAGTTGGCGTTGCACAGCGCCCGCGCGGCGAACGCGACGACCGCGTCGCGGCCCACAGGCGCCTTGGTCCATGCCTATGCGCTGCGACCCGATTTGCTGGCGATGTCGAACGTCTGGGCGGATGGCGATGCCTTGACGATTGCGGCCAAGGGCGCGCCCGAGGCTATTGCTCGCCTGTGTCATCTGTCGGCAGCCGAACTGGCGGCGATGACGGCCGCTGTCGAGGCGATGGCGGTGCGCGGCATCCGCGTGCTTGCCGTCGCGCGCGCGACGCCGAAAGACCGGGATTGGGCCGCGACCCAAGGCGACTATGCCTATGCGTTGACCGGCCTTGTCGGCCTTGCCGACCCGATCCGCGCGAGTGTTCCCGACGCGGTCGCCGAGTGTCGCCGTGCGGGGATCCGCGTCGTGATGATTACCGGCGACTATGCCGCGACCGCGCGCTCGATTGCGCGCCAGGCCGGAATTGCCGAAGGCGACGTGCTGACCGGCGACGATCTGGCGGCGCTCGACGACGCGGCGTTGGCGGAGCGCCTGAAGTCGGTGACGGTGTTCGCGCGCATCATGCCCGAACAGAAGCTGCGGATCGTCGAGGCGTTCAAGGCGGCAGGCGAAATCGTCGCGATGACCGGTGACGGGGTCAACGACGCGCCCTCGCTCAAGGCCGCGCATATCGGCGTCGCGATGGGCAAGCGCGGCACCGACGTCGCGCGCGAAGCGGCGGCGATCGTGCTGATCGAGGACGATTTCGGATCGATCGTGCAATCGGTACGGCTCGGCCGGCGGATCTACGACAATCTCCGCAAAGCGATGGCGTTCATCTTCGCGGTGCACGTGCCGATCGCCGGGCTTGCGCTGCTGCCGCTGTTCGCCGGGCTGCCGATCCTGTTCGGGCCAATCCACATCGCCTTGCTCGAAATGGTGATCGATCCGGTCTGCGCCCTGGTGTTCGAGGCCGAGCGCGACGAGGCCAACATCATGCGGCGCCCCCCGCGCGATCCCGCCGAAGCGTTGTTCTCGCTGCCGATGATCGTGTGGAGCGTCTTTCAGGGCGGGCTGGCGTTCGCGATGCTCGGAACAGTCTTTCTGGTCGAGCACCGCTCGGGAATGGGCGAGTTCGAACTGCGCGCGCTGATCTTCTTCGCGCTGATCGCCGAGATCGTCGCGCTGATCCTGGTCAACCGCTCGTTCGGCGCTTCGCTGCGCGATGCCCTGACGCGGCACAACGCCGCACTCCGCTATGTCGCGGGCGCGATCGTCGCGGTGACGGGTTTGATCCTGTTCCTGCCAAGCGCGCAGGCGCTGCTCAAGTTCGGATCGATCGGGTGGCGCGACATGGCGCTGGCGCTCGGCCTGGGCTTGCTCCTGCTGGTCTTGCTCGAGGCGTGCAAACCCTTCGTGCGCTCGGTTACGGCGCGGCTGGCGGCGCGGGCATGACCGGGCGCCCCGCAGCCGCAAGCTGACGGACCGCTGATCGCTCCGGACCGAGTATTCGCACTCGGTATCGATCCAGCGCTGGTGTAGGGGAACCGAGCGCGCCGCCCATGACGGGGGGCGCAGGCACGGATCCAGAGAGACGCATGGCTCGCAAGCACTCGAAACACGGCGGTTACGAAGACCCGATGGGCGAGGAAGAAACGGTTGAGGTGGCACCGCCGTGCTGGCTCTGCGGTCGTCCGACCGGCAAGACCATCGTCTGGCACCATCCCGTCCCCAAAAGCCGCGGCGGTCGCGATGTCGTGCCGATGCACCCGATCTGCCAGCAGACGGTGACGGCCAACTTCACCAATTCCGAACTCGAGCGGCACGGCATGAACGCCGAGGCATTGCTCGCCGAACCTGCGGTGCGCAAGTTCGTCGATTGGGTCGCAAAGAAGGATCCCGATTTCACCGCCGGCACGACGAAGAAGCAGCGCTGACGGGGGATCGTTGCAAGGCGGCCGGACCTGCAGCGCGCGTCGGACCGGACCACCAGCTCGGCGCGCGATGCCGCTGGTACACGGCTAGCCCCTGCGATGGCGCGCCAAATTGCCCGCCTGTCGGTGTTTTGGGAGGCGCCAACGGAGCGGAAGGAACGCGGGCGCGTTCAACCACGATGACCATCGAACACCCATCGGCCACGGCCAAGGCAAACCCGCTGGCCGGGATGCGGCCGCGATGACCTACGCTCAGGGTCTGTCCTTCGCCGTGATCGGCGGCGCGGTGGCGATGTTCGTGTGGGGCCGGTTTCGCTACGATCTCATCGCGCTGGTCGCCTTGCTGATCGGCATCGCGACCGGCGACGTCCCCGTCAAACAGGCGTTCAGCGGGTTCACCAGCGATGTGGTCGTGATCATCGCCTCGGCCCTGATCGTCAGCGCCGCGATCGCGCGCTCGGGCGTGATCGAATGGGCGGTGCGACCGCTGATGGGGCGGCTGCACAGCACCGCGACGCAAGTGCCCGCGCTCGCTGGGACGACCGCCTTGCTGTCGATGCTGACCAAGAATGTCGGTGCGCTTGCGATCATGATGCCGGTCGCGCTGCGGATCGGCCGCAAGACCGAGACCTCGGCATCGTCGCTGTTGATGCCGATGGCGTTCATGTCGCTGCTCGGCGGCCTGGTCACGTTGGTCGGCACATCGACCAACATCATCGTCAGCCAGGTGCGGCAGGACACGCTCGGCAAACCCTTCCAGATGTACGATTTCGCGCCGGTCGGGCTCGTGCTGACCGCGCTCGGCTTCGTCTTCGTGAGCTTCGGCTGGCGGCTGCTGCCACGCGACCGCCAGGGACGCGGCGGGTTGGACAGCATCGCCGCCGAAGCCTCTTATGCAACCGAAGCGAAGGTCCCCGAAAGCCTTCCCGAAGGCATCGCGACCGTCGCCGACCTGGGTCTTGCCGATGCGGGGGTGAAGCTGCGCGGGATCGTCGGGAGCGATGGTCGTCCGCATGCGGCTTCCGACGACGCCACGCTGACGCCGGGCACCAGCCTGGTGCTCGAGGGCGATGACGAAGCGCTCGACCGGCTGTTCGCGCGCGTCCCGCTCGAGCAAGCGCGCGACGTCAAGCAATTGTCGAAGGATGAGCCCAACGAGGAAATGCGCACCGTCGAGGCGGTGATTCAGCCAGGCTCGTCGCTGATCGGCGATTCCGCCGAACGCGCGCGGCTGCAGGACCGGCACGGCGTCCAGTTGCTGGGGGTCGGCCGCAGCGATGCGCGGATCACCGAGCGCTTGCGCGACATTCAGCTTCGCGCGGGCGATGTGTTGGTGCTGCGGGCCGGCGAGAACACCCTGCCCGAGACGATGACCGAGCTCGGGCTGCTCCCGCTGGTCGAACGGATGGTCAAGCTCGGCGACCGACGCCGGCGCTATGTCCCGGTAATGATCCTCGCCGTGGCGATGGTTCTGGTCGCGCTCAAGATCGTGCCGGTGGTCGGCGCGTTTTTCGGGGCGGCAGTGCTGATGATCGTGGTCGGGGCGCTGTCGACGCGCGAGGCCTATGGCGCGCTCGAGCCCGAAGTGCTGGTTTTGATCGGCGCGTTGACCCCGCTCAGCGAAGCCGTGCAGCATAGCGGCGGCACCGGCCTGATCGCGCATGCGCTGTCGGCGATGTTGCTCGGCATCCCGGCGATGCTCGCGCTCGGCGTCATCATGGTCGCGGCGATGGCCTGCTCGCCTTTCCTGCACAACGCGCCGACGGTCCTGGTGCTCGCGCCGATCGCGGTCGGCGTGGCGAGCGGCCTGCACCTCAACCCCGACCCGTTCCTGATGGCGGTGGCGACCGGCGCCGGCTGCGATTTCCTCACCCCGATCGGGCACCAGTGCAACACGCTCGTCATGGGCCCCGGTGGCTATCGCTTCGGGGATTATTGGAAGCTCGGCCTGCCCTTGTCCGTACTGGTGATCCTGGTCGGGACGCCGCTGATCGCGTGGGTGTGGCATCTGGGCTAGCGCACGGTACGAACCGCCGAAACCCGCGGATTTGTTGACACATGCCGACCGCGTTGCAAAGGGTTGCCATGCCTAGCCCTCAGAGTCGCACCGTCTCGCTCCCGTCCGAGCTTGAGCAGTTCATCGAGGAGCGCGTCGCGCTCGGCGCTTACGCCACTGCCGACGCGGTCATAAGCGACGCGATCGCGCGGCTGCGCGACGAGCGGTCAGTCGACACGAAGGCAACCGCCCCATGGCTGATCGGCGGCGGAAGCTGCGGTGCGATGATCCGTGAGCGCGACTGGTCGCCGACTCCGCTCGGCGGCCTCGCCAGCTGGCCGGGATCGCTGCGCGCGACGGTCAACAACATCGTCAATTCGCCCGTCGCCAAGGTGCTGATGTGGGGCAGCGAGCACGTCATGCTCTATAACGATGCGTATAGCGTGATCGCCGGCGACAACCATCCGCGCGCGCTCGGCGGCACGGTGCGCGAGATCTGGCCCGAGATCTGGGACTTCAACAAAGCGATATTGGCGACCGGGTTCCGCGGCGAAGTCCAGTCGCTCCCCGACCAGTCGATGGTGCTCAATCGCTACGGGAAACCCGAAACGGCGGTGTTCGACCTGTTCTACACCCCCGTCTATGACGATCACGGCGCCGTCGGCGGGGTGATGTGTACCGTCCTCGAGAATACCGAGAAGGTCGCGGCGCAACGCCTGCTCGCATGGCGCGAAGCCGAGCTGCGCACCGTCACCGACGCGATGCCGATCCTGATCTCGTATATCGATCGCGACCTGATCTATCGCTTCGCCAACAGCTATTACGAAACCTGGACCGGCCGGCCACGCAGCGAGATCATCGGCCGGTCGATCCGCGAGGTGATGGGCAACAAACTCTACCTCCGGCGCGCGCCGATGATCGCGCGCGCGCTCGCTGGCGAGGATATCACCGTCGACGACGTGATGCCGCATACCGACGGCCCACGGCGCGCGGAGATCCGCTATATCCCGCGCATCGAGGCCGACGGGTCGGTGCCGGGCTTCCACGTGATGGTGTTCGACATCGAGGAGCGCGTCCGCCGGGCCGAGGCACTCGAGCGCGAAGCCGCGCATCGCGCGCGCGCCGAGGGGCAACTGCGCCACCTCAACGAAACGCTCGAAGCGCGCGTCATCCAGGAAATCGAGGAGCGTCGCCAGACCGAGGCGGTGCTCGCCCAGTCGCAGAAGATGGAGACGATCGGCAAGCTCACCGGCGGCGTGGCGCACGATTTCAACAATCTGCTGCAAGTCGTCTCGGGCAATCTGCAGCTGCTCGCCTTCGACGTCGCGGGCAACGCGCGCGCCGAGAAGCGCGTGACCAATGCGATGGCGGGCGTGTCGCGCGGTGCCAAGCTTGCGGCGCAACTGCTCGCCTTCGGCCGCCGCCAGGCGCTCGAGCCCAAGGTCGTCAATGTCACCCGCTTCGTGCGCGGGATGGACGACATGCTGCGCCGCGCGATCGGCGAGGGCATCGAGATCGAGACGATCGTCGGCGGCGGGCTGTGGAACACCTTCGTCGATCCGGCGCAGATCGAGAATGCCTTGCTCAACCTCGCGATCAACGCGCGCGACGCGATGGACGGCCAGGGCAAGCTGACGATCGAGCTCGGCAATGCCAGCCTCGACGATGCATACGCCCGGACGCATGCCGAGGTGACACCCGGCCAATATGTCATGCTCGCGGTCAGCGACACCGGTACCGGGATGTCACCCGACATCATCGACAAGGTGTTCGAGCCGTTCTTCTCGACCAAGAGCGAGGGCAAGGGATCGGGGCTTGGGCTGTCGATGGTCTACGGCCTCGTCAAACAGTCGGGCGGCCACGTGAAGATCTATTCGGAGCTCGGCGAAGGCACGACGATCAAGCTGTATCTTCCGCGCGCGATGGCGTCGGAAGATCTCGAGGTCGCGGCGACCGCGGGGCCGATCGTCGGCGGGACCGAGACCGTCCTGGTGGTCGAGGACGATGACGAAGTCCGCGCGACGGTGGTCGAGATGCTCGGCGAGCTTGGCTATCAAGTGCTCAAGGCGGTCGATGCCGGCAGTGCGCTGAGCGTGATCGAGAGCGGCATTCCGATCGACATGCTGTTCACCGACGTCGTCATGCCTGGCCAGCTGAAGAGCCCCGAGCTCGCGCGCCGCGCGCGCGAGCGGCTGCCCGATCTCGCGGTGCTGTTCACCTCGGGCTATACCGAGAACTCGATCGTCCATGGCGGCAAGCTCGATGCCGGGATCAACTTGCTGTCGAAGCCCTACACGCGCGAGGCGCTCGCCCGGAAATTCGAGCAAATGCTCGCCGGCCAGCGCGCGCGGCGCGGGATCGCCGAGCCCGGTGCAACCCCGCTGCCGCCCGCCGATCCGGCCTCATCGGCCCGGCCGATGGTGTTGCTCGTCGAGGACGACGCGATGATCCGCGCCGACACCGCAGCGATGCTCGAGGCAAGCGGCGTCGGCGTCGTCGAGGCGGCGAGCGCCGAGGACGCGGCGATGGCGCTGCAGACCGCCGCGATCGACGTGCTGGTGACCGACGTCAATCTGCCGGGCATGTCGGGGCCCGAGCTCGCGTCGCGCGCGCGGACGCTGCGGCCGACGGTCGGGATCGTGTTCGCTACCGGCGATGCCGAAGCCGTGGCGGGGCTCGAGGACGCGCGAACGATCGTGCTCGCCAAGCCGTATGACGCGGATGCTCTCAAACGTGCGGTGCGCGTGGCACTGGGCAGGCCCGAGCTCGTCGCGCTCGACGCCCCCGCTGCGGCGGAGCGCACCACGACGGACTAATGGTTGCGGCCCTCGATTGCCGGCGCGCTGATCGCGACCGACCGGCATGGCGCGCAGACCATCGAAGGAACCCCGCGGCGGTCGACACGCTGTGTGCGGAGATCCTGTGCGATCAACGGCACCAGGCCATCACGGTGTTGCGCGTCGCAACGGCGACGTCGTGGCGGTTCGGTGTCTGGTCGCTCGCCGATGCAAAGCGATCGCGCGAGATTCATCGTCTGGTCGATCTGATGCAGCGGCTTGTGGCCGCGCCCGACCTTGCCATGCGCTGAGCGGCGCACGCCTGTCGACGAGGGCGCGAGGACGCCGCTGACAGCGCCCCGCGATACCGCTAGCGAAAGGCGTCCGCCGCGCCGATGTCGGCGCGTGGCGAATGCGGGTGAAGCATGATCGATTTCAAGACGGCGCTCTGGTTGACGCTCGGCGCGCTGCATCTCGCGGTGATCGTGCGTGCGATCCTGCTCGAGGGCCGCGACGCCTATGCGCGCGCGGCGTGGCTGCTGCTGCTGATTGCGTTGCCGGGGATCGGGACAATGCTCTATCTGCTGTTCGGCGAGCCGTGGATCTCCACCGCGTTCAAGCAGCGCGCCCGCGCGGCGTACACGACGCTGTTGCCTTACGCGCCGTTGGCGCCGACGCCGATGCTGTCTCCCGCGATGGAAGGCGCCTTCCGGACGTGCGAAGCGACGAGCCGGTGGCCGGTGGCAACGGGCAATACGGCGCAAGTCGCATCGGGCGCGGATGCGGCGATCACCGCGATCGTCGCCGATATCGATGCCGCGACGCGGACGGTCCATTTGTCCTTCTACATCTGGCTCGGCGATAGCAACGGCACCAAGGTCGTCGACGCCGTATGCCGCGCCGCGCGCCGCGGCGTCGCATGCCGGATCGTCGCCGACGCGATCGGCTCGCGCGCGCTGATCCGCTCGCGACAATGGACTGCGATGCGCGACGCCGGTGCGCACGTCTACGCGTCGCTGCCCGTCCCGCTCGGGCTTGGCGTGCTTTCCGGGCATCGCACCGACTTGCGCAACCACCGCAAGATCATCGTCGTCGATGGCGGGATCACGTGGTGTGGCAGCCAGAACTGCGCCGACCCGGCCTTCCTCCCAAAGCGCCACTTCGCGCCGTGGGTCGACATCCTGATCCGCTACGAAGGCCCCGTCGCGCGCCAGGCCGAACTGATCTTCGCCTCGGCGTGGATGGCCGAGACCGGCGAGGACATGCGCCATGTGCTCGCAGCCGCCCCGCCTGCGCCGCGCGCCGGCGGCTTCCCGGCGATCGCGGTCGGCACCGGCCCGCTGTCGCCCCATGCGACGATGACCAACATCTTCGTCGCGGTGCTCGCGGCGGCGCGCGAGCAAGCGGTGATCACCACCCCGTATTTCGCGCCCGACCCGCCCTTGCTCAACGCGATCATCGCGGCCGCGCGGCGCGGGGTGCAAGTCACGATCGTCTTTCCGCAGCGCAACGACAGTCGCATCGTCGGCGCGATCAGCCGCGCCTATTACCCGGTGCTGGCGCGCGCGGGCGTGCATATCCACGAGTTTCGCGGCGGCCTGCTCCATGCCAAGACGCTCGTCGTCGACGAGGCGCTTGGGCTCGTCGGCTCGGCCAACATGGACCGCCGCAGCCTCGACCTCAATTTCGAGAACAACGTGCTGTTCGAATCGCCCGCACTGGCGGCCGAGGTCGGCGCGCAGCAACGCCGCTGGCTCGCCGCTGCGACCGAGATCGATCATGGTGGCGTCGCCCAGCGATCGCTCCCCCGCCGCTTCGTCGACAATCTGCTGACGATGGCCGCGCCGCTGTTCTGACGGCGCCCGAGCAGGAATCAGGGCGAAACGATGCGCGCCTTCACCCGCTCGAGCCCGACAGTGTCGTCGAGCCGCCAGATCCTAACGGTAGGCGCCCGGGCACGGTGCGCCGGGAACACCGCCTCGACGATGCGAAGATTGTGTTCGACGGCGGCGGGTGGCTGTCGTCGCGGCTGTTGCTGCGCGGCTGGCAGACGGGCCGTGCGCGCAACACCGCGAAGTTTGCCTGCGCGCTGCTCGCTCAGCCGATCGCGTTGGCCGCGCAGGCGCCCAGTATGTGGGTCGCGGTGCTGTCAATCGGCCTCGCGTGCGCGGCGCATCAGGGCTTCTCGGTCAGCGTGTATGCGCTGCCGGGCGACCTGTTCCCGCGCGATCGCGCCGGGTTGGTGATCGGGCTTGGCGCGCTGTCGGGTGCGGTCGGCGGGATGATCATGGCGAAGTTCGCCGGGACCATCCTCGATATGCTCGGCAGCTAGCAGCCGATCTTCCTCATCGCCTCGTGCGCGTATAGCGTGGCGTTGAGCGTGATCCCCTTGCTCGTTCCGCGCTATTCGCCGGTTGCAGCGGAGCGGACCGGGTGACCGCCACTGACCAACGGGGAGACCGCTCGATGCTCATTCGCTCGCTTACGGCGTTGCTCGCGCTGAGCGTGCCCGCGCTCGCCACCGCCGCTCCGGCCTGCACCGCAAGCTGGAGCGCGAGCTGGGCCTCGTCGCAGCGCGATGCCGACCCGGCCGAGACCGGCATCGCCGCCAAGCTGCGCGATGCGACGCTGCGCCAGACGGTCCGGCTCTCGCGCGGCGGCAAGCGCGTGCGGATCCATCTGTCGAACCTCGTCGGGACCGCCCCGCTGACGATCGACTCGGCGCACGTGGCGCTGGCCGAGGCAAGCGGTTCGCCGCGCATCCGCGCCGGCAGCGACCATGCCGTCACGTTCGGCGGCCAATCCCAAATCAGCATACCGGCCGGCGCCGACTACGTTTCCGATCCGATCGCGCTCGAAGCTCCCGATCGCGCGACCCTGTCGATCAGCCTCCATCTGCCCGAAGCGCCCTCCGCGGTGACCAGCCACCCGGGCTCACGCACCAGCAGCTACATCGCAGCGGGCAACCATAGCGGCGACACCACGCTCGTCGGCGACCGCGTCGAGCATTGGTATTTCGCATCGGGTGTCGATGTCGCCGGCTGCGGCAGGACGATCGTCGCACTCGGCGATTCGATCACCGACGGGCACGGCGCCACCACCGACCGCGACGATCGCTGGACCGACGTGCTCGCGGCGCGGCTCCCCGCCGGATCGGGGCTGTCGCTCGTCAACCACGGGATCGGCGGCAATCGCGTGCTGCGCGACGGGCTCGGCCCCAACGCGCTCGCCCGGCTCGACCGCGACGTGCTCGCGCAAGCCGGCGTGCGCTATCTGATCGTGCTCGAGGGGGTCAACGATCTCGGCGTTCTCACGCGCGACCATCCGGTGTCCGCGGCCGAGCATGCCGCACTCGTCGCCGAGCTCGAGCAAGGCTATCGCCAGATCGTCGCGCGCGCGCATGCCCATGGGATCAAGGTCATTGGCGCGACGATCCTGCCCGATGGCGGATCGGCCTATTATCATCCCGGCACAGCGGGCGAAGCCGATCGCCTCGCCGTGAACGCCTGGATCCGGACGTCGGGCGTGTTCGACGCAGTGGTCGATTTCGACGCGGTGATGCGCGATCCCGCCGATCCCGCCCGGCTGGCGGCGGCATTCGACTCGGGCGATGGGCTGCACCCATCGGCCAAGGGCTATGCCCGGATGGGCCAGGCGATCCCGCTCGCGCTGTTTCGCTGAGCCGATGCCGCGTCGCCGCGGGCACCGTGGCGTCGAGCATCTCCGCGACCTTGCGGCCAAGCGCGGTTGCGTCGCGCAGCACGCAGGCGATGCCGACCGCCGTCCGGCATCGCTGTCAAATCGCGCGCCAAACGACACCGTCGGCAGCGATCCCGACGGTCGGCGCCGCGCGGACTGCGGAGCCTGGGTCCGCTTCTTTCCACCGCGATATCCGCCGACGAAATCAGTCGCGGTGCAGCCAGCGCCTGTGGCGAGCGCGTTTAGCCTCATAGAGCGCGGCATCGGCGCGACGCCACGCCGCATTGAAGCGCTCGACCGCAGTTGCGCCATCGTCCGCCTCGTTCGTCACCGCCCCTACGCTCGCGCTGATCGATACCGTGACGCCCGCGCTCACCATGGCGTGATTGAGCGCTGTCTCGATCCGCTCGGCGACGGCTGCGACGCGGTCATCGGTCGATTCGGGCAACAGCACTGCGAATTCGTCGCCGCCGAGCCGGGCGACATGATCGGTCGGCCGAACCGCATGGCGCAGGCGCTCAGCGACCTCGACCAGCACGGCATCCCCAACCGAATGGCCGAAGCTGTCGTTGATCGACTTGAAGCGATCCAGATCGATCGCCAGCACGCCGAGCGGCAGGCGCAATGCGGGGTCGGCAAGGCATTGGTCTAGGCCCCGCCGATTGAGCAGCCCCGTCAAGGGATCGGTTCCCGCTTCGGCTTCGGCCTTGAGTTGGCGCTCACGGTCTTCCGAGACGTCGATCGTCACGCCGACGATGCGAAGCGGGCTGCCGTCGGGCGCGCGCAGCAAGCGGCGGTCGCACCGCATCCAGCGCGGCCCTGCAATGGTCTGCAACGCATATTCGACCGACGTCTCGTCGATCGTCCCGTCGAGCAACGCCTGCACCGACGCCGCCTCGCGCGTCGGGGGCAGGATTCGCTCGGCGTAATCCGCGAGATCGGAGGAGGCACCCGTATCGCTGCCAGTGACGAAACGCTGGAACGACGGCGACATCTCGAAACGCATGCTTTCGACATCGATATGCCAGAAGCCACCGCGCACCGCTTCCATCGCCAGCATCAGCCGCGCGGTGATCTCCTGCTGCTCGCGTTCGGCCGTGCGGCGTTCCGAAACGTCTTCGATCTGCGCGATGAGCCGCACCGGGACGGCGCCGTCCAGCCCCCGCACCGCGGAGACGGCAAGCGTCGTGTGGACGACCTCGCCATCGCCGCGCAGATAGCGCTTGTCCATGCGATAGCCGGCGCGCCGTCCGGCGACCAACTGGCGGAATTGGCGATCGTCAGCCGCGACGTCATCGGGATGCGTGATCGCACGGAAATCGGTTCCGGTCAGCGCTTCGCTCGACCGGCCCAGCATCGTCGCGAAGGCCTCGTTGACGCGCTCCATCCGCCCATCGACGTTGATGACGACCATCCCGATCGGGGCATGATCGAAGGCATCGTCGAACATGCCTTCGGTCTCGACGATCCGCGCCTCGAGATCTTCACGAACGCTGATGTCGGTAACGAGCGCGACGACGCCAAGCACGCACCCGGCCGGATCGATATCGGGAACGTAGCTGCCTTGTACGCGGCGCGCATTGTTCCCGTCGAACAGCGTATATTCGGCTGTGACCGTCTTGCCCTGAAGCGCTGCCTCGAGCCGCATCTCCACGCTTTGATAGTTCGCCTCGCCGACGATCTCGCGGCACGTCCGGCCGATGATCTGCGCGGGCTTAAGGCCGCGCCACGTCGCATACGTCGCATTGGCGTAGCGATACCGCAGGTCGGGTCCGAAATAGGCGACGAGCCCCGGCAACATATCCAGCAGGCGGGAAGCGGTCGGCAGCAGCGTTTGCGTGGGCCATATCGTATCGAGGTCGAACTTGCTCATACCGTTGCATAGAGCCTGTTTCCTTAACTGATCGTACTCGTGCTGGATGCCGACGGCGCTTGCCAGCGCGGTGCGCGAGCGACGCCGCGAGCAGCGGTAGGATCATCGCGGGTCGGTCGAGCGACAAGACCTTCGAGTGACGGGTGGGCGTGCGCTACGCCAGGATCACTACCGAACGCTGCCAGCGGCCGGCCGGATCGCGCTGCGCGTCATTTGCGTCCCTTGACCCCGAGCATCGCGATGCCCCCAGCCAGCGACAAGGCGGCAAGCGTCAGCAGCAGCGGAGCGAAGGACTGCGGGGTCGCCAGCCCCCAGGCCAATGCCGGCCCGATCAGCACTGGTGCCGTGTTCGACAGGTTGATCAGCCCCAGATCGCGTCCGCGCCGTCGTGGGTTTGGCAACAATTGCATGACGAAGCCGATCTGCAGCGTCAGAAAGACCGACCAGCCGATCGAATACAGGCCGAAGCCGATCGCCGCGACGGCCCATCCCTGCGCGACCGCCATCACCACCAGCCCCGTCGCATCGAGCAGCGCCGCCGCGACGAGGAAGGGTTTGCGGCGTCCGATCCGGTCCGACCAGCGGCCGAGCACGAGCGCGATCGGCAACGGCACGATATTGGCGGCGAGGATCAGCCCGCCGACCTCGACCGGTACGGTGGCGCGCGCGGACGGCGCGACGAATTGCTCCATGAAGAACAGCAGGTAGGCAAACAGCACATTGCCCGCGATCTGGACGAGCAGTCGCGCAATCCAGGCAAGCCCGAGGTCGCGTGAGGACGCCGCGACGGTCCGATCGCCGGGCTGCGCGGTCGGTCTGGCGGACGTCGCCAGCAGCGGGATCAGGCACAGCGTCGCGATCACCCCGATCGCCGCGAGGCGGAGCCCCAGTCCCGGCGCGGTCCAGGCGATCAACAGCGGGCCGATGGCTGCGGCGAACGGCTGCGCGGCGCCAAGCAAGCCGCTCATCACGCCCTTCTGCCGATCGAGGCTCTCCTCGGCCAGCAACGCGACGAGCGGCGCGAGCGCGGCGTTGAGCGCCACCTGAAACACCATCACCGCGACGACGAGCATTTCAGGCGTGCGCGCGACCGCGATGCCGGCGTACGAAGCGAGCGTCGCGATCAGCCCCGCCGCGATCCACGGCCGCCGCCCACCGCCGCGTTCAAGCGCGCGGTCGCTCAGCCAGCCGAAGACGATCCCCGACACGCTCGCCATCACCGCCCCGGCGATCAGCGCCGTCGCGAGCACGCCGAACCGCGCGTCCCCCGCGATCTGCTCGACCCGCAGCGGCAGCAGCAGCGTCAGCAGCGGGAGATAGGCAACGACGCATCCGGCATAGCCGAGCGCACCCAGCACCGGAACCAGCAGGGTCGATCGCGCGGCGCGGCGAGCGGAGAAGAAGCGGTCCTGATACACGGTCATACGCGCGACGCTTAGGACGTAGCACCCACCACGGCCAAGCGTTTGAACGCGGTCAGCGGCGCGGTGCGGTCGATTGCCGCAGTTCGAGCTTCGCCGACACGATGATCGGCTGCTCGGGTGCCTCGCGTCCCGCAAGCTCGCCGATAATGAGTTCGACCGCGCGCGCGGCCAGATCGGCGATCGGCTGGTCGATCGCGGTGAGCGGCGGATGCGTGAAGCGGACGATCGGGGTGTTGTCGAAGCTGATCAGCGACACATCGTGCGGCACCGCGATCCCGCGCTCGCGGCACAGTTCGAGCGTGGCAAGCGACATCTGATCGTTGCTGGCGATGATTGCGGTCGCCGGCTCGGCCGCGTCGAGCAATGCCGCCGCTGCGGCCCGGCCCGACGCATAGCCGAAATCGCCGCGGGCGAGTAGATCGTCGGCAAGCCCCGCCGCCGCCATCGCCGCGCGCCAGCCGTCGATGCGCCACCCGCTCAACGTGTATTCGGAAGGGCCGGCGATGAAGCCGATCCGCTGATGACCAAGGGCAATCAGGTGCTTCGTCGCCAGCTGTGCCGCGCGCTCGTCATCCATCGTCAGCGCGAAACCCGCGCCTGCGCGCCGCGAGCCGATCCGCGCGAAGCTGATCCGCTGCGCCTCGAGCAAGTCGATGATCAGCGGATTTTCCGAATGCGGCGGCGTCAGGATCACGCCGTCGGGCTGGAGCGCGGCGATCGCCCCCATCAGCTCGCGCGCGATATGGTCGCTATGCGTGTCGACCAGCTCGACGATCATGCGATAGCCGTAGGTCGCGCAAGTCAACATGCCGCCGAGCAGCATTTGGTCGACCCAGTCGGTTCCCTCACGCGCACGCCAGTCGGCGATCGTACGCTCGCGGTCGTTGAGCGCGACGATCAGATACGAGCGCGAACCGCCCATCCGCTGCGCCGCGATCGAGGGGACGTAGCCGAGCCGGTCGATCGCTTCCTGCACCCGCGCCACCATCTCGGGCCGAACGCCGGCCTCCTTGTTGACGACACGGCTGACGGTTTGCAGCGACACCCCTGCATCCGCCGCGACATGCTTGATCGTGACGGCCTGCCGTCTGCGCGCCATTCCGCTCAGCCGCCGCAATATTGCGCGACATAGTCGGCATGCGCCGGCAACCCGGCGACGGTGCGGGCGACATTCTCGCGCAGCGTCCCCAGAAACCGCGCCAGTTCTTCATCGGGCAATTTGTCTGCGATCGGGTGATAGGCGGCAGGCTCGATCCCCTGCCCCAGCATCACTTGCACCCAGCTATTCTCGGCGAACAGTTCCTCGTTGCGACGGAACACACGGCCGGTCTCGCGGAACAAGGCGATCTTCTGTGCCAGGCTCTCGGGCACCTCCATCGCCGCACATTGCCGCCAGAACGGGGAGTCGCGGCGGTTGGTCGCCTTGTAGTGGAGGATCAGGAAGTCGCGGATCTGCTCCATGTCGGCGAATTGCTGGTCGTTGAATTCGGCCACGTCGCGCGGCGAGATCGCGCCGCCCGGCATCATCCGGATCAGCCGCAGGATCGCGCGCTGGATGAGATGGATGCTGGTCGATTCGAGCGGCTCCATGAACCCGCCCGACAGCCCGATCGCGACGACGTTGCGGTGCCATTGCCGGCGCCGCGCGCCGGTCACGAAGCGGATGTTGTTCGGCTCGGTCAGCACCGTGCCCTCGACATTGCCGAGCAGGCGCTCGAGCGCGGCGTCGCGGTCGAGGTAGCGGCTGCAATAGACAATGCCGTTGCCGGTGCGATGCTGCAGCGGGATGCGCCACTGCCAGCCCGCATCGTGCGCCATCGCGCGCGTATAGGGTACAGGCGGCCGGACGTTCTCCGTCTGCACCGCGATCGCCGAGTCACACGGCAGAAAGTGGCTCCAGTCGTCATAGCCGGCGTGCAACGCCTGCTCGATCAGCAGCGCGCGAAAGCCGGTACAGTCGAGGAACAGGTCACCCTCGACGACCACGCCCGATTCCAGATGCAGCGCGGCGACGTCGCCGGTCTCGCCATCGAGCGCGACGCGCGCGATCTTGCCTTCGATCCGCCGCGTGCCGTCACCCTCGGCCATCCGTCGCAGGAATTGGGCGTAGAGCGACGAATCGAGCTGATAGGCGTAGTTCATCCGCTCGTCGGGGAGATGCGCGAACTTGCCCTCCATCGCGGCGACCAGCTCGAGGCAATAGGCGTCGTAGGACGCATCATGCCCGCGCTCGCGGCCGTTCATCCAGAAATGCTGGAAGCCGGCCGACCAATGGTCCTGCCCGGTCGTCCCGAACGAGTGGAAATACCGGTCGGTCCCGTCCTTCCAGCCATCGAACAGGATGCCGAGCTTGAAGGTCGCCTGCGTCGCGCGCATGAAATCGGCCTCGCCGATGCCGAGCAGCCGATTGTAGGTGACGAGCGGCGGGATCGTCGATTCCCCCACCCCGACCGTCCCGATCGCATCGGATTCGATCAGCGTCACTTCGGCGGTGCGGCCCATCGTCCGCGCGATCGCGGCGGCGGCCATCCAGCCCGCGGTTCCGCCCCCGGCAACGACGATACGGCGTGGGCTGGCGATCATTGGCTGAGGTTCCTGAGCAGGAAGGCGCGGATGTGGTCGGCGCTTTCCGGGGTGAGCGGGGCGAGGATGCTGCGACCCGCCTCGGGGATATGCGCGGTCACGTCGTCGCCGTTGGTGAAGACGTAATACTCGAACAGGTCGCGCCAATGCTGTTTCTGGTCGGCGGGCAAGTCGCGGATCGCGAGCAGCGCATGGTTGAGCGCGTCCTGCGGCGAGCCCATCCAGCGCGGCGTCTCGCGCCACCAATAGTTCACCAGCACATTGAAATCGGCGAGCCCCTCGACGTGATGCCACCACAGCGCGGGGATATAGAGCGCATCGCCAGCTTCGAGTTCGGCGACCTGGGCGTGCGCGAGCGCGTCGGGGAAACGCGGGTGCAGCTGCGCGTCGGGCGCGTGGAAATCGACCATGCTGATCGCGCGCCCCGCAGGCGTATTGTCGATCGGCCCGAGATGGAGATTACGGAACTGCTCGCGCGGGAACAGCGTGAAACGCCGCCGCCCCACGCCCACGCACGCCAGATTGTTGGGCAGATCGTTATGCGCGGCGATCCGCGTCTTTGTGCCGATCCAGATGCTTGCAAGACACGTCCGATCGCCGAGATCGACATGGTTCGCCTCATACAGACCCTTGAAGAACTGGTGCATGTCGATCGAGGCGAGATAGACCGGCGGCGCCCCCGCCTTGCCTTCGATCGCGTCGATCCGCCCGAAGATGTCGGGCAGCTTGGCGCGCAGCGTGCGGAAATTCATCGCCATCGCCGTATCGTAGAACAGCCGGCCATCGCCGCCGGGCTCGCCGATCGCGACGGTGAAGGCGGTGTCGCGGTGGTGGCGCAGCAGATAAGCGCGCGCGTCGCGCGACGAGCGGCGCCCCGCCTCGACCAGCGGCCAGTCCTTGACCAGCCCGCGCACGACGAACGGCGCATCGGCCGCGCGCAGCCGTGCGTCGAGCTCGGCCGCGTCGGCGACCTCGACCTCGGGCACGGACGCGAGATCCTGGAAGACGCCGGGGACGGCTTCAGCCACGCAGGTCGCCCCGTCGGCTCTTGCGCTCGACCAGCTCGGCGACGTTGGCGAGCGAGGCGAGCGCCATGAACACTGGTAGCAGATACCCGTCGGCGTGGAGTTCCCCCAGCGCCACGGCGTCGAGCTGCTGCAGCCGTTCCTCGGCGATTCCGTGATAGCCGACCAGCCGGTTGGTGCTGCCGTCGGCGAGCGTGATCTCGAGCGTCAGCGGCTCGAGCAATTCGTGGCGCGCGAGCGCAGCAAAGAAGCCTTCGCTCGCTTGCCAGCCGGCATCGAGCTCGCCGAGCTGCTCGGCGATCGTCTCGAGATACGGCGTCGCCCGGCCGAGATCGTCGAACACGCGCACACCCTCGCCGCCGGTCGCGACGCGCGGATGGTCGAGGTCGAGATGGATTTGCTTGTCGCCACCCTCGGTCGCGGGATGCCCGATCAGGAAGGGCTGGATCTCGAGCGCGAGCGGACGGTAGCGGGCTTCCCACCGCTCGCCAGCGAGGAACAGGTTCTCGCCGGGTTCGAACCCGAACATCGCGAGCGCCTGGAAACGATCGCGCTGTGGGGTAAGACGAAACAGGATCGGATATTCGTTCTGCACGCGCCGAAACTCGCTCGGCACGATCAGGCACGACATCACCGCGTCGCCAAGCGCGGCACTACGCTCGGAGGTGATGCGGAGCGTTCGGTGATCGTCGCTGGTGAGCAGGACGTGGTTGGCCATCAGTTCATATGCTCCATAGCGATCGGTTGAGATGCCGCCCGGCACGCGTCGAGATACGCGCGGATCGGCGGCAGCGTGGCGACCATGCCGCGCGTGCGCTGGGCGATCGAGCCGAACGACGGTAGCGGACCGCCACGCAGCGGGCCGGGATCGGGGACCCGTGCCCCCATGCCGTACAGGATATACTGATAGCTCGCCGCCGGAAACAGCTCGTCGACCATCGGCAGATCGGCGCGCGTCGGCGGCCGGTGCTGCCACAACGCGAGCAGTTCGGCGAGCCGCGGCGGAATTGACGCCGGATCGCGGTGGTCCTGCCAATACCGCCCTTCGCGTCGGCTGAGCACGTAGTGCAGCTTGAGGAATTCGACGATCCGGTCCCAGCGATAGCGGAACAGCGTGTTGAAGCGCGCCGCCGTCAGCGGGAGGGTTGCGTGCGTCGGCCAGTCGTCGAGCAGCGCGTCGAGCGCCAGCTCGATCGTAACGATCGCCGACGCCTCGAGCGGCTCGAGGAACCCCGCCGAGAGCCCGATCGCGAGGCAATTGCCGGTCCAGAAGCGGTCGCGGTGGCCCGAGCGGAAGGTCAGCCGGCGCGGCGTGATCGGTTCGGCGCTGCCAAGATATGCGCTCAGCGTTTCCAGCGCGGCGTCGTCGCTCATGTGCGCGGAGGAATAGACACAGCCGACACCGCGCCTGGTGGGCAAGCCAATGTCCCAGATCCAGCCCGCCGCGTGGGCGGTCGCGTCGGTCTGCGCGGCGATCGGGCTGTCGGCGGCGACCGGCACCTGCACCGCCAGCGCGCGGTCGTTGAACAGCACGTCGCTGCGGTCGATGAACGGCACGTCGCCCACGAGCAGCGCGGCGTGGCCGGTGCAATCGAGGAACAGATCGCCTGTGACGGCGTCGGTGTCGCGGGTATTTACGGCGACCACCTCGCCCGTCTCCGTGCGATCGACACCGATCACATGATCGCGCACGTGCCGTACGCCGAGCCGTTCTGTCGCATGCCGCATCAGCAAAGCCGCGAGCTTGCCCGCATCGAGATGATAGCCATAGTTCAGCGCGCCCGCATAATCGGGCATCGATCGCTGGCGTGGCGCGAGGCACTGTCCCGCAACCTGCGATTGCGGCGTGACCACGTCGGCGAACGCGGCACCCGCGGCTTCGGCCTGCCACGCGGCGACGAGCGCGCGCGCGTCGGCTTCCAGGGGCGGCGTGAAGGGATGGAAGTAAACGTCGTCCGCCGCGCCGGTCGCCCAGCCGTGGAAGCGCGAGCCATGCTTGAACGAAGCATCGCAGGCGAGCAGGAATTCGGCCTCGCCGATCCCGATCCGCTCGAGCGTCGCGCGCATCGTCGGCCACGTCCCCTCGCCCACCCCGATCGTCGCAACGTCGGGAGATTCGACGAGGGTCACCGTGATCGGATGCGCCGCCAAGGGCCGCGCCGCCGCGGCGATACGACACGCGGCAAGCCAACCGGCGGTACCGCCGCCGACGATGACGACTTTAGAGATGGCCGTATCCAATTGGCCCGTCCTGTTGCGGGGTCCGTACTCGGGCCCGGTTCGCTGACGCTTGTGCCGCGTGGCCCCGGAAAACGCCACCCTCGCATCGCGAGGGTGGCACCGGTTGCTAGAAGGAGATTCGCGCCCCCGCCGAATAGCGTGGATCCTGCTTGGTCACGAACGTGACATTGCGGTCCGAGCGGAGATGGCCGCTGCGATTCTCGCTGTTGACGTTGATCCCCTCGACGAACACCGAGATGTTCTTGGTGATCGCGTAGCTCGCGCTGACGTCGAGCTGGCCGTAGGTATTGATGTAGGTCGGGTTGACGCCGGCCCCCGCCAAATACCCCTTGCGCCAGTTATACGCGGCGCGCGCCTGCAGCCCGTTCTTGTCGTAGAACAGCACTGCGTTGGCGCTGTCCGAAAGACCCGTGATCGCGAACTGCGAAGCGCTCGACGGCAGGCGGTTGTTATAGTTCTGATTGCCGCGAACGATCGTGTAATTGAGGATCGTACCAAACCCGGTGTTCCAGAAATTATGCTGGATCGCGAATTCGAAGCCATCCACACTGGCGGTCTGCGCGCTGTTGAATGGCGTCGTAATCACGAAGTTGATCAGCGGATCGTTCGCCTGCGCGACGATCGTCCCGTTGACCACGCCGCCCGGATAATTGGTGCCGATATAGTCGCGGATTTGCTGGAAACTCGCATTCGCCCCCAAAGCATTGAGCGCGGCCTGATAGCGCGGTCCGTTCTGCGTCACGCCATTGAACGTCGTCGTCGGCGAGGTGATACCCGGGATCGTCTGGTTGACCACGGTGTTGCCGATATAGTTCGACACGTTCTTATGGAAATAGCCGACCGAGACGTAGCTCTCCTTGGTATAATACCATTCTGCCGACAGATCGATGTTCTTCGATTTGTACGGGATCAGATTAGGATTGCCGACCGAACCGAAACCGCCGCCGACACGGAACAGCGTGTCGAGCCGCCGACCGCCCTGCAGGCTGCCATAGTCCGCACGAGTGATGGTGTGGCTGTACGACGCCCGCAGCTTGATCGTGTCGGTCGGCTCGATGTCGAAATCGACCGACGGCAGCCAGTTTTGATAACTGCCTTTGTAAGTGGTGGTGGTCGTCCCGTTTATCAGGATGTTGAACTCGTTCTGCGAGTTCTGCCGCGCGCCCGATGGGTTCGGCACGAGCGCGGTCGCGCTGACGTCGGTCGTTTCGTAGCGCACGCCACCGATGATGTGGCCGGGCACCGAGAACACGTCGAACTTGCCGTTGAACTGGAAGTACGGCGCAATCGTCTTCTCGCGGACGCGCGAATCGGTGGTGTACGGGAGCAGGCACTGGCCGGCCCCGCCACAGATCTTGTACGCCTGGTCGAGCAGCTTGACGACGCTCGGCAGGTCGAACGTGTAGAACGACTTGACGATGTCCGCAGAATTCGCGCCGCTGATCCCGGAGAACTTGTCGGGAATGCTGGTCAGCGTGAACAAGCTGTCGGGCAGCAATGCCGCCGCCGCCGCGCGTTGCGCCGCGCTGTCGCCGCCGGTTCCGCCCCACGTGTCGTTCTGCAACACGCTATAGGCCGAGCGGACCTTGTTGTCGGTGTATTGCACGCCCCAGTCGAGGCTTTCGAGGAAGCCGTGGCTGTGATCGTAATGCCCCTTCAGCTGGATCTGGTTGATCTCGTCGCGGAAGTAGGAATTGCGGAAGGCGTTGCCGGTCGGGACGATGTTCGCGGCATTGAGCGGATCGATGCCCGAATACATGTTGTACGAGATGACAGGCAGCTGGTTCTGGAAGTTGATCGTCTGGTTCTGGACACCGAACACCGCGGTGCCGACCGAGTTGCTGTTGCCGTACGGGCTGTTGGGCTTCGACGTCGCGGTCGAGTGATTGACGTCGAGCACGACGGTGACCCCGCCCGGCCCCTTCCAAGTGAGGTTGCCGCCGATCGCCTTGTTCTCGCTGCGCGCCGACGTCTGCGACGCCGAATACGCCAGATCCTTGGTCTCGCCCGCGCCGAACCGCTCGGTGTAGAAGTTCGGGCCCGCGACAGGGCCGTTGGTCCACGAGCTCGACGTGTCGTTGTGGTTGTACCAGATGCCGACGCTGTTATCGCGAATGTCCACGGTGTTGCGCGAATAGGTATAGTCGAACGTCGCGGTCAGGGTGTCGGTCGGCTTGAACTGGAGAACCGCCTGCCCGTTGATGCGCTGGCGCTTGCCGTTGACGACGTCGTAGCCCGCGTTCTGCGGCACCTGATAGACGTCGGTCGCGCCCGGGCGATTGGCGATGTTGGCGGCGCGCGGGTCGCCTGGTTGCGCGAGCGAACCCCAATTGTTCTCGGCACCGAGATAGCCATCGCGGAAGCCGACATTGGCCTGGTTCGCGCTGAAGCGCCGCTCCTGGAACGAACCGAGGATGAGCACGCCGATACGATCGTCGGCGAAGGTGTCGGAGAAGATGCCCGAAACTTCGGGCGTCACGTCCTTGCCGCCATTCTGCGACGTGTCGACCACACCGCGCGCCGACAGCGAGCCGCGCATCCCGGGCTTGTCGAAGGGACGCGGGGTGCGAATGTTGATCGTCGAACCGATGCCGCCCGACGGAACGCTTGCGCGGCCCGACTTGTAGACTTCGAGCGCGGCGACGCCCTCCGAAGCGAGATTCGCGAAATCGAACGAGCGCGAGACCGGTGCGCTGTTGCCGTCGCCGATCGTCGAGGTCGCGAGCTGGCGGCCGTTAAGCGTGACGAGATTGTACTCGGGGCCGAAGCCGCGGACGGTGACGAACTGGCCTTCGCCGTTCGAACGGTCGATCGACACGCCAGTGATGCGCTGGAGCGATTCGGCCAGGTTGGTGTCGGGGAACTTGCCGATATCCTCGGCCGAGATCGCGTCGACAATGCCCTGCGCGTTGCGCTTGAGGTTGATCGAGCTGCGGAGCGAGGCGCGGATGCCGGTGACGACGATATCGCCGCTCGCATCGGTCCCGTCTGCGGTCGCGGTGCTCTGCGTCGTCGCGGTGCCGGTCGGCGCGTCCTGCGTGGTCGACGGACCGGTGTTGCCCATCGTCGATGCCGCGTCCTGCGCAACGGCCATCATCGGATAGCCCGCGAGCGCGAGCGTCGATACGCCAAGCGCCAAACGCGTCGCCAAACGGCTGCTAAAGCCCCCCATCATCATCCTCCCTGAGTAGCGGCGCGTTACCCCTGCGCCCTCTTGATTTGAGAACGTTCACTTGTTCCGCAGCAAGGCGATTGTCAAGTCGACGAACTGGCGGAAACGGGTGGTTGTGAACGTTCCCGGGATGTGCTGTCTAGGCACTGCAGGCGGCGGCACTGCCACGCGGGGTAGCCCGCGTCGGCGAGGGCAGCGCGCCAAGATCTGGGAGGATTTCTGAAATGGCGAAGACGATTCACCGCTGGCTGCTGGGCGCAACGCTGCTTTCCGGCATCGCCTGCACGTCGCCCGTCGTCGCGCGCCAATCGCCCGCGAAAGCTGCGGCGCAGGACGCGCGCGCGCGTGCGGCGGCGATCGTTGCCAAAATGACACTCGACGAGAAAATCGCGCTCGTTCACGGACTCTTCCCGCCAATGGCCAAGGGCAAGACGCCAAACGAGCTGATTCCGTCGGCCGGCCATATCGATGGCATTCCGCATCTGGGTGTTCCGCTGATTCGCGAAAGCGACGCCTCGCTTGGCGTCGCCAACCAGATCGAACAGCGCAAGGGCGACGTCGCGACCGCCCTCCCCTCGAGCCTGGCGACCGCGGCCACCTTCGATCCGGCGATCGCGCGGGCCGGCGGCGCGATGATCGGCGCCGAAGCGCGCGCCAAGCGCTTCACCGTGCTGCTTGCAGGCGGGGTCAATCTGACACGCGATCCGTGGAACGGCCGCAACTTCGAATATCTCGGCGAGGATCCGCTGCTTTCGGGCATGCTCGCGGGCGCCCACATCGCTGGCGTCCAGTCGAACCACATCGTTTCGACGGTCAAGCATTTCGCCCTCAATTCGCAGGAAACCGGCCGGACCGTCGTCGACGCCAGGATTGGCGAGGCGGCGCTGCGGATGAGCGACTTGCTCGCCTTCCAGATCGCGATCGAGACGGGCAAGCCCGGCTCGGTGATGTGCGCGTACAACAAGGTCAATGGCGACTGGGCGTGCGAGAATGCGCATCTGATGAACGACGTGCTCAAGCGCGACTGGGGCTATCGCGGCTGGGTGATGAGCGATTGGGGCGCGGTGCATTCGACCGCCAAGGCGGCGAACGCCGGGCTCGATCAGGAATCCGGGCAGGAACTCGATCGCGCCATCTATTTCGGTGATCCGCTCAAGACCGATATCGCCGCCGGCCGCGTGCCGATGGCCCGGCTCGACGACATGGTGATCCGCTATCTGACCGGGCTGATCGAGACCGGCGCCTATGATGCGCCCGCCGATACCGCGCAGCCGATCTCGTACGACGCGCATGCCGAAGTCGCACAGCGCGCCGCCGAAGCCGGGATCGTCCTGCTCAAGAACGAGGGCAACCTCCTGCCGCTTTCCCGCACCGCGAAGCGCGTCGTGCTGATCGGCGGGCGTGCCGATGTCGGCGTCCTGTCGGGCGGAGGATCGAGCCAGGTGCGTTCGGTCGGCGGCGCGCCGGTCGAGATCCCGCTCACCAGCGGTGCCGCGTCGTCGTTTGCGCGCATCACCTGGCACGCCTCCTCGCCGCTGCTCGCGATCCGCGCGGCGATGCCGCAAGCGCAGGTCACGTGGATCGATGGCCGCGACCCGGTCGCCGCCGCTGCCGCCGCCAAGGCTGCCGACGTCGCAATCGTGTTCGCGACGCAATGGGCGACCGAGGCGCAGGACGTCGCCGACCTGTCGCTGCCCGACCGGCAGGACGACGTGATCGCCGCGGTCGCCGCCGCGCAGCCCAGGACGATCGCGGTGATGGAGACCGGCGGCCCCGTGCTGATGCCGTGGTTGTCGGCGGTGCCAGCAGTCGTCCAGGCCTGGTATCCCGGCCAGCGTGGCGGCCCCGCCATCGCCAACATCCTTACCGGTCGCGTCAATCCATCGGGTCGCTTGCCGATCACCTTCCCCGCCAGTGCAAGCCAGGCACCGCGCGCCGCTCCCGTCGGGCTCGACCGCCTGACGAGCGCCGAGGCGCAGGCCGCCGCAGACCCCGGCCATGCCAGCGACCATCAACTGGCGAGCTTCCCGATCGACTACACCGAAGGTGCCGATGTCGGGTATCGCTGGTACGAAAAGACGCGGGCCACGCCGCTCTTCGCGTTCGGATACGGGCTCAGCTACACGCGCTTCGCCTATCGCAACCCGGTGGTGACGGGCGGCGCCACGCTCAGCATCAGCTTCGAGGTCGTCAATACCGGACGAGTCGCGGGCGCCGACGTGCCGCAGATGTACGTTACGCGCGACGGCACCGCGGTGCCGATGCGGCTCGCGGCATTCCAGCGCGTGACGCTGAAGCCGGGCGAGGCAAAGCGCGTCACGCTCGTCGCCGAGCCGCGGATCCTCGCGGATTACGATCCGGCGCTGCCCGGCTGGCGGGTCGCGGGTGGCCGCTACCGGGTGGCACTGGCGCATGATGCGACCGATCGCGCGCTTGTTTCGACCGCGAACGTGACCGCGGCGACGATGAAACCCTAACCGACCGACAGAAAAGCGGTGACCGTCAGCCTCCCGTCCGCGGGATCGCCCGACAGCAATGCGTCGGGCGCGATCGCGCCGCTGTGGAGCAGATAGCTCGGGTAGACGAGCGCGCGGTTGTAGCGCGCCTCGATTTCGAGGGTGCGCTCGAACAGCGGCGTGTCGCCCGTGACATAGCGCGCGGGCGGCACGCCGCCGTGGCGGAGCTCGGCCTCGAGCTGGCCGAAGAAGATCGGTGCGCGTTCGTCGTCGATCGTCTCGAACCCGGTCGAGCGATGCCGGAAGAAGGCGGTTCCGTCGGCATGGTGCGGGGCGAGATAGTGGACCAGCGCGATCCGGTCGGCGCCGAACGCGTCGCAATGCGGCAAGCGCTGGCGGATATCGAGCGCTGCGGGCGGCGTCGTGACGATCGAGAAGCTCGCGTCGATCAGGTCGACCGCACCGCCGCGCCCGAGCACCGGGCCGAGCACGCCCGCCAACACCGCGAGGTGCGTGGGCACATACGCCGGCGGAAGCGCCGCGCGGATACCCGGGTAATGCTGCGCGGCAGGACCAAAGCTCGCCGCGATCGCGGCCGCGCGCAACGCATCAGGCTCGGCGGAAAAGCCGTCGATCACCACCACCGGCTGCGCCTCGCGCCCGACGCGGTGGACGGTGATCGCGGGTTCGCTCACGGTGCGCGCCAGTAGCGGACGTAGTCGACCGACATGCGCTGCGGCAGCGCGGCATCGTCGATCCCCTTGACCCCGCCCCAATCGCCACCGACCGCGAGATTGAGGATCAGCCGATACGGCACGGTGAACGGCCAGGCGGCATGTCCGCCCGGCTGATCGTCGACAACGCGCATATAGCCATGGCCGTCGACGCCGATCGTGATCGAATGGGGCTGCCAGTCGAGTTGATACCGATGATAGGCGGAGCACGCACTGGCAATGCGGGTTTCGGCGCCGCGCTGCGTACCGCGTACATGGTTGAACGCCCCGCTATGCACCGTGGCATGCACCACGCGTGGCTGCCAGCCGACCATCTCCATCAGGTCGATCTCCCCCATGTCGGGCCACGTTCCGCTCTGTGGCAGCAACCAGATCGCGGGCCAGGTGCCGCGCCCGCACGGCAGCTTGGCGCGCACTTCGTAAAAACCGTAGCCGAGCGACTCGCGGCTGACGAGCTTGGCCGAGCTGTATGCCTGCCCACCCCAGTCGGGCTCGGCGCGCAGCGCCTCACGCCGCGCCTCGATCACCAGCGCCCCGTGCTCGATCCGCGCATTCTCGCGCCGGTCGGCGGCGTAATATTGCTTCTCGTGATTGGCCCAGCCTTGCGTGTTGCGCTCGGTGTCGAAACGCCAGCGGGTCTGGTCGATCTTTTGGTTGAACTCGTCCGCCCAGACCGGCGGCGCCACGCGCGCGCGCATCGGCACGTCGACCGAATAGTTGGTCGCGGCCAGGCTGACCGCCTGTGCCAGCAGGATCGCTACAGCCGTCATCGTGTCACCTCGTCCAGCACAGATCGAGCTCCCGTCGTCGTGTCTGCAAGCCCTTTAAAGCGCGGAGGCGACTGAAACCAGCGCAGCGGCGAGGGTCACGCGCGCGCGACTAAGCGTCGGATGCGAAAACGCCGTAGCGCTCGCGCCAGGCGACGACTTCGTCGTGGAGTTCGGCAGGCGCGGGGTCGCCCGAGAGGACGAAGCCGGCAATTTCGGCCTCGGGGTGCATCAACATCTTCTCGGACCCGTCGCTGAACCAGACGGGGACCAACCGATCGCACACGCTGTCGAGCACCGCGGCGGCCATGCCGTTTTCGATCGCCTTGCTCCCCTCGAGCGCGCGGACGGTGATCGACACGCCTTCGAGGCAGTTTTGCGGGTGCTGGACGAAGGTGAGCGAGACGAGCAGGCCCGATCGGTCGGGCCGCGCGTCCTCGGGCATGCGCGCGACGCGCCGCCACGCGCAGAACCAGGTGCGGCAGATGCGGGGGCGTACGGCGTGGATGCCGCATCCTTGCGTCGTAAGGTGAACGCACGGCGTACCCGCGGGCTTTGCGAACTCGGGCGTGTTGACCGTGAGAACGGTGCAACACGCGGTGCAATCGCCACACGCGCGGTCGGCGAGGACCGGGCCGAGCAACGTGGTTTCCAAGTCGGGGTCTGTCTCCACACGGCGGGAGTGCCGCACGACGGCGTACGCCGTCAACCATCGTCGGTCGGCGAGGATCTATTCCGCAAAGCGGTGCGCGCAGCTTGAGCGGGCGTCGGCAATTGCGCGCGTCCGTCCTCCGCCCGGGTACGCGCGCGCGCGCGGGGCCAGGGCGGCAGGGCTAGCGTTCGCCGAACAGCTCGCGCTGTGTCTTTTCGAGCTCCTCGGCATAGCGCCGCCGGACGAACGATTCCGAGAGGATGCCGAGCACCGCGCGATCGTCGTCGAGGACGGCGAGTTCGTCGGCGCCCGATGCGTCGAAGCGCCGCATCACCTCGGCAATGTCCATTCCCGGCGTCAGCGCCGCGTCGACGTTGATCGCGAGCTGGCCGACCGCGGCGTGGGTATCGAGGCCCTCGGCATAGGCTGCCGGCGTCTGGACGATGCCGGCGTAATGCGTCGCGCCATCGACCAGCACGGTACGGCTCGACGATCCGAGCGGGACATGGCTGCGGAACGTGCCAAGCGGCGTGTCCGCCGCCACCACCGCGACGCCGCGCCGCATCATCTGCCCCGCGGTCAAGGTCTTGACCCACCCGACGTCGCGCGCGCTCTTGATCGTCTCGCCGCGCAGATGCAGCCGCCAGGTCGAGAAGCTGTAGCCGAACGTCTCGCGCACGATCGTCGAGGAGACCAGCGCAGCCGCCAGCACCGCGCCGGTCAGCGCGAAATCCTGCGTCGCCTGCAGCACGACCATGGCCATCGTCATCGGCCCGCCGACCACCGCGACCGCGAGCGCTGCCATCCCGACGAGCGCGGCATTGCGCGGATCGACGACATCGTGACCGATCGCCAGCGCCAATCCACCTGCGAACAGATGACCGACCAGCGTGCCGAGAAACAGCGACGCGAAGAACAGCCCACCGCGGAAACCGAAGCCGAGCGACACGATCGACGCCGCGCATTTCACCAGCAACACCATCAGGATGAGCGTCAGCGGCGCACCGAGCGCGAGATCGGCATGGAGCGCGCCATGCCCCGCCGACAACGCCTGCGGCGAGAGCATCGCGATCGGGATCAGCAACAGGCCGCCGATCGCCGGCCGTGCCCAATCGAACAGCGGCAAGCGCCGCGTGCCCGCCTCGACCAAAGCCACCGCGCGCATCAGCACGATCCCGAGCCCCGCGCAGATCGCGCCGAGCCCGGCATAGATGAGGTAATGATGCGTCTCGGTCGGCATCGTCGCAGCGTCGATGACATAGGGCTGCGCGCCCAGGCCTTGCGCGACCAAGGTGCCCGCGAGCGCCGCCGCGACCACCGGCGCGAGCGCCGACGGCGTGTACGCACCGATCACGATCTCGAACGCGTAGAAGGCGCCGGCCAGCGGCGCCCCGAACGCGGCGCCGATCGCCGCCCCCGTGCCAGCGCCGACAAGATTACGCAGATCGGCACGCCGCAGATTGAACGCCCCGCCCGCGAGCGACGCCAGCGCGCCGCCGAGCTGGGCGTAAGCCGCCTCGAGCCCGACCGACGCACCAAATCCGTTCGAAATCACCGTCTGGCCCGAAATCACCAGGCTGTCGCCGAGCGTCATCCGCCCGCCATGGAGCGCATTCGCCTCGACCGCGTCGACCAACCGCCGCCGCCGCGCGCGCACGCCCCAGGAAAAGGCCGCGAGCACCAGCCCGCCGACCGGAAGCACCAGCAACGCAGCCAGCGGCAGGGACGGTACGGCGCTGAGCCGCTGGCCCGGCGGCAGCCCGAACAGGATCCGCTGGATCGTCCGCGCCATCGTCCCCTGGACGACGCTCAGCAGACCGGCCCCCGCCCCCACGATCGTCGCGAGTACGATGAACATCGCTTCGCTCGCGCGCACGCGGCGGCGAAACCATTTCAAGAGGGCTACGGCGCGCAGGGGATGTCCTTATCGACGGGATCGACCCGCGCCGACGGCCTGCGCCGTCGCGGGTCGATCAGGCTTAGCGCTTCAGGCGCGGGATGCCGATGAAGTCGCGCTTACCAAGCTTGACGCCCTGCGCGCGCAGGATGGCGTACGCGGTAGTGGCATGAAAATAGAAGTTCGGCTGCGAGAAGGAGAGCAGGAAATTGGCGCCCGTGAACGGCATCCGCGTCTCGCCGAACGCGAACTCGGTATCGCTGTCGGCCAGCGCATCGAACTCCGCACGGTCGATCGCCTTGAGGCTCGCGATGGCGTCCTGCACGACGCCGTGCAGGCTCGCAAAGTCGGTCGGCCAGGGCTTCATATCCGGGGAGAAAGTGCCCGCGCGGACGCCGTCGATCCCGCCGATCGAATGCGCCGCGCACGACTTAACCTGATAGCCGAACGGCAGCATGTCGGGCGCGAGGCGGGCATCGATCAGCTCGGCCTCGGACGTCCCCTGCTCGGCACAGAACGCCGCGGCCTTGTCGAGCAGCGCGTCGATCGCCCCGAGGATCTGAAGGTTGGACGGCACCACGGCATCGTATAGCGAAAAGGTCATCGTCCGGCTCCCATTGCGGTCGGCGCCTTATGCAGCGTCGGGCGCTGCGGGTCCACGTCCGTTCTTGACCCGGTTCAACCTCTTATAATGGCAGGCCAACGTAATTCTCCGCGACCGCCGTCTGCATCGCGGTCGAGCTGGCGAGGTAAGCGAGTTCGGCCGATTGCATGCGGTGTTCGAACGGGCCGTCCTCGGGGAAGCGGTGCATCAGCTTGGTCAGGAACCAGCTGAAGCGCTCGGCCTTCCAGATCCGTGCCAGCGCCTTGGCCTGATAGCCGTCGAGCCCGCTATCGTCGCCGCGGCGGTAATGCGCGATCATCGCCTGGCTGAGATAGGCGACGTCGGACGCCGCGAGGTTGAGCCCCTTCGCCCCGGTCGGCGGCACGATGTGCGCGGAATCGCCTGCCAGAAACAGCCGGCCGTAGCGCATCGTCTCGAACACATAGGAGCGCAGCGGCGCGATCGACATTTCGAGCGCGGGCCCGCGCGTCACCGGCCCGGCGGCGAGCGGCGCGAAACGCGCCTCGAGCTCGTCCCACAACCGCGCCTCGGGCCAGTGCTCGATCCGGTCGGTCAGCGGCACCTGGATGTAATAGCGGCTGCGCGTCGGCGAGCGCATCGAGGCGAGCGCGAAGCCCTTGGGGCCGTTGGCGTAGATCAGTTCGGGATGGCACGGCGGCACGTCGGCGAGGATGCCGAGCCAGCCGAACGGATAGACGCGTTCGAATTCGCGCCGCTCGGCCATCGGGATCGCTTTGCGCGACGGGCCGTGAAAGCCGTCGCAGCCGGCGATGAAATCGGCCTCGATCCGCTGTTCGACGCCGTCGACGCTGAAGGTCACCGCCGCCCGGTCGTCTGTCAGATCATGCAGCGCGACATCCGAAGCACCATAGACGATCTCGATACCACGCGCCGGCGCCGCATCCATCAGGTCGCGCGTCACCTCGGTCTGGCCGTAGACCGTGACCCGCTTGCCGGTCAGCGCGGCGATGTCGATGCGGATCAGATGTTCGCCATCGGCGAGGTTGAAGCCGTCTTCGACCATCCCCTCGGCGGTCAGTCGCGCGCCGAGCCCGAGCTGGTGGAGCAGATCGGTCGTGCCGCGTTCGAGCACCCCGGCGCGGATTCGCCCGAGAACGTAATCGGGCGTCTGGCGCTCGATCACGATCACATCGATCCCCTCGGCGCGCAGCAGATGCGCGAGCAGCAGCCCGGCAGGCCCCGCGCCGATCACCGCGACCTGCGTGCGGCGCGTGCTCATGCCGCCAGCTGACGCTCGAGCTGGTCGAGAATGCGGTAGCACGGCATCACCTGCGCGACGCTCGCATTGGGCTCGCGCCCCTCGCGGATCGCCGCGACGAATTCGCGGTCCTGCAGCTCGATGCCGTTGCTCGACACCGCCACGCCCGACAGGTCGATCGGCTCCTCGCGCCCCGTCACGAGATCGTCGTAGCGCGCGATCCAGGTGCCGTTGTCGCAGATGTAGCGGAAGAAGGTGCCGAGCGGCCCGTCATTGTTGAAGCTTAGCGACAGCGTACAGATCGCGCCGCTCTCGGCCTTCAGCTGGATCGACATGTCCATCGCGATGCCGAGCTCGGGATGGAGCGGCCCGGCGATCGCATTGGCCTGGACGATCGGCCCCGCCTGATAGGCGAACAGGTCGACGGTGTGCGCGGCGTGGTGCCAGAGCAGATGGTCCGTCCAGCTGCGCGCCTCGCCCTTGGCGTTCATGTTCTTGCGGCGGAAGAAATAGGTCTGCACGTCCATCTGCTGGACCGCGAGGTCGCCCGCGACGATCTTGTCGTGGATGAACTGATGCGACGGGTTGAAGCGCCGCGTATGGCCGACCATCGCGACGAGGCCGGTCTCTTCGGCCTTCGCCAGCACGGATTCACCGTCGGCGAGGCTGTCGCATAAAGGAATCTCGACCTGGACATGCTTGCCCGCCGCCATGCACTGGATTGCCTGCTCAGCATGCATTTGCGTCGGCGTCGCAAGGATCACCGCATCGAGCCCGGGCTGTTCGAGCGCTTCGCTTAGTTCGGTGCAGGCATGGTGCACGCCATATTTGGCGGCGACCGCCTGGGTCGGCTCGAGCCGGCGGCCGACGATCGAAACGACCTCGACTCCGTCGATCTTCTGCAGGGCGTCGAGATGCTTTTCCCCGAAAGCGCCGGCACCGGCGAGGGCGATCTTCATGGCAGTGGCTCCAGAACGATATGGCCGACGGCGGTGTTCGACGCCGGAACGTGATAATGACGGTGCAGTTCGCGCACCTTGGGCCCTAGCGCGCCGCGCATGATGAGCCACATGACGAGTTCGATCCCCTCGCTCCCTGCTTCGCGCAGATAGTCGATGTGCGGCATGTGCCGCAAAGCGGCCGGGTCGGCGGTGAGCTTGTCGAGGAAGGCGGTGTCCCATGCCTTGTTGATCAGCCCGGCGCGCGGGCCCTGGAGCTGGTGGCTCATCCCGCCGGTGCCCCAGATCTGCACATTCAGATCCTCCGGGTAGCTCGCGACCGCCCGCGCGATCGCCTCGCCGAGCAGCCAGCAGCGGTTGCCCGACGGCGGCGGATAGGTGACGACATTGACCGCGATCGGCACGACCTTGACCGGCCAGGCATCGACCTGCCCGAACATCAGCGACATCGGCACGGTCAGCCCGTGGTCGACCGCCATCGCGTTGATGATCGTCATGTCGAATTCGTCGAGGATGCAGCTCTGCGCGATGTGCCAGGCGAGATCGGCATGGCCCTGCACTTCGGGCACCGGGCGCGGGCCCCAGCCCTCGTCGGCGATCGGAAAGCTCTCGGCACAGCCGATCGCGAAGGTCGGGATGAAGGTCATGTCGAACGCCGAGGCGTGATCGTTATAGACCAGGATCACGACGTCGGGCTTGGTGTCGCGCTCATAGGCCCGCGCGAACTCGTAGCCGGCGAACACCGGCTGCCAATAGGGCTCGTCTGCCTTGCCATTGTCGAGCGCGGCGCCGACCGCGGGGATGTGGCTGGTCGTGATGCCGGCGGTGATGCGGGCCATGTCAGTTCTCCGCCGTCGGTGCGTTGGGGATTTCGGAGGCGATCTCGGCCACCTCGGCGAGCGCTGCCTGCTCGGCATGCGAGCGCAGGCCCTCGGGCGAGCGCCCGCCGCCGAGCATCATCGCGGCATATTCCTCCTGGCTCATGCCGGTCATCGTACCGGCGGCATATTGGAAGCTCTTGCCGTCGGTGGAGAAGATCTTCGCCAGGAAATAGATGTTGCCGCCCGCGTCGAGCATCGCATTGTAATCGCGCGCCAGCACGGCGGCTTTCTGCGCGTCGGTGAGCGGCCAGGCATCGAGATAGGCGCGCTCGTCGGCCTTGAACCTTTCGCGATTTCCGGCCTGCATCAGGCTGAACGCGAACTGGTTGAGGTGAAAACCCTTGCGCGCACGCGCCGCGGTGTAGACGCGCGTGCCGGGGATCGTCTCCAGCTCGGCGAGATAGGCGTGGATGCCGCGTGGTGCCGTCATGCCCTTGCCGCCTCGGCGGCGATCAGGCGGCGGATGATCTGCCGCGCGCGCGTGCCGCCCTCGTCGATATTGTAGGCGTTGAGCTTGAGATCGGGGTTGAGCGCGATCGCGCGCTGCTGCGCCTCGAGGATTTCCTTGTCCTCCAGGAACACGCCGCCCTGCGCGCGCTTGAAGCGCGCGGTGAAGCCGGGATCGTCCTGGTCGAAGCTGCGCGCCATGCCCCAGAAATAGTGCATCGTGCCGTCGCTCTCGGGGGTCATGCAATCGACCACCATCCCGCGCACGCCCTGGTCATGGCTCTCGAGTGTCGCGCCCGCGCCGACCGGCGCGACGCCGACGTCGATCATCACCGAGGAGGGCGCGAGGAATTCGCAGATCTGCCAGCGGTCGACCGGCCCCGGCTGCTTGAGCGCGCCGCGCCAGAAGGGCGGCGCATCGACGCCCGGCATCCAGCGCGCGACATAGGCGCGGTCGCCCTCGACGCGGGTCTGGAGCGGCGCCTCCATCAGTTCGGGCTGGCCGATCGAGCCCGAATGGACGTGCGTCTCGTGCGTCAGGTCCATGAGGTTGTCGATCATCAACCGGTAATCCGCCGCGACATGATAATAGCCGCCGTCGAAGGTCCAGCCCGGCGTCGAGCATGGCCACAGATCGGGGATGAGCGCTTCGTCGGCGCGGGCTTTGTCGCCGACCCACAGCCAGACGAAGCGATGCTTCTCGGCGACGACATAGGTTTCGGCACAGACGCGCGTGTTCACGCGGTCGGTCTTGAGCGGCATTTCCTCGGCGACACCGTCGGGGCCGAGTTTCAGCCCGTGATATTTGCAGCGGATCGAGTCGCCCTCGCGGATCCCCATCGACAGCGGCAGCAAACGATGCGGGCAGGCATCGCGCATCGCCACCACCTGCCGGTCGAGCTTGCGATAGAGCATGATCGGCACGCCGCAAATCGTGCGCGCGAGCGGCGTATGGTCGACTTCGCTGTCCCAGCCGGCGACGTACCAGGCGTTGGTGACCCAGGTGCTCACAGTCCGCGCTCCTTCAATTTGGCATCGAGCCGTGGGAAGACGCGGCGCGCATTGCCCGCAAAGATCGCCGCGCGATCCGCCTCGGGGATGGCGAGCGCGTCGACATAGCGCTTGGTGTCGTCGAAATAGTGCCCGGTCTGCGGATCGATCCCGCGCACCGCGCCGACCATCTCGCTGCCGAACAGGATGTTCTTGCTGTCGATGACTTCGGCCAGCAGGTTCACGCCGGGCTGGTGATAGACGCAGGTGTCGAAGAACACGTTGTTCATAAGATGCGTCGCGAGATCGGGCTGCTTGAGCATGTCGGCGAGCCCGCGATAGCGCCCCCAATGATACGGCACCGCGCCGCCGCCGTGCGGGATGATGAAACGCAACGTGGGGAAATCGCGGAACAGGTCGCCCTGGATCAGCTGCATGAAGGCGATCGTGTCGGCGGCGATGTAATAGGCGCCGGTCGCGTGCATCGCCGGATTGCACGATCCCGAGACGTGAATCATCGCGGGCACGTCGAGCTCGACCATCTTCTCGTAGAAGGGATACCAGAAGCGGTCGGTCAGCGGCGGCGCGGTGAAGTGGCCACCGCCGGGATCGGGATTGAGGTTGCAGCCGATGAAGCCAAGCTCGGTAACGCAGCGCTCGAGTTCGGCGATCGAGCCCGCCATGTCGGCCTGCGGGTTCTGCGGCAGCATGCACACGCCGACGAAGGTTTCCGGGTACAGGTCGCAGACGCGCGCGATCAGGTCGTTCGACACCTGCGCCCATTGCAGCGCGATGCTCTCGTCGCCGACGTGCGGCGCCATCGTCGAGGCGCGCGGGCTGAAGATCGTCATGTCGGCGCCGCGCTCGCGGATCAGCTTGAGCTGGTTCGCCTCGATCGTCGCGCGGATCTCGTCGTCGCTGATAGCGGGGTAGGCCGGGACCGGAGTGCCCGCCTTGAACGCCGCGGTCTGTTCGGCGCGCCAGGCATCATGCTGAGGTGGGGCCGTGGTGTAATGGCCATGGCAGTCGATCACGAGGGTCATGCGGCATATCCGACAGCAGGAGAAAGCCGCGCGTTGAGGAGCGCGAGCGTGGAATCGAGGGTATCGGTGGGGACGACGCCGAGTGCGCCGATCGCGCGCTGGCGCTCGGTGGTGGCACGCGCCATCGCCGCGCCGGTGCCGAGGCCGTCGAGCGTCTTGACGACTTCGGCCATTTCCTCGGCGCGGCGGCCGCCATGGACGATCATCCGTTCGAGATTGTAGGCGCCGCGCTCGGCCCAGGGCCGCGCGCGTTCGCTCGCGTCGAGCGAGGCGAGCACTTCGTCGCGCACCCCGGCAGCCTCGGCGGCGAGCAGGCATTCGGCGGTGAGCGCCTCGAGCCCCTTGACCATCACCGAGCGGATCATCTTGATCGCACTCGCCGCGCCGATGCAATCGCCGACGATGCGGACGTTGGTGAAGCCGATCGTGGTCAATGCTTCGGCGCCCGCTTCGGCATGGGGGCCGGCCACAAGCAGCGGCACCTTGCGGCCGAGCGGATGCACCGGCGCCATCACCGCGACATCGACATAGCGGCCGCCGGCCTGTTCGATCGCCTGCGCGGCGTGGCGCTTGGTTTCGGGGGCGACCGAGTTGAGGTCGCAGAACAGCGCGCCGGGAGCGATCGAACGCGCGGTTTCTTCGGCGGCAGCGCGCGCTTGGTCGGCGGTGACGAGCGACAGGATCACCGCCCTGCCCTCGACCGCCTCGCGGTTGGTCATCACGGCTTCTGCATGCAGCGTGGCGAAGTCCGCTAGTTTGGCGGCGCGCGTCGCGGGATAGGCGAGCTCGCGGTCATATCCCGATGCCGCGAGGCCACCGGCGAAGGCCATCGCCGCCTCTCCAAAACCGATGAAACTGGGATCTTGCGTCGCCATGCAGCCGTGGTGGCAAAGCCGCGCCCGCCCCGCCAATCACAATTGCACGCTGCTATCGGTTTTCCGGAAGTCTCGTTTCTCCGACCGCTGCATGGAGCAGCTGGAGGAAATGCTCCTGCTCGGGCGTGGGCCGCCAATTCTGGCGCACGGTAAGCCCGATCGTCCGAACGGCGTGGTCGATCGGAGCCCCGATCTGAGACAGCACGCCGGTCGCGAGCTCGGGCGCGACCTGGTCGGGCGACAGCAGCGTCAGGAAATCGCTGTCGCGCAGCACGCCGCGGATCACCATCACCGATCCGCATTCGATCGGCGCTTCGGGCACCGCGCCGTCGGTAAACAGGCTCTGCCACAGCGTGCGCAAGGGCGATCCATTCGGGGCGGCGATCCACGGATAGCGCAGCAGGTCGGCGGGTTCGGGCGTGCGGCCGGCGAGCGGATGATCGACACGCCCGACGATCACCAGCCGATCCTCGAACAACGGCGTCTGCTCGAGCCCGGCAGGCGCGACGTCGCGCAAGGCGCCGATCATAACGTCGATCTCGCCATCGAGCAGCGGCTCGACAAGTTCGCGCCACGATCCCTCGCGCACGTCGACAGTAACCCGCGCCTCGCTCCGCGCGAACACCGCGATCGCGTGCGGCAGGACGAGCGCGCGGCACAAGGGCATCGCGCCGATCGCTATCCGCTCGGCAGCCCCCTCTGGCAGCGCCTCGACCAGCCCGGCGGCGAGTTCGAGCACCGCCAGCCGCGCGCCGCGCGCAAGGCGTCGCCCCGCATGCGTCAACGCCACGCCGCGCCCGCGCCGCTCGACCAAAGGCACGCCGTACAGACTTTCGAGATCGCGCACGGCTCGGTGCACCGCCGGCTGCGACTGCCCCTGCTGGAGCGCCGCCGCCGCGAAGCTGCCGGCATTCGCCAAGGCGAGGTACGCGCGCAACTGCGTCGCGGTGATCAGCCGTTCGGGCCGCGCGAACCCCCGCGCCCCGCTGCGCGCACTCGCCCGCGACGCCTCGGCGAGCCGCGCATAGGCGGCGCGGATCCGCACCACCAGCGCAGCGCCGGGGGCGGTCGCGCTCACGCCGTCGGCGCGGCGATCGAGCAAGGCGACGCCGAGCTGCCGCTCGACCTTGGCGATCCCCTGCGTCAGCGCCGGCTGCGACAGATTCTCCGCCTCGGCCGCAAGGCTGATGCTGCCGAGCTCGGTCGCGGTCGCCAAGGCATGAAGGTGCCGGAGATTAAGGTCGAGCGGATCCTGCGCCATACCCTCTCATAGTATAATCTTATGGCCGTGCACGAGATTTGATTTGGGGGTTTCGGCCGCGCCGGGCACTCCGACGCCGCAAGGAGAGTGAGCATGGCCGGACGCGTGGTACGCGAGATTTCGCGAGTGGAGCAGAGCGTGATCGATGGTCTCGCCCATGCCGGCGTGGCGACGGTGCACGAGGCGCAAGGGCGCATCGGCCTGCTCGCGCACTATATGCGGCCGATCTATTCGGGTGCGCGGATCGCCGGATCGGCGGTCACCATCTCGTCGCCGTCGGGCGACAATTGGATGCTCCACGTCGCGATCGAGCAATTGAAGGACGGCGACATCCTCGTTCTCGCGCCGACCTCGCCGTGCGTCGACGGCTATTTCGGCGACCTGCTGGCGACCAGCGCGATGGCACGCGGGTGTCGCGGGCTGGTGATCGACGCGGGCGTGCGCGACGTCCGCGACCTCAAGGAGATGGGCTTCCCGGTCTGGTCGAAGGCGGTGTTCGCGCAAGGCACGATCAAGGCGACGCTCGGTTCGGTCAACGTGCCGATCGTCTGCGCGGGCGCGGCGATCGAGGCGGGCGACGTGATCGTCGCCGATGACGACGGCGTCTGCGTGGTCAAACGCGCCGATGCGCCCGCGGTGCTCGAAGCGGCGCGCAAGCGCGAGGCGAACGAGGAATCGAAGCGCCAGCGGCTCGCGGCGGGCGAGCTCGGGCTCGACATCTACGAAATGCGCGGCAAGCTCGAAGCGCTGGGGTTGCGCTATGAGTGACCCCGCCACTGCGGGCGTGCGCTGCATGTGGATACGCGGCGGCACGTCGAAGGGCGCGTTCTTCCTCGCCGACGACCTGCCCGCAGATCCAGCGGCGCGCGATGCGTTGCTGCTGCGGATCATGGGTTCGCCCGATCCGCGCCAGATCGACGGCATGGGCGGCGCCGATCCGCTGACCTCGAAGGTCGCGGTCGTCTCGAAATCGGCGCGCGAGGGCGTCGACGTCGACTATCTCTTCCTCCAGGTGTTCGTCGACCAGCCGCTCGTCAGCGACAGTCAGAATTGCGGCAACATGCTCGCCGGCGTCGGCCCCTTCGCGGTCGAGCGCGGGCTCGTCACGCCGAGCGGCGACGAAACCCGCGTCGCGATCTTCATGGAGAATACGGAACAGGTCGCCGTGGCCACGCTGCAGACGCCGGACGGCCGCGTGCGCTACGACGGGGATGCCGCGATCAGCGGCGTCCCCGGCACCGCCGCGCCGATCTCGCTCGCGTTTCGCGATACCGCCGGATCGTCGTGCGGCGCGCTGCTGCCGACCGGCAACGGCGTCGACACGATCGACGGCGTGGCGGTCACGCTGATCGACAACGGCATGCCCTGCGTCGTCTTCGCCGCCACCGATGTCGGCGTTACCGGCTATGAAGATCGGGAAACGCTCGACGCGAACGACACGATGAAGACGAAGATCGAGGCGATCCGCTTGAAGGCGGGCCCCCTGATGAACCTCGGCGACGTCACCGAAAAGTCGGTCCCCAAGATGATGCTCGTCGCAGCCCCCAAGGATGGCGGCGCGATCGCGGTGCGCTCGCTCATCCCGCACCGTGTCCATGCCTCGATCGGCGTGCTCGGTGCGGTCAGCGTCGCGACCGCGTGCCTGATCGAGGGCTCGCCCGCCGCCGCGCTCGCCCACGTGCCTGAGGGCAACGCCAAGACGCTCGGCGTCGAGCATCCGAGCGGCGTCACCGAATGCGTCGTGACGATCGACGCCGGCGGCCAGCCGGTCGAGGCGGGCATGCTTCGCACCGCGCGCAAATTGATGGACGGAGAGGTTTTCGCATGAGCCGCACCAAGACCTGGGTCGACCAGCCGAGCACGCCCGCCTACGCCCCGCCCCCCGGCGCGATCGACGCGCACGTCCACGTCTTCGGACCCGAGGCCGACTTCCCGTTCAGCCCCAAGGCGAAATATCACCCCGAAGACGCCACGCCCGAAATGCTGTTCGCGCTCCGTGACCAGCTCGGCTTCGCGCGCAACGTGATCGTCCAGGCGAGCTGCCACGGCACCGACAACGCAGCCACCCTCAACGCGATCGCCAAGTCCGACGGATTAGCGCGCGGCGTTGCAGTGGTCAGCCCCGACATCGACGATGCCGAACTGCAGAGGCTCCACGACGGCGGCATCCGCGGCGTGCGCTTCAACTTCCTCAAGCGCCTCGTCGACGATGCGCCCAAGGACAAGTTCCTCGACATCGCGCGCCGCATCGCCCCGCTCGGCTGGCACGTCGTCGTCTATTTCGAGGCCGATATCCTCGAGGAGCTCGAGCCCTTCCTCGCCGCGATCCCGACGACGATCGTGGTCGATCACCTCGGCCGCCCCGACATCGCGCAGGGCCCCGGCGGCGCCGACATCACGCGCTTCGTGCAGCTGCTCGACGACCACCCCAACATCTGGACCAAAGTGTCGGGCGCCGAACGCCTCTCACCGCAGGGCCCGCCGTTCGACGATTTCGTCGCGGTGATCCGCCCGGTGGTCGAGCGCTTCCCCGACCGCGTGCTGTGGGGCACCGACTGGCCGCACCCCAATATGGAGCATCGCATCCCCGACGACGGCACGCTGGTCGATGTCATCCCGCGAATCGCTCCGACTGCCGAGTTGCAGCGCAAGCTTCTGGTCGACAATCCGATGCGGCTGTATTGGCCCGAGGAATTGAGCTGACCCGCCCGTTGCATTCGGAGCTGCCATGACCTTGCCGACCCGCACGATCGGCCCGTTCACCGTCTCGGCGATCGGGCTCGGCTGCATGAACCTCAGCCATGCTTACGGCGTGCCACCGAGCGCGGAGGACGGCACGCGGTTGCTCAACGCGGCGCTCGATCTCGGCTACACGCTGCTCGACACCGCGGCGCTCTATGGCGGCGGCGAGAACGAGCGGCTGATCGGGCGCGCGGTGATGCATCGCCGCGCCGAATTCACGCTGTCCTCGAAATGCGTGCTCGACTTGGTCGACGGCAAACGCATCCTCGACGCAACGCCAGCCGCGATCACGCGCACGCTCGACGGCGCGCTGGGGCGGCTCGGGACCGACCATATCGACCTCTATTACATGCACCGCCTCGACCGGAAGGTGCCGATCGAGGAGTCGGTCGGCGCGTTGGTGCGGGCGAAGGAAGCGGGCAAGATCGGCGCGATCGGGCTGTCGGAAATGTCCGCGGAGACGATCCGCCGTGCGCACGCGGTCCATCCGATCGGGGCGGTGCAGTCCGAATATTCGCCCGCAGTGCGCAATCCCGAAGTCGCCGTGCTCGATACCTGCGCCGAGCTCGACATCGCGCTCGTCGCTTTCTCGCCGGTGGCGCGTGGGCTGCTCGCGGGCGCGGTCCACGACGACAGCTATGCCGAGGGTGACATCCGCCGCCCGATGCCGCGCTTCGTCGAGCCGCTGCTGTCGCAGAATCTGAAAACCGTCGCGGACTTCGACGCGCTTGCCGCGCAAGCGGGGCTGACACCGGCGCAACTCGCGCTCGGCTGGGTGCTGGCGCAGCGGCCGTTCACCGTGCCGATTCCGGGGACGACCAGTCTGGCGCATCTCGCCGAAAATCTCGCCGCGGCAGAACGCCCGCTCGCCGCCGATCTGGTCGCTGCGGTCGACCGTCTTTTTCCGGCGGGGGCGCTCAAGGGCGCACGCTATCCCGCGGCGATGCAAGCGCAGATCGATACCGAAACCCTGCCGGGCGAAGAGCTCGCGGCCTAGGCAGGGCGTATCCCGGCGGCCGATGATCGCCAGCCGCGCGAATGACCGATTGGCAATCCGTCGCGCCCGAGCTACAACCATGATCGGGAAGCGTTTTCGCGTCCCGATGATCGCGCCGGTGCCCCGCGAGGGGCTTGAATGGGAATGCGGTGCGGGGTTCGCCCCAAATCCGCGGCTGTCCCTGCAACTGTGAGCGGTGAGCGACGGCGTCAGGCTCCACTCAGGAGCAGCCACTGGGATACCGCATCCAGCGATGCGCTCCTGGGAAGGCGATGCCCGAGCTTTGACCCGCAAGCCAGGAGACCTGCCGGCGATAAGGTCGCTCTTGCTTCGGCCCAGGGGATGGCTGCGGCACGGTTCTCCGTCTGAGCGACGAACCTGTGTGGCTGGGGCCGCATCGGTGTGCGCTTGCGGGGGGCTTTCGGCGCCCATCGAAGGCGTGCGCCGACCGACATGAGGTCCCCGCCGGTCGTTGCCAGAGCCGTGGGAATCCCGATGTCCGATCTTACGAAAATCCCCGTTACCATCGTCACCGGCTTTCTCGGCGCGGGCAAGACGACGCTCATCAGCCACCTGATCCGCCAGTCGGGCGGTCGCCGGCTCGCGGTGATCGTCAACGAATTCGGCACGCTCGGCGTCGACGGCGATATCCTCAAGGGCTGTGCGATCCCCGATTGCCCGGCGGAGAATATCGTCGAACTGGCGAATGGCTGCATCTGCTGCACCGTCGCCGACGATTTCATCCCGACCGTCGAGACCCTGCTCGCGCTCGACCCGCGACCCGACCATATCCTGATCGAAACCTCGGGGCTCGCTTTACCCAAGCCGCTGCTCAAGGCATTCGACTGGCCGGCGATCCGCTCGCGAATCACCGTCGACGGTGTCATCGCGCTCGCCGATGCCGAGGCGGTCGCCGCCGGCCGCTTCGCCCCCGATCTCGCGGCACTCGATGCGCAGCGCGCCGCCGATCCCAGCATCGACCATGAGACCCCGCTGTCCGAAGTGTTCGAGGATCAGCTCGCCTGCGCCGATATGGTACTCCTCACCAAGTGCGACCTCGCCGGTGCCGAGGGCATCGCTGCGGCGCGCGCGGTGATCGCCGCCGAGACGCCGCGCGCGCTGCCCGTGCTCGAACTGATCGACGGCGTGGTCGATCCGCGCATCGTGCTCGGCATCGGGGCGGCGGCAGAGGACGATATCGCTGCGCGCCCGTCGCATCATGACGGCGAAGACGATCACGAGCATGACGATTTCGACAGCATCGTGCTCGACTTCGGCGAGATCGCCGCTCCCGACGACCTCGCCGCGCGGATCGAGGCGCTCGGCGGCGGTGGCGACGTGCTGCGCGTGAAGGGCTATGCCGCGGTTGCGGGCAAGCCGATGCGGCTCCTGGTCCAGGCCGTCGGCGCGCGTGTCCGCACGCATTACGACCGGCCGTGGCGGAGCGATGAACCCCGCGCCACGCGCCTGGTGGTGATCGCCGAGCGCGACCGGCTCGACCCCGCAGCGATCCGGGCGGCGCTGCAGGGCTGACGCTGCGATGCATGTCATCTTCCGCGAAACCCACGGGTTGGAGGAGAGCGCATCGCCGCGCGATCTGGGGCAGGACGCCGCCGATCTCGTGATCTTGTCGTTCTCCGACAGCGATCTCGGCGCGTTCGCGGCCGGGTGGCGCAGCGCCGTGGCGGATGCGGGCGATGCCGCGCTGCCGAGCGTACGGCTCGCCAATCTCGCCGAGCTGACGCACCCGCTGTCGGTCGACACCTATGTCGAGCGCACCTTGGCGGGCGCGAAGGGCATCCTGATCCGGCTGATCGGCGGCGCGGCCTATTGGTCCTATGGGTTGCAACAGGTCGCGGCGCTGGCGCGGCGCGAGGGAATCGCGCTGGCGGTGATCCCGGCCGATGGACGCCGCGACGAACGGCTCGAGGCCGCGTCGACGGTGCCGGTCTCGACGCTGCATCGGCTCGCGCAGCTGTGCGATATCGGCGGCGCGGCGGCGGCGCAGGCGGCGCTTGCGCAATTCGCGCTGGCGTCAGGCTGCTATGTCCGGCCGGTCCACGGCGCACGCGCGATCGCGCCGGTCGGGGGGTGGCAAGCCGGGCGCGGCATCGTCTGTCCCGCGGCGTTCGCGCTCACCGCGACGCGGCCGCGGATCCTGATCATCTTCTACCGATCGTACCTCACCGCCGCCGATCTCGACCCGATCGCCGCGCTGCAAGCTAGGTTCGAGGCGCGCGGCTGCGACGTCTTCGCGCTGTTCGCGCCGTCGCTCAAGGACCCGGAAGCGAGCGGCTGGATGCGGCGCTGGGTAGCGAGCCTCGCGCCTGCCGCGATCGTCAACGCGACCGCGTTCTCGGCGCGCGAAGACACCGGCACCACCCCGCTCGATGGGGCGGGCGTGCCGGTGTTCCAGGTCGCGCTCGCCACATCGGATCGCGCGGCCTGGGCAGGCGCGCAGCGCGGGCTGTCGCCGGTCGATCTGGCGATGCACGTCGTGCTGCCCGAAGTCGATGGCCGCCTGTTCGCGGGCGTTGCGAGCTTCAAGGACGACGCGCCGTTCGATCCCGACCTGCAATTCGCGCGCCGCGAACATCGCGCCGATCCCGCGCGGATCACCGCGATCGTGGCGCGGGTCCTCGGCTGGATCTCGCTCGCCCAGACTCCGGTGGGGGAGCGACGGCTCGCGATCGTCGTCTCGACCTATCCGGGCAAGGTGCACCAGATGGCGCACGCGGTCGGCCTCGACGCGGTCGCCTCGGTCGCAGCGATGCTGGAGGATCTCGCTGGAGCCGGCTATGCGACCGGACCCGGCCCCGCCGATCTGCCCGTCCTGCTCGCGACGCAGACGCTCGACTGGCCAGTCGCGGACTATCGTGCGGCATTGCTCGGTTTGCCGACGACGTTGCGCGAGGATCTCTTCGCCGCGTGGGGCGATCCCGAGGACGACCCTACCGTCAGCGAGGGCCAGTTCCGCTTCGCCGCCCATGCCAGCGGCGAGAGCATCGTCGCGCTGCAACCCGAACGCGGGTGTCCCGCGCTCCGGTCGGACGAATATCACGATGTGTCGCGCTGCCCGCGCCACGGCTACGTCGCCTTCTACCTCTGGCTGCAGGCGCGGAGCACGCACGCGCTGGTCCATGTCGGCGCGCACGGCACGCTCGAATGGCTGCCGGGCAAGGCGGTTGCGCTGTCGGACGCCTGCTGGCCCGAGGCGCTGACCGGCGCGCTGCCCGTGATCTACCCGTTCATCGTCAACGATCCCGGCGAAGCGGCGCAGGCCAAGCGCCGGATCGGCGCGGTGACGATCGGGCATGTTCCCCCGCCGCTCGCGCGCAGCGGAGGCGGCGCGGGGCTCGGTCGGCTCGAGGCGTTGCTCGACGAATTCTCCAACGCCGACGGCCTCGATCCACCACGGCGCGCCCGGCTGCGCGGCGACATCCGCGACGAGGCGCGCGCGCTCGGGCTCGACGGGGTGCTCGGCCTCGACGCGGCGCGCTCGGATGCCGAGGCGATCACCCGGATCGACACCTTCGTCTGCGACGTCAAGGACAGCCAGTTCGGCGACGGGCTCCACGTCTTCGGTCGCGAGCACCAAGGTGCGGCGGAGCGCGACGGGCTGCTCGCCGCGCTCGATGGGCGACGCGTGGCGGCGGGGCCATCGGGCTCGCCGTGGCGCGGGCGAAGCGACGTGCTGCCGACCGGACGCAACCTCTACACCACCGATCCGCGCGCGGTGCCGTCGCGCTCGGCGCACGCGCAGGGCGTGCGGCTCGCCGACGAGCTGGTCCGTCGTCACCTGCAGGATCAAGGCGATTATCCGCGCGCGCTCGTCATCGACCTGTGGGGATCGGCGACGATGCGCACCGCGGGCGAGGAGTTCGCGATGGCGCTCCATCTGCTCGGCGCAGAGCCGGTGTGGGACACGGGGTCGGAGCGCGTGACCGGGGTCGAGATCCTGCCGCTGCTGCTGCTCGACCGGCCGCGGATCGATGTCACGCTGCGCATATCGGGCCTGTTTCGCGACTCCTTCCCGACGCTGTGCGCGATGTTCGGCCAGGCGGTGCGCGCGATCGCCGCGCGCGACGAGCCGGCCGATCGCAACCCGTTCGTGGGCGCACCGGCCGCTTCGCGCGTGTTCGGTCCCGCGCCCGGTCGTTATGGCGTCGGCCTGGGCGACAGCGTCGACACCTACACGCCCGAGGCGCGCCGATCCGCGGGGGAAGCGTGGCTCGCCGCCTCGTCGCACGCGTTCGATGGCCTGGCTGAACACGCGGATTCTGCCGGGATCCGCGCGCGGGTCGCTGCGGCCGATCTGTTCGTCCATGTCCAGGATCTGCCCGAAACCGACCTGCTGCTCGCCGCCGATTATGCCGCCCACGAAGCCGGCTTCGCCGCCGCGCAGGCGGTGACGGGCGGGAATGCGACCGCCTACCACCTCGACGCGACCGATCCCGACCGCCCGCGCGCGCGGCCGCTTCCCGAAGAAATCGCGCGCGTCGTCCGCGCGCGCGCCGCACATCCTGGCTGGATCGCCGGGATGATGCGCCACGGCTATCGCGGTGCGGCCGAGATCGCGGCGACGCTCGATCATCTCGGCAGCTTCGCGCATCTCGCGGGCGCGGTGACGCCTGAGTCGTTCGACCTCTATTTCGACGCGACGCTGGCGCGCGACGATGTTCGCGCGTTCATCGCGGAGGCCAACCCGGGCGCGCTCGCGGCGATGGAGGCGCGGTTTGCGGCGTTACGCACGGCGGGCCTGTGGCAGACGCGGCGCAATTCGATCCTCGCACAGCTGGACGGCGCGGCATGAGCGCGGTGCGTGGCTGGTGCCCGACCGCGTGGCGGCCGATGGCGGCGGGGGACGGCCTGCTGGTGCGGATGCGGCCGCGGCTCGGGCGGCTCGACCGTGACCAGATACTCGGCCTGTGCGCGGCGGCGGTGCGGTATGGCAACGGCCAGATCGACGTGACCAACCGCGCCAATCTGCAGATTCGCGGGGCTACCGACTCCAGTTGGGAAGCGCTTGTCGCCGCGCTGGTGAACCTGGCTTTGGTCGATCCCGATCCACAACGCGAAGCCCGCCGGGCGATCCTCGTCGCGCCCAACTGGCAAACAGGCGACGACACGTATCGCATCGCGACCGAACTCGAAGCGCGCCTCGCAGAACTTCCCGAGTTGCCGGGCAAGGTAGGCTTCGCAATCGACGCTGGTGCCGCACCGATCCTGACGACCGCGCCCGCCGACTTTCGCATCGAACGCGCCGCCACAGGCCGTCTGATCCTGCGAGCGGAAGGCCGCGAAACCGGCGTTGCAATCCCAACGGGCGGCGAAGTCGATGCGCTGATCGCGCTCGCCACATGGTTCGTCGCCACCGGCGGCGCAGAGGCCGGTCGGATGGCGCGCCATACCGCACCGCTCCCCGACTGGGCCGCCGGCGACGACCACCCAACCTTGCCCGCACTCCCGATCGCCCCTGGCCGCCATCCGCTCGGCGCCGGGCAGCCGCTTCCGTTCGGCCGAATCGATGCCGACACCTTTATCGCAATGCTCGCCACCTTCCCCGCCAGCGCCGTCCGCACCACCCCGTGGCGCCTCCTGCTGATCGAAGGCGCGGAGCATGTCCCCGCGCCCGACCCGCTCGCCGCGACCGACGCCTGTGTCGGCGCACCCGCCTGCCCGCAAGCCAGCGTCGCGACGCGTGACCTCGCCGCCCGGCTCGCCCCGTTCGTCGCCGGGCATCTCCACGTCTCGGGGTGCCCCAAGGGCTGCGCGCGCGCGGCCCCCGCCGCCGTCGTGCTGACCGGCCGCGACGGGCGTTACGACCTCGCGTTCGACGCCCGCGCCGGGTCGCCGCCGGTGCGCGCAGGGCTCGCCGTGCGCCAGATTCTCGACCATTTCGGAGCCGCCTGATGCCGCATGTCTATGAGACCGATGGCGCCGCAATCTATCGCCAGTCGTTCGCCACGATCCGCGCCGAAGCCGCGCTGTCGCGCTTCGACCGCGACGAGGAACCCGTCGCGGTACGGATGATCCACGCCGCCGGGCTGGTCGAGCTCGCAGCCCACATCCGCTTCTCGCCTGGCTTCGCCAGCGTCGCGCGGACGGCGCTTCAAGCCGGCGCGCCGATCCTGTGCGACGCGCGCATGGTCACCGAAGGGATCACCCGCGCCCGCCTCCCCGCCGACAATCCCGTGATCTGTACGCTCCACGCGCCCGAGACGCCCGAGCTCGCCCGCGCGATGGGCAACACGCGCTCGGCCGCCGCGCTCGAACTGTGGCGCCCGCATCTCGCCGGCGCGCTGGTCGCGATCGGCAACGCGCCGACGGCTTTGTTCCATTTGCTCAACATGCTCGAAGACCCGGCGTGCCCGCGCCCTGCCGCGATCATCGGCTGTCCGGTCGGCTTTGTCGGCGCGATGGAGTCGAAGGCGGCGTTATGGGCCGAACAGCCGGTGCCGTGCGTCATCGTCGAGGGGCGGATGGGCGGCAGCGCGATCACCGTCGCCGCGATCAATGCGCTGGCGAGCCGCACCGAATGACCTGCGGCACCATCCACGGCGTCGGCCTCGGCCCCGGCGCGCAGGATCTGATGAGCGTGCGCGCCGATCGGCTGGTACGCGGCGCAGCGCATATCGCCTTCTTCCGCAAGGCCGGGCGCCCCGGCCATGCGCGCCGCATCGTCGAGGGGATGCTGCGCGACGACGCGGTCGAATTCGCGATGGAATATCCCGTCACCACCGAGATCCCGCTCGCCGACCCGCGCTACAACGCCCAGCTGAGCGGCTTCTATGCCGAGTGCGCCCGACACCTCGCGACGCTGGCGCAAGGCGGCGCGGATGTCGTCGTGTTGTGCGAGGGCGATCCGTTCTTCTACGGATCGTTCATGCACCTCCACAGCCGCCTGACCGGACTCGTGCCCGTCCAGGTCGTCCCCGGCATCACCGGCATGTCGGGCGCGTGGACCGCGAGCGCGCGACCGATCACCTGGGGCGACGACGTGCTGACCGTGCTGACCGCGACGATGCCCGAAGACGAACTCGCGCGGCGCATCCGCGATACCGACGCGCTGGTGGTGATGAAGATCGGCCGCCACCTCGGTAAATTGCGTCGCGCCGTCGCCGCTGCGGGGCGCGAGGATGCCGCCTGGATGGTCGAACATGCCGCGATGCCCGACCAGCGCATCACGCGGCTGGTCGATGCGGGCGCGGTCGCCCCCTATTTCGCGATCCTGCTGATCCACGGGCAAGGGCGTCGGCCGTGACCGGCTGGCTCGCCATCGCCGGGCTCGGGCCCGGCGACGCGGCGCTGGTGACGCCCGAGGTGAGCGCGGCGCTCGCCGCGGCGACCGATGTGATCGGCTACATCCCCTATGTCGCGCGCGTTGCGCCGCGCGACGGGCTGACGCTGCATCCGTCGGACAATCGCGTCGAGCTCGAGCGCGCGCGGCACGCGCTCGAGCTCGCGCTCGCCGGGCATCGCGTCGTAGTCGTGTCGTCGGGCGATCCCGGCGTGTTCGCGATGGCAGCGGCGGTGTTCGAGGCGATCGAGCAGGGCGCACCCGAATGGCGGACGGTCGACGTCCGCGTGCTTCCCGGCATTACCGCGATGCTCGCCGCCGCCGCGCGCGCCGGCGCGCCGCTCGGGCACGATTTCTGCGCGATCAACCTCTCGGACAATCTCAAGCCGCAGGCGATCATCGATCACCGCGTGCGGCTCGCGGCGGAGGCCGATTTCGCGATCGCCTTCTACAATCCGCGCTCGAAGGCGCGGCCCGACGGGTTGGTTTCGGCGCTGGCGATCCTTCGCGAGACCTGTGCCGACGCGCGCCCGGTGCTGTTCGCGCGCGCCGTCTCGACGCCCGACGAGCAGCTCGATGTCATCGCGCTGCCAGAGGCTCGCGCGGAGATGGCCGACATGCGCACGGTGGTCATCGTCGGCTCGAGCCGCACGCGCATGATCCCCGGAACGCGCTTCCTCTACACGCCGCGGTCGGCGGCATGACCGATCCAGGCCAGGACTGCGGCGACGTCATGGACCTCGATCCGTTGGGGCAACGGCGGGCGATCGATCATCACGATCGGCACGCCGAGGCTGCGCGCGGCGATCAGCTTCGCCTGCGCGCCGGTGCCGCCGGCATCCTTGCAGACGATCAGATCGATCGCGTTCTCCCGCAGCAGCGCGACATCGCCAGCGACCGTGAACGGCCCGCGATCCACCACCAGGCCGTAATCGGGCAACCCAACGGGCTCGGACGGGGTATCGACGAAGCGGAGCAAGTAACGATGCTGCGGTTGCGCCGCGAAGGCCGCGACATGCATCCGCCCAAGCGCAAGCATCACGTTTCGGGGCGGACCGGCAAGGGCGGCGACCACCGCGGGAATATCGGCGACGCGGATCCAGCGGTCGCCATCCTCTTCGACCCAACCGGGACGGCTCAGCGCGATATGCGGAACGCCCGCTTGCGCCGCTCCAGTGATCGCGTTCGCGCTCATCTGCGCGGCGAAGGGATGCGTCGCATCGACCAGATGCGTGACCCGAGCTTCGCGCAGCCACGCCACCAAGCCAGCGACGCCGCCGAAACCGCCGACCCGCACCGCCACCGGTTGCGGCTTCGGGCTGGCGACGCGCCCGGCATAGCTCAGCGTCGCGGGCACGCCGCGTTCGGCGAGCGCGGTCGCGAGGGCGCTGGCTTCGGTCGTGCCGCCAAGGATCAGGACGTGCGTCATGGCTGAGGGTGTCGGCAATCCGTGGCTGACGATCGTCGGGATCGGCGAGGATGGACCCGCAGGCCTGTCCGCCGCAAGCCGTGATGCGATCGCCCAGGCCGATTGGCTGACGGGCGCGGCGCGGCACCTCGCCTTGCTTCCCGATCCCGGATGCGAAACGGCGTGCTGGCCGGTCCCCTTCGCAGACGGCATCGCGCCGGTGCTGGCGCGGCGCGGGAGCCGGGTGGTGATGCTCGTCTCGGGCGATCCGTTCTGGTTCGGCGCGGGGTCGGTCGTCACGCGGCAGCTGGCGCCGCACGAATGGGTGGCGCACCCTGCCCCGTCGAGCTTCGCGCTTGCCGCCGCGCGGCTCGGCTGGGCGATCGAGGAGACGCAGTGCCTCGGCCTCCACGCCGCGCCATTCCAGCGGCTGCGCCAACATCTCGCGCCCGGTAGCCGCGCGATCGTCACCGTCCGCGATGGCGGAGCGGTCGCCGGGTTGGCGGACTATCTGACCGGGAGCGGCTTCGGCGAGAGCGCGCTGTGGATCCTCGAGGCGCTCGGCGGTCCGCGCGAGCGCATTCGTCAGACCAGCGCAGCTTCAGACGCGTTCGCCGACATCCAGCATCCGGTCGCTGTCGCGATCGAGGTCGCTGGCGAGGGCGCGGTACTGCCAGGCGCCAGCGGCCGACCCGACGCCTGGTTTGCGCATGACGGGCAGATCACCAAGCAACCGATCCGCGCGCTTACCCTCTCGGCGCTCGCTCCGCGTCCGGGGGAATTGCTGTGGGACATCGGCGCTGGATCGGGGTCGATCGCAATCGAATGGCTGCTCTGCGCCGCATCGATGCGCGCGCTGGCGTTCGAAGCCGACCCGACCCGCGCCGCCCGCGCGCGCGACAATGCCGCCGCGCTCGGCGTGGATCGGCTGCGGGTGATCGAGGGTCGCGTGCCCGGCACGCTTGCCGACCAGCTGATCCCCGACGCGGTTGTGATCGGCGGCGGGCTGTCCGAAGCCTTGCTAATATGGCTCGGGGGTCACCTGCCAGCCGGAACGCGGCTCGTTGCCAACGCCGTCACGCTCGAGTCCGAGGCGCTGCTATCACATTGGCAGAGCGACAAAGGCGGCGACCTGTTGCGGATCGAGCTCGCGCGCGCTGCCCCGATCGGAACGCGACGCGGTTGGCGTTCGAACTATCCGATCGTGCAATGGAGCGTGACGCTGTGATCGTCGCAGGCTTCGGGTATCGCACCGGTGCGCAGGCGGACTCGCTGAGCGCTGCGTTCGATCTGGCGCGCGCCGGGCACCCGCCCGTCACCGCGCTCGCTGCACCAGCCGACAAGACCGCGCTGCTCGCCGCGCTCGCCGAGACCCTCGACATCCCCCTGATCGCCGTTGCACCGCCAGCATTGCGCGCGACGCCGACCCCGACCCAATCCCCCGCCAGCCTCGCCGCGCGCGGTGCGGGCAGCGTCGCCGAAGCCGCCGCGCTCGCCGCCGCAGGCCCCGGCGCACGCCTGATCGCGCATCGCCATATCTCCCCCGACCGCATGGCCAGTTGCGCCATCGCCGAAAGATTCGATCCATGACCGTCCATTTCATCGGCGCCGGCCCCGGCGCACCCGACCTGCTGACGCTGCGCGGGCGCGACCGCATCGCCGGGTCGCCGGTTTGCCTCTATGCCGGGTCGCTCGTCCCGCAGGCGCTGCTCGACCATTGCCCACCGGGCGCGCGGATCGTGAACACCGCGCCGCTGTCGCTCGACGCGATCGTCGCCGAGATCGCGGTGGCGGATGCGGCGGGCCAGGACGTCGCGCGGCTCCATTCGGGCGATCTGTCGATCTGGTCGGCGATGGGCGAGCAACTCCGCCGCCTGCGTGCGCTCGACATTCCGTTCACGATCACGCCGGGCGTCCCCGCCTTCGCCGCCGCCGCGGCCGCGCTCGAGGCCGAGCTGACGCTGCCCGGCCTGACGCAATCGGTCGTGCTGACGCGCACCCCCGGCCGCGCAAGCACGATGCCGCCCGCCGAGCGCCTCACCACCTTCGCCACCACCGGCGCGACGCTCGCGATCCATTTGTCGATCCACGCGCTCGACCGTGTGGTCGCCGACCTCATCCCCGCTTACGGGCCGGAGTGCCCGGTCGCGATCGTCTGGCGCGCGAGCTGGCCCGACGAGCGGATCGTCCGCGCGACGCTCGCGACGATCGCGGCGGCGGCGGCAGATGGCCCAGAACGCACCGCGCTGATCCTTGTCGGCCGCGTGCTCGCGGCGGACGATTTCATCGAAAGCAGCCTCTACGCTCCCGGCTACGACCGCCGCTTCCGCCCGCAAAGCGCCACCTCCCCCTTCAGCGAGTCCGCGACATGACCCCCGGCCTGATGATCGCCGCGCCCGCCTCGGGCACCGGCAAGACGACGGTGATGCTCGGCCTGCTGCGCGCGCTGCGCGACCACGGGCTCGCCGTCCAGCCGTTCAAGAGCGGCCCCGATTATATCGACCCCGCCTTTCACCATGCGGCGAGCGGCCGACGATCGTTCAACCTCGACAGTTGGGCGATGCCCGAGGCGATGCTCCACAGCCTCGCTACCAGCGCGTGCGACGCCGATCTCGTGCTGGCCGAGGGATCGATGGGGCTGTTCGACGGAGTCGCGGCGGCGGGCGCGACGGGCAACGGCGCCAGCGCCGACATAGCGCGGCGGATGGGATGGCCGGTGGTGCTCGTCATCGACGTGTCGGGCCAAGCGCAATCCGCCGCCGCGACCGCGCTCGGCTTCGCGCGCTACGATCCCGATCTGCGGATCGCGGGCGTGATCCTCAACCGCGTGGCGAGCCCGCGCCACGACCGGCTCGCGCGCAGCGGGATGGCGGCGGCAGGCATCCGCGTGTTCGGCGCGCTGCCGCGGCGGAGCGACCTCACGCTCCCCGAACGGCATCTGGGTTTGGTGCAGGCCGGCGAACATGCCGATCTCGACGCGCGCATCGCACAGTACGCGACCTTCCTGCGCGAGCATGTCGACCTCGCCGCATTGCGCGAGGCCGCATCAGCTAAACCTCACATCGCGTCCGAAGAATGGCGTTTCGCACCCCCCGCACAGCGCATCGCGCTCGCACAGGACGCGGCGTTCTCATTTACTTACCCGCATATCCTCGATGCGTGGCGTAACGCGGGCGCGGAGATCCTGCCCTTCTCGCCACTCGCCGACGAGGCGCCCAACGCCAGCGCAGACCTCGTCTGGCTGCCCGGCGGCTACCCCGAGCTCCACGCCGGCCGCCTCGCCGCCGCTTCGACCTTCCAAGCCGGCCTCGCCGAGCATGCCCGCACCCGCGCGATCCATGGCGAGTGCGGCGGCTATATGGCACTCGGCGAGGCGCTGATCGACGCCGACGGGACCAGCCACCGGATGGCGGGGCTGCTCGGCCTCGTCACGAGCTATGCGAAACGCAAGATGCATCTCGGCTATCGCCATGCCACGCTGCGCGCGCCGATGGCGGGGCTGCCCGGCGGCACTATGCTGCGTGGCCACGAATTCCATTATTCGACGATCCTCGACCAGCCCGACGCCGCGCTCGCGCATGTCGTCGATGCCGAGGGCAATGCCGTCGCCGAATCCGGATCGTATCGCGGGCGCGTCTCGGGCACCTTCTTCCACCTGATCGCGCCCGCGCAGTGAGCGGCTTCGTCTCCTTCGTCGGATCGGGCCCGGGCGATCCCGAACTGCTGACGCTCAAAGCCGTCGCGCGGCTGCAGGCGGCCGATGTCGTGCTGTTCGACGATCTCTCGTCGGGTCCGCTGCTCGGCCATATCCGCCCCGGCGCCGAGCTCGTCGCGGTCGGCAAGCGCGCCGGTCGCGCCTCCCCGAGCCAGGCGCATGTTTCCCAACTGCTCGTCGATCATGCCGCGACCGGCGCGCGCGTCGTCCGGCTCAAGTCGGGCGACCCGGCGCTCTTCGGTCGGCTCGAAGAAGAGATCGTCGCGCTTCGTACCGCCGGGATCGCCTTCGAGATCGTCCCCGGCGTCACCTCCGCCTCGGCCGCCGCCGCCGCTGCGGCGATCCCGCTGACGCGGCGGCTCAGCGCGCGGCGGGTGCAGTTCGTCACCGGGCATGACGTCACCGGCGGCCTGCCCGGCGCGCTCAACATGGCCGCGCTCGCCTATGCCGAGGCGACGACGGTGATCTTCATGCCCAAGCGGACCTTCGCCGCGCTCGTCGCGCGCCTCGTCGAGCACGGCCTGCCGCCGACCACCCCCGCCCTGCTCGCGGAAAATGTCGGGCATCCCGATCAGCGGCTGCTCCGCTCGACGATCGCAGCGCTGGCGGAGAGCCTTGCTACCGACATCGGCACCGCGCCGGCGCTGATCCTTTACGGCCCGCTGATGGAGGAGGAGGCACCGTGATCGACCTCGATCTGATCGGCATCGGCACGGGCAATCCCGATCACCTCACCCGCCAGGCCGAGGCGGCGATGAATGCCGCCGACCTGATCCTGCTCCCACGCAAGGGCGACGCGAAGTCGGACCTGATCGACCTGCGCCGCACGCTGTGCGCCACCGCGCTGAATCAGCCGGTGCGGATCGTCGAGTTCGACCTGCCGGTTCGCGCCGCGACTGGTGAATACCTTGCAGCCGTGGGCGACTGGCACGATGCGATCGCCGCGACCTGGGCGGCGCAGATCGCCGAGCACCTGCCGCATGGCGGTCGGCTCGCTTTGCTCGTCTGGGGCGATCCCTCGCTCTACGACAGCACGCTGCGCATCGCCGAGCGGCTGCGCGCCGACGGCATGGCGCTGCATGTCCGGGTGATCCCCGGCATCACCAGCCTGCAGGCGCTGACCGCCGCGCATGCGATCCCGCTCAACACACTCGGCGCGCCGGTGGTCATCACCACTGGTCGCCGGCTGCGCGATCGTGGCTGGCCCGAGGGGGCGGACAGCGTCGCGGTGATGCTCGACGGCGATTGCGCTTTTACCACGCTGCAGCCGGAGGGCGTCGCAATCTGGTGGGGCGCCTATCTCGGCACGCCGCACGAGGCGCTGACCGCCGGCTCGCTTGTCGACGTCGCCGAGGAAATCGTGGAGCGCCGCGCGGCGTTGCGGGCCGAGCATGGCTGGATCATGGACATCTACCTGATGCGCCGGACAGGGCAGCCATGACGCCACCGGTCTTCGATGCCGCGTTCATCGCGCGCCTGGACGACCTGTTCCGCTGGCGGCGCGACGTCCGGCATTTCGATACGCGGCCGATCCCCGAGCGCGGTCTGCAAGACCTGATCGCGACGGTCGCCCTGGCGCCGTCGGTCGGCAATGCGCAGCCCTGGCGGATCGTCCGCATCCGCTCGCAGGCGTTGCGCGGCCGTCTTGCCGAGCATGTCGATACGGCCAGCCACGCCGCGGCCGATCGCATTGCCGATCCGGCCCGCCGCGCGCACTATTCCACGCTGAAGCTCCACGGCCTGCGCGAGGCCCCCGAGATCCTGGCGGTGCTCAACGCGCTCGATCCGCAGGCCGGCCACGGCCTCGGCCGCGCGACGATCGCCGCGACCTTGCGCGACTCCACCGTAACCGCGATCCATACGCTCTGGCTCGCGGCCCATGCGCGCGGCTACGGTCTCGGCTGGGTGTCAATCCTCGATGCAGAGGCGGTGACGGCGATGCTCGACGTGCCGGCGACCTGGTCGTTCGTCGCGCTGCTGTGCCTCGGCACGCCGCTCGCCCCCTCGGACATTCCCGAGCTCGAACGCCGCGACTGGCAGGCGCGCGAACCGCTCGCCGATCGCCTCTTCGAGCGCTGACGATGCGCGCTTGCCCGCGCGCGGTCGTTTCGATACGTCCTCCATCGAGGCGAACGGTTCCCAGGATCGCCCGTCTCGTGACTACGCTGGTGTCCCGAAAGGGGCTTAAAAGGGAACGCGGTGAGGGGGTTACCCCGAAGCCGAGGCTGTCCCTGCAACTGTAAGCGGCGAGCGCGCTGCACATCGCCCGCGTCTGTGCGACGGGGGCAGCCACTGGGACGGACACGCTTGCGTGATCGCCCTGGGAAGGCCGTGCAGCGTGGCGGTGACCCGTGAGCCAGGAGACCTGCCGGCGTGGGTCGCTCTTGCCTTGGTCCAGGGGATGGCCGCGGCACGGTGAAGCCCGTCGAGCGACGAAGGTGCGGGGGGCCGCACGAGCAGGCGTGCCGGTCGCGATGGCGTCCGGGCGGCACGACTGTCGCCGTCGATACGGAAGGCCCGCCGGTTTCGTCCGACGCCGGGGGACGTTTCATGCGATTTCGATCGTTCTGCGCCGATCGGGTACCGGCCGCGCATCACTCCAGCGCGCAGCGGGCGGCCCGATGACCGGGCTCCAGCCAAGCCGCAAACGGCGTTTGCGGGCGCGCATCATCGCGCTGTTCGCGCTGCTTCTCGCGGCGAATATCGGCGCGTGGATCTGGGCCGGCAGCTTGTTCCACGCCGCCCCTGCCATGCTCGGCACCGCGCTGCTCGCCTGGACGCTGGGGCTGCGCCACGCGGTCGATGCCGATCACATCGCCGCGATCGACAACGTCACGCGCAAGCTGATGCAGGACGGCACGCGGCCGATCAGCGTCGGCCTGTGGTTCGCGATCGGGCATAGCGCGGTGATCCTGATCGCCTCGGTCGCGATCGCCGCCACCGCCAACGCGCTCGCGCAGTTCGAGACGCTCAAGGCGGCTGGCAGCGTCATCGCGACGATCTTCTCCGCCGGCTTCCTGTTCGCGATCGCGGCGATCAACCTCGTCATCCTCCGCTCGGTGTGGAAGACCTTTCGCCACGTGCGCGACGGCGGCAGCTACGACGCCGACGATCTCGACGTGCTGCTCGCCGGCAAAGGCCCCCTCTCCCGCCTGTTCCGGCCTCTGTTCCGGTTGATCACGAGGCCGTGGCACATGGCGCCGCTCGGCTTCCTGTTCGGCCTCGGCTTCGACACCGCGACCGAAGTCGCGATCCTCGGCCTCTCGACCGCGCAGGCAGCACACGGTTTCTCGTTTGCCGCGGTGCTGGTGTTCCCGGCGCTGTTCGCGGTCGGGATGGCGCTGGTCGATACCGCCGACGCCATCCTCATGCTCGGCGCGTATGAATGGGCGTTCGTCCGCCCGATCCGCAAACTCTATTACAACGTCACGATCACCGCGGTCTCGGCACTGGTGGCGGTGATGATCGGCGGGATCGAGACCGCCGCCCTGCTGGCTGACAAGCTCAACCTGTCGGGCGGGATCTGGGACGTGGCGACCGGGCTCGGCAGCCACCTCAATCTGCTCGGCTTCTGGATCATCGGATTGTTCGCGAGCGCCTGGATCGTCAGCTTCCTGATCTATCGCTGGATGCGCTTCGACGAGATCGCGGTCCACGAGCCGCCCCCCGCGCTCGCCCCGTAGCGAGGCGTCAGGCGGCCTTGCGCGGGGCCGCCTCGACCTCCGCCATCCAGTGCGGGATATGCTGTACGGCGAGCATCGCTTCGGGCGCGATCCGCTCGGCGACGACCGCGAAGCGATCGCCATCGACGAGCACTTCGGGCACTAGCGCGGCAATTGTAGGTCGACGCCATCGTCGCGCCATACGCCCCGGCGGTGCGGAACACGGCGAGGTCGCCCGCCGCCACCGCATCGATCTCGCGCCCCATCGCGAAGGTGTCACCACTTTCGCAGACCGGGCCGGCAATGTTGGCGGTCATCCGCTGCCCGCTCGGCCGGACTGCTACGAAGTCGTGGAACGCGTCATAGAGCGCAGGCCGCGCAAGATCGTTCATCGCAGCGTCGACGATGACATAGGGGTCGACCGCGCCCGGCTTCACCCACAGCACTTCGGTCAGCAGCACGCCCGCGTCGCCGGCGATGAAGCGGCCAGGCTCGAACAGCAGCGTCACATCCCAGCCGCGCGTCACGCGCGCCACCATCGCGCCGTACGCCGCCGGGCTCGGCATCACGTCGCCCGGCCGATACGGAAGGCCAAGGCCGCCCCCGAGATCGACATGCGTGATCGTATGCCCCGCCGCGCGCAGCCCGGCCACAAGCTCGCCGACACGTGCGTAAGCGGCTTCGAGCGGCGCCAGATCCGTCAGCTGGCTGCCGATATGGATCGCGATCCCGCGCAAATCGAGGCCGTCGCGCCCGGCGAGACGCGCATAGATCGCCGCCGCATCGTCCAGCGCGACACCGAACTTGTTCTGCTTGCGGCCGGTCGAGATCTTCGCGTGGGTACGCGCGTCGACATCAGGGTTCACGCGCAGCACGGCGGGGGCGCGCAGGCCGCGCGCTGCCGCCATCGCGGCGAGGACCACGCCTTCCGCTTCGAGCTCGAGGTTGAACTGCCCGATCCCGGCGTCGAGCGCGGCGGCGAGTTCACGACGGGATTTCCCCACCCCCGAAAAGACGATGCTCTCAGCCGGCATTCCTGCGGCGAGTGCATGCAGCATCTCGCCCGCCGAAACGATATCGGCGCCATAGCCTTCCGCGGCGAGCAGCTTCAGCACGGCGAGGTTGGGATTGGCCTTCACCGCAAAGGCAAGCTGCTTGCGCGGCACGGACGCCAGCCCGGCGCGGAACGCGCGCGCGGAAGTGCGGAGCGCGGCGGTCGAATAGACATAGGCCGGGGTGCCGACCGCGGCGGCGATCGCCGGCAGAGCGACGTCCTCGACATGGAGGACGCCGTCGCGACAGTCGAAAGGAAGAGGCATAGGAGTCCGTTCCGGAAAGGATCGTGTAAAGACGCGTGGATCAAGCGTTGCTGTCGTCGGTCCGCTTGTGGCGTCGGGCCCGAATCGCCTGCGCGAGCAGGCGGTGTCGGCTGCGCTCGACGCGGAGCGCAGCGGGGACGCGCTTGCCCTGGACGATCAGGACGAGGCCGGTGAGCGTCAGCACGAACGCCACCAGGCTTGCCGCGCTATGCGTGCCATCGCCATCCGCCACGCGGACCGTAGTGGCGACGACGACAAGCGCGACGCCGAGCCCGCGCCACAGGAGATCGCGATGCGTCATGCCGCGATCCGTGGCGACGGGTGATCCGCGATGACCGCGTGGCCGGCGCACAGCGCGGTCCGCTCGGCGCGGACTGCGGCTTCGCCGTGCGTCCCCTCGCAGCCGTGCCACAGCACGATGTCGGCCGGAAAATCGCATTCCGCGCACAAGGCAGCCACGGGATCGCCGCGTTCGAAGACGATCCCGATCGCCGGGTCGCGGACTGCCGCCGCGGCCACCCTGGCGCGCCCGATCAGCGTCGGGGCGGCGTCGATGCCGCGCGCCTCGATCGCGGTGAAGCCGAGCGCGCGCGCGAACCGCACCGCGCACAGCAGCAGCGTCCCCGCCCCGCAATCGACATCGACGATCCGCACGCTGCAGCGCTTGGCGGCGCGCAAGGCGGCGAGCGTCGCTGCAACCTCGGGCCAGCGCGTGTCGCGGCAGCGCGGGCGGCGCGGGGCAGCGACGATGCGTTTGCGGGCACTGCGGTGAAGGCAGGACGGGCCATCGATCGTATGTTCGGCAGCATAGGTCATTGCTGTGCACCCGAAAGCGCATTGCGGCGGGAGATCGGGCGCATCAGGCGGCCTTCCGATGATCGCGCGCGGTTTCCCACGGTTGAATCGGCGCAAAGGAAATCGTCGCGACCAGCGGAGACGCCGCCATCTCGATCACAGCGCCCGCAAAGGCATGCAGCTCGCTGCGCGCAAAACCGATCGCCGCGGCACGCGACACGAAGCGGCCTTCGAGCGCGCCGCCGCTATCCTGCACCAGCCAATGGCCGGCGCGATCCTGTCCAACTTTCAAAACCGGGCGCGCTTGGTCGGGCTCCGGGTTGAGTGATGCTGTCATGTCTCGACTTCCTCATGCGGATCATCCCAGAAACCGAAACCGCCGAAGCGACGCTCGAGAGCGGATGTCCTTGTAGAAAGCCAAATAGCGACTGCGCGCATAAAGGCGCGAGACTGTTTGGGCGGCAAACGCGTAGAATCCGCGTAATCCCCGCCGCATGCTTGCATCCGTCGAAGCTCGCACGGGCTGCTAGTCTCGTCCCATGGCACGGAGCCACGAACACGGATTTTGCGTGTCAGGATCGCATGATCGCGCGGGTCTGCGGCGGGTTCGTTGCCGTGGGCTGCCCCCCAAGGCAGCCTCGGTCCGAGGATGACGATCCGGAGCTCTGAAAATCCTGCATCGGGCCGAGAATGGCTGACGACATCAGGGAAACCGCGTCGAATGATCGCTCCGATCAGTGTGATCGGAAAATGGACCGAGATAGGGCACAAAGTGCGTGGCTTATCCTCCTGTCGGCGGTAGAACAGCCCACAGGAAATGGGCGCACACTCGGGATGGCACAAACGTTGGAACTCCCGTCTGCCCCGAACCGCCACATCCGTCTTGTCAAAGATAGCCCGATTCCGTCGGTGATCAGTGATCCGCGGTTGCCCGACAATCCGATCGTCGCCTGCAACGATGCGTTCTGCGATTTGACCGGATATCCGGCAGATCTCGTCGTCGGACGCAACTGCCGTTTCCTCTCCGGCCCCGCGACCGAACCCTGGCTGACCGAGGAAATCCGGCGCGGGGTGCGCGAGCATCGCCCCGTGCTCGTCGAAATCCTCAACTACAAGCGCAGCGGCCAGCCATTCCGCAATGCCGTGCTCGTCGCGCCGATCTATGACGAGCAGGACGCGTTGCTGTATTTCCTCGGATCGCAACTCGAGATCGACGCCGGCGCGGCAAGCCCATCGAGCATGCGCCGTATCCGCGCGGCGGAAATGGTCAAGGCGCTGTCGCCGCGGCAGGGCCAGGTGCTCAAGCTCGTCGCGAACGGCCTGCTCAACAAGCAGATCGCGGCCGAACTCAATCTGGCCGAAAAGACGGTCAAGATGCACCGTGCCATTCTGATGGATCGCCTGGGGTTGAACACGACCGCAGATCTTATCCGCCTCGCTGTCGAGGCTGGCCTGTAATACCGCGTTACCCCGGTACGGCACAAAGCCCGTATCGCCGCCGCTACCGGCTCATTCTAGGAAAGTGGGGTCGCCACAGCGGCATTGCCGCACCCGTTCAGCCATTCGGTGTGCGGTCAGGGTTACCCTCGCCCGTGTGGTGCTGCTGTGGCGACAAATCTGGAGATGAAGGGGCGCTCCGCCACGACTGAGCGGCATCCTGAATCCCCCCCTGCCCGGCGCATCCGTGCCGCGTACCCTTGCGACGGAGATTCCGATGGATATCGTCACGCCCTTTCAATTCTCGCTCGTCTACAATGCGTTCTCGTTCACCTTCGCGGCGATGGGCGCCGCCACCGCATTCCTCTGGCTCAGCCGTGGGCAAGTCGCGCCGGCCTATCGTACCGCGCTGACCATTTCGGGGCTCGTCACCGGAATCGCCGCCTATCACTATTTCCGGATCTTCGAGAGCTGGAACGAAGCCTATACCTTCAAGGACGGCATCGTCACCGCGACGGGCTACGCGTTCAACGATGCGTATCGCTACGTCGACTGGCTGTTGACCGTGCCGCTGCTGCTGATCGAACTCGTGCTTGTGATGCGGCTGTCGCGCGAGGAGACGTCGTCCAAGGCGATCCGCCTCGGCTCGGCGGCGGCGCTGATGATCATCCTCGGCTATCCCGGTGAGATCGCCAGCGACATCCCGACCCGCGCGATCTGGGGGACGCTGTCGGCGATCCCGTTCGTCTACATCGTGTGGGAATTGTTCAGCGGCCTCGGCGCCTCAATCAAGCAGCAGCCTGCCAGCGCACAAGGTCTGGTCCGCAAGGCGCGCCTGCTGACCTTCGCGTCGTGGGGTTTCTACCCGATTGTCTACATGGCACCGTATGCCGGGCTGACCGGCGGCAACGTCACCACGACGATCCAGATCGGGTATACGATCGCCGATATCGTCGCCAAGGCCGGCCTCGGCATCCTGATTTTCCTGATCGCGGTCCGCAAGTCGGAAGCCGAAGCCGACGGGCATAAGGGCTATGCTGCCTGATCGCATGACGGCGCTTGCCCACCCGCACCCGCCATCGACTCGCCGTGCCCCTCCCGGGCGCGGCGATGTCGTGTATCCAGCCTATTGGGTCGCGGCGGCCGGACTGATCGGGATGACGCTGATGGGCGTTCCGCTCACACAACCCGCCGCCGCGCTGGTCTTTATCGGGGGCGGGCTACCGCACGGGGCCTATGACATCGCGCTGTTGCGTCGATCGGTCGCACTCGACCGTGCGGGGCTCTGGCTCGCAATCGGCGGATATGTGGCGATCGCCGTGCTGATGGTCGCGCTGTGGATGACGCTGCCGCTGGTCGCTCTTGTGGTGTTCCTGGCGGTCGCATCGGTCCATTTCGGCGAGGATTGGCCGATGCTCGAAGAGCCGCTGCTGCGGTTTGCCGCGGGCGCCGCGGTGATCGCGGCGGCGACGCTTGGTCATCCCGCCGAGGTGTCGGCGCTGTTCGTCGCGATGAGCGATCCGCGCGCGGCGGTCATTGCGCAAATCATCACCGCCGCAGCGCCGGTCGCGCTGCTCGTCACCGGAGTCGGCGTCGCGCTTGCGTGGCGCGATGGCAGCCGCCACTGGGCTGCGGCGATGAGTCTGTGCCTTGTCCTGCTCGTCATCCTCCCGCCCGTCACGGGCTTCGCGCTGTTTTTCGTCTTCCTCCACTCGCCGCGGCACTTGGCGCAGACCCGTTCGGCCTTACATGACATGACACTAGGGCGCTGGATCGGGACTGGCGCTTTGCTCTCCGGCCTCGCGATCCTTGGCTGGTGGGGCCTGCGTGGCTTCGTTCCGTCCCGCGTCGACGCGAGCCTGGTCGCGCAGGCGTTTCAACTGCTAGCGTCGGTGGCGGTACCGCATCTGTTGCTCTCGCGCTGGATCGAAAGACGGCTTATCGCCGTGCCTTACTCTCACGAAAAGACATCGACCCCATGACCCGTCGTACTGCGATCGTAATTGGCTCCGGCATTGGCGGCATCGCGTGCGCGATCCGCTTGCAGAGCCTCGGCTTCGACACCAGGATCGTCGAACAGCTCGATGATGTCGGGGGCCGCGCCTATGTCCGGCGCGCCGAGGGCTTCACCTTCGACATGGGGCCGACCGTGCTGACCGTGCCGCATTTCATCGAGGAACTGTTCTCGCTCGAACGCGATCACGCGATGCTGGCGCAACCCGACTTTCCCGCCGACGTGCTTGCCGAAAAGCGGATTCTCGAAGGTGTCAGCGGTGGGCCCAACACCAGCCGCTATCTCGAGATCGTTCCCGTCCTGCCCTTCTACCGGATCTATTTCGACGACGGCACTTTCTTCGATTACGACGCCGACCCGGTCAACGTCCGCGCGCAGATTGCGCAGCTCGCGCCAGAGGATCTCGACGGCTACGAACGCTTCCACGAAGCCGCGCGTGCGATCTTCCAGCGTGGCTTCCTCGAGCTCGGCTACACTTATTTCGGCAGCCTTGGCTCGATGCTCGGCGTCGTGCCCGACTTGCTCAAGCTCGGCGCGGTCCAGCCGCTGTTCTCGCTCATCAGCAAATATTTCAAGAGCGACAAGATGCGGCAGGTGTTCAGCTTCGAGCCGCTGCTGATCGGCGGCAACCCGCTGAAGGTGCCCGCGATCTATGCGATGATCCATTTCGTCGAAAAGACCTGGGGCGTGCATTTCGCGATGGGCGGCACCGGCGCGCTGGTGAAGGCGATGGTGACCAAGTTCGAGGAGCTCGGCGGGACGGTACAGCTCAACGCCGAGGTTGCGCGGATCGACGTCGAGAAGCGCGGCAGCAAACGCGTCGCGACCGGCGTGACGCTGGCGTCGGGCGAGCGGCTCGCCGCCGATCTCGTCGTCTCCAATGGGGATTACGCGACGACCTATCTCAAGCTGATCGACAAGGCGCATCGGCGGATCAATCGCGACGCGGTGGTCAAGTTCCGCAAGCAAAGCATGTCGCTGATGGTGATCTATTTCGGCTATCAGAAGCGCGACGGCGATCCCGACCTGCGCCACCACAACATCATCCTCGGCCCGCGCTACGAGGAACTGCTGACCGACATTTTCGAGCGCAAGATCCTCGCGGAAGACTTCTCGCAATATCTCCACATCCCGACGATGACCGACCCCAGCCTCGCGCCGCCAGGGCATCACGCGGCCTATACGCTGATCCCCGTCCCCAACACGCTCGGCGATGTCGACTGGGACGTGGTGGGCGAGGCCTTCGCGCAGAAGGTGCTGACCTTCCTCGACGAGCGCGGCTACATCCCCGACCTCGGCGAGCGGCTGGTCTATCAGAGCTTCGTCACGCCCGACTATTTCGAGCAAGTGCTCGGCGCGTATGCGGGCAACGGCTTCGGGGTCGAGCCGCGGCTGACGCAGACGGCTTTCTTCCGCCCGCACAATCGCAGCGAGGATATCACCAACCTCTATCTCGTCGGCCAGGGCACGCAGCCGGGCGGCGGGACGCCGTCGGTGATGATGTCCGCGAAGATGACAGCACGCGAGATCGCGCGCGATTACGCGATCGATCCGGCGATCATCGCGGGCGTCCCGGCGGCGCGCTAGGCTGGGCCGATCCGGTCGGCGAGCATCCGGCCGGACAGCCACGCGCTTTCGATCCGCGGCGCGAGCAGCCAGTCGCCGACCGCGCCGATGCGCTTGGCGGGATTCCACAGCGCCCCGTGCTGTGTCGCCTTGACGCGCGCATAGCGCCAGCGGTGACCGATCCGGACGGTGGGCGGGGGCAGTGCGCGCGTGGCTTGGTCCGCCAGCGCGGCGAGCAAAGCGTCTACGACGCTCTCGGCCGCATCCTCGAGATGTAGGCGGGACCAGTCCGGCGTCGCCTGGAGCACCCAGGCTTCCCCAGCGCCGCGTCCGGGCTTGGCGCTGTTGCGGGCCGCCCAGCCAAGGATGCCGGTGTCGCGGAGAATGTCGGTTGCTATCGCGATCGGTTCGTCGAACGCCACCATCGCGGTCCAGCACGGTGCCGACGGGCAGGCCTGCGCCATCGCCGCCATCGCGGGATCATGCGCGACCAGCAGCGGTGCTGCCTGCTCGGCAGGCGTCGCGATTACGACGGCGTCGAACGCCATGTCCGAAACCGGGTCGAGCTTCCAGACCGCGCCGTCCTGGCGGATCGTGTCGACCTTGGTGGTCCAGTGGACGTCCAACCGTTCGGCGATGGCCTTGACCACCGCGCTCATCCCGGGCGTTCCGACCCAGGCATCGTCCCCCGCGCTCGGCCATGCCGCCGTGACGTTCGCGGCGGCCCACTGCGCGACTTGCGCGGCAAAGGCGGAGTCGCGTGCCGTGAAATATTGCGCGCCGTGGTCGAAGGCGACGTCGCCGTCGGGTCCCGGCGCGCGCCGCGTCGCCATCCGCCCGCCGGGCCCGCGCCCTTTGTCGAACATCAGGACGGTGTGGCCGCGGGCCTGCAGCGTTTCAGCGCAGGACGCTCCTGCGATCCCTGCGCCGACGATGGCGATCTTCATTCGAGTTCCCGTCCGATAGGCACGACGTGTGACACCGGCGGCGCTATAAAGACCAAGCGCCGCCGGTGTCGACGGTCAGGCCTTGGGCAAGATCACGGCGTCGATGACGTGAATCACGCCATTCGTGCACTCGATGTCGGCAGTGACGACCTTCGCGCCGTCGACGGTCACGCCATTCGTTCCATCGACATGGACGGTCGCACCGCCGGCAGTGGCCGGGTCGAGCACCTGGCCGGCGACATCAGCCGCCATCACCTTGCCGGGAACGACGTGGAGGAGGAGGATCGCGGTCAGCTGGTCCTTGTTCTCGGGCTTGACGAGCGTCTCGACGGTCCCTGCGGGCAGGGCTGCGAACGCGTCGTCCGACGGCGCGAACACGGTGAAGGGGCCGGCCCCTTTCAGCGTCTCGACAAGGCCTGCAGCAGTCACTGCGGCGACCAGGGTCGAGAAGGAACCCGCAGCAACGGCGGTATCGACGATATCGTGGCGTGGATCGGTCATTATGGAATCCTTTGGCTGGGCCGGTGTCGCGCCTGAAGTCAGCGCATACCGCCTCTTGCGAGTTGGTATCGCTGCGCCCCGACGCGACGTCGCCTTCCCATAGTGACAGCGGACTCCCAATACGGGCTTTGGCCCACCTTGGCGTTCACCCCTACGAGATTGCCCCGCATATGCGATCCCGCCGTCCCCTTGATGCTGCTGCGTTGGGTGAAGGGGCGGTCACGCGGTGCAATCCGTACGCCCCTGTAACACGCCGAGTGCGCGATGCCGCGCGCATCGCGTTCCCGCTCAGGAGAATTAGCTCTCGACCGCGGCCTTGCTGAGATTCTCGAGCGTAGCCGATCCGCCGATCGGCAACGGTGCGATCAGCAGTCGGTGTGCATCGCCAGGCCATGACGGACGAGGATTGCCTGCGGGTCCGCATCGCGACCGCGGAAGGCGCGGAAGCTGTCTGCGGCTGGACGACTCGCACCGCGCGAAAGCACCTCTTCGCGAAACAGAGCGGCGGTGGCGCGGTCGACCAATCCTGCCTCCGCAAAACGCTGGAACCCGTCCGCCGCAAGCACTTCCGCCCACAGATAGCTGTAATAGCCCGATGCATAGCCGCCGGCGAAGATATGGGTGAAGCCGTGCGGGAAGCGGTGCCATGCCGGTGGGCGGACCACCGCGACCTCGTCGCGCACCGCCTCGATCACCTCCATCGGGTCGCTGCCCAGCGTGCCCAGATGCAGCAGCAGGTCGAACAGCGCGAATTCCACCTGGCGGACGACGAACATGCCCGACAAGAACCGGCGCGCCGCCACCAGCCTGTCGAACACCCCGTCTGGCAACGGCGCACCGGTTTGGTGATGGCCCGACATGCCGCTCAGCACGTCGCGGTCCCAGGCGAAATCCTCCATCAACTGGCTCGGCAGCTCGATCGCGTCCCATTCGAACCCGTTGGTGCCGGCAATGCTGGGACGATCGACGCGCGTGAACAAATGGTGCAGGCAATGCCCGGTCTCGTGCAGGAAGGTGACCACTTCCCGGTGGGTGAGCAGCGAAGGGCTTGCCTCGGTTTTCGGTGCGAAGTTGCAGACGAGATAGGCGACCGGCACCTGTCGTCTGTTGCCATCCTTCAGCCGCGGACGCGCCTGCGCCATCCACGCGCCGCCGCGCTTGCCGCTGCGAGCGTGCAAGTCGACATAGATCCCGGCGATGACCGCGCCATCCTCGTCCGTCACGTCGTAATAGCAGGCATCGGGATGATAGACGGGCACGTCGGCGCGCGCGATCATGCGGATGCCGAACAGACGATCGAGCAGCCGCTGCCAGCCGGCGATGACGCGTTCGACCGGAAAATAAGCGCGCACCGCCTGCTCGTCGACGGCATAGCGCGCGGCGCGCAGCCGATCCGAGACATAGGCCAGATCCCACGGTTGAAGCGCCGCGGTCCCCAGATGGTCGGCGGCGTACTCCGCCAGCTCGGCATATTCGCGGGTCGCGGCAGGCTTCGCCCGGCGACCGAGATCGCGGAGAAAGGCCAGCACCGCGACGGCGTCGGGCGCCATCTTGGTGGCCAGCGACCACGCGACCGGATCAGTGAAGCCGAGCAACCGCGCACCCTCGCGCCGCAGTTCCAGGATCGCCGCGATCCGGCTCGAATTGTCGAACTGCCCCGCATGCGGTCCCTGATCCGATGCGCGCGTGCCAAATGCGGTATACACCCGCTCGCGCAGGCCGCGGTCCTCGGCGAACGTCAGGACGGCGTTCACGCTCGGCATCTGGAGCGTCACGACCCATCCGGGCAGTCCGCGCGCGGCGGCCGCGGCCGCGAACATCGCCGTGTCGGCCTCCGAAATGCCGGCCAACACGGCCGCATCCTCGACATGCTCGAACCAGGCGTCGGTCGCATCGAGCACGGCGTTGCCGAATGCGGTCGACAGGTGCGACAATTCGACCGAGATCGCCGCGAAGCGCGCGCGCTCCGCTGCCTCCAACGCGACGCCTGCCAGGGCGAAATCGCGGATCCTGTGCTCGACGGCGGCGCGGTCAGGGTCTGCCAGCGCCGCGAATTCCGATGTTGTGGCGAGCGCGACCAGCACCGCATACACCGCCTGGTTCTGCATCACCTGGAGGCTGTTTTCGACCAACCTTTCCTGCCCGGCCACGAAAGCGGCGCGCAGTTCGGGCGTGTCGGCGACAGCGTGCAGGTGCGAAACCGCAGACCAGACCGCCGTGATCGCAGTGTCTGCCCGCTCGAGCGGCAACCATGCCTCGGCAAAGCTGCGCGGCTGCGTCGCAACGATCCGCGCAACCACCGCGCGATGGTCGGCGATGACCTTGTCGAGCGCGGGCGCAACGTGCTCCGGCCGGATATCGCCGAAACGCGGCAGGTCCAGCGTGTCGAGCAGAGGGTTCGTCATCGTTTTATCCACTTCAGGTTTCAAACCATCAACGCGGTATTGGCGCCGTCGGCGGCAATCGCACGGGCATTATTTTCGGCTACGAGGGGCTCGGCTGCCAGCTACGCTGGTGGGCACCAAAGCTCGATTGGGGTGTTTCGACCTGATGACCATCTCCGAGCCCATCGACGCAAAGCGTGCCGCCAAACACGGACGTGCGCCCTTGCGGATCGCCGTTATCGCGCATCTTCGTCATCCGATTGCAATGCCGTTCATGGGCGGCATGGAAGCGCATTGTCATCAGCTCGTCACGGCGCTGGTCGCACGCGGCCATGATGTCACGCTGTTCGCCAGCGGCGACAGCGACCCTGCGCTGCCGCTTCACCCCATCGCCGAACGCCATTACGAGGCCGTGCTGCCGTGGGCGCAATGGCACGGAACACGCGACCTCACCGCATTCCAAGACGTCGCCTTCGGTCACGCCTGGGACGAGATCGCCGGAGGGGACTTCGATATCGTTCACAACAACACGATGCACCCGACGTTGCACGTGCTCGCCAAGCGCGATCGCAAACCGATGGTGACGTCGCTCCACGTCCCTCCTTTCGCGGGCCTCGCCGACTCGATCGCGGCCAATATTGCAGCCTGGATGCTTCAGACGACCACGTCTCGGGCGCATCTGGCAACGTGGTGGACCACCCCGCCCGACACAGCCTCGGTCGTCCATAACGGCATCGACACCGCACGCTGGCAATTCCGCTCGACCGGCAACGGTCGGGCGGTCTGGGCGGGGCGCATAACGCCGAACAAGGGCACCGCCGTCGCGCTCGAGGCGGCGCGTCTGGCCGGCATAGGCCTGGACGTGATCGGGCCGATCGACTGCATGGATTACTTCACCGATCACGTCGCACCGCTGCTCGACGAGGCCCGGGTCTATCACGGCCATCTGGGCGGCGAGGCGTTGGTCGATGCGATCGGCGCGGCATCGGTCTTGCTCTCGACCCCGATGTGGGACGAACCGTTCGGCCTGATCGCCGCGGAAGCGCTCGCGTGCGGCGTCCCCGTCGCAGCGCTCGATCGCGGGGCGATGCGCGAAGTCGTGGGCGATTGCGGCGCGCTCGCGACCGACGCCGCGACGCTTGCCAAGGCTATCGGTCGCGCCCGAGCGTTTCCGCGTGCCGCATGCCGGGAACGCGTGACACGCGAGTTCTCGCTGACATCGATGCTCGACGGGTATGAAGCCGCCTATGCCGCCGCGATCGCGGGCGCGCGCGCCTCGAGCTGCGCCAGCACGACCGAGGTGCTCGCATAGGGCTGGTCGGCCTGCTGGCGGGTCAGCGCCAGATCGTCCTCGCCGACTTCCCGCAAACGAACATGCTCGCCGTCGCGCAGCGTGATCAAGCCCATCAGCGTGAACGCCTTGAGCCAATGCTCCATCGTGAAATGCCCCCATTTGTCGCGGAAGCGCGCGGCGTTGGCGATCACGCTGTCGATATGGTGGACGGGCGGCATGTGGTGCGGGTGGTATTGATGATAGACTCGCGCGCCGCGCACCCAGTTGATCGGCACGCCCGCGGTCATCGCGACGCGCCCGAAATCGGTGTCCTCCCCGCCGTAACCGACATAGCGTTCATCGAAGCCGCCGAGTGCGACGAACGTCGCACGCCGCATCGCGAAGTTGAGCGACCAGAAACAGCGATAGTCGGTGCAATCGCCCAGTGCCTCGACCGGTGGCCCCGCCCGGTCCGAATGCTTGACCCCGATCGCGGCGAACCGGTCGAAATCGAGCCCCTCTGCGGTGGCGCCCGACGGCAGGTACAACACCTCCCCCATCAGCACGGCATCGACCGATCGCAACTGCGTGCCATAGTCCGCGACGAGCGAAGGCTCGGGAATGCAGTCGACGTCAAGAAAGATCAGATTCTCGCCATGCGCGGCCTGGGCGGCGGCATTCCGCGCCGATGCCAACGGGATGCCGTCGGCCCCCATCAGGATCTGCCGCACCGGAAACCGCGTCTCGGGCAAGTCATACGCCTCGTTTTGCATCACCGCGATCACCAACTCGTCGGGCGTTTGCGTCTGCAGATCGAGGGCACGGACGACGTTGACCAAATGCGCCGAGCGACCATGGGCGAGCGTACAGATCGAGACGGTCATGACAGGCTTTCACAAAGGAGCTGATCGACAGGGGCGAGTTCGGGCGATGCGGCAACCCGGGGCGGCGTCCAGGCCGAGTCCGCGACGCGCGACAGCCATGCGGCGACATCCCGTGCCGCAGTGGCGTCGTAGAGCGCGCGTTGCCGCGACAGGTCGAGCGACGCAGCGTGCGCCCAGGCCTGGGTCCAGGCGCCGACATGCGACGGCCAATGCTCGAGCATGGTCGCCGTGCCGGCTTGATCGAGCATCCGCGCTTTCCACAGCTGTTCGTCGAAATAGCGCCATTCGGGCACGACGATCCACGGGCGCCCGACCGCCGCTATCATATGGACCGTCGTATTGCCGGCCGAGGAGACGACGCGATCCGCGGCCGCGATATACAGCGCGGGCGTATCGACCCACCCGAGATGCCGGAGGTTGCCGGGCGCCGTCGCGTGCCACTCGTGTTCGACCGACCCGATCGTCAGCCAGAGCACGTTCGGCTCGGCCCGCGCGCCAAGCGTGAGCGGGGTCGCGGGCGTGCCGGTACCCCCGCCCCCGGCGATCACGACGACGATCTCGGCATCGAGCGGCAGGCCAAGCGCAGTCCGCGCAGCGTCGCGCTCGATCGTGTCGACCGCAACCCCAACGCCCGGCGCATAGTGCGTCTTTGCGAGCATCCACGCCGGCCGCCCCGGCTGTTCGAGCGTCGGCGCATAGGGTGCCAAGATCCCCAGCGCCGATTCATACGCCGCCATATGCCCCGGATCGTTACGGTCGCCGTGCTGGAGGACGCTTATGCACGGAACCGACGCGATCCGGGCGAGCTGCGCGAGTTCGGCCGATACGTCGGTGATGAACAGTGCAGGCTGGGCGGTATCGAACCACGACGCGATGACCGCGACAGCGTGCGTGATGCTCTTCCAGCCGAGCGGCGCGCAATGGAGGTTCGCGGGCGTCGGTGCGTTTGCCAGACCGGCCGGCTCGTCGCCGACCGCTTCGAACAGCGACGGGATCGTGCGCACCGTGACGTTCGCAGCAAGCGGCGGGAAGATGTCGGCGCGCGCCGAGAACAGCACTACCGGACGGTCAGCGGGCAAGGCATTGACGATCGCCGCGGCGCGTTCGGCATGGCCGCGCCCCTGATGATGGACGAAATAGCCGATCGGCCGCGTCATGCCGCGCGCGCCATGGCAAAGGCGCGCATACCCTCGACGACGCCGGCGGCATGCGCGCGGCGTGCGAGGTAGATCGTCGGACGCCCGATCAGTTCGGCAAGCTCGGTGCTGTAATTGGCGACGAGGATGCCGTTCTGGCACTGCGCGAGCATATCGAGATCGTTGCCGCTATCGCCGGCGGCATAGACCTGATCGGGCGCGACGCCCAAGGCGAGCGCCGTCCATTGCATCGCGGCACCCTTGCCAGCGCGCGTCGGAACGATGTCGAGCAACCGCCCGTGACTGTGGATCACGCGCACCGGCAGATCGGCGACCGCGCTGCGGATGGCAGCGACCACTGCGGGCTCCTCGGCGAAATAGCTGCGCTTGTGGCGGCGTTGCTCGACCGCCGGCTGGCGCTCGACGCCTGCAAGACCCGAGACGCGCGCATCGATCGCCGCCGGATCCCAGCCGCGATCGATGTGCGCGGCATAGTCGGCGTCCGCGACGAGCCGCGCACCGTGACGCCAGTAGATTTCAGCGCCGACCGAGGTGATCAGGACGTCGGGCGCGGGTTGCCCCCATTCGCCGAGCAAGCGCTCGGCTTCCTGCAGCGATCGCCCGGTCGCAACCCCGAAGGCGAGGTTGGGTTCAGCCTCGAGATACGCCGCCATGCCGAGCGCTCCGACGGTGCACCCCGTCAGCGTATTGTCGATATCGCAGAGCAATAAGCGCGAGGGGCGCGGTTTCGCCGGGGCGACTGCGGCGAGACCCTCGACGATGGCGACGAACCGCGCCGCATAGCCATGCCAGTCGAGCGCCCGCGCATTTACGCGTCCGGCGCTCGACGCCCGCGCCCATGCCACCTCGTCGTCGAGCAATGTGGTGATCGCAGCCGCGAAGCTCGCAGGATCGCGCGGATCGGCGACCAAGCCGTGGCCCAGTCGCGCGACGATGTCGGCAGGACCGCCGTGACACGTCGCCACCACCGGCAGACCGTGCAGCGCGGCTTCGGTCAGCGTCAGTCCGTAAGGTTCGGTCAGCGCGGGATTGACGAAGATGCCCCGCGTTTCGCGGGCAAGCGCGTAGAGCGCGGCAACATCGTCGGCGGTATGGCGCTTGGGCAGCGCCAGCGTCCCGTAAAGATCGTGGCGGTCGAGTCCGGCCAGCAGGCCCGCGATCACGCTGCGCTGTTCATCCTCGCCGGTGTGGGGGCCGTCGCGCAGACCCGCAACGATCACCAGATTGGCGCGATCGCGTAGCCCGGCATCGCCCGCGAAAAGGTCGATCAGCCCGCCGAGGTTCTTTTTCGCGACGGGCCGCGCGATCGCGAGGATCATCGGCTTGTCGGGATCGCGCAGGAACGGCGCGATCAACGCGCGGGCGCGGGTCAAATCGCTTGGCGTGGTATGCGCGAGCCCGGCCCCGGGCGGGACACAATGGATCTTTGCGGGGCACGCCGCGGGATACGCCATCAGCTGCCGCTCGGCTTCGTCGCGCGAGGATGCAATGATCGCATCGGCGGCAGCGATCGCGCGGTTCTCGTCGGCGATCCGGGGCGCGATCGCCTCGCTAAGCCCCGTCGCATGGTTCGCCTTGTCGATGCCGAGCGAGTGCGCGGTGTAAAGGAACGGGATGCCGAACCGATCGCGAACCGCCGCAGCGACGTCGGCCGCGTCGGCGAAATGGGCATGGATCACATCGGGGCGCCGCTCGAGCGTCGCGATGTGCGCGATCAACGCCGCGGCGAAAGCGGGACGATCGGCCGCCGCAGCGCCCTTGCAGAGGTATTGCCGATCGGCGGTTCCGATGCGACGGATCGCGAGTTTTTCGGTGATCGGCTCGAACGGGACCGCATAGGCCGCGCCCAGAATCCCGTCTTCGATCAAGCGCGTGACGATCTCGACCCGGTTGACATCGCCGCGTTGCGCCAACGCCTGGGCGGCCCCCAGCGCATAGGTAATATGTCCACCGGTATCTTCGGTCAGGCCGAATTCGATGGGCGGGCCTTTAAGGCACCCGCCAAGGGCAATCGACATGATGAACAAGGGACGCAAAACCTCAAGTCACGGGATAGGTGCCCCTGCCGGAGCCGACCCCATTAACGCAGGGTTCATGGTGAGGTTGCGCATGCGAACCCCAATTGCCCTGGATTTTATATTGATTTGCATCAGCGCGAAGGCTCCTACTCTTTAGTGGGCGGGTATTTCGACGCATGACATCGCCCTGCACTCACGGCCTGAGGCGTCGAATCCGCGAGACACGCGTTCAGCGGTGATGTGGAGGTCGAGAATGCGCGCAGAAAATAAAATACCCAGCGGACCTGGGCAGAGTGGCATCGTCGAAATCGGGCACGATTGGATCCTTCGGACCGCTCTCATTTTCCCCGCGTCAGGTCGCCCATGCAAAGTCTCATAGCGATCCCGACCTACCAGCGCGCGCATCAGATCGTGCGTGCCGTCGAAGCGGCGTTGGCGCAATCGCAGCACGACGTCGGCGTCGTCGTGATCGACGATGGATCGACCGATGAAACCCAAGCCGCGTGTGCGCAGTGGTTCGGCCATCCCCGCTTCGGCTACATCAAGCTCGACCGGAACCTCGGCACGGCGGCTGCCAAGAATGTCGCGCTTGCGCTGTTCGCGTTCGATGCGATCACCTTCCACGATTCCGACGACATTCCGCATATCGACAAGCTGCTCCGCCAACAGCGCACGCTCGCGCGCACCGGTCTCGTGGCTGCCGATTGCGCGCCCTGGCATCTTGCAGGCGGCGGCCAGGTTGCGGATGCGCCGGCCGAACTCGACTTGGTGCTGACCGCACATCGCTTCGTCTCCGCGGATGGTCGCGCGGCGCGCATCGCCCGCACGCTGTCGCTGGTCGAGGATTTCTTTCCCAATCTGCAATTCTCCGCAGGGCCGCCCGGCGACTGGGTGTTGATCAACAGCGGGCTGTTTCGGCGTGATCTGTTCACCCGGATCGGCGGCTATGCCGAGAGCGTCGAGGAAGATCGCGACCTGCGAAACCGCGCGCTGATGGCTGGCGCGCATATCTGGTTCATCGACGATGTCCTGCTCGACAAATACGAGCAACCCGATAGCCTGACCGCAGCCACCGCGACGGGCTATGCGAGTGCCCGGCGCAGGGACGATCGCACGGCCTTGTGGCAGACGATCGCCGACTGGCGTCCGGGAACCACGCCCGCCCCAGTCCCGATCGATCTCGCCGACCTAGGCATTGCGTTTGCGTCTCTGCCGCAACCCCTAATCGTAGCCACCGACATCGCGCTGACGCCAGCGACGCGCGTCCGGCTCGACGCCATCGTGGCGGAACTCGCATGAGCCAGTCGCTGCTCGTCATAGCGCCGCATGCAGACGACGAAATCCTGGGCGCGGGGGCGATCATGGCGCGCGCCGCGCAGGCCGGTGCGCGGGTTGCCGTCATCGTCGCGACCGACGGCGCGGCGTCCGACCCCGGGCGCGACGCCACGACCTTGGCGAGCCTGCGGCGCGAAGAATGCCGGGCCGGGCTCGAGCGCATGCTGGGATATGTCCCCCCGCTCCTCTTCCTCGACCAACCCGATGGCGGCCTGTCGAGCACCGCAATCCCCCGCCCCCAGATGGCCGCGCTCGCGGCATTTGTCGCAGACGCTGCGCCGGATACGATTCTCGTCACCGATCCTGCCGACGGGCACCCAGATCACAAGGCCGCGTTCGGCCTCGCCAGCCGCATCATCGGCTCGGGTACCGGCCGGGTGCTTCAAGTGATGCCGGTGAGCCAGCGAGTCGATCGCCGGTTCGACCCGACTGGCTATGACGCCACCCCGGTCGGGGATTTCGCCGCGCGCAAGCGGGCAGCCCTCGCCTGTCACCGGAGCCAGCTCGACCCGGTTGCGGGATTTTCGCTCGCGCCCGACATTTGCGACGCGTTCACCACGGTCGAATATGTGCGGACCGCCTATGACCGCCTCGACCGGAGCAACGACGCGATCCCTGCCGCGCATTTCGATTCGCTGTTCACGCAGTCGCCCGACCCGTGGCGCTATGACAGCGAGCCCTATGAGCGCGATCGTTTCCAGCGGACGGTCGCCGCGCTGTCCGGGCGCCGGTATCGCTCCGCGCTCGAACTGGGCTGCGCGAACGGCGCGCTGACCGAACAGCTCGCGCCGCTGTGCGACCGGTTGCTCGCGACCGACGCTTCGCTGGCCGCACTCAGCGCGGCACGCGATCGCATCGGCGCGCGCGCGAACGTCGTGCTCGAGCAGCGGACGATGCCGCAGGACATGCCCGACGCGCGCTTCGACCTGATCGTCGCGAGCGACATGCTGTATTATCTCGGCCTCGACGGCGTTGTCGCGCTGATGGCCGCAATCGAACGGTCGGCCACGCCCGATGCGCGCGTCTTTTTGGCCAGCTATCTCGGCGAGACCGAGACCATCATAACCGGCGAGATGGCCGCCGAGATCGCGATCGCGCATCTTCCCGGCTGGACGCGGATCCACGCCGAACGCACCGATCGACTCAGGATCGACGTGATGGCCCGGGTATGATCAGCGATATCGTCGCCATCGCGATACCCGCTTACGATGAAGCCGACCGGATCGGGCGATGCCTCGACTCGCTCGCCGCGCAGGACGATCCCGGGCCGATCGTCGCGGTCGTCGTCGCCAACAATTGCAGCGATGCGACCGCCGCGATCGCGCGCGCGCCGCGCGCGATCCAAGTCCATGTCATCGAGCACGCCTTCGCCGATCACGAACGCGGCGCGGGTGCCGCGCGGCGCATGGCGATGGCGCAGGCTGCGCAGCTTGGGACGATCGTGCTCACCACCGATGCCGACTGCGTTGCCGATCGCGACTGGGTCCGCGCGCATCGCGCGGCCTTTGCGGGCGGCGCCGATGCGGTGGCGGGGCGGGTCAGCGCGGACTGGTCGGAATTGTCGCTCCACCCCGCCCCCGCGCTGCGGATCGGCGAGCTCGAATGGACCTATCTCGGCCTGATCGCCGAGGCCGAGCCGCTGTTCGATCCGCTCGTGCACGACCCCGCCCCCCGCCACGCCCAACGCTGCGGCGCAAATCTTGGCATAACGCGCGCGATGCTCGAGCGGGTCGGCGGGGTGCCCGCGCTGGCGACCGGCGAAGACCGCGCGCTGCTGTCCGCGGTCGAGCTGGCGGATGGTCGCATCCGCCACGATCGCGCGCCGCATGTCACGGCCTCGGCTCGCTTGGTCGGACGCGCCGGCGGTGGCATGGCCGACGCGTTGCGCCTGCGGCTGGCGGCCGACTATCTGTGTGATGACCAGCTCGCGCCTGCCGATGCGCTGGTTGCGATGTGGCGAGCGCGTCATGCCGCACGCGCCACATGGCGGGCCGATGCGACGGATCGATCGACCTTCGGCGCCGCGTGGGCGGCGACCGTGCGCAAATCGCATATCGCCCCCCGGCTGCGCCCGGCCGACCTCCCTGCCGAAATCGACCGCCTGCGCGACTGGATAGCCTCGAATGCCTGAGACGATATTGGCCGATGATCTGCTCGCGGCGATCCGCGCTGGCGACGAAGCGCTCGATCGCGGTGAGCGCGGACCGACGCGCGAACTCGCGCTGCTCGCCGACGCCGGTTTGCTCTCGGCGCCCTTACCGGCGGATCGTGGTGGCCGCGGTTGGGGAACGAGCGCGCCAGGCGCAGAGCCGATGCTCGCGTTGTTGGCGACGCTGGGCGGCGCCAGCCTCCCGCTTGCGCGGATCTATGAAGGGCATGTCAACGCGATCAAGCTCGTCCTGCGCCATGGGGACCGGAGCCAGCAGGACCGGGTCTGCGATGCGGTCGTCGCGGGCGCGATCCTCGGCGTCTGGGGTGCGGAGCGCGATCAACCGGTCAGCATCGACGCCGACGGGCTGCTGACGGGGGTCAAGACGTTCGCCTCGGGGCTCGGCGACGTGACGCTCGCCATCGTCACCGCGCGAGTCGCCGATGGGCTGCGGATGGTGCTGACCGACGCCACCGATCCCGCGCGCGGCGAAATCCTCGATTGGGACGTCGACGGCATGGTCGGCAGCCAGTCGGGCCGGTTCGAGTGTACGGGGCTCCCGGCGGGGCCGGCAGACTGCCTCGGCGCGGTCGATGCGCTGTTCATCGAGCCCGATTTCAACGGCGGAGTGTGGCGATTGTGCGCTTGCTATGCGGGCGCGATGGAGCGGTTGGCGCGCTTGACCTCCTACCAGGTGGACCGGACAGGCAGTCGCGGCGACCCGCTCGCCGCGCATCGGCTCGGGCATCTGGCGATGGAGGCGAAGGGCGCCGCATTGTGGGCCCGCGCCGCCTGCCTCGCGGTGGAAACCCTGCAAGCGCCCCCGGGCGAGGCGGTGGCGACCACCTTGTTCGCGCGCGAAGCGATCGAGCAAGCCGCAACGCGCCTGCTGGCGCTGGTCGAGCGCATCAACGGCACCGCGATGCATCGCCGCGGCAGCGAGATCGGTCGGCTGTCGCGCGATCTTCGCCTGTATCTCCGCCAGGCCGATCTCGACGGCAAACTACGCGTCGCGACGGCGGATTGGTTCGTCGCTTAGCCAAAATCGAGCTGCCGGTCGGGCCTCGGCGCGGTCGGGATACCGGTCACGGTGCCCTACGAGAGACCAGCCGAAAAAGTTCGATGACGGACTCGAGGCAGCCTTGCCAAGCGTGCACTAGCCGCGGCCCGCGCCGCTATACGAACCTGCGCTATGACGGGAATGTCCCGGCGCGCCCCGGTCTGCTGCCGCAATCGGCGAGTGACGGCGGGCGCATCAGCCTGCATGGCGGTTGCAAGACTTTCAGGGAGGATCCTACGATGAGCTTTTGCGACGCGGTATGGGAAGACGTTGCCCCGCTGCGACAGTCCATCCTCGCGCAGCCGTTCCTCGCAGAACTCGCCGACGGATCGCTCGCGCCCGACAGCTTTCGGCATTACATCGTGCAGGACAGCCTGTATCTGGCCGAGTACGCACGCGTCCTGGCGATCGCCGCGGCGCGGGCGCCCAGTGCTGCGGCTCGGCTCGAATTTTCCGACGGCGCCAAGGTTGCGGTGCAGGTCGAGGAAATCCTGCACCAGACTTTCTTCGGACACTTCGATATCACTCCCGCGATGGTGGCCATGAGCGAGCCAAGCCCGGTCTGTCTCGGCTATACCGGATACCTTGCGAGCCTCGCTGCCACGCGGAGCTACGAGGAACTGATCGCCGGGATCCTGCCTTGCTTTTCGGTGTATTGGGAGGTTGGATGCGCGATCAAATCGATCGCCGGATCGCCCAACCCGTACGAGGCGTGGATCACCACCTATGCCGACCCCGGGTTCGGCGAAGCAACGCGTCGGGTCAGCGCTTTGGTGGACCACGCCGCAAGCCTTGCGACGCCATCGGTCCGCGCGGCAATGGCCAAGGCTTTTCGTACGGCCACCCGCTACGAATGGATGTTCTGGGATTCCGCCTATCGGCAGCTCGACTGGCCGATATAGCATCTCGATTACGCGCGCCCCTTGGCGTCGATACGCCCTTCACCCCGTCGGAGTCTGTTGGCTGACCCCGACCATCTGCCAGCGCTCGGCCGCGTAATCTGCTGTTCTACGGTTCGCTGCGTGCGAAATCGACCCGCCAAAGTGCTTAGCCGGGCGAGGTAGGGCCTTCCCGCTCGCTCCGGTCGCGGCCGGCGCGCTGCCAAGGCCAGCAGCCTTCGATCTCGGTCTCGAGCGAGAAGCTGAGAAAGGTCCGGATCACGATGATGCCGCCGAGCAGCGCGACGCTCTGGACGGTGAGCGGTGCGGTGATCGTCGAGATGATGTCCGCTCCGACCAGCAACTCGAGCCCGAGCAGGATCCCGCGACCGAGGTTGGACCTGCAGTCCTGATAGGCGGCCTGCCACTGGCCACTGCGCGCTCCCGATCGCACGAACAGGACCGCCGCCAGCGCGACCCCGCCGATGATGATTCCGACGCCGACGAGTTCGAGCAGCTTGGCGAGCTGATCGACGAAGGCGTGCGCCCCAGCGGTGTTCATCCCATACCTCCGCGCGGGTTCAAGTCGCGCCTTTCGAAAGACCGCGTCGCGCTCACCCTTCGATGCCCCGTTCGCGTGCCCAGACGATCGCCGCACTGCGGCGGTTGACGCCGATCTTCGCGTACAACCGCGCCACATGGTTACGCACCGTGTTGCGCGACAGCGCGAGCTTTTCCGCAATGCCGCTATCGTCGACGCCCTGGCAGATCAGTTCGAGCACCTCTCGCTCGCGTGGGCTGATATCGGCAGCATCCTTTTTCACCAGTGCCGCGCCGCGCGGGCCTCGCAGCGTCGCCAGCTTGTCCATGATCGAGCGACTGAGCCAATTGGCGTCCTTCATCACCGCCTCGATCGCCTCGACCAGTTCCAGCTCGCTTCGCCGGCGGGCGCTGATGTCCTGGTAGAGCCAGAGCACGCACTCGTCGCTGCGCACGCTGATCCGTTCGGCCGAGACGATGCAGTCGACCGGCTCGCCGTCCTTGCCGATCACGCGGACGTCATGCCCGCGAAAGCCGCTGCGCGACACGATCTCCGCCTCCAGCCCCTCGCGCTGCGCGGCGTCGTTCCAGAGCTGCAGATCGTCCGCGACCTTGCCGATGGCATCGTGCCCGGAATAACCGGTCAGGCGCCGGAACGCGTCGTTGACGTTGATGATGCGATAGTCGTCGCCCTTCGTCACCACCATCGCGACGGGCGCCATGTCGAACACCGTCGCGAAATGCTGCTCGCTGGTCTCCAGTGCACGCTCCGCCCGGCGACGCGGCTCGAGATCGGCGAAGGTGAACAGCAGGCACGGGTCGTTTTCGACCTCGATCGGCTGACCGGCAAGGATGACGAGCTTGGTCGATCCGTCGGCGAGCGGCAGCTCGGCCTCGAGCTGCGGGATGACCTTGCCCGCCGCGACGCAGTCCTTGACGTGGTCGCGCCGATCGACGTTGGCCAGCAGGTCGAGCTCGAACAGGCTGCGACCGACGATGTCGCCGCGATGATAGCCGCCGAGATCCAGGAAGCCCTGATTGACCCGGACATAGCGCTGGTCCGACACGCGGACGATGATCGCGGGCGCGGGATTGGCCTGGAACATCGCCTCGAAGCGGTCCTCCGCGTCGAAGCGCTCCGACACGTCGTGGATGACCAGCGCAAGGCAGTCGGGTTCGCCGCCATCGTCGTCCATCGCGACGTCGCGCACCTGATGGACCCAGCGCGGGGTGTTGCTGCCGAGCGGCGCGACCTCGACGATCAGGTCGGGGAAGCTCTCGCCCGCGAGCAAGCGCACGAGCGGATATTCGCGGCGCGGCAGGCGGCGCTGGTCGCGGTAGCGCAGGCAGAAGCGCTGCGCATAATCGTCCGCCGTGGCGCCCAGATCCTCGACCCTGTCGACGCCGTGCATTTCCAGCGCAGCGGCATTGGCGCTGAGGACGACGCCGGTCGGGTCCATCAGAATGACGCCGGCGAGCAGACTTTCCATCAACTGCTCGAGATGATGGAGCGTGGGACCGTGAACGGGGCGATTTGTGCGAGAGATCATCGTGTCGAAGCGCAAGACAGCGCTGCAAGTTCCCTCTCCAGCGCGGCAATATACCAATCGTGCTGATGCGAAACAACCAATCCGAGCCGTGGCCGCGGATGGCGGAACCGGAACATCGACGCCTTCCCCTTGGTTTTAGTCGCCTTACCAAAACTGGAGGGCTTTACCTATGAACCTTATCATTCTTCTCGTCGTCGGCGGCCTCATCGGCTGGGTTGCCAGCATGATCATGCGGACCGACGGCCAACAGGGGATCATCCTCAACGTCGTCGTCGGGATCGTCGGCGCGCTGCTCGCCGGCTTCGTCATCACCCCGCTCATCGGCGGCGCGTCGATCATGGATGGCGCCATCAATATCCAGTCGATCCTGGTGTCGCTGCTCGGCGCGGTCGTGTTGCTTGCGATCGTCAACCTTCTTCGTCGCGGCACCGTTCGCTGAGGGACAACGCGGCGATCCGGCTCCGGATCGCCGCGGCATTTTTAGGATCGCGGTGCAGTCGGTACCGATCAGAGGAGAGCAATCGTGAAGCGTATCATTTTGGCCGCCGCCGCAGTCGCGGCATTGTCGTCGAGCGCGTTCGCGCAGTCCGGGCATCCCGGATCGCACAACCCAGCCATCAAGGACAGCGACGTCGGTCATGTCGCGACCCCGGCAAGCGGCAGCAATTCGTTCACCGAAGCGCAGGCCCGCGGTCGGATCGCCAAGGCTGGCTATGCCGGCGTCTCGAAGCTGGCGAAGGACCGCGACGGCGTCTGGCGTGGCGTGGCGATGCGCCATGGCAAGCGGGTGCAAGTCGGGCTCGACTATAAGGGCAACGTTACAACCCGCTAAGCGACACCTTCAGGAGAGACATCATGACCAAGACCATCACCCGCCTGTTTGATAGCTATGCCGACGCGACCAACGCGGTGAACGAACTCGAACGGCTCGGCGTCCCGCACGACCACCTCAGCATCATCGCCAACTCGCGCGACCATACCGACCGTGACGGCACGACCGGCATCGACGACGTCAATGACGACGGTGACGTGACGCGTGGCGCCTCGACCGGCGCGCTGCTGGGCGGCGCGGGCGGCTTGCTCGCTGGCCTCGGTCTGCTCGCAATCCCAGGCCTGGGTCCGATCGTGGCGGCGGGCTGGCTCGCGTCCACTGCGGTCGGCGCTGGCATCGGCGCGGCCGGTGGCGCAGCAACCGGTGGGGTCGTCGGGGCGCTGAAGGAAGCGGGCCATACCGAGGAAGAGGCAAACGTCTATTCCGAGGGCGTACGCCGCGGCGGCACTTTGGTCAGCGCGCGAGTCGACGATGCGCTCGCAGCCGATGCCGAGGCGGTGCTCGAGCGCAACAAGTCGGTCGAGGCCACCACGCGCGGCGCCGCCTATCGCCAGTCGGGCTGGAACAGCTTCGACGACACGGCGCCCGCCTACACCGACGACGACGTTGCGGCCGAGCGCGCGCGCTACGGCAACACGTCGAGCCTCTGATCGCGCAGACGGTCCGTCCTTTAGGGGACGGACCGTACTTGCAGCACCAAGCCCCAGGCATGGCCTCTCGGTCGTCCTGAGCAGCGTCCCGCTACCAGTCCGCCCCCTCACCCTGTTGGGGCGTTTGAAGCTGGTCTGCCTTGCCTCGGCCTCTGACCCGCGATCAAATATGACGTTTTTCGTTGCATCGCGCAGTCGAGATCAAGTGACGTGGCGCCACAACCGCCGTTAGGCCTGTCATGATCTTTCGAGCGCATGGCACTTGCGCGAACCCGCATTCCAGGCGCAAGGAAAGGTCGTGGTGGGGTGATGGTAATGCGAATTTCGGACACCGTGTTGTTGCCGCGCCCTAGCGACGATCGCGTTGCGGATGCTGATTTCGACTCAGGTGGCATCGATCGATCGTTTCTCCTCAAGGCGATCGGCGCGCTGACCCCCGCCGTCGCGCTGGCGGCATGTGGCGGCGATGGCAGCTCCAGCGCATCCAGCAGCAGCCCGCCGCCACCGATCGTGGTGGCGCAAGCCATCACGTCCAGCCAGGCGAGCCGCTTTCTAGCGCAATCAACGATGGGTGCGACGCGCGCCATGATCACCGAGGTCGTGTCGTCCGGTTTCGATGGCTGGTTGACTGCACAGTTCGCGCGAGCCCGGACGACGACGCATTGGGACTGGCTGGTCGCAAACGGCTACAACGCCGCCGCCAACATCAATAGCCAAACCGGCTTCGATCCGACGATGTGGCGTGGGATGATTTCCGACCCCGACCAGCTGCGCCAGCGCGTCGGCATGGCGCTGCTCGACATGCTGGTGGTCGGCATCGACGGGGTGAACGTCAACTGGAAGGCATTTGCGACGGCCGCCTATGTCGACGTGCTGCTCGACAACGCCTTCAGCACGTATCGCCAGATCCTTGGCGCGATCACCACCAATCCCGCGATGGGATCGTTCCTCACCTTCCTCGGTAATCGCAAGGCCAATGCGACGACGGGATCGCAGCCCGACGAGAATTACGCGCGCGAGCTGATGCAGCTGTTCACGCTGGGGCTCTACCAGCTCAACATGGACGGCAGCATCAAGACCGCGAACGGTGCCCCGCTCGAGACCTATACTCAAGCCGACGTCTCGGGCCTCGCGCGCGTGTTCACCGGCCTCTCGCTCGCCTCGAGCAGCACGACCACGCCCGATGTCTACCGAGCCCCGCTGGTGATGAACGCGGCGCTCAACGAGACCGGGAGCGCCAGCTTTCTCGGCACCAGCGTGTCGGGTGGCGGCATGGCGGCGGTCAACACCGCGCTCGACACGATCTTCGCGCATCCCAACGTACCGCCCTTCGTCTCGAAGCAGCTCATCCAGCGATTGGTCACGAGCAATCCCTCGCCGGGCTATATCGGGCGCGTGGCGGGAGTGTTCGCCGACAACGGCAAGGGCGTGCGCGGCGACATGCAAGCGGTGCTCCGCGCGATCCTGCTCGATACCGAGGCGCGCAGCGACGCCACGCTGAGTGCGACTGCGGCGGGCAAATTGCGCGAACCCGTGCTGCGACTGACGAGCTGGGCGCGCGCTTATGGGGTCACATCGCCGTCTGCCGCCTGGGCGATCGGCGACACGTCGAGCACGACGACGCGGCTCGGCCAGGCGATGGGGCGCAGCCAGACGGTCTTCAACTGGTTCCGCCCCGGCTACACCCCGCCCGACACCGCGATCGCCACCGCCGGGCTCGTTGCGCCCGAGTTCCAGATCACCAACGAACAGTCCGTCGTCGCCTATGTCAATTTCATGCAGACGCTCGTCGCCAGCGGGATCGGCGACGTAAAGGCCGACTATACCGATATCCTGACCAAGGCATCGGATAGCGCAGCGCTGGTCGACGAGGTCAACACGGTGCTGGCGGCGGGGCAATTGTCCGCGACCACCATCGCTTCGATCAAGAGCGCGGTGGATAGCGTCGCGGCGAGCGCGACCAACGGAGCGAGCACCCGTGTTCAGATCGCGATCCTCCTGGCGCTTGCGTCGCCCGATTATCTGACGGTGAAGTGACATGAGCGTTTTCGATCACGATGAGTCACGGCGCGCATTCCTTCGCCGGTCGGCGCAATTGGGGCTGGCGGGCGTCGCGACACCGTTCGTGACCAGCCTTGGCGCGATCGGCGAAGCGGCAGCAGCGACGGCGGGCGACTACAAGGCGCTGGTCTGCATCTTCCTGTACGGCGGCAACGATTACGCCAACACGCTGCCGCCCTACGACGCGGAGAGCTATGCGCTCTATCAGGCGCAGCGCTCGAACATCGCACACGCCCGCGATGCGCTCGCGGCGACCGCGCTCAGCCCGACCAACAGCCTCGGCGGGCGGCAATATGCGATGGCGCCGACGATGGCGTCGCTGCTCCCGGGGTTCAACGCCGGCAAGATGGCGGTCGCGCTCAACGTCGGCACGCTCGTCCAGCCGACGACCAAGGCGCAGTACAGCGCCGCCTCGGTCCGGCTGCCGCCGAAATTGTTCAGCCACAACGACCAGCAAAGCTATTTCCAGGCATCGAGCCCCGAAGGCGCGACCTCGGGCTGGGGCGGGCGGATGGGCGATCTGTTCGAAAGCGGCAACGGCACCGCGACGCTGACGTGCATCAATGCCAGCGGCAATGCGGTGTACCTCGCCGGCAAACAGGCGATCCAATATGCGATCGGCACGGGTGGCCCGACCGCGCTGATCAACAATGCGACGAGCCTCTACGGCTCGACCACCGCCGCATCGACGCTGCGCACGCTGATGACCGCGTCCTCGGGCAACATCCTCGCCAACGAACACGGCAAGGTGAGCGCGCGGGCGCTCAACCTCTACAGCCAGGTCTCGAGCGCGCTGGCGAGCGCACCCGCGGCGAACTTCCCGCTCTTTCCGACGACCAACGCGCTCGCGCTGCAATTGCGCATCGTCGCGCAGATGATCTCGGTGTCGCAAACGCTGAGCGCCAAACGGCAAGTGTTCTTCGTTTCGCTCGGCGGCTTCGACATGCACCAGAACCTCGCCACCGCGCATCCGACACAGATCGGGCTCGTCGCCGATGCGATGCGCGCTTTTTACGACACGACCGTCGCGCTTGGCGTGTCCAACCAAGTGACTGCCTTCACCGCGAGCGATTTCGGCCGCACGCTCGTGTCGAACACCAGCGGTGCCGATCATGGCTGGGGCTCGATGCACTTCGTCATGGGCGGCGCGGTCAACGGCCGGAAGATCTACGGCACCCCGCCGGCGATCGGCAACGGCACCGCCGACGATGTCGGACAAGGCCGCCTGCTGCCGACGATCTCGGTCGATCAATATGCCGCGACGCTAGCGAGCTGGTTCGGCGTGTCGGCCGGCGCCATGCCGACGGTGTTGCCGAACATCGGCAATTACAATCCGTCGTCCTGGAATCTCGGTTTCGTCTGATCTCAGCGTAGGAGTCGCGGCGTCATCGTGGAGCGAATGCCTGCCAATTGACCCACAAGCCGTCTCTCCCGGCTGCATTTCCGAGCAAACTTTAGACACGCATGCATCAGTCGCGCACGCCGGTCCCTTCGACGAGCAGGTGTCGGCGCCGTTCGGCTCGGATCGAACTGCTCGCAGCATCGAGAGGGAAACTTCGAGTACCCCTGCCAACCCAGGTACCGATTGTGTATCGGGTGCGTATGCAGATGACCTTATCCCCTTCCCGACCCCGGTACGAAGCGGCCAGTATGTCGTCCCGGAAGGGTTGAATGGCGCTCGGCGTCAGACAGGGTCGTGGCGGTGTTCCGCCCCGGCCGACCAGCTGGCGCGAGCGGCTCGGTGCGTTGCGCAACCTGCCACCGTTCCTTGCAATGGTGTGGGACAGCAGTTGGCAGCTGACCGCCACGACCGTGGCCGTACGGTTGGTGCGTGCGTTGCTTCCGGTGGCGACGCTGTTTGTCGGCAAGCTCATCATCGACGAGGTCGTGCATTTAAGTCACCTCGCAGTTCGCCCCGATAGCCTCGCGGGTTGGCTGGGCTCCGGTCTGCTCGGCCGGCTCGAGGTGCTGCTCCTGGTCGAGTTCGCTCTGGCGGTCGCCTCCGATCTCCTCGGCCGCGCCGTCTCGCTGGTCGACGGGCTGCTCTCCGACCGTGTCAGCAACGACGCGAGCGTACGGCTGATGGAGCACGCCGCCACCCTCGATCTCGCCGACTTTGAAGACGCAGCCTTCCAGGACCGCATGGATCGCGCGCGCATGCAGGCGAGCGGGCGCATGTCGCTGATGGGGCAGCTGTTCGGACAGGTACAAGACATCGTCACGGTATTGAGCTTCGCCGCCGGCCTGGTCGTCTATGCGCCGTGGCTGATCGTCCTGCTCGCCATCGCGCTGGTACCCTCGTTCCTCGGCGAGGCGCACTTCAACGCGCTGAGTTACGCGCTCAGCTACGTCCGCACGCCGCAACGCCGCGAGCTCGATTATGTCCGCCAGGTCGCGGCAAGCGCGGACACGGCCAAGGAGGTCAAGATCTTCGGCCTCAGCCCGTTCCTGATCGACCGGTATCGCACCATCTCACGCGACACCTACCAGGCGAGCAGACGGTTGGCGCTGCGCCGCGCAGTCTGGGGCTCCGGCTTCGCAGCCCTCGGTACGATCGCCTATTACGCCGCCTACGCCTACATCGCCTGGCGCGCGGTGAGCGGGGTCATCACGATCGGCGACCTCACCTTCCTCGCTGCCTCGTTCCTGCGGCTTCGTGGGCTATTGGAAAACTTGCTCACCGGCTTTTCCTCGACCGCTGGGCAGGCATTGTACATCGACGACCTGTTCTCCTTCTTGCGGACCGAGCCGGGCATCCGCTCGCCCGCGGGAGCGCTGCCGTTCCCGGATCCGGTCCGGCAAGGCTTCGTCTTCGAGGATGTGGGCTTCCGCTATGCAGGTGCCGAACGATGGGCGGTGCGGCATCTGTCGTTCACGTTAGCTCCGGGTGAGGTGCTGGCGTTGGTCGGCGAGAACGGGGCTGGCAAGACCACCCTCGTGAAGCTGCTCTCGCGGCTCTATGATCCTGTAGAGGGCCGCGTCCTGCTCGATGGACGCGACCTGCGCGACTACGACCTCGACGGCCTGCGCGCCGCGATCGGCGTGATCTTCCAGGACTTCGTACGCTATAATCTGCCCGCCGCCGACAACATCGCGGTCGGCCGTATCGAAGCGCGTGGCAATCGCGAGCGGATCGAGGCTGCGGCATCCGCCGCGCTCGCCGACGGTGTGGTTGCCAACCTGCCGAACGGCTACGACCAGATGATCGGCAAGCGGTTCCAGGGCGGCGTCGACCTGTCGGGCGGCGAGTGGCAGAAGATGGCGATCGCCCGCGCCTACATGCGCGACGCCCAGGTGTTGATTCTTGACGAGCCCACGGCGGCGCTTGATGCGAGAGCGGAGTATGAGGTGTTCCAACGGTTCCGCGAGTTGAGCGCCGGACGCTCGGCCGTGCTGATCTCGCACCGCTTCTCCAGCGTGCGAATGGCGGATCGGATCCTCGTCCTCAGCAACGGTCGTGTCGAGGCATCCGGGACCCATGGCGATCTGCTCGCTGCCGGCGGCCGCTATGCCGAGTTGTTCGAACTCCAGGCCGCGGGCTATCGGTGACGGGCACCTGCCCGAATTGCAGTACTCGGCAATCCGCGTTGGCGGCACCTTGAACCTTATGCGCTGAATGGGGCGCGGCGGCCTATGTCCTCCTCCCTCACGCGGGCGATCGAAATTGCGTTGCGGGCGACAGTGCCGAACGGCTCGTCCGACTCCGACAGCACAGCCTTCCCGTTCGTGACTGCGCCCCACGGCGGCGGTTGCCGAATGCGCACTCCCGAAATGCGTTTCCTCCTCTGCGGGTTTTATCGAGAAACCACGGCGACTTGATCTTTCTTGGCCAGTTCGGTTTCTAGTTTTGCAAGCTCGGTTTGGGCTCGGTCGGAGTTACGCTACGGCAGCCGCGACACATCGGGGTGAACGGGCGAACCATGCGCCCCTCCTCACGCAGATCCGCTGCGCGCGGCCGCGCCGGAGTTGCGAACGTCAGTTCTCTGTGGAAATGTCGCTTCATGACCATGACCGGGGTTCACGACCCATATCTCGTCTCCCTGTCGATCGTGATCGCGATTATCGGATCGTTCACCGCGCTCAGTCTCGCGAGCCGGATCCGGCGCTCGAGCGGCCGTTCCCGCGCCGCCTGGCTCGCGGCGGCTGCGGCTGCGCTGGGGGGCGGGATCTGGTCGATGCACTTCGTCGCGATGCTCGCATTCAGCATGCCCGGCATGTTGATGCGCTACGAGCTCGCCCCGACCCTGCTCTCGCTATGTCTCGCGATCGGGTTCACCGGCGCTGGCCTGGCGATCGTCGATTGGCAGCGCGCGTCGGTTTCCAAAATGCTCGCGGCAGGCCTGTTGATCGGCACTGGCGTCGCTTCGATGCACTATCTTGGGATGGCGGCGATGCGTATGCCCGCGACCCTGCGCTACGACACGCGATGGGTTGCCGTTTCCGTTGCGATCGCGATCGTCGCTGCGACATTGGCCGTCTGGCTGGCGGGTCGCGATCAGCGATCGGGCGGCCGCGCGGGAGCCTCGGTCGTCATGGGGTTCGCCATCGCCGGCATGCATTACGTCGGAATGTACGCAGCGACGTTCACGCGGTCGCGCGGCGTCGGCGAGGCGAACGGGCTTGCGAGCCTGGGACAGGCGTACCTGGCGACCGCGATCGGCTTGGTCACGCTGTTCGTTCTGCTGCTCGGCCTGGCGGCGGTTTGGGTCGAGCACCTCTTGCGGACAAGCGCCGAGCGCGAGGAACGCCTGCACTTCTTCAGCGAGTTGAACGACCGGCTGCTCCGGTCGTCAGACGCATGGCATGCGATGAGCGCCGCCTCGGAATTGCTCGGGCGCAAGCTGAGCGCATCGCGCTGCGCCTACGCAGACGTCGATCGCGACGGCGACCGGTTCTGGATCCGGAGCGACTATACCGCGCCGGGACAGGAAAGTTCGGTCGGGGCATACAGTCTCGACCTGTTCGGGCCCCGCGCATCGCAGAACCTTCGCGCCGGGGAGGCGGTCGTCTTGCGCGATATCGCCCGCGAACTTGAGCCCGGCGGTGGGCGCGAGATGTTCCAGGGCATCTCGATCGACGCGATCATCTGCTGCCCGCTGATCGGCGGCGACGGTCAGCTTTCGGCTATAATGGCGGTGCATCAGGACCACCCGCGCGATTGGACCGCAAACGAGATCCTGCTCGTCAAGGAGGTGGTCGAGCGGTGCTGGGCGCATGTCGGGCGGATCGGCGCGGAGGCGCGGCTGCGGGAAAGCGAGGAGCGCCTGCGGCTCGCGGTCGACAATGCCGAGATCGGCTTCTGGGATCTGGACGTCGTCAACGACGCCTTGGTCTGGCCCGCGCGCACCAAGGCGATGTTCGGCATCTCTCCCGACGTTCCGGTCACGCTGACGGACTTTTACGAAGGCTTGCACCCCGAAGATCGCGAACCGACCGCCGTCGCGTTCACCGCGGCGATCGATCCCGGCCAGCGCGCGCTCTACGACGTGGAGTATCGCACGGTCGGCAAGGAGGACGGGATCGTCCGCTGGATCGCCGCCAAGGGTCGCGGCGTCTTCGACGAAACGGGGCGCTGCCTCCGCGTCGCGGGCACGGTCGTCGAGATCACGGGGCGTAAGCGGGCCGAGGAAGCACTGCGCGAGCTCAACGCGACGCTGGAAGCCCGCATAGCGACGGCGCTCAAAGACCGCGAGGAAGTGCAAGAGGCGCTGCGCCAGAGCCAGAAGATGGAAAGCATGGGTCAGCTGACCGGCGGCGTGGCGCATGATTTCAACAACCTGCTCACGCCGATCATCGGCAGCTTGGACCTGCTCCAGCGCAAGGGCGTCGGCGGGGAACGCGAGCAGCGTCTGATCGCGGGCGCGATGCAATCGGCGGAGCGCGCGAAGATCCTCGTTCAGCGATTGTTGGCGTTTGCGCGGCGTCAGCCGCTCCAACCCGTGGCGGTCGACATCGGCAAGCTCGTGAGCGGGATGGGCGAGCTCATATCGAGCACCACCGGCCCCCAAGTCCATGTGGTGATCGACGCAGGCGCCGACCTACCCTGCGCGCGCGCCGACCATAACCAGCTCGAAATGGCCATCCTAAACCTCTCGGTCAACGCGCGCGACGCGATGCCGGATGGCGGCACGTTGCGCCTGTCGGCGAGCACCGCGGCCATTGGGCAAGGCCACCGCTCTGGTCTCAACCCCGACCGCTATCTCTGCATTGCAATCTCGGACACCGGATCCGGAATGGACGAGGCAACGCTCGCGCGCGCGACCGAGCCATTCTTTTCCACCAAGGGTGTGGGCAAAGGGACCGGCCTGGGCTTGTCGATGGTCCACGGACTGGCCTCGCAGCTCGGCGGCGCGCTCACGCTGCACAGTCAGACCGGCGTCGGCACGACCGTCGAGCTGTGGCTACCGGTGAGCGCCGGGGAAACACCGGTCGAGATGGCCGTCGAAAAGATCGTTTCGCACGTCGCCACCGGCACCGCACTGGTCGTCGATGACGAGGATTTGGTGCGCATGACCACCGCGGACATGCTGATCGATCTGGGATATCACGTCATCGAGGCAAGCTCGGGCGAGGGAGCGATGCGGTTGATCGGCGCGGGCGTTCGATTCGATGTGCTCGTGACCGACCATCTGATGCCGGGGATGACCGGCACCGACCTCGCTTACGCCGTGCGCGACCTGTCCCCGGAGCGCCCAGTGCTCATCGTCTCGGGTTACGCGGAAACAGCCGGGATCGACGCCACCCTTCCGCGGCTGACGAAACCATTCCGTAGGGACGACCTGGCAGCGGCCTTGAGCCAGTTGAGAAACTGAAACGGGCGGCGCGGCCCCAGGACGACATCCACGTGGTCCCGAAGCTGCGCAACCCCGGCCACTTGTCTCGCTCTCGTTTTGCGCCGAACTGACCGCGTCCTGCTGCTCGGGCTTCATCCGGTCGGTGTCAGCGACTGCCGACGGGGGATGGGCTTCGGGTTCGCAGACGGGATTGCGCTGGACGTTCTCGTACAGAGCCAGGTCATGCGCAGCCAATGTGACCGCGGACGTTGATCGCAGCTAAACTCCGTCACCTCGCGCTGGAATTTGCGCGCGAACTTGCGCTGTCGCATTTCACCGTGCGGTTCCAAAACCTTCTGTATCCTGGTGTCCACGAAACCGGCACCACCTGAGCGCGGGTCCCGGCCCTGCTGCAATGTCAGCTTGGCTCCCCCGCCGCGATGCCACGCAACCGCGAGGCCAAGCCTCGGATAGCGACCGGGCGACAGCCGCTTCTTGTCATTGTCCAATACGTAAATCGCCAGAGCTTCGAGCGGTTCGGGCAGACGAACGCATAGAGGCTGTCGCTGAGTGCCATGGGGATATCTCCTGCATGGATGCAGCATTGGATCCTCAAAATATCCCAAGAAACTCAACGTCATTGGCCAAAAACGCGGCCAAGCGCGCGCGGCGAGCGGCGAGCGGCGAGCGGCGACGGATTGGCGACAAGCCACGGAAAGCAGACACAAAAAAACCGCCTCGGGCTAACCGGAGACGGTTTGATATGTGGGTGTGGTTGCGGGGACCTGCACTGAACGGTGTGCCACTTCCGCAGTCATCGAGATCTAGAGGCATGGCGCTGCGGAACTATCTGCCTCTCGGTTAGCGACCCGCCATGGACTGCCTCAACTTCGCCTGTCGCAGCGGCGATCGACGGAGATCGTGCGACTATGGTCGACCACCCCTGCCCGGCGCCGCTCGCACGCCCTTGCAGCTGGGATAGGCACTGCATCCATAATGGAAGGCTTTTCCGCCGTTGGCACCGCCCCACCGCTTGACCATAGGGCCACCACAGCAAGGGCAGATTTTTCCCGGCTTTGCACTGCCGCCGCCCTTTTTGCTTTTCCGGCTTTTCGTAATCGTGGCTGAAGCAGGCTGTTGAATCATCCGATTGGCCGGCGAAAGCGCTGTAGGCGCGCTCCCAATCAAAGCTACATCGGCCTTCGCCTGATCTCGCGCACGCAGGGCTGCCGCCAGTGCCGTATCAGTGCGCGAAGCACGCTCGTACACTAGATCTATCGTGTTTTTGAGCTCAGCAAGCCCGATTCGAACGGACCGTTCAAGCGCGACACGATGATTGACAACCTTCGCTGCCGCCTCAATCCTAATCTCTTCCAGCCGCCGCGCGGACCTCCTGATCTCCTTCTCGGCCGCCACTGAAAGGCCGTCACGCCATAGCAGGAGCGCGAGGATGCGCTTTTCTCCGACCCCGGTGATAGCCGCAAGACGATCACGCGCAAGATCTGCGACGTTGACGACATCATGACGGGCAAGCGTGACGATAAGCGCAGCACCGACACCGGGCACGCGGCTTCCCGTCAATGGATGTCCAGCGAGTACCCCAGTCACCCGCAATTGGACGCTTTGTGCTACGGCAATGCTCAACAGAAACGCTCGACGGTTCTCGAAACGCTCAAGCTTTGCAACGCTGCCCTTCACCTGTTCCAACAGCCGGGTGACTTCCCAGACGCCGATCTGCATCCGCCATCGCGCAAGTGCGCGCTCGGCCTTGAGAATCGCGTCCTGTCGCTTATCGAGCAGTTCGGCTACGTCACCGCTTTGTTTGAGGGAGTTACCACCACCGGCAAGACTGACCGCTGCCTTGCTCGGCTCAGGCCGGCGCTCGTACCAGGGTGGCTCAATCCCCTCCCCGGCGTGCCGTTTGGCCCGACCTACCATATTCGCGACGTCAGCACGCAGGCGTTCGATCACAGGGTCCGGGACAGGCACAATCACGCTTTTCTGTTGAGCGAACATCGTCCGCCCGGTCGCACGCTCGATCCGACACCAAGGGCACTGCATCGATACCGGCGCCATGATATGGTCAGTCCGCACCGGGCAGGGGATCAATCCGGCTTCTAGGTCTGACAAGGCTCTGACCCACTCGGCCGCGGGTGGCCGCGTGTTTCCGACAGGGAGGAATGCCCGCTCGAACAGGTGCCGAACGCCACGTGGCAGATCGCCTAGCAACAGACTATTGGGTGGCGGCTTGGCTCCGACGTCGGCGAGATGCGAAAAAACGAAACGTCCGTCGCGGATCGCTTGGTTGAGAGCGACTTGGCGCCCGCGGGATACGCCGGAAAAGGGGTGCCACCCGAGCATGAGAAGCTGGAACACTATCGTGGCAAGTCCAAAATCGTCGTGATTAGGAGTCCGATCGACACCGCCAAAGGCCACTCCCTGTAATTCAGGCGGCGTATATTCGACCATGCCGACCCGGCAACGATGGCTGCCAATCTGAAAACTGTCTGCGTCGATCAGCTTGACGGTACCGCGCTGGGATACGAGAATTCCGGAACTGTTGATATCGCCGATGACAATGCCGGCACCGTGGATGCTCGCCACCACACGAGCGAGATTGACGGCGACGCGCACGAGAAATGGCCAATCAGCATGCGCAAAAAATTGGCGGCGGGACGACGCTCCGAGGAGCTCATGGATCGGTTGGTGACCTGTCACCTGTGCCATGACAAAGCCAGCGAACCTGCCATCTTCGTGACGAACAATATCTTGGGGAAACGCCGCATCAGGACAGGCGGCAACCGCAGGGGACGCGATCATCGCGCTAATTTTTGCCTCCCGTATCGCATCAGGCTGGATGTACAGTTTGGCCGCACGACCCGAGCCATCGGCGAGGGCATAGATCTCGCCCTCGCCGCCCCGGCCAATGCGTGGGCCTAACAGGAGCAACTTTCCCGCCGAAGTCAGCCGGAGCGGCATCATCGCATCACGGCCAACACCAACGTCTTGTCGTCGGTTGTACGGGCATTGACGGCATCGGCATCGAGAAAGCGACCAAGTGCATCCGACAGGGGTTTGCAGGGGCCGGGGGCGGTTGCGGCGATCATCCCGCCGAATAGCCGGTCGAAAAACGGCGGATGGGCAACTGCTGCACTGAAGTCGAGAGCCAGGCGCTCGAGCCCATCGGTCATGACGGCAAGCCGATCGATCGTCCAGCCGCGTAAGCTACCGATCCGAAGCTGCGGATCGGTGTCGGTGACGAAAAACGTTTCTGCCGCAAATTCGCCGCCCTGGGGCCAGCTCAGTACAACAAGCGAATTTGGGACAGTCAAGCCGGCGACGACCGCACCGTCACCGATATGTGCGGTGAGGACTTCCTCTCCATCACTGATCGCCAGCACGAGCGTATTGGCGAAGTCGCCAGCAGCGACGCCTAAGCGGTCCGCAGCGACGATAATGGAAAGGCGCGCTTCGGCGACCCAGAGGTCGATCAGCAACGGGGTGGGGAGCAAAGCATGCGCGGTGACCCATGCCTTTGCCCGCTGCGAGATGGTACGAGCAGAAATGACCGCACCGTAGCGACCGTGGAACGTGCTTCCTGCCCCGTCGCAGGCAACAGCGATAAGGACGCCGCCATCGGCCGCGACGACGCGAACGGCATCCTGTCGATGACCATCAGCGTCACGGTGCGCCGTGCCGCACCGTGACGCAGCCGCCCAAGCCCAGCCTGCCATCGTCAGACGATCGTTGCCCAGCCGGCGGGCCCGGCGGGATTGGCGAGCGCAACGGGCGTGCCGGCGGTCGAGCGCGACACCGCCGACAGCGAGCTCGACAACCAGCGGAACATGTCCTCGAAGCGTAGGCCGCGCAACATCACGGGCTCCGCGACCGAGATGCGCGCGAGCGTGTCCATGGCGGCGCCATCGACCCCGACGGCGAAGAAACTGAACTTGCGGCGCTCCTCGCCCTGCTGCACCCGTTGCGCTGCCTTTTCCCACCGGTCGGTTGGTAAACCATCGGTGATGAGGAAGGCCATCGGTCGGTACGGCGTGACGCCATTGGACCGATACTGCGCTTGCCGACTAGCGAGCAGATCTATGCCGAGTTCGATCGCAGCACCCATCGGCGTTCCACCGTTGGCTTTCAGCGGCTGTGGATGAAACGCCTCGGCGGATACGAATTCCTGTACCACTTCCGCAGTCTCACCAAATTTGATCACCGCGACATCGACCCGCTTGGCCGACAGCCGATCCGCGCGCAACGCTTCGGCAAAGGCGAGCAGGCCGGCGTTGAGCGCAGCGATCGCCTCACCCTTCATCGATCCGGACGTGTCGAGCAGCAGCAGGCAGGCCGCGCGGGGCTCGGGATTGTCGGCGAACTCCATGTCGCCGAACGGCTGCTGGTCGTCGGACACGTGATGCGAAAAGTCGTCCATGATGGCCTATCCTCCTAGCTTTTGGATAGCGCCAGAAATGCGGCGCCACCTTCTGCTGGGGGAAGTAAGCCAAATAAAACTTCCCGTCAAGTATTCGGCGTCTTGAGGACCCGAGAAGGTTAGTGTTTGCGGATTGCCGTTTCCATCACCTTCATGAAGCCAGGCTCATCAGAAGCGTTTTCGATATCCCTGATGAGAGAAATCCGCCCGATGTCGTCCATCAGGCGCCGGTTGCTGACCCAGCGCCACATCGCCGCAGCCGCGGTCGACACGTCGATGACCAGCCGGGCGCCGGCGGACGCAAGGCGATCTGCCCACAAGTCAGCCATGCGCTCACGTTCGATGAGGTACATTACTCGCCTGGCATCCTGATCCGGATCGTTAGCCGGAAGGGCATCGCGGATCTCGCCGGGGAGCAGGACGGCCATCAGGTCCTTGCGTCCTGCTTCAAGTCGATCGGGTTCAGCCAAACGCGCGGCGATCGCGCGCAGAAAGCTACTTTCGTTATTTCGAATTAGCGCGATCGCGAGACCGGGCGGCAGGTGCGTGTCGATGAGCAGCAGGGCCACTATCAGGCGGCAGCATTGGCGCAGCGTGTAGCCGCGGCGAAGCGACGGATCCTCGCGCAGCGAAGATGGCCAATCGTAGCGGGCGAGTTGCTTCAGCCGTGATCTCAGCCGGCTGCGCACGTCGTCGGTGAGATCGGGATACAGATCGAAGCGTGTGTCGCGTGGATCGGCTGTGAGGACGATATAGGCCAAGTCCTCGAGATATGCAGATGACAGGCGGGGCACGTCGGGTTCGGTCATGCCCCGTGATACCGGGTGCAACAGTCAGATGGAAGCCGCGCTACCGTTCAACCATGCATCACGCTGGCAGCTCAGAAGGTCGACCAGACCGGTGTGACGTCGACGACGAGCCAGCTGTCGCCAGTGTCGCTGATTGCGTTGATTAGGAGATCCTCCATGCCGGTCATCGGGTCGGCGAGATGGCGCAGCGGCAGGCCGACCAAGCCCACGGCGATAGTTGACGGCACTTGCCCTGGGCACGAGAAAAGGCATCGGCGCGGCGATAGTTCGCGATATTGCCAGGCCGGCGCGTTCCTCGTCGCCTGCTCGATGGTAATGAGGAGGTATCGTGACCGGCGCGCGATCTGGACGACGATGATACCGCTTGCTTCCTCGATGCGGCGAAGCAAGGCATGGCCCTTGCGCAGTATCGCGCTTGCCTTGCCGTCCACGAGGGCGTCGATCGCGAGATCGATCTCGCCGGGTGTGAGGTTTGCCTGCCGGAGCAAGCTCAGGGCAGGTTTGGAGATGTGGCGCGTCATTACGGCGCGCGGCGACATGCGGTCAGTCATCGCCGATCCGATCGGCAGCTCCCGGCATGCGCCGCCATTGTCTTAAGATCTGCAGGCCACTGGACGGGAAGCGTGCACGACGCTGGGCTCCCGCTCTGTCTTTATCCGGACACCGCTGCCACGCGGCTTGCATCTCGAACATCTTAATCATGCGTCCCGCTCACCGGTTTTGTGGTCGTTCGCGCCGCCTTCCGTCTCCTGTTCGATGTGGACAACCCGAAGGGCCGTGACACGATCGCGGAGCCACGCGCCAGATCCGTTCTTGCGGTGTCCCTGCAGAACGAAATGGAGGAGCGGGTCCGACGTCAGCGGCGTCATCGCGGGCAACAGCGCTGCCAGCGTCGAAGCGGTAAGGTCGTCAGTCGCTTCGCCGCTTGCCGAGACCTTGTTCTCAATCTCGCGAAGCATGCGCCGCAATGCCGCTATGCGTGCGAGAATCGATGGCTTCCACACGGCCGGCAGCGCATCGATCAACCCGCCGTGCGCGCCGCCTCGAAAATCGCGCACGATCCGCCGGCTCCAGTCATGGTGACGATCCCGGTCGAGCCAATGCCCGGGCAAAAACCGTGCTCCGCCGACGGGCGTGCCTGCGGGCGGAAGATAGACGTCGATGAGTCCGCCAGTTTCATTGGCGCGCCGGAACCGTGCCTCGCCCTTCTCGATGTCTTTTTCCTTCTGTCCTCGTGATCGTGCCGGACCACGCAGGGACTGGCTCTTTGCCCCCGGGACAACATGTGGCGCAACGTTGGTGAGCAAAGTCACGAAGAGTGTCCAGAAAGCGTCGTATTGCGCCGGGCGACTTCCCTTATCCGTACGGCTATTGCTCAGCTTTGTCGTTTGCTGTGCGATCTCGATCAATCCAACGGTTGCGGTATCGAGCAGATCGAGGCCCATGTAACGAGCAAGCGCGATCGGCATCGTCTTGCCTCCCTTGTTTGGTCGCATGGACCGCGCGTTCTTCAGCATGCTTGCGAGGCGCTTGTGACTTTCCGGAAACCGTTGCGCTTTGAGGGTGTCCTCACGGCCCGCGAGCATGGCGAGCAGTTTGTCATCGAAGTCGATGCTGCTGGGTCCTGCCGCGACCTGCCAGAGCAGGGTCTCGACGTGGAATGGCGTGTCGGCGAGAACGGCGTCGAGCGCCTCATTGTCCAGCGAGGTGGACGACGTTTCGCCGAGCAGCAGGCGAACGAGTTCCCGGCTGTTGGGAGGGTTGCGACCCGTTGCCGACGATCCGTCAGCCAGATCTCCGGCAAGCGCGGCAACGATCCCACGCAGCCGCTCGAGCTCGGCGAGGATCAGCAGTGCACCGAGCAGCCCGCGCGCAAGCCGCGGATAACGCGGATGTGGCGCAGCAATTTCCGGCCGTCGTGCAATCGCCAGATCAAACTCGAGGCTTAGCAGTACCGCATAGGTTGTCGCATCGCGATCCCGCACGGCAAGGCAATCGTCGGCGACATCGCCGACCCGAAAACCGAAGAAACGATGGAAAGCATCATCGACCGCGGGAGCTACCGTCCCTTCCTCTCCGCCGCCGCCGAACCCGGTGCGTTTGGCGAAGAACACCATCAGCGCCTTCTTCGTTTCGGGGAGACGGAAAAGCCGAGGCGGGACGGTCGCCTCGCCTGCGGCCAGCGCCGCCTGAAGCGCCGGGCTGAAGGCAAGCCGGCCAAGACGCACGCCGGCAGGCAGCGTAGCGGATGCGGCGTCGGTGCTGGCTGCCCTCGCAAGATCGACATCGACCCCAAGCCTCGCGGCCAAAGCGGCCGCCTCAAGATGAGCAGCGCCGTCACCTTCCCTGAGCAGATCCGGTCGACCTTCAATCGCTCGATCCAGCGCCAGCCGTTCGATCAGCGCGGGCAGTCCCTTCATCAGCGCACCTCCTCATTACTTGGCAGATGGCCATCTGCCTGCAACGCTTCAATTTCCACGACCCACTGATCCCGCGCCGCCTCGAACTCGCGCGTCCGACGCGCTATAAGCGCCGCTTCGATCGGGGCAAGTTCGACGAGAACCCGCGCGCGCTCATCGACTAGTCGTCCAGCCTGCACAAGCAGCGTTTCCAGCTGCTCGGCGGGCGCACGCTGGACCTGCTTCTTCAATCGAACGATGTCGATGTCGGCGCGACCGAGCGCCTCGAGCAGGGCGTTGTGCTTTTCAGCGAGATCGCCCCCGGCGACCTCGCCGGACAGGGATTGGGTGTTGCCGCTCATCGCTTTCCCTTTCGATATTTGAGGATGGCGCCGTGCGCCGACAACCAATCGGCCGCCTCACCGCAGGTCCGGCACTCCGGCAGTTCGATTCCGAGGCCATCGGCCGTATCCAGGATCGTCCAACGTTGCCGCCGGGTAACGGGCGCGTCGCGCCAACCACGATCGGCACTGGCCGCTTCGCGATCGGCAAATCTGCGGCAGTGTTCAGCGTAAGCCGCGGCCCCCCGGTTGAACGCCGACACTCGCCCGATACGATCGAGATCGGCAAAGCCCTCGCGCAGGCCAGGCAACAGTCGCCCTCCAAGCGTGCGACCCCGGCCTGGCACGATGCGCAGGCGCTCCAGCATTACAGGCGTCCCGAGTGCGCACAGCCCGGCGAGCGCTGGCGCATGCGTATAGCGCAGGCCATAGCCGTGGAACTGGCTGCCGAGCACGAACCGGGCGGCGTCCCCCGCGCTGCACCCCAGCGGCGGCTCGGCGCGATCCCGACGCGCCGCGATCATCCGCCGCCCCACTGCCTCGCAGTCGCCGCGGTGCCGATCGAGCGCCCGGTACAGGATACGCATCGCATAGCGATCGGCTGAATCTCCTGCCGCTTCCTCGACCCAGCGCGTCGCGTCCTCGAAGGGTACGGCCAGCAGCCCGGCCAGTGCGGTAGCGTCGTCCGCCGCCATACCGACCGCGACCGCCAGACCGCCAAGCGTATAGTAGCTACGATGAGGATGGCCGAGGAGCGGCGCATCCCATCGCGGCAGGGCGGCCTTACGCGCGTGGAGTACACGGTCTTTCGAGGCGGGTTGCGTCGTCATCCAGGGCATGATGCCCGGCTGAAGATCTTCTGCCCTTGGTAATGGCTGAATTTAAACGCGCGGCAGCCATTACCATGGGCGCACCCAGAAATCAGAGGCACGACCTTCGCACCAGTTGTTCAGTCAATTTTGGGGGTGGGATGCGAGATAAGCGTTTCTACGAAACGCAAGCGCGGCGACCCAGTCGCCGATCCCACCCCCCTGCCCCCCTTCCTGCCCAAATCTCGAAACCTGCGTTCAACATCGGCGACGTCCTCATCGACGCGACGCCCGAGCGCCTTCGCCAGCAGTTCGGCCGCTGCGAGGATGCCGAGCGCGCTATGTTGCGCGACATGCGGATCGAGCAAAACCGGTTGGCCGCGATAACGCGCAGCGACCGCGCAATGCGCCGTCACATCATCGCCATTGCGAAGCTGGAGCGTGAACTGGAAGGGGTGACGATTCGGCTAACGGCCCGTGTTCATGAGAAGAAAAAGCCGGTGCCGGCGAACCGTAGAAAGCGTGAGGATATACCGCCGACACGGCGCCTTCCCCGGATGGGCATCGTCATCCTCGACCGCGCTGGTCGGCGCGGAATCTTAGTCCAGATGACCTCGGTCGGCGCTAACGATACGCGGTATCGGCCAGGCTGCGCTCGTCTCCATCTGAACTACATCTGGGCGGAAAATGCCGTAGAACGCCTCTCGTCGGGCGGTCTGTCACGCTGCTCGAACATGGGGCCGACGCCCGAACTCGTGGCGGCCGCCATGGACCTCAAGGAGGATGTCGCGCGCGCCAGCCGCGCCAACGCCAATATCGAAATACGGGTCATCGTGCGCTTGCCCAAGGACATCAGTGCGGACGCGCGCTTCAGCATCGTACACCAAGTGTGCGAGGAATTTTTTGGTCGTCACGGCCTGCCATATGCGGCAGCTGTCCATCCGCCCGATCCACATAGCGACGAGCGCAATTACCATGCTCATATTCAAGCCGGGTTCCGGCCGATGCGCTATGCTGGGGGATCTGATTGGGAGGTCGCGACCGAGCTTCGCACCGACCTTTCCAGACCGATCGGCATACGCCTCCTTCGCGCCGTGGTTGCAGACACAATGACCCAGGTCAGCCGTGAGGAAGGGCGGCATCACATTTATACTTCGCTGTCGATGCAGGAACGCGGGTTGTCGCTGAAACCGACGAAGAAGGTCGGTCGCGAGCAGACCGAAGCCTATCGGCGCGGCGAGTATGTCGGGGTCGTGGAAGAGAATATCCGCATCATCGCCGACAACCTCAAACGGTATGCTGCGCTGCGCCTTCGGTGGTTTAAGGAAAAGCTTGCGATGACCCCGCGGCCGATCGAAGTCACCGTGCCGGTTCTCAAAAGCGAGGTCCTCGAAGCCGCCTCACGCCCAATCGAATTGGCCGGCCCGACCGCAAAAAAGCGGCGGGCGCTGGCGCGCCCCGACATCGTTGCCATCCCGGTTTCAAAGAGCATAAACGGTGCTCGCCGCGCTCTGCCGCGCCCCGCTATTGAGAGACAATCCGACCGCATCAAACGAACGCCGGGCTTGGCCGAGGCGACTCCCCCCCGCCCCTTCTTTGACGCAAAGCATAGCCTGGCCACTCTTGACACGGGATCCAGTGGCTTGGCCGAGACAAAGGCGGCCGTGCGTGCGCCCGCGCGCACACAGGTGCCCCGCCCATCGACACCAATAGTCCCATTCGACATCGAACTGGACGGCGCCAGCAGGTCGAATACCGGGCGCAAGATGGCAGGTCCCACGGTTCCCGCTCCGCCTGCGCAGCGGCCCGACGATGCAGGGATGCGTGATGGGATGCTGCTCATCCAGTTGCGACAAGCTCAGCAGAAGGAGCGAGCAAAACTCGCCGTGCGGCGAAAAAATCTTCTCGACCGATCGCTCTTCCACCAAGGCGATCACGGGAATCCAACACCGGAATATGCGGCGTTCCTGCTCGCGATACGAGAGGATCCGACGGTCCTGCGCTGGGAGCTCGATACAAAAGGAAGACGTCATACGCCCGCTTTTGCGCGTGGTGACCAAGCGTTCGCCGACCGCTTCGCGCTGTACATGCAGCACCCCGCAGTTCGCAGCCAGGTTGGGGAGCTTCTGAAGACCGTTTACGAACCTGGCGCAGCGTGGCCAAGCGAGATTTCCAACGGCATGTGGCGCTACGAAGCAGGCAGATATGGTGCGCGTGGCGCAGCGGCGGCGCGTGCTGGATGGACGCAGGGGGACGCGCTTTTCCGGCAAATGATCGCCCCATCAGACACCTCGCCGATACTCAGCCAGGTCGATAATATTGTCGTTCCCGACATCCGCCAAGTGATTAGCTGGAGAGATGCAAACCTTCTGCGTCTTCTACATCCTGGAGCCCAGCAAATGCTCACCATCGCATACCGCGAACAGCAGGAAGAGCGGGTCGAATGTCTCGCGTCTGTCGCGCAGAGCGTGACGGAGATCGAACGCAAGCTGGCACCCGCAGGCGGCGGGTCCGTACGAGCAGCGGTGGTCCCGGTTACCATGCCAGCATCCCTTAAGGCGATGTTCTCACGCTGGCAGGACGAGGCCGACTTTTACCTCGACACGGCGCCGAACAGCGAAGCCGGAAAGGCAGCAGTGACGCGCAAGAAACGTTGCGACGATCTTCACCTGCGCGCCTTGCAAGCGGCGCAGGATTTCGGCGATCACCCGGCCGTCTTGCGTGAACTGATCGACCGCGCAGCGGCTGCAAAGCCTAGTACGAAACGCGCCGAACACGTCAAAAAGGATCAGAAGCGGTCATCTGGTTCCGCTTTTTCAAAAACCTCCCGTACGCGGGGAAACCTGCGGCCGCGTGGCAGAACTAAACATTAGATCCAGCGACGGCCAAGGGTTGGTTGGCCTCGTCGCACCGGTCGCGCGGCCACACGATGGACCAACGGGTGTGCGGACCAGATCAGCCCTACGATAAGGAAAAGTAAGATGCGCAACACCTGCGTAGCCGCCGGTCTTGAGCCTGCAAAACCAGCAGCAGCAACGAAAAGGCGCAGCCGCACCGGGCATCAGCCCGTCGCGAAGATTTCAAGAGAAGGCGAAGTGAAGGATCCAGGGGAAAGGAAAAGGAAGGTGGCGAAAGTCAGCTTCGCCCCAGGGTTCTTCCACCGTCTCGTGTCGCTCGAAGACGGTGTCCGCTGCTCCATTCGGAGCGATCACGCAATGTGCATGCCGTCGACCTCGTCGCCCTGACCGGTGATGCGGCGCGCGGCATCGCGCGCCATCGGGACCATCCCTCATGAACGCATCTCATGTTATCACTGCCGTCTGTTTTGCCCGGCTCGACGTCGGCCACGAACTCGAAAATTCGAACCCGCAGCTCATCGGTGCGGCGACGTTCAGCGGCTCTGTCCAGGGTGGCATCGTCACCTTCGCGCTCCATACAGCCGTACTCACCGCGAAGGACCCGGGCGAAGGCTTGATCGCCTGGCTCGAGACGCGGCTTGGCGATGACCGCACCACACTCGCGGGCTTCGAGCTAAAGGAAAGTGTCCATTTACTCGAGACTTTGCCGAGCGCGCGCTCGTCCGCTGCCGTACGCAATCTGGGCGGCCGCGGCAGGACCATCATCGATATGGGCGCCGATAAGAATGGCGAACCGATCACGCTCGGCGAGTGCTGTGCGGAGCTGTCCATCCCGTGCGCGACGCCCGATCCTGCCCGCGACTTTATTGGCTGGTGCACCGGTCGCTGCGAGAAGATCGTCGACACGTTGCAACTTGATGTAATCGCCGTGTGGCGCCTCGCCATGCACCAGATCGCGGCGAGGTCGAGCCTCGGCTTCCGGGTCCACGAGGTCATCGAGGGGCACCTCGCCACCTGGCTGCGCGCAGCCGATTTTCCCGCTGCGGCTATCCATCTGGAAGCGCTCCCTTCGGCCCAGTCCTGACCAACCGGCGAGGCCGCATCGGCGCCGTTTAAACGCGGCGCAATCATCGCGCAGCATCCCGTCACGCCCCTGTCATTTACTCAAAAAAGGAGACTATCATGCTTCTCGACACCAACGAACCTCGTGGCTTCGAACCTATCGCCACCGCTATCGTCCTGCGAACCGTCGCGACCTGTTATCAGATGTGCCACCATCCCGACGATCGTGCCCTGATCGGGGTCGGCCTGTTCACGGTCACGCCCCAGGACGATGGGTATCGGTTCGCCAGCCATGGACAGGTCCTGCGCGATGGCGACATGCCCGCACTGCTCGACTGGCTGGAACAGCGGATACCTCAGTCGGGCGCCATCATCAGCTGGGACAGTTGGTGGCCGGTGACGCGGCGCCTTGCAGCATTGATAGACCCGGCTCTTCACCCCCGCACAGTTGCCGCGATTGCAGACCCGGATGGCCGTTGGCGTGACCTGCCACGATCGATGACGTGGCACATGGAACAGGCCCCAGTACCCGCAATGCCGTGCCTCTGTGGCCCCGCCCCGCATCCGGACTGCGTGCCTGAGCTTCCAGCAGCCTTGCTACCCGATCCCGCAGAGGCGGAGCACACGATGATGCGGGAAGCAGCGAGGGGTTGGGCCTGTTGGGCGAACAGCTTTGGCGACTTCGACGATCATGAGCATCCTGCCCGCCGTGCGCTTGCGGCGTTTCGTGAGCATGCGGGCGAGGTCCGACAAGCCGGCTGATCGTCAAGCGCCGAGCTCGCCATCTCCCAAATCAGAAATCCGCCGAGCGTGCCGGGGCTGGCCCTGGTGCAGGGCTTCGGCACAGCATACGCTACTCAAGGAGTATTTACATGAACGCCATGACAAATTTTCCGTTGCACGATCGCCGCCCCGTCAGCATCCGGCCTGTCTCGAAAGCAGGCTGGCACCAAATGAGCGGTGATCGCCGCTGCACACATGCCAGTGCGATGGCCAACTACCTCTACATCACGCGCGGGGTCGGGGCCGACGCCCGCGGTCAAATCGACTACAGCCACCGCGACGACCTCGTCGCTCACGGGCTCGAGCTTCCAGCAAATCATTCCTGCTGGGCGGAAGAACCTGGCCGCATCTGGCGCGAACTCGACGAATCTACGGCTCACCTTGCCGACGACGAAGTTCGCGCATGGCATGTCGTCGTGACGCTCCCTGCCAATGAATACCCTGAGATCTGGATCGCCATGACCCGCGATTATGCTCTCCGCAGTATTGCTGCCCATGGTCCCGCGGTCGCATGGTCGATCCACGCCAGGACACATGCTGGCAGTCAAGCAACCGTTCCACCGCATGCGCACCTCCTCGTCACCACGCGCGTCTGGCGTCATGAAGCGCGGCAGGGTCAAACCGTACCCGTTTGGTGTGGCCCCGCGGCGCGCGCCAGGTTGCATGCGAACTGGCTCGCAAAGCTCCCCCAGTCGATGCGCGCCGCCGCCGTCAGTCCGTATAGCGCCGAGCAGTACGTACCCGCGCGGCTCGACTTTTCGGCCCTTGGGGGCCTCATGGCTGCGCAAACGAGCAAAATCTAACCGAGTTAAAGTTTGGCACCATCTCCCTCAACTGATCTCGCCCAGCGCCGTTTCGCGAGCGGAAAGGTTGCCCCAAAAGTCGATACTTACAGACCCTTCAGCATTCCCAAACTTCGGCCGCGAGTTCGTGTCGCGAGCGCGCCGGAACGGCTTGATTTGGGACGTAGCAGCCATTTCAGCCGGGCGGATCGAACGGCCGCAACTGCCGAATGCGGTCGTTCGCGGACCGAGGTAATCATCGATATACATCTAGGCGGGCGGCCCGCTCGATACGGCGCATACAGACTATACGAAATGTTGCTTCAATTGGACTTGTCGGAACGATCCGATCTCGCAACGTGGCTCAGCCATTTTGTGAAATCAGTCCTATCGCTAATTAGATTGTGCGGCACATTACTGTCGGATGCGCGCAGTCCGAGAGCCAAGCAAGCGACCGCCCGATCGGCTCATCGAGGCTGTAAATGGGCGTCGCTAGCGGACCGACATTCTGATTGCGAGCTGATCAAGGATTGCGTTCGTGTTGTCGGCCACGCGACGTTTGATACTCGTCATGCTTTCCTCGTCCATCGTGGGGCGCTCCAGAACTCGAAGTAGGGTAGCTCGTGTGCTACGGAGCGCAGTTACATGACCGAACAACAGCGCGGCGGTCAGGCGAGCCACATCGGGAGCCGCTCCCGTCGACAGTTCAACCAATGCCGCAAGTCGCGAAATCGACTGGCCGATTGCCTCGTTGTAGAAGCAAGTAAACGCCTCGCTCGGCCGCAACTGTTCGCGGATGATAAACAGTGACCATCCCTCGGACTGATCGCTTAACATTTTATCAGCAAGGCGATTTAGAATTGCGTGTATCTTCCACCGCGCATTATCTTGCCCGTCAGACAAATCGCCAACAGCTAAAACCTCTCGCATACTACGGGCGATATGTTCGGCAGCAGCGAGGTAGAGACCTCGCTTACCCCCAAAATGATACGTGATCGCCGACATTGCCGTACCCGCCGCCTTAGCAATTGAGCGTGTGCTAGCGCCGTCGAGGCCTTTCTCCCCGAATTCACGGATCGCGATATCGAGAAGTGCTGCCCGGCTCACTTGAGTTGCGCCTCGGTTTAAGTACGGCCGATTGCGCCCTCGACGCGGAAATGTGCTGTTGTTTTTGCAGCGATTTCAGCGATCGTGACGCCGGGCGCCATTTCGATTAACTCAAAAGGCGTTACGGGATCTGGACGCTGAAAAACAGCGAGATCGGTGACGATCATTCCAACGGCATTTCTGCCGGTCAGTGGTAGCGTGCACGCGGGGATGAACTTCGGGTCGCCGTTCTTGGAAGTGTGCTCCATCACGACGATGATCTTCTTCACGCCGGCGACCAGATCCATGGCGCCGCCCATGCCCTTGATCATCTTGCCCGGAATCATCCAGTTGGCGATGTCGCCATTCTCGGCGACTTCCATCGCGCCGAGCACGGTCAGGTCGATATGCCCGCCGCGGATCATTGCGAAGCTGTCTGCGCTCGAGAAATACACCGAGGACGGCAGCTCGCTGATCGTCTGCTTGCCTGCGTTGATCAGATCGGGATCCTCCTCCCCCGCATAGGGAAACGGCCCGATCCCGAGCATGCCGTTTTCCGACTGCAGCGTCACCGTCATCCCGTCGGGGATGTTGTTGGCGACCAGCGTCGGGATGCCGATGCCGAGGTTGACGTAATATCCGTCGCGCAGCTCCTTCGCTGCCCGCGCGGCCATCTGGTTGCGATCCCAAGCCATTATGCTGCCTCTCTCGTGCGGACCATGCGGAACTCGATCTTCTTGTCGTAGGGCGCGCCCAGGATCATCCGGTTGACGTAGATGCCGGGCAGGTGGATCGCGTCGGGATCGAGCGAGCCGACCGGCACGATCTCCTCGACTTCGGCGACGCAGATCTTCCCCGCCGTTGCCATCGGCTGGTTGAAGTTGCGCGCGGTCTTGCGGAAGATTAGATTGCCGGTCTCGTCTGCCTTCCACCCCTTGATGATCGACAGGTCGGCGCGGATCCCGCGCTCGAGGATATAGTCCTCGCCGTCGAAGACCTTCACTTCCTTGCCCTCGGCGACGAGCGTGCCGACGCCGGTCTTGGTGTAAAAGCCCGGGATTCCGGCCCCGCCCGCGCGGCAGCGTTCGGCGAGCGTACCCTGCGGGCAGAATTCGACCTCGAGTTCACCCGAAAGATATTGCCGCTCGAACTCCTTATTCTCGCCGACATAGGACGAGATCATCTTGCGGACCTGACGGCTGCGCAGCAGCTTGCCGAGGCCTTCATTGTCGATCCCCGCATTGTTGCTGGCGATCGTCAGATCACGGGTGCCCGCTGCCTGGATTGCGTCGATCAGCCGCTCGGGGACCCCGCAAAGCCCGAAACCGCCCGCGCAGATCGTCATTCCGTCGAGCAGCAGGCCTTCAAGCGCGGATGCGGGGTCAGGATAAAGCTTCTCCATTACAAAATGCTCGCCACGTCTTCAAAGCTTAATCTTGGCAAGCGGTCGAAAACTTTGGCGGCGTCGCCGTGTCCAATACCGCAGATGAAATTCACTCGTACCGAGCTCTCTGCGAAAAAGTCGGCATTGACGCGCGCAGGGTCGAACCCAGACATCGGTCCGACGTCGAGGCCAACTGCGCGTAGTGCAAGCATGAAGTACGCAGCCTGCAGCGACCCGTTGCGAAAAGCAGTCGAATCTACAAGCGCGGTATTGCCGACAAACATTTCCTGCGCGTTGGGCCTGTGCGGAAATGTTCGAGGTAACTCCTTGTAAAACTCTAAATCATACGCGATAATCGCCACGACCGGCGCCGACATAACCTTTTCAACGTTGGTCGGCGAAAGCGCCGGCTTGAGCCGTTCTTTTGCTGCCGTTGATCGCAAAAATACCACCCGCATCGGCTGCGTGTTCATTGACGTGGGGCCCCACTTGGCGACTTCATAGGCCGCCGCAAGTTCATCATCGCTGACCTGCTCCGCGTTCCATCCGTTCTGGGATCGAGCTTCAGCAAATAGTTGTTTTAGGATCGTCTCGCCTGAGCTCATTTTCAATTCCTATTAATGTGCGTGAGACTGCAATCGTGCTCGACCTTGCTCTTGCAGATCAGCCCGCGGGGCGTCGTCGGTCGTTAGGTCACCGAGGTAGTCAGCCTTTGATTGGCATCCCGCAAAATTTCGGCGCATTCGCTCCTGGTCTAAGTTACGACCGATGACGACGAGCTTAGATTGTCGGAAAGTTGCTTCGTTCAGGAAGTCGCCATCCATGATCCGGTGTACCGACTGAAACACGAAGGGCTGGTCTTCGCCGGTAACGTTCAGGATCCCCTTGACCCGCATGACGTCTTCGCCTTGCAAGGCGATCACGCTGTCGATCCAGCGCAGGAACCGATCGAGGTCGATCGGGCGTTCGACTTCCATGCTTATGCTTTGGATGCCACTCGTGTGTCGGGCGCGATTCTCGCCAAAGCCCGGCACCCGCTCGACCACGCGACGGAGATCGAACGCGTTGCGGCCGATGACCTCGGATGCCGGTAACGCTGCTCTCACCGTGCGCCGGATCGACGCAAACGGATTCAGCGCGCGAACCTCGCTTTCGACGCTTTCGACCTCACGCGAGAGGAGCAAATCGGTTTTGTTGAGCAGGATTAGGTCGGCGGCTGCGATCTGCGCGGCAATTTCGGGGGCTTGCCCGATCTGTCGGCAAAAATGGCGGGCGTCGATGACGGTCACTACCGCATCGAGACGGACTCGCGCCGCGACGTCCGGATCCATGTAAAATGTCTGGATCACGGGGCCGGGGTCGGCGAGCCCCGTAGTCTCGATCAAAATCGCATCATACGCCACGCCGCGCGTCAGGATCGATTCTAGAGCCCGCAGCAGGTCGCCGCGAACGTTGCAGCAGATGCAACCGTTCGCGAGCGTCACGATTTCCTCCCGCGCTTCCAGGACCAGGTCGCCATCGATGCCGAGTTCGGCAAATTCGTTGACAATAACCGCGTAGCGGCGCGACCCCGATTCCAACAAGATGCGGTTCAGCAACGTCGTCTTGCCGGCGCCCAGGAACCCGGTGACGACCGTCACGGGGATGGGCTGCACGCCCGTCGGGTACGCCGGATCAACTCCGGTCAACGACGACCTCCCCGTTCAAGATCGTATGCGTCAGCTTCCGCAGGTTGCCAATTGAGGCCAAGGGGTCATCGGCCACCAGAATGAGGTCGGCGCGCTTGCCCGGTGCGACCGTGCCGATATCTGCGCGATCAAGGTGGCCCGCGGCGTTGCTGGTCGCGGCGACCAGAACCTGCTGCGGGGTTAAGCCTGCCGCTTCCAACAGTTCGGCCTCCTCGATCGTGTTCTGTCCGAATGCCCCCCGCCCGCAGAAGCTGTCGCTGCCCAGCACCATGGTCACTCCGGCATCCGCCATCAGCTTCGTGTTCGGGCGCGTGTGCGGGTGGACGGCGTCATGGATCCAGAGGGTCGAGGCGTAGGTCGCCTTGCGTTCGATCATCAGATCGATGAGCGCCTTATCCGTAATCGGCTCGACCGTGACACCGTGCTCCAGTCCGTCGGCGCCGGCCTCCAGTGCCTCGATGGCGGCATCTTGCTGCACCGTATGAACGGTGACACGCAAGCCGTGCTCGTGTGCCGCCTCGATGCCGGCACGAAGTATCTTGGTAGGAAGCCGAACAAGCTCGACTGCGTTGGGGAAAACCGGGTTCTTCCACAGATACTTCGGCGAGCCGGGGCACCAGCATCCGCCCTCGGATAGCAGCTTGATCGCGTCGACTCCGCGATCCGCCAGGTGGTGCACGAGGTCGCGCATCATTTCGGGACTGTCGACTTCACCGGTGGCGCGGGCACGGAACCAGGGGTTGCCCCCGAAAATCGTCGAAGCCGGGTGACCGTCCCGGCCGGTCAGGCCATTGCCAGTGGTGAGCATTTGCGGCCCGCGTAGCGTTCCCGCGGCCAGCTTGGCGCGCAGTTCGAGCACCTCGGTCGTCGGGTCGCCAACCGATTTGATGGTCGTCACACCGCAAGCGAGAAACTGCTGCAACAAGACGGGTGCCGTATTCTCCACGAACTCGGCGAGTGAGTCTGGATCCGTCACAACCGTGAAATCGAAAAAGTGCAGGTGGGTGTCGATGAGGCCCGGCATCATCCATCCGCCCTTGCCCTCGATGTCGCGCCGCCCCTGCAAGGGAGCTTCGGACACGGCGCCGATAGCGCCACCGTGCAAGCCGACATCACGCAAGCCTGGCAAGGCTTCCTTTCCGTCAAAAACCCGGACGCGGCGAATGACGATGTCGAAGGGTTCGGCGCTATTTGCGAGGTTGGTCATCGTGTCGCTCCCGCGGCTATTGCGGCATGCCAAAGGCGACTGCGGCGAGGTCGAATTCGTAGCGCGTATCCCAGCGGCTCATTGACGTGACCGGCCAATGCTTAGGACGCTGCGGACGATCGCCGTGCCACGGGCGCGGCTCGCAATAGCCGAGTTCCGGCACGAAGACGTCCATGTCGTTGTACAGCTCGATCAGGGCGTTGTCGGCGCCGTAGTGATAGGACGCGATGTTGTGGCCCGCGGTATGGCGAGCTGGGCCCCACAATGTCGGGATTTGCCGCTCCGCCAGCAGGTCCGCGGCGCGAATTTGATGCTCTCGACCAACCAGTTCGAAGGCGAGATGATGCATCGTTGCGATCGGTGCGGAAATGACGTTGAGTACGTGATGATCGCGGTTGCACGTAACGAAGGTGACAAAGTCTTCAAACCAGTCGGTGGTCGAAAAGCCCAGTGCTCCGGTGACGAATTCCAGCAAGCGCGGAGCGTCGGTCGACAGGATGGCGACGTGGCCCATGCGCAGTGGTGCGAGGCCCGTGCCGTTGAAGCCGGCATTTGCCAGTTTCATCTCAGGCAACAGATGGAAGGTGTGCCCACCGATGTCGGTAACCTCGACAAGCACGGGAACGCCCGGTCGCGCATCGTGCTTGACCTGAGGGGCCAGCCCCATCCCACCGAGGCGCTTGATGAGATCGTCGATCGTCTCGTCGCCACTGACCTGCAGGCCGATCGCGCTGAGACCGGGTTGAGCCGCCTGGTGCAGCGCTACCGAGTGGTGATCCAGCCCCAACCCGAGATAGGCCGAGGTGCCGGTCGCCTCGGTCACATTCAGGCCCATTACGTCACGGTAGTAGGTCGACGCGTTTGCGAGAGAAGGTGTCGCGAGATCGACGTAAGCAAGGCGAAAGGTGGTGGGCATGATTTAGGCTCCCGGCAACGTTAAAATGAGGAAGATCTGGGTGTAGGTCTTCATGCCGCAAATGCCTCGGCGTCGACGGAATACAGGACCGCGGCATTGGCGGTCGCCGCAGCCTTGAGACCCAGCGCCTCGGGCACGATCTGCGCGACGTAAAAGGCGCAGGCGGCGCGCTTCATCCTCCCGAAATCGTCGTCGCCCGTTGCCAGCGCGCCCGAGCGCTCCATCAGCCAGCCGCACGTCGCGACCGACAGCATCGTGAGGAAGGGATAGCTCGCAGCGAGCTTGTCGTCGACGTCGAGGCGCGCCATGCTGCGGCCGATCTCATCGCATGCGTCGATTAGCGTCACTAGCCCGGCATCCTTCGCCTCGGCCTTCATGTCGGCGATCAGCTGCGCGAAGACGCCGCCTTTGGCCATGGAGAGCTTGCGGCCCACCAGATCGGCCGCCTGAATGCCGTTGGTGCCCTCGTAGATCGGGGTGATGCGTGCATCGCGGAAGAATTGCGCGGCGCCGGTCTCCTCGACATAGCCCATCCCGCCATGCACCTGGATGCCGAGGCTGGCGACCTCGTTGCCGAGATCGGTGCCGTGTGCCTTGGCGAGCGGGGTGAGGATGTCGAGCCGCTCTTGCGCGCCTGCTTCGCCGAGCGCTGCGCGATCGACCTGCGCGGCGGCGTAATAGACGAGCGCACGTGCCGCCTGGGTCTGTGCCTTCATCCGCAGCAGCATGCGACGCACGTCGGGATGCTCGACGATCCTGACCGACGTTTTGTCGGGCGAGCCGGCGCGCGCAGACTGGACGCGGTCGAGCGCATAGGCCACCGCCGCCTGCGTGGCGGCTTCCGCGACCTGCACCCCCTGCAAGCCGACGTTGAGCCGCGCATTGTTCATCATCGTGAACATCGCGCGGATGCCGCCATATTCAGCGCCGATCAGTTCGCCGATGCAATCGTCATGGTCGCCGAAGCTCAGCACGCAGGTCGGCGAAGCATGCAGCCCCATCTTGTGCTCGATCGAAACGACGCGGACGTCGTTAAAGTCGCCCGGCGTACCGTCCTCGTTCAGCCGATATTTGGGCACAAGGAATAGCGAAATGCCCTTGGTCCCGGCCGGCGCGCCCGGTGTACGCGCGAGCACGAGGTGCACGATGTTCGGCGTCATGTCGTGATCGCCAAACGAGATGTAGATCTTGGTGCCCTTGATGCTCCACTTGCCCTCGTCAAGCGGCTTGGCGGTGCTGCGCAGCGCGCCGACGTCGGAGCCGGCCTGCGGCTCGGTGAGGTTCATCGTGCCGGTCCATTCGCCGGTCGCAAGATGCGGCAGGTACAGCGCCTGCTGCTCAGGGGATCCGTGATGCGCCAGCGCCTCGATCGCGCCGACGGTCAACGTCGGGCACAATGCGAAGCCCATGTTGGCGGAGCCCAGCGTGTCGAGCACCGCGGTCTGGATCACGAACGGCAGCCCCTGCCCGCCGAACGCCTCGGGCACGCCGATTGTCCCCCAGCCGCCCTCGACATAGTCGTGATAGGCCTGCTTGAAGCCCTCCGGCATGACGACACCCTCAGGCGTCCACTTCGCGCCGACGGTATCGCCGGTGCGCAGCAGCGGCGCCCATTCGCCCGCCGCCAATTGCCCGACGCCTTCGAGCACCGCATCGACAACATCGTCGCTCGCCGCGGCAAAGCGCTCGGTCGCGGCCATGTCGGCGATTTGAACAATGTGGTCGAGTACGAAGCGCATGTCGGCAGTGGCGGGCGTGAATGGCATGCTGTGCTTTCTAGTAAACTAAAGTAGATCCGAGAGCTGTCAGAAGCCGACGCGGTCGCTGCCCTTCAGCTCTAAGATCTCGCGTGCCTCGTCCGGTGTCGCCACTTCGAGGCCCAGACCTTCGATGATCTTGCGCACCTGCGTTACTTGAGCCGCGTTAGTCTCCGCGAGCTTACCGGCACCGAGCCACAGCGAGTCTTCCAAACCGACGCGGACATTCCCTCCCATCGCCGCTGCCATCGCCGCAATCGGCATCTGGCTGCGTCCGGCTCCCAGCACGGACCAGCGATATTGATCGCCGAACAGGCGGTCCGCCGTGCGCTTCATGTGCATCACTTCGTCTGGATGCGAGCCAATGCCGCCGAGAAGGCCGAACACTGTCTGGATGAAAAGCGGGCCCTTAACGAGGCCCTCAGTATAAAAGTAATGAAGATTGTGCAAATGACTGGTATCGTAGCACTCGAACTCGTAGCGTGCGCCAGTTTCGTTCAGCGTCTCAAGAGCATATTGGATATCGGCAAAAGTGTTCTTGAACACGATGTCCCGCGTGCTTTCCAGCATCGCAGGCTCCCACTCATGCTGAAACTCTTTGAAGCGCTTGAGCATCGGGAACAGCCCGAAGTTCATCGATCCCATGTTGAGGCTCGCTACTTCCGGCTTCCACGCAGTTGCCGGCCGCAGTCGCTCCTCGCGCGTCATCCCCGGTGCGCCGCCGGTCGTCAAGTTACACACCACATCCGAACGTTGCTTGATGCTGCGCAGGAACGGCTCGAACAGTTCAGGCGACTGATCCGGCCGCCCGTTTTGCGGATTGCGGGCGTGTAAGTGGACGATTGCCGCACCGGCTTCCGCTGCCCCAACTGCCGCGTCGGCAATCTGCTCGGCCGTGACGGGGAGATAAGGAGACATAGAGGGAGTGTGAATCCCTCCTGTCACTGCGCATGTGATGATTACCTTGCGAGCGGGCACGTGCTTCTCCTGAGATGATTAGATTTTGTTCGCGTAGGTGGATCGATGGCGAAAGGTGGCGATCAGCGCAGCGGCGATTAACGGTGCCAGAGCGAAGCTGATCGAAACGCCGGCGCGAGTCATGCCATGCGCGAACATAAGACCAGCGATCGCCGGACCTGCGGCGCTGCCGATTCGGAGCCCGCCCATAACGAGGCCGACGCCTGCGGCGCGCATCGCCGGTGGAAAGGCGTCGGCAGTGATGGCGAACAGCGTTCCTGCCGTACCCGCGAGGCAAAGTCCAAGCGCGCCGGCAGACACGATAAAGAACGGAAGAGAGGGCGGCACGAGACCGACGGCAACTAGAGCTACGGCGGCGCCGGTCATCGCAATCGCCGATAGTTTTGTCAGCGCGAAGCGTGATGCGAAGGCAGCAAATGTCACTCCGCCGATAAGGCTCAGCACGCCTGACAGAGCGGACACCAAGCTGCCCTGCGCCGGAGTGAAGCCGGCATCGACGACCATTTGCGGGAGCCAGCTCAGGACATAATAGGAAGCGCTCGCGACCAGAGTCCCCGTTGCCATCAGCCGCAGGAGGACGCCCCGCATCTCTCGTGCGAACAAAGGTCGATAGAGTCCCCGTGCGCGCGCAATAGCGGGCGGTAGGCTCGGCTCGCCGGGATGGCCCAAGCGGGCCATCACACGATTGAGGCGGTTTAGCGAATTGGATCGACGCCCTGACGCGAGGAACGCCGGAGATTCAGGTAAGGCCAGAGCCACTAAGATGAATAGCAAGACGCCGCAGATGGTGCCAGCGAGGAACACCCAATGCCAACTTGCATTTTTCAAGATCTGCGATGCTCCCAGACCGCCGATGATGCTGCCGATCGGCGTACCAAGCGTAGCGATGGCAGCGACCGCTAGAGGGCGTCGACGTTTGTTTGAGAATTCCGCCGAGATAAGGGTCATCATTGCAATCATCGCGCCGATGCCCACGCCGGTCAGTACGCGGGCGGCGGCCAAGACCGGCACCGACCCCGCCGCCGCCGAAACCGCCGTGCCAAATGTCATCAGCACGAGCGCGCCGAGAATGACTGGCTTGCGGCCGTACACGTCGCCTAACGGCGAAAGACCAAACGCACCGATCGCCATCCCGGCGAGGCCGCTTGCCAAAAGAAGGCCGATTGCGTCCTTCCCGATATGCCAATCGCGTCCCAGCGCCGGAGCGATAAATGCCATCGATAGCACGTCAAAGCCATCCAAGGCCGAAAGCAGCATCGCGATTGCCAGCACCCACAGCTGTCCACGCCGTATGGGGTAATGGTCGAGCGGATTGGCGCCTGTCGCCCTTGATTGCGCGGATGTCATGTACACGCTCCTAAACGGTCGCCGTCGCGTTTGTTGGGCTTGTTATGGCCGATCAACATAGCGCTGCCCGCCCTGATGGAGACCGGCGACCACCGTCGGCCGCCACCGTCTTTCGCCACTGCCATCGGTTTCCTCGCGAAAACGCCAGGAAGCCAGGTTCGAAACGGAACACTGCGCACCGCTCTATGCTTCCCCAAGTGCGACTGGAACTCGAGTCGCCGTATTCGATCGCGTGCGCATCGAGGCGACCAGATATGCGCCTAGCAGCGGACCGATCGCGAAGATGATTGATACGCCAGCGCGTGTCATGCCGTGCGCAAACATCACGCCAGCGAGCGTCGGTCCGGCCGCACTTGCGATCCGCATCACGCCCATGACGAACCCCATGCCAGACGCCCGTAAACTAGGCGGGAAGGTTTCGGCCAAAATCGCGTAGAGCAGCCCCGTCGTGCCGGCGAGGCAGAAGCTGAGCACCCCTGCCGATATCACGAACAGCGGAATTGACGGCGGGACGACGCCAACTGCCGATAGCGCAAGAGCAGCGCCCGTCATCGCGATGGCGGCAACGTTAGTAGACCGAAAACGTGACGCGAACGCGGCAAACCCGATGCCGCCGACAAAGCCCAGCATTCCTGAGAGCGCGGAAACGAAACTACCCTGTGCAGGGGTAAAGCCTGAGTCCACCACAATCTGAGGCAGCCAAGTAAGGATATAATAGGATGACGTAGCGATGAGAATCGAGATCACAGTTAGGCGCGTAACAGTCCCTCTCATCTCGGTCGCAAAGAGGGCGCGATAAGATCTCCGCCCACGATCTGACGTCGAGGGCAGCGTCGAGACGGTCGGCTGACCAAGGCTAGACAGCACCCGATTCAGTGTCTCGAGCGCATCGGGTGCCCGGCGGGTGGCCAGGAAGGCCGGAGATTCGGGCAATGTGAGGGAGACGATGACGAAGAGCACGACCCCGGCGATTGAGCCGGTCAGAAACACCCAATGCCAGGTTGCCGCTTTCAGTATTATCGAGGAAGCGAGCCCACCCAAAATACCTCCAATGGGGAACCCCATCGTCGCAACGCCTGCAATTGCGATCGAGCGTCGATGTACGTTGGTGAATTCTGCGGAAATCAGCGTCGTCATCGCGACCATCAGGCCGATGCCAATTCCAGTAAGAAACCGGGCAGCCGCGAGCATTGTCGCCGATCCTGCCGCAGCACTCACGCCGGCGCCGATCGTCAGCAGGGCAACGGCACCGAGAACCATCGCGCGTCTGCCGTGTTTGTCCGCCAGTGGAGACAACGCGACGGCGCCAACCGCCATCCCTGCCAGACTACTCGACAGCAACAGCCCAAGCACGTCCTTTTTAAGATGCCACTCGCGCCCGAGTACCGGCGCTACAAACGACATGGACAAGGCGTCGAACCCATCTAGCGCCGCGAGCAACAAAGCAATAACAAGCACCAAGACTTGGCGCGGACGCATTCGAAGGTCATCCAAGGGATTGTCCGATGTCCCGTTGACTGACGAGGTCGTCACGTAACGCTTCGTATATGCACGAGGTCCAGAAATGACAGTGGCCACGTCACTGTCCGCCGACTCGATTCTCGATTGCGCCAATTCCTTCGATTTCACAGCGGACGACATCGCCCTGCTTCAGGAAGCGCGGCGGCTGCATCCCGATACCGACACCTGACGGCGTACCCGTCGCCAGAAGGTCACCAGGATTGAGCGTGAATGCAGTCGAGAGGTACGAGATCTGTTGCCAAACGTTGTACACCAGTTCGCTCGTATTGGCGTCCTGGCGAACCTCTCCGTTTACAAGGCAGCGAAGTTGGAGCGCGTGCGGGTTGAGGATTTCGTCCGCCGTGACGATCCACGGGCCGATCGGCCCGTGCGTGTCGAACGATTTGCCTAGGGTGAACGTCGGCGATCGCTTCTGCCAATCACGTGCCGACACATCGTTTGCGACGACGTAGCCAAAAACATAGTCTTTGGCCTGATCTTCCGTCACGCCCTTTGCCGCGCGCCCGATTACCACGCCGAGCTCGGCTTCATAATCCAGCTGTTCGGTTACGCCTGGATCGATCTCATCGAACGGGCCGGACAGGCAGCTAGTCTGCTTGTTGAACCAGAATTGGCTATCCGGTGTCGGCTGTCCAAGGCGCTTGGCCTCTGCGATGTGCTTGGCGTAGTTCATACCGATTGCGAGATATTTGCCCGGTCGCTCAAGCGGAGCGAGCAACCGAAGGCCGGCCAGGTCGATAGCTCCTTCTCCCACACCCGCAAGCTCGCGCACCTTGGAAAGTGCCGCTTCGCCTCCTTCAATGATCGAGAGCATCGTCGGGAAGTCGTGTGCAAGCGACGTCAAAGGCACGACCTTATCTTCATGCCCGCTTTGCAGGACGCCAAGTCCAGCCCCACCCTCGGCCGCATATCGCAGTAACTTCATGTTCTATCCTCGATGCTGACTTAATCGAATTCGGTCGCGTCAACGCTCAGCTTTTGTTCGGCGTCAAAACTTCGTCGATAACCGCAACCCGTAGGTCCGCGGCGGCGCAACGATATTGATGATGAGATTCGTCGCCGGCACCGGAGTACCGTAGATCTGATAACGGCTGTTCGTGATGTTACGGACATAGGCTCCAATGATGTACTTTCCATCTTTCGCGCCAAACGAAAGGGAAGCATTTGTCACCCAGCTATGACTTACATACTCCTGTGCGATATACTCGAAACCCGTATATCGACCGGATCGGTACTGCGTGTCTGCATCGAGAACGACCTGATAGTCCCCGAACGGTATGACTTGCTGTCCACCAAGGTTGACAGTCCACTTCGGCGAATTGAGAGACGGCCTGCCCGAGCAATTTACCGAGAAGAGCGTCCCAGACGCCTGTACTCCGCATCCGCTAAACGGGGGAGCAGGCGACAGGTAGCCGAAGCTGTTATACTTCGCGTCGAGATACTGCACATTCGCGCTAAGCGTCGTTGTCGGAGTCACCAAAGCGCGGGCTTCGACTTCGACACCCTTGATCGTGGATCGCCCGACATTAGCGGTCAGAACGCCCAGTCGTCCTGTCGGATCGATCCCGAGATACGTGAGCTGCTGGTCGCGGTATTTCCAGTAAAAGGCCTCGAGGTTGAGCTGTAGCTTGTTATCAAGAAAGCGGTTTTTGGACCCGACCGTAAAGGCGGTAATATTCTCCGGGCTATAGGTGCTTGCGGCATTGAACCCGCCTGCCCGATAGCCGGTTTCGACACTGGCATACAGAAGCGACCGTGGGCCTGCGTCGATCTCGATCGCGCCTCGATAGGTGACCTTGCTTGTGTCCAGCGAGCCACTGGGAAAGCTGTCGGCGCGAGCCTCCAACACACCCGGCGCAACCACATTGCGACCGCCGCTGACGGCGGGCGCATTGGGTTGTTGCGCGAAGGTCGGGGTGTAGGGAAGCAGTGGGGCGGTCGGGCAGCCCGTTGGTAGGACGCAAACGATTGCGAGCGTACGGAAGTCGTTGTCGAAGAAGCGCTTGTGATCCTCGGTGTATCGAGCGCCCCCCGTGAATCGCAGCCAATCGGTTGCATGGAGTGTTAGTCGCCCATAAGCAGAGGGAGAGTGCGTCGTGAAATTGCTCTTCTGGAAATTAGCAACCGAACCCGCCGAATTGTGAATGTCATCCTTGATACCCTCACTGAAGTAATAGGCTCCAACGATATATTCGATCAAGCCCCCGCCGTTGCTTACAAGGCGGGTTTCAATCGAATACTGATTGGCCTCTTGGGTATTGCCGATCTCTTGACCGGACTCGGTATTCAGATTGTCTTTCCGCGCGTGCCGCCATGCGGGCACGACACTGAACGTGCCAATTGGAGTTCGCCAATCAACATGATACGCGATTCCATAAACATCGTTGTGCTGGAACGGTCGAACGGCGAGAGGATCAAGAAGGCGGCCGGCAATGGAGCCCGCCGTGCCGTTCGCCGTTCGGTAAGCCTGCGCTGCAGTCGTGAAAAGGCCTTCGTCGTTCGGAAGATTGGAGGGGGTAACTACATACTGCCCCGTGCCCGGATTGAAGGCATATTTGCCCACATAACTGGACCCGCCTCCGATTCCCCGCTGTTGGGCATAGTCGCCTTCGATCCGTACCGTAAGGTTGGGCGTCAGGGCCACTTTCAGCTGCGCACGCACTCCCGCTGAGTCATCGGTTTGTGTCCCGTCATTCAAATAGCCGTCGTGGCGCGTATATGTGCCGGACAATCTTAAACCCGCGTTTTCGCCTAGGCCGATGTTCACTGCGCCTTCGGCTTGAACCTCGTTGTAGTTTCCGTAGCTCGCCGAAGCGTATCCCGAGTTCTCGCCATAGCGAGGTTGGACCGGCAGAATGTTGATCGCACCCGCGGTTGCATTCCGACCGTACAAAGTCCCCTGTGGACCTTTCAGTACCTCGACCCGCTCGAGGTCGTAGAAGGTTCCGAAGGTTGCGCTCGAGCGCCCGACATAGACACCGTCAAAATTGTAGGCGGCGGCGGGATCAGAGCTTGCGATGAAAGAGAAATTACCAACGCCGCGGATGAAGATCAGGTTGCCCTGGCCACCACCGGCGACGACTAGGGATGGGACGAGTTTGCCCAAGGTATCGATGCCGCGAACACCTGAATTGAGCAGATCCGCCCCCGAAACCACCGCCACCGGCACCGCCGCCTTCTGAAGGTTCTCGCCGCGCTGTTGGGCGGTAACGATGATGTCCTGGAGGCCATCCTGTTCCGCATAAGACTGCGACGCCTGCGATTGCCCCACCTGAGACGGGCCCTGCGGCGATGTTGTCGAAGATGTAGAGCCAGCCGCTCCCGGAGCTGCAGTCGTCGTCTGATCTGACTGCGGGACCTCGACTTGGCCTGGCTTAGATTGGGCGGTGGCTGCAGCCGGAAAAGCCACGATTGCGGCCGAAAGCATCAGCCAAGTCTTGCGCGAAACGGTCATATCCCCTCCTCTTTCGCCACTTTTTGCGGCTTGTTACGCCGACCGCTCCGAACAAAGCGGTCCGTCAGCGGCTTGTCGCGCTGGTCGGAGGTTACCCTCAACCTAGCAATTGCACCGCCCGATGATCCGCGTCATGCAATCCTGCCGCAAAGGGGCAAAGATGGCATTTACCGCACGTTGTTACCTGTAGGGTATAGGGCACGCGCTGATGTTCGTATCAAACGACGTTTGAAGGAGCATTAGATTAAGCCACGCCGGCTCGGTCAATGGGCCTTGCGCAATTTATGCGCATAGGTCGACGCTGCCCTATTGGCGAGATCGTTGAGGAACTCGGCAGCGGGCGTAAGAGGAATATTCGCCCGGCGCACCGCGCAGATTCGCGGCGCTTTCGATATCTCGCCGACAGGAATACGTTCCATCATACCGGTCGCATTGACGAGTTCCATCCACTGCTGGGCTACTGGTGCAAGCAAATCGGATGTGGCGACAACCACGGCGAGGTTCATCGCTGAGGACGCCTGCATTACGATCCGGGGGGGCGGCAGGCCGGCTGCCGCGAAGACGCTATTGACCTCGTTGTCGCTGTCGATCGTCATCGGGGTTGTTACCCAGGAAGCGCCGGCCAGATCCGCAAGGGTCGTCGCGGAGCGCAGCGGGTGATCCCGTCTGGCAATAATGATCCGCTCGTTTTCGAACAGCGTCTCGATCAGCAACGCCGGATCGACAAATCCCGTGGCAACCGGCCCATAGTACAACTCGACGAGGCCGTCCCGTATCTCGGTCTCCAACATCGGTAGTGAGCCCTCGACAAGCTTTATTCTGATGTTGGGATATTTAACGTGAAAATGGCTGACAATCGTCGGCACCATCGCTATGAGCGCAGCGCTCGAACAGCCGACGGTAATCGTACCGCGGTCTTCGCCTTTCAAATGCTCCATCTCTTCCAATGTTCGTGCGAACTCGGCTTGGATACCCCGAGCGCGGCGAACGAAAACTTCTCCCGCTCGCGTAAGCGTCATTCCGAACTTGTTCCGCTCGAACAAGATGATGCCGAGTTCTTGCTCGAGTTCTTTAATGCTGCGCGACACGGCGGGCTGCGCAAGCCCGAGGTGCTTAGCGCCCGCGCGCAGGCTTCCGCGGTCGACGACAGCGACTACGTTTCGCAGGTGGTGCAGCTTCATTAGGCGTCCGATAGCTGATGGCCAGTCACACACCTTACCCTATACCCAGCCGGTAACAACCTTGCGCAATTCGCATCTCCTAGCGAGGTGCCTCAATGAGTATGTACGGGGGAATAGGTACGCGCCGGTGACTATGGTCAAAACGATCATGCGCCGACACGATGAAAGCCTCGGGAGGGTGGCCGGTAATGACGCACACGAGCGAACAAACTGCCGATTGGGATGAGGATCAGCGCTCGGCTAATACCGAGCAGGACCGGTCCGAAATCCGCGATCTGCTTCAGAACTGGATCATCTGGCGTGATGCTGGCGATTGGGATCGGTTTGCGACCGTTTGGCATGACGACGGACGCATGGTCGCTACCTGGTTCCGGGCGAACGCTGCTGACTTCATCGCCGGGTGCCGAAAAGCCTTCGACGCTGGAATGATTGGTCTTCATTCGCTGGGTGGCACCAGCATCGATCTTCAGGGGGACCGCGCCGTCGCTCAGTCGAAAATGCAGATAGTGCAGCGAGGCGACCTTGACGGCGTCGAAGTGGATGTGACGTGCCTGGGCCGGTTCGTCGATGCCTTCGAAAAGCGCAATGGGCGCTGGGGGTTGGTGCTCCGCCAGCCGGTCTATGAACTGGACCGCATGACGCCGGTAAGCCCTGCCGCCGTAATTTCATTGGATGAAAAACTGCTACGGTCGTTTCCCATTGGATATCGTCACCTTGCCTATCTTCAGACCATACTGGGGTTCACGGTCGACAAGGGATTACCTGGGACAAGGGGCCCGGCGATCGAAGCGCTGACGAAGCGAATGAAGCAATGGCTTGATGGCGCGGACGCCACCTGCCTCGACTCATGAGCGCCTGGCATCCAGCCCTTTCCGCGCCCTTTTTCAAGCGAGGATCGGCATCATGGCATTGAAGCAACTGACCGATGAAATTTCTCTCATCCCGGGGCTCGTGAACGTCTACATCCTTCAGACCGACGACGGCCTTGCAGTCTTGGACACTGGATTTCCAGGTAGCACTAAGAAAATCCTTGCGGGTGTGCGTGCACTGGGCCGGACGCCAACTGACGTGCGACACATCATTCTCACTCATTGTCATCCCGATCACATCGGCAACGCCGCGGCGCTTAAACGCGACACGGGCGCGATCGTTTGGGCCCACCCGATCGACGCACCGATGATTGAGGCCGGCACCACAATGCGCCCGCCAATGACGCCATCCCCGGGCCTGCGAAACCTTCTTCTTGGCAAGCTTCTCGCTGGCCGCGTTAGTCAGGTGGAGCCCACCAAGGTCGACCGCTTGCTTGAGGATGGTGACAGCCCACCTTTTGCGCCCGACATGACGGTGATCCACGTACCGGGCCATTGTGCCGGGCAGATCGCCCTTTTCTGGCGGCGCCATGGGGGCGTCCTGTTCACCGCAGACGCTTGCATCAATCGCGGTGGGCTCAAGTTGGCGATCGGGACCGAAGACCCTCAGCTCGCGCTGGCTAGCCTCGCCAAGCTCGCCACATTCGACTTCGACAAGGTGCTGGTCATGCACGGCAACCCGATCATGGCCGATGGCAGCGAGCAGTTCCGCCGCACCGAATTCGACACTTTTCCAAAAAAAAGAGAGATTTGACCTATGGCTTGTATCGCAACGGCGCTTGTCGTCGGCGGCAGTATTGCAGGGATGAACGCAGCGATTGCGTTGGCTCAGCAGGGCGTCAAGGTCGACGTGATCGAATTGGCCGCCGAGCCGCTTGGAGCATCGCTGGCGTTCTCTGGCCGGGCGGCGATGGCGCTGGTGGATCTGGGTATCTACGATGAGGTTCGTGCGACAGGCAGGCCGGACGAACCTGGCAGCACAGCCGTCTCGATCCGCAGCGCGGCGACGGGAGAGATCATCAACCCGGGCCCACAGCGGCCGTCATGGCCTGGCGCCGTCCCGGCCGTGGGGGTGTACCGCCCGGAGTTCCTGCGGATCGCGCACGAAGCGGCCGATCGATTGGGCGTCCGAGTTCGAAAAGGGGTGGGTTACGAAACAATCCAAGATGGTGCGGACGGTGTGACCGTTTCGTTCAGCGATGGCGAGACCGGGACATACGATCTGCTCGTTGCGGCAGACGGCATCGGCTCCAAAATTCGCAGTATGGTCTTCCCCGAAGCACTCAAGCCCGAGTTTGCCGGACAGCTCAGCATCCGCTGGATGGCACCGGGTGGGCCGGTGCAGGACGAGGGCTGGTATGCGTCCTCGGTAGGCCGCCTCGGCTTCTATTATCTACCGCAGGGCGTGGTCTATGTGGCCGCCGTCATCAATCTGCCGGAGTGGCGTTGGTTCTCCGGCGAAGAAGTGCGGACAACATTCACAGCGCTACTCGACTCGATGACAGCGCCGGCAATCAAGGAATTGCGCAGTCGCCTGAACGAAAGCTCGGAACTGATCGGTCGACCGTTCGAGTGGCTCCTGCTGCCGGACTCATGGTACAAGGGCCGAATACTTCTGATCGGAGATGCCGCGCACGCGACCAGCGCTCATATGGGTATGGGCGGCGGCATGGCGCTGGAGGATGCGGTCGTGCTCGGCCAATCGGTCGCCGCTGCAGCGACCCTTCCCGAGGCGCTCGACGCCTTCATGAAGCGCCGTTTCGATCGTGTAAAACTGGTGGTCGACACGAGTGTCGGGCTTGGACGAATGGAGCAGCAGCAGGCGCCCCCCGCCGAAAATGTGGCATTGCTCACAAAGGCGTTTGCTTCGCTTGGGCAGCCCTACTGATGACCGACGTTATCGACACCGATGTGCTGATTATCGGCGCGGGCCCAGTCGGGCTCGCCGCTGCGATCGAGCTCGGCTTGCGCGGCGTCCGCGTCTTGTTGGTCGAGCGGAATGCTCGCGTCGGCGTGGCACCGCGCGCCAAGACAAGCAATGTACGGACCCGGACGCACTTGCGCCGGTGGGGCATTGCCGATGCGCTAGCGGCCGAAGCGCCGTTCGGGATCGACTATCCGAACGACATGGTCTTCGTCACACGCTTGGCCGGACACGAACTCGCCCGCTTTTCCGACGCGTTCAACGCGTCACCCGATCGTTCGTACCTCTACCCCGAGCACGCACAGTGGGTGCCGCAATACACGCTCGAGAAGATTATGCTGGCAAAGGCGCGCTCGCTTCCATGCGTGGAGGTGCGGTTCGACACCAGCTTTGTGACGGCCGCACAGGACGAGAAAGGCGTTACGGCCAGCCTGCAGTCCTCGGCAGGCGAATCACTTTCGATTACGGCCCGCTATCTTATCGGTGCCGATGGCGCGCGCAGCAAAGTTAGGGACCTTATTGGTGCAAAAATGGAAGGTCGGTACGGGCTTTCGCATCACTACAACATCATCTTCCGCGCGCCCGGTCTGTCGCAAGCGCACGCCCACGGACCTGCTGTGATCTACTGGCAGATCGGCAAGGACGGGTTCAGCGCGATCGGCCCGATGGACAAGGATGACGTCTGGGCTTTCATGCCGGGCGGCACGAAGGCCGGTGAAACGCTTACCGACGAGCAAGCCGCGACACTCATTCGTGAAAGAACCGGTCTCGACCTGCCGTACGAGATCCTGAGCGCCGATGCCTGGACAGCGAGCGAGCTCCTTGCCGATCGCTACGCGGACCGGCGCATCATTCTGGCGGGGGATGCCTGCCACCTCCATCCGCCCGCGGGCGGATATGGCATGAACATGGGAGTCGGCGACGGCGTCGACTTAGGCTGGAAAATAGCTGCGACCCTTCAAGGATGGGGCGGCCCCAATTTGGTTGCGAGCTACGAGACTGAGCGTCGCCCGGTTCACCGTGCGGTGATCGACGAGGCCATGGCAAATTACGCGATCTATGTCGCGCCGCCGCCCGCCGAAATCGAAGACGATACGCCTGAAGGTGACGCGATCCGTGCCAAGGCCGGAGCAGGCATCGCCGCGTCCAAAGGGCGGGAATTCAACACGCTCGGGACCGTGCTCGGCCTCTGCTATGCGAATTCGCCCATTATCGTCGAGGAACATGGTGCTCGAGGCGAGCACAACAGCGAAGTTTACCGTCCCGAAGCGCGACCGGGCTGCCTGGCTCCGCATGCATGGCTTCCCGATGGCCGCTCTTTGTACGACCTGTTCGGCGCCGGATTTTCGCTGGTCGTGGCCGATGATGCCTCGCAATCCGAAATCGACAAAGCCCTCGCCGACAGCCTCGACCTCGGGATACCCTTAGCAGTGGTTCGCCCCGATGGAGTGCCAGTCAGAACCCTTTACGATGCTGGTCTGACGCTCGTCCGGCCAGATCAGCATGTCGCGTGGCGCGGCGAAAGCTGGACCGGCGATCTGGAGCGTTCCACCGGTCAGGCCTAATCCGTGACGGTGGCGTCGGGAGTATGACCTGATATGCGATGATAGCACCTCCAGCGGCACTCCTAATTCTTCCGGAGGAAGCAGCGGCGGTCCACGAGCTGGCGACCAACTCCCTTACGTATGGCGCATTATGGTCGCCAACTGGTACGCTCGACATCGCATGCTCCTCGGAAGAAACCGACGCCGTTGTCGTGACCTGCCCCCGTCGAGTGGCCCGGGTTGATTGTTAGTGGATTATGCTCGCCGCCGCCATATCCGGGCGGAGGGGGAGCGAAGCGGAGCCGGAGGCCAGATACGGCGGTGAAGCCGTTTCCGGGGCCGGCGGTCGGTAGCCGAGGCTGCTGTGTGGACGGACCGTGTTGTAATGTCGGCGCCATGCCTCGATCAGCACCCTTGCCTCGGCGAGGCTGTAAAAGATTTCGCCATTGAGCAGTTCGTCGCGAAGCGACCCGTTGAAGCTCTCATTATAGCCATTCTCCCATGGTGATCCCGGCGCGATGTAGAGCGTCTTCACGCCGATCTGGCCGAGCCATTGCTGCACGGCATTGGCGATAAATTCGGCGCCATTGTCCGACCGGATATGTGCCGGCGGGCCCCGTGCGATGAACAGGTCCGCCAGTGCGGCGAGCACATCTTCATGTTTGAGCTGACGAGCAACAACCAGCGCCAGGCACTCCCGACTGGCCTCGTCGATGATGGTCAGGATACGGAACTTGCGACCATCATGCGTGCGGCCTTCGACGAAGTCGTACGCCCACACATGCCCCGGATATTCCGGTCGAAGCCGGATGCACGATCCGTCGTTCAACCAAAGCCGTCCACGCTTTGGCTGACGTTGCGGGACTTTGAGCCCTTCGCGCCGCCAGATCCGCTCGACCCGTTTATGGTTCACCGTCCAGCCCGCATGGCAGAGCAACGCTGTCACCCGGCGATAGCCGTAGCGACCATATTGCTTCGCCAGCGCGATAATGTCTTCCGATAGCGCCTGTTCGTCATCCGCCCCGCGCGGCACCTTGCGCTGCGTCGATCGATGCTGGCCCAGCACCCGGCAGATCCGTCGCTCGGACACCGGAAGCTTTCGTTGCACATGATCGATACAGCGCCTTCGCCGCGCGGGGCTCAGAAGTTTCCCCGGGCTGCCTCCTGCAAAATCAGCTTGTCCAGCGTCAGGTCCGAGATCGCCCTTCGAAGCCGAAGGTTCTCCCTCTCCAGATCCTTCATGCGCCGGGCCTGGTCAGTCTTCAGACCGCCATACTCCTTGCGCCAGCGATAATATGTCTGCTCGCTGACCGCGATCCGCCGACATGCTTCCGCAGTCGATGACCCCTGTGCCAGCACAATCTCAACTTCACGCAGCTTCCCGATGATCTCTTCCGGCTTGTGCTTCTTGCTCGGCATTCGTCGTCCCTTTCGTGGTCCAGACTATCATAATCTCTGGGCCACTCAGCGGGGGGCAGATCAGTCGTTTGGACGGAACGTGGCGGCCCTCCCGTCGCCGAACCCGCCGGCGTCGGAGGCTACGGTATCACGCAGCATGTCTGCTCAGCGGGGCGGTTCAATCGCCTACAATTGGTCTCTCGGCGGCGTCGTCGTTACGCTGCGTATGCGAAAAGATCGACTGATGCGCTGACTTTCACGTTTAGCGGCATTGCGTAACCGGATCTTGGTGCCATTCGCCCCCGTGAGCGACGACGTTCATGCAAAGATCAGCGCCACGAAATATTGCCGAGAACCAAGTGCCGCCATCCTCTTTGAAGCTGACCGGCAGCTTTCGGCGTGAGCTGACGTGCCGAGCGCGGGATCGGAACGGCCTATTTTGGTCGACATCTGCCGCTGCAGCGACGACCCAAAAACCGACGCTCGGACGGAACTGCTCGCTTGCCGATAGCTGCCGTTCGTTCACGTTAGAGATTCTGCTTTGTTTCGCTGCTTGCTGCAGGCACTTTAAGCTACCGGTTTCGAAGTCGGCGCTATGGCGCGCCCGGTTTCGCCGCGGTTTTGTGGGATGCTGACGCTAGCTGAGGATAACGGGCGCGCTCGGATGGCAATGGAGACGGAGACCCAGACATCCCGTGCAGCCGGGTCCACGACACGGCGACGTGTCTGTTTGCTCGGTGCGACCGGTACGATCGGTCGCGCGACTGCCGCAGCCCTCGTGCGGCAAGGGCACGATGTGGTCGCGTTCGTCCGAGCCAAAAGCGGCGACCGACGTCTTGCTTCAGCAGACCACGCCCGCTCGTTTGAGGGCGTGTTGGTGAAGATAGTGGACTTCGCCGACCCCGCATTGCTGTCTCACGCCGGGTTTGGCGGCGAGCGGTTCGACGCAGTGGTGTCGTGCATGGCGTCGCGCACGGGAGAGCCCAACGACGCTTGGGCGATCGATCACCGCGCACACCTGAACGCCCTGGTGGCGGCGCAGCAGGTCGGCGTCACCCACTTCGTGCTGCTGTCCGCCATTTGCGTGCAAAAGCCGCTTCTTGCTTTCCCGAATGCCAAGCTGGCATTCGAGGCGGCGTTGATCGAATCGGGCCTGCGCTATTCGATTGTGCGGCCCACCGCCTATTTCAAATCCCTGTCGGGCCAGATCGAACGCGTGCGCAAGGGGCGGCCCTTTCTGATCTTCGGAGACGGCACTCTGACGGCCTGCAAGCCGATCAGCGACGACGATCTGGGCACCTATATCGCTGCGTGCCTGGAGGTCGAGGAGCGCTGGAACCGGATACTGCCGATCGGTGGCTCGGGCGAGGCGATCACGCCAAGGCAGCAGGGCGAGGCGCTATTCGCGCTGCTCGACCGCAGGCCCCAGTTTCGCTCGGTGCCCGTCGGGTTGCTCGACGGTATTGTCGCAGGCCTATCCGCCGTTGGCCGCATTGCCCCGCCGCTCGCCGCCAAGGCCGAGCTGGCTCGGATCGGGCGCTATTATGCGACCGAATCCATGCTGGTCCTGGACCCCGCGACCGGGCGATACGACGCCGCGGCCACACCATCGACCGGCAGCCAGACCCTGTTCGACTATTACCGGGCAGTATTGGTTGGCGAGGCCGCGCCAGAACGTGGCGATCACGCCGTGTTCTGAAAAGATGTTGAGAAAGAACCCTTTGCCTTGATGTGGGGCGCGGTGATCCGTGAGAAGATCGTCGGCTAAACATCGAGCGGTACCGCTTGTGGCCGAACGAAGAATCTGCCTCCGGATGATCTTTGCCTGGACGCACACCGAAGCGCGCCTTCAGGAGAAGCGCGGTGGTGCTCGTCTTGCGCTGCACGAACACTCAGTCGGCCGGCGGTATGTGCCACGCAGTCTGATCGGCGGTTATGTCCATGCCCTGTCGCGCAGTATCTCTGCAAAGTCTCGATCGCCGAAATCGTACGGACCCGCTTTGGTCATCTCACCGATCACGACGTCGCTCATGCGAACAAGTCGAGGGCGGTGATCGGCGATCGGCGATTGCACCGGGCCCGACGGATCTGGCCGCCAAGGCGGCGTTAAGCACGTGATCGCGCAGCCTCATCCCGCTACCACCCGCGCTAGGCGTTGAAGGCGGGGTCGGACGCGCGGGAAACCGCGATAGCCGCGTTCCAGCAGCATCTGCACCCACGGTTGCCGCGCCGGCAGCCCGAGCGGGCGGAGCAGCGGGATCGCCCGCCACATCGCTGCGAAGGCCGCCGCGCTTGACAGCATGACACCGTCTTCCCACGCATGGAACCGCGCGAGCAGATCTGCTTGGTAAATCGACACGCGCGGCCACGGAAAGCACACCGCTGCCCGGTTCTGGAAGCAGCACCTGGTCGACCTGCTCCGACGCACTGAATAGGCATTGATGCCACATGACCCATTCCCGGTTACTCTCGCTGGCCTTGCCGCTTCCCGAAAGCAGTCGCTCATTAATGTAGCGGATCGACTGCTTTGGTCGCTTCCGCCCGGCGCTCGGATTGGCCTGTGTCGGGACGTAGCTGTCACTAAAATAGTCGCGTGAGAACGGCGGGATCGGATAAAAGCAGACGCCCTAGGCGTCAGCCTGCAGACGGCAAATGCTCGGATGTAGCCGCCACGGATCGACCTTTAGGGTTCGGCACTGGCATGTTCGCCAATCGTCCGCATGACATGATCTCGGTGATCCTGGCTGAAAATGTGTTCGGCAAGGATTATGTCAGCGCCGTCCGGCGCAGCGGCGGTCTCGCGCACGGCGATGCCAGTCAGCGACCGTATCCTACACCGCGCGGATCACGCACGGCGTGAGCCTCGGGCTCGGCCTAGGCTACAACAATCATCCGACGCCGACCTCCTACACCGAGAGAACCGGTCACGCCCTGACGACGATCGGCAATCTGGTCGTCACCTATTAAGCATCGTGGACAAAGGGTAGCCATAGCTTGATTGAAGCGAGCGTGACGAAGCCGAGGTATGACTCCTTAATTTTTGTCGTATCGGGTGGCAACGCGGCGCCAGTTCTTGAGCTTGCTAAAGGCGCTCGACGAGATTGTGCCAGCGGTATTTGATGCGATCGTGCGGAATGGGGATGCGGCGATTGCTCTTGGTGGGAATGACCGCTTCAACACCCGCCGCGGCAAGCTCCGTGCGGATAGCATCTGCGTCGTAGCCCTTGTCCGCGAGCAGCGCCTCGATGCGGTCGCCGAGCATCCGGAACAACGGGCCAAAGCCCTTCACATCGTTGGTCTGCCCCGGCGTCAAGACGAAGCCGAGCGGTCGTTAGTGTCCGTCGCAGCGGGCGTGGAGTTTTGTAGTGAAGCCGCCGCGCGACCGGCCAAGCCCCTGGGCCGCTTGATCCCCTTTTTAGGTCGACGGCGCAATGATGCGCCCGGACCACCGTGCTGTCGATCATGTCGGCGCCGGTATCGCGCTCCACCATCTCGGCCAGCGTCTCCAGCAGGGCGTCGAACACCAAGGTCTCGACCCAGCGACGGTAGCGCCGGAACACGCTGTTCCACTTGCGGTACTCATCCGGCAGCAAGCGCCACTGCGCCCCTGACCGCGCCATCCACATCATGCCTTCAAAATAGCGCCAGTTGTCGCTCGCGGGCCGACATCCGCGGCCATGTTCGGGTGGAAGCAGCGACCCGATCAGCGCCCATTCTTCGTCCGACACCCCAATACGCTCGCCCAACACCCGCCTCCGAAAGGCAGCCTTGAATCAACCGGCGAGTCTCAGGTCAAGCTTTGTCCACGATGCCTAGCACTACTTTGGCAGATCGGATGTTGGAGGCGGATCGAGCGGCTCATGGCAATGCGGGCAGCGTGTAGGCGGAGGTCTAGCGAAGAGGTTGAGGATAGCCTGCCGCACGGCCGGCATGCTCGGCTGCGGCGGCGGTCCCCCGGAAGGCGTATGCGATCATCGTCATCAAGGCATGTCGGTGTAGCCCTGTCCAGGATCGCCCTTCGAAGTGGTCGAGGCCAAGCTCTTCCTTCAGCTGCTGGTGGGCCTGCTCGCAGATCCACCGCGCCTTGATGGCACCCGCCAGCATCCTGATCGGCGTATTGGCGGGTAGGTTCTATAGATAGTATTTGCGCTCGCCGGTCGAGCGATGCTCCCCCACCAGCCAGACTTCTTCACCCGGCAGATGTTGGTTGCCCATGTCGCGGATGCGCTGGGTCGGACCATCGGCGACGCGAACGCGCACCGCCGCGAAGCGTGCTGTCAGCCGTCCCTTCGTGCCCCGTCGCCAACTGACCGATCTCCATGGCTGCTCGGCCAGCAGTTTCTCGGCGGCCACGGACTTGCTGTCGGGGATGTGGTGCTGCCGCGGGCGACCGTGCCCTGAGACCGGGAAGATCATGGCAACATCGGCCGCGTAAGCCTTCTGACGGTAGGGGATACCGACCGCCCATGAGAGACCTCGCTCGCTCAGCGCCTGACGGAACGGCGCGCTCATGCCGTATCCGGCATCTGCCAGCACACAGCCGAAGCGCACGCCTGCGGCCCGCACCCTGTCGATCTCTTCGATGGCGATCTCCGGCTTGGTCAGGGCGATCAGTCGGTTGGCAGGCACCTTCGCCTTTGCCATGCGCTCCGGATCGCTGGTCCAGCTTTCGGGCAGGAACAAGCGAAGGCCAACCATCACCGGCACCTCGCGTGATGCCAGCGTCACCGAGACCAGCGTCTGACAGTTCGCGTTCTTGCCGAGCGAAGATGCATATTGCGGCGCCACGCCGACGGAGTGTCGGCCCTTCTTCGGCATCGCCGTATCATCGATGACGAGGAACGCGTCGGTGCCACCAACCACCCGGTCGGCCTCCTTCAGCAGCGCGGCTTCGAGCGGAGCGCTGTCCCATATCCCCGCTGCTACGAAATGATGAAGCTGATCGTAGCCGGCTTCGCCGCCCCGGGCGGCCATCGGCTGCACGCTCTTGCGGTCGCCAGGACCAATCAGACCGGCGATGTACTGCGGGCACATCTTGCGCCGCGCTGGGTGTGACAGCCCCGCCAAAAACGGCTCAAGCCATCGCTCCAGATCGGTCCGCCAGCTCTCGTCCACCGCCATCGTCGTACGTCCGTCAGCCTACACTGACAAACAGGAATCAACGACGATTCAAGCTGGTTCCTTCAACCTGCCAAAGTAGTGCTAGCTTTGGAAAAGCAATTGGGACAGGTTGTGGGTACGACGGTACAATCCACGGACGGAGGGCGCGACTTGCCGCCCCGGTTGTCCCGTGAGCGGTTCATCTGCCGGAAAGAAGGGATCGCGACTTCGCGCCCATTCCTTTTCGTCCGGGCGCGGTTATCTCTTTCGCGCGCCCAGATGCTTGTCGAAAAAGCGCCAAATGATATCATAGGTCTCGCGCGCCTCCGGGCTCCCCGCAAAGGCGTTGAACTGGCCGTGGCCGATCCCTTCCAACACCAGCAATTGCGTGTCCACGCCGGCCTGGAGAAGCTGGACGTTGGTGACCAGCGCGTTGCTCATCGCGATATCGCGCGTGCCCGTCACGATCAGCGTCGGCGGGAATTGCGCCAGCACCTGCGGGAACAGACCGGGCGTGACGAGCGGATCGTTCGCATCCACTCCGGCGAGATAGAAACGCGGCGCGCCCTTCTTGGCGTCGTTGGGGTTGGCCTGCGGCGGGATCGCGTTGAGCAGCGAGCCGAGCGCGCCCGAATCGCCGCCGAACCAGAAACCGGGCATCGCGCCCGAACAGAAGATGCCGATCGCGCCGGGCCGCGGCAGGCCCTTCTTCTGTAACCACGCGACCGCCTGCGCGGTCAGCGTGCCGCCAGCCGAGCAACCATAGATCCCGATATTTTCGGAACGATAGGTTTCGAGCAGCTTGCGATAGACCGCCTCGACATCCTCGCTCGCCGCCGGGAACAGATATTCGGGCGACAGACGGTAATCGACCGCGACCACCTTGATCCGCCCACGCGCCGCGAGCGGCACCGATTCCGCCTGGCCGCCGAACTTGGCCCCGGCGCTGAAGCCGCCACCGTGCAGGTTGATCAGCACGCGCGCGGCATTTTCCGGCGCGATGCCGGTCTTCGGCACAACCACGTCGGTGTGGACGCCGTTCATGACGACGGCGGTGATGTCCGACGGCGCCAGCGCGAGCCAGCGGTCGAGCGTCGCTTTCTGCCCCTTGTCGGATGCGGCACGCGCGCTCGCGACGCCGGTTTCCGCCGCCGACGGCGGTGGCCCCTGCTGCAACCTGGCCGCGAATTGCGCGCGGGCATCGGCGCTGAGCAAGTTCGACGGCGGCACGCGCACGCCGTCGGCGTGGATCGTCCCGTCGGCGTCGAGCGTCAGCGTCGCATGCTTCGCTTCCTGAGCCTGCACCGCGCCGCTCGCCAGCCCGGCCAGCAGCGCCAGCCCCATCCATTTTCCGCCGCGCATCGCCTGTCCCCTTGTCCGAACCGGCAGAATGCGCCCGCCCGATCGACCGGCAACGATCGGCGCGGTAAATGGCCGACTGGCGGTCAGTCGGGTTGCCATATCTCGGGTTCGACGTGCAGCTCGGGCTGCGCTTCGTAGCGGCTCGCCGGGCGCGCCAGCCCGAGATGGTCGCGCAACGTCTCGCCGGCATAGTCCGTCCGGAACAGGCCGCGCTGCTGCAGAATCGGCACGACCCCGTCGACGAACGCGTCGAGACTGCCCGGCAGGAACGGCGCGGTGATGACGAACCCGTCGGCCGCGCCATTTTCGAACCAGGTCTGCAGATGATCGGCGACTTGTTCGGGCGTGCCGACCAGGCCCGAGCTGGTGCGCACCGCGGCGATCTTGCGCGCGAGCTCGATGATCGACCGCCCCTCCGCCATCGCCAGCACTTTCGCGCGCGTCGATTTGGACGACTCGGTCTCCAGAATTTCCGGCAACGGGCCGTCCGGGTCGAGACCGTGCAGATCGACCGCGCCGCCGAGCGCCAGTTCCAGCATGCTGATCGCGACGTCGGGATGGATCAGGGCGGCGAGCTCGGCGACGATTTCGTGCGCGCGCGCTTCGGTCTCGGCGACGATCGGCTGGATCGAGGGCAGCAGCTTGCAATCGGCGGGATCGCGGCCGAAGCCCGCCACCTTGGTCTTGAACGCGGCGTAGAAATCCTGCGAGCTTGCCATGTCCGGGTTCGACATGAACACGACATCGGCGCAGCGCGCGGCAAGATCCTGCCCGGCGTCGGACGCACCGGCCTGGACGATGACCGGATGCCCCTGCGGCGACCGCGCCGTGGTCAGCGGACCGGACACCGAGAAGAATTTGCCCTGGTGTGCGAGGCCGTGGAGCTTGTCGGGATCGAAGAATCGGCCGTCGGCTTTGTCGACCAGGAAGGCGTCGTCGTCCCAGCTGTCCCACAGGCCGCGCGCCACATCGACGAATTCCTCGGCGCGGGCATAGCGTTCGGCATGGCCGTAATGCGCCTCGCGCCCGAAATTGCGCGCCTCGTTGCGCGTCGTCGAGGTGACGACGTTCCACCCGGCGCGCCCGTGGCTGATATGATCGAGGCTGGCGAGGCGTCGCGCCGCGGCATAAGGCTCGTTATAGCTGGTCGACAGCGTCGCGATCAGGCCGATCCGGCTGGTCACCATCGACAAAGCCGACAGCAGCACCAGCGGATCCATCCGCGACACGTCGTTGCGACTGTGCACGTCGCGCCCGACCACCGTGCGGAAGCCCTGCGCATCGGAATAGAACACCGCGTCGAACTTCGCCTTCTCCGCCGTCTGGACGACCTGCGTATGGAAGGCGACGTCGTGCATCCGCCCCGGATCGGCGCCCGGATGCCGCCAGCCAGCGACATGCGCGCCGGTGAACATCGGGAACAGCATCAGATGCATCTGGCGCTTGGGCGCCACTGTTGCGGGTTGGTTGGGCGACATCGTCGGTCTCCTGAAAGCGCGTGCTATTGCGTCGGCATGGTCGGGCCGGGCACGAAATACGCGAGCCGGCGCGCGAGATAGCGGTCGTGCCAGTCGAGCAGCGTTCCGCGATATCCCACCGCGAGGGCGGGCGATTGCTGCAGGCGCATCATCACGTCGTCGCCCGCCGCATAGCGCCGCCACGGCGGCGCGCCCGGGCAGGACGGCACACCGACGCGCGCAAACGCGACCCAGCAGGCATGGACATAGCGCGCGACCGCCTCCGCGCGATCGGGCGCCGCGCCCAGCGTCTCGAAGACATAGGGAATCTCGCCGCCATGCGGCGAGGCGCCATAATCGAACTGGTAGAGATAGACCGGCATGTCCGACGCCGCCCGCGCCGCCAGGAAGCGCGCCGGGCCGAGCATGCGCGCGTCGGCGAAGAGGCGATGCGCGAGCTTTTCGTCGTCGTGCTCCCCGCCGTACAACGCGCGCAACTCGGCCACTTCCCGGGCGTTGTACCAATCGAGCACCGACCGGTAGGGCACGAAACCCAGCAGCGAATCCTCGCCGCTATTGGCGCCGATCATGATCGGCACGCGCAGTTGCGCATGCGCGTCATAAACCTTCGCAGCCGGCGCCGGGACCAGCCGCAAGTCGATGATCGGCCCCGGCCCCGCGCCGGCGACCGCGATTGCCGACACCGGCAGCGCGCGCAATTGCGCCACGCTCGCGCTGGCGCCAGCGAGCCCGGCGCGCGTCGCGATCGTCACACCGCGTGCCTCGCGTTGCGCGCGATCCTCCATCGTCAGCCCGGCACCGCCCGACTCGATGATCGCCTTGGCGAACAGCCCCCGCGCACGCTGAAGCGCTGTCAGCAGCAACACCGCGCTACCGCCCGCGCTTTCGCCGAACACCGTGACATTCGACGGATCCCCGCCGAAGCGCGCGATGTTGCGCTGAACCCATTCGAGCGCGGCGATCTGGTCTTCCAGGCCGTAATTGCCGAGCGGTTTTTCGCCGCTGGCAGCGCTCAGCGCGGGATGCGCGAAGAAGCCGAGCCCGCCGAGGCGATAATTGAAGGTAACCAGCACCACGCCGTCGCGTGCGAAGGCGTGGCCTTCGAACAATGGGTCAGAGCCTTCGCCGGTGAGATAGGCACCGCCATAGATCCACACCATCACCGGCGCTTTCTTGGCGGCCCTGGGCACCCAGACGTTGAGCGTGAGGCAATCCTCGCTTTGCTCGGTGCCGCCGCGCGCCAGTCCGATCGCCTGGATGCAGCGCGGCCCGAACGCAGTGGCATTGCGAACCCCGGCCCATGGCGCGGGCCGCGCGGGGGAGGTCCAGCGCAGCGCGCCGACCGGCGGGACGGCGAAAGGGATTCCCTTGAACACCGCGCCCTCGGCGGTGACGACACCCCGAAGCTCGCCGCTGTCGATCGTCGTCACCGGATCGCTCGCCCAGCCCGGTGACAGGGCCGCAGCGGCGAACAGGATTGCGGTCGCGTAAATCGAAAGAGCTTTCAGCATGGCGAAGCCCTCGCGGCGAGGGGTGCCGGCACGTCGGCCAGGAACGCGACGATCGCCGCCGCTTTGTCGCCCACCAGCGGGCCGACCTGCGCGATGCGCGCCTGCGGCACGAGCGCAGCATAGTCGCCGACCTGCGCGACGATCCTCGGCAGTTCGGTCGCGCCGAGCAGGAATTGCGTCGGCGCGCCGATCAGCGGCAAGCGCTGGGTCGCGCGATAGGCGAACGCGGCGCGATACGATTTGTGATAGCTGGTCAGCCCCTTGAGCACCTCCACCGTCGACGCATGGAGTTGCTCCGCCGAAGGCACCGCCCGCGTCATCAAACGGTGCGCCAGGTCGCGCGCATAATGCGGAAAGTGCAGCGCCTGATCGCGCACGAACTGGAACGCCCAGGTGAATTGCCGTCCATAATCGTCGGGCGCCATAGCGGGTGCGTAGTGCGCTGCCAGTTCGGCCCGCATCGCCGGCGAATATTCGATGATCCCGTCCAGCACCAGGCGCGACACGCGCTCGCCATGCGCGGCGGCGACTTCGCAGGCAGTGCGGGCGCCAGTGTGGCTTCCATGGAGATCGACCCGGTCGAGGCCCATTGTCGCCAGCAAGCGCACGAGCGCGTCGGCGAAATAGGCGGTGTCGGGCGCGTCGGGCAGCGGCGGCGCAGAATCGCCGTTGCCGCACGTGTCGGGCGCGATGATGCGCCGGCCATCGACCGCATGGATCGCGCGCATCAGCTCTTCCAGGCCGCGCGACGAGCCGGGCGACGCGTGCAGCATCACCACCGGCGGGACGTCCGCGCGCCCGGCGATATGGCGGACGTGGATCAGCCCTTCCTCGAGCCGGACGAAGCTGCGGTCGATCTCGCTCATTCGGCATCCGCCTCGGCCAGCGCCAGCTTGCGCGGCGCGATCATCGAATGGCCGGCGTCGTGCGGCAGGCGCACGATCCAGCGCAGCGACAGCAACGACAGCGCCGCGACGACCAGGAATGCCTGCGCGATAACCGTCGCATCCAGCGTCGCCGCGCCGGCGAGACGTTGCAGCAGCTGCACCGTCACCACCGAAAGCGCGATGCCGAAGCTCATCGCCAATTGCTGGCTGACGCTGGCGATCGTGCTGGCCGCCGCGAACTCGGCCTTGTCGAGGTCGACATAGCCGATCGCGTTGAGCGCCATCAATTGCAGCGAGCGCAGCAGCCCGGACGCGAACAGCAGCACCAGGATCACGACATGCGGCGTATCCGCGCGGAACGCCGCACACACCGCGATCGACACGGCGATCAGCCAGGTATTGGCCAGCAGGAAACGCCGGAAGCCGAACCAGCGCAATACGCTGTTGATCGCCGGGCGGCTGAGGATCGATCCGATCGCGCCGGCGAAGATCAGCCCGCCCGCCCCGACCGCGTTCAGCCCGAAGCCGATCTGGAACAGCATCGCCAGCAGATAGGGCGACGCGCTGGCCAGCATCCGCGGAAACACCCCGCCGATGCTGGAAATGCGCGCGGTGGCGACTTGCAACGACGCCAAATCGAGCACCGGCTTTGCCGTACGGCGCGCATGAACGACATAGCCGAGCGCACAGGCCGCGCCGCCGACGATGACCAGCATTATCAGCCATGGCGGGAGATCGGCGCGCGTCGTCGCGGCGATGCCGAAGGTGATGCCCGCCAGCGCGGGGACGATCAGCAGCGTCCCCTTCACGTCGAGCGGATGCGCCGCCTCGCTGCGGATTTCCGGCACGAAACGCCACACCAGCGCCATTCCAACGATCGCCACCGGCACGTTGGCGAAGAACAGCCAGCGCCACGAAGCGAGCGTGACGATCAGTCCGCCGATCGGCGGCCCGATCACCGGCCCCAGCATCACCGGCAAGGTCAGCGCTGACATCGCGCGCACGAAATCGGCCTTGTCGACCGAGCGCAGCACGATGATCCGCCCGACCGGCAGCAGCAGCGCGCCCGCAGAGCCCTCCACCACGCGCGCGGCCAGCAACACGGGCAAGCCCGTCGACAGACCGCAGGCGAGCGCGCTCGCGCCGAAACCGCCGACAGCAAGCAGGAACATCGCGCGCGCGCCGAACCGGTCGGCGACCCAGGCGCACAAAGGAAGGATCGCCGTGGCGCCGATCAGATAGGCGGTGACGACGATGTTGAGCGACAGCACCGGCACGCCGAACGCCGCCGCCATGCGCGGCAGCGCGACCGACACCGCGCTGGTGTCGAACGCCTGCATGAAGGCCGCGCAGCCGACCACCGTCGCCGCGATCAGGGATCCGGGGCGTTGCACCGCGTCCGCGCTCATCGGTTCAGGGCCGCGTGCCCGAGACGACGAACCAGGATCGGAACACGCCCTTGCTTTCGCCGCAGAACCCGCCGCCGCCGCGCTGAGGTTGCGAGGTCGCGTCCTGGAAACCGGCCGCCACCTCGGCAAAGCCGGCGGCGCGCAGCATCGCGTCGAAATCGACGCTGATCGCCGCCTTCCACGCCGGCTCGTTATTGTAATCCATCTCGATCTGCCCGCGGATCTTGCCCCACAGATCGAGTTCCTCATAGCGCTGCGGCACTTCGAGATGGACCGCCACGCCGCCCGGGCGCAGCAGCCGCAAGCTCTCGGCGAGAATATTGGCCATCGCCGCTTCGGACGTCTCGTGCATCAGCACGCAGGAGTAAACGAGGTCGAAGCTGCCGTCGGCGAAGCGGGTGTGCTCGGCATCGTCCTGCGCGAAATGGATCGCCACGCCGAGATGTTCGGCGCGCGCATGGGCGTAGCGCAGCATCGACGCGCCGACATCGACCGCATGCAGCTCGGCATCGGGAAAGGCCTGCGCCACCGGCACCGCACTCGCCCCGACGCCGCACCCGAGCTCGAGGATCCGCGCCGGCTCGAAACCCGGATAACGCGCGAAGATATGCGCGGCGACGGTGTGGCCGCGCACGTCGTTCATCTGCCCGCCATTGCGGCCGAGCATGTAAACCGCCCCGCCCTGGTCCATCACCGCGCCCTGCCCGACGCCGCCATCGTCGAGGCCGTAGCCGCCCGGCATGAGGTGCACGTCGCGATCGGCGAGATAGCGCGGTACGACGAAATCGGGCGCGAGCGTCACGCTGCCGCGCGGTGCGGGCAACGCAGCCGTCTCGGCGAGCGCCGCGGATTGCCGCGCGACGCTGGCGCCGACCGCGTCCCACAGCATTTCCTGCGACGTCCGCCGCACGCTCGCCCACGCGCGAAAACCCGATTGGGCGTGCAGGCCGGCATAGACCGTCTCGACTCGCGCATTGTTCTGCGCGCCCGGGTCGAGCGCCGCCGCCGCGGCGCGGTGCACCGGCTCGACCTCCTCGGTCAGCCACACTTTCAGGTCGCGCACGAACAATTGCTCGGCGGTCTCGTCGTGCGTCGCATGCGGTTGCATCGGGTGCGCGGCGGCCATGGCTCAGGCTCCTTCGGACGTTTTCAACGGACGGAAGACACGCGAAATAAGCCGGCGCCGCAGCGTATCGCGCCGCGCGGTCTGCTGCGGCGTGGGCACGAACGCCTCGATCGCCGCGGCATCGAACAGGCCGGCGGCCGCCGCGAGCTGCTCGACCGTGTCGAGCCGCTCGCGCGTGACGGCGAGTTCGGCGGCGAGCGCGGCGATCATCGCCAGCAGCCGGTCTTCCTCGGGCATCTGGCCGGGGATCGGCAGCCGCCGTCTTGCCGGGCCGGTCATGCCGCCACCGCGCGACGCGCGCGCAGCGTCATCGTCTTTTCCTCGAGCGGGTAGAACACCATGATCGCCATGCTGGCGAGCAGGAACAGCGTCGAGAACACCGAATAGCACAAGGTGATGCCCAGCACCGCGCGCGGGCTCTGCACCATCACCGTGCCGGCATGCGCCTGGACATAGCCGAACAGGCCGAGCGCGATGCCGGTCAGCGACGCGCCGATCGCCTGGCCGAGCTTCTCGACCATGATGTAGATGCCGGCGAAGCTGCCCTCGATCCGCAAACCGCTCCGGCGATATTGATATTCGATCGTATCGGGCAGCATCGACTGGCTGATCATCACGATCCCGCCATTGCCGAGCCCGGCGAGCAGCCCGATCGTGATAATCACCGCGGGCGGCGTGCCCGGCCCGAACGGCAGCCAAGACAGCCAGACGAAAGCGGTGAAAACCCCGCCCGCCAGGAACGCCTGCCGCTTGCCGTACCGCCGTGCCGCCCACAGCCAGAAGGGTTGCGCGACCACCGTGCCGATCGTCAGCGTGGCATAAATCGTCGCGAGCCACGCGTCGGACATTTCCAGCCGGCGCTGGACGAAGAAAGCGGCCGAGGCGGTGTGCAGCGCCGCCGCGCTGAGCAGCATCAGCTTGCTCGCCTGCAGCACGACGAACGGCCGGTTCTTCGAGGCCTGGCGCAATTGCTGGAGATAGGGGACGTGCGACGTCGCCTCGACTTCGCGCATCCGCGCTTGCGAGGTCATCAGGAAGCAAGCGAACAGCACCGCGAACAGCAGCAACCCCATCACGATGCCCATCGCGCGATGCCCGACCAACCCGCCGCCGAAATAGGCGATCAAGGCAGCGGTGGCCGATCCGCCGACGAGATTGCCGAGCGAGCCGTTGACGACGCGGAACGACATCAGCTTGGAGCGTTCGTGCGGATCGTCGGTCATTTCCGCCGGCATCGCCATATAGGGCACCGCGAAGATCGCGTAGGAGGTGGCATGCAGGATCAGCAGCCCGGCGAGCATTGCGATGCCCCCCGCCCGGCTCGCCACCACCGGCGCGTTGAAGGCGAGCATGAAGGTCAGCCCGCACGCGAACGCTCCCGCCAGCAGGAACGGCCGCCGCCGTCCGATCCGGCTGCGCGCGCGATCGCTCAGCGCGCCGAAGATCGGGTCGGCCACGCCGTCATAGATTTTGGCGAGCGCGAAGATCGTGCCGGCCAGCGCCGGCGGCATCGCCATGTAATCGGTCATGAAGCGCAGCAGCAGATAGCTGCCGACCATGAACGCGGTTAGCCCGAGCGTGCCGAGCCCCCAGCCGAATTGCAGCGCAAGCGGCAGCCGCGCCGCGGTCGGCGGCGGGAAGAACTGGGACCGGGACGAAGCGATGGACATGGAACGGGCCTTTTGCAGGTCGCAGGGATTAGCACATCGGGGTCGGGCGTGAGCGTGTCAGGCAGCGCGGCCGGACTATCCGCCAGATGGGCAGATTGCGCCGCCACGGCGCGGCTTGCCCGGCGGTGGGTCTAGGCAGATAGCGTATCCAGCTATTCGAGGCCTGCCATGCTGCTCAATCGCGACCGCGCCAATGCCGTTATGGACCGCCACGGGCTCGACGGGCTGGTCGCGGCCTTCCCCGAGAACATCTATTATCTCTCCGATTATTGGGGGCCGATGTTCCTGATGTCGCGCAACTACACGCTCTACGCGCTGCTGCCGCGCGACGAGACCGCGCCCGCCGCGCTCATCATCCCCGGCACCGGCGTCTATCATCTCGAGCACAAGCCGACCTGGATGCCCAATGTCGCGACCTTCATCACGCGCATTCCGCCCAAGGCGATCCCGGCGCGCGACTATGAATTCTCGACCGAGGAAATTGACGAGGGTGGCGACCAGGCGGTGACCGCGGACTCGATCAAGGACGCGCCGCTCACCCCCTACCCGACTCGCCCGGGCGCCGAACTGGGGCCACGCGACCACCAATTGCTCGATCGCTACGCAATGCACCGCGGTGGCGCGCAGACGACGGCAACGCGCGCGCTCGCCGGCGCGATCCGTACCGCGGGACTCGAAAAGGGGCGGCTCGGCTTCGACGATCCGCGCGTGCTCGGCTGGCTCGGCGCGATCGGGCTGGAGGAATTGAGCGGGGTCGACGCGCTCAACGTCTTCAAGGAAATCCGCATGGTGAAGAGCGCGGACGAGATCGAGCTGCTCAAGATCGCCGGGCGGATGAGCGAGACCGCGCTCAACGCGGTGGTCGACCGGATGCACGTCGGCATGCCGCTGGAGGACATCCACCGCATCCACGCGCTCGCCATGGCCGAGCAAGGCGGCCGCTCCGAATGGATCATCGCCAATATTCGCGGCCTGGCGACCGGCGAGATCGAGCCGAACGAGCTGATCAAACTCGATTCGGTCGGGTCATGGCAGCAATATCGTGGCGATGTCGGCCGCTCGGTGTTCTTCGGCGAGCCGACCGCGGAAATGCTCCATCGCTTCACCGCGGTCGATCGCGCGTTGCAGATCGCGTACGAGAACATCCGCCCCGGCAAGACCTTCAAGGAGATCGTCGATCTCACGTTGAAGACCGTCCATGACGAGGGCTTTCCCGGTTTCGTCATCGCCGGCCCGCATTCGGTCGGGCTCGAACATACCGACCATCCGGTGTCGATCGGCGACCAGATGCCAGGCCACCATCCGCTCGCGTTCGAGGAGAATATGGTGTTCACGCTCGACATGCCGTACCATGAATTCGGCTGGGGAACGACGCATGTCGAGGACATGATGATCGTCCGCAAGGACGGCTGCGAGCCGATCACCTCGATGGATACGTCGCTGCGAGTGAAGACGATCTAGGCCGCAAACACCGGCTTGAGCCCCGCGCGCGGCCATTTCAGCGCGACCACGCGGCCGGTGCTCGACAGCGCCACGTACAAGGTCCGCCGGTCGGCGCCACCAAACGCCATCGCGGTCACCACCGGGTCGGGCAGCTTGACCGTTTCGATCACTTCGCCTGCCGGATTGACCGTCAGGATTGCACCCTGCCGCACAGCCGCGAGCAGCAGATTCCCGCTTTCCTCGACCACGATATTGTCGATCGACATGTCGCCACCGAGACTCGCGAAGAGCCGCGTCTTGGGCACGCCGCCGACCATCTTAACTTGCCCCGGCCCGGTCAGCGTATAAGCGAGGATCTGCCGCTTCTCCGACAAAGCGACATACAAGGTGCGCCGATCCGCACCGAGCGCGATGCCGTTGGGGGTGAGTAACGGATAGGCGATCTCGCGCAGCGCGCTGCCGTCGGGCATGCCCCAATAGAGACCGCCGTGATCGCGCGTACGTGCATAGCCCTTGCCGGTGTCGGTGAACCAGAAGCCGCCCCACGCATCGAACACGATGTCGTTGGGCCCCTTCAGCCGATTGTTGCCGACCGCGTCGTACAGCGTGCGGAATGCCCCCGTCTTCAGGTCGACGCGCTGGATCGAGCCGCCGAGATAGGTCGGCGGCACGCCCGCCACCGTCGTGCGACCATCCGCCTCGTGAAACGCGAGGCCGCCGTCATTGGCGATATAGGCCGCGCCGTCGGGCCCGATCGCGCAGCCATTGGGGCCACCGCCGAGCGCGGCGACGGTCGTCACGCGCCCATCGGGCCACGCCCGGCTGAGCTTGCCGCGCGCGATCTCGACGAACAGCACGCTGCCGTCGCGCAACGTCGCCGGCCCCTCGGGGAAACCCAGCCCCGCTGCGACCACGCGAAAGTCCGCGCCATCCGCCGCCGGCAGGCGCACTGGCAGTGCCGCGGCCGCGGCGCCGAGCGCACCGAGGCGGATCATCGTACGACGGTTCATCGGCTTTGCTCCAAACGAAAAATCATGCGGCGTCGCCGTCGAGAAAGGACGCGACTTCCGCGGCGACCCGATCGGGCACCGCCTGTAACATGGCATAGCCCAGGCACGCGATCGGGCGGATCCGGCCATTGGGCAGAAGCGCCAGCGCGCCCGCCCCGTCGCCGTGAATGCCCTCGGGCTGGAGAACTAGGGTCGGCTGCGCAATGCGCGGCAGGGTGTCGGCCAGCGCATAGTCCGCCACCGCCAGTTCGCCCCAGATCGCGTTCGCGCCGCCGCGATAATATTCGTTGAACGCGTCGCAACGCCGCGCGAACGGCACCGGCATCGGCCGCGCCATGGTGCGCTGCCACTCGCGCTGCAGATGCGATCCGTCCGGCTGCGGCGCGACCGGCCAGGCATTGTCGACGAAACCGCAGCGCTGCGCGGCATCAAACAGCGGCGGACCGGCCAGCACGACGCGGCGGACGAGATCGGGCCGCGTGGCCGCCAGCTCCGACGCGATCGCCGCACCGGTGAACAGCCCCATCACGTCGATCCGGGGGTAACCCAGCGCCGCCGCGACCGCTCCGATCCAGCGCGCATAAGCCGGCACGTCGGGCCGCACAGCCGGCCGGAAGGATTCGCCGAAGCCGGGCGTATCCACCGCGACGGCGGTTCGCCCGAACAACGGCAGGATCTCGGCATAGGTCAGGCTCGAGGCCGGGCTCTGGTGCAGGCACAGCAGCGGCACTTGCCCCGCCGAGCCGGCGACCCGGCGCACATGCACTTGCCCGTCGGTCAGATCGACGAAAGCGCGGCGGAGAATTGGCGGAAAGGCGGTCACGCCGCACACGGTGCCCCTGCCCCGGCGCTTGCCCTAGCCGGTGCTGGAATCTGTCCGGCCAGCGACCATTTGCGCGCTTGCTCTGGCGCGCGCGCCGCATCGGCAGAACATCGCCGACGCCATATCAGGAGACGATCATGCTGCTCAACAAAGAACGCGCCTACGCCGTGATGGACCGCGAGGGCCTCGACGGCTTGATCGCGGTGGCGCCGATCAACGTCCGCTATCTGTCGGATTATTTCGGCGCGCTGATGCGGATGAACCGCCTGTTCTACAATTATGCGGTGCTCCCGCGCGATCCGGCGATGCCGGCCGCCCTGATCGTCACCGGGGTCGAGCATCTGCGCTTCTTTCACCGCCCGGAATCGACCTGGATGCCAAGCATCCAGAGCTATGTGCACCCGATCTACCAAGATCGCCGCGATTTCGACCCCGATGTCGAGGATGCCGAGCATATCGAATATGGCATGAAATGGCCGATCCGCTACGACAGCCTGTCGCCGACCGACACCGAATATCTGAAATATATGGAAGGCAATAAGGGCACTGCGTCGGTCAACGCGACCTATGCGCTGAAGAAGGCGCTGGTAGAGGCCGGCCTGTCGGGCGGCGTGGTCGGGTCGGACGATCCGCGCGTCGGCCCCTGGCTTAACGAGATCGGCCTGCCCGATCTCAAGATCCGCGACGCCTATACCACCTTCCGCGATATCCGCATGATCAAGACCCCCGACGAAATCGCGATCATGCGCAACGTCGCTTCGATCAACGAGGAAGCGCTCAACGAGACGATTGCCAACATCCGCGTCGGCATGAAACGCACCGACCTCGAGATCATCTACAATACCGAGCTCGCCAAGCGCGGCGCGCGCGGCATCTACCTGGCGACCGGGCAGAACGGCACCAACCAGAATCTCGGCACCGTGCTGGAGGGTGAATCGATCACCTTCGACGGGCTGTGCGATTATCAGAACTATCTCGGCGATCTCGGCCGCATCGCGGTCTGCGGCGAGCCCAAGCCCGAACTGGTCCGGCGCGCGCACGCGCTCGAGGTCGGCTGCGCGCGCGTGCTCGAAGTGGTCAAGCCCGGCGTCACCGGCAAGGAAGTGTCCGAAGCGGTGATCGACGCGGTGCGCGGCGCCGGGTTCGAAGGCTTCTTCTTCGCCACGCCGCACTCGATCGGGCTCGAACATTCCGACCACAAGATCCCGGTCGGCCCGGTGCTGCCGGGCGGCAATGGCGAATTCGTGTTCGAGGAGAACATGATCTTCTCGCTCGACATGCCCTATTACGAAATCGGCTGGGGCAATCTGCACGTCGAGGACCAGATCCTGGTCACCAAGGACGGCGTCGAGCCGCTGACGAGCTGCGACGTGTCGCTCCGGATCTTGCCGGGCGCATGATCATCCGGTCCTCGGCGCGAGCCGGGGACCATCGCCCTTACCGCGGCAGCGCGAGCGTGTAATCGGCCAGCGCGTCGGCCCATTCCTTCGGGTCCTGGTAATCCGCAGTCATTCCGGCCCAGCTGATCTCCTTCAGCGTGAACGCCGGATGATCCCGCTTGGCCTCCAGCGACACGTTGAGAAGCTGGTCGCCCGGATAGGTCAGCAGCAGCACCGGCCCGGTCAGCCGTGCGAGCGCGGGCCGCAGCGGATAGCTGAAGATCGCCTGATGGCCCCACAGATAATGCGGCCCGGCCTGGAAGAATTGCAGGATGCCGGTCTGGATCGCCTCGTCGGACAGACCGCCATTCTTCTTCGCCAGCGCCGCAATCTCGTTCCAGCGCGCCACCAGGGTCGCGCCGCCGGGCCGCGCCGTCCGGTCGAATTCGGGCTCGGCCAGCGCTTCCTTCTGCGCCTCGCCCTCGAACACCGGCGGACCGTCCAGCACGACTGCCGCGGTGCGCGTCGGGTGCCGCAAGGCAAAGGCGGTGACCAGGGTCGCGCCGGTATTCGCGCCGACCATCACCGCCTTGCGAGCCTTGAAATGGTCCAGGATCGGCAGCAGGTCGTCGGCATAGTCTTCGGCACTGGGTTGCGCCGCGGGGGAATCGGACAGGCCATAGCCCGGCAGATCGACCGCGATCGAACGGATGCCGCGCGCCGCGAGCCACGGCTGCGCCTTCGAAAATTCGATCGAGGACCACACCATCTTGTGCACCAGCACCACGGTCGGTCCGTTCGCCGGGCCGGCCACGCGGACGTGCACCTGCCCCCAGCGGCCATCGACATAAGCGCGGTAGCTGGTCGCCTCCGGGCGCGTGCCGGGGCTGGCGTCTCCCGCTGCGGACAGTGTCGCCAGGCCAAGGGCAATCGCAATCGTCACAACACGCATCGGGGACTCCTTTTTTTATTATCGGGCCTGCAGTAATTGCGTCCGCCGCAGCATCTTGTCGTCGAGCGGATAGGCCAGCATCAGCAGCCAGCTCAGCAGGATCAGGCTGGCCGGAATGAGCGAGGCCCCGCCGTACAGCGCGAGCATCGCCGAATGCGGCTGGACCACCAATTTGCCCTGCAAGCTCGGCAGGAAGCCCGATGCCGACAGGATGACGCCGATGATGCCGGCACCGAGCGCATAGCCCAGCTTCTCGACGATCGAATAGACGCTGGAGAACACGCCCTCGCGCCGCAACCCGGTGCGCAGCCGGTCATATTCCATCACGTCGGGCAGCATCGCGACGCTCAGCAGCGTCGTGCCCGCCGCTGCCACGCCATTGGCGGCGCCGCGAAGCAAGATGCCGGTCATGGTGATGTTCACGTCGGTGAAGAACCAGCTGACATAGACGACCCCGAGCATGGCGGTGGCGAGCAGATAGGCCGGTCGCTTGCCGATCCGCCGGCCGAGCGCGACCCAGAGCGGGATCGCCACGACCGCGACGACATTCTGTATCAGCGTCAGATTGACCAGACCGGCATAGCCGACCTTCACGACATTGAGCAGGAACAGCACCTTGGTCGTGCTGATCATCGCGATCGCGACATATTGCGACAGCTTGATCGCCATCAGCAGGACGAACGGCCGGTTCGAGGTCAGCGTCGAGACAAGTTCGCGGCGCGAGATGCGCGCCTTGGGCGTGGCCGGCATCATCCGCGCGTTGCGCGTGCCGAAGAAGCTGATCATCATCGTACCGCTGAGCAGCACGCCGGCGACCACGCCCATCACCGCATAGCCGAGCGACCCGCCGCCGAACCAGCCGATCAGCGCCGCCGCCCCGGCCGAGGCGGCGAGCTGCCCGACGCTGATGAAGAAGGTGCGGAACGACAGCAGTCGCGTGCGCTCGTGATAGCCGTCGGTCATCTCCCCGGCCATCGCCATATAGGGCACCGAGAAGAGCGAATAGCCGGTCGAATAGACGACCAGCGCAAGGCCCATCCACAGCGCGAGCGGCGTACCGGTCAGTTTGGGCGGAATGAAGATCATCAGGAACGAAATGCCCGAGACCGCGGCGCCGAACAGCAGATAGGGGCGCCGCCGGCCGATCCGAGTGCGGGTGCGGTCGCTCGCCGCGCCGATCGCGACGTCGGCGCCGATGTCGTACAGCTTGGAAAAGGTCAGCAACAAGCCGGCGACCGCGGCGGATTGCCCAAGCACGGTCGTCATCATCGCCGGAAACAGCACGGTCACCACGTTCAGCAGGATCGCGATGCCGAACGATCCGATGCCGAACCCCACGCATAACGGCAGCGGCAGCCGACTCTCCGGCGACGAGGGCGGCAACACCTTGGCTTCTGCGGTCAGCGCTACGCTCATCATGATCTCCACCGGCGCGGGAAGGGTATCACAGCTCGACTTCGCACCTACGGACGCTGCCCCACTATCCACCGCTCGGATAGAATGGTGCGCGTGGCCGATCCGCTCGAAAAAATTGCCCCCGTATCCTGACGATACGAGGGCAGTGGCATTCAGTTCGTCGGTCGCGTCGCGATCAGTATTTGAAGCCGACGCGCACCCCGACCGCGCGGCGCTCGGGCGGCGCGAGGACGATCAGGCTGGACCCCTGTGCCGCGCTGGCATTGGGGTTCGTGTTGCGCAAGATGTTGGTCGGCGTCTTGTCGTCGCTCAGGTTGCGGACGAACAGTTCGACCGAATAGACGCTGTTATGCGCGCCGACCGCGAGGTGGAAAACGTCCGACGGCGCGGTGTAGGCGACGTTGGCTGCGGTCTCGTATTGCTTGCCGGTGAAGAGATACTGCCCGCGCGCATAGCCGGTCCACGCGTCGTTGATCGGCGTCTCGTAGGTCGCGTTGAGGCTGAACGTATGCTGTGGATAGCGCTCCATCGAATTGCCGACCGGGTTGAGTACGCCGGTGATCGCGAGGCATTCGGTGCAGCTGGTGTACAAGATCTTGGTGTGCGCCCAGTCATAGGTGGCATCCAGCGACAGGTGCGAATTGACTCGCGCCGTCGCCTGCAATTCGACGCCCCACAGATCGGTGCTGCCGGCCGGCAGGATGAACGTGTTGGTCTGGGTAGTGGTGCCGACCGAATAGGCGATGTTCTGGCTGATCTGGCGCCCGCGCCACTGGCTGAAATAGGCCGCCGCGAGGAGCGTGATCCGGCGATTGAAGAAATTGCCTTTTAGGCCGCCTTCGTAGCTGGTCAGCTTTTCTTCGGGAACGTTGAGCGGCACCGGGAACTGTGCGAGGATCTGTTGCTTCGCACTGGCGCTCACCGTCGTCAGGCCGCCGTTGAAGGTGCCGGGACGCCGCCCTTCCGAATAAGACGCGTAGAGATTGAGGTTCCGGCGCACGTCGTAGCTCAGGATGACGCGCGGCGTGAAGGACTTGAAGGTGTTGTCGAGATGCGTGTTCGAGAAATCGATATCCTGGCGCACCTTGTCCCATTGATAGCGCCCCTCGGCGCTGATCGAGAGCCCGCTGACGATATCGTAGTTGATCGACCCGAACAGGCCGAGCGTGTTGGCGCGGCCGACGGTGTAGCGGCTGAGCTCGGCGATCGGCGTGACGTTGGTCGGACGATAGGCGCGGCCGACGAAGGTGTTGCTCGAATAGAGGTAGTTGACGCCGGCCAGGAAGCTGAAACCGCTCATCTTGGGCGATTGCAGGCGGACTTCGGCCGAGGTGTTGCGGTCGTTGTTCGGAATGAACACGGTCGACGAATAACCGGTGCCATCATTGCCGCGATTGTAGGTGTCGGTGATCGCACCCCATTCGTTGTGGCTCTTGCCGAACGCGCCCGACAGCGTGTAGCCGCCGAGCGCCCAGTCGATCAGCAAATTGGCCTGGTAGGCGCGGCGTTCGAGCCCGAGATGGTCGATCAGGTCCTGCGAGACCGCCGACTGTCCCTGCGCCAGCTGGAGCGCGGCGAGCGGCGGGGTGTTGTTCTGCGACAGGCGGTTGGCCGGCACGCTGCCGATACGGCCGCAGACATAGTTGAGGCCGTTCACTTGCCGCCCGCTGCCGCCCAGGTTGCAATTGTAATCCGCCTCGGTCAGCGCCGCCTGCGCCGACGGGCCGTCACTGTCCTTCCACGCCGCATAATACCCGCGGATCTTGAGATTGTCGGTCGGCTTGGCGAGGAACGAGGCCGAGATCGACTTGGTCTGCTCGTCGCCGAGCCGCCCGGTGCCGTTGTAATTCTCATACTCGCCCTTCTTGTCGTAGAGGCGGCCGGACACGCGGATCGCGAGTTTGTCCTTGATGATCGGGATCTCGACCGCACCGTTGATCTCGGCCTTGTCGCGCGAGGTGTAGGAGGCGCTGCCCGACGACGACAATTCGGTCAGCGACGGCTGCTTGGTGATGAAATTGATCGCACCCGCGAAGGTCGCGCGTCCGAAATAGGCGCTTTGCGGGCCGTTAACGACCTCAACACGCTCGACGTTGTTCAGCCCCGGGATCGACCCGGTCGGGATCGCCACGCCGTCGACGAACACCGTGACCGGCACCGACATACCGCGGATGGTGAAGTTCACGAACCCGCGATCGTTCCGGTTCGCGCCCGTATTTTGGTAGCGCAGGCCGGGCACGTTGCCGTTGAGACTGTTGAGATCGGTGATGTTGCGGTTGGCGAGCGTCGCGCCGCTGATCGCGGTGATCGCGATCGGCACGTCGATGATGCTTTCCCCGCGCTTGCGGGCGGTGACGACGATATCGCCGTTCACTGCCGGTTCGGCCGGCGCGACGACCGGGTCGGGGGCGACGACCGGGTCCGGCGCGGACGCCGCGACGGCAACGGGTGCGGTCGGATCGGCGGCGAGCGCCTTGGCCGAAACCGGGCTGACGGACATCGTGACCGCTGCCGCCAGCGCGAGGCTGGACGAAACGGTCTTGAGAGCGAGCAGGCGCGCGTCTGTCATAAAATTTTCCCTTTTCGACGATATCGCCCCAGCGGTCGGTCTATGCCGGTGGTCCGGTCTGGAAGCGTTGCAAGCCACAGTTCTTGTCGAACCCGCTTTTTTCGCCAGCCGAACATGAATTCTGTCCACCAGTCGATAAGTATCGCGCCGGCTTCGCCACGCTCCGGTGCGCCCGACGGCTCGCATCGGTCACCGTTACGCATTGAGAACCAAAGATATTGTTACGGTGTCGACGGGCGATTGCGCTATCGAAGTAAAATAGCCGCCGCGCGTCCGGAAAGCTTGCCGAAGGTGGTCGCGGTCAGCAGGCCGTTGCCCGCCATATAGCCGTCGGCCCCGCCGCCCGACACGCCACGCGCCGCGCCGCCCCCGGCGAACAGGTTCGGCAACACCACGCCCGCGGAATCGAGCACGCGCGCATCGCCATCGACGATCAGTCCGCCCTGGGTGTGGAACAGCGCGCCCGTCACCTTGGCGGCATAATAATGCTCCGACAGCGGCGCCTTGCCGGTGAAATCGCGCCCGAACGGATCGGTCGCGGCGCCGCCGACGAAGCCGGCGACCGCGGCGATCGTCGCGGCGAGCGCCGCTTCGGGCAATTTCGCGACACGCGCCAATTCCTCTACCGTCGGCGCATCGACCACCGCGCCCGCGCGCAGCGCATCGCGATAATCGTCGAAATCGAGCATCAGCCGGTGCAGCCGCGCATCGAAGATCGACCAGGCGACATGCCCGGGCTGGGCATTCACGCGCGCGGCCTGCTCGGAATAGCCGGTCGCCTCGTTGGAGAAGCGCAACCCGTCGCAATTGACCTGGAAACCGCCCTCCATGATCAGCGGCCACAGGATCGGCACGCCGTGTCCGGCGGCGAGCCCGCCATGCCCCTGATAGGCGCTCATGTCGGCCATGCCGGCACCCAGCGTCGCGCCCCAGCGCACCGCATCGCCGGTATTGCCGGGATGGCCGTGATACACCGCCTCGGCCATTTCGGGGATCCAGCGCGCGACCAGTTCGGCATTGCCGCCAAAGCCCGAGCAAGCGAGGATGAGCGCGTCGCAGCCGATCCGCTCGATCGCGCCATCGGGCCGCTCGATCGTCACGCCGGTCACGCGATTTCCGATCGCGGAAAGCTCGGTCACGCGCGCATCGCTCAGGATCATCACGCCGGCGCGGACCGCCGCGGCCTCGAGCGCGGCCATTAATTCGCCGCCGGTGCGGTTGGGCGTGCCGTACATCCGCTGCACGCTGTGGCCGGGGTAGAGGAAGCCGCCGATCAGATCGAGCGGCACGCCGTGCGTGTCGCGCAGCCAGGCGATCGTCTCGGCCGATTCATCCGCCAGCCGCCGCGCGATGCCGGCATCGGTCGCGCCCTTGGTCTTGGCGAGGATGTCGGCGGCGAACAGCGCCGGGTCGTCGACGATTCCCGCCGCCGCCTGTTCGGGTGTGCCCGCCGCCGGGATCAGGCCGGTCGACATCGCCGTGCTGCCGAGCGGAGTCGAATCGCGCTCGATCACCAGCACCTCGATTCCGGCATCGGCCGCCGCCAGCGCCGCGCACAGCCCGGTGCCGCCCGCGCCGACGATCACCAGCGGCATATGGTGGGAATCGCTCATCGTCACATCCTCACAGATAGATCCACGGCCGCAGCAAGCGGTCGGCCGTGCGGAACGCGTCGATCGCCGGGCGATCGCGCAGGGTCAGGTCGATCGCGTCGAGGCCGCCGAGCAGCATCGCCTTGGCTTCCGCATCGATCGCGAAGCCGTGCGCGGTGCCCGCCGCATCGGTCACCGTCTGCGCCGCCAGGTCGATCGTCAACGGTTGCGGCGCCGCGGCCAGGGCCGCCGCGTCGAGCGCCACCGGCACGATCCCGTTGCGCACGCAATTGCCGCGGAAGATCGGGTTGAACGACGCCGCAATGATCGCGCGGAAGCCATATTCGGCCAGCGCCCAGGCGGCATGTTCGCGGCTCGACCCGCAGCCGAAATTCGCGCCGCCCAGCAGGATCGTCGCTCCGGCGAAAGCGGGATCGTTGAGCACGAAGGCGGGATCGGGATCGCGCCCGCCGAGCGTCCGGTAGCGCCAGCCCGCGAACAGGCCGTCGGCGAGGCCGGTCTTGGCGACCGACGTCATTTCGCGCGACGGGATGATCGCATCGGTATCCACATTGTCGCGCAGCAGCGGCACCGCGACCGAACTCAGCGTGTCGAACCGCTCCATCACAAGGCCGCCGGATCGGCGATGCGCCCGGCGATCGCGGACGCCGCGACCGTCTCGGGCGAGGCGAGGTGCGAGCGCGTCCCCGGCCCCTGCCTGCTCTCGAAATTGCGGTTGGTGGAACTGATGACGCGTTCGCGCGCGCCGAAACTCTCGCCGCCCGCAAAGAAGCACATCGAGCAGCCCGCCTCGCGCCACTCGAACCCGGCATCGCGGAAAACGCGGTCGAGCCCTTCCGCCTCGGCCGCCGCGCGCACCGCGCTCGAGCCCGGAACGCAGATCGCGCGGACCCCCGGCGCGACGTGGCGGCCGCGCAGGATCGCGGCGGCGCGGCGCAAGTCGGACAGCCGGCCATTGGTGCACGATCCGATAAAGGCCGCTCCAATCGGTTGGCCAAGCAACGCCGCGCCCGGCGCCAGATCCATATAATCGCGCGCGCGCACCGCTGCGTCGCCGGTATCGCCGGGCACGCTGCCTTCGATCGGCACCGCCTGCTGCGGGCTCGTGCCCCAGGTCACCATCGGCCGCACGTCGCCGGCATCGATCCGCAGCTCGCGGTCGAACGTCGCGTCCGGGTCGCCCGCCAATGCGCGCCACTGCGCGATCGCATCGTCCCATGCGGCGCCCTTCGGCGCATAGGAGCGGCCCTGCAGATACGCGAAGGTCGTTTCGTCGGGCGCGATGATCGCCGAGAAAGCGGCGAATTCGGTCGCCATGTTGCACAAGGTCAGTCGCGCCTCGACGTCGAGCGCGCGCACCGCGGCGCCGGCATATTCGACGATATGGCCGCTGCCGCCGGCCGAGCCGAAGGTGGCGAGCAGATGCAGCGCCAGATCCTTTGCGGTGACGCCGGCGCCGAGCACGCCGTCGATCGTCACGCGCATCGTCCTGGGTCGCTTCACGCGCAACGTCGACGTCGCCAAAGCATGCTCCGCCTCGGTCGATCCGATCCCCCAGGCGAGCGCGCCGAGCGCCCCTTGCGAACAGGTATGGCTATCGGGGCAGACCAATGTCGCCCCCGGCAGGACGATGCCGAGTTCGGGCGAGATGACATGGACGATGCCCTGCCGCGCATCGCCGAGATCGAACAAAGTGATCCCCGCCGCGTGCGTCGCCGCACGCGTCGCGGTGATGAAGGCGGTGCCGGTCGGCATCGTCGTGGCACCGGTCCGCCCGGGCAGCGTGTCTACGATGTGGTCCATCGTCGCGAACGCCTGGCGCGGCGCATCGACCGGACGGCCCATCGCCGCCAGGCTTTCCAGCGCGACGCTGCCGGTGCGTTCGTGCAGCAGCACGCGGTCGATCAGCACCAGCGCCGTCTCGGCGTCGATCGCCATGATGGCGTGCGCGTCCCAGATCTTGTCGAATATCGTGCGCGGGGTCATGACCATTGCCGCGTCCTGGACGCGGCCGTGCCGCGCGGCCAGCGCCGGTTGCGAATGATCCGCTTGGCGGAGAGCCCCGATTGCGGCACGGGAGCGCAATGGCGGGACCTTCGGCACTCCATCGCGACGACGCGCTTCCGCTCTATCAGCAGATCTTTCTCGCCTTGCGCGACGAAATCCTGTCGGGCCGCCGGCCGCTCGGCGAGAATCTGCCGACCGAGCACGATCTTTCCGCGCTCTACGGCGTCTCGCGCATCACCGCGCGCCGCGCGCTCGACGAGCTCGCCGGGCATGGCCTGGTCGAGCGTCGCCGCCGGATCGGCACGCGCGTCATCTTCCGCGCGCCCGCGACGCCGATCGAGGCGAATATCGACCAGGCGATCGAATCGCTCATCGCCTTCGGTCGCGACACGCAAGTCCGCGTCGTCGCCTTGGCGGAGGAGCCCGCCGCGGATCACATCGCGCCGCGGCTCGGCCTCGCGCCGGGCGCCGCGACGTTGCGCGCCTTGCGCGTGCGCTATCTCGACGATGCGCCGCTCGGCGCGATCGAAAGCCATGTGCCGCTGCATCTCTCGGCCGGGCTCACGCGCGAACGGCTCACCGAGACGCCGTTGCTCGAAATCCTGCGCGAATCGGGGCACGCCATTGGCGGCGGCACGCAGACGATCGCCGCGATCGCCGCCGACCCGGCGCGCGCCGCTTTGCTCGGCACCGAGCCGCGCGCGCCGCTGATCCGGATCGAGCGCGTCGTCCATGATCTGGCGGGCAAGCCGCTGCTGCTGACGATCGCCGAATATCGCGGCGACCGCTATCGCCTCGCGCTCGATCTCCACGGCGCGGCGCGGCCAGCCGCCGACTGAGCTCACGGCGCGGTCAACGCCGTGATGACGTCCTCGTCATATCCCAGGTCGCGCAGGATCGCGGCGCCGTCGGCCCCGGCCTCGGGAATGTCGCGGCGCAGCGGCGCACGCTCACCGTCGAACTCGATCGGCAACCCCGGCAAACGCGTCGCCGCGCCGCCCGGCACCGTCACGTCCATCAACCCGCCCGATGCGGTGAGGTGCGGATCGTCGAACAGTTCGTCGGGCCGGGCGATCGGTGCGAACGGCAGCCCGACCGTCTCCAGCTTCGCGACCAGCGCAGCGCGGTCCATCGCCGCGAACAGTGCGCGCACGTGCGGCAGGATCGCGTCGCGCGCGAGCACGCGCGCGTTGTTTTTGGCGAGCGCCGGATCGGCGCCGAGTTCGTCGAGCCCGAATGCCGCGCAAAAGGCGACCCACTGCCCGTCGCTGACCACGCCGACGAACAATTGCTCGCCTTCGTTGGCGGTCTCGAACACGTCGTAGATCGCCCAAGCCGAGATCCGCACCGGCATCGGCTGCGCCGCCTGGCCGGTCACCGCCATCTGCGCCATATGCTGGCCGACAAGGAATGCGGTGGTCTCGAACAAGGCGCATTTCACTTCGCCGCCGCGTCCGGTGCGATGGCGCCGTTCCAGCGCCGCGAGCACGCCGATCACGCCGAACATGCCGCCGGTAATGTCGATCACCGATGCGCCGGCGCGCAGCGGTCGGCCGGGTGGGCCGGTCATGTACGCGAGGCCGCCCATCATCTGCGTCACTTCGTCGAGCGCGGTGCGCTTTTCATACGGGCCCTTCAGAAAGCCCTTGGCGGCGCAGTGGATCAGTCCGGGATTGTCCTGCGACAGCGCCGCATAGCCGAGGCCGAGCCGGTCGAGCGTGCCCGGCCGGAAATTCTCGACCACAATATCGGCGCCCGCGCACAGCCGCTTGGCGACGGTGAGGCCGGCCTCGCTTTTCAGGTCGAGGCAGATGCTGCGCTTGTTGCGGTTGAACATCGGGAAATAGCCCGCGCCCGAGCCGAGCAGCCGCCGCGTCGCGTCGCCGCCGTGCGGCTCGACCTTGATCACGTCGGCGCCGAGATCGGCGAGGATCACCCCCACCGACGGCCCCATCACCATGTGGGTGAATTCGATCACCGTGATCCCCGCCAGCGGCAACGCGTCCTGATCCACTCGAACTTCCTTAAATGACGGGCCTAGACAGGCGCGGATCAATTGATATATGACTATGACAATTAAGCCAAGCGAGGTTTGCGCGATGACCGACATTCTGATCAGCGAAGTCGGTCCGCGCGACGGGTTGCAGAGCATTTCGCGGATCATGCCGCTGGCTGCGAAAAAGGCCTGGATCGCCGCCGAAGCCGCCGCCGGCGTGCGCGAGATCGAAGTCGGTAGCTTCGTACCGGCAAAGCTCCTGCCGCAACTCGCCGACACGGCCGAAGTCGTCGCCTTCGCCAAGACGATCCCCGGCCTGACGGTGGCGGTGCTCGTCCCCAATGCGCGCGGCGCGGCGGCGGCGATCGCGGCGGGCGCGGACAAGCTGACCCTGCCGCTCTCGGTGTCGGAAACGCACAGCCTCGCCAATCTTCGCAAGACCCACGTGCAGGTGCTCGACGAGGCAAGAGCGATCGCCGCGATGATCGCCGCGTTGTCGGCCGGCGCGCGGCCGCATTTCGAGGGCAGCCTGTCGACGGTATTCGGCTGCACGCTGGAAGGCGCGATTCCCGACGCGCAGATCGCGCGGCTGGCAGAGGGGCTGATGGAGGCCGGATGCGACGAAGTCGGCCTGTCCGACACGACCGGCTTCGCCGACCCCAGCGCCGTCCGCCGCCTGATCGCGCTGGTGCAGAGCATCGCCGGGCCGCACGCGCTGACCGGCATTCACCTGCACAATACGCGCGGGCTCGGCCTTGCCAACGTGCTGGCCGCGCTCGATTGCGGGCTGACGACCTTCGACGCGTCGCTCGGCGGATTGGGCGGCTGCCCGTTCGCTCCGGGCGCGTCGGGCAATATCGTGACCGAGGACCTGGCGTTCATGCTCGAGGCGATGGGGCTGAAGACCGGCATCGATCTCGAAAAACTAACCGCTGTGCGATCAATTCTGGCCGAAGCGCTGCCAGGCGAGCCACTTTATGGCTTCTTGCCCGATGCGGGGCTGCCGCTCGGCTTTCGACAAGTGGCGTAAGGAAGACGGACATGGCGACGATCGGCACGAAGATGATCTCGGACGGAAAGACGGCTCGGCAGCTGTTCGACGAGGTCATGGCCAATCCGGCGCGCAGCAAGTTCGGCTTCGGCACCAAGCTGGCGATCGTCAACGTCGATTTCCAGAACGCCTATACCCGCATCGACGAGTTCAAGACCGCGTACGAAACCGATCCGCGCCAGATCGAGCACGTCAACACGATCTCGCATCTCGCGCGCGGCAAGGGGCTGCCGGTGATCTGGACGCACGTCGCCTATATGGGCAACGCCGCCGACGCCGGCATCTGGGGAACGCGCACCAACACGCCCGACAGCCTGCAGAACATCAAATATGGCAGCCGCCGTCACGATTTCGACGAACGCTGCGAAATCGACCCGTCGATCGACGTGATCTACGACAAGCGCATGCCGTCGGCGTTTTTCGAAACGCCGCTGCAGAGCCTGCTGGTGTGGCACAAGGTCGATACGCTGGTGATCACCGGCGGCTCGACCAGCGGCTGCGTGCGCGCGACCGCAGTGGAATCGCTCAGCCGCGGCTATCGCACGATCGTCCCGATCGAGACCTGCGCCGACAAGCATGAGAGCTACCACTTTTCCAATCTCACCGATCTCCAGCTGAAATATGCCGATGTCGAACCGGTGCAGACGGTGGTCGACTGGCTGGAAGCGTACGATGCTTGAAGGCGCCGCCGACCCCGGTCTGTACGACTTCCGGCCGTATCGCGACCGGGCGAAGATCGCATGGCCCGACGGCAAGACCGTCGCGGTGTGGGTCTCGCCCAATCTCGAATATTATGAGCTCGATCCGGCGGCGAACCCGCACCGCAAGAGCTGGACCAAACCGCATCCCGACGTGGTCGGATACGGCCACCGCGACTATGCCAATCGCGTCGGCCATTGGCGGATGGCGGACGTGATGACCAAGCACGGCTTTCCCGGCTCGGTCAGCCTGTCGGTGGCACTGTGCGACCATATTCCCGAAGTCGTCGCCGACGCCAATGCGCGTGGCTGGGAGTTCTTCAGCCACGGCATCTACAACACCCGCTACAGCTACGGCATGGACGAGCACCAGGAACGCGCGATCATCGAGGATTCGATCGCGACCGTCCGCGCGGCGACCGGGCAGACGATCAAGGGCTGGCTCGCCCCGGCGCTGACGCATACCCCGCGCACGCTCGACCTGATCGCCGAATATGGCCTGACCTATACGTGCGATCTCTATCACGACGACCAGCCGGGGCCGGTGCACGTCACGGGCGGCAAGCTGATCTCGATGCCCTACAGCCTCGAAGTCAACGATCATTACGGCTTCTTCGTCTACAACATGTCGCCGCGCGATTATGCCGATACGCTGATCCGGCAGTTCGAACGGCTCGCCGCGGAAGGCGCGGAGTCGGGCACCGTGATGTGCATCCCGCTGCACAGCTATCTGATCGGCCAGCCGCACCGGATCGGCGCGTTCGAGGAAGTGCTGCGCCACATCGCCGCCGACGGTCGCGCGTGGATCACGCGCAGCGGCGACATAGCCGAGCATTTCCTCGCGAACGACTATGACGCGGCCACGGCAGATGCGGCGCGCTACGCGGAATCCGGCCGATGACGCTCGATCCCAGGTATCTCATCTACCCCAGGCGCGCACGCGGCATGGATCATGACCTCTATCCATGGTCCAACCTGTTCGAACGCCCGCCGATCGCGTGGCCCGGCGGCAAGACGGTCGCGATTCCGATCGTCGTCAGTCTCGAATGGTTTCCGATCGTGCCGAGCGACACGCCGTTCCGCGCGACCGGGCATATGCAGACCGCCTATCCCGACTATCGCCACTACACCTCGCGCGAATATGGCACGCGAGTCGGCTTCTATCGCTTGCTCGACGCGTTCGCGAAGGCGGGATTCCGGGTGTCGGTCGCGACCAACGCGGCGATCGCCGAGCGCTATCCGTCGATCGTCCGCGACATCGTCGCCGCCGGCCATGAGATCGTCGCGCATTCGACCGACATGAACGGCACGATCGCCAGCGGCTTGCCCGAAGCCGACGAACGCGCGCTGATCGCGACGTCGCTCGACACGTTCGAACGCGTGTCCGGCACGCGCCCCCGCGGCTGGCTGTCGATCGCGCGCTCGCAAAGCTTCGCCACGCCGCGATTGCTGGCCGAGGCGGGCGTCGCCTACATGCTCGACTGGGTGAATGACGAACTGCCCTATGCGATGGCGACACCGTCCGGTTCGATCGTCAACCTGCCGCTCAATCACGAAGTGTCGGACCGGCAGATCATCACGGTGCAGCAGCAATCGGCCGACAGTTATGCCGAGCAGATCCTCGATGCGCTTGCGTGGCTGACGACCGAGGCGGCGCGCACCGGGGCCGGCCGCATGCTCCCGCTGCACCTGACGCCGTACATCATGGGACTGCCCTATCGGATCGGTGCGTTCGAAGGCTTGCTCGAGCGGCTGGTGGCGCAGCGCGAGGCCTGGATCGCGCCGGCGGGGGACATCGTGGAAGCTGCGAAAATCTGAATTTGATCGAGTCCCACATTTTTGATCGCCAGGCGGATACATCGCGCGTATCTTTGTCCCTCGCCTCGTTGGAGCCGCTGTAGCAATGGAAAAAGGCGTACCCATCCGGTCCCTGTCCCGCGGCCTTGCCGTGCTGCAGGCGATCAACCGCGGCTCTTCGCTTTCGATGATGGAAATCGCACGGTCGTCCGAAGTGCCCTATCCGACCGCCTGTCGGATCGTGCAGACCTTGCTCCACGAGGGCGTCATCGAACGCGAGCCGGCGCGCAAACGCTACCGGCCGACCGCGCTGGTGCAGACGCTGGCGCACGGCTTTCAGGGCGACGCGCACCTCGTCATGGCGGCGCGGCCGCATATCGTCGATCTGACGCGGCGAGTCGGCTGGCCGATCTCGCTTGCCACGCATGTCGGCCACACCATGGTGATCCGCGATTCGACCCACGCGCTGACCGCCTTGACCTTCAACAATTACTATCCGGGTTTTTCGCTGCCCGTGCTCGAATGCGCGGCCGGCCTCGCCTATCTGTCGCACATCAGCGCGGAGGAGCGCACGCATCTGCTCGAGGCGCTGAAACTGCTGCCGAAGCGCGCCAACATGCACGCGATCGATCTGCTGGAGAATGGCACGCTGGCGGCGGACACGTTGCGCGACGGCTATGCGACGCGCGGCTTCAACCGCTTCACGCACAATCCCGGCAAGACCTCGTCGATCGCCGTGCCGGTCCTGACCAAGGATAAGGGTGTCGCCGGCACGCTGACGCTGGCGTTCTTCTCGTCCTCCACCAAGATGGAGGACGCGATCGCGCAATTCGTCGAGCCGTTGCTCACCACGGCGCGAACGATCGGGCAGGAAATCTAGCGGAGGGTGAGATACATCTCCGTCATCCCCGCGGACGACGGGTCGGTCCCGCGCTGGAACCGACCCGAATGCGCGATCAGGCGATTTCCGTCTCGCGCTCCAGACTGGTAAACATTGCCTGGCGCAACAGATAGGCGCGGCGCTGGTCGTCATCGCGCATCAACGCCTCCATCCGCCGCTCGGTATCCGACTTGCCGTCGCCGTTGGCACCTTCCATCGCCTGCTTGTTCTGGATCGTCTGCGCCTGGACGAATTCGGATGCCACGATACGGCGCTGCCGGTCGTAGCGGTCGAGCAACGCATCGGCATCGGCCCCGCCGTTCAGCACATCGCCGAGCTTTTCGGTCAGGTTCCACGCGTCGTGGATGCCCGAATTCATGCCGAACCCGCCAAGCGGATTGTTGAGATGCGCCGCGTCGCCGACCAGCAGGACGCGACCATGGCGGAAGCGCTTCGCCACGCGCTGGTGCACGCGGTACAGCGTGCGGTGATAGGTTTCGATCGTGTCGGCGCTTCCCGTCAGACCGGCGAACACCTTGTCCTTGTACGCGTCGGACAGGAGGATCGAATCGTCGATCGACTCGGGCGCGGGGACCAGCAACCGCCACAGCGTCGGGACGCGCAGCAGCACGCACCATTCCTCGGCATCGGCGATGTAATTGACCTGCGCCAGGTCGACGAAATGCCGTTCGATCGGATAATCGGTCGACAGCGTGAGGAACCGTTCGGGCCAGGTAAAGCCTTCGAACTCGACCCCGGTCCATTTGCGCACCATCGAATTGGCGCCGTCGGCACCGATCAGATAGTCGCATCGATAGGTCTCGACCGCGACCGGGCTTTCGACGAAGACGGTGACGCCGTCGGCATCCTGTTCGTACCCCAGGATCCGCCGGTTGAAGAGCGTCTGGCCGTGCGCATGCTCGGCAAGCTTGGTCGAGAGCATCCGCGCGAGCTTGTATTGCTCGCATTGCAGCCGGAACGGATATTCGGTGACGTCGGCGATCTCGCCGAGGTCGAGTTCGATCACGCTGCCGCTGCGGCGGTTGCGATATTGGTAGAGCGGTGCCTTCAGCCCGTCGGCGATCAGCGCATCGACGATGCCGAGGTCGCGCATCATTTCCAGGCTCGGCGGATGGAAGGTCGAGGCACGCATGTCCTCGGGGCAATCGGCCTGCGATTCGAGCAGGATCGTATCGATCCCCATCTCGGCCAGGCGATAGGCCGCGACGGCGCCTACCGGGCCCGCCCCGGCGACGATCACACGGGTTCTGTTTGTCATGGCGGTTCTCGAATTATTAGGCAGAGGAAGAGCGGGCAGGCTCAGGCGACCTCGATCAGCCGCATCACGATCTCGGCCGCACCGACGCGATGCGCCGCCGCGGCGAGATATTCGGGTGAGGCGAGATAGGCGCGCGCCGCGGCGGCATCGGGATAGCGGCTGACGACGACGCGTTCGCCGATTAGCCCCTCGCCCTCCAGCACTTCGCCGACCGGTCCCTTAACCACCGCCTCGCCGCCGAAGCGCTCGCTCAGCCCCGCGATTCCCTTTGCATATAGCGCGAACCGGTCCGGATCGGTGATCCGCACGGTCGCGACGACATAGGCCGCCATTGATGATGTTCCTTATCCCTGTTCTTGCGGCCAACCTATCGCTGCCCCGCCGCCCTGCCCGGCGGCTTGGCGAAAATGTCCGCCTGTCGAGAAGAGTGGCGCGCGCCGATGGCCCGGCGCATGGCGCGCGCTACCAGACGGCGCGACACAGCAAGGAGCAGCGCGTGGTCGATTCCCTCGGGTCCAGAATGAAATTCGCCGTCGTCGCCCCCTCGACCAACACCAGCGTCGAGCCCGAATATGCGGCCATGCAACCGCGCGGCGTCACCAACCATTTCAGCCGCATCGCGATTCCGGACACCAAGGTGACCGACGACGACAGCTTCATGGTGATGCTCAATACGATCCGCGATTCGACCTTCGATGCGGTCGACGTGTCGATGTCGATGGATCCCGGCTGCGTCATCATGGGCATGTCGGCCGAGACCTTCTGGGACGGCGCCGAGGGTGCCGATCGCCTCCACAAGAAGATGCTCGAGCGCACCGGCGGCGTGCCGGTCATCATGGGTTCGACTGCGGTCGATTCGGCGATCAAGGCGTATGAGAGCGAAGTCGGGGCGATCCGCAAGATTGGCATCCTCACGCCTTACGCGCCGGTCGGTGACGCCAATGTCAAGAAGTTCTTCGAGGATCAGGGCTATGAGGTGGTCCATATCGTCGGCCTCAAATCGCCCTCGCCGATGATGATCGCGCACGAGGACAAGCAGAAGCTGAAGCGCACCGCGATCGCGGTGTCGGAAGGCGTCGACGCGATCATCCAGGCCGGCACCAACCTCGCCTTTGCCGAGGTTGCGGCGATCGCCGAATTCTGGCTGGAAAAGCCGGTCATCGCGATCAACACCGCCACCTATTGGCATGCGCTGCGCACGATGGGCATCAACGACCAGATGGACGGGTTCGGCACGCTGCTGAGCAAATATTGAGAAGGATAGCGAGCATGGAATACCCTTACGTTCCCCTCCCCGAGCGCCAGCCGCTCGTCTGGCCGAACGGCGCGCGCGTCGCGCTGATCCTGACCTTCAACCTGGAAACCTGGGATCTCACCAAGGATACCGACAAGCCGTATTACGCCGGCGGCCCGTCGATCCTGCCCGACATCCTGCCCGGCAACGTGCCCGATTTCCCGAACTATACCTGGCGCGAATATGGCCAGCGAGTCGGCATCTGGCGGCTGTTCGAGCTGTTCGACCAGCTCGGCGCCAAGGCGAGCTGCACCACCAATGCCGTCACCTTCGAACGCCGCAGCGCGATGACCGACGCGGTGCTGAAGCGCGGCTGGGAATTGCTGACGCATAACTGGGAGCAAGGCGAATTGCTCAGCAACTTCGCGGGCGACCCGGCGAAGGAGCGTGAGATCGTAATGCGGACGCTCGACGCGTTCGAGAAATATACCGGCCGCAAGTCGAAGGGCTGGCTGTCGTCGTCGTTGCGCGGCACGCTGCAGACCGCCGACATTCTCGCCGAATATGGCGCGACCTTCTACTGCGACATCATGAACGACGATCAGCCCTATCTGCTGAAGACGCCGCACGGCCCGATCGTCTCGGTGCCCTATTCCAACGAAATCAACGACTTCACGTTCATCACGCGCAAGAACTTTACCACCGACCAGTTCGCCCAGGCGCTGATCGAGGAGCTCGACGTGCTGTACGAGGAAGGCGCGGTGACGGGTCGCATCATGAACGTCGGTCTCCACCCGCACGTCTCGGGCCGCGCGCACCGGATCCGCGCGATCCGCGAGTTCATTGAACATGCCAAGTCGCTGCCCGGCGTGTGGTGGGCGACGCGCGAGGAGATTGCCGACTGGTATCTCCAGAACCACGAAAGCCATATTCCGGGCCAGCTCGGATGAGCCACGTCGCGGCCCTGCGCGCATTGGTCGCGCCGGGCGCCGACGGGCGGCGGACGCTCGCCTCGGTGCCGGGATGCTGGGACGGCCTCACCGCCTTGCTGATCGAGCAGGCCGGGTTCGGCGCCGCTTTCCTCACCGGCGGCGGACTGTCGATGACCAAGCTCGGCCGGCCCGATCTGGGCCTCGTGACGATGAGCGAACTGGTCGATACGGTCGCGGTGATCCGCGATCGTGTCGCGATTCCGCTGATCGTCGATGGCGACACCGGCTTCGGCAACGCGCTCAACATGGCGCGCACCGTGCGGATGGTCGAACGTGCCGGCGCGTCGGCGATTCAGATCGAGGATCAGGGCTTTCCCAAGCGGTGCGGCCATATGGCGGGCAAGACCGTGGTGCCGCTCGCCGAGGCGGTCGGCAAGGTGAAGGCCGCGCTTGACGCGCGGCACGACATGCTGGTGATCGCGCGGACCGACGCGGTGGGCGTCGAGGGGATCACGGCTGCGTTGGACCGGGCGGACGGCTATCGCGAAGCCGGCGCCGACCTGATCTTCGTCGAAGGCCCGCGCACGCTGGCCGAGACCCAGGCGGTGGCCGACCGTTTCGCGCAGCGCGTCCCGCTGGTCCACAATCTCGTCGAGGGCGGAGCCAGCGCCACCGACAGCGGCGCGGAACTTGCGGCGATGGGCTTTGCGCTCGCGCTCCACCCGCTCCTGTTGCTGCACGGCTTCGTCCGCCACGCACCCTATTGGCTGGCCTCGGTCCAGGCGCACCGTTCGACGAGCGGTCTCGACATCGCGACGCTCGGCGACGTCAATCGCATCACCGGTGCCGACGCGCTGATCGCACAAGGCGACCTTTATGCAGGATGATCTCGACCAGGATTACGCGGCCGCGGGCTTTGGTGGCCGGCTTGCCTTCGGCAAGGCGCCCGCGCTGCTGATCGTCGACGTGGTGATGGCCTATCTCGACCCGACCTCGCCGCTCTACGCCGGGGTCGAGGATGCGCTCGCCTCCAACGAGCGCCTCGTCGCCGCGGCGCGCGATGCGGGCGTGCCTGTGATCTTCACCAACATCGCCTATCAACCCGGCGGCATCGACGGCGGCCAGTTCTACCGCAAGGTGCCGGCATTGAAGGCGTTCGCGCGCGGATCGGGCAACGGCGCCTTTCCGCCGATGCTGCAGCCGAAGGCGACCGAATTGGTGCTGACCAAGCAATATCCGTCGGCCTTTTTCGGCACGCCGCTGGCTTCGACGCTACACACGCTGGGGATCGATACGCTGCTGATCACCGGATTCTCGACTTCGGGCTGTGTCCGCGCCAGCGCGCTCGACGCGCTGTGCCACGGCTTCGCCCCGTTCGTGGTCCGCGACGCGTGCGGCGATCGCGATCGGCGTCCGCACGAACAGAATCTGTTCGATATGGCCGCCAAGATGGCCGAAGTCGTCGGCGAGGACGAAGCGATCAGCCTGATCCGCCAGCGCCGATAGCGTCCGCCACGAGTGCGATCAGCCGGTCGCGCTCGGTATCTAGCCGCCGCTGCAACGCGACATCGGGCTCGAACGCGTCGATCGCCGTCGCAAGGTCGATACCGCGCGCGGCGAGCACCGCTTCGGTGACGATCTGACGATCCCGCAGCACCCAAATTTCGCGGGCCAGCGCGAGGACTGCGCTAGCGACGCCGTCGATCTGCGCGGGCTTCAGGATTCGCCGGGCGGGGGTCGTGTCACCCATGCGACGATTCCGGCTTGCGCCCATAGACCACGTACGGATTGCCCATCGGCGGGATCGCGCAGGTCCGCACGTCGACGAACCCGGCCCGCCGCGCCGCCGCCGCCAGGTCGATCTGCGCCGACGATCGCCAGAACGGTTCCCCGCCCCATTTCGCGGTCCAGTCGAAGCGCCACGCCGCGAGCCGGTCGAGATCGGCGTACCGCGGCACGTCGGTCATCAACAGGTCACCGCCCGGTGCCAGCACGCGAAACGCTTCCTCGAACCATCGCGTGATGATCTTCGGCGGCAGTTCGTGATGAATAGCATAGGATGTCACCAGATCGACGCTCTCGTTGGCGAACCCACTCTCCTCACCGACGCCGACCCGCAAGTCCCACGCATGGCCCAGCGCGTTGCCGACGCGACGGGCCTGTTCGAGCATTCGCAACGATGGATCGAGCCCAACGATCGTGGCATCGGGAAAGCGCTCGGCCAGTGCGACGGTATAATGGCCGCTCGACGTGCCCCATTCGAGAATGCGGGCGTGATCGTGCCGCGGCAGTTCTTCGAGGACGCGGCGTCGCTGCGCGTAAACGTCGCCCGGGAAAACGCGTGCGACATAGCGACGGTGAACCAGTTCGCCGTGGACATAGCCATTATGCGCATTGCCGTCCCAGCCGCCGGTCGTGCGGTGGAACCATACCGCCGACCAATAGCGCGGCGCAACGAAGGCAGGGTCCGCCACGATCGTCGTGAGGCCCGACGCCAACGCCTCGAGCTTGGGCACCATCGTATCGGCGACTTCGTCGAACGCCTGCTCGCACACCCGGCCATGCTCGCGCGCGCTCCAGTCGGTTAGCAACGCTCGTGTCGCATAAAGGGGCTGATCGTCGAGCGTGCTGTCGATCAGATCGTGCCGCGCATCCATCTCTTCCGGCAGCGTGGATGCGGTGACGCCGCGCTCGGCAAGCTTCGCCTCGAGCGCAACCTGCATCCGACCGGCCGCCTGACGCACGCCGACCTCGAAATCGATAAGCGCGCGGCCACGCTGGGCGAGAGTGCAGTCCATCGTCATAGTGGTCGTCCACCCGAAACAAGCCTGTTCCCTAGCCGGAGTAGCACGAACTGCACGAACTGCTGCGAAAATGACCGGTTGGCGGTCACGATCGGCGGCGCGCCGATCGGGGGCCCCGGTTAACGCCCAATTACATACCCAGTCATCGCGCGCGTACGATCTGGTCCACGCTTGGCAGCCTCGTTTCCGCGCCGCCGGAAGAGCGCACGCTGACCGACCTGGTGTTGCTTTTGCAGTCGAACGCGCTGCGTACGGAGTTGTGGGGCCTACACGCTCGATGGTCCTTCTGGGCGGCTGCTAGACGTGGCGGAACAGCATTTCGCCTTCGACGACGTCCAGTGCTTCAAGACCGAGGGGTTGATGGGCTAGGGTGGATTCCCGGCCGTCCAGAGTGCGGAAGCCGAATGGCGGATTCGAGCAAAAGCTGCCAGTCACTTGAACAACGCCGAATGGCGTAAGTTGGGTCGGGATCTGCCGCGGGGGAAACGACCCACTTTCGGCCGCTCAGCGACTGCGAGGCGCCGCCCGAACTTGCCGCTCGTTCAGCATCACCGACGGACGATCAACCACAATTCCGAACCGTCGGTTTACCGCGCCTGCGTACGCTAGATTGGCTGATCCGGCCCGATGGAGATGGTCGATGGGTCACTCGTCAATGGACCCCGCCTTTCACGAACTTCGGCCTTGGAATGAAGGCCGGCTTATCGGTGCGAAGCGGGCGCTTAAACAGCAACAGGTCTGGGCTATTCGCTTCTGGCTCGACCAGCATAGACGACTGCGCGACCGAGCGCTGTTCGACTTCGCCATCGACAGCAAGCTGCGCGGCTGTGACGTGGTCACGGTGCGGATCGGCGATGTAGTTTCCGGCGGGCGCGTCCGTGACCGCGCCATCGTGGTTCAGCAGAAGACTAAACGACCGGTCCAGTTCGAGCTGATGGACACGGCACGAAAGACGATGCGGGCATGGTTGGAGCGACGCGGCGGGACACTGAACGACTTCGTCTTCCCGAGCCGAAACGACTACATGGCGCACATGAGCACGCGACAATATGCCCGCCTAGTGCACGAGTGGGTGGTCGGTATCGGCCTTCCGCCGCAGGATTACGGGACGCACTCGCTTCGGCGCACGAAAGCATCGATTATCTACAAGGCGACTGGCAACCTCCGCGCCGTTCAGATCCTTCTGGGTCATGCCAAGATCGACAGCACGGTTCGCTACTTGGGCGTTGACGTGGAGGACGCTTTAGAACTGGCCGAACGGACTGAGGTCTGAGCGGACCCAGTTCCGGTCATATACGCCGCCTTCCCCGCCTCCCAACTTCCGAAACTCGTTAGCATTTGCACTTAAACAGGGCGCATATAGCCTCCAACAGCTTGCCGTCCATTCGTGTTAATTGGCGCCGATCAATCGCGACATCGGATACCGCGCAGAACCGTGGTGGCACCTATTCTTAAAGATCGACCGATGCGAAAATGCCTATAGCCCAATCAAGAAAAACCCGGACACGCGGTGAGAGCTGTCGGTTCTGCGGATAGAGCGCCACGAGCGGCGTCGGCGAAGGTGGATAGTCGGCCAGCACCTCGGTCAACGTGCCAGCAGCAAAATCGTCGACGAAGCGATAACGCGGGGCCTGGATAAGCCCCATGCCCAGCCGGGCAAGCTCCCCCATCGCATCGGCACCGCCGACCGTAACGCGGCTGGGCAAGGTGACGTAGTCGAGCCGGCCCTCGACCGTAAATTCCAGGGGGATGATCTCGCCGGTTCGCGATGACAGATAGCCGATCATTCGATGACCTTGGAGATCGGCGGGTGTCGCTGGGACGCCGTGGCGCGCGAGATATGCCGGACTCGCGCACGTCATCTCGTTCAGCGTGGCAACACGACGCATGATCAAGCCGCTTTCAGTTGGCTCGCCTGCACGGACGACGCAATCCACGCCTTCGCGCACGAGATCGACGAGGCGATCCCCTTCGCCGATATGAAGATCGATCCGCGGGTAACGGTCAAGGAACGCGGGAATGTGCGGGATCAAGAACCGCCGCGCGATCATCGCATGGACGTCGATCCGAAGCAGCCCACGCGGCTCGGCATCCTGAAACGCGCCCTCCGCCTCTTCGATATCGGCCAGGATCGCGATGCAGCGACGATAATAGGCGTCGCCATCGAGCGTCGGGGTCACGATCCGTGTCGTGCGTTCCAGCAGGCGCACGCCCAACTGGGCTTCCAGCTGCTTGATGCCCTCCGTCGCAGTCGAGCGCGACATATCGAGATCGGTTGCCGCCGCCGTGAAACTGCGACGTTCGACAACCCGTACGAGCAGCCGCATGGCTTCGAGGCGATCCATGCCCATTGTTCGCCATATCCGAATGGACTTGGCAAGACCTGACTGATTATCCCGGCCACACGACCGTCTACATACCCGTCTCAGAAGGAGACGGATCATGACGGAACGTAAAGTTGCACTGGTTACCGGGGGATCGAAGGGCATCGGCGCTGCCATCGCGAAGCGCCTTGCGGCCGACGGCATGGCCGTGATCGTAAACTACGCGCGCGGTCACGAGGATGCTCAGGACGTTGTGACCGAGATCGCCGCGTCAGGCGGCGAAGCGATCGCGGTACAGGCAGATGTCAGCACGCCGGGCGGGATACCATCGCTGTTCGACGCTGCGGAACGCACATTCGGCGGGCTCGATATCCTGGTCAACAATGCGGGTGTGGCCATCTTCGCGCCGATTGCCGACGTCAGCGACGCCGATTTCGATCACCAGCTTGCCGTCAATATCGCTGGCGTCTTCCGCGGGATGCGAGAAGGTGCGCGTCGCTTGCGCGATGGAGGTCGGATCATCAGCTTCTCGACCAGCGTCGTCGGCGCTCTACTTCCCCGGTACGGCGTCTACACCGCGACGAAGGCTGCGGTCGAGGCCATGACGAGTATCCTCGCCAAGGAACTGGGCATGCGTGGCATTACCGTGAACGCGGTCGCGCCTGGGCCGACGGCAACGGCCTTGTTCATGAACGGCAAGTCGGAGGCCGTGGTGCAATCGATGATCGACGCCAATCCGCTGAAGCGGCTTGGCCAGCCGGACGACATAGCGTCGGTCGTAGCATTTCTAGCCAGCCCCGATGGTGGCTGGGTCAATGGTCAGACGATCCGCGCCAATGGCGGTTTCGTCTGATCAGGTTCTAGGCGCGTCCGCAGCTACGGGCGCTCGTTTCGTGGCCGACAGGGGGCGCTCGTTTTTCTTGCGTGCCCTGCCTCCAAGCCAAGGCTGGTACGGGTTCCTAACGCGTTGTTCCTGTTAGCAGATCCCCACGCCGGCAACATGGGCAAGTTGGGCTAAACAGGGCCAATGTCCCGCGATCAGCTGGGGCCGCCGTCTAAATCACCGACGCATTGCACGTCGGGCCTCGCTTTCGCCATGCGTCGCAATTCCCCGGTCCGCGCCACGATGCCCGGAAAGATCGTATCGGGGTTGGCCGTGTAGGTACGCAGAAGTTGCAAGGCCCAGGCATAATGCCGCGCGCCGACTTCGCAGCTGCTGCTGCCGCCATCGCCATCGCCCCATATTTTGCGCCATCCAGCCCGGCCGTCGCGCTTTAGGATGGCCTGGAAGGTGCCGACCGGCCCTGCGCCGCGAACATAGGCAATCGTACCCGGGCCCGCCGAAAGGACGCGAAACGCGCGGAAGGTGAAACGCGATTGCGCGCTATCGTCGCCCGCGTGGAGCGTCTTGACGATCGCGGTGCGTTCCGGGCTTCCGGGAGCAGGCGTATGGACCGCGAGCGGCGCAGCCAGCGCCGCTGTCGCCAACGCGAGCAGTGGCGCGATGCCCGCTGTGAAGTAACCTGTCATATCAATCGCGCAATGCGATAGATTCGCTGATCGCGCCAGCCATCCGCTCCGTCGATACGGAGGCCCCGCCAAACCAGCCGTGCTGCCCTAATTGCACAAGCAACTGGCGGCTGGACGACCCACTTTCGGCCGCTCAGCGGCTGCGAGGCGCCGTCCGAAACCTGCCGCTCGTTCACATCACCGACGGACGATCAACCACATTTCCGAACCGTCGGTTTACCGCGCCTGGGTACGCTCGATTGGTTGATCCGATGGAGATGGTCGATGGGTCACTCGTCGATGGACCCCGCGTTTCACGAACTTCGTGCTTGGAATGAAGGCCGGCTAATCGGCGCGAAGCGGGCGCTGAAACAGCAACAGGTCTGGGCTATTCGCTTCTGGCTCGACCAGCATAGACGACTGCGCGACCGAGCGCTGTTCGACTTCGCCATCGACAGCAAGCTGCGCGGCTGTGACGTGGTCACGGTGCGGATCGGCGATGTAGTTTCCGGCGGGCGCGTCCGTGACCGCCCCGTCGTCGGTCAGCAGAAGACGAAACGACCGGTCCAGTTCGAGCTGATGGACACGGCACGAAAGACGATGCGGGCATGGTTGGAGCGACGCGGCGGGACACGGAACGACTTCGTATTCCCGAGCCGAAACGACTACATGGCCCATGTGAGCACGCGGCAATATGCCCGCCTCGTGCACGAGTGGGTGGTCGGCATCGGTCTTCCGGCTCAGGATTACGGGACGCACTCGCTTCGGCGCACGAAAACATCGATCATCTACAAGGCGACTGGCAACCTTCGCGCCGTTCAGATCCTTCTTGGCCATGCCAAGATCGACAGCACGGTGCGCTACTCGGGCGTTGACGTGGAGGACGCTTTGGAACTGGCCGAACGCACTGAGGTCTGAGCGGACCCAGTATCGGAGAGTGAGAAGGCCCTGTCCGCTCCCCAAAACCCGCCGTCTGTTCATGACCCTTTTTGGCGCAGTTTCAGCTCTAGGCTGTCCGTTTGGTCCGCGGGAAACTATAGCCAAGTTTGCGTGGAACGCTCGAGCTTTCCCAACACGATAGTGGCGTCCGGATGTTCTGCCTTTCAGGCGCGCGCTCGTTCAATCACGCGTCTGCCACTGCTGCGTCCCCTAGGTGCCGGATCAATCAAGGAACGTTCAATCGGCTTTCGGAAACGCCGCTCTAAAGGGGGAACATGTGCCGGCGATTATGACGCTATCGGGACTGGCCCGTATCTATCAAGGTCCGGTTCGACGCGATGTCGCGGTTATCAGCGTCCCCACAGCCGCGCCGCACCGCGCACTCCCGACGCATCGCCCCATCGTGCCGGAACAATGCGCCCCTCCCACACCCCGCCAAATACATGCGCGCGGACGATATCGGGCAAAGCAGGATAGATTTCGGTGACGTTCGACATGCCGCCCGCAACCACGAACACATCAGGATCGACGATATTCACGATCATCGCTATCGCCCGCCCGAGCCGGCTGACATAGGCATCAAGGGCCGCCACCGCGAGCGGATCGGCCTCTCGCGCCGCGGCCACAATGGCGGGGCAATCTAGCCCCTCGCCGCCGCGCGCGGCGTAATCCTTGCGAAGCCCCGTCCCGGAAATCAGCATGTCGAGGCACCCGGCTTGGCCGCACCAACAGGCCGGGCCTGGAAATTCCTCGGCGGTCATCCACGGCAACGGAACATGGCCCCATTCGCCGCCGATCCCATTTGCACCCTCGACGATCTGCCCGTCGACCACGAGACCGCCGCCCACGCCGGTACCGATGATGACGGCAAAGGCCGTGCGGGCGCCAACCGCCGCGCCGTCGACGGCTTCGGACAGCGCCATGCAATTGGCATCGTTGGCGATGCGCAGTTCGCGCCCGATCGCATGCTCGAGGTCGTAGCGAAAGGTGCGACCGTTAAGATAGGTCGAATTTGCGTTGCGCATCAGCCCCGACCGCGGGTCGACCGACCCCGGCGTGCCGATCCCGATCGTTCCCGTCGCACCGGCGTCGCGTTCGACCGCAGCGATCAGATCGCGCACGTCGCGGATCGCCGCATCGTAGCTGCCGGGATTGGGGATCCGGGTCCGCACGACATACTGCCCCGCCGCATCGAGCGCAGCCGCTTCGATCTTGGTCCCGCCGAAATCGACGCCGATCTGGATCACCACTTAAATGCCTTCCAAGGGTCCGCCGCGCTGTCCGGCGCGACATATCGCACCGGGCAACCCTGCCCCGCCAATAAACAAAGTCAATTTATATAATCGCCGCTTTGCTCTTGATCAGGATCGAATCCGAGGGAAGGATCCGATCGAGAAACGGCAAGATCGCCGCCCCAACGGCAGGGGCATCGCGCGACAGCGTAGCGCGCGCCATCGGCGCCAGCGCGGGGATGTTGGGCGCCATTGCGCGCAGCTTGCGATTGCTCGCCTCCGCGAGCCGGTCGAGGATCTCGTCAGGCAGGCGCCCGCCAATCAACACCACCGCCGGATTGATCAGGCAATTGACCGCCGTCAGCGGGGGTATCAGCGCGTCAGTCGCATCGTCGATCCATCCGTCGATATACGGCTTGGCGGCGTCCGGAAACGCGATCGTCGGATCGACCCCGTCGAGCGACACGCCCGCGCGCTCGATCCTGGCGGACAGCGCCGACAGCGAGACGACATCCTGCAACACCTGCCCGCCGGGATCGTAGCGGTGCAGCGGAAGGAAGCCGATCTCTCCGCTGCGCGCGTTGGCGCCGCGGTAATATGCACCGTCGATCACGAGACCGCCGCCGAGGCCGGCGCTGACGAGGATGTAGAAAAAGCTTTCATGGTCGAGCCCGCCGCCGAACTGCGCCTCGCCGATCGCCGCGGCAGCGGCGTCGTTGTCGACATGGATCGACAAGGGCACGATCGCGCCGAGTAGCGCGGGCAGATCGACCTCGCTCCAGCGCTCGTAATTCGCAGGGCGGTGCGGCAGGGCAACCCGGCCGAGATCGTCGGGCACGGCGACGCCCATGCCGAGGATGCGGTCCTCGCGGAGCGCGCCGCTGCGCTGGATCTCGCCGAGCCCCTCGCGGACGATCGCGACGACATCGTCGGGCATCGCGAACGCGATCTGCCGCGTCAGCCGTGACCGAACAGTTCCCGCAAGATCGAGCGATACGAGCGTGACGTGATCGCGGTCGACGTTGAGACCGATCGCGAAACAGCCGTCGGGGTTGATCCGCAAGCGCGTAGCGGGCTGGCCGCGCCCGCCCGTACGCCGGCCCGACTCGACGACCAGATCGCTCTCGAACAAGCGGGCGGTGATGTTGGCGATGGTCGGGGCGGTCAGCCCGGTCATCGCCGCAATCTCGGTACGCGTGATGTCGGGGTTCTTGCGGATCACCTGGAGGACAACGCGCTGATTATAGTCGCCGGCGCGCACGAGGTTGGTCCCCGACAGGCTGGTGCCGAGCCGCGCGGCGCGGTCGCTCGCGGTCACGCCTGGTCCCGCCGGGGTGAAGTCCGAAAGATCCAAAATTCCGTCCGCTCCCTGCACCATCATATCCTCGTTGCCCGAGCGCCGCACCCTCGCGGTCGCCAGCCCCCGCCCACCCCTGCGTGCGCCTCTAGGGGCGCTGCGCAGGCGATCATGCCGACGCTACAGCATAAGCCTTCAGGAAGGCATCATGCGGTTCCGCCAGCGCGACCGCCTTGCCGATCGACTCCCGCATCCGCGCTAGCGCTGATTGCAGATCGGGAATCGAGAAATAATCGGCCGCAGGATCGTACGTCCGCGCCGCGATTTCGAAACCGGCATACATCGAAAGCCAGCTCGGATCCTGGAACGATTCCCATTCGTACCGGACCAGATGCCCGCGCGCACGGAACAGCCGGAGCTTGTTGGCCAACGCCTCGGGCAAGGCGGTGTCGCGACATTGATCCCACATCGGCTCGCCACGCCGATCGTTCGCCCAATAGTGCAGCAGCAGGAAATCGCGAATCCGCTCGTATTCGAGCGTCGTTGAGCGATTGTATTCGCTCGCCAGTGCTGGGTCGAAGTCGCGATCCGGGAAAAGCGCGAGCAGCTTTTCGACGCCGGTCTGGATCAGCGTGATGCTGGTCGATTCGAGCGGCTCCATGAACCCCGCGGCCAGCCCGAACCCGACGCAGTTCCCGCGCCAGAAGTCGCGCCGATGCCCGGTGCGGAAGCGGATCAGATTGGGCTCGGCGAGCGGTGCCCCCTCGATCCGCGAGCGCAGCGTGGCAACCGCCTCGTCGTCGGACAAATGCCGGCTGGCATAGACCAGCCCGTTGCCGACGCGGTGCTGGAGCGGAATGCGCCATTGCCAGCCCTGTGCGAAGGCCGTGCTGCGCGTAAACGGCGTCAGCGGCCCTGCGCGTTCGCACGGCATCGCCACCGCGCGATCGCACGGCAGTAGATTGCTCCAATCCTCATAGCCGCTGCCGAGCGCTGCCCCGAGCAGCAACGAGCGGAAGCCCGTGCAATCGATGAACAGGTCACCGTCGATCGCCTTGCCGCAATTGGTGTCAACGCCGTCGATCAGCCCGGTCTGCGCGTTGATCCGGACGGTGCTGATCGTCGCGTCGACCCGCGTGACGCCATCCGAAACGGCGCGAGTCGCCAGAAACTTGGCGAACAGCCCGGCATCGAAATGCACCGCCCAGTCGAAGAACAGCAGGTCGTGGACCGGCCGATCGGTCGGCAGCATGAAGACGTTCTGCTTCGCCATCGCGGTTGCCAGGCAATAGTCGGCGAGCTCGACCGGTTCGCCCGCCGCGCGCAGTTTCTGCCAATAGTGATGGAATGCGACGCCGCGCGAGCGCATCCCGTACAGCCCAAACGGATGGAAAAAGCTGTGCCCCGGCCGCTTCCAATCCGCGAACTCGATGCCGAGCTTAACCGTGCCGTGCGACGCCGCCATCACCTCGCGTTCGGTCACCCCGATCTCGCGGAAGAAATCGCGGATGCCGGGCACGGTCGCCTCGCCGACACCGACGGTGCCGATCGCGCTCGATTCGACGACCGTGATCGCGACCGGCTGCTTTTCGAGCCGGCGCGCGAGCATCGCCGCGGCCATCCACCCTGCGGTCCCGCCGCCGACGATGACGATCGAGCGGATCGCTCGCTCGCCGTGGATCCTCTCGCTCTGTCCGGTCATGCGATCTTCCCATAGCGCTGCCTGCGCCCAGGCGTTCCGCCCGCACCCGGCATCCGGTCGCACCTGTCGGAGCGAACGGGTGTCGGGGCGGTCGGGTACGGTGCCAGCGTCAGAACTTGACGCGGACGCCGCCGGTGAAACGCCGTTCGTAGATGTTGTTGTACGCCTTCGCATCGGGGAAGGTCAGGTAATATTTCTCATACTCGCCCGTCAGGTTCGAGCCCTGCGCGTAGAAGGTGAAGTGCGAATTGATGTCGTAGCTGAGCGATGCATCGACGTAGTTGGTCGGCTGCTGGTACAGTTCGAGCCCGCTGATCCCGCTGAAATCCGACTGCACCGCCCGCTTTGAGCGATAGTTCCAGGCGACGCGCGCCTGCAGATGCCCGTCCTGATAGAAGCCGGCGAGGTTGGTCTGGATCTTCGAATTGTCCTGGAACGGGATCGACGCGCCCGCGAGATCGGTCTGCCCCGAATTCGATGGCGAATAGGTGATGTTCGCGTCGATGCCGAAGTTCGACAACACGTGCGGCATGAAGCCCAAGTCGCTGAACGACTGCTTCCAGCCCGCCTCGAGCCCCTTGAGCGTGCCGCCACGTCCTTGCACCGGCGTCGTGATGAACACGGTGCGACCGCGCACGACGCCATCATTGTCGGGCAGGTCAGTGCGCGTCACCGTGCCCGACTGAATGAAGCTGGCGACATCGATGTAGAAGGCGCCGAGGCTCAGCAAGCTGCTCCGCCCGATATAATATTCGAGCGAACCCTCGACATTGGTGGCACGCCACGGATCGAGCTGCGGGTTGCCGTTCGAGCTGCCGCCGGTCACGCGGAACACCGGCGACCCGGCATTGGTGGTGTCGATCGCATAGGTCGGGTTGAGACCCCCGCCCCACTGGTTGAGATCGAGCAGCGTCATCGTCTGGCTGAACGCGACACGCAGCTTGAGATTGCGCGAGAAATCGAACGCCATGTTGAACGCCGGCAGCACATCGGTGAAGTTGCGCTTGGTCTCGACGATCCCGTTGCTGAGGTTCGCCAGACCATAAGGCTGCGGCGAACCGGTGACGAACTGGACGATATCGAGCTTGGTGTTGATGATCTTTGCGCCGGCGTTGCCCGACACGGGGATCCCGAAGATCTCGCCCTTCACGTTCATCTGCAGATAGCCCGAGATCTGCTTCACGCCGACGTTGAACGACGCACCGGGGTTCTGCACCTCGACATTGCCCGGGTAGAAGCTGTTCTGGAACGCCAGAGCATTGTCCATCGCGCCAGGGTTGAGGACATAGATCCCCGGCAGGCCCACGCCCGGCAGCGTGTATTGCTTCACCTGGCCGTTGAAGATTGCGTTGTTGGCATTGCGGACGACGCCGGCGGTGTAAGCGGCGCCGACCGGGCCCGCCGAGCAGCTCGGATCGTTCAGCGGAACGTCGAACGCCTTCCACTTGACGAGACACCCGCCCGCCTTGGAGGCCTGCCCCGCATAGAGCGGCGCGGCGCGATCGAATTCGAAATCGGTCACCGAGCGTTCGCTGTAGCGCGCGCCTGCGCTGAGGCTGACCGACTCGTTGGCTTCGTATGACACATCGCCGCGGATCAGCTTGAGATCCCCGTTGCGGCGGTAATTCCCTTCCGACGAGGTCGTCTTCATCGAATAATTGTTGATGTTGCCGAGCAGCGAGGTGAGCTGCGATGGCAGCGTGAAGACCGGCTGGCTGCCGGAAAAATTGACCGTCGCCGGTAGCGATGCGGCGCCCGCGATCGTGTTGACCGCATACCCGCCGGGGTTGAACGCGACGTTTCCGCTCGGATAGCGACCGATGCCGCCCGGCTGCCACTGCGCGCCGTTGCTGACGCTGAACTGCAGATAGCTCTGGTCGTAATCCTGCGAAGCCTTGCCGTAGATCCCGCGCAGGCTGGCCTTCAGACCGCTGCCGTTGTCGTACTTCAGCTCGGCATTGTAGTTCTGCGATTGCGACTTGTAGTGATCGTTCTGCGAATAGGAATCGAAATTGCCGAGGTCGTAATTGTAGACCTGGGTCGAATAGAGATTGTAGCTGTGCGGGATGCCGTTCGCGGTCTGCGTGATCGTCGCGCCGGTATTGCGCGAGGCGCCAGGGGTCGCTTCGCCCGCCTGCCAGTTGACGTTTTGCAGCTGGATGCCAGCGGTGCGGTCATGTTCGTTCTGGCGCGTGAAGAAGGCGTCGGCGACGAGCGTCAGCTGATCGCTGATTTCCCATTGCGCCGACGCGTTGACGCCGATCCGCTCGCGCTCGTTGATCTTGTTCCACGCGGTGAACGCCTGCGGCGTCATGAAGATGTCGTTCGACGTGCCGTTGCCGTTGACGTCGCGACCGGTGCCGACGATCGTCCCGTGCGGCCGGTTCGCGGGCGAGAAGCCGTTGGTCGTGTTGACGTCGCCGCTCGGATTGGCCGCGGTGTTGAACTGCTCGTTGTGCAGCCCGACGCCGTACCCTTCCTGGATGCCGTTGTGCGAGTTCGACAGATGCAGGTTGGAATAGGTGCCCGACACGAGCACGCCGAAGCGCTCGCCGTGATAGCCGACCAGCCCGTTGAAGCTCTTGTCGAGCTCCTTCGACTTGTCGCCATACGACCCTTCCGCCGCTGCAGCGAGCGTGAGGCCGCGCTTGAGGTCCATCGGACGCCGCGTGCGCAGGTTTACCGTACCGGTGATGCCGGCGTTGAGCAGGTCCGCGGTGCTCGACTTGATGACGTCGGCGCCGGCGAACAGCTGCGAAGGGATATCGTTGAAGTTTGGCTGGATCGTCGTGATCGACTGTGCGCCGAGATAGGCCTCGCCGTTGAGCAGCGTCGTCACCTGCGGCAGGCCGCGGATGTTGATCGCAGCGCCCTCGCCCGCGTCGCGACGGATCTGGACACCCGGGATACGCTGGAGCGAATCCGAAATCGTCACGTCGGGCAGCTTGCCGATATCCTCGGCGGAAATCGAGTCGGTCACAGATCCGGCGGAGCGCTTCAGGTTCACCGCGCGCTGCTGCGCACCGCGAATGCCGGTCACGACGATGTCCGGAGTCGCGGCGCTGTCGTCGGCGGCGGATGCCGGTGCGGCGACGGGGTCGGACGCGGCGCTATTCTGGTCGGCGGTCGCAGCCGATGGCGATGCGGCTTGCGCGGCTGGCGCAGTCGCGAGCACACCTTGCGTCGTTCCGCTCTGCTGTGCCGACGCGGCGGTGCCGGTCAGCAAGGCCGAGCCGGATACGGCGATCAACAAGGTCGCCTTATGCCCAAATTTCAATTTCATTCCCCAATCCTCTCCAGCCCTGCGTCGGCGGCCCGCGGCCTTGTCACGTTCCACGGGATGAAGAGAATGTGCGGTCCAGGCAGTGCCTGTCCCCTCCCCCAAAACCGCGTTCGCGACTTGCCGTCGTCTCCGATGCGCGACAAATCCACCAAGTCCGCGCGCACGTCAACGATTAAATAATGCAATTTGGCATTTTATATTGTTCGACTTCGTAACGGTTTTGACGTCCCAAAGCCTTTCGTTGCGCCAGCTGCGGAACGATGATTTTCAAGGCATTCCCTCCGGCAAAGGCCTCACTGGCCAACTGTGCGCGCCCATCGCTACGGGACCCTGACACTCGAAAAGCACTCGGGATGCCCGCTGCCGAAATAAACAAATTTGATTTGGCAATCTACCGCCGCTGTGCTTTTGGTCGCGGCAAGCCGACGTGATCGGCATCCTGGGAGGCGATCGATGGGCATGGTACGGATAAGCGCGACAGTGATCGCTCTGCTGGCGACCGCCGCAACGGCGCGCGCACAAACCTATGGACCGATCAACGCCAACCTGCCTGCGGGCGGCGATGCGATCGTGAGCCGGATAGGCGGTGCCGACGCCCTGGCGATCGCCACGCCTACCTGGACGCTGTCGGCGTGGATCGAGCCCAGCGCGCTTCCTACCGGGAGTGCGCTGATCGGCGGATTCGGCGATCCCGGCACTGGCCCGCGCCGCTTTCTCGCGCTCGACGGCGGGAAGCCGAGCCTTGTCACCGAGGCTGGCACGCTCGTCTCCCCCGCGCGGCTCGGCTCCGCTTCCTGGCATCATGTCGCGGCCAGCTTCGACGGGACGACCGCCCGGCTGTTCGTCGATGGCAAGCCAGTCGCGCAGCGCAAAATGGCGACGGCGGCGGCGGCGGTGTCGCCGGTGCTGACGCTCGCCCCGCGGGCGAACGCGCCGGTCTTTGCCGGACGTGTCGCGAACTTCGCGCTGGTCGCAGGGGCAGCGGACGCAGCTACGATCGCAGCCGCCGCTGCGCGCGCGCCCGACCCCGCGCTCATCGCCTTCCAGCAGGGCAGCCCGACCTGGCCGGTCCAGGTCCACCAGATGTATGGCCAGACCGCACCGCAGGACGCGGCGACGCTACCGACGTCGAAGGCTCCGTTCGATACGCCGGTCGCGAAGCCGGTATCGACCGCGGCGGCGATCGTCGCGACCGGTCCGGGGCAATGGGACGTCAACGGCTGGCAACTGGCCGAGGCGCCGAAAGTCGTCGCCCCCGGCACGACGCTCAGCCGCGCCGGGTTCGACACGAAGGGCTGGTACGCCGCGACCGTCCCCGGCACCGTGCTGACCACGCTGGTCGATCGTGGCGTCTATCCCGACCCGGCGCACGGGCTCAACAATCTGGCGATCCCCGAAACGCTGGCGCGGCAGGAATATTGGTATCGCACCGAATTCGACGTTCCGGCCGAGGCCGCGGGCAAGCACCAGCAGCTGACCTTCAAGGGCGTCAACTATGCCGCCGAAGTCTGGCTCAACGGCCAGGTGATCGGCACGATGAAGGGCGCCTTCATCCGCGGCCAGTTCGACGTGACCGGCAAGCTGCTCCCCGGCCGCAACGCGATCGCGGTCAAGGTCTCGCCCCCACCGCATCCCGGCATCGCGCAGGAGGAATCGCTGACTGCGGGCGTCGGCGAGAATGGCGGGATGATGATGCTCGACGGCCCGACCTTCGGCGCGGCCGAAGGGTGGGACTGGATCCCGAGCATCCGCGACCGCAACACCGGCCTGTGGCAGGGCGTCATACTCGCGGCGACCGGCGCGGCGACGCTCGGCGATGCGCAGGTCGTCACCACGCTGCCGCGCGCCGATACCAGCCTCGCCGATGTCGAGATCACCGTGCCCGTCGCCAACGCGTCGGCGCAGCCGGTCACGACCGTCGTGCGCGCCGCGTTCGACGACGTCGCGGTCGAGAAGACGGTGACGCTCGCCCCCGGACAGACCAGCCATGTCGTGCTGCGTCCGTCCGAGTTCCCGCAATTATCCGTCCGCAACCCCAAACTGTGGTGGCCGAACGGTTATGGCGCGCCCGCGCTCCACATGCTGACGCTGACCAGCAGCGTCGCCGGCCAGCCGAGCGACACCCGCACGCTGCGCTTCGGCATGCGCCAGGTCACATACGACATCTCGCTGATGGACCAGAAGGGCGAGCTCGAACGCGTCGGGATTGATCTGTCGAAGGCGCGCGCGCTCGGCCAGCAGATCGTCGACGGCAGTCACACGGGCATCCACAAGGTCAAGGACGGCTGGGCGGCGTCGTTGGTGCCGGGCGCGGAAAGCTCGCCCGCGGTACGGCGGATCAAGGATGAGGACGGCCTGACGCCGTATCTCGTAATTCGCGTCAACGGCGTGCGGATCGCGGCACGCGGCGGCAATATCGGCATGGACGACTTCATGAAGCGCGTCGATCGCGCGCGGCTGGAGCCGTTCTTCCGGCTCCACCAGGATGCGCACATGAACATCATCCGCAACTGGGTCGGGCAGAACACCGAGGACAGTTTCTACGATCTCGCCGACGAATACGGCCTGATGATCCTCAACGATTTCTGGGAATCGACGCAGGACTATAACATCGAGGCGCAGGACACCGCGCTGTTCCTAAAAAACGCGACCGACGTGGTGAAGCGCTATCGCAACCACCCCTCGATCGTAGTGTGGTTCGGCCGCAACGAGGGTGTGCCGCAGCCGATCCTCAACGAAGGCCTGCAGGCACTGATCCACAAGGAGGACGGCACGCGGATCTACATGGGCTCGTCAAATCGCGTGAATCTGCAGAACAGCGGGCCGTACAATTGGCGTCCCCCGGTCGAATATTTCACCGAGCACGCCAAGGGTTTCTCGGTCGAGAGCGGCACGCCGTCGCTGCCGACGCTCGAGGCGTGGAAGCGTGCGATCCCCGAGCCCGATCGCTGGCCGATCAGCGACAGCTGGGCGTATCATGACTGGCACCAGACCGGGAACGGCGCGGTGACGAGCTATATGAACGCGCTCGCGACGCGCTTCGGCCCCGGAACCAGCCTCGAGGATTTCGAGCGCAAGGCGCAGATGATGCAGTATGAATCCTACCGCGCGATCTTCGAGGGCATGAACGCCGGGCTGTGGACGCAGAATAGCGGCCGGATGCTGTGGATGACGCAGCCGGCGTGGCCGTCGTCGGCATGGCAGATGTTCTCGTCGGATTACGACACGCAGGCGTCGTTCTACGGCGTCAAGAAGGCGTCCGAACCGGTCCACGTCCAGATGAACCTGCCCGATTACAACGTGATGCTGGTCAACAACCGCGTCGGCGATCTGCGCGGGGTGACGGTTTCGGCCAAGGTCGTCAGCCTTGACAACCGCGTGCTCGCCGAAAAGCGTACCACGCTGACGGCGACCGGTGAGACCGCCAACACGGCGTTCACGCTCGACCTCGCGCCGATCCTCGCCAAGGGCGTCGCATTGGTTCGACTCGAGGCGCGCGACGCGGCGGGCAAGGTCCTGTCGACCAACCTCTACTGGCAGGCCGCCACCGACCCGCAGTTCCAGGCGCTCAATGCGCTCGCCCCAGTCACGCTGCAGACCCAAGCGAGCAGCCGGGTCGATGGCGCCGAGACGGTCGCGACGGTCACGCTCACCAATTCGAGCCAGACCCCGGGGATCGAAACCAAGCTGACCGTCCTGAACGCGGACGGCAGCCAGGTCCTGCCAGCCTATTTCACCGACAATTACGTCTCGCTGCTGCCCGGCGAAAGCCGCACGGTCGAGATCCGCTACCCGACCGCCAAGGCTGCCACCCCGAGCGTCACGCTGCGCGGCTGGAACGTCGCCGCATCGAGCACGGCACTGCGGTGAGCGGCCGCGGCGTCCTGGCGGCGAGCATCGGCACCGCCGCGCTCGCCGGGCTGTTGTTCGGGTTCGACACCGCGGTGATCGCGGGCGTCACCGGCGACCTCACGCGGATCTACCGCCTGACCCCTGAAACGCTCGGGGTCACGGTGTCCGCGGCGCTGTGGGGAACGCTGATCGGTGCGCTGTTCACCGGCAAGCCGGGAGATCGCTATGGCAGCCGCCGTGTGCTCGGCCTGCTCGGCATATTGTATGTTCTCGCCGGGCTCGGCTGCGCCCTGGTCACCGATTGGACCGCGTTCCTCGCCTTCCGCTTCGCCTGCGGGCTGGCGATCGGCGGGTCCTCGGTGCTCGCACCGGTCTATATCGCCGAGATCGCCCCGCCTGCCCGGCGTGGGATGCTAGTCGGGCTGTTCCAGCTCGCGATCGTCACCGGGATCCTAGTCGCCTATCTCAGCAATGCGGTTGTCGGATCGCTCGTCAGCGAGGCGGCATGGCGCTGGAAGCTTGGCGTCACCGCCGCGCCCGCGATCCTGTTCCTGGTCCTGCTCGCGCGCATTCCGGACAGCCCGCGCTGGCTGATCCTGTCGGGCCGACTGGACGATGCGCGCACCGCGATGACGCGGATCGGCCTGAGCGCGGACGAGGCGTCCGCCGAGCTTGCGTCGGTCGAGAACGCGCTGCGGCAGGATGCGCCGGGCGAGACGCTGTCGTGGCGCAAGCATCGCAGGCCGATCCTGCTGGCGGTCGCGACCGCGATGTTCAACCAGCTCGCCGGGATCAACGCGGTCCTTTATTATCTCAACGACATCTTCGCCAAAGCCGGCAGCTTTTCACCCGATCGGCAGGCGATCCTGATCGGCGCGGCCAATCTGCTGTTCACGCTGGTGGGCATGGCGCTTATCGATCGCGTCGGGCGGCGGACGCTGCTCGCCGCAGGCGCGGCGGGGATGACGGTCTGCCTGTCGGTCGCCGCGCTGGTGCTGTTCGGACGGATCGGCAACGCCGCGCTGCTGCCCGCCTTGGTCGGCTTCATCGCCTTCTTCGCGACCAGCCAGGGCGCGGTCATCTGGGTCTATCTGTCGGAGATCTTCCCGAGCGCGGTGCGGGCGCGCGGCAGCGGTCTGGGGGCGAGTACGCACTGGCTGATGAACGCCGCCATCGCCGGAGTGTTTCCGGTGCTCGTCGCGTGGTCGGCGGGCGCGCCGTTCGTGATCTTCGCGGTTGCGATGGCGGTGCAATGCGTCGTCGTGCTGCTGTTCTTCCCCGAAACCAAGGGCGTCGCGCTCGATGCGATGCACGCCCGGATGATGGAGTCCCGCTGATGCGCCACGCCATGATATTGCTGTCCGTGCTACTGCCTTTGGCCACGGCCGCAAACGCGCAAACGCCTGCAGATGCCAAGGCCCGCCAGGCGCAGGAAGCCGAACAGCGATTGCATGAGGATTGGGCGTGGCTCGGCCGCTACCAGCCCGCCAATGCGGCGCTCGCCCCCTCTGCAACAGGCCAGCGCGTCGTCTTCATCGGCGATTCGATCACCCAGGGGTGGTTCGACAAGGTCCCGAGCTTCTTCGGCCCCGACCGTGTCGATCGCGGCATCGGCGGCCAGACCACGCCGCAGATGGTGCTGCGCTTCCACCAGGACGTGATCGACCTGCATCCGGCCGCGGTCCAGATCATGGGCGGCACCAACGACATCGCCAGCAACACCGGCCCGATGACGCTCGAGCAGACGCAGGCCAACATCATCATGATGTGCGATCTCGCGCGCGCGAACGGGACTCGCGTGATCCTCGCGTCGATCCCACCCGCGGCCAATTTCCCGTGGCGCCCGGGGCTCGAGGTTTCGTCGAAGATCGAGCGGATGAATGCCTGGCTCAAGCGCTACGCCGCCCAGATCGGCGCGACTTATGCCGATTACTGGAGCGCGCTCCACGACGGCCAGGCGCAGCGCGCCGCCTTCACCGTCGACGGGGTTCACCCCAACGAAGCCGGCTATGCCGCGATGGCGCCGGTGGCCGAGGCCGCGATCCGCGATGCGCTCGCCCGCCCTGCCCCGGTCGGCCTGCCGCGGTGAGCCTGTTGCTGGCGCTGGCGCTGGCAGCCGCCGGTCCAATCGTGACAACCGACGACGGCCCGGTCCGCGGCGAAGCGATCGCGGGCGGCGGGGCGGTGTTCCGCGGAATCCGCTATGGCGCACCGCCGACCGGCGCTTTGCGCTGGCGGCCGCCGGTCCGCCCCCGCCCTTGGACGCAGCCCGTCGCGGCGGTCGCCGACCATGCCGCCTGCCCGCAATCCGACTATGGCACGTGGAACCGGGCGGCGGCGCGCAGCGGCGCGGAGGACTGCCTGTTCGTCGACGTCCGCACCCCGCTCCTGTCGCGCGTTGCCAGGCTTCCAGTGATGGTGTGGATCCACGGCGGCGGCAATCGCGGCGGGGCCGCCGGCGGCACCGTCGAGAGCCGCATCACCGAACACCGGATCGTGCTCGTCAGCATTCAGTATCGCCTGGGCGCACTCGGTTTCCTCAGTCACCCGGCCCTTAGCGCCGAGGCTGGTGGGCATTCGGGCAATTACGCGCTGCTCGATCAACAGCTCGCGCTCCGGTGGGTCCAGCGGAACATCGCGCGGTTCGGCGGCGATCCGCGACGAGTGACGATCGCTGGAGAATCGGCCGGCGCGCAAGACGTCGCGTTGCAACAACTATCTCCGCTCGCGCACGGGCTGTTCCATGCTGCGATCCAGGAAAGCGGGACCGCGGGGTTCGGCGTGCCGCCGCGCAGTCTCGCGCAGAACGAAGCGGTCGGCGCGTTGTTCGCCCAGGCGGCGGGCCTCGCCCGTGACCCTACAGCGGCTCAGCTGCGCGCGCTTCCGGTCGAACGCATTCTTGCAGCGCAAGAAGCGGTCGTCGTGCCGGGCCTCGACGATAATAGCTTCATCTGGCTGCAGGCGGTGGTCGATGGTCGCGTGTTGACCGATACGCCGGCGCGCCTGCTCGCGCGCGGGCGACCCAATCCCGTGCCGTTGATCATCGGCACCAATGCCCGCGAACTGCCGCTGCACGGTGACCTCTCCGCAGCGCGCGCGATCGCCACAGGCGCGTTCGGGGATACCGCCGGCGTCGCACTCGCTTATTATGGGCTCGGTCCGGGGCAGGTTCCGCGGTCCGACCCGCGGCTGGGTGACGCGCCCCTGCAGCTCGCCACCGACTTGACGTTCCGTTGCCCGACGAACGTAGTCGCCAAGGCCGTGGCCACGCGCGGCGGTTCGGTTTGGCGGTACACGTATGATTATACGCCACCAGACGGTGCGGCAGTGACCCACGGAAGCGAATTGCGCAGCGTGTTCGCATCGCCAAATACGGGCCTGGAGGCTGCAGCGCCCCCGCTGCAGACCTATTGGATTAATTTTGTCCGAACGCGAAATCCCAACAGCGCGGGTGTTGCGTATTGGCCGCGATCCAGACCGACCCGGTCGATCGAAATCGCCTTCGCCTCTGCGGGAACGCTCACCCGCGATGCATTTCGATTGCCGTGTTCCTGGCGCCATGCGCCATAGGTGCATCGAAAGGCTGCCCCAATCTTATGGCGTCCAACCTCGCTCCCATTACGCCAGTCAGCTAGAGTGATCCGAAATCCCACGGACACCGCTGTCCTGCTCATGGCGATCGCCCAAGCTGTCGACCTCAATCCGCGCTCGACGAACTCCGGTGCTTTCGGGCCGTCAACACTGGCGAACACGTGCGACAGGGGATCGAGCTCGCACCCCCGGCGCGCGCTCGGAGTTGCCGCTCTGCCACATGAAGGAACGCCCGTTTACACAGGTCGCGTTCCGATATCGGACAGACCGCTATCCACCCAAATCCGACACCGAGATGTGACGCGTAAAGATACCCTCCTCTCAACTCTTTTTGCGAACCTCGTCGTCGTTTCGAAGGCCTACAAAAGGAAGAACAGCTCATCGTTCCGGCACCACCGGCTTAACGCCCCACCCCGCATCTTTCCAACCGTCTAGTCCGTCAGCGAACCACCGGATGTCGGGCAGGCCCGCGCGGTGGAGCCGAAGCGCTGCGTTCCAGCTCATCCAGCAATCCGCTTGGCAGAACACGATGATCGGGCGGTTGGGGTGCCGCGCCGCCAATCGCCGCACGCCGACCACAAACGCGCGCTCGACGTCACGCTGGATGGCCCCCCGCCCGCTCTCGGCAAACCAATGCGCGCGGGGAATCGAAGAATGTAGTTCGGCGAGGGCCCATCGCCCATTCTTGGCGTCGCGCTGCGCACCGGGTGCCGGATTAACGTCGATGAAGATCGCACCCGCACGCCACAGCGCGCGGGCCTGTGCGACATCGACGCGTGCGACGCCTTCGGGGACCGACCCTACCACGCCGCGATAGTGGCTAACCCTATAGCCCGTGACGGGGTCAACCACCGGCGCCTCATCAACATGTCGGGTATCGGACTGCGCCGTGGCGGAGACGGGTACCATCATCGCCAGCGCGAACATCATCGTCATTCGCATCCGACCGACTCCGCTTGATCCAAAGTCGCATGGTAGCAGACGCCGAGGCGCTGCTAAGATGTGCTTTGGGAGAAGATCATGTTCGTATCGTCGACACCCTGGTTGGGGGTCATAGTCTTGGCGCTAGCACCGGTGTCGGCGCACGCCGCCTTGCCCGCCGATCCGCTCGGCTCGCCCATGTGGCAGCGTCTGGGCACCACCCTGTTCGGCAGCGATCCCGTCCGCTTCGACGACCGCGTACGGGTGGACTTCCCGGAAATCGCCGAAGACCAGAGCAGCTTTCCCGTTACCGTCGACGCGCGCGGCATTAAGGGCGTGAAGCGCATCCTGCTGTTCGCCGATCTTAACCCGATCCCGCTGGCGATTGACTATGCGCCGCAAGGCGCGCGCGCGTTTCTCGGCACGCGGATCAAACTCGACCAGCGCACCCCGGTCCGCGGCGCGGTGCAATTGGAGGATGGTAGCTGGCTGGTGAGTGGCGGCTGGGTCGATGCCGCGGGCGGTGGCTGCTCGGCGCCACCGGCGAGCCGCGTCAAGGGCGACTGGGCCGAACATCTCGGCCAAGTCCGCGGCATCGCGGTGCGCGAGCGCGACGGTACGCACATCCGGCTTGCCTTCCGACATCCGATGGATACCGGCTTCGTCACGAATATCCCGACTTATAATCTCGATACGGTCGCGCTGAGCGGGGCGGGCAGCAAATCGTATGGGACGATGCGAATCGAGGCGTCGGTTGCGGAAGACCCGACGATCTCGGTGATCGCCGATACGGCGGCGGGCGAGCCGATCGTCCTGCGCGGCAGCGATACCAACGGCATCCGCTACGATGGGTCGCTTGCGGTGCACGACGCCGCGCCCGCGCTGGCCGCCGTCGGCTAGATGATCAATCGCCGGATCGCACTGGCGGGACTGCTCGGCGCCATCGCGCTGCCCGTCCGGGCGCAACCGCTCGCCTATAGGATCACGCCCGAGAAGATCGCCGAGGGGTTGTGGGTCGTGCGCGGCGTCGATGCACCGATCGCAATGGCCAATGGCGGCGCGATCGCCAACATAACGATCCTCGCGACCGAGGCTGGGACTGTGCTGGTCGATTGCGGCCCGTCGCTTCGTTACGGCAACGCGCTCAGGCACGCGGCCGAGGCGCTGACCGGCAAGCCCGTGGTTCGCCTCTATCTGACGCACCTGCACCCCGACCACATCTATGCTGCCGCCGCCTTCGCCCCTGGGATCGTCGCGGCGACGCCCCAGCTGGCGACGCTGCTCAAAAGCGAGGGTGCGGGCTTTTCGGACGGGATGTACCGGCTGCTCGGCGATTGGATGCGCGGGACCGAATTCACCCCACCCGGCACGATCCTGGCTGCCGATCACGAGACGTTCGGGACGCGGCGGCTGCGACTGCTGCCGCTGGCGGGGCACAGCCCGGCCGACCTCGCGATCCTCGACGAAGCTAGCGGCACGCTCATCGCGGGCGACCTCGTCTTCCATGATCGCGCGCCGTCCACCCCGCATGCCGATCTGGCGAAATGGCATACCGCGCTGAAAACGCTTGCAGCGCTAGGTCACAAGTGCGTCGTGCCAGGGCATGGCCCGATCGATCCCACCCCCACCGCTGCGATCGATCAAACGCGCGACTGGCTCGACTGGGTGACCGCGACGCTGCGCGCGGCAGTTGCCGCCGGCGAGGACAATGTCGCGGCGGGCAATGTCGCGATCCCGGCGCGTTTCGCGACGCTGCAGTCCGCGCGCTACGAGCTGCAGCGCTCGGTCTCGCATTTCTATCCGGCCCTCGAGGCGGAACTTATGCCGCGGATCGACGCCAAGCGCTGACGCTTTGCGCGGTGCTGTTGCGGACGCCGCAACCCTGGCTTGCAAGCGCAGCGTCAGGGGCTTTGGATCCCCGATTTCGCGAGGAAACAGGAGCGATGCCAATCATCCGACGCGGTTGGCGATCAGATCGTCGACCACTGCCGGGTCCGCCAGCGTGCTCGTGTCGCCGAGCGCGGCAAAGTCACCCTCGGCGATCTTGCGCAGGATCCGGCGCATGATCTTGCCCGACCGCGTCTTGGGCAGGCCGGGAGTGAATTGGATCGCATCGGGCGTCGCGATCGGGCCGATCTCGGCGCGTACCCAGGCGACCAAATCCTTGCGCAACGCAGCAGTCGGCACTTCGCCAGCGTTGAGCGTGACATAGGCGTAGATCCCCTGCCCCTTGATGTCGTGCGCGAAGCCGACCACCGCCGCTTCGACGACTGACCGGTGCAACACGAGCGCCGACTCGACTTCGGCAGTCCCCATGCGATGGCCCGAGACATTGATGACATCGTCGACGCGTCCGGTGATCCACCAATAGCCGTCAGTGTCGCGCCGCGCGCCGTCGCCGGTGAAATAGACGCCGGGGTAGGCCGAGAAATAGGTCTGGAAGAAGCGCGCATGGTCGCCCCAGACGGTCCGCATCTGCCCCGGCCAGCTGCGCGCGATAACGAGATTGCCCTCGGTCGCGCCCTCGAGCACTACCCCCGCCGCATCGACCAGCGCCGGCTCGACCCCGAAGAAGGGAAAGCTCGCGGCGCCCGGCTTGAGCGGGGTTGCGCCGGGGAGCGGCGTGATCATGTGGCCGCCGGTCTCGGTCTGCCACCATGTATCGACGATCGGGCAGCGCCCATCGCCCACCACTTCATGATACCAACGCCACGCCTCGGGATTAATGGGCTCGCCAACCGACCCGAGCAGGCGGAGCGAGGCGCGGCTGGTCTGCATGACGAAACCGTCGCCCTCGCGCATCAGCGCGCGCAGCGCGGTCGGAGCGGTGTAGAGCTGCGTCACTTGGTGGCGATCGACCACCTGCCACATCCGCGCCGGGGTCGGCCAGTTAGGAACGCCTTCATACATCAGCGTGGTGACGCCATTCGCGAGCGGGCCGTAAACGATATAGCTGTGCCCAGTGACCCAGCCGACGTCGGCGGCGCACCAATAGGTATCGCCGTCGCGGCAATCGAACACGCAGGCATGCGTGTAGGCCGCCCAGAGCAAGTAACCGCCGGTGGTATGAAGCACGCCCTTGGGCGCGCCGGTGGATCCCGACGTGTAGAGCAAGAACAGCGGATCTTCGGCATTCATCGGTTCGGGCGGGCAGTCGCCCCCGACCAGCGCCGCGGCATCGTGATACCAGATGTCGCGCCCGTCCTGCATCGCGACCGGTCCGCCGGTCGCGCGCACCACGATTACCGTGTCGAGGCAAGTGATCAGCCTGGCGGCGGCATCGACATTGGCCTTGAGCGAGACGCATTTACCGCCGCGACACCCCTCGTCGGCGGTGATAACGAGACGACTATCGCAATCGGTGATCCGCCCGGCCAGCGCCTCGGGCGAAAAGCCGCCGAACACGATCGAATGAATCGCGCCGATGCGTGTGCACGCCAGCATCGCGAACGCGGCCTCGGGGATCATCGGAAGATACAACGTGACTCGGTCGCCCCTGCGCACACCCTGCGCCTTGAGCACGTTGGCGAAACGGCACACTTCAGCATGGAGCTCGGTGAAGGTGATGCGGCGTGCCGGCCGGTCGGGGGCGTCAGGCTCCCACAAAATCGCGACCTGATCACCGCGCGTCGCGAGATGCCGGTCGATGCAATTAGCCGAGACGTTGAGCACGCCATCGGCAAACCAGCGCACGCCGAAATCGGCCTCGTGAAAACTGCTCTGATCGGCGACGCTCGGCGGAGTGAACCATTCGAGCCTTTCCGCCTGTTCGAGCCAGAAGCGATCCGCGTCGTCGAGCGAGCGGACATAGTCGGCCGCATAGCGCTCCGCGCTGATCGTCGCGCTGTCCGCCCAGCTCGCCGGTACGGGATAGATATCTGACGTCACGTCGGTCGTCCTCATCGCAGGCGCACGCCGATCCACAGCGTCCGCGGAGTGCCAAAATCGATCGATCCGGCCGAATTGCGGGTAATCACCGTCTCGTCGAAAAGATTTTCGCCGCGCAGGACGACCCCCACGCGCTGGCCGACGGGCAGCGTGAGCACCCCGTCGAGCGTCGTTGCAGGCGGGAGCACGTCGGTCTGCAAGTCATCCTCATACTGCTTCCCGACATGGCGCGCTGTGAGCGCCGCGGCGAAGCCGTGCGGCGATGCCCAGGCAAGCGTCGCGCTGCCGCTGCGTCGCGGGCTCTGCGCCGGGACGAAGCCATCGAGCTGTCGCGACGCGCCCGAGGCGTGGACCCGGCTGTCGCTGAAGGCATAGGAGCCGTCGAAGGAGAAGCGGCCGCGCGCGGCATGCGCGGTAAGCTCAATCCCCTTGGCGACGATCGTATCGACGTTGCGGCGCTGACGCAGATTGGGTGCGATCGTAACGTTGGCGATCGCGCCGTCCAGCCGGTTGTAGAAGGCGGTGACCCCGAACGTGACGCCGGCGACCGGCTTGAGATCGAGCCCGCCCTCGGCCCCGCGCAACCGCTCGAGCCCGAGCGCGGCATTGGCCTGCGTCGTGATCGGAAAGACGACGAACGGCCGATAGAGTTCGTTGAGCGTCGGCAAGCGAAAGCCGGTATAGCCCGCCGCGCGCAGCGCCACGGCGTCGCTCGCGTGGAACAGCGCGCCCGCACGCCCGGTGCCCTCGAACCCATCACGGTCGGGATAGCGCGTGTCGGTGGTTGTCGCGCCCGCCGCGGTGGTTTCGCGGAAAAACCCCCTGGTAATCGTCCAGCGATCGCCCCGCACGCCCGCGGTCAGCACGAGCCGCCCGAGCGTCCAGTCATCCTCGACGAACAGCCCGGTCGTGCTGGTGTGCCCCCCGGCATTGCGCCGGGTGGTGACCGCCCCGCTCGCGGCATAGGCATTCTCGTAGAGCTGGCCGTCGCCGAGCCGGGCGTCGGCGCCGATGCGCAGCACATGGTCCGGCCCGACCGGCGGCCGGAGCTCGATCTTGCCGCCGACTCCGGTCGCCGGGGTGTTACGCTGGTCGAGCGTGAGCCTGAAGCTCGTCGCGCTGATCACGCGGTTGGAGAAATTGCGCGCCTGGACATAAGCGAGCGCGTCGATCGCCCAGGCACCGCGGTGGATCAGTCGCACGCTGGCATCCTCGCCTGCGCTGCTGCTGTCCGCGCCGGCGAAGCGGAGCGAGCGAGCGTCGCGATACAGCAGGCCGCGCGCCTGGATCTCGGTTTGCGCATCGATCGGCACGACCGCACGAAGGCTCGCCGATCCATCGCGGTAGCGCGCGCGGACGGTCGCGGGAGTGAACTGACCTGGGGGCGTGGTGTAGAAGCCGTCGCCGCGTTCGAACTTGCCCGATAGACTTACGAACCCGCTGCCGGCGTCGGGGCTGACGCTGCCCGACGCCACGACCGCGGCATTGCTGCCATAGAATAGCTCGCCCGCCACCGGCGGCAGGTCGGCGCGCGTCGCGCTGGCCAGCTCGATCGTTCCCGCCACCGCGCCCGCGCCGAACGCACCTGCCCCCCCGCCGCGGGTGACGCGCACCCCTGCGAGCCGATCGACCGCCAGCGCGTTGAACGGGATATAGCCGAAGAACGGATCCGCCAGCGGAACGCCGTCGAGCAGCACCAGCGCGCGGCTCGACGCGTTGCCGCCAAGTGCGCGCAACGTCACGCCCTGCGCCGAAGGGTTGGCTGATCGACTGTCCGATCGGCGGAACTGCTGGAACCCCGCCACGTCGAGCAGGACGTCCTCGACCCGCCCCGTCGCGTCCCCCGTCAAACGCGCACGACCGATCGTCACCGAGCCATAGGCCGGCACCCCGGGCGGCAGCGGCAGCGGCTGGCCGAGCACCACGATATCGGCCTGGCCTGCCGGGGGCACGGGGCCTTGCTGCGCGAGCGCCGAAAAGGGCACGGCCAGCGTCAACAGCGGCAGGAGTGATGGGCAACGCATAGCCAAGCCGGAGCTTTCACAAAAGAGCGCGGTGGCACGGGCAGCCCGGTTGGACCACCCCGCCACCGCGTGGTTGCAAGATCAGAAGAACAGGATCGACCCGACCGACACGGTGTTCGATCTGGCCGCGTTCGGGCCCTGCGCCTCGGCCTCGGTGTGGGTATATTCGGCGAGCAGCGTCACCCAGCTCGTCAGGCCGTAGCGCACCTGTCCGACCCAGCTGCTGTTCTTGTCGAGCAGCGTCGGGTTGATTTCACCGCGCGCCAGATCGAGCTTGCTCTGGCCATAACTCGCGGCGACCGTGACCTTGTCGAAGGTCAGGCTCGCTTGCCCGTAGAAGCCGCTGCTGTCGCGCTTGCGCCCCAGCGCATCGGTTGAAAAGACGAAGAGACCGGTCGTTCCGAGCCCGGAGCCGCCATAATAGTATCCGAGCACGTTAAGCGGCCCATAGCCGAGCTTCCCCCCGACATCGAAGCCGCTGCCGGTATAGCTTGGCGTACCGGCAAAGCCGTCATGCCGTTGGGAAATGCCCGATGCCCACAGGTGCCCGGTGAAGGCGTCGGCCTTGAAGTCGTAGGTCAGCTTACCCTGGAAGCCGGGCGTCCCATTGATTTCGAGTCCGCCGGTCAGCGTGGATAGCGGCTGGAACACACCGATCGAGGCCTGGAAGCCGCCGAACTTGGGCGTCGTATAGGTGATCTGCGGCTGGAAGTCGGTGTAGATATAGCCGATCCCGATCCGCCCGAGCGAGGTGTTCGACGGCCCCGCATTGCTCCCCGGCGTGCCGACCGACAGCAAGGTGATGTCGTTGAGGATCGCATCCGACCCGAACAGCCCGATGTCGCGCCCGAGCTTGAGCGTGCCGAGGTGCGGCTTGCCGATCGTCATGTAGGTCTGCCGGGCATCGATCCCCGATGTTGCCAGCGCAACCGGCGCGCCAGCCGCATTCGCGCCATTGCCGCCGTAGGAATTGCTGTTGATGCCAGGATAGAAACCGAAGTGCGCGGCAATGTCCCAGCCGCCCTGGTTGGTCGAAACGTCGAGGCCGAAGATGCCCGGCAACAGGCCGTTGCGGATTGCCGAGCTGTTCTGCGTGCCGGTACTGGCGAGGCCACCCACGACGGTGGTGCCAGCGAGGCGCTTATCGGGCGAATCATGCGTGTAGAAGGCGTTGACCGATCCCGAGAACTTTACTGTCACCCCGCCGACGTCCATGCCGATCCCGCTGCTCGTCATCCGCACCAGGCGCTTGTCGTCGAGCTGCGCCGCCGCTGCGGTCTGCGGCTCGGCGCTCGGGTTGGTCGCGACCGCGGCGGGTTGCGCAACGGGCGCCTTGCGCGCGACGAGGTCGTCATATTCGGCCTGCGTCAGAATGCCCTTTTCCTTCAGCCGCAGCAGCAGTGCGCTGGTCGTGTCGTCCTGCGCGAAAGCGGGCGTGGCGCCCGCCAGCAGTGCGACCGCGCAGACCGCCTGTAGCAATTTCGTGGTGCCCCTCATGGATATCCTCCCCGTTGGCGGCCCGCCTTTCGCGGTACCTTGCGTGCCGAGGCTGGGCCCAGCACCGCCTTCGGGGAATTGGACTTTGGTTGGTAGTGGCGGAGCTTGCCGGGGGCGTCGGATCAGGGCGCGACGACGACGCCCCACGGTGCGCGCCCTGCGGCAAGGGTCGCGATCACGGTCCCGGTCGCGAGATCGACCACCGAGACATTGTCCGAAAGTCCATTGGCCGAAAAGACGCGGCGCCCCGCGGCATCGATCGCAGTGTGCCACACCCGCCGCCCGACCGGGACATAGCCGGTCACCGTCGCGCTCGCGACGTCGACGATCGCGAGCGTGTCGGCGCGCCCCAGCGCGACCACCGCTTGCTTCGCGTCGGGGGTGAAGCGGATCCCGACCGGCATGATCTTGTCCTTGAACACGCCCGGCGGCGCAAAGGCGATCGTCTTGCTCACCGCATGGCTGGTCGTGTCGAGGATCTGCACTCCGCCGCCGATTTCCGAACTGACCCACAGCGCCTTGCCGTCAGCGGTGAATTCGGCGTGGCGCGGCCGCATGCCGACCGCGGTCTGCGCAATGTCCCTGTGGCTGGCGAGATCGATCCAATGCACCGAATCATCGGTTTCCGAGGTCGAAACGACCGTCTTGCCGTCGGGGCTGACCGCCATTCCCTCGGGCTCGACGCCGACATCGACTTGCCAGGCGACGACATGCTTGGCGACATCGATCGCGGTGACCGCGGCGTCGCGTTCGTTCGCCGCGAACAGCGTCGTGCCGTCGGGCGACAGTGCGAACTGCTCAGGGTCCTCGCCCGAGGGGAGATCGGCGACGACCTTGCCAGTCGCGCGGTCGATGACCTGGACGGCATTGTCGTCGCTCGCGCAGACATAGAGGAACTTGCCGTCGCGCGAGAGCACGATACCGCGCGGGCGTTTGCCGATCGGCCAGGTCGCTGTGACCTTGAGGCTCGCCGCGTCGATCACAGTGATGCTGTTCCCTTTCTCGTTGGAAACGTAGACCGTCTCGGCGTGGGCGGCCCCTGCAAAGGCGAGGGCGCAAAGGAATGACGAGAGAAGATGAGCACGCATGCATAGTGTCTAATCCAACCGCGCGCGGCCGCATGCTGTACCTAAGTGCAATAGGGTGCGGCGCTCGCCCCCGCCTACATCTCCGACTCAATCGCGAAGACCGCGAGTGTCGTGGAGAGTAAGCCGATGAAAACCCCAAACCTGTCGATGCTCGCCTTGTTCGCGGCGACCGGACTCGCCGCCGCTTCGATCGGCAATGCGGTCTTCGCGCATGGCAATGTCCTGCCGCAACCGGTCGACACCACCGCCTTGCCTGACATTGGCGAGGCATGGCTCGTCAAGAACCCCTATCGCGGCAATGCGACGGCGATCAAGATCGGGGAATCCGCCTACGGCCAGAACTGCGCGCGCTGCCACGGTCTGGAAGCGATGTCGGGCGGGATCGCGCCCGACCTGCGGTATCTCGACGTCGCCGAGGCGGGCGACGAGTGGTTCATCGATCGCTACCAGCATGGCTCGGCGCGCGACGGCAAAGTCTACATGCCGCCGCTCGGCGACGTGCTCGGGCAGAAAGCCGGCTGGGCGATCCGCTCGTGGCTCGACACCAAGCATCAGGATTGAGCGATGCCCGCAGGGTTCACGCGACGCGCTATCCTTGGTGGCATCGGAGCAGCGGCCACTCTGCCGATGGGAGCGCTGCGCGCCGCCTCGCTCGAGAAGATCCGGAGCGCCGGCGTACTGCGCATCGCGGTGTATCGCGATTTTGCGCCATGGGCGTGGGATGACGGCGGGACGCTGCGCGGGATCGACGTCGAGCTCGGCACCTCGATCGCCCAAAGGCTGGGCGTGAAGGCCGAATTCCGCGATTTCCTGGCGGGCGACGATGTCGACGACGACCTGCGCAACATGGTGTGGAAGGGACCTGCCACCGGCGGAATGCTGTCCGACATCATGATGCACGCGCCGTTCGACCGCACCTTTGCACTGCGCAACGATCGCGTCGTGATCGTCGCGCCTTACTATCGCGAGAGCTTCGCGATCGGCTGCAGCCGCGACCTCGACTGCGAGGACCCGCCGGTCCAGTTCAAGGGACACAAGATCGCTGTCGAGCTCAACAGCATCCCCGATTTCTATATGAGCGGCCAATTCGGTGGCGCGCTGCGCAGCGACGTCGTCCATATGACGAGTGGCATGGTCGCGCTCGACTCGGTTCGCGACGGCAAGAGCGACTTGGCGATGGCGACGCGCGCGCAGGTCGAGCATGCGCTGTCGAAGGGCGGCGATGTGCTCGTCGCGCGCAAGGGCCCGATCCCCGCGCTGACCAGCCCCGGCTGGGACATCGGCCTGGCAGTGAAGGACGACAGCCGCGATCTCGGCGATCGGCTCGAGACCCTGCTGCCCGAAATGATCACCGACAAGACCGTTCCGGCGATCTTCGCGCGCTACGGCGTGACGCTGCGTGCGCCGCTCGCATCGTGATGCCGCAGCCGGCTAGGTCCAAGGTCCAATTGGCGTGCGCAAACGCCGTGATAGCGTGAAGCGATCGAACTGCACCAGCAGCCGAGCGCGCCGCAGACGGCGACCGCAAAAGAACAACCAGGGGAGAAGATGATGAAGCGCATTTTGCGACAGACGTCGATTTTCGCGATGGGGAGCGCGCTGCTCGCGGCGCCGCTCGTTGCTGCACCCGACGCCGTACCGGCAGCGCCTGCTGCGACCGGCACGGCGGCCGGGCCAACCGACGCAGACCTAATGAACGATGCCAATACTCCGGGCGACGTCCTCACTTATGGCATGGGGCCGCGGGCGCAGCGCTTCAGCACGATCACCACGATCAATGCCGGCAACGTCGCAAAGCTCGTACCCGCTTTCTCCGCCTCGCTCGGAGGCGAGAAACAGCGCGGCCAGGAATCGCAGCCGCTGGTCTATGACGGGACGATCTACGTCACTGGCTCCTATTCGCGCGTTTTCGCCTACGATGCCAAGACCGGCGAGGAAAAGTGGGAATATGACGCGCGGCTGCCCGACGCGATCGTGCCGTGCTGCGACGTCGTCAATCGCGGCGCGGCGATCTATGGCGACAAGATCATCTTCGGTACACTCGACGCGCGGCTCGTCGCGCTCAACCGCAACACCGGCAAGGTGATCTGGAATAAGCAGATCGCAGACTACAAGGCAGGCTACAGCTTCACCGCCGCGCCGATGATCGTCCACGGCAAGATCATCGTCGGCAATTCGGGTGGCGAATTCGGCGTGATCGGCGAGATCCAGGCACGCGACGTCAACACCGGCGAGCTGGTCTGGACGCGCCCGACGATCGAGGGGAACATGGGTACCCTCAACGGCAAGGACAGCGGGATGACCGGCAAGCTCAATGCGAGTTGGCAGGGCGACCAGTACAAGCAGGGCGGCGGCGCGACCTGGCTTGGCGGGACCTACGATCCCGACACCAACCTGATCTACATGGGCACCGGCAACCCCGCGCCGTGGAACAGCCATTTGCGCCCCGGCGACAATCTCTACACCGCCTCGACGCTCGGCATCGATCCCGACACCGGTCAGATCAAATGGCACTATCAGACGACGCCGCACGACGGCTGGGATTTTGACGGCGTCAACGAGCTGATCCCGTTCGACGCGATGCGCGGCGGCAAGATGATGAAGCTGGGCGCCAAGGCAGACCGCAACGGCTATTTCTTCATTCTTGACCGCACCAATGGCAAAATGCTGCAGGCGACGCCGTTTGTCTCGAAGACCACGTGGGCGACCGGGTACAATCTGAAGACCGGTCGGCCCAATTTCGTCGACGCCAACCGTCCCGGCGCGCCGAGTGCGGAAAAGGGCACGACGGTTTTCTCGGCCCCGGCCTTCCTCGGAGCCAAGAACTGGATGCCGATGTCGTACAGCCAGCAGACAGGCATGTTCTACGTGCCGAGCAACGAATGGGGCATGGACATCTGGAATGAGCCGATCGCCTATAAGAAGGGTGCAGCGTTCCTCGGCGCCGGCTTCACGATCAAGCCGCTCTACGAGGATCATATCGGCGTGCTCCGCGCGATCGACCCGGCGACCGGCAAGATCGCCTGGGAATATAATAACAAGGCGCCCTTGTGGGGCGGCGTGCTGAGCACCGCGGGCAACCTCGTCTTCACTGGCACACCCGAGGGGTATCTGAAAGCGTTCGACGCCAAGACTGGCAAGGAGCTGTGGAAGTTCAACACCGGCTCCGGCGTTGTCGGCACGCCGATCACCTGGGAGACCGATGGCGAGCAATATGTCGCGGTGATGTCAGGCTGGGGCGGCGCGGTGCCGCTGTGGGGCGGCGAAGTCGCCAAGGCCGTGCAGCACATCAATCAGGGTGGTGCGCTCTGGGTATTCAAGCTGCCCAAATCGTGAGCGGGCCGGCTCTATCGACGATCGACGGGAGCCGTGCGGCGGGGGTGGCGATTGCCGCCCCCGTTTCGCTTTCGCGGGCTTTGGGGCTACGCTCCGCGAGCGGAACGGCGCAACAGGGGGATCTGGATTACGTGGAACGCGTGCTCATCGCCGACGACCATCCGATGGTGCGCGATGGCCTGCGTACCGTCATCGCGGTGGCGTTCGATCAATGCGAACTGTTCGAGGCCTCGTCGCTCGACGAAGCTAGCGCGGTGATCGCGCGCGAAGGCGATTTCGATCTGGTGCTGCTCGATCTCAACATGCCCGGCGCAGTCGGCTTTTCCGGGCTGATCGCGTTGCGCGAACGCTTTCCCTCGGTGCCCGTGGTGATCGTCTCGGCGGCGCAGGAGCGCGGGCTCGCGCGCAGCGCGCTGGCGGCCGGCGCTGCCGGATTCATTCCCAAGTCACTGCGGCGCAGCGCGATCGTCGATGCGCTCAAGACCGTACTCGCGGGCAATTTCTACGCGCCCGAGATGGACGAGGTCGAGTCGGCCGAGACGCTCGAGGATGCCGACATCCAGCACCGCATCGACAGCCTGACGCCGCAGCAGAAGGTCGTGCTGCGACTCGTCGTCGCCGGCAAGCTCAACAAGCAGATCGCCTATGAGCTCGATGTCTCGATGACGACGGTCAAGGCGCACGTCTCCGCGGTCCTCGGCAAGCTCAAGGTGTTCAGCCGTACGCAGGCGGTGATCCTCGTCAACAAGGTGAAATTCGGCACCGACGCCTGACGCTACTGCGTGAGCCGCGTGATCAGCGCGCGCAGCTGCGCGGGCTTCACCGGTTTCTGCAGCACGTGGAAGCCGGCCGCCGCGAGAAGATCACGCAGCTCGGGGGTGCGGTCGGCGGTAATGACAATCGCGGGGATCGACGCGCCGGTCGCGGCACGCACTCCGGCGATCGCGTCGATGCCGGTCTGCCCGTCGTCAAGATGATAATCCGCGATGATGAGGTTCGGCCGCAGTGTGTTCGCCTGCGCCTGGCCCGCACCGAGATCGCGCGCGCTGAGCACGGTGCAGCCCCAGCCTTCGAGCAAAACGGCCATACCCTCGAGGATCAGCGTCTCATTGTCGATCACCAGTACGACCTGATCGGTGAGCGGCCCACTACGCGACGGCGCAGCGGCGTGCGACACGCGCGGCGTTGACGTGCCGACCGGCACACACACGCCGAAGCGCGACCCTTCGCCGAGCGCCGAGCGGACGCTAAGCGCATGTCCGAGCATGCGCGCCGCGCGCTGGACGATCGCGAGCCCCAGACCCATCCCGCGATCGCGCCCGTGGTCACCAATCCGCCGGAACTCCTCGAAGATTTCGACATGATGCTCGGGCGCGATGCCGGGTCCGGTGTCGATCACTTCGACGTGCAGCATCTCCCCCTCGGCACGCACCGCTACGTCGACCGAACCAGCGTGGGTGTAGCGCAGTGCGTTGCCGATCAAATTCTGCAGGATCCGCCGCAGGAGGCGCGGGTCGGAGCGCACCCAGAATGCGCCGTCGTCGATTCGCAGCACGAGCCGCCGTTCACGCGCAACGGGTGCGAATTCGGCCTTCATGCTTCGCAGCATCTCGTCGAGCGCAAAATCGACCGGTTCGGCAACGATCGCGCCGGCATCGAGGCGGGAGATTTCGAGCAGCGATTCGAGCAGATCCTCGACCGAGTCGAGCGCCGACCCGGCCTGCCGGACGAGCGCGCGGGTCGGCAGCGCGAGCCGCCGGTCGCCGAGCGCTGCGACAAATAGCCGCGCCGCGTTGAGCGGCTGCAGAAGATCGTGGCTCGCCGCCGCGAGGAAGCGGGTCTTGGAAATATTGGCCTGCTCGGCCGCGGTCTTGGCGTCGCGCAACGCCGCCTCGACCGCGAGGCGCTCGGCATTCTCGCGGCTGAGCTCACGATTTACCGCGTTGATGTCGGCGGTGCGTTCCTCGACACGGCGTTCGAGCGTCTCATTGGTCTCGCGCAGCCGGTCGGCGGCGCGCAGGCTTTCGGTGATGTCGCCAAAGCTCATCACCATCCCGCCATCGGGCATGCGCGCGCGGTGGACCTCGACGACCTTGCCGCTGCGGTGGTGGCGGCGCGACACTGCATCGCGAATACCGCTCTCGAGCCAGGCGAGCGGCTCGTCCGGCTCCATCGGCCCGTTGAGCTCGGCGCAACCGGCGACCAGACCATCATGCGTGGCGACAATCGCGATCCCGTCGGCGGGCAGGCCGATCACCGCGAGCAGGGGATTGTTCCATGCGACCAGCCGGCGATCGGCATCATAGACGCACACGCCCTGCGGGATCGTATCGAGCGTCGCCTGGAGGATCGCGCTCTTCTGCGCGAGTTCGCGCGCGCGAAGCCGTGCATCCTCGGCTTTCACCTCGGTGATGTCGGTATAGACGCCGACTATGCCGCCCTCGCTGGTGCGCAGTTCGTTGATCTGGATCCAGCGTCCGTCGGCAAGCGCGTGGACGTGCCCGCCGCTGGCCACCATTCGCTGCGCCATCCGCTCAGACACCCATCGGTCGCGCGCGACCATCGCGCCGAGCGTCGTGCCGTCCTTGCCGATCATGTCGGTGATCGCGGAGAAGCTGATGCCGGGCACGATCCGGTCGGCGATCTTGGGCCACAGTCCGAGATAGGTCTGGTTGCACAGCACCAGCCGGTCATCGGCGTCGAAGATCGCGAAGCCTTCGTTGATGCTCTCGATCGCGTCGCGCAGGCGGCGTTGCGCATCGTCTGCCGTTTCCTTGGCAATGCCGAGTGCGGCGTTGCTGCGCGCAAGCGCACCCAGCGCCTGTTCGAGGTCGGCGGTGCGCTCGCGCACCTTGCCTTCGAGCGAGATCGCGGTCTCGAACAGCGAGAAGGCGTTGCCCTGGAGATCGGTCGAGCGCTCGACACGGTCGATCAGCGCGGTGTTGATGCGCTTGAGTTTGACGATCTCGGCTTCGAGCGCGGCGATCTGTCCGGCATCGTGGCTGTCGGGCAAGGCGATGCGCGTCGCCATCACCGGCCCCAGCCAATCGCCAGACCGCTGAAGGTCTGGTTGACGTGAAGCGCATGGAACTGCTCGCCATAGGTGTTGAAGCCGGTCACGCGATGTTCGACGAACATGCGCGAGACCTCGCGCGTCAACTGCCGCTGCTCGGCCTCGATCTTGTTGAGCACGCAATCGAACCCGACGATCCGGTCGATCCCGCCGACGGCGCTTTCGAGCCCATCGAACAGGCTGTCGAGGCCGTCCAGGATATTGCGGGCCTCGCCCAGCGTCAGCACGACGCCCTCGTCGATCGCGCAATAGAAGGTCAGGCTTCCGTCCGGGTTGGCCGACTGGATCGAGCGGACGTAGTATTCGCCGCCCGCGCGCACCATTAGCGGGTGCGAGGCAAAGACAGAGGGGCCGAGCTGGTCCACGGTCGTCCCGGTCAGCCGCGCATACTCCTCCGCCGCCGGCTCGGCGTTGATCTCGGTGACGACGCGCCCGACCGGATCGGCGCCGGTGATCACCATCTTGACCTGTCCGGGGGCGTAATGTTGCGATCGGAACACCTGCATCGGCCGGGCCGACGACAGGATCGCGACAAGCGCAGCATCGCGGCGGAACGCGCCGTCCTGGAAAATGAACGTCTCCTTGAAGTCGAGCCCGTCGCCCGACGAGCCGCCTATCAGCGGAATGTCGCCGAGCGCGTCCTGCACGGTGACGGTGAGCATCTCCTCGCGATGCGACAACCCGTCGACGAGAAAGATCGCGGCGCGCGACACGATCGAGCCGAACGTGTCCGAAGCCGCGACTGACGCGGCGACGAGCTCGCGCACCACGCTCTGCGCGCTCCTCGCATCGAAGGTATCAAGATGGTCGAAGCGGACCGCGGTAAGCGTGAAATCGCTCGCCGGGAAGCCGATCGCGGTGATCGTCCCCTCCGCGCTACCCTCGGGCGTGATTTCGCCCGACGAGGTGCATCCCACCACGCACAGGCCTTCGCTGCGCCGATTGATCGCCTCGGCCAGCGCGTCGAGTGCATAGCAGCTCGAACTGAAGATCAGCACGCCGGCCAGCGTGGTCGGATCGAGGTCGGCGAACAACGCCTGCGCGGCCGCGTCGGGATCGGCCAGCCGCGTCGCGGCGGTACGGACCGGGGAACGAGACCGTACAGGCAAAGGGGCGTCGAGCATAAGCGGCATCATGCCATGCCTGCACCGACGCGTCGATTGTCACAGATCATCCGACGCCCCGCACCGGCTCGCCCGCCGCGTCGAGCGCATCGACCTCGGCGTCGCTGAACACCCGGCTGCGGATGATGAAGCGCACGCCCTCGGGGCCTTCGAGCGAAAAGCCGGCGCCACGACCGAGCACGACGTCGATCGTCACCTGCGTATGCCGCCAATAGGCGAACTGCGCGGCACCGATCCACACCGGCACGTTGTCCGCGATCCGCCCGAGCAGGATGTCCTGCGTGCCGACGTGAAACTCGTCCGCGGGGTAGCACATGGGCGCCGAGCCATCGCAGCATCCGCCTGATTGGTGGAACATCAACGGCCCGTGGATCGCGCTCAGCCGATCGATCATGGCGATCGCGGCGTCGGTCGCGAGGATGCGGGCGGGTGGGGGCACGACGGGCTCCTGAAACGCAAAAGCCGGCGGGTCCGAAGACCCGCCGCGACCGACGGCAAAGGGGGCCAACCGCCGAGATTTGTATGAGATATTAGAAAAATCCCATCGGCTTCGCGCTATAGCTCACAAGCAAATTCTTGGTCTGCTGGTAATGATCGAGCATCATGCGGTGGTTTTCGCGCCCTATGCCCGACTGCTTGTACCCGCCGAACGCCGCATGCGCCGGATAGAGGTGATAGCAATTGGTCCACACCCGTCCCGCCTGAATCCCGCGGCCCATGCGATAGGCCCGCGTCCCATCGCGCGTCCACACGCCGGCGCCGAGGCCGTAGAGCGTATCGTTGGCAATCGCGAGCGCATCGGCATCGTCCTTGAACGGCGTCACCGCGACGACCGGGCCGAAAATCTCCTCCTGGAATACGCGCATCTTATTGTTGCCCGAAATGATCGTCGGCTTGACGTAATAGCCGCCACCCAGTTCGTCGCCATGCTGCGCTCGTTCGCCGCCGGTCAGGATCTTGGCACCTTCGCCGCGCGCGATGTCGAAATAGGACAGGATCTTCTCAAGCTGGTCGTTCGATGCCTGCGCACCGATCATCGTCGAGGGATCGAGCGGGTTGCCCATGACGATCTTCTCGACGCGCGCGACCGCCTTCTCCATGAAGCGGTCATAGATGCTCTCGTGCACCAGCGCCCGGCTCGGGCAGGTGCACACCTCACCCTGGTTGAGCGCGAACATCGCAAAGCCCTCGAGCGCCTTGTCGAGGAAATCGTCGTCCTGATCCATCACGTCGGCAAAGAAGATGTTGGGCGATTTGCCGCCAAGTTCGAGCGTGACGGGGATGAGGTTCTCGGTCGCATATTGCATGATCAGCCGACCGGTCGTGGTTTCGCCGGTAAAGGCAATCTTGGCGATGCGGGGGGATTGCGCGAGCGGCTTGCCCGCCTCGACGCCGAAACCGTTGACGACATTGAGCACGCCCGGCGGCAGCAGGTCGCCAATCACGTCCATTAGCACCATAATTGACATCGGCGTTTGCTCGGCGGGCTTGAGCACGATGCAATTGCCCGCGGCGAGCGCGGGGGCGAGCTTCCACACCGCCATCAGGATCGGGAAGTTCCACGGAATGATCTGTCCCACCACGCCCAGCGGCTCGTGATAATGGTAGGCAACCGTATCGTGATCGATCTCGGAAATGCCGCCTTCCTGGGCACGAATACAGCCGGCGAAATAGCGGAAATGGTCGATCGCCAGCGGAATGTCGGCGGCGGTCGTCTCGCGGATCGGCTTGCCGTTGTCGATCGTCTCGACCATCGCGATCAGCGGGAGATTTGCCTCGATCCGGTCGGCGATCTTGTTGAGGATCACCGCGCGCTCGGCATAGGAGGTTTGGCCCCAGGCGTCCTTCGCCTTGTGCGCGGCGTCTAGCGCGAGATCGATATCTTCTTTGGTCCCGCGCGCGACCTGGCACACCGTCTGGCCGGTCACCGGCGAGGGATTATCGAAATAGCGGCCCTGCACCGGCGCGACCCACTGGCCCCCGATGTAATTTTCGTAGGTCGCGCGAATCGCGACCTTGCCTGTCAAACCTTCGAGCGCCTGGTGCAGCATTGTCTCTCTCCTGGATGTGAGCCCGGTGGCCGGCGCCTGCGCGGGCTTGTCAGCGCTGACTGTGCCCAAAATCCGAGGACGCGCCATTGCACCAAAGGGCTATTTGCGGTCGATCGGTCTGCTTCCATGCTCGCCCCCGATACCAAAGTGTCCGCTGCCGAGGCCGAGCGCCCGCGCGGGACGATGCGAGGAGAAGATGATGTCGAGAGTGATCGCCGCCGCTTTGTGTCTGACAGCAGTCCTCGGGGGAACCGGCGCGATCGCCGGCGCGCCCAAGACTAATCCCGCCAAGACGCCCGCCAAGACGATTGTCGTCGAAATGAAGGATAGCGGCACGGAGGGCGCGATGGTGTTTGTCCCCGCCTTTATTAAGGCTAATCTAGGCGACACGGTCCGCTTCGTGCCGACCAGCTTGGCGCACAATGCCGAGCTGATCCCGGCAATGCTGCCGACCGGTGTCTCGCCGAGTAAGGGGGCGATGGGCAAGCAGTTCGACCTCATGGTCACCACGCCCGGCATCTACGGGATCAAATGCGCCCCACACTATTCAATGGGAATGGTCGCCGTAGTGCAGGCCGGCGATGGTCCGTCCGTCAATCTGGCCGCCGCACGCGCGGCCAAACTGCCGCCCTTCGCAATGAAGCGGATGGCGGGCTATCTCGCGAAGGCGCGCTGACATGACCACCTTGCTCGTCACCTATCCCCGCGCCGAAGGCGCGACCTTCGACGTCGACTATTATCTCGGCGCGCACCTGCCGCTCGTGCGCGAAAGCTGGGTGCGCTACGGATTGACCAGCGCGACCGCCCTCATCCCGGAAGAACCGGCCCCGGCCTATGCAGCGGTCGCAATGCTTGAATTCAGCGACGGCGCGGCGCTCGACGCCGCGCTGGCCTCGCCCGAGGCGGGCGCGGTGTTCGGCGACGTCGCCAAATTCACCGACATCGCCCCCGTGCCGCTCCGCTGCACCGCCCGGTGATCGACCGGCCAGTCACTAGATCAAGCGGCGCCGATCGCCCTCGGTCGCGCCGCGCAGCATAGCGGCGGGAGACATGCAAGTGGCGCAGCTCTTCTGGCGGGCGGGTGTGGCGAGTGCTGCGCTCGTCCTGCCGCTCGCCGCCTCGGCGCAGGAGCAGAGCGGCCCCGACATTGTCGTCACCGCCACCCCGCTGCTTGATGTCGGCGAGGGCGCGCTGCGCTATCCGGCGCAGACCGTCAGCGACGAACAACTCCAGCACGCGCACGCCACTGACCTCACAGAATATCTCAAAAGGTTCAGCGGCGGGGTGTTCGTCAACGAGACGCAGGGCAACCCACTCCAACCCGACATCAATTATCGCGGCTTCACCGCCTCTCCGCTGCTTGGCACACCGCAGGGTCTGTCGGTCTTCATGGACGGCGTTCGGCTCAACCAGCCGTTCGGCGATATCGTCAGCTGGGACCTCATCCCGAAATCGGCGATCCGCTCGGTCAGCCTCGTGCCGGGGTCGAACCCGTTGTTCGGACGCAACGCGCTCGGCGGCGCGCTGTCGATCCGCACCAAGGACGGAACCTCCGACCCAGGCTATCTGCTCGAGATCGGCACCGGGTCATTAGCCCGGCGCACGCTCGAGGCGCAGGCCGGCGGCGCGATCCGCGGCGGGTTTGATTGGTTCGTCAGCGGCGACGCCTTTCGCGAGCGCGGTTGGCGGGCCTTTTCGGCGTCGCGCGCCTATCAGGGTTTCGGCAAGCTGGGCTGGTCCAATGCGACCACGCAGGCACACCTGTCGGCCAGCTATGCCGACACCGATCTCAACGGCAACGGCTTGCAGGAGCAGCGCCTCCTCGACGCCGATCGGCGCAGCGTCTACACCCAGCCCGACACGACGCGGAATCGCTCGGTACTGGTCAATCTCACTGCAAAGCACAGCCTATCGTCTGTGCTGTCGCTGTCGGGCAACGCCTATTGGCGGCGGATCAAGACCCGAACCTACAATGGCGACGTCAACGACACTGCGCTCGGCGAGAACCTCTACCAACCCAGTACCGTCGAACGCGCCGCCCTGACTGCGGCAGGCGTTACCGGCTTTCCTCTGAGCGGCGAGACGCAGGCCAACACGCCCTTCCCGCGCTATCGCTGCATTGCCGAGGCACTGCTCGACACCGAGCCCAACGAAAAATGCAACGGCCTGATCAACCGCTCGACGACCGACCAGCGCGAGTGGGGCGCGAGCGCTGAGGCGACACTCATCGCGCCCTTGCTGGGGCTGCACCAGACGCTCACCATCGGCGCGAGCTATTCAGACAGCCAGGCCAATTTCGCGCAATCCGCGCAATTCGCGTATCTCACCGCCGACCGTGGCGTGGTCGGCGTCACTGGGCCGGGAGCCTATGCCGACGGAAGCCAGCAATCCGAAAACGCGTTCGACGCGCGGGTCGATCTCCACGGCGGAACCACCAACCTTGGGCTTTATGGTACCGAGTCGCTGATGCTGGCGCACACGCTGCGAGTCGATCTGTCGGCGCGCTACGATCGTACCCGTGTCGGCAACCGCGATCGGATTACGCCACGTGCGGGTACCGGCTCGCTGACAGGCAACCACCGTTTCGCCGCTTTCAATCCTGCGGTCGCGATCGCATGGATGCCGTCGACACGGCTCGGCTTCGACGCCGCGATCGCGCAGAGCAGCCGCGCGCCCTCGGCGATCGAGCTCGGCTGCTCCGATCCCGCGAGCCCGTGCCGCTTGCCCAATGCGCTGGCGGGCGACCCGCCGCTTGACCAGGTTCGTGCGACCACGTTCGAGGCAGGCGTCCATGGTAGCATACAGGGCGGCGTGCGCCGATCCGTCACCTGGCGGATCGGCGCCTTTCGTACCGACAGCCGCAAGGATATCCTGTTCGTCGCGAACGATGCTTCCGGCTTCGGCTATTTCCGCAATTTTGGACGCACGCGACGGCAAGGCTTGGATCTGGACGCGACCGCTACGCTCGGCACGGTCCGGCTATCGGGTCACTACACTTGGCTTGACGCGACCTATCGCAGCAGCGAGCGTGTCGGCGGATCGGGCAACAGCAGCAACAATGGCGCCGCCGCGGGCTTCGATGGGACGATCGCGATCGCCAAAAGTGACCGCATCCCGTTGATCCCGCGTTCAATCGCCAAGGCGGCCCTTGGCTGGGATCCGATCAGACGCGTGACGCTCGACCTCGACATGATCGCGGTGTCGGGCGTTATAGCGCGCGGCAACGAGAACGGTGCGCATGCGCCTGACGGCGTCTATTATTTGGGCGCCGGCCGCACGCGGCCTTATGGGGTCTTCAATTTAGGCGCCGAATGGCGCGTGACGAAAGTCGCTACGCTCACCGTCCAGCTCAACAATCTGTTCGACAAGGCTTACGCCACCGCAGCGCAGCTCGCCGCGACAGCGTTCGACGGCAGCGGTCGCTTCGTCGCCCGTCCCTTTGCCGCACCGGTGATTGACGGTGAGCGGCCATTGGTATCCTCGACCTTCTATGCGCCGGGGGCGCCGCGCTCGGTCTCATTGAGCATGCGGCTTCGATTATGAACAGATGGGCAGCCGGCCCCAGAACTGGCGGCAGTGTGAAAGGAGGACAGAGATGGCACCATCGGATCCGAGCGCATGTGCGCGGCTGCGCTATTCGACCGTAGCAATTGTGCTGCATTGGGCGATCGCGCTCCTTATCGTCTATAATCTGACCTCCGGACTTCTGCACGACGTGCTGCCCGGCGCCGTTTTCCGGTTCCATGTTTTGGCCGGCATAACGATCCTGGTCTTGAGCGTCGCCCGCCTGCTCTGGCGGCTGACGCATCGCCCGCCGCCCTTGCTGGCTGCCCGAGCGTGGGAACGACGCACGGCTCACGGAGTCCATGCCCTGCTCTACGCCGCGATCCTGATCCTCCCCTTTTCAGGATGGGCGCTCGTTTCGGCTAAGCCCCCTATGGGTTCAGCGGGAGCGGCATGGAATGCAGAGCATCCTGTCGGCGAAGCATCGCGCGCAAAACATCCCCGCGGTCCGACAATGGTGTGGGGGATGGTTCCGCTTCCCTTGCTGTCGCCGATCGCTGCGATCGGGCGGACCTCGCAAGGCGTGCCTGCGCAGCGCGCATTGCGCGCGCGGATCGCGACGTTCCACCAGCTCGGGGGCTGGGTCATGCTAGCGCTGCTCCTCCTCCACGTGGCGGGGGCGTTTAAGCATCAATGGGTCGATCGCCAGCGGGCGCTTGCTCGCATGGGGATCGGGCGTTGACGCACTTACGATCGTTGAAATTTGGAACCCGCGTAAAAGTCCAAGCATGCAAACGCCAAAGTGCAATTTGTAGCTCCAATCACAACATCCGATCGGACTCTTCGGAAGACGTTACTGCGGCAACGCTTAACGAACGTACGCTGGCAACAGGCGTTTGATACCTCGCAACCTAGATGACGGAACCTCCGTTTATGCCGCTCTTCGCCAGAAAGCGGCCATGCCGCTTCCCGCCCGAGTTACCTCGAGAGCAGACCGCCCACTGACCGCCCAATGCGGTCGGTCAAATTGCGAGCAATCAACCAATCTTCGCCGTCAGACGCCCCTGCCGCCCCCTGCTCCGCCACTAGGTTTCGATTGTAGGTGAACGGCATGCGCGGCGACGTCCACTGCAATGTATCCATGATACCGGCAAGGCTGGCTGGCAGGCAGTCTGGCCGAGAAAAACCTTGATGTGTCGATCGGCGCCCAAAAGGGACCCATTTCTGCAGCGGCACAAACTTTCGAGAACGCGAAAGAATATGATCTTTAAGGGCGTCCCGATCGGCGTTGATCGTCGCTAAAATCTCATTTTAATTTTCTTTGCAGCTACTTAACCACATATTGGTGGGGTCCGGGTTTGTTGCCTATCCACAATCACAGCTTGCCGGTCAGCTCCGGCACCACTTTGAACAGGTCACCGACCAGGCCGAGATCCGCAACCTGGAAGATCGGCGCGTCTTCGTCCTTGTTGATCGCGACGATGACCTTCGAGTCCTTCATGCCAGCGAGATGCTGGATGGCACCCGAAATGCCGACCGCGACATAGACTTCCGGCGCGACGATCTTGCCCGTCTGGCCGACCTGATAGTCGTTGGGTGCATAGCCCGCATCGACCGCAGCGCGCGACGCGCCGACGCCCGCGCCGAGCTTGTCGGCGAGCGGATCGATCAGCTCGTGGAACTTGTCGCTCGACCCGAGTGCACGACCGCCCGAGACGATGATCTTGGCCGAGGTCAGCTCTGGACGCTCAGACGCTGCGATTTCCGAGCCGACATAGCTCGACACGCCGGCGTCGCCGGTGGTCTCGACCGCCTCGATCGTGCCCGAACCGCCTTCGGTGGCGACCTTTTCGAACGCGGTGCCGCGGACCGAGATGACCTTCTTCGCGTCCTTGGTCTGGACCGTTGCGATCGCGTTGCCGGCGTAGATCGGACGCGTGAAGGTGTCCTCGCTCTCGACCGACAGGATGTCCGAAATCTGCATCACGTCGAGCAGCGCTGCGACGCGTGGCGCGATGTTCTTGCCGTTGGTCGTGGCGGGCACGAGGAACGCGTCGTGCGATTCCATCAGCTTGGCGACGAGCGGCGCGACGTTCTCGGCGAGCGCATGCGCATAGGCCGCGTCGTCGGCGACATGGACCTTGCCGACGCCGGCGATCTTGGTGGCCGCCTCGGCAACTGCGCCGACGCCCTGACCGGCGACGAGCAGATGGACTTCACCGAGCTTGGAGGCCGCGGTGACGGTGGAGAGGGTGGCATCCTTTACGGACGTGCCATCATGTTCGACCCAGACGAGCGTCTTCACTTTGCGACTCCCATGGACTTGAGCTTGGCGACGAGTTCATCGACGTCGGCGACCTTGACGCCGGCCGAACGCTTGGCGGGCTCGACCACCTTCAGCGTGGTGAGGCGCGGCGACACGTCGACGCCGTAATCGGCGGCGGTCTTCTGTGCGAGCGGCTTCGACTTGGCCTTCATGATGTTGGGCAGCGAAGCGTAGCGTGGCTCGTTGAGGCGCAGGTCGACGGTGATGATCGCGGGGAGCTTCAACGTCTCGGTCTCCGAGCCGCCATCGACTTCGCGCGTCACGGTGACGCTGTCGGCGCTGAGCTCGACCTTCGAGGCGAAGGTCGCCTGGCCGACGCCGAGCAACCCTGCCAGCATCTGGCCGGTCTGGTTGTTGTCGTCATCGATCGCCTGCTTGCCGAGGATGACCAGATCCGGCTTTTCTTCCTCGACGATCTTGGCGAGCAGCTTGGCGACGCCGAGCGGCTCGACCTTGTCTTCAGTGACGATCAGGATCGCGCGGTCGGCGCCCATCGCGAGCGCGGTGCGCAGCGTTTCCTGTGCCTTTTGCTCGCCGATCGACACGACGACAATCTCGGTGACGCCCCCGCCTCGACTTGGGTCCTTCAAGCGGATCGCTTCTTCGACAGCGATCTCGTCGAACGGGTTCATGCTCATCTTGACGTTGGCGAGGTCGACCCCGCTTCCGTCCGCCTTCACGCGGGGCTTCACGTTGTAATCAAGCACGCGCTTGACGGGGACAACTACCTTCATCAGCTTCTCCTGTAATGGTCAGACCATTATAATATTTGATGAAGACGTCAACCCATGGCTCGTAAAGATTGCCGCCGACGCTTGTCGCTTATACGTGCTGGAAAGCGCGTCAGAAGGCCCTCCGTAACATGATAAAAACCAGCACCGCCCCTTCCCCTGCCTTTGCCCCGGTCAAGACCCAGCGCGCGTTCGAAGTCATCTGCGAGCAGATTCGCGGCGAACTCGCCGCCGGAACGCTCAAAACAGGCGACAAATTGCCCGCAGAGCGCGATCTCGCCACGCAATTTCAGGTCAGTCGGAGCGCACTTCGCGAAGCACTTCGCAGCCTCGAGGTTGCCGGTATCATTCGTAACGTGAAGGGCGCGCGCGGCGGCGCGTTCATCCAGTCTGCCGAACCCGATCGAATCGTCCAGGCAATGCAGGATTACGTCCATCTTGGCAGCGTGACGCTCGAGGAACTGACCGAGGCGCGCATCGCGCTGCAGGACGTGATCGTTCGCCTTGCCTGCGTTCGCGCGACCGAGCAGGATCTGCAGGACCTTGAGGCGATCGCCGAAAAGACCAAACGCGTCACCGGCGTCGAGGAACGCTACCAATGCGCGGTCGAATATTATGAAGTGCTCGCGCGCGCGACCAAGAACCGCATCTTCGGGATCTTCGTCGATTCGCTATCGGCGATCCTGCACCAGTTTGTTCAGGGGCCCGAATACGAAACATTGCAAGAAACGCTGATTCAGTCGCGCCTGCAATTGGTCAAGCATCTGCGCGCACGCGACGCGGACGCTGCCGCCGAGGAGATGCGCAAGCATCTCGGACGCCTGCACCGTCACGTCCGCAAAAACATCAAGGGGCCACTCGCAGGCGGCTAGGCCCAGATTGACACTCGGCCGGTCGACACCGTAGTTAGGTCTGACCATTAGATATATGTCCGGGAGCCAGGATCATCCATACCGCGACTCACAAGCCCGATGCGCTCGCGGGCGTGCGCGTGCTCGATTTCACTGCGGTGATGGCAGGCCCGTTCGCGACGCGAATGCTCGCCGATCTCGGCGCCGACGTGCTGAAGGTGGAGTCGCTCGAAGGGGACCAGGTCCGCGCCCGCCCGCCGATGCGTGACGGGCGCAGCGCCTATTTCGGCCATCTCAACGCGGGGAAGCGCAGCATCGCCCTCAACCTCAAGGCGCCGGAGGCGATCGCGATCATCCGAGAGCTTGTTGCCGAGTACGACATTCTGGTCGAGAATTTTCGCCCCGGCGTGATGCAGCGCTTTGGGCTCGATTATGAAAGCGTCGCCGCGATCAACCCGCGGCTGATCTATTGCTCGATCTCGGGCTATGGTCAAACCGGGCCGAAGGCGCAGAATCCCGCATATGCCCCGGTAATCCACGCCGCGAGCGGCTTCGACATCGTCAACATGCGCTATCAGGACGGCGCCGACCGCCCTGCGACCGGCGGCATCTTCGTCGCCGACGTGTTGGGCGGGACGTATGCCTTTGCCGCGATCCAGACCGCGCTCTACCAGCGTGAGAAGACGGGCGAGGGACAGATGATCGACGTCTCGATGATGGAGGCGATGGTCGGCATGCTGGTGTTCGAGACGCAGGAGGCGCAATTCCCCGGCGGCAACAAGCGCCCGCTCTACACCCCGCTCAAGACCACCGACGGCTTCGTCATGGTGGCGCCGACCAGCCCGCGCAATTTCGAGCAATTGTGCGACGCGACCGGCCATCCCGAATGGCGCGACGATCCGCGCTTCCGCACCAATGCCGACCGCAACGCCAACTGGCCCGCGCTGCTCGGGCTGGCCGAAGTGTGGACGCTGCAGCACAGCGCCGCCGAGGCCGAGCGTATCCTGGCTGAACACGGCGTGCCGTGTGCGCAATATCGCGACGTGCCGGCAGTGCTCGAGGATCCGCAGTTGCAGAGCCGCGCGGCGTTTAAGCGGATCGAAGACGGCAGCGGGAGCTTTCTTGTGACAAACCCGCCGTTCCGCATGTCGGGCGCGCGCGTCGAGGTTCGCAATCTCGTCGCCGGGCTCGGCGAGCATGGCGCGGACGTGTTGCGCGACGAGTTGCGGATGGATGCGGAGCGAGTCGCCACGCTAAAGGCGACGGGGACGTTAAAGTGAGCAGATAAGATCGGCGTTGAAGAGCAGTAAAAACCTTCTCCCGAGGGAGAAAGATGCTGCGGCTTTCAGCTTCCTGACGTGTCGAGGTCGGATGAGGGGACACCCTCGGTTTGAGAGCCTAATCCCTTCACCCAGCGCCGACTAGCGCCCGCTGAAGGAGCGGAGCCAAGTTTGTGCAACCCGTGGGGGGCACAATCGTACTCCGCACGATCAAGGACAGCGCGGTGAGCAGTCCGACCCCACACTCCCGAAGGAAGCAGGGGACCGGCCTCACACTAGCGCAGCAATTCCCGCGCAATCGTGTTACGCTGGATCTCCGACGATCCCTCATAGATCCGCGTGATGCGGATATCGCGATACAGCCGTTCGATCGCATACCCGCGGCAATAGCCCGCGCCGCCGAAGATCTGCAGCGCGGTGTCGACCGTACGGCTGCCCGCCTCGGTCGCGAAAAGCTTCGCCATCGACGCCAGTTCGCGCTTCTTCTCGCCGCGATCGTAGCGCCAGCAGGCGTCGAGCAGCATCAGCCGCGCGGCACGCATTTCGGTCGCCATCGTAGCGATGTAGTGCCGGATCGCCTGGAAATCGGCGATTACCCCGCCGAACGCCGGGCGCGTCTTGGCCTGATCGATTGCCAGTTCGATCGCATATTCCCCCATGCCGACCGCAGTCGCGCCGACGTTTAGCCGGCCTTCGTTGAGCCCCTCGAGCGCATAATGAAACGCCATGCCTTCCTCGCCAACCAGCGCGTCGGCCGGGACTTGGCAGTCGCTGAACGAGAGTTCGTACACGCCCGGCGTCGCAGTCCCCATCAGCGGGATCGTGCCATCGACCGAATAGCCCGGGGTTTGCGCATTCATAAGGAACGCGGAAATGCCGCCCTTCGCGCCCTTGGCCTTGTCGGTATAGGCATAGACGATCAATTCCTTGGCAGTCTTGCCGTTGGAGATATACGTCTTGCTCCCGTTGATCACCCAGCCATCGGAATTGCGCACCGCGGTGGTGCGCATCGAACCAAGGTCAGAACCGCAATGCGGCTCGGTCAGCCCAAACGCAATCGGTATCTCGCCGCTGATCATCCCCGGGATCAGCCGCGCCTTTTGCTCGGGCGAGCCGTGATTGAGGATGTTCTTGGCACCGGGGCCCATTAGCGGCCGCAGCTCGGTCCAGAATTGCGGGGGAAGCCGACCGAGCTCGATCTGCACAACGCACTGCGCCAGCGCGCCCATGCCCAAGCCGCCGAATTCCTCGGGGAACGGCAGCGCAAAATAGCCATTGTCGAGCAGCGTCTCGCGCACGATCGGCGGGACGATTCCGGTTTCCTGGAACTCGCGCTCATATTGCAGCAAATCGGCGACGATCGTCTTGGTCACGTCGACGAATTCGGTGATCTCTTCGGGCAGTTCGAAATCCATGGCTGAGCTCCTCAGGCTATGACAGTGCCGTATTCTCTCAATGGTCCTACCTTTAAATATTTATCATGTCCATGCGAAAATTCGCGATGCTGCGCCATGCCGCGCGGCCTGCTTTGCCGATCCGCCATACAAGCTGCTAGGACGACGCGATGGCTGCCAACCCGTTCGACCTCAACCTGCGCCACTTGCGCGCCGTGCTCGCGATCCAGGAGAATGGCAGCATCAGCGCGGCCGCCGAAATCGTCAGCCTGTCGCAACCCGCGCTGACGCAAGGGCTGGCCAAGCTCGAACGCCAGCTTGGCTATGCGCTGTTCGAACGCCGTTCGGGCGGCATGGTGACGACACCGGTCGGCGTGATCGTTGCCGAGCGCGTGCGCGCCGCGATCGACCATCTCGCGGCCGGCGCGAAAGGGCTTACGCGCGTGTTCGCCAATCCCGACCGGCTGATGACGATGACGCAGCTGCGCGCGTTCCTCGCCCTGGCCGAAGCGGGCAGCTTCATTGCCGCGGCGCAGAATACGGGCCTGTCGCACACTGCGGTGCATCGCGCGGTCGGCGATCTCGAACAGATGATCGGCGGCGAACTGGTCGAGAGGCGCGGGCGCGGCGTTTGGCTCAACCCTGCGGGCAAGAAGCTCGCGCGTGGCACCCGCCTGGCGATCGGCGAGATTGCCGCGGCGATTGCCGATCTCGGCTTCGAGGCCTCGGGCGAACTGATCGCGTTCGGCGCGCTGCCGCTGTCGCGCCCGTTCCTCGTACCCGCGGCGATGGCGAAGATGGCGGCCGAACTGCCCTTGGCGCGCTTCGAGGTGATCGAAGGCAGCTGGCGCGAGCTGGTCGAACCGCTGCGCGACGGCCGGATCGACCTGATCGTCGGCGCGCTCCGGCCGTTCGACGTGACCGATCTCTATCAACTGCCGCTCTACGAGGATCGGCTGGTAATCGCGGTAGGCAGCCAGCATCCGCTCGCCGGGCCCGAGATGCCCTCGCTCGAGACGCTGGCATCCTATCCGTGGATCGTTGCCCCCGCGAACACGCCGCTGCGCGCGCAATGGGAGAAATTGTTCGAGGGCCGCGCACTGCCGCCGACGCCGATCGAGTGCGGATCGGTGATGATCATCGGCCGCCTGCTGACCGATGGCAATTTTCTGACCTTGCTCTCGCCCGACCAGGTCGCGCTGCAGATCCGCAGCGGCCTGCTCGCACGCGTCGGCGCGCCGCTTGAGGACAGCAAGCGCTTGATCGGCATCACAACGCGGCGCAGCTGGCGCCCGACGGCGGTGCAGCGACGTTTCATCGAGAAAGTCGAGGAGGTGGCGGCGACGATCAAATCGACCGAAGCCGATCCCGATCGCCGTGGATCGAGCTGGGTCTGATCAGTCGAGCTTGATCCACACAGCCTTGGTTTCGAGATAATCGTCGATGTGATGCATCCCCGACTCGCGCCCGAAGCCGCTCATCCCATAGCCACCGAATGGCACGCCGGGATCGAGCATCTGGTAGCAATTGACCCACACCGACCCGGCACGAATGCCGCGCGCCATCTTGTGCGCGGTGGCCAGATCGCGCGTCCATACGCCGCTCGCCAGGCCGAACTCGGTGGCGTTGGCGCGCGCAAGGACTTCCTCGATCGTGTCGAAGCTGAACGCCGACAGCACAGGACCGAAGATTTCCTCGCGCGCAATCGTCATGTCGTCCGTGACGTCGTCGAAGATCGTCGGCTCGAGGAAGAAGCCTGCATCATAAGCGCCGCCGGTCATCCGTTCGCCGCCGACGAGGGCGGTCGCGCCCTCGCTCTTACCCTTCTCCATATAGCCGAGGATGATCTCCATCTGCCGGGACGACACCACCGGGCCGATCTGGGTTTCGGGGTCGAGCGGATCGCCGACGCGGATTGTCTTGGTATAGGCGGCGAGCCGTTCCATGAACTCCTCGCGGATCGAAGATTGTACGAACAGCCGCGTGCCCGCGCTGCAGATCTGCCCCGCATTGGCGAACACCGCCGTGGCCGCCGCCGGCACTGCCTTGTCGAGATCGGCATCGGCGAACACGATGTTGGGCGACTTTCCGCCGAGCTCGACGGTGACGCGCTTCATCGTCGCGGCGGCGGCATGGAGTATCTTCTCGCCCACCCCGGTCGAGCCAGTGAAGGCGATCTTGTCGACACCGGGATGGCTGGCAAGGGCGGCGCCCGCGGCGCCCTGCCCGGTCAGCACGTTGATAACGCCTTCGGGCACCCCGGCCTCGATGCACATTTCAGCGAAGCGAAGCGCGGAGAGCGGCGACTGCTCGGCGGGCTTCATCACCAGAGTGCAGCCGGTGGCGAGCACCGGCCCGGCCTTCCAGACCGACATGCCGGCCGGACCATTCCACGGATTGATCGCTGCGACGACGCCGATCGGTTCCTTCAGCGTGTGCGACAGCACGTCGCCCATCGCCGAATTGGGCAAGGTTTCGCCATGAATCGTGGTGATCTGCCCAGCATAATAGCGCAGCAGCGCCGCCGCGCGCGCGCCGCCGAGCATCGAGCGCGACAACGGCGCCCCGATATCGAGCGTGTCGAGCATCGCCAGCTCGTAATATTTCGCTTCGACGATATCGGCGAGGCGCAGGATGATGCGCTGGCGCTCGGCCGGCTTCATCGTGCGCCATGGCCCCACGAACGCCGCGCGCGCCGCGGCGACCGCGCGATCGACATCTTCCTGCTCGCCATCGGCGACCATCGCCAGCAACGTGCCTGTCGCAGGATTGCGCGTTTCGAAGCGCTTGCCCGAGGCGGCGGGGACGCGCTTACCGCCGATCATCATGTCCTGGTCGAGCTGGTCGAGAAAGGCCGGGCGGACGAAGGTCTGGGTCATCGGGACTGCTCCTATGCCGCTCAAGCGGCGATGTTCGAGGTGACGGCATCCTCAAGGATGAACTGCGCGGCACGCTGCGCAATCATCATCGTCGGCGCACTGGTATTGCCGCTGACGATGCTCGGCATGACCGAGGCATCGACGACGCGTAGGCCGGCAATGCCGCGCACCCGCAAGCGGTGGTCGAGCACCGCCATCGGGTCGCCATCGGCACCCATCCGGCAGGTGCCGGTCGGGTGATAGGCGGTGTTGACCATAGCGCGCAGCGCCGCTTCCAACTGCGCGTCGGTCTGCACCGCCAGCCCCGGCTCGATCTCCGCGCCGGTCATCGCGGCAAAGGCGGGCTGCTGGGTGATCCGCCGCGCCTCGCTGAAGCCGCGCATCAGCGTGTCGAGATCCTCGCGATAGGCGAAGAAGTTGGGATCGATGATCGGCTTGTCGGCCGGATCGGCGCTGGCGAGCCGCACCGAACCCGTGCTGCGCGGGCGGAGCAACTGGATTAGGATCATATAGCCATGCTTTGACGGGATCGTCCGCGCATTGGACTTGAGCCCAACGAGGAAGGTCATCTGCACGTCAGGGCGGACGAGCTCGGGCAAGGTCCGCACGAAGCCGCCCGCCTCGGCGACGTTCGACGCGAGCATGCCATCGCGTCTGAACAGATAGCGCAGCGGGCTGGCGATCATCCGCGGCCAGCTCCGCTTTGACATGGCATAGGATTCGCCCGACGGATTTTCCATAGCGATATGGACGGTCGGATGGTCCTGCAGGTTCGCACCGACGCCGGGCAGCGGGTGGACGACCGGTATGCCGTGTTCGCGCAGATGGTCCTCCGGACCAATGCCCGAAAGCATCAGCAATTGCGGCGAATTGATCGCGCCGCCGCACAGGATCACCTCGCGTGTCGCGTCAAGCGTGCTGATCGCCCCGGCCCGCTCGATCTCGATCCCCGTCGCGCGGCCGCGATCGACCAATATGCGCCGCACCAGCGTCTCGTCGAACACGGTGAGGTTCGGCCGCTTCAACGCCGGGTGGAGGAAGGCGCGCGCGCTGCTCAGCCGCGTGCCGTTGCGCTGGTTGAGGTCGTAGCGGCCGAAACCGTCCTGCACCGGGCCGGCGAAATCGTCATTCGGGCGGTGGCCCGCTTCCTCGGTCGCCGCGAGGAAGGCAGGCGTGAGTGGGTTAATCGAACGCGGCTTCTGCACGTCGAGCTCGCCCCCGACACCGTGGCGCGAGCTCGTGCCACCGGCATAATTCTCGAAGCTCTTGAACGCCGGCAGCACCGCGTCATACGTCCAGCCCTCGACGCCGCTTGCCGCCCAGCCATCATAATCCTCGCGCTGGCCCCGGATATAGACCGAGCCGTTAATCGAGCTCGACCCGCCGAACAGCTTGCCGCGCGGAAAATTGATCGTGCGTCCGCCGACCGCAGCGTTGCCCGTCAGATGGTGCTGCCAATTATATTTGGCATGCGGCAGCAGGAAGATGTTGCCGACCGGGATCGCGGTCTTGAGGTTGGCCGGGAAGCCGCGGTCCGACGGCCCCGCCTCGATCAAGGCGACCTGCTTCGACGGATCGGCCGACAGGCGGTTGGCCATCAGGCTGCCGGCCGAGCCGGAGCCGATCACGATATAATCGAACCGCGTCACGCATATGTCTCCCGTCGCGTTACGCGCGCGTCCGCCGGGCTGACCCGGGGAACATGACCGCGCACCGCAAAAAATCCGATTGCATTGACCAACATCAAGATGGACAGCACCCCGAAGAAGCCGAAATTGCCCACGCCGATCAGCCACGATCCGGAAAACGCGCTGAGGATCGCCCCCAACCGCCCGAACGCGCCCATAAGCCCGAGCCCGCGCCCACGGACCGCGGTCGGGAAGGCATGCGCGCCAACCGCGAACATCGCCGATTGCGCCGCGCTGGCGAACAGACCGAGCGCACACAGGCCGGCGAGCAGCGCCGATTCGTTGCGTCCGCCGGCGATCGGCAGGAGCGCGAGCGTCGCGCAGGCGGCGGTACCGACCAGCGCCATCGCGATCAGCGGGACGCGCGATCCGAAACGGATGATCGCGAACGACGCGAGCATCGCCCCGATCGTCCCGCCGAGGTTGAACGCGGTAAGTCCGAGGCTTGCGGTGGGCAGCGTGAAGTCGAGGCTGACCAGCAAGGTCGGCGCCCAGTTGAACATGAGATAGATCATGAACATCCCCGACAGCATCGCCACCGACAGCGCGACGCTGTCACGCAGCAGCGGCGTCTGCACCAGCGTGCGCATCGGCACGAACGCGGCCGGCGCCTGACCGGCCGCCTGCGCGAGCTGGATGCGGTCAGGGGTGGGATGGCCGATGCGGCGCAGCATGGCGCTCAACTCATGCTGGCGCTCGGGCCGTTCGGCGAGGAAACGCGGCGATTCGGGCAGGAAGCGGTAAAGCACCATGCCGAACAGCAGCGTGATTGCCCCGCCGATATAGAACAACCAGCGCCAACCCAGCCCCGGCAGGATCAGCGAGGCGGCAACGCCGCCGATGATCCCGCCGATCGAGACGCACACGACGCCAAAGGTCACCGCGACGCTGCGCCACCGCACCGGGGTGAATTCGGCGATCATCGCCGTCGCGGTGCCCGGCACGCCACCCAGCCCGATCCCCGCCAGCATCTTGAACGCCGCGATCTGCACCAGCGACTGCGAGAAACCGGTCGCAAATGTGGCGATACCGAACAGGCCTACACCGAAGATCAGCGCGTTGCGCCGCCCGAAGCGATCGCTTAGCCAGCCCGAAGCGAGCGTACCGATTGCCATGCCGACGAATCCAAGCGCGAAGACTGTACCGAGCACCTGCCGCCCCATGCCCCATTCCTTTATCAAAGACGGCGCGGCGAGGCCGAGCATCTGATTGTCGAGCCCGTCAAGGATGACGGTCGCCGCGATCATCAACACCGACCAGACTTGGAAGGACGATAACGGCAGCGCGTCCAGCATGCCGCCCGAAGCCTGAGGTTCATTTGCAGCAACCAAGACCATTACTCTCCATTTTGGCGAACGTCCGCACGGGCGTTCGAGCCGCATAGCGGACCTTCTAAACGAGGTCCGTCTATGGCGAAGACACTATAATCTACATTGGACCGACCAATGCTTGTTTGGCGGTTCACGAGCTATAAGGATCGCACCCATATCATTCGATAATCGGGCACGAGATAAAATTGGCCGCTTTACAATGTTGCCGTATTCGTCAGATATCGAGCACCAGATTGACGGTCTTGGATCCCGAGCAGCAAACCATTACCGCGGTGTTGGCGGCCTTTTCGTCCTCGGTCAGGAAATGGTCGCGATGGTCGGGAACGCCGGCGAGCACCTTGACCTCGCACGTACCGCACACACCCTCCGAACAGGCGAAGCCGACATTGACCCCGGCGCTAAGCAGCGCGTCGAGCATGGTCTCACCTTCCTCGACCGCGATGGTCTTGCCGCTCTTGCGCAGTTCGAGCGTGTAGCCACCCTCGACCGCAAGCTCAGTCTCGGCTGAGAAATACTCGATATGGGCGTGCCCCTTAGGGCGATCCGCGCAGATCGCGACAAACGCGTCGAGCATGCCGGTCGGACCACAGCAATAGAGATGCGCGTCAGCCGGCGCTTTGGCGACGACGCCCGCGAGATCGAGCCGAACCACGCCCGGCTCGCCGTCGAACACCAGTTCGGTCTGTGCGTAGCCTTCGACGCGATCGACATAGGCGGCGCGGTGGCGGTTGGCGGCAACATAGTGCAATTCCCATGTCTTGCCGAGCGCTTCGAGCCGCGCGATCATCGGCAGCATCGGCGTGACGCCGATCCCGCCAGCGATCATCACGGTGTGCGAAGCCGATTCGTCCATAGGAAAATTGTTCTTCGGCGCTGATACTTCGATGATCTCGCCGACCCGCCAATTCTCATGGATATGCTTCGATCCGCCGCGACCATCGATCGCATGATGCACCGCGATCTCATAATACGGCGTCGTGGCGGGATCGTTGACCAGCGAATAGCTGCGCGCAAGCCCCGAGGCCAGCTGCACGTCGATATGCGCGCCCGGATCGAAGCGTGGCAGCACCTCGTCCGGCATCGGCTCGAGGATGTACGAATTAATTCCGTCGGCTTCCCAGCGGATGGTGCGAAGGCGGGTGCGCATCAGCGGATCTTTCCGCAGAACGAGGGCAAGGCTTGAAGCGCGATGGATCCGCACTCCAACGACTGGCGAGAAAGGGTAATCACGTGGGCAAACCTTACACAATGAGGGAGGCCGGCGCATGGATCGCGCTGGCCAACGCACCTTACTCGGCGGGCTCGGGCTCCTTGGCGCCCCAGCGCACCGCGGTCTCGAGCTGCGCCTGATAGGCGTCGGTCAGCGATACGGCCGGGTCATGCAGGAACGAGCCCGCGCGCGCGCGGTAGAATAGGTCGGGATTGGCAACACCCGGCGCAGGTGTGCCCTTGTCGCGCAGCGCACGTGCCGCAAGCAGCACGCGGCGCCGCGTGCGGGCGATCATCTGGTCGGTCGGCGCGAGATTTTCGAAGCTGTGGTCGGTGATCGGCCCCATGCTCTCGGTCACCGCCTGGTCCTGCATGGTAATGTTGGGAATGCCGGTAAACTGCACGCCGGTACGCTGCTCCTCGCGGTCGATCGCCCAGTCGTTATGGATACTGTCGGCCGAGCGCCAGCGCCCGTACCAGTCGGTGGTGTTGGGGACGTATTTGATCGTGTCGTAGAGCGGCGTGCCGTCCTTGAGTGTTGAGGTATAGGCCGGATTGCCAGCATCGGTGCCGCCGGTGATGTCGAACAGCATCGAATGTTCGTCGTCGATCGGCACCCAGGCGCGCGCGATTGCCCGGGTGGCGAAGCGGTTGTTGGGCGTCTGCGTCCAGAATGGGAACATGTAGTGCGCGACGCGCCACGACATCTGGCCGTCGTCGTTCGGGCGGAACGCGCCGTACATCACGCCCCAGTCGGACTGCTGTACTTCATATTCGGGTGAGCGATTGAGCACCGTGGGGCGCATCGGATGATCCTCATCGAGATCGTCGAGCGTCAGCGATCCCACGTGCAGAAAGCCGACATGGCTCGTGTCGATGTCCCCTTCGAGCGCCTGGAGCCAGTTGCAATCGCGCTGCAGACACCAGATCTCGGGATCGGCGATCATCGTCGCCTCGATGTCGGGCATCGGCGGCGGACTGTCCTGATTGGCCCCCATATAGACCCAGATCAGGCCGTTGCGCTCCTGCGTCTTGTACGCCTTGGCGTGGACTTTTTCTTTGAAGTCCTGGCGGGCGGGGACGCTCGGCATGTCGACGCACTTGCCGTCGACGTCGAATTTCCAGCCGTGATAAACGCAGCGAATGCCATTCTGCTCGTTGCGGCCGATGAACAGCGAGGCGCAGCGATGGGGACAGCGATGATCCATGATGCCAACGCGTCCTGAGCTGTCGCGGAAGGCGATAAGCTTCTCGCACATGATCATCAGGCGCAGCGGATCGCCATCGGGGACCACTTCGGAGGAGAGCGCGGCCGGCATCCAATATTGGCGCATAAACTCGCCCATGACCGTTCCAGGGCCGACGCGGGTCAGATCAATGCTATCATTGGACTGCATTTCAGCGTTTTCCTCACCATTATGTGCCGCCGCTATGCGGGTGGCATCGCGTGGCTGTGCGCCGCTGTCGACACCGCCTTTCGATGCAGCTGCACCTATTCATCTCTGTTTCGGCGGTTAGAGGGTGGCTGGCCACGCACCCAATTGGAACTTTACGAAATCCATTCAGAAACCGGGATAATGCTTTTAGCCCTATTGCCTATTAGGGATATTTGCCGTCTTCAGGCCGCGAAGCAGGCGGCACAGCCTGCTCGTTTCTAGGGGAGGGCCCAGACCATGCGTACGAAATATCTCACCTCTTCCGCGCTCGTCGCAATCGCCGCCTTTGGCGCGATTCCCGTGGCGGCACAGCAAGTTACACCCGTTCCTGCGGCCGCGCGGGAAGTCCCGCCCTCCCCCGTCGCCGCGCCAACGGCAGCCGACGCCGCGCCTGCTGCGGTCGCGACACCAGGGGTAGAGGGTGACATCATCGTCACCGCGCAGCGTCGCGAATCGACCGTGCGCCAGGTGCCGTTCTCGATCGCAGCATTCAGCGGCGACCAGTTGCGCAGCCAACAGGTGTTCAGCCCGGCCGCGTTGACGCAGACCGTACCTGGCATCACGATCAACACCTCGGACAAGTCGTTGTCGATCGTCGCGATCCGCGGCAACGTCTCGACGTTCCGCACCGCGACGCTCGACACGCCGGTCGCCTTCTTCCTCGACGACGTCTATTACATCGCCAACAACGACCTCAACGCCAACTTCTATGACACAAGCCGCGTCGAGGTGCTGCGCGGGCCGCAGGGCACGCTGTTCGGCCGGAACGTAGTGGGTGGCGCGATCTCGGTGTTCACCAACAATCCCGCCTTCAAGACCGATTATGCCGCCTCGATCACAGGCGGCAACGCCGGCTATCTGCGCACCGAAGGCATGGTCAACGGCGTCGTGCTAGAGGACAAGCTCGCCGCGCGCATCGCCTTCAGCACCGAGCGTTCGGACGGCCTAATCAAGACGCCCAACCAGCCCGGCAATTTCGGCGAAGTCGACAGCGAGAGCGTACGCGGCAAATTGCTATTCACCCCCACCCCGACGCTCAAGATCGTCGCCAGCGCCGATTATTCGCACAGCACCGGCAATGGCGGTTCGGTCCAACTGATGGTCGGCGGCAATGGCGCGATCCCGGCGACCTTCGGCAATTATCGCCAGGAGAAGTGGGTTAACAATGATTACGCTCGCGCGCCCTTCTCGCAGCGGTTGCGCGGCGGCTATCTGCGCGGCGACCTCGACCTATTCGGCGGCGCGCTGACCTCGATCAGCGGGTATCGCCTCAACGACAGCTCGAGCTTCCTCGACAATCTGCCGACCGGCACCGTCCAGCCGGTGTTCGGCCTCGGCCAGAGCGTACGCAATCGCAGCTTCACGCAGGAGGTGCGCTTCGCGTCGGGCGCCAACCGCCTATCCTATGTCGTCGGCGCCTATTTCCTGTCGGCGGACGTCGCAACCAAGAACATCTTCGATTACAGCCCGCTGCCGGGTTCCTCGATCGGCGGGGCGATCCCGCCCAATCCGAGGGTAACCAACATTACCCGCCAGCAGAGCGGCCATATCCGCAGCCTTGCGGCGTTCGGCGAATTCACCTTTGCGCTGACCGACCGCTTCTCGCTCGCCGCCGGCGGCCGCTACACCAGCGATCGCAAGTCGGTGGTGTACGACGCCTTCTCGACCACGAATACCGGACCGATCGCGGTGTTCGCCTTCCCGGGCACCGTCCACGCGGCCGGAGAGCAGACCTGGAACGCGTTCACCCCGCGCTTCACCGCGAAGTGGAAGCCGATCGACGAGGTCAATCTGTATGCAACCTATGTGAAGGGCTTCAAGAGCGGCGGCTTCGTCGACAATGCCTATCTCAACCCGACCATCCCGCTGAACCCTGAGAAGGCGACCAATATCGAGATCGGCGCCAAGTCGCGTTTCCTCGACAACAAGATCGATATCAACGTCTCGGTGTTCCGCCAGGAAACCAAAAACCTGCAGAACTTCTCGGGCGCGGGCGGTCTGGCGCACACCTATAACGGTACCTCGCTCGCCAAAGGCCTGGAACTCGAATCCGTCGTGCGCTTCACCAACAATTTGCGCATGAACCTCAATTACTCGCACATCGTCGGCACCTACACGTCGCTCAAGGATCCCGCGGTAGTCGCCAATTATTCCGGCAATCCTATCAAATATACTCCGCGCGACGCGGTGATCGTCGGTGGCAGTTACAAGCACGATCTGACCAATGGCGCGCTGACGCTGCAGAGCGACTTCAACTTCTCGACCCGCGTCCACACCGACGACGCAAATACGCTGCCGCTCTATGGCAACATCTACGATGCGACCAAGGGACGCACGCTCAACACCCGCCTCACCTACGACTCCGCCGATGGCCGTTGGAGCGTAGGCCTGTGGGCGAAGAACGTCCTGAACCGTTACCAGGTGGTGCTCGCCGACGACATCACCAGCTTCCTCGTGGCGCCGGGCAACAATCGCTACTGGAAGGTGTTCACCAACACCCCGCGCACCTTCGGCGCAACGCTCTCGTTCAAGAAATAAGTCCTCGGGCAGGCCGTCACCAAGGCCTGCCCTTTTTTCGTGGAGTTCCCATGTCCGACGCGATCGTGCTTCCTGCCAATGGCAGCTTCTCCTTTGCCGGACGAACCGCGCTGGTAACGGGCGCGGGCAATGGCTGCGGCGAAGCGATCGCCCGAGAAATCCACGCCGGCGGCGGCAAGGTCGCGGTCAGCGACGTCAATCTCGAAGCGGCTATGCGGGTCGTGGAGTCGCTTGATCCGTTGGGCGAGACCGCGGTCGCGGTGGTGCTCGACGTACGCAAAAAGGGCGACTTCCTGGCCGCGCGCGACCGGCTGGCGGGACTGTGGGGAAATATCGACATAGTCGTGAATAACGCCGGCTACGCCAAGCGCACCCCCACGCAGGATATCACACCCGATGAGTTCGACGAGATCGTCGCGATCAACATGCGCAGCGTGTTCCTCAGTTGCCAGATCTTTTCTGAGCATATGAAGTCCAACGGCTATGGCCGGATTGTCAACATCACCTCGCTCGCCGGGCAGAATGGCGGTACCGTCGCCTCGCCGCATTATGCTGCATCCAAGGCGGGCGCGATCATGCTCACCAAATATTTCGCACGCTATGTAGCCGATAGCGGCGTGACGGTGAATGCGATCTCGCCCGGCCCGATCGATACGGCCAAGGCGCGCCTGTCGCCCGAGCAGATCGCGCGCGTCGAAGGTGAAGTGCCGATCGGTCGCTTCATGCAATTGCAGGAAATCGCTGCCGCCGCCGCCTTGCTGGCGTCCGATCGCGGCGGCTTCTTCGTCGGGGCGACACTCGACATGAACGGCGGGCTGTACCTGCGGTAATCCCGGTTATCGAATGGTCGCTTTGCTTTTCGATTGGCAGAAACGCGCGCCGCATCACACTATCGAATCAATAGCCGGACGTCTGCAGCGATAGTTCGGCACGGCGTCCGGCCCATGCACCGGCGCGCCGAGAGCCTGGAGAGTGCAAATGTTTCTACGCGATATCTGGTACGTCGCCGCCTTCTCGACCGATGTTGCGCCGGGCAAGCATCTGGGCCGCAAATATCTTGGCGAGGCGGTTGTGCTGTTCCGTACCGAATCGGGTGAGATTGCCGCGCTTGAAGACCGCTGCAGCCACCGCGCGATGCCGTTGAGCTCGGGCCATGTCGATGGCGAGGTGATCCGCTGCTGCTACCACGGCGTCGAGTTTGACAAGGCCGGCGCCTGCACACGCATCCCCAACCAGGCGCGGATCCCCACCGCCGCCAACGTCCGCGCCTATCCGGTGGTCGAGCGCGACCAGTTAATCTGGATCTGGATGGGCGAAGCCGCCGAGGCGGATCCTTCGAAGATCATATCCAATCCAGAACATAACGACCCGAAATGGTCGTGGCGGCCGAACTATTTTCACGTGAAGGCCGACTGGCAGCTACTGGTCGACAATATCATGGATTTGACCCACGTGCCCTACATCCATGCCAACACGATCGGCGGGAATCCCGACCAGCATTACGGCGCCGACACCAAGGTTGAGACCGACGGCAAGAAGATCACTCTGATCCGCCACATGCCCAATTCGGTGCCGCCCAAATCTTATATCGACGCCGGCGGCTTCAAGGGCCGTGTGGATCGATGGCAGGAAGTACGGTTCGAGCCGGAAATGGGCTTGGTGCTGCGCGTAAACGCCGGCGGCTGCGAGGTCGGCAGCGGCGCGTACGAGGGCAAGCGCGATAGCGGCTTCATGCTCGCCAACAATCATCTGGTGACGCCCGAGACGGAGACCAGCACGCATTACATGTGGACTATCTGCACAACCGCACCGAAGGAAAGCGGCGTTCCCGAAGTGCTGTTTGACCAATTCTACGACACGATCAAGGAAGACGAGGATACACTGGAACTCCAGCAGCAGCGGATCAACGACATGCCGGGGCGCAGCTTTGTCGGCATCGCCAGCGACGGCGCGGTCAACCAGACGCGGCGCCTGCTCGAGGCGATGCACGGGCGCGAGCAGCAAGGAACGGCGTCGGTCGCGGCATGACCGGGTGCGGTCGGTATGGCGCTGCCATGCCGACCGCAAGGGACGGCTTCCGCTGAAACGACGCGATGGATGTTGGAGCATAGTGCGGATGGATTGAACCCTCTCGGTCACCCGCTAAAGCGAGGATGCCGCGGCCTTGACCCACACCAGAAGTAGAAGCTTTGCCCTCGCTTTCGCGAAAGTGACGGGTTGGGCCGAAAGCCATTATTCGTCAGATGATAAGTCCCGACCGCCGGCTCAGCCCAGGCTGCGCCAGCGATGTCGGTTCAGCGCCTCTCACGCTGGCAGCGGCAGCCGCGCTACGTTAATGATCTTGGCCTGAGTGAATTCCTTCATCCCGTCGAGCCCCTGCTCGCGGCCGATACCAGATTGCTTGGCGCCGCCGAACGGAATGTCGAACGGCATGTCGAGATGCTTGTTGACCCACACCGTGCCCGATTGGATGCGCATCGCGACTTCCAGCCCGCGTTCGGGATTGCTAGTCCAGATCGTGCCGCCTAGCCCGAATTCACTGTCGTTGGCGCGGTCGATCACCTCGTCGAGCGAGTCATAGGCGAGCACCGGGAAGACCGGCCCGAACTGCTCCTCGCGCACCAGCCGCGCATCCTCTGGCAAATCGCGGATCACGGTCGGCGCGATGAAATATCCCTCGCGGCCGAGCCGTTCGCCACCGACCACCACCGTCCCCTGCATCTTGGCGTCGTCGATCAGTTCGAGCACCTTCTCATATTGCTGCCGGTTCTGCAGCGGGCCGACTTGCGCGCCCTGGTTGAGACCGTCATCGACCACCGCGGCGGCGCCGAGCCGCGCAAATTCGGCGCACAGATCGTCCATCATCGCGCGCGGCGCATAGACGCGCTTGACCGCGAGACACACTTGCCCAGCATTGATCATCGCTGCGTCGAACACCGGGCGGGCGACGGCCTTGACGTCGGCATCGTCGAGGATGATCGCGGCGTCATTGCCGCCCAGCTCGAGCGTCAGCCGCTTGAGCGTACCCGCAGCGCTCGCCATCACGCGCTTTCCCGTCGCGGTCGAGCCGGTGAAGCTCACCTTGTCGACATCGGCATGGTTGGTCAGCGCGGCGCCCAGATCGTTGGCGTCGATGATGATGTTGAGCACGCCCGGCGGCAAGATATCGGCGGCGAGTTCGCCCAGCAGGGCGGTGGTCAACGGCGTCGAGGGCGCGGGCTTGGCGACCATCGTATTGCCGATCGCCAGCGCCGGGGCGAGCTTGAGCATCAGCAGGATCACCGGGAAGTTCCACGGCGTGATCGCGGCGATGACGCCAAGCGGTGTGCGCTGTTCGAGGATCTTTTCCGCGGCGGTCTCGCGGATCATTTCGAGCGGCAGTTCCTGCGCGCCGAAATAGCGCAGCGCGGCGATCGATCCGCCGATCTCGAACTGCGCCTGCGGCGTCGGCTTGCCCTGTTCGCGCGTCAGCAAATTGCAGAATTCCTCCTGGCGCGCCTCCATCGCGTCGGCCAGCTTTTCGAGGCAGGCACGGCGCTCGGCATGCGGGCGCGCGGCCCATATGGGAAACGCCGCTTTCGCCGCGGCGACGGCGGCATCGAGTTGCGCTTCGTCGGCGCGCGCGCAGGTTTCGAAGACGCGCCCGGTCGCGGGATCGATCACGTCGAGCGTCGCCGCGCCTTCGGTCAGCTGGCCGTCGATCAGAAGCTTGTACGCCATTGAAAATGTCCTTGAAGAAAAAGGGGCGCCCGCCATGCGAAACCGGGCGCCCAGGGGGCTCAGAGTCGGGCCGAGAGCGACACGCCGAAAGTCCGCGGCCGGCCGGCGAAGCGGACGGTCGTGTCGGTAATGCGCGTCGCATTGGTCCAGTAATATGTGTCGAACAGGTTCCGCACGAACACCGTCACGCGGTATTTCTTCCCGCCGATGCTCGCACCTGCGCGCAGGTCGACCAACGCATAGCTGTCGATGTCGAGCCCACCCAGTGCGGTCAGCGCCGCAGACGGAGTCAGCGTCGCGTCGCCGAGCACCGCCTTGGTCGCGCTCTGATAGCTCACGCTCCCGCCGATGAAGGGCGCGATGCCGTCGCCGGCTTTCCATTCATATTGCGCATCGGCCACGCCCTGGAATTTTGGGGTGTAGGGGAAGGCCGACCCGCTGAAGTCGCGCACATTCCCATAGCTGTCATAGTTGGAAAAGCTGCGGCGGATCTTGGTGTCGATATACGTGCCGGCGAGACTGACGTTGAACCCACGCACCGGCGCCAGATCAAGCTGGATCTCGGCGCCCTTGACCGAAGATTTGGGCACGTTGACCAGCGCCTCGAGCGGGCCGAACACATCGGGCGTCGCGACGACGCGGCCCTTGAGCTGCTTGTCGCTATAATCGTAATAGAAAACCGCCGCGTTGAGCTGGGCGCGGCGACCGAGCGTCGCCTTCACGCCGGCCTCATAGGCGAGCACCGATTCTTGCGTGACCGGCCTCAGCTGGTTGGCATCGCTCGCCGACAGGATCGGGAAGCTGCCCGATTTGTAGCCGCGGCTGGCCGAGACATAGAGCAACAGGTCGCGGCTCGGCTTGTAGTCGATCCCGGCGCGCCACGAGATATTGTCCTGGCTCAGCCGGTTACGGACCTCGCCAACGGTGAGCGTCGCCGAATTGATCGTGACGCAGCTGTTCGCCGGGATCGCGATCGGGGCGAGCCCTGCCCCGCCGCGAATGAAGTTGAGCAGGTTCTGGATCCCCTGCCCAAGCGCAAAGCCGCGATCTGCGGTGCACCCGGCATAGTCGATCGAGGTGTCGGTATAGCGGATTCCGCCGTGGAGCGTGACCTTGTCCCCGAGCTTGTAATCGACATTGGCAAACGCCGCCTTCGTGCTGAACGTCTGGTTACTATACTGCGCGTAGACGAAAAACGGCACCGGGCTGAGCCCGGCATCGACCAGCTGATAGGCCGAGGTCGCATCGTTATACGGGCCGGCATTGTCCTGCTGGAATACCTTCTCGCGCGCGTAATTGCCGCCGACGATATAGGTCAGCCGGTCGCCGATTTTGCCCTCGAGCCGCAGCTCCTGCGAGAACGAGGTGATCGTGCCGACCGTGTTGTAGAAATAGTCGCGCGACGCCACGCCGTCGGGATCGACATCGGTATCGTGATGGTAGCGCGAATAAGCGGTGATCGAGACCAGGCGCAGCTGATCCGCCACGTCGACATTGGCGTGTAGAGACGCCTGGTAGAACCAATTGTCGCGCTTGGGCTCCTGCCCCGGCGACCAATCGGCCGCGCGATCATTGGCGGGCGCGACTGGATAGGTCGCGAGCGCACCGAGCCGCGCAGGGTTGCCTAGCGGCACCACGCCGATCAGCTGCGCCGCCTGTCCGTCGCTCTTGTCGATAAAGCCGTTGAGGTTTAGCTCGAACGAAACTTTGTCGGTCGGCTTGAAGTCGAGCAGCAAGCGCCCGGTCGAGAAGTTGCTGTCGCCGAGCTTGGCATCGCGCGTGTAGCTGCGCTGCCATGCGCCGCCCTGCTCCGTGCGGGCGGAGATGCGCGCGGTCAGCGTGTCCGACAGCGGGCCGCTGATGAATCCACCAAGATCGACCTTGCCGAAATTGTCGACGCCGGCATCGAGCCCGGCTTTCAACACGTTGGTCGGCTTGGCCGCGATATAGTTGATCGCGCCGCCAGTCGCGTTCGAGCCGAACAAGGTGCCCTGCGGCCCTTTCAGCACTTCCACCCGCTCGAGATCAAGCGTCGCGCCGCGTGTCAGGATCGAAAAGGGCAGCGGCACTTGGTCGAGATACACGCCGACGGTCGGCTTCGCGCCGAGGCTGGTATCGTAGAAACCGATGCCGCGCAGCGTGAAGACCGGCGTGGCATAGGCGCTCTCGGTATAGCTGAAGCCGGGCACGACCTTGGCGAGATCGGCGACATCCTTGACACCCTGGCGCGCCAATTTGTCACCCGATGCCGCGGTGATCGACATTGGGACGTCGTTCAGCACCTGCTCGCGCTTTTGCGCGGTGACGATGATGTCCTGCAGCCCCCCGTCATCGGCCGACGGCGTTGCGGGTGCCGGGCCCCGCGCCACAGGCGCGGTCTGGGCACTTGCGCCGCTAGCAAGGCTCAAGGCAAGTGCCGCAAACGAAACGCCGGTTACCGCGAAAACGCTGTTACTTTTCATGACACTCTCCTGGATTGGCCGATGCTTGTGCTCGACCTTTGGTATTTTAAGCGTCGACGCGCCGGCTCACTTTTTCTTGAAGCGGATCGGCAATTTCTTGTAGCCGCCAACGAAATTGGTCTCGACGAGCTTGGGATTGCCGGCGAGTTCGACCGACTCCAGATGCGGCATCAGTTCCTCGAACAGGATGCGCATCTCGAGCTTGGCGAGATGCTGGCCAAGGCACATGTGCGGCCCGAAGCCAAAGGCGACATGCTTGGCCGAAGAGCGCCGCAGGTCGAAAGTGTCGGAGTCGCTAAAGACTTCCTCGTCGCGATTGCCGGAGGGATAGCACAGCATCAGCCGATCTTGAGCGTAGACGGTCTGCTCGCGCACCACCGTGTCGCTGACCGAACTGCGCATGAAATGCTTGACCGGACACGCCCAGCGCAGCGCTTCGTCGATCATCGGGCTGATCAGCGCCGGGTCGGCCTTCACCATGTCAAACTGTCCGGGGAAGGTTGCCATGCCGTGCATTCCGCCGGCCGCGGTCGACGAGGTTGTGTCGTGTCCGGCCGTGGCAATCGCGACATAATAACCATTGGCCTCCTCGCGCGGAATCGGCTGGCCGTTCACGCTCGAATTGGCGATGACCGAGAGTAGATCATCGGTCGGATTTCGGCGACGTTCGGCGCTGAGATCGTCGAAATAGCTGTAGAAATCCTGCAGTGAGGCGTACCACATTTTGGCCGCGGCGACCGGATCGTTCACCATTTCGGGACGCTGTTCCTCGGGATCGTGCACCCCGAAGAATTCCTGCGTCAGCTTGAGCATCTGCGGCTCGTCTTCGCTCGGCACGCCGAACAGGCTCATGATAACGCGCAGCGGGTAATGCAGCGCGAAATCCTGCATAAAATCGCACTCGCCATCAAAGCTCAGCAGGTGATCGACCGACTGACGCGCCAGTACGCGGATCTGCTGCTCGAGCTTGGCGATCCGGCCCGGGAGGAACCAGCCCGACGTGACCGAGCGGAATGCCGCATGCTCGGGTGCGTCCATGTACGTCAGCGAGGAAATGACGCGCAGCGAGCCACCGTTGATCGAGCGGGTGAAGGCGTCGCCAGCCTGACTGGTCAGCACCGCGTTATGGTCGCCGCTGTGAAACTGCTTCGCTTCGAGCTCGATTTTTCGGATGTCGGCATATTTGCTGACCAGCCAGATCGAATCATAGCCTTCGACTTCGGCGACACCGAGCGGCATGTTTTCGCGCAGCCACTTCAGCGCGGGATAGATGACATCGTCGCTGGCATAGGATTTGGGCGAGACCACGATCTGCGCGATTTCGTCCGGAATTTTCGGACGCGTGTCTGCCTGTAGAATCGTCGCCATATCGCCTCATCCTCTCGACACCGGTGCTGATGCACTGCCACTCAACGAACCGATTTTACGTGTTGCGTTGACGCGATACGTAATTCAATTTGAGGAGGTGTCAAAGCAAATATGCGGACCTATTAATGGTCCGACCTATCTCGGAGAGTAAAAACATGAAAATCACTGCTGCCGTCGTCCGCACCGCCGGAGCGCCCTTCACGATCGAAGCGCTTGAGCTCGAATCGCCACGCGCCGACGAGGTCCTGGTGCGAATAGTCGCGACTGGCCTGTGTCACACCGACCTCGTCGTCCGCGATCAGTTGCTGCCAACCCCATTGCCGGCCGTCCTGGGCCATGAAGGGTCTGGCGTGATCGAGGCGGTCGGTGCCGATGTGCACGATCTCGCGCCCGGGGATCACGTCGTACTTGGCTTCGCGGCGTGCCGCGAGTGCCAGCCCTGCGTTGCCGGCGAACCCAGCTATTGCGCGCATTTCGCGGGGCTCAATTTCGGCGGTTCGCGACCCGACGGGTCGAAAGCGCTCGCCGATGTCGATGGTGCGGTCTCCAGCCATTTTTTCGGGCAATCGTCCTTTGCAAGCCATGCGCTGGTCGCGGCGAAGAATGTCGTGAAGGTCGCCACGTCTGCGCCGCTGGCTTTACTGGGGCCGCTCGGTTGCGGCATCATGACCGGCGCGGGCACGGTGCTCAACACGCTCGATGTCGGCCCGCAGGACGTGGTGCTTGTCAGTGGCGGCGGCCCGGTTGGCCTCAGCGGCGTCATGGCGGCCGCCGCGGCGGGCGCGCAAACGATCATCCTGGTCGATCCGCTGGCCAGTCGCCGGGACTTCGCGCTGACGCTCGGGGCGACCCATGTCGTGGATCCCACCGCCGGCGCGGTGGAGGGTCAGGTCCGGGCGATCGTGCCCGGCGGCGCGACACGGATCCTCGAGACATCGGGCAACATGACGGCGATCGAGCAAGCGGTCGCCGTGCTCGGCAGCCGCGGCAAGCTAGCAATGGTCGGCGTGCCCAAAGCGCTCGACGCGACCGTGACCGTCGCCGCGCTTCCGCTCGTGTCGCTCGGCGCCTCGATTTGCGGTGTCACCGAGGGCGATGCCGATCCCCGCACCTTCATCCCCCGGCTAATCGCATTGTATGAGGAAGGTCGCTTCCCCTTCGACCGGATGATCACCGAATATCCGATCGCCCAAATCAACCAAGCGGTCGAGGATCAATACGCCGGGCGCTGCGTGAAAGCCGTGCTGACGATGTAGCAGAGGCCGAACCGGGCAGCGCGAGCGCAGTCGCGTCCGGCTGCCCGGTACGGATGTTCTTCATGAATTCCTTGCGGCGGAGCAGGCCGAAGAAGTTGAGCATCAATGGCAAGGCGCGTTCGATCATCGCTGCGGCCGCGTCTTCCGCGATCAGCCCCTCGGTGCGATCGAGGAAGGTTCGCGCTTCCCAGCCAGCGACGAACCGCGCGGCCTCGACATAGAAATCGAGCATCTTCGGACTGAAATCGAGGTCTTCGAGGAAACCCTGTTGGCGCATCTCGCCCCAGATCGACACCAATTCCGCGTCGGTGATCGAGACCGCTTCGCCGGCCGAATCCGGGACAATTTCGATCGCGCCAAAGGCGGCGAGAGAGCGTGCGTCCCGCCGGGCGTGACGATACCGCCCGGCAAGCGTGGCCAGCGGCACGAGATGTTCGTCCAGTCCGACGCGCGCGGCGACCAGCTGTTCGAGATGCGAAAAAGCGTTTGCGTTGACGCGTTGATCCGGCGGATCGCCGTTCATCATCGCGCGGATTTGCGGAAGCGTGAGGCGGCTGTCCTGCTGCAGTTGCCGCACCGCGGCAATTGCCTTCACATGCTCTTCGCCATAGTCGGCGACGGTCTTGCGCGGTCGCGTCGGCTGAGGAATGACCTCGTGCCGAAGATAGACGCGGATTGTCTCGCGGTGGACACCCGTCCGAAGTTCCAATTCCCGCATCTTCATGGTGATGCTACAGCACGGTAGCCAGCCGCGTAGCAAGCCACCGCGGCTGAAACTTCGGACAACGCAATCGGCAGGCATGCTTGCGAGTCGTGATTTTGGTTGTCCAATGTAGGAGCCTTTCGAAATGCCGCGGGATATTCAGCTAACTTCAACGTGCGCCTCAAAGCACTCGCAACACCGTCGACTTCACGCAAGCCTACCCTCTTCGGACATGACGATCATCGTTCAGAAATGATCGCCGGCACTGACGTCAAATTGTCAGTCCAACGCCGACGCGTTGCGTTCCTGCCAGTTGCAGCGTTCGAATCTACTGTGGTTTAACGAAGGGCTCGTATCGGCTGTCAGGTGCCCCAAAGCGGACTAGCGGCTTTCCACTCAGAATTTGCCATCTTTCACGATCTTTAGTGCGCGGCGGATTCCCCGGGCGATGAACGGTTCGGAAGATAGCTTGGACGATGGCGAACATGACCGGCACGCTCGCCGCCTGCCGCTTCAATCCGGCTCGACGACTTTCGCGGGCCGACCACGCTTCGGTACTGGTGCGAGGTCAGCGGCCTTGGCGGGAGCTTTCTGACCCGGCTTTCGGCCAAGACCGATCTTCTTCGCCATGTCACGGCGCATTGCCGAGTAGGACGGTGCAGTCATGGGATAATCAGTCTTTAAGCCATACCGCGTTCGATATTCGGCGGGCGTGAGACCGTTGGTGGAGAGATGCCGCGTCAGCGTCTTATAGGGCTTGCCGTCGATCATTGAAATAATGACATCAGGATTTGCCAGCGACTTTCGTGAAGTGACTGCGCCGGTAAATTCCGGAGCGGCTTCCTCGGCAGAAGCTTCCGCCGGTGCGGATGAGAGGCCGATCAATGCGTCATGCATCGACTTCAAGAATGCTGGGACATCATCCGCCGACGTGCGGGTATTCGGGTTGGACAGCCATGCCATCGTTAATTCGGTAGCGAGTTTAACGGTGTTTGCAGTTTCATCAGTCAATGCGGATTTCCTTCCAAGCGGGCTTTTAGCGCGTACTTCGTAAATTCACCCTGAGCATCATTGGTGCCAAGTGCGTGAAAAATATAAATCTGCGACAATCAATTTAAGCTAAAAAAAGGCTGCTCAGCTATCTCCATCGATCTCACACAATACAAACCTTTTACACCTCAACCAACGCTAAGTCATGCCAGTACCGCTCGCGCGGCCGCCCGCTCCCCGTGCTCGAAGGCCTCCGCAAAACTTTCTAGGTCGGCACCGGTCATGCCAAGCGCACGCCCCTCATCCTTCCAGCCCGCGACAGCCTGCTCAATCGGCGCCAGCATTTCCATGGCGGGCGGAAGCGTAATGCGAAAGTACGGCAACACCGACATGAAAGCGTCGATAGTCGCCTCGGGGCCAACCTCTTCCGAAACCCAGGTTTTTAATTCGCGCAGTCGCTCTGGAAACGGGGTGATATCGAACGCCGGCGCCAGCCGCCACAGGCCACGATCAACGTGGAGGAAGCCGTGGTTCATCAGATGATCGTCGACGTTGGTGATCAGGATCGAGAAAGCGATCCTCCGCCATAGCTCTTCGATATCGGCCGTAGGAGCACTCCCGTGCACACGTAGCGCATCAACGATCTCGGTATAGGCGTGCTCCTGTGCGTCGCCGGGCTCCGCACCGATCATCGTCGCCGCCGAAACGTACATCAACCGCCCGCCCCCTGCGGGTCGATCAAACCGCCGGATTAGCGCGATCGCGTCGCCGTCGCTCTCGACCAGGCGGGCGTCAGCCGCGTCGATCCCGGCGCGGCGGGCCATATCGCCTGCAGGTACGAGTTGCGGACTACCAGCACTGGCACTTGCTCCCCATCCACCGTTCGCTGCTCGAAGCGGAACAGGCGGGATCGTGGCGCCTGCGCGCGCTCGAGCCTGGACAGCAACGCGATCGAGACGCCGGCGGCCCTTGCGACCTCTTTTAAGGTAACTTCCGATGCCAAGCGGATAGCTCTGATCCGCTCTCCGAATGCAATAATCAAACTTCCTTCGACACCCTCGACGAATTCCCGAATTCGGTCAGGCACCTGCTCCGGAGTGACCGGCAGCAGTCGTTCGACCCCCGGCATCTCGTCGATGAAGAACTGCCCGTCCCATTGAGGCCCGGCCGGATGCGCGACGTGCTCCCAACCGAGTTCAAGGGCGTCAAGCAACAGGTCTAGTGTCGTGGGCCCTGGCCACGCCGCACCACGCTCAATGTCGGAGAGTGTCTGCCGGCTGACACCGACCTTGGCCGCGATCTGAGCTTGGGTACCGTACTGATCGTCGCCAAGCCTCCCTTGGCGTCGATCCTGAAGAAATTTGCCAAGATCGTCACGCAACCGTCCTGCACCCCTTGGTAGGAGCATCCGGGCTAACGGGGCGCGGCGGCGCGACATGTCAGCATTTTGACATTTCTCATGGTCCGACACAAATACTTTGTCGGCTTTTTGCGTGGAGGCGACCGCGAGTTCCTAAAACCGATGAATGCTCCAGCATCAAGCCGCAACAACCGTACCTGATCCTGCACGGGTGTCCGAGGGAGTCACATCAATTCGGCTGGCTAACATCGACGATCTGTTACTGACATTGCTTGCGAAACGCCTGGCGCGCGCACTCATGCTCGATCAGGATCGCAGTGACGAACCGCTCAATGTCGAAAATTCAGACTAGTGCATCGATGATTAGCGATTTTAGCAGCCGACCGACATCAGGGGAACCGAGTGGCCAGCGGTTGATTCCCCGAAGAGTCGTCAGGATCATCGCGTCGGTACCCAGCGGCGCAGCACCTACTAGGAGACTATCGTGAGCGAACCAGCCATCGCCTATGGCCGCAAGAGCTTCGATGACCCGGACGAGCGCACGTCTTCCGTCGATGACCAGCACCTCTTCGCCGAAGCATATGCGCGCTCGCATGGCTTCGATCTGCTCGGCTTCTACGGCGATGACGGGATCACGGGCGCGACGATGGAGCGGCCAGGGCTGCAGGCGGCGCTCAAGGTGCTCGCTTCGGGGAAGATCAGGATCCTCATCATCGAAGACGTCGACCGGCTCGGGCGCGACGCTGAGCACATCCACCACATGGTGAAGCTGTTCCGGCTGTATCAGGTGACGGTCCATACGGTTTCAACCGGTCGCATCGACGACCTCGTATTCGCCTTCAAAGCCATTATCGGTGAACAGCAGCGAATGCGCATCGCCTATACGACACGCCGCGGCCTAAAGGGCAAGGCGCGCCGCGGCGGCGTGACCGGCGGGAAAGTTCTGGGTTACCGACGCGAGATAACCGCACAGGACGCAGGCGGGCGCGACGTTGACCGGCTGGCGATCGACGATCCGCAGTCCGAGCTGGTGCAGCGCATCTTCAACCTTTATTCCGAGGGACAGAGCCTGAAGCAGATTTGCGCGATCTTGAACCGGGATGGCATCCCCTCCCCTCGCGCCCGAGAGCGTGGAAAATACAACGCCGGCGTCTGGAACCCGACGACGCTGTCGGGCGACCCGAGCCTCGGCGAGGGCATCCTCAACAACGAGCTTTATATCGGGCGCCGCATCTTTAACCGTCGGATCTGGGTCGAGGTCCCCAATGACAATCGCGGCTTTTCGCGCCGCCCGCGCCTCAACCCCGAAACGGAGTGGATCATCAATGATCAGCCCGAGTTGCGCATCATCGACCAGGCACTGTGGGATGCGGTGAAGATCCGTCAGAAAGAAGCGCGCGCCGCGCGCGATGCGAAGTACAAGCTGACGGGCAATCCGCTGGCGGGCGCAAAGCGCCCTGCCCACCTACTGTCCGGGCTCGTCACATGCGGAGCTTGCGAGGCGCCCTTCCTCGCGACCGGTGCCGGCCGTTGGCGCTGCAAGGGTCATCGCACCGGGACCTGCACCAACGGGTCTATCACGGCGCGGGAACTCGAGGAGCGCGCATTGGCCGGGATCCGCGACCGGCTTCTGACCCCGGAAATCATTCGTCGCTTTGCCGCGAAGCTCCAGACGGAGCTCGAGGCGATGCATCGCGCCAACCATGCAGATCACCATCACGTAGAAGGCGAGCTCGTCGAGACGCGCCGGCGCATCGCCAAGCTCGTGTCGCGTATCGAGGAAGACGACGATGCGCCGCGCGCATTGACCGTCCGTTTGAAGGAACTTGAGACGATCGAGGCAGGTTTGGAGATTGCTCTGGTCAAAGCACCTGAGCCGACGGTCGTGCGGCTGCCGGCGAACTATGAAGTCGTCTATAGCCGAGCGGTCGCCGAGCTCGAGACACATCTGTCCTCAAGCGATGGCGCAGTCGCTAGGCAAGCGATCCGACCACTCATCGAGAAGATCGTTGTGCAGCCCGGCAGCGCGCGCGGCGGGAAGCGTCGCCCGATTCAGCTTTACGGCGACCTGTACCGAATGCTGGCGTTCGCGCAGAGTGCTTGCGCCCCAAACGCACAAAAGCCCCGTCCGGTGAGGGACGGGGCTTTTGTGATACCGTTGGTTGCGGGGACAGGATTTGAACCTGTGACCTTCAGGTTATGAGCCTGACGAGCTACCGGGCTGCTCCACCCCGCGACAGGGATTTTGTATGTTTTGCTCGCGAGCGCGAGTGGGTTTTAGATGACATGTAAATGGGTTCTCATGAGAGACACGAACGTTTTGTGTTCACCGGCTTCAATGCCTGGCGACGACCTACTCTTCCATCGCTTAAGCGATAGTACCATCGGCGCAGTCAGGTTTCACGGCCGAGTTCGGGATGGGATCGGGTGGGGCACTGACGCTATAGCCACCAAGCAATGGAGCCGGTGAACAGCAAAAAGTTCGGGTTCTTTCGGGGGGCCCAGCTTGCGCTGGGCTCCCAAAATCGATGTCCGTGCATACCTATGTGATGATGTAGTTTGTTCAATCAGGCGTTGCATTTGATCATCCGCCATCGGTGACGTGCTGGTTTACCCAGGATTGTCATTGATGGTGGGACTCTCAAGCGCGAATAGAGCAATTAGTATCGGTTAGCTCCATGGATTACTCCACTTCTACATCCGATCTATCAACGTCATGGTCTCTGACGGCTCTATGAAATCTTATCTCGAGGGAGGCTTCCCGCTTAGATGCTTTCAGCGGTTATCCCGTCCATACATAGCTACCCTGCTGCGCTCTTGGCAGAACGACAGGTACACCAGAGGTATGTTCAACCCGGTCCTCTCGTACTAGGGTCAACTCCTCTCAAATTTCGACGCCCACGGCAGATAGGGACCAAACTGTCTCGCGACGTTCTGAACCCAGCTCACGTACCACTTTAATTGGCGAACAGCCAAACCCTTGGGACCTGCTCCAGCCCCAGGATGTGATGAGCCGACATCGAGGTGCCAAACAACCCCGTCGATATGAGCTCTTGGGGGTTATCAGCCTGTTATCCCCGGCGTACCTTTTATCCGTTGAGCGATGGCCCTTCCACGAGGGACCACCGGATCACTATGACCGACTTTCGTCTCTGCTCGACTTGTCAGTCTCGCAGTCAGGCGGGCTTATGCCATTGCACTCTAACAGACGGTTTCCAACCGTCCTGAGCCCACCATTGCGCGCCTCCGTTACTCTTTAGGAGGCGACCGCCCCAGTCAAACTACCCGCCACAGAGGGTCCCTGATCCAGTTTCATGGATCGAGGTTAGACATCAGAAACAAACAGGGTGGTATTTCACCTATGGCTCCACGTCAGCTGGCGCCAACGCTTCATAGCCTCCCACCTATGCTACACAGTTTCTTCCTAATGCCACTCTGAAGCTGCAGTAAAGGTGCACGGGGTCTTTCCGTCTAACCGCGGGAACCCCGCATCT
>NZ_CP037913.1:0-905000 GCF_004354345.1 Sphingomonas sp. AAP5 | reverse complement strand
AATGCCCTTTGCGCCGGGCGTGTCGATATCCGCGAGTGCGGCTTCCCAATCCTCGATCATGTCGCCGCCCTTGTCGGGCTTGGTCGAGCCGATACCGCGATTGAGGGCGTTGATCGTTCCGGCAAACTTGATGGCCATGCTGTCTTCCTCTGGGTTGCAATGGCGTATCAACGCCACGTGCACGCGCCGAGGTCCGCAGAAATGCGTGTCTTTATATCTGCTTGAGCCGGATCAAGCCGCGGAACCGGCGGCGTAAAACGGCGTGCGGCTTGCCGACCGCGCCAATCGATGTGCACGATGCCTGCACAACCCATGAGGATCGCCATGCCGCTTTATGAAATCGACGGACTCCGCCCGACGCTGGGCGAAGCGACCTGGATCGCGCCGAGCGCCGAGCTGATCGGCGACGTACGGCTCGGCGACGATGTCAGTATCTGGTTCGGCGCGGTCGTGCGCGGCGACAATACGCCGATGATCGTCGGGGCGCGCAGCAACATCCAGGAAGGCGCGATGTGCCATTCGGACCCGGGCGCCCCGCTCACCATCGGCGAAGACTGCACGATCGGCCACCACGCCGTGCTGCATGGCTGCACGATCGGCGACCGCGTGCTGATCGGGATGGGCGCGATCGTGCTCAACCACGCCGAGATCGGCGAAGGATCGATCGTCGGCGCGGGCGCGCTGGTGACCGAGGGCAAGGTGTTCCCGCCTGGCAGCCTGATCGTCGGCGCGCCTGCCCGCGCCGTCCGTACGCTCGACGACGCCGCGCAGGCGATGCTGCGCGTCTCGGCCGAGCATTATGTTGCGAATGGTCGTAAATATGCCGCGGGGCTCACGCGGATCGACTGACCGACCCCCTCCCCTGCACCTATCGCGCGGGGAAGGGAGCCATAGTGTCGGTTACTTGGTCGCCATCGCCCACGCCGCAATGTCGCCGCGGATGCGGGCATTCACCATCTGCCGTGCTGCCATCGAAGCGACGATCGCCTTGGCACCGCCACGCGCCGCTGGCGGCAGATTGGCAGCGGCGAACGCGGTAATCTTGCCCGGCATCGCCGGATCGTCCGACCCCGCACCCAAGCTCGCGACGAAGCCGGCGCGTGTGCTCGTCTCGACCAGCGTGTTGACGAGCGGTAGATGCGCAAGCGCGAAGTCGAACGCCATGTCGGGATGCCCGCCCGCCACCGCCTTGAGCAAACCGGCCTTTTGCGGCGCAGTGAAGCGGTCGGTCGTCAACAGATCGAGCGCGCGCTGCGCGAGCGCATCGTCCTCGGCCGCGCCGAGCAAGCGGACATAGCCGTTCTTCACCACCGGATTCTTCTCGGCGAGCGTCAGCTTGAGCAGCGCGTCCCATTCGGCCGGCGTCGCATTGGTCGCGTACGTGCCGAGGATCGGCTGACGGATCGCCGCCGGGATCGCATCGGGGTTGGTCGCCAATGCGGCGACATAGCCGCGCGCCTTGTCCGCAATCGCAGGGTCGCCGCGATGGCCGAGCACCGCGATCAGCGTTTCGCGCAGCGTTGCAACGAGCGGCGATTCGTCCTTGGTCGCGGTGAAGCCGACACGCTGCATCGCCGGAGCAAGCGTCGCGCGGACTCGCACGCGCATCGCGTCCTTCGCCGCGCCCTTGGGTAAGCGGCCCTCGAGGTCGGCGAGCTGCCCGGCAATCGTCTGCCACAGCAAGGGGTTCGCATCGGGCGCGACCGCCGCGACATCGGCGAAATAGCGATCGAGCTTCTGGTTGCCGCCCTTGGCGAGCGCGAAATCGTCGCCAAGCGTGCCGAGCTGATCGGTCAGTGCGAGCGTGCCGAAGTCGCGCACGATCGCGTCATGCCCAGCCTGGCTGTAGAGCACGCGCGCATACGACCCCTTGTCGCGGTTGAGCACGACGGTGCCGCAGCCGCCCACGCTGACCGTAATCGGCTTCGCCCCGCGCACCACGGCGCGCGTCACCGGCTGTCCGACGACACCGAGCGTCAATGGCACATGCCAGTCGAGCGACTGCTTGGCGGTCGCGTCATAGCCGAAACGGCCTTGCGTCAGCGTCACCTGCGTCTTGCCAGCGACACAGCGCGCGCCCGTCATCGTGACGAGCGGGACGCCGGGCTGGAGCGTGAAATCATGCGCGACCTCGGCGACCGACCGCCCCGCGGCAGCCGAGAGTTCGGCCCACAGCTGGTCGGTCGTGGTGTTCCCGTATTTGTACTTTGCCATATAGCGGCGGATGCCGTCGCGGAACACGTCCGGGCCGAGCGTCGACTCCATCATGCCGATGACCGCCTGCCCCTTGGCATAGGTGATCCCGTCGAACGCCTCGCCGATCTGGTCGACGGTCTCGACATGGCGGATGATGGGATGCGTCGCGGCGGTCGCGTCGACCTGCAGCGCGCCTTCGCGATCCTGCGCCACCGCGGTCGCGCCGGCGAACCAGTCGGGGTTGAGGTCGATGCTCGACTTGTTCTCCATCCACGAGGCGAAGCCTTCGTTGAGCCAGAGATCGTCCCACCAGTTCATCGTGACGAGATCGCCGAACCATTGGTGCGCCATCTCGTGCGCGACGACGGTGTAGATGCGCTGCTTGCCGCTCTGCGTCGCGCGCTTCTTGTCGTAGAGCAATTCGGGCTCGAAATAGAAGACCGCGCCCCAATTCTCCATCGCGCCGAAGAACTGGCTCGAGCCCGGGCCGGCGATCATGTCGAGCTTGGGCAGCGGATAGGGCTGGCCGAAATAGTCGTTGTAATAGGTCAGCAGGCGCTTGGCCGATTCGAGCGCGTAATCGCCCTGGTCGACGACGCCGCGGCGCGTGATGACGCCGATCTCGGTCTTGCCCGCCATCACCGTCTTGCGCTCGACATCGCCCATGCCGAGGAAGAGCAGATAGCTCGACATCTTCGGCGTCTCGGCAAAGTGGTATAGCTTGGTGCCGTCACCCTGCTTGGTCACGCTGGCGACGGGCATGTTCGAGAAAGCGGTCTGGTCGCCGGGCGCGACGGTGCTGAGCTTGAAGGTCGCCTTGTAGCCGGGCTCGTCCCACATCGGCGCGAAGCGGCGCGCATCGGGCGCCTCGAACTGCGTGACCAGCAGCCGTGACGACGAGCCGTCCTGGTTGCTGTAATCGATCGCGAACAGGCCCGCAGCCGAGGTGTTGATCGTGCCGGTCCAGGCGAATTGGACACGGTGCTGGCCCGCGGCGAGCATCGTCGGCAGCGTCAACGTCAGCTGCTGCTTGGTGGTATCGATCGTGAAGGGGACCGCCGCCCCGTCGACCATCGCGCGCGAAATCTTGAGGTCGGCGGCGTTGAGCACGACCGTGCGAGTAGGCTTCGCCACCGCGATGCTGATCGTTTCCTCGCCCGAAAAGGTCATCGCCTTGGCGTCGGGGCGAATCGTGATGTCATAGGCGACCGGCGCGATGCCACTGGGCAATTGCCCGACGGCGAAAGCAGGAGTCGCGGTTCCGAGCAACAGCGCGGCGGCAAGGGTGAGCTTCACTTCGTTACTCCGGAAACAAACGGGGATTTGCGCGCCATAAGGCTTTCTGCACGCGAGGCAAATCGAGGCCGCTGGACAGTCCTTTCGGTTGCGCTATGAAACGGACATGAGCACACCGCCCCTCCTCTCGTCGCTGCGGCTTCCCCTGATCGGCTCGCCGCTGTTTATCATCTCGGGTCCCGAACTGGTGATCGCGCAGTGCAAGGCGGGGATCGTCGGATCCTTCCCCGCGCTCAACGCGCGACCGCAAGCGATGCTCGACGAATGGCTCCACCGCATCACCGAGGAACTGGCGGCGCATAACCGCGACCATCCCGAGCGCCCGGCGGCGCCGTTCGCGGTCAACCAGATCGTCCATCGCTCGAACGAGCGGCTCGAGGCCGATCTCGCGACCTGCGCGAAGTGGCAAGTGCCGATCGTCATCACCTCGCTCGGCGCACGTGAGGATCTCAACACCGCGGTGCACAGCTGGGGCGGGATCACGCTGCATGACGTGATCGACGACCGCTTCGCGCGCAAGGCGATCGAAAAAGGCGCCGACGGGCTGATCGCGGTTGCCGCCGGCGCGGGCGGGCACGCTGGGCGGCTGTCGCCCTTCGCGATCATTCAGGAAATCCGGCAGTGGTTCGACGGGCCGCTCGCTTTGTCGGGCTCGATCGCGACGGGCGACGCCATCCTCGCGGCGCAAGCGATGGGCGCCGATTTCGGCTATATGGGCTCACCCTTCATCGCCTCGCTCGAGGCGAATGCGGAAGCCGCGTACAAACAGGGGATCGTCGAGGGCAAGGCCGCCGACATCGTCTATTCGAACCTGTTCACCGGCGTGCACGGCAATTACCTGCGCGCCTCGATCGTCGCGGCGGGCATGGACCCCGATGCGCTGCCCGAAGGCGATCTCAAGACGATGGACTTCGGCACCGGCAACGGCGCCAAGCCCAAGGCGTGGAAGGAAATCTGGGGATCGGGCCAGGGGATCGGCGTGATCGAGCGAGTCGAGTCGGTCGCGGCGATGGTCGACCGGTTCGAAGCGCAGTACCGCGCGGCGCGCGAGCGGCTGAAGCTCTGAACGACCGGGGCCGGACGGATCCGGCCCCCCGCTCCTCGCCGTCTCGCTCGGCGGGCTAGAATGCCATCGCCAGCCGCTGGTGCAGCGATCGCACCGGGCTTTCGATCTCGAGGTCTACGCCCGCGCTGGCATCGTCGAGCCGCGCGACGCGGCCATGCAATTCCACGCTCGCCGCGATCAGCGTGCGCGCCGATTCGGGCATCTGTTCGAGCGCAACCGAATCGGTCACCGGCGCGGTGCCGAGCCGGCGCGACGGATCAAGCGCGTCACGCGGCAGCATTTCCCCCGCCTCGACCGCGCGCTGAGTCAGCAGCCAGGCGATGATGTGCATCAAGCGAGTCGTGACCTTGAGCGATTCGCACGAGAAGGCGACGCGCGCCATCGGATCGAGCGCCTCGCGATCGGCGCGCCCGCCCTCATCGAAATAGCTGCGGGCTTCGTCGGCCAGCACCATCGCATCAATATACAGCGTGTCGATCACGCGCCGCTGCATCCGTAAGTCGTGCCAATTTACTCGCATCGCTGACCTTAGCCATAATCGAAGGCGCAAAGGTAGCGCGTCCATCGCAGATTTGCGGCGGCATGTCCCAAAGCGGAGCGGCGCGCCAGACGCTGGTGGCCTAGGCGATGATGTCGGGAATCAACTGGTCTTCGAGCAGCGCGATCTCGTCGCGCAGCCGCAGCTTGCGCTTCTTGAACCGCGCGAGCTGGAGCTGGTCCGCCGAGCCGCTGTCGATCAGCGCGCCTATGGCCGAATCCAGATCTCGATGTTCGACGCGTAACACCTCGAGGCGCTTTGCGATAAGGCTGTCGTCCATTCGGTCCCCGCTCGATTGCCTCGTCTTAGCAAATCGCGGCGCTGCGACACGGATAAAATCGACCGGTCGCGCAATTCGGTGCGCGCGTCGCGCTCCCGCAAAATGAGGGAAGACAATTAACCTCAAGCATGTTTCTATTCGCTCCCCCAAGCAGCTCATGAAGGAGGTACGCATCCATGCAGACCGCGCATCATTCGGCCCTGACGGCCAAGCATGCAGTCCTCGATCGACAGATCGCCACCGAAGCGCAGCGGCCCTTGCCCGACGCCGTTACGCTGGCCGCGCTGAAGAAGCAGAAGCTCAGGATCAAACAGGAATTGGCGCAAATCTGATGCCACAGGGCCCGGGCGCAGCGCGTCCGGGTCCGCTTACCCGCCGATCGATCGACTCAGCGAAGCGGGCGACCGAAGATCGGCTTTACAAAGGTTGGTGTTTGCGCCCCCTGCCCGACGGGCTTGCGCGCCAGCAGCGGATCGATCTGCTGGTCGAACGCCACGCCAATGCGCCCGGCCGCCGACCAAGCGACCTGCCCGGGCACCCAGCCGATACCCCGCACATCGAATTCGACGCGCAGGCCCTGTTCGAGCCCACCTTGGAGTTCGGCCATCAAGCCACCGGCCGACAGATTGCGCACCCGGAGCGGGCGAACCTCGCTACCACCGACGACGCGGAAATCCGCCATCAGGAACAGGCTGTCGCGTGACTCCTGCCGGTTGTGGGCGCCATCCTCGTCGGGAGCGCTGAGGGGATCGTGGGAATATTGATCCATCGCCTGAACTTACGGCCTCCGTTATGATCGTCATAGCCGGGGAAATGTATCGAACCACTTAACAGATGCGGAAGATCACTCCTCGCGCGAGATCTTTTCCTGGCGTTCGTGGCGCTCCTGCGCCTCGACCGTCATCGTCGCGATCGGCCGTGCCTCGAGCCGGGCGAGCGAGATCGGTTCGCCGGTCACTTCGCAATAGCCATATTCGCCTTCGTCGATTCGGCGCATCGCCGCTTCGATCTTCGAGATGAGCTTGCGCTGGCGATCGCGCGTGCGCAGTTCGATCGACCAGTCGGTCTCGCTTGACGCGCGATCGGTCAGATCGGCTTCGCGCAGCGTATCGACTTGGAGCTGCGACAGCGTTCCTGCCGCCTCGCGCAGGATCGAGTCCTTCCACCCCTGCAGCTTGGCGCGGAAATACGCCTGCTGCCGCGGGTTCATGAACTCTTCGTCGGCGCTTGGCCGGTAGCCGTCATCACCGCCGACGGGCGGCACTGCGAACTTCGCGGAGTCATCGTGTCGATTCAAGACCGTCGCCATCCCATTTTCTCCCACAGCCGCACGATGCCGAACGCATCGTGGGTCCGCCCCCGGGTCAACTCACGTCGTGCGGGCCTATAGCCATGCCCTTGAAGCTCCACAAGCAATCCGATGCGATCTTCTTCCGTTGCTTCGCGTGATGTGCTTTTCCCGCACCCACCCGAACACGCATCGGCGCCGTGCGAGCGGCGAACGCGCCTGTGTCCCAAGACGAAACGTTAACTCACAATCAACCTTTGCGAATGTGACAAAATCGTGGATTAAGGGTTGTGAGGTGGGGAACGCGCTTGAACGTAACGATTTGTTGCCGTTTACCCGATAAAGCGACGTGGCGAAACTTACCGTGGAACGCCATAGAGTATTGATTTAACGGTAAAGAGAGAGTGGCGATATGTCGGTGCGGATGGCCTTGGCGAAACTGTGTGCCTGTGCGTGCGGCGGCGCGATCGTCGGCGGCGGCGCGGTGCATGTCGCGGATTCGTCTCGGGCCCGCACGGCCTATGTTCACAAGACCAAGCGAATCGTACGCAAGACGGCGGTGGCCTCGGTGCGCCGGGTCCGTCGAGTCGTGACGACGACGCGTACCACCCCGCCACCGCAAGTGGTCGTGGTGACGACGCAGGGCGCGCCGATCCCGCTGCCGCCCGCGTTCAACGGTTTTAACGGGTCTCCGGGCGGCTTTGGCCCAGCGGTGATCGGCGGCGGCTTCGGCGGCGGCGGCGGCTTCTTTGCTGGGGGCTTCTTCGGTGGCGGCGGTGGCGGCGGAGGCGGCGGCAACATCACGATATCGTCGACGTCGACCGGCAGCAGCGGCACCGTCGTCAACGTATCGTCGGGCGGATCTTCGACCAGTTCGTCCACCAGCGGCGGGTCGACCTCGACTGGCGGCTCGTCGACATCGACCGGCGGCTCCTCCACGTCGAGCGGTGCAGTCTCCAGCACCTCGTCGTCGGGCGGCAGCGGCGGCTCCTCGACCTCGACCGGCGGCGCGACCGTGTCGAGCACGTCGTCGACGGGCGGATCGTCGTCGAGCGGCAACGTCTCCTCGGCATCGGGCGGCAGCAGCGGCGATGTCTCGTCATCGACCTCTTCGAGCGGTAACGTTTCGTCGGCCTCCTCGTCGTCGACCTCGTCGAGCGGCAACGTCTCCTCGGCCTCGAGCGGCAATGTCTCGTCGGCCAGTTCGTCAAACGGATCGAGCACGAGCACCTCGTCGGCCAGCTCGAGCAGCTATGGATCGAGCAGCCACGGTTGGAATTCGAGCAGCAATTGGGGCAGCAGCAGCTATGGCAGCTCGAGCTGCGGCGCGAACTGCACGCCCGGCAATCCCGATGGCCCGCCCGCACCAGTGCCAGCGCCGCCGATGGTCCTGCTGTTCGGCGCAGCGGCAGCGGCGCTCGTTGCGCGCAAGCGCTTCACCAAGCGGAACGCCATCGCCGCCTGACCGGCTGATCGCGCGAATACAAACGGGCTCCCGCGACCATCGCGGGAGCCCGCTTTGTTTCAGGCGGCTTGCAGCGCCTTTTCGATCTGGTCGATCGGATGGCCGGTCAGATCCTTGTCGAGCTCGCCGCTCAACCGCGCGCTGACTTCGCTGTGATAATGCTTGCGCAGCTCGCCGAGCGTCCGCGGCGGGGCGACGACGAACAGCTGGTCGTAATCGTTTGCCAGCGCACGCTTCTTGAGCAGCTCGGCGGTGTCGGCGGCGAAGCGGTCTTCCTCCTGCTGGTGGAAATCGACCTCGGCCATCGAATTATGGCCGCCACCGACGCTCGACGACGAGCGTCCGGCGTGGTCGGTCTTCTGCTCGCCGTCGCTCGGATTGATCTGCTCGACCGCGCGCTCGACGACGAGGTTGGGATGCGTCGCGTCGCCCTCGTTGCGCAGGAACAGCGACTTGCGGCCATCGGCGACGAGCACGACGGCGTTGTGGGAAATCTGCATGGGCGCTGGCCTCTTATGGTTGGTGGTATGTCGGGCAACGCGCCGCGTGCCGCGCGGGTTGCGCGCTTGCGGCAGGCTGGGCATAGCCTGCGACCATGCATGATATCCGATCGATCCGCGAAAACCCTGCCGCCTTCGATGCCGCGCTCGCGCGTCGCGGGCTGTCGCCGCTCGCCGCCGGGCTGGTCGCGCTCGACGAGCGCCACCGCGCGCTGATCACCGAAGCGCAGACCGGCCAGGCACGCCGAAACGAAGCCTCGAAGGCGATCGGCGCGGCCAAGGCCAAGAAGGACGACGCCACCGCCGCCAGCCTGATGGCCGAGGTCGCCGCGTTGAAGGAGCGGATGCCCGCGATCGAGGCCGAGGAAAAGGATGTCGCGGCACAGCTCAAGGCGGCGCTCGAGATCATCCCCAATCTGCCCGCCGACGATGTCCCGCACGGCGCGGGCGAAGAAGAGAATGTCGAAGTCGCCCGCTGGGGCACCCCGCGCGGCTTCGACTTCACGCCGCGCGAACATGCCGATCTTGCCCCTGCGCTCGGCATGGATTTCGAAACCGGCGCGCGCCTCTCGGGTGCGCGTTTCACCTTCCTGCGCGGCGACATGGCGCGTCTGCACCGCGCGCTCGGCCAGTTCATGCTCGACGTCCAGACGCGCGAGCATGGTTATGAGGAATGCAACCCGCCCGTGCTCGTCAAGGACGAGGCGATGTACGGCACCGACAAGCTGCCGAAGTTCGCCGAGGACAGCTTTCGCACGACCGACGATCGCTGGCTCATCCCGACGAGCGAAGTCGGCCTGACCGCGAGCGTCATGGGCGAATTGCTCGACGAAAGCGCGCTCCCGCTCCGGCTGACCGCGCTCACGCTATGCTTCCGCTCCGAAGCGGGCGCGGCCGGACGCGACACGCGCGGCTTCATCCGCCAGCACCAGTTCGAGAAATGCGAGCTCGTCAGCATCGTGCGCCCCGAAGACAGCGAGGCCGAGCACCAGCGCATGGTCCGCGCCGCCGAGACGATCCTCGAACGCCTCAACCTGCCCTATCGCAAGCTGCTGCTGTGCACCGGCGACATGGGCTTCGGCGCGCGCAAGACCTACGACCTCGAAGTGTGGCTGCCGGGCCAGAACGCGTATCGCGAGATCAGCTCGTGCTCGAACACCGGCGCGTTCCAGGCGCGGCGGATGAACACGCGCTACCGCGTCGCGGGCGAGAAAAAGACCGAGTTCGTCCATACGCTCAACGGTTCGGGGCTCGCGGTCGGGCGGACGTTGGTGGCAGTGCTCGAGAATTATCAGAATGCGGACGGCAGCGTCACGGTGCCGGAGGCGCTGCTACCCTATATGGGTGGCGTGACGCGGTTGGAGCCCAAGCACTGACCCAAACCGTTCGTGCTGAGCCGGTCGAAGCACTGCTCGCCGCACACACTTCGGAATGTGTGGCGAGCAGCCCTTCGACAAGCTCAGGGCGAACGGGAGTTGGTTCGAATTTGAAAGAGATCCGATGCGCATCTTGCTCACCAACGATGATGGCTATCACGCCCCCGGCCTCAAGGTGCTCGAGGCGATCGCCGCGAAATTCTCGGACGATGTGTGGGTCGTCGCCCCCGCCGACGAGCAATCGGGCGCGGGCCATTCGCTGACGCTCACCCGGCCGATCCGCGTTCGCGAGCACGGCGAGAAGCGCTTCGCCGTCGCGGGCACGCCGACCGATGCGGTGATGATGGCGCTCGCCAGGATCATGGCCGATCACAGGCCCGACCTGATCCTGTCGGGGGTCAATCGCGGCGCCAATCTGGCCGAGGACGTGACCTATTCGGGCACCGTCTCGGCGGCGATGGAGGGCGCGCTCGCGGGCGTCCGCTCGATCGCGCTGAGCCAGGTCTATGACAAGCAGGGCATGGGCGACACCGTCCCGTTCGATGCCGCTGCGGCATGGGGCGAGCGCGTGCTGCGCCCGCTGATCGATGCGCCCCTCGAGCCGCGCACACTCGTCAACGTCAATTTCCCGGCAGGCGCGGCCGATGCGGTGAAGGGCATCCGGATCGCGCAACAGGGCCTGCGCGACTATGGCCGCTTGCAGATCGTCACCAACCGCGATCCGCGCGGGTATGACTATCACTGGTTCGCGCTCGGTCCGCCGATCGACACGCCGGCGCATTCGACCGATCTCGAAGCCGTGGCCGACGGGTTCATCGCGGTGACGCCCTTGCATCTCGACCTGACACATCACGCGTCGCTCGCTATGCTTAACCAGCTTTATACGTAACGGTCGGGGCGATCAGGGGGACGGGGATGGTGCGGGGCAGGGAATACGGCTGGGCGGCAATGCTGCTGTTGACGACGCTCGGCGCGTGTATTCCCAATCCCGACCGACCCGACCGCGGGTACCGACCGCCGCGCGATCGCCAGGATACGGCGTGGCGCGACGACCGGACCGGCCCGCGCGACGATACACAGCCCGAGCGCTACGAACCGCGCCGCATCGACGAGCGCGTCTCCGCCCTCCCCGCGCCCTTGCCGGCGTGGCAAGCCCGCCCCGTCACCGCCGATGCCGCGACGATCGATACGACCACCTATCTCGTCCACCCTGGCGACACGCTGCGCGCGATTGCCGATCGTACCGGCGGTGGATCCGAGGCGATCGCGCGCGCGAACCAGCTGCCTGCGCCCTTCGTGGTGCGCGCCGGGCAGCGGCTGACGATCCCGGGCGGGCGCTATCATCTCGTGCGCGCGGGCCAGACGGGCATCGCGATCGCGCGCGCCTATGCGGTCGATTGGTCGCGGATCATCGCCGCCAACGATTTGACCGCGCCCTACACGCTGCGCGTCGGGATGCGCGTTTTGATCCCGGGCACCGCTGGCGGCAGTTCGGCGGCCGAGCGCGCCGCCGCCTTCACGCTCGACATCGATGATATCCTCACCGGCAGCGAGCCCGCGCTCGCCGCCAACCAACGCCCCGCCCAGCCGACCGCGTCGCCGCGCCGCGTGCTCGCGCCGACGCAAGCGCTCGCCGAGCCGGCGCAGTTGACGAGCGGCTTCGCCTGGCCGGTCCACGGCAAGATCATCACGCGCTTCGGCCCGGGCGCTTCGGGCGAGAAGTTCAACGGCGTCAACATCGCGGTGCCGCTCGGCACGCCGATTCTCGCCTCGGCGGACGGTGTCGTAGCTTATGCCGGCAGCGGGGTTCCGACGCTCGGCGGCCTGGTGATCGTTAAGCATGGATCGAGCTGGACGACGGTCTATGCCAATGCCAGCCAGCTGCTCGTCCGGCGCGGTCAGGCGGTCAAGCGCGGCCAGACGATCGCACTGTCGGGCGATTCGGGCGCGGCGAGCCGGCCCGAGGTCCATTTCGAAATGCGCAAGGGCCGCACACCGGTCGATCCGCAACGGCAATTGCCGGGGATTTAACGAACGCAAAAATCGGCTATGCGCCCGGAATGACCGAGCACACTTCCGATCTCCTCCGCCTGCTGTCGACCCGCGGCTATATCCACCAGACCACCGACGCGGCAGCGCTCGATGCGCTTGCGGCGAAGCAGGTCGTGCCGGGCTATATCGGCTTCGATCCGACCGCGCCCTCGCTCCATGTCGGCAGCCTGGTGCAGATCATGCTGCTGCGCCGGCTCCAGCAGGCCGGCCACAAGCCGATCGTGCTGATGGGCGGCGGCACTGGCAAGATCGGCGATCCGAGCTTCAAGGACGAAGCGCGCAAGCTGCTCGACCATGACGGGATCGCGCACAACGTCGCGTCGATCCGCCGGATCTTCGAACGCTTCCTGACCTTTGGCGATGACCCGTCGGACGCGATCATGCTCGACAACGCCGAGTGGCTCGACAAGCTCGAATACATCCCCTTCCTCCGCGACGTCGGGCAGCATTTCTCGGTCAACCGGATGCTCGGGTTCGACTCGGTCAAGCTGCGGCTCGACCGCGAGCAATCGCTGTCGTTCCTCGAATTCAACTACATGATCCTCCAGGCCTACGACTTCCTCGAACTGTCACGCCGCGCCGGGTGCCGACTGCAGATGGGCGGATCGGACCAGTGGGGCAACATCGTCAACGGCATCGAGCTTTCGCGCCGGATGGACGGGACCGAGGTGTTCGGCATCACCACCCCGCTCATCACGACCGCCGATGGCGGGAAGATGGGCAAGACCATGTCGGGCGCGGTCTGGCTCCACGAGGACCAGCTGCCGCATTACGATTACTGGCAATTCTGGCGTAATACCGACGACCGCGACGTCGGGCGCTTCCTGCGGCTGTTCACCGATCTGCCGCTCGACGAGATCGCGCGGCTCGAGGCGCTCGAGGGCGCCGAGATCAATGCCGCCAAGATCGTCCTCGCCAACGCCGCGACCACGATGTGCCGTGGTGAAGCCGCGGCACTCGAGTCGGCCGAGACCGCGCGCCGGACCTTCGAGGAAGGTGCGGCGGGCGGCTCGCTGCCGACCTTCACCGTGAGCGGCGATATCGGCATCGTCGACGCGCTGATCGGCCTGGGCTTCGCTGCGTCGAAGGGCGAAGCCAAGCGGCTGATCAAGGGCGGTGGCGCGCGCGTCGGTGCAGACAAGGTCAGCGACGAAGCGATGATCGTCAGCGTCGGCGATGCGCCGGTGCGGATCGCGGCAGGCAAGAAGAACCACGGCTTGCTCGTCCGCGGCTGATTGCGCCACAGTTCGGGTAATCCGCTGTTAAGCGGGTTCGTTCCGTACTGCTTCACACCCGCGGCCCTAGCGTCAAGGCCACCCAAGAGGGGGCTTGTAATGGGTAAGGCGTTGGACTTGGCGACAGCGGAGAGCCGGACGCTCGTCCGCGACGAAGTACATTACCGCGCACGGGCGTTCGGGCCCGACGCGCGGCAACTCTCCTTGCTGATCGTAAATCTCTCGGCCGCCGGGCTGATGGCGCGGTGCGACCTGAGCTACGGCGTCGGCGATCGGCTTCGCGTCACGCTGCCGGTGGTCGGCGTGGTGGTTGCCGAGATCCGCTGGGCGCTGGGCGGGCGGATCGGGTGCGAACTCGACGTGGCGATCGCATTGCCCGAATATTACGAACTGCTCGCGGTGCTGTTGAAGGCGAAGTAGCGCTCAGCCGGACCGCAACAGCGCAACCCCGGCATCGCGCTCGAACAGATAAAGCGCGGTGCGCGCCGCCTGCCCGCGTGCACCCTCGAGCCCGCCGTCGCGGTCGATCAGCAGTCGCGCATCATCCGTCGCGACCGGAAGGAGCGTCATCAGCATGTCGGGCGTCGCGAGGCGGAAACCGGCCTCGCCCGATTGCTTGGTACCGAGCAACTCCCCTGCCCCGCGCAAGCGCAGGTCCTCCTCGGCGATGCGGAAGCCGTCGGTCGTCTCGCGCATCAGCGCCAGCCGCGCACGCGACGTTTCGCTCAGCGACCCGCCGCGGATCAGCAGGCAGTTCGACTTGCCCGAGCCACGCCCGACACGACCGCGCAGCTGGTGGAGCTGCGCGAGCCCGAAGCGATCGGCATGTTCGATCACGATCAGCGTCGCATTGGGCACGTCGACCCCGACCTCGATCACCGTCGTCGCGACGAGCACGCCGAGCTGCCCGGCCGAGAACGCGCTCATCACCGCGTCCTTCTCGGCGGGCTTCATCTTGCCGTGGACGAGCCCGACACGGTCGCCGAAGCGCGCACGCAACGTCTCGGCGCGCGCCTCGGCGGCGGCCATGTCGCTTTTCTCGCTTTCCTCGACCAGCGGGCAGACCCAGTACGCCTGGCCCTCATCCGACAGATGTCGGCCGAGTGCATCGACGACATCGGCGAGGCGGTCCTCGGAAATCACGCGCGTCTCGATCGGCTGCCTGCCCGGGGGCATCTCGTCGAGCTGGCTGACATCCATCTCGCCATAATTGGCGAGCGTCAGCGTGCGCGGGATCGGCGTTGCGGTCATCGCCAGCAAATGCGGTGCGGCCTTGGCCTTCGCCTGGAGCATCATCCGCTGCGCGACGCCGAAGCGGTGCTGTTCGTCGACCACGACGAGCCCGAGATCCTTGTACGCGACCGCCTCCTGAAAGATCGCGTGCGTGCCGATCAGGATGTCGATCGTCCCCGCGGCGAGCCCCATCAGCGTCGCCTCGCGCACCTTGCCCTTGTCGCGCCCGGTGAGCACCGCGACCTCGACCGGCAGCCCGGCGAGCGTGCGGCGCAGCGATTCGTAATGCTGGCGCGCGAGGATCTCGGTCGGCGCGAGCAACGCCGCCTGCGCGCCCGCCTCGACCGCGACGAGCATCGCCAGCGTCGCGACGAGCGTCTTGCCCGAGCCGACATCGCCCTGCAGCAAGCGCAGCATCGGCTGCGGCTGGGCGAGATCGCCCTCGATCTCGCGCACGGTACGCGCCTGCGCGCCGGTGAGCTCATAGGGCAGCCGCAGCGCATCGCGCAGCTTACCCGTCCCTGCGAGCGCCCGTCCCCGCCTTGCCCGCGACGATTGGCGCACAAGCATCAGTGCCAGCTGGTTGGCAAAGATTTCGTCGTACGCCAGCCGCTCGCGCGCCATCGCGTCGGAGGGATCGGCGTGGATCCGCGCGAGCGCCTCACGCCAGGCGGGCCATTGCTGCTTGGCGAGTAAGCCAGGCTCGATCCATTCGGTCAGGTCCGGCGCGCGCTCGATCGCCTGCGCGGCGAGCTGGCCGAGCCGCTTCGAGGTCATCCCCTCCGACAGCGGATAGATCGCCTCGCGCTCGGGCGTGTCGCCGGCTTCCTCGAGCGGCAGGACATAGTCGGGGTGGACCATTTGCAGATCCTGCCCGTACATTTCGAGCCGGCCCGACACGCGGCGTGGCTCGCCGACCGGCAGCAACTTCTTCGCCCAGCCCGAATTCCCGCCGAAATAGACGAGGCTGACGACGTTGCCGAGCGCATCGGTCGCATGAACCCGCGTCGGCCCGCGCCCCGCGCTCGAGCGGTACGATTGCGCGGTCAGCGTGATCGCGATCACCCGCCCGGCATCGGCCATGTCGAGCTCTTCACGCGCGAGACGATCGACCCAGCCGGTCGGCAGATGGAAGGCGACATCGACGACGCGCGACAGGCCGAGCCGGTCGAGCGGTTTGGCGAGTGCCGGGCCGATGCCCTTCAGCGCCGTGACTTCGGCGAACAATGGATTGAGGATATCGGGTCGCATGACTATCTGGGTCCTCTACCCCCACCCGGCTTCCGCCGCCAGCGTTCCGCTGTCGGTCGGTGTCGGGCATTTCTGTATGGAGCGAGCATGGACCGCGAGACCCGCCTGAAACGCCTGCGCTTCCGCGCCTGGCACCGCGGCACCAAGGAAGCCGATCTGCTGATCGGCGGCTTCTTCGATGCGCGCTCGGCGGGCTGGGACGGTGCCGAGCTCACGCTGGTCGAGGAGCTGCTCGAGGAGCAGGACGTCGATATCATGGCGTGGGCGATCGGGACCGATACCTGCCCCGAGCGCTATCGCGGATCGATCCTCGAGGCGCTGCAGGCGCTCAACTACGTGCCGATCGCGGAATAGTCTCTCGTTCCCCGGCGCTGTGCCGGGGTGACGGACCTCGAAAGTACCGATGCCAAACCTCAACACGATCCTCACCGCCAAGACCCCACTCACGCTCGCCGGCGTGCCGACCGGGTTCGAGCCGTGGCTGCTCGCCGACCTCGCCCGCGCCGCCAAATCGCGCGCGGTGTTCGTCGCGCCCGACGAGGCCGCGATGCGCGCCATCGCCGCGACCGCACAGACCTTCGCGCCCGAGCTCGAGATCCTCACCTTTCCGGCGTGGGACTGCCTCCCGTACGATCGCGCTTCCCCTACGCTGCGGGTGATGGCCGAGCGCATGGCGACGCTCCACCGGCTGCAGCAGCCTGTCAAAGGCCCCCAGCTCCTGCTCACCACGGTCAACGCGGTGGCGCAGCGCACGCTGACACCGTTCCGCATCCGCCAGCTTGTCGCGAGGCTCGCGCCAAAGGAGCGGATCGGCCGCGACAAGCTCGCCGCGCAGCTTCAGGCGAACGGCTATGTCCGCGTCGAGACCGTCGCCGATTCGGGCGAATTCGCGGTCCGTGGCGGCCTGGTCGACCTGTTCCCGAGCGGCGAGGAGCATGCGCTCCGGCTCGATTTCTTCGGCGACGAGATCGAGAGCGTCCGCACCTTCGACCCCGCCGACCAGCGCACGACGGGCCGCGTCGACGGCTTCATCCTGCTCCCCGCGTCGGAAACGCTGATCGACGAGGACAGCATCAAGCGCTTCCGCGCACGCTATCGCGAGCGCTTCGGCGCGACCGCGACGGGCGATCCGCTGTACCAGGCGATTTCGGAAGGGCGCCGGCTCGCGGGGATGGAGCATTGGCTCCCGCTGTTCGAAGACAAGCTCACGACCTTGTTCGACCATCTCGGCGACGATGTCGTCATCCTGCGCGATGCGGGCTCGGTCGCAGCGGCGGAGCAGCGGTTCGAGGCGATCACCGATTACCACGCCAACCGGGTGAAGGCGCAGGTCAGCGACCCCGGCAGCTATCGTCCGCTGCCGGTCGATGCGCTGTACCTGACCGCCAAGGATTTCGCGGCGCGGTTGGACGAGGCGCCGGCGCACCGCATCACCGCGTTCCACGAGCCCGAGAGCGGGAGCGTGCTCGACTTCGGCGTCGACGGCCCGCGCGATTTCGGCGCCGAGCGCGCGAACGGCGCGAATGTCTACGAGGCGGTGGTGCATCATTTGCGCACGCTCGAGCGCGATGGGCGGAAAGCGGTGCTGGCGAGCTATTCGGCGGGCGCGCGCGAGCGGCTGGCGGGGTTGCTGCGCGATCATGGGGCGACGAACCTCAAGCTGGTGGACACGTGGCAAGAGGCGCTCGGCGCTTCTGCTCCTTCTGCTCCCCTCCCGCCTGCGGGAGGGGCTGGGGGAGGGCCTGTCCCCAAGCAACCAACCGCGAAAGCGCAGCACGCCCCTCCCCCAACCCCTCCCGCAAGCGGGAGGGGAGTTACGGTCGCGCTCATCATCCTGCCGCTCGACCACGGCTTCTCTAGCCCCCAAGTCGCGCTCCTCACCGAGCAGGACATGCTCGGCGACCGCCTCGTCCGTCGCGCCAAGCGCAAGAAATCCGCCGACGCCTTCCTCGCCGAGCTGGCGATGCTCACGCCGGGCGACCTGGTCGTCCATGCCGACCACGGCATCGGCCGCTACGAGGGCCTGACCTCGATCCCCGTCGGCCAGGCGCCGCACGATTGCGTCGCGCTCACCTATGCCGGCGGCGACAAGCTGTTCGTCCCCGTCGAGAACCTCGAAGTCCTCAGCCGCTACGGCTCGGACAGCGAAGGCGCGAGCCTCGACCGGCTCGGCGGCGAAGCCTGGCAGCGCCGCAAGTCGAAGATGAAGGAGCGGATCCGCGAAATCGCGGGCGAGCTCATCGCCACCGCGGCCGAACGCGCGCTGCGCCCCGCCGAGACGATCGATCGCGACAGCGGCTATGCCGCCTTCGTCGATCGCTTCCCGTACGAAGAAACCGACGACCAGGACCGCGCGATCGAGGACGTGATGGGCGATTTGCTCAAGGGCACGCCGATGGACCGCCTCGTCGTCGGCGACGTCGGCTTCGGCAAGACCGAGGTCGCGTTGCGCGGTGCGTTCGCCGCGGCGATGGCGGGGCTGCAAGTCGCGGTGGTGTGCCCGACCACCCTCCTCGCGCGCCAGCATTTCAACAATTTCACCGCGCGCTTCGAAGGCTTCCCGCTCAACGTCGGGCGGCTGTCGCGGCTCGTTCCCGGCGCCGAGGCCAAGGCGACCAAGGCGGGCCTCGCCGACGGCACGATCGACGTCGTGATCGGCACGCACGCGATCCTCGCCAAGGGGATCGAGTTCAAGCGGCTCGGCCTCGTGGTGGTCGACGAGGAGCAGCGCTTCGGCGTCACGCACAAGGAACGGCTGAAGGGGCTCAAGACCGACGTCCACGTCCTCACGCTGACCGCCACGCCGATCCCGCGCACGCTGCAGATGGCGATGTCGGGCATCCGCGAGCTGTCGGTGATCCAGACCCCGCCGGTCGATCGCCTCGCGGTGCGCACCTATATCATGCCGTGGGACCCGGTCGTGCTGCGCGAAGCGCTGCTGCGCGAGCATTATCGCGGTGGCCAGAGCTTCTTCGTCACCCCGCGGATAGCGGACCTGCCCGAGATCGAGGCGTTCATGCGCGATCATGTGCCCGAGGTGCGCTACGTCGTCGCGCACGGCCAGATGGCGCCGAGCGAGGTCGAGGAGCGGATGTCGGCCTTCTACGACAAGAAGTTCGAAGTGCTGATCTCGACCACGATCGTCGAGAGCGGGCTCGACATTCCGAGCGCCAACACGATGATCATCCACCGCGCCGACCGCTTCGGCCTGGCGCAGCTTTACCAGCTGCGCGGCCGCGTCGGACGCGCCAAGACGCGCGCTTATGCCTATCTCACCACGCCCGAGAACCGCACGCTCAGCCAGACCGCCGAGAAGCGGCTCAAGGTGCTGAGCGATCTCGATACGCTGGGGGCGGGCTTCCAGCTCGCCAGCCACGATCTGGACCAGCGCGGCGCGGGCAATCTGCTCGGCGACGAGCAATCGGGGCACATCAAGGAAGTCGGCTTCGAACTCTACCAGTCGATGCTGGAGGAAGCGATCATGGACGCCAAGGCCGGCGGCCAGCGCCTGCGCCCGAAGGATTTCTCGCCGCAGATCACGGTCGACGCGCCGATCCTCATCCCCGAGGAATATGTCCCCGATCTCGATTTGCGGATGGGGCTGTACCGACGCCTCAACGATCTCGAGGACCAGAACCAGGTCGAGGCGTTCGCCGCCGAGATGATCGACCGCTTCGGCAAGCTGCCCGCGCCGACCGAGAACCTGATCCGCATCATCGAGATCAAGCTGAACGCCAAGAAGGCGTGCGTCGCCAAGATGGACGTCGGCCCCAAGGGCGCGCTCGTCACCTTCTTCGACGACAAGCCGCCGAACGTCGAGGGGCTGCTGGCATGGGTCGCCAAGCTCGACGGCGTCGCGCGGTTGCGGCCGGACAGCAAGTTGGTGGTTACGCGCACCTGGGGCGATCCCAAGGCGCGGCTACACGGCGCGCTGCAGTTGTCGAAGGGGTTGGCCAAGGCGGCGGGGTAACGCGCCCTGCCCAGTTGGTTCCCCGGCGAAGGCCGGGGCCCAGTAGCGAAGCGGAAGAGCATCGGGCGCTACGCCCGCTCAGCTTCGGCGCGCTGCTGTGCCCCGGCCTTCGCCGGGGAACGGTGAGGTTACGAACTATGGTCGGCGATGATCCGCCACCCCGCCCGCTCCTTGCGAAACACCAGCGAGGTCATCCCCGACTGTTCTTTGCCATCGGCGCCCCGCAGCGTGTAGCGGCCGATATAGAGCGCATGACCGCGATCGAGCAGCCGGAAGTCGAGCGTGACGAAGCTCAGCACACCGCGCTTGCCGGCATCGGCGAAGTCATATTTGGTACGATAGCGCTCGGCCATCACTGCCTTGCCGCGCAGCACGCCGGTCTTCGTCACGAAGCTGGTCTCGGGTGCATCCGAATACACCGCCATGAAGCGCGCGAGATCGCCCGCATTCCAGCCCGCCGCGCTATCGGCCATCGCCGCCTCGACGCCGGCTTGCGGCGCACGCTGCGCCACGGGCGCTGGCGGAGTCGCGTTGGCCGCAAGCGGCGCTGCGGCGAGGAACATTCCCAAGGCAAGGCGCTTCATTCCGGTACCTCCAGCTAGCGCGCGACCAGCGCCTCGAGCGCCTCGACCGAGATCGGTTCGGCGCACAGGAACCCTTGATAGATCTGGCACCCCTCGGCCGCCAGCGCCTCGAGTTGCGGCTGCGTCTCGACCCCCTCGGCGATCACCGTCAGCCCGAGCGAGCGCGCCATGTCGATCACGCCGCGCACCACGATCCGGTCGCGCGCCGACCCGGTAATGTCCTGCGCGAGCTTCTTGTCGATCTTGAGATAATCGAGCGGCAATGCCTTGAGATAGGCGAGGCTCGAATAGCCCGTCCCGAAATCGTCGATCGCGATCCGGCACCCCGCCCCGCGCATCACCGACAGCAACGCCGAGGCGATGCCGAGATCCTCGATCAGCCCGCTCTCGGTAATTTCAAGCGTCAGCCGCGTTCGCGGGAAGCCGCTGGCATCGACGCGGTCGAGAAACAGGTCGGCGAAACCCGGCCGCGCGATGTCGGCCGCGGTCAGGTTGAGCGACAGGCGCAAGCCCGCCAGGGCCGCAGGCCACGCCGCCGCCTGCGCGAGCACGACGCGCTGAATATGGTCCGACAGCCCGATCTCGAGATCGGCCCGCGCCGCCGCGGCGAACAGCGTCTCTGCGCCGATCGTGCCGAGCACGCCATGCTCCCAGCGTGCCAAGGCCTCGACGCCGACGATCGCCCCGGTCGAGACCGACACCTGCGGCTGGTACAGCACGCCAATCTCGCCGCGCTCGAGCGCATGGTTGAGCTCGACCGCAAGCTGATCGATCGGCGCATCGCCTTGCTCGGCGTCGGCGACGCGCATCGTCGCGGTATCGGACTCGCGCGCGTCGGCCAGCGCCTCGCTGACGCGGCGCAACAGGCTTGCCGCGCTATCGTCGGGCAGGGCCTCGGCCAGCCCAATCCGGCAACCGAGCACGGCGATCGAATCGCCCGTCACGAACGGGCGCGCCAGAGCGTGCGCGATTCGCTCGACCACGAGATCGATCCGCAACCGGATGCTGCGGGCCGCAACCAGGAAGGTCGACCCGCTGAGCCGTACGATCAGCGCGTCGCGCCCGAGCATGTCGCGCACGACATCGTCGATCCGCTTCTGCGCGCTGCTGAGCAAGGCGTCGCCCGTCGCGCGGCCATAGGCCGTATTGACCATGTCGAAGCGATTGAGCGCGATCAGCATCGCGTGCAGCGGCGCGCCGGTCTCGTCGGCGAGCCGCCGCGTCAGCCAGCGCCGCGCGCTCCCCGCATCGCGCGCACCGGCAAGCGACTCGCGCAGCTCGGCGGCCGGCTCGGGCGCGCTGCCGAGCGGTTCGACCACGGCGTCGATCCGCCCGCCTTCGGCGTCGAGCTGGAGATGCTGCACCACGCGCCCGACCGTCGTCAGGTCCGAATCATGCGCAAAGGCGGTGGCCGGACGGTTGGCCGAGACCCGGCGCAGCGCCGCCACGGCAGCGATGCGATCACCGCGGTCGAGCCGTCGCAGCATCGCGCGCACGCTCGGCTCGTCGTCGATCGCGAGCAAAGCTGCGAGCCCCGGCGTGAGAATGAGCGTCCGGCTGATCAGATCGTAGCGCCAGCCGAGCGGCGCGAAGACCGGCCCCGCCGCCCATTCGCGCGCCATCCGCTCGGCATGGCGCGCGGCAAAGCGGACCGCCTGGAGGAATTCAGCCTCGCTGAACGGGCTCGCCAGGAAATGCGTGGCCCCCGCGCCGTAAAGCGCGGCGATCGTCGCCGCCTCGCCGCGCGAAACCAAAGCGAGCAGTGCGCCACCATTCGCCTCGACCGCGCCGCTCATCGTGCGCGCCGCATTCACCCCGTCGGCCGGCGCGCCGCGCGCATCGATCACCGCCACTGCGGCGCCGCTCGACAGGAAGCGTCGCTCGGCCCCGCCCGCCCGGCGCGCGGCGACGACTTGCCAGCCAGCGCCCGCCGCCAAGGACGCCAGTTCGTCGCGCTGTCGGAACGACAGGATGAAAAGCGGGGCGTTGGGCGTACCGGTCATGCAACGACCCTAATGCGCCGTCTTGGGTTAAAGAAGAGGGTGTTACCGCCGCAATCGCCCTTGTGACGCTCGATCCGAAGCCCTAGCTCCAAGCGAGATGACCAGCGCGCCTGTTCTTGCCGACCGTCCCGACCGCAAGGCCCGCGCTGTGCGTGGCTTCGCGCCGGCGGTCGTGGCAGCGCCGCACACCACCAGCGGGAACGCGCCATGACAGTTTCCGCCAACATGGCCGGCGCGCGCCGCGCGCTGGTCGCGTCCCCGACCCAGGCCGCGCAGGACGCCGCCGCAATGCTGTCCGACGCACACGATTGGGTTCCCGTCGAGGACGCCGAACTGATCGTCGCACTCGGCGGTGACGGGTTCATGCTCCAGACGCTCCACGCGATGCTCGAGCGGCGCAAGCCGGTCGTTCCGGTGTTCGGGATGAACCTCGGCACTGTCGGGTTCCTGATGAACGAGTGGCGCCCGCACGGGCTCGATGCGCGGCTCGAGCGAATCAAGGCGTTCAAGGTGGTGCCGCTCGCGATGACCGCGACGACGGTGGGCGGCGAAAGCTTCGCGCTCCCCGCGATCAACGAAGTTTCGCTGCTGCGCGAAACGCGCCAGACCGCCAAGCTCGAGGTCACCGTCAACGACCGCATCGTGTTGCCCGAGCTCGCGTGCGACGGCATCTTGGTCGCCACACCGGCCGGATCGACCGCGTACAATCTTTCGGCGCAAGGACCGATCCTGCCGCTCGGCTCGAACATGCTCGCGCTGACGCCGATCAGCCCGTTCCGCCCGCGGCGCTGGCGCGGCGCGATCCTGCCCGACAAGGCGCGGATCACGCTGCGCGTGCTCGAACCCGCCAAACGCCCCGTCAGCGCGGTGGCCGATCAGCGCGAGATTCGCGATGTCGCGCGCGTCGAGATCATGATCGACCGCACGCGCGAGCTGACGCTGCTGTTCGATCCCGAGCACGCGCTCGACGATCGGATTACTATGGAACAGTTTGCGGCCTGACCCGCGCGACGTATCGCGGCGAGTACGGAGCGAAACACTGATTTCTGGGAGATGGTGACCGCGCCTAAGCGTTAGGCTGCGGGTCACGCACTGCGGTGGAAAATGGCTCCCCGAGTTGGATTCGAACCAACGACCAAGTGATTAACAGTCACCTACTCTACCGCTGAGCTATCGGGGAACACTGCAGTGGCGTGCCTATAGCAGCGGGTTTCGCGAACGCGCAAGGCCCGTAATGCGCTTTTATCGCAATGGGCTGAATCCGCGGAGTCCACGCAGATATTGCGTCTCGATATCGAGCACCGAAACCCCGTTGCCCACCTCGACCGTCGCGTTGGCGAGCGGCGGGCGCGCGCGGCCGATGCGGGTGTTGCTGCGCAGCCCGACGCCGTCCTGCCAGAAGTCGAACTTGTCCTGCGCGCGGCGCGAATGGAGGAACAGCAGCGCATAGCGCCCCGGATGTGGCACGCGAATGCACATCGCGACTTGCCCGGCGACCGGCGCGTCGACGGTCACGCGGCGAAACACCTTGCCCTCGGCGAGCAACTCGGTGTCGGAGCGCATGAAGTCGGCGTCGTTCGCGGGATAGAGCTCGAGCTTGAGCTGCCCGCGGCGGTCCTTGAGATCGAGCACGTTGACTTGGATCGCCGGCCCCTTGCCCGAGCTGCAATGCGCGGCATCGGTGCCCATGATGCCGCCGGCCTGCGCCACGCTCGGGAGTGCCAGCATCGCGCCGCAGACACCCAGCGCGAGATTCAAGATCGTCTTCATCCTCAGTCCCACATACGGTGGCGTATCGCCCACTTCAGAACCGCAGCCCGAACACCACATTGGCGATCGGGTTCATCCCGCCGCGCGCGCGGTTGCTCAGCCGGTCCATGGCGCGCGGCAAATTGGCATTGGCGTTGCCGATCAGGCTGCCGACCTCGACCCCGAACAGCGCGTTCTTGAAGGTGCCCGTATAACCGACCGTCGCGGCGGGCGTGTGGCGGTTGAAGCCAGTCCGCACCGCATTGCCGCTGCCAGGCAGACGCGGGTTGTACAGCAGGCCAGCAGTCGCCTTCTCGGCGTCCTTGAGGAAATTGGCGACCTGGAAGAAGCGCATGCCGGCGGAGAGCCGCAGGCCGCTGCCGCCGAGCGGATAATAATCGATCATCGAGCTCGCGAAGCGATGCTGCATCGGGCCTGTAGGATCGCCAAGCGGGCTGATGCTTGTCGAAGTGGTCAGCAGATCGGTGCGCACGCGGAAATCGGGGGTGAGTTTCGCCTCGACCGGCAACATCCGTTCGACGACCGTGGACAGCGGCGAATCGAGCGCGTCCGCCGGCGCGGCGGATGCGGCGACCGGCATGGTCGCGGCGATCAGTCCCAACGAAATCCCGAGCGCAATCCGCATGGCCATCCTCCCGAGCCGACCGCAAGACGCCCCCGCCTGCAATCGCTCTCGATACCGTGACGGCGCCAGCGCGAGAGAACCGCCAGATACCGTCCCCGGCTGCGACAAAACGGTTCGTCGCATCGACGAACGGATTTCCGCATTCGTCATCGCCGCGTCAGTTGCGGTTCATGTGGCCCGCGCTATCGGTGACGCGACCAGAAGATTGGCGGAGCCTTGCGCCACCTCGATCGTTCTGCGCTTCATGGCCCGCACGGCACGGTTCGCCGCACTGGACCGCCTCTGGAGATCGAAATGCCGATAGCTTCCCCAACGCTTAGAAAATCCCTGGTGGTCGCGCTCGGCGCCGTCACCCTGCTGACGTCCGCTTGCGCTACCGAATCCACCTATGGCCCCGCGGTCGGACGCGGCTTCGAACGCTCGGGCTATAGCGATCGCCAGATCGAGGCGAACCGCTTCATGGTCAGCTTCTCGGGCAACAGCTACACCGCGCGCGACACGGTCGAAAAATATCTGCTGTATCGCGCAGCCGAACTGACGGTGCAGAACGGTGGCGATTATTTCGTCTTCGCCGATCGTGAAGTCGACAAGAAGACGCGCACCTATACCACGCCCGGAATCGGCGGGTATGGCGGCGGGTTCGGTTATGGTGGCGGTTTCGGTGGCGGCTATTGGGGCCCGAGCTGGCGCTATCGCGGCCGCGGCTTCGGCTGGCGCAGCTGGGATCCATATTTCGGCGATCCCTTCTTCGACCGCGGGATCGACGTCAACACGATCGACAAATACGAAGCCAATGCCGAGATCGTGATCGGCAAGGGTCCGAAGCCCAAGGACAACATTCGCGCATTCGACGCGCATGACGTTATCGCCAACCTCGGGCCGAGCATCGTCACGCCCAAGTGATCGCGCGCCCGGTCGCGCCCAGCGCGGCCGGGACCTGATACCGAATACGAAAAAGCCGCACCCGCTCTTGAGCGGATGCGGCTTTTTTGTTGGAGCGGCGCCCGTGGGCGCCGCGTCCTTAGTAGCGGTAGTGGTCGGGCTTGAACGGGCCTTCGACCGGAACGCCGATATAGCCAGCCTGCTTCGGGGTCAGCTGCGAGAGCTTCACGCCGAGCTTTTCGAGGTGGAGCGCTGCAACCTTCTCGTCGAGGTGCTTCGGCAGGACGTACACTTCGTTCTTGTAGTTCTCGCCCTTGGTCCACAGCTCGATCTGCGCGAGCGTCTGGTTGGTGAACGATGCCGACATCACGAACGACGGGTGGCCCGTGGCGCAGCCGAGGTTCACCAGACGACCCTTGGCGAGGATGATGATCTGCTTGCCATCGGGGAACTTCACCAGGTCGGTGCCCGGCTTCACTTCGTCCCACTCATAGTTCGACAGCGCGGCGATCTGGATCTCCGAGTCGAAGTGGCCGATGTTGCAGACGATCGACATCGGCTTCATCGCCGCCATGTGCTCGGCGGTGATGACGTCGGCATTGCCGGTCGCGGTGCAGAAGATGTCCGCGCGGGTCACGGCCTCTTCCATCGTTACGACTTCGAAGCCCTCCATCGCGGCCTGCAGCGCGCAGATCGGATCGACTTCGGTGACCATCACGCGCGCGCCGCCGTTGCGGAGCGACTGCGCCGAACCCTTGCCGACGTCACCGAAACCGGCGACGCAGGCGACCTTGCCGGCGAGCATCACGTCGGTCGCGCGACGGATCGCGTCGACCAGCGATTCCTTGCAGCCGTAGAGGTTGTCGAACTTCGACTTCGTCACCGAGTCGTTGACGTTGATCGCGGGGAACGGCAGCTCGCCCTTCTTGGCGATCTCGTACAGGCGGTGGACGCCCGTCGTGGTCTCTTCCGAAACGCCCTTCAGGTTCTTGACGGTCTCGGTCAGGTAACCGGGATACTTCGCCACGAACGCCTTCAATGCGCGCTGGAATTCGACTTCCTCGTCATTCTCGGGCTCGCCCATCGTGTGGCCAGCTTCGAGCTTGGCGCCCCACAGCGCGAACATCGTCGCGTCGCCGCCATCGTCGAGGATGATGTTGGCGGTCTGGCCGTTGCCACCCTTGTCGGCGTCCGCACCCCAGTTGAAGATGTCGCCGACATAGTTCCAATAGTCGGCCAGGCTCTCGCCCTTGATCGCGAACACGGGAACGCCCGTCGCGGCGATCGCGGCAGCGGCATGGTCCTGCGTCGAGAAGATGTTGCACGTCGCCCAGCGGACGTCGGCGCCGAGCGCGGTCAGCGTCTCGATCAGCACCGCGGTCTGGATCGTCATGTGCAGCGAACCGGTGATGCGCGCGCCCTTGAGCGGCTGCGATGCGGCGAATTCTTCGCGCAGCGCCATCAGGCCGGGCATCTCGGTCTCGGCGATGTTGATTTCCTTGCGACCGAAATCGGCAAGCGTGATGTCGGCGACGACATAGTCGTTCGCAGGGCGGTCGAGAACGGTGGCCACGGGGCTATCTCCGGTTGTGTGATGCCGCGCCCCTACCCGCAAAACGCCTCCGGATCAAATATAAAGATATCTTTATGTCTTGCCCGGAAATCCGGAAAACCGTCTCACGCCCGCCCGGCCTCGCTGACCAGCAGGCGCGGATCGATCCCGGCAATCGCAAAACCCGCCTCCCAGCGGGCGTCGGCCGCGACGTCGTACAGGAGATCCGGCGTTGCCGCGACGTTGAACCAGCCATGCCGCGTCATCTCGCCATCGAGCTGCCCCTCGGACCACCCGGCATAGCCGAGCGCGACAAGCCAGCGCGACGGGCCGCGGCCCTCGGCAATCGCCTTGAGCACGTCGATCGTCCCCGACAGCCCCCACAGCGCACCCGCCGCGCCGGCCACTTCGATCGTATCCTGTCCTGCCCAATCGAGCGTGTGGAGCACGAAGCCGCGCCGCGGCTCGACCGGGCCGCCGAAATGCACCGGGGCGTCGGGCGCGACGCCCGGATCGATCTCGAGCTGCTCGAGCACGGCGTGCAGCCCCAGCCCCTCGATCGCCGTGCCGACCCCGATGCCGAGCGCGCCCTCCGCGTCATGCGCGCACATCGCGATCACGGCATGATCGAAGCGCGGGTCGCCGATCCCGGGCATCGCCAGCAGAAACTGGCCGGTAAGGAAAGTCGCTTGATCCATGCACCGAACATAGGCCCGTGCCGCGCGGCTCGCCACGCTTGAAATTCACGCCCGCCTGCACGACGTACGGCGCGCCGCTCGCACTTTCTTCACCGGGCGGCGCAACAGGAGAGATTTCCATGACGATCAGCGTCGGCGACCGTATCCCGAGCATCACCCTCACCAAGGCCACGGCCGATGGCCCCGATCAAATCAGCTCGGACGAGTTCTTCAAGGGCCGCAAGGTCGCGCTGGTCGCGGTACCCGGCGCCTTCACCCCGACCTGCTCGGCGCGTCACCTGCCCGGCTTCGTCGACAAGGCTGCCGAACTCAAGGCCAAGGGCGTCGACGAGATCGCGTTCACCTCGGTCAACGATGCCTTCGTGATGGGCGCTTGGGGCAAGGCGAGCGACGCTGGCGACATCGTGATGCTCGCCGACGGCAATGCCGATTTCGCCAAGGCCGTCGGCCTGACCTTCGACGGTTCGAAGTTCGGCATGGGCGAGCGCAGCCAGCGCTATTCGATGCTCGTCAACGACGGCGTCGTCGAGCAGCTCAACGTCGAAGCCCCCGGCGCGTTCGAAGTCTCGTCGGCCGAGCATCTGCTGAGCGAAATCTGACCCTCGTCGCGGCGAAGCGAGCGATCGCGACGCCGCGCCGATCGCGCTCACGGAACCTGGCCCGTCTCAATGAGTTGCTAGGGATGAGTTCATTGGAAAGGGCAGTGCCATGAGCGACCACAAAATCGATTCGACCAAGTCCGCGGCCAGCACGACCGAAACGATCATCGAGCAGGCCGAAGGGCTGTTCGAGCAGGCCAAGGACGCCGTGACCGAGGCGTTCACCGCGACGGTCGACGCGGCCAAGGCCAACCCGCTTGCCGCTGCCGGAATCGCGGCAGGTGCAGCAGCGGCGATCGCCGGTGCGGCGTTCGGGGCAAGCAAGCTGCTCGCCAAGGATGACGAGCCGACGAAGACCGACGCGAAGGCCTGACAGCCTGAAGATCGCGTGCCATCCCGGCCAACGTCGGGGTGGCGCCGACTTGCCAGCGTAACGGTCCCGGTTTAGCCCTTTGGGATGACGCAAGCATCCGACATCGTCGCCGAACTCGATCGGCTCTATCGCGCCTCGGTGGCGCGGCTTCAGCAGGCGCTGACCGCCTATCTCGCGACGGGCGAGCAACCCGCACCCGAAAGCCGCCACGATGGCAGCTTCGCCTATCCCGAAATCCACCTTCACTATCGCGGCGGGAGCGACCGGCCGACGCCGATGCGATCGTTCGGTCGGCTCGTCACCGAAGGCGATTACGCGATCAGCGTCACCAAGCCCGCGATCTTTGCCGACTATCTCACCGAACAGTTGACGCTGCTGATCGAGGATTACGACGTCACGGTCGAGGCGGTCGCGGGGCGGCAGGAAATCCCTTTCCCGTATGTGATCGATCCCGGCCACGCGCTCAGCCTCGACCAAGTCTCCGCAGTCGAACTCGCGCGCTATTTCCCGGCGACCGAGCTCGCGCATATCGGCGACGAGATCGCCGACGGCCTGTACGCCGTCAGCGACGGCGCGCGCCCGCTCGCGCTGTTCGATGGCCTGCGCACCGACTTCTCGCTCGCGCGGCTGCGGCATTACACCGGGACGCCGCCCGAGCATGTCCAGCGCTATGTGCTGTTCACCAACTATCACCGCTATGTCGACGAGTTCGTCCGCTGGGCGTTCAGCCAGCTCGCGCCTGGATCCGACGGCACACCATCGCGCTACAGCGGCGTGTCGGGTGCGGGCGGCGTGCTGCTGCGCGCAGGCGACGATGTCGAGGCGGCGCTTGCCGATACCAGCGCATGGCGGCGCCACCAGATGCCGGCCTATCATCTGATGGCGGCGGACGGCACCGGGATCACGCTCGTCAATATCGGCGTCGGCCCGGCGAACGCCAAGACGATCTGCGACCATCTCGCGGTGCTACGGCCCGAGGCGTGGCTGATGATCGGCCATTGCGGTGGCCTGCGCCCGAGCCAGCGGATCGGCGATTATGTGCTCGCGCACGCCTATCTGCGCGACGATCACGTACTCGACGACGTGCTGCCGCCCGCGATTCCCGTCCCCGCGATCGCCGAAGTCCAGCTCGCGCTCGCCCGCGCCGCCGAGACGATCTCGGGCCAGTCGGGCGACGAACTCAAGCGGCGGCTGCGCACCGGCACGATCGTCACCACCGACGACCGCAATTGGGAGCTGCAATATTCGCGCAGCGCCCTGCGCTTCTCGCTCAGCCGTGCGGTCGGGATCGACATGGAATCGGCGACGATCGCCGCGCAGGGCTATCGCTTCCGCGTGCCCTATGGGACGCTGCTGTGCGTCTCGGACAAACCGCTCCACGGCGAATTGAAGCTGCCGGGGCAAGCCAACCGCTTCTACGAACGCGCGATCAGCGAGCATATGCGGATCGGCATCGAGGCGTGCGAGGAATTGCGCCGCGAGGGGCAGAAGCTCCACAGCCGCAAGCTCCGCGCGTTCAACGAACCCCCCTTCCGCTAAGCCACGCCCCGTTGGGGGACACCCCGGCGGCTTCGTGCGTTACGCAAGCTCAACGAACAAGGACGACCCCATGGCAACGCCGCCCAAAAAGCCGACCGATACTGAGTCCAAGCGCCCGGCGGCGGACGCATCTGCGACGCCGCCCCCACCGGCCAAGGCCAAGCCCGCCACCCCGCGCAAGACAGCGGCCACCAGCAAAACGCCAGTTGAAGCCACGGTAAAGGCCACCCCGACCAAGGCCCCCGCCCCGCGCAAGCCCGCCAAGCCGCGTCCGACGACCTCGACGCGCGCGACGGCAAGCAAGCCAGCGACCGCGCGCAAGGCGCCTGCCAAGACGACTGCCGCCGCCGCCGCCACGCCGCGCGCCAAGTCCGGGAGCCGCTGGGGCAAAGCCACCGTCGTCGGCGGGATCGCCGCGATCGGCGCCGCCGCCACCGCCGCGCTCTTCGCCCTGCGCTCGAGCACGCCGCGCGACGAAAAGCTCAACCCCGGCGCGCACGCGCATCAGGCCGATGGCACCGATTCGAGCGCGTCGTTCGAAGCCGGGATCGCCGATGAAGGCACGGTTCCGGAATAAGTCAGGACGGTGATCGGACGTCGTGCGGCCGATCACCCATCGTTCACCGCTCGGCCAAACTGAATTCTACCGTCAGCGTCACATCGGTCGCCACGGAGTCGCTGGGAGCCGAGGCGGCGAGGCCGATCATCCGGACCATCTGACCTGCAAAATCGGTCGAGTTCCAGTCCTGCTTCTCGCTGATCCTCGTCAGCGTGGCAGGTCCGGACCCTAGCGACACGGCGTACGCAGCAGCTTCCTGCCTTGCCTTGGTCAATGCTTGCTGCTTGGCCGCACGCCGCGCTGTCGTATCGTCGATCAAGATCGCGAGCGGCTTTTCGGACGGTTTCGCGTCGGCCGCCGTAAGCGCCGCAATCGCGCGCATCGCCACCGGCCGACTTGGCGCGTCAAACGAAACCGGCGCATTCGCACCCAGCCGCTCGGCCGGCTTTGGCTTCGTCGCCGCTCCGGGACTTGCGAGCAGATCCTTCAAATCGACCGTATTGCAACCATACGACCCGCGCGTGCCGGACATCGCCCCCATCATCCCGGCGAGCGAGGGCCGTTCGAGCGGCTGCGCCTTGGTGACGCCGATGGCGCGCAGGCTCGCTTCGAGCTCGGCGACCTTGCGCGCCAACGCCGCATCCGCCTCGGCCTTTGTAGCACCGCAGGCGAGGACGTTGCCCGAGACGCGAAAGCGATCTGCGGGCGTTTCAACGTGCCCGGAAGCAACGATCTCAACCGTCACAGGCGGGCTCCCGCCGGTGACGGCCTGGCCCGCGAGAACGGCCATGATCAGGAAGGACGTTACCATCCGCTTGGCTTCCCCTGGTTCTGCTTGTCCAGCCACGCCTTGAGTGGCGCGAAATACTCGACCATCGCCTGGCCCGACAGCTCGCGGCTGCCGGTGAACGCCTGCAGCGCCTCGGGCCACGGCTTCGACTGGCCCATCGCGAGCATCGCATCCAACTTCGCGCCGACTTCCTTGTTGCCGTAGAACGAACAGCGATGCAGCGGCCCGGTCCAGCCCGACTGCTTGCACGCCGCCTGATAGAATTGGAACTGGTAGAGCCGCGCGAGGAAGTAGCGCGCATAGGGCACGCTCGCCGCGACATGGTATTTCGCGCCCGGATCGAAGCGCGTCTCGTCGCGCGGCACCGGCGGGACGATCCCCTGATACTTCAGCCGCAGCTCGTTCCAGCTCTTCTCATACTGCGCCTCCGGCGTCGCGCCCGAGAACACGCCCCAACGCCATTTGTCGATCAGCAGGCCGAATGGCAGGAAGGCGACCTTGTCCATCGCCTGCTTGAGCAGCAGGCCGATATCCTTGTCGGGGCTCGGCACCTTGGCGGGATCGAGCAGGCCGATCTTGACCAGATAATCGGGCGTGATCGACAGCGCGACGAAATCGCCGATCGCCTCGTGGAAGCCGTCGTTCGCGCCGTTGCGGTAGAGGAAGGGCTGCGCGTTATACGCGCGCTGATAGTAATTATGGCCCATCTCGTGATGGATCGTGACGAAGTCGTCGCCATTGACCTTGGTGCACATCTTGATCCGCAAATCGTTGACGCTGTCGACGTCCCACGCCGAGGCATGACACACGACTTCGCGGTCGGCCGGCTTCACGATCTGCGAGCGCGCCCAGAAGGTATCGGGCAGCGGCTTGAAGCCGAGCGAGGAATAGAAGCCCTCGCCGGTCTTGAACATCTTGATCGGATCGTAGCGCTTGGCCTTCAGCAGCTCGCCCACGTCGTAGCCGACATCGCCCGCGCCTGCCGGGGCGACGACATCATAGATATTGCCCCATTCCTGCGCCCACATGTTGCCGAGCAGATCGGCGCGGATCGCGCCGGTCTTGGGCTGCACCGCATCACCATATTTCGCGTTGAGCTTCCAGCGGACATAGGTGTGGAGCGCCTTGTAGAGCGGCTCGACCTGCTTCCACAGCGTGTCGGTGGTCGCCTTGAACTGAGCCGGCGTCATGTCATACCCCGAGCGCCACAGCGCGCCGACATCGGCATAACCGAGCCCCTTCGCGCCCTGGTTGGCGATCACCACCTCGCGCGCGAAATCCTTGCGCATCGGCGCGCCGACGGCGTCGTGCCAGCTGACCCACATCTCCTTCGACTTGGCGGGATCGCGCACCTCGCCCATCGCCGCCTCGATGTCGCTGCCGTTGATCGGCTTGCCGTCGAGCGTTCCCTTGCCCTTGCCATAGTCCGAGCCGAGCTTGGTCACGATCGTCGACAGCTCGGCTGCAGCACCCGGCGTGGTCGGCGCGGGCAGCGTCAGGCCGTTGCGGAGCAGATCGAGCTTGCGCTTGGTGTCGAACGACAGTCCGGGCAGGCTCGCATATTTCGCGGCCTCGAGCGCGAGGCGGACCTGCATCTCGGTGCCCTCGGCGCCGAACTTGGCGGCGATCGCATCGGTGTCATCGGTGATGTAGGTCGCGTTGATCCACGCCGCCTGCTGAGCTGGGGTAGAGAAATCCGCGAGCTCCTTTTCCGCACGCGCGACGAAGGCGTCGGCCTCAGCGGTGGTGGGGGCGGCCGTCGCGGCAGCGGGCGCCGGCGCGGCCGCGGCGAGCGTCGGCGTGGTCGCCAGCGCCAGAACGAGCGCGAGCGAAGAAATACCTGTGCGGATCATGGAAAGCCCCGTTTTACGTGATGCGGCAATCTGTGCCGCATCACGCGCCCGGTCAAGCCGCGAGAAACTCTGCGATTGCCGCGCCGAGCTCGGGCTTGAGCACCGCGCTCATATGGTTGCCCGGCACCGACCGGAAGGTCGCATGCCGCATCGCTTCGGCGAGCGCTTCGCCCGAGCCATTGTCGTCGTCATCGACGCCGGTGACCACGAGGGTCGACGTCTCGATCGCCGCGATCGCCTCGGCCGGCGTATCGACGAAGGTGTCGAGGATGCGCAGCAACGCCACCGGATCGCCGCCCGTGGTCTTGAGGAACGCCTCGGTCAGCCACTCGCTGCTCCCGCGCGCGAAGCTGCCGAGGTTGGTCAGCACGTTGTGGAAATAATGCCCGCGCCCCGAGGTGTGAAGGATGCCCTCGAGCCCCATCCCCGACAGCACCGCGCGTCGCGGCGTCGCGCCATTGGCAAGCATCCGCATCGTCGTACGCCCACCGAGCGAATAGCCCGCGAGATCGTAATCGGAGAGCCCGAGGTGCTCGATCAGCGCGAAGCCGTCGCGCATCAGCACGTCGGGCGGATAGCTGGCGGTATCATGCGGCTTGGCGCTGTCGCCATGCGCGCGCAGGTCGGGCATGATCACGCGGAAACCCGCCGCAGCGATCTTCGCGGCGTGGCCGTATTTAATCCAGTTGATCGTCGCGTTCGAGAAGAAGCCGTGGATCAGCACGACAGGGCGCCCCTCGCCCATTTCGCGCCATGCCAGGCGGGTGTCATCGAAGCTCTCGAAGAACTGCGGTTCAGTCGGGGAGTTTGCCAAGCGCTTTCATCCATCGATCGGCCGTGGAGGGGTTATCCGCCACGCGCGGCGTCGTCGGAAGGTCCTTAGTGTCGAGCCATGCCGCGTGCCAAGTCTCGGGCGAGAAATGCTGCATCGGGCGGTAGCGCGACGGGTCGTCGAAGCTGCTGACGGTGAGGTCCATATTTTCGCCGGGCTCGAGATATTCGAAGGTCAGCGGCGTCCCGCACGCGCTGCAGAAGCCGCGCTGCGCGATCGGCGAACTCTGGTAGCGATCGGGTTCGCGCTCCCAGCTGACATTGGCGATCTTGACGCCCTTTAGCGCGATCGAGATGCCGCCCGTCGCGCGCCGGCACATCTTGCAGTGGCAGACATAGGCGTCGTCATTGTCGATCACGACGCTGTGGCGGATGCGGCCGGATTGGCACAGCCGCCGGTGACGGTTTCGATCATGGTGTCGATCATGGTGTCGATCCCAGCACGTTGACGATTCCCCCCAACGGATGACCCGACAGCTTCCCCGCGAACACAGTATCCGCCGTCAAGAGTTGATCATCCAGCCCCTCGGCCGCGGCAAGGTAGAGGCAGTCATAAAAGGCGTGGCGCAGCTCGATCGACAAATCGAACGCGCGGGCCACAAACGACGCATCGTCGAGCAGCGAAATAAGCGATGGTAAGCGCGCGAAGCGTTCTTCGGCACCCTCGACCGAAAGCTCGGCACGTCGGATGCGCTTCGTGAGCGCGTGGCCAATTTCGGCAAGGATCAAGGTCGGAGCCGAAAGGGTGGTCCCCGAAGCGATCCAGGCGATCGCCTACTCGCTGTCGGACTCCGCGACAAGCCATTTGAACGCGACGCTCGCGTCGACGATCACTCGTCCCTTCCCTCGCGGATCAAATCGATTCCAGGCGTCTGCGGCGCACCCGGGATTTGGGCACCGCGACTCCAGGCCTGCATCTCGCGCACGATCGCGAGCTTTTCCGCGACGGTCAGCTGTGCCGCCTGATGGATCGCCGCCCGCGCGACGGCCTCGACCGAAGTTTTGCGTTCACGCGCCAAATTTTCCAGCCGCGTGATCGTGGCGTCATCAATCTGGCGAATGAGGAGCTGTGCCATGAGCCGATGATATCACGGCGCTATCATCGGCTCAATTAAGCCTCAGTCCCCCTTGTTGAGATACCGCCGCCCGAGCAACTCCGCGATCTGCACTGCGTTCAACGCCGCACCCTTGCGGAGATTGTCGCTAACGCACCACAAAGACAAGCCGTTCTCGACGGTCGAATCCTCGCGCACGCGGCTGATGAAGGTCGCATATTCGCCGACGCATTCGACCGGCGTGACGTATCCGCCGTCCTCGCGCTTATCGACGAGCATCACGCCCGGCGCCTCGCGGAGGATCTTTTGCGCCTGGGCAGCCGAGATCTCGTTCTCGAACTCGATGTTGATCGACTCCGAATGCCCGACGAACACCGGCACGCGCACGCAGGTCGCGGTGACCTTGATCTTGGGATCGAGGATCTTCTTGGTCTCGACCACCATCTTCCACTCTTCCTTGGTCGACCCATCGTCGAGGAAGCTGTCGATGTGCGGGATCACGTTGAACGCGATCTGCTTGGTGAACTTCTTGGCTTCGGCCGAATCGCCGACGAAGATGTTGCGCGATTGCTCGAACAGCTCGTCCATCCCCGCCTTGCCCGCGCCCGACACCGACTGATAGGTCGAGACGACGACACGCTTGATCTTGGCGAAATCATGCAAGGGCTTGAGCGCGACGACCATCTGCGCGGTCGAGCAGTTGGGGTTGGCGATGATGTTGCGCTTGGTATAGCCCGCGATTGCATCGGGGTTCACTTCCGGCACGATCAGCGGCACGTCGGGGTCCATGCGGTAGAGCGACGAATTGTCGATCACCGTGCAACCCGCCGCGGCAAAGCGCGGCGCGTGGATCTTGGTCCCTTCCGAGCCGATCGCGAACAGCGCCATGTCCCAGCCGGTCGGATCGAAATGGTCGATGTTCTGCACCTTGAGCTTGCGCCCCGTCTCGCCGAAATCGACCTCGTCCCCCTGGCTGCGCGACGATGCGACCACGGCGATATCGTCGAGCGGAAATTCGCGTTCGCTCAGAATATTGAGCATCTCGCGCCCGACATTGCCCGTCGCACCCGCGACCACGATCCGATAACCCATATATTCCTCCAATTCGGATCGCGCCCGTAGCGACATTACGCCGGCACGTCCAATCGCTTTGCTAATCGTGCGTGCGCGCCTGCCAGGTGGCATGGGTTATTCCATGCACCGTGGCGAGATGATCGGTCAGCGCGTCGAGCTCGCTCACCGCTATATTGGTACTTACGAGCTTGGCCACAATCTCCACCCGGTCCTCGCCGCGCGAGATGATGTCGAGCTCGGCGACCGGCAGCTGCGCGGTCTCGAGATGCTCGGTGAGCAGGTCGCCCATCGGGCCTGCTTTCTCGGCATCGGTGGTGATCGTCACGCTATAGGTCGCCTCGACGCTGCGGCCCTCGAGCGGGATGCGGTTGATGGCATCGACCAGCGGGCGCAGCATCGTGTTGGCGAGGATGACGAAGCCGGTGAGCAGCACCGCCTCGGCGATCATGTCGCTCCCCGCGATCGCGCCGACTGCGGCCGAGCACCAGAGGGTTGCGGCGGTGTTGAGCCCGCGGACGTTCATCCCCTCCTTCATGATCACGCCCGCGCCGAGGAAGCCGATCCCCGACACGACATAGGCGATGATCCGGATCGACTCGACGTCGCCGCCGAGCCGCTGCCCGAGATCGACGAACGCCGCCGAACCGAGCGCGACCAGCGCATTGGTGCGCAGGCCCGCGGTACGCTGGCGATACTGGCGTTCTGCACCGATCAGCGTGCCGAGGATGAAGGCCGCGACGTAGCTGACGACGGTGTCGAGGAACGGCCAGAGATGGAACGTGGTGAGGAACCGCATGATGATGGCCGCCCTAGCCCGATTGTCTCGCTACCGCCTCCCCGGCGAAGGCCGGGGCCCAGGAGCGAAGGTAGAGGTAACGGAGCGCAGCCGCTCGCATGCTCTCGTGTCGCTCCTGGGCCCCGGCCTTCGCCGGGGAAGTATCAGCGCCGTTATTCTTACTTCTTGTCCTTCACGTTGCGATCGAGGAACGTCAGGATCGTCCCCCACAGATGCTCGCTGATCCCCGGCCCACCGACGCGGTGCGTATAGCCCGGGTAGAACATCATCTCGAACGGCGTCGCGGTCGCCTGCATCCGTGCCGCAAACGCCGTCGAGTTGGTGAACACCACATTGTCGTCCGCCATGCCGTGGATCAGCAGCAGCGGATCCTTGATGTCGGGCGCCTTGCCGAGCGCGTCCGACGCGAGATAGGCCTGCTTGTCGGCGACCGGCGAGCCCATGTAGCGCTCGGTATAATGGGTGTCGTACTGCTCCCATTGCGTCACCGGCGCGCCCGACACGCCGGCGGCATAGACGCCCTGGTTCGCCTCGAGCATCTTGATCGTCATATAGCCGCCATACGACCAGCCATAGATCGCGACCTTCGCGGGATCGACGAACGGCTGGCTCTTGATGAACTTCGCGCCCGCCAGCTGATCGGCGACCTCGACCGTCCCCATCGCGCGGTAGATGTGATCCTCGAACGCCTTGCCGCGATTGTACGAGCCGCGATTGTCGATCTGGAAATAGATATAGCCGTGCTGCACGAGGTACTGCGGCAGCGCGCCGCCCCAGCCGCGCGTGACCTGCTGCCCGGTGCCCGGGCCGCCATAATGCTGGAAGAAGACGGGGTATTTCTTGCCCGGCGCGAGCGGCGGAGTGATCATCTCGTAATAGAGCTCGGTGCCGTCATCGGCCTTGATCGTGCCGAACTTGGTCTGCTGGTGGCTCGCGAGATACGGGTAGTATGGATGCCCTGGCTTGATCGCATTCTCGTTGATCCACGACAGCCGCTTGCCGTCGACGTCGGCGAGATAGACCTGCGTCGGCTGGGCCGCGCTCGAGCGCGAGACGATAATCCGCGTCGCGGCGTCGTCCATCGTGCCGTTGTTCCACCAGCCGGCTTCGGTGAGGCGCGTGATCACGTTCGGACGCGCGATGTCGACCGAATAGAGGTGCTGCTCGAGCACGCCATCCTTATTACCGGTAAAGAACAGCCGCCCCTTGGCCTCGTCGACGCCGAGCAGCGCCTGGACGACCCAGTCCCCCTTGGTCAGCGCGGTCCACTGGCCCTTGTCGAAGCGATACAGATGGCCGAAGCCGGTCCGCTCCGAACGCCAGATCAGGCTGCCATCCTTCATCGGACGATATGCGTCGGACAGGTTCAACCAGCTGCGCGTGCCCGATTTCTCGGTGAACAGCACCGTGGCCTTGCCCGTCGCAGGATCGACCTTGAGCATGTCGAGCGTCTTCTGGTCGCGGCTCTCGCGCTGGACGAGCAGCGCGCTGCCATCGGGCGTCCAGTCGACGCGCGCGAGATAGATGTCGGGGTTTGTGCCGAGATCGACCTTTACCTTCCCCGACCCGTCCGCCTTCATCACGTACAGCGCGACCGCGACGTTGGGCGTGCCCGCGGCGGGATAGCGCTGGTCATAGACCTTGGTCCCGTTCGCACCGATCGCAGCGCGCGTGACGATCCCGACGGGCGCCTCGTCGAAGCGCTCGACCGCGATGTGGCTGTCGGCAGGCGACCACCAATATCCCGTCCGCCGGTCCATTTCCTCCTGCGCGACGAACTCCGCCTCGCCCCAATGCACCGTTCCGCCGCCATCGCTGCTGACGGCCCGCGCATCGCCGCCACCGAGCGGCTGGACGAAGAGGTTCTGCCCGCGCACGAAGCTGACGAAGCCCCCCTTCGGGCTGATCACCGGGTTGAGCGCGCCATCGCCCGGCGCGTTGGTCAGCCGTCGCGTCGTCCCGTCGAGCCCGGCGAGATACAGGTCGCCGTCGATCGGCACGAGGATCGTCTTGCCATCGGGCGCCCAATCATAGGTCACGATCCCCTTCGAGCCCGCGATGCGCGCGCGCTCGCGCTGCATCTTCTCGGCCTCGGATAGCTCGGCACCCGATCCGACCTTCTTCGAATCGACCAGCATCCGCTCGACGCCGGTGCGCGTGTCGCGCGCCCACAGGTCGAAGCGCTCCTTCTCCTCGGCGCGCGGGCGCAGCGAGGTGAGCAGCGTGCCGTCGGGCGAGAGCTTGACGCCGCGCGGCTGGACGCCCGAGAGGTCGGGGCTGCCGAATACCGCTTTCAGCGTCAGCGGGGTGGCGACGGGATCAGCAGCCATGGCCGGCGCCGCCGCACAGGCGAGCATCACGCCCGCAAAAGCCCAACTCGCCCGCATCCCGCATCTCCAGTCCCTGTCGCGCCCCAGACGGGCGGTGGAGCGCGCTTATCGCGGGCCCCGCGCGCCAGGTAAAGGGACGTTAGGCGAGTGCAGGCGCGCCCTCGGCCTGCGGCGCGCGCGGACGCTTGCGCCATGGCAGCACGCGCTGCTCGACCAGCGACCGCCACGCCCATTCGACCGGCGCGATGTCGTACTGCCGCACCCACAGGTTCGCGCCGACCAGCAGCACCGCGTCGATCACCAACGCGGTTACCATCAGCGGCCCCCAGCTCATCTTGCCGTACAGGCCGAGCACGAACGGCGGATACAGCACCCACAGGCAGATCAGCGTCTGCGCGATGTAGATCGACAGCGCGGTCCGCCCCGCCGCAACGAAGGGCCGCAACAGCCGCGCGCCGAACACGGTCGAGACGAGCAGGTTGATCAGCGCGACATGCCCGAGCGTCATTGCCTGACGCGCAATCTCGTAGCTCGCCCAGAAGGTGTAGGGGCCGTTGCCGAACTGCATCTGCTCGTGCGCGCCGATCATGCGGAGCGGGATCCCGACACCATAGGCGATGACTGCCATCCAGACATAAAAGCGCCGCGACCGCCGCCCCTGCAGGATGCCGAGCTTGTAGAGCGCCGCGCCGAGCAGCATCACGCTCGCCGCCTCCCAGACGAACAGCACTTCGAGAAATTGCGATTCTATGTCGAGAAAGCTGTGCCATTGCGCCGCTGCCCAGGTCGCGAAGGTGCCGGTCCGCGCGGCGTCTTCCGCCGCAATGTCGCTGCGCGATTTGGCCTTGGTCTCGGCGCGCTTCTTGGTCTTCTCGGCCTTGCTCTTGAGCAGCTTGCGCTCGTCGGCGGTCGGCTTGGCACCGGCCGCGACCTTGGCCTCGATCGCAGCGACCTGCGCACGCGTCTGCAGCGTCTGATAATAGCCGAAATAGCCGCCGCCGACGAGCTGGAACAGCGCGAGCGTCAGCCCGATCATGATCAGCAGCCGCGGCCGCAACCGCCGGAACAGGAACGCCACCAACGCCGCGAGCCCATAGGTGTGCAGGATGTCACCAGGCCAGAGCAGGATGAAGACATGGACGAGCCCGAAGGCGAACAAGATCAGGTTGCGGACATAGTAGCGCCGCAGCACGACCCTCTCGCCCGCCCGTTCGGCGACACGGTCGGTGAGGATCACCATCCCCGCGCCGAACAGCATCTCGAGCATGCAGCGCGCGGTGCCGTTGGCGAACACCTCGCGCAGCCACCACGCCACCTGATCGCTCGCCGACCAGCCGAGATGGCGAATGTCGTCGAACGACGCATAGAGCGACTGCCCCATGTCGTTGATGTTCATGAACAGGATGCCGAGGATCGCCACCCCGCGCAGGATATCGAGCACCGCGATGCGCGGCGCGCCATCGGGTTCGGCGGCAGTGGTGATCGCGACGTCGGACATGTTTCCCCCCATGGCCTCAAATCGCGAAAAGTATAGCGCGATGACGTGTGTTATGCAAGCATTACACAATCCCGCTTTCGGAAGGAAAGCCGCGCTGCGAGGGTATTCGATGCAACAGAGACGTATCCGTCTGGTCGCGCTCGGCGCCGCGCTCCTCGTCGCGGCGGCAAGCCCCGTGTCGAGCCAGTTGATCCACGACCGGATCTACCCCGCGCCGACCGCCCCGATCGCCGCGGCGCCGCTCCCAGCGGGCGCGCAGCGGGTAACGCTGACGACGAGCGACGGCCTCGCCATCACCGGCGCCGAAATCGCACCGCGGCCGGGCAAGCCGACGCTGCTCGTCTTCCACGGCAATGCGTCGAGCGCGATGGGCTCGCTCGACTGGTTCGCACCATTGATCGCCGCGGGCTATGGCGTGGTCGCCGCCGAATATCGCGGCTATTCGGGCAATCCCAGCCGAGCCGACGAGGCCGGCCTCGGGCGCGATGCCGACGCGTTCTACGCCGAGGCCAAGCGCCTTGCCGGCAGCAACCGCGTGATCGTTATCGGCCACAGCCTCGGCGGCGGCGTCGCGTTCGGCTTGGCGATGCGGCAAAAGCTCGACGCGCTGGTGACGATCGGCACCTTCACCGGCCTGCGCGCGATGGCACCGAAGCTCGCGCGCAGCTTCATCGCCGATCGCTACGACAATCTCGCTGCGGTGCCCAAGCTCGACGAACCCTATTTCCTGATCCACGGCCTCGCGGACGACACCGTCCCCGTCGCGATGGGCCAGGAACTCCACAAGGCCGCGTTCCTCGCCAAGCGCGACCGCTTCAGCGCAGTTATCCGCGGTGCCGACCACCATCCCGACGGCGCGGTGATCGCCCCTATCATGGAAGCGATCGCCGCGCGCCTCGACCATCCCGACGCTCCCACCCCGCCGCTGCCCGAGAGCGTCAAGCTGATCGCGTTCCGCTAGGTCGCGCTGCGCGGCGCATCGGGCTAGGAGGAGCGATGACCGCCCCCCTCCCCACCGTGTCGCGCGAAGAACCGCTGCAGCGCGCCGATCTCGAACGCCTCATCGCGCACGGCCCGCAGCATCTCCTCGACTGCGACCTCGACGACGCCGACCTGTCGGGGCTCGACCTGTCGCACTGGCGCTTCGAGCGGTGCAGCCTGCGCCGCGCCGATCTATCGGGCGCGCGGCTCGAGGCGACGGCGTGGATCTCGTGCCGCGCCGCCTTCGCGCAGTTCACCCGCGCCGATCTCGCCGAGGCGCGCTTCGAGGCGAGCGATCTCAACAACGTGAGCCTGCGTGGTGCCACGCTGACCGCCGCCAGCTTCGAGCGCTGCAAGCTCACCGGCGCCGACCTGTCCGACGCCAAGGCGTTCGACCTGCGCCTCGACGAAGTGCTGCTGATCAACGCCAAGCTGCCCAATTTCTCCTTCCGCAAGCAGACGCTGCGCAAGATCGACTTCGGCCAGGCCGATCTGCGCAAGAGCGATTTTCGCGCGGCGGTGTTCGAGGCGTGCAGCCTGCGCGACGCAGGGGTCGCGGGATGCCGCTTCGACGGCGCCGACTTGCGCGGCTGTGATCTCGGCGGGATCGCTTTGGTCGATGCGCGCCAGTTCCGCGGCGCGACGATCTCGCGCGAGCAAGCCGGGCAGTTGCTGGGAGAATTGGGCCTCCGCGTCCTTTAGCGGCCCACCGTGTTGCGCCGCAGCACAAACCGCAGTACCTAGAGCGCACTCGCAAGGACCCGGTGCAAATCCGGGTGGCTATTCCGGCCGCCGATCCGCCGGACAACGCACATCGCACTCCAAATTTCGACGCCGCTCCAGAGAGACGGCGCAGCTGCGATTTCTGCGGACACTTTTTTTATGAATAGCACTCCCCTTTCCCGGTATCGCGCCGAATGGTTCAGCGGCATCGGTGGCGCCCGGCGCGACCTCCTCGCCGGTCTGGTCGGCACCTTTGCCTTGATCCCCGAAGTCATCGCCTTTTCGTTCGTCGCCGGGATCGACCCCGAAGTCGGCCTGTTCGCCTCGTTCGTGATCGGCATCGTCCTCGCCTTTGTCGGCGGGCGCCCAGCGATGATCTCGGGCGCCGCCGGATCGGTCGCTCTCGTCGCGGCGGCGCTGGTGCACGGCCACGGCCTGCAATTCCTGCTCTACGCGACGGTGCTCGCCGGCCTGCTCCAGATCGCGTTCGGGCTGCTCAAGCTCGATGTGCTGCTGCGCTTCGTCTCGCGCTCGGTGCGGACGGGCTTCGTCAACGCGCTCGCGATCCTGATCTTCTCGGCGCAGGTGCCGCAGATGCTCGGCGTCACCTGGCACACCTATGCGATGATCGCGGGCGGCCTGGCGATCATCTACCTCCTCCCGCGCATCACGACCGCGATCCCCTCACCGCTGATCTGCATCGTCGTGCTGACCGCGATCAGCATCGCCTTCCCTATGCCGATCCACACCGTCGCCGATCTCGGTCGGCTCCCCACATCCTTGCCCGCGTTCGCCTTGCCGAACGTCCCGCTCGACTGGGCGACGCTGCGGATCGTCGCGCCCTACGCCTTCGCGATGGCCGCGGTCGGCCTGCTCGAATCGATGATGACGGCGAGCGTCGTCGATGATCTCACCGACACCACCAGCTCCAAGGCGCGCGAGTGCAGCGGGCTCGGGCTGGCGAATGTCGCGGCCGGGCTGTTCGGCGGGATCGCGGGCTGCGGCATGATCGGCCAGACCGTCGGCAATGTCCGCTATGGCGGCCGCGGGCGGCTGTCGACACTCGCGGCGGGGGTGTTCCTGCTCGTCATCATGGTGCCGCTGCGGCCCTGGGTCGCGCAGGTGCCCGTCGCGGCGCTGGTCGCGATCATGATCATGGTGTCGATCAGCACCTTCTCGTGGAGCTCGCTCGCCGATCTGGCGCGGCATCCCAAGGTCTCGGGCGTCGTCATGCTCGCGACCGTCGTGGTGACGGTGGCGACGCACGATCTCTCCGCCGGCGTCGGCGTAGGCGTTCTGCTCAGCGGCGTATTCTTCGCCTTCAAGGTGACCAAGCTGCTCCGCGTCGAGACCACCTTCGATCCGGCGACCGATACGCGCAGCTACACCGTGTCAGGGCAGGTGTTCTTCGCCAGCGCCGAGATCTTCGCCGATCAGTTCGATCTGCGCGATACGGCGCGGACCGTCCGGATCGACCTGACGCGCGCGCATCTGTGGGACGTCACCGCGGTCGGCACGCTCGAGGACCTGGTCACCAAGATGCGGCGCCACGGGACGATCGTCGAACTGATCGGCCTCAACCAGGCAAGCGCGATCCTGGTCGACCGCCACGCGCCCCTGGTCCGCGCCGAGGCCTAAGCACAAACAAAAAGGGCGCGGGGATCGAAATCCCCGCGCCCTTTCCTGTGCCTTGCGGCGCTGGCGATCCGATTACTCGGCGGCAGCGACCGTCTTGGCCGGACGCGTGTCGCGACGCTCGGCGATACGCGCCGACTTGCCGGTGCGGCCACGCAGGTAATACAGCTTGGCACGACGCACCGCGCCCTTGCGGACGACTTCAATGCTGTCGATGTTCGGCGAATACAGCGGGAAAACGCGCTCGACGCCTTCACCGAACGAAATCTTCCGTACGGTGAAGTTCGAACCCATGCCCTTGTTCGAACGCGCGATGCACACGCCTTCGTAGTTCTGGACGCGGGTGCGCTCGCCTTCGACCACCTTCACGCCGACCTTCAGCGTATCGCCGGGGCGGAATTCGGGGATCTTCTTGTTCTCGAGAAACTTCGCGATGTTCTCGGCTTCGATCGTCTGGATGAGATTCATCTCATGCGTCCTTCTTCGTTCGTCGCGCGCCAGAGGGCGACTGGACCCGAGCACCCTCATGGCGCTCCCATAGATCCGGCCGCCTTAGCCGTGTTTCGGTCTCGGCCATGTGCTTGCGCCATGCCGAAATCCTCGCATGATCCCCCGATCGCAACACTTCGGGGATCGTGCGCCCTTCCCATTCATAAGGTCGGGTGTACTGCGGGTATTCGAGCAGCCCCGTTTCGAAGCTCTCGTCCACGCCACTGTGAGCCGCGCCCATTACGCCGGGGAGCAGCCGAATGCAAGCATCGAGCAGGACAAGCGCGCCCATCTCGCCGCCCGACAATATATAGTCGCCGATCGACACTTCCTCGATCTCGCGCGCGCCGAAGATGCGTTCGTCGAAGCCTTCGAACCGCCCGCACAGGATGGTGACGCCAGCCCCTTCGGCCAGACTGCGCACACGCGCCTGCGTAAGCGGCGCGCCGCGTGGCGTCATCGCGAGCAGCGGTCGCCCGGCGGGCACGCTGTCGATCGCTGCGGCGAGAATATCGGGGCGCAGCACCATCCCCGCCCCGCCGCCCGCCGGCGTGCCATCGACCGTGCTGTGCTTGTCGGTCGCGAAATCACGAATGTTGCGCGCGTCGAGGCTCCATTTGCCCTCACCGAGCGCGCGGCCGGCGAGCGACAGGCCAAGCGGTCCGGGGAACATCTCGGGGTAGAGCGTGAGGATAGTCGCGGCGAAGGTCATGCCAGCGTCCAATCCTCGACACAAAGATCGGGAATACCCTTAAAGTCACGGACATTCCCGGTGACAATGGTCAGCTTGCAAGCAAGAGCGTGCGCCGCGATCAGCCTGTCGTAGCTTGCCCGAACGAAGGGAAGCGCTGCATAAATCCGAGCCGATGCCTGATCGAACGGCAGTACCGGGATGCTCTCCAGAAACGCGTCGATAATGTCGAGCGGCGGCGGCTTGCCATTCATCGCGCCATGCGCGACCTCGGCATAGGCAATCGCCGACGTAACCATATCATCCTCGTCGCACATCGCCATCCGCTCCCGCAACCGAGAACTCGATGCCGAAATCGCTGCGATGATGATATTGCTGTCGAGAAGATACTTCACGCTTCAGGTTCGACCGGCGCAAGCCAATCAGGATCGTCCGACAGCAAGGTGCGATGCTCAAAAACGCGATCTTCGCTCGCGATGGGCTTCAGGTCGAGATGTTGGCCGATACCCCAGACCTTATCGATATTGAACTTACGCTTGGGGATGTTGACCGGCTCGACGATGAAGCTGCCGCGATCCTCACGCACTTTCATCTCCATGCCCTCCTTCACGCCCAACGCCTTCGGCAATCGCAGCGCGACCGAGTTGCCGGACTTGAAGGTTTTAGCAGTGTATTCGTCGCCCATCTCAAACTCCGTATATACAAGGCGTATATACATTCCGCAAACCCGTCAAGGAACGCCCTGCTCTCTCGCGCGTATCGCAGCCATGGACGATTGCATCATCATCGGCGCCGGTCCCGCCGGCCTTACCGCCGCGATCTATCTCGCGCGTTTTCATCTGAAGATCAGGCTCTTCGATTGCGGCAGCAGCCGCGCGGCGCTGATCCCGCGGACGCACAACCATGCCGGCTATCCCGGCGGGATCAAGGGCACCGAACTGCTCCGCTTGATGCGCGAACAAGCGGCCGAATTCGGCGCACTGCGCGAAGAGGCAGAAGTCACCGCGATCGTCCGCCGCGGCGACGATTTCACCGTCGAGGTCGAAGGCCGCAGCTTCCCTACGCGTTCGGTGCTGCTGGCGACGGGGGTGGTCAACCTCCGCCCGACGATGGACGACGCCGTGCACGACGCAGCGCTCGAACGCGGCCTGATCCGCTATTGCCCGATCTGCGATGGCTATGAGGCAACCGACAAGCGCGTCGGCATCGTCGGCACGGGCACGCACGGCATGAAGGAGGCGCTGTTCCTGCGCGGCTATACCCGCGACGTGACGCTGATCGCCCCCGGCGGCGCGCACGATCTCGACGACAGCTGCCGCGCCAAGCTCGACGAAGCGGGCATCGTCCACCGCGACGGGCCTTGCACGCCGATCCAGGTCGAGGGCGATCAGATCGTCGTCACCACGCCAGACGGCAAACTCAGCTTCGACAGCATCTATCCCGCGCTTGGCTCGACGATCCGGTCAAAGCTCGCGGTCGCGGCGGGCGCCAACGCAACCGACGAGGGCTGCCTCGAGGTCGACGACCACCAGAGGACCTCGATCCCCGGCCTGTTCGCGGCGGGTGATGTCGTGAAGGGGCTCGACCAGATCAGCCACGCCATGGGCGAAGCCGGCGTCGCCGCGACGACGATCCGCAATCTGCTCGACGAGCGACAGCCGCTCAGACGATAAAGCCGACTTCGACGACGAGCTTTTCGGCATCCCATTCGGGCACCGCGTCGGCGTTCATCGGGATCATGAAGCGCTTGCCCGGCTTGCCGTCCTCGGACGGCCGTTCGATTTCGATCACGTCGCCCGCGCCGAAATCGTCGATCGCGACGACATGGCCGAGCGCCTCGCCCGTGGTCGAAACCGCAGGCAAGCCCAGCAAATCGGTGTGATAATATTCGCCGTCCTCAAGCGGCGGCAGCGCCGAGCGCGGTACGGTCAACTCGGTCCCGCGCAAGGCCTCGGCCTTGTTGCGGTCGGTCACTTCGGCGATCCGCGCGATCATGCCGTTGCTGCCGTGGCGCACCGACTTCAACGACAGCGTGCCGCCGTTGAAGTCGGTATACGCGGCAAGATCCTCGGTGAAGACCTTGAGACGGACCTCCCCCGTCACGCCGTGCGCGCCGATGATGACGGCGAGCGTGACGGGGTTGTCCTTTTGCATCAGCCGTTCGCCGGGGTTTCTTCCGAGGTCGCCTCAGCAACGGCTTCGGCTTCCGGGGTCGGGGTTTCGGTCGCGGCTTCTACTTCCGAAGCGACGACAGCTTCGGTCTCGGCCTGGCTGGCAGCGGCAGCGGCTTCAGCAGCCTCGGCAGCGGCAGTGGCCTTGGCCTCTTCCGCAGCGGCAGCGGCTGCAACCTTGGCTTCTTCCTCGGCGGCGGCTGCTGCGACCTTGGCGGCCTCGGCATCGTCGAGCTTCTTCTGGCGCTCTTCGACGCGCTCGACGGCCTTCTCGCCGGGCTTGCCCTTGTTCGGGTTGTTGCGGGCAGCGCGCTCGCGCACACCCTTCACGTCGAGGAAGCGGGCGACGCGGTCGGTCGGCTGTGCGCCGACGCCGAGCCAGTAGGTCGCACGCTCGGTGTCGAGCACGATGCGCTTCTCGTCATCCTTGGCGAGCAGCGGGTTGTAGGTGCCGATCTTCTCGATGAACTGGCCATCGCGCGGTGCGCGCGCATCGGCGACGACGATGCGGTAATACGGGCGCTTCTTGGAACCGCCGCGCGAAAGACGAATGCTGACTGCCATGATAGAGTACCTTCTTGCTTTAATCTGATGATCGGGTTGAACTTATTTCTTCTTGAGCAAATTCTCGAAGCCGGGGGGAAGCTTGGTCTGGCCGCCGCCGAGGCCGGGAAGACCGCCCCCGCCGCCGCTCAGCATCTTGGCCGGGTCGATCCCGCCCATTCCGCCGAGCGCACCGCCGAGGCCACCCATGCCGCCGCCACCGCCGAACATCTTGGCCATGCCGGCAAGGCCGCCCATCTTCTTGATCTTCTTCATGGCGTTGGCCATTTCCTGATGCATCTTCAGGAGCTTGTTGACGTCCTGCACGGTCGTCCCCGAGCCCTTGGCGACGCGGATCTTGCGCTTGGCATTGAGCAGCTCGGGCTTGCGCCGCTCCTTGGCGGTCATCGAGGTGATGATCGCGTCCATCCGAACGAGCACCTTTTCGCCGCCGACCTGGTCGACCATGCCCTTGGCCTTGCCCATGCCCGGGATCATGCCCGCCAGCGCGCCGATGCCGCCCATCCGCTGCATCTGCTTGAGCTGCGCGCGCAGATCGTCGAGATCGAACTGCCCCTTGGCCATCTTGGCGGCCATCTTCTCGGCGTCTTCGACCTGGATCGCTTCGGCCGCGCGCTCGACGAGGCCGACCACGTCGCCCATGCCGAGGATGCGGCCGGCAACACGCTTGGGATCGAACGCCTCGAGCGCGTCGAGCTTTTCGCCCATGCCGGCGAACTTGATCGGCTTGCCGGTGACGGCACGCATCGACAAGGCCGCACCGCCGCGCGCATCGCCGTCCATCCGGGTCAGCACGATGCCGGTGAGCGGAACCTGCTCGGAGAAGTTCTGCGCGACGTTGACGGCGTCCTGGCCGGTCAGCGAGTCGACGACGAGCAGGATCTCGTTCGGCTTGGCGACGTCGGCGACGGCGCGCATCTCGTCCATCAGCGCCTGGTCGACGTGGAGACGACCCGCGGTGTCGAGCATCAGGACGTCATAGCCCTGCAGCTTGGCCGCCTGCACCGCGCGCCGCGCGATATCGACCGGCTGCTGGCCGGCGACGATCGGCAGCGTCGAGACTTCGGCCTGCGTGCCGAGCACCGCGAGCTGTTCCTGCGCGTTCGGGCGATTGACGTCGAGCGACGCCATCAGCACCTTCTTGCCCTGCCGCTTGGCGAGCCGCAGCGCGATTTTCGCGGTGCTGGTCGTCTTGCCCGAGCCCTGCAGGCCGACCATCATGATGATCGCCGGCGGCGTTACGCCGAGTTCGAGCTCGGCGGCCTCTGCGCCGAGCATCTCGGTCAGCGCATCGCTGACGATCTTGACGACTTGCTGCCCCGGCGTGACCGAGCGCAGGACGTTCTGGCCGACCGCAGCTTCGGTAACCTTGTCGACGAAATCGCGTGCCACCGGCAGCGCGACGTCGGCCTCGAGCAGCGCGACTCGCACTTCGCGCATCGCGCCGCGCACGTCTGCCTCGGTGAGCGCACCGCGCCCCCGCAACCGATCGAACACACCGCCAAGACGGTCGCTCAGGCTCTCGAACATCCGAAAAAACCCTTCCAAAACATCGCCGCCGCACCGTAACGCAAAGAACGCCGGCGGACGAAACCTCGTCGGCCGGCGTAGCCCCATGGGGCAGCCCTTACGCTCCAGTGCAGGAACGATCGGCGCGCCCTACGCCGTTTCGATGCGTCGCGCAACCGTCGGGCTTAACGCGATCTACACGGCTGTCATGACAAGAGACAGGTTCAGTGTGGGGTGGACAGCTTTCTATGACGGTCGAGATACGTGGCGAACCGAGCGACGCGGGCAGCTCTGCCCCGCCCAAACGCCGCGAGATCCTCAACGGCGCGATCACGGTCGCCTCGATCCTGCTGTTCGTCGGGACTGGCAGCTCGGTGCTGTCGACCACCGTCCGGCGCTATTTCTACGGCGGCGAAGGGCCCGACCAGACGCTGGTGATCGCGCTGCTGCTCAACGTCGCGCTGATCCTGTTCGGCTGGCGCCGCCACCGCGAGCTCGCGCATGAAGTGACGATCCGCACCGCCGCGGAGGAGCGCGCGCAGATGCTCGCCGCCAAGGATCCGCTCACGGGCTTCCTCAACCGCCGCAGCCTGGCCGAGGAAGGCGCCGCGATGTTCGTGCGGGCGCAGGCGCGCAACAAGGCGATGGCGCTGCTGATGCTCGATCTCGACCATTTCAAGATGGTCAACGACATGCACGGCCATGCGACCGGCGACGCGCTGCTCCAGCAGGTCGCGCTGCAGATCGCCGAGGCGATGCCGAGCGTCGCGCTCACCGCGCGCTTCGGCGGCGACGAATTCGCGTGCGCCCTCCTGTTCGATGCGGCCCACCCGGCGACCGTCGAGCGGATCGCCGAAAAGCTCGTCAGCCAACTCGCCCAGCCGTTCCGCATCGAGGGGTTGCAGCTGCACATTTCGGTCTCGGTCGGCATTTCCCGCTCGGACTTCGATTGCGCGAGCATCGACGCGCTGATGCGCTCGGCCGACATCGCGATGTACGCCGCCAAGAATTCGGGCCGCAACCGCTTCGCCTGGTTCGACCTGTCGATGGAGCGCGAGCTGCAGGCGCGCAACGAGCTCGAAGTGGGCTTGCGCAACGCGATCCCGCGCCAGGAGATCGTCCCCTATTTCGAGCAGCAGATCGATCTCACGACGGGCCGGCTGAGCGGGTTCGAAGTGCTGGCGCGCTGGGAACATGCAACGCGCGGGCTGATCGTGCCCGACACCTTCATCCCGATCGCCGAGGAAACCGGGATGATCGCCGATCTCTCGCTGTCGCTGATGCGCCAGGCGTTCCTCGCCGCGAAGGATTGGGACGCGGCGCTGTCGCTGTCGGTCAACATCTCGCCGAGCCAGCTGCGCGACGCGTGGCTCGCACAGAAGATCATCAAGGTGCTGACCGAGACGGGCTTCCCCGCCAGTCGGCTCGAGATCGAGATCACCGAGACCGCGTTGTTCGACAATCTCCCGCTCGCGCAATCGATCGTCGGCAGCCTCAAGAACCAGGGAATCCGGCTCGCGCTCGACGATTTCGGGACGGGCTATTCGTCGCTCGCGCATTTGCGCGCGCTGCCGTTCGACCGGATCAAGATCGACAAGAGCTTCATCATGTCGATGACCGAGAACACCGAAAGCGCCGCGATCGTCACCGCGATCACGCGGCTCGGCGACAGCCTCAATTTGCCGATCACCGCCGAGGGGATCGAGGATCTCGCGGTCGAGGAGCGGCTGCGCGGCCTCGGCTGCGGCAAGGGCCAGGGCTATCTCTACGGACGCCCGACGAGCATCGCCAACACGCGGCGACTGCTCGCCGAGCGGCGCTTGTTGCAGAACGCGGCGAGCGAAGCGGGCGAGCCCGACGAACGCCGCGCGGGCTGACCTCTCACTGCCCTTCTAGAAGGGAGGGGAGGAGGGAAGGAAGCGAGGGCAGCAGCATGGACTTACCGCCCCACGCCCCCTAGATCGCGACGCAATGCCCGATCCGCAGATCATCTCCCTCGGCTGTCGCCTCAACATCGCCGAAAGCGAAGCGATCCGTGCGCTTGTTGGCGGGCGGGATTTGGTCGTCGTCAACAGCTGCGCCGTCACCAACGGCGCGGTCGCCGAGACGCGCAAGGCGATCCGCCGCGCGCGGGCCGAGCGGCCTCTGGCGCAACTCGTGGTAACGGGCTGCGCCGCGCAGATCGACCCGGCGAGCTTCGCCGCAATGCCCGAGGTCGACCGCGTGCTCGGCAACGCCGAGAAACTGACGGCGCAAGCGTGGGCAGCCCCCGATCCGGTGATCGTCGGCGATATCCTCCGCGTCCGCGAAACCGCCTCGCACCTTGCGCCCGCTTTCGCCGCGCACGCGCGCGCCTTTGTCGAGGTGCAGAACGGCTGCGACCATCGCTGCACCTTCTGCGTGATCCCCTACGGCCGCGGCAACAGCCGCTCGGTTCCGGCCGGCGCGGTGATCGAGCGGATCGCGGGACTGGTCGATGCGGGCCACCGCGAGATCGTGCTAACCGGCGTCGACCTCACCAGCTACGGCCCCGATCTGCCCGGGGCGCCGAGCCTCGGGCAGCTGGTCGAGCGGATCCTCCGCCACGTTCCCGCGCTCGAGCGGCTGCGGTTGTCGTCGCTCGACGGGATCGAGATCGACGATCGCCTGTTCGCGCTGCTGACGCAGGAACCGCGCCTGATGCCGCACGTCCACCTCTCGCTCCAGGCGGGCAACGATCTGATCCTCAAGCGGATGAAGCGCCGTCATGCGCGCGCCCAAAGCGTCGCGCTGGTCGAACGCCTCAAGGCGGCGCGCGCCGACATCACGATCGGCGCCGACCTGATCGCCGGCTTCCCGACCGAGGACGACGCGATGTTCGCCGACACGCTCGCGCTGATCGACGATTGCGACGTGGTCCACGCGCACATCTTCCCCTATTCGGAGCGCGACGGCACGCCTGCCGCACGGATGCCGGCGGTGCCCGTGCCCGTCCGCAAGGCGCGCGCGGCGCTGCTGCGCGAAGCTGGCGCGCGGCGCAAGGCGGTGTGGCTGCGCGGGCTGATCGGCACGACGCAGGATGTGCTGGTCGAGCGACCGGGCGATCGCGGCCATACGCCCGGTTTCGCCGAGGTGCGCTTTGACACGCGGGCAGTCGGGGTGGTGCAGACCGTTCGCATCATCGACACCAACGGCAGCACGCTTCGCGCCATTCCCCTCCCCGCTTCCCCGGCGCAGGCCGGGGCTCAGTCGTGGAACGGCCGTGGGGAAGTCCAGCCCTCACCACCATCCGCCATTTCTCCTGGGCCCCGGCCTTCGCCGGGGAAGGAAAATCCGTTGCAGTTGCAAGAGATCATCGCATGACCCCCACTTGGCACGACAAACTCCTCGGCGGGTTCAAGCGCACCTCCGACCGGCTGCTCGGCAATCTTGCCGGGCTCGGCACGGGCCCGCTCGACCGCGCGACGCTTGACGAGATCGAGGAAGCGCTGATCGCCTCCGATCTCGGCCCGCAGACCGCCGCGCGCATCCGCCACCGCCTGTCGACCGGCGTGTTCGAACGCGACATGGAGGATCTCGGCATCCGCCTCGTCGTCGCCGAGGAGATCGAGAAGGTGCTCGATACGGTCGCCAAGCCGCTCGAGATCACCGGCTTCCCGCGCCCGCACGTCATCCTCGTGATCGGCGTCAACGGCTCGGGCAAGACGACGACGATCGCCAAGCTCGCGCATCTGCTCAAGGAACAGGATTACGGCGTGATGCTCGCCGCCGGCGACACCTTCCGCGCCGCCGCGATCGGCCAGCTCGCCACCTGGGCCGAGCGCGCCGGCGTGCCGATCATCTCGGGCAAGGAAGGCGGCGACGCGGCGGGGATCGTCTACGAGGCGGTCAAGCAGGCGACGGCGACGGGCATCGACGTGCTGATCGTCGACACCGCCGGGCGCCTGCAGAACAAGCGCGAGCTGATGGACGAACTCTCGAAGATCCGCCGCGTGCTCGGCCGCCTCAACGTCGATTCCCCCCACGACGTGCTGCTCGTGCTCGACGCGACCACCGGCCAGAACGCACTCAGCCAGATCGAGGTGTTCAAGAAGGATGCCGGCGTCACCGGGCTCGTCATGACCAAGCTCGACGGCACCGCACGCGGCGGCGTGCTCGTCGCGGCGGCCGAGCAATACGGCCTGCCGATCCACGCGATCGGCGTCGGCGAAGGCATGGGCGATCTGCGCCCGTTCGACGCGAACGAGGTTGCGCGGATCATCGCCGGCGTGGAAGGGGTCCGCAAATGACCCCTACCTCCCCCAAGAAGCCGCTCGGCGCCGGGCAGCGCCTGGCGATCGACATCGGCCCGATCGCGATCTTCTTCCTCGTCAATTTCCTGACGCCCGGGATCGACATGGTCAAACTGATCGCGGGGACGACCGCGTTCATGATCGCGAGCATCGCGGCGATGATCTATTCGCTCGTCCGCTCGGGCCGGATCTCGCCGATGTTGTGGCTGACGGGCACGCTGGTGCTCGTGTTCGGTGGGCTGACGCTCTATTTCCACAATAAGGAATTCATCCAGATCAAGCCGACGGTCATCTACGCGATGCTCTCGGCAATCCTGGTCTTCGGCCTGGTGACCGGACGGCCGCTGCTCAGCCTGTTCCTCGAAGCTGCCTATCCCGGCTTGAACGAGACCGGCTGGCGCAAGCTGACGATCAACTGGGCGGTGTTCTTCGCCTTCCTCGCGGTCATCAATGAAATCGTCCGCCACGAATTCAGCTACGCCTTCTGGCTCGGCTTCAAGCTGTGGGGCGTGATCCCGCTGACCTTGATCTTCGCCTTCGCCAATGTCCCGATGCTGATGAAGCACGGCTTCAACACGCAGGACGACCCGCCCGTCCCGCCAGTGGAGTGAAGCCGTTTAGCCCTCTCCCATCCTTCATGGGAGAGGGTTGGGTGAGGGTCTTCTTCTCGTCGGCGCATGTCCAGCAGAAGGCCCTCACCGACTGCGACTAGGTCCGCCTGAAGGAGGCGGACCAAGTCTCCGTAGCCTCTCCCGCGCGCGGGAGAGGAAAAACAATCCCTCAGGCATCTCAGGAAATCGCGGGGGAGAGCGCATTCGCTCGATCCCCCGCACGATCGTGTCGCCGTTGCCGGTTTTGACCGGCGGCCCCTCATCCGTCTTTTGTGTTCTGATCCGGCGCTACGACAGCGCTTTAGCTATACCAGCCGCACAAACAAAAAAAAGGCCGGTCTTTCGACCGGCCGTGAAAGTTTTAGGAGAGGATGCCTGAAAGGCACACTCTTTGTGCACTGCAGCAGGATCCTTAGCAACTGCAATGTACGCGCTACCACCTGCACCGCGTGCAACTGCAATCGTTTGAACCGCCGCTGTGGCTCAGGCCGCGTCGAACCGCTTGCCGGCTTCGTCCCAGTTCACCACGTCCCACCACGCCTTCAGATAGCCCGGACGGTCGTTCATGTAGGTGAGGTAATAGGCATGCTCCCACACGTCGTTGGCGAGGATCGGCGTGCCCTTGTCCTTGGCGTCGTCCATCAGCGGGTTGTCCTGATTCGGCGTCGAGACGACCTTCAGCGCGCCGCTCTCGTCCTTGATCACCCACGCCCAGCCCGAACCGAACTGGCCCGCACCCTTGGTGTTGAAATCTTCCTTGAGCTTGTCGAGGCCGCCATAAGCGGTGATCGCCTCGGCGAGCGCGCCCGAAGGCTGCGTCGAACCTGCCGGGCCCATGATCTTCCAGAAGAAGTCGTGGTTCCAGAAACCACCGCCATTGTTGCGCACGAGCGGCGGCAGCGTCGAGATCATGCCGAGGATTTCCTCGATCGTCTTGCCCTCGAGCTTCGGGTCGGCGGCGACGCCTTCGTTGAGCTTGTTGGTATAGGCCGCGTGATGCTTGTCATGATGGAAGGTCATCGTCTCTTTCGAGATCGTCGGCTCCAGCGCGTCATAGGCATAAGGCAGCGGGGGAAGTTCGAAAGCCATGGGTCTTCTCCTGTAAAGCTCGATACGCAAACGTCAGGCCCGGCAAATGGGTCCCGCCCGCTCGTTACGCAACCGATTCTGTCGCCGCGCCCGAAATCAGCCCGTGGCGCTTCAGCGCGTGGCGCAGCTGGTCGTAACTGAGGCCGAGCGCCTCGGCAGTCGCGCGCTGGTTGAAGCGGTTCTCGGCCATCGCCGTCTGCAGCATCTCGCACTCGAAGCGCGCGAGCCGCGCCTTGTAATCCATCGGTTCCGCGGCTGCCGCGGACGGCGGGGCTGCGACGGGCGGTGCCGTTGGTGCGACTGCGCTGGGCTCGGCAAGCGACACCATCGTCGCCGGCCGGTGCGGCGAGTGGAACGGGTCGAACTGGATCGCGTCGATCGGCCCGTCCAGATCCCATCGATACACCGCACGCTCGACGACGTTGCGCAGCTCGCGCACGTTGCCCGGCCATTGGTACGCGACCAGCGCCGCTTCGGCCGGTTTGGTGAAGCCCGGCCAATGGTCACGCCCGAGCTCGGACGCCATCCGCCGGCCGAAATGCTCGGCCAGCACCAGAATGTCGTCCACGCGCGCGCGCATCGGCGGCAACGTCACCACCTCGAAGCTCAAGCGGTCGAGCAGATCGGCGCGGAACTGGTGCCGCGCGACCTTGTCGGGCAAATGCTCGTTGGTCGCCGCCACGATGCGGACGTCGACGCGCATCGGCCGCGACGCTCCGATCCGCGTCACCTCGCCATATTCGACCGCGCGCAGCAGCCGGTCCTGCGCCGCCATCGACAGCGTGCCGAGCTCGTCGAGGAACAGCGTGCCGCGATGCGCCTCCTCGAAGCGCCCTGCCCGCGCCTTGGTCGCGCCGGTGAAGGCGCCCGCCTCGTGCCCGAACAGCTCGGCCTCGATCAGCGTCTCGGGCAGCGCCGCGCAATTCATGATGACGAGCGGCTGGTCCCAGCGCGGGCTCAGGCGATGCAGGCGCTCGGCGACGAGTTCCTTGCCCGTCCCACGCTCGCCGATCACGAGCACCGGCCGGTCGAGCGCCGCCGCGCGGCTGGCGAGTTCGAGCGCGTCGAGAAACGCGCCCGATTGTCCGATCACTTGGGTCGTTCGCTCCATTCCCAACGCTTGGCGTAAAATCCCAAGCCTTGGCAAGTGTGTTTTTTAACTACCACACCCAAACCCACGCAAATCCGCCATTTCGAAAACTGGCACGCTCCCTGCAAAGCTGTTGGCATCGCCCCACGGGGCTCCGCACTTCCGCCAAGGAGATACGAAATGAACAGCGAATATAAGTCGGGCAACTCGGTCGCCCAGATCTTCGTCGCCCTCGTCGCCACCGTCCTGATAGGGTCGGTCGCCATCGTCGGCACCGTCGGCCCGGCCACTGCCGCCCCTGCCGCGATCCACACGATCGCCTGAGTTTTCTCGCCAGTATCTGCGTACCCTCGAAGGAGTAACATCATGGGCATCTTCAGCCGAACCCGCGACATCATCGCCGCCAACTTCACCGACCTGCTCGACAAGGCCGAAGACCCCGCCAAGATGATCCGCATGATCATCCTCGAGATGGAGGAAACGCTGGTCGAAGTCCGCGCCTCTGCCGCGCGCACCATCGCCGACCAGAAGGAAATGCGCCGCCACATCAGCAAGCTCGGATCTTTGCAGGAAAGCTGGACCGAAAAGGCCGAGCTCGCGCTGTCGAAGGGCCGCGAGGACCTCGCCAAGGCTGCGCTCGTCGAGAAGCAGAAGGCCGCCGACATGGCCGGCCAGCTCAGCGGCGAGATCAGCGTCCTCGACGAGGCGCTGCGCAGCTCGGAAGAGGACATCGCCAAGCTCACCGGCAAGCTGCGCGAGGCGCGCACCCGCCAGAACTCGATCGCGACGCGGCTCGAAAGCGCGCAGAACCGCTTCAAGCTGCGCGATCTCTATGCCGGCCCCAAGATGCAGGACGCCTTCAGCCGCTTCGAGATCATGGAGCGCCGCGTCGACATGGCCGAGGGCCGCGCCGAGGTCGCCGGCTTCGGCGCCCCGCCCAAGACGCTCGACGAGGAAATCGCCGAGCTCAAATCGGCCGAGAAGGTCGAGGCCGAACTCGCCGCGATGAAGGCCCGCGTCGGAAAGGACGGCTGAGGTGGAGGACGTCCTCGTCCCCATCGCCGTCTGCGGCACGCTCTTCATCGGGATGCCCTGGGTGATCCTGCATTACATCACCAAGTGGCGGCAGGCGCCCAAGATCACCAACGAAGACGAGAAGCTGCTCGACGAGCTCTACTCGCTCGCCCGCCGGCTCGAGGAGCGCCTCGGCACGGTCGAGCGGATCATCGCCGTCGATCACCCCGAATGGCGCGCGAGCATGCCGCTCGCCGAGCCCACCCCATATGATCCAGCACGGAGGAACTGAAATGTCCGCCAGCCGCACCAAATTCTACCTCGACAAGCAGAACAGCAAATGGCTGGGCGTCTGCTCGGGGATCGCCGATTACACCGGCATCGACGTGACGCTCGTCCGCGTCGGCACCGCGATGCTGACGCTGGTCACCAGCGGCTGGGTGTTGCTGGCGTACATCATCATCGCCTGCGTCGCCGACAAGAAGCCGCTCGGCCTCTACGACAGCGCCGAGGACGCCAAGTTCTGGCAGGGCGTGCGCGCCAATCCGACGCGCTCGACCGCCGAAGTCCGCAGCAAGTTCCGCGACATCGACCGTCGCCTCGCCGACATCGAGATGATGTACACCAGCCGCAACACACGCCTCGCCGACGAGATCGACAGCCTGCGCTGATCTGATCCGGGCTTGGGGCAAAGCCAAACAGGGGAAAACACATGAGCAACCTAGCACTTTTGATCCCGGTCGCGGCGATCACGGTCGGACCCGTCGCCTGGGTCGTGAACACCTGGGTCCGTGCCAAGCACGGCTATCCGATCGAGACAAAGAAGGGCGAATTGATCCACCGCGGCGACGATCTCAGCCTGACCCGCCAGACCGACCTGCTCAAGGCCGAGAACGACAAGCTGCACGGCCAGGTCAGCCGGCTCGAGGAGCGCCTCGCGGTGCTCGAACGCATCGCCACCGATCCCGCCGAGCGTGTCTCGCGCGAAATCGACGCGCTGCGCTGATCCCGAAAGGATACCGCCATGGGCTTCCCCATCGCACTGCTCATCCCGATCTTCGCGGTCTGCATCCCGCTCTGCGCCGTGATCGGCATCTTCATCGTCCGCCCGTGGCTGCGCCATCAGGAGCGCCGCATGGAGATCGAAGCGACGCTGGTCGCCGAAAAGGCCGCGCAATATGCCGCGCAGACCGAACGGCTCGAACAGCGCGTCCGCGTGCTCGAACGGATCATCACCGACCGCGGCGTCGACCTCTCGCATGAAATCGACCGGTTGCGCGACGCACCGCTCAACTAACTCTTTACAAACAAACTCTTTCTCCCCGAGGATATCATGATCGCATTCTTTATCGTGCTCGCCGTCGTTACGGCGGGGGGTGTCTGGGCGACCGAAAGCGTCGACCGCCCACGCCGCCGCAAACTTCGCGAAGCCGCCGTCCCGGCCGAATAAGCCGGTCCAGTTCCACCCTTTTGAAGGAGTGACCCAAATGAACCCGTTTGAAATGGTCGTCGCGATCATCGTCGTGGTCACGCTCGGCCGCGTGCTGATGGCGCGCTACGGCGTGGTCCACACCAAGCATGGCGAGGACGTCCGCTTCCGCGACGATCCCGCAGCCCAGGCCGAGAACGACCGGCTGCGCGACGAACTGCGGGCGATGAAGGAGCGGCTCGCCGTGCTCGAACGCCTCGCCACCGACAACAACGACAGCGGCGCCCGCCTCGATCGCGAGATCGAGAAGCTCCGCGACCGGCCCTAACCGATGACCCTTTTTGCAGGAGCAGGGATGATGACCGACCCGACCTTCTACATCACCATGGCCACCGCCGGCCTCGCCGGGCTTGCGATGCTGACCGGCGCCGCGCTGACCGGCTGGCGCGGCTGGCTCGCCTTCAAGCAGCAGGAACTCCACGCGTTCGGCGATCCGACACCAGCGCAACCGCTGCCCAATGCGAGCGCGCGGATCGAGATCGCCGACCTCAAGGAGCGCATCCGCAAGCTCGAGGCGATCGCGGCGGGCGTGGACTTGTAATCCGTCGCCCCGGCGCAGGCCGGGGCCGCTATGTCGGGCGCGCTGCACCCGCCCCGCACACAAGCCAGCGGCCCCGGCCTACGCCGGGGCGACGGTTGGGGTTGGCACCCTCGGAGGGTGCGGTATAGCAAACGCCATGCAAACCCTCGCCGATCTCGAATCCGAATATAGCTTCCTCGATGCGGACGACCGTTACCGGCTCCTCATCGATCTCGGCCGCGAGCTCGAACCGATGCCCGACGCACTCAAAACCGATGCGACCTTGGTGCGCGGGTGCTCGGCCTCGGTATGGGTCTATCCGATGGCGGAGGACGACGGCACGCTGCATTTCCTCGCCGATTCGAACGCTGCGATCACCAAGGGGATCATCGCGCTCGTGCTGCTGGCGGTGCAGGATCAGCCCGCCGCGGCGATCCTCGCCACCGACATCCCGACCGAGCTCGCGCCGTTCGATCTCAAGAACCAGCTGAGCTCGAACCGTACGCAAGGCATTCCCAACATGATCGCGCTGATCCGCGACACCGCCGCGCGCTACGCCGACGCCTGATGCCCGCGCGCGCTCAGTGCGGCACGACGAGCGGAGTCCCCGTAAAGCGCTCCGGCTGGCAGCCGAGCACCGGATCGTAGCGTACGCTGCGCCGTGCGATCAGCGGGACCGACGCGGTCACGGTGCGCGTCGCGGGATCTTCGGACAGCCGGATCGGCTCCATGCCCGGCTCGAAATCCTTGTGGCAATCGCCGAGCGGCCGGCCGCTGACATAGCGGCACCCGCACGCGACTCGCGCGGCGTAGCCGACGCCGAGCTCGAGCTGGGCGCGATGGCCACGCACCCACGCATAGCTGCCCCCCGCCACGACCAGCACCATGGCGAGCAACGACCCAAGAATCAGGCGTCTTGCATTCATCACGGCCGAGCCTAGTCTTGGTCCATGCGAATGAAAAGCCATTGGCTGATGCTGGCGAGCGCACTGCTCGCGACCGGATCGGTCGCCGCCCCTGACCCCGGCCCGCTCGCGCCGCTGTTCAGCGCCGATGTCGGCGAAACGCGCGCCGCGCTGCTGCTCCGCGACGGGCAGGTCGTCGCGAAACGCTATGCGCCGGGCTATTCCGATGCGACGCGCTTCATCAGCTGGTCGATGGCCAAGACCGTCACCGCGCTGCTCGTCGGAGACCTCGTCGCCGACGGCAAGCTCGCGCTCGATGCCCCCGCGCCGATCGCCGAATGGCACAAAGCGGGCGATCCGCGCCGTGCGATCACGCTGCGGATGCTGCTCAACATGGCGTCAGGGCTGGCGCACACCGAAGTCGGCGATCCGGTCGAAGCGTCGGACACCAACCAAGTGCTGTTCGTCAGCGGATCGCAGGCGATGGCAGCGCGCGCGATCGGTGCGAAGCTCGAGGCCAAACCCGGTGCGAAGTTCGAATACAGCTCGCTGACGACGCTGATCCTGTCGGAAATCATCACGCGCACGCTGACCGCCAGCACCGATCCCCGCGCGCGGGCACGCGCATATCAGGCGTTTGCCGAGCGCCGCCTGTTCGCCCCCGCGGGCATCACCAGCGCTCGGTTCGAATTCGACGGCGCGGGAACGCAGATCGGCGGATCGCTGATCTACATGACGCTCGACGATTATGGCCGGCTCGGCAGCGTGCTGCTCGCGGGCAAGGCGCCCGACGGCACGCAGATCGTCGCGCCCGACTGGCTCGCCTTCATGAAGACGCCGTCGCCCGACAATCGCGAATATGGCGGTCAGCTCTGGCTCAACCGGCCCGGCGGGGTCGATCGGCGACCCGCGCTGTTCCCCGGCCACGGCCCCGCCTCGTTGGTGTCGTGCCTCGGCCATCTCGGCCAGTTCGTCATCGCCTCGCCCGATCAGAAGCTCGTGCTCGTCCGGCTCGGGAAGACGCAGGATGACACGCCCACCTTCACGACGCTGCGCACCCGCCTCGGGCAGATCGTCGAGCGCATCCCGCTCGCCGCTCGGGGAGAGACCCGGCGCTAGGTGCGAGCGCAGTCGCAGCACCATGGTCGCTTAACGAATGCCAGATGGCGACGCCGGAGCGTCTAGTCTCGCGCAATGCCCTTATCGGGCGCTGCGCCAAGCCCAAGCTCGGCGGCCACCGCTGCCATCGGCAGACCTTCGCGCACCAAGAGCCACTCGCCCGGTGCCGCACCGTTCACCACCGTCACCGCACCCTTCGGACACACGCCGAGGCATTTCACTTCGATAATCCCGAGCGAGCCCTTGCGGCCCTTGGCGACGTCAAGCTCGGCGCGCAGCGCCTTGGCGAGCCCGGTCTTGCCCTTCGGCCCGAACCCGCCGCCGATCTTCTTCGAACATTTCTTGCAGACCAGCAGCGTGTTCGCCCAGTCCGAACGGACGGTCTTCAAGCCTCGGGCTTCCACTGGCGCTGCTCCTCGGCCGCTTTCAGCACGTCATACGCCGCCTGGATCGCGAGGAAGCGCGCCGCAGCCTCCTTGTCACCGGGGCGGACGTCGGGATGGTTCGACTTGGCCAGCCGCCGCCACGCCACGCGCACCGCGTCGAATTCGGCATCCACCTCGAGCTCGAGCACCTCGAGCGCGCGCATCTCGTCGCGCGATCGGCTGCCGTCACCGCGCCCCGCCCACTGATTGTGGCGCGATTCGGTATAGCCTTCGGCGGTCTGCGTCTCGGCACGCTCGCGCTCGGCGGCTTCCTCGGCGCTGAGGCCTTCGAAATAATTCCAGCCGCGATTGTACTCGCCGGCATGGACCTGGCAGAAATACCAGCGTTCCGGGCTGTTGGGCGATTTCGGCGCGGGGCAATCGCCCTTCTCGGTACAGCCGTGGCGGTCGCACAACCGCACGGTCGCGGCTTCGCTGCCAGCCTCGCCATAAGCGCGCCAGCGCGGAAAACCCCAGTCGACCGATCGTGATGATGTACGCGCCATAGCGGGCCATCTAAGCATCGCGGTGCGATAGCGCCATGACGCTTTTGTGAAACGCCCATGAAAAGCGTCGAAAACGAAAAAGCGCCAGAGGGTCTGTAAGCCGGGTTCTGTCCCCCCCGCCATGCGACGGGGATAGGCGACCATTCCTCTAGGACGACGTTTGCACGCCGCCTCAAGCAATCAACCCGGGTGACGAGCTGAAACGAAGCCCATGTGCCACCCCTATTCGATCTTGCTCCCGGTGGGGTTTACCATGCCGCTTCGGTTACCCGTCGCGCGGTGCGCTCTTGCCGCACCCTTTCACCCTTGCCTGTTCCTCGCTCCCCTTGCGGGAAGCTCGGACATCGGCGGTCTGCTCTCTGTGGCACTGTCCCTGGGGTCACCCCCGCCGGGCGTTACCCGGCACCGTCGTTCCGCGGAGCCCGGACTTTCCTCGCGTATCCAAAGATACCCGCGGCCGCCCGACCCTCTGGCTGCGCGTTCCTTAGTCGTCCCCTTGCGGCTTTGGCAACAGCAGTGCGAGCAGGATGCTGCGGCATTCGCCGTCGATCACGCCGTCGATCAGTTCGGGGCGGAAGCGCCGCTGGAACGCGACGACCGCGGCGAGCTTGTCGCGCACGTCATAGCCGAAGCGCTCGAGCGCGACGAGGAAGCCGGCATCGGCCCACATCGGATCGAGCAGCTTCTTGGTCGGTCGCGGCAAAGCGAGGCGCACCTTGGCGAGCCGGTTCCACGGGAACAGCTCCCCCGGGTCCTGCTTGCGCGCCGGCGCGATGTCCGAATGGCCGACGACGTTGCCGCGCGTGATCCCGTGGCGTTCGGTGATCCCCGCAACCAACGGGATCAGCGCATCGATCTGCTCCTCGTGGAAGGGGCGATAGCCGAATTCGTGCCCCGGATTGACGATCTCGATCCCGATGCTCGCCGAATTGACGTCCTCGATCCCGCGCCAGCACGATTTGCCGGCGTGCCATGCGCGCTTATCCTCGGGCACCATGCGCAGCACCTGACCGTCCTCGGCGATGAGATAATGCGCCGAGACCTTCGCTTCCGGGTCGCGCAGGCGGTCGATCGCCGCCTGTCCGGTCTGCATGCCGGTGTAGTGCAGCACGATCATCGACACCGGCAGCGAGCGGTCGTCGAAATTGGGCGAGGGCGTTTCGATGATCGTCATGGGGAGGTCCCTACGCAAGCCAAACCAGAGCTTAAGCACGGACGCGCGCGACAAGGAACCCCGTCAGCAACGGCTGGTGGCCGAGCTCGTCAAACGCTCGATGCGTCGCGTTCGTAGAGGCCGCGATACGTCGGGCTCGGCTGGAATGCCTCGGTCTGGCCGATTGTGGTCTCGCCCGCACCCAGCACGAGCACACCGCCGGGCTGCAGGATCGTGGCGAACCGGTCAAGGATCTGCCGGCGATCCTCGGGGGTCAGATATAGCAGGACGTTGCGGCACAGCACGACGTCGAAGCGCCCCGACGGCAGTGCGCCGGCGACCAGGTTCATCCGACGAAACGCGATGCGGCGGACGAGATCGGGCTTGGCGATCCAGTCGGTGCCATCGGTGTCGAACCATTCGACCATGCGGCGGATCGGCAACCCGCGCTGGATTTCGAATTGCGAGTAGCGCCCGCTGCGCGCCCGCGCGAGTGCCGCCTCGGACACGTCGGTGGCGATGATCTCGGGCATCGCAGCCCCGGTGAGCGCCGGCTGTTCGGCAAACAGCATTGCGAGCGACAACGGCTCCTGGCCGAACGAGCAACCGGCGGACCAGATCCGCAGCCGCCGTTCGGGATGGTCGACGCGCATCGCGGCGAGCGCTCTCGCGACCAGATCGAGCACCGCGGCGTCGCGAAAGAACGAACTCTCCTGGTTGAGCAGCGCGTCGGCGACCTGCTCGGCAATCGCCGGCGAGCGCTGTGCCGCCACCGCCAGCGCCTCGAGCGAAGCGAGCCCGAGGTCGCGCATCAACGGGGTGAGCTCGGTCTCGATCCGCCACGCGCGGTTCGCGCCGAGCTGCTGCCCGGTGCGAGACTCGAGGATCGCGGTCAGCACGCCCATCGTGCCCGCAGGTGAAGCGCGTTCGAACGGCAGGTTGAACTTCAGCGCGTCGCTGCCATCGCTCATGCCGGACGTCGCCGCGTCGCGACGATACGGCCGATCTCGGCCGGCGGCAGCAGCGCGCTGGCGAGCCCGGCCGTCGCGATCGCGCCCGGCATGCCCCACACGACCGAGCTCGCCTGATCCTGCGCGAGGACGATCCCGCCGCGATCGACCAGCCGGCGAGCACCGTCGCTCCCGTCGCGCCCCATGCCGCTCAGCACGATCCCGAGCGCGCGCGCGCCGTAAACCTCGCCGACGCTGTCGAACATCGGATCGACCGAGGGCATGCAGCCGCTCTTGCTGGCCTCGCTGGTCAGCCGGATCGCGGCGCCGTCGCCGGTGCTGACGACGCGCATATGCGCATCGCCCGGCGCGACGATCGTCCGGCCGGGGCGGATCCGCATCGAATCGGTCGCGACGTCGCACGGTCGGTCCGCCATCATCGCGACCTGGGCTGCAAAGAACGGCATGAACGAGCCCGGCAAATGCTGGGTAATCAGGATCGGCAGCGGGAACGACACGGGCAGCTCGCGCAGCAGGCTGGCGAGCGCGTGGATCCCGCCGGTCGAGGCGCCGATCGCGACGATGTCGAACCCCTGCCCCGTCGCGAGCGCAGCGCTGGCGCCATCCGATTCGGGGCGTCGCGGCGACAGCCCAAACGGCGTCTCGGCGGGGGTTTCGACCGCCAGCAGGCGGCGCAGCTTCTCGACGATCGCAACCGAGAACCGCCCCGCGAAATCGCCCACGCCGGGCTTCATCAGCGTGTCGGCCGCGCCGAGCGCGAGCGCCTCGATCGTCGCGGCAGCGCCTTCGGCGGCAGCGGACGAGACGATCAGCACCTTGGCCCCCTGCCCCGCGACGATCAGATCGGGCAGTGCCGCCAGCCCCGAGGTCCCGGGCATTTCAATATCGAGCACGACCGCATCGACCGGTGTCGCGCGCAGAAACGCGAGCGCCGCGTCGGCGTTCGAGACAGCGCCCGCGACGATGAAGCGCCCGCCTTCCAGCGCCCGCGCGATCACCGCGCGCGCCACGGCCGAATCATCGACGATCAGCACCCGAGGCGAGTCGTCGATGGTGCGTCCGGCGTTGATGGAGGGGGCCAGGGGCATCACGCGCCCTCAGGCCATGCCGACAATCTGAAGCTTGCTTTCGAGCGTTTCACGGTCGAACGGCTTCATGACATATTCGTCGGCACCCGCCTCGATCGCGGCGCGGATGTGCGCCATCCCGTTCTCGGTGGTGCAGAACACCACCTTGGGCCGGCTTTCGATCGCGCTGTCGCGCAGCGCGCGCAGGAAATCCATGCCGCTCATCACGGGCATGTTCCAGTCGAGCAGCACGACGTCGGGCGCGCAGGCGAGGCACGAATCGAGCGCCTCGCGGCCATCGCCGGCTTCGGTGACACGAAAATTGAGCGTCTCCAGAATGTGGCGGGCGACCTTGCGGATCACCTTCGAATCGTCGACGACGAGGCAGGTTTTCATGAATTCACCCTGTTAGAGCACGCTATGACGGACTTTGCCCGAAATGCGTAAGCGTCCCGTTAATCTCACGCCGCAAGCGCCAGTCCGCGCGGAATGAGCGCCGCCAGGCCGATCGCGAGGATCGGCTCGCCGTCGCGCTCGATGATCCCGCGCCCGACGGTCAGCCATCCCTTGTCGAGCACGATCCCCGCCGCCAGCGGCGCGAGTTCGAACGGCGCGACATCGTCGAGCGCATCGACCAGCACCGCATAATGGTGCCCCTCGACGATCGTGATCACCGCGCGCGTCGCAGCGGTCGTCCCGGGCTCGAGCCCGAGCGCGGCACGCGTGTCGATTACGGTCACCACGCGGCTGCGCAAAGCGGCAAGCCCGCGGACGTGATGGTCGGCGCGCGGCACCGGGATGATCGTCCCGATATCGACCACCGATTCGACCTGGTCCGATTCGATCGCGACGATGCGACCGGCGATCTGCGCGATCAGGAAGAGTGGCATCAGCGGCCTCCTGCCGAGCGCGCGACCGCCGCCAGCACGGCGGGGCGATCGTAGCGGAAAATCGTGTCGCTGGCGCCTTCGGCCTCGCGCCGCAGCCGGACGACCGGGATCTGGCTCGCCGACGGCGCGGCGTCGCTTTCCATCCGCACCAGCACGCGCGGCACTTCGCCCGGGCGAAGCGCATCGGTGACGCGGTATCCCGACGCTTCGAGCACGGGCTTGAGAAAGGTCGTCATCCACGCCGATTCGGCGCTGTCGAGCAGGCACAACGGCGCGTCGGGCTCGGCCTCGCCGCCGCCGTGCGCCGAGAAGATCCAAAACAGGTCGAGCACTTCGATCTGCTCGCCGTCGATCGCGACGACGCCGGCGATCGGCCCGACCGCATGCGCCGGCACGATCGCGCTCGGCAATTCGACGATGTCGAGCGCTTCCTTGATCGCATAGGCGATCTCGGTCGCGCCGTCGCGCAGCCGCAGCACCGAGACCGTCGGCAGCGCCGCCCATTCGCCGAGCGCGACGAGCGGGATGATCCCCCCCTCGACCGATAGCCGCAACCGCCCCGCCGACATGCGGATCGCACCCGTCGCGACGGGTTCGACGCGGTCGATCACCGATAGCGGCACGATCCGGCGGCACCCGTCGAGATCCTCGAACAGCAAGGCCTGCACCCCCGGCACGGCCTCGACCACGGCGTCCTCGTCGGCCGCGGTCGCGCGCGTGAACACCAGCCCGGCGACGTGCGCGATTCCCGCACAATCGAGCATCAGCATCGGCAGCCCGCTGTCGGGCAGCGTCTGGCCGGCATAGATCCCCGTCGCCATGATCGCGGGCGCGGCGGGCTTGATGACCAGTTCCTCATGATCGAGCACCGCGTCGACCGCGAGCGCATAGCTCCCCCCCGACACGCTGACGATGACGAGCATCGCCGGGTCGAGCGGCGCAAAGCCGAGCATATCGCTCAAATCGATCAGCGGCATCCGCCGGTCGCGCACCGTCGCGGTCAGCGTATCGCCGATCCGGTCGATCCGGATCGTCTGCCCGCCCACGCGGACGATCTCCTCGATCGCCTGCCGCGAGATCGCAAAGCGCTGGTCGCGCACGCCGACGCCGATCGTCGACATGATCGACAGCGTCAGCGGCACATGGATCGCGATCCGCAGGCCCGTCCCCGGCGTGTTGAACAGTTCGATCCGCCCGCCGATCTGTTCGACATTGGCGCGGACCACGTCCATCCCGACGCCGCGCCCCGAGATCGCGGTGACGACCGTCTTGGTCGACAGGCCGGGCTCGAAGATCAGGTCGAGCTTCGCTTGTGGGCTCAGCGCGCGCAACTCGGCCTCGCTGCGGCGGCCCTCCTGCGCGATCTTGGCGATCAGCGCATCGACGTCGATCCCGCGCCCATCGTCGCAAATCTCGATGATGATCTGGTTGCCCGACTGCCGGGCGGAAACGTTGAGCCAGCCATTCTCGCGCTTCTTCGCCAGACGGCGGAGCGCGGGCGGCTCGATCCCATGGTCGATCGAGTTGCGGATGATGTGGACGAGCGGATCGCGCATCATCTCGATCATCTCGCGGTCGAGCTCGACGTCGCTCCCCTCGATCTGCAGCGTCACCGACTTGCCGAGCTCGGCCGCGGTATCGCGCACCATCCGCGGCAAAGCCGAGAACAGCGCATCGATCTTCTGCATCCGGGTCCGCGTGACGGTATCGCGCATCTCGGCGACGGTCAGCGACAGCCGCTCGAGCGCCGCCTCGACGCTCGGGTCGGCGCCATCGTCGCGCAGCCGCCGCGCGAGCTCGTTGCGCGCCAGCACCATGTCGGACATGCCGCTCATCATCCGGTCGAGCAGGTCGACGTTCAGGCGCACGCTGCGGCTCGGCGCGCGGCTCGGTGTAACCACGCTCACCGGCGCGGCGGCCTGCGCGCCGGAATCGAGCGCGGCGACGAGCAGATCCTCCCCCGAATCATCGACGGCATGGCCGGCATCGATCGCCTCGACCAGTTCGCCGATCCGGTCGACGATGGCGAGCACGGCGTTGACGAGCGCGGTATCGGGGGTGCGCTCGCCCGCGCGGACCGCGGCGAGCACGTCCTCGGCGGCATGGCTCAGCCGCGCAAGTCGCGGCAGGTCGAGAAAGCCGCAGCTGCCTTTGACGGTGTGGACGAAGCGAAAGATCGAATCGAGCCGGTCACGGTCGCCCGGCGCTGATTCCCACGCGACGATCTCGCCCGAGAGTGCCTCGAGCGTCTCGCGCGTCTCCGCGATAAATTCCTGTAAAAGGTCGTCCATGAGTCCCCGCGAAACGCTACGGAAGACCATGGCCGAAGAATGGTTAAGGGCGGGTATAGCGTCCCGAATTGCGCCGCCCGCGCCGGGGCTTGGCGGTCGCGGGGGGTCAGCCGGCCTTGAACGCAGCCCCGAACAGCAGCACCGCATCGCCCGGATCCGATACCTGCACGCCGCCCCCGCCCTCGGCGACGAGCGCATGGACGAGATAGGCCGCGGCGGCGCGCGGGGTGATGACGGCATCGCCCTGCGTGCCCGTCAGCGCGGCGCGCATCTCGCCATCGAGCACGATCCGCGGGCCCGCTGCGCGCACCACGATCTCGATCTGCCCATCCACGCTCTCGGCCCCGACATCGAGCTGCCCGCCGCGCACCAGCGCGTCGCCGGCGATCAGCGCGAGGTTGAGCAGCACCTTGATCGCAGGCTTGGGCAGCGTCGCATCCTCGACCAGCCAGCCGAGCTTGACGCGGTGCCCGTCGCCGAACAGCCCCTCGATCGCGGCACGCGCCTCGCGCGCGTCGACGGTCTCGCCAAAGCCGCCCGCCGCGCCGAACGCGAGCCGGAAGAATTTGAGCTTGTTGGCCGACGCCTTGGCGCTTTCGCTGAGCAGTTCGAGACAGCGCGCGCGCATCTCGGGATCATGCTCGTCGGCGAGCAGTTCGAGCCCGTTGTTGAGCGCACCCACCGGGCTCAGCAGATCGTGGCAGAGCCGCGAGCAGAGCAGGCTGGCGAAGTCGACGGAGGTCATCGTCATGAGATAAGCGGCTTTCGGGTCACACGGTGTCGGTTCTTCTTACGCCGCAGGGCGCTTGGTGCAAGCGGCGTGGGGTGGGAAGCCCGGTATCGGCGCGCGCGCGGTGGCTAGCCTGGTACGCCTGCGACGGTCGGCGTTCGCTGCCGCCACCCAAAACCGCCACCGAGGCGAAGGTCGCGGTCGCCCCGTTTGCGATCCGCCGCGCGCCGCGCGACATATCGACCCCGGCTTTCACCGGGGCGATGAATGTCTGGGTTTGGTGGTGAGCCGACTGTCCGCTTTTGGACAGGCGAATGCGGATAGCTGACGTAGTCGAGCGCCGCCGGCTTTCCCAAAAAAGGATGGTTCAAGAGAACGCCGACACGTTGATGGTCATGCACACCTCTTAACGTTTGGTAGCTGCCTCGCGCCGAGCTGCGACGATAGCGTCAATTTTCCGATTTGACTTATCTTCTACGCACGCAACCAACTGCCTTCTGCTCACCACCCCCTCGGTCATGCATTGCTGCGCAACACCACACGGAATAGCATCGAGTTCTACTTCGCCCGATGGGCGCGTTACCCGGCAGCTTGCAAGGGTCACTATCCCGCCCCGCTTTTTCAGCTTCATATCGACATCAATACGGCGCAGCTTGTTTGCAAGTACCACGATATCTGGATCTATAGGCGTGACTGGCGAGGTTTCAGATTGCAGCGCGAACAGCAGCGACAGGATCATATAGCGGACGACCTCAAAAGCCTCAGGACTTGCAGGCGGTCTCTCGATCAGCCCACGACAAGGTCTCCGTTAGCAGAGATTTGTGGACGCGCATGATAAATGGCTGTCACCTGATCGCGCTCTGCCGCGGCGGACCGCCGATGCCGTTTTCAAGAACCTGATGGTTAGCGGTCGAACGCTTCAGGAGAACCGGGGCGGGATAGCTGCCGTCAGGTACGCTATGCGGGTGCTGCTCGTCGCGCGACACTATCGATCTTCCCTGCGATCTGCTGCCACACACCAACAGGAAGGTCATGTCCCATGCCAGCGATGAGCAAGAGTTCGGCCTCCGGAATAGAAGCGGCTGTGTCCCGGCCGCAGTCCGGCAAGAACAATGGATCGTCATTTCCATGAATGACCAGCGTGGGTGCAGTAACAGCCGACAGCCGAGCGCGCCGATCTCCGGTCACGCCAACGGCCGCGATCTGGCGGCCCGTTCCGGCGGGATCGTAGGCACGGCTGAGTTCTTCCGAAGCCAGCGCACGGTGGGCTTCCTCGTCGAAAGGGTATCCCGAGCCCGCTATGCGTCTGGCGAAGGCCGAACTTCGCGACAGGAAGCCTGCTCGGTCGAAGGAAGGGTCGGGCATCGGCTGCATCATCATCGCCATGGCATCTGGTGCTGCCTGCGGGAGCGCTGGGTTGCCCGTGCTCGACATAATCGAGGTGAGCGATAGGACGCGACTAGCGTGCTCGCTGGCCATGATTTGAGCGATCATGCCTCCCATGGACCGGCCAACGATGTGAGCTTGCGCAATCCCCAGCGCGTCCATCAGTCCGATCGCGTCTGCCGCCATGTCGTAGAGCGTGTACGGGACCTCCGGTCGTTCTCCCGCCCCAAGCGCTGCAGCTAGCGCGCCGAAATTCACGGCCGGGTAAGCGTCGAGGTGCGTCGAATAGCCGGCGTCCCGGTTGTCGAAGCGCACCACGCGATAACCCAGGGCTACGAGGTGGGCGCAGAACGGGGCGGTCCAGCGGATCATCTGGGTGCCAAGTCCGGCGATCAGGAGGACAACCTCACCGTTCGTATTGCCGAAGCTCTCCCAAGCCAGTTCGATCCCGTTTGCTTTGGCAATGTCCATGATCGACGCTCTCTCTTGTTCGGTCGCTCGCCGAGATCTGTTTACGACGGCCTGCGCTTACTAGAGAAAATGTCGTGCAGATGCGAACGCCCGGAATTAGAAAGACATTTCAGCCGGCCTATGTCCATTATTGGGCGAAAACAGACATGGCCCTGTCCTACAAGGCGGCCGCCATGGTATAGCGTGCACGGCTCTTTGAAATCGTCAGACCTGCGCGACCGCATTGGCGCCAAAACGGAAACGATCGCCGGTGTAAACACCATGTCCAGGGGTCAATCGAGTCAACCTCCGCACGGTTCGTCGCACGCGCAGCGGCGGATCGCGCTACAGCGTCCAGATAACCACGTTCCCCACCAGCACCGCCGCCATCACCAGCATGAGCACACCCTTGCGGACGTTCTGACGCTTGGCGATCAACATGCCGCCGCCGATCAGGCAGGCGAAGGCGGCGAGCATGGCAAGAGCAGGCGCAAGGCCTTCGAGGGCGGTCATGGAGAACCCTAACCGTTAGGCCCACGCCAAGTCGACCCTTCCCGATCCCCCGGCACCGCGAAGATCAGTCCGTCCCGGCCAGCACCGCACCATACGCCGCCAGATCGACATTCCCGCCCGACAGCAGCACCAGCAGCCCCGGCTCGACCGCCACCTTCCCACTCAACACCGCCGCCAGCGCCACCGCGCCGCCCGGCTCGACCACCAGCCGCAAGCGCTCCGCCGCCCAGCGTTGTGCGGCGCGGATCTCCGCCTCGCTCACCGCAACCCCCGTCGCGCCCCGCCGCGCGAGCACATCGAAGGTCAGCCCCGACACCCGCATCGTCTGCAACGCGTCGCACGCGGTCGGCGGCGGCGAATCGCCGACGGGCTCGATCCACCCCGCCTCGAGCGAACGCCGCATGTCGTCCCACCCCGCGGGCTCGACCACGGTGACGTCCGCGTTGGGCAAGGCCAGCGCCAGCCCCGCTGCGAGCCCGCCGCCGCCGCACGGCACCACCACGCGAGCAGCACTCCCCAGCCCCGCCGCCGCCATCTGCGCGGCCGCTTCGATCCCGGCGCTGCCCTGCCCCTCGATCACCCACGGATCGTCGAAGCTCGGCACGAGCACCGCGCCCCGCGCCTCGGCGAGTCGCGCGGCGATCGTCTCGCGGCTCTCGGTCTTGCGGTCGTAGCTCACCACCTCGGCCCCCAGCGCGAGCGTCCCCTCGCGCTTGGCCTTGGGCGCATCGGCGGGCATCACGATCGTCGCGGGCATTTGCAGCCGCCGTGCTGCCCACGCGACTCCCTGCGCGTGATTCCCCGATGAAAAGGCGACCACGCCTTTGCTCCGCAAATCGGGCTCGATCGCGGTCAACCGATGCCACGCCCCACGCAATTTGAACGCGCCCATCGGCTGCAGACACTCGGCCTTGAAAGCGACCGCAACGCCTTGAATATCCACGACGAACAGCGGCGTTGCCGGCACCACCGCAGCGACCTTGGCGGCGGCGTCGCGCACCCCTGCCCGGGTCGGCTGTCTTAAAATCGTCACGTGTCACCTCCGGGGGGTCCAAAACCGCTTTACATTGAAAAAGCACGACCCTATTTCGCCCATCCGCTGCCCCATGGGACTTCCAACCGCAAGGCAGTGTTTTCGTGAACTTGTCTGCGGACATTGGAGGTCCCTTGAATTGCACAATCTACATCGCGCGCTGGGGTTAGCGACCACCCCTTCGACTGCCGTTACCGGCATCGACATCGCTAAGCAGAAGCCGGTCCAGCCGGTTACGCTCGTTCGTCCGCACGCTGCTGCGCGTGCGGCCCGGTTCTTCGCGGAGAAGTTCCCGGGTCGCTCGATGTATGCGGTCAAGGCGAACCCCTCGCCGGATCTGTTGAAGATCCTGTGGGACAGCGGAATCACGCATTACGACGTGGCATCGATCGCCGAAGTACGGCTGGTGGCGTTGACGCTGCCGGACGCGACCCTGTGCTTCATGCACCCGGTCAAGGCGCCCGAGGCGATCCGCGCGGCCTATTTCGACTATGGCGTGAAGACGTTCTCGCTCGACAGCGTGGAAGAGCTGGAGAAGATCGTCGACGCGACCGATGGCGCCGAGGACCTGACGCTGTGCGTCCGGCTTCGCGTCTCGTCGGAGCATAGCAAGCTGAGCCTCGCCTCGAAGTTCGGCGCGGCGCCGGGCGAGACCAAGGACCTGCTGTTCCGCGCTCGCCAGGCGGCGGATGCGCTCGGCATCTGCTTCCATGTCGGATCGCAAGCGATGACGCCCGAAGCCTATGCCAATGCGATGGAGCGCGTCCGCGCGGCGATCGTCGAGGCAGCGGTCACGGTCGACGTGATCGACGTCGGCGGTGGGTTCCCGTCCTCCTATCCGGGGATGGAGCCGCCTCCGCTCGAGCGCTATTTCGAGACGATCCACCGCACGTTCGAATCGCTGCCGGTCAGCTATTCGTCCGAGCTGTGGTGCGAGCCCGGCCGTGCGCTCTGCGCCGAGTACAGCTCGATCGTGGTGCGCGTCGAAAAGCGTCGCGGCGATGAGCTCTACATCAACGACGGCGCGTACGGCGCGCTGTTCGATGCGGCGCATATCGGCTGGCGTTTCCCGGTCGAGCTGCTGCGCGAGCCCGAGAGCCGCTCGAAGGATATGCCGTTCAGCTTCTACGGCCCGACCTGCGACGACATGGACCATATGGTGGGGCCGTTCTACCTCCCCGCCGACGTCAAGGCCGGCGACTATCTCGAGATCGGGATGCTCGGCGCTTACGGGTCCGCGATGCGCACCGCGTTCAACGGCTTTGGTTCGGACGAGACGGTAATCGTCTCTGACGAGCCGATGGTGTCGCTGTACGGCGAAGAGGTGTATGGCGACGAACAGCCAGAGGTCGCTTCGAACGTCGTCACGCTGTAACAGGCCAAGTCCATTACGATCCGTCACCCCAGCGAAAGCTGGGGTCTCCCGGAAGCGCGCGTCTCGCCCGCCCCCGGAGATCCCAGCCTTCGCTGGGATGACGGCTGTTTGCTAGGGAGTTTTCCATGAACGACATGTCCAACCGCAAGGCCGAGCTCCTCTCGACCACCGTCGAGCATATCGACATCACCAAGTTCGACGCGCGCCCGATCGTCGACGCGATGAAGAAGATGAGCTTCACCAGCCGCGACCTCGGCCGCGCGACCGACATCTACAATCAGATGCTCGCCGACAAGGATTGCTCGATCTTCCTCGTCATCGCCGGTTCGACCTCGGCTGGCGGCTGCATGGATCTCTATGCCGAGCTGCTGCGCAACAACATGATCGACGGCGTCGTCGCGACCGGCGCGTCGATCGTCGACATGGATTTCTTCGAAGGCCTCGGCCACAAGCATTACCAGGCGCTCGAAGTGCCCGACGACGACACGCTGCGCTCGCTGCTGATCGACCGGATCTACGACACGTATATCGACGAAGAGCAGCTCCAGGATTGCGACCACACGATCCTCGAGATCGCCAACTCGCTCGAGCCGCGGCCCTATTCGAGCCGCGAGTTCATCCGCGAAATGGGCAAGTATCTCGTCGAAAACGGCAAGAAGGAGAACAGCCTCGTCAAGCTCGCTTATGAGCATGACGTGCCGATCTTCTGCCCGGCCTTCGTCGACTCGTCGGCGGGCTTCGGTCTGGTCAAGCATCAGGTCGACCGCGCCAAGGAGGGCAAGCCCTATATGGTGCTCGACGCGATCGCCGATTTCCGCGAGCTGACCGACATCAAGATCAAGGCGGGTGTCACTGGCCTGCTGATGATCGGCGGCGGCGTGCCGAAGAACTTCATCCAGGACACCGTCGTCTGCGCCGAGATCCTCGGCCATGACGACGTGCAGGTCCACAAGTACGCGGTGCAGATCACCGTTGCCGACGTGCGCGACGGTGCCTGCTCGTCCTCGACGCTGCAGGAAGCGGCCTCGTGGGGCAAGGTCAACACCGGCATCGAGCAGATGGTGTTCGCCGAAGCCGGCTCGGTCATGCCGCTCCTCGCCTCGGACGCCTACCACCGCGGCCTGTGGAAGGACCGCGTCAAGCGTCGCTGGGGTGCCAGCTTCGACTGATTGCGTTGCAAAGCAAGACTAACTGAGGCAGCCTCCCCCGAGCAATTGGGGGAGGCTTTTTCATGCACAGCGAGATTTTGAAACCGGTCGTGGCGATGATCGCCTGGACGCTGGTGATGCTGCTGTGGATGTTGGCGACGCGCCTGCCGGCGATGAAGGCGTCGGGGATCGATCTCGGCACGCTGGTCGGCACAAAGCCCGCCGATGCCGACCGCGGGCTGCCGCCCAAGATCCAGTGGGTCGCGCACAATCACAATCACCTGATGGAACAGCCGACGCTGTTTTACGCGGTGTGCGGGGTGATCGCGCTGACCGGCACTGGTGACGGCGCGAACGCCTGGATCGCCTGGGCCTATGTCGCGTTGCGGATCGCGCACAGCATCTGGCAGGCGACGATCAACAAGGTCTCGGTGCGGTTCGCATTCTTCCTCGGCAGCTCGCTGATGCTCGTCGCGTTGACGCTGCACGCGGCGCTGGCGGTATTCCGCTAGCTCAGCCGAACAGCCGCGCCATCGCGCGTTCGAGCATCACCAGCTGCCACAGCGTCCGCCCATGATCGGCGCGGCCGCTGCGGTGGTCGTCGGCGAGCTGCGCGATCGTCGGGGCGTTGAACCAGCCCGTTCCTGCGAGCACGCGCGATGATGCGAGCCGCGTCGCCTCATCCGCCAGCGCCCCGCGAAACCAGGCGCTGATCGGCGTTACGAAGCCCATCTTCGGGCGATACAGGATGTCCTTGGGAAGATAGCGCTCCATTGCTTTCTTGAGCAGCCACTTCCCCTGCCCACCATGCAGCCGCATCCCGACAGGGAGTTTTGCGGCGAACTCGACCAGGCGATAATCGAGCAGCGGCTCGCGCGCCTCGAGGCCGACTGCCATGCTCGTACGATCCGCCTTGGTCAGGATGTCGCCGGGCAGCCAGTGCTGGAAGTCGGCATATTGCGCACGGTCGAGCGCGTCGCGCGCCGGCGCATCGCGCATCGAGCGGACATAGCGATCCTCGGCACGGTGCCCGCCAAGCGCCGCCCTCGCGGCATCGGTGAACAGCGCCGCGCGCAACGCCGGCGTCGTCACGCCGACCGAGCGCGCATAGCCCTCTGCGCCATCCTCGGCGAGCGCGAGCAAGGTCGTCTTGGCGCGCAGCGGTCGCGGCGCCCAATCGGCCTTGGGATACCAGCGGCCGAGCGTGCCGAACACATTGGTGCGGACCGACGCCGGCACCAGCCCCCGCACGCGCTCCTCGGCCGCCTGAAACTTGTAGCGCCGATAGCCCGCAAACGCCTCGTCCGCCCCGTCGCCCGACAGCGCGACGGTGACGTCCTCGCGCGAAAGCTCGCACACGCGGTAGGTGGCGAGCGCCGAGGCATCGGCGAAGGGCTCGTCGAACGCATGGACCAGCGTGTCGATCAGCGAGAAATCGTCCGCCGCCACCACCCGCTCGCGATGCTGCGTCGCGAAGCGCTGCGCGATCTCGTCGGCGTATTTGCGCTCGTCGAGGCTGCTCTCGTCAAAACCGATCGTGCACGTCCGCACCGCTCCGCGCGACGCCTCGGCCATCAGCGCGACCACCGCCGAGCTGTCGACCCCGCCCGACAGGAACGCGCCGAGCGGAACGTCCGACACCATCCGCGACGTCACCGCCTCGCGTAGCAGCGCGGTCAGTTCGTCCTCGAGCGCCTTGGCCGATCCGGTCGCGCGCTTCGAGAAGTCGACATCCCACCAGCGCGACGGCGCCGGCACCGGCTTGCCGCGCTCGATCAGCAGGCAATGCCCCGCGCGCAGTTTCTTGACCCCCGAGACCAGGCACGCATCGTCGGGCACATAGCCGAACGCCAGATAATCCTCGACCGCGCGGATGTCGGGCACGCGCCGCACCAACGGATGCGCGAGCAGCCCTTTCAATTCCGACGCGAACGCCACCGCGCCATCGGCCAGTTCGACATAATGGAGCGGCTTTACCCCCAGCCGGTCGCGCGCGAGGAACAGGCTCTGTCGCCGCGCATCGTGGAGCGCGAACGCGAACATGCCGTTGAGCCGGTCGAGCATCGCCGGCCCCCATGCCGCCCAGCCGTGAAGCAAAACCTCGGTATCGCCAGCGGTGACGAACACCGCGCCCAACGCCTGCAGCTCGGCGCGAAGCTCGGCGAAATTGTAGATCTCGCCATTATAGGTGACGGTCAGCGCGCCGTCCTGGCTCGCCATCGGCTGCGGCGAGCCGACGACGTCGATGATCGACAAGCGCCGATGGCCGAGCCCGACGCCCGGTGCAGTCCACACGCCCGAGCCGTCGGGCCCGCGATGCGCCTGCGCGTCGGCCATCGCCTGAATCCGCGCGGGATCGACCGGCTTGGGGGTCGCGGGATAATAGAGACCGGCGATGCCGCACATCAGCGCGACATCCCGGCGGCACGATCGGCCACACGCTCGATCGGACCGAGCGCCGCGATGAAGCGCGTCATCGCCGCCCGCGCGTCATGCCCCGGCAGAATCTCGGCCGAGACGTGCACCGCCACCGCGCGCTGCGGCCCACCGAGCAGCTTGGCCTTCAGCGTTTCCAGTTTCACGATCGGCCCCTTGGTCGTCAGCGCATCGCCGACACGGTACCACGTTACGATCTGCCGCTCGACCGGGCCAGGGGCGCTGACGCGGATCACCGACCCACCCGCAAGATCGGGCAGATCCTCGACACGGAGCCACACATCGTCCTCACGGATCGGCCCGACGCCGAACGCGACGATCTCCTTGCCCTCCTGCTGGCTGCCATAGACCGCGATCGCCAGATCGACCGTCTCGCCCGCCGCATCGGCATAGCGCCCGAGCAGAAAATGGTCGGCGCCCGGATAATTGGGGGACCAGGCCGCGCGCGTACTCGTCGCGACGCGGTGCCAGCCCGGCACCTCCGGCAGCGCGATCTCCGCCGGCAGACTTTGCGCCCGCCCCGCGATCGCGCTCGACCAGGCCGGGAACACCGCCGCGACCGCGAGCACGAGCGCGGCTGCGACCACCGCGTCGAGCCGCAATCGCGGGACGCTCTGCAGCTTTGCGGGATCGAACACCGGCGCATCGGGCGCGCGGTCGAACCAGCGCCAGCCGATCGCCAGCGTCGCCGCCATCACCAGCCCGAAGAACACCCAGCCATAGACGATATGGTCGAACCCCGTCGCTTGCTCGACCGAGCTATGATACGCCGCAAAGATCGTCGCGAACGCGCGCACGCCGTTGGCGACCACCGGCACGATCACCGACACCAGCAGGAACAGCGCACGCCGTTTCCACGACACGAAGCAGACGTTGGCGACGAGCGTGCCATAGGTGATCATCGCGATCACGAACTTCGCGCCCGAACACGCCTCGGCCACTTCGAAATAGCCGTTGGGGATCGTGATCAGCACGCCATCGACTTGCGCGGGCACACCGAACAGATGGAGCAGCGGCATCGTCATGCCGACGGTCACGCGCTGCAACGGCTCCTCGAGCCCCTCGCCGAAGGGCACGAGGAACACCGCATAAGCGAGCGGGAAGAGCAACGCGCGCGCAACATTGGGGCCGAGCAGCGTCACCACCGTCCCCTGCAGCATCATCACGATCCCGAGGTGCCGCGCGAGCGCGACGCCGCCAGCATCGCCGAACAGCCAGCCGAGCCCGCCAAGCGCGACGATCGCCAGCCCGGGCGCCCAGGCAATCGGCGCGACTTGCGCGAGCTCGCCGCGGCGCTGCCACACCAGCCAAGCGAGCACCGGGGTGATGAACAGGCAATGCCCGAAAGTCGTGCTCGTCCACCAGATCGTCGTCAGCGCAGCGACATCGCTCCGGAACAGCGCGAGCAACGCGACAGCGACGACCGACAGGATCACCGTCTGCCGCCGCCACAGCGGCGCGAGCGACGCGCGCGAGTCCGCAGACGCGGGCACGGGCATCGCGATCGTCACCGGCTCAGGCCGCGGAGCGGCGCGGCGGCGCCTTGACGCTGATCCCGAGGATCGCATCGAGCGGCGCGAGCCTTGCTTCCCAGCTGTAGCGCGCCTGCACCTGCGCGCGGGCGTCGCGGCCCAGTCGTCCCGCTGCGGCAGGATCGTCGAGCAGCGCGATCACCGCATCGGCGATCTCGCCGACGCTCTCGCCGACGCGCAGCGTGTCGGCATGGTCGATCCCCTCCGCCGCGGCGCGCGACGCGACCACCGGCCGCGCCATCGCCATCGCCTCGAGCACCTTGTTCTGTATGCCGCGCGCGAGCTTGAGCGGTGCGACGACGACCGACGCCGCGGCAAGCCAGCCGCGCACATCGGCGACTTCGCCGGTGACGATCACGCCGGGCTGCTTGCCAAGCGCCTTGACCGCCTCGCTCGGCGCGCGCCCGACGATCGCGAAGCGCGCGTGCGGAAAGCGCATGCGAATGTGCGGGAAGATCGCCGCGACGAACCAGCTCACCGCTTCGATATTGGGGCGATAATCCATCTGCCCCGTGAAGACGATCAACGCCTCGATCGCCTCGATCTGCGTGAACGAGGCGTCGGGTGCAAAGACGTCGGTGTCGATGCCATTTTCGACGACATGGACGCGCTCCGCGCCACTGCGCTTGCGAAACAGCTGCGCCTCGGCCTCGCTGACGAACAGGCTGGCATCGGCGCGCGCGGCGATCGCGCGTTCGTACTGGAACAGTAATCTCGCCTCGCGCTGCATCACCCACGCCATAGGGCCGCGGCCTTCCTTCGCATAGGCGGCGAACTTGGCCGAATCCATGTCGACGAAGTCCATGATGACCGTCTGCCGCGGGCGCGCCGGGAGATATTGCGCCATCTGGCTCGAGAAAACGTAGATCGTGTCGATCGCATGGCGCTCGAGCAGCGCCTCGACCGCGCTCCGCAGCGACCGGCTGTCGAACGACGTGAGCGAAGTCGGCTTGCGCGTCAGCAGCGCCTCGATCGCTGCCTGCACGCGCGACTTGGAGCGCCAGATGATCGAACGGTTGCCGGTCATCTTGGCGAGCCCGGTCTCGCCGGCGAGATCGCGCGTATCGTCGGCAAAGGCGATCAAATGGACGCGTTTGCGTGCCGACAGATATTTGAGGATGTGGAAGCCACGGATCTTGTCGCCACGGTCGGGCGGATACGGCACGCGGTGGCCGAGAAAGAGGATGTCTCCCATCAGCCGAGGCCACGTGAGATGTGCGGGCCAAGCTGGTTCGCCACCCACAGCGGCAGCTTCTTCCACAGGTCGACCTTGCGCGAATAGCGCGGATCGAGCGGATTGATCTCGCGCGCCTCGGTGCCGACCGCGGCGCGCTTGGCGTAGGGCAGCGCGACGCCCTCGAATCCCCAATTCTTCTTGAACGCGGCAGGGCCGGTCCCGGCCTTCGAGCGACCGAAATCGAAGCGCGTGCAGCCGCGTGACCGGGCGTGCGCCATCAGCGCGAAATACATCCGGTCATTGGCGCGAAGCCCGCGTGCGGCGTGCGTGCCGCCGCCCCAATACGGATAGACGGTCCCGTTGAAATAGACGCTGAGCACCGCCGCGACGGGCTCGCCGTTCGCGCGGACGGTGAGGATGTCGGCATCGTCGCCGAACTGATCGAGCACCGCGCGGAACAGCCGCTTAGGGAATACCGGCGTGCCGAGGTTGCGGACCGATTCGGCATAGACCGCATAATGCGCCTTGAGGTCGGCGGGCGCGCTTCCGATCGCGACCTCGAGATCGGCGTCGAGCGCCTTGCGCACCTCGGCGCGCTGCTTGCGCGGGATCGCGAGCAGTTCGTCGGCATCGCTCGCCGCGAGATCGCGCGCAAAGCCGAGATAGGTGGTCGTGTCGATTTGCCAGCCCTTGGCCGGGATCGGTCCGCCGCGCAGTTCGAGCGTTGGGCAGCCGAGCCGCTCGGCCAGCGCCCACGCCGCGTCGGCCAGCGCAGGGATCGCCGCAACTTTCGTAACGAGGATACCGCCACCGACCGCGAAGCCGTTCGACACCAACGCCCTGCCGAACAGCGGCGAGCGGATCTCGGTCAAAGGGAGCATGCCGACGATCGCCCCGTCGGCATGCTCGGCGACGAGCGTGTGGCTGGTCTGCCCGCAGCCTTGCGCGACGCCGAGACTCCACGCCGGCAGGTGGAACGGCGTCGCCTCAGGGTGCGCCCGCAAGAACGCGTCGACCCGCGTCCGCGCGTCGGGCTCCCGCAAATCGATCGCCCGGACGCCGACCGGCGCGGCGAGCAACGGCGCTGTCACGCGACTGGCTCGCGCGCCCGCGCCGGCAGATCGAGCGCCGCGACGACGGCGTCCATCCGGCCCCAGTCATGCCGGCCGATCAAGCCGCGCAGCTTGCCCGCCATCGCGCCGAGCCGACTGTAATGCCGCAGCTTCGATTTCGCGGGCGCGTTGGCGACGCGTGGCTGGCCGGGATCGATCTCCCACGGGTGGAAATAGAAGATCGCTGGCTGCGCCTCCCGGCTGACCTGGCGTACCGCATAATCGGTGAGGGCTGCCGGAAAGAGCCGGAAGAAGCCCCCGCCCGTCGCCATCCGGCGCGCGCCGAATTCGGCGACGGTCACCGGCACTTCGATCAGCGGCGAATCGGCAAGCGGGCGGAAGGCGTAGCGCGAAGCTTCGGGCCAGCCGTAATGGTCATGCTTGAGCGGCGCGACGCTCGATGAATAGGCATAGCCCTCCTCGGCGAGCACATCGTACGCCCAGGGCGTGCGCGCATCGATCGAGAAGCTCGGCGCGCGGTAGCCGGTGACGGCGACGCCCGCAGCATCCTCGAGCGCTGCGCGCGCGCGGCCGATGTCGGCGCGGAACCGCGCGGCATCGAGCGTGAAGACTCGGTCATGGTCCCAGCCGTGGCTCGCCACCTCATGCCCCTGCTCGACGATCCGCCGGATCAAGGCCGGGTAGCGCTGCGCCACCCAGCCGAGCGTGAAGAAGGTCGCCTTGACGCCGCTTTCGCCGAACAGCGCGAGCACCGCATCGGTGTTGCGCTCGACGCGCGGCGTGAGCGAATCCCAGTCGCGTTTGTCGATCACCGTCTCGAACGCGCCGACCTGAAACCAGTCCTCGATATCGACCGTCAGCGCGTGGCGCATCGGCTCAGTCCTCGTCATGCTGCATGGCAAGGCCCGGCGCCTGTCCCGACTCCGCCCAGTCGACGAGCAACTTCAACACGCGCCGCAGCGCGACGTCCTGCTCCTCGACGCGCGCAGTGAGCGCAGCGACTTGCTCGGCGAGGGTAGTGTCGGGCTCCACGTCTGTCGATGCAATGGGCTCCTCGCGCGGCGCGATCGGCGGATGGTCCTCCGCGTCGTCGGCGATAGGCCGCACTTTGAATGCGGGCACCGGGAGCACTTCCGGGACAGGCTCACTGACCGCGAGCACGACCGGATCGGGCGCATGCGGCGTTTCGTCTTCCGCTTCGAGGTCGGGCCCGGGCTCGGGCTCGGGCTCCAACTTGAAGTCCGGCTCCAGCTCCGGCTCCGGTTCTGAGTCCAGCTCGGGCTCAAGCTCCGGTTCGGGTTCAGGTTCCACATCCGCCACCGGCTCGGGTGCAGCGACCGGATCCGAGTGCGGCACGGCCGGTGCATCCGGTTCGGGCACCAGGCTCGGCACGGGTTCGGCTTCCGGCGTCGCGACCAGCGCTTCGCGTTCGGGGATCGCAATCGCCTTCACGCCGGGCATGTCGCCCGCAATGTCGGCAAGCACGGTCGCCACCGCGTGCGCGTCGATCGTCTCGAGCTGCTCGATCGCTGCGTAGAGCAGGACGCGCCCGGCCAGTTGGTTGAGCCGCCGCGGCACGCCGTCGGTGCCATCGTAAAATGCCGCATGGGCGCCGGGCGTGAAGCCCGGGCGCCCGGTCCATCCCGCCACGGCGAGGCGATGGCGCATATAGGGTTCGACCTCGTCCCGCTCCATCGGATCGAGATGGTGGACCGCGATCACGCGCTGCCGGAGCTGTTCGAGCCGGTCCGACCCGTGCAGCCGCTCGCGAAACTCGGGCTGGCCGAGCAGGAAGATCTGCAGCAGTGCATGGCTGCCGGTCTGGAAGTTCGAGAGCATCCGCAGCTCTTCGAGGCTCGACACGGGCAGCGCCTGCGCTTCGTCGACGATCAGCAGCGTACGGCGTCCGGCACGCGCGGTCGCGCGCAGCCCGCGCTCGATCGCGACGAGCAATTGCGCCTTGGTCAGCCCGTCGCTCTCGATCTCGAGCCCGCCCGCGACGATCCGCAGCAGATCCTCGGCCTCGATCTGCGTCGAGACGATCTTGATGACGTGGAGCCGAGTCGCATCGACGGTATCCATCAGATGGCCGACCAGCGTCGTCTTGCCCGCGCCGACATCGCCCGTGATGACGATGAAGCCCTCGCCCTGCGCCAGGCCATAGCCGAGATACGCCATTGCCTTGCGATGCGTCGCGGTCTCGAACCAGAAGCGTGGGTCGGGCGTCAGCTGGAACGGGCGACCGCGCAATCCATAATAGTCTTCGTACATGCTGCTATCCCCGCAATGACAGAAATCCGCCCGTGCGTTTCAGAATTGATACCGTACACCCACTTGGCCCGTCGCCGAAAGCTGATCCGCGACGCCGCTCTGGCTGAACGAATACAGGCCTGCTGAAGCAGTCGTGCCGATCCGACCGAAATTGTGATAATAGAGCGCGGTCGCCGCGGCGCTTGTCACGCCCGGCGCATCGGCAATCCCGCTGTCGTAATAATTGTAGATCAGCGTCCCGTTGATACCGGAGACCCGCGTGAGCGGCACGTTGGCGAACGCCTGGGCATAATAGCTCTGGTCGCTGACGCCGTTGATCGAGAACGCCGCGTTGATCTGGTCGGGCGCAAGGAAGCGGCGGTTCGAATAGCCCGCGCCCACGCCGAGATTGAGCTTGCCGCGCGTCGCCGAGATCACCGCATCGATGCCGCGTGCGCGATACGCCGAGGTCGAAATCGACTGCAACGCGCCGTTCAGGCACCCGCCCGCCCCCGCGCCCGCCGCGCCAAACGTGCAGCCGCTATATTGCTGACCGAATGCCGCACGCTGTTGGAGGAACGAGGTCGGCAGACCGGCCAGGCTGTTGCGCAACTGCCCCCCGAACGTCTCGACCGTGTCATAGACATCGGCATTGACCGAGATCGAGCGCGTCGCGGCGTAACTGAGCGTTCCGAAATAGGTCATCCCGCCATACCGCCGCCCGACATGTGCCTGCAGCGTGGTGCGCTCCGACGGACGCCAGATCACGCCCGCGTCATAGATCAAGCCGTCGGTCTCGTAAGCGATGCGTTGCGGCGAGGCAGGATCGGACTGGAAGCGGCCGCGGCGGTCGACCACCGGCACCCCATTTGCGTCAACCAAGGCATCGCGTTGGCGCACTTGCAGATTCTGGTAGCCGACGCCCGCGGTGAGCGCGACCGTCGGCGCAACCGGCGCGACGAGATCGGCGCGAACGACCTTGTCCTCCAACTTCTGATCGAGCTGGTTGGCGGTCTCGCGGTCATAGGCGGCCGAGACGTTGATCCCGACGGGCAGCAGCGCCCCAGCTTTCACCCCCGCGCTGACGTTGACGGTGTGGCTTTGCGAGCTGTCGAACACGTCAAGCCGCGGGCTGCCGGGTGCGACACCGGTACTCCCCGGCGAACCGGCCTTGGTGTAGCCGTAGCGATAGCTCGCCGCGACGCCGACCGGGCCGACATGCGCGGCATAGCTCGGCCCGACATAGCCCGAGAACACCTGGCTGATATTGTCACGCTGGCCGACCTGCGCGATCGGTGCTGCGCCGCGAATATCGGTACGCGTCTGCGTCGCGATCGCGCCGGCCTCGATGCTGAGATTAGGTGCCACGGCGATGCTGCCTCGCGCCAGGCCATTGTGCAGATCGTCGTCCCCGACACGCTTGGCGTAGGAAAAATGCCGCTCATAGCGGTAGCTGACCTGCAGCTGCGTACGCTGAGTCTGGACCGACGCCTCGACCCCGCCCGCGACCGTCGAATAGGTCAGGACGTCGTCATTTTTGAGGTCGGCGGTCACGATCTGCCCGATCTCGATATACGGCGAGATGCGGGTTCGGCGTTGCTGGTCCTGCGCCTGCGCCGGTGCGGCCGCGATCAACGCGGCGAGCCCAGTCCCGAGCAGGAGTGCAGTGGAGCGGAGGCGGCACTTCATGACGCGTCTTCCTGTTGTCCATAATAGCTGCCGAAGCGCCGCCCACCGGGGGCGAACGACACGGCGTTGAGGAGGAGTTGGATGTCTTCGCATCCGTCGAGCAGGTCGATCGCCTCGCGCAGGTCGCTTTCGCTGGTGCGGTCGGCGCGCACGACGAGCATCACCTGCCCGGCATGATGCGCGAGCGCGGCAGCAGGGGATGCGGCGAGCACCGGTGGCGAATCGAAGATCAGCACGCGCCGCGGATCGGCCGCGAGCAGTTGCGCGATCAGTTCGCCGGTCCGCGCGCTCGCGACAAGCTCGGTATCGGCATTCGACTTGGTGCCGCACGGCAGCAGGCTGAGATGCGGGATATCGGTGCGCACGACGCAGCTCTCGAGCTCGACCTGCGGATCGGCGAGCGCATCGAGCAGCCCCCGCCCCTCGCTCAACCCCAGCCGCGCCATGACGTCGGGCTTGGCGAAATCTGCGTCGATCAACAGGATTTCGAGGTCGCGCTCGGCCGCCATCGAGATGGCGAGGTTGAGCGCGCAATAGGTTTTGCCGTCGTCGGGCTGTGCCGACGTAACGAGGATCGTCCGCGACAGGTCGCCAGATCGCACGCGAACGCCGCGCGCGGTGGTGAGCAACTGGCGCTTCACGAGCCGGAATTCCTCGACCAGTGCGCCGATCGGCGCACCCGGTACGAGCACGCCGCGTTCGGCGAGCAAGGCGCGATCGATCTTGACCTCGGTACCCGGCCGAGGCGTAGCGCGCGGCGCCGCGATCGGACGCGGCTCGGGCGTAGGCGACGCGACTGGCGCGATCGGCGTGGTGACCGGCTTCTCGGCCGGCACATCGTCGAGCGGACGGAAATGGGTGTTGAAGTCGTAGCGCGTTGCCGCCTGTTCGAGCAGCGAGGGACGCTTGCGCGGGGTTGGATCGCTCATGCTGCCAATCCTCGCTGAAGCATCTCGACCCCGAGCAAGCCGATATAGGCTGCGCCCAGTGCACCGACCCCGCCGGCAAAATAGGCGAGCATCCGCCGCCGGTGGGCGAGCTGCGCCTTGGTGACGATCGCGCCAATCGAGCCGATCACCGGCAGCCCGGCGGCCTTTTCGAGCCGGCCTGCGGTCGCAAATGTCGTCTTGAACTGCGTCAGCCCGAAAGCCACCGCGACGCCTGCGCCGAGCGCTGCGATCAGCACCCCGGTCAGCAACAGCGGCCGGTTGGGCGATGCAGGAACGCGCGGTGCCGTCGGCGGATCGATTACGCTGAACTTGATCGAATCGGTCTGGCTCTGCGCCTGGCCGCGCAGCTTGATCGCCTCGCGATCAGCCAGCAGCTTGGCATAGCTGTCCTTCATCACCTGATAGTCGTTATCGATCTGCGACTGCTGCGCGGCGACCGCGGGGTCGCCAGCGAGTTTGCCGTTGATCGCATCGAGATCGTGCTGGAGTTGCCCCTTGCGCGCGCTAAGCGCCGCGACCTGCGCCTGTTTGTCGGCCTGGATCGAGCGCAGCCCGAGATAGGCCGGGTTCGAAGCCGACGCGGCGCCACCGCCGCCGACCATCGGTTCGCTACGTGCTGCTGCCTGCGCGGACGCAAGCTGGCTGCGCAGCGCGACGACGTCGGGATGGTTCTCGGTATAGCCGCGCGCCCGCGCATCGGCGAGCTGCCCCTGGATCGCATTGAGCCGCGCACGCGCCGGGCCGGCGCTGGCGGCAGCGCCCGCTGCGCCGGGGATGTTGGCGGGCGTTCCGGCCATCTGGCCATTGACCACCGACAACGCCGACTGCGCCGCCGCCAGATCGCTATCGACCTGCGCCATCGCCGAGCGTGCCGCGCCCATCCGGTCGGTCAGCGAGCCCGAACCCGGCAGACTGCCGAGATAGCGGTTCTGGAAATCGGCGCGCTTGGCATCGGCATCGGCGAGCTGCTTCTGGCGCTGCTCGAGCTGCGCATCGAGGAATTTGAGGCTCGAATTGGTCTCGTCGCGGTCGCCCGACAGATTCTGTTCGACGAACAGGTCGATCAGCTTCTGGACGATCTGCGCGGTCACCTTGGGGCTCGATCCGCTTGCGACGATCTCGAACAGATTGTCCTGCTGCGCGGTGATCTTGATCGCCTTGGACAGCGTGTTGACGCGGTCGGCGACGTCGCGGTCAGTCTTGACCGTATTGGCGAGATCGGTGCCGCGCACGACCTTTTCCAGATTGACCGCCGAGGTCAGCGTCTGGCGGATCGTGTCGACGTCCTTCTGCTGATCCGCAGCGGTGATCCCGACCGCGCTCGGCAGGATCGTGTTGAGCTGGACGAAGACGCGCGCGCGCGATTCGTAGCTGTTGTGGAGCTGCGCGACGACCGCCCAGCCCAACACCGCGACACCCCATGCGACGCCGAGCGCTATCCAGCGCCGCATCCACATGGTGTGCAGGATGATCTGCACTTCGGTGAGGAAACCACTCATCGTTCGGCGGCCCCTAGAACATGCTCTCGGGGATGATGATCACATCGCCGGGTTCGAGCCGCACGTTGGCCCGGCTGTCGCCGTCCTTGAGCAGACGCGACAGTTTGAGATTGTATTCGACCTGCTTGCCGGTTTCACGATTGTAGCGGACGAGCTTTGCGCGGTTGCCTGCGGCATATTGGCTTAAGCCCCCGACCGAGATCATCGCGTCGAGCAGCGTCATGTTGGCGCGGTACGGGATCGAAGCAGGCTTGGCGGTCGCGCCGACGATGCGGATCTGCTGGCTGAAGGTGCCCGAAAAATTCTCGACGATGACCGAAACGATCGGATCCTTGATATATTCCCCAAGCGCGATCTTCATGTCGTCGGCGAGCATCCGCGGCGTCTTGCCGACCGCGGGCATGTCGCTGATCAGCGGCGTGGTGATCCGGCCGTCGGGGCGGACCTGCACCTTCGACGACAGCTCGGGGTTGCGCCACACGAAGATGTTGAGCTGGTCGAGCGGGCCGATGATATATTCCTCGCCCGGCTGTTCCTGCCCGGCGACAAAGGCGGCCTGCGGCAGTTCAGGACGGCTCGCGGTCGTGCAACCGGCCAGCGCGAGCGCGCTCGTCCCGACGCTCAAGACCGCGCGAACTGACTTCGAAAAACGCTGCATGCATACCTCCCACCGCTTGATGCTGCCGACCCGAGTCACGTCTGCCCCGGATGAGCAAGCTACGGCTGTCGACACGATATGGTGCGGAAGGGGTGAATATACCGTTAGGAATGCTCGGCCAGCGTTTCTGCCGGGAGCGGATGCCCCAGAAACGCCGTCGGGCTTGCCGAGACCCCGTACGCGCCGGCCATGAACACCGCAACCAGATCGCCGACTGCGGCGACGGGCAACGTGACGCGATCGGCGAGCCGATCGAGCGGGGTGCACAGCGGCCCGACGACGCTGACGACCTCAGTCGGCGCACCGGCGGCGGCGGTGGCGATGCTCACCGGATAGTTGCGCTTGACCACCGTGCCGAGATTGCCCGTCGCCGCGAGCTGATGGTGCAGCCCGCCATCGACGACAAGGAAGGTCTCGCCGCGGCTCTCCTTCCGGTCGACGACGCGCGTCAGATAGACGCCCGCCTCGCCGACGAGCCAGCGTCCGAGCTCGATCGCAAAGCGCGTGTCGCGCAAGGCCGTGCTGCGGGTGGCGAGTGCTTCCGCGAGCGCCGCGCCGATCGCGGCGATGTCGAGCGGCGCTTCGCCCGGGAAATACGGGATGCCGAAGCCTCCACCGAGATTGACGAGCGGCGGCATCACGCCGATTTCCTCGGCGAGCCGCCCGGCCAGCGCCATCGTTGCCGCCTGCGTGTCGATGATCGCCCGCGCGTCGAGCGCTTGCGAGCCCGCGTAGATATGCAATCCGCGCCAGTCCGCCCCGCTCGCGATCACATCGCGGGCGACCGCCGCGGCGCGATCGGCGTCGATCCCGAACGGCGACGCACGCCCCCCCATCCGCATCCCCGATCCGCGCAGCTCGATCTCGGGATTGACCCGGATGGCGAGGCGCGGCGTGATACCAAGCCGGTCGCCAATGCCAAGCGCGCGCGTCGCCTCGCCGCTCGATTCGAGGTTGATCGTGACCCCGGCCTTTATCGCAGCCGTAAGCTCGTCGTCGCGCTTGCCCGGGCCTGCGAAGCTGATCGTCGGCGGCGCCTTGCCCGCCGCGAGCGCCATCGTCAGTTCGCCGCCCGAAGCGATGTCGAGCCCGTCGACCAACGGCGCCATCGCCGCGAGCAGCGCCGCGAACGGGTTGGCCTTGATCGCATAATGCAAGTCGATGTCAGGAAAGGCCGCGCGGAAGCGAGCGATCCGCGCTTCGACCGCTCCCCTGTCATAGATGAACAGCGGCGTATCGCCCGCCATCGCCACCCAATCCGCGGCGCTGCGCCCGGCGATCGTGAGCGGGGCACCGGCAAAGTCGGCAGGGATCGTACCCATCGGTTTCATGACGTCAGTTCCGCTTTGATCGCTGCCCGGTCGAGCTTGCCGTTGGCGTTGCGCGGCAGCTCGGCGCGCCATTCGTAGCGCGTCGGCTGCTGGAAGCTCGGCAGATCGCGCCGCAAGCGCGCGCGCAGATCGGCCTCGCGCGCACCGTCGCCGCGCGCCACCACGACGATCGCCTGGCCGAGCCGCGGATCGGGCACGCCGAGCGCGACCGCCTCGACGGTCTCGCCGCCCGCCACGACGGCTTCCTCGATCTCGGTCGGGCTGATGCGGTTGCCGGCACTCTTGATCATCTCATCGTCGCGTCCGACGAAGCGCAACAGGCCTTCGTCGTCGATCACCGCCGTATCGCCCGACCACACCGCCATTCCGCCCGATGTCGACCAGGCCGGTGCGGGACGGAAACGCTGCGCGGTGCGCTCGGCATCGCGCCAATACCCTTGCGCGACAAGCGGCCCGGCATGGACGAGCTCGCCCGGCTCGCCCGCCGCGGCTTGCGTTCCGTCGGGGCGGACGATCATCACCTCGGCAAAGGGGATCGCGCGGCCGATCGAGTCGGGATGCGCGGCGACCAGCGCGGGGGCAAGATAGGTCGAGCGGAACGCCTCGGTGAGCCCGTACATCGGGTAGAGATCGGCCTGCGCGAACCGCGCCCGCAGCCCGGCGACGAGCGGCGCGGTCAACGCTCCGCCCGAATTGGTGAGGCGCTTCAAAAGGCTTGCCGTGGCATCGGGCCACTCGGCTTCGAGCAGCTGGACCCACAGCGGTGGGACGCCCGCGAGCGTCGTCGCGCCGACGCGTTCGACCGCCTTCACGACATCGCGCGCCGTCAGATAATCGAGCGGCGCGTAACTGGCGCCCGCCGCCCAGGTCGAGAAGGGCTGGTTCTGCCCATAATCGAAGCTCAGCGGCAGCACGCCGAGCACGCGGTCGTCGGGCGTCAGCCCGAGATAGTGCGCGACGCTGATCGCGCCGAGCCACAGATTGGCGTGGCTCAGCATCACCCCCTTCGGCCGCCCGGTCGATCCCGAGGTATAGAGGATCGCGGCAAGCGTGGCGGGATCGGCGTTCGACGGCGGAAGTCGGCCCTCCCCGTGCACGTCTTCTTCGAGCAAGGCTGCACAGTCCTCGGGGATATCACCGCTTTCCAACGTATCGCGTCGAGCCGCTTGCGTCAGCAGCGCTGCCGCCCCGCTGTCGGCCAGAATATAGGCGACCTGCGCACGCTTGAGCATCGGGTTGATCGGAACATGCACGAGGCCCGCGCGTGGCGCCGCCATCGGCAATACGCACGCCAGCCGTGTCTTGGGCAGCCAGCTCGCGACCCGCGCACCCGGCGCATAGCCCTGCGCCGCCAGCCACGCCGCCACTTCGCCCGTCATCCGCTCGAGCCCGTCGAAGTCGAGCGTCCCCGCGCGATCGATCACCGCCACCGCATCGCCACGCCCGAACGCGGGCAGCGTATCGATGGGCCGGGGGATTGGGTCGAGCGCAAGCATGCCCCCTGATAGCGAACGCGGCTTGGCTGTGAAGGGCTCGCGCGGGGGCGGCTCTTGGCATTGCCCGGCCCAGTCTCTATCGCGGTGCAACATAACGGCTAGAACCGGGGCTCCTTGTGCTTCCAGATGATTACGACCAGATCGATTCGACCGTCCGCGCGACGTTGCGCGACGTGCTGGGGCTGAGCGAGGCGCGTGCGGCCGAGTTGCGCGCAGAGACGCCGCTGTTCGGCGCGATGCCCGAACTCGATTCGATGGCGGTCGCTGGCCTGCTGACCGAGATCGAGGAGCGGCTCGGCATCCTGATCGAGGATGACGAGGTCGATGGCGAAATGCTCGAGACCTATGGCAGCCTCGTCCGCTTCGCCGCGGCCAAGGCGCCGCGATGACGCTACCCGCTTGATCGACTCGTACGAGACGCGCCGCGGCCGCGAGGCCATGCTGCGTTTCGGGCCGGCGAGCGGGCCGATCGCCGTGGTTGCATTGCCGCTGTTCGAGGAAGCCAATCGCGTCCGCGCGCTTGCGGTGGCGATCTGCCGCGCCCTTGCACGCTGCGGCGTGGGCAGCTTGCTCCCCGACGTGCCGGGCCAAGGCGAAAGCCTCGTTGCGCTCGAGCAGTGCGGCATGGGCGATTTCAACGACGGCATTGCCGACGCGATCAAGCTTGAGCGCGCCGACAACCGCCGTTGCTACGGCGTGTCGATCCGCAGCGGCGCGCTGCTCGACACGACGGCCGCATTGGACGGTCGCTGGCAGCTTGCGCCGCAGGACGGCGCGAGCGTGCTGCGCGACCTCAAGCGGATCAAGCAAGCCGCCGCGCGGGCAGGAACGGTACTGGGCGATCGTTGGCATCCCGATGCCGATGCGCCGATCGAGATTGCGGGCAACCGCATCGCGCCGGGTCTGCTGACCGATCTCTCGCGGCGTATCCCGCGGACTGCGGCGGATGGGGGATTCGTCCGGACCGTCCGGCTCGCGACCGACACGATGCCAGCCGATCGGCATGTCCCCGGCGCACCGCTGTGGCGACGCGCCGAGCCGGATTCGGACCCTGCGCTCGCGACGTTGCTCGCCGACGATATTGCCGACTGGATTAACACATGCGGCGGGTGATCCGCTTCGCCTGCGCGGGCGACACGCTGTTCGGCACGCTTGATGAAGCGCCGGGCAAGACGGGGCTGCTGATCGTGTCGGGCGGCAACGAGATCCGTATCGGCGCGCACCGCGGGATGGCGCTGCTGGCCGAGCGCCTTGCGGCGCGGGGGATCCCGGTGCTGCGCTTCGACCGGCGCGGGATCGGCGATTCGACGGGGACGAACGGCGGGTTCCTGACCTCGGGCCCCGATATCGGGTGCGCCGCGGCGACCTTCAGCGCCGAGGCGGGAATCGAACGGCTCGTCGGTTTCGGCAATTGCGACGCGGCGACGGCGCTTGCGCTGTTCGGCGCGACCGCGGGGATCGACCGGCTGATCCTCGCCAACCCCTGGGTGATCGAGGACACCGACGCGCTCCCCCCAGCCGCCGCGATCCTCGCGCGCTATGCCGAGAAGCTTAAAGACCCCCGCGAATGGCTGCGGCTCGCGCGCGGCGGCGTCAATTTGTCCAAACTGGCCGGTGGCTTGGCCAAGGTTGCGCAGAGCAAGCCTGAAGCCGCCGAGAGCCTGGCGGCGCGACTGCGCGCGGCATTGGCGGCGAGCCGGATCGACACGACGATCTTGCTCGCAGCGCGCGACAACACCGCGATCGCGTTTCGCGACGGATGGGACGGGCCGGTCGCGCTGTGCGACACCGACAGCCACAGCTTCGCGCATTCGAGCGATGCGGCGTGGTTGGAGGCGCAGATATTCAGCGCGGTAACGCGCGTCTAGAGTTTGATCGACGCCCCCTAAACCGTCACCCCGGGCCTGTCCCGGGGTCCACCGGGACGCATATCCTGCCCATGCAGAAACTGTGGCGCGGTGGACCCCGGCACGAGGCCGGGGTGACGAAGAATGAGGCTCTTACTCCGCCGCCTCGGCCAGCTCGAACTCGGCCTCTGCCAGGAACTTCTCGGCATCGAGCGCCGCCATGCAGCCCGTCCCCGCTGCGGTCACCGCCTGGCGGTAGATCTTGTCCATCACGTCGCCGCAGGCGAACACGCCCGGTACGCTGGTCCGCGTCGAACCCGTCTCGACCCATAGATAATGGTCCTCGTCGAGCTTCAGATGCCCGCGGAACAGTTCGGTCGCGGGGTGATGCCCGATCGCGACGAAACCGCCCTCGGTCTCGAGCCGCGACTTCTCACCGGTCACGGTGTCGACCAGATCGATCGCGACCAGCCCGGCATTGCCGCCGCCATCGACGAACTGGTCGACTTCCTTGTTCCACAAGACGGTCACGCCCTTGTGCGCGAACAGCCGCTCCTGGAGGATGCGCTCGGCGCGGAGCGAGCTGCGGCGGTGGATCAGCGTCACGTCGGGCGAATGGTTGGTGAGGTACAGCGCTTCCTCGACCGCGGTGTTGCCGCCGCCGATTACCGCGACCTTCTTGCCGCGATAGAAGAAGCCGTCGCACGTCGCGCACGCGCTGACGCCCTTGCCCTTCAACGCTTCCTCGCTGTCGAGCCCAAGCCACTTGGCCTGTGCGCCGGTCGCGATGATCAACACCTCGCCTTCATAGACGTCGCCGCTGTCGCCGGTCAGCCGGAACGGGCGCTGCGACAGGTCGACCGCGACGATCGTGTCGTACATCAGCGTCGTGCCGACATGCTCGGCCTGCTTCTGCATCTGCTCCATCAGCCACGGCCCCTGGATGACGTCGGCAAAGCCGGGATAATTCTCGACATCGGTCGTCGTCATCAGCTGCCCGCCGGGCTGGATGCCCTGGACGAGGATCGGCTTCATCCCCGCGCGTGCGCCATAAATGGCGGCGGAGAGGCCGGCGGGCCCCGAACCAAGAATCAACATGCGGGTGTGGTGAGTGGTCATGATGGCTTTCATCCTGTCGGCCCGCTGCCTCTAGGGGAGCAGCGGGCCGGCCAATGAGATGGGAGGTCGTAGACAGCGCGCAAGACCGCGCCGTGCGAGATCAGGCCGGGATGCGATACATGCTGCACAACTTGTTCCCGGCAGGATCGCGCAGGTAAGCCAGATAGAGCTTGCCGAAACCCCCTTCGCGCACGCCGGGATCGTTCTCGATCGGCGTGCCACCTGCCGCGACACCGGCAGCGTGCCACGCATCGACCTGCTCGGGCGACGCACCGGCAAAGCCGATCGTCCCGCCATTGGCGTGGCAGGCTTCCGCACCGTCGATCGGCTTGGTGACGATGAACAGCCCGCCTGCGTGCATATAGACGAGCCGACCGCTGTTTTCGACTGCGGGCTTGGCGCCGAGCGCACCGAGCGTCGCATCATAAAATGCGCGCGAGGCCTCGAGATCGTTTGATCCGACCATGACGTGGCTGAACATAGCGTGCTCCGTGATTGCGCCGCGCACCGTGCAGCGGCAGTGCGTCGCGGCTAGCGCATTTGCCGCGGACACGAAAGACACCTGTGCACGCGCTGCCCGCACGCCTGGGCGCAAACGACACGCCGCTTGTCGGAACGCCCGCCCACGCCCTATCTCCACTGCTACCGCAGGAACGCCGCTCGCTTATGCTCAGCCAACTCGAACAGGTCAGCGCCAATCTGGCCGCGGCGCGTGCGCTCCGCGCCGAGGGCGTGGCGTATCGCGTGATCGGGCGTCGGCTGGCGCTGACGACGAGCCAGCTCGGCCACATCCGCCGAACGCTCAAGCGCGAGAAGGCCGGGCAGACGCGCTTGCACCGGACGATGCCGGGCGCGACCGCGCGCGACTTTCCGGTCGGCCGGTCCGCCTTGCCCGCTGGGCTGCGCGGGATCCTGACCCGCGCCGGATACCGCACGCTCGGCGATCTCGCCGATCGAATCGCCGATCGCGACCAGCCCGGGCTCGAGACGATGCCGGGGCTCGGCCCCGTTCGCATTCGCCTGGTCCGCGCGCTGCTGGACGAATTCGGGCTGCGCGCCGGGTCGAGCGATTTGCAGGCAGCGATCGAGGCGCTGTTTCCAGATTTGCGCGATTAGGCCGCGTACCACCTGCCGCTGGCAACCCGGCGACTGGAGCCATTCGGCGCGTCATGCTTTAATGCGAGGACCGCCTCCCCCACGCTCCGCGGGCGGCTTCGGAAGGAATCTCCATGCGCTACAATAAGCTTGGCCGCACCGGCCTGTTCGTCTCGGAACTGTGCCTCGGCACGATGACCTTCGGCGGCGGCGACGACATGTGGGGCAAGATCGGCCAGCTCGGCCAGGATGAAGCCGATGCGCTCGTCCGCGTCGCGATCGATGGCGGGATCAATTTCATCGACACCGCCAACGTCTATTCGAACGGCCGCTCGGAAGAGATCACCGGCCAGGCGATCCGCAACCTCGGCCTCAAGCGCGAAGAGATCGTCGTCGCGACAAAGGCGTTCGGCGAGATGGGCGCTGGCCCGAATGCGCGCGGCGCATCGCGCTATCACCTGATCGACGCGTGCAAGGCGAGCCTCAAGCGGCTCCAGCTCGACCATATCGATCTTTACCAGATCCACGGCTTCGACCCCGCCACGCCGATCGAAGAGACGCTGCGCGCGCTCGATACGCTCGTCCAGCATGGCCATGTCCGCTATATCGGCATCTCGAATTGGGCGGCGTGGCAGATCGTCAAGGCGCTCGGCGAATCGGCGCGGCTCGGGCTGCACCGCTTTGCCTCGCTCCAGGCCTATTACACCATCGCCAGCCGCGACCTCGAGCGCGAGATCGTGCCCGCGCTCCTCTCGGAGGAAGTCGGGCTGATGGTGTGGAGCCCGCTCGCCGGGGGCTTCCTGTCGGGCAAATATGACCGCGCCGACGAGAGCAAGACCGATGGCCGCCGCGCGACCTTCGACTTCCCGCCGATCGACAAGGATCGCGGTTATGCGATCATCGACGTGATGCGCCCGATCGCCGAGGCGCACGCCGTGTCGGTCGCGCAGATCGCGCTCGCCTGGCTGCTCCACCAGAAGGCGGTGTCGAGCGTGATCGTCGGCGCCAAGCGGCCCGACCAGCTGACCGACAATCTTGCCGCGACCAAGGTCGAACTGTCGGCCGACGATCTCGCCAAGCTCGGCGAGACGAGCGCTTTGCCTGCGGAATATCCCGGCTGGATGTTCGAACGTCAGGGCGAATATCGCCGCACGCTGCTCGAGAAGATGCGCTGACGCCCGCGCCCGGTTCGTCGGTGCGGGCGAGCCGGGCATTGGGACCTACTGTCACCCCGGGCTTGTCCCGGAGCCCACCGCCGGAGCCATCGCGCGCACCCCGGTAGACCCCGCGACAAGCCCGGGGTGACGACGGTATATGCCGAGCGAACGACTACACATGAAAAGGGATGGTAGCGAAGGAGGGACTTGAACCCCCGACCCCAGGATTATGATTCCCGTGCTCTAACCAACTGAGCTACTTCGCCGTGGCCCCGGCTAAACCGGAGCGTGCCGCTGTGTGCGAGGCGCGGGCTATAAGTAGGCGCATCCGGGCGGTCAACCCACCTTTGCGCCGGTTTCGTCTCAAGCGAACATATGGCGCGAAAGCGGCTCCCACGGGCCGCCGCGATACCACCAGCTCGCCAGCCCCGCGAGGCGAACGGTGCGGGGCTGGAAATCGCGCGCGAGCTCGGCCTGCAGCGCCTTGGCGACGCCGGGCTCGACCTTGTTCTGCACCGTGACATGCGGCCGCCAGCCCGCGCGGTCCTGCGGCGTCAGCACCGCGGAAAAGGCATCGGCGAGCCGATCGCGGATATCCTCCAGCGCGGGCGATTCGATGCGGAACGCGACACCGCGGCCGAGCGACATAAGCCCCGCGATCCGCGCCTCGGGTGCGCGCACGCGGCTGGTCTCCGCCGCGAGCCGCTGCTTGAGTTCGCGCTCGAGGCTCGGCGCGAGGTGATGGAACATCGTCAGATGCGCCTTGAGCTGGTTGCGCTCGGGCGGGAAGTGCCGGACGCGCAGCTCATCGAACCAGGCCGCATCACCCGCACCGAACAGCGCGGTGACGATGATCGGCGCAGGGCCCGACGTGGGGACGACCTCGCTCAAATCTCGAGCTGGCTGCCGAGTTCGACCACGCGGTTGGTCGGCAGGCGGAAGAACTCCATCGCGCTCTCGGCGTTGCGCAGCATCCACGAGAAGAGCTTCTCGCGCCACAGCATCATCCCCGGGCGCGACGACGGCAGCAGCGTCTGGCGCGACAGGAAGAAGCTCGTGTCGATCATCCGGAAATCGGCACCGCAGCGATGGACGTTGGCGAGCGCCACCGGGACGTCGGGCTCCTCGATGAAGCCGTAGCGCAGCACCATGCGGTGGAAGCCGGCCCCCAGATCCTCGATCATGCAGCGATGCCCCTCGGACACATAGGGGACGTCGGCGATCTTGATCGTCAGCAGGATGATCCGCTCGTGGAGCACCTTGTTGTGCTTGAGGTTGTGCAGCAGCGCGTGCGGCACACCCTCGGGCGAGGAGGTCATGAACACTGCGGTGCCCGGCACGCGCGTCGCCGAGGTGGCGGCCGACTGGATGAAGATCTTGATCGGCATCGCGCCCTCGCGCATCCGGTCGATCATCAGCTGCCGTCCCTTCGACCAGGTCGTCAGGATCGTGAAGATGATCAAGCCGACCAGCAGCGGGAACCAGCCGCCCGCCGGCACCTTGGTCAGGTTCGCCGAGAAATAGGCGCCGTCGACCAGGAAGAACACCGCGAGCAACGGCAGCGCATAATAGACCGGCCAGTTCCACAGCCGGAACAGCACGACGCTAAGCAGGCAGGTGTCGATGAACATCGCCCCCGTCACCGCGATGCCATAGGCCGACGTGAGGTTGGACGAGGTGCGGAAGAAGATCACCAGCAGCAGGACCATCGTCAGCAACAGCCAGTTGACGAGCGGAATGTAGATCTGCCCGACCGTCGCCGCGCTGGTATGCTCGATCCGCAGTCGCGGCATGAAGCCCAATTGGATCGCCTGCTGCGTTACAGAGAAGGCGCCCGAGATCACCGCCTGCGATGCGATCACTGCGGCCATCGTCGCGAGGATGACGAGCGGGAGCTGGAGGCTGTCCGAGGCGAGCATGTAGAACGGGCTCTCGAGCGCCGGCTGCCCCATCCGCGAGAGCAGCGCGCCCTGCCCCATGTAATTCATCATTAGTGCCGGCAGCACGACGAACAGCCACGAGACGCGGATCGGGTTGCGCCCGAAATGCCCCATGTCGGCGTACAGCGCCTCGGCGCCGGTCACCGCGAGCACGACCGACCCGAGCGCGAGGAACGCGCGCAGCGGATCGAGCGCGAAGAACTCGACGGCATAGTGCGGCGAGAAGGCCCAGAGAATGTCGGGCGTCTTGACGATGCTGAGCACGCCGAGCGTCGCGATCACCGCGAAATAGACGAGCATGATCGGGCCGAAGAACAGCCCGACGCGCGCGGTCCCGCTGCGCTGGATCCAGAACAGGGCGATGATGATGGTCATCGCGATCGGCATGACGAGATTGCCGAGCCCGGGCGAGACGACCGCGAGCCCCTCGACCGCCGACAGCACCGACACCGCCGGGGTGATCATCGAATCGCCATAGAACAGCGCGGTCGCGAACACGCCGAGCAGGATGATCCCGCGCGACCAGCGCTTGTTCTTGGTACGCCCGTTGACCAAAGCGAGCAGCGCCAGGCTGCCGCCCTCGCCCTTATTGTCGGCGCGCATGATGATCGTGACGTATTTCAGGCTGACGACGATCATCATCGACCAGAACATCAGGCTGACGACGCCCATGATGTGGACCGGATCGAGCGCGAGCTTGTGGTGCCCGGCGAAGGTTTCGCGAAAGGCGTAGATCGGGCTGGTGCCGATGTCGCCGAAGACGATGCCGATCGCGCCCAAAGCGAGCTTTGCGAGACCGTCCTTGCCGTGATGCGGGGCGTCTTCGCCGATCGTATCGGGCGTCGAATCGCGATTGGCGGGCAGGTCGCCCGCACTTGCCTGAGTGGTCGTCACGCTAAGGGTGTTCTTGCCCGGATTTCATGCAGATAGGTCATGGATGACGGCTAAGCCTCGGTCCCGATGGTGCGGCGCAATAGCACGCGGCAATGCCCCCCGCAACGCCATGTACAGCGCATGTTCAGACACGTTCAATCCTCGGTCGCGAGCGTGCGGATCGTGAATTGCGTGACGAGCCGGTGGACGCCGGGAAGTGCCGAAAGGACTTCGCGGTGGATCCGCTCGTAGCTGTCATCCTCGCGGACCAGCACCTTGAGCAGGTAATCCGATTCGCCGCTCATCAAATGCGCCTCGCTGACTTGCAGCGTGCGCGCGAGCGCTTGCTCGAACTGCTGCATCGTCGCCTGGCGCTGGTCGGTCAGCGTCACCGAGACGAACACCGTCGAGGGATTGCCGCGTGCGGCGCGCGACAGGCGGGCGCGGTAGCCGAGGATCATCCCCTGCTGCTCGAGCGTCTTGACGCGACGATGCGCGGCCGAGGGCGAAAGGCCGACGCGCTCGCCGAGCGCCTCGCTCGTCAGCCCCGACTCTTGCCCGAGCTGTGCGATGATCTTGCTGTCGATCGTATCCATCCGGGACGCTGTTGCGCGGGCGTGGCACGTTTTGCAATACAATCCCGATCTGCCTCGCCTTGCGGACGAGTTTGCACGCACTTCCCGCTCGCACTGCTGTAGAAGGGCCGCACTCAATAGGAGAGTTTGCGATGCGCATCGGCGTTCCCAAGGAAATCAAGAATCACGAATATCGTGTCGGCCTGACCCCTCCCTCGGTCTCCGACCTCGTCGCCGCGGGCCACAGCGTTGCGGTCGAGACCGGCGCCGGCCTCGGCATCGACTTCGAGGACCAGGACTATGTCGCCGCCGGCGCGACGATCCTTCCCGACGCCGCGAGCGTGTTCGCGCAGAGCGACATGATCGTGAAGGTCAAGGAGCCGCAGGCGAGCGAGATCGCGCTGCTCGAGCCGCGCCACCTGCTCTTCACCTATCTCCACCTCGCCGCCGACAAGCCGCAGGCCGAGGGGCTGATGAAGTCGGGCGCGACCTGCATCGCGTACGAGACCGTCACCGCGCCCGACCGCTCGCTGCCGCTGCTCAAGCCGATGTCCGAAGTCGCCGGGCGCATGTCGATCCAGGTCGGCGCGCACTATCTCGAGAAGGAGCAAGGCGGCCGCGGCATCCTGCTCGGCGGCGTGCCGGGCGTGGCGCCGGCCAAGGTCGCGATCCTCGGCGGCGGCGTCTCGGGCGTCAACGCCGCGCAGATGGCGGTCGGGATGCGCGCCGACGTGACGATCTACGACATTTCGAACGCACGGCTCGCCGAGCTCGACATGTTCTTCGGTAGCCAGATCAAGACCGCCTATGCCTCGCGCGCGGCCATCGCGGCGGCGGTGAAGAGCGCGCATCTCGTGATCGGCGCGGTGCTCGTCCCCGGCGCGGCGGCGCCCAAGCTCGTCACGCGCGACATGCTCAAGACGATGAAGCGCGGCTCGGTTCTGGTCGACATCGCGATCGACCAGGGCGGCTGCTTCGAGACGAGCCATGCGACGACGCACGAGGACCCGGTGTTCGAAGTCGACGGCGTGATCCACTATTGCGTCGCCAACATGCCCGGCGCGGTCGCGCGGACCTCGGCGTTCGCGCTCAACAATGCGACGCTGCCGTTCGTGCTCAAGCTCGCGACGCTCGGCGCCGAGGGTGCGATGCAGGCCGATGCGCATCTGGCCAACGGGCTCAACGTCTCGGCGGGCAAGATCCGGCACCAGGCGGTGGCGGATGCGCTCGACCTGCCGTTCGAGGCGTGGGCAGGCTGAGGCTGGGGCTGACTGATTAAGGGGAGCGCCCGCCGTGCGATGGCGGGCGTTTTTGCGACGAAGCGAGTTAGTTGACTCGATTGACCCCAAGACGCGCGATCTTCGAGCGCGATCGTTTCCATTCTGGTGCCAATGCCGACCGTGCGGGCCGGCGATTTCAAAGAGCCGGGAGACGTATACCACAGGCGCGGGGTTGTAGGACAGCGGCCCTGTCGGATCGGGCGGACGCAGCCCGCGATCCCAAGATATTCGCCCGCAGCGGGATTGCCAACGCGCGTGGCTTCGTCCAGCCTCCCGCCATCGGGGGAAGACGATGTCACTGATTTTCGCTGCATTATTGGCCGCGGCCGGCGTTCAGGCGTCGGACGCTCCACCTGCCACGCCGGCATTGCCCGGCGCCGCTCCACCGCTCCCGTCCGCCGAACAGCGGGTTGCCCAATCCGCCAGCATCGGCCGTCTGCTCTATCTTTTCGACCGGGCGGCCTGGACGAGCACGGATGCGGTGACCGCGACCGTTGCCAAGGACCAGCTCACCGGCGTCGGCGGCTATGTCGTCGAGCTGGCCGATCCGCAGACCTTGCGAGTCACCTATTATCGCGGCGCGGGCGACGCGGCGCGGGCGTTCTTCGTCGCGGATGTGCGCGCCGGTCAGGTGGTCCGCAAGGAATTGCTCGCCACCCCCGTCGCGTTGAGCGCGGATCAGGCGATCCTCGCGCGCGCTCGTACCGTGGCGGCGGCACGGGCGGTCGAGCGCGGCTACAAGCCCTGCACCGCTTTCCCGTTCAACACCGTCGTCCTGCCGTCGCGCAACGGCGGTCCGATCGCGGTGTACCTGTTGTCCGCGATGCCCGATGCGACGACCTATCCGATGGGCGGGAATTACCGCGTCGTCGTGGCGTCCGACGGCAGCGTGGTTGCGTCGCGCCCGTATACGGTGAGCTGTCTCAACGTGCCGATCCCGAAGCTTCCGGCCGGCGCCAAACCGGTCGGCGTCACGGTTACGCATCTGCTCGACCCCGTACCGACCGAGATCCATGTCTTTGCATCGTACAGCCTCAGGATGCCGGTGATCGTCGCCACGTCCGACAAGCAGGTCTGGGTGGTGCAGGGCAGCAGCATTACGCCCGCAAAATTCAAATGATGTCGCGCGGCGGGCGACGGTCGCGGTGTTGAAGCCGCGATGTGTTCGCCCCTAGCCTCCTGCGCGGGGCGCCAGGTGTTCGCCCGCACCCCCCACGCGATCCGCGGTCGGCCTGGGACGGCCGATCAGACGCAGCGGCGCCGCGGGACCAGGCTTCCCATCTCGACGCGCGAATGGCCGAGAATGTCGCAGGCTTTGCCGCGGATATACGCGATGTGCTGGGGGGTGAATGTCCCGCCATCCTGGCGCAACAACGTATCGGCCTCGGCCTTGAGCGCGTTGGCGCGCGCCAGCTTTGCAGCGCGCATCGTCGGGGTTTCGGAAGACGGCGCGGCGTTCAGGCTTTCGATCGACGTTCGATAGGTGCTGTAGTTCGGGGCACCCATCCCGCCGTCGAGAACAGTCGTTTGCGCGCTGGCGGATACGGCGGTCGTCGCCGCCACGCCAAGTATCAGCAGTTTGATCATCGTAGCTACTCCCTGTCGGACAGTGATGGAGAAAGGCGTACAAGAGCCGCTTGTGTTCGCGATAGTATCCGCCTGCATCTACTGCAAAGCAATCGAGAAATGGCGATCGAACGGCGGGTCCGGTTTCGTCATCCGGGCAGGCTCGCGCCAGCGATCCCGCTCGTCACGCGAGAGCTTTCCCGTTCCCGCCGCCCGGGCAATCCGCTATCATGCAGGGGTGCGCATTTTCCCCCTCGCAACCGCCCTCCTCCTCATCCCGGCCAGCGCCTGGGCGCAGTCGGCCGCGCCGATCATCCCGACGCAGATCGCGCAACCTCCCACTATCACGGCGACCGCATTCCCGCTGATCGACACCAAGACCACCCCGCCCCCGCTCGTCGCGCTGCCGATCGTCGAAACCGCGGCCACCGCGCGCGCGGAAGATGCCGCCGAATACGCCAGGCTCTTCGCGGTCCCGTTGCGCGAGGCGATCGCGCGGCTGGCGGTGCAGGATGCGAGCGTTCCCGTCACCGATGCGATCGCCGAGCGGTATCGCGACCGGCTCGCCGGGATCGCGATCGAGCATCGCCCGGCCTATCGCATCGTCGTCAATCTCACCGGCACCGCCCCCGTCGCGCCCGAGCAGGTCAGCGCGGGCGGGATCACCGTGCCGATCGTGTTCCGCCCCGGCGCCGCGGTCACGCGCGAGCGGGTGATCTGGGCGATGACCAATCACCAGGCGGCGATCCGCGCGGCGCTTCGCACCCCGCCCGGCATGGGGCTCGATCCGCACACCGGCGCGCTCGTCGTGACGATCGGCAGCAGCGACGCCGCCGAGGGCGCGGCCAGCCTCGAGCAGCGGCTCGGCGCGATCGCTGGCGTGCCAGTCAAGGTCCGCGCGCTCAACCAGAAGGACGTCAACCTCTCGCCCGAGGGCGGCGCGCGAGTCGAGGGGCTCAACCCCGACGACAAGCGGCGCTATGTCTGCACCACCGGCTTCAACATCACCGACGGCGTGCGCAGCGCGGTGACGACGGCGGCGCACTGCGTCGACCATCTCGACTATCGCGGTGCGCGCGGGGGCATCGAGCCGCTCAGCTTCGTCGGGCAATGGGGCTGGGGCTATCGCGACGTCCAGATCAACGCCGCGCTCGGGCCGTTGCCGCCGACCTTCTATGCCGATGCCGCGCGCACCCGGCTACGCCCGGTAACGGGCAGCCGCGGCCGCGCGAGCACGCGCGCGGGTGATTTCGTCTGCCATCGCGGCGAGCGCACCGGCTATAGCTGCGCGCTCGTCCAGCTCACCGATTTCGCGCCGGCGGGGGATCTGTGCGGGGGCCCGTGCCTGCCGACCTGGGTCACCGTGTCGGGCCCGACGTGCAAGGGCGGCGACAGCGGATCGCCGGTGTTCAGCGGCACCACCGCGCTCGGGATACTGAAAGGCGCGAGCTATCGCGGCGACGGGTCGTGTGCGTTTTATTTCTACATGTCGCTCGATTATCTGCCAGAGGGCTGGTCGTTGCTCCAGGCGATGCCGGGCGTCGTCCCGACGGGATGACGCGCGGCGGCGCCGATCTCCTTCCGATCAGGTCTGGCCTACCGATGTATCGCGTATCGCTCCTCCCGCTGCTCGCGCTTGCAGCGCCCCTTCCCGCGCTTGCGCAGCAGGCTCCGCCGCCACCGCCAAGCGACGGCCCCGACATCGTGGTGCTCGGCCAGCCCTTGCCCGTCCCGCCCGGCGTGCCCGCTTATGGTTCGGTGACGATCTCGCGCGACCGGCTGACGGGGGATGCCTCGGGCCGGGTCGAGGACGTGCTGCTCGACGTCGCGGGCTTCCAGCAATTCCGCCGCGCCGACAGCCGCTCGGCCAATCCCTCGGCACAAGGCGTGACGCTGCGCGCGCTCGGCGGCAACGCCTCGAGCCGCGCGCTGGTGCTGCTCGACGGGGTGCCGCTCGCCGATCCGTTCTTCGGCTATATCCCGTTCAACGCGATTGCGGCGGATCGGCTCGGCGGGGTGCGGGTGACGCGCGGCGGCGGGGCGGGCGCGTTCGGTGCGGGGGCGGTCGCGGGGACGATCGAGCTGGTAAGCGCGGCGCGGCGCGACCTGCCGTTGCTTGCCGGCGAGGCGTTTTATGGCAGCAACAATGCGCAAGAGGTGTCGGCGAGCGTCTCGCCTAACGTGGGCGGCGGGTTCGTCAGTCTCTCGGGCAAGTTCGAGCGGGGCGACGGCTTCTACACCACGCCCGACAGCCAGATCACCGCGGCGAGCGTGCGCGCGCGCTATCGCGACTGGTCGGGCGGGATGCGCGCGGTCGTGCCCCTTGATGCCGCGACCGAGATCCAGGCGCGCGGCCTGCTCTATCGCGACAATCGGACCTTGCGCTTCGCGGGCGCGGACAGCAGTTCGCAGGCCAATGATGCCAGCGTCCGGCTGATCCATCGCGGGGCCTGGGCGATCGACGCGCTCGCCTATGTCCAGACGCGCAACTTCACCAACCGCGTGATCAGCGCGACCACCGCCAAGCTGACGCTCGACCAGCGCAACACGCCCGCCACGGGCATTGGCGGCAAGATCGAGCTGCGTCCGCCGGTCGGGGCCGATCACGTGCTGCGCGTCGGTGTCGATGCGCGGCTCGGCGACGGTACGCTGTACGAGGATGCCTATGCCGCGAGCGGGCTCGTCACGACGCGCCGCACGGCGGGCGGCAAGACCAGCACGCTCGGCGCTTTCGTCGAGGACGACTGGACGCTCGGGCGGCTCGTGCTGACCGCGGGTGTGCGCGGCGACCGCTGGACGATCACGCAAGGCTTCTTCCGCGAGGCGAATGCGGCGGGGTCGATCACCACACAGGCGCGCTACGGCGACCGCCACGGTTTCGAGGGGACGGGCCGCGCCGGGGCGCTGTTCCACGCGAGCGACGCGATCGCGCTGCGCACCGCGGCCTATACCGGCTTCCGGCTGCCGACGCTCAACGAGCTGTATCGCCCGTTCGTCGTCTTTCCGATCACGACGCAGGCGAATGCCGCGCTCGGGCTCGAGCGGTTGCGCGGGGTCGAGGGCGGGATCGACGTTACGCCCGTCGCCAGGGTGACGCTCGGCGTGACCGCGTTCTACAACCGGCTCGACGGCGCGATCGCGAACGTGACGATCGCGCCCAATGTCCGCCAGCGGCAGAATGTCGCTGCGATCGTTGCGAGGGGGATCGAGCTGACCGGGCATGCGGCGCACGGCGCGCTCTCGCTCGACGCGTCCTATGCGTATAGCGACAGCCGCGTTCGCGCATCGGGCCGGCAAGCCCCGCTCGACGGCCTGATCCCGGCGCAGAGCCCGCGCCATACCGGCAGCGCGACGCTCGCCTGGGGCCGCAACGGCTTCGGCGCGTCGGCGACGGTGCGCTATGTCGGCGATCAGTTCGAAGACGATCTCCAGACGGGGCTGCTGCCTGCGGTGACGACGCTCGACGGCGTGCTTACGCTGCCGGTCGGCCACCGCGTGTCGCTCGTCGCGCGCGCGGAGAATGTGCTCGATGCGACGGTGCTGACGCGCAACGCCGGCGGATCGATCGACCTCGGCACGCCGCGTACGCTGTGGATCGGCGTGCGGCTGCGTTGAGGCCTTTGCCGGGCGGCTTGCTCAGCGCGTAATGCTGTCGGGCTGACAATCGCCGTCGGGCAGGATCACCTCGCCGACGCCGTTGTCGGCATAGTCGCCGAGATGGCGCTTGCGGTGGCGGACCGAGGCGAACAGCGACAGCGCGATGATCGCCGCGCCGATCAGCCCCGTGACGATCTCGGGCGTCTCGATGCGGATGCTGAGCAGCATGATCGTTGCGAGCGCTAGGATCGCGTAGAAGGCGCCGTGCTCGAGATAGCGGAACTCGGCGAGGTGGCCGCCATGGACGAGCGCGACGGTCATCGAGCGCACGAACATCGCGCCGATGCCGAGCCCGAGCGCGATCAGCACGATGTCGTTGGTGATCGCGAACGCGCCGATGACGCCGTCGAACGAGAAGCTCGCGTCGAGGAACTCGAGATAGATGAACGCCCCCAGCCCCGAGCGGACCACCGCCCCGGTCGCATGGTCGACATCGCCGCCGACGAGCGCGCCGATCCAGTGGACGCAGAAGAACGCCGCTACCCCGCAAAACGCCGCGATCAGGAAGGTCTGCCGCGGCGCGCCGGAAAGCACGAACGACAGGCCGATGATCACCACCGCGACGACGAGATAGGCCGCGAACGGCATCCGCGCGATGACGGCAAGCGGGCGCTCGATCCACGACAGCCAGACATGCTCGCGATCGGGGTCGAAGAAGAACGACAGCCCGACGAGCAGCAGGAACGCGCCGCCGAACCCCGAAATCCCGATATGCGCGCCGGTGACGATCGCCTCGTAGCGCGCCTGATCGACCACCGCGATCCGCGCCGCCTCCCACGGCGAGATCATCGCCGACACCGCGACGATCAGGATCGGGAAGACGATCCGCATCCCGAACACCGCGATCAGCACGCCCCAGGTGAGGAAGCGGCGTTGCCAGATCGGCGCCATGTCCTTGAGGATCGAGGCGTTGACGACGGCATTGTCGAGGCTGAGCGACGTCTCCATCGCGCCGAGCACCGCCGCGACGAAGACGAACTGGCCAGCAAGCTCGATCCCGCCGCCCTGCCAGAAGGCGAGCCCGCCCGCGAGCAGCAGGCAGACGATCGTGAACAGGATCGAGCCGTAAAAATTCTTCATCGCGCCCCGAGAGACGATTTGCGGTGGTTTTGCAACTGGTCTGCGCGTTGCGGATCAGCTGGCCGGGTTTTATCGGATCTGATCGGCGAGGCGAGATCGTCGGCGTTGCGAGACCGGGCGTTCGACGCTCTTACCGGCATGCGGTATCAAGCAGTCGTCATTGGCGATGAGGAACCTACTCATCGCGGTAACCCGACAAGCGGCTGTTTCAGCGCGATTTTTGGAAGATGGTCGGGGAGACAGGATTCGAACCTGCGACATCCTGCTCCCAAAGCAGGCGCGCTACCGGACTGCGCCACTCCCCGACGCTCGATGCGCTTAGGGGGGTGCGCCGAGAAGCGCAAGCGTCCTCGCAGATTTCCGTTCGCGCAGCCCGCGCGGCGTTTCCTAGCGCCGATACCCGAACCGGCTGCTTTCGAACGCCACCGTCGCTGCCGCCGAATCGCCCAGCGGGATCTGCGCGACGCCGTATAGCGAGCGCAGGCCGTTCGAGCCGACCATCGCGCCGACCTCGCCGTGGATGCCGAGCGTCTTGCGCTCGGCTTCGGGCATTTCGCCACGCGCCGCGGCGGCGCTTTCGGGGGTGGCGTGGTCGAGAATCGCGCGGCGCTGTTCGTCGGTCAGCCGGATCGTGTCGGTCGAGGGCGCCGCCTCGGGCACGGGGACAGCCTGAGCAAACACCGCGACCGGCGCGCAGGCGAAGGCCGCCGCCAGCGCGAGACGGAGCACAGAAGCGGGACGAACGGCGTGCGGCGAAAGTATCATGGCGACTGTCTAATCCGATGAACCCGTCCCCAGCATGAACCGCACGCCGATAATTGGCAACGCGCGCAGCGGCGCTTCGACCCGTCGCGCACACGCGTGGCGCGCATTAGACATGGACCCCCCGCCCCCCTCGCATTAGGGCTGCACCGAAAACGTAACAATCAGGCAGAACACCGTGGGAAACGTAGCAGTAATCGGCGCCCAGTGGGGCGATGAGGGCAAGGGCAAGATCGTCGACTGGCTCGCCGAGCGCGCCGATGTCGTCGTGCGCTTCCAGGGCGGGCACAATGCCGGCCATACGCTCGTCGTCGGCGAGAGCGTCTACAAGCTGTCGCTACTGCCCTCGGGCATCGTGCGCGGTACGCCGTCGGTGATCGGCAATGGCGTGGTGCTCGATCCGTGGGCGCTCAAGGCAGAGGTCGAGAAGCTGCGCGGCCAGGGCGTGACGATCACGCCTGACACGCTGATGGTGTCGGACACCTGCGCGCTGATCCTGCCGTTCCACCGCGACCTCGACGGGCTGCGCGAGGACGCCTCGGGCGCCGGCAAGATCGGTACGACGCGGCGCGGTATCGGCCCCGCTTATGAAGACAAGGTCGGCCGCCGTGCGATCCGCGTGTGCGATCTCGCGCATCTCGACGCGCTCGACGCGCAGCTCGACCGGATCAGCGCGCATCACGACGCACTGCGTGCGGGCTTCGGCGAGCCGCCGGTCGATCGCGTCGCCCTGGTCGAGGCGTTGCGCGAAATCGCGCCGTTCGTCCTGCCTTTCGCCAAGCCGACCTGGCGCAACCTCAACGCCGCCAAGGCCGCGGGCAAGCGGATCCTGTTCGAGGGCGCGCAGGGCGTGCTGCTCGACGTCGACCATGGCACCTATCCGTTCGTCACCTCGTCGAACACGATCTCGGGCACGGCTGCGGGGGGCTCGGGCCTTGGGCCGAGCGCGGTCGGCTTCGTGCTGGGCATCGCCAAGGCCTATACGACGCGCGTCGGCTCGGGCCCCTTCCCGACCGAGCTCGAAGACGCGACCGGCGAAAAGCTCGGCGTCCGCGGACATGAGTTCGGCACCGTCACCGGGCGCAAGCGGCGCTGCGGCTGGTTCGATTCGGTGCTGGTGCGCCAGTCGGCCGCGGTCGGCGGGATCACCGGGATCGCGCTGACCAAGATCGACGTGCTCGACGGCTTCGACGAAGTGAAGATCTGCACTGGCTACCGCCTGCGCGGCGAGACGCTCGATTATTATCCGGCGCACGCCGCCGACCAGGCCGAGGTCGAGCCGATCTATGAGACGATGCCCGGCTGGCAGGAAACCACCGCAGGCGCGCGCAGCTGGGCGGACCTGCCGGCGCAGGCGATCAAGTATATCCGCCGGATCGAAGAACTGATCCGCTGCCCGGTCGCGCTGGTCTCGACCAGCCCCGAGCGCGAGGACACGATCCTCGTCCGCGATCCTTTCTCCGACTGATGCACAAAAAACCCCGGCCGCGCTTGCGCGCGACCGGGGGCCGTGACGAACCGAAGGGGACCTCGATTACATCGGGCGCTTCTTCTTGGACTTGCTCTTCGTCGTGGTGGTCGTCGAGTCAGTCGGCGTCTGGGTCGACATGGTCGAGTCGGTGGTGGACGTCGTCGTTGCGGTCGAGTCCGGCGTCGCCATGGCGGGGTCTGCGGTCGTCGGTGCAGGCGTGCCCGGAGTCATCGTGCTCGGCGCGGAGGTCATCGGATCAGAAGTCGAAGGCGACGACGTGGTCGGCGCACCGGGCGATGCCGGCGTGGTCTGCGCGAGTGCTGCCGACGAAAGCGTCATTGCGGCAATTGCGGTAAGGGTTGCGATACGCATGGGTCTGTCCTTTTGAATGACGTGACCATCAAATGGGTCAGGTGTAAGAACGCGCTCCTCGGCAATTGGTCGCTCAACCTGTCGCTCTAAAGCAACAATTTGCCTTCTTGTTACAGATGTCGATGCAAAGGACGCGACTAGGTCGCGGTGTCTTTCAATATGCGCCGCGGTGCAGCAGGACGTTTCGCGAAACGATCGCTTGCGCGTTTCAAGGGCCGCAGACCAACGCGGCGCGCCAGCGAACGCTGGGGATCTCCTGGAGCTTCGGCCCGCCCTTGCGGCTCGCGATCCCAGCGTGTGCTGGGATGAGGGGCTGGCTCGAACGAAACGCGGCGCGCCGTCAGCCGATCTGCGCGCGGTGCATCAGCTTCTGGTCGGCAAGGACGAGCGCGACCATCGCGGCGACGACCGGCGCACCGCGGATCCCGACGCACGGGTCGTGGCGGCCCTTGGTCATGATCTCGGTCGCCGCGCCGTCGCGGTCGATCGTCTCTACGGGGGTTAGGATCGAGGCGGTCGGCTTGAACGCGACGCGCAGCGTGATCGGCTGCCCGGTCGCGATTCCGCCGGCGATGCCACCGGCATGGTTGGCGAGGAAGGCCGGGCCGTTGTCGCCGGGGCGCATCGCATCGGCATTGTCCTCGCCGCGCAGCGTGGCCGCGGTGAAGCCGTCGCCGATCTCGACGCCCTTGACCGCGTTGATCCCCATGCAGGCGGCGGCGAGCTCGGCATCGAGCTTGGCATAGAGCGGCGCGCCCCAGCCGGCGGGCACGCCCGTCGCCGCGCACCCGATCACCGCGCCGAGCGACGATCCGGCTTTCCGCGCGGTGTCGACCAGGCCTTCCCAGCGGGCTGCCGCGACCGGGTCGGGGCAGAAGAACGGGTTGCGGCCGATCTCGGCGGCGTCAAAATTGGCGGGGTCGATCGCATCGCCGCCGATCGCCTCGACCCAGGCGGTGATCGTCACCTCGGGGATCACCAGCCGCGCGACGGCGCCAGCGGCGACACGCGAGGCGGTCTCGCGCGCCGAGGAGCGCCCGCCGCCGCGATAGTCGCGGAAGCCGTATTTGGCGTCATAGGCGTAATCGGCATGGCCGGGGCGATACGCCTTGGCGACGTCGCTATAATCCTTCGAGCGCTGATCGACATTGTCGATCATCAGGCTGATCGGCGTGCCGGTGGTGCGCCCCTCGAACACGCCCGAGAGGATGCGGACCTGATCTGGCTCCTGCCGCTGCGTGGTGAAGCGCGAAGTGCCGGGGCGGCGCTGGTCGAGGAATGGCTGGAGATCGGTCTCGGTGATCGCGATGCCGGGCGGGCAGCCATCGACCACCGCGCCGATCGCGGGACCGTGGGACTCGCCCCAGGTGGTGAAGCGGAAGGCGTGGCCGAAGGTGTTGTAGCTCATGCGGCGTCGCGCGACGGACGAGTCATGTCCCTGCGCCCCGCCAGCAGACCATCGACCGAGATGTCTTCGTCCAGCGCATCCCAGTGCAAGCCGTAGGGGCTCAGCTCCACAGCCGCCCGTTGCTCGGGGGACGCGTGAAGCAGTCGCGGAAACCACGCCAGCGGGATGCCCAGCGTTCGACCGTCCTCGAGATCGACCCACATCGCATCGTCATCGAACCGGGCCGCCATCGGCCTAGGAGAAGTGTCCATTCCACGCGTCCTCAATCTCATCGCGACGGGCTTCGATCAGTATCGCCAATTTTCGCAGGGCGCGAAAGTCCGGGCCTCGGCTGCGTGCGTGCCGGACGTTCGGACGCAGCCAGAATTTGGCTTCGCCGTCGGCATTACGGGCATGGACGTGGGGAGGCTCGCGCGGGTCGCCTTCGTCGGAATAGAAGAAGAACCGAAATCCATCCTGCTTGAAGATGACCGGCACCGCCGGTTACGCCAGCGCGATGTCCGGCGCATCCTCCGCTTTCATACCGATGACATGATAGCCCGCATCGACGTGATGCGTCTCGCCCGTCACGCCGCTCGCCAGGTCGCTGAGCAGGTACAGGCCCGCGCCGCCGACATCCTCGATCGTGACGTTGCGCTTCAACGGCGAGTTGAGCTCGTTCCATTTGAGGATCAGGCGGAAGTCGCCGATCCCGCTCGCGGCGAGCGTCTTGATCGGCCCCGCCGAGATCGCGTTGACGCGGATGTTGTCGCGGCCGAGATCGACCGCGAGATATTGCACGCTCGTCTCGAGCGCGGCCTTGGCGACGCCCATCACGTTATAGTGCGGGATGACCTTCTCCGCGCCGTAATAGCTGAGCGTCAGCAGCGATCCACCGTTGGGCATCATCGCCGCCGCACGCTTGCAGACTGCGACGAACGAATAGACCGAGACGTTCATCGTCATCAGGAAATTGTCGAGGCTGGTGTCGACATAGCCGCCGCGCAGCTCGTTCTTGTCGGAGAAGCCGATCGCATGGACGACGAAGTCGATCGTCGGCCATTCCTTCGCCAGATCGGCAAAGGTCGCATCGAGCGCGCCCATATCGGACACGTCGCAATCGAACAGCCGCGCGACGCCCAATTGCTCGGCAAGCGGGCGCACGCGCTTCTCCATCGCCTCGCCCTGATAGCTGAAGGCGAGCTCCGCCCCCGCTTCGCTCAACTTCTTCGCGATCCCCCAGGCGAGCGAACGATCATTGGCGAGCCCCATGATCAGCCCGCGCTTGCCTGCCATCAATTCCGTCACGCTATCACCGCCTCATTCGTTTCAGGCGTGCTCTCTACCCCGTGTTCGGTCGGTTCCGCCAGTGCCGCGTTCAAATGCGCGCCGAACACGATGCCGAGGCCGACGAGAAAGAAGAACAGCAAGGCGATGATCACGCCGGCCAGACTGCCATAGGTGAGATCATAACTGCCCAGCCGCGACAGCACGACGGGCAGCAACGCGGTGATGCTGACCCACCAGACGGTGGTGAACAGCGCGCCGGGCCATTTCGGGCATTTGCTCAACCGGTATTTCGACGGGGTGACCGAGAAGAACAGCATGTACAGCGCGCCAAACATCACCACGCCGGGCACGATGCGCGACAGCCCGACCCAGCCCGCGATATTCTGCGCGAACGGCAGCAGCGTGTAGATGAAGCGCTCGACCGCGGTCATCAGGCCCTGGACGAGGAACGACAGCAAGGCGATCACGACCGAGGCGATGATAACGAGCATCGAGCTCAGCCGGTAATGCCAGAACGGCTTGGTCGAGACGACGCCGTAGGCGCGGCGGAAGATGTCGCGGATCGTCTCGACGAAGCTGCCGACCGACCACAAGGCGACGATTGCGCCGATCCACAGCAGCGATCCGGTGCGCGCGAGGAGCACGTCGTGGATCGGCTTTTCGAGCAGCTCGGCGACGTTGGCGGGCAGCACGTGGAGGAACGAGGCGACCGCGCGCTGCGTCTCGGCGCTCTGGCCGATCAGCGAGGCGATCGCGGCGGCGAGGATGAAGAACGGGAACACCGTCAGCAGCGCGAGATAGGCCAAGTTTCCGGCGTGGATGAACCCGTCCGAAAAGACGCCGATCAGCACGCGCCGCAGCACTTGCCAGGCGCGCGCCGGAAGCCGCACGGCGGGCGGAACATCGGACGGGGTGACACCCGCCTCGCCACGCACCGCGCGGACTTCGGGCGAGACCGGGGAAATCTGACTCAAGCTAAGCTCCGGCTAAAACGGTCAGACGTCCATCCCTGCCCGCGGGTTCCGTGCCGACTCGTCTTTCCAGCCCTCGGCGAACGCGATCAGCGCCGCGTCGTCGGCGGGGAGATCGATCATCAGCGTCACGAGCTGGTCGCCGCGCGTGCCATCCTTGCGATGAAAACCGCGGCCGCGCAGCCGCAGCGTCTTGCCCGAAGTCGATCCCTTGGGGACGGTGAGCATCACCGCGCCCTCGGCTGTCGGCACGCGGACGCTCGCGCCGAGCACTGCCTCGACAAGGCTCACCGGCAGATCGAGCCGGACGTCGTCGCCGACGCGTTCGAAGAAGCGATGCGGCAGCACGGTGATCGCGACGATGCCGTCGCCATTGCCGCCCGGGCCTGCCTGCCCCTTGCCCGCAAGCCGCATCTGCGCGCCGCTTTCGAGCCCGGCGGGGATCTTGAGGTCGATCGTCTTGCCGTCGCCGAGCGTGATGCGCTGCGGCTTGGCGGCGACCGCGTCGATGAAGGGCACGTCGAGCTTGTAGAGGATGTTGCCGCCCTTGGGCTGCTCGCGCCGCCCGAAGCCGCCGAACCCGCCCGCAAAGCCGCCGCGCCCACCGCCGCCGCCGCCCGAGAACATATTTTCGAAGATGTCGCTCAGATCGGGCCCATCGGCCTGGAAGCCGCCACCGCCCGGGCCGGGCCGGAAGCCGCCGGGATTGCCTGCGCCCGCGCCGAAGCCGAACGGCGCGGCGGGGTTGCCGTCGCCGTCTATCTCGCCGCGGTCGAAGCGTGCGCGCTTGTCCTTGTCGTTGAGCAGATCATAGGCTTGCGTCACGGTGCTGAAGCGCTCGCTCGCCTTGGGATTATCCTTGTTTTTGTCGGGATGCAGCTCCTTGGCGAGCTTGCGATACGCTTTCTTGATCTCGGCCTCGGACGCGGTCCGCGCCACGCCCAGCGTTGTGTATGGATCGGCCACAAAAGTCCCCGGTAGTCTGGAATAGGTTCAGTGCGGCCTATCTGGGGTATCGCCGCCTCGAGTGCAAACGCCGTTCGTTACGCCGCCGCCTCAAGGACGGGGGCGACGTCGACGCTGACGTCCATCTTCTGCGCGCCCGAACCGAGCACGACGCCGTCGATCGGCGCGATCTCGCCATAGTCGCGGCCGATCGCCATGACGATGTGATCGCCCGCCATCCAGATGCCGTTGGTCGGGTCGACCCCGACCCAGCCGAGCTCGGGCCCGCACCACAGCAGCACCCAGGCGTGCGTCGCATCGGCGCCGACGAGCCGCGCCTGGCCGGGCGGCGGGATCGTGCGGATATAGCCCGAGGCATAGGCGGCGGGCAGCCCGGCGGCGCGCAGGCCCGTGATCATGATCTGCGCGAAATCCTGGCAGACGCCGCCGCGCTTGAGGAACGCCTCGTGCGGGGTGGTGTCGACCAGCGTGGCCTCGGCGTCGAAGGCGAAATCGTGCTGGATGCGCTGCGCGAGGCCGATCGCGGCGTCGAGCGCGGGGCGGTCGGGATGCAGATCCTGCGCGCACCAGTCGGCAATGTCGCGGTCGAGCGGGATCAACGGCGAGGGGAAGAGATAGGCGGCGGGGCCCGCCGGCGAGGGATCACGGCTGACGCGCGCCGCGGCGGCGATCTCGCGCAGCGGCGGCGATCCGTTCGATGGCATCGGCACCGGCCGGTCGATCTCGATCCGCGAGACGCTCTCGATCATCAGATGGCGCACCGGCTGTTCGACCACCATCCGCATCACATTGGCGAGCCCCGCCTCGGCGCGCGCGGGCGCGACGCGGCCCGAGGGCGAGATCGTCAGGCGATAATCGAGCAGATTTTGGCCCGACCAGTGGATCGGTTTGAGCCGCAGATTGCAGCGCGCGAACTTGACGCGCGCGCCGTAGTCGAAGCGTGTGACGTGGCGGATGTCGTAGATCATCGAAGCTTTCCGTCATGCCGGACGTGATCCGGCATCCATGCGAGCCGGCAGATAAAGGCGCGGCCGCCCAAATATCGTTGCGCTTCGCATGGACCCCGGATCACGTCCGAGGTGACGGCCGGATATAGCGTCACGCCAGTGTCATCCCGGCTGCGCGCAGCGGCTCGGCACCCTGCAGGAAATAGCGCCGCGCGATCGCTTCGGACAATTGGAACAGCCGCCGCTCGACATCGCCGAGAATGTCGGCGTCGAGCGCCGCCGCGGTCGCGGTCGAGACGATCGCGGTGAGCACGCTGCCCTGGACTTGCTGCGGCTCCTCCATCCCGTCATCCTCGAGCACGGGCAAGGCGGCGAGATGCTCGCAGATCCGGCAGATCTGGAAGGCGAGCGAGCGTGGATTGCCCGGATCGAGCGCGACGAGATCGACCACCGGCACGCGCGCGATCCCCGTCAGATAGCGCTGGCGATAGCTGATCTGGCTGTCGGCGAGGTCGAGCAGCGTCGAGAGATCGTCGAGGCTCGCCTGCGCCATGCCGAACGCGCGCACCGCGCGCGTGACGCTCAGCGCGCGTTCGAGCCGGCGGCCGAGATCGTGGAAACGCCACGCCGCGGTCCGCCCCATATGCTCGGCCGAAAGCCCCGACAGCGCGGCATAGCGCCGCTGGAGCGAACCGGCGCGATCGAGCATCCCGCCCTTGTTTGGATAGGGCGCGTCGAGCAGCCGCACGACGTCGGCCGCAAGCCGATCGCGCGAGCCCTGCCCGATCCCGCGCGCGAGCCGGTTGATCGTCCGGACGCTGTGCCAGCCGGCATCCTCCATCGCGGTGCGCGCAAACGCTGCGAGATCGCTCCGGCGCAGCGTCGCGGGATGCGGCGCGCCACCGCCACTCACCACCAGCCCGACGAGCCGCCCGACCGTCTCCGGCGACAGCGCGGCACCGGCATCGGCATCAATCGAATTGCCGAGCATCACGCGGACGATGCCGAGCAAGGCCTCGCCGCGCTCGAGATAGCGGCCGAGCCAGAAGAAATTGTCGGCGACGCGGCTCGGCAAGGTACCGGGATTGCGACGGACATGGATCGTGTCGGCGGGCGGCAGCAGCGAGACGGGCGCGACCGTCTCGGCGCCGTGGATCGCGACATCGGCCGACCAGCACCCCTCACCCATCACCGCGGCGCGCGGATCGGGATGTTCGGCGATCCGCGCGAACCCGCCCGGCAGGACGACCCAGCCGCCGTCCGCCCCGCGCGCCGCGAAGACGCGCAGCGTGAAGGGGCGTGCCGCGAGCCCGGCGTCGGTTACGACCGGCATCGTCGAGAGCCGGACGATTTCCTGCCCGACATAATCCTGCGGGCGGCGCGCCATATCGTCGAGCAAGGCGTCGCGCGCGGCGCCGGTGATATCGGCGCCGTGCAGCGCGATGCCACCGGGCAGCCCGAGCGGTGCGACCCCGAAGGCGGGGCCGATCAGCATCCGGTCGAAATCGTCCATCACCTCGTTGCGCGCGCGGTCCTGCCCGCACCACCAGGTCGCGATATTGGGCAGGATCAGATCGGCGCCGAGCAGCCGCGTCGCGAGCGCGGGCAGGAACGCCCCGAACGCCGCCGATTCGAGCACGCCCGCGCCCGGCGCATTGGCGATCACGACATTGCCCGCCGCCGCCGCGTCGATCAGCCCGGCAACACCGATATGCGAGTGCGAATCGAACGCCAACGGATCGAGCAGCCGCGGATCGATGCGGTGCCACAGCGCGTCGACGCGCTTCATCCCGTCGATCGTGCGGATGTAGAGCTTGTCCTCGAGCGCGGCGAGATCGGCGCCCTCGACCAGCAGGAAACCGAGATAGCGCGCGAGATGCGCTTGCTCGGCATAGCTTGCGCTATAGCGGCCGGGGGTGAGCAGCCCGATCCGCGGCTCGACACGGCGGCAGGCGGCGGCAAGGCCATCGCGGAACGCCGCGAAGAACGGTGCGTGGCGCTGGACGTTGAGCCGCGATTGCAGCCCGCCCAAGGTTCGCGCGATCGCCAGACGATTTTCCAACGCGTAGCCAGCGCCGGCCGGCGCACGCAGGTGATCGGCAAGCACGCGCCATTCGCCGGTCGGCCCGCGCCCGAGATCGACCGCGATGAAATGGAGGTGGTGCCCGCCCGGCGGCACGAGCCCCGCCATCGGCCGCAGGAAGAAGGGCGATCCGCCGACCAACGCCGCCGGGATTAGCCCGCGCGTGACGAGGCTTGCATCGCCGTACAGATCCTCGATCACGCTCTCGAGCAGGTCGGCGCGCTGAACGATGCCGCGCTCGATCGTGCGCCATTCCTCGGCGTCGATCAGCAGCGGGACGGGCGAGAGCGGCCATGGGCGCTCCTCGCTTTCGCCGATGATGCGGAAGCCCGTGCCGATATCCTCGGCATGGCGCTGGACGCGCTCGCGCGCCTGGCCGAAATCGTCGCCCGCCACCGCGGCGAGTTCCTCGAACATTGCGCTCCACGCCGGATCGGGATCGGTGCCGAGCACGTCGCCCTGAATCGCGCGGGCGCGATAGTCGGCGATCCAGCGCGCGGCATGCGTGGCGGGGTCGAGCAACGAAGGCGCGGAGGCCGTGGCCATCGAAATTTCTCAAATCCCCCAAAGAACGCGGCCGACAAGGCCACAATCGCTTCGCAGGTGCAACAGGCTAAAATCGATTACGATTACAGATCGGGCAGAACTTGGTCCGCAATGCCCCATCCCGCGAGATCGCGCGATCCGGCGCGCGCGATCAATGCGGCGGCATCGCGCACGCCCCAGCGGCTCGCGGCGTCGATATCGCGCAATTCGGTCCACGACACGGGTGCCGCGACGGGCGCGCCGGCGCGGGCGCGCGCGACATAGGGCAGCACGGCGGTCGCGCCGCGCTGGTTGCGCAGCCAGTCGATGAAGATCCGCCCCTTGCGCTTGGCCTTCGACATCGTCGCGAGGAAGCGATCGGGCTCGGCCGCGCCGAGCGCGCGGGCGAAGCGTTCGGCGAAATCCTTGACCGCAGGCCACTCGGCTTGCGGCGTGAGCGGCACGACGACATGCACGCCCTTCCCGCCCGACAGCATCGCGAAGCTGACGAGGCCGAGTTCGGCGAGATGTTCCTTGAGGTCCGCCGCGGCCTTTTTGACCACGTCGAAGCCGAGCTCTTCGTCGGGGTCGAGATCGAACACCATCCGATCGGGCTGTTCGAGGCTGCCGACCGACGAGCCCCAGCCGTGAAATTCGATCGTCCCCATCTGGACGCAGGCGACGAGCCCGTCCGCGTCGTCGACGTAGAGATAATCCTCGCTCGACCCGTCCTTCTCCGGGATCGCGACCTTGTGGACGTGGTCGCCCTTAAAGCTGCCCGCGTCGTGCTTCTGGAAGAAGCAGGCCTTTGCGCGGCCTTGCGGGCAGCGCACCAGGCTGATCGGGCGGCTGCCGGCGAAGGGCAGCATGATGCTGGAGACCTGTGCGTAATAATCGGCGAGCTCGCCCTTGGTGACGTTCGATTCGGGAAAGATCACGCGGTCGCGATTGCTGATCTTGATGTGGGTTTCGGGGATGTGGCTTTCGGGCGCGTCGACCGCCACCGGCGTCTCGGCGACGACCTCGCTCGCCGCCTTGTCCTCGCGCAAACCCAGGAAGCTCGAATGGCGCAGCACGCCGTCGGGCGTGGTCTCGGCATAGGCGACTTCGGCGACGAGTTGCGGTTTGACCCAATGCGCCCCGCGGACCGCCGCTGGGGGAGCCTTCACCGTCGGTGTCTTGCGCTCGATCTTTTCGAGCCGTTCGCGCAGTTCCATCATCAGGTCGGTGCTGAACCCGGTCCCGACCTTGCCGGCATAGATCAGCCCGTCGGGCCCGTTGAGGCCGAGCAGCAGCGAAGCAAACCCGCGCGGTTTCGCGCTCGTCGTCCAGCCGACGATGACGAATTCCTGGCGCTGCGTGCACTTGATCTTGAGCCACGCCTGCGTCCGCTTGCCGCGATACGGCGCATCGGCGCGCTTCGACACGACGCCCTCATAGCCTTCGCGGCACATCGTCTCGAACAGTTGCTCGCCCTGTCCGATGATATGCTGCGAATATTGGACGCGCGGGTCCTCGCCGTCGATCAGCGGCGCGAGCCGTTCCTTTCGCGCGGTGTTGGCGAGGCCGGTCAGGTCCTCGCCGTCGAGCTGGAGCAGGTCGAAGGCGAAGAAGGTCATCTCGCCGCCGCTCGAAATGGCGTTTTTGAGCGTCGAGAAATCGGGCTTGCCGTCCTTGAACGCGACGATTTCGCCGTCGAGCAAGGCGGTTTCCACGGGGAGCTTGGCGACGGCATCGGCGATGGCCTGGAATTTGTCGGTCCAGTCGAGGCCCGAGCGGGTGAAGACCTTGGCCTTGCCCTTGGCGACCGCGATCAGCGCGCGGTAGCCGTCATACTTCACCTCGTGCAGCCACTGGTTCCCCGACGGCACCGCATCCACCAGCGTGCAAAGCTGCGGCTCCTGAAACACCGGCATCTTTCCGTCATCCCCGCGAACGCGGGGATCCCGCTTCTGGCCCGCGGCCGAAGACGAGCGCGACCCCCGCGTTCGCGGGGGTGACGGGGTGGACTGTTTCGTCGGAGCCTTCCCCTCCGCGATCTCCGCCATCGTGCGCCCGGTCGTCACACTCGTCAGCCCGGTCTCGACCAGCGTATCGGTCCCGCCCGCCTCGGCGTCGCCGACCTTGCGCAGCAGCCAGTTCTCGCCCTTCTCCTTGCCGCGCGGTTTCAGCCGGATCAGCATCCACTCGCCCTTCATCCGCTCGCCCTCGAGCACGAAGTGGAGATGGCCCTGCTCGATATCCTTCACGCTCTTGCCCGCGATCGGCGCCCAGGTGCCGCTGTCCCACAACATCACCGTGCCGCCGCCATATTCGCCCGCCGGAATGATGCCTTCGAAATCGGCATAGGACAGCGGATGGTCCTCGGTGCGGACCGCGAGGCGCTTCTGGTCGGGGTCGATGCTCGGGCCGCGCGTGACCGCCCAGCTCTTGAGCACGCCGTCGACCTCGAGGCGGAAGTCCCAGTGGAGGCGCGAGGCGTCGTGCTTCTGGACGATGAAGCGGTTGCCATGGCCGGGCGCGAGCGTGCCGGCGGGCTCGGCGGTCTTCGCGAAGTCGCGCTTGGCATTGTATTTGGCGAGCGGGTCGGTGCTCATCCCTCCCCTCCCGCTTGCGAGTTCGAGGTCGACAGCGCCCCGCGCTGTCGAGGATGTGCCGGGGGTACATCCGACCCCGAACTGGGCTGGGGATGGGCGCGCGCGATCGAACGGTGCTCACGCTGAAAGCGCGCGCCCACCCCCGCCCCCTCCCGCCAGCGGGAGGGGGAAAGGAGAAGCTCAGGCACGCTTCTTCGCCGCCGCGCTCTTGGCGGGCGCGCTTTTCGCGGGCGTCTTCTTGGCCGGCGCCTTCTTCGCCGCCGCGGGCTTTTCCGCCGTCTTGGCCGGCGCCGCGCTCCCCATCGACTTGCGCAGCGCGGCCATCAGATCGACCACGTTCGACCCCTTTACCGGCTTGCCGTCGTCCTTCTCCTCGATGATCTTGCCGCCCTTGGCCTTGCGCTTGCGCTCGACCAGATCCTTCAGCGCATCGACATAGCGATCGTGGAAATCCTGCGGGTGGAACGCGCCCGACTTCTTCTCGATCAACGCTTCGGCGAGATCCAACAGGTCGGCATCGGGCGTCGTATCGGCAATGTCGCGGAAATAGCCCTGTGCCGTGTTGACCTCGTCGGCATAGCGCAGCGTCTCGAGCACCATCCCGCGCCCGCACGGCTTGAGGCTCACGACATATTCGCGCCCGCGCATCGCCAGCTGCCCGAGCCCGACCTTCTTGGTCCGCCGCAGCGCCTCGCGCAGTACGATGAACGCCTCTTCGGCGAGATCATCCGCCGGAACGACGAAATAGGGCTTCTCGTAATAGAGCACGTCGATCTCGCTCGCATCGACGAACTGCGTCAGCTCGAGCGTCTTCTTCGATTCGAGCTTCACCGCATCGATCTCGTCCTGTTCGAGCAGGACATATTCGCCTTTCTCGAACTCGAAGCCCTTCATGATCTCGTCGACATCGACCGGGCCGACGCCGGTGACGACCTTTTCGTAATGGATCGGCTTGCCGGTCGGTTCGTGGATCTGCTTGAAGCTCACCGCCGCACCCGATTTGGTCGCCGAATAGATCTCGACCGGGATCGAGACCAAGGCGAGCCGGATCTGCCCCTGCCAATATGCGCGTGCGGCCATGCGGTGAAATCCTTCGTTTCGAAGCCGATTCGATAGCGCAACAATCCTTCAGCGCGGGAGTCGTTCCGTTTCTCGACAGCACGCCCGCGGAATCGTAAAGGCGTGCCATGGCCGATGACCCCTTCCAGCTGTTCGACACGTGGTACGCCGAGGCGCGCGTAAGCGAGATCAACGATTCCAACGCGATGGCGCTCGCCACCGCCGACGCAGACGGTCGCCCGTCGTCGCGGATGGTGCTGCTCAAGGGCCACGGCCCCGACGGCTTCGTGTTCTACACCAACCGCGGCAGCCGCAAGGCGGGCGAGCTCGACGCCAATGCCCATGTCGCGTTGCTGTTCCACTGGAAATCGCAGCGCCGCCAGATCCGCATCGAGGGCAGCGTGGCCCGCGCGACCGATGCCGAATCGGACGCCTATTTCGCCAGCCGCGGTCGCGATTCGCAGCTCGGCGCCTGGGCTTCGGACCAGTCGCGCCCGCTCGACGATCGCGCGACCTTCGAGGCGCGTTTCGCCGAGATGCAGGCGAAGTTCGAGGGGCAGGACGTTCCGCGCCCGCCCTTCTGGGGCGGCTATCGCGTCACCCCCGCCGTGATCGAATTCTGGCAGGACCGCGCGCACCGGCTGCACGAGCGCCGCGTCTTCACCCGCACCGCGGACGGCTGGACCGAAGGATTGCTCTACCCGTGACCGAAGACCAGCGCCGCGCCATCCCGCATACCGTCCGTGCCGCGCTCGCGAGCGTGGCGATGGCGTGCGGGCTGATCGCGCTGAAAACCTATGCCGCCTGGTCGACCGGTTCGGTCGCGATGCTCGGCAGCCTCGCCGATTCGGGGCTCGACCTGCTCGCCAGCCTGGTCACGCTGTACGGCGTGCGCCTCGCCGCGCAGCCGGCCGATCACGACCACCGCTTCGGGCACGGCAAGGCCGAGGCGCTCGCCGCGCTGTTCCAGGTCATGCTCATAACCGCTTCGGCCGCGGGCATCGCTTGGCGCGCGGTGATGGCGCTCGGCAGTAACGCGGCGACGCAGGGCGCCGAGTTCGGCATCGGCGTGTCGGTGATCGCGATCGTCGCGACGATGGTGCTGCTCGCCTATCAGCGCAGCGTGATCCGCCGCACCGGCTCGGTCGCGATCGTCGCCGACAATGTCCATTACCAGTCCGACGTGCTGCTCAACGGTTCGGTGATCGTCGCGCTGGTGCTCGACCAATATCTCGGCTGGCATCAGGCCGATCCGATCTTCGGCATCATCATCGCGCTGTGGCTTGCGTTCGGGGCGTTCCGCGCCTCGTCGAGCGCGATCGACCAGTTGATGGACAAGGAATGGCCCGAGGACATGCGCCGCGACTTCATCGAGGTCGCCGCGCGCCAGCCGGGCATCAAGGGCATCCACGATTTCCGCACGCGCCATTCGGGCGCGCACGATTTTGCGCAGTTCCACATGGAGGTCGCGCGCGACATCACCGTGGCGGATGCGCATATCGTGGTCGAAGGCGTCGAACGCGCGTTGCGCAAGGCGTTCCCGAAGGTCGAACTGCTGATCCATCTCGACCCCGAGGGCCATGTCGACACCGACAATCCTTTGGTCGAAGCCGACGTCACCCCTCACTGGTTCGGGAAACGCGCATGAGACTGCCGATCGTTCAAATCGACGCCTTCGCGAGCGAAGCCTTCACGGGCAATCCGGCGGCGGTGATGCCGCTCGCCGCGTGGCTCGACGACGCCGTGCTGCAGGCGATCGCCGCCGAGAACAATCTCAGCGAAACCGCCTTCATCCTGCCCGATGCGAGCGGCGAGGCCAATTTCGAACTGCGCTGGTTCACGCCGACCAACGAGGTCGTCCTGTGCGGCCACGCCACGCTGGCCAGCGGCCATTTCGTGCTGTCGAGCGATCCCGAGCGCGATGCCGTCACCTTCCGTACGCGCAAGGCCGGCATCCTGACCGTGACGCGCGCCGGCGACAGCTATGAACTCGCGCTGCCCGCCTGGGCCCCGGCGCCCAAGCCGCTGCCGCATATCGTTGCAGCGCTCGGGCTCGACTCGGCGGTCGAGACGCTGTGGCATCCGCATCGCTATGCGCTGATCGTGCTCGAGCATGCCGACCAGATCCGCGCGCTCGATCCCGATTTCCGGCGGCTCGGCCGTCCTTCGGGCGATGACCCGCAGGCGGGTGCGGATGCCGAGGTCGACGTGCTGACGATCGTCACCGCGCCGGGCGACGACACCGACGTGATCAGCCGGGTGTTCGCGCCGGGCGCGGGGATCGACGAGGATCCGGTGACGGGCTCGGCGCATGCGGTGATGACGCCCTATTGGACGGCCCGCCTCGGTCGCGATCGCTTCACCGCGTACCAGGCGAGCGCGCGTGGAGGGCATTTGACCTGCCGGCTCGAGGGCGAGCGCGTCGTGCTCGGGGGATCGTGCGTCACGGTGATGGAAGGGACGTTCTTCCTCGGTTGACGAGGCGATCCGTGCTCTAGCGGGGCATGATCACCGATCCTGCCGCGAGCGCGATGGTGACAGCAGCTGATAATGCCCCCGCTTGCAGAGCCGAGGGCCTGCGGTGATACCGCGCTACGACATCGAATATTGGCTCAAGCGCGAGATCGCCGAAAGCGCCGCGAGCGTCAGGCAAGCGAGCTTACCGAGCGCGTGGCGCACGCCGAGCTCGCCGACGGCTTTGCCGACCCCGCGTGGAGTGCCCGCGAAGCGCGGCGCGAGGCGGGAATTTGAAATGCTAACTGGGTAACGGTGCGGCCTTGACCTCCCGCGATGCAAGACGGCGGTTTGGCGGTGTTCCCGGATGTCACATGGCGACCAGAACCGGACGTCCAGCTTGCCTGATGGCCATCCCGACAGCGGACGCTCGGTATCGACCTTGAGCAACAACCCTGCGACTATCGACCCGCGAGATTTTGGGTCTTGATCGGGAGCGGCACGTGCTAGATTTCTTCTATAGGCTCCGGCTGAAGCCGGGCGCTGACTTCATCGAGGAGCGGCCCGAGTCCGTATCGGCGGACCTTCCTTACGAGGTTCAATCGAAGATCTTCGATCAGCTGGCGACGGTCGGCATCGCCGGCGCAGGGCTCTCGGTCACGTTGATCGGCAGTTTGCTCCAGAACGCGTCGCGCGTCGTGTGGCTGTCAGTGATCCTCTTCGGGTTAGCCGCCATTACGTCGGTCGGTGCCAACGTTCGGCTGATCGACGGACTGACCCAGCGCCGGCCTGTCCTACGCCGCACCAAGCTGGACGTGCAGATCGCGATGGGCCTGATCGGCATGGCGATCGGATGCCTGTGCATGAGCATGTATTACGAGGGTGATCGTGCACCACCGAAGGCCGCTAGCGTGCAGCCGGCACGGTAAAGCTGGGATGTTCGCTGACCACCACCACGGGACGATTGGCCCGACCTGATAGCAGCACCTTGAGCGGAATGTCCGCTTACCACCAAACTCAGACATTCCCTCGGTCGTAGCCCCGGCGTAAGCCGGGGCCTCTGGATGGCTTGGCGGACAACGGGACACCAGGGGGGAGGCCCCGGCCTTCGCCGGAGCGACGGTTATGCTTAGCGCCGCTCCGCACCAACAAGCGACATCGGCGGCGCTGACGCTGCCCCATGCTCAAGCTATACCATCCGCCCGCGTCCCGACGTAGCAAACGCGCTCAAGCCTCGACCAGCGCGCTCTCGGTTTCCTCGATCCAACCGCCGCCGAGCACCCGGTCGCCGGCGTAAAGCACCGTCGCCTGCCCCGGCGCGACGCCGTATTCGGGCGCGTCGAACACCACGCGCTCGCCGTCGAAATGCGCCGCCACCGGCTTGGCGAGCGAGCGCACCTTCGCGGTCATCGGCCCACGATACGCACCCGCCAGCCAGTTGACCCCGCTCAGCCGCGCCGCGCGCACGCCGAGCGCGGCCTTGGGCCCCACCACGACGCGCTTTGCCGCCGCATCGAGCCGAATGACGTAGAGCGGTTCGGGCGTCCCGCCGATCTCGAGCCCGCGGCGCTGGCCGACGGTGAAGTGGATCAGCCCGCGATGCTTGCCGAGCACGCGGCCGGTCTCGTCGACGATCTCGCCGCTGGTGTCGGCATCGGGGCGCAGTTTCTTGACGAGCGAAGCGTAATCGCCGTCGGGCACGAAGCAGATGTCCTGGCTGTCGGGCTTGCCCGCGACGCCGAGCCCGAGCTCGGCGGCGAGTTCGCGCACGCGCGGCTTGGGCAGCGCGCCCAAGGGAAAGCGCAGATAGTCCAGCTGATCCTGCGTCGTCGCGAACAGGAAATAGCTCTGGTCGCGCGCCGGATCGGCGGCGCGGTGGAGTTGCGCACCCGCCGACCCTTCGACGCGCCGGACATAATGCCCGGTCGCGAGGCAATCCGCGCCGAGATCGCGCGCAGCGGCGAGCAAGTCGGTGAATTTCGGGCCCATGTTGCACTGGATGCACGGAATCGGCGTGCGCCCGGCGAGATAGTCGTCGGCGAAGCGGTCGATCACTTGGTCGCGGAAGCGCGATTCGTGGTCGAAGACATAATGCGCGATGCCGAGTCGGTCGCACACGCTCCGCGCATCGCGGATGTCGCGCCCGGCGCAGCACGAGCCCGCCCGGCCGACGGCTTCGCCGTGATCGTAGAGCTGGAGCGTGATGCCGATCGTCTCGGCCCCGGTCCGCGCCGCGAGCGCTGCCACGACCGAACTGTCGACCCCGCCCGACATCGCGACGACGATACGCTTGCCCGCCAGATCGGCGCCCAGCTGAAATTCACCAGTATCCATGCCCCGCCAGATAGGCGTTCGCCCGCCGCGATGCAAAAGTATCGAAAAGATCTTCGGCAGCTTTACCTGCCCTTTAGGACCTTGCCCGTACAGCATCCCTTCGAACCGCAATCGGATGTGCCGCGTGGACCTGAACTTTACCCGATTTGAAGCCGACGCCACCGTCGTGGCGCTCCCGCCCGACCTGGCCGTGCTGATGGTCGGGGTCGCGGCGCGCCAGGCGGCAAGCCCGACGGCGATGATGCAGGCGCAACTTCCGCCCGTGCACAGCATGCCCGATTGGTTTGCCCCCGCGCACGGCTGCTTCAACCTGGCCGTTGCACGGCTGATCGCAACCCCCCTCTGCGGGGCACGAGAATGAAGATGTTGTTTACCGAGCCGCTTTAGCCGGCGTTCAAGTCCGCCGGCTACAAGCCGTTACTGAGATGACGGGGTCCCCCGCCCCACACGAGGTTTCAACGATGATCGAAAACCAGAAGATCCGCCCAGCCAAGGTGATCGGACCGCTCGGAGAGCCACTGACGCTCGAATCGCTCCCGCCGCCGGAGACGACGCGCTGGGTCGTGCGCCGCAAGGCCGAGGTGGTCGCAGCCGTGAATGGCGGCCTGCTCACCGTAGACGAAGTGTGCGAACGCTATGGCCTGACGGTCGAGGAATTCGCCGGCTGGCAGCGCGCGATCGATCGCTCGGGCATGCCCGGTTTGCGCGTTACGCGGATCCAGCATTACAAGTCGCTGTACGAGCGCCAGCAAAAATATTGAGGTGATCGCATGCGGCTCGAACCGGGCCCGGAACAAAATTCGCGGGTCGTGAGTCTTACCCCCGTATCCCGGATGCACCCGGGCAAATGGAGGGTAAGATGATCGGTCTCATTGTTTGGCTTGTAGTCGGTGGCGTCTGTGGTTGGCTTGCCAGCATGGTGATGCGGACCGATGGTCAGCAGGGCGTCATCCTGAATATCGTTGTCGGCATCATTGGTTCGGTGATTGCATCGTTCCTGTTCGGCGCCGGGATCAACCAGGTCGTTACCATCACGACCTTCCTGTATTCGTTGATCGGCGCGATCATCCTGCTCGCGATCGTCAATCTGATCCGTCGCGGTACTGTCCGCTAAACCTAGCGACAGACTGCGAGAAAGGGCCGTCGGGAGCAATCCCGGCGGCCCTTTTGGTTTATTTCAGCAGGAAGCGCACCGCGAGCGTGACCGACACGGCGGTCTCGCCAGCGCTGATCGCGGTCGAATCCGCCGCCTTGGCGCGCGCCATGAACACCATCGGCGGCGGCGAACCGCCATCGTTGGCGCCGCCTTCGGTTATCGACACGATCCGCACGACGCTCATCCCCGCCGCTTTGGCGTAAAGCTGCGCGCGTGCCGTCGCGATCTTGACCGCCGAGATGCGCGCTTCGTCGAGCGCGGCGTCGGGCTGGTCGAGCGACAGGCTCGGGCCGTCGATCTGGTTGGCGCCCTGGGCGACCAGTGTGTCGAGGATCGTGCCCGACTTCGCGACATCGCGGAAACGGATCGCGACGCTGTTCGATGCTTGATACCCCGTCACGACGGGTGCCTGCCCGTCGGCATAGCGATATTGCGGGCTGAGCGAGACGTTGGCGGTGCGGATGTCGCGCGGCGCCACGCCCGCCTGCTTCAGCGCTGCGAGCACGCGCGCCATGCGGCTGGCATTCTCGGCGAGCGCCGCTGCGGCGGTCTGCCCCTGCGTCATCACGCCCGCGCGGATCGTCGCGATATCAGGCACGCGCGTCGTGCGTCCCTCGGCCGAAATGTCGAGCAGCGTACCGTCGGCGAGCACGCTCGGCACGGTCGCGGTCTGCGCCGACGCGGTGCTGGCAGCTCCGGCGGCGACGAGCAGGGCAGGCGCAAGAAGAAGAAAGGTCGAACGCATATCATACTCCCGGTGTTCGGGGCCGGTCGGCCCGTTCCCCAAGCCTTGCCAGCTTTTGCGGCAACGAGCGATGAACGACCCAAGCCTTTTTGCGGAGCGCGCCATTCCGTGACGGCATGCGGCATATCGCACCGCCCCACATTCGTATCATGGCAATGCCGCGCTGCGAAACGAAGTTGCCACGATGACTGGTGATCCTGTTGCGAAATGGTTGCGAACCCGGGCGAATCGCGCCATTGCGCATGCGAACAGAGCGGCCCTCTTGAGGTCGGTGATATATTTCGATAATACAGTGACGAAGAGGCGTGCCGGCAAGGGTCGGTGGTCCGGGCCGAAGCCCATGGGGCGGGCCAAAAGGTCGGGGATGTGACGCAGATGCAGTATGAGACGCGGACGATCGGTACCGAAGACGTTATCGCGCTGCCCGGCGAGGGTGCGCCGCGCGGGCGGCGTTGGGGTCTGATCGCGGGCATCGTCGTCGCCGTGGTTGCGATCGCGATCTTCGCCTATTCGTTCTTCGGCCACAAAGCGCCGCCGGCGAAGACGACCGAACAGCTTCCGCTCGTCTCGGTCGTTGTGCCCGGCCGTTCGAGCGTCGCGCGGACGATCACCGCGACGGGCTCGCTCGCGGCGCGGCGGGAAATGCCGATCGGCGTTTCGGGCGAAGGCGGCATCGTCACCCGCGTGCTGGTCGAACCCGGCCAGTGGGTCGAAAAGGGGCAGGTGCTCGCGCAAGTCGATCGCTCGGTCCAGACGCAGACCGCCGCCTCGCTGTCCGCGCAGATCAAGGTGTCGCAGGCCGATGCGACGCTCGCGCAGTCCGAACTCGACCGCGCCAAGCAACTCGTCTCGCGCGGGTTCATCTCGCGTGCCGACATCGAGACCAAGACCGCGACGCGCGACGCCGCGTTTGCGCGAGTCAAGGTTGCGCAGGCGCAGCTCGCGCAGCAGCAAGCGAGCAACGGCCGGCTCGACGTCCGCGCGCCCGCGCGCGGCCTGGTGCTGACGCGCAGCGTCGAGGCGGGCCAGGTCGTCAGCGCCGGGTCGGGCGTGCTGTTCCGCATGGCCGAGGGCGGCCAGCTCGAACTGCGCGCGCAAGTCAGCGAGAACGATCTGCGCGGGCTCCACGTCGTATCGCAAGCGCGCGTCACCCCGGTCGGCGGGAGCACGGTGTTCTCCGGCCAAGTGTGGCAAGTCTCCCCGGTGATCGATCCGACGACTCGCCAGGGCGTTGCACGCATCGCGCTCAGCTATGATCCGGCGCTGCGTCCGGGCGGCTTCGCCTCGGCGGCGATCGTCGCGGGCACGACCAATGTTCCCGAACTTCCCAACGCCGCGATCCAGAGCGACGACAAGGGAAATTACGTGTATATCGTCGGCGCGGACGACAAGCTCGTCCGGCGCTCGATCAAGGTCGGTGAAGTGTCCGACAGCGGTGTGGCGATCAGCGACGGCTTGAACGGTACCGAGAAGGTGGTGCAGTCGGCCGGTGCGTTCCTCAACGCCGGGCAGAAGGTAAAACCGACGCTGGTGACGGCGGACGCAGCGAATAAGAGGTAGTCGATGAACTTCCGGAATATCTCGGCCTGGTCGATCCGCAACCCGGTCCCGTCGATCGTCTTGTTCTTCATGCTGACGATCGCCGGGATCGTCAGCTTCATGCGGCTCGACGTCAACAACCAGCCCGATATCGATTTTCCGGTCGTCATCGTCGAAATTTCGCAGCCGGGCGCCGCGCCGACCGAGCTCGAAACGCAAGTCACGCAACGCGTCGAAGCCGCCGTCCGCTCGCTCCAGGGAATCGACGAGATCGATTCGACAGTGACCGAGGGCAGCTCGCAGACGATCGTCCAGCTCAACATCGGCACGCCGATCGACCGTGCGGTCGAGGACGTGCGCTCGGCCATTTCGCAGATCCGCAGCAACCTACCCGACGGCATCCTCGAGCCGCAGATCATGCGCGCCAACACGACGGGCCAGGATCTCGCGAGCTACGCCGCGATCACCACCGACATGACGGTCGAGCAGCTCAGCTGGTACATCGACAACGACGTCGCCAAGGAATTGCTGTCGGTCCCCGGCCTCGCCACGGTCAGCCGCAACGGCGGCGTCGATCGCGAGATCCGCGTGATCCTCGATCCGCTCAAGCTGTCGGCGCAGGGCCTGACCGCGAGCGCGGTCAACCAGCAGCTGCGCCAGGTCAACCTCAACGCCGCTGGCGGCCGCGCACAGCTTGCCGGTTCGGAGCAATCGGTTCGCGTGCTCGGCAACGCGCAGACCGCCTATGCGCTCGGCCAAGTGCAGATCGCCACCGGCACCGGCCGCACGATCAAGGTCGCCGATCTCGGCCGCGTCGAGGATCTCTATGCCGAACAGCGCTCGGCCTCCGAGCTCAACGGCCGCCAGGTGCTGAGCTTCGATTTCCAGCGCGCCAAGGGCTATTCCGACGTCACCGTCTTCCACGAGGCCGAGAAGAAGCTCGCCGCGCTCGAGGCGCGCAACCCCAAGGTGCATTTCAAGCGCATCTCGGACAGCGTGAAATACACCAAGGCGCAATATGACGCCGCGATGGAGGCGATGGTCGAGGGCGCGTTCCTCGCGGTCGTGATCGTCTTCATCTTCCTGCGCGACTGGCGCTCGACGATCATCTCGGCGCTCGCGATCCCGCTCTCGGCGATCCCGACCTTTTGGGTGATGGAGCTGCTCGGGTTCACGCTCAACAACATGACGCTAATGGCGCTGAGCCTCGTCGCGGGCGTGCTGGTCGACGATGCGATCGTCGAGATCGAGAATATCGTACGGCACATGCGGATGGGCAAATCCGCCTATCAAGCGTCGATCGACGCCGCCGACGAGATCGGCCTTGCCGTGCTCGCGACGACGATGGCGATCGTCGCGGTGTTCCTGCCGGTCGGCCTGATGCCCGGCATCTCGGGCCAGTTCTTCATGAACTTCGGCCTGACGGTGGTCGCCTCGGTGCTGATGAGCCTGGCCGTCGCGCGCCTCATCACCCCGATGCTCGCGGCCTATTTCCTCAAGGCGCACGGCCAGGCGTCGCACGGCGAAGGCTGGCTGATGGATCGCTACATGGCGATCCTGAAATGGACGCTGCTCCATCGCTGGTCGGCGGTGGTCGGCGGGGCGACGGCGTTTGCCGCGACGATCCTGCTGTTCATGAGCATCCCCTCGACCTTCCAGCCGCTGCGCGATTCGGATTCGAGCGTTGCGCAGATCGACATGGTGCCGGGCACGACGCTTGCCGAAACGCAGGCCGTGGTGCGCCGCGTCGCCGACTTCCTGCAGAAACAGCCGAGCGTCGAATCGGTCTATTCGCGCGCCTTTGTCGGCAATGGTCGCGTCACCGCGATCTTCAAGCCCAAGGCCGAGCGCACGATGAAGAGCTATGAGTTCGAGCGCGCGCTCGCGCCCGAGCTCCAGACGATTCCCGATGCGCGCGTCTCGTTCCGCTCGTCGAGCGGCTGGGGCGGCGGTGGCCGTGCGCTGACCGTCACGCTCGGCGGCGACGATCCCAAGTTGCTCGCCGAGACCGGCGCGAAGATCGTCGAGGCGATGTCGACGCTGCCCGATCTCGTCGCGCCGCGCATCTCGGGCGATCTCAAGCGCCCCGAACTCGTCATCACGCCGCGCATGGATCTGGCGGCGACGATGGGCGTGACGACGGCGGCGTTGTCGAACGCGATCCGGCTCGCGACGCTCGGCGACATCGACCAGAACAGCGCGAAATTCTCGCTGTCGGACCGCCAGATCCCGATCCGCGTCGCGCTCGACCAGGATTCGCGCCAGCGCCTGTCGACGATCCAGAACCTGCCGGTCGCGACCGCGAGCGGCGGTTCGGTCCCGCTCAACGTCGTCGCCGATATCGGCTTCGGCGCGGGGCCGACCAAGATCGAACGCGTCGCGCAGCAGCGCCAGCTGACGGTCGGGGCCGATCTTTCGCCCGGCGTCGTCAGCGGCACCGCGCAAAAGGAGATCCACGCGCTGCCGATCATGAAGAACCTGCCGCTCGGCGTGAAGGAACTCACGCTTGGCGAATCGAAATGGCAGGTCGAGCTGATCCAGAACTTCATCATCGCGCTGGTCGCGGGCGTCTTCCTGCTCTTTGCGGTGCTCGTGCTGCTCTACCGCCGTTTGCTGCCGCCGTTCGTCAACGTGATCTCGCTTGCGGTCGCGCCGCTCGGCGGGTTGATCGGGCTGGCGGTGACGGGCACGCCGATCTCGATGCCGGTCTATATCGGCCTGATCATGCTGCTCGGCATCGTCGCCAAGAACTCGATCCTGCTGATCGACTTCGCGCTCGAGGAGATGAACAAGGGCGTCGACAAGGTCACCGCGATCATCGACGCCGGGCACAAGCGCGCGCAGCCGATCGTGATGACGACGGTGGCGATGGTCGCGGGCATGATGCCGACCGCGCTCGCGCTGACCGGCGACGGATCGTCGCGCGTGCCGATGGGGATCACCGTTATCGGCGGTCTCACGATGTCGACCGTGCTGACGCTGCTCATCACGCCGGCGCTGTTCAGCCTCGCGGTCGGGGTCGAGGCGCGCGTCGGGCCGTATCTGCGGCGCAACCTGCTGACCTATCGCCCCGGCGACGATCTCGGCCCGCTGATCGAGAACCGCCCGCCGACCGGCCCCACCCTCCCCGGCGCCCCGCCGCGGATCGTTTATTCGGGCGAGGGTCCGCATCCAGCGGAGTGATGGGCACAACGTTCCCCTCCCCTTCAGGGGAGGGGTTAGGGGTGGGGAAGTGCGAGGCGGCCGATCATCCGCCCTCCGCTGATTCCGCCGGCCCAGTCGCGGCACGGCCCCACCCCAACCCCTCCGCTGAGGGGGAGGGGCTAAATGCCCACCAACCTTTCTCCTTGAACTATCGCGCCGCTCGGGGATTGGTCGCGGCATGAGACGTACCCGCCCCCCTCGCGCTTCCGAAGCCCCGCCCGCCGGCCTCGTCCGGATGCGCTGGATCGCCGGAGGGTTGCTGGTCGTGATGGCCATCACCTTCCTCGTCACGCGTGCCTATGCGCCGACCTATCCCGCGCTCGGCTTCGTGCGTTCGTTTGCCGAGGCGGCGATGGTCGGCGGGCTTGCCGACTGGTTCGCGGTGACCGCGCTGTTCCGCCATCCGCTCGGCCTGCCGATCCCGCACACCGCGATCATCCCGCGCAACAAGGATCGCATCGGCACGACGCTCGCCGCGTTCCTGCGCGACAATTTCCTCATCCCCGGCGTCGTCGCGCGGCGGATGCGGCGTGTCGATGTCGCGGGTGCGGCTGGGCGCTGGCTCGCCAATCCGCCCGGTGGCGACGGTCGCATTCGCCGCGGCGCGGCGGGGCTCGCGACGCACATGCTCGAAGCGTTCGACCAGCAGCGACTCGGCGGGATGGTCAAGGCCGGGATCGGCGCGCGGCTGCGCGCGCTCGATGTCTCGCCGCTGCTCGGCCAGGCGCTGACCGCGGCGATGGCGGAGGACCGGCATTTGCCGCTGCTCGACGGGATCGTGAAGTGGGGCGCACGCCTGCTCGCCGCGAACGAGCAAGTGATCCGCCAGATGGTGTCGGATCGCGCGGGCACGGTGATGCGCTGGACCGGGCTCGACGAGACGCTCGCCACCAAGATCATCGACGGGCTCAACGGGCTGCTGACGGGCATTGCCGAGGATCCCGACCATCCCTTGCGCGCCAAGGCCGAGGAAGCGCTCGCGACGCTCGCGCACGATCTCGTCCACGATCCCGAGATGCGCGCGCGTGTCGCCGCGGTGAAGGGCGAGATCATCGACAATCCTGCAATGCAGCGCTGGCTCGACGGGCTGTGGGAACAAGCGCGCGGTGGGATGCTGCGGATCGCGCGCAACCCCGACAAGCTACTCGCCGGCCCGGTCGGCGACGCTTTGCGCCAATTGGGCGGCACTTTACAGACCGATCCCAAGCTGCGCCGCACGATCAACCGCTTCGTGCGCCGCACCGTCGTCGGCATGGCGGCAGATTATGGCGACGCGATCGTCCGGCTGGTGTCCGAAACGATCCAGGGCTGGGATGCCGGGACGATCACACGCCGGCTCGAAAATGCCGTCGGCCGCGACCTGCAATATATTCGCGTCAACGGCACGCTCGTCGGCGGGCTGGTCGGGCTGGTGATCCACGCGGTCGACGTGACGCTGTGAGCGCGCGCCGCGCGGCGCTCACTGATAGCGCAGCCGGTTTTCGAAGCCGCTATTCGCCTTGGTCATCTTGATCAGCTTGCGGAGATAGGAGCGGACCTCGCGTTCGAAGCGGCGGTCGTCATGCGCGCCGGCGTGGCGATACTCGTCCTGATCGAGCAGCGCCTTGAGCCGATCGGCGAACTTCGCCTGATCGTCGGTCGCGCCGTGCACCATCGCGGCGCGACAGACGAACTCCTCGGCGGCGGCCTTGTCGAAATCGCCCTCGGCGGAACGCCCCTGCCGATCGGCAGAGGCTTGCTCGCTGCGCGCAGCGGCAAAGCGGCTTTCGAGCCACTTGCGGACGATCTCGCCGTCCCACGCGCTTGGCTCGGTCATCGACTTTCCCTGTGCTGCGCCATCGGTCGCGGGCTTCACTTCGGCCAATCCTCGACTCGCCAGCCGCGCGACCACGCCATCGCGCGCAATTGCGTGTGCGGATTGACCGCGATCGCGACGTCGGCCCATTCGAGCGACGGCTCATCGGAGACATGGTCCGAATAGAAGCGCACCACGGCATCGCCGCGCGCAATCCCCTGCCCCGCCATCCACGCCTCGAGCATCGCGAGCTTGGCGCGGCCATAGCAATTCTCGCCCGCGATCTGCGCGCGAATCATGCCGTGCTCGCGCACCACGCCCGTCGCGATCACCGTCTCGAAACCGAGCCGCTCGGCGATCGCCGCGGCGTAAAAGCCATAGGACGCGGTTGCCATCACGATGCGGTTCCCCGCCGCGCGGTCCTCGGCGATCTGCGTGATCGCGCCCGAATAAATGCCCGACTCGACGATACGGTCGGCAAACCGCGCCGCGGCGCGCGCGACCGTCGCCTCGGGGATCGCCCGCCCGAGCAGCAGCGCGTGCGTGATTTCCTTCAATCGGGCGCGCGACAGCAGCCCGAACACATACCCAAGCGTCGCCCCCGCCGCGACCGGCAGCAAGGCCAGCCGCCACGGTGCTTCGACCGCGGCGGTCCGCACGAGGAACGATGTCCAGGTCGGCGCGTAGGTAATCGTCTTGTCCATATCGTAGACGGCAAAGTGATGCATTTACGCGCCATACGCCGCAGGAGCCTTGCCGATCCAGCCCGATTGCAGCAGAGAAGGCGTCAGATGACCGAAATGGCCGCCTTCTCCAACGATACCGACGTCGTTCGCTTCACCGGTAGCCTTTCTTTGGCGAATATCGGTGACTTGCCCGAGCGCCTGCGCGCTTTCGACGGCACGGTGTCGAGCGTCGATCTCAGTGAAATCGAGCGAATCGATACCGTTGGGGCGTGGCTCGTCCACCGTTTTGCCGCCGAGCACGACGCCGAAATCACCGGCCTCGATGCCGATGGCGAACATTTGCTCGCGCAAGTCGCCGCGGCCGATCAACCCGTCGCGATGCGCCCCGCCACTGCGGGCTCGTTTACGCGGATGGTCGGCGAGATCGGCGATGCCGTCGTGACGACCGGGCACACGCTGTACGGGTTGCTCGGGTTCCTGGGCGCGACGCTGATCGCCTTCTGGCACGTCGTGACGCATCCCAAGCGCTTCCGCTTCAACGCCGTCGTCCAACGCTTCGAAGTGGTCGGCGTCAACGCGCTCGCGATCGTGGGGCTGATGAGCTTCCTGATCGGGATCGTCATCGCGCAGCAGGGCGCAGTGCAGCTGCAGCAGTTCGGCGCCGAATTCCTCACGATCAACCTGGTCGGGCGAATCACGCTGCGCGAGCTCGGCGTGCTGATGACCGCGATCATGGTCGCCGGCCGCTCGGGCTCGGCGTTCGCCGCGCAGATCGGCACGATGAAACTGACCGAGGAAGTCGATGCGATGCGCACGATCGGCGTCTCGCCGATGGAAGCGCTGGTGCTGCCGCGCGTGCTCGCGACCGTCATCATGATGCCGCTGCTCGGCATGTACGCGTCGATCGTGACGATCATCGGCGGCGGTCTGCTGTGCTGGATCACGCTCGGCATTCCGCCGGTGACCTTCATTCAGCGGTTGCGTGAAGTCGTGCCGATCACCGACCTCTATGTCGGGCTGGTCAAGGCGCCGGTGTTCGGGCTGATCATCGCGGTCGCGGGCTGCTTCCAGGGGATGCTGGTCGAGAGCGACGCCGAACAGGTCGGCACGCGGACCACCGCCGCCGTCGTCCAGGCGATCTTCCTCGTGATCGTGATCGATGCGTTCTTCGCGGTCTTCTTCACTTCGATCGGCTGGATATGACGCAGACCGAACGCGACGGCAAAAAGCAGGGCGACGATGTCATCGTCGTGCGCGGCCTCAAGAACGGCTTTGGCGAGCAGATCGTCCATGACGGGCTCGATCTGAGCGTCCGGCGCGGCGAGATTTTCGGCGTGGTCGGCGGGTCGGGCACCGGCAAATCGGTGCTGATGCGTTCGATCATCGGGCTGCAGACCCCGATGGCGGGCGAAATCGAGGTGTTTGGCGAATCGACGATCGAGCGCGAGGAAACCGAGCTCACCAACCTGACCAAGCGCTGGGGCGTGCTGTTCCAGGGCGGTGCGCTGTTCTCGACGCTGACCGTTGCCGAGAACGTCCAGGTGCCGCTGCGCGAATTCTATCCCGGGCTCGATCCGGCGCTGCTCGATGAAATCGCCGCCTATAAGGTCGTGATGACGGGCCTGCCCGCCGATGCCGGCCCCAAATTCCCGGCCGAACTGTCGGGCGGGATGCGCAAGCGCGCCGGGCTCGCCCGCGCGCTGGCGATGGACCCCGAACTGCTGTTCCTCGACGAGCCGACCGCGGGGCTCGATCCGATCGGCGCGGCGGCGTTCGACGAATTGATCGCTTCGCTGCAGAAGACGCTCGGGCTGACGGTGTTCCTGATCACGCACGATCTCGACACGCTGTACGCGATTTGCGACCGCGTCGCGGTGCTTGCCGACAAGAAGGTGATCGCGGTCGGGACGATCGACGAGTTGCTCGCACTGGACCATCCGTGGATCCAGGAATATTTCAAGGGACCGCGTGGTCGCGCCGCGACCGCGACGATCCAGCATAACAAAGACGTGGCGAAAGCTGAGGGCACAAGCTGATGGAAACCCGCTCGAACCATGTGCTGGTCGGCAGCGTCGTGCTGATCCTGCTCGCCGTCATGCTGCTGTTCCTCGTCTGGATCGCGCGCTGGGGCACCGCGACCGACAAGGAATATGACATCTTCTTCAAGCAGTCGGTCGACGGCCTGGCGAAGGGGTCGGCGGTCGCCTTCTCGGGCGTGCCCTCGGGGCAGGTCAAGGAGATCACGCTGTGGAAGCCCGATCCCCAGCTCGTCCGCGTGCGCATCAGCGTCAATCCCGACGTGCCGATCCTCGTCGGCACCACCGCCACGCTGCAGGGCAGCTTCACCGGCACGAGCACGGTGCAGCTCGACGGCGCGATCAAGGGTGCGCCGGCGATCGCCTGCCCGGTCGAGAACCCGCTGAGCGATTGCCCCAACGGGGTGCCCACGATTCCGACCAAGCCCGGTGGCCTCGGCGCGTTGCTGAGCTCGGCGCCGCAGCTGCTCGAGCGGATCTCGACGCTGACCGAGCGGCTGTCGGACATGCTGTCGGACAAGAACCAGCAGTCGATCGCGGGCATCCTCGCCAACACCAACAAGCTGACCGCGGCGCTCGCCGATCGCGGGCCCGAAATCGCCGCGACGCTCGCCGAGACGCGCACCGCGATCCAAAAGGCCGGTGCCGCCGCCGATCAGTTCGCAGTGCTCGCGCAGACCACCAATGGGATGCTCAAGGAGGATATCCATCCGATCATGGGCAACCTCAACAAGACGATCGCGTCGGCGCAGCACAGCATGGAAACGCTCGACGCCGCGATCGGCGATGCGCGGCCGGGGCTGCAGGTGTTCTCGAAGCAGACGATCCCCGAGGTCGGCCAGCTCGTCCACGATCTGCGCCAGATGTCGCAGGCGCTGACCTCGGTTGCCGAAAAGCTCGACCGCGGCGGCGCGACCTCGCTGATCGGCCAGCCGAAATTGCCTGATTACAAGCCCGGAAAGGGACAGTGACCATGATCCGCTCCAAGACGCTGCTGGCGCTCCTCGTCGCCGTCCCGCTCGCTGCGCCACTCGCTGGCTGCATCAGCTTCGGCGCAAAGCCCCCGCCCTCGCTGCTGTCGCTGACCTCGGCAGTGAGCGTTCCCGCCGGGCAGACGCAATCCTCGGCGACCTCGCCGACGATCACGATCCTCGTCCCCGGCGCGGCGCAGGCGATTGCCGGCACGCGCGTGCCCGTCCAGGCGAGCGAGACGTCGATCGCCTATGTCACCAACGCGCAGTGGGTCGAGCCGCCAAACCGGATGTTCGTCCGGCTGCTCATCGACACCGTTCCGGCGCGGACCGGGCGGATCGTGCTCAGCAGCGCACAGTCCTTTTCGGACCCCGGCGCAGTCCTCTCGGGCGAATTGCGCAATTTCGGCGTCGATGCCGCGACCAACCAGGCCGTCGTGACCTTTGACGGGTCGCTGATCCGCACGAGCGGCAAGGTCGTCGAGAAGCGCCGCTTCGAAGCGCGCGTGCCGGTGACGGCGATCGCTGCGGCCCCCGTTGGCCAGGCGCTCAACACCGCGGCCAATCAAGTCGCCGCCGAGATCGCCGACTGGGTGGGCAAGTAACGCGTGCGGCGATCGCTGGCGTAAACCCGTCGAGCGCCGCATAACGCCGCGATGCTGTTCCTCACCCTGAAGGCGCTGATCTCGGGAGTCCTGATCGCGCTCGCCTCGACGCTCGCCAAACGCTACCCCGGTTTCGGGGCGCTGATCGCGTCGCTGCCGCTCGTCTCGGTGCTCGGGATGCTGTGGCTGTGGGGTGAGAAGCCCGATGCCGGCAACATGGCGGCGCACGTCCAGGCGACCTTCTGGTTCATCCTGCCCTCGCTGCCGATGTTCCTCGTCATCCCCGCATTGCTGCGCGCCGGGATCAGCTTCTGGCCCGCGCTCGGGCTTGGCTGCGCGCTGACGATCGCGCTGTACTTCGCGATGCTGGCGCTCGCCCCGCGGCTCGGGATCGCGCTCTAACCTGTACCTAGCCAAACGGACGCATTCAGCAACCATCGCTACGGTGACGCGTACTGTCCTGGTCTCGCCCGATCATCGGGCCGAAAGGACATTCCATGAAAATCACCCACCTCATCGCCGCCGGGCTCATGATCGCCGGTATCGGCGTCTCGACGACCGCTGCGTCGGCGCAGGGCCATCGCGACGACCGCCGCTACGAACAGCGCGGCGACCGCGGCTTCGGCCATCATGGCGACCGTGGCGACCGCAACTGGCGCGGTGACCGTGGCCGCCACAACGGCTGGAACAACCATCGTCGTTGCCGCACCGAATGGCGCCATCATCGCCGTATGACGGTCTGCCGCTAAGTTTGGTCGGGGGTGCCGCGTCTGCGGCGCCCCCGGCTCGTTCCGTCGTTCGTGACAGGATGTCATCTGGACGTCACATAGTCTTCACGCCATGGTGGGTATCGGCCCTTTCGTAGGGCCATCCATCAGGCGACGATCGGGAAAATCGTCTTCGCAAGCAGGCGTCTCCCGTGTCGATCCCAACCACTTCTCCCTTTGCAATCGCCGCACCGCTTCGGCTCGATGCGGTCCGCCAGCCCGGGCTGATCCCGGGTCGCTGGATCGCGCTGGGCTTTGCGCTGAGCGTGCTGTGCGTCGCCGCCTTGCTCTACGACGACGCGATGGTGATCGACCCATGGGCACCGAGCACGTTGCTGTTCGGCTTCGCCTTCGCGACGCTCGCCGCGATCCGCTTCCTCACGCGCAATCCGGCCACCAACGCGCACCGTATCGCGCGCGACCTCGCCGAGTCGGTCGGGCTGTTCATGGGGGTCGGGCTGCTCGGCGCGGTCGCGACCTATCCGCTTTCCGCCGACACGCACGGTTCGGTCGACGCGGTGCTGCAGCACATCGACCAGGCGCTCCATTTTGATTGGCTGGCTTTGTACCAGCTCGTCGCTTCGCACCGCTCGCTGCAGATCCTCGGCACGGCGGCGTATCAAAGCATCTTCGTCACGCCCGCGCTGATCCTCGGCCATTACGCGGTGAGCGGCAATCGCGCTGCGGCGCGCCGCTTCCTCGTCACCTTCTGGCTCGCCGCGGTGATCTCGCTGGTGCTGTTCCGCTATATTCCGGCGTTCGGGCCGCTGGCGACGCTGTGGCACGGCCCCGTGCCGTATCTGCCCGAGAGCGGGTTGTACGAGGCCGACCTGCTGCCGGCGCTGCGCAACCACATGCTGCACGAGGTCGATCTCGGTGCTCTTCGCGGATTGGTTTCGGCGCCGAGCTTCCACACCGTCAGCGCGGTGCTCTACATGGCGGCAGGATGGCGGATCGCGAGGTTGCGCTGGACCGTCGTCGTGCTGAACGGCGCGATGCTGCTGTCGACGCCGATCGAGGGAACCCACTATCTCGCCGACATGATCGCCGGTGCGGCGGTCGCGATCACCGCGCTGGTGGCGGTCGGCGTGCTGCGCCGCACGATGGCGGCGCGGGCTCGCGCTTAGGCTTCGACCGCCATCAGCGCGGCGTCGCTATATTTCGGATCGTTCGCCGCAAAGAGCGGGTTGGCGTCGAAATTGCGCTCGGTCAGGCCGACCCCGTTGAGGCCGGCGAGCTTGAACGTACCAAGCTTGAGTTCCTTGGGCGGCTTGCCGTCCCGCTCGAGCACGACGCCGTCGACGAACAGATCGTCATGCCGCGTATAGATGATGTGCGGCGCCAGCATGATGTCGGTGCGGTTGTACGTTGCACGCAGGCAGCGCTTGCGGACGATCGCTTCGAATACGGTTGGGACGGGACCGTTAGACATGGCAAACTCGCCTGATTGAAGGAACGTGTGACAACGCTGTACCAAAAATGGTGCGCTGCAACAAGCAACGATCGCGAAACCGAAAGTTTCCGCCGCCAGGCACGATCTGGCGCGCGGACGAAGGAACCGCGTCGTCGCGGATCGGTTCGCCTTGCTTCCCCCGGGCGCCAAACGTTAGGCAGAGCATCGTGACCGACGGACTCCCCCTCCCCCGCCGTTATCTGGCGATCGCCGCTATGTCGTTCGGTTCGGCGCTGGTCATCATCGATGGCGGCGTCGCCAATGTCGCGCTGCCGACCATCGCGCGCGACTTGCATGTCGACCAAAGCTCGGTCGTCGCGGTCGTCACGATCTACCAGGTCATGCTGGTGATGCTGATGCTGCCCTTTGCCGGTCTGGGCGAGCGCGTCGGTCTCAAGCGGATCTATCAGGGCGGGCAGCTGGTCTTCACCGTCGCGACCTTGCTGTGCTTCTTTGCCAAGAGCCTGCCCTTCCTGCTGCTCGTGCGTGCCGTCCAAGCGATCGGCGCGGCGGGCGTGCTGAGCGTCGCCTCGGCGCTTATCCGGCAAATCTACCCCGCCAATCAGCTCGGCCGCGGGCTCGGGATCAACTCGGTCGTCGTAACGAGCTCGGCGGCCGCTGCGCCGACGATCGGGGGGCTGGTGCTATCGGTCGCGCCGTGGCCGTGGGTGTTCGCCAGCGCGATCCCGTTCGCGATCGCCAGCCTCGCGCTCGGCAGCGCGATCCCCGCCCCCAAGCCCCGCGCGACGACCTTCGACGTCATCGGCGCGGTGATGTGCGCGGCGATGTTCGGGCTGATAATCGGCGGGCTCGAGACGATGGTGCATGGCGACAGCCCGGTGGTATCGGGCGCGATCGTCCTGCTCGGCATCGTCATCGGCTATTTCTTCGTGCGGCGCGAGAAAGGCGAGACCGACCCGATCCTGCCGATCGACCTGCTCGCGCGGCCGGTGCTGGCCTTGTCGGCGATCGGCGGGTTCACGGCCTTCACCGCGTCGATGACGCTGCTGATCTCGACGCCGTTCCGGCTGCATGCGCTGGGGTTTAGTGCAGCGGCGATCGGGGCGGCGATCGCGCCGTGGCCGCTGACCAACATGGTCGTCGCGCCACTGTCGGGGTTTCTGTCGGACCGCATCCCGGCCGGAATCCTCGGCGGGATCGGGATGGTGGTGTCGATCTGCGCGCTGCTGTTGCTCGCGGGTCTGCCCGCCGATCCGAGCTATTTCGACGTGGCGTGGCGGATGGCGCTGTGCGGATCGGGGTTCGGGCTGTTCCTGCCGCCCAATGCACGGCTGGTGGTCGGCTCGGCCCCGCGCGAGCGCGCCGCGGCGGCAGGCGGCCTGGTGTCGACGGTGCGGCTTGCCGGGCAGACAACCGGGGCGACCGTCGTCGCGCTACTGCTCGCGCTCCGTGTCGGCGAGGGGTTCGTGCCGCCCTTGGTATCGGTCGGGCTGGCGGTGATTGCCGGGCTGTGCAGCGTCGCGCGACTGCGCCCGTCGATCCGCAATCCGCAGACGGCCGAAGTTGCCGACGAAGTGCCGACGCTCAAGCAGGCGCGCTGAACCGCGACCGCACCCCGGCGAAGGCCGGGGCCAGTAACGAAGGTGGCAATGGCGGGCGCTTCTCTATCGAGTACGGCCATCGCAACTGGGCCCCGGCCTTCGCGGGGGACCGCAGAGGTCAGAACACCGCCTTCCCGTCGCCCCCGAGCATCGCTTGGCGCACCAAGGGGATCGGCGGCCCGCCATAGCGCAGGAACTGGTCGTGGAACGCCTTCCAACTCGCGCGGCCGCCATGCTGAGCGGTCCAGTCGGCGCGCAGCTTGCGGATCATCAGCTTGCCCATCGTGTAGTTGAGATAGGCCGGATCATACGTCCCCCGCGCCGATTGCTGCCGCGCGTTGCCCGCGTCCTGATAGCATTGCTCCTGGAACATTTTCAGCGAGTCGGCTTGCGTCATCGTTCCGGTGTGCATCCCGATCGACGAGAGATAGCGGCAATTGCGCAGCAGCGCGTTCGACAGCTGGCCGATATGCGTTTCCGCATCCCCCTTATGGAGCCCGGCCTCCCACATCATTTCCTCGGAATAATGCGCCCAGCCCTCGGCAAAGGCATAACCGACGAACAACCGCCCGAAGATTGACGGCGATGCGTTGGCATGGCGGAACTGCAGGAAATGCCCCGGCATCACTTCGTGCACCGTGGTGAACAGCAGATCCATCTTGCCGGGGATGAACCCGTCCTGCTCGGCCTTGCTCCACGCAGGGTCTGGCGGAGAGATATAATAGACCGAGGGAATGCCCTTCTCGAACGGCCCAGGCGGATCGATATACGCGCTGTTCTGGCGGTTATACGGCGGGCTCTCCTCGACCAATGCCTGTTCCTGGTCGGGGATCGTCACGATCTGGTTGGCGGTGACGAACGCGCGCAGTTCGGGGATCTGCTTGCGCGCTTCTGCGACGGGGTCGTTATTGGCGGGCTTGTTGGCGTTCATCTTCGCCATGCACGCCGGGATCGTCGCGCCGGGAGCGTAGGTCGCACACGCCTCGGCGAGCGCCTTCTGGTTGCGGAGCAGATCGGCCTTGCCCGCCGCCTCGAGCGTGGCGAGCGGCACGTCGACGCCTTCGGTCAGCTTGACCATCCGCGAAAAGCGATCGGGCCCGAGCGCGAAGTCCTGCGTCGCGGTGCCGCGCTGGCTCTCCACCCACGCGCCGAGATCGTGCATCGCCTTCGACGCGGCGGCGGCGGCCTTGTCGAACTCCTCCTGCAGCGCCGGGCTCTTCACCTCGGCGAAGGCCTTCTTCGCATCGCCGGTGTAGTAATCGCCGAAACCGTTGAACGCCGCGACGCCGAAATTGACGTAGCTCAGCGGCATCGGCGTCTTGAGGTTCGCCTTGATCTGCGCGGTCGCGTCGGGGATCTTGCGCAGGAAGGTGACCATCGCGCGCATCCGCGTCGGCGCATCGGTGTAATGGCGCGCGATATAGACGTTGGGGTCGAGACCGGCATTTACGTACCAGGCCGGGTTCTTGTGCGGGAAATCGGCATCCTCGAGCCAGAACAGTTTGCCCGAGGCGACCACCACCAGATAGTCGCGCTCGAACGCCTCGTCCTTGGTCAGCTTGGTCGCGTCGAACGCCTTGGCCTTGGCGATCGCCTCGCGGAAGAAATCGCCCTGCCGCTTGAGTCCGCCCGGCGTCCAGTCGCCCAAGCCCCCGTCGAAATCATGCCGTCCCTGATACACCGCATCGGCGGGCGAGATCTTGAACCAATCCTCGATGAAGGTGTCGCGAAAACTCTTCCAGTCGGTCGTCGGCAATGCGGCGAGCGGCGCCATCGTGCCCCGTGGCTCAGCCGACTGCGCCGAACACGACATCAACGCCAGACCCGCAATCCCCGCCAGCAAACCCTTGCGCATACCCATCCTTTGATTCGTTGGTCGCGCGAAGCTGGCAGCTTGTGGCCGATCGCGCCACCCCTGCGGAACGCCGAGCGTCTGCCATCGTTGAGCCTAGCGACATCTCAAGGAGCGCCCCGATGCCGTATATCAAGACTCGCGATGGTACCGATCTCTACGTCAAGGATTGGGGCAGCGGCCGCCCGGTCGTCCTGATCCACGGCTGGCCGCTCAGCTCGGATAGCTGGGACGCACAGGCGATGGCGCTTGCGGACGCCGGTTTCCGCGCGATCGCCTATGATCGCCGCGGCTTCGGGCGGTCGAGCCAGCCGTGGAGCGGCTATGATTACGACACGTTGACCGACGATCTCGCCGAAGTGCTCGAGCAGACCGGCGCGACCGAGGATGCGACGCTGGTCGGCTTCTCGATGGGCGGCGGCGAAGTCGCGCGCTACATGACGCGCCACGAGGGCAAGGGCGTCGTCGCTGCGGGCCTGATCGCCTCGGTCGTGCCGTACATGCTCAAGACCGAGGACAATCCGCACGGCGTTCCCGAGGACCAGCTCGCGAGCATCGGCGAAGGCATCAAGAAGGATCGCTACGGCTTCTTCCAGACTTTCCTCAAGCAGTTCCTCGGCATGGGCTTCATCTCGTCGCCGGTGAGCAGCGAGACGGTCGACTGGGCGTGGAGCCAGACAAATCTCGCCGGGCTCAAGCCGATCCTCGCCTGCGCGCAGTCGTTCGGCCACACCGACTTCCGTGGCGATCTGCCGGCGTTCCGCGTCCCGACACTGATCGTCCACGGCACGAGCGACCAGACCGTCCCGATCGACGCGACCGGACGTCAGGCGGCCAAGGGCATCTCCGGCTCGCAGCTGGTCGAATATGACGGCGCGCCTCATGGCCTGACGATTACCGAGAGCGATCGCTTCACCAACGACCTGCTGACGTTCTTGGGGAAATAAGCGGCTGCGGTGAACGAAAGCCCCTCCCCTGAAGGGGAGGGGCTTTAGGGCAGCGCTACTTGTCGAGCGGGACGATCACTTCGTCCTGATGCGCCACGCCGAGATCCTTGCGCGCAAGCTCATCAACCAGATCGGGATCGGCATGCCGCGGATCGAGCAGCTCGACGCGGTTCTTCAATTCGGTACGGTTGCGGTCCAGCATCGCGAGTTCGCGCTGCTTGACCGCCAACTGGCGCTCGATATCGCCATAGGCCAGCGCGCCGTTCGGCCCGAAGATCGCATACCCCCCGAAGAAGATACCGACGATCAGCAAAGCCGCCGGCGCAATCGCGCGGCGCAGCATCGGGCGGAGGGTTGAACGTTTCTTGACCACGGTCGCGACTCTGACTCATCGCGACTCGTGGATCAAGCCCGTATTTACCTCATGTTAAGCACGCAGGATGGAGCGACCGGCATACACGCCAGCCCCCTCGAGCTCCTCCTCGATGCGGATCAGCTGGTTGTACTTTGCAAGCCGGTCGGAGCGCGCGAGGCTGCCCGTCTTGATCTGCCCGCAATTGGTCGCGACAGCCAGATCGGCGATTGTCGAGTCCTCGGTCTCGCCCGAGCGGTGCGACATGACGGCGGTATAGCCCGCTCGTTGCGCCATCGATACGGCTTCGAGCGTTTCGGTCAGCGTACCGATCTGGTTCACCTTGACCAGCAGCGAGTTCGCCGTGCGGGTCTCGATGCCCTGCTTCAAGCGCTTCGGATTGGTCACGAAAAGGTCGTCGCCGACGAGCTGGACCTTGTCGGCGACCATGTCGGTGAGCGCTTTCCAGCCCTCCCAATCGTCTTCGCCCATACCGTCCTCGATCGAAAAAATCGGGTAGCGGCGCGTCAGGTCGGCGAGGTATTCGGCCATTTCGTGGCTGGAGAGGCTCTTGCCCTCGCCCGAAATCTCATACTTGCCGTTCTTGTAGAACTCGGTCGCGGCGCAATCGAGTGCCAGCATCACGTCGTCGCCCGGCGTGTAGCCTGCGGTTTCGATCGAGCGCAGGATGAATTCGATCGCTTCGTTGGTCGAGGCGATGTTGGGCGCAAAGCCGCCTTCGTCGCCGACCGACGTCGCCAGACCCTTGTCGTGCAGCGCCTTCTTGAGCGTATGGAAGATTTCCGACCCGCAGCGCACCGCCTCGATCATCGAGGTCGCGCCGACCGGGACGATCATGAATTCCTGGAAGTCGATCGGGTTGTCGGCATGCTCGCCGCCGTTGATGATGTTCATCATCGGCACCGGCAGGACATGCGCCGAAACACCGCCGACATAGCGATAGAGCGGCAACGTGCGCGCATCCGCCGCGGCCTTGGCGACCGCGAGGCTGACGCCGAGGATCGCGTTGGCGCCCAGGCGGCTCTTGTTCTCGGTGCCGTCGAGCTCGATCATCACCTGGTCGATTTCGCGCTGATCCTCGGCCTCGAGGCCCATCACCGCGTCGGCGATCTCGCCATTCACGCCGTCGATCGCGTCCTCGACGCCCTTGCCGCCCCAGCGGCTCTTGTCGCCGTCGCGCTTCTCGACCGCTTCGTGTGCGCCGGTCGAGGCGCCCGACGGCACCGCGGCGCGGCCGAAGCTGCCATCTTCGAGCATCACATCGACTTCGACGGTCGGATTGCCGCGACTGTCGAGGATCGTGCGGGCATGAATGTCGATGATTGCGGTCACGGAACGATCCTTCTAACGATATGGACGAGCGGTTCGCGCGTGCCTCTACCGGCTATCACGCGCCGCGGCAATTCGCGTGGATCTGATGGAACCGGCGGATACGCTGACCGGTTATCTTGTTTCGATATTCCAACGAAGGGCGCTTGTCATGGCTACCACCTCCGATTCCACCACTGCACACGACCATCTCGACGCAGCCAAGGACGCCGCGAAGACCGCGACCGACGAGGCCGTCAAGGCGACGTCGACCGCATCGCAGCTGTTGAAGGACAGCGCGAGCAAGATCGGCAAGGAAGCCGTCGATCGCGCGAAGAGCTATGCCGAGGACGGCAAGGCCCGCGCTGGCGGTGCGCTCGATGAAGTCGTCAAGATGATCAACGATGCCGCGGGCACGGTCGACGAAAAGCTCGGCGAGCAATACGGCGCCTATGCCCGTACCGCCGCGACCAAGGTCTCGGATTTCTCCGAAGGCCTCAAGGCCAAGCAGCTCGACGATCTGATCGAGGACGCGCGCGACTTCGTCCAGAAGAGCCCGGCGGTCGCGATCGGCACCGCAGCGGCGGTCGGTTTCGTGCTCGTCCGCCTGTTGCAGGCCGGGCTCGCCGCCGATCGTGACGACAAGGCTTGAGCGTAAGCGTTTCGGGGGCACCGATGAAGGACAGAGCTAGCTCGGGCGTGGTGGCCGACGAAGGGATCGCCACCCTGCTCTCCCGCGTCGTCGGCGACGCGCAGGACGTCGTTCGCAGTGAGATCGACTTGCAGAAGGCCAAGGTCGGCGCAAAGGTCGGCCAGGCCAAGAGCGGCGTCGTGCTGATCGTGGTCGCGCTGCTGCTCGCGAGCCTTGGCTCGACCGCGCTGGTCGTCGGCTTGCTGATGATCCTGACGCCGCTCATCGGGCCGGTCGCGGCAACCGCGATCGTGGCTGGCATTCCGCTCGTGCTCGCCGGCCTGCTCGGGTTTCTCGCGACCCGCCACCTAAAGCGGACCTTCGGATCTGCGGAGACGATCGCATGACCGGTCTCGATCCGAAAGTCGCGCTGGCCCAGGCCCGCTCGGATGCGGCACGCGCCCGACTGTCGACGACGGTCAGCGCGTTGCAGCACAAGGCCAGCCCGCAAGTGATGGCGCAGGATGTCGCCGACACGATCAAGGAGCGCGGCATGGAAGCGATGGCGGTCGCGGTCGATACCGCCAAGCGCCAGCCGGTGCCGGTCGGCGTCGGGCTCGGGCTGCTCGGCCTGTTCCTCGCGCGTGGACCGATCGCAAAGCTGATCCGTCGCGCAACCGCTTCAAAGACCGAGAGTTAATCGCTCGCCACCCCATGACACAGAGGATCCCAGCGATGAAAGATGCCCACCCCCACGCCACATCCTCGAGCAAGCCGACGAGCGTCGAGTCGGTACGCGCGAGTGCGAGCCATGCGCTCGATACGACGACCGCTTCGGTCCGCGATCTGACCGGCAAGGCCGCAAGCGGGATCGAAGCCAATCCGATGTCGGCGCTCGTCGGCGGGATCGCGCTCGGCGCGGTCGTCGCGGCGTTCGTCCCGCGCACCGCGCAGGAGGCGCGCTTGCTCTCAACGGTCGGCCAGCGGCTGAGCAACACCGCATACGGCGCTGTCGATGCGGCGAAGGATACTGCGAAGTCCGAGCTCGGCGTGCTCGGCCTGTCGCGTGATTCAGCGCGCGATCAAGCCTCGCGTATCCTCGAGGGCGTGATCAAGGCGATCTCGACCGCAGCGCTCGCCGCGCTGACCGCCGCCAACGACACGTCGGCGGCCAAAAAGGCGCCAACGGGCGAATAATCCCGCCTCTACGGTTCCCGAAGGCGTGGTTCGCGACTAGGACGTCGCGAACCACGCCTTTTTATTTCGGGAAACCGCACATGAGCAAGCTCCACCTCGTCTTCGGCGGCCGCGTCGCTGATCCGCGCACGCTCGACTTCGACGATCTGTCGTCGATCGATATCGTCGGGGTGTTTCCGGATTATGCCAGCGCCGAAAAGGCCTGGCGCGCGGCCGCGCAGCGGACCGTCGACGACGCCGAGATGAAGTATGTCGTCGTGCATCTGCACCGGCTGCTGCAGCCGGACCTGCTCGCACCGGGAGCGTGAGCTATGTCCCTTTCCCGCTTGCGGGAGAGGGTGGCCGAGCGCCGCGAGGTCGGGTGAGGGCTGTATGCGAACAGCACTGCCCTCACCCCGCGCCGCCTTCGGCGTCTACCCCTCTCCCGCAAGCGGGAGAGGGAGATAATCAGATAAACTCGATCTTCGAGACGACGTAGTAGCGGTCGCCCGACGGCACCGTCACTTCGACCTCGTCCTCGAGCTTGCGCCCGATCAGCGCGCGCCCGAGCGGCGAGTTGTACGAGATCCGGCCGCCCTTGGCATCGGCCTCGGTCTGGCCGACGATCTGATATTTGACCGGCTTGTCGTCCTCGTCGAGCAGCGTCACGGTCGCGCCGAACACCACCTTGTCGCCCGACAGATCCTTGGGATCGATGACCTGCGCGCGCGCAAGCTTGTCCTCGATGTCGCTGATCGACGCTTCGATCTGGCCCTGGCGCTCCTTGGCTGCGTGATATTCGGCGTTCTCCGAGAGATCGCCATGCGCACGCGCTTCCTCGATCGCGTCGACGATGGTCGGACGCTCCGCCTTAAGCCGTTTCAGATCTGCATTGAGCCGGTCATGACCCTCTTGCAGCATCGGCATCTTTTCGACGGTAGCCATCCCTCTTCGTCCTTCGTCTTCAAAATTCCCCGGTTGGCCGACCCGCCCTGGGCCCGCCCGCACGATGTTATGATGTGGGGAATTACTTGTGCGAGTGCGAATAATAGGATTGCAGCGGCCGTACTTCAAGGCTGCGTGTCGAAAGCGCGACGATTGCCTGTGCCGCCTCGACGCTTGCCGGCGCCGTGGTGAAGTACGGAATTTTCTGCGCGAGCGCCGAGCCGCGGATCGGCGAGCTGTCCTTGAGGCTCTGCCACCCCTCGGTGGTGTTGAAGATCAGGTCGATCCCGCCATCCTTGATCCGGTCGACGATGTGCGGCCGCCCCTGCGCCACCTTGTTGACGCGCTCGACCGTAACGCCGTTTTCGGTCAGGTAATCAGCGGTCCCGCCGGTCGCGACGATCGTGAAGCCATGCGCGGAGAGCGCGCGCACGCCCGGCAGGATGACCGGCTTGTCGCCGTCCTTGACGCTGACGAACAACGCGCCGCTCTTGGGCAGCACGGTCCCTGCCCCCAATTGCGACTTGGCGAAGGCGAGCGTGAAATCGGGATCGATTCCCATCACTTCGCCCGTGCTCTTCATTTCGGGTGACAGGACAGGATCGACACCGGGGAAGCGGTTGAACGGGAAGACGGCTTCCTTGACCGCGTAATAGTCGATGTGGCGGTCGATCTTGGGCAGGTCGGCGAGCTTCTCGCCCGCCATTACGCGTGCGGCGATCTTGGCGATCGGCGCGCCGATCGCTTTGGCGACGAACGGCACGGTGCGCGAGGCTCGAGGGTTGACCTCGATGAGATAGACGAGGCCGTCCTTGACCGCGAACTGGATGTTCATCAGCCCGACCACCGACAGCGCCTTGGCGAGCGCGATGGTCTGCCGCTCGATCTCGGCGATGATCTCAGGCGAGAGCGAGTAAGGCGGGATCGAGCAAGCGCTGTCCCCCGAATGGACGCCGGCTTCCTCGATATGCTGGAGCACGCCTGCGACCGTCACGTCGGTGCCATCGGAGATCGCATCGACATCGACTTCGATCGCGTCGCGCAGATACTGGTCGATGAGCACGGGCGATTCGCCCGACACCTGCACCGCGGTCTGGATATATTCCTCGAGCTGCGGACGCCCGTCGACGATCTCCATCGCGCGGCCACCGAGCACATAGCTCGGGCGCATCAGCACGGGATAGCCGATCCGCTCGGCAGCAACGATCGCCTCCTCGCGGCTGCGCGCGAGGCCGTTGGCGGGCTGGCGCAGGCCGAGCTTGTTGATGAGGGCGGCGAACCGCTCGCGGTCCTCGGCGAGATCGATCGCGTCGGGGCTAGTGCCGAGGATCGGGATTCCGGCATCCTGCAGCGCTTGCGCGAGGTTGAGCGGGGTCTGCCCGCCGAACTGGACGATCACGCCGTGGAGCGTCCCGTTCGACATCTCGACGTGCAGGATCTCGAGCACGTCTTCGGCGGTCAGCGGCTCGAAATACAAGCGGTCGGAGGTGTCGTAATCGGTCGACACCGTTTCCGGGTTGCAGTTGACCATGATCGTCTCATAGCCCGCGTCACCCAGCGCGAAGCAGGCGTGGCAGCAGCAATAGTCGAACTCGATCCCCTGCCCGATCCGGTTCGGACCGCCGCCGAGGATGACGACCTTTTTCCGGTCGGTCGGCTGGCTCTCGCATTCGGGTTCGCCGAAGCTCGGGGCTTCGTAGGTCGAATACATATAGGGCGTCTTGGCGTCGAACTCGGCCGCGCAAGTGTCGATCCGCTTGAACACCGGGCGGACGCCGAGCTTGTGGCGCGCCGCGCGCACCTCGGCCTCGGTCGTGCCGCCAGTCATCATCTGGACGACGTCGTGGATCAGCCCGCCGCGCGCAGTGCCGCGCTCGCGCAAATTCGCCGATTGCAGCGCGAGGAAGGCGAGGCGCTTGTCGCTGAAGCCCATCGCCTTCAGGCGCCGCATCCCCGCCGCATCGCGCGGCAAGCCATCGGTGCAGACCTCATTTTCGGCCGCGACGATCTCGGCGATGCGCTCGAGGAACCACGGGTCGTATTTGGCGAGCGCGTGCACCTCGGCAACCGAGAAACCCTCGCGCAGCGCCTGCGCCGCGACGAGCAGCCGGTCGGGGGTCGCGATCGACAGCGCCGCCTCGATCTCCTCGCGCGGGGCACCGGCGAGGCGATCGACGATGTTGAAGCCCGAGAGACCCGTCTCGAGCCCGCGGAGTGCCTTCTGCATCGATTCATGGATGTTGCGGCCGATCGCCATCACTTCGCCGACCGACTTCATCGCGGTCGACAGCACGGCTTCGGCGCCCTTGAACTTCTCGAAGGCGAAGCGCGGGATCTTGGTCACGACGTAATCGATCGTCGGTTCGAACGATGCCGGCGTCGCGCCGGTAATGTCGTTGGTGATCTCGTCGAGCGTGTAGCCGACCGCGAGCTTGGCGGCGACCTTGGCGATCGGGAAGCCCGTCGCCTTCGATGCGAGCGCAGAGGAACGCGACACGCGCGGGTTCATCTCGATCACGATCAGGCGCCCGTCCTTGGGGTTGACCGCGAACTGGACGTTCGAGCCCCCGGTCTCGACGCCGATCTCGCGCAGGCACGCGATGCTCGCGTTGCGCATGATCTGATATTCCTTGTCGGTCAGCGTCAGCGCGGGCGCGACGGTGATCGAGTCGCCGGTGTGGACGCCCATCGGATCGACATTCTCAATGGAACAAATGATGATGCAATTGTCGGCGCGGTCGCGCACGACTTCCATCTCATATTCCTTCCAGCCGATCAGCGATTCCTCGATCAGCACTTCGCTGGTCGGCGAAAGGTCGAGCCCGCTGCGTACAATCGCGAGGAATTCCTCGCGATTGTACGCGATGCCGCCGCCCGAGCCGCCCATCGTGAAGCTCGGGCGGATGATGGCGGGCAGCCCGGTGCGCTCCAACCCGGCGAGCGCCTCCTCGACGGTGTGCGCGATCGCCGAGCGCGCGGATTCGAGACCGATCTTGGTCATCGCATCCTTGAACTTGAGTCGGTCCTCGGCCTTGTCGATCGCCTCGGCATCGGCGCCGATCATCTCGACATTGTATTTCGCGAGCGTGCCGTCGTTGAACAGAGCGAGCGCGGTGTTGAGCGCGGTCTGCCCGCCCATCGTCGGCAGCAGCGCCATCACGTCGTTCGGGCGCGCCGCGACTTCCTTGGCGATGATCTTCGCCACGATCTCGGGCGTGATCGGCTCGATATAGGTCGCGCCCTCGGCCTCGCTCCAGCCGACCAGCTCGGGGTCGGTCATGATCGTCGCCGGGTTCGAGTTGACCAGGACAATGCGATAGCCCTCCTCGCGCAGCGCCTTGATCGCCTGCGTGCCCGAATAATCGAACTCGCACGCCTGGCCGATGACGATCGGCCCCGCGCCGATGACGAGGATGGTGGTGATGTCGGTGCGTTTTGGCATGTCAGCTCATCAGTCCGGTTTCGGCGGTGCAACCCCAGCCGTCATATTCCACGTCGTAGATCAGTTCGATCTGCAGGCAGCGCTTGGTCAGCGCACGGATCGCGGCTTCGTCCGAAGTCTGCTCGCAGCCGAGGAAGAGCGAGATTTCGCCCTCCTCATCCTCTTCGCGCTCGATCACTTCGAAGCCGAGTTCCTCGGCATCCTCCTCGAGCCGGTCGAGCGCCGGCTCGGACCCACGGAAGCTCACGTCCACGGCGCGGACGATATCCGAACGATCGCCATTCTCGGCGAGGCTGGCGAGCACCTCCTTGTCGGCGCTCCATTCTTCTTCGAGCCGGGCGGGATCGACGTCTGGGAGGGTCATGATGAAACCTTCTGAGAATAAGCCGATGCTAAAACATCGGAAGTTTGAGGCAGACCGCTTATTTGCTTTTCAGCAACGCTATTAGCGAGATGATCGCGGCACAGACCGCGATCCAATCGCTTCTTGAGACGGCAGCAATCCGCGAAGCAATAGTCTTTGGAGCACGTTCTCTTCTGAAAAGAGTGGCCGCCTCGACGCCGGCGCCTCTGATGAGAAACCGCGTCTCTCCATCAAAAATCATCTTACCATATTGAAGGCGCTCGAAGTCAGGGCCAACCATCTGCATCCACGTGGCTTGATAAGTAATCGCGTGGCGTTCGGCGACTTGTTCCAGTTGCACCGCCCCCAAGCCCGGCGGTTCCTGCTCATCAGCGACCGCGATCAAAAGAGCCTCGCGAAAGGTTATATAATCGTGGTCTCCATAAACCATCACAGCATTCCCACGAACTTCTCGAACAGATACAGGCTGTCCTGCGGGCCGGGGCTCGCCTCGGGGTGGTATTGCACGCTGAAGGCGGGGCGGTCGGTCAGCTCCAGGCCGGCGTTCGAGCCATCGAACAGCGAGACGTGCGTCTCGCGCACGCTCGCCGGCAGGCTCGCGCGCTCGACTGCGAAGCCGTGGTTCATCGAGGTGATCTCGACCGCGCCATCGGACAAACGCTGCACCGGATGGTTGGCGCCGCGATGGCCCTGGAACATCTTGGTGGTGGTCGCGCCGACCGCGAGGCCGAGCAGCTGATGGCCGAGGCAAATGCCGAACAGCGGCTTGCCGGTCTCGAGCAGCTGCCGGATCACGGGGACGGCGTAGATGCCGGTCGCGGCGGGGTCGCCCGGGCCGTTCGACAGGAAGATGCCGTCGGGCTCGAGCGCCATCACTTCGTCGAAGGTCGCGCCTGCGGGGACGACCGAGACGTCGGCGCCGGCGGCGACGAGGTTGCGGAAAATGTTGCGCTTCGAGCCGTAGTCGATCGCGACGACGTGGGGGCGCTTGGGTGCAGGTTTCTCGACTTCGCTCGAAACGAACGGCTGGAGAGACGTGCTCGCGTCCGCGTTGAGCGGCGCACTCTCTTCTCCGTTCGTGTCGAGCGAAGTCGAGACACCGCTCTCCCCGTACCCCGCGCCCAGATTCCACACGCCGCCGGCCCAGCCGTAATCCATCGCGGTCGTCACTTCGATCGCGAGGTCCATCCCCTCCAGCCCAGGCCACGCCTGCGCTTGCGCAAGCAGCGCAGGAATGTCGAACACGCCATCCGCGGCATGCGCGATCACCGCATTCGGCGCGCCACCGCTACGGATCCGCCGCGTGAGAGCCCGCGTATCGACGCCCGACAGCCCGATCCGCCCGTGCTTCGCCATCCACGCATCGAGCCGCTCGACGCTGCGGAAGTTGCTCGGGCCCGTCACGTCCTCACGCACGATCATGCCGAGCGCGTGGGGGTTGTCGGCCTCGATATCGTCGGCATTGGCGCCGACATTGCCGATATGCGGAAAGGTGAAGGTGACCATCTGCCCGGCAAAGCTCGGGTCGGTCATAATCTCCTGATAGCCCGTCATCGCGGTGTGGAAGCACACCTCGCCGACCGCCGCCCCTTGTGCGCCGAAGCCACGGCCCCACACGACCTCGCCGCTGGAGAGCACCAGCACGCCGGTGGCGCCTTCAGGAGCCTTGGACGCGGTCGTAGGATAGGCGTCGGCCATTGCGGCGGGCACTCCGTGTTAATTGTCGATGTCGCTAAGGGGCGGGAACTAGAAGTGCTCGGCCCCGAGGTCAATCTGATAAACGGGGCGTCGATCGGATAAACCCGCTAGGGTCTCCGCCACACGAAAAGGACCCGTAATGATTCGCGACGACATCAAGGCTGCCCTCATCACCGCGATGAAGGGCGGCGACAAGGCGACCACCGCCACCCTCCGCCTCGTCCAGAGCGCGATCAAGAATCGCGACATCGAGGCACGTACCGGCAAGGCGCCCGACGATGACGACGCGCTGGTGGTCGAAGTGCTGCAGAAGATGGTCAAGCAGCGCCGCGAGTCGATCGAGATGTTCGTCAAGGGCGGGCGCCAGGAACTGGCCGATGGCGAAGCGGCCGAGGTCGCGGTGATCGAGCGCTTCCTTCCGACGCAGATGGACGAAGCGGCAACTGCGGCGGCGATCGAGGCGATCAAGGCCGAGCTGGGGGCGACCGGCATGAAGGACATGGGCCGCGTAATGGCCGAGCTGAAGGCGCGCCATGCGACGACGCTCGATATGAGCAAGGCGAGCGCGGCGGTGAAGGCGGCGCTTTCGTAATCCTCGACGGGAGGACGCGCTCCTCCACCGTTCGTTTCGAGCGAAGTCGAGAAACCGGCGACGGCGCTCGACACGAACGGCACGATGCGCGCATTATGGGCGCATGGCGTTTTGGGCATACATACTCCGCTGCTCCGACGGCAAATTCTACACGGGTCACACCGACAATCTCGATCGCCGAATTGGCGAGCACCAGACCGGCGGGCATTGTGAGTTCACTTCGCGGCGCATGCCGGTGGCATTGGTGTGGAGCGAATATTTCCCAAGCCGGATCGAAGCGCTCGAGGCCGAGCGGATGGTCGGCGGCTGGTCGCGCGCGAAGAAGGAGGCGTTGATCGCAGGAAATTGGTCCTTGGTGTCGCATTTCGCCCGCCCGCCGAAAGAGCGAACCGCCGCCCCAACAGACACCATTTGCTCCCCGTTTGTGTCGAGCGAAGTCGAGAAACCCGGCAGCAGCTCCGGTTTCTCGACTTCGCTCGAAACGAACGGATGGGCGAATGCTCCCTCAGTCGCAGAACCTCGCGTATGACCCTCTCCCCGCAATTCCTCGACGAACTCCGCGCGCGCACCCTGCTGTCGAGCTTGGTCGGCCAGACCACCAAGCTCCAGAAGGCCGGCCGTGAATGGCGCGCGTGCTGCCCGTTCCACAACGAGAAGACGCCGTCGTTCTACGTCAACGACGACAAGGGCTTCTACCATTGCTTCGGCTGCTCGGCGCATGGCGACGCGATCCGCTGGATGACCGACCAGCGCGGCCTGCCCTTCATGGATGCCGTCAAGGAACTCGCGCAAAACGCCGGGATGGAACTCCCGGCGATGGACCCGCGCGCCGCCGAGAAGGCCGAAGCCGCCAAGGGCCTGCACGAAGCCTGCGCCGACGCCGCCAGTTGGTTCACCGACCAGCTCAACGGCCTGGCGGGCGCTACCGCACGCGACATTCTTGCCAAGCGCGGGATCAAGCCCGAGACCGCGCGCGAGTTCGGGCTCGGCTTCGCCCCCGATTCGCGCGGGAGCCTCAAGGGCGCGCTGAAGGACTATGGCGACCCGCTGCTGGTCGAGGCGGGCCTGCTCATCAAGGTCGAGGAAAAGACCCCGTACGATCGCTTCCGCGGCCGCCTGATGATCCCGATCCGCGACCCCCGCGGCCGTACGATCGCGTTCGGCGGGCGGATCATCGGCGATGGCGAGCCGAAATATCTCAACTCGCCCGAGACTCCGCTCTTCGACAAGGGCCGCACGCTCTACAATCTCGACAAGGCCGCCCCCGCCACGCGCAAGACCGGCCGCGTGCTGGTGGTCGAGGGCTATATGGACGTCATCGCGCTCGCCCAGGCGGGGTTCCGCGAGGCGGTCGCCCCGCTCGGCACCGCGCTGACCGAAGCGCAGCTCGAGCGGCTGTGGCGGCTCGCCGAAGTCCCGATCCTGTGCTTCGACGGCGACAGCGCGGGGCAGAAGGCCGCGATCCGCGCCGCGCACCGTGCCACTCCCCTGCTCCAGCCCGGCCGCAGCCTCGCCTTCGTCACGCTCCCGCCGGGCGTCGATCCCGACGATCTCGTCCGCACCAAGGGCCCCGGCGCGCTCGAGGCGCTGCTCGCCAAGCCCGAGCCGCTGGTCGACCGGCTGTGGGCGAGCGAATTCGCCGCCGAACCGCTCACCACTCCCGAACAGCGCGCCGGCCTCAAGCAACGCCTCACCGAGATCGCCAACACCATCGCCGATGCCAACGTGAAATCGGAATATATCGCCGAATTCCGCCGCCGCACCGACGCGCTCAACGCCCGCCCGCCCCGCGCGCCGTTCGTCCCCCGCCCGCAAGGCGGTGGCGGGCGCAAGGGCAATCAGCCGTGGAAACCCGCCCCCGGCCCGGTCGGCGACGGCGCCAAGGGCATCCACGCACGCGGCATGGACGGCGTGCTGACCAAACCGGTGCTGATCGGCCTGCTCCGCCATCCGACCGAAATCGGGCGCCATATCGGTGAGCTCAGCCGCCTCACCATCACCGATCACCGCCTCTCGCACCTGCTCGATGCGATGATTGATGCAGCGCTCGAAGAACAGACGCTTGATAGTGAGCGCCTTCTTACCATATTGGCCACATCTGGATTTGATATAATCGCGCACGATCTGTTGCGGGCCGACCAACTCATGTGTTCGTTCACCCAAAGAGATGCCGAGCCCGCCAGGGCACGCGAGGAGCTCGATGAGGCGATCGCGATCCTGGTGGCGCGGCCTGAAGTGGACGCGGCTCTGGCCGAAGCGACGGCGATGATGCAGACCGATTATTCGGATGAGGCGTTCGAGCGGCAAGTGTCGCTCGTGAAGGAACAACAGGCTCTGGACGCGCGACTCGCCAATCTGGTGCAGTCGAACGAGGACGCCAGGGCTTTTGCTGAGGGCAGTTGATGGCGAAGACGGATATGGCGGATGTCGGTGAAACCACCGAGGGTAGCGATGCGCCGCTGATCGATTTGAACGATGCGTCGATCAAGAAGGTGATCGCCCGCGCCAAGAAGCGTGGCTACATCACCTACGAGCAGCTCAACGAAGCGCTCCCGCAGGGCGAGATGTCGTCCGACCAGATCGAGGACATCAGCGCCGCGCTGAGCGAAATGGGCATCAACATCGTCGAGAATGACGAGCAGGGCGAAGAAGGCGACGAGCAGCCCAAGCAGGACGACGAGGACGATGCCGAGACGGCCGAGCCGGGCGAAGACGCCGGCCCTGCGCTCGACGTCAAGAAGAAGGAAGTCATCGATCGCACCGACGATCCGGTGCGGATGTACCTGCGCGAGATGGGCGCGGTCGAATTGCTCAGCCGCGAGGGCGAAATCGCCATCGCCAAGCGGATCGAGGCCGGCCGCGACACGATGATCCTGGGTCTGTGCGAATCGCCGATCACCTTCAACGCGATCATCGATTGGTCGACCGCGCTCAACGAGGGCACGATGCAGTTGCGCGAGATCATGGATCTCGACGCGATGCTGTCGAAGGACCCGGCGCCTGAGGCGATGGCCGAAGCCGAAGAGGGCGACGGCGAGATCTCCGAGAAGAACGCCGGCCCGTCGTTCAAGGAAGAGGCCGAGCCCGAAGAGCCGTCGGTCGACGAGGACGAGGATGGCGAGCGCCGCACCCCGCGCGCGTCCGACGACGAGGAAGAGGACAACACCCTCAGCCTCGCGCAGATGGAAGAGCAGCTGAAACCCATCGCGCTCGAACGCTTCGCCAACATCACTGCGCTCTACAAGAAGTTCTCCAAGATCCAGCAGTCGCGGCTCGACGCGATGGCGGGCGGCGGCGAACTGTCGAGCGGCGACGAGAAGAAGTATCACAAGCTGCGCGAGGAGCTCACCGCCGAGGTCGAGAGCGTCCAGTTCCACAACGCCAAGATCGAATATCTGGTCGACCAGCTCTACGCCTTCAACCGGCGCCTGACCGCGCTGGGCGGCCAGATGCTGCGCCTTGCCGAGCGCCACAAGGTGCCGCGCAAGGACTTCCTCGATCGTTACATCGGCCACGAGCTCGACGAGCAGTTCCTCCCGTCGGTCGCCAAGATCGACAAGAAGTGGACCGCCTTCGTCACCAACGAGAGCGACGCCGCCGACCGTATCCGCACCGAGATTTCGGAGATCAGCCAGGCCACCGGCATGGCGCTCACCGAGTTCCGTCGCATCGTCAACATGGTCCAGAAGGGCGAGCGCGAGGCGCGGATCGCCAAGAAGGAAATGGTCGAGGCGAACCTGCGGCTGGTGATCTCGATCGCCAAGAAGTACACCAACCGCGGCCTGCAGTTCCTGGATCTCATCCAGGAGGGCAATATCGGCCTGATGAAGGCGGTCGATAAGTTCGAGTATCGCCGCGGCTACAAGTTCAGCACCTATGCGACGTGGTGGATCCGTCAGGCGATCACGCGTTCGATCGCCGATCAGGCGCGCACCATCCGTATCCCGGTGCACATGATCGAAACGATCAACAAGCTGGTGCGCACCAGCCGCCAGTTCCTCCACGAGCAGGGCCGCGAGCCCACGCCCGAGGAAATGGCCGAGCGTCTGTCGATGCCGCTCGAGAAGGTCCGCAAGGTGATGAAGATCGCCAAGGAGCCGATCAGCCTCGAGACGCCGATCGGCGACGAGGAGGATTCGCATCTCGGCGATTTCATCGAGGACAAGAACGCGATCATCCCGGTCGATGCCGCGATCCAGGCGAACCTCAAGGAAACCGTCACGCGGGTGCTGGCTTCGCTGACGCCGCGCGAGGAGCGCGTGCTGCGCATGCGCTTCGGGATCGGGATGAACACCGACCACACGCTCGAGGAAGTCGGCCAGCAATTCTCGGTCACGCGCGAGCGTATTCGCCAGATCGAGGCGAAGGCGCTGCGCAAGCTCAAGCATCCGAGCCGCAGCCGCAAGATGCGGTCGTTCCTCGACCAGTAAGCCTGACGGCAGCGGTGGCCCGGCGCCACCGCTGCCGCTTTGCCGGGCGACCGCTCCTTCGCAATACCGTCAGATACGCGATTTGCGTACCGCCGACCCTTGCAAATCCGCCGCAAGATGGGTCCATATCGGCGTGACCGTGTGACGGCGGCGGCGACTTTTGCGTACGCCTTGCGCGATGTCGTCGCACCCCGCCCTCGCCGCTGACCAGCTCGTCACCGCCTCGGACCTCGTGCGCCATTTCGGCGCGTGGCAGGAGCGCGCCGCGCGTGCCCCGCTCTATGTCCTCCATCGCGGTCGGCCGCGCTTCGTGCTGACCTCGATCGAGACGATGGATGCGCTGTGCGCGGCGCAACCCTCGCTGCCTGCTCCAACGCCCATCGATGCGATCGCGGTGCTCGATGCGATCGGCGACTCGGTGCTCGTCGCCGATTCGTCTGGCGCGATCCTCGGTTCGAGCCGGGCGGCGCGCGCGTATTTCGGCGTCCTCGCGCGGCCGGGGGCGCCCGTCGATGCGATCGTGCCGCCTGACGTCCGCGCGACGCTTGCCGCGGCAATCCGCCACGTGATCGACCGCGGCATCGGCGAGCGGCTCGAAATCGCCTCGGCGGCGCGCGCGGGGCGGATGCTGTTGCTCGCAATCGAGCCGGCCGGTGGCGGCGTCGCGATCATCGCTCAAGACGCGACACGCGATCGCGACTCGCGCGCAGCGCACGCTACCAGCGCGGCGCTCGCCGTCGCCGGAATCGCGACCGTAACACTCGATCCCGACGGCATGCTCGGCGAGCCGATCAGCGGGGCGTTCGGTGCGATGCTCGACCTCGCTTCTGCGGTGCCGTTCCAGCAGCGCTTCGCCGCTTTCTTCGCAACGGACGAACGCCCCGCGTTCGAGGCGGCGCTCGCCGACGCGCTCGGCGGCAAGGCGACCGCCCCGCTCGACAGCGCTCTGCTCCGCGCCGCCCATCCGGCGCTTCGCGTTCGGATTGCGCTCGCGCCGATCCGCCGCGATGGCGCGATCGTCGGCGCGGTCGCGGTGATCGTTGCCGCGTGTCAGATCAGCGATCTGGTTTAGGTACCCTTAACTGCCTCTAAACCAGCTCTTTACGCGGTTCGGTATATCCCTTGGTTGCACTCCTCGCAGCGAACAACGCCCGCGCCACTTCCGGCTCGGGACAAGAGGACAATACGGAGCTCATGGCGATCGCATCCAATCATTCCACGACAGCGGCAGACGCAGGCTGCATCGCGGCCTTGGCGATCGACGACGGCGTTGCCGGGCACACGCTGTTCCGGCGGCTGTCGGCGCCTGGTGCTGCCGGGCGCGACCTCGCCGATGCCGTGCACGCCTTGTGCTCGGTCCACGGCCGGCTCAACGATCTGTTCGACGAAGCCGCGCGGCGCAGCGTGGCCGAACTCGACAATCGCTGGATCGCCGCGGCCGCCGCGGGCTTCCAGCTCGAACGCGGCTACCTCGCGCATCTGACGGCTGCGGTCGGGCCGCTCCCATCGACACCGGGCCAGGCCGAGAGCGACGCCGCCTTCGCCGCGATGCGCCATACCTTCGACATGCTCGCGCGGTCGGATCGCGCGGGCTGCTCGACCGGCGCGGCGCTCGCGCTGGTGATCGACTGGCATGCCTTCCGCGCAATCCTCGATGCGGCGGCGCGCCGGGCCGGCTCGACGATCGCCGCGACGCAGCTCCCCGACATCGCCGAAACCAAGACGATCGCCGAAGGCCACGGCGCCAGCGCTGCGGTCCGCCGCGCGATGGCGTTCGGTGCGCAACAAACCTTCGCGCAGCATCGTGGCCTGTGCGACTTGATCGAGGCGCGCGCGATCGCGCGCGATCGGCTCTAGCCGCGGCTTGCGCTGCGCCCCCGTTTCCCTCTATCGCCGTACCCGGTATTCAAATGAAACGGGATTGCAGCGATGAAGCGTTTCGAGGGCACACAGGGCTATGTCGCGACCGACGATCTCAAGGTCGCGGTCAACGCCGCCGTCACGCTGCGCCGGCCGCTGCTCGTCAAGGGCGAGCCCGGCACCGGCAAGACCGTGCTCGCGTATGAGATCGCCAAGGCGCTGGGTGCCGAGCTGATCGAGTGGAACATCAAATCGACCACCAAGGCACAGCAAGGCCTGTACGAATATGACGCCGTCGCGCGGCTGCGCGACGGTCAGCTCGGCGACGAACGGGTCCACGACATCGCCAATTACATCCGCCGCGGCAAATTGTGGGAAGCCTTTACCCGCGACACGCCCCCCGTCCTGCTGATCGACGAGATCGACAAGGCCGACATCGAATTCCCCAACGATCTGTTGCAGGAACTCGATCGCATGGAATTCCATGTCTACGAGACCAAGGAGACGGTCCGCGCGGTCGAGCGCCCGATCGTCATCATCACCAGCAACAACGAGAAGGAACTGCCCGACGCGTTCCTGCGCCGCTGCTTCTTCCACTACATCAAATTTCCCGACCGTGCGACGATGCAGGCGATCGTCGACGTCCACTTCCCCGGCATCCAGAAGATCCTCGTCAACCGCGCGATGGATATCTTCTACGACGTGCGCGACGTCCCCGGCCTCAAGAAGAAGCCGAGCACGAGCGAATTGCTCGACTGGCTCAAGCTGCTGCTCCACGAGGACATGCCGCTCGACGTGTTGCAGAATCGCGATCCGACCAAGGCGATCCCGCCGCTCCACGGCGCGCTGCTCAAGAACGAGCAGGACGTGATGCTGTTCGAACGCCTCGCCTTCATGGCCAAACGACAGCAGAACAAGGGCTGAGCGGTTGATCGCGCGGGGTCCGGTCGAACGATGGTAACCTCAGCTTAAACCCTTTCCCGTTACGCGGTCTTTGGGGGGCACCCGGTATCGGATGCCTGTATGCGTAACCTTTTTCCCTTGCTGTTCGCGGCCGCGCTGCTGCCGCTCGGTATGCCCGCAGGCGCGAAGACCTCGCTGCTCGACTATGTCGGCCAGTGCGTACCGTTCGCGCGCGCGGCCTCGGGCATCGCGATCTATGGCGACGCCTGGACCTGGTGGACGCAAGCCGCGGGACGGTATCAGCGCGGCGATATCCCCCGCCCTGGCGCGGTGATCGTGTTCGAACGCACGTCGCGGCTGCCGCTCGGCCATGTCGCGGTGATCAGTCGGGTGGTCGACAGCCATGTCGTGATGGTGACGCACGCCAATTGGTCGCGCCAGAACGGCGAACGCGGCCATGCCGAGCAGGACGTCACGCTCACCGACGTTTCGCCACGCGGCGACTGGAGCGCGGTCAAGGTGTGGTACCGCGACATGGATGCCCTGGGGAGCACGATCTACCCGACCTACGGCTTCGTTTATGGCAGCACGCTCGATCATGGCAGCCGCGCCCAGCCCGCCCCCGAACTCACCGGACGCGATCCCGATTATGTCGGCGCGCTGATCGACTCGTACGTTCGGTAAAGCGTTAACCATCGCGCAACATCGCGTCGCTAGACCCGCCGTATCGGGGGGCGTATCGGGTGCAGCGGCAATTTTCCTTCTTCCTCGCGGCGATCATGCTGCTTGGCCTCGGCCTGCGAACCGCCGCGGCGACGGGCGGGCTGTGGCTCGATGAAGCGTGGTCCGCCGAGCTCGCGCACATGGCGGGGACGCCGCTCGGGGTTTTCCTCAAGATCAATCACGACAACAATCACCATCTCAATTCGCTATGGTTGCAGTTCGTCGGCTTCGACGCGCCCCCATTGCTGCAGCGCGCGCTGTCTATCGTCGCTGGCACACTGGCGATCCCCGTCGCCGCGGAGATCTTTCGCCGACGCAGCCACGGCATCGCGCTGATCGCAGCGCTGCTGTTCGCCGTCTCGCCGATGGTCGTGACGATGGGATCGGAAGCGCGCGGCTATGCGGGCATGTCGCTCGCCTTGCTCCTCGCGATCCTGCTCATCGATCGCTGGCTGGTCGACGAACGCGGCGAGCGTACGCGGATGCGGCTGGCTTTGTGCTTTGCGCTCGGCGCGCTGTCGCAACTGACGATGCTGTTCGGCTGCATTGCCCTGATCGGCTGGGTGTGCTTGACGCTGTACGCGCGACACGGCGTGGTCGTGGCCGCGAGGCGGGCGCTCGTCCTGTTCTTTCCAGCGGTGATCACGCTCGGCATCGTGCTCGGCGTCCTCGCCGGGGCGGCCTTGGCCAGCCCGCTGGGGTTTCAATTCGGCGATTACAAACCGTTCGAGCTTCTGCTCTTCCTCCACGCGATCGTCGAAATGCTCGGCTACACGATTGGCTGGCCGATCGTTTCGCTCTGGCTGATGCCCGCCGCGCTGATCCTGGTGGTTCTGGCGCGGCGTCTCGGCACCGACCGCGCGATCTTCTATACGCTTGCGATAGCGGCGTTTCCGGTGACCCTCGCCATCCTCCACGCCGGCAATCCCGGGCACCCGCGCTATTACCTGGTGGCAGCGCTTGCCTTGCTGTTGCTGATCGCCGAGGCCAGCGGAACGATGATCGCGCGGGGCGGGTGGCACCGCGGACTCGCTTTGCTCGCGCTGGCAGGAATAACCGCCGGCAGCCTGTGGCAGGATGTCGACCTCATCCGCAACCAGCGCGGAGACCCCACCCAAGCGATCATCGCGATGCGCGCGCGCGCGCCGCGCGGTGGCGTGGTGGTCATCGACCGCTGGATGGGACAAGCGATGCTCGAGGTTGCCGCAGCGCATCTGCACTACCCGATCAGGGTCCTGGCCCCCGGGTGCAAGCCCGTCCGCTTCCTGTTCGTCGATCGGTTCAAGGGCGAGACCTTCCCGGTCGATCCGGTCCGATGCGGGGTACGGTATCGCGCCTTTGCGTCCGCGCGCGCGCATGGCCTGTCGGGATCCCACTGGACACTGTACGAGCGCCGGCCCTAGCATGGCGCCATGTTCCTAAACTTCCTCGACGAGCTCCGCGCCGCCGGCATCCCCGCCAGCCTCAAGGAGCATCTGCTCCTGCTCGAGGCGCTCGACGCCGAAGTGATCGACCGCACGCCCGAGGATTTCTATTATCTGTCGCGCGCCGTCTATGTGAAGGACGAGGGGCTGCTCGACAAGTTCGACCAAGTCTTCGCCAAGGTGTTCAAGGGCATCGCCACCACCTTCGGCCAGACCAGCGCCGATATCCCCGCCGACTGGCTGAAGGCCGTCGCCGAGAAATATCTCAGCCCTGAGGAAATGGCGAAGATCGAATCGCTCGGGTCGTGGGACGAGATCATGGAGACGCTCAAGAAGCGGCTCGACGAGCAGCACGAGCGCCACCAGGGCGGCAGCAAGTGGATCGGCACCGGCGGCACCAGCCCGTACGGCAATAGCGGCTACAATCCCGAGGGCGTCCGCATCGGCGGCGAGAGCGTCCACAAGCGCGCGCTGAAGGTGTGGGACCAGCGCGATTTCAAGAACCTCGACAACACCAAGGAGCTCGGCACCCGCAACATCAAGATCGCGCTGCGCCGCCTGCGCAAGTTCGCGCGCGAGGGCGCGGCGGACGAGCTCGACATCGACGCGACGATCGCTGGCACCGCGCGGCAGGGCTGGCTCGACGTCGTGATGCGCGCCGAGCGGCGCAATGCGGTCAAGCTGCTGCTGTTCCTCGATGTCGGGGGATCGATGGACCCGTGGGTCAAGCTCTGCGAGGAGCTGTTCTCGGCGGCGACGACCGAGTTCAAGAACCTCGAATTCTTCTATTTCCACAATTGCCCGTACGAGGGCGTTTGGAAGGACAACACCCGCCGCTTTTCCGAACGGACGCCGATGTGGGACGTGCTCCACAAGTTCGGCCATGATTACAAGCTAGTGTTCGTCGGCGATGCCTCGATGAGCCCGTACGAGATCACGCATCCCGGCGGCTCGGTCGAGCATTTCAACGAGGAATCGGGCGCGGTGTGGATGCATCGGCTTACCAACACCTACCCAGCGGCGGTGTGGCTCAACCCGATCCCCGAACAGCAATGGGGCTATTCGCAGAGCCTGCGCATCATCCGCGAGCTGATGATCGACCGGATGTACCCGCTGACCCTCGCCGGACTCGACGACGCGATGCGCGAGTTGACGCGCAAGCGGTGAGCCGGGTCAGGCCGGCATCGCCTGGAGTTTCTGCAGATAGGTCTCGACGAGGACGAGGCGGCGCTGGCGGCCCTCCTCGGTAACGGCGCGCGCGGCGGCAAGGCGTTCTGCGACGACACGGCGCATGTAGAAGTGACGATCGGATTCCACGACGTTTCTCCGGCACACGATACGACCCCCCCGGGCCGGCAATCGATAGAATTGTCATGGAATACCGAGGGATGAAGCGCCACCTTCGAATCCCAACACACCCCCGAGTCGTTGCGCAAGCGCGACGAAACGAGTGTCGTATCCGTCCTATCGCTCAATAGAGCAGGAAACGCGCCCGCGACTCGGCCCAATCGGCCTCGTCAGGCTGTGTCATCGCGTCCAAGTCACGCGGACTCGCTGCCGAGTCGTCGGTCCATTCGCGCAAGCCCGGGCCGCCGTTGATCACGTCGATCGGCAATTTCCCAAAGGCATATTCGTACGGGAAATCGCGCCACAGATCGTAATCGGGATACAGCCCACGGATCGCCTTGAACGCCAGCGCCTGGACGCGCCACGGACGGAACGCGGCGTGATGATAGCCCGGACCCTCCGCATGGATGTGAACGCCGTTGCACAAGGTCTTCACATGCTTGTGGAAAGTCGGCTCGAACCAGATATCGCGCAGCTGGCAGCCATCGAGCCATTCGGGCGCCAGCCGACGCATTTCGGCCACGACCGCGCGCGCGTCGATATCGGGGGCGCCGAACAGTTCGAGCGGACGCGTCGTGCCGCGGCCTTCGGACAGCGTGGTGCCCTCGAGCATCACCGTGCCGGGGTAAGCGCGCGCCATCATGACGTTGGGGGCGTTGGGGCTGGGGTTGATCCACACCCGGTCGCTCGGCCAGCCGAAACCCGGCGCGACGTCGGGCTGCCAGCCCTCCATTTCGATCACGCGATAGTCGACGTCGAGCTTGAGCAGGTCGATGAACCAATGGCCGAGCTCGCCCATCGTCAGCCCGTGGCGCATCGGCATCGGCCCGGCGCCGACGAAGCTCTCCCAGCCGGGGCGCAGCGTCAGCCCCTCGATCGGCCGGCCGATCGGGTTCGGGCGATCGAGCACCCACACCGTCTTGCCGTGCTCGGCGGCGGCCTCGAGCACGTAGCGCAGCGTCGTGATGAAGGTGTAGATCCGCGTGCCGAGATCCTGCAGATCGACCAGCATCACGTCGAACGTTCCCATCGACTGCCCGGTTGGCTTGCGCACTTCGCCGTACAGGCTGAACACCGGCATCCCGTAGGTCGGATCGGTGAAGTCGGGCGATTCGACCATATTGTCCTGCAGGTCGCCGCGCACACCGTGCTGCGGGCCGAACATCGCGGTGACGTTCAGACCCGCGGCGATTAGCGCATCGACCGAATGCGTCAGGTCGGCGGTGACCGAGGCAGGATGCGCGAGCAAGGCGACGCGCTTGCCCTCTAGCGGGGCGCGCAAGGCGGGGTCGGCGAGGAGGCGATCGATACCGAATTTCATGGGTCAAAGGTCTCGCTGGTTCGTCCGTTCCCCGGCGAAGGCCGGGGCCCAGTCGCGACCGCGATCGTTGGCGAGCGCTGCGTCGGCAAACCGCTGTTCCGCGACTGGGCCCCGGCCTTCGCCGGGGAACGAATTGGGGTCAAGGGTGGTCGGCGGCCGGGAGGGTCGCGATAAAGCAATCCCGGTTGTGGAAATCTGGCGGCCCGTCGGTGTGGGCGAGCGCCCAGAAGGATTTGGTGCCGTCGGTTTCCTCGATCACCGCGGTCAGCGCCATCTCGAACGGCCCGCTGGGAAGATCGGCGAGCGATTGCTCGACCTCGACGAGATACGCCGAATTGTCGTCGCCACGGTCGACGCGCGGATCGACCGTGAGCGGCAGATCGTGCCCGCCCGCGCGATGCGCCGCGAAGCGATACGCCGCCCAGCGAGTCGAGGGGGAATAGTTGAACTCGACATAGCCGGCATCGCCCGCCACGCCGAGGAACAGCTCGCAACACGTCGTCTTCCAGAGATCGTCGGTGCGCGCCGCCGCGACCCAATCGGGCAAGGCGACATGGTCGTTGCCCTCGACCATGAAGGTCAGCAGCAGCGTGTCGCCGTCCCTGATGACATCGACATCGACCGCTTCGACCGCGCCGGGCGGCAGATCGGGATGCGCGACCAACCGGTAGCGCGTTGCCTGCGGACGCGGGACCTCGGGGATAAATTCGCTCAACAGCGTCGCTCCTTCGTGTTCCATGCGGGGATCAGCCGCAACCGCCGCTTGCCCCAATAGCTCAGGTCCATCGAGACGCGGACGGGCGCGCCCTTGCGCGTGTAGACGATCTGGTCGCCGCGCTCGCCATCGCCCGTGCTGCAATTCTGCCAGCCCTGTTTCTCCAGCGCGTCGGTGATCTTGTAGACGGCATATTGGTCGTCCGCGTGCCACAGCGTCAGCGCGTCGAAACCGCCGCCGCCATCATGGCCGACCAGATCGACCGCCGCTTCAAACGGCCCCGCGCCTTCGAACCTCACGTCGTGACGGCGGCAGCGCAGGCGCCCCCAATCGGGCTGGACGCAGTCGGTGAAGCCCGCGCGGCGCGCATCGCCGACGCTGCCGCTCACGGGCAGGCCGGCATAAAGCACCGTCGCCGGGGGCGGTCGGTCGGGACTGCACCCCGCAAGGAGGAGGAGCACGGCCAGCCAGGATGCGCGATGGGTCATGCGGCCGAGGGAATAAATGCGATCGCGCCACCGCGATAGCCAAGAATCGGCCTGCCAGAGCACGCGCACGCAGCGCCGCGACGGCTAGCGCTGGAAAATTCGCGCGAACACGCCTATGTGCCGCCGTTCCCATGGCAACAACACTCCCCTCCCCGCCGAAAATCGGCATGGTCTCGCTCGGCTGTCCCAAGAATCTGGTCGATAGCGAGCGGATCCTGACCAAGCTGCGCAGCGATGGCTATGCGATGTCGCCCGATTATGCCGGCGCCGACGTCGTACTCGTCAACACCTGCGGCTTCCTCGATTCGGCCAAGGAAGAATCGCTCGAAGCGATCGGCGAGGCGATCGCCGAGAACGGCCGCGTCATCGTCACCGGCTGCATGGGCAAGGAAGCGGAGATGATCCGCGCCAAATTCCCCGGCATCCTCGCCGTGACCGGCGCGCATCAGTACGAAGAAGTCGTCGGCGCAGTCCACGAAGCGGCCCCGATGCCGCCGAGCGCGTTCCTCAACCTCGTTCCCGACAGCGGCCTCAAGCTGACCCCGCGCCACTACAGCTATCTGAAGATCAGCGAAGGCTGCAACCACCGCTGCAGCTTCTGCATCATCCCCTCCTTGCGCGGCGACCTCGTCAGCCGCCGCCCCGACGCGATCCTGCGCGAAGCCGAGAAGCTGATCGAAGCCGGCACCAAGGAATTGCTGGTGATCAGCCAGGACACCTCGGCCTACGGCGTCGATATCCGCCACCAGCCGCGGATGTGGCACGGCGAAGAAGTCCGCGCGCACATGACGGATCTGTCGCGCGAACTCGGCAAGCTCGGCGCCTGGGTGCGCCTGCACTACGTCTACCCCTACCCGCATGTCGACCAGGTCATCCCGCTGATGGCCGAGGGGCTGATCCTCCCCTATCTCGACATCCCGTTCCAGCACGCCAGCCGCAACGTGCTCAAGCTGATGAAGCGCCCGGCGAACGAAACCAAGGTGCTCGAACGCATCAAGACTTGGCGCACGATCGCGCCCGACATCGCGATCCGCTCGACCTTCGTCGTCGGTTTCCCCGGCGAGACCGAGGACGATTTCGCCTATCTGATGGAGTGGCTCGAGGAAGCGCAACTCGACCGCGTCGGCGCCTTCCGCTTCGAGCCGGTCGAAGGTGCTGCCGCGAACGACCTCCCCAACCACGTCCCCGAAGAGATCAAGGAAGAGCGCTATGCCCGCCTGATGGAACTCACCGCGCGCATCTCGGCCGACAAGCTCCAGGCCAAGGTCGGCCGCACGCTCGACGTCATCATCGACGCGGTCGATGAAGAGGGCGGCGCCACCGGCCGCTCGAAGGCCGACGCGCCCGAGATCGACGGCGAGGTCTTCCTGCGCGACGCCGGCCACCTCAAGCAGGGCGACATCGTGGCGGTCAGCATCGAGGATGCCGACGAGCACGACCTGTACGGCGTGCCGCTCGCCTGAAACACGCGCGGGTTGCGCCTCGGCGCTGCGCTTCCGATAAAGGGGTATGACCTTCGACCCCGCAGCATTGCTGCAACCCGATCGCGGCCAGCCCGCGCGCCTCATCCATGTCGTTCGCCCCGAGGCGTGGGAGGCGTGGCTCGGCGCGCAACCGCCGCGGATCCGCACCGTGGTCGCCGCGCACCGGCTGACCGGCAAGCCGGGCAATCGCGCGGTGCTGCCGGGCGACAAGCCCGACGATTGGGCGATGCTGCTCGTCTGCAACGAAAGCCTCGATTCGCCGTGGCGGATCGCCTCGCTCGGCGAGCAACTACCCGAAGGCACCTATCGCCTCGCCGACGGCGAGCCCGGCGCGGCGATGCTCGGCTGGTGCCTCGCGCAGCATAAGTTCGATCGCTATCGCAGCGAGGAGACCCCGGTCGGCGCGCGCGTGCTGCTGACGGGCGAGCCCGCGCGGATCGAGGAAACCGTTCGCCTCGCGCGCGCCACCGCCAAGGTGCGCGATCTCGTCAACACCGCCGCCGCCGATCTCGGCCCGGCCGAGCTCGAAGCCGAAGCGCAGCAACTCGCCCAGGCGCACGGCGCGACTGTCGTCGTGACCAAGGGCGATGCGCTCGAAAAGGGCTATCCGATGATCCACGCGGTCGGCCAGGCCGCCGCGCGCGGACGCGAGCCGCGGCTGATCGAGCTCGAATGGGGCAACCCCGCGCATCCCCGCATCGCGATCGTCGGCAAAGGCGTGTGCTTCGATTCGGGCGGGCTCGATATCAAGCCGTCGTCGGGCATGCGGCTGATGAAGAAGGACATGGGCGGCGCGGCGCACGCGCTCGCGCTTGCCGGACTGGTGATGGCGGCGCGGCTCCCCGTGCGGCTGCACTTGCTGATCCCCGCGGTCGAAAACAGCATTTCGGGCAACGCCTTCCGCCCGGGCGACGTGCTGCGCACGCGCAAGGGGCTGACTGTCGAGAACACCAACACCGATGCCGAAGGGCGGCTCGTGCTCGGCGACGCGCTGACGCGTTCAGTCGAGGAAAACCCGACGCTGATCCTCGATTTCGCGACGCTCACCGGCGCGGCGCGCGTCGCGCTCGGGCCCGACCTCCCCGCGACCTTCGCCAATGACGAGACGCTGGCGGCGGCGTTGCTCGCGGCGGGGACGGCGGTCGGCGATCCGCTGTGGCGGCTGCCGCTGTGGGACGGGTACGACGACATGCTGTCTTCGGACATCGCCGACCTCGTCAACGCCCCCGACGGCGGTTTCGCCGGATCGGTGACGGCCGCGCTGTTCCTGCGCCGCTTCGTCCCCGAGGGCACGCCCTGGGCGCATTTCGACACCTTCGCGTGGCGCCCGAGTTCGAAGCCCGGTCGCCCCAAGGGCGGCGAGGCGCTCGGCCTGCGCGCGGCCTGGGCGATGCTCAAGGGGCGCTTCCCGGCATGATCTACATCCTGATCAACCTCGTGCCGATCCTCGTCGCGACGCTGATCGGGCTGATGCTGGGTACCGCCTACCACGTGGCGTTCGGGCGCGGGCGCGTAGCGGTCAGCGCGATCATCGTGGCGGCACTCGGCCTGTTCTGGTTCGCGTCGATCCTCGCCGGCGCGCTGATCCTCGCGCCGCCCAAGGCGGCACCATGGATCATGGCGGTGGGCAGCGCAGTGGTGATCTGGGTCGGGTTCGTGCTGCCAGTGGTGGCGGTCACGCAGCGCTACCACGGCGCGGCGCCGCGGCGGATCGTTGGCGACAGCGTGTTCTGGCTGGTAACGATGGTGGCGCAGGCGGTGGCGATGAAGGTGATTGGACTGGTCCCGCCGCCGGTTTGATGTCGGCGAGCGGTTGAACGTCGATTATTGGTGGGGAGCAGAGGGTCCGCTTTCAGCCGGTTCAAACCGAAAGCGGACTGCTCCAAGATCTTCAGGTTTTTACCGCGGCGTTACCGCCATCGGCCCACAAAGCGGAGCCCGTAACGAAGCTTGCCATATCGCTTGCCAGAAACAATGCCGCGTTGGCTATTTCTTCAGGGTCAGCAATCCGCTTCATCGCATGAAGGCCCGCCGCCCATTCGCGCTGGGCAGCGTCACCTGCCATCTCGGTCGCGGTGCCACCCGGCAAGAGAGCGTTCGCACGGATGCCGACTGCGCCATAATCCGCAGCTATGCCGCGAACCAATCCCATCAGCCCGGCTTTTGCTGTCGCATAGGCACTCATGCCCGGCAGTCCCGCGCTGTTCCCGACGAAGCTGCCCGTAAACACAATAGCACCCGCTCCCTGCTCCAGCATCGCCGGAATTTGCGCGCGGGCTCCGAGAAATGCTGCGGTAAGATTGACTGCCAGCACCTCCGCCCATTCCGAGGGCTGTATCTCGGCGAGCGGTTTCACGGCACCAACCAGACCCGCGTTGTTAAAGGCGATGTGCAATCCGCCAAACGTCGATTGCGCGGCAGCGACAGCCTGCTGATGCGTCCGCTCCTCTTTTACATCTCCAACGACCGCAAGCGCTCGGCCACCCCGTTCCTCGATCGTCCGAACCAACTGATCTAGAGGATCTTGTCGACGGGCAACCAGAACCACCGCTGCACCGTTCGCTGCAAACAACAGGGCAGCAGCTTTCCCGATTCCCGAACTCGCGCCGGTGATGATGGCGACCTTACCGTCGATCAGTTTCATTCTAGAACTCCGTTCTGTGGAGTATCGCAGCTATGGCAATGGGCAATCGAGGTCGTCTCGTTTCTTGTTTTCAAATCGATGCCATTCTTGGCAATCGGGGCAATCATACCGACTGCTTTCTGGCATCGTTGGGCTTGATCGAACGACTGTGATTGATCGATTTCCGCCGATCCCCTTTTGCGTCAGAACGCGGGCGTCGACGCGTCAGGACCGGGGGTCGCGCTCGCGAAGCGCCAACCCGACAGATCGCGGCAGCCAGCCTGTCCCTGCTGGTGACGGTGATCGCGCAGGCGCTGGCGAGCAAGCGGATCCAACGGGTCCCGCCGGCGGCGGGATCGTCGCTACGGTGGTTACACGGGTATCGCTGGCGCGCCCCGTCAAAATGGGCGAAGCTCGCGATCGAGAGGACCGTCGGAAAATGACTCGCATTCGAGACCACGGCCCATGCTGATGGCGGCATCGCTCCTGCTCCAATTCTCGGTCGAGACGATGGGGTTGATCGCGCACCCGTATACGACGCTCTGCGTCTATCCGTCGTCGCGACCGCGATCTGGACCGGAAACCGAGCAGGCGCATTGGGCGGTGCAGCCGACGGCGAAACAGATCGCAGCGATGCCGGCCGCGCATATCACCGGCGGCGCGCGCGCCATGGTGTATTGCAAGGTCGCTGCGCGGGGGACGCTCACGGGCTGCACGATCGAAGCGGTCGAACCCCATCGTCAGGAGGTCCGGTCGTCCGCCCTTGGCGCGACCGCCCTCTACCGCCTGACCGCAGAGGACAGGCTCAAGGTGCGGCAGTCGAAGCAGCCCCCGTACGTTGCCTTGGTCCTAGTGTTTCCCGACAAGCGCGGGCGGCTGCCTACGGACTGCAACCCCGCCTTCGCGTGTGCGCCGTATATCATCGGCCCGCCGCGCGGAAAACCGCGCTCCTGACGTCGGTATCGGGTCGCCATCACCCATGACGCTGTCCTACACGTCGGCGGTTGTGGTATAGACCTGTATGCTCTTTGACATCGTCGGACCGGCAGGACTGGATTGGCACGGAAACGGAAACGATCGCGATTGTAAACACCGCGTCTTGGGGTCAATCGAGTCAACCGCCCGGCGCCGCGCCTTAGACGATCAGCCAGCGCCCCGCCCCTTCCGCCAGCGCGCCATCGCCGTGTCGTAACGGTAGCGCTCGGCCGCGAGCGCTGTGCTCAGCGCCTTGCTCTCGCGGTCGTGCTGCGAGTCGAGATCGCGCCGCTCGCGGTCGAGCGCGCGTTGGCGGGCGACGAGCTTGGCGTCGGCCGCGCGGTAGCTGCCTTCGAGATCGGCCAGCGCCTGCTCGGCCGCGGCGAGGGAGTCGCTCGAGGGCTTGGGCGGTGGTTCGGGTTTGGGTTCGGCCTTTCGCGGGGCCGACGCCACCCGCTTGGCTCCGCCCCGACGAACCTTGGCGCGCTCGGCGGGTACATCCTCCCCCGCCTCCACCGCGCGCGCCGGTAGCGCCGGCAACGCCGCGATCTGCTCCGCGGTGGTCCCGCGCGAGCGCTTGATCACCTCGCCCGGATGCGCCAGCGGCTCGGCCATCAATGCGGGATCGCTCACTTCCTGCGCGATCCCGCGCGCGAACAGGTCGTGCTCGCTCCCCCACGCCGCAAGCGCGGCCTTGCGGCTCGGCGCTGCGACATAGGCGTCACGGAACCCGGCCGGCACGACGAAGACCTTGAGCTTCCGCGCCATGCCCAGGGTCCCGCTACGCCGCTTCGATAATCGGCACGAACTTCGCCGCCGTGAGGCTCGCGCCGCCGACCAGCGCGCCGTCGACATCCTCGGTCTCGAGGATCGCCGCCGCATTCGCGCCCGTCACCGATCCGCCATAGAGGATGCGGATCCCGTCGGCGGCATCGCCGACCAGCGTACGCAGCTTGGCGCGCGCGATCGCGTGGACCTCGCCGATCTCGTCGAGCGTCGGGGTGCGGCCAGTGCCGATCGCCCAGCGCGGCTCGTACGCCAGCGTCAGCCAGTCGCCCGTCGCGAGGTCGGGGACCGATTTCTCGATCTGCGCCTGGACGACGCGCGCGGCGCGGCCGGCGTCGCGCTCGGCATCGGTCTCGCCGACGCACAGGATCACGCCGAGCCCGTGGCGATGCGCCGCGCTCGCCTTGGCCCAGGCGTCCTGGCTCGTCTCGCCCTGGTCGGCGCGGCGTTCGCTATGCCCGACGATCGTGAAGCTTGCCCCCGCCTCGGCGAGCATCGACGCCGACAGGCAGCCGGTATGTGCGCCGCTTTCGGCGGCATGGACATCCTCGCCACCGAACGCGAAGCCCGGCACCAGCGCCACCGCGGGCGCGATCAGCGTCGCGGGCAGCGCGATCGACACGTCGACCCCGGGCGCCGCGCGCGCCGCCTCGGCGATCAGGACCAGTTCGGCCAAGGCGGCACGGTTGCCGTTCATCTTCCAATTGCCTGCCACCAGCTTGCGTCGCGCCATCCTGCGTCTCTCCCGTTTTGATCGTTGCGCGACAGCGATACCGAAGCGTGCGCGCGGCACAAGTCCAACCGCCTGGGTTGATGCGACCTCGCCTGCCCCCTAAAGCAGCGGCACCACGCTCCAGACAGATTGGCCGTTTCCGACCATGCTCAGCTTTTTCCGCCGAATGATTGCCCACCGGTTCGGAGGCGCGATCGCGCTCGGCTTCGTCGCGTTGCTCGGCCTGGCATTCGTGCTGGGGGACCGCGCCGGCCTGTCGGGCAGCGCCAATCCCGTCGCAAAGGGCGATATCGTCGCCACCGTCGGCAAGAAGACGATCTCGGTCAGCGAACTGCAGACTGCCGTTCAGCGCGACATGGACGGCTATCGCCAGCAGAACCCGACGCTCGACATGGCGCAGTTCGTCGCGGGTGGCGGGTTCGACGCGACGCTCGAGCGGCTGATCGATTCGACCGCCTATCGCCAGTACGCGCAGGCGCAGGGCATGGTAGTCGGCAAGCCCGCGGTCGATGCGGTGATCGCCGCGCAGCCTGGGCTTTCGGGGCTCGACGGCAAGTTCAGCCAGGAGAAGTATGAAGGCGTGCTACGCCAGATCGGCATGACCGACGCCGACGTCCGGCTGCAGACCACCGACCAGATCCTCGTCAAGCAATTGTGGCAGTCGCCGCTCAAGGCCAACCAGGTCCCGCTCCAGCTCGCGCTCCCTTACGCCAGCCTGCTGCTCGAAAAGCGCGCCGGCACGATCGGCTTCATCCCGTCGCAGGCGGTGCCCGCCGGCGCCGTCCCGACCGATGCCGAGCTGAACACCTATTACACGCGCAACGCCTCGCGCTACCGCGTCCCCGAGCGCCGCGTCGTGCGCTATGCCCTCGTCAACGCCGCCGCCGTTGCTGCCGCTGCGACGCCGACCGCAGCCGAGATCGCCGCTGCCTACCAGGCGCAGTCGGGCAAATATGCCGCCGCCGATCTGCGCACGATCGTCCAGGTCGTCGTCGCCGACCAGACCGCCGCCAACGCGCTCGCCGCCAAGGTCCGCGCCGGTACCCCGATCGCACAGGCGGCAAAGGCCGCCGGGCTCGAGCCGGTGACGCTCACCGATACGACCAAGGCGGATTATGCCGCGCAGACCTCGCCGGCGATCGCGAACGCGGCGTTCGGTAGCAAGGCGGGCGACGTCGCAGGGCCGCTGCGCGCGCCGCTCGGCTTCATCGTGCTCAAGGTCGAGAGCCAGCGCGTGCGTGCCGCGACGACGCTCGCCGCCGCGACGCCAGAGCTGACCAAGGCGCTCGCAACCCAGAAGACCGCCAAGCTGCTCACCGACAAGCGCAACGCGTTCGAGGATACGCTGTCGAAGACGAGCTTCGATGGGATCGTCGCGCAACAGAAGCTGGCCGTGCAGACGACGCCGGCGCTCCTCGCGAGCGGCCAGGATATCGCCAACCCAACCGCCAAGCCCGATCCTGCGATCGCGCCGATCCTCACCGCAGCGTTCGCCGCGCATGCCGGCGATTCGCCGCAGACGGTGCCGCTCGGCCAGGACGGCAGCTTCGCGCTGGTCACGCTCGACAAGATCGTGCCGGCCGCACCGCGCCCGCTCGCGCAGATCCGCGATCTCGTGATCCGCGACTTCGAGCTGGCGCGCGCGCAGAAGGCGGTCCGCCAGATCGCCGCGGGCGTCGTCGCCGCGGCCAATAAGGGCATGCCGCTGGCACAAGCCTTCGCCGCGACCAAGCTCAAGCTGCCGCCGCTCGGCCCAATCGCAGGTCCGCGTGCGCAGTTGCTCGCCGATCCGCGCGCGGTCTCGGCGCCGCTGCAGATGCTCTTCGCGATGCCGGCGAAGACGACCAAATTGCTCGAGGCGCCCAACAATGCCGGCTATCTGATCGTCCATCTCGACACGATCACGCCGGGCGACGCGAGCGCCAATCCCAAGGTCATCGCGGGAACGCAGAGCGATATCGGCAGCGTGATCGGTCGCGAATATGTCGCGCAGTTCGGCAAGGCGGTGCAGAACGCCGTCGGCACCAAGCGCAATGCCTTGGCGATCGCCAAGCTCAAGGCGCAATTGATGGGCGGCGTGAGCGCAGATGACCAGCAGCCCTGATCGCGCCGACCGGATCGCAGCCCGCGCCGCGCTGGCGGCGGGCAAGCCCGCGCTGCTGTGGCAGCGCCAGGTCGCCGACACCGAGACGCCGGTCGCCGCCGCCCTCAAGCTGATCGAGCCCGGCCGCGGCGACTTCCTGCTCGAATCGGTCGAGGGTGGCGAGACGCGCGGGCGGCACAGCCTGATCGGGCTCGCCCCCGACCTGGTGTTCCGCGCGCACGGCGCAGAGGCCGCGATCAACGCCCACTGGCTGAGCGACCGCGACGCCTTCGCGCCGTGCGACGCGCCGACGCTCGACGCTTTGCGCGCGCTCGTCGCGTCGTGCCGGATGGACGTGCCCGCCGAGCTGCCGCGCGCGCTCGCCTGCCTCGTCGGCTATTTCGGCTATGAGACGATCGGCCTGGTCGAGCGGCTCCCACGCCCAGCCAACGATGCGCTCGGCCTGCCCGACATGATGTTCGTGCGTCCGACGGTGATCCTGATCTTCGACCGGCTCGCCGATGCGCTGTTCCTCGTCGCGCCGGTCTGGCCCGATGCCAAGCGCACGCCCGAGGCGATCGTCGCCGAGGGCAGCGAGCGGATCGAAGCGACCGCCGCGCGGCTCGCCACGGCCCAGCTTCCCGCCCCGGTGCGCGCGCCCGCCACGGAGGAGATCGCGCTGACGCCGACGCTCGCGCCGGGGCGCTATGCCGAGATGGTCGCAGCGGCGAAAGACTATATCGTCGCGGGCGACATCTTCCAGGTGGTGCTCGCGCAGCGCTTCACCGCGCCGTTCACGCTGCCGCCGTTCGAGCTCTATCGCGCGCTGCGGCGGATCAACCCCTCGCCGTTCCTCTATCACCTCGACCTGCCCGGCTTCGCGCTGACCGGCTCGAGCCCCGAGATCCTCGTCCGCGTGCGCGACGGCGAAGTCACGATCCGTCCGATCGCGGGCACGCGCCCCCGCGGCAAGACCGCCGCCGAGGACGAAGCCAACCGCGTCGGCCTGCTCGCCGACCCCAAGGAGCGTGCCGAGCATCTGATGCTGCTCGATCTCGGTCGCAACGATGTCGGCCGCGTCGCCGAGTCGGGCAGCGTGACGGTCACCGCGAGCTACACCACCGAATTCTACAGCCATGTGATGCACATCGTGTCGAACGTCGTGGGCCGACTGTCGCGAGACCATGACGCGATCGACGCGCTGCTCGCCGGCTTCCCCGCAGGCACCGTCAGCGGCGCGCCGAAGGTCCGCGCGTGCGAGATCATCGCCGAGCTCGAGAACGCCGTGCGCGGCGCCTATGCCGGGGGCGTCGGCTATTTCTCGCCCGACGGTTCGATGGATTCGTGCATCGTGCTGCGGACCGCAGTGGTCAAGGACGGCACGATGCACGTACAGGCCGGCGCCGGAATCGTTGCGGACAGCGTCGCCGAATACGAGCAACGCGAGTGCGAAGCCAAGGCCGGTGCCTTGCTCGCCGCCGCGCGCGAGGCGATCGCGCGCGCGGCGGAGGTCAGTTTCGGGCAGTAATCAGCCGGCGGCGATCACGGGATCGCTGCCGCCTGACGCTTGGCTTCGGCCTTTTCAGCGGCATATTGCTGCGCGCGCATCATCGCACAGCCGGTCTGCCCGCCCGACCCCGTCGGCGAGCATGTGTCCGGCAGCCCAGCTGCACGACGGCCGACCTCATCGGCGACAGCCGCGCGATTGGCCCAGCTCTGGTTCTGCGCCGGGATCGGCTTGTCATTGCGCAGTTCCTTCGGGATACGATACGGCTCGCCCTGGCGCGCGCACACCACGATCTCGGCATCGGGATTGGCCGACTTGGGGCACGCCTGGTTCCCCGTCAGCGTGATCGAACGGATGCGCAGCGGGGGCTTGCCAGACTCGGCCTGCTTGGCGGCGGCGTCGTTCTGGTCCGCGGTCTGCGCGAAACTCGACATGGGTAGGACGGCCAGCGTCAAGGCGATGGCAAAGGGGCGCAGCATGGTGAAAAATCTCCTCGAGGATCAACAACGTCTGCCAGGCCAGCTTGATCCAAGCTGAACGCACACATTCGATCATTGTCGCTACACCACAAAAGCGGTAGCGGCGCGCTATGATCCGTGCACAGATCCTCGTCATCGACAATTATGACAGCTTCACCTGGAACCTCGTCCATTATCTGATGGAGCTTGGCGCCGAGGTGAAGGTCGTGCGCAACGACGCGATCACTGCGGCGGATGCGCTCGCGAGCAACGCCACCGGATTTCTCATTTCCCCCGGCCCAAAGACGCCGACCGAGGCGGGCGTGTCGCTCGATCTGGTTGCAGCGTGCGCCGACGCGGGACGGCCGCTGCTCGGCGTGTGCCTCGGGCATCAGGCGATCGGCCAGCATTTCGGCGGCAGCGTGGTGCGCGGCGGGCTGATGCACGGCAAGACGTCTCCCGTGACGCATGACGGGTCGGGCGTGTTCGCCGGCCTCCCCTCGCCCTTCACCGCGACGCGCTATCATTCGTTGATCGTCGAGGATCTGCCCGACGCGCTGGTGGTCAATGCGCGCGCGGACGACGGCTCGGTGATGGGCGTACGCCACGTCACGCTGCCGATCCACGGCGTGCAGTTCCATCCCGAGAGCATCGCGACCGAGCATGGTCACGCATTGCTGGGGAACTTCCTGGCGGATGCGGGTATGATCCTCCCCTCCCGCTTGCGGGAGGGGCCGGGGGAGGGCCTGTTCGAGATGCACGGGACGGACTCCCCTCCCCTAACCCCTCCCGCAAGCGGGAGGGGAATTTGACGACCCTCGCCCTCCTCCCCGACCCGTCCTCCCCGCTGAGCCGGGAGTCCGCAGCGCAAGCGTTCGCCGACCTGCTCGACGGCCATGTCCCCGACGACGCCATCGCGAGCTTCCTGATCGGCCTGACCGAACGCGGCGAGACCAGCATCGAAATCGCCGCGGCCGCGCGCGCGCTGCGCGACCGGATGCTGCCGATCGCGGCCCCCGCCGGCGCGCTCGACGTCTGCGGCACCGGCGGAGACGGCCACCACACGCTCAACGTCTCGACCGCGGTGTCGATCGTCGTCGCGAGCACCGGCGTGCCCGTCGCCAAGCACGGCAACCGTGCGGCCTCCTCCAAGTCCGGCGCCGCCGATACGCTCGAGGCTTTGGGGCTCGACATGCACCGCGCCGGTCTCAACGCCGAGGCGAGCTTGAACGATATCGGCATCGCCTTCCTGTTCGCCGCCAACCACCACCCGGCGATGAAGCGCATCACCCCGATCCGCCAGGCGCTCGGCCGCCGCACGATCTTCAACCTGATGGGCCCGCTCGCCAATCCGGCGGGCGTCACACGCCAGCTGATCGGCATCGCGCGTCCCGATTATGCCGCGACCTACGCCGCCGCGCTCGAGCAACTCGGCACCGAGGCGGCGCTCGTCGTGTCGGGCGAGGAAGGCCTCGACGAACTGTCGAGCGCTGGCCCGAGCATCGCGGTCGCGGTCGGTACGATCGACCTCCCGCGCACGATCACGCCCGAGGATGCCGGCCTGCCGCGCCATCCGATCAGCGCGATCCGGGGCGGCGATGCCGTTCACAATGCCGCCGCCTTGCGCCGCCTGCTCACTGGCGAGACCGGTGCGTATCGCGATGCCGTCCTGCTCAACGCCGCCGCGGCGCTGATCGTCGCTGGCACCACGCAAACCCTCCCCGAAGGCGTCGCCATCGCTGCCGAAGCGCTCGACAGCGGTTCGGCGAACGCCTTGCTCGATCGTTGGATCGCTTACTCATGACCGATATTCTCAACCGCATCCTCGAAACCAAGCGCGCCGACGTCGCCGCGCGCAAGGCGACCACCGCGCTGAGCGAACTCGACGCGCGGATCGCGGCCCAGTCACCACCGCGCGGCTTCCGCGCCGCGCTCGATGCGCGCGCAGCCGAGGGCGGCTACGCGCTGGTCGCCGAGATCAAGAAAGCGAGCCCGTCAAAGGGCCTGATCCGCGAGGATTTCGATCCGCCGGCGCATGCGGTAGCCTATCAGGCCGGCGGTGCGACCTGTTTGTCGGTGCTGACCGACGAAGCGTGGTTCCAGGGATCGGACGGCTTCCTGACCGCGGCGCGCGGCGTGTGCGACCTCCCGGTGCTGCGCAAGGATTTCATGGTCGATCCGTGGCAGGTGCCCGAATCGCGTGGGCTCGGTGCCGACGCGATCCTGCTGATCATGTCGGCGCTCGATGACGTGACGCTCGCCGAGATCGAAGCGAGTGCGATCGAATGCGGGATGGACGTGCTCGTCGAAGTCCATTCGCAAGCCGAGATGGAGCGCGCGCTCAAGCTCAAGTCGCGGCTGATCGGCGTCAACAACCGAAACTTGCGCGATTTCACCGTCGATTTCGCGCGGACCTACGAGCTGGTGTCGAAAGCGCCGAAGGACTGCACCTTCGTCGCCGAAAGCGGGCTGACGACGCGCGCCGATCTCGACGCGATGGCCGAGCACGGCATTCGCTGCTTCCTGATCGGCGAGGCGCTGATGCGCCAGCAGGACGTCGAGGCAGCGACGCGCACGCTGGTCGGCTAGGCGGTCGGGCGACACCGCTTCGCCGGGCGGCCCCGGCTTAGACGTCTGACCAAACCTTCGTCATCCCCGCGAAAGCGGGGATCGCGCAGCCTTGCCCGGATACCAGCAGAAGAAGCGGGATCCTCGCTTTCGCGAGGATGACGGGGATGAGTCCGGATCGTAAGGGCGGGCCGCTACAGCGCCCCGCCCTCACCGCATCAGAACTTGCCGCTAAGCGTCACGCCGATGATCCGCGGGTCGTTGAACACCGCGGCATTATAGTTGTCGAGCACGCCCTTGAGGTTCTTCTCATTGGTCAGGTTGCGCACGAACACCGCCAGCTCATACTTGCTGTCGGGACCGGTATAGCCCGCCTTGAGCCCAGCCTCGAACGTGCCCTCCGACGTATATTCGACCGTCCTGTACGGCACGAAGCTGGTGTAGCCCTGCAACGTTACGTCGCCGCCGACGAACAGCTTGCCGCCATTGCGGAGTGGGAAGTCGTAGCGTGCGTTCGCGTCGAGCTGATACTTCGGCGCGTTGGGGAGCGCGTTGCCGTTGATCTGCGCGAGCGTGGCGGTCGTAACCCCTGCGGCGTTGCGGATCGCGATCGTCGGATTGAGCACGGTGCAGGTCAGCGCCCCGTTGAGGAAGCACGCCGGGGTATAGACGCGCGTGTCGTTGATCTCGGTGTGCAGCACGCTGCCACCCAGACCCAGCGTGAAGTCACGCACCGGGCGCCACGTCAGCTCGGCCTCGCCGCCCCACGCCTGCGCCTGGTTGGCGTTGAACAGCAGGCCGTTATTGTTGGCATCGTTGCCGTTCAGCTGGATGTTGTGGACCTTGTAGTAGAAGCCCGTCGCGTTGAAGCGCAGCGTGTTGCCGAACAGGTTCGACTTGAAGCCTGCCTCGTACGACGTGATCGTCTCCGACCCAGCGGTCACGAATGCCGAGCTGAACACCGCGTTGCGGCCCTGGATCGTCGGCCCGCGGAAGCCGTGCGAGACGCGCGCAAACACGTTGACGTCGGGATCGACCGCATAGTTGAGGCTCGCTTCCCAGCTCGGCTGCGTGTCGGCGAGGCGGACGTTGGTCGCCGCGGTCGCCGGGAAGGTCGACACGCCCGCTGCGGTGCGCGGCGGGGTGACGAGGCGCGTCTTCTTCTCGTCATAGGTCACGCGCACGCCGCCGGTCAGCGTCAGCTCGGGGAGGATCTGATAGCTCGCCTGGCCGAAGCCCGCATACGACGTGTTGGTGTTGCGCAGCACGACGAAGTTGTTCGGGTTGGGATTGGTGCCGAACGAATTGTTGAGCAGGAAGAAGCCGCGCTGGTCGAACTCGGTCGTGTCGCGCGATTCGAAATAGATCCCGCCGATCTGCCACTTGAAGCGGCCCGTGCCGTTGCTGGCGAGGCGAACTTCCTCGCTCAGCTGATCGAGATCGCGCACGCGGCCCTGGCTCTCGCCGTAGAACTTGCCGCCGGCGAAGTTGCTCGCAGCACCGCCATCGGTGTCACCACGGCTATAACCCTTGGTCGTCTCGTACGCGGTGATCGAGGTCAGCGTGACCGCGCCGAAATCGTTCTTCGCGTTGAACGAGCCGCCATAGGTCTTGTACGCCTGACGGTTGCCGCCGCCCTCATCGAGCGCGACGCTGGCGCGCGGTGCTGCGCTGACGTCGTTGCTGCCGCGCAGGATCGCGCCGCGATGGAAGATCGTCGAGGTGCCCGAATAATCACGCGCATGCGCCGAAACCAGGCCGGTGAAGCCGGTCTCGGGCGGGGTCAGCATCAGCTGGACGCGGATGTCCTTCTCTTCGAAGCCGCCGAGCTTGTCCTTGCCGCCGACTGTGCCGTCGTCGCTCGGGCCGGTATAGGTGTTGTCGATCCAGTTATCGCGGCGCTGGTACAGGCCCGACACGCGGAAGCTCAGCACGTCCTTGACGATCGGGCCGCCGACGCCGGCATCGACGCTGACGGTGTTGTAGCTGCCATACGACGCGGTCGCGCGGCCGGTGAACTCGTTGGTCGGGCGGTTGGTGTCGAACTTGATGATGCCCGCGGTGGTGTTGCGGCCGAACAGCGTGCCCTGCGGCCCGCGCAGCACTTCGATCTGGTTGACGTCATAGACCGGGTTCGACTTGAGCACGACATGCTCGAGCACGACCTCGTCCTGGATGATCGACACCGGCTGCGATGCGCCGAGATAGAAATCGATGTTACCGAGGCCGCGAATGTAGAAGCGCGGGAAGATCTTGCCGGTGGTCGTCTCGGCGTAAAGCCCGGGGACGCGGTTGGCGAGTTCGAGCAGCGTGTCGCTGCCGCCCGAAGTGTAGGTCCGCAGATCGGCACCCGACAGCACGCCGACCGACACGGGCACTTTCTGCAGATTTTCGCTGCGACGCTGCGCGGTGACGACGATGTCGCCGAGGCTGTCGCTCTCTGGCGCGGCCTCGACCGCGGCGACGGGCGCAGCGGTTTCCTGGGCGCTGGCCGAACCGATGCTGGCGATCGCGCCGAACGCGGTGCCGAGCAGAAGGAGCGCCTTGGCGGCGTGTGACTTGGACATGATGTTCCCCCGATAGATGAAATAGGCTGCCCACACCGTTCGCCGCAGCGGACTTGTTGTCCTGCGCGGCGACGCGTCCGCGCTCCTGCGTGGTGCGGTGTGACCCCGACCGCGCGGCTAGGTCGGTATTGTGACGCGATTATGACAGGTGTGCCGCCACGTCTGCTTTGTCGACTGGCTGTGGCTTTCGAGTTGCACCGGGGCCTGCACGACGCCGACCACGGCGCGATCGTCAACGACAGTGCGCACCTGATTCAGGATACGATACCGATACACGATCCACCGCAACGACAGGCTGCCGACACCCCCCTAGCCCCGGCCCTCACGAGAAGGACACAAGGGCATGCGGCAAATCCTTTATGTCAGCGGGAACACCCTTTCGAGCGTCACGGCCGACCTTGCCGGCATCCTCGAACAATCGCGGCATAATACCGCGCTCGACAGGATCACCGGGCTGCGATGGTCGGATGGTCGCAGCTTGCTGCAAGTGCTCGAGCGTTCGCGCATGAGCGTCATGGCGACGTTCGCCCGCATCCTCGCCGACCCGCGTCATCATGCGCCGACCGTCCTCCAGCACCGCCATATTCGCCCCCTCGAATTCGGCGGCTGGACCATGGCGCACCCCGCGCCGGCGCCGCGGCCGACGCGGATGACGCCCAGATCGGGCGGCTGCTCGTGAACGCAACCGAAGCGGTGCGCACGCACTTCCACACGCTGATTTCGGCAGGCCATGTCGCCGCGCTCGCGCTCCCGGTCAGCGCGATCGGCACCCCGCCGCCCGCCCCGACGCCCGATTACGGCACCCCGCCGCCGCGGCGCGTCGATCGCCGGATCGGCGCACCCTTCCACAATGTCGGGCTCGCGCTGGCCAGCGCGTTTCGCGGGGGGCTGCAGGGCACCAACATTGACCATGACGCATGTATCGAAAAGCTCTGCGGCATCGCGGGGAGTGCGACCAGCGACTCGCAGGATATCTGCGCCGGACGGTGACAGCATCGCTTGACGGGCGATTTTTCGTTCCGTATAGGTTCGTCGTCTGTTCCGACGAAAGGGCCGCGCGATGCTTACCCGCAAGCAGCATGAGTTGATTTGCTTCATCAACGACCGGCTCGACGAGACCGGGGTATCGCCGTCCTTCGAGGAAATGAAGGAAGCGCTCGACCTCAAGTCGAAGTCGGGCGTCCATCGCTTGATCAGCGCGCTCGAGGAACGCCAGTTCATCCGCCGCCTGCCCAACCGCGCGCGGGCGCTCGAAGTGCTCAAGATGCCCGAGCGTGGAATCAAGACCCCGACCAAGGCGGCCCCCGCCGCCGCTTCGCGTGCAGCACCACAGCCTGCCAACGACGTGATCGAAATCCCGCTGCACGGCCGGATCGCGGCAGGCGTCCCGATCGAGGCGTTCGAGGGCGCGTCGATGCTCTCGGTCCCCGCGGCTTTGCTCGGCAATGGCGAGCATTATGCGCTCGAGGTGTCGGGCGATTCGATGGTCGAGGCGGGCATCCTCGATGGCGACTATGCGCTGATCAAGCGCCAGGATGTCGCGCGCGACGGCGAGATCGTCGTGGCTTTGATCGAAGAGAGCGAGGCGACGCTGAAATTCTTCCGCCGCGAAGGTGCGATGGTGCGGCTCGATCCGGCCAACCGCGCCTATGATCCGCAGCGTTATGCCCCAGCCCAGGTGCGCGTGCAGGGCAAGCTCGCCGGGCTGTTGCGCCGGTACGACTGAGCCACGGTCGGCGTGATCGACCGTCGCGCTTGAGGGTCGCGCGGCGAGCGATCGAGCGGCTCAGTCTTTGTGCTCGGCAAGGGTGTGAGCGACGATCGCGTTGGCGTGGCCGTGGCCCATGCCATGCTCGGTTTTCAGCATGGTGACGAGCGCCATGTGTTTTTCCGGCAAACGCTCGCGCACCAGCGCCTGCCACTCTGCGATCGGACGGCCATAGGTCTTCTCGATCGATGGAAAGTACGATGCGGGCCCTTTGATCGGTTGGTCAGCCACGGCGTGAAGGCTCCAAGATGCGGGAACGTCCCGAGGATCTTCCGGTATTTGGGGGAAGCCGCAAGGCCACCCCGCCCTATCGTTTCCCGTCCGTTACTGCTGCCCCAGCCCTCCCCGACAATCGAGCGCGCCAACGCATCCGGCCAACCCACCGCCGCCGACCAGCGTCGCCCTCCGGCGCCGCGATCCACGGATGCCGGTCGCCCGGATGGCGAACGGTCCGCACCGAATGCGATGCCAAAGCGATCGCAACGCCGCCGGTTTGCGCCAGCGTCTCGCGGTCGAGCCGCAGCCACTGCGGAACGCAATGGCGCGGCAAGCGCCGCTCGCTGATCACGATGTCGGCGCCGGCACACGCCGCGACGAGGTCGAGCGTCGGGACATGATACGCGCTGCGCGTCGCCAGGATGCGCCACTGTCGCCCTGCGACGGTCCGCGTCATCAGGCAGAGGTCGCGGCTGCAGCGCGCCTCGTGCTGCTCGGACATCAATACCGGGAGCGCAGCGATCCCGCCATTCTCGGCGAGCATGTCGGCGGTATAGTCCCCGGTCCGGTCGCGCAGCAAAGCCACGTCGCCCGCCGAGGTGCGGATCGCGACGTGCCGACCGTCTCCGGTGACGATCAGATCGGGCGCCGGGGTCGGCAGCGCCCATGCCAAGCCGATCGCTAGCGGCAGCGCCCCTAGCCGCCGCCAGCGCGTGCGCCACAGGCCGATCCACAATCCGCCCACCACCATCAGCGCGTAAGCGGCGCCGGGCATCGCCGGCAGCGGCGCGACCGAGCCCGGCACCGCCGCGGTCATGTGCGCAATCCACAACAGCAGATCGAGCGAGCGCGCCGTCAGCCACCAGAACGGCAGCCCCGCCCCCACCGTATCGAACAGCAACGCCAGCGCCTCGCACGGCATCGTCACGAACGTCGTCAGCGGGATCGCGACGATATTGGCGACCGCGCCGTAAATCCCCGCTTTGTGGAAGTGGAACAGCGCGATCGGCAGCAAAGCGAGCTCGACGACGATCCCGGTCAGCAGCAGCGACGCCAGTTCCCGCGCGATCCGCGCCAGTCGCGTCTGCTCGCGCGGCCCGAACCACACGCGCAACTGCGGATGCTCGTTGAGCGAGACGATCGCCGCGACCGCCGCGAACGACAGCTGAAAACTTGGTCCGGCGAGCGCCTCGGGATATAGCAACAGCACCACGATCGCCCCCGCCGCGACCAGCCGCAGCGTCAGCGCCTGCCGGCCCAGCGCCAAAGCGACCAGCACGAGCAACGCCGCGACGCACGAGCGGATCGTCGGCACCTCGGCCCCGGTCAGCAGCGTGTAGCCGATCGCCGCGAGCGCCCCCGCGCCCGCCGCGATCAACGGAACGCGCGTCTTCAGCGCGATCCACGGGCTGAGCGCGAGCAAGCGCGCGACCAGCAGCATCACCGCGCCGACCGCCGCGGTGATATGCAGACCGCTCACCGAGAGCAAATGCGCGAGCCCGGATCGGCGCATCGCCTCATTGTCGGCGAGCGGGATCCCGCCTTGATCCCCCGTCGCGAGCGATGCGGCGATGCCCCCCACCCCGCCCCCGCCAGCGCTCGCCTGGATATGCTGCGATAGGCGCTGCCGCAGGTCGCCGCCGCCTGTCCCACCGCCAGCGAGGATCGTGATCGGCGCAAAGCCACGCCCGGTCGCGCCGATCGCGTCGAACCAGGCGGTCCGCGCATAGTCGTACGCGCCGGGAACGCCTGGCGGCGGCGGCGGCATCAGCCGCCCCGAGAGCCGCAGCGTCGCCCCCGGCACCAGTCCCGCGGGAACGTCGGCATCGACGAGATTGACGCGAATATGCGCTGGCAACGTCGGCAACGGCCGAACCGGCCCGCGCGTCGCGGGCACCGCGAGCACGTGCAGCGGGGCCAGCCGCAACCGCACCACGTCGCGCGCCGCAAGCGGCTCGATCCGCTCGACTCGTGCGGTGAAGGTTGCGATCGTCGGTTCTGCGAGCACCACATGTGCCACGCGCTCGGCGCGCCACCAGATCAGCCCGAGCCCGATCGCAACCGCAAACCCGCCAACTGCGACGACCCGCGCCGTACGCCCCTGCCGCGCCAGCGCGACCCCGGCGAGCGCCACCGCGAGCGCCACCAGACCAGCCGCTTCCCATGCCGCCGGATCGGGCAGCACGAACCACAGCGCGATCCCCGCGCCGAGCGCCACCGGCAACCACAGCGGCAATTGATCGCGCTCGGCCTCGAGCCAGCTCTCGAGTCGATCGCCGACGCCAAACCACCCCCGCGGCACGCCGATTTGAAGCGCAGGAAGGTGCGTGCTAGAGGCGCTCAAGGCTGATCCGGCCATCCAATCTCTAGTCTGGGAGCATGCGCGATTGAGCGCAATATCTGACCCCGCCGCGGCCCCCGCCGCCGGCGCATCCGACACCAAGGTCGTCACGCGGTTCGCGCCGTCGCCGACCGGTTTCCTGCACATTGGCGGGGCGCGCACCGCCTTGTTCAACTGGCTTTATGCGCGGCATCACGGCGGCGAGTTCCTGTTGCGGATCGAGGATACCGATCGCGCGCGCTCGACCCAGCCGGCGATCGACGCGATCCTTACCTCGCTGCGCTGGCTCGAGCTCGATTGGGACGGCACCGAAGTCTATCAATCGCAGCGCGCCGACCGCCATGCGCAGGTCGCGCACACGATGGTCGAGCATGGCCATGCCTATCGCTGCTATCTGACGCAGGACGAACTCGCCGCGATGCGCGCCGAGGCCGATGCCGCAAAGAAGCCGCTGCGCGTGCGCAGCCCGTATCGCGATGCCGACACCAGCGCCGAGACCCGCCCGTTCGTCGTGCGGCTGAAGGCCCCGCTCGATGGCGCGACGACGATCGAGGACAAGGTCCAGGGATCGGTCACGGTGCAGAATGCCGAGCTCGACGATCTCGTCCTGCTCCGCTCGGACGGTACGCCGACCTATATGCTCGCGGTGGTGGTCGACGATCACGACATGGGCGTGACGCACGTGATTCGCGGCGACGATCATCTCAACAACGCCTTCCGCCAGTTGCCGATCATCCGCGCGATGCACGCGATCGAGGGTGGCTGGCCCGACCCGGTCTATGCGCACATCCCGCTGATCCACGGCTCGGACGGCGCCAAGCTATCGAAACGCCACGGCGCGGTCGGCGTCGAATATTATCGCGATGAACTGGGCGTGCTGCCCGAGGCGCTCGATAACTATCTGCTGCGTCTCGGCTGGGGGCATGGCGATGACGAACTCATCAGCCGCGACCAGGCAATCGAATGGTTCGATCTCGACGGCGTCGGCAAATCACCATCGCGGTTCGATCTGAAGAAGCTCGAGAACCTCAACGGTCAATATATCCGCCAGGCGGATGATGCGCGCCTTGCCGCGCTCATCACGCCGCAGCTCGGCTTCGAACCGACGGACGCTCAGGCAGACATACTTCGTCGCAGCATGGCATCGCTGAAGCCGCGTGCCGCCAACCTCAACGAGCTGGCCGCGGGAACGGCGTTCCTTTTCCACGTTCGACCGGTGGAAATGCACGCCGAAGCGACCGCGCTGTTAAGCCCAGATGCACGCGCTTTACTCGCCCGACTGCACGTCGCGCTTGACGCGACCGAAAGCTGGGATACGGAGACGCTCGAAGCTGCGGTCCGGCAGGTCGCCGAGGATGCAGGGGTCAAGTTGGGTCAAGTCGCGCAGCCGCTGCGCGCCGCACTGACCGGACGCAAGACCTCGCCCGGAATCTTCGACGTGCTCGATCTGCTCGGGCGCGACGAGAGCCTGGGGCGTATCGCCGACCAGATGGCCGCTTAGGATTTCGAAAGGACCACGATGACTGACTCCGTCAAGCTGAACGCCGCAGGCAAGGACCTCGATCTCAAGGTCCTGTCGGGCAGCGTCGGTCCCGATGTGATCGATATCCGCAAGCTCTATGCGCAAACGGGCATGTTCACCTACGATCCGGGCTTCACGTCGACTGCGTCGTGCGACTCGGCGATCACCTATATCGACGGCGACGAGGGCGTGCTGCTCCACCGCGGCTATCCCATCGGCCAGCTCGCCGAGAAGTCGACCTTCATGGAGGTCTGCCATCTCCTCCTGAACGGCGAGCTGCCGACCAAGGACGAGCTCGACAAGTTCAGCTACACGATCAGCCGCCACACGATGTTGCACGAGCAGCTCGCGACCTTCTATCGCGGCTTCCGTCGTGATGCGCATCCGATGGCGATCATGTGCGGCGTCGTCGGCGCGCTCTCGGCCTTCTATCAGGATTCGGCCGACATCACCGATCCGCAGCAGCGCATGATCGCGAGCCATCGCCTCATCGCCAAGATGCCGACGATCGCAGCGATGGCGTACAAGTATTCGATCGGCCAGCCGTTCATGTCGCCGAAGAACAACCTCAGCTACACCGGCAACTTCCTGCAGATGACCTTCGGCGTTCCGGCGGAAGAGTATGTCGTGAACCCCGTCGTCGAACGCGCGATGGACCGCATCTTCATCCTCCACGCCGACCACGAGCAGAACGCGTCGACCTCGACCGTCCGGCTTGCCGGCTCGTCGGGCGCCAATCCGTTCGCGTGCATCGCGGCGGGCATCGCTTGCCTGTGGGGCCCGGCGCATGGCGGCGCCAATGAAGCCGCGCTCAACATGCTGCGCGAAATCGGCACCGTCGACCGCATCCCCGAGTACATCGCGCGCGCCAAGGACAAGAACGATCCGTTCCGCCTGATGGGCTTCGGTCACCGCGTCTACAAGAACTACGATCCGCGCGCGACCGTGATGCAGCAGACCGTTCGCGAAGTGCTCGGCGAGCTCGGCGTGACCGATCCGGTGTTCGACGTCGCGATCGCGCTCGAGGAGATGGCGCTGAGCGATCCGTACTTCATCGAGAAGAAGCTGTTCCCGAACGTCGATTTCTATTCGGGCGTGATCCTCTCGGCGATCGGCTTCCCGACGACGATGTTCACGGCCTTGTTCGCGCTCGCCCGCACCGTCGGTTGGGTCGCGCAGTGGAACGAGATGATCTCGGATCCGGAGCAGAAGATCGGCCGTCCGCGCCAGCTCTACACTGGCCCAACGCAGCGCGACTTCGTGCCGCTGGCTGACCGCACGTGAGCGGGGTCAAGGCGCTCGTCCTGGTGGCGGGCGTCTTGATCCTTGCGTTCGGCCTGCTGTTCGCAGGTCAGGGGGCCGGGCTCATCCTGTGGCCGGCCTCGAGCTTCATGCTCAAGCAAAGTAGTTGGGTGCTGTATGGCGCGATCGTCGCGCTCGCGGGCACCGGCCTGATCTGGTGGTCGCGTCGCTGAGGCGCCTCCCCTATCGTCACCCTGGCCTCGTGCCGGGGCCACTCGGATACGCGTACTGCCCGCGTAGAATGCTCGGCACGGTAGACCCCGGCACAAGGCCGGGGTGACTTCAGGACGAGTGAATAGCGCGGTCCTTAGCCGCCGGCAGCGTAAACACGAAGCGGGCGCCCTGCCCCGGCGCTGAATCGACCGTGACATCGCCCCCCATCGCCCGCGCCAGCCGCCGCGCGATATAGAGGCCGAGCCCGCTGCCGCCGGCTTCGCGCGGATCGACGCGCTCGAACTTCTCGAAAATGCGCGCCTGGTCGTCGAGCGCGATACCCTTGCCCTGGTCGGCAACGATCACCGCGGCGATGCCACCCTCTCGCTCGGCGCGGACCCACACCATCCCGTCGGTCGGCGAATAGCGCACCGCATTGCCGATCAGATTGACGAGAATTTGGAGCGCACGGCGGAATTCACCCGTCGCCGCAAGCGTCTCGCCAAACCCGGGCCGATCGATTCGCACACGCGCCTCGCTCGCGCGGACTTGCAGCAAGCCAGCGGCCCGACGCGCGACGTCGGCCAGATCGACGAACTCGTGCAGCACCGCGAAATCGGGTCGCTCGATCGCCTGGAGATCGACCAGATCGTCGACCAGCCCGCGTAGATGCCGCCCCGCACTCGCGATGTCGGCAGCATAATCGGCATAATCCTGGCGCAGCGGCCCTTCGGACTGGTCGTGAATGCTGTCGGCATTGGCGATGATCCGGTCGAGCGGCAGCCGCAGCGCTTGATCGAGCCGCTCGGCAAACGCGCTGATCGTCGCGTCGGTGCTAGGCGCAGGTTCAGTAACGGGCGCATCGTCGAGCATCTCGACCGCGCCGACGAACCCGGCAAACGCTCCGCTCGCGTCGGTCCGCGGCGTCGCCGACAAGCGCACCGCGCGTGCCGAATCGCGGATCCTCGCGGGTTGATCGTCGAAGCGCTGCTGCAAGGCGAGGCCGCCGAGGATCGGGAAAGCCCCGCCATCGCTCTCGCCGAGAATGAACAGCCGCGTCAACGGCTGGCCAAGCATCGCGGCCGCATCGAAGCCATAGCGGGGCCCAGCGGTGATCGACAGGAAGGTCAGCCGCAGCGCGCTGTCGGTTTCCCACAGCCAGTCGGCTTCGCTGCGCAGGAAATCGCTGGCGCGGTCATTGGCGATGTCGCCGGGATACCACGGCGCGCGCACACGCCAGCCGGTGATCGTCAGCCGCACGCCGTCGGGCGCCTTGCTCGGCCCGGTCTCGGGCTGCGCGCGCACCCAAAGTTCGAGGTCTTCGTCGCCGTCCGCCGCAACGACCCCGCGCGAGACCAGGATGCCGAGCCGCTGCGCCAGATGCACGAGCGTCGCGATCTGCGGCACCGCGAGCGGCAGCCCGATTGCCCCACCCGCGCGTGCGTTCAGATCGTACAGCCGCTGGTCGGCCTCGACCAGCCGCCCATCGCGGTCGATCAGCCCGCGCACCGGCGGCAGCATCGGTTCGTTCACGTTCATCGTCCGCGCCCTAGCGCAACCAGCGCGGCGCGGTAATCGCGGTGGAGCAGCAGCGGCGCGAGCGCCTGTCGCGCGAGCACCGGATCGATCGCGGCGATGGCATCAAGTCCATCGGCGAAGCGATCGATATCGCGCGCCGGATCGGCCTCGCTCAGCGCCAGCCCGATTCGCGCAATCGATTGGCGGTCGATTTCGAGTGCGCGCAGCAACAGCCACAAGCGGTCGGCGCCCGGATCGAGCACGATCTCGCGCGCGTCGTCGTAATCGATCCCCATCGCATGCGCGAGCAAGGCGATGAACAAAGCGAGCCGGCGGTCGGCGAGCGCTTCGACCAGCAGCCCGGCGAATTCGTCCGCCTGCGGATCGAGTGCGGCAGCAAGCCGCAGCGCGACCGCTTCGAGCCGCTCGCCCTCGTCATGCGCGGCGATGCTGCGCAACGCAGCCTCGGACAGCGCACGGTCGAGCTGCGCCAGGGCATCGGGCGCGCCATCTCCAAAGCGTTCGCGCAGTACCGCCGCGACCCACCAGACCAAGCGGTGATGCAATTCCGCAGGCAATTCGGTCGACAAGGGCTGGCCGGGCGGCAGCGGGATGCGCCGCCGGCTTTCCGCCGAGAGCAACGCCATCGCGCCAGCCGCGACGACGCCGTCGGCCGCGCCGACTAGCCGCGGCAACAAGCTTGCACGATCGGGATCCTCGGGCGCTTCGCTCGGCAAAGCGTCGGCGAGCAGATCCTGCCGCACACGCCCGAACAGTTCGCGCATCAGATCGGGATCGCGCATCAGCCCCGAGCCGATCAAGCGATCGCGCGTCGCAGGCGATTGGCGACCGAGCGCATCGGCCAGATGCGGTACCGCGCGCGCCGCGAGCAGGCGCGCGGCATGGCCCCGCAGCGCGGCTTCCACGCCAAGCGCAAGATCATCGAGCACGTGCCCCATCGCCAGGCGTGTCCGGTCGTCGAGCCGGGCATGATCGGAAAGATAGAAATCGTCGATCGCGCCGCGCAGCCGCGAATCGGCACGGCCATCCGCCGCCGCTGCCCGGGCAAGCAGCGCCATGGCACCCGCTTGGGCGCCGTCATCGATGTCGCGACGTTCGATCGACATGCGTCAAGCATCTAGGGGGTTGTCGTTAAAGCCAAGCTAAGGCTTTTGACGAAACCCCTCAATGGCAGCGGCAAGCGTCCCCGCCGCATAAAGCCCCGCCGCGGCCAGCGCGAGCAGCGGTTGGCCAAGCAGCAGCACGACGAACAGCACCGCGGGATAGGCCGCAGGGCTCGCCCACCAGCGCCGCTGCAACGCCGGATCGGCGGCCCGCTCGAGCAACGCCGCCGCAATCACCGCCGCGACCGCGAGAATCAGTCCGGCCGGTCGCGCGGCGCCATAGCCGACCAGCAGCGCCGCAAGTGCAGCCATGCCCGGCTTGGCATGGTCGGCGAACTGCGCGAGCCCGCTCTCGTCGCGCACCCACGCGATCGCCGAAGCTACCGTCGCGAACACGATCGCGAGGCAGGTGATGCCCATGCCGATCGCCGGATGCCCCGAAAGGATCGTGAAGAACCCGCCAATCGCCACGGCGCCGCTCGCCGCGATCAGCCCGAGCGTTGGCACGGTGCGCGCCATCAGCGGCGGGAGCGCGAATCGCACGAGCGGCGCGAGCAGATAGCGGTCGGCCCAGCGCAACGGCTTGGCGACGAGCGCGGCGACCATCCCGTTGCCACGCCGCGCCAGCGCCTGTGCGCTCCGCTCGATGCTATGGTTGACCGCCATATGCGAATCGAGATGGACGTGATCGGCGCCGCCCTGCGCCGCGACGCGCAACAGCGTCGACTGGAAATCATAGTCGCGTGGCAGGGCGGCTACCTCGGCGACGCGCTTGCCGTCGAGCAACGCCAGGCCGGCCCACGCGGTGTCCGCGCCGACGCGCTCGTAATGCGGATCGCCTTCGTCGGTGACGAGCAGGGTATCGTGCGGCATCAGCGCGATCGCCTGGACGACGTCGCCCGTCGTCACCACACCGTCCGCAACGACCAAAACGCGCGCGAGCGGATGGAGCTTCTCGAGCGCCTCGGCCGCGGTGCGCACCGCATCGACCGAGACGCCGCGGCGCCCGATCCGGCTGATCGCACCAAGCAATTCGGGAGTCATGCGCGCAACGATCAGGATGATCTGCGTCGCGCCAGCCGCCGCGAGCAAGCGCGCCTGGAACTCGATCAGCGTCAATCCGCCGAACGGCAGCGTCGCGGCGAGCACACCCATCCGGTCATCGGCATCTTCGGTCGCAAAAATCAGTCCTGCCAGCATCGCAGGGCTGTTAAGGCCTTAGCGCGATTAAGGCAAAGCCCGAGAAATGCTTAGAGGCGCTCGACCGCGCGCCGCAGCCGGCGGAGCAGCGCCGCATCGTGCGCTTCCGCCTCGGCCGCCTCGGTCGCGATTGCCATCAGCCGCACCGCGCCGAAACTCGCGGCCAACCCGCGCAGCCGGAACGCAGCCTCGCGCCACGCCACGTCGCCGCGCGCGGCTTCGAGCACGGCGAGTCCGTGCTGAACGCTGTCGAGAAAGGCTGCGCGCAACTCGGCGATCAGCGCAGGCTCGTCGCCCACGGCTGCCGCCAACGTCGCATCGATTGCACCGGGATCATAGGCCATGCGCCCAGGATACCGAACGACCGGTTAAGCCAAGGTTTCGCTATTCGCTTTGCGCGCGGCATAATCGTGGTAAACGTCGGGGATGAACGGGGGTTCGCGGATCATCGACTTGCGGCCAAACGGCGCCGCGCTCTCGGCCGAAGCGCGCGACGGCGTCGCTGCGGCTGAACCCTTGGCACGTCCCTATGAGGAACCGATCGAGCTGACCCACGTAATTGATGACGTGATCAAAGACACGATCGAAGACGGGTCCGGGCGCCGTCCGTTTCCTTGGCCCGCTTTGCTCGGCACCGCTGCGTCGGTCGGTTGGGTCGGCGGAATGGTCGCCTTGTCGTGGACGAGCTTGCCCACGTTGACGCCCCCGGCGCTTGCCAGCTTCGTCGCCAGTCTGTGCGTGCCGCCCGCCTTGATCGGGATCGTCTTCCAGCTCGCGATGCGCTCGAGCCGCGCCGAGGCGAAGCGCTTCGGCATGACCGCGCGCGCGATGCGCGCCGAGGCCGCAAGCCTCGAGCGGACCGTCGCAGTGCTCGGCCGCAGCATCGACACGCACCGCGCCAACCTCGCCGAGCAAACCAACGCGTTGTTGGCGCTCGGCGATGGGGCCGCCTCGCGGCTCGCGAGCGTCGGCTCGGGGCTCGCCGCGCAAGTCGCGCACGCCGATGCGCATGCCGCAACGCTCGCGACCGCCGCCGACCAGGCGCATACGCGGCTCGAAGTGCTGCTCGCGCTCCTGCCGCGCGCGCATGGCGAGACCGATGCGCTCGCGCATTTGCTCAAGACTACCGGCGTCACCGCGAGCGAACATGCAGCGGCGCTCGACGCGCAGCTCACCGCGCTCGCCGAGCGCGGGCGTGAAGCCGATGCCGTCGCGAACGGCGCCGCGCAAAAGCTCGCGGCGCATATCACCCGGATGGAGGCCACGAGCGAGACCGCGGGCGCGCGGCTCGAACAGGTCACCGGCGACATGTCGCATGCGGTCGACGCGCTGCTCGGCCGCACCGCCGACGCGGTCGACGAAGCGCGCAAGGGCATTGCCGCCCAAGGCGACGCGATGCTGGCGATGCTCGGTACGAATCAGGCGGCGCTCGATCGCGCGGCGCATGACAGCGCCGAGGGTCTTGCCGCGCGCATTATCGACATCGAGCATTTGATCGAACAAGTCGTCGCGCGGCTCGGCGAGCAGCGCGAGCTCAGTCACGGGATCGTGCGCGATATCGATCAGGGCATTGCGCATGTCAGCACGCAGTTCGACCAGCTCAACACGCAAGGCGTCGTCCGCGCGCAAGCGCTGGCAGCCTCGATCAGCGCGCTCGGCGGATCGGCCGATGCGATGACCGAAGCGCTCCGGAGCGGCGACACGATGGCGACCAACGCCATTGCGACGACCGAGCGCTTGCTGCTCGCGCTCGATGCCGCCGCGCGCGAGATCGACGAGACGCTGCCCGACGCGCTGACCCGGCTCGACGCGCGCACCGCCGAGAGCCGGCGTATCGTCGCGTTGGCCAAGCCCGAACTGCTGGCGCTCGTCACCGCCGCCGAAAGCACGCACGACGCGATCGAGGCGATCGCCCACGTCATCGCCACGCAGCGCGACACCGTCGAGAAGCTGGCGGGGACGCTGCTCGACACGCTCAGCGACGGCAAGCTTCGCGCCGATGCGCTCGGCCAGATGGTCGACGACACGATCGATCGCACGCACCGCTTCGCCGAAGAGGCCGCGCCGCGACTGGTCGAGGCGCTGTTGCGCGTGCGCGATTCCGCCAGCGCCGCTGCCGACCGCGCGCGCGATACGCTCGCTAATGTCATCCCTGCAGCAGCGGCTGCGCTCGAGGAACAAAGCACCGCGGCGATTGAACGCGCGACCGCCAGCGCGCTCGATCGCAAGATCGCCAGCATCGGCGACGCGGCCAACGTCGCAGCCGACGCTGCCGAACGCGTCGCCGAGCGCCTGACGCACCAGATGGCGGCGATCGCCGCATCGACCGCTATCGTCGAGACCCGGCTGGTCGAGGCGCGGCAGGAGCGCGACAAGGCCGATCAGGATACGCTGACGCGCCGCGTCTCGTTGCTGATCGAATCGCTCAACTCGGCCTCGATCGACATCGCCAAGGCGTTTTCGACCGACGTCTCGGACAGCGCCTGGTCAGCCTATCTCAAGGGCGATCGCGGCGTCTTCACGCGTCGCGCGGTGCGGCTGATCGATGCCGGCGAAGCGCGCGAGATCGCACGGCTGCATGACGAGGACCCGGCCTTCCGCGACCAGGTCAATCGCTACATCCATGATTTCGAAGCGATGCTGCGCGCGATCCTGTCGCAGCGCGACGGCTCGCCGCTCGGCGTGACCCTGCTGTCGTCGGACATGGGCAAATTGTACGTGGCGCTGGCGCAGGCAATCGAACGCCTGCGCTGAGCTGCGCCGTCAGACCGCGCGACGCCCAAAGGCTGGGCGGCGTGCCACCAGCGGGTTCGACTCGCGCTCAAGCATCGCCAGCGTCGCATCGAACAGCGGGCGCAGCGCGACGATGTCGCTGAGCGCTTCCTCGGGCGTATCGCGGCTCTCGACGCAATCGCGCGCGATCGTCTCGATCCGCTCTGCCACAGCACCAAGTGGCCCTGCCCCGAACTGCAGCGCCTCGCCTTTAAGCGTATGCGCCGGGATCACCATCCCGGCGGCGCTGCCAGCGCGCATCGCGGCTTCAATCGCGGCAACCGACTTGACGCCGTCTTCGCGAAAATAGCCGAGGATCCGTACGAACCCGGCGCCCAGTTCGGCACGCGCACGCGCGAATGCGGTCCAGTCGACCAAATCCTTCTCTTCGACCGCCACTGCAACCTCCCACGGACCTACCGCTCCACTACCGTAATATTAGGCAGTTGAAGTAAACGAGTGGTTGATATCGAGCAGGAAACACCAAAATTGAACGCAGAATAATCGTTCAATCAATAGTGTGGATAAAGACTTGCCCGTTCGATTAGCGATCGAATGGGTTCTTCGGCGCCCGCAAGGTTAGCCGGACCGGAACGGCCCCAAAGCCCAGGTCGCGCCGGATACCGTTGATCAGATACCGCTGATAGCTCATCGGCAATTGATCGACCCGCGTGCCGAACAGCACGAAGCCTGGCGGCCGCGTCTTGGCCTGCGTCATGTAGCGCAGCTTGATCCGCTTGCCACCGGGTGCGGGCGGCGGATTGGCCTCGACCGCCTTCTCGAACCAACGGTTGAGCTCACCCGTGCCGACGCGGTGCGACCAGGTGTCGCGCGTCTCGAACGCGACCTTGAGCAACGTGTCGATGCCCTTGCCGGTCGCGCCCGACACGGTGAGAACTGGCATGCCCTTGATCTGGCTGAGCCCTTCTTCGAGCGCGCCGCGAATGCCGTTGAACAGGCTCGAGCCGTTCTCGGCGATATCCCATTTGTTGATCGCGACGATCAGCGCGCGGCCTTCCTGCAAAGCGGCGTCGGCAATGCGCAGATCCTGCGATTCGAGCCCGCGCGTCGCGTCGAGCAACAGCACGACGACTTCGGCGAAGTCGATCGCGTGGAGCGCGTCGGCAACCGACAGCTTCTCGAGCTTGTCCTGAACGTTGGCACGCTTGCGCATGCCCGCGGTATCGATCAGCCTGACCTTGCGCGCATCCTCGCCATGTTCGCGCTCGGGGTCGTGCCAGATCCAGTCGACCGCGATCGAATCGCGCGTAATGCCCGCCTCGGGGCCAGTGATGAGGCGCTGCTCGCCGAGGATCTGGTTGATCAGCGTCGACTTGCCCGCGTTAGGCCGGCCGATGATCGCCAGCTTGAGCGGCGCGTCGGGGGCATATTCCTCGTCTTCGTCGAGGCCGTGCGGGATGTCTTCGCCAGCGGCATTCTTCTCGGGCTCGATATAGGGAAGCAATGCGTCGAACAGTTCGACCAGCCCCTCGCCATGCTCGGCCGACAGTTCGACCGGATCGCCGAAGCCGAGCGACAGCGATTCGAGGATCCCGTCGGCACCCGCCTTGCCCTCGGCCTTGTTGGCGACGAGGATCACCGGGGTTTTCGAGCCGCGCAGCCAGCGCGCAATCTCTTCGTCGAGCGGCACCAGCCCGACGCGCGAATCGAACATGAACAACGCGACGTCGGCCTGCGCCACCGCCGCCTCGGTCTGCTGGCGCATCCGGCCGGGCAAGGACGCGGCGTCCTCGTCCTCGTAGCCGGCGGTGTCGATGATACGGAAATTCAAGCCGACAAGCGTCGCATCGCCCTCACGGCGATCGCGCGTCACGCCGGGGCGATCGTCGACCAGAGCGAGCTTCTTGCCGACAAGGCGATTGAATAGCGTCGATTTGCCGACGTTCGGCCGGCCGATAATCGCGACCACGGGGGTTTTGGACATGCGCGCTCCTTACGGCACGCGCAACGTTTCGTCACCCCCGCCCGGTACTACCGGGTAACAGGTCAGCGATAGGCTGCGACGCGGCCTTTTTGATCGAGCACATAGAGCGTCGAATTCGACACGATCGGCGGCAGCGTGAACGGCGTCTTGTTCTCGATCACCGTACCGACCTTGCCGCTGTCGACCGAGGCCGAGACGATCTGCCCCGCCGAATTGGTCAGCACCAGACGCCCACCCGCCAGCACCGGGCCGAACCACGTCACCGGGTTGGCCTTCTTGCCTTCCTTGAGCGTGCCGTCCTTCTTGGTCTTCTCGCTCATGTAATGGCGCAGCTGGCTGATCCACCGCACCTTGCCCGTCGCACGCGCGAGGCAAACCAGCCGCGCATCGTCGGTGACGATGAACACCCACTCACCCGCGACCCACGGGGTCGAGATACCTGCGAAATTCTGCTCCCACAGCCGCTGGCCCGAATCGATCTCGATCGCGACCATGCGACCGCCCTGCCCGACCGCATAGACGATCCCGCGGTCGATCACCGGATCGGCATCGACATCGGCAAGCGACGAGACCGAGGTCGAGATCGTCGAGCGCGACAGCGCGTCCTGCCACAGCGTGCGGCCGTTTTCGTAGCGATAGGCGTTGAGTTCACCCGAGGAGAAGCCGGCGACGACCGTCCCCTGGCTGACCGCAGGCGCCGCGACGCCGAACACGCCCTGCGTCTCGACCGAACCCGACTGGTTCCACACCACCGTGCCATCGGCCTGCGACAGCGCGAACAGCTGATTGTCCTGGCTCAGCACATAGACCTGGCCATTGGCGACGGTCGGAGCCCCGCGCAGCGGCGAGCCCGGCTTGACGCGCCACAACACTTTGCCCGTCGTCGCCTCGAGCGCGACGACGTCGCCGAGGCCGTCGGTCGCGAACACTTTGCCGTCGTCGAAGCTCACGCCGCCACCGAAGCGCGCGCCGCGCGCCTTCTTGTCGGCCTTGGCCTTCTCGGTCTTGGCGATGTCGGTCGCCCAGACCTTCGCGCCCGTGGTCGCGGAGAAAGCGTGGATCGTCGCATCGACGTCGATCGTATAAAGCCGCCCACCGGCGACGACGGGCGCCGCACCGAGCCGCTGGCGGTTGCTGCCGCCGTCGATCGCGGCGGTCCAGACGCGCGAAAGATTGGTGCCGAGGGCAACCTGGCCAAGCGCCTTGGACGGGTTGCCGCCCGGCTGCGCCCAGGATTCGTTCGCCGTGGCGGGCGGAACGAGCACTTCGACGCCGGCGATCGTCTTGTCGGCAACGACGTCGTTCTCGCTGGCGAGGATCGCGATCCGCTGACCAAGCACCGGGGTCTTCTTCTTGCCCTTGAACGCGGCGCAGCTGCTCAGCGCAACGGCGGAGACGGCGATCAGGAGATAGCGGTTGGTCATCTTCATTGCGATTTTTGTTCCTTAGACCCGGCCACAGCGTCGACGCCCAATATACCCGCCATCTGAACCGCACGTTGCCGGATCGTTTCGGGCATATCGGGGTTTTGCGCAATCTGTCCGTAGAGCGTCCCCGCCAGATCGCGCCGGCCCATCCGCAGATACGAGATCGCGACGAGCTCGCCCGCGCTGCCGAACCACGGATTGCCCTTGACCGCGATGCCGCGCAGCCGCGCGACGACGACGTCGGGCTTCACCGTATCGAACTCGGCGGTGGTCTGGCGGACGAGCGCGAGGTCGCGGAACGGCTGGCCGATCGACGTGTCGCTGGCGACCGCGCCGAACTTGGCGGCGGCACCGCGCAAATCCTTCTTCTGCAGCAGCGCGTCGCCCTGGCTCATCAGCGCGAGCGCGCGATAGCCCTCGCCGCGCGACTGGGCGAGCGCGGTCAGTTCGCCCTGCGCCGCATCGGGCTTGGCGGCGTTGAGATCGTCATACGCCTTGGAGAGCGCGGCGCCTTCATCGGCAGCGACACTTTGTTCGTGCGACTGCCACAGCAGCCAGCCGGCAAAACCGACGAGCGCGAGCACGATCACCGCGATCGCCGCAACGCCGTAACGCCGCGCCGCCTTCGCCATCTGATCGCGGCGCAGTTCCTCGTCGACTTCGCGCAGGAATGCGGCATCGGTATTCGGCGGCACGGCCAAGGGGGAACTCCATCGGATCAGGGCAGGAAGGCGCGGACCTTAGCCGCGCCGCCCGCCAAACAAAAGCGTTCAAAAAACGGGTGCGGACGCTAGTCCTTGGGGGCGTAGATCTGCTCCACGCCGGGAAAGGCCCGCGATCGCACATCGGTGGCGTACTGGTCTACCGCGGCGGAAATACGGCCCGACAGATCGTCGAACTTCTTCACGAAGCGCGCGGTGCGTTCGAACATGCCGAGCATGTCCTCGGTGACGAGCACTTGCCCGTCGCACTGTGCCGAAGCACCGATGCCGATCGTCGGGCAGGCAATGCTGCGCGTGATCTGGATCGCAATCGGCTCGACCACGCCTTCGATCACCACCGCAAAGGCGCCGGCTTCCGCCACCGCCTTGGCATCGGCGACGATCTTGGCGGCCTCGGCAGCACTACGGCCGCGCGCGCCATAGCCGCCGAGCGCGTTGACCGCCTGCGGCGTGAGCCCGACATGCCCCATCACGGGGATGCCGCGCTCGGACAGGAAGGCGACGGTCGGCGCCATCGCCGTGCCGCCTTCGAGCTTCACCGCGGCGGCGCCGGTCTGCTTGAGCAACCACGCCGCGCTTTCGAACGCCTTTTCGGGGCTCGCCTCATAGCTGCCGAACGGCATGTCGATGACGACGACGCTGTGATAGCTCCCACGCACCACTGCGGCGCCATGCGCGGCCATCATCTCGAGCGTGACGGGAATGGTTGAGGGGAGGCCGTAGATCACTTGGCCGAGACTGTCGCCGACGAGCAGCATATCGCAATGCGGATCGAGCAACTGCGCGGTGCGGACCGTATAGGCGGTGAGCATCACCAGCGGCTCGCCGCCGCCCTGCCCGTCCGCCTTGCGGGCGCGGATCGCCGGGACGGTGAGCCGCTTCATCGGCGCCGGGGTTGGATTGGCGCGACTGGTCGCGGTGTCGATCGTGAAAGTCGTGGACATGGCCAAGGCGAATAGCGCCTCGCGCGATGCGACGCCAGCGCCCCGCATCGGGCGCCGGCGCGGCGTCGTCTTACTTTACCTCAACGCCCTTCCAGAAGGCGAAGCGGTCCTTGATTTCGGCCGCCTTGGGCTTGGGATCGGGATAGTACCAGGCGGCATCGGCGTTGCGCTTGCCGTCGACGACGATCGTCTTGTAGCTCGCCTCGCCCTTCCACGGGCAATGCGAATGCGTCGCGCTGTCCTCGAAATATTCGGCGACGATGCTGTCGGCGGGGAAATAGTGATTGCCTTCGACGACGACGGTATCGTCGGACTGGGCGATGACGGTGTCGTTCCAGCGTGCAGTCGGCATGGCGGTCTCTCCTAGGCGGTTACAGCCGATAGATAGGTATCGGGCTTGAAGCCTGCCAGCAGCGTCTCGCCCTGCACCAGCACCGGGCGTTTGATCGTCGAGGGGTTGGCAAGCATCAGCGCGATCGCTTTTTCTGCATCGAGATCGGTCTTGTCGGCGTCGGGCAGCTTGCGGAAGGTCGTCCCCGCCCGGTTGAGCAGCGTCTCCCAGCCGAGCCGATCGACCCACCCCCGCAGCTCGGCCTCGGGGACGCCGGCCTTCTTATAATCGTGGAAATCGTAGGCGACGCCCTGCTCGGCGAGCCAAATGCGCGCCTTCTTTACCGTGTCGCAATTAGGGATGCCGTACACCGTCGTCATGAAGCGTGCCTTCGTTGAGATTCAGGCACGCCAGAGTGCCGCGGGAGACGCCCGCGCGCAACGGCGATATGCCAGCGCCGGCGTGCGGGGATATCCGCAGTGCGTCGCGCCGTGTAGGGCAAAGCCGCTTGGCTGGATAAGGGGATCGGGATGACGGTAGTGGTGACCGGCGCGGCCGGCTTTATCGGCGCGCACGTCGCACGGCGGCTGTTGCAGGACGGCCGCGACGTGATCGGGATCGACAATTTCGAGCCCTATTACAGCGTCGATCTCAAGCACGATCGTCTCGCCTGGGTGCGCGAGGCCGAGGGCGACGCGCGCTTCGCGTTCCACGACGTCGACATCGCCGACGAAGCCGCGCTCGATGCGGCGCTCTCCGGGCATGAGATCACCGGGATCGTGCATCTCGCGGCGCAGGCCGGCGTGCGCTATTCGCTGACGCACCCGCGCAAATATATCCGCGCCAACGTCGCCGGGCATCTCAACATGCTCGAGATCGCGCGCGCGCGGCCGGGCGTGCACATGGTCTACGCCTCCTCCTCCTCGGTGTACGGCGCCAATACCTCGGTCCCCTTCCGCCTCGAGGACCGCGTCGATCACCCCGTCTCGCTCTACGCCGCCACCAAGCGCGCGGACGAATTGATGAGCGAGACCTACGCCCATCTCTACCGCCTGCCGCAGACGGGCCTGCGCTTCTTCACCGTCTATGGTCCGTGGGGGCGGCCCGACATGGCGGCGTGGCTGTTCACCGACGCGATCCTCAAGCACGAGCCGATCAAGGTGTTCAACGGCGGCGACATGATGCGCGACTTCACCTTCATCGACGACATCATCCAGGGCGTGGTCGGCACGCTCGATCGACCGCCGGCCGATGACGGCCTCGAAAAGCCAGGGGGCAGCTTCGTACCGCATGCGCGCTACAATATCGGCAACAGCCAGGCGGAGCGGCTCGAGGATCTGATCACGACGATCGAGCAAGCCTGCGGCATCGCGGCGATTCGCGACTATCAGCCGATGCAGCCCGGCGACGTGCCGGCGACCTTCGCCGATATCAGCGCGATCGAACGCGACGTGGGGTTTCGCCCAGCGACCTCGATCAAGGACGGCATCCCGCGCTTCGTCGACTGGTTCCGCGCTTATAACGGCGTATGAGGCAAAGCGGGCGAGCCCGTAGCGCTGCGGCCGGGCAGCTGCTACACCAGCGCACAGGTCCAGCGACTGACGGCCGACAACGGCATGACCCGCTCGATGAGGCGATCCGGCAACGTCTGGGACAATGCTGCGATGCCTTGCGAGGATTGCCCCTCGCCACATCCTTCGCCGCGCATCCGAACCATCGCTCCCGAATAGACGTTTGCGAGTCCGCGCTCGAGCGAGCCATTACAAGGAGCTCGAGAGCAAGCGATCGCGAGAGGGCCGTTCTCGAATGATTACAAAACGCCGGACTTCAGAGATTTGATGACGATTTCGGTCCGGTTTCGCGCATCGAGCTTCAGCGCGAGCGAACGCAGGTGCAGTTTGACCGTTGTCTCCTGTATCCCGAGCGCTCTGGCGATCTCCTTATTCGCTTCACCCTCGTGCAGCCGCCGCAACACGTCCATCTCGCGATCGGTCAAATTCGTTTCCGCATGCGTCGAAGCGGGCATGTCGGCAGGCGCGAAGCGTTGGCCGGAGAGCATCAACTGGACGGCGGCTATCATCGATTCGGCCGGCATCGCCTTGGGAATGATGCCTGACGCACCATCATTCATCAATTGCACGGCCTCACGCTGGCCGACGAACCCCGACAAGATCGCGTAGCGGCTTGGGTTTCCGTGCATCAACTTCCCAATATCGACGAGGCCATTCACCCCGGGCATATGCAGATCGAGCAACACCAGGTCGAATGGGCTCTCGCTGACGAGCCTCGTCTTCACGTCGGGCGCGTTCGTCGCACTTACGACCTGCGCTTCGGGCCAATGCGCCTGCAGCATCGATGCAACGGCATCGAGCACCAGTTCATGATCGTCAGCGATCAGAAATCGCATCGCGCCCTCCCCTACTACCGGGTGAGGTTAAGCCTCACCAATATCGCTTGTAAACGTCCGTCACTTGGCGGCTTGGCGAGCGTTGCGTCAATGTCAGCCGAAATAGCCGATCCCAACGCGTTGGAACAGAGCACGATCGGCAGATCCGAGCGGACTGCCTTGACCCGTTGAGCAAGTTGGTCGCCGCTCATGGTTGGCATCGATCGATCGGTAACGAGCAGCTGCACAAAATTCGGTACTCTTACCAGAAAGTCCAACGCCTCGCACGGGCTGGAAAAGCTGACGACTCCCCACCCCCGCGCTTGAAACAAGACCTCTAGGCGGCCGAGTGCGATCGGATCGTCATCGACCAGCAGAACATTGCCAACCGTGTCCTCAGCCAGGCGTGTCGCCTCATCACCATCCGCCCGACCATTTTCGACACCGTGCGCGGGCAGATCCAGGACAAAGACGCTACCGACACCCGCCGCGCTGAAGATCGCCACGCGGCCGCCAGTCGTCTCGACCAGGTCTTTGACCGACGTCAGCCCGATCCCGCGCCGTCGCCCGCCACATTTGGTCGACACGAACCGTTCGAGTGCGTGATCGAGCACGGTTTGTGGCATACCTTCGCCCTCGTCATGAACGATGATGCGAGCCATCGTTTCGTCGATATCGCTGCCATAGATAAGTCGGGCAGCGGGATCGAACGGGAGCGTCGGGGGCACATATCCAGACAAGCTCTGCACCTCGATTCGCAAGACCGATCCGCTCACGGTCATCGCCTCGATTGCATTCTTGAAAATGTTGGTCATCGAACGCGCGAAGAGGGTTGGGTCGGCGGCAACGAACAGCGGCGCCTCGGGAACCTTGCAATACGATGTCTGCGCGATATCCAGCAACGGCGTCATGACTTCGCATAGCCGCGGCACCAGATCGGTCACGTCGCAAACCTTTTCGGCGGGCGCGGCATAATTCGGCAGCAGCTGATTGAGCACCGATCGCGCCTGACGCAAGGCATCGAAGACTGACATCAACAAGCGGTGCGGCTCGGGCTGGTTGCATTGCTTCTCGAGCAGCGTCGCCGCTGCATCGATCGCGCCCAAGAAATTGGAAAAGTCGTGGGTGACCGTCTCAACCAATTGGTCCAAGGCTGCAGCGCGGTCGGCTTCGATGACCCTGCGACGGAGATCGGCGGTTTCCTTCTCCCGGATCCTGCGTTGGCCGATGTCTCGGGTAGAACACAGGATGCCGCCATCCTCCAATTGCGTGAGGATGAGATCCTGAAAGACGAGCGTTCCATCGACGCTTCGACCGGTCACCTCGCCGTTCCATCGACCATCGCGCGCGAATTGCGGCATCACTTCCTGGTCGAAGTGAGCCAGGGCATCATTATCATACAAGCACGCCCATGACTGTCCGATCAAATCCTGGGGACGGTCGAATCCAAACATCTGCGCGTGCGCCGTGTTCATATAGGTATAAACGCCGTTGCGATCGGTCATCGCTATACCTTCGCCGGCAGTATCGATCGCTACCGACAGGCGGCTGACTTGCGCGATCTGGGCAAGCAGTTCGTGGTTCGACGCTTCGAGTTCGGTCGATTTTTGTTCGAGCAAATGTTCTGCGATTTTACGCGCGGCAATTTCTCGCTTCAATTGAAGCTTCAGTAAATCAGCACTGTCGGACATGACGGCGGACCTATGTTACGAGATCGACTACAAACTCCGCGAACCGTTCCGTGCGGGGTTCGGCATCAATACGCTCGATTCGGTAAATATCGCCACATCCGAACGTGTCCATCGTAGCTTCCAGCATCCCTCCGCAAAATGCTGCCATCGGGCGCTGCGACTCATAGCGCAGCACGAGCCGTTGCTCGCCTTGGCGTTCGACCACCTGCACGCTCGGAGGATTGGAATCTTTGTAGAGCTTGCGGACGTCCTGGTGAATCACGCCATGGACTTTTTCGAGGAAATCGAACGGATGCATATCCGGCGGGATGGCGTGACCGGCGACGAGCAAGGGTAATGTTCGACACCCGAACCGGCGGCTGAAATCGTCGGCCGTAATCTGCATCGCCTCCGCAAACGCGTGATGCAGCCGTTCGAACTCGGAGAACGGATACATTCCGACCGACGTGTAGGCAGCACCCGATTCCAGGTTGAGCCGGAGCATCTCTCGCTCGACTGTGGTTTCGCCCAGTTCGCGCTGCGCGAATTCGACCATATGGACGAACAAAGCGCCCTTCATCATGTATATATCCATCCGAACAGCATCTCCTACCCGTCGGGTCGATTCAATCTGGCCATCTGGTCAGGTAGGCGAAGCGATCGACCGTGTTATATACAGTTTCAGCGCGCCACTGTCCCCCCTCCCGGCGCGCAGAAGAGAGGCCTCGGAAAGGAGCCAGCAGTATCTGCTGGCTCCTTTTTTCATAATCGAAGCATACCCTCTCCATATGGTCAGTATCGCTGACCAAAACGTCACTCCTTACTGATCTTTTGCGTCATCGATCATGACCACCTGGCCAATAGTCCATGGCCCGGCCTTTGCGCATCATGGCCCCAGCAGATCGAAACGATGCGAGGGTGGGATGATTAGTCTGTTGATTTTGCAAGTTGCCGCAGCGGGCGTGGTCAGCGACCGCATGCCCAATACGCCGATGGAGTTCCAACGCGACGCCAATTTCAACCGCGTCGTCATCACGGGCTCGGCGTCCGATCGCGGTCAAGCGTTCAACCTGGCCGCGCGAAACGCCGGCCCCGCCGCAGACCGCGCGACTGCCATCGCCAATATGATCAACGTCACGGTCTACGGCAGCAACAACACCGTCGTCGTCCAGGCGCGACAGCAAAATAGCGGGCGACAGCAGGCAATCGTCGGCGTCAGCCCCTCTGCGCTGGGGCAATGATGTCATGAACATCGCTGTCAAACGGCTTCAGGCCGTCGCCCTTCTTGCAACCGCCTCCGCGCTTGGCGCGTGCACGACGATGGCGCCCCCGCCCCCGCGGTATGTCACCCCGCTCAGCGGCGCGCAGGTCATCGATGATGACACCGCCTATTCGCCGTTGCTGCGGTGCCTGGCCGCGACCTCCGCCAATTCGGTCCGTCCGCGGATCGCCGTGGGCGAGGTGGCGGATTATACCGGGCGGCTCGACGGGCTGAACGGCACCGTCGCCCCGCAGGGTGCGGCGCTGATGGTCATGTCGGCCATCTCCAAGGCCGGATTCCCGCTCGCCGAGCGCCTCGACCTGCGGATCGCGCGGCAGGAGCTCGATTACGCCAATAGCAAGTTGCTCGGGCCCGATGGCAAGCCGACCGACGCCTATCGCCGGATCTATTCCGGGTCGATCGCCGAAGCGGACATGATCGTCCTCGGCGGGATCACCGAGCTCGATTTCAACATCCAGAGCGATGTGGCCGAAATTTCGATCGGACCGGTCGGTGGTGGCGCACGCTCATACGTCATGTCGGTCGGCGTCGATCTTCGCTTGATCGATGCGCGCAGCCTGCGGGTGATCAAGGTCATCAGCCTGCAAAAGCAGATCCGCGGTCGCGAACTGCGCGCCGGCATTTTTGAATTCATCGGCAACACAACCCTGGATCTCGGCGTCGGAAGGCGCCGCCAGGAGCCGGTGCACGGAGCAATCCGGGCGATCATCGAAAAAGCGGTGATCGACCTGATCGCGGGGCAGCGCGGGGCCAATGCGCCCGAGTGCCCCTCTAACGTCCCGACGGTGTCGTACATCGCCGGGTCTCGCCCACAACAAGGTGCTTCAACAGGAGAGAAGAAATGACGAAGTTCAATTTGCTTGCATCGGCTTGCCTTGCATTTCTCGCGGCGACGCCGGCAATGGCGCAGGTCACCCTGCCGACCCCAACCCCTACGCCGAGCCTGTCGGTCCCCACGCCGGGTCTGCTCAACGTCAACGTCGACCTGTCGACCGGCCAGGCGCTCGGCAACCAGTCGGTGCTGAACGCGATTGCCAATGTCGGTGGTCCGTCGCTGGTCGGCGTCTATCTCGACCTGCTCAAGGGCGCGACGTCGGGTGGCAATACCCAGTTGCTCAATCCGTCGATCCTCGACGCCCTGAACACCGTCGGCGGTCCCAGCCTGGTGAGCTCGTTCAAATCGCTGATCGGGTCGACCGCGCGCAACGTCGATTATGTCAACGGGCAGATCAACGCGGCAAACCAGGCCTCGACCGCAAACGTCCTCGCCGCCACGACGACGACGCTCACCGCCACCGCAGCGTCGATCGGCAACAGCTACTCGATGAACGCAGCGGCCCGCGCCGTTGCCGATGTGACCCAGGGCAATACCGGCACCGGCACCAGCACGCTGAACAGCGCGCTGAACACCGTGACCACCGCCACCCAGACTGCAGCCTCGATCGGCAACTCGGCGTCCTTCACGTCGCCCGCATCGGTGCTGGATCTGTCGATCGACCAAAACAATAGCGGTGCGCAGACGGCAACGCTGGTCACCGTGGCGAATGCGGTAACGAGCGCCACGTCGACCGCCGCTGCGCTCGGCAACTCGCTTTCGGTCGAGATGCCCGGCGGCAGCGTCATCGCGGCTGCACAGCGCAACTCCGGCACGGTCATTGCGGATCTGACGGGCACCGTCAGCAACGCGGTCACCTCCACCGGGACCGCTGCGGCGATCGGCAATTCGTACTCGCTCAACAGCTTGAACAGCGGGCTCGCGGGCAATGTCGGCAGCTCGGCCAACCAGTGGAACAACGCCGGGCAGATCGCAAAGATCGGTGCCTCGCTCGCCACCACGACCTCGGCCGCAGTCACCGCAGCCGCAATCGGCAACAGCGTGAGCATCAACGTCAAATAATGCGGTTCCCCACACCGCGCCAACCCGCGGTGTGGGGAATGCTTTTCAGAGGGGATTTGCCATGAGCCTGATTCATATTTCTGAAAATGACCCGTTGGTGAGCACTGTTCTGTGCCAACGGCTCAGTGCGCACGGGCATACCATCGTCATGACACCCGACGGTGATTCGTGCCTGCGCGCGCTGCAATGGACGCGACCCGATCTGGTCATCGCGGACGCGCGGCTCGCCGACATGACCTCGATGGAGTGGCTGGACGCGCTCAACACACGCGGCTTCGGACAATTGCCCAAGATCATGCTGTTCCAGCCGGGCGCGATCCGCGATCGAGTCAGGATCGCCCGGGCAGGTCTGGCTGCCTGCCTTTCCAAGCCGGTGAACTTGGAGAACCTGCTCAGGCAAGTGTTCCTCAGCCTGGACACGCGTCATGCGGCGGCAGCCTGATCACGGTCTTTTGCTTGCGGCTGTCCTGATGGCCGCGGGCGCGACCCCCGCAGCCGCGCGAGAGCCCGCGTCGTGGCAGGCCGATCTCGACGCGGGCGTATCGATCCTCCCCGGGCGCGACACTCAGTGGTCTGACTTCGCGATCTCGCTCGGGCGGGTCGGCCCCGAAACTGTCACTGCGGCGCAGATTCAGCGCGCGCGCCGCTTCGGCCGGAGCGAATATCTGATCGGCGCGCGCCATGAGCACCGGATCGACGATGCGCTCGACCTGTATGGTGGCTTTGCGATCGGCACCGGTAACCGGTTCTTGCCAGACTGGCGGGTCGATGCCGGGCTCTCACAACGCGTCAGTCGTACCGCTGCGCACACCGACTTGCTACGGTTCGGCGCGGGGATCGCGCGCTACGGGCAGGGAACGGTCATCACGCTGATGCCCGGCGCGATGCGATATTTTGCGTCGCGCAATGCCTTTATCGGGATCGACGCGATCGCCGTGGACGCGCCCGACGCGCGGTGGCGCTTCGGTGCCCGCGGCCAGGCCGGGTTCGACCTCAACCGCCGCCTGGCCGCCCGCGCGTGGCTCGGCATCGCACCGGAAACCGAACGCGGCCGAACGGAAATCGTACGGAGCGCAGCGCTCGGCCTGATCGTCTCCGGTGCCCGACGCCGCAGTTTCCGACTGACACTCGCCGGTGAGAATCGCGCAATCGGTCCGGACCGAGTGACGGTCTCGATCGGCATCACACAAGCATTTTGATAGGGAGAGATACCATGATCGTGAGCTCGGTACTCTGGAACTGGGCAGGTTTTCTGATTCTGCTCGGCCTCGTGTTCGTTACGGTCTCGATCATCGGCCGCCGCATTGGCGACGCCCGACGCCGAAACGCCGCCGATGTCGCCGCCGTCCGGATAGCCTTGTTGATGGGTGGGCTCACAGACGCGGGCACCCTTCCACCGCGGCCGTCCCAGAAGGAGCGTCTGGGATGGATCAACGCCGCGCGCGACCTGGGTGACGTCATCGACGGACCTGATCGCAAACGCCTCGAACAAATTTTCACGCGCTGGATGGGCGACGCGCAGCGGAACGCCCCGGATCGTCAAGGAGCGCCATCATGACCGAGCCAAGCCTGATCTTTTGGGCGGAGTGCGTCGCCTGGGCCGTTTTGATCAGCGGGATGGTTCACGCCGCGCTGTACGCCTTCCTGCTGCTCGTGGCAGCGACCGGCTTTTTCGAGCGGACCAGCGAGCGCGATTCGACTCGGCTCGCGCGCAAGCAGGATGCCGATCTGCCCACCGTGTCGATCATCGCGCCGGCTTTCAACGAGGTGCAGACCGTGGTTGACTCGGTCCGGGCGCTGCTGCGCCAGCACTATCGCGATTATGACGTGATCGTCGTCAATGACGGCTCGACCGACGCCACGCTGGAAGTGTTGCTCGACGCGTTCGATCTTCATCGCCGTGTCGACCAGGTGCCGACGCACCCCCTCATCCGGGCTGTCTTCGTCTCCGACGTCTATGGTCTGACCGTCATCGACAAAGCAAACGGCGGCAAAGGGGATGCGCTCAATGCTGGCATCTCTATTGCCACCAGCAAATTATTTTGTGCGATCGATGTCGATTCCGTGCTGGAGCCCGACGCTCTGTTACGCGCGGTCCGTCCGTTTCTGGACGACAGCCGGACCGTAGCCGTGGCGGGAACCGTCCGCGTCGGCAACGGCTGTCCGATGCGCAAGGGACACGTGCTGCATGCCGAATTGCCGAGGCAGCTTCTTCCCCTGATCCAGACGGTCGAATATCTGCGCGCCTTCCTCATCGCGCGCTATGCCTGGAGCAGGCTTGGTGCTCTGATGATCGTTTCGGGAGCGTTCGGAGTGTTCGACCGCGAACGCGTGCTGGCAGCCGGTGGCTACCGCACCGACACCGTCGGCGAGGATGCCGAACTCATCGTCCGGCTTCACCGGATTGGGCGAGACGAAAAACGGCCGGCGCTCATTCGCTTCGTCCCGGAGCCGGTGTGCTGGACGCAAGCGCCGACACGGCTTCGGGATTTGAGTACGCAACGGCGTCGGTGGCAACGTGGCGCGCTGGAAACGATCAGCCTGCACCGTCAGATGATCATAAACCCGCGCTACGGAAATGCTGGGTGGCTCGGCCTGGGCTCGATGGCATTGATCGACGTGCTCGGCCCCGCATTGGAGGTCGCCGGTTATCTCGCAGCCTTTGTTCTCGCGGTACTGGGGGCGATTTCCTGGAGCATCTTCTTCGCGCTGTTCGCCGTCGTATCCGCGTTTGGTTTCCTGCTGAGCGCGGCGGCAATTGCGCTCGAGGAGGTCGAAATTCGTCGCTTCAGCGACCGCTCCGCCTCGCTCCAATTGCTTGGCGCGGCGTTCATCGAGAATTTCGGGTATCGCCAGATCAGTAACCTGTGGCGCCTTCACGGCTGCTGGGATCACCTCCGCAAACACCGCGGATGGGGCCAGATGACACGGGCGCCATTTGCGACATGACGAAGCGAATGCGGTTCAGTCTCGGCGCGAGTAGGAGTCTGGATCCGCGTGGTGCGATCGGGTGGTCGCCAGGTCGATGCACTGGCCTGTGAGAGTCCTACGAAGCCGCGCCACGATCGGATCGTCCGATAGGCGGCGAAAGACAGCGGGCGTCAACGTTGCCGACTGCCGTGCTGCGGAACAGCAGCGGTTATCTGGGCGTCAGGGGCGCGACCCTGGCGTCCGAGGCCACCAAGGGTCGGCACCGCGACGCTAGGTGTTGGTTGGCAACGGCATAGGGGCTCTGCAACGGTTCCCTGATACCGCGTCTTGATACAGTGCCGGCCCAGCCGAGCGTTTTGCTGACTAGAACTACGGTTTTCTGCCGTTCCCCGTATCTGCAACAGGAAATTGGCTGGGGCGGCAGGGGATTGAGTGTGACCACTCTGCGCCCTGTGCCCCGAGGTAAATCCGACGGCTCCGGCGCCATTATGCGCATGGACCCGTCCCATGCAACCCATCCAGAAATAGGTGGCGCAAAAGCCGCAAAGGCACCGTCGACTCGCAAACGTCGAACATCTCAAAGCTCCGGATTGAGCTTCTTTCAACTCATGCTCGGCCACACGAAATTAGCGCACCCGTGGCGGTCTTAGTTTCGGCTTCGGGAAGGCCCGTACTTTGGCAGAATGCTCTCAAACCTGACCACCAGGGCAGCGCTCGCCGGCGAGCGCCCCGCCGATCGACGTTTTTTGGGACGAAGTTGCCGCCGACGGGGTTAGCAGCGAAGGTCGGCTTTCGAAAGAAGCAGACATCTGAAGAACATCACACATTCAGCTAGTGGCCCAGCAATTTTTCAGTGTCGAAGAACGGCTGACGCCGCATAAAGGTATTTCCAACTGTCATTTCAACGCGCGCTGAGGCGCCCGTTCCCGCACGCGCTCGCGCTGTCACGGCACTAGCGGCAGGCATGGCGCTCTGGACGGCGAAGCGATAAGACGGACGCTGTGGGACATACATGGATTCCAGGGGTGGCAATTGGAAGAACGGCAAATCAATCCCAAGAAAGAATTCGAGACTGAGGGTGGTACCGTGGTTATCCATAAGGTCGTCCTCGACGGCCCAGCGGAGCGGTGCATCGTCGGTCGATATAAGGACGCGACCTTCAAGGATTTTGACATCAGCTATGATCTCAATGGACGAGCATTGCGAGAGAATTCCAAATGGAACCTCGACTTGCAAGTTCCTGACGTGCTCGCCTTCATTGAGGCGTTGCGTGAAGCTCGGCGTACGTTTGTCGGTTTTAAACGGTGACGATTGCGTCCTGTCATATCATCGCTAGAATTTACTCTTCACAAAGCTGCGTGGGACTTAATCGTCTATCTCGCCTTTGGCTTCGAACGAAGTAATGATGGGACTTATCTGTAAAACAGAGTTGCCGGATATTCTCAGCATCGCACGAGCGATCGAGGCTGATTGTTTAGTCAATGGTCCTAATCTCGACGAGACTCGTGATTTCGCACTGAAGCCACTTATCGATAACCGGCCGATTACCCTCCAGCGAGCGGCGGGGCGCTTGGAAGACCTTTCCGCCTATAGAGCCAACTCCGCGATCAAGTTGTCGGTCCCCCGCTTCGGTTGGGATGCTCTCAGGAGGGCAAGCCGTCCGGCGCCGGATGCTGTGATCGTGCTCCTTACCTCCGCAATTGCGCACGAGTTGGTGCACGAGCGCCAAGAGCTAAATGACGCTACTAGCTATCAGGAGCTTGTTGCCCATCAGAACAAATTTCATCCATGCGCTAAATCTACGCCGCGCGACTATTTTGACGGATATTATGACGCTGTACTCGAACGGGAAGCTCACGCGACGCAAGCTGCGGTGGCATTATGGTGCGAAGCGGAGGTGGCAGGGATGGCGCTGTTACCTGGAGCGGATCCGTTGCAGACCGAGGCACTGCAACGACCGACAAAGCGTTTGAAGGCCCAAGGGGAAGCTGGCGATGCAGACATCGACGCTTGGTGGGACGATGTCTTAGCCCGTGCCCGCGCCGATATTACTACTTTCATTTAGATATTAAGTTGCTTTCGGCATCTAGAAAAATGTTTTGCGGAGCCACAACAGATGGCGCACCGCATAAAACCTGCTAGTGCCAGACGAAAGACTGGCTTTGTCGCAACCGGCCGTTCAGTGGTTATTTGCGAAATGACTGCATCTGGTCGGCTCCCGCCGGAAGCTCTTGGGACAAACCCGTCGTTCGCATGCCCCAGGTTGAACGTCTGCTCTTGTCAGAGGCTGACGTTCAGCGCTTGTCCGAGCAACGTCGTGTTACGACTGAAGCTGGGCCGATTCCGGACAGGTAACTTTCAGCGACCGACTGTACGAAGGGGTCGTCTTCTGCGCCGCGACGGCCTAACCGCGCCCCGCGCTGGCGAACACCCACCGCGCCGCCTCACTCAGTTCCGCGAACGTCGAGGCGGTCGCCTGCGCCACGCCGAGACGCAGGCGGCGGGTCGGCGAGCCGGCCAACACCACCCGGGTCGACTCGTGCACGTCGTAAATCTCGTTAACGAGCGAGCGGCGGAGGGCGTCGGCCGCAATCTCGCGCCAAAGCACGAACGCATAGTCCTGCCGGTCTGCATCCCCATCGAGCACCCAGTTGCCGATCTCAACCGGCGCCCTACTGTTGCCCGCCATAGTGCGGGCGAAGCGACGCGGGCTCGAAAAGACAGGTGCGGCGCGCGGCGCAGCGTCGCCATCGCCGTCTCGCCACGGAACGACGTTGATGTCTAACGTCCTGATCGGCTGATCGAGGTCGAGCAGACGGATCTCGGTAATTCCGGGCAGCCCGTCCAAACTGTTCTCGTTTGAAGGGCGCGGATCGCCGGCCACACCGGACCCGATACTGTCTGTTCGCTCGGTCCGCTGATGGAGAGGTCGCTTTCGACGCAGACGCGGCGTACCAAGGCTGATGACGGCGCGGTTCGCTAGACAGCTAGGCGACCTCGAAAGTGGGAGTACGTATGCAGAAAGGGACACGGACGCATCCCGCGTACGAGGCGGAAGGCGGTTCGTCCATAGAGACGCGTTTCGATGCAGCGTTGGGGGTCGCGCGGTCCCGCCGCGCGACGAGTCGCTTCCGCGACGAGCACGGAGCCGCCGGTTGAACTTCCTCGGATGGATTGACCACGACGGCGACCGCGAGGAGGCGATCCTGCGCGCGCTCGGCGCCGCAAAAGGTAACGATGCGCGTGACGAACTCGGCCTCGGGACGATCAGGGACAGCTTCGCGGACCTGTTCTTCCCCGGCATCTCGACGATCCAGCAGCGCGTCCGCTACTTCCTGTTCGTCCAGTGGTGCTGCGAGCTCGCCGCGTCGCAGGGCGAGGCCGACAGGATCGTCGCACGCCTGCGGGCCAACGAGGAAACGCTCATCGGATCCCTGAAGCACCTCGGCGAAGGGCGCGGCGTCATCGGCATCCTCAGCCAGGAGGCCCTCGAGCGCATGCCGAGCGAGATATACTGGAACGGGCTGGCTGTCCTAGGCATGCGGCGGATCCGCGGAGGTCGGTCGCGATGGGCGCGCCAGGTTGCCGTCTCCCGCCGGGCGGCAAGGGAAAGCAACCTGCTCGACGAGGGACGGAAGCCCGCGGTTGACCTCGGCTTCGATGCCGACAGGCCCGATCCGCCCGAAGGCTTCCCAAATATCGACGACCTCGACTTCGCCCTCACCCAAGAGGAGCGGGACTTCCTGCGCTCCAGACTCTCGGCGGCCTGCATCGACGGCGACCGGCTCGGCCACCGCTACAACCTGTTTGGCACCTTCTCGCGCCACCGCCGCGCGACTCGGGCTGCCTGGCTGTGGGACCACCCGCGGGTCGGGACCCTGAAGCCCGAGGTTCGCGACATGGTTATGCTCGCCGCCGCCTTCGCGCGCGTGATGCACGGCGCCGCGATCCTCTACAACGTATGCGTTGCGCGGCTGCTTCCCCCCACGCCGGACGCGACGAGGCTCGTGGCGCAGCACTCGAAGGCGTTCACGGACTGGGCCGGGGCCCTCGGGGCGGCCGACGTCGACCTCCTTGCGCGACGTCTGCCCGAGATCCCCCGCCTCGGGGCGCTCACCCGCCATCGGGTCGACGAGCGCACGCTCGGCTTCGTGCGTCGCTGGACCGAACTCGCGCCGTGCGGCGCCGACCTGCTGGATCACGCCGGGGCGCTCGCGCTCGTAGGCGACCGCGAGGTCTACCTCAAGGCCGGGGGCGGCACGTCGCGCATCCGATTCTCCAAGCAGCGCGAGCGGTGGAAGGGGGACTCCGGCAGTCAGATGATGGACTTCCGCTGGTTCCGGGCGCGCAGCTGCCTGAACGACCTGGCGGCCAAGCCCAGTGCTTGAGCCCCAGCGCCGCTCCTCGCTCTACGACATCCTGCGCGCGCCCGGCGGGATGGAGCTCGACTGCTTGGTCGCCACCACCTACTCGGCGTCGCTTGACACAGTGCTATCGCTACCGGCGGCCATGCTCGCCGACGGCGCGGACGGCCGTATGCGCAAGGCCGGCACCTTCAGCGCCGCCGACCTCGCCGCGCTGCGGCGCGTCGTCTCGCGCACCATGGTTTTCTGCCAAGGCGGCGCCATCCATCCCGCGGAGCTCGTCCCGCCCTCGATCATCGAGGCGGAGGGGATGGTCCATCAGGTCGCCGCCCCCAACGGCGGCAGCTTCCACCCCAAGGTCTGGATCATGCGCTTCCGCCGCGAGGACGCGTCGCGGACCCTACTTCGCGTCGCCGTCATGAGCCGCAACCTCACCGGCGACCGCTCCTGGGACGCGGGCGTGGTGCTCGAAGGCGGCGCCGCGTTCGCCAAGCGCGAGCGCAATGACCTCGGAGACCTGCTCAGGCTGCTGCCCGGTCTCTGCATCAACCCCCTCCCCCGCGATCGCGTCTCTCTTCTGGAGGAACTCGCCGGCGAGGTGGAGAGCGTGCGCTGGAAGCTGCCGCCCGAGGTCGGGCGCCCGGCGTTCCATCTGGTCGGCGGCGCACCCGGCGCGGGCTGGTCGCAGCCCGCGAGCGATCGGCTCGCCATCATCTCCCCGTTCCTGTCGGCCAAGGCGATCGACAGGCTGGCGGAGACAACGAAGCAGACGCCGCTCATCGTCTCGCGCAAGGACGCCATCGAGGCGTGCTGGCCATCGCTCGACGGCCGCTTCGCCCGGACGCTCGTCCTGTCGCCGCCCGACAACGGGGGCGACGGCACCGCCGGCGAGGCCGTCACAGCGGGCGGCCGCAGCCCTCAGCTGCACGCGAAGATCCTGATCTGGGAGGCCCGAGGTCGCATCCGCATGGCCATCGGCTCGATGAACGCGACGGCCGCGGCGGTGTTGGGCAGGAACGTCGAGTTCATGGTCAGCCTGGACTGCACGAAGGCGATGGGGGACGCGGGCGTCGAGGGGCTGCTCGAGCGGGGGCATCTCGGTTCCGTGCTCGAGGACTTCGCCCCCGAGCCCGGCGCAGAGCGGATCGCGCCTCCCTTCGACGACCGGCCTGCGCGCTCCTACCTGCTGAATGCAGGGCTGCATCTCCAGTGCAGGGCCGCAGCGGATGGTTGGCACGTCAACCTCGTGCCCGTCACTCCACATCCCGACATCGGCACCCTGCTGCCGGAGCTCCGCTTCCGGCCGGTCACGCTAGCATCGATCCGCGCCGCCGCGTGCGCTTCGGAACTGGCGCGCGGGGAGCCCGCGCGGCTTCCCGGCACGCTCGACCTGTCGGAGATCACGGGCTTCGTGTTCTTCGAGGCGGACGGCCCGGATGGCCCCATCGCGTTCACCCTTAACCTCGAGGTGCGCGGCGTCGCGGAGGAGGAGCGCCGCCACGCCGCGCTCCGCTCGCTCCTGCCCGACGACCGCAGCCTCACCCTGTTCCTGCGCGTCCTCCTCGGCGACTCCGACGCGCTCGAGACGACGCCCGGCTTGCCAGGCGACGGCGGCGGTCCCGCCCAATGGGGTCCAGCGGGCCGCTCCGGCATCCTCGAGCTGCTCGTTCGGTGCGCTGCCGACGAGCCCGCCCGGCTGCGTTCGGTCGAACACACTCTCTCCGCCTTCAGCGAGGCGGAGCTGCTTACGGTGACGTCGGCCGCGTTCCGCGCACTGTGGGTGGCGATCCTGGAAGGGGCCGCGACAAAGTGACCGCAAGCCGCAGCGAGCCCACCCGCTTCCAGGAGCGGACGATCGACTACGTCATCCGGCGATTCTGGGACGATGCCGATCCCGCGCGCCGCTTCCTCGTCGCGGACGAGGTCGGCCTGGGCAAGACTGTCGTCGCCCGGGAGGTACTGGCCGAAGCGCTGCGCAGGCGGCCTGGCGAGAGCGTCGACATCGTCTACCTCTGCTCCAGCCAGCCGGTGGCCAGCCAGAACCTGAAGCGGCTGAAGGTCCGAGGCCACGGGGGCGCGCGCAAGGCGACGCGACTCACCATGCTGGCGCTCGAGCCGGCGACGCCCGGGGGCGTCCGGTATTTCGCGCTGACGCCCGACACCTCGTTCAAGGTGTCGGGCAGGTCGGGCACAGTGCGCGAGCGCGCGCTGATCCACGCCTGCCTCCGCAGGACCCTGCGCGGCGATCGCTTCGACGCCGTCATCCGACAGGTCTCGGAATGGAGTTGGGAGCGCGAGACGGCGAGAATGGCCGCCACGACGCTCGACCCGCGCGTCGTCAACGCTTTCCGCGAGGCGGTGCGCGCGGACGCCGACTTGCTGGAGGACGTCCGGCGGGTCGGACGGGACATACTGGAGGCACCCGAGGACGAGCGGCTCGAACGCGGTCTAAAGAGAAGGCGCGACGAGGTAGTCGGGCGGCTTCGGCGGCACCTGGCCATCCACAGCGCCCAGGCGATGGCCAGCAACGGCCTCGTCATCGTCGACGAGTTCCAGCGGTTCGCACCCCTGTTCGACACGCGCAGGATCGAGACTGACATCGCGGTCAGGCTGGTGGACAGCCTACTCAGCCGCGAGGTTCCGGACCGGCGCGTGCTGCTGCTGTCCGCAACCCCCTACCGGATACCCGGCGCCGAGACCATCCCCGGCCAGACGCCGTACGCCGACTTCGTCGCGCTCGTGCGCTTCCTGGCGGACGAGCCGACCGCCGTGGACCTCGCGGAGGCGCTCGACCGCTACACGCAGGCCCTGCGGTCCAACCCTCCTGAGGTGGAGGCGATCGTTGCAGCGCGCAACGACGCGCGCGCGATCCTGCGTCCCATCATGTGCCGGACCGAGCGCACCGGCACCGCCTCGAACCCCAACGCCATGGTTCGCGAGGAGGCGCGCGCCCTCGATCCCGAAGAGGGCGATCTCGCCGGCGCGGTGTCGGCGCGGCGTATCGCGCGCCGGCTGAAGGTTCGCGATCCGGTCGAGTATTGGAAGTCTGCGCCCTTCCTCCTCGACTTCATGCGCGACTACCAGTTCCGCACGTCGGTGAACGACGCCCCCGAGGGCGACCGCCCGTTCGTCGGCAGGCAGGCGCGGAATGGCCGGCTCGTGCTGGACAGGCCGGCGCTCCGGCGCCTCGACCCCCTCGCCGCCCCGTCCGCCCGCCTGCGCGACCTTGTGGACGACTCGATGCCGGCCGGGTCCGAGCGCCTCCTGTGGACGCCGCCGTCGCTCCCCTACCTGCAGCCCGGCGGCGAGTACGGGCGATCGCCAAACGACCTCAAGCGCCTCGTCTTCACCGAATGGCGGCTCGCTCCCGACGCCATAGCGGCGCTCACCTCCTACGTCGTCGAGCAGAGGCTGGACGCCGGGCTGCGCGCCTCCCACGCCAAGCGCACGCGCCGCGCCGACGGCGGACAGGGCCTGCGCCACAAGCGCTTCGGCGACCTCGGGAGCATGCTCCGGCTCGGACGCGCCAACCAGGGGGCCGACGAGCCGACGCTCGCCATGCTGCCGCTCCTGCTCCTGCTCTCGGGCCAGCGCATGGCGGACTGGGGCGACCCCCTACCCCATGCGATTGAGGCGGGCAGACCGGCGGAGCCCGCCACTGTGCTGCGCGCCGCCGCGGCGCACGTCCGATCCGCGCTGAGGCGGCTTCCTCCGAGCCCCTCCACCGGAAGGGTGGACGAGCGGTGGTACTGGGCCGCGCCGCTGCTCCTCGAAGGGGCGCCGTCCAACCATCGGTGGCTGGCGGAGGATGATCCGTTCCTCGCGTTCGGCGAGACGACGCCGCCCGACCTCGATCGCGTGCGCGCCGCGATATTGGCGATCGTTGAGGATCCCGGCTCGCTCGGACGGCGGCCGCGAGACCTAGCCCAAGTGATCGCCAAGACCGCCGTCGCCGCGCCCGGAGCATCCGCATACCGCGCGCTCAGGCGCACCGCGTCGGGTCCGGTGACGGAGTCGCAGCTGCGGCGTTCGGCCTTCCACGTCGCGCGGGGCTTCCAGAGCCTGTTCAACCAGAGCGAGGCGGCGGCGGCGGTCCAGCTCGAACAGCCCGGGCGCAAGCGCGTGTTCTGGGACCAGGTTCTCGACTACTGCCTCGCCGGCAACATCCAGGCGGTTCTCGACGAGCACCTGCACTTCGAGGCCGACGGGCTTGCCATGTTCGACGGCACCGACGCCGAGAAGCTACAGATGGCGGCGAAGGCGGTGCACACGGCGCTGACCCTCCGCCGCGCCTCGATCGAAGTGCGCGGCCTCGGACGCCGCCGCGCTGCCGGTTCGGAGGACCGCGACCTGGTGCGCCTGCGGTGCCGGCACGGTGCCAGGTTCGCGGAGGTCAAGGAGCCTGATGGCGAGGTCAGCCGCCTCGACGTCGTGCGGGGCGCGTTCAACTCGCCGTTCCGCCCCTTCGTCCTCGCGTCCACCGCCGTCGGCCAGGAGGGCCTCGACTTCCATCCCTGGTGCCACGCGGTCGTCCACTGGAACCTGCCGAGGTCGCCGGTCGAGCTGGAGCAGCGGGAGGGCCGCGTTCACCGCTACAAGGGCCACGCGGTGCGCCTCAACGTCGCGTCCGCGATCGGCCTAGGCGGCCTGGTGGCGGTCGGTGCCGTGGGCGACCCGTGGCAGGCGCTGTTCGACTTAGCCGCCCTGATGGACACCGAGAACGAGCTGTCCCCATGCTGGCTCTTCGAGCCGGACCCGCAGGCCGTACGCATCCGGCGGATAGTGCCGTTCCTCCGCTACAGCCGCGAAGAGGAGGCGTGGCCGCGTCTCCGCGCCGGGCTAGCGACCTACCGCCTGGCGCTGGGTCTGCCGAGAGCGGACGACCTCCTAGAGGCGCTGGAGCGCAATGGCGTCACCGCGGCACAGTCGGCCGAGTGGAAGATAGACCTCCATCCACCGCCCGCCCGCGTTACGAAGGTCTGAGGTCGCGTCCCGCCTAAACCCCTCTTGTCAAACTACCTGACCTGACGAGCGTCTGCTTTCAGGGTGTGCGTTAAGCCCTGCGAACGGCCGGGATTACGGCGCAAAGCCGACCAGCCGGTTTGCGACCCGAATGGCGGGTTTCAGCAAAAGCCGACGCTCACATCAACGACGCTGAATGTCTTGAGCTGGTCGGCAGCCGTCGCAGCGCCGTATTCATCCGACTGTCTGGTCCAGCAAGGCGGTTCTCGTAAGCCGTCCAGCTTAGGCGTAAGCAGGCCGCCTATTTATAAGTCCGCGGCGCAACTTTACGAGATTTCATCAAGTCGCCGACGCGTTGTGCGACAGCCTCGTGATGGCCGAGAACCCCATGATCGCGTACGAGCTACGTTTTTTGACTTTCTTGTTGATGAGGCACCGGCTGCAGTAATAGCTTGTCGCGCGGCACGAGAACACGGACGGCCGGTGTGAGCACTGATGGAACCGGCAGCAGCATCCAGTCGAACATCGCCTCCCGTATAAAAACGGGAAGCTCGTCCTCTGTCTGGGCAAGCCTTCCCTTCAAAAAATACGCCCAAGCGAAAACGAGGCAGCCACGCTCTCCAACTTCCTGAATGTCCAAATAGTCCTTGAGGGAGGCTAGCAGGATGCCCCATGGTTTCCATGCATCCCAAAGTGCGGTGTTAGATAGAACCTTCCCTCCCACCGGGAACGCCCATTCAAGAAGTTCCTGGTCTCGCTTCCGGTCCGAACGAAATAGTTCTTCGAACGTCATACCGTCTAGGTCGGCATGATAGCCATTCAGTACTCGGAACCGCCGATCCGCTCTCTTGTAAGCGGCGCGGAATTCGTCGTCGAAACGGATCATGGCTTCCACACTCGCGAAGGGCGGCGTTGGTTCCTCATCATCCGGCAATGCACATTCCGAATAGAGCGCGATGCTCTCGTCGTCTTCGATCTTTCTTATGAACGATCGATAGAATGGCTCGTCCGGCAACGCATCCCAAAGCACGGAGTGCATTTCGGCGGCACTGTCGGGCGTCCAGGCCCGAGGGAGGCCCGGCGGATCAATGTTGAGCGGTGTAGGCAGGATCGTCTGACACCTTTCCGAGTCGAAGTACGGATCGGGGGCCGGTTCCGCACGCAGTGTATTCGTGACAGGATCATGATGCCAATAATCACCTGCGCGCTCGGTGTACCAGACCTTCCCCGTCGCCAACGACCAACCCACCGGGACGCTCACGTGCTGCAAGACGCGCGCCTGCGATAGCTCGCGGACGGATACAACATGATCGCACCATCGGTCCTCAGTTTGCCTTTTGATCACACGACCCGCTTGGATGATCGTCTCCACCGATGCCCTCTCAGCGTCACGGTTTGATACTCTCGCCTGATCGCGGAGTATGTTGATGATGCGAGCGTAGCCGGGGTCGAGCAACGCCAAGCCGTCCTTGACGTCGATGGGCCCGGCGCCTTTTTCTCGATCTCGCTGGTATTCGCGCTGCTTCTCCAACCGCATCTCCTCGAGAGCGGCAGCAAAGAAAATGGGCCCGTGCTTTTCCAGGATGCCCCGCACGTAGTCCAACTGGGTCTCTATTTCTTGCTTGCGTCGAGAGGGTGGGACAGAACTATTCCATGGATTGGCAAGCGTATCCTTGGCCTTTCGGCTTCCGCCGAGCGCTTCCAGATAAAGCGCTTCAACTAAATCCTTCGCGTTTTGCTGGATTCCATGAAGCTTGACCATGACGCTCGCGATTAATTGCGCCTTGAAGTCGCTTTCGCTCGACATCAGAAATCTCCCCGACGGACGGTCGATGACAACGACGTCGTATGTCTCATCACGATCTGACAGTGCCGGATTAAGGAAATGACATCCGCTGACGATTTACATAATTTTGTCATCTTGGACTTGGCGGAGGGCGACGTCATAATTGCCAGACCGCATGACGCAAGAACGCCTTTTGTCACCACCGACAAGATTGCCCCTTTTTTGACGTTTGAATGGAAAAGCAGGGAATTAGGCGCAATACCGACAATCTGTGGGGTCCACAGTTTGTCTGCGCCCCTACGGGGTTGGATCGACCTGCGGCCGAATTTGGTCCGCTCGCGCGGACCAGCGCTAGCGCGGGAGAACCGGCTGCGCCGTGCCCTTCGGCTCGACTCCGTCGAGCCGCTCGCATCTTGCGGGCGGGTTTTTTTGCCGTACGACGGCTCGACCGGAGGGTTGCCTGGTGAACCCGATCCTGCGCCCAAGGCATCCGCGAAGACAATTACTCGGCCCCTCCCGGGAGAGCGAGATCCGGTCCCTCCTAACTCTGCGCGTTCAGCGCGCTGCGTGGGTTCGGTCGTGTTCGAGCACCGGACAGCACCCGCGCCGGCGGGTGCGTTTTCATTCGTAGCCATGTTACTTCCTCGTTGATCTGATTTCGGGTTGATCAACGAGAGCTAGGGCGCCGCCCATGCGGCCGGAGGATGGTTGACGAAGGCCCGCGGCATGATTGGTGCTGCCGACGGTACGTGCACCGTCACCGAGTACAACCGCTCCATTAACGCGCACACGGACGCGAGTAACCGCAGTATCATGTGGAGGATAAGCGTCATCGTACGCCTCTCATGACGCGGCGGCGCGGATCGCGGCACACCCGTCCATCATCCAACTCATACCGCGTGCAGTTCATCCTTCCCTCTTAGGATTTTTTCGCGATTTCGTGAAGACCGAGCGGTGAAAGACCCTGGGCGCCTGCAACTACGCCTGACGGTTCAGGTGCAGCCGGCCCGCCCTTGGAGCCCCGCGTACAGCTACTGCGGTGCGCCGCTCCCGTGACCGAAGACATTCCCGGGCATCACCTTGATGGTCGTGACCGGGTCACAGTCTGGAATAGGCCATAAGCGTACAACTCCAGAATTGGAAGCGAAGAGTCGAGGGGAAAGGAAAAGGAGAGTCATAAGATTCTCGGTTCTCGTCAACTCTTCAACCTACCCACGGGATGCGGCTCGGCCTTCGCCTCAATAGCTCGCCTAATCTGCGCTCGGCCCACAAGTCACTCTCAAACCCATCAACATAAGCTGGCTGAAAGAGCCGGCAATTTATGAAAGGAATCCCCGTGTCCTGCATCGACTTCACTATCGAAGCACGCGGCTTCGACCCCAACTGCGTTGCGATCGCCGTCCGCACGATCGGGTCATGCTACGCGATGGGTTTCCAGCCTGACTCTCGTATCATGACGGGCATCGGCCTGCTGTCGGTTGGCAACAACGGCGACCACTATACTTTCGCCGCCGAGGCGAAGGCGCTGGCTGAAAACGAAACGCCGGATCAGCTGCTCGACTGGCTTGAGATGCAGCTATCCGCGCCCGGGGCTGTCGTCAGCTGGAGCAACTGGGGTCCGGTGCCGCCGCGGCTGATCGCCCTGGCCGATCCGGCGCGCCATCCTCGTGTCCGGGCCGCCGCGAGCGACGTGGCCGGACGATGGCGGGCACTACCGCGAAGCCATACCTGGCATCTGCGTCAGGCTCCGGCAAACACGATGCCCTGCCTGTGCCCCACCGGCTCGTCCATCACCGACTGTCAGCCAAACCTTCCGTCGGTCCTGCTGCCGGATCCAACTCTGACCGAGCGTCAGCTCATCGATGAAGCGATCGCCGGTTGGCGTCGATGGGCACAGGATTTTGGTGACTTCGACGATGACCAACATCCTGCCCAAAATGCCATCCGGGCCTTCGCCCACTGGGATGCTGCCCGTCGCGCAGGCAACGGCACCCCCGCGCCTCGTTGATCGCCCACCGCCCCCACCCCCCTGCAGGCACGCCTGCTATTTCGAAGGACCATTTTATGAAGATCGACCCAAGCCGCCTGTGGAAGACAAATGGGCCGCGCACCGTTGTCGTGCTTGACGGCGAGTTTCGCTATGACGAGGCAGCACACGCCCGCTACCAGGCGGCCGAACGCTTCGTGCCGTCCGATCCCATCAGCCAATCGCCGCGCGAGGCGAGGAATGATCCGCGGGTGACCCCGCGGTGGCCTTGCCATCAACTGGTCACCCTTTCATGGCTCGTAATGATCGATTGCGAGGACGGCCTCAGGCCCATACGCTTGGAAACCCGCGGACTTCCGGAACAAGACGAACGCGGCATCCTCACAGCTTTCTTCGCCGACATGGCGCAGCTTGGCGAGCGCATCGAACTCGTAACCTGGGGCGGTTTTCATACCGACATCCCGCAGATTTTGCTCGGCGCCATGACCCACGGGTTGCGGCTTCCCCCAGCGCTTGCCGGGTTGCGGTCGCCGTGGCGGCGCGATGCGTCAAGGCACACCGACCTGATGAGCGAAGTCGCTGGAGGCGCCAATCCTCCGCACCTTGCCGAAGTCGCCTCGAGGCTTCGGATCCCGGTCAAGCTGACCTGCCGGCCGGACCTCGTCAGCCGCCTGATGGGACTGGGTAAATGGAGTTCGGTCCGTGCCGTTTGCGAGGGCGACGTGTGGACGACCTCCATGATCCTTATGCTCTGGCGGCAATTGGGCGGCGACGGCGAGTCGGCGTTCGAGATGAAGCACCGTCTGGCCAGCTTCATCGCCGCCACCTGCTCGCACCGTCCTTACGCTGCAGATTGGGCGAGGTTCGGCGAAGACGCTGCCCGCGCCGCCTTCGCGCACGAAGCGGGAAAGATGGCGGCGATCGCGCCGCATCTCAGTGACTGATCGAGGCGGGTGAAAGTGCGCCCTGCGAAGGGTGGGAAAAAGAAGACCGAACGCGGGCCGACGCCCGTTCAACCAAAGGAATCATCATGACCGTTCAACAGTCCGCGCGCTTCATGCAATCATGGTCGCACGCCCTGCGCATCGAGATGCAATATCCGGAGTTCGCACCCGCCAACCACACTGTCGCGTTCAGCTCGGGCGGCCGAAAAAGCCTGCTTGAGGCCCTCGACGTCTGCGCGATCTCGTCGGAAATCGGGCGAGACATCGTCTATATTGCTTTCGACAAGGCTATCATGGACGGCCCCGTCGAGATTTCGCTCGCGATCCGCGATACCGTCAGCGTCGAATGGCATCCCAGTGCGCGGCTCTATGCGGCCAGCGAAGACGCGGCGCTCGAGCTCCTGACCGACCGCCACCGTTGGTTCGTCGGCCCTCGCAATGTGCTCACGGCAGCACCAAAGCCGTCCAAAGCCAAGATCGCGGCGGGCATCGTGCGCGCCATGCGGCGTTGGCAACACACCGCGATGGCGGTGCAGGGCATCGAGCTGACCGGGTCGGTGCTCGTGCCCGCCGGTCAAGGGGTTTCGGGTGCGGTGTCGATGGATGACTTATTGCGGGCAGCTTGATGAAGCCTGCTGACGGAGGATCGCCAGCGGAACAGGGCAAACCGACAACACGATCAAAGGCTTCCAGTAACGGGTCAGAAAGGACCCAACGATACCAATGTGACGATGCCTCCCGATAAAGGATTGATGATGACCGAATTTGAGACTCACATGCTGGACGTCCTGCGGGCGATCCGGGATCAGTTGGCCGACACGTCAGGCTACCTTGAGGATTTGAAGGCCGAAGTCTCGAAGAACCACGAAGGACTTACAGACTCAATGGCAACGGGAATGAACCTGTACGAACGCCAGTCCACCGGATTGATAAGCGTCCTAGAACGTATCGAGGTGGCCCTAGAGCGGTGACCCCGAAATTGCTCTACAATGTTTTTGCCCAGTAGCGACTGTGTCCGCCGGTGAGTGTCCACTGCGTCTATCGATCTCCGCAGTGTGATCGCGAAGCCGCCCGGCGGCGAGGAGTGGAGTGCCACTTGGACAGGTGGACCAATCCTCGGGACTGACAAAAACGTGTCGAGACCTTCGCTCCGGGCGGCGCTGCCCGGTACCGTTCACATTTCTCCGAGCCCGAACCAAACCAATCCTGGACTGAGTTGGCTCTTTTGACCGCCATGGGAAGACTTGAGGTCGCGTGACGCTTCCCCTCCGAAGTCACTGTGCGATCGGCCGATGACGGTCGCTGCACCTCGGCGATCAAGGTGTCGCATCATTTAATGATTGTTTAATGCGAACATTAGTCGGCCTCCAAAAGTATTCATAGCGAATGAATAATATTGGAATATAGTATTGGAGAAAATTATTCATGCCACAGGTAAAACGTCGCCGCGCGGACGTCGCTGCCTCGATTATAACGTCCCAGCGCGGATATGCGAAGCTCAAATCAAAGCGGGGGAAGCTCGGCCTAACAGTGCCCGAAGCCTTCGTTCGCGGCATCCGTCACATCGGCTACCGAAGCAACATCGAGGCTATCGCCGAACTCATCGATAACTCGATCCAAGCCTACTCTGAAAGAGTGGATGTGGTTTTCGGCTACGAGCGCGCCAGCACGAAGAAGCCCCAGCAACTGGCGATCGTCGACGATGGGCATGGCATGCCGGCGAGCATGTTGAGGCTAGCTATGATGTGGGGTGGGACCCACCGGGAGAACGACCGAACGGGCCTTGGCCGCTATGGGTACGGGCTCCCTTGCGCAACGGTAAGCGTGGGCCGTCGCTTCACGATCTATTCACGAATCAGTGGCGGTCGCATCAACGCCGCGACGCTCGATCTGGATGACCTGGACTCTGGCCTCTACCTGGACGAGGATGGCGACATCGCTCTGCCTCCACCGCGGCATTCGCGCCTTCCGGCGTTCCTGCAAACTCATCTCGACATGACGCATCCGGAAGGGTGGGCATCGGGAACGATCGTGCTGATCGAAAAACTCGACCGATTGGACTGGACGACCGCGAAGGGCTTGAAGGGTAACCTCCTCCGCCACTTCGGGGTCACCTACCACAAGTTGCTGCACCACACCGCTATCCATGTGGACGGGGAACAGGTGCGCCCGATCGATCCGCTTTTCCTTACCGAGGGGAGCGACCTGTACGCATTGGACGAGGATCGTGCCAACGCGTTGGAGCCGATCACGATCACGATCACGATCACGGTCGGGGTCAACGACAGCGAAAAACTAACGGGCGAGATGACTTTACGCTATGCTTGGCTTCCACCGAGCTTCGGCGCGATCGATAAAGCCAGGGACGCGATCGGACTGAACGCGAACGCTAGGTTCTCGATCTTGAAGGACTACCACGGGATCGTGTTCAGCAGGAATGGACGGATCGTCGATCGCATGGTGCGGACGCCTTGGACGACGTTCATCAACAACGATCGGTACATCCGTATCGAGATCGAGTTTTCCGCGTCGCTCGATGAATTGTTCGGAGTGACGACCTCGAAGCAACAGGTCTCGGTCTCGTCAATCGTCTGGGATCGACTGCGTGAGGCTGGCATGCACAAGGCCATCGAGCATCTGCGCGCCAAGGTCCGCTCGGCGAAAGCCGAGCGCCATCGGAACGCTAAGGTCCTTCAATCGCGAGAAGACCGGCGGAATCTGGTCGACACCTCAGGATCCACCGGCGACGACAGTGCCGCACCAACCTCGATGGTGTCATCGTCGATCCCCTCGTTGCATCGGCTAGCAACGACATCGAAAGCGGGCGAGGCGCTTGCCTTGCTGATCAACGCGATCGAGACGCGAGCGACGGGCCAAGGGGCGGCGTTCGCAGCAGAATACCGATCGCTAATGGGCGAGTGGATGGCGACGCTGGATCCTTCGTTCCTGACGTCGGCGGGCTTCGCCACTAAAAACGATTAGCTGAGGAAGCGATACCGGCGAACACATCAGGGCTGGTGCGGGCCCCGGTCTGTTGGCATGGTCCCCGCCAAGGGCTGGGGTTCATGGAAGGGGGCACGAATGATCGAAAGCAACGACGGCCCGAACCGTTCCAGGAGGTTCTCTCCATTTCTCGCCCCCGGCGAGCGACGAGAGCTTCACGAACTCCTCACCTTCGTCGGACCAACTCCGCCCACCTTCGCCGAAGGCCTCCGCACGCTGGCGCGAAGCTACATCGATGACGGGGACAGCGGAAAGCTGAGAGCAGTCTGTCTGCTGGTCGCCGATCTCTTCGAACAGGGCTGGAACGTCGAAGTCGCGGACGACAGGATCATGTTCGAGCCGCCCGGCATCGTGCGCACCGGGCACCAGTCGGTAGATGACGTGAAGCTCCGCGTTCGGCAGGCCATGCAGACCGCGCGTGGTCGGCAGTTGGGGGAGCCGTCGGTAGCGGCGTTCCTCCGTCGCATGGAGCGGCGGGCCGCCCGTTCGCCTGGCGTACGAGGTTCCGTGCTGGATCTCGTCGATAGCGGAGCCCAACTCGCCGACGCCTTCGCGGCAATCAATGACCTGCCGACGGATGAACGTGACGCGGCCCTCGCGCAGATCGTCGATCCTGTTGTTGAAGTCTGCCAAGCCGGCAAACGGTGCAACGACACCGGTTTCCTCCTCAACGACATCTGGCGATACTTCCGTCATACTTGGGCGCACGAATACCGCCCAATACCCGGTCGCCAACTTCTCGTCCTCGTGCGCAACGCGGCACGACCTAACCGCCCAATCATAGGCATTGCTATGCTCGCCAGCCCGGTCATGCGGGTCACGGTCCGCGACAATTGGATCGGATGGCTGCGCGAATCGATGGAGATCCGCCTGCGATCCGGTGCCTGGCAGCCAGCCGCTCTCGCCGACGCCTTGATCGAGCGGCTGCAGGCTTCCATCACCGCGCTCCGCTGGGATGATCTCGCATCGGCAGAGGAAATCGCGTCGCCAGTCGAAACCACGGTTCTGCGCCTCGAGCAGAAGGCCTCCGGCGCCGCCTTCGCGCGCGATCTCGAACTGCGCGCGCACTACGAGGCCAATCTCGAGGCGAGCGGCAGGGTCCGGCCGATGCGAGGTGGCCTGAAGGACGCTAGTTCCGATGCGGACTGGCGCGAAGCATCCGAGGACCTGCTGTTTCTCAGGAAGCGCTCGGAACTGCTCGCTCAGTTGCTGTTCGCGAAGCAGATGTTCCGTGCGGCATCACTCGGGACAAGGCCGGAGGAGGCGCTCGATCAGTTGCTGGCTGCGCGGAGCGGCCAGCGCGCGATCGACATCGTGCTGACCGAGTTTCGCAAGGCCGGCCTATCCAGCCGGGTCGCCGATGTCAGCATCTGCGGTGCAGTTCACCCCTATAACGAGATCATTGGCGGCAAGCTCGTCGCTCTGCTGCTTGCCTCCAAGGAGGTCCGCGACCACTATTCCGAACGCTACAGCGGACAGGTCAGCGTCATCGCTTCCCAGATGGCCGGACGCGCGGTCACCAAGCCTGCCGATCTGCGCGTGTTGACGACGACGAGCCTCTACGGCGTGGGTTCAAGTCAGTACAATCGGCTCATCCTACGCGCAGCCGAACATCCCGACATCGCCCATGACCTCAAATGGGATTCTATCGGCAAGAGCAAGACGGGGGGGTTCGGCACTCTCCACCTTGGCGCCGAGACGGCACAGGCTCTGCGCCAAATGGCGCAGAGCCGCCACGATTCAAGGCGCGTCAACAACCGGTTCGGCGAGGGTACGAGCCCTCGGCTCAGGCAGATCCGCGAAGGCCTGGACGCGCTGGGCGTGGACAGCGACACCATCCTCCATCATGCGACGCCTCGCCTGTTCTACGCCTGCGAGCTGGGCGAAGGCTCCCGGACCTCACTGCTAGGCATGGAATCCGACGACTTCGAAGCGGTCGGTGCCCAAGCGATCGGTGCGGCCTGGCGCAGACGATGGCTGACCAGCCGCATCGCACGCGACGAGACGCTCGCCTCACTGAGATTTCTCGGCCCGGCGAGCGTTCAACGAAGTCTCAGAGCCGAAGCCGCGACTGACCTTCTCCAAGCTATCGATAGCTAATCGGTCACAGGTTTGGCGAACCGGACCCACTGGACGATGTCGTCCCGCCGTTCGGCAACCTCCCGAAGGGCGTCCCTGAAAGGGCTCGGGTCGGAGCCGACATTGATCACCAGTGTGTCGATAGCTCTGGTCAGAGGGATCATGATCCATCGCGCTGCATGACGGGCTGCCGCCTCCTCCCGCGTCTCGACCAGCGGGTCTGTCTCATGTCCCTCAGCGAACCACTGGCGGGACTTGTATTCCCACAACTCGTCGAGGCGATAGTTGACCGTCGTCCAGCCTTCCAGTCCGCGGCATGAATCGTACTGGACGAACCGCAGATCCTCCCGGTTCGTAGGATAGTGTTCCCGCACGTCCCGCAAGGTGCCATCCCAGACTGTACCGCCGTTCTCCATGAATGCGGCTGCCGCCTCATTCATCGGACCGTCTGAGGTCCTGACCGTCCGTCCGGGCGGGACGCACGCCAGCAGGTCCACGGGGAAATTCCCAAGAGCCCTGGCCTCGTCGACGAGGCTCGCAACCCAATCCGGCCGAGCGGCGAGATCCCCTTCGACCACGATCACCCGCCCGCCAGCTGCTTCCGGATTCGGATCAAGATCCCAGTCGTTCAAGCCAAGCGTCAGCGCGAGATCGGCGACGAACACCGCGAGATTGGCTTTCATCCGGAGGCACTTGCGCAATCGACGGGCCTTGAAATCACCCTTCGGCAGACCCGATGACCAATCCGCAACCGCATCACGGACGTACTGGTCGACACCGTCCGAGACGACGAGGCGGTTTGCGCCGTAGAGCGCGTTCAGTATCGCGATCTCGTCACTCGGCCAGTCCTGTCCTTCGTCGACAAACACCAGATCCCAATCGAAGTTCGTAGCATCTACCTGCATGATCGAGGCGAGATCATCCTGGGTGACGGTCCCACTGGACAGGTAGGAAAGGAGGGTCTCCTTGTGCGCCTCGTAGTCCTCGAGGAAGCAGTCATAGGAATCGATGACGCCGAGCTTCATCATCAGCCTGCCGATGAAGCCGTGAACCGTCTCGATCGCAACCCCTCCCTTCTCGACACCACGCGGAACGCCAAGCAGCGCCATCGTCCTACGCATGTCGGCGACCAGCGCCTTGTTGAACGTCAGGACGAGCGACCGAAGGCCAGACTGGTCGTAGCCACGATAGGCCATCTGCAGCAGGATCACCGTCTTGCCGACACCACCGCGGCCCTTCAGCAATATCTGTCGCTCGCCCAAGTCCTCGAGCCAAGCGTCGGGCAGAGCCGTCTTGGCGATGAGATCCATGCGCCGTCGGTCTAGCGGCGTCGGCTCCAGGATCGAGAAGAGTGGAGAGTCCGAAGCCAGTATCCGCCGAAACGCCTCGTCCGACCCATACGATAGGGTCACCCGCCTGTCCTCGCCTCTCGGACTTGCCATCTGGCCAAGCACGTTTAGCAGCCTCTCGAAGCTGGTGTCGCTCGCGATGCAGTTGTGCGGGCGGCGGGGCAGATCCCGCTCCCTCAGACCGGTGAAGAGAACCAGGTTCCGAACATGCACGTTGTCGAGGCCGAAACGGTCGAGCCAACGCTTGAACTCGAACATCTGGCTGCGGTTCTTCTCCGTCACGTTCTCCCAGGTTTCGCGACCGTTCCGGACATAGCGCACCGACGCGATCGTGTTCTCGAAGCGGACGCCGGTCGCGTCGTGCGACTTGACCTCGATCACGAGGGCGAAGTTCCGCACCCTGGCGGAGCGGGGCTGGAACGGCTCACCCTCTCTCGGATAGAACTTGAACTCGACATCGAACGGGCGCGTCTCGGCGAAGGAGCCGATCACGACCAGGTCGAGATCCTCGATCTTCTGACCATGCATCTTGAGTCCCACGAAGATGCGAACGACATCGTCCTGGCTCTGCGCAAGGTCAGGCCACAGGTCCAGCATGCGCCTTTCCAAGCGCTTCGCCGCCGCATGCTCGCCGCCCTCCGTGACGCCGGTGATCAAAATCATCGCGAGATCATCCCCAATCCGGCCGCACCACGCTTGCTCATGCGAGGAGAACTTCCTCCACCGTTCGCGTCGCGGTGGGCAGATTGCCGCGAACGAGCAGTTCGTTGATCGGTATGACCTTTCCGCCAGCCCATTTCTCCTGCATCTCGGCGATGAGCGGATCGGCGGGATGATCACTGGTCAAAGGTCCAGTGAGGGCAATCACAAATCTGCGCCCATCCGGCACGGTGGCGAGGATCGGCGCGCTTACCTCACCCATGCCGTCCACAGTCACCGTGGCGTCCGCCTCGTAGATTACTCGGGTGTCCAACCTCCGCTCAAGATCGAGCAGTAGAACGCGCGTCGAAGCCGTCACCCGCTTCGGGCTAAACGGCTGCATCTGATCGGATATGAGGAATTCTAAGAGTTCGGCACCAACGTGGCGGTCGAGTTGCCCATGCTCGAACTTGTTCTTGAAGCTGCGGAGGCAGCGATAGCACGAAGCGTCGCAGTCCTCTGGGCATGTCTTCATCAGGGTCAGGGCCTCCTGGAAAAGCTCCAATCCCCTGACGGCCAACTGCCCGGCGAACCCCGCGCCGCCCGGTAGCGTGTCGTAGAGGAAGATTTCCGCCTCCAACCCGACCATGCCCGCTTGCGTGAGTGCGGGTCTATACTCCGCCATCAGTTCGCCCGCTTCGATCTGCAGGATGCTGCATGCCGCCTTCGCAAGCGCTTCGCTGACGGTGCGGAGCGCCACATCCGTGGGGTAGTAGCCCGGCTTCAGCTTCAACGGCGCCTCCACGCGCAGGGAGAACAACGCGATGTCGGTGATGAAATCCGTGCCCAGAACGAGATGCCGGGTCGTGCCGGTGCCCGGGCATGTGGCCTCCTTGTCGGGGTACGGCTTGGGATGGGGGCTCGATATCGAAGCCGTGCCCTCAGCCGATGCTTCGACCCTTCCGCAAAGCGTGCAGTAATTGTAGCCTTCCTTCTTCGGTCCGGTGTTCGACACCAGGAGATGCTCACGATCCGGCATCGCGCGGATCCGGTCGTTCACCCAGATCCACTTCTCGTGATCGGCCGGCGTCGGCATCACGAGCTTCGCCCGCGTCGCGTAGCTCGTCTCCGGCATGTCATCCGGGGACGTCACCTCCTCCTGGTCGATCCGGTGGGCGAAGCCCGGCGGTCGCATCCAGAACCTCGTCGGTCCAAATGTGCCTTCGCCCCCGCAAGCGAAGCAGTCTTCCGTCACGTCCCGCTCGAGCCCCGCGTCGAGCTTCACAGTCTGGGCGAAGCCGCACTCGCTGCATTCACGGTAGAGCCGCCGGTTCTGCCAGGCGTCATAGCGCTCGCTCGACATCTGGGAGTAGATGGCTCCCGAGGTGTAGCATTTGCCGGAAATCCAGACCTGCTTCCCCGGTGCATACTGTGAAAGCGCGACCGGCAGTCCCTGCGAAGGCGCGAAGCGCATGATCGGACGATACGGGGTCGAGCGCTCCTGATCGATGACATTGAAGGTCGCGACGTCGGTTGGGAACGCATACCGGGGCAAGACGCCCTTGTAGAGCAGCCTGTCGAGCAGGGTTCCGGTGACGTCCTTGAGCGCCGGTGCCTCCTCCCCTACCTCCGTGGGAAGTTCCTCTCCCTCCTTCGCGCCGGCGCCGTCATCGTCGTCTTCAACGGCTACACGTGCACCGCCAAGCGTGTCCGACGCTATGGCGTCGTTAACTGCGGCGACGCAATCTTCCACCATCTCCTCGAGCAGCACAGTTCGATCCGCCTCGGCAAGTTGGTCTGGGATCCAGGCGTCGACCCGTTCGCGGAGCGAAGACGCATTGGCCGTCAGCCAGTCCTTGAAGTCGGCGCTATTCAACTGCGCCGTGGTCGTCTTGAAATCCTGCACCGACCCGAGCACCGAGAAGAGATCCGGCGCCGCATCCGGATCGAACGCCGGGATCCGGGCCTGGTGATATGCCTGGAGCAGGTAGGCACGGATGTGCCGCTGCACGATGTCGGGGTTGTCCAGCGTGAGCTTCGGATCGATGACCCTTCCCGAGATCATCTCCTTCGGCTCGCTGAAATAGTGTTCATCGTGGCTGTCGGCGCTGCCGAATGCCACGACGGTCGCCACCGCATTGCCACGGCGTCCGGCGCGACCTGCGCGCTGTTGGTAGTTCGCCCGTCCAGGAGGCATGTTCCGCAGCGCGACACCGGACAGGGCGCCGATGTCGATCCCGACCTCCATCGTAGTGGTGCTCGAGAGCACGTCGATCGCCATCGCCTGGGCGGCGTTCGGCCCCCAAGTTAGTTCGACATCCTGAAAGAGCAGTTCGTTCTCCTCGGCCTTCGAGAAGACGTCGTCGCTCTGCGGCGCGTTCAACTGGGCGGTATGCTCGGCCGCGATCAGGGCCATCGGCACGTCCGGCGGCGTCGCGAGGGCCCCCATAACCGGCGATCGGTAATAGCCCTTCCGGGCCGTGAAGACGCGGTCTTCGAGAACGTCGAGCGGAGCGACCGCGTCACTCCCGCAGTCGAGGCAATGCGCAATGGTCCGCACCGGCCGGTGAACCGACTTGCAGTTGGTGCACCTGGCCCAGTCACCAACGAGTTGCAGCGAAAGATTCTGGCCAGCGAGGCGACGGTTGCCCGCGTCCATGTCCGTCGTGAAGATGCTGAGCAGAGCCGGTGTCCAGAGCTTCTCGAAGGCCTTCTTTGCGTCCGAGTTCTTGATGACGACCTTCATCGCCTCGAACTTGCCCTTGCGCGATCCCACACTCGTGCCGCGCCCCTTCGGACGCTTGTACCAGACGGGTGGCATCACGTTGAGCCAGAAGCCAACTGGACGCCAGCAACGCAACCACGCCCGAGCGAGCGCCAGCTTGTCCTCGTCGTTCTCGGCAAGGCCGGGGATCGACGGAAGGGCGCAGATGTCCTTGGACTTGCTGGAGCGCTCGCACAGCGACGCGAGAGCAAGTGCCTCCAGGCCGAGATACTTGTCCTGAACGGTCTTCACGATGTCGTCGAGCAGCGCGTCCGGAGGGGTTTCGCTGCGCATCTCCATCCACAGGGTCACGAGCCTGGACTCGTCGGTGAGCGCGCCTTCGGCGATCGCCTTGGCCACCATCTCCTCTGCGGCGGAAAAGTTCTCGCCAATCTTTCTCTCAGGCCTCAGGCGGACCCCAAGACCTTGCGAGGCGAGCAGCACCGCCAGATACAACTCATCGAGGCTCAGCATCGACTTGAGCAGCGGAGGCTTCTCAAGATGGCCCCAGCCCCAAATGATCAGGGAACGGAGCGCATCCCTGACCGAGTACATCTGGAGGTTGGGCGCCAGTCGCGCTGCGACCTGACGCGAGTCGGAGAAGACGAGCACCTTGCGACCCCGAAGTGGGGCAAACCGCGTCGCCGGCTGCTTGCCCGGCGGCTGCACAGAGAGTTGGCGCGACACCAGCGCCTGGAAGGGCTGGTCGCCCTTCGTCTGGTGATCCTGAACCGTCGTGCGTCCCCGCGCAGTTTCGCCACATACCGCGCACGGGACGAATTGACCGCGCCGGTCCGAATTCGTGTCAGACTCGCCATCCTCATCAACAGGCGGCGTGAACCGATCCTTCCTGATGTACACCGACCTGGTGCGGCGGCCTTGCGTGAGCCGGCCGGTGTCGAGGTCGTAGTCCGCGATCTCCGCAACCTCGATCTTCCTGGGCTCCTCGAGCAGAAGGTCGAGATCCAGCAGCGGTGCCGTCTCACCTCCCGGCATGCGAAGGCGCCGGCCCGGCTCAGACCACAGTGCATTGGGTGCGTCGATGTCGTCGGAATACGCGCGAGCGTGTGCTGCGCCGCAATTGCGACACGTGTAGAATTCCAGGACGCGCGATCCGCATCCGCAGGTCTCGTGCGGCTGGCTGTACATCTTGCCGCAGATGCCGCTCCGATCCTCTTCGGCGAGTTCCGCGCATTCGGCATCCATGCAGACCCAAAGTCCCGGCAATCCACGATAGAAGTTGTGGATGCGGCAAGGCAGCAATCCAGCGGCGTCGGGCTCTTCGCGAGCGACACTCCCGAGAGCCAGAAGCGCGGTCACCGCCTCGTTCGCGATCTCCAGGGTGTCGGGAAAGAGATCGTGTCCAAGCTCGGCCACAGGCTGCGCGGATCCCATCGTCCTGTTGACCAGAAGCCCGAGGGGAGCGAAATCCTTCAACGCCTCGAAGAGGTCCCGCTCCATGCCCGCGCCCGGAGACACGCCGCGATGCTTGAGGAACGCGTCGATCGCGCTCATCCGAGTCGCCTCGTCGGAGGAGTAGAAGTCGCCGAGATCGAGATCGGCAAGTATCTGGGCCTCGACCTTCGTGCCGACTGCAGCGTGCGGTCGCATGTCGAGATCACCGGTGATCGGAACGAACGTCTCCTTCGGCACCCCTGACAGTTGTGCGCCGAATTCGTCCGCATAATTCTGATCGCTGAAGCTCGCGGTGGCGCATATGATCTGGAAGCGCTCCTCGGGAATGCCCAGCCGGTCGCGCAATCGACGCAACAGCAGGCCGACCTCCGCGCCAGCCGCACCGCGGTAGAGATGCGCCTCGTCGAGGACGACCGTCATCTTCTCGCCCGGATTTGCCGCAAGCCAGTCGCGCGTCTCGTCGAAGATCGACCGCTCGATAGGTCGCATAAGCATGTACTCGAGCATCGAGTAGTTCGTCACGAGCAGGTCGGGAGAAGCCGCCTGCACCTCGTGGCGCGTAATCAACTCGGAATCCCGCGGAAGCGTCACCGCCCGCTGGAATTCCTGGGTCTTAGGATCGATCCAGCGTGAGCCTTTCGCTCCGAACCACTTCTCCAGATCCGGTTTCGCCGGCCACTTTCCGCGTTCCTTCAACTGGGACCGGAGATGAGCGGCGGCGACCTGATCGTCGGATTCAGCTCCAGCCGCCGTTCGCTCGATTTCGACGTAGAACTCTTCGAAGGAAGTGAGCTTCCGGCTGTCCTTCTTACTGGTCCTCACCCCGGCGTAGGCCGTGCGACTGGTGTAGCGGGCGAAGCGCGGCGGCCGGCCCGCCCATTTCGTGAACTGGTCGACCACCTCCGGATCGCCGAAGATCGCCCGCAGACGGCCCAACTGGTCGTTCACCAGCGCGTTCATCGGGTAGAGGAGCAGCGCCCGCATGGCTGGCTGGCCGCCGAAGGAGGCAGGACGATCCGCGGCCTCGCGTGCGAACTTGCCCAGGATCGGGAGCAGGAAGGACTCCGTCTTACCCGAGCCGGTACCGGTCATGATGACGAGGTTTTTGCCGTCGATAAGCGCGTGCCGGATCGCGTCGCCCTGGTGCCGATACGGCGGATCGAAGAGGAGGCGACCGCGAGCCGCCGTCGGCTTCGACAGCAGATTGTAGATTGTAAGGGCGGCCGCAGGCAGCCCGGCAACGTCACGAAAACGCTTGCCGAGTTGATACTTGGGCGTGGATTCGAGGAACGGCTCCTGATGTGTGACGCCTGTCCTCTCGAGCAGTTCCCGCCGCTGGTCGATCAGCTTGGGATCGCCAATGTGGTACGTGGCCTCGATGTACTCCTTCAGCGAGGAGTGCAGATGGTCGATCGTTTCCTGAATGGTGCGTGCCATCTGAGTATTTTCCTCAATCAGTTGCGCGCGTCAGGAACAGGAGTTCTCTTACGAACCGTTCCTCAGCGCCTATCTCGTCATCGTTCACCACGAAGGACATCAGACACCCCTCGGGCGTGATCTCTTCACCGACCGCCGAAAGCCTGCGGCGCGCCCAGTCCGGTATCGGCGAGTAGAAGTCGATGCGGGTTCCGCCAGCGACCCCCGTCAGTCGATACTCCTGCGGACGGCCGGCGATAGCGTCGAGAGCCATCTGGATGCGCCAAGCCACGTCGCAGCCGCGCCACCGGCCTCCCGGTAGGGGCAAGTCGATCAGCTTCCGCGGCAATCCGCTCTGCAATTCGGCGTATCCCCATAGATCCGCGCCGTAAGCCTGGGGGCGACGGACTATGAAGTTCCCGCTCTGCGCCTGCGGTGCGACCCAGCGCGCCCTGTAGCTTCGGGTCCGTCTCGTCCCATCGAGAACGAGGAGGTCCGGAATTTCGCCTGAGGAACGCTGCACCGACAGTCGATCGTCGTAGTTCGCGACCAACTTTTCGGCGGTCTCGACCTTAGGCGCCCTTCGCCACGCGGCAGCGGACAACTCGCGCATTCCAAGGTCGCGCAAGGTTGCGGCGAGCTCCTCGCCGAGCTGCGGAGAAATGGTCCTTGAGGCGCCCCGAGCGGCGATCCGCGAGCGCATCTCGGTGGGTAGCGGCGTCGCCTCGTCCGCGGAGAGTCCAAGCAGGAAAACGCTGCCGCTTTCCCGCGCCACGAAGGACGGCGGCGCGGCGAACAGCCACGTTCCCTTGATCCCTTCGCCGCCAACGGACACCTCGCCCAGTTCCAGCAGATCACCGACGGCGGTGAGAGCCTCGACCATCTCGCCGACCCGGTCCGCGAATTCCGTGTCATCGGGCACGAGTGCGCGGTGGCTATCGATGACGGACCGGACGAGCGTCTTCGGCGAGCATGGACACAGAAAACCTGCAAGGCGGCGCAAGACCGCGGCGAGATAGGTGTCGTCCAGTCCCGATGCGTGATCGGCATCCAGCCCCAAGGTCTTCCTCGCCGTCGCGAGAACGACGTCGGCCGAGACGGCCTCGATCACGCGACACCAGCCATCGAGGAGACCGACGCCGCGGCATCAGCGTGACCGCCCACCAGTTGAAGCAGCCGCGCACCGGCAGCCGGCAGCGGATTGTTCCACACGGTCGCGACGAGTGCCTTCAATTCCAGGTCCAAAGGGCGCCCCCCCTTCTCGACGATATCGCAGAACTCGAGCGCGGCCTTGCAATGGGCGTGCCCCTTCAAGCCGTAACGGTGTGCCAGCGAGGAGAATTCACGAAGGCGGACGTGATCCGGCATCCTCGCGTACTTGGACGCGTCACGGACGAGCACCGTGCCGAACTGCCTTGTCGGATTGAAGTAATCCACCATGGGCGCCGTGGCCGCAGCGCCTTGGACTCCGCTGCGGAACCGTTCCTCAGCGTAGGCCCACCGTGGACCGCAGAGCTGCGCGAAAACACGCTCCTTCAACCGCGACACGATGTGATCGCGCCGTTCCGCACCGAGCGTGCCTACCGTCCTTACGTCGGACCAACTGGCGATTGCGCCGAGAAGCATCAGCAAACCATCAGCGCTGTCCGGCACCGCATCGAAATTGGGATTGACGAGCAATCCTCCAAGACCGCCATCCACCCTGGGCATGCTGACGATGAGCGCCTCGCGATGGTCCCCGTAGGTAGCCACGAACAGGCCACCGGAAGTGGGTGGTTCCATGCCCCCGGTGGCCGCACTTGACGTGAGTTCCTCACGCTTCGCCGGAAAGGCGAAGTTCCGGAAATCAACAGTCAGTGGCGTTTCCGCATCGTGGTCATCGACGAGTTTGAGAAGCGTCGATTTCGGCAACGCGTGCCATACCCAACGGACCGGCGCGACCACGCGGTGCAACGGGATGTGCGAAACCCCGAGTTCCTCGCCATCGACGACGAGCCGGCCCGAACTCGCCTCGAGGTACGCCCAAGGATTCTTCTCCTTGCCGACGAAGGCGGCAAACGCCTTGCGCCACGTGTCGACACCAAGCGGCAGGGTCAACTGCCCGATCTGCTCGCTCGCGATCTGCGTGCCGGCGCCGTCGAGAAGTTCCACGCAGACCGTCACATGGGCACCCTTCGGTCCGAGCACGCTCAGGCTGGCGAGGCCTTCCCAGAAATCGTCGAGGGAGGGCTCGGGAGGTTCGCAGGCGACGATCAGACCATTGTGGCCGACGGTCCCGCTGACCCAGGGGCTCGGGGGACGGACGGCGATGGCCACGACACCCTCAAGTGGCTGCTGCGCGAGGTCGGCCGAAGTCGGACTGCGCACCGCCTTCACGGTCAGCACGTGGTTCCCGCAAGGCAGAGGCTTGAGCCGGACGAAAGTCGCCTCGCCTGGCGCGCCCGCAGGTATGCTCGTCGTCTGCCCGGTCCCCAACCGAAGCTCGTACCTGTCCACGGGATGATCGTGCTCGATCGCGAAGCATGGAGCCTCCCCGTCGAGCCATTCCGTCGAACCTTCGCCGTCCCATCCTCGCGCGGCAAGTCCCGCCGGCCAGATCCTGACGGTCTGTGCCGCGGCGAGCCCAGCCGACTTTAATTCCGCGATCTGCGCTGAGGTGAGAGCGGCCGGTATCTCGAGCCGGGTCGCGGTCACGCCAGCGCAACCAATCGTGGCCGAGTTCGCCATCGATAGAACAGGAAGTTCAGCGTTCGAGACGAGCACGTAGGATTTGCCGGGACGAACCAGGCGGCTCAGGATCTCAATCGCCTGGCCATCCGGACCGATGCGAAACAGCCATGCAGGGCCCGCGCCGATGCGAGCCTCTCCCGACAGAAGATGATCCATGACTGGATCTGGCTTCTCGAAAGTGACCACCGGCTCGTTCGGCGACGGCCACTTCGCCAGGACCCTTCGCTGCGCACCCATCATCAGCCAACCTGCCGGAAGCCAGTCCGTCGAGCCAGCCACTCTGCAGCGCGTACGGCGGAGAAACTGGCCCAGTTCGGGAGCTACGTCGGCGACTTCCCGGAAGCTCGGGATCTCGACGATGGCAGTCCAAGCGTCGATCGCCGTCCTCCGCAGGATCAGCGAGGGGCGAACGTTCGGGGACCGTTCCGCTTCTCCGGATCGGGCCCCGGCGGCCTGTACCACACCCGCCGCGCCGGGTCGCGCAGCCCCCTTCAGCGTCGCCACCTCAACTTCTCGACGGGTGTCGCGCAACCATTGGCGGGCATGACGGGCTCCCTCGAGATCCTCGACGATACGCTTCAAGGTGTCGGCGTGGATCGCACTCGTGGTGGCGGTGGACGTGTCACCGAGAAGGGCGAGGATGATCCGGCCCGCGAGTTCCTCCTGCTCGAGGAAGTTTCGAAGTCGCGAACTCGCGTCATAGGACCGTCGCGAAACGAACCTGCCAATCTCCGCCGGCGGCAGATGGAGGCGGGTGACCAGTTGGAAGCGCATGCTGTAAAGCGTGCCCGCCAACTGGGCTTGGAGATCCTTCGGCAGAAGAGCGTGGGTGATGGGCCAAGCGATGATCGAGAAGAATTTGGCCCAACGCCCCGTCGGCTTGAGCCCGTCATACTTGGACTGAAACTTCGTGAACCACGTTCGCAGGTGCGGTCGCCAGGAGCTTTCCCAGCGCGGCATCCTTCGCTCGAATGTGTGCCAGTATTCCCCACCGTCGTAGTCGTACCCCTGCTCAGTCGCCCAGACGACCCAGAGCAGCCAGTGCCTGTCGAGGATGGCGCCGCCAACGTTGAACCGAGCCTTCAGCATCCGTGACAGCGCCGCGATGCCTTCCCGGTCGAGCCCATGTTCGAGCGCGAAAACCGGCTGGCCGGCCGCACGACGCACGTCGCTCAGCGCCGCGAAATGCGACATGAGGCGCGCCTGCAATTCGTCGAGTTCAACGCTCATCGTTGGCCGAGCATGACGTCAGGTCATCCCAGGCATGTCGTGCAGTTCCATCCCACCCCCAACGTCACCCTCCCAGGTCGGCACTGCCACTGGCCGATTATATCGGTTTCACTACCAACGGCTTAACCCGTAGTCGGCAATCTGCACTTACATGACTTAGATGCGGCGCAATACACATTCGTTGTTGTGAGCATAGCTCCCAAGGAGATTCTAAACGGACAATACGCAGGATAAATTCGCCATATCAGCGGCACGCCAATCCGGTTCGCGATGTAAGGATCGGAGGCTGCTCAGTTGCAAATTCTGGTTGGCTTGATCGCTGTCGATCAGTGCAGATGCGCATGATCGTTAGCCGCGCCAAATTAGGAAGCGAAGTTCAAGCTGGCCAACGCGCTGCTTCAGCGATGGCTCGAGCACGCTGATACTAGCGCGGCGCACATTCACATCGCCTCGCCCACAGAGCAAAAAGCGCTGGATCGCTGTACAAATGTACCAGCCCGCAGCGCTTGCGATCAACGCACGCGATGCCGCTTTTAACGGCCATTACACAAAACATGCAGTTAGCTTCTTTCCTTTCTGACGATGGCCGGCACCGGGGCATTTTGGCGCGGATAAGCGGTCCGCGCTTTCCTGGGCCCTCGGCGATCCTGTGAAAGCAGTACGACCGGCGCTCCTACGAGGTGGCTTGTTACCACCGGGATCTTATCCACCGCCTCTTTCAGCCTCTGGAGCTTAGCCATCTTCGAATAACGGCCTGCAGTCTCCCCCGGGACAGAATGGCCGAGAAGGTCTGCTCGATCTTCGAGGAAGACGTGCTGGTCCTTGAGCTCGGTAGTGACCATGTGCCGGAACGAGTGAAGCGCTTGTCCCGGCTCGATGAAAGTAAGCCGCTTTGCAATTTTCATCCACCAGTTTTTGTAAAAGACGTCACCATACCCTTGCTTACCGCTGGCACTTCGCAGCTCGGGGAACAGTAAGGTTTCTTCAGCATCACGGAGCGCGCGAACATAGTCTGGCAGTCCCAAGCGAAGCAGTTCGGCTGCCAGCGGCACCGCCCGCTTTGATGCCTTTGTCTTGATCCGTCCGCCACCGCCTTCGTGGATCATCAGAAACCAGATGCCCTCAGCTTGGTCCACGTCCGCTAACGTCAGCTGGCAAATCTCCTCGCGCCGCAATCCAGTGTACCACGCGATCATCGGGACCCAGTACCCGGCGTCCTGCCAGACGTGAGGGCCAGCGATCATGCGCTTCCCAAGCGAAATGGCGCCGGTCCAAATCGGCAACAAGAACATCTGCCTGCCCTCGCCCTCAGTATAGGCCTCGCGATGATCGCGGGCGTTACGGTCGTCCTCGTAAACGAAATCTTCCCACTCGATGATGGGCATTTCTGGCACATGGCGCCGGAACCATGTAACGAGGTCTTTTAGGAAAAGGATGTGACGGTTCGTCGTACCGACCCCGAGACCGATAGTTTCGGGCGTCCGTTTCTTTTCCTTGATTTCCTGTTTGGCCTCCACGCAGATCTGCTCAAGCGTCATCGGATCATGCCTGGATGACTTGTGGTGACTCTGGGGAAGATTTGAAAAGTGCGTATTGAGGCGAAGAACATCTTCGCGCTTTAGCCGCCACAGGGGCTTTGCGCCGTAGCTTTTCTCCAGCAAGCGTGCCGCGGTAACGAACTGCGATCTCGTCTTGTCAGTCCAGCGCGCTTTGCGCTTGGCATCTCCCATGATTTTTGGCTGATCTACGGTGTACCGCTCGGCGGCCTGCAACGGCGTCATCGACGCCCAGGGTTCGTTGATCGTCGGCTCGAGTGCGGTCATTGCGGGCGGGATTGCGGGCGGGATTGCGGGGACCGTTGTGTAACGAGGTGCATGATCGACATTTGACCACAGCGCCATCGGATCGCGCATCCGCCGACGGAATTCCATAGCGGCTGCGAGACCGCCCTCGAACATGACCTTGCGCGCGATCGCCGTGGAATCCTCGTGATGCGGACCGCCGACCCGGTCAATTTCCTTCGCCGCCTGCAGGGTCATCTCTTCTGCGTAGGACGGCTTCAGCTCAAAAAGACCGACGATGCCATCCCGCTGGTCCTGGGTCAGATTGGCAAAGCGCGCTTCGACGTGGTCCCGCGAGCCCGATCCCGGTGGCAGCCCATGCACGACGAAGTCGCGCAGCATCGCCTCGTAGATATCGACCAACCCCTCGATCATATAGGTCGCGTCATCGGGATCAGTGCGCTGATACTGGACGTGGTTGCGGTCGAGTTGATCCCGCATCTCCGACATCGCCCTGCGGAAGATGTCCGCTTTCTGTTCGATGGTCAGCGTTGACGTTCGTTTGCCGTCGTTCAGCGTCATCATCAGCATCTCGCTCTTCGCGGTCAGCGCGCACGCCATGCGACGGGCCACTGACTGCTCTGTCGTTCGAAGGCTGATTCTTAGCGTAAGAGACTTACCATCCTGAAAACGCAGGGTCCGGCGCCAATAATAGACGGCACCACGGCGTTCGACGTTTTGAATGGCTGGCATGGCAAACTCCACATGGAGTCGTCACACCCACCGGCCCAATCCGGCAGATTTCCTGATTTTATCTCGGACCATCAACGCATTAAGCGGTGCTGGCTGGGGCGGCAGGGTTCGAACCTGCGAATGGCGGCATCAAAAGCCGCTGCCTTACCACTTGGCGACGCCCCAATCCGGGAGGGCGGTGCTTTAGGCGGTGAATCCGAGCTTGGAAAGCCCGGATTCGCACGTCACAGCACGCGCTCGAGCCAATTGTGCGGATCGGGCGCGGTGCCGCGCTGCAGATCGATCAGCGCCTGACGCAAACGCACCGTGGTTTGGCCCGGGCCACCGCTCCCGATCTGGAAATCGCCGTCGCGCATTTTCATCGTGCCGATCGGCGTAACGACCGCCGCGGTACCGCAAGCAAACGCCTCGACCAGCCGTCCACTCTCGGCATCCGCGCGGCACTGCTCGATCGCATACGGCGCCTCGCGCACGTCCAGCCCCATATCGCGCGCAAGGATCATCAGCGAATCGCGCGTGATGCCGGGCAGGATCGTACCGGTCAGCGGCGGCGTCGCGATGCTGCCGTCGTCGAACACGAAGAAGATGTTCATCCCCCCCAGTTCCTCGATCCAGCGCCGCTCGATCGCGTCGAGGAACAGCACTTGGTCGCAGCCGTGCCGCGTCGCCTCGGCCTGCGCGATCAGGCTGGAGGCATAGTTGCCGCCGCACTTCGCCGCGCCAGTTCCGCCGGGTGCAGCGCGCGTATAGTCCTGCGTCACCCACAGCGTGACCGCCGGCGCGCCGCCCTTGAAATAGGCACCGACCGACGAGGCGATCACGGCATAGAGATATTCGGTCGACGGCTTCACGCCGAGGAACACCTCGCTCGCGATCATGAACGGCCGCAGGTATAGCGCGCCGCCGTCGATCTCGGGGATCCAGCCAGCTTCCTGGCGGACCAGCGCGCGGACCGATTCGACGAACAGCGCCTCGGGCAACGGGATCATCGCCATCCGCTCGGCCGAGCGGCGAAAGCGCGCGGCGTTCTCGAACGGGCGGAACAGCGCTGCGCCACCGTCAGGCAAGCGATACGCCTTCATCCCCTCGAAAATCTCCTGCGCATAATGCAGCACCGCCGACGCGCTATCCATCTGGAACGGCGCGCGCGCGACGATCTTGGCATCGTGCCAGCCGTCGCGCTCATTATAGCGGATGGTGACCATGTGATCGGTAAAGACACGGCCGAAGCCGGGATCGACCAACATCGCACTGCGCTCGTCGAGCGGGATCGGCGTTGCATGCGGTTCGATCGCGAAGACGGGGGCCGAGGTTGCGTCCGAAGGAAGGCTGTGCGCGTCGAGACGATTTTGCTGCATGGAATGCGACATTCTGTTACAATTTGGGGATTGAAGGCGTGTACGGGGTGCGCCAAAGGCGGTCAACAATGGCCACCGCAATCGCCTCCGCCTCACCGCTATTCCTGCGCGAACCCGAAATCCGGCGCGGGATCGAGCTGATGTATTTCGCACAGAGCACGCTTGCGCGCACGACCGAAACCCGCCTTGCGGCGATCGGCCTCGGGCGGGCGCATCATCGCGCGATCTATTTCATCGCACGGCATCCCGATCTCACCGTCAGTGCGCTGCTCGGGCTGCTCGGGATCACCAAGCAATCGCTCGGCCGCGTGCTCAACGAACTGGTCGACCGCGCGATGGTCGAGACGCGCGTCGGCGAACGTGACCGCCGCCAACGGCTGTTGCGGCTCACCCCCGAAGGCGCCGCACTCGAGACCGAACTGTTCGAGACGGTACGCCAACATTGGGCCTCGGCCTATGCGCGCGCCGGGCAGCAATCGGTGTCGGGGTTCTGGTCGGTGCTCGAGGGCATGATCGGCGAGGACGACCTGTCGCGCCTCTCCGGACTGCGCGGCTAAGCACCCCCGACGCGGCGTCGCTTATCCGCGCGCCGCGGCCGCCATTTCGGCGTTACGTCGCGTCGATGCGGCGATCGTTTCGGTGAGCAACGCCTTCAGCGCGTCGCGATCATCGAGCACGTCGAGCCCGCGACGAGTCGAACCGCCCGGACTTGCGACGTGCTCGGCAAGCGCTCCCGGCGCGATCTCGGCCGCTGCGGCGAGCAGCGCCGACCCCTCGACGGTCGCGAGCGCGAGGCGCTCGGCCTGCGCCGCAGGCAAACCATTGGCGACGCCAGCCGCCGCAAGCGCATCGATGAAGCGGTAGAGAAACGCCGGCCCGCTGCCGGCAAGCGCCGTCACCGCGTCGAACTGCGCCGGATCGACCCATTCGACCAGCCCGAGCGGCGCCATCAGCGCGACCACGTCCGCTCGCACAGCGTCGTCGCGGCTCGACGACTCGAGTGCGACCACGCCCTTGCCGATCGCGACGGGCAGATTGGGCATCGCGCGGACGATCGTCTGCGCATCGAACCGCGCCGCCAGCGCGGAGTCCTCGACCCCCGCGAGGATCGAGACGAGTATCGGAACACCCGCAAGCCGCGCGGCAAACCGGCTCGCCACGTCATCGATCTGCTGCGGCTTCATCGCGAGGATGACGGCATCGGGCAAATCGCCACCAGGAAGATCGCGCGACTGCCGCACGCCATCGGGCAAAGCGCGGTCAGCACGGTTGACGACATCGAACTGGTCGCCGGCGAGCACGCCGCTCGCAATCCAGCGGCGCAGCATCGCGCCGCCCATATTGCCACACCCAATCATCCAGACGCGACCGAGCGTCACGCTTCGCCTTGCGTCTCGGTCATCGCCGCGGCGAGCGCTTCCTTGGGGGTCTTGCCGCCCCACAGGACGAACTGGAAGACCGGATAGAAGCGTTCGCACTCGTCGATCGCGCTTTCGACGAGCAACTCGGCGGCCCCGAGCGACATCGTGCCGCCCTCGCCCTCGATCATTGCAGCGTGGCGATAGAGCAGGATCCCGCTCGACGACCACAGTTCGAAATGCCCGACCCAGAGCTGTTCGTTGATCAGCCCGATCGCCTCGTAGATCGCACTGCGCCGGTCATCCGCGACGCGGATGTCGGGGAAAGCGAGGAACTGGATGACGCTGTCTTCCTCGCGCCACAGCGCGCGAAGCTCGTACTGCGTCCAGCTGCCCTTGACCTTGGCGATGACTTCGTCGTCCTGCCGCTCATGCTCCCAGCCGTGCGCTGCGAAATAGCTTTCGAGCATGTCGATCGGTGCGGCATCGTCGCGGTCGAAATCGGCTTCATCGAGCATCACAACACGTCTCCCGCACCCGCATTACAGGATGTAGGTGCCCCGCAACAGGCAACGCACTGGCCCGAGGGCCCAAGCGCCGAGAAATCTGTGGAAAAGATCAGATCAGCCTTCCGCCTTTGGCGCCGTAGCGAGCTTGGCCTCAAGTGCATCGAGCCGGGCGCGCAAGGCATCGGCATCGTCTCGGGCAGCCGCCGCCATCGCCTTGACCGCGTCGAACTCGTCGCGCGAGACGAAATCGAGCCCGCCGATCCACTCCTTGGCGCGCGCGCGTGCGCCGGCTTCGGCTTCACGCCCCACGCCTGCCAGCGTCCCGGCTGCGCCGTTGAGGAGCTTGGCGAAGTCGTCGAAAATCTTGTTGTCGGATTGCATGAGACGAAAATCCAGTCGCGTTAGATCTTGATGATTTGGGTGGTGGACGACGACGGCGCAAGGGTTTCCGCGCCAGGATTCAAGTCCATGATCCCGTAATTGAGGTAGAAGGCAACGACCAGCCACGCAAGATAGGGCACAAGCAGGACCGCCGCGAGCGGGCGGATTCGCGCGAAGACCAACGCCATTGCGAGCGTCAATGCGAACATCGCGACGACGATGCCGAGCGCGACGGTCACTTGATGCATCCCGAAGAAGATCGGCGACCAAGTGAGGTTGACCGCCAGTTGCACCACGAACAGCAGGATGGCGAGCGTACGCAGCCGCGCGCCGCGCGCATACAGGATCATCGCCAGCGCGAGCCCGAGCAGGATGTAGATCAGCGTCCAGGCGACCGGAAAGGCCCAGTCGGGCGGAGTCAGCCGCGGCTTCACCAACGCACCATACCAGGCGTTCTGCGATCCGCCCGGCGCCAGTCGCGCGGCGGTGAAGCCGAGCAGCAGGACGAGCGGCACCGTCACCACCGCCCAGCGCAGGAACGCCAGCCGCAATTGTTGCTTCGATGCGATCTCTCTCAAGCCCTACGCCCTTCCCGCCTCGATTGCGCCGCGCCGATCCCCGACGTGACGGCCAATCCGGCCATATACGAGATTCTGCCGCATGTAGCTGCTAATTTCAGGGCATTGCGGGCGGAATGTCCCGCGTTGCAGCAATCAGGAATTCGACATTCCCCTCGGGGCCGGTGATCGGGCTCTCGACGATCGTTGCGACCGACCACCCCTGCGCGACGACCCAAGTCGAGACCTCGTCGCAGACGCGCGCATGGATCGCGGGGTCGCGGACCACCCCGCCCTTCCCGACCTCGCCCCGCCCGGCCTCGAATTGCGGTTTGATCAGCGCAAGGAGCTTTGCCGCGGGCTTGGCGAAACGCAACGGCGTTTCCAGCACCTTGGCAAGGCCGATAAAGCTCGCGTCGCAGACGATCAGGTCGACCGCCTCGGGGATGTGCACCTCGGTCAAAATCCGCGCGCTGGTCTGTTCGTGCACCACGACGCGTGGGTCCTGCCGCAATTTCCAGGCGAGCTGGTTGGTGCCGCTGTCGACCGCGTAGACCCGCATCGCACCGCGTTGCAGCAAGACGTCGGTAAAGCCACCCGTCGACGAGCCGACATCGATCGCCACCGCGCCCGTGACGTCCCAACCGACGGTATCGAGGCCATGCGCCAGCTTGATACCGCCGCGCGAGACCCAGGGATGATCGCGCCCGCGCACGTCGAGCAGCACATCGTCGGCGATCGCCTGCCCCGGCTTGTCGATCTTGCGCTCGCCGGCAAAGACCAGGCCGGCCATGATCAGCGCCTGCGCGCGGGTCTTGCTCTCGGCGAGGCCGCGATCGACGAGGAGTTGGTCTGCACGAAGCTTGGGCATTCCCGCTTCCAACGCGAAGTCGCCGCCGACCGCAAGGGGCATCCGAGTCGGAGCGCGCCGGAGACGCGTGATCGCCGCCGCCCGATGCGCCCGATCCGGTCCATCGCAGGACGCCGTCGTTTCGGCGCAAGCCCATTGCCGATCGGATCGGTAGAGATAGCTTTTGCAACAGGGCGTGGCCGCGCGGCGTCCCCCTAGAGCACGGGCGGCCACGTCTCCGATCCTGATCGCTACCGTGCCGCTGCGACGCCCGATTTAATCGAAGAACAGATACGCCGGATCGAACTTCGCGAAGTGCCGCAACGCGTCCCAGTCGAGGATCTCGACCTCGCCCTGTCGGAACGCGACCATCCCGCGTTCGCGCAACTGCCGCAGCATCCGGTTGGCATGGACCGCGGTCAGCCCGGTCGCATCGGCCAGATCGACTTGCGTCAGCGGGAGCGGGAACGTCGTCGTCTCGGCCTGCCCGATCCGCTTGAGCCGCGTATACATCTCGCAGAACAGGTGCGCGAGCCGGATCGCCGCGCTACGCGCGCCGATCGAGACGATCCATTCGCGGTTGATCGCCGCGTCGATCAGCGTCGATCGCCACAGCAATTCGGTGAGCGATGCCGATTCCTTGGTCAGCGCGCGGACGTCGGCATGCGGGAACAGCGCGACGCGCACATCGGTGAGCGCTGCGACCGAATGCTCGAGCCGCTTGAGCGGATACGAATGCAAGTCGACGAAATCGCCCGGAATGTGGATCGCCAGGATCTGTCGCCGCCCCTCGGGCGTGTCCTTGTAGCGTTCGACAAAGCCTTCGAGCAGCAGCGTGCATTGCGTCAGCGGGGTCTGCTGGCGCACGATGATCTGCTTGGGGCTATAGGTCGCGGTCCGCACGACCGCCTGCTCGAGCGCGGCGCGCTCTTCGGCGGTAATCGTTGGAACACGATGGGTTTTCAGAAACAGATCGGTATACATGGCCCCCTCCGCGGCGCGGGAACATGCGCTGGATGTTTGCGTTTTGTCCAGTCATGGAGACGCGATGTGGCCCGATTACCGTATGACGATCCGATCGAGGCCGCCGCCGAGCATGGCGAAGTGATCCTCGATGGCCCCGACGGGCTCGCAGCGTCGCTAACCCCCACCGCCGCGCGCCGATCGGCCAGAAAGCTCGCCAAGGCTGCAGAGACCGCCGAACGCGACCCCGCCGCCGAAACGCCATAGCCGCGCGCCGGGGTTTTGCGGCGCGTTAACCCGACTGGCGTACACGTTCGGCGATGCCGTTCCGCAAAATCTTCCTGAGTCGATGGAGCGCCTTGTTGTGGGCGGCGGGTATCCTGTGGACCGCGATCGATACGGTCGGGTTCGGTCCTCCGGCAAACCGGGCGGCGACGATGGCGAACGCGTCGGACGATACCGATGCGGCAGGCGTGGCGGTGAACGCGGACGATCTGGCCACACTGGCCAACGCCATGAAGTCCTGAGCGCGCCCAGACCTTGCCGCAGTTAGCGCTTCGGCGCCGGCTTCAAATCGATCGACTGGATGCGCCACGTGCGCTGCGCCGTGGTTGCGCCATCGATATCGCCGCTGCGATGCAACGTGGCCGAGCCGATCTCGTACACCGGGGTTCCACCGCGCTTCAACCGCGCATAGACCTGGACCGGCACGGTGACATAGCGTTGACCGGCCCCCGCATCGATCGCGCCGGGCGCACCGACATTGGCGTGGTATTCGCTGTAGGCGGTAAAACCTTCCGCAAAGGCGGCCGTGTCTGCCTTCGGCTCGCGCAGTGCGAGCGCCTGCGCGTACTTCCGTTCGCCGAGGAACGCGTAATAGGTCTGCACGACGTTGGCCGCACCTTGCGCGCTGTCCGGAGTGAAGGGGGCTTCGGAAACCGGCGTCCGGTCGTCGGGCAGTCCGCCCGGCGTTCCCGGCGCCGGCGGATCGAGCGGCGTGCGTTCGGCGCTGTTGCTCCCGGTGGCGGCTGTCACATCGTTTTCGGTCACCGCGTCGGGTTCGGCGATCTCGACCGGCGCGTCCGCGTTATAGGCATCGACGCTTTGCTGCGCGCGGACCGCCGCCGCGTTGATGTCGATGCTATTGGTCTGGCTGGGGGATGTCCCGGAACACGCCGCGACGAACACGAGCGGCAGAGATACGGTCAACAAACGCTTCATGACTGATACTCGTCAAACACAAGAGGGTCGGGCCCGATAAACGGCGCACCCGCTTGCCCGTTCCTCCCGCCCCGTCGCAAAACGGCGAAGCGTGCCAGACACCGGGCATCAGACCCACCCGGGATACAGCCTCAAGAGGCCGCGGACGGGAACGCCGATCGGCCCGTCCGCGGCACCCCGTCACGGCCGCAAGGCGGCGTCGTCTCGATCGCTCAACTCGTCGTCATCGTCGGCCGTGTTGCCGTCGAGCTCGTCCTGGACGTCGTCTTCGTCCTCATCGTCGTCGCTCTCATCGGCATCGGGGTCTTCCTCGCCGACTTCATCGTCTTCCATTTCGAGATCGTCGTCATCGTCGTCGCGCGTCCCGATATCGGGGGCGATATCGGTCAGCAGCGTGCCGTCGCTCGGCCCGTCGCGCGTCACTTCCAGAATTTCCGCGCGCTGGCTCTCGTCATAGCCTTCTTCGTCGAAACCGTCGTCGCCCGTGCCCTCGCCGGGTACCTGATGTCCACCGATGCTCATCTTCGCTCTCCCGACGCTCCCGCAGTATGCTGGATCGTTTCATCAGCGAACCGTGCAAGCGGGCAACGGTTCCGGCTTTGCCGATTAAACTGCGTCAACTGGGGCGAAATAACCGCCCGCGCTCGACGATCGCTGCGATCACGATACCCGATACGCCCGCCACCAGAAACCCCAGATGGAGCGGCACCGTCGTCCCGTCGAAGCTGCGGCCGATCGCCCAGCCGACGATCGCGCCCATCGTGATGCCGAAGAACCCCTGCACGCTCGACGCGACGCCGGCGATCGACCCCATATTCTCCATCGCCATCGCCGACATGTTCGAGGTGGCGAGGCCAAAGCATGCCATCGTGATCGCTTGCAGCACCACGAAGACGAGCAGCGGTTCGTCGCCGAACCAGCCGACCACCGCGCCGGTGCCCGACGACAGGATCATCACCACCAATGCGGTTTGCGAAATGCGCCGCATCCCGAGCGTCATCACGATCCGCGAGTTGAGCAGATTGGCGACCGCCATCGTTCCCGCCGATGCCGCGAACACGCCGCCGAGCCATTCGGGGCGGTGGAAGACGCGCTCCATGATCGGCTGGATCGACCCGAGATAGCCGAAGATCGCGCCCTGCGCGATCAGTGCGGCGATCGTGTAGCCGACCGAATAGCGGTCCGACAGCGTCTGGCGCCAGCCCGCCAGCGTCGTCTTGATCGACAGCGGCGATCTGTTTTCGGGGCGCAGCGTCTCGGGCATGCGCAAGACGAACCAGATCAGGCACAGCAATGCGCCGCCTGCGATCACCTCGAAGATCAGCCGCCACGATCCGATCAGCAGGATCCCCTGCCCGATGCTCGGCGCGACGATCGGCACCGCCATGAACACCATGAAGGCAAGGCTCGTCACCTGCGCCATCGCACGGCCCGAGAAGCAATCGCGGATCAGCGCGATCGTCACCACGCGGCTCGCGGCAATCGCGAGCCCGCTGAGGAAGCGCACGGTCAGCAGCAGCGGGAAGCTGTTCGCCAGCCCGGCGCACAGATTGCCGACGATGAAGAGGACCAGCCCGACGATCAGCACCGGGCGCCGGCCATAGCGATCGGTCAGCGGACCGTGGATCAGCTGACCGATCCCGAGCCCGATGACGAACACCGTGATGATCAGCGGCGCATCGACGATCGCATCGACGCCGAGCCGGCGGGCGATGTCGGGCTGGGCGGGCAGCATCGTGTCGATACCGAGCGACGCAAGCGCGATCAGCGACGCGATCAGGGGGACGAACTCGACCAGCCGCAGCGGGGGCGAGTCCATCATCGGGCGTTGCGGGGAAACAGACATGCCGCGCGCAATGCCCGACTCGGCCGCGCTGGTCACCCCGCAAAGCGTGCAGCTGGTCCGCACGTCGTTGCAACCGTCGCGGAACGGACATCGAAGCGAGGCATTCTCCAGTCTCAACGTGAGAGGAGCAAGCCAATGAGCATTTTCGGTATGATCAAGGACGCGATCTGGGGCCACAAGCCGACGCCGGTCGAAGCAGCCCCCACCCCGGCACCGGCTGCAGCTGCAGCTGCGCCTGCCCCCGCCCCTGCGGCTGCCCCGGCTGCGGCTCCCGCGCCCGCAGCGCCTGCTGCAAAGATCGACGTCAACGCCGTCCTGACGCAGAAGGCCGCCGAGAAGGGCCAGCCGCTCAACTGGCAGACCTCGATCGTCGATCTGATGAAGGTGCTCGATCTCGACCCGAGCCACGAAAACCGCGTCTCGCTCGCGCATGAGCTCGGCTATACCGGCGACATCAACGACAGCGCGACGATGAACGTCTGGCTGCACAAGAAGGTGATGGAGAACCTCGCCTCATAAGACGCCTGATCTGACGAAATCATGGCGGATCGCGGTGTTTCCTTTGTGACACCCGCGATCCGCTGCGACCGACTTCCGGCGGTCAGCGACGTTTGCGTTGCGACTTTTGTGCAATGCGCTTCGACACCATTCCCGTGTCCATCGAAACCGCTCCTTCACTCTTCGTCGCCACAAAGCTTTGATGAGCTTACACAAACCCGTTCGCACGCGATCCACACCGGCGAATATACCCGACCGGGATACGCAACGCGGCGGGGCACTCCCGATGTTGGGCGTTGCGGCAGCGCTTGGCGGAATTGTCGGCGCGGGCTCGCTCGCCTTCGGCGACGATGGGCGCGCCAGAATCGTCGGAGCGGTGAAACCCGTCGCGGTACAGGCCGGCCTTATGCGTGCCCGCGCGCCGCAGCCGGGCGACGCGTGGGGCGGTTGCAACGATGCGCGCGCTGCCAACACCGCGCCGATCTATGAGGGCGAGCCGGGCTACCGTCCGGAGATGGACGGCGACTCCGATGGCATCGCCTGCGAGCCGATTCGCTAGAGCCGATCCGCGTTTTACGGCACGCAGGAGCGGCCCGCTGATCCCCGCGGGGCTGACGCGGCGGCAAATCGGCGCTATCTTCGCGCTTTGCCAGTATCACGGACGCGTCTCATGCTCGACACCCCCACCGCCGAAGTCCCGCCGCTGTCGCTCGCCGACGAAGCCGCCGATCCTGCCGCCTTTGCCGCGGCGCTGGGCGATTCGTTCGAGCGGTTCGGCTTTGCGGTCGTGTCGGACCACGGCGTCCCCGCCGATCTGATCGCGCGCGCCTGGGCGATGACCGAGGCGTTCTTTGCGCTGCCCGAGGACACCAAGCGCAGCTATTTCAGCGCGGGCGGCGGTGGTGCGCGCGGTTATACGCCGTTCAAGACCGAAATCGCCAAGGGCGCGACGCATGTCGACCTCAAGGAATTCTGGCATGTCGGCCGCGAACTGGCGAAAGGCCACCGCTTCGAGGCGCAGATGGCGCCCAACGTCTGGCCCGACCAGCCCGAGGGCTTCCGCGAGACCTTCATCGAGCTGTTCGCCGCGCTCGACGTCGCGGGCGACCGGCTGCTGTCGGCGATCGCGCGGCATCTCGGGCTCGCGCCCGATTGGTTCGATCACGCCGTCAAGGACGGCAATTCGGTGCTTCGCCTGTTGCATTATCCGCCCGTCCCCGCCGATGCGGCCGAAGTCCGTGCTGGCGCGCATGAGGACATCAACTTGATCACGCTGCTGCTCGGCGCCGAGGAAGCCGGGCTGCAATTGCTGACCAAGGAAGGCGAATGGCTGCCGATCAAGCCGCCCGAAGGCGCGATGGTGGTCAATGTCGGCGACATGCTCCAGCGCCTCACCAACCACGTCCTGCCCTCGACCACGCACCGTGTCGTCAACCCGGCGCCCGAGCGGCGCGGGCATTCGCGCTATTCGATGCCGTTCTTCCTCCACCCCGCGCCCGATTTCCTGATCGAGACGCTGCCGTCGACGATCACCGCGGCACGGCCCGACCGCTATCCGACGCCGATCTCCGCGCATGACTATCTGCACGAGCGGCTGGTCGAGATCGGCCTGGTCAAGAAATAGTACGTCACCCCGGACTTGTTCCGGGGCCCACTCCTCCGCTAGCGCAATCGGCGATCGGCGCGCGCTGATCGGGGGATCCCGGAACGAGTCTGGGGAGACGAAGGTGTGACTGCTATGACCAAACCGCTCCGCATCGCGCTCGCCGGGCTCGGCACCGTCGGCGGCGGCGTGATCCGCTTGCTCGACACCAACGGCGCGTTGATCGCGCGCCGCGCCGGGCGGCCGATCGAGATCGTCGCGGTTTCGGCACGCGATCGCAGCAAGGATCGCGGCGTCGATATGAGCCGCTTCGCATGGATCGACGACACGACGGCGCTCGCGCATGCCGACGTCGACGTCGTGGTCGAGCTCGTCGGCGGGTCGGACGGCCCCGCGCTCACGCTCGCGCGCACCACGCTTGGCGCGGGCAAGAGCTTCGTCACCGCCAACAAGGCGATGCTCGCGCATCACGGGCTCGAGCTCGCGCGCGCTGCCGAAACGGCGGGCGTGGCGCTCAAGTTCGAGGCGGCGGTCGCGGGCGGCGTTCCGGTGATCAAGGGCTTGCGCGAAGGTGCCGCCGCCAACGAGATCGAGCGCGTCTACGGCATCCTCAACGGCACGTGCAATTTCATCCTGTCGAAGATGGAGGCGGAAGGCCGCGACTTCGCCGACGTGCTCGCCGAGGCGCAGGCGCTCGGCTTTGCCGAATCCGATCCGAGCTTCGACATCGACGGCGTCGACGCCGCGCACAAACTCTCGCTGCTCGCCAGCCTCGCCTTCGGCACGCAGCCGGCGTTCGGCGACGTCGCGGCGACCGGCATCCGCCACGTGCTCGCCGCCGACATCGCCGAGGCGGCGGCGCTCGGCTACCGCGTACGCTTGCTCGGGCTCGCCGAAGCTGGCCCCGGCGGCCTGTTCCAGCGCGTCCATCCGCATCTCGTACCCGTCAGCCATCCGCTCGCGCACGTAACCGGGGCGACCAATGCAGTGGTCGCCGAGGGCAATTTCGTCGGGCGGCTGCTGTTCCAGGGCGCGGGCGCGGGCGATGGGCCGACCGCAAGCGCCGTCGTCGCCGATCTGATCGACATCGCGCGTGGCGAATTCGGCCCCGCCTTCGCGATGCCCGCCGATGCCTTGACGGCGCAGGGCCCGGCCGATGCCGGCGAGCGGCGCGGCCGCGCCTATGTCCGCTTCACCGTCGCCGATCGGGTCGGCGTGCTCGCCGAGATCGCCGCGGCGATGCGCGACGCGGGCGTTTCGATCGAGAGCTTGATGCAGCGCGGCGCGCATGCCGATGGTTCGGTGCTGGTCGCGATCGTCACGCACGAGGGGCCAGAGCGCAGCGTGGCGCAAGCGCTCGAGCGGCTGCGCGGATCGCAGAGCCTGGTCGGGCAGCCGTTGTGGATGCATATCCTGGGGTAAAATTCCTCCGGTCCCTGAGCAAGAGACCGTCACCCCGGGCTTGTCCCGGGGTCCACCGTGACGCCAATGCTGTTCTCGTCGTCCGTGCGGCCCGGTGGACCCCGGGACAAGCCCGGGGTGACGGCGGTGGTGGGAGCCACTGCCCTCAGGGTAGGATCACCGACTTATGCGGCGTGTCATCGAGCGCGATCGCGACGCGGCCCGATTTGTCGGGCTTCTTCTTGAACACCCGCCCGACCCCGTGCGCGACGTCGCCGGCGAGCATCATGAAATCCTTCGCCTCGCCCGGTCGCTCGCAGCAACTGTCGGGCGCGACGACCTTCTGGATCAGCCGCACGATTTGCGTCCCGCCCTCGAAGAACTGCACGCCGCCGGCACAGCCACGCTGCATCGTCGCGCACGGCGAACTGTCCTCGACCGCCATCGCGCCGATCCCGGTCATGTCGGGATTCGACGGCTTCGGCCGGTTGAGCACGACTTCCTTGGGATAGGGCAACGTCTGCGACGGCAGCGGCTTGCCGCACACGACGATGTCGTCGGGATCGACCGCCTTGCCGCGCCGCGTGCACGGCTCGCTCGCAACGGGCTGCAGAATCGAGAACGCCGTCGGCGCCGCCGGGGCGGGCACGGCGGGGGTCGCGGCTTGCGCGGCGAGGAGCAGCAGCATCATGAACCCGATACTCCGCTGCAATCATGGCGAATTTCAGGCGATCTTGGCGACCCCCAAGCGCGGCAGCTCGATCGCGGGGCAGCGGTCCATCACGACCTTGAGCCCGGCCGCCTCGGCCCGCGCCGCGGCGGCTTCGTTGACCACGCCCAATTGCATCCACACCGCCTTGGCCCCCGCCGCAATCGCTTCGTCGACCGCGTCGCCCGCTGCGGCGGAATTGCGGAAGATGTCGACCAGATCGATCGGATCGCCGATCTGCGACAGGTCGCGAAACACGAACTCGCCGTGGAGATGCTCGCCGGTGATCTGCGGGTTGACCGGGATCACGCGATAGCCGTGCTCCTGCAGCGTGCGCATCACGCGGTACGACGGGCGATCGGGCCGGTCCGACGCGCCGACCAGCGCGATCGTGCGGGTTTCTTCGAGCAGGGTGCGAAGCTCGCTATCGCTGGTGATCGGCATCAAGCATGTCCCCCTTGGGCGTTGGCGATCCAGCCGGCGACGTGGCCGGCAATCTGCTTGAACGCCACCGCCTCGGGGCCGTTCCCGGTGACCGGCGGCTGGCCGGCGTCGGAGGCGACGCGCACGCGGATGTCGAGCGGGATGCGCCCCAGGAAGGGCAGCCCCAATTCCTTCGCCGCCGCTTCCGCGCCGCCAGTGCCGAACGGATCGGAGACTTCGCCGCAAGACGGGCAGACATAGCCCGCCATATTCTCGATCAGGCCGATGATCGGCACGCCCGCCTTGACGAACAGGTCGATCGCCCGCCGCGCGTCGATCAGCGCGAGGTCCTGCGGGGTGGAGACGATCACCGCACCGGTCGGCCGGTATTTCTGGATCATCGTCAGCTGAACGTCGCCGGTGCCGGGCGGCAAATCCATCACCAGCGTGTCGGCGGCGCCCCAATTGGCGTCCATCATCTGCGTCAGCGCGCCCGCCGCCATCGGCCCGCGCCACGCGATCGCCTGATCGGCGGTGACGAGCATCCCCATCGACAGCATCGGCACGCCGAACGGCGTCTGGACGGGGTTGAGCACCTTGTTGTGCGCGGTCGGCTTGAGATCGGCGACGCCCATCAACCGTGGCTGCGAGGGCCCGTAGATATCGGCATCGACCAGCCCGACGCGCCGCCCCGCCTGCTGCAAGGCGATCGCGAGGTTGGCCGAGACGGTCGACTTGCCGACGCCGCCCTTGCCGCTGCCGACCGCGATCGTCACGCGCTGCTGCCGCTGGCTGGTCAGCGCGACGCGGACCGTTTCGACCCCCGCCACCAAGCCCGCCGCGCGGCGCACCGCGTCTTCGAGCGGGCCGTGATCGGCGGCATCGAGCCCGCTCACATCGACGACCACGCTCGCACGGGCGTCCTCGATTCGTCCGGTCGCGCGGGTGCCCGCGACGAGCGAAAGGGCGGCGTTGAGTGCGGCATCGGGCAAAATCGGATCGGTCATGCGCGCCAGATAGGCGTCATGGACACGCTTGCCACTGTTTTTCGTCGCGAGCCGCCCCTATAAAGGTTGCATGACGATCCTATCGCGCTGGTTTTCACGCCCCTCCCTCCAATCCGCCGATGGCAAGGGCCCGTGGGGCAGCGGCGGCGCTGGCGGCGGCGATGACGACAAGAGCGGCGGCCCGCGCAATCCCTGGGCGCAGCCCCCCGGCGGCAAACCGCGCGGCACCACGGCTGCGCCAAGCGCGCTCGATGAATTCCTCAAGCGTGCGCGCGGCGGGGGCAACGGACCCGGCGGCTTCGGCGGTGGCGGGCGTCCGCGCATCCCCGGCGCACCGAGCGCGACCAATCTGTGGCTGATCGCAGTCGGCGTGATCGTCGTCGCCTGGATCATCCTTACCAGCTTCCATTCGATCGGGCCGCAGCAGCGCGGCGTGGTGACCTTCCTCGGCCGCTATTCCGAGACGCTCGACCCCGGCATCCGCATGACGCTCCCCGCGCCGTTCGTCGATGTCGCCAAGGTCGATGTCGCGGCGATCAACACCGAGACCTTCCCCGATGAAGGCGATGGCGGCTCCGAAAGCGACAAACTGATGCTGACGAGCGACCAGAACATCGTCGATCTCGATTATTCGGTGCGCTGGCAGATTTCGAACCCGCAGGACTTCGCCTTCCAGATCGCCGATCCGCGCGGCACGCTGCGCGCGACCGCGATGAGTGCGATGCGGGCGGCGGTCGCCACCGCGACGCTCGACGACGCGATCGGCAGCGGGCGCAACGCGATCGAGGTCAAGGTCCAGCAATCGATGCAGGAGATTCTCGACGGCTATAACGCCGGCATCCGCATCCAGGGCGTCGCGATCCGCGGCGCGCAGGCACCGGCACAGGTCTCCGACGCGTTCAAGGAAGTCTCCGCCGCCCAGCAGCAGGCACAGAGCGATATCAGCAAGGCGCGTGGCTATGCTCAGCAGGTGCTCGCCAAGGCGCAGGGCGAGGCCGCGGCGTTCGACGTGATCTACGCCCAGTACAAGCTCGCCCCCGACGTGACGCGCAAGCGCATGTATTACGACACGATGGAGCAGGTTCTGTCCAAATCCGATAAGACGATCATCCAGGCTCCCGGCGTCGTGCCGTATCTGCCGCTGCCCGGGATCGCCAAGCGCCTGCCCGACGCCGTGCCCGCCGCGCCAGCCCAGGGAGCCGCACAGTGAGCCGCACTTTGCTCCGCAATCCGATCACGCTCGGCATCGTTGCGCTGCTGCTGCTGATCGTCGCCGCCAGCTCGGTCGCGATCGTCCCCGAGACGCGCCAGGCGGTGATCCTGCGCTTCCAGCAGCCGGTCGCGACGATCAACGAATACCGCCCGAACGAGGTGTTCGGTCGCACCGGCGCGGGGATCAACTTCCGCGTGCCGTTCATCGACCGGCTCGTCTGGGTCGACAAGCGCGTGCTCGACGTCGAGCTCGACAATCAGCCCGTGCTGTCGACCGACCAGACCCGGCTCGAGGTGGATGCCTATGCGCGCTTCCGCATCGTCGATCCTTTGAAGGCGGTGATCTCGACCGGCAGCACCTCGGTCACCGAGCAGCGCATCAAGGATCAGCTCCAGCCGCTGTTCAGCTCTTCGCTGCGCAACGAGCTCGGCCGCCGGCCCTTCGCCGCGCTGCTCAGCCCCGAGCGCACGCAGGTGATGGGCAACATCCGTGCAGGGCTGCAGCGGCTCGCGTCGCAATATGGCGTGCAGATCGTCGACGTCCGCATCAAGCATGCCGATCTGCCGACCGGAACGCCGTTCGACAGCGCGCTCAACCGGATGCGCACCGCGCGCCACCAGCAGGCGCTGACGATCCAGGCACAGGGCGCGCAGACCGCGCAGATCATCTCGGCGCAGGCCGATGCGCAGGCGGCGCAGATCTATGCGGCGGCGTTCAACAAGGATGCCGAGTTCTACGACTTCTACCGTGCGATGCAGTCGTATCGCTACACCTTCGCGCAGGACGGCAAGGGCTCGACGAGCTTGGTGCTGTCGCCCGACAATGCCTATTTGAAGGAATTCCAGGGTCGCCGGTGATTCGACGGCCCCGTAACGGCCCGCCAGCCGTTGATATTCAATCGCCGTTCAGCAACCATGGCTAACAGCTATCGCGTTGCTGCCAATTGGTAGACGAGAGGAAACGACCCTAGTGCGCTACGCTTACGCCATCACCGCCGCCCTGCTGCTCAGCGGGACCGCCACTGCCATCGCGTTGCCATCCGCCGGGGGCGCGCAGACCGCCCAGAACGAACCCGCCGTCATGGCCGCCGCCGCGCCCCGCCCCGGCGCGCCGATGAGCTTTGCCGATCTCGTCGCCAAGCTCCAGCCCGCGGTCGTCAACATCTCGACGAGCCAGCACATCACTCAGGCGCAGCCCGCCAATCCGTTCGCCGGCACCCCGTTCGAGGGTCTGTTCGGCCAGCAGCAGGGCCAGGGCGGCGCTGCCCCCACCACCCGTGAGGCGACTTCGCTCGGTTCGGGCTTCATCATTTCGCCCGACGGCTATGTCGTCACCAACAACCACGTCGTCGCCGCGGGCGCGAAGGGCGCGACGGTCGACTCGATCACCGTCACGATGACCGACCGCAAGGAATATGTCGCCAAGCTGATCGGCCGCGATCCGACCTCGGATCTGGCGCTGCTCAAGATCGACGCGAAGAACCTCCCGTTCGTCAAGTTCGGCGATTCGGATGCGGCGCGCGTCGGCGACTGGATTGTCGCGATCGGCAATCCGTTCGGCCTCGGCGGCACGGTGACCGCGGGGATCGTCTCGTCGCTCCACCGCGTGACCGGCGCGGGCGCCTATGACCGCTTCATCCAGACCGATGCGGCGATCAACCAAGGCAATTCGGGCGGCCCGATGTTCGATCTCAACGGCAACGTGATCGGCATCAACTCGCAGATCCTCGGCAGCACCGGCGGCGGCAATATCGGCATCGGCTTCGCGATCCCCGCGACCGACGCCAAGCCCGTCATCGAAAAACTGATGAAGGGCACCAAGATCGCGCGCGGCTATCTCGGCGTCGGTCCGCAGCCGATCGACGACGATCTCGCGTCGTCGTTCGGCCTTGCCAAGAACAAGGGCGAACTGCTGCGCAGCATCGAGCCGGGCCAGCCGGCCGACAAGGCGGGCCTCAAGGTCGGCGACATCGTGCTGCGCGTCGGCGGCAAGGACGTTAACCCCGACCAGTCGCTCAGCTATCTCGTCGCCAACGTGACGCCGGGCACGCGCGTCCCGCTCGACATCGTGCGGCAGGGCCGCCCGCAGACGATCATCGCGACGATCGGTACGCGTCCGTCCGAGGATGCGCTGCTCGCCAAGGCGAATGCCGATGCCGATAGCGACATGTCGGACGACAGCGATACGCCGACCGCTGGCCAAGCGGCGTCGAACCCACTCGGCGTGACGGTGGCGACGCTGACCCCGCAGATCGCGCGGACCTTCGGCATCGATTCGTCGGTGTCGGGCGTGGTGATCGGCATGGTCGATCCGGCGAGCGATGCCGGCGCCAAGGGCCTCAAGCGCGGCGACGTGATCGTCTCGGCCAACGGCGTGCCCGTCGCGACTCCGGCGGCGCTGGGGTCGATCGTAATGCAGGCCAAGGCCGCAGGCCGCTCGCAGGTCGCGCTGTATGTGGTGCGCGGGCGTCAGCCGGCGTTCTTCATCGGCGTGAAGCTCAAGAAGTAAGGTAGCGGGACGCGCCCCTCCCCTGATGGGGAGGGGCTAAAGGCGCTTCCGTTGGCCCGCTTTTCGCGCGATAGTTCGCGCAGAATTTCCGCGAGGCTGCATGACCGACACCACCAGCATTTTCATCGGCGCCGGCCCCGGCGGCGCGAACCCGCAGCAGCTCGAACTCAAGCGCGCCAACCGCCACGGCCTGATCGCGGGCGCGACCGGTACCGGCAAGACCGTCACCGTCCAGGGCATCATCGAAGGCTTTTCGCGCGCCGGTGTCCCGTGCTTCGTCGCCGACGTGAAGGGCGACCTGTCGGGCCTCGCGATGGCCGGCTCCCCCACTGCCAAGAACCACGACATTTTCGCCGCGCGCGCCAAGGAGATCGGCGACCAGGCCTGGGCCTATGCCGACACGCCAGTGCAGTTCTGGGACCTGTACGGCGAACAGGGCCACCCGATCCGCACCACCATCTCCGAGATGGGCCCGCTGCTGCTGTCGCGCCTGATGGACCTCAACGAAGTCCAGGAAGGCGTGCTGACGATCGCCTTCCACGTCGCCGACAAGGACGGACTGCTGCTGATCGACTTGGACGATCTCCAGGCGATGCTGGTCGATTGCGCCGGGCGCGCCGACGAGCTCACCACCACCTACGGCAACGTGTCGAAGCAATCGATCGGCACGATCCAGCGCGCCTTGCTCCAGCTGCGCAGCCAGGGCGGCGAGCATTTCTTCGGCGAGCCCGCGCTCGATCTCGACGATTTCATCGGGGTCGACGAGAAGGGCCGCGGCATCGTCAACGTGCTCGCCGCCGACAAATTGATGGCGAGCCCGAAACTCTATTCGACCTTCCTGCTGTGGCTGATGAGCGAATTGTTCGAGCATCTCCCCGAGGTCGGCGATCCCGACAAGCCCAAGCTCTGCTTCTTCTTCGACGAAGCGCACCTCCTGTTCGACGCTGCCCCCAAGGCGCTGCTCGAGAAGATCGAGCAAGTCGTTCGGCTGATCCGGTCGAAGGGCGTCGGCATCTATTTCATCACGCAGAACCCGATCGACATTCCCGATACCGTCGCGGGGCAGCTCGGCAACCGCGTCCAGCACGCGCTGCGCGCCTTCACCCCACGCGACCAGGCGGCGGTGCGTTCGGCGGCGACGACCTTCCGCGCCAACCCCGGAGTCGATGTCGAGACCGCGATCACCGAATTGAAGGTCGGCGAGGCGCTCGTCTCGCTGCTGCTCCCCGACGGATCCCCCTCCCCCGTCCAGCGCACGCTGATCGCGCCGCCCGCCTCGCGCGTCGGGCCCGTCACCCCGGTCGAGCGCGGCGTGATGGTCTCTACCGATCCGGTCGGCAACAAATACGACACGCTGGTCGATCGCCAGTCGGCCGAGGAAATGCTCGGCGCCAAGACGCAGGAGGCTGCCGCGGCGGCCGCCGAAGCCAAGGCGAAGACCGAAGCCGACAAGGCGGCCGCAGCACAGGCCAAGGCCGACGCGGTCGCCGCCAAGGAGGCTGAGCGTCAGCGCGTCGCCGATCAGCGCGAGGCGGATCGTCAGGCCAAATTGGCCACGCAACAGGCCGCCGCCGAGGCGAAAGCCGCCGCCAACTCACCCTGGAACCGCGCGATTACCTCGGCGACGCGCTCGGCGAGCTCGGCGGTTGGGCGTCAGGTCGCCAACGAAGTGTCGAAGGCGGTGTTCGGCTCCTCGCGCGGTGCCGCGGGCGGAATCGTCGGCAGCCTCGTTCGCGGCGTGCTCGGCGGTCTGTTCAAGGGCCGCTAAGCGCTGACCGACACCCCTCGTTCCCACCACCCCGGCGAAGGCCCGGGCCCAAGAGCGAGGCGCTGATACCGAAGTGCTGCGCGCGACACTTCCGACCTGCCCTTCTGGGCCCCGGCCTTCGCCGGGGTGCGGCGTCGGTTATGCGATAACGCCAGCTGCCGCCAACGCGTCGAGCGCGTCCTCGGACAGCCCCAATGCCTCCGCCAGCGCTTCGCGCGTATCCGCCCCGGCGCGCGGCGGCGCGCGATCATAGCTGGCGGGGGTCTCCGACAGCTTTGCCGGGAAGCCGACGACCTGTAGCGGCGTGCCATCGGGCCGCGCCATCGCCTGGACGGTGTCACGATGCGCGACCTGCGGATCGGCGAAGATCTCGGGCAGCCCCGCGACCTTGCCCGCAGGGAGCTTGGCCGCCTCCATTGCCGCGACGAGCACGTCCGAGCCCCACCGCGCAACCGCCGGCGCGAGATGCGCGTGAAGCGCCTCACGATGCTCGCTGCGCAGCGCAACGCTGGCGAAGCGCGGATCGTCGCCCAGATCGCTCAGGCCCAGCACGCGCAGGAAATCGCGGAACTGCCGGTCATTCCCCAGCGCGACGACGATCGCGCCATCGGCGGTCTCGTAATCGCGATACGGCACGATGTTGGGATGATCGTTGCCGCGCCGCACCGGCACCGTCCCGCCGTTGAGCCAGTTCGACGCCTGGTTCGACAGCATTGCCAGCTGCGTGTCGAGCAACGCGCAATCGACATGCTGGCCGTGCCCCGTCGCATCCCGGTGGCGCAAGGCGGCGAGGATCGCGACGGTCGCATACGTGCCGGTGAACAGATCGACGATCGGCACGCCGACCTTCATCGGCGGACCGTCGGCCTCGCCGGTAACGCTCATCAGACCGCCCATCGCCTGGATCAGGAAGTCGTAGCCGCCTTTGTCCTTGTACGGCCCGTCCTGCCCGAAGCCGGTGATCGAGCAATAGACCAGCCGCGGATTGATCGCGGCGAGGCTCGCATAATCGAGCCCGTATTTGGCGAGCCCGCCGACGCGGAAATTCTCGACCAGCACGTCGCTCTGCGCCGCGAGCCGGCGGATCAGATCGGCGCCCGCGGGCTGCGCGAGATCGATCGCGAGCGAGCGCTTGTTGCGATTGGCGCAGAGAAAATAGGCCGAATCGCCCGAATCATCGGCGAGCGCAGGCGGCCCCCAGCGGCGCGTATCGTCGCTCTGCCCGGGCTGCTCGATCTTGAGCACTTCGGCGCCGAGATCGCCGAGCATCTGCGTCGCCCACGGCCCCGCGAGCACGCGCGACAGATCGAGCACCTTGACCCCGGCGAGCGCGCCGGGCGTCTCAGACATCGTCACGCGTCAGCCGCGCGAGCACGACGCCCTCCTGCGTCTGCCCGCCGATCTCGACGTTGAGTTCGGCCACGGTGCCGTCGAACGGTGCGGTCAGGCTGTGCTCCATCTTCATCGCCTCGAGCGTGACGAGCTTCTGGCCCTTGGTGACGCTATCGCCCGCGGCAACGTCGACCGCGATGATGCGGCCGGGCATCGGTGAGAGGATCGCGCCGTCGGCGGCGGCGCCGGTCGCCGTCCCGCGCGGTTGGTCGAGGCGATAGCTGCGGCCCTCGCCGAGGTAGAAGCTGACGACCTCCTCCTGCGGCGGACCGTCATCGATCATCAGGTCGGCGACGACATGGACGCCCCCGGCATCATCGACGATCCGCGTCTCGGAGCGCGACGGCGCGTTGAGCCGCAGCCCGATCGCGTCGTCCCACACGCCGTGCGCGGGACGCGCGGCAAGCGCCGCCGCCGCATCGCGCAGATGTGCCGGCTGCGGCGCGGGCGGGATCGTCAGCGCGTCGCCGCGCCGCTCGATCAGCCCGGTGTCGATCGTACCATCGCGGAAGTCCGCGTCCTGGCAGATGCGCGCAAGGAAACCCGCGTTGGTGCGGACCGGCCACACCTCGACATCGCTCGTCGCGTCCCACAAGGCGGTGATCGCTGCCGACCGATCTTCGGCATGGACGACGATCTTGGCAATCATTGGATCGTAGAAGGGCGACACCTCGCCCGCTTCCTCGACCCCTGTTTCAATCCGAGCAAAGCGCGGCAGCCGCAAATGCTCGAGCGTGCCCGGCGACGGCAGGAACCCGGTCGCCGGGTTCTCCGCATACAACCGCGCTTCCATCGCCCAGCCCTCGATACTGAGTTCCTCCTGCCGCTTGGGCAACGCCTCTCCGCTTGCGACGCGCAGCTGCCATTCGACCAGATCGACCCCGGTGATCTCCTCGGTCACCGGATGCTCGACCTGCAAACGCGTGTTCATTTCCATGAACCAGATGCGATCGGCGCGCAGGCCCTCGCTCGCGTCGGCGATGAACTCGATCGTGCCGGCCCCGACATAATCGACCGCCTTGGCCGCCTTGACCGCCGCGGCGCAGATCGCCTCGCGCGTGACCGCGTCCATCCCCGGTGCGGGGGCTTCCTCGATCACCTTCTGGTGGCGGCGCTGGAGCGAGCAGTCGCGCTCGAAAAGATGGACGACATTGCCGTGCGTGTCGCCGAACACCTGCACCTCGATATGGCGCGGCGAGAGGATGTATTTCTCGATCAGCACGTCGGTGTTGCCGAACGACGACGCCGCCTCACGCTGGCACGAGACGAGTGCATCGGCGAAATCGGCGGGATCGTCGACGCGCCGCATGCCCTTGCCGCCACCGCCCGCGACCGCCTTGATCAGCACGGGATAGCCGACCGCGGCCGCTTCCGCCGCGAGCCGCTCGGGCGACTGGTCGGCGCCGAGATAGCCCGGCGTCACCGGCACGCCCGCCGCGATCATCCGCTCCTTGGCGGCATCCTTGAGCCCCATCGCGCGGATGCTGTCGGGATTGGGGCCGACCCAGACGATCCCGGCGTCGATCACGGCTTGCGCGAAATCGGCATTTTCCGAGAGGAAGCCGTAGCCCGGATGGATCGCCTCCGCGCCACTCGCCTTGGCCGCGGCGATGATCTTGTCGCCCACCAGATAGCTTTCGCGCGCCGGCGACGCCCCGATATGCACCGCCTCATCGGCCTGCCGGACGTGGAGCGCCTTGGCATCGGCATCCGAATAGACCGCGATCGTCCGCACGCCCATCGCCTTGGCGGTGCGGATGATGCGGCAAGCGATCTCGCCGCGATTAGCGATGAGCAGAGACTGGATCATGCGTGTCTATCCGTTGCCCCGGCGCAGGCCGGGGCCGTTACGATGAGAGAGCCGCAGCGCGCCCACGCACAGCGGCCCCGGCCTGCGCCGGGGCGACGGGGATAGGTCATCCCTCGCAGCCCGTCGTGCGCGACGACCAGGTCAGATTCTGGACCTTCCAGCTTCCGCCCTCGCGCACCAGGTCGAAATGGTCGTAGCCGCAATGGTGGAGCTTGCCGTCGATGCGGAAGGTGTAGGGGCTCCACACCATCGCGATGTCGCCGTCGATCTCGACTGCGGGCGTGCCGAGCCGCTCGTCATAGCGCTCGGGCCCGGGGGCGAAGCGTGCGAGCAACTGCTCGCGGGTCGAGTGCGTGATCTTGCGCGTGCCGTCGGCTTGCTCGGCGACCGCGGTGGCGGTGGCATCGCTGCGCAGCGCCTGGCCGATCGCCGCCGCATCGCGCGCGGCAATGCCGGCGAGCAGCGCGTTGACCGGCGCCATCACCTGCGCTTCTTCGGTGCCGGGGGGCGGCAGGCCGGTGCCCTTTACGATCGGCTGTACGGGGGTCGTCTGCGACCCCATCTGGGCGGCGAGCAGGAGAGCGAAGATCAGGGACATAAAGGTTCCTTAAGGTCTCGCGAAATGGGGAAGGATGAGGGTCGGATCGGCCATCACATCCGGAACACGCCGAACGCCGGGCGCTCGGGGATCGGCGCGTTGAGCGTCGCGGCGAAGGCGAGGCCGAGTACGTCGCGCGTCTGCGCCGGGTCGATGATGCCGTCGTCCCACAGCCGTGCCGTCGCGTACCAGGGGTTGCCCTCATCCTCGTATTTCTGGCGGATCGGCGCCTTGAACGCCTCGGCCTCATCGTCCGACCAGCCATCGGCATCGCGGTGGACGGTCGCCAGCACCGACGCCGCCTGCTCGCCGCCCATCACCGAGATACGGCTGTTGGGCCAGCTGAACAGGAAGCGCGGCGAATAGGCGCGCCCGCACATGCCGTAATTGCCCGCGCCGAAGCTGCCGCCGATCAGCACGGTGATCTTGGGCACACTCGCCGTCGCCACCGCGGTGACGAGCTTGGCGCCGTGCTTGGCGATCCCCTCGGCCTCGTACTTGCCGCCGACCATGAAGCCCGAGATGTTCTGCAGGAACAGCAAAGGAATGCGCCGCTGGCACGCCAGCTCGATGAAATGCGCGCCCTTCTGCGCGCTCTCCGAAAACAGCACGCCGTTATTCGCGAGGATCGCGACCGGCATCCCCCAGATATGCGCGAACCCACAGACCAGCGACGTGCCGTAGAGCGCCTTGAACTCGTGAAACTCCGACCCATCGACCAACCGCGCGATGATCTCGTGCACGTCGTACGGCGCGCGCACGTCGCTCGGCACGATGCCGTACAACTCCTCGGCGTCGAACTTCGGCGGGCGCGGCTCCTTCACGTTCACGGCAGCGCCAGACTGCGGCTGCAACGTCGAGACGATGTCGCGCACGATCGTCAGCGCATGTTCGTCATTCTCGGCGACGTGATCAACCACGCCCGAGCGCCGCCCATGCGTATCCGCGCCGCCCAGTTCCTCAGCCGAGATCACCTCGCCCGTCGCCGCCTTCACCAAGGGCGGGCCGGCGAGGAAGATCGTCCCTTGCCCGCGCACGATGATCGTCTCGTCCGACATCGCCGGCACATAGGCGCCGCCTGCGGTGCACGACCCCATCACGCACGCGATCTGCGGAATGCCCTTGGCGCTCATGTTCGCCTGGTTGAAGAAGATCCGCCCGAAATGGTCGCGGTCGGGGAAGACTTCGGCCTGGTGCGGCAAGTTCGCGCCGCCCGAATCGACGAGGTAGATGCACGGCAGCATGTTCGCCTCGGCAATCTCCTGCGCGCGCAGATGCTTCTTGACGGTCAGCGGATAGTAGGTCCCGCCCTTCACCGTCGCATCGTTGCACACGATCATGCACTGCCGCCCCGAGACACGCCCGATCCCGGCGATCACGCCAGCACCCGGCACCTCGTCCTCGTACAGCCCGTTAGCCACGAGCTGGCCGATCTCGAGGAAGGGCGAACCCGGATCGAGCAGCCGCTCGACGCGCTCGCGCGGAAGCAGCTTGCCGCGTGCGGTATGGCGCTCGCGGCTCTTCTCGGTCCCGCCACGAGCCGCCTGCGCGACGTCGGCGCGCAGGCGCTCGACCAAGGCGCGATTGTGCGCCGCATTGGCGCGGAAGGTCTCGCCATCGGCGCTGAGCTTGGTGTCGAGGACGGGGGCGCTCAAAGCGGGCTTCCTGCTTGCGGTATCCGTTGCATATGAAACTGCCTAGCGATCCGCGCCGACGAAGGAAAGCCGATTGGCAGACGCGACGGAGCGCGTATACCGCGACGCAAAGCCGATAGTTGCAGAGGAAACATCCTGATGAAACGCTTCTCCGTCCTTTCGATCGCATTGCTCGCCAGCTCGGCGATCGCCACCGGTGTCGCGGCGCAGATGATCGGCACGCAATCGGGCATCGACCCGGCGCTGATCGACAAGAGCGTCAAGCCGGGCGACAATTTCGACGATTACGCCAATGGCACGTGGCGCAAGACCGCCGAGATCGAGCCAGCCCGCTCGTCGACCGGTGTCGGCGTCGAGGTTTCCAAGGTCGCCGAAGCGCGCAACGCCGCGATCATCGAAGACGCCGCCAAGGGCAATGCCGCGCCCGGCACCAGCCAGCGGCTGATCGCCGACTATTACGCCGCGTATAACGACACCGCTGCGATCGAAGCGCGCGGCATCGAGCCGCTCAAGGCGCTCATCGCGCCGTATTATGCACTGCGCGACAAGGCGGCGCTGGCCAAGGTGATGGGCGCGCAGATGCGTGCCGATACCGACCCGTTCAACAACAACAATTACGCCAGCACGACCAATCTGTTCGGCCTGTTCGTCTCGCAGGATCTCAACCAGCCCAAGCGCAACACGCCGTATCTGATGCAGGGCGGCCTCGGCCTCGCCGACCGAGACTATTATCTGTCGCAGACCCCGCAAATGGCCGAGCTGCGCGAGGGCTACAAAGCCTATCTGACGCAGATCTTCGGCCTCGCGGGCCTGAGCGATCCGGCGGCCCGCGCCGCGCGCGTCTTCGCGCTCGAAATGAAGATCGCCGCCGCACAGACCGACATCGAGGCAAGCCAGGACGCGAGCAAGGGCGACAATCCGTGGACTCGCGCCGACTTCGCGCGGAAAGCCCCGGGGCTCGACTGGGCAGCGTACTGGGCAGCAGCAGGTATTCCCGCGGGCCAGCAGGACTTCATCGCCTGGCAGCCCGACGCCATCACCAAGCTTTCGGGCCTCGTCGCAAGCGAGCCGCTCGCGGACTGGCAGGACTGGCTGACCGCGCACCGCATCACCGCGACAGCCTCGGTGCTCCCCAAGGCGTTCGACGATGCGCGCTTCGCCTTCTACGGCAAGCAGCTCAACGGCACCCCCGCGCAACAGACGCGCGACAAGCGCAGCATCGCCGCGGTCAATGCGGCACTCGGTGACGAGGTCGGCCGGCTCTACGCCGCGCGCTATTTCTCGGCGCAGTCGAAGGCCGAGATCCAGACGATGGTCAAGAACATCGTCGGCGCGTTCGACCAGCGCATCCAGAAGCTCGACTGGATGACCCCGGGGACCAAGGCCGAGGCGCGGCGCAAGCTGTCGGTGCTCTATGTCGGCGTCGGCTATCCCGACCATTGGCGCGCCTTCCCCAAGTTCGCGGTCGACGCGAAGGACCCGATCGGCAATCTGGAGCGCGCCGATCTCGCGATCTATCGCTACCAGATCGGCAAGCTCGGCAAGGCGCCCGACCGCACCGAATGGTGGATGACCCCGCAGACGGTGAACGCGGTCAATCTACCGCTGCAGAACGCGCTCAACTTCCCCGCCGCGATCCTGCAGGCGCCGTATTTCGACGCGAAATACGATGCCGCGGCCAATTACGGCGCGATCGGCGCGGTGATCGGGCATGAGATCAGCCACAGCTTCGACAATCTCGGCGCCGATTTCGATTCGACCGGCAAGTATCGCAACTGGTGGACCCCGGCGGATCTCGCGCGCTTCGAACAAGCGGGTTCGGCGCTCGCGGCGCAATACGATGCCTATGAGGCGCTGCCCGGGCTCAAGCTCAAGGGCAAGCAGGAGCTCGGCGAGAACATCGCCGACACCGCCGGCCTCACCGCAGCGTACGAAGCGTATCGCGCGTCGTACGGCGGCAAGGAGCCGCCGGTGATCGACGGGATGACCGGCGACCAGCGCTTCTTCCTGGCGTTCGCGCAGAGCTGGCGGACCAAGATGCGCGACAAGGCGCTGCGCGCGCGGATCGCGACCGACGTCCATGCACCGGCGATGTTCCGCGTGCTGACGGTGCGCAACCTCGACGCTTGGTACCCGGCGTACAAGGTGCAGCCGAGCGACAAGCTGTACCTCGCGCCGGGTGCGCGGGTTCACGTCTGGTAAAAGGGGGGGGCTTCTCCCCCTCCACCCCGTCATGCCGGTCTCGTCCCGGCATCCACCGTGCCGCATAGCTGGCGATTGTAACGCCAACGCCACGGTGGATCCCGGCACAAGGCCGGGATGACGGATATAGGTTACTGCGCGGCGGGCGCGTCGTTGCCGATCAGCTCGCGGCCGATCAGCATCCGGCGGATCTCGTTGGTCCCCGCGCCGATATCGAGCAGCTTGGCGTCGCGATAATAGCGCTCGACCGGCCAGTCCTTGGTATAGCCCGCCCCGCCCAGCGCCTGCACCGCCTCGTTGGCGACCTTCACGGCATTCTCGCTCGCGAGCAGGATCGCCCCCGCCGCATCGAAGCGCGTCGTCCGCCCGTCATCGCAGCTGCGCGCCACCGCATAGACATAGGCGCGCGCCGAATTGAGCGCGACGTACATGTCGGCGACCTTCGCCTGCATCAGCTGGAAACTGCCGATCGCCTTGCCGAACTGCCGCCGCTCGCGCACGTACGGCACGACCACGTCGAGGCACGCCTGCATGATCCCGAGCTGGATTCCCGCAAGCACGGTGCGCTCGTAATCAAGGCCCGACATCAGCACGCCGACGCCGCCATTCTCCGGGCCCATGATATTTTCTTCCGGAACCTCGCAATCGGTGAAGACGAGCTCAGCAGTCGGCGAACCGCGCATCCCCATCTTGTCGATCTTCTGCCCGATCGCGAAACCCGGCATGTCCTTCTCGATCAGGAACGTCGTGATCCCGCGCGAGCCCTCGCCCGTCTTGGCATAGACGACGAGCGTGTCGGCATAGGCCGCGTTGGTGATCCAGAATTTGGTGCCGTTGAGCACATAGCCGCCCTGCACCTTGTCGGCCTTGAGCTTCATCCCGACGACGTCCGATCCCGCGCCCGCCTCCGACATGGCAAGGCTGCCGACATGCTCGCCCGAGATCAGCTTGGGGAGATATTTTGCTTTCTGCGCAGGGCTGGCCCAGCGCGCGATCTGGTTGACGCACAGGTTCGAATGCGCGCCATAGCTCAGGCCGACCGACGCCGACGCGCGCGACACTTCCTCGCACGCGATGACATGCTCGAGATAGCCGAGCCCGAGCCCGCCATCCTCTTCGGCAACCGTCACGCCGTGCAACCCGAGCGCACCCATTTCGGGCCACAAGCTCCGCGGAAACCAGTCCTCGGCATCGACCTTTGCCGCGATCGGCGCGATCCGGTCGGTCGCGAAGCGCTGTGTCGTGTCGCGGATCATGTCCGCCGTCTCGCCCAGCGCGAAATCCATCTGGTTCATGATCGACCTCTCTTAGTTTCTCGTGTTACCACCGCGCATAGCGTGGCTCGTTGCAAAGCGGTAGCTGCGCGATTGTCCAATCGATGCCGATTGACCCCTACCAAGCGGAACCAGCAAAACCCGCCATGGGTTAGACCCGCGCCGATCCAGGATCGTTGCTCTTCTGTCACGAGGACTCCCGAATGCCCGTAAAATCGATTTTCGCTGCCGCGCTCGCCTTGCTCGGCGCCAGCTCCGCCCTCGCCGGCCCAGTCCCGATCGGCCCCGCCGCCACCGCGTTCAAGGTCGGCAGCATCCGAGTCGTCGCGCTGCGCGACATGATCAACGCCGTGCCCAACGATGCGAGCGTGTTCGGCCCGCAAGTCGGCGTCCCCGCCGTCTCGGCGGTGCTGCGCCAGGCGGGCGCCCCCACCGATACGCTGCCGCTCGGTGTCGATGCGCTACTCGTCGAGCTGCCGGGGCACACCGTGCTGATCGACACTGGGCTCGGCCCCAAGGTCGGTGGCGCGCTGCCCAGGAGCTTTGCCGCGGCGGGCGTCGATCCCGCCAAGATCACCGACGTGCTGATCACGCATTCGCACGGCGACCATGTCGGCGGTCTCCTCACCGCAGACGGCGCACTCGCCTTCCCCAATGCGACGATCCGCATGGCTGCGGCCGAATGGGCGTTCCTCAAGAGCAAGCCCGACAATGCCGCGCTGGCTGCCGCGATCACGCCCAAGGTGCAGACCTTCACCCCCGGCGCGGCGGTCGTTCCCGGCATCCGCGCGATCCCGCTGCCCGGCCACACCCCCGGCCATTCGGGCTATGAGATCGTCTCGGGCAAGGAGCGCCTGCTCGACATCGGCGACAGCGCGCACAGCGCGATCGTCTCGCTCGCCAAGCCCGAATGGGTGATCGCGTACGACACCGACGCCAAGCAGGGCGTGATCCGCCGCGAAGCGACGCTCGCGCAGCTTGCCGCAAGCCATGAGCGCGTGTTCTCGCCGCACTTCCCCTTCCCCGGCGTCGGGCAGATCGTGAAGCGCGGCACCGGCTATGTCTGGCAGCCCGCGCGCCGCTGACCCCTACCCGGCTGGCGCAGACCGACCAAGTCCAAGACGACGCTCGCAGATCTTTTCGCCAAAACGCTCGAACTCGCCGGCGGCGAGCGGATCTACGGCGTCGTCGGGGGATAGCCTCCACGGACTCACCTCGCCCTGCGCGGCCGCGGCGATATCGCAGCCTGCGCCGGGGTTTGCGGCCTACGCTACAGGCTCCCCATCAGCGGCCTGTACGATGACGGACTTCACGCTCGACATGGCGAAAGCGGGGATTCGGTGATCGACCTCGTCAAGACCAATGGCGGGCTGCCGAAGCGGCTGTCCTAGGCTTCAGCGCGCCAAGTGGCGCGCGTGCCAGGCGACATGCTCGGCAAGGAAGGTCGAGATGAAGTAGTAACTGTGGTCATACCCCGGCTGCATCCGCAGCTCGAGCGGGATCTCGGCGGCGGCGCACGCCGCCTCGAGCAATTCGGGCCGCAGCTGGTTCTCAAGAAACGCATCCGCATCGCCCTGATCGACGAGCAGCGCCGCCACGCGCGCGCCATCCTCGATCAACGCCACCGCGTCATGCTTGCGCCACGCGGCGCGATCGTCGCCAAGATACCCCGCCAGCGCCTTCTGCCCCCACGGCACCTGGCTCGGCGCGACGATCGGCGCGAACGCCGAGACCGAGCGATACCGCCCCGGCCGCGCCAGCGCGAGCGTCAGCGCGCCATGCCCGCCCATCGAATGCCCGGTGATCGACTGCCGGTCGAGGTCGACCGGGAAATTGGCGGCAACGAGAGCTGGCAACTCGTCGGTAACATAGCTCGCCATGCGGTAATGCTGCGCGAACGGCGGCTGCGTCGCGTCGACATAGAAGCCCGCGCCGAGCCCGAAATCGTACGCCCCCTCGGCATCATCGGGAACGCCCTCCCCGCGCGGCGAGGTATCGGGCGCGACGAAGACGATCCCCGCCTCGCGACACGCCGCACGATACTCACCCTTTTCGGTGACGTTCGCCTGGGTGCAGGTCAGCCCCGAGAGATACCACAAGACCGCAAGCCGATCGCCCGGTGCGTGATCGGGGACGAACACGCTGAACGTCATCGGCGTCCCGGTCTGCGTCGAATCGTGCCGATAGACGCCCTGCGTCCCACCATGCGCGCGTGTTTCGGATACCGTCTCGAGGGGCATTTCGACCATCCCGTATGTGCTGCAACACGGTCGTGCCGACCGCGCGAGGGGACATAGCCGCGATCGACCCACGATGGAAAGCCGAGCCGGTACCGCCAGATACTGTCAGGGAATGCGTGGAGCGGGTGAAGGGAATCGAACCCTCGTCGTAAGCTTGGGAAGCTTCTGCTCTACCATTGAGCTACACCCGCAATGCAACACCGTTGCTAACGAACCCGACGTGCCGCTGCACGTGGTCTTGAAGCAAGTTCGTCGATGGACGCGTCCCTGCCACATTACGAACCCGCTCGTCAACGGAACGATCCTCTCCGCCAGCGCTGGCGTCCGACGAAGTGATGCGGCGACGCGATCGGTGCGGGCCGCGAGTCCGGAAACCTTGGTCACACGTCGGCAATGCCACCGTTTTTGGAAGGAATCCTGGCCGCCGTGTCGCCGCTGCCCGGCTCTACCCGCAGCGCTGTCAGCCGCTCACGCCAGCGACGCACGGTTACCGTCGAGCACGATGCGGAACGGAGCTGCGGGTGTTCCGCCGAAGGCGCAGCGCGCTTCCGCCACATCGACCGGGTCGCCCGTCAGCCCCGGCCGATCGACGAAGCTGATCACGCTGAGGTCGCCCAGCACCAGCCAGCTATACGCCTGGAGCGGCGCGCCGGGCGGATTGCCGCAGACCAGCCCCGTTTCGTTAAGCGGCGTCCACGGCCCTGCAAGGTGCTCGGCGACCATGCCGTACAGCCCGGTCGGACCCGATGGGCCGCCATCCGCGAACACCTTACGCTGCGTCGACCAGAAGCAATAATAGCGCTGGTCGGAGTGGACGAGGTGCGGCCGTTCGAGCTCGTTATTCACTCCGTCGGCGGTGATCAGCGGGGGCTCGAGCGTCCACTGTCCGCCCCCGCCCCGCGCCACCCCGATCGCGCCGTTCCATGGGGAGGAAGACTGCGCGAGCGAGGCGGCGAAGACGAGATATTCGGCACCATCGGCCGGATCGCAGAACCACGCCGGATCACGGAACGCCTTGATCGTGCCGATCGCGCCGCCGCCGGTCATGTCGCGCGAATAGATCTGCCCGTCGGCCGCGACCGATTCGACCGGAACCGACCAGTCCGCCAGCCGTGGCACGCCGTCCGCAATCGACAGCGTCGCGCTGGTCTCGAACAAACGCTGGTCGAAGCTCGGCTCGGCCTCGCCGCGATGCCCGGCGGCGGTGAAATAGAGGGTCACGCGGTCATGCTGCGGCGTGACGATCGCCGAGCCCGACCATTCGCGACTGCCCGGCGCGAACCCGTCGGGCAGCAGATCGCCGAGATCACGCCAGCCGTGCGGCGTTTCGTGCATCAACCGGATGCGGGCGAGCCCGTGGCGCGATTCGGGATCGGGCAGGACGGGTGCGGACAGCAGCATCTGGAGCGCCCCGCCGGCAATCTCGGCCGTCCGCCCGTCGCGCTCCTGCACCGGCCAGTAATCCCACAGGTCATGGCCCGGCAGGACTGGCGCTCTGCTCTGCGCCGCGATGTGCGGGACTTCGGGAATCGGGCGGTGCGCGATCGCCGCCACGGCATCGCGAGACCAGATCGTTGTCATACAGGGCTACCCATCAGGTCCGTCAAAAAAACGCCCCGGGCGCACGTCGCGCGCCCGGGGCGGTCGGTTCAGAAGTCGAGCTTGACCGCCGCCGAGATCGTGCGGCCGTTGATCGAACGCGCCCGGACGATCCCGTTCGCGGGGATCGCGGCTTCCTCAGCCTCGGTGAAGCCCTTGGTGTTGAACACATTGTTGGCGTTGATCGAGACCTGCACGCGCGCGATCGGACGCACGCTGAGGAACGCGTTGACTTGCGTGAAGCCGGGCAGCTTCAGCTGGTTGGTGTCCTGCGCATAGCTCGACGTCGTCCCGATCGCGCTCGCGCCGAGCGTGAACAGCTCGGTCGTGTATTGCGGGGTGATCTTGTAGACGAACTCGGCCTGGCGGCGCGGACGGTTGCCGATGACCGCGGGCGTCACGTTGTCGCTGATGATCTTCGCCTTGGTGAAGGTCCCGTTCGCCGCGAGGCTGAACCCGCCGACGCGATAATTGCCCTCGAGCTCGAGGCCGTACGCGCGGTAGGTACGGTCGAAGAACTTCTGGCTGGTCGCTTCAAAGTTCTGCTCGGCGGTCTTGGCCCAGAACGCCGTGCCGTACAGGTTCAACCCGCCATTGCTGTACTTCACGCCGGCTTCGGCCTGGCGGACGAAGTCGACCGGCCGTGCGCCTGGCTGGAGCAGACCCGAGGTCGGGCTGACGTTGTTCGAATTGAACAGGAAGCGATCGGCATTGGCGCGCCCCCCGCGGCTGTAGCGCGCGAAGATCGAGAGATCGCTCGCCAGCCGGTAGTTCGCGCCGAACGAATAGGACGCATAGTGGAAGTTGTAGTTGACCGGCTGCGGGCGGTTGACCGGGATCACCGTGGTCTGCGTCTCGGGATAGGAAATGGTCCCGTTGCCGTCGACGTCGAAGCTCGTCGTCGGGCCATCGCCGACGACGAAGCCGCGTGCGCTGCCGCTGTCGTAGCGAATGCTCGCATCGACGTTCAAGCCGCCACCGGTATAGCCGATCGAGGCGAACGGCGCGTTGGTGTCGTAATCGACATTGTAGCTGCGGCGGCAGCAATTGCCGAAGTACGATGCGCCATAGGCGACGAGGCCGTTGTCGGTGCGCGATGCGCCCGCCGCCGTGCGGACGTTGAGCAGCGCGGCGTTATCGCCCTTCGCGTCGAGCAGGTACGACGACCAGGTCCAGTCGACATTGATCGTCTGGCGCGACTTGTAGAAGCCGGCCGAGAAATCGATCGTCCCATCACCCGTGTTGAAGCGACGATTGACGCGCAGATCGTTGGTGATGTTGTTGAGGCTGTTGAGCTTGGTGTTGAACAGCACCACGCCGATCGCGTTCGACGTTGTCGGGTTAGCATAGAGCTGGCCGGCATTCGGGCCATTGGCATAGCTCACGATCGCCCCTGGGCCACCGATCGCGTTGGCGAGGTTCTGCGCCGTGTCGACGGTTGCCGGGAACGGCGAGATGAAGCGCCCCGAAATGTCCGAATAGCGGAACTTGTCGCTGACCTTCCAGCCGTCGGCGACTTCGAACTCGGTTTCGAACCCGATCGCCTTGACCACCGGATGCATGCCATCGCGAATGTCGTCGACCTCGCGATTGTTGGCACCGTCGAGCGTCACTGCGCGCGTGAAATAGACGCTGTGGATCGTGTCGTTGTTGGCGCTGAGACCGGGCAGCGAACTATATTTCGGGTCGCTGTTGGTGCCGCTCACGCGGACCGGGCTCGGCAGATAGGCGATCGCGCGGTCGTCGAGATATTTGACGTTGAGGCGGAAGAAGCCGCGATCGAAGGTCTTGGTGATGTTGCCGCGGATCTGCCCGCCCTTGTTGCCGTCATAGCCGGCGCGACGCGGGCCTTCACCAACGCGGTAGAAGCCGCCGACGTTGAAGCGCAGCGTATCGCTCAGCTTGCCGCCATAATCGGCATCGAGGCGATATTCGCCGTAATCGAGCCCGACGGTGCCCTGGATCGAGCCGCCCTCCTGCTCGCCGGTCTTGGAAATGAGGTTGATGACGCCTCCGGGCGAGTTCGACGCGAAGGTCGAGGCCGAACCACCGCGAACCGCCTCGACGCGCGCGACGTTGAAGTCGGTGCGCAGGAAGATGTCGGTGTTGGCAAAGGCGATGTCGCCATATTCGAGGATCGGCAGGCCGTCTTCCTGCAGCTGCAGGAACTTGGCGCCGCCCGATGCGACGGGCAGGCCGCGCACGGCGATGTTGGCATTGCCCTCGCCGCCCGACGATTCCGAACGGATGCCCGGCAGGCTGCGGAACAGTTCGGCGGCGGAGCGCGGCGCGGCGTTGGCGATCGCGTCGGCATTGAGCGAGCTGACCGAGACCGAGCTGTTGAGGCGATTCTGCCCGCGCGCCACGGCGGTGACGATGATGTCGTCCTTGTTCGACGCTTCGGCGTCGCTCTGGACGGGGGCCGGTGCATCAGCCGCTGGCGCCGCCTGCTGCGCGAATGCCGGGGTGCCGATCATCATTGCGGTGGTGGCGAGAAAAAGGGTGCGCCCTTTCAACATATCACTCTCCTGAAACGGTAAGGCCGTTTATTCGGCTCGCACCGGCCCTAAACTTTTCGCGCAAACGATTGCAAGCGGAAATTGCAAACGATTGCGCAAACAGCTACAGCGCGTTGCAGGGCGGCAACAGTCCGCCCACGGGGAGAGAGAATGTGACGAGAGGATCGGTCGGCAAGGTGCATTTGTCGTTCGCGCGCATCCTGCAGATGAACCTCGGGTTCCTCGGGCTGCAATTCAGTTTCGGGCTGCAACAAAGCAATATGGGGCCGATCTACAGCTATCTCGGCGCCGACGAGGGCAGCATGCCGCTGCTGTGGCTGGCGGGCCCGATGACCGGGCTCATCATACAGCCGCTGATCGGATCAATGAGCGACCGCACGCGCACCCGGCTCGGGCGCCGCACTCCGTATTTCCTGATCGGCGCGATCCTGTGCAGCCTGTCGCTGTTCGCGATGCCGTACAGCCGCACGCTGTGGATGGCGGCGAGCCTGTTATGGGTGCTCGATGCGGCCAACAACGTGACGATGGAGCCGTACCGCGCCTATGTCAGCGACCGGCTCGTCGAGCAGCAGCGCCCGCTCGGCTTCCTGACGCAGAGCGCCTTCACCGGGCTCGCACAGACGCTGTCGTATCTCGCCCCCTCGTTGCTGGTGTGGTGGGGCATCAACAAGGATGCGCTCGACAGCAACGGCATTCCCGAAATCACGCGAATCAGCTTCCTGATCGGGGCGATCCTGTCGATCACGACGATCCTGTGGTCGGTGTGGCGCGTCCCCGAATTGCCGCTGACGCCGGAGGAGGACGCTGCGATCACCGCCGATCCGCTGTCGGTCCGCTCGACGATCACCGGGCTGGTCGACGCGATCCGCGACATGCCGCCGACGATGCGGCAGTTGGCCGTAGCGATGCTTTTCCAGTGGTTCGGGATGTTCTGCTACTGGCAATATGTCGTGCTCGCGCTTGCCCGCGGGGTGTTCCACACCAGCGATCCGGCGAGCGTCGGCTTCCGCGATGCGGGGCTGCTCAACGGGCAGCTCGGCGCGTTCTACAATTTCGTCGCGTGCGTCTCGGCCTTTGCGATGGTGCCGTTCGCGCGGCGCTTCGGCGCCAAGCCGATCCATGCGGTCGCGATGGTGGCATCGGGCGCGGCCATGCTGACGATCGCGTCGACCGGATCGATCCCGCTGCTGATCGTCGCGATGGTCGGCATCGGCATCGGCTGGGGCAGCTTGATGGGCAACCCCTATCTGATGCTCGCCAACGCGATCCCGCCCGAGCGGACCGGCGTCTATATGGGCATCTTCAACATGTTCATCGTCATCCCGATGATGGTCGAGATCCTGTTCGTGTGGCTCGCCTACCGCCCGCTGCTCGGCGGCGATCCGCGCCACGTCCTCATGCTGGGCGGCGCGATGATGCTTGCAGCCGCCGTGGCGACGTGGCGGATCCGCACGCCGGCCCGCCCCGCGGGCGCCTGATCAGGCCGAGCCGCGCAGGATCAGTTCGGGCGCCATCGTCACCGACTCGACGTCGGCGCCCTCGATCCGGCGGAACAGCAGATCGACCAGCACCCCCGCCCCGCGCGCGACATCCTGCCGCACCGTGGTGAGCGGCGGCGTGGTGTGCATCGCGATCACGACGTCGTCATAGCCGACCACGCTGACGTCCTGCGGCACGCGCTTGCCGTGCGCCGCGAGTGCCCGCAGCGCGCTCATCGCGATGACGTCCGACGCGGCGACGATGCCGTCGGGCGACGAATGCCCGGCGAGATAGGCTTCGATCGCGGCGTACGACGCCTCGCTCGTCAAATGCATCGGCAGCAGCGTCGCCTGCCCGCTCCCCGACGCGGCGAGCGCTTGCTGGAACCCGACATAGCGCGCCGCGAATTCGGGCACCTCGATATTGCCGAAGAACGCCAGCCGCCGGCGCCCCTGCGCGAGCAAATGCTCGGCGGCGAGCCGCCCGCCCGCGACATTGTCGGTCCCGACGGTGGTCTGCGTCTTGTCGGGCACGTCCGCGCCCCACACGACGATCGGGCGATAGCGCGCGGCGACGCGCTCGATCGCGTCGATCTGGTTCGACTGGCCGACCACGACGACGCCGTCGACGCGCCCGGCGTCGACGATCGCGTCGAGCCAGCGATCGTTCGCCGGGATCACCCGCGACAGCAGCAAATCGTGCCCGCGATCGGCGATCGCGTCTGCCAGCGGCCCGAGCAAGCTCATGAAGAACGGATCCGACAGATGCTGCTCGGCTTCGTGGCCGAGCGGCAGCACCACGCCGATCGCCCCCGTTCGCCCGAGGCGGAGGTTGCGCGCGGCCTGGTTGACCTTGAAGCCATGCTCGCTCGCCAAGCCGACGATCCGATCGCGCGTCGCCTTGGCGATCACGGGGTTCCCCGCGAGCGATCGCGAAACCGTGGCGACGGAAACGCCCGCCAGTTCGGCAAGTTCGGCCAGGGTCGTCACGGTCGTGGTCACAGGCATCCCCGACCTTTGCCGTGTCCGGCGCGAAACGCCAACCGCTAACGCGAACCCCCGGCGCGTTGCGCACGGCTGCACGCCGAACGCGATCGAATTTTCACGGAATATCCGCCGCTATGCGGTATCTTGCGCCTGCGCGCGCACCGCGATTTGCGGTCGCGCGGGCGCGTGCGGGGGAACATACCGGCGCCTCCCGACGCTGTACGTCTCGAGCCTGCGGGCATTCCTAGCGAAAAGGCGAACGATCATGGTTGAAGCGACCTGGGGCAAAGACACCAAGACGCCCCCCATCGAATGGCGGATGAGCGCGTCGCTCGAAGACGTGCCGCGCGGCGCGGAAGACGTGGCCGAAGTCACCAGCCTCGAAGGCGCGGTGCGCGCGTGGCGCGCGCTCGACCCCGCGCACCAATCCGCAGCGACGCTGACGCTCGAGCGCGCGATCCAGCTCGACGGCGTGTCGCTGACCACCTTTACCGGGAACAGCATCGCCGCCCTGGTCGAGAAGCTGCCCGACTGACCCGCCCGCGCGATCGCGGTAAAGTTACACGTTGAATTATGCCGCCCGACCGGAGTAACGGGTGCGCGATTATGTCGATCGCCCGGGCGCCGCGCTGTATGCGGCCCCATGTCGCGCTGGTCGGGCCCGCAACGGCACCGACTCGCGCGGTCAGGCGTTCATTCTGCAGGAAGAGGTGCGATGGGCAGCCGCGCCAAGATCGGGAGCATACCCGGTGGCATGGCGTGGCGGCGAACTTGCATTGAAGGACGATCTATCGATGAGTGATGTGGTGACGAGCATGCCCAGTAGCGAACCAACCTCGCTCGAACCGACCTCGGCGTTGAGCGTCGAGACCGTGCTCAGCGTGCGGATGTGGAACGAGCATCTGTTCAGCTTCACGATCACGCGCCCCGCGAGCTTCCGCTTCCGCTCGGGCGAATTCGTGATGCTCGGCTTGGCCGGCGAGCAGCGCCCGTTGCTGCGCGCTTACTCGATCGCCAGCCCGGCCTATGCCGAAGAGCTCGAATTCCTCTCGATCCGCGTGCCCGACGGCCCGCTCACCTCGCGCCTGTCGCAGATCCAGCCGGGCGACCAGGTCTATCTCGGCCGCAAGCCGACCGGCACGCTCGTCGCCGACGCGTTGCTGCCGGGCAAGCGCTTGTTCATGCTGTCGACCGGCACCGGCCTCGCGCCGTTCCTCAGCGTCGCGCGCGATCCCGAGATTTACGATCGCTTCGACCAGATCCAGATCGTCCACAGCGTGCGTCGCGTGACCGACCTCGCCTATCGTGAGCCGCTCGAGGCGAAGCTGGCGGACGATCCGCTGGTCGACGAGCAGGCGGCGACGCAATTTTCCTACGTGCCGACCGTGACGCGCGAGCCGTTCCACACCAGCGGGCGGATCGACAAACTGATCGACGACGGCACGCTGTTCGCCGACATGCCCGGCGAGAAGCAGCTCGACCCGGAGACCGACCGGATCATGCTGTGCGGCAGCATGGAGATGATCAAGGATCTGGCGGCGAAGCTCGAGGCGATGGGCTTCGTCGAGGGTTCGAACTCGCACCCGGGCCAATATGTGATCGAGCGCGCGTTCGTCGGGTGACGGGCGGCTGATTCCCGACATTGGGTAGCCCCCGTCACCCTCGCGAAAGCGAGGGTCCCGCTTCTGCATCGGACCGCGGGCTAGGCAGCGGGATCCCCGCTTTTGCGGGGATGACGGAGCTGGGCGGGTCCCCGCCGTGTGGCCTCGTCCACGCGCAGTTTCGTCCATCGCAAGACGCTTCGTCTCATGGAAGACTCGAATTCGCGCCCCGCAGCTCAAAAGCCCCTCCCCTTCAGGGGAGGGGTTGGGTTGGGGAAGTCACAACGCTAGCTCTCTGCGATGCATCCCCCACCCCCATCCCCTCCCCTGAAGGGGAGGGGCGGAGCCAGGTCATCCCTTCCCGTCAGGCGTCGTCTAAACCCTGAAGTCTGGTCACGCCGTCCGACGTTCGCGGAGCGGCCCACACCGATAACCGTCGCCCCGGCGAAGGCCGGGGCCACCCCTTTTGTGTCCGGCCCCACGCCAAGCCACCCAGAGGCCCCGGCCTCCGCCGGGGCGACGGTAGCGGCTATATCCGCCTCTGCTAATCAAGGCGGATGGGTAGCTTTCAGTAGAGATAGATTGAAGGTAGGCTTGCGCTGCCTTGTGACCCTGCTACTATCTGCCCACATGGGAGCTAACACATACTCTAGCGAACTAGAGCGGACGTTGGCTCGTCCGGATGCTAACAAACTGCGGCGACAAATGCTCGCCTACGCCGAACATTTCGACTGTGAATGGCCTAACAATCTAGCCGACGACTTTGGCGAGATTATCACTTGTCACTTCGACGACCCCGAAAAGTCACTGGCTTATGTGATAATTGCCGCATCCGAGACTGACGATGCAGAGTTTCTGCAACTTATGGGGTGTGGAAATCTAGAGGACGTTCTTTGCGATCCGTCACCAGAGTTACTCGACCGTATCGTCTCCGAGGCACATAGGTCTGCTCGCTTCCGCTGGCTGCTCAGCAACCCTTTTAAGGTCGCAATCTCTTCAAAAGCGTGGGAGGCGATTAAGATATTTCGTATCACTGGACCGCATGAAGAGCCCGCCCTTTCGACCGTACCGCCGCGCGAATGAAAGTCTGATAGACGTATCGTATCAACGCTAACAAGTCGGCTCCAAGTGGGCTGAAAGCCCGCCAAAAGCGCAAACGCCTCACACCCATCACCCCCGATGCCCGCTCATCCCCGCCCCCGCATCGGCCGCAAACCGCGCGTTCCAGATCGTCGCGCTCGCCGAGACCGCGGTCACCACCCAGAACGCCAGCGTGAAATCCCCCAGCCGCGGCAGCGCATGCCCGCCCCCCAGCATCCCGACATGCAGCGCCGCTGCACCAACACAGATCCCGAGCGACAGCATCAATTGCTGGAAGGTCGCGTAGAAGCTCGTCGCCGAGCTCATCCGTTCGCTCGGAATCTCGTCATAGGCGATTGTGTTGTACGCCGAGAATTGGAACGACATGAAGAAGCCCGATACCATCAACACCCCGAAGATCAGCGGCACCGGCCAATCGGGCCGGAACAGCCCGCACACCGCATAGCCCGCGCTCGCCCCGAGCCCGCCGATGATCAGACTCCTCCGGAACCCCCAGCGCCGCAGGATGCGCGGCGCGAGCCCCTTCATCGCGAGCGACCCGATCGCCCCCGCGACGGTGATCGCGCCGCTCGCCGCCGCGGTCATGCCGAAGCCCAATTGCAGCATCATCGGCAGCAGGAAGGGCTGCGCGCCTTGCGTGATCCGCGTCAGCGATCCGCCGATCAGCGACAGGCGGAAGGTCGGCACGCGCATCAGCGACAGATCGAGGATCGGATCGGCACGGTGCCGCGCATGGCGGATGTAGAGCGCACCCGCGACACAGCCGATCCCGATCAGGCCGAGCGCGAGCGGCAGTTCGCCCGTCCGACTCGTCATCTCGAACCCGAACAGCAAGCAGCCGAGCGCCACGCCCGACAGCACGAATCCCCACGGGTCCGCCCGCACCGGCGTCTCGGCGCGCACCTCGCCGATATAGCGCGTCACCAGGAACACGCCGAGCAGCCCGATCGGCAAATTGAGATAGAAGATCCAGCGCCAGTCGAGATAGGTGACGATCGCCCCGCCGACCGGCGGCCCGAGGATCGGCCCGATCAGCGCGGGCATGATCAGCCACGACATCGCCGAGACCATGTCCTCCTTGGCGACGCTGCGCAGCAGGACGAGCCGCCCGATCGGGATCATCATCGCGCCCCCCAGCCCCTGCAGGAAGCGCGCGCCCATGATGAACGGCAGGCTCGGCGCGACCCCGCACAAGGCCGATCCCGCGACGAAGATCAGGATCGCCGCGCGGAACACGGTGCGCGAGCCGAAGCGATCCGCCAGCCGCCCGCTCGCCGGGATGAAGATCGCGAGCGCGAGCAAATAGGAGGTCAGCGCCGAGCTCATATTGGTCGCGGGAACGTGGAAATCGCGCGCCATCGTCGGCAGTGCGGTGGCGAGGATCGTCGCGTCCATCTGCTCCATGAACAGCGCGCAAGCGATGATCAGCGCGACCAGCCGGTAATTCTTGGGCGTATGATCGACCGCATTGTCCTCGCGCGCGACCTGCGCGATGTCGCCGGCGGCGGGCAGGATGCCGTCGCGGATTTCGCTGTTGATCGAGGCGAGGCCCCGGCGGCGCACTCTCATGGGATGTCCGAAGGTTTTGGATCAGCCCCGCCGCAGGGTGGCTGAACCGGATGGATGGGCGCTCCAATGCCAGCGCTTGATCGGCTGATCGGGTGATTGGCGGAAGCGGCTATGTGGGCTTCGCAGCGCATTGCTGCAACGGCGATGTGAGGCGGCACAAGGCCCATTCCGCCGGTCCAACGCCCGTCATACCGGACTTGATCCGGTATCGATGCGAGCCGCCTGCCGTCGCGCGCCCTACTCGGCACCCTCGCCCCCACCCCGTCACCCTCGCGAAGGCGAGGGTCCCGCCTCTTCTTCCCGGCCCGCGCCAGGCAGCGGGATCCCCGCCTTAACGGGGATGACGGCGGGATGGGGAGAGCCGCGGACGGTACCGATCCCCACCACGCGCTTGCCCTTGGTCCGGCTGGTCAGATGAAACTGCCGGCACCGATCGCATCGATAGCTCCGCAACACCAGCCCGGAGCGAACGATCGCCTCCGCCGCCGCCGCCTCGTCCGCAAAGCGTCGCTTACGCTGGCAGACGCTAAGCTTGGTCCGCGTCAGCGCGGCTTCTTCGGCTGCGGCACGCCGCTCACCCAGAAGATCCCGCCGGGCTGGAGCGTGATGACATATTGCCCCTTGTCGTCGCACTCGGCGATCCACACCGCCTTGCCCTCGATCGGCGCGTGCTTCTCCATCCGCACGATCTTCTGGCAGGTATAGCCGCCGTCCCGAATCGCGCGGAACATCGTCGTTTGCTGGAGCGACGGCGAGAGGGCATCGATCTTGGCTTCCATCGGATCATGCGTCGCGACCGCGGCGGGCGCGCTGCTGCCCGTCGGGCTGCCATCGCACGCCGCCAAGCTCACCGTGAGCAGTGCCGCCAGATAGATGCGCTTCATCGCTTCGCTCCCAAGTCTCAAATCCCGCCGGCGACGACGCTGCGACCGGTCGCCTCCAACGCCTGCGTCAGATCGGCGATGCAGCGATCGGCGAGTGCCGCATCGGTCGCGCGCACGACGAAGTTGGCGCCAGTGCGCCCGTCGCGAAAGAAGGGGTAACTGCCGATCGCAACGCCTTCATGGCTCTTCTCGGCCTGGCGCAGCACGTCGGCGACCTCGCTCTCGGCGACCCAGCAGCCGATCGTGCGCGACAGCACGGGCAGCCCGCCCTCGAGCGTACCGGTCAACGCATCGAGCATCCCCGCAGTGATATGCGGGACGCCCGCCATGATGAAGATATTGCCGACGCGGATCCCCGGCGCGCCCGACATGCGGTTCTCGATCAAATCGGCCCCCTCGGGCACGCGCGCCATCCGCTTGCGCGTCTCGGTCAACCCGCCGCGGCTCGCGTAATAGCTGTCGAGCACCGCCACCGCCTGCGGATGGAACACCACCGGCACCCCGAGCGCCTCGGCGATCGCATCGACGGTGATGTCGTCATGCGTCGGCCCGATCCCGCCGGTCGTGAACAGATAATCGTTGCGTTCCCGCAAGATATTGACCGCCTCGACGATCGCCTCGGGCTTGTCCGCGACGATCCGCACCTCGGCGAGGCGGATCCCCTGGACGTTGAGCCAGGTCGCGATCTGCGCGACATTCTTGTCCTGCGTTCGGCCCGACAGGATTTCGTCGCCGATCACCGCGAGCGCGGCCGTCCAGATGCGTGTGGTCATGCCAACAGCCATAGCCCCGCCACCGCCCCCTCGCAAAGCGAAAGCGATTTCGCTATATCGTCGGGCATGACCGATTATGTAACCGTAACCGCCGACGCCCCCACCGGCCGCACCGGCGCGATCAAGCTCTATGGCCGCGATGCGTTCGACGGAATGCACGCCGCGGGCAAGCTCGCCGCCGAAACGCTCGACATGATCGTGCCGCACATGGTGCCCGGCACCTCGACCGCCGAGATCGACGACATGGTCCGCCGCTTCATCGTCGAGCGCGGCGGGATCCCCGCGACGCTCGGCTATCGCGGCTATACGCATTCGAGCTGCATCTCGCTCAACCATGTCGTGTGCCACGGCATCCCGAGCGAGAAGACGCTGAAAAGCGGCGACATCGTCAACGTCGACGTGACGCCGATCCTCGGCGGCTGGCACGGCGACAGCAGCCGGATGTATCTGATCGGCGACGTGCCGATCAAGGCGAAGCGCTTGGTCGAAGTGACCTACGAATGCCTGATGCTCGGCATCGAGCAGGCGAAACCCGGCAACCATCTCGGCGACATCGGCCACGCGATCCAGCGCCATGCCGAAAAGCACCGCTATGGCATCGTCCGCGATTTTTGCGGGCATGGCCTGGGGCAGCTGTTCCACGACGCGCCCGAGGTCGTCCATGTCGGCAAGCCCGGCACCGGGCCCGAGTTGAAGCCCGGCATGATCTTCACGATCGAGCCGATGATCAACACCGGCCGCGCCGACGTGAAGCTGCTCGACGACGGCTGGACCGCGGTGACGCGCGATCGCTCGCTCTCGGCGCAGTTTGAACATTCGATCGGCATTACCGAGACCGGCTGCGAGATCTTCACGCTCAGCCCCGGCGGGTTCGACAAGCCGCCGTATTGAGGGGGGCCGCCCTATTGGGTCGCAATCACGTGGAGCGAGGCCTTGCCCCCCGGCACGGCCTGCCCCCCGACCCGACTGTCCAGCGTTGCGAGCTTCCCATGTCGGCTCGCAGCCAAGGCAAGGAGATAGGTGTCGGTCAGCTGCGCCGAGGTGAAAAGCTTCGCGCCGGTGACGTGCCGCTCGTCCAGCAGGGAAATAGCATCCGGCCAGAACACATGGCCGGGTAGCGCACACAGACTCGCCAGCACCGGCACGACCGCTGCAGGCGAGCCCGGCGTATTCGCGTAGCGCGGATGACCGACGATCCGCAGCACGCCGTTTTCGGTCAGCGGACACGTTGCCCATGCGGCATGCCCGGTCTCCGAAAACCAGCGATGCGCCACGTCGTGGTTGACGTGGCGGCGGTCGATCAGCGCGATCAGGACATTGACGTCCAGCAGATAGGTCATTCGAGCTCGTCGCGGAGCGAATTGACCATCTCCATCGTGATGACCGCGTCGGGATTGTTCACCGGCAGCAAGACAAATCCGTTGCGCATCGTCTGCGACGATCCGTCCGAGCCCTCGGAGCGCAACGACCGCCGCGCTAAATCCGACACGACCTCCCCGATGCTCCGCCGCTGCTGCCGCGCGAGATCGCGCGCAACCAAGAGAACGTCGTCATCGATAGCCAGGGTCGTGCGCATTCCGCTTCATACGCTACAGCGCATCACGCATCAAGCATCGCGCATCTGGTGCTGCAAAAACCGGCAGCCCGGCGTCCCATGTACAGGCTTTGGGCAGCGACGAGCCGTTTGTGAGGACTCCCCCCAGCATTTCCGCCCCTCGCGCGGCTGGCACGGTTGTTGTAAGGTCACCCGGCATAGCGGGAGGCGGAGCAAGCGTGAAAAAGATCGAGGCGATCATCAAGCCGTTCAAGCTCGATGAAGTGAAGGAAGCGCTGCACGAAGTCGGCGTCAGCGGCATCACCGTGACCGAGGCCAAGGGCTTCGGCCGCCAGAAGGGCCATACCGAACTCTATCGCGGCGCCGAATATGTCGTCGACTTCCTCCCCAAGGTGAAGCTCGAGGTCGTCGTCGAGGACGCGATGGCCGACCGCGTGGTCGAGGCGATCGCCGCCGCCGCGCAGACCGGGCGCATCGGCGACGGCAAGATTTTCGTCATTCCCGTCGAAACCGCGTTGCGAATCCGCACTGGCGAGCGCAACGAGGACGCGATTTGACGCAACGCAACATTCCGTGACAGCGTAAACATCCGGGCGACACACGATTCCCGAACCACTCGGGCAGACTATTCGAAAACGAAAGGCGTGGGGACTATGGCTAAGGCAGCGAATACGGCCAGCGACGTACTGAAGATGATCAAGGAGCAGGAGATCGAGTGGATCGATCTGCGCTTCACCGACCCCAAGGGCAAATGGCAGCATCTGACGATGGTCGCCGGCGTCGTCGGCGAAGACGAGCTGACCGACGGCTTCATGTTCGATGGCTCCTCGATCGAGGGCTGGAAGGCGATCAACGAGTCCGACATGATCCTCATGCCCGACCTCGACGCGATCTGGACCGACCCCTTCTCGGCCACCCCGATGCTGATCCTCGTCTGCGACATCGTCGAGCCCTCGACCGGCGAGCTTTACGCGCGCGATCCGCGCTCGACCGCCAAGCGCGCCGAGGCGTATCTCAAGACCACCGGCATCGGCGACACGATCTTCATCGGCCCCGAGGCCGAGTTCTTCATGTTCGACAACGTCCAGTTCGAGAACAGCTATTCGACGAGCTATTACAAGATCGACGATATCGAGCTGCCGACCAACACTGGCACCAGTTATGACGGCGGCAATCTCGGCCACCGTCCGCGCGCCAAGGGCGGCTATTTCCCGGTCGCGCCGGTCGACAGCGCGGTCGACATCCGCGGCGAGATGGTCTCGACCATGCTCGAAATGGGCCTCCCCTGCGACAAGCATCACCACGAAGTGGCGGCAGCCCAGCACGAGCTCGGCCTGACCTTCGGCACGATGACCGTCACTGCCGACCGCATGCAGATCTACAAGTACGTCTGCCACAACGTCGCGCAGGCCTATGGCAAGACCGTCACCTTCATGCCCAAGCCGATCAAGGAAGATAACGGCTCGGGGATGCACACGCATCTGTCGATCTGGGACAAGGGCAACCCGCTCTTCGCCGGCAACGGCTATGCCGGCCTGTCGGACATGTGCCTGTATTTCATCGGCGGCATCATCAAGCATGCCAAGGCGGTCAACGCCTTCACCAACCCGACGACCAACAGCTACAAGCGCTTGGTCCCGGGCTATGAAGCGCCGGTGCTGCTCGCCTATTCGGCGCGCAACCGCTCGGCATCGTGCCGCATTCCGTACGGCACGGGCCCCAAGGCGAAGCGCGTCGAAGTGCGCTTCCCCGACGCGATGGCCAACCCGTATCTGTGCTACGCCGCGCTGTTCATGGCGGGCCTCGACGGCATTCAGAACCGCATCCACCCGGGTGAGGCGATGGACAAGAACCTGTACGACCTGCCGCCCGAAGAGCTCGCCGAGGTTCCGACCGTCTGCGGTTCGCTCCGCGAGGCGCTCGATTGCCTGGCCGCCGATCACGACTTCCTGCTGAAGGGCGACGTGTTCTCGAAGGACCAGATCGAGTCGTATATCGAGCTGAAGATGGAAGACGTGAAGCGTTGGGAAATGACGCCGAGCCCCGTCGAGTTCGATATGTACTACAGCTACTGAGGCCGCCGCGCCGGCGGCCGGTGGGGACAAGGCGAAGCCGAAGTCCCCACAGGAGCTGTCGGCCGGCCTCGCCATAGCGAGGACCGACGACGTGGCTTTGCCACGGCGAGGATTATGGAGAGGGCGCTCGGAGCGATCCGGGCGCCCTTTTTGCAATCGACACCGCATCACTGCGCTGCCACATTCCCGCGACACTTGCTTCGGGAGCATGCGTTGAATCGCCGCCAAATGCTTGCCGCGCTCGGCGCGACCACGCTGCATCCCGTCATTGCTCGCGCCAACGATGGCGGACCGGCAACCGCCGCCAACCGGCGCGGCGACATCGCGATCTTGCGACAGGCGCTCGCGCTGCATCCCGGCCTCTACCGCTACAACAGTCCGCGCCAGATTGCGGATCGGCTCGACCGCCTCGAGATTGATTTCGTCGCGGCGCAATCGCTGGAGGCGCAATATCTGCTGCTGGCGCATTTCCTGGCGACGATACGGTGCGGGCACAGCTACGCCAATTTCTTCAACCAGAAAGAGGCGGTAGCGACCGCGCTGTTCGACCGTCCGACGCGTCTCCCATTCCAGTTCCGCTGGATCGGCACGGACATGATCGTGCTGCGCGAGCCGACCGGGGTTTTGCCGCCGGGCACGACTATTCGACGAATCAACGGTGTGCCGGCCCAAGCGATACTCCGGCAATTGATGCCGTATGTCCGCGCGGACGGTCATAACGATGCGAAGCGCATCTCGCTCCTCGAGGTCCGCGGCGACGAGCGACTCGAGACCTTCGACGTGTTCCACGGCCTGCTGTTCGGGGAGCCGACCGGCGGGCTCCATCAGGTCGATGTTCGCACGCCCGATGGTGGCGAAAAGACGGTGGCGCTGCCCGCGACTGGCATTGCCGCGCGCCGCGCGATGATGGCGCTGCGCGCAACCGACAAGACCGCAGCGCTATGGAATTGGCAGATGCGGCCTGACAGCGTGGCGGTGCTGACGATGCCGAGCTGGGGCGTGTACGACAGCAAGTGGGATTGGCGCGGCTGGCTCGATGCGCGCCTTGCCAGCCTGGGAGGTGCAAAGGGCCTGGTGATCGACCTGCGCGACAACGAAGGCGGCGAGGACTGCGGCGACAGCATCCTGGCGCGTTTGGCGACGAGCGATCTGCAGAGGATCGATTACGCCCAGAAATTGCGGTTTCGCCGCACGCCGCCCGAGATCGACCGCTATCTCGATACGTGGGACAGCAGTTTCAGGACACTCGGCGTCGGCGGGGCCGACTTGCCCGGAGGATTCATCGCGCGGCCGGGTGAGAGCGCGAGCAGTCGTATCGCCGCCGTCGCGCCACGCTTGACGCTGCCCGTCGCCGCGTTGATCGGACCGGTCAACAGTTCGGCCACGTTCCAGTTTGCCGCAACCGCCAAGGCGAGCGGGCTCGTCCGGTTGTTCGGCAGCGCGACCGGTGGCAACCAGCGCGGGATCAACGGCGGATGCTTCTTCTTCGTGCGATTGCCCGCCTGCGGGCTGGAGTTCGACTTGCCACTGGTCGGCACCTTCCCGCGCGCACCGCAGCCCGATGCTGGGCTGGCCCCGCACGTCGCCGTCGCCGCGAGCGCCGCCGATATTGCGGCGGGGCGCGATCCCGTGCTTGCAACAGCGATCGACTGGGCAGTGCGCGCCTGAGCCCACGGAATAAGCGATTTCATGCGTTCGCCATTTTGCGGCCCCGAAGCGGCGTGATCCAACCCCGCAACTAGCGCGACCAACACCGACCTGTTCGAGATCCTCACCACGTCGCGCCTTCGCTGGGGAAAAAATCCCCCGCCCCGCGTTCCTCCCCCAACCCCCGGGAGACCCGCACATGCCGCTCAAAGCCATCGCCCTCAACTGCACGCTCAAGGCCGACGCCAGCGAGGCCTCCTCGACCGACGTGATGATCGGCCTGCTCAAGGACGCCTTCGCCGAACGCGACGTCGAGCTGACAGAGACGATCCGCATCGCCGCGCACGACGTGAAGCCCGGCTTCAGCTCGGACGAAGGCGATGGCGACGCCTGGCACGCGATCCGTGAGAAAATCCTCGCCGCCGACATCCTCGTCTTCGGCGGCCCCGTCTGGATGGGCCAGCTCGGCAGCGTCGCCAATCGCGTGCTCGAGCGGATGGACGCCCATCGCGCCGGCCTGCTCAAGGCGACGCCCTACCCGGGCTGAGCGGCCGCGGCGTTGGCCCCCGATTCAGCCGGGGTATGGCAGGTCGCGCCATTCCCCCGGCGCGAGCCCGTCGAGCGACCAGTCGCCGATCCGCCAGCGCACCAGCCGCAGCGTCGGATGGCCGATCGCCGCGGTCATCCGGCGGACCTGGCGGTTGCGGCCCTCGGCGATCGTCAGCTCGATCCAGCAATCGGGCACGCTCTTGCGGAAGCGCACCGGCGGGTCGCGTGGCCACAAGGCGGGCGGGTCGATCCGCCGGGCCTCGGCGGGGCGCGTCATCCCGTCGGTGAGTTGCACGCCGCGGCGCAAATGGTCGAGCGCGGCGGCATCGGGTTCGCCCTCGATCTGGACGAGATAGGTCTTGGGCAACTTGAAGCGCGGGTCGGCGATCCGCGCCTGCAACCGCCCGTCGTCGGTCAGCAGCAGCAGCCCCTCGCTGTCGCGGTCGAGTCGCCCCGCGGGGTAAACATGCGGGACAGCGACGAACTCGGACAAGGTGCGCCGCGCGGCCGAAATATTTGCGTCGGTGAATTGCGACAGGACGTCATACGGTTTGTTGAGCGCGATCAAGCGCGTACCGACCGCGACCGGCTTGCGGTCGGGGCGAGCCACGGGTCGCGGCGACGATCGCGCCCGCGCGCCGGTGGCAAATTTTTCAGACTTTCGCGGCACGATTGGCCTTATGAGGATCTACCCCCCGCTTGACCAGTTCCATCGGCTGCACGCCGACGTGTTGACGCTGCTCGATCGGGCAAAGCCGTATTTGAGCGGTCGCGAGGCCGGGGCCTGCGTTGTGCTCACGCCGTTCCGCACCGAACTCACCGCAGCGCTGCACGCGCTCGACGCCTATACCCAGCGCGCGCTGTTCAGCCCGATCCTGAGCGCGGGCGGGCCCGACGTCGCGACGGTGTGGACGCTCAAGGCCGAATATATCAAGCTCGGCTTCGATTATCAGGACTATCAGCGCAAATGGGCCGGCGTCGACATCGACGCGCACTGGGCCGAATATCGCCTCGCCGGCCTGGCGATGATGCGCCACATGCGCGAGCGGGTCGGCGCGCTCAACCAGGCGATCAGCGCGCTGTGCGAGCGACACTTCGATGCCGCGCGCGAGCCCGCCACGGTCGACTGATCACACCGTCAGCACGCTCGCCCCGCGCGTCTCGCCCGCCTCGAGCGCGCGGTGCGCCGCCGCCGCATCCTCGAGCGCGAAGGTCTGGCCGATCTCGGGCGTGATCGCGCCGCTGCGCAGCATCGCGAACAGCCGCTCGGTGCCCGCGAGCCGTTCCTCGCGGGTCGCATAGTAACTGAACAGCGTCGGCCGCGTGACGAACAGTGAGCCCTTGGCCGCGAGCACGCCGAGCTCGACCCCCGTCACCTTGCCGCCGGCATTGCCATAGCTGACGATCAGCCCGCGCGGCGCGGCGCTCGCCAGCGACGACTCCCAGGTTGCCATCCCGACCCCGTCTAGGATGATCGGGACGCCCTTGCCTTGCGTGATCTCGCGCACGCGCGCGGCGATGTCCTCGTGCTTGTGGAGGATGACATGGTCCGCACCCGCGGCCTTGGCTTGCGCGGCTTTTGCCTCGCTTCCGGCAGTCCCGATCACGATCGCGCCGATCGCTTTCAGCCAGCCGACGAGCAGATGCCCGACGCCGCCGGCTGCCGCATGGACGAGCACGGTCTGCCCCGCCGCGACCTTGGGGCAGCGCTCGACCAGGAATTCGGTGGTGCAGCCCTTGAGGAGCAGCGCGGCGGCCGTCCGGTCGTCGACATCGTCGGGTAAGCGCAACAGGCTGGCAGCGGTGACGTTACGCGCCGTCGCATACGCACCGAGCGCGGGGCCGAAGGTGCCGACCCGGTCGCCGGGCGCGAAGTCGGTGACGCCCTCGCCCACTGCCTCGACCACGCCCGCCGCTTCGGACCCGAGCCCGCTCGGCAGCGTGGCGGGATAGACGCCGGTGCGATAATAGACGTCGATGTAGTTGAGGCCAACCACGGTGTTGCGCATCCGCACTTCGCCCGGGCCCGGATCGGGCAGATCGACATTCACCCACTCGATCACGTCGGGGCCACCAATTTGCTCGAATCTTGCGGCACGTGCCATGCGTCGTCTCCTCGCGGGAACAGCTCAACCGACGATCTGCGTTTCGGGTTGCAACCGATCTCGCAGCGCGCCATCTACCCCTCCTAGCAGAAACCAGAAACGTGGAGAGCGGCGATGAAGAGCTATCTCAAACAGTATATCAACGGTGCCTGGGTCGAGAGCCAGGGCGGCACGCGGCACGACGTGATCGACCCCGCGACCGAACAGCCCTGCACCGAGATCACGCTCGGCACCGCCGCCGACGTCGACGCCGCGGTCGCTGCCGCACGCACCGCGTTCGACAGCTATTCGCAGACGACCGTCGCCGAGCGCGCGGCGCTGCTCGAGCGGATCATCGAGGAATACAAAAAGCGCATCCCCGACCTCGCCTTTGCGGTGAGCAGCGAGATGGGCGCACCGATCGGCTTTGCGACCGCGGCGCAGGTGCCAGCCGGGCTCGGGCATTTCATCTCGACCTTGAAGGCGCTCAATAGCTTCGAGTTCGAGCAGAAGCTCGGCCGCGCCAAGGTCGTGCACGAGCCGCTCGGCGTCGTCGCGATGATCACGCCGTGGAACTGGCCGCTCAACCAGGTCACCGCCAAGGTCGCACCGGCGCTGGCGGCGGGTGACACGATGATCCTCAAGCCCTCGGAGGAATCGCCCGGCTGCGCGGTGATCCTCGCCGAAATCCTCGACGCGGCAGGCGTGCCGCCGGGCGTGTTCAACCTCGTCAACGGCGATGGCAAGGGCGTCGGTTCGGCGCTGTCGGCGCATCCCGATGTCGATATGGTGAGCTTCACTGGGTCGACCCGTGCGGGCATCGCGATCGCGCAGTCGGCCGCGGCGACGGTCAAGCGCGTGCATCAGGAGCTCGGCGGCAAGGCGGCCAATCTCGTGCTCGAAGGCGCAGATCTCGCCGCGGTGCTGCCGCCGACGGTCCAGGGTGTGCTCGCCAATTCGGGGCAGAGCTGCATCGCCCCGACGCGGCTGCTTGTCCACACCAGCCAGGTCGCCGAGGCAACTGGCATCGTCAAGGCGATGATGGAAGGCACCGCAGTCGGCGACCCCGCCGTGATGGGCGCGCATATCGGCCCGGTCGTCAACAAGGCGCAGTACGAGAAGATCCAGGGCCTGATCCAGTCGGCGATCGACGAGGGCGCGACGCTCGTCACCGGCGGCACGGGTCGGCCCGACGGACGCAATTCGGGGTATTTCATCAAGCCGACGCTGTTCACCGACGTGACGCCCGAGATGCGCATCGCGCAGGAGGAGGTGTTCGGCCCCGTCGCGACGATGATCGCCTACGACACCGAGGACGAGGCGGTGAAGATCGCCAACGGCACGCCCTACGGCCTGTCGGCAACGATCTCGGGCGATCCTGCCAAGGCCGCCAAGGTCGCGCCGCGGCTGCGCGCTGGGCTCGTCACGATCAACTCGTGGAGCCCCGACGGCAACGCGCCGTTCGGCGGCTACAAGCAATCGGGCAACGGTCGCGAGAATGGCAAGTTCGGCCTCACCGACTTCATGGAAGTGAAGACGGTGATCGGCGAGCCGGCCTGAGGCGCGCATGACACGCCGCATCGACGTGCTGATGCCGGTGAGCGGCAGTCCGTACGATGCGGCGGCGGCGGCGGCGCTCGCGCCATACCGTGCGGCGTTTGCCGCTGCGGGCATGGCGCTGGCACCGCGGCCGTGGGATTTGGGCCCCGGCGACGGCGATGCGGCGCTCGCGCTGTTCGCCTGGGGCTATCATTTCGACGTGGCGCGCTGGGACGCAGTGCTGGCGGCGTGGCCCGACGAGCAGCCGCTGTTCAATCCGCCTGCCCTGCTCGCCTGGAACACGCGCAAGACCTACCTGCTCGCGCTCGAGGCGGCGGGGATCGCAATTGTCCCCAGCCGCTTCGGCCGCGCGGACGAGGCGAGCGTCATTGCCGCGTTCGACGCGTTCGGATGCGACGCGTTGGTGGTGAAACCGCAAATCTCGGCAGGGAGCCACGAGACCGTCCGCGTGAAGCGCGGTGATCGCGTCGCCCCGCTCGACGCCGCGATCATCCAACCCTTCCTCCCCGCGATCGCCGAGGAAGGCGAACTCTCGCTCTTCGCGATCGACGGCACCTTCAGCCACGCTGCGCGGAAAGTCGCGAGCGGGGGCGACTTTCGGATCCAGCCGCAATTCGGCGGCCGCTTCAGCCGCTACGCGCCCGATGCCGAGGCGCGCGGCGTGTTCGACGCGGTGCTCGCGGCGCTACCCGCGCGGCCGCTCTACGCGCGCGTCGATCTGCTGCGCAGTGCCGATGGCAAGCTCGCGCTGATGGAGGTCGAGGCGATCGAACCCGATCTCTATCCCGATATCGCGCCCGAAGTGCCGGCCCTGCTCGCAGCCGCGCTCGCCCGCCGGATCGGGGCGCGCGCTCAATAATCCTTCGACACGCGGACGTTCGCGGTCTGCCGGCCAAGCGTCGAGACCGTCGACAGCAGCGACAGCCAGCGCGTCACCTGGAACTCGACGCGCGTTGCGGAATAGCCCGCGCCGTCGGTGACGATCTCGGCATAGAAGCGCCGCGTGATATACTTGCCCGCGGCGACCGAGGTCTTCTGTCCGGTCGTCGGATCGGCCGAGACGATCCGCAGCCGATCGAGGCCGGCAACACGCCGCACCGCGTTGATCGGGTCGAGCCCACCCTTGCCGTTCTGCAACGCTGCCACTGCCGAGGCCAATTGCAGCGCCTCCGGTGCCGACAGATTGGTGATCGAGGTGCCGAACAGCAGCCGCGAGAGCAATTCGTCCTGCGGTAGCGCAGGCACGCTCGAGAAGGTGATCTCGGGCTTTAGCGCGGGTCCGGTAACGTTGATCGACGCGGTCAGCCCGGTCGTGTTGGCATTGGCGACGATGTCGAGTGCGGGGTTGGCAGGCACTTCGCCCGCGAACAGGATCTTCCCGCGATCGAGCGCGAAGGTTCGCCCGGCAAAGTCGTAATTGCCGCGCACCAGATCGGCGCGCCCGGTGATCGCCGGATTGTCGGGCGCGCCACCAATCTGCAGATCGGCCGACCATTCGCTCCGCAAGCCGAGCCCGGTGACGAGCACCTGGTTCAGCGCGCGCGCGCGGATCGCGAGCGTCCACGGCATGCGCGGCGCATCGTCGTCCTGGCCGCCATCGGGCAGATTGATCTCGCGGATGTTGAGCTGCGGCAAGGCGGTCGCCGCGCTTGCCTGGCCGAGCCGATAGCGGCTCTTGTCGAGCCGGAGATTGCCCGAGATCGTACCCCCCGCGCCGTCCGACTGGAAGCGCAGCGGCCCGGTAACGGTCGCGCCGATATCGTCGCGCGCTATCATCACGGCGTGGTCGGCCTCGACTTGAAGATCGAGCCCGAGCCCGTTCTTCGCCGCAAAATCGAACACGCCGGTGCCCGTGACATGCCCGCCCTTCCCCGCATCGGCGGCGAAGCGATCGAGCGTGAGGCGCGATCCGCCGAAGCGGCCCGTCGTCTGGACGTTGGTCAGCACGGTGCCCGTCGTCGTGCTTTCGATCTTCGCGCCCTTGGCCTGGACGACGCCCTTGATCTGCGGATTGGCGACCGTCCCGCCGACATCGGCACCGATCGCGACCGGCCCGGTCAAGTCGAACAGTTCGATCCCCGTCAGCCGCCAGACGGTGTCGGCGGGCCCGTCATAGCGCAACTGCGCGAACAGACCGGCATTCTGCACGCGCTGCGCGAGGTCGTCGCCACCGGGCAGGGTCAGCAGCATCTGCGCGCGGCCGACCGACTTGCCCCCCGTCTCCGCAACCGCGCGTGCCGCGATCCGATCGCGCGACAACAGCCCCGAAATCCCGACATCGACCGGGCGCGACGAGACGATCAGCCCCGAACGCGTCAGCCCGCGCACCGTCATGTCGATCTTGCCCGTCGGCGCCGCGCCACCCCCTTGCGTGTACGACAGGCTGCCCGAGGCGTTGCCGCCGAGCCCGAGCCCGGGATAGCCGATATCGAGAATCGACAGCGGCATCCGCGCAACGGTCGCGGCAAGCTCGCTCGAGGCCCGCGTGAAGCGTCCCGAGACCTTGGCATTGCCGCCCGAAAAGGTCAGATCGGTCGGCGCCAGCCGCCAGCCGTCGCCGTCGCGCGTCACCACCGCGGGGGTGACGAGCGTCAGCGGGCGACGGTCGAGCGTTCCTTGCGCCGAGACGACATAGCGATCGGGCGCGACTTGCGTGACCGACTGGATGTCGAACGCGCGCCCCTGCGACCCGGCGATCGACGCGGTGATCGTCCCCGTCCCGCCGCGCAGCTTCGCGCGCGCGGCGAACCGCCCGATCACCAGCGAGCGCCGGCGCAACCCCGCCCCCGTCAGATTGGCGTCGATCGACGTGCCGGCCGGATCGAGCAACGCCACCAGATCGAGATGCCCACGCCGCAGCACGAAGGCATTGGCGAGTTTCGCCGCGGTCGCATCGAGATGCGCCTCGATCTGCTGGTTGCCGCCGACCGGACGGAACAGCATAGCGCCCGCGAGCCCGCCACCGGCGATATCGAGCTTGCCGTCGAACCCGCCGGGGACGATCCGCAGCGGTCCGCTGGCGTGCGTCCCGCTCACCGCGAGATCGGCGATCGCGATCGTCCCGTCGCCGCCCTTTGGCAGCAGGATCGCGCCGTTGCCGCTGAACGGCCCCAGCCGCGAATCGCCGCGCGCGGTAAACGCAAATCCCGCATCGGTCGGGTCGAGATGCGCGACGACGTTGGCCAGCCCCATCGTTTCGTTGGGCCGCGCGAACACCAGATCGAGCGTCGGATGGTCGATCTTGCCATCGAGCTTGAGCGTCAGCGGGCCATAGGTCGTCTGCTGCCCCGCGCCCTCGAAATGGAAGGTGCCATCGCGCCGCCGCACGCCGTTGCCGGTGATGCGGAGCTGCGGCGCGGTCAGCACGAGGCCGTTGAGGTGGAGCAGCCCGTCGGGCGTGCGCTCGAGCCCGGTGACGATCCGCGGCAACCCGCCGCCGAGCGAGCGAAAAAAGGCGTTTTCGAGCGTGATCATCTGCGCGACACCCTGCCCGACGACGCGCGTCCCGCGCCCGCCGGGCCCCGGGACCACCTTGAGCGTCGTCTGCACGTCGACCACGCCGAGGCCCGGGATGCGATAGCGCCCGAGCCCGCCGTTGAGGCCGATGTCATAGCGACCGTCGCGCAGATCGAGCAGCAGGTTGATCCGCCCGTTGAGCTGGTCCGAGGTCAGCTTGAGATCGTCTCCGAGCACGAGCTGCGGCGTCACGCGCAGCACGCCGTCGATCGTCAGGTTGCGCAGGATCCCGCCGGCGACATCGCCGACGCCCGTGACGCGCGCCGCGGTCGCGCGGATCGGCACAAGCACGGGTTGTTTCGAGAAACGCCCACGCCCCGCCGCGCGGAAATCCTCGAACCCCGTATCGTCGAACGCGAAACGCTGCGCGGTCAGGCGATAGTCGAACGCCGCCGTCGCGAAGCGGCCGTCGAGGATCGCGCGCAGTTCGATCGCGCGGCCGGTCATGTTGGGGAAGAGCGCGTTCGGGCGCGTCAGCACGGCGTGGATGCGCAGGTTGCGGAACGCGCTTGCGGCCAAGTCGAGCGTGCCGTCGCCCGACACGTCGAGCGAGTCCGAGCGTAGCGACAGAGTCCCCTTGAGCTGACGTTCGGCGAGCGTCGCGGCACCGTGGACGAGCACGCGCGGCACCGTCAGTCGCTGGAGCTTGCCGTGCGCCAGCGGCGCCGGGACGAGCACACCCGACACGGCATAGGTGCCCGCGCGATTGGTCAGCGCGAGATCGGCGAGGCGCGTTGTGCCGACGTCCGCCACCATGCTGCCGCGCCACGCCGCCCAGCTTCCCTTGCCGGCGAGGTCGAGCGCGATCGGCTTGCCGAACCCCGAAAGCTTGGCGAGCACCCCGCGCGCGGTCCCGCGCACGCGCGCCATCGCTTCGAGCCGATTGCGATCGGGCGCGGCGTCGAGATGGAGCCGGATGTCGTCGCTCCCCGCCACCACCGCCGCGAGATCGATCAGGGCGCGACCGCGATGGACATCGGCGCGCGCGCGCAGCCGCGCGGTCCGCTCGACGCCTGCCAGCGCGGGGGCGACGACCAGCCGGTCGACCGCAAGGCTGCCGACATGGATATCAAAGCTTGGCAGGATCGGCCCGGTGTTGAGGGTTGGCCGCGTCTGCGGCAGCCGTGCGAGCGACGCCGAGGCGATCCGCAGGCTGGTGATGTCGAGCCGGTTGTCGAGCCAGTGGAGCGGCGACCAATCGAGCTCGGCGCGCGGCGCTGCAAAGAACACCCCGCGCACATCGCGCACCCGCACGTCGATCAGCGTCGCGCGGCCATAGATCGATCCCTCGATCCGCCCGATGCTGTAGCGCAGCCCATTCGCCGGCCGCAGCGCACCGATCCGGTCGGTGACGAAGCGATGCCCCATGCCGGTGTCGATCAGGCCGAGCATTACGACGACGAGCACGACCAGCGCGGCGAGAAGCGCGAACACGACTCGCCCCAGCGCACCGTGCGGCTTGACCGTCGCGATCGGTGCCGCGTCGGCAGCGTGTTCGACGGGCGGCGCGGCGTCGCTCAAAACGCCTGCCCCAGCGAGACATAGACCGCGACGCGCGGATCGCCCGGCGCGGGATTGACGGGCGTGCCGACATCGATGCGGATCGGCCCGAAATTCGAATAATAGCGCACGCCGAGCCCCGCGCCGTAGCGCAGCGCGCCGAAGCTCGGCAGCAGCCCGGTCGAGATATTGCCGCCATCGAAGAACGGCACGACCCCGAAATTGCCGAACGTCTTGACGCGCGCCTCGACCGAGAATTCGGCGAGGCTGCGTCCGCCGACGGGGTCGTTGTTGGGATCGCGCGGGCCGATGTCCTGATAGCCATAGCCGCGCACCGACGCACCGCCGCCCGCATAGAAGCGCCGCGACGGCGCGATCGCATCGCGCGGCGCACCCGCGATCGTGCCGAGCCGGATCCGCGCGGCAAGCACGGTGCCCTTGGCGACGCTCTTGTAGGCGCTCGCATCGACTTGCATCCGCGCATAGCCAAAGGCTTTGCCCTCGAGCGAGATCTCGGGCGACAGGCGTCCGCTGAGGCGAAAGCCGCGCGTAGGATCGAGCAAGTCGTTCGACCCGTCATAGCTCAGCACGCTCGGCAGCGCGCCGATGAAATAGGTCCGCCGCCGCGGCGCGCCGGTGTCGAGGATCACGTCGCGCTCGTCCGAGGCGACGAGTTCGGCGCCAAGCGACCACGTCCATTTCTTCTGGAAGAAGATGTTGGTCTGGCGCTCGAGGCTGCCCGACAGCGACACCGTGCGTGCTTGATAGGCGTTGCGTTTGACGTTCGAGGCGACCGTCTGGAAGGTCAGGATCCGGTCGCGTCCGTTGAAATTGTTGCGGCGGAAGGTGGCGCTGGCCGATTGCTCCTGCGTGCCGAGCACCCCCGCCAGCGTCAGCGCGCCTTCGGGCGGAAAGAGGTTGCGGTTGGTCCAGCTGAGCGCCGCACGCGCGCCCTCGCCGGTGCCATAACCGAGCTCGCCGGCGATGGTGTGCTTTGGCGCTGGCTCGAGCCCGACCGCGATGTCGACCGTGCCGGGTTCCTTGCCCTCTACCGGTGTGATCTTGACGCTCGACACCAGGCTGGTCTGGACAAGCGCACGGCGCAGATCGGCGAGCGCCGAGGCGTCGAACGGCTGGCCTGGCACGAAGCGCGCAATGTCCTGGACGTGGTCGGCATCGAAGATCGCGCTGCCCGACGTCATTGTGATCGCCCCGAAACGGCGCGCGCCGCCGGGGACGACGGTCAAGTCGAGCGTCGCGGTGTGCGCGGCCCGATCGACCACGATCTGCGGATCGCCGACGATCGCGAACGGAAAGCCGCGATCGCCGATCGTCGTGCGCAGGCTCGTCTCGGCCGCCAGCACCGCATCGACGTTGACCGCGTCGCCCGGGTCGAGCCCGAACGCCTTGCGCAGCGCTGGCGCCTTCTCCCCTGCGGCATCGACCCCGGCGACCGTCACGCCGCCGAAGGTGTACAGCGTGCCGGGTTCGGCATCGAGCACCACGAGCGGCCGCGCCGCAGGCTCGACGCGTGTCCCGACTCGCGCGTCGTAATAGCCTTCGCCGCGCAGCAGCGTCGTCAGCAAGGTCGCATCCTCGCGCGCGCGGCGGTCGAGCTGTGCGGCGTTGGCGGGTTGCCCGTCATTGGCCTTCAACGTCGAGAGTTGCGCAAAGCGATCGCGCAGCAGCGTGCTCGCCACACTGTCGATCCCGTCGATGCGGTAGCTGTAGCGCGTCTCGCCGGTCATCGCGGTCGGGGTGTCGGCGACAACGGGTTCCTGCGGCGCTTTCGACAGATCGGGCCAGTCGACCCCGAGTCCCGGCAACGGTGCCATTGGCGATTGCGGATCGAGCGGGAGCGTCGGCTGCGGCCCCCGATCGGCGGGAGACGCGATCGGGCTCGCCGACGGCCGCGTCTGCGCCGCCGCCGCGCCGCACCCGACACACCAAAGAATTCCAGCGGCCGCCCGATACGCGCGCCGCCGCCCGACCGATAACGACATACGCCGTCCTAGCCCGGCTGCCGGGCGAACGACAGGGGTTTAGCGCGCGCCCGGCGGCGCAATCAGTGAATCGTGCCGATCGCGCGGTCGAACGAGAGCAAGGCGATCAAGCGCTCGATCTGCCGCCAGCGGCAGAAGTGCAGATAGTTGCCGAGATCGCGGCTGCGGTTGGCGCGCGCGGCGGCCTCAAGCCCGGCGTCGCCGCCGAAGACGGTGATGAGATCGGTCGCGTGCGTCACTTCGGTGCAATCCGCGAGATAGGGAACAACCATGCACTCTCCGCACGTTACGCGACCGCGGGCTTGCGGACACGCGCTCGCTTCACGGTTCGTGCCAGTCCGCGACATCCCCCTAAGCCCGCGCCTGACAAAGGTTAACGCCTCCCCGCGCGCCGCCCCAAGGCTCCCAGCATGGGACGCTGGCGTCCTGCGGCGGGACATGGCACAGCGCACGACATGGTCCGCTCATCCCCTCCCCGCACCCCGCTTGCCGGCGGTGCGCTCATCGCGATCGGCGCGATCGCCGGAACCGGCATCGGCCTGTTCACGCCGCTCGGCCCGACGCGTGGCTTCCTGATCGGGCTTGGGGTCGGGGTGGCGATCTCGCTCGTCATGTGGCTGCGCGACCTGCGGCGCTAACGCAGCGCGCGCGACAGCCAGACCACGCGGCCGATGATCGCGGCGGCAGTCGTGGTGATCGGCGGATAGGCCGGATTGTCGCTTTCGATCAGCATGCCATCCCTGGCCTTCGACACGCGTTTGACGAGCACGACGCCGTCGAGCCGCAGCACGAAGATCGCCGGCACGGTGCCTAACCGCGTGTCGCGCTCGTCGATCACGATCTGGTCGCCATCGGCGATCGTCGGCAGCATCGAATCGCCCCGCGCGCGCAGCATCGCCGCATCCTTCGCGCCGAGCCGCAACGATTCGAGCAAGCGCGGGTCGAGCAGCATCGCCCCCTCCCCCGGCGCGTCGCCGCTGAACGCACCCGGGCCGGCCGAAGCCTCGATATCGAGCCGACGGATCGGCGCCATACGCGGAGCCGCGACGCCGCCGAGTTCCGTCGCATCGACCCGGAAATAGGCAGCGAGCAAGGCGCGGTCGCGCTCGGCCAGATCGCGGGGCGTGCCGCGGCGGACATATTGCTGGAGATACGCCTCGTTGCGGCGAAGCATCCGCGACAGCGCGGCATAGCTGACGCCCTGCGCGTCGATTAGCGCGGCGAGCCGCGCGCGAGGATCGGAAGCGTCCATCGTCGCCATGATAGCCATAGGAATTTTCCTAGACAAGTTGGAAAATAGAACGGATCGTGAACACAAAGCCCATCGGCGCCGACGAATCGTGAGGAGACCGCCATGTCCGTGTTGCAGAAGATCGACCGTTATCTGAGGGCGAGCGCGATGCCGCCAACTACCTTCGGGCGGCTCGCGGTGCGCGACCCCCGCCTCGTGCGCGACTTGCGCCGCGGCCGCGAACCGGGCGCCCGTATGGTGCGCCGGATCGAGGCGTTCCTCGCCGACCAGCGGGTGTCGCGGTGAGCCGCGGCCCCGATGCCGCGACGCTGCTCCGGCGTGCCCTAGAACGCCATGCCGACGCGGCGGGATGTGATGTCAGCGTGTGCGTGCGGGATTCGACTCGCTGGGCGAGCGCGACCTTTGCCGGCGCGCGTCACACCGTGGCGCTGACGCTGCGCGACGATCCCGCGGGCGGACTATGGCTAAAGGCGCTCGCCGAAGCAGACCTGCCGCTGCGCGGGCATCTCGTCGCAGACGTCGTCACCCTTTCGGTCACACGGCACGACGAAGATCTCTTGGTAACACTCGAAGCGCTGACCGTCGAAGTTTGACCGATGCGACCCGTCACCGGCGCTTACGCGAGTCAGCGCGGATCGGTCGCCATCTTTCGCAAGCTGCCGAGCGTCCCTTCGATCGTCTCGGGCGAGGCTGCGGCGGGGTCGCGGCGGCCGACGACGCGTTCGAGCCGGTCGAGCAAGGCGTGGATCGTTTCCGACGGATCGCCCGCGCTCTCGGCGGGGCGAGCCGGACGCGAGATCGGGCTGGGCGTGCGCCGCGCCGGGACGGGAGCGTCGATCGGGCCGAGCGGGAAGGTTTCGAAGCGTTCGCTCGGATCATAGGTCTGACGACGTGGGAGCGGGAGCGGGAGCGGCGCGCTCGACGCCGACTCAGGCTTGGGCTGGTCGTCGGGATCGGACGTCGGCACCCCGGGCTCGCGCAGGAAGCTTGAATCATAGGCCGAAAGCGGCTCGTCGAGATCAACCGGCAGCGGCCGTTCGACCAGCGGCGCAACGTCATCGGCATCGAGGTGCACCGGGCGCGCCCGGACTTCGAGGAACGGCGTGCCGAGATCGGTATTGGCAAACAGCGGACGGCGCGCCGGCGCATCGGGATGCGCGTCGGCGCGACGCAGCACGGGCGCGTTGTCGCCGTCCGAAACCGGGCGGCGCAGCGCGATCGTGCGGCCGCCGAAGGTCAGGAATAACGCGAACCATGCGAGCACGCCGACACCACCACCGCACAGCAGCACCAAGGCGGCGCGCGCGGTGAGCCCCAAGGGCGGTTCGGCTGCCGAGATCACCGCGGCGATGCCGCTATCGACCACCATCGATTCGAGCAGCGCGGTCGGGATCAGCGCAAACATCGCCGCGGTCAGCACCCCGATTATCCCCGCGACGAGCGGGGCCAGCGGGAGGGTCAGGCGTTGAGGATTGGAGGAGACGGCCATGCACTCTGCTCTGCCATACTATCAGTAAGTTTTTGGTAAACGGGCGCGTAACGCGCCACGTTAACGGCCCAGTTACGCTCTGCCTCGACAAAAGTACGCCCGCGCTCGCGGCGGCCTTCCCAGCTCCCACGGTCCGCGAGCAGATCGGCGAGCGATTGTGCCATCGCGCCTGGGTCGCCGGGCGGGAACAGCGTGCCCGTCTCGGGATCGCTGATCAGCTCGCGGTGCCCGCCAACGTCCGAGGCGGCGACGAGTCGGCGCTGCGCCATCGCCTCGAGCGGCTTGAGCGGCGTCACCAGATCGGTCAGCCGCATCTTCTTGCGCGGGTAGGCCAGCACGTCGATCACGCTGTAATAGCGATCGACCTCGCCGTGCGGCACGCGCCCGACGAAATGGATCTGCGCCGCCACCGGCGATGCCGCGGCTTGCGCGCGCAACACCGCCTCCTTCGGACCGCCGCCGACGAGCACGAGATGCGCTTGCGGGCGCGCAGCGACCAGGGCGGGCATCGCCGCGATCAGATCGTCGAGCCCTTCATAATCGTAGAAACTGCCGATGAAGCCGATCACTTCCTTGCCCGTCACGCCGAGCGTTGCGGCAAGCGCGGCGTCGTGCGGCAGCGGCGTGCCGAACATCGCCAGATCGACGCCGTTGGGCGAGACGATCAGCTTGCCCGGATCGATCCCGCGCGCAATCAGATCATCGCGCAATCCCTCGCAAATCACCGCGACCGCATCGGCCCGCTTTACCGCCCAGGTCTCGAGCGCGCGAGTCGCACGATAGCGCAGCGATCCTTCGCGCCCCGTCCCGTTGCCGACCGACGCGTCTTCCCAGAAAGCGCGGATCTCGTAGACCAGCGGCAATTTGTATCTGCCCGCGACGCGCAAGCCGGCGAGCGCATCGAGCACGGGCGAATGCGCGTGGAGGATATCGGGCTTGAACTGCTCGACCACCTCGCCGATCCGCCTCGCGAATGCGGCGATCTCGCGCAGTTCGCCGAATGGCGCGGGCAAGCGCTTGACCGCGGCGGTGCGGTAGAAGTCGATGCCATCGACGCTCTCCAGCCCCGCCGCTGGCGATGCATGCCGCGGCCCGGTGACTGCGGCGATCGTCCAGCCGCGTCGCATCTGGCTCTTGAGGATCGCGCGGGTGCGAAAGGTGTAGCCGCTTTGCAACGGCAGGCCGTGATCCAGAAGATGAAGAATACGCATGCTATCGCCCTAACGCACGAGTGCTTAACGGAGCCTCAACTTGAACGCACGTAGAGCGGCTGTGCCCGTTCGGGCCACCCGGCGATAGGGCGGATGCGAGCATCGGAAAGGAGCGCGACGGCATGATCGACAATCTCGCGCTGGCGATCAGCCACGGCCTGATCGCGCTGACGATCTGGCGGCTGCTGCGCCGGCCCGATCTCGACCGCGAAAGCGTGCCCGGCGAGGCCCCCGCCCGAAAGCGGAAGGGCCGCCCGCTTGCGTGATCTCGTCTTCGTCGCCTTTCTCGCCGCCTTCTTTGCGGCGGGGTTTCGCCGGCCGTTCATCTTTGTCCTCGCTTATGTCTATATCGACGTCGTCGCGCCGCAGCGGCTGACGTATTTCCTGCTCAACAGCATCCCGATCTCGCTGATCGCGGTGGTGCTTTCGGTTGGCGGATGGCTCGTCGCCGATGACAAGACCGGCACGCGCGTCGCGCCGCGGCAGGGCCTGATCGTCGTGCTGATGGTCTATTGCTACTGCACCACGCTCACCGCCGATTTCCCGGTCGAGGCGCTCGATAAATGGGGCTGGGTGTGGAAGTGCCTGGCGTTCGCCGCCTTCCTGCCCTTCACGCTGCGCACCAAGCTCCGGATCGAAGCGCTGCTGCTGGTGATGGTCGCCTCGGCGGCATCGATCATCATCGTCGGCGGGATCAAGACGATTGCGAGCGGCGGCGGCGGCTATGGCTCGCTCAACTTGATGGTGTCGAACAATTCGGGGCTGTACGAAGGCTCGACCATCTCGACGGTCGCGGTCGCGATCATCCCGCTGATCCTGTGGTTCACGCGGCACGGCACGATCTTCCCGCCCGACTGGAAGGTGAAGGGCTTCTGCTATGCGCTCGTCTTTTCGTGCCTGTTGATCCCGGTCGGCACCTCGACGCGTACCGGATTGCTGTGCATCGGCCTCGTCGCGGTGCTGATGCTGCGCGATGCCAAGCGCAAGGTGCTGTATCTGTGCCTGCTCGCTACCGCGGGCATGATCGCGGTGCCCTTCCTGCCATCGTCGTTCACCAACCGGATGAGCACGATCAAGACCTACAAGGGCGACGAATCCGCCTCGACGCGGCTCGCGGTGTGGGGCTGGACCTGGGACTATGCCAAGGAGCACCCGATGGGCGGCGGCTTCGAAATGTACCGCCAGAACAAGATCCGCTACGATACCGAACGCGTCGAAGGGACCGCCGCGAATGCCACCGTCGACCGCCATTTGACGGTGGATCAGGCCCGCGCCTTCCATAGCGCCTATTTCGAGATGCTCGGCGAACAAGGCTTTCCCGGGCTGATCCTATGGCTTTCGATCAGCCTGATCGGCATTTTCCGGATGGAAGTGCTGCGCCACCGCTATCGCAAGGCGGCGGCGGATATGGCGTGGGTCACGCCGCTCGCCGGCGCGTTGCAATCGGCGCATATCGTCTATCTGCTCGGCGCGGCGTTCATCGGCATCGCGTTCCAGCCGTTCGTCTACATGCTGATCGGCGCGCAGATCGGGCTCGATACCTACCTCTCGCGCAAGCGCGCCGGCGCGCCGTGGCAGCCGCGCCGGGCGGTGCGAACGGTCGAACCTGCGTCCGCCTGATGTCGGCCCCCGCCCCCGACCCTGCCGTCCGCCGCCACGAACTCCGCGCCTTGACCGGAATGCGCGGGATCGCCGCGTGGTTCGTCGTGCTCTATCATATTCGGCTGTCGCTCGACTGGCTGCCGCCAACGCTGCTGGCCGTGTTCGCCAAGGGGTATCTCGCGGTCGATTTCTTCTTCCTGCTTTCGGGCTTCGTGATCTGGCTGAGCTGGAGCGCGCGGCTGCGGCACGGCGGGGTCCGCGCGGTTCCAGGCTTCCTGTGGCGCCGGCTTGCACGGATCTGGCCGTTGCACATCGTCGTGCTCGGCGCGACGCTCGCGCTGGTGCTCGCGCTTGCCGCGACCGGGCGGCACGATGCGGCGCATTACCCGTATGCCGAACTGCCGCTCCATGTCCTGCTGATGCAGACATGGGGGTTCACCGATCGCCTCGCATGGAACGACCCGAGCTGGTCGATCAGCACCGAATGGGCGGCGTATCTGCTGTTCCCGCTCATCGCCTTCGCGCTTGACTGGCGGCGCATACCGAGCTTGGGCGTGGTCGCCGCGATCGTCGGCTTGCTCGGGCTGTTGCACGTCGCGATGGCGGGTTCGCCGACGCTTGGCTTCGAGATCTGGACCTACGGGCTACGGCGCTGTCTGATCGAATTCGCGGTCGGCGGCGCGCTGTGCTCGCTATGGGAGCGGTGGCGCGATGCACCGATCGTGCCTGCGCTCGTGGCGATCGGCTGTACGGTGGTGGCGTATGCCGCAAAGCTATCGGGCCAGCCCGAGACGCTGACGGTGCCGGCCGCCTTTGCTGCCGCGCTGCTTGCGCTCGCCCTGACCTCGGGACTGCGCGGCAACCTGCTCGAAATCCCCGCGCTGCATTATCTCGGTGAGATCAGCTATGCGACGTATCTCAGCCATTTCCTGCTGTTCGTCATCTTCAAGCTCGCCTTGCTCGACGATGTCCACAGCATCGCGCCGGTCCTGGTCGCGCTGTATCTCGCGCTTGTCCTCGGCACGTCGGTGGCGCTCCACCACCTGGTCGAGCGCCCCGCGCAAAGCTGGATGAACCAAATCCCCGCCCGCTTGCGGCGAGCGGGAATCTCGGGTCAGGCGTCTTCCAGCTCTTCCTGAAGTGCGGCGAGGATCGCCTTGTTGAAGGCAGGAATATCCTCGGGCTTGCGGCTGGTGATGAACGATCCGTCGACGACGACTTCCTCGTCCACCACATCGGCACCCGCATTGGCGAGATCGGTGCGCACCGACGGCCAGCTCGTCATGCGGCGACCGTCGACGACATCGGCCTCGATCAGCAGCCACGGCGCGTGGCAAATCGCGGCGATCAGCTTCTCGTCGTCGGCGAATTCCTCGATGATCTCAATCGCGCGGTCGTTCATCCGCAGCGTGTCGGGGTTGGCGACGCCACCCGGCAGCAGCAGCGCGGTGTAATCCTCGGTATCGACGTCGTCGAGCAGCATGTCGGGGGTGATGGTGTCGCCCTTCTCGTCATGGTTCATGCCCTGGATCGGGTTCATTTTCTCCGAGGCGAGCGTCACCTTGACGCCGGCGTCGAGCAGCGCCTGGCGCGGTTCGAAGAGTTCGACTTGCTCGAAACCATCGGTTGCGAGAATGAGCACGTGGACGTTTGAAAGATCGGCCATGGGAAGTCTCCGGCTAAGTGTTCCGGCGGCTTAACCATCGGGAGGGCCAGCCCGTTCCGGAACGTTGCGATGGCCCGTGCATTCATAAGGGCCATGACGAAGCTTTCTTACCACGACGACAGTGACCCTGGTATTACACGCAAGGCCGTGCGCCATGGCTGGGGCTATTACGATGTCGATGGTGCGCGCATCACCGATCGCGACGAGATCGACCGGCTGAACGCGATCGGCCTGCCCCCCGCCTATCGCGATGCATGGTACTGCCCGAGCCCGACGGGCCATATCCAGGCGGTCGGCTGGGACGAGAAGGGCCGCAAGCAATATCGCTACCACGTCGATTTCCGCGAGACGCAGGAAGCGGCCAAGTATGAGCTGTGCGCGCCGTTCGGCCATGCGCTGCCCAAGCTGCGCGCACGCGTCGCCGCCGACCTCGCCAAGCGCGGGATCGGCAAGGATACCGCGGTCGCGGCAGTCGTCCGGCTGCTCGATCTCGGCAAGGTCCGCATCGGCAACGAAGGCTATGTGAAGGCGAACAAGAGCTTCGGCGCGACCACCTTGCGCAAGCGCCACGCCGCGCTGAAGGGCCAGTCGCTGAAACTCCAGTTCAAGGCCAAGTCGGGCAAGCTGCGCGTGCTGACGATCACCGACGGATCGCTCAGCCGCTTCGTCAAGCGCTGCCAGGATCTCCCCGGGCAGCACCTGTTCCGCTGGGTCGACAGCGACGGCGAGGCACACCCGGTCACCTCGTCCGATGTCAACGCCTATATCCGCGAGGCGATGGGCGCCGATTTCACCGCGAAGCATTTCCGCACATGGAGCGCGAGCGTGCTCGCGTTCGAGGCGCTCGCCGGCGCGACGCACGACATCAGCCTCAAGACCATGTTGCTCCCCGTCAGCGAAGCGCTCGGCAACACGCCCGCGATCGCGCGCAAATCCTACGTCCACCCCGCTTTGCTCGCGCTCGCCAAGGACGGACAGTCCGCGTTTCGCGAAACACTCCGCCTGCCGCGCAGCACGCAGCATCTGAGCCGCGCCGAACGCGGCTTGCTCGCTTTCCTCGAACAGGGCACGCCGCCGTCTTCCGCGAAAGCCGCCTGAGAAGTTTTAAATGACCGTCAAGAATAGCACTTCGATCCTGCCGCCGATCCGCGTCCAGGATTTCGACGAACAACTCCGCAGCCTGATCGGCACGACCTATCGCTGGGCCGCGACACATTGGCTCCAGCTCATCATTGCTGTCGGGATTGCCAGCCTGCTGGTGTTCGCGATGCATTTGGTGCGGCGTATCGCGCGCAAATACTGTGCGCACCCCAGGCAATCGCGACGCTGGGGCGCGATCGTCGCGCGGGCGGTGCTGGCGACGGGCAACACCTTCATGGTGGTGGCGGCGGTCAAGCTCGTCAGCGCGGGCAATTTCGCCGGCACGCCGCAAGAAGTGCGCGCGACGATCAACTTCGTCTGGATCCTGACGGCGGGCTATCAAGGCGCGATCTGGGCGCGTGAGATCATCATCGGCGGAATCGAATATCGCACCGCCGACGAGCATTATTCGGGCGAGGCGATCGGCAGCGCGATGGGGATCATCCGCATCCTCGTCGGCTTTGCCGTGTTCGCGATCGCCGCGATCGTCGTGCTCGACAATCTGGGGGTCAACGTCACCGGCCTGATCGCGGGTCTCGGCGTCGGCGGCATCGCGATCGGTCTGGCAGCACAAGGCATCTTTGCCGATCTGTTCGCCGCGCTGGCGATCATCTTCGACCGCCCGTTCCGCCGCGGCGACGCGATCAGCTATGACAAATCGTCGGGTACGGTCGAGGCGATCGGCCTCAAGTCGACGCGCATTCGCGGCGTCACCGGCGAGGAGCGGATCGTCGCCAACAAGCAGTTGCTCGAGAAGGAAATCATCAACAACACGCAGCGCGAATATCGCCGCGTCGTGTTCACGCTTGGGCTGGTGCAATGGACGCCGATCCAGACGCTCGAGGCGCTGCCGACGATGATCAAGGCGGTGGTCGAGGACAAGGGCATGAAGTTCGTCCGCGCGGGCTTCACCACCTTCGGCGCGAGCAGCTACGATTTCGACGTCGAATTCGATTCGCCGAGCGCTGCGTTCCAGGAATTCTACGATGCGCGCCACATGGTCGGGCTGGCGATCATCCGCTGCCTCAACGATGCGGGGATCAGCCTCGCTTATCCCACGCAGACGAGCTTCACCGCCGCGCCCGACGGTGAGATGGTGCTGCCTTATGCCGCGACCGACCCGCGCCCGGCTGCGGAGAAGGCCGAGCCGACGCCCGTCCCCGCCCACCGCCAGGGAACGGGCGCGACGCCGAGCGACTCGGCGGTCGATGGCGATTCAGGCCACAGCTAACCCGCCGTCACCCCGGCCTTGTGCCGGGGTGACGTAGCGGCTCAGATCCCGCCTTCGTCGAGGCTCAGCAACGTCGCATTGCCGCCCGCGCTGGTCGTATCGATCGACACCGCGCGCTCGACCACGAAGCGGTGGAGGTAATGCGGCCCGCCCGCCTTTGGCCCCGTCCCCGAAAGCCCCTCGCCGCCAAACGGCTGCGACCCGACCACCGCGCCGATCATCGAGCGGTTGACGTAGAGATTGCCGACTTGCGCCAGCGCCTCGGTCTCGTCGGCAGCGCGCGCGATGCGGCTGTGGAGCCCCATCGTCAGGCCATAGCCCTTGGCGTTGACCGCCGCGATCGTCTCGGCGAGCTTGCCCGCCGGCCATGTCGCGACGTGCAGGATCGGCCCGAACCATTCCTGCGTCAGATCCTCGATCCGATCGAGCTGCACCAAAGTCGGCGGAACGAAGAGCCCGTCGGCGGGCGCGTCGAGCGTCTTCACCACACCAGCGCGCGCGCGATACGCCATCAGCTTGTCGTACGCCGCCTGGTCGATCACGGGGCCGACATCGGTTGCCGGATCGGCCGGATCGCCGAGCCGCAGCGTGTCCATCGCGCCCTTCAGCATCTCGATCGTCGTGCCCGCGATCTCCTCCTGCAACAGCAGGAGGCGGAGCGCCGAACAGCGTTGCCCGGCCGAGCGGAACGCCGATGTCACCACGTCCGCGACGACCTGCTCGGGAAGCGCGGTCGAATCGACGATCATCGCGTTGATCCCGCCGGTCTCGGCGATCAGCGGGACGATCGGACGGTTGTCGTCCTCGAGCAGCGACCGCGCGATCTTCCGCGCAGTGGCGGTGGAACCCGTAAAGGCGACGCCCATCACGCGCGGATCGGCGGTGAGCGCGGCGCCGACTTCGGGGCCGCCGGGGAGCAGGATCAGCGCGTCCTGCGGCACACCCGCTTCATGCGCTAACTCGACTGCGCGCGCGGCGATGCGCGGCGTCTGCGGCGCGGGCTTGGCGACGACGCTGTTGCCCGTAACGAGCGCGGCGACCGTCTGGCCCAGGAAGATTGCGAGCGGGAAGTTCCACGGCGCGATCGTCGCCCACACCCCGCGCCCGTCGAAGCGCAACACGTTGCGCTCGCCGGTCGGCCCGGGGAGTTCGATCGGCTGGAGGCCATCGCGTGCTTGCTGAGCGTAGTAGCGACAGAAGTCGACTGCCTCGCGCACTTCGCCGAGCGCATCGGGGATCGTCTTGAAGGCTTCCTGGACGCAAATCGCCATCAGTTCGTCGCGGTGCTGCTCGAGCAAATCGGCGAGCCGATCGAGGCACGCGGCGCGCTGGGTGACGGGGGTGGCCGACCAGGCTGGGAACGCCGCATGCGCACGCGCGACCTCATCTCCCCTCCCGCTTGCGGGAGGGGTTGGGGGAGGGAAATGCGAAACGGTCGAAGTCGCGCCTGAGGCACGCCCCTCCCCTAGCCCCTCCCGCAAGCGGGAGGGGGATTCGACCGCCGCAACCGTCTCGCGCAACACCACCCGGTCCGCCAGATCGAGCCCGGCGCTGTTCCGCCGCCCCGCCCCGAACAGATCGACCGGCAACGGAATGCTCGGATGCCGCGCGCCGCCGACCGCGGCGATCTTCGCCACCGGGTCCGCGAGGATCTCCGCCTCGGTCAGCCGCTCGTCCGCCAACTGATGCACAAAGCTCGAATTCGCCCCATTCTCGAGCAACCGTCGCACCAGATACGCCAGCAAATCGCGATGCCCGCCGACCGGCGCATAGACCCGGCAATGATAGCCATTCTCGCGCACCATCCGCTCGTACAGCCCGTCACCCATGCCGTGCAGCCGCTGGAATTCGAAGTCGCGGCTGTTGCCGGCCCATTCCATGATCGTCGCGACCGTCAGCGCATTGTGGCTGGCGAAGGCCGGACGGATGTTCGGCGCATCGAGCATGTCGCGCGCCACCGCCAGATACGACACGTCGGTCGCAGCTTTCCGCGTGAACAGCGGATAATCGGCCAGCCCCTCGACCTGCGTGCGCTTGATCTCACTGTCCCAATAGGCGCCCTTGACCAGCCGCACGTTCATGATGCGATCGAGCGCGCCCGCCCAGGCAACCACCGGCCGCGCGCGCTTGCCGTACGCCTGCACCGCCATGCCGAAGCCGTCCCAGCCCTTGAGGCTCGGCAGTGCGGCAACGGTGCCGATGATGTCGAGGCTCATTTCGAGCCGCTCGCTCTCCTCGGCATCGACCGTCAGCGCGATGCCCTTGCTCGCCGCCTGCAGCGCAAGCGCCTCGAGCATCTCGGTCAGCGCCGGCACGCACTCGTCCCAGCGCGACACTTCATAGCGCGGGTGCAGCGCCGACAATTTGACCGAGATCGAATGCCCCGCCGCCGGATCGCGCCCGACCGCGTCGACCGCATCGGTGTAAGCGCGAAAATAGCGCTGGGCGTCGTCGTGCGTCCGCGCCGCCTCGCCGAGCATGTCGAAGCTTGCGGTAAAGCCCTTGTTCTCGGGCTTGCGCATCCGCTTCATCGCTTCGTCGATCGTGCGGCCCATCACGAAGATCTCGCCCATCATCCGCATCGCCGCGCCGACCGCCTGGCGCACGAACGGCTCGCCCGCGCGGCTGATGAGACGGCGGAGAGAACTCTGCGTCTGCCCGTCGCCAACGAGCGCACGGCCGACCACCAATCCCCAGGTCGCCGAATTGACGAGCGTCGAGTTCGACTTGCCCGTGTGCGCGCGCCAGTCGGCATCGCCGAGCTTGTCGGCGATCAGCAGATCGGCGGTCTCGGGATCGGGCACGCGCAGGAACGCCTCGGCGAGCGACAGCAGCGCCACACCCTCGGACGAATTGAGCCGATATTCCTGTAGAAACTGGTTCACCCACCCTTTTCCCTGCGCCGCGCGCAGGTCGGCGAGCAGGCCCAGCGCATGTCCCATTACCCGCTCGCGCGAATCGGGCGTGAGCGCGGCACGGTCCAGAAGCGACTTTAGAACATCGGGTTCGCTCGCCCGGTGCAAAGCGCCCATGGATTTGCGGGCTGTGGACGCTACGTCAAAGGTCATGTTCCGGTTTCCGGTCAGGGTGAGACTTGCGCGCGGCGTGCGTGAGTGCCATTTGCCGGCGCGACGTCGCCTATGCGACGAATTTGCTTTCAGGGGAATGCCGTGACGACTGTTACAGCTCAGGAAATGACCGGCCGGATCGGTACCGAACAGGTGTCCGACTGGGTCGAGGTCAGCCAGGAGATGATCGACAAGTTCGCAGACGCGACGGGCGATCATCAGTTCATCCACGTCAACCCGGCAATGGCCGCGATGACGCCGTTCGGCGGGACGATCGCGCACGGCTTCCTCACGCTGTCGCTGATGCCGCTGCTGTCGTCGAAGATCATCGATCCGGTGACCATCGAGGGCGTGAAGATGGGGATCAATTACGGCGGCAACAAAGTCCGGTTCCTCCAGCCGGTCCGCTCGGGCAAGCGCGTGCGCGGTCGCTTCAAGCTGCTGAGCTTCGACGAGAAGCGCCCGGGCCAGTGGCAGCAGACCAACGAATTCACGGTCGAGATCGAAGGCGAGGAAAAGCCCGCGATGATCGCCGAATGGATGTCGCAGATTTTCGTTTGAACGGTCGCGGCCTTTGGCCCTCTCCCGCTCTTCGCGGGAGAGGGTTGGGTGAGGGCCTTCTTCTCGTCGACGCCAGAAAGAGAAGAAGACCCTCACCGACTGCGACTAGGCCCGCCGGAAGACGGCGGACCAAGTCTCCGTAGCCTCTCCCGCGAAAGCGGGAGAGGCGTTGCAAGAAGGAAGAAACCCATGCGTTCCGCCGTCATCGTCTCCACCGCCCGCACCCCGATCGGCCGCGCGTACCGCGGTGCCTTCAACAACACCCCCGCCCCGACGCTCGCGTCGCATTCGATCCGCGCTGCGGTCGAGCGCGCCGGGATCGAGGGTGGCCTCGTCGACGACGTCGTGTTCGGCTGTGCGCTCCAGCAGGGTCACCAGGCCGGCAACATCGCGCGCACATCGCTGCTGCGCGCCGGCCTTCCTGTGACCGTTCCTGGCATGTCGGTTGATCGCCAGTGCGCCTCGGGCCTGATGGCGATCGCCACCGCCGCCAAGCAGATCATCACCGACAACATGGACATCACCATCGGTGGCGGCGTCGAGAGCATCAGCCTCGTCCAGACCCCGCAGATGCGCGTCGCACCCGATCCCGAGCTGATCGCGATGCACAAGGACGTCTACATGTCGATGCTGGTCACCGCCGAGACGGTCGCCAAGCGCTACAATATCAGCCGCGAAGCGTGCGACGAATACGCGCTCGAATCGCAGCGCCGCACCGCCGTCGCGCAGGCCGCCGGCTATTTCAATGCCGAGATCGTCCCGACCAGCGCAAGCATGGCCGTCACCAACAAGGAGACCAAGGAGGTCACCTACAAGGACGTCGCGCTGTCGAAGGACGAGGGCAATCGCCCCGAAACGACGCTCGAGGGCCTTCAGGCGCTCCAGCCGGTGATGGGCCCGGGCATGAACGTGACCGCGGGCAACGCCTCGCAGCTCTCGGACGGCTCGTCGGCGTCGGTGCTGATGGAAGAGAAGATCGCCTCGCAGCGCGGCCTCCAGCCGCTCGGCCGCTATGTCGGCATGGCGGTCGCGGGCACCGAACCCGACGAGATGGGCATCGGCCCCGTCTTCGCGATCCCCAAGCTGCTCGAGCGCTTCAACCTCAAGATGGACGATATCGGCCTGTGGGAGCTCAACGAAGCCTTCGCCGTGCAGGTGCTCTATTGCCGTGACAAGCTCGGTATCCCGAACGAGCTGCTCAACGTCTCGGGCGGCGCGATCTCGATCGGCCATCCCTACGGCATGACCGGCGCACGTGCGACCGGCCACGCGCTGATCGAAGGCAAGCGTCGCGGCGCGAAGTATGTCGTCGTGACGATGTGCATCGGCGGTGGCCAGGGTGCGGCCGGGCTGTTCGAGGTCCTGTAATTGAAATAGGCGCCGGATTCGGCTATGACTGCGTTGGCGATGTCATAGGCGCCTCTCATAACGAGCCCCGGTCGTGCTAGCGGCCGGGGCTCAATACGTTTGGGGCTCGGCTGCTAGACCGAGCCCCGCCCGTGCACCCTAGTCTTTGCGGGCTACCTCGATGATCTTCAGGACTAACGTCCCAAAGGCGAAGAGCACGCCCAGGATCAGGCACAGATCGGCGACCGTCATAGGTACACCTCTCATCTAGGCGGCCAAATTGCCGCCAACGATGTGAATAATATCGTTTTTTGCGGTCGGCAAATGTCGACAGAGCTAGCCGCAGTCAGCGGGGGAAGCAGCATGAGATAATCCTCTAATGCTCAGCGGCGCGCGACCGTCATTCACCGCCGTTCATTGCCTAAGATGCGCGGCAACCAACCGCGCGTTCCGTCGTTTCTCTCTCGAACCATCCTTCAGGAGAGACTCGCATGGCCGACACGCACGAAATTACCCAGACGCTCTGGAAGAAAATGGCCGACAGCCCGTTCCTGATGGTCGGTCTGGCCGATGGATCGTCGCACAGCGAGCCGCTTACCGCACAGCTCGACAAGGATCTGGTCGACACGCTGTTCTTCTTCGTCGGCAAGGACAATCGCCTGATCGGCGGCGGCAAGGTGATGGCGCAGTTCGTGTCCAAGGGTCACGATTTCTTCGCCTGCATCGCCGGCACGATCGCGCAGGACAATGATCGCGCGATGATCGACAAGCTGTGGAACAAGCAAGTCGAGGCCTGGTTTCCGGGCGGCAAGGAAGATCCCAACCTCGCGCTGCTGCGCTTGAAGATCGACAATGCCGAGCTGTGGGAAACCGACATCTCGCTGTCGGGCCGCCTCAAGATGCTGTTCGGCGGCACGATCAAGTCCGACGAAAGTGGCAGCCACGCCGTCGTGAACACGACCGCAGCCTGACCAACACTTTTCGGCCCTGTCTTTACCGGAGACAGGGCCGACCCGAACCCTACGATGAAGCGCGCGGCGTCAGCCGTGCGCTTTCATCCATTCCTCGACCACCGGCGCGACCTTGTTGCGCCACTTCGATCCGTTGAAGATGCCATAATGCCCGGCGCCCTCGGCCATGTAATAGCGCTTCTTCGCGTCGGGCAGGCTGGTCGCGATCGTCAGCGCAGCCTTGGTCTGGCCGAGCCCCGAAATATCGTCCTTCTCGCCCTCGATCGCCAGGATCGCGATGTCGGTGATCGCGGCCGGGTCGACCACGCGCCCGCGGTGCGTCATCGTGCCCTTGGGCAGCGCGTGATCCTGGAACACGACGTCGATCGTCTGCAGATAGAATTCGGCAGTCATGTCGCAGACCGAGCGATATTCCTCGTAGAACGCCTTGGTCGAGTCGGCCTGGAGGTCCTCGCCCTCGACGAGATGTTTGAACAGCTCGTAATGCGACATCATGTGGTTGCCGAGGTTCATCGACATAAAGCCGGCGAGCTGCAGGAAGCCCGGATAGACGCGGCGACCCGCACCCGGATAGTTGCCCGGGATCGTCGCGATGACGTTCTGGCTGAACCAGCTGTGCGGCCGCTCGGTCGCCAGCGTATTGACCGCGGTCGGCGCCTCGCGCGTGTCGACCGGCCCGCCCATCATCGTCAGCGTCTTGGGGCGGCACGGGTTGTTGTCGGCGCTCATCACGCAGGCCGCGGCGTAGCACGGCACCGACGGCTGGCAGACCGCGAGCATGTGCGTGCCGCCCTGCCCTTCGTTCGCGCCGATCGCCTCGAGGAATTCGATCAGATAATCGACATAATCGTCGAGATCGAACTTGCCCTCGCTCAGCGGCACGAGCTTCGCGTCGCGCCAATCGGTGATGTAGACGTCGGCAACGGGCAGCATCCGCTCGACCGTGCCGCGCAGCAGCGTCGCATAGTGTCCCGACATCGGCGCGACGATCAGCAGCTTGGGGCCGCCCTCGATGTCGACACGCCGGAAGCGTTTGAGTTGTCCGAAGGCTTTGCGCAATACCACGTCTTCGACAATCGCCACCTCGGCGCCGTCGATCGTCGTGCTGTCGAGCCCGAAGGCGGGCTTGCCGCGGGGTGCCGCGGCATGCGCGAACACCTCGAGCGCGGAGCCGAGCACCGCCCCCCCGCCGAAATAGGCAAAGGGATTGGCAGGGTTGCTGAGCAGTCCGGCACTGAAATCGGCCATGGCGCTGGCGCCTGCCAGCATCGACTTCTGCATTTCGTAAGCGTTGTAAAGCATACCGGACTTTCTAGCAGACAATCGTAAATGTCAAAATACTGTCTATGCTGCGCTGCGGCAAACAGCAATGCCGGGTTTGCCGCAATTCCGTAGCGGATTGAGGCAGGGTCTGGCGCCTGCTACGCACCGCAGATGGTCGAAACACAACCCGCCGCCGTCCCGATCGATCCTCCCGTCGCGCCGCCCCGGCCGAGCGGGCGAAAGCTCGCCAGCCTGGCGATGGTGTGGCGCTACACCTCGCGCTATCCGCTCCAGCTCGCGATTGCGCTGGTGGCGTTGCTCGTCACGTCGACGACGACGCTCGCGACATCGTGGAGCATCAAGTCGGTGATCGACCGTGGCTTCACGCACGGCGCCGGCGACATCGCGCATATCGACCATGTCTTCTACGATCTGCTCGGCCTCGTCGTCGTCCTCGCGATCGCGACCGCGATCCGCTTCTACTTCGTGTCGTGGCTCGGCGAACGCACCGTGGCCGACATCCGGATCGCCGTTCAGGCCAACCTCCTGCGGCTCGCGCCGCGCTGGTTCGAGGAGAACCGTCCGTCCGAAGTCGCCTCGCGGCTGACCTCGGACACCGCGCTGATCGAAGGTGCGGTCGGCACGACGGTGTCTGTCGCGCTCCGCAACGGCCTCACCGGGATCGGCGGCGTGATCCTGCTGTTCGTCTTCGCGCCGAAAATGGCCTTGTCGATCGTGATCGGCGTGCCGCTGATCATCCTGCCGATCATGCTGCTCGGCCGCCGCGTGCGCAGCCAGTCGCGCGCGAGCCAGGACCGCATCGCCGATATCGGGTCGATGGCGGTCGAGACCTTCACCGCGATGAAGATCGTCCAGGCGTTCGGCCAGGAAGCGCGCGAGGAAGCGCGCTTTGCCTCTGCGGTCGATCGCAGCCTCGATGCCGCCAAGCGCCGGATCGCGACGCGCGCGATCATGACCGCGCTGGTGATGGGGCTGCTGTTCGGCGCGGTCACGCTGCTGATGTGGTCGACCGTCGGCGACGTCGCCGCCGGGCGGCTGTCGGCGGGGTCGCTCGCCGGCTTCCTCGTCACCGCGACGCTGGTGACGGGCTCGTTCGGCTCGCTGACCGAAGTCTATGGCGACCTGCTCCGCGCCTCGGGTGCGGCCGAGCGGCTGTCCGAGCTGCTCGCCGAAGTCCCCGAGATCCGCGCGCCAGCGCAGCCGACGACGCTTCCCGTGCCCGCGCGCGGCACGCTCGAATTCGATCATGTCGAGTTCCGCTATCCGACGCGGCGCGATGTCGCCGCGCTGCACGATTTCTCGCTATCGGTGAAGCCCGGCGAAACCGTCGCGATCGTCGGTCCGTCGGGCGCGGGCAAGACCACCTTGTTCCAGCTGATCCAGCGCTTCTACGATCCCGAGGCGGGCAGCGTGCGCATCGACGGTGTCGACTTGCGCAACGCCGACCCCGCCGAGGTCCGCGCCCGCATCGCAATGGTGCCGCAGGAGACGGTGATCTTCGGCGCGTCGGCGCGCGACAATCTGCGCTACGGTCGCTGGGACGCGCCCGACGACGCGCTGTGGGCGGCGGCCGAGGCGGCCAATGCCGCCGAGTTCCTCCACAAGCTGCCCGAAGGGCTCGACACCTTCCTCGGCGAGGGTGGCGCGCGGCTATCGGGCGGTCAGCGCCAGCGCGTCGCGATCGCGCGCGCGCTGCTGCGCGATGCGCCGATCCTGCTGCTCGACGAAGCGACCAGTGCGCTCGATGCCGAAAGCGAGCGGCTCGTCCAGGAAGCGCTCGAGCGCCTGATGGCAGAGCGCACCACGCTCGTCATCGCGCACCGCCTTGCAACGGTGCGCGCCGCCGAGCGGATCATCGTGATGCGCGAGGGCCGGATCGTCGAGCAAGGCAACCACGCCGCGCTGATCGGCGAGAGCGGCCTGTACGCGCGACTCGCGAGCTTGCAGTTCAGCGAAGCGGCGTAAGCCTTAACCGTCACCCCGGGCTTGTCCCGGGGTCCACCGTGCCGCACACTCCGGCCGTCGGGACATGCAGCCCGGTGGACCCCGGGATAAACCCGGGGTGACGAGGGAGAGCGCACCATGGCCAGAGACTTCGACATCATCGTTTATGGGGCCACCGGTTTCACAGGCCGCCTCGTCGCCGAATATCTCACGCAGAGCGGCGCACAGCGCTGGGCGATGGCGGGCCGATCGCTGTCGAAGCTGCAGGAAGTCCGCGACCTGATCGGCGCACCCGCCGACACCCCGCTCGTCACCGCCAATTCGGATGACGCCGCCAGCCTGCGCAGCTTGTGCGAACGCACCAAGGTCGTGCTCACCACGGTCGGCCCGTACCAGCTCTATGGCAATGACCTCGTCGCCGCCTGTGCCGAAACCGGCACCGCTTATGTCGATCTGTGCGGCGAACCAGCGTGGATGCGCCACATGATCGACGCGCATCACGAGACCGCCAAGCGCACCGGCGCGCGGATCGTCTTTTCCTGCGGGTTCGATTCGATCCCGTTCGATCTCGGCGTGCTCGCGCTGCAGGACGCTGCCAAGGCCAAGTTCGGGCATCCGATGCCGCGCGTGAAGGGCCGTGTGCGGAAAATGCAGGGCGGCGCGTCGGGCGGCACGGTCGCCAGCCTCAAGGCGACGCTCGCCGCCGCCGCCAAGCATCCCTCGATCCTCGGCCTGCTCATCAATCCGTTCGCGCTCACCCCCGGTTTCGAGGGGCCAGCACAGCCCAAGGGCCTGCTTCCCGAATATGACCGCGCGATCGAGGCATGGGTCGCGCCGTTCATCATGGCGCCCATCAACACCAAGAACGTCCACCGCACCAACTTCCTGCTCGGCGAGGCGTATGGCGCCGACTTCGTCTATGACGAGATGATGGTCGCGCCGGGGATCGGCGAGATGGGCAAGGCCGCCGCCGAGGCGATCGCGCGGATGAACCCGCTTTCCAGCGACAAGGGCCCCAAGCCCGGCGAGGGCCCCTCGCCCGAGGAACGCGACGCAGGCTTCTACGACCTGCTCTTCATCGGCGAAGGCGCGGGCGGCGAGCGGATCGACTGCGTCGTCACCGGCGACAAGGATCCGGGCTATGGCTCGACCAGCAAGATGATCGCCGAAACCGCCTTGTGCCTGGTCGAAGATGTCGCGGGAGAAGGCGGCATCTGGACCCCGGGCGCGCTGATGGGGAAGGTGCTCGCCGACCGCTTGCAGGCGAAAGCGGGGCTGACCTTCCGCGCCGGATGAGCTCGCGCCGTCGCCCCGGCGCAGGCCGGGCCCGCTCGGATGCGCGCGCCCCGCCGGGGGCACGCCCCATCGGGCCGGCCCCGGCCTTCGCCGGGGCTACGATGGTCGGTCGGCCGCTAGCGCTTCTTCCCCTGGTGCCGAATGTTCGTCGGGCGCCCGCGATGCTTGATCACGCGCTTCGGGCGGCGCTCGTCGCTGTCGACGCGAGCCCCCCTGCCCTCGACCATCTCGAACCGTAGCGCCCCCGATACCGGGTTCGCTTCGGCCAGCCGTAGCTGGAGCTTCTGCCCGCTGGCATAGACCGTCCCGCTCTGGTCGCCGATCAGCGTGCGGCTGGCTTCGTCGAAGCGGAAATATTCGCCACCGATATCGCGCACCGGCATCAGCCCGTCGCCGCCAATCCCCTCGACCGTCGCGAAGAAACCGAAATTGGTCACGCCGGTGATCCGCGTCTCGAGCACCTCGCCGACCTTCTCCGACAGATACGCCGCGACATAGCGGTCGATCGTGTCGCGCTCGGCCTCCATCGCGCGGCGTTCGAGCATCGAGATGCTCTCGCCGATCTTCTCCATCGCCGCGGCTTCGCCCTCGGTCAGCCCGCCCGGCCCCAGATCATACGCCGCGACCAGCGCGCGGTGGACGAGCAGATCGGCATAGCGCCGGATCGGCGAGGTGAAATGGCCGTAGCTGCCGAGCGCGAGCCCGAAATGGCCCATATTGGCGGGGCTATAATACGCCTGCGTCTGCGTGCGCAGCACTTGCTCCATGATCTGCGGGCGTTCGTCGCGGTCGATCACCTTGTCGAGGACGTGATTGAAGGTGCGCGGCTGGACGACCTGGCCAAGCGCGAACTCGATCCCGAAGGTCTTGAGATAGTCCTTCAGCGCGACGAGCTTCTCGCGGCCGGGCTGCTCGTGGACGCGGTACATCACCGGCGCCTTCTTCGCTTCAAGCGCCTTGGCGGCGGCGACGTTGGCGGCGATCATGTAATCCTCGATCAATTTGTGCGCATCGAGCCGCTCGCGCGGCGCGACCGAGAGGATGCGGCCCTTCTCGTCGAGCATGACGCGGCGTTCTGGCAGGTCGAGATCGAGCGGCGCGCGCGCGGTGCGCGCCTTGTTGAGCGCGTGCCAGCACGACCAGAGCGGGAGAAGGGCGGCGAGGATGCCTTCGCTGCCCGAATCCCCCTCCCGCTTGCGGGAGGGGTTAGGGGAGGGGCGTGCCTCAATCGAATCGTCCGTCGCGTGGACAGGCCCTCCCCCGACCCCTCCCGCAAGCGGGAGGGGAGCAGAAGGAGCAGAAGAAGCGTGATGCGCATCCACCATCGCCTGCGCATCCTCATATGCCAGGTTCGCCGCAATCCGCACCACCGCGCGCGTGAAGCGCCAGCTCTTCAGCGCCCCATCCTTGCCAATCCGCAAATGGCACGCCAGCGCCGCGCGATCGACGCCCTCCTTCAGCGAACACATCTCCGCCGACAAACTCTCCGGCAGCATCGGCACGACGCGATCGGGAAAATACACGCTGTTCCCGCGCCGCCGCGCTTCGCGATCGAGGCTCGACCCCGGCCGCACGTAGAACGACACATCGGCAATCGCGACGATCGCCTTCCACCCGCCATCATTGGCGGGATCGTCATCGGGCGCCGCCCAAACCGCATCGTCATGATCACGCGCATCGGCCGGATCGATCGCGACGATCGGCAGATGGCGCAGATCCTCGCGCTTCTCGCCGAGCGGCTGCGCGGCAACGCGCACCGCCTCGTCGAGCGTCTCCGACGAAAACACGTCGGGAATACCAAGCTTGTGGATCGCGATCAGCGAGAAGCTGCGCGGCGCGAACGGATCGCCGAGCACCTGCGTCACGCGCACCGTGATCCGCGGTGGCCGCCCCGCCATCTCGGCGAGCACCAGATCGCCGACCTGCGCCTCGCCGGCGTCGGACACCTGGAACTCGCGCCGCTCCTTCTTCTCGACGCCCTGTAGCCACAGCGCCTTGCCTTCCTGGCGCAGCACGCCGAGCACCAGCTCCTCGCCCTTGGGCAAGGTCTTCATCGGATGCGCAATCAGGCCCTGTCCGGCCTCCTCGGTCCGAGCGAGCACGCGGTCGCCGACGCCGAGCGCGCCGTTCTTCTTTTCGCGCACGCGCAGCTTCGGCGCGGGGGTGGCGGCTTCCCACCGCTCGGGCACCGCCCAGACGTTGCCGCTGTCATCGACATCGACGATCCGCAGCACCGTCACCTTGGGCACCCCGCCCATCTTGTGAAACGCGCGGCCGGGGGCGCTGTCGATCAGCCCCTCATCGGCCATGTCCTTCAACAGCGCTTTCAGCAAAATTTTGTCCTGCGCGGTCAGCCCGAAGGCGCGCGCGATCTCGCGCTTGCCCGCAGGCACGTCGCTTTCGGCGATAAAGGCGAGGATCTGGTCGCGGCTGGGCAGACCGGGGGTGCGCTTGGTTGGCTTGGGCATCGGATCAGCGATACGCCACCCAGCGCCAAACGGCAAAGGGCGCGGCGTCCGACCCGGACGCCGCGCCCTCCGCCCCCAGTCTCAGAACTTCTGCGAGAAGCCGACCTTGGCGGTGAAGCCGAGCGGGTTCGCCGTGAACGGATCGTAATTCTGGTCGAGCCGCGCGAACGGCGGCGCCTTGTCGAAGATGTTGAGCGCCGACAGCGTCAGCGTCGATCCCGTCCCGCGCAGCGACAAGCGATAGGTCGCATCGAAGGTCGCAAACGGCTTGATGTTCTTGCCGCCGGTGACCGAAGCCCCCGCGAGCGCCCCGGCATTGGGGCCGAAGATCGCAGTCCCACGCTGATCGGTATAGCCGTCGATATAATTGTACTGGACGCGCAGGCTGTGCCCGCCGACCGCTCCCTGGACATAGGCCGTACCCTTGATCTGCGGGATCGGATACGCGGTCGTCTGATAGTTGAGCAGGCCAACGCCATCGAAGGTCGGCTGGACGACGACGCCCTCGACCGTGATGTCCTTGGTCTTATACTCGATCACGTAGGTGCCGCTGCCGCCGAACTCGAGATTGGCCGCGCCGAGCCCGAAGCGATACGCCGCCTGCAGATCGAGCCCCGACGTCGTGACGTTGGCGCTGTTGATCGTCTGCGTGCGCAGCCGCTGGACGTTGCCGATGCCGCAGCCGGCCCCCGTGAAGGTGAAGCGCGCCTGCAACGCGGCAAAGGCCGCATTGCCGCAATTCGCGGTGCCGGTCGCGCCGAACAGCGCATTGACCATGCCCTGGATCGGCTCGCCCTCGATCGGGCCCTTCAGCTTGTAGCGATAATAATCGAGGCTCGCGCTGAACCCGCCGCTGTGGAGCAGGATGCCTGCGCTGTAGGTCGTCGCCTTTTCGGGCGAGAGGTTGGGGTTGCCGTTGATGTCGACCGCACGGAACGACGTCCCGATGATCTGCAGCGCGGTCAGATTGCCCGACAACTGCTGCGCCGGAGGCCCGCGGAAGGTCGTCCCCGCGCCACCGCGCAGCGCGAGCCAGTCGGTGACTTGCAGCCGGATGCGGCCTTGCGGATTGAAGGTCGAGCCGACGCGCCCGCCATAATCCTCATACCGCGCCGAAAGCTGCAGGTTGAGCCGGTCGAGCAGCGGCACTTGCAACTCGCCGAACAGCGCCTTGATGTCGTTGCTGGTCGACAAATTGGCGTTGGTACCGAGGAAGCCGAGCGCGCCGGTCTGCTGCGTGCACGTCGCCGCCGGGTTGAGCGGCGAGCCCGGGCACGGATTGACCGCGATGTTGCTGTCGTTGTTGTACAGCACCGAATAGTCGTTGCGGCGATATTGTGCCCCGACCGCGAAGCTCAAATCGCCGCCGGGTAGCCGCAGCCCTGTCTTGCCGCTGAGCACGAGATCCCCGACGAGCAGCCGCGTGGTGTAGCGCGTGTTGGTCGTGCGGAAGAAATTGTCGAACGTCGGCAGATCGTTGATCAGGCCCGCGCCGGGGGTCAGGCTGAACCCGGTAGGATTGCGCGTTCCGGCATAGTTGGGGTTCGCCGCATTGCTCACGCCGTTCGCAGCGACCGCGGTCGAGAACGGGTTGAAGAAGGTGCAGCCGTTGGTCCCGGCGAGTGCCGTGATCTGGGCCGTCGACAGGCCGGCGCGCGACTGCGGCGTGGCATAGGCGCAATTCGCCCCGCCAAAGCCCGCCAGTGCGTTCTGCAGCAAGTCGCCGAACGTGTCGGTGCCTTCGCTTTCGCGATAATATTCCGAGTAGGTGAAGCCACCGGTCAGATTGAGATCGGGCGTGACATCATAAGACAGGTCTGCGGTGAAGCGCATCTCTTCCGACACGCGCTTCGAGTATGCCGAGCCGCGGTCATCGCCATTCCGGCCGCGGAACAGCGGATTCCCGCCGAGCAAGGCCGGCCGGAACAGCACCGGGAAAGCGATCGCCGGGGCAAGCGGCACGCCGCCCGCGGTGACGCAGCCCGATGCCGCCCCATAGAGCGTGCAATAATCGCGCAGCGCCGGGGCATAGGTCGGGATGACGAACAGCCCTCCCCCGCCGCTCGCCGCGTTCACCGACGGCGGCAAGGTCGGCAGATAGGTCGGCGAGGTGGTGATCCGCGTCGAGCTGTAGCCGTACAGCGCGCTTGCCGAGAATTTGAGCGTGTCGGCCAGCTGGATCGACGTGTCGACATAGGCCTGGAGGCGATCCTCGGGCTCGACCAGATTGCCGAACTGGCCGTAATTGTTGAAGCAGCGATCGGTCGTCGATCCGGCTTGGCTGCGGAAGCCGCCAAGGCCCTCGCACCCGAGGTCGCGGACGAAATTGGCGGTCCCGCCGAACCCGAAATTGCCCGGATTGCCGCCGCCGGTATAGCCGCCTTGCGGATTGTTCGCATAGGGTTGGACCGTGAAATCGCGATCGGTCGTGCGCAATTCCGAGCGGTGCTGATAGCCGACCGAGGCGAGCACATGCAGCGGGCCACTATTGTGGCCGAAGCTCAGATTGGCGGTGTAGTCGCCCGACGATCCGCGGATGTAGCGATAATCGCCCGAGGCGAGGAAGCCCTTCTGGTCGGTGCGGGTAATGAAGTTGACGACGCCGGCGATGGCATCCGACCCATAGGTCGCCGCCGCGCCGTCCTTGAGCACTTCGACGCGGCCGATCGCCCCCGACGGGATGAGGTTGACGTCGACGATCGGGATACCGCCGCCGACCGCGACGAGGCGCTTGCCGTTGAGCAGGACGAGCGTGCGCTGCGGGCCGAGGCCGCGCAGATTGACCGAGGCGACGCCTTCATTGCCCTGGCTGCGGCTGTCGAACTGGTTGGCATCGCCGATCACGCCGCTCGAGGTCGGCAGGTTCTTGAGCAAGTCGACCGCGCTCGGCGTGCCCTGGCGCGACAGTTCCTCGCTCGAAATGACATCGACGGGGATAGCGGCGTCCTCGGGGGTGCCGCGGATCAGCGATCCGGTGACGACGATATCGGGGCCAGTCTGTTCGTCGGCAGGCGCACTCGGTCGCGGCGCTGGCGGCGCCCCCTCCTGCGCCGCTACGGGCGAAGCAAGCCCGATCGACAAGGCAAAAAAGGCACACGACGTCAAATGCCGCGAACGAGGCATAGCATCTCTCCCCTAAAGGTCAGAGCACTGATCGGCTCCGTACCCGAAGCTCGAAGTGACTCCGAAACGGCCCTAATGTCAAGCCGGATATGCGCGAAAATCGCCGCATTAGCGCATAAGTACTAACCCCTAAGGGTCCCCGCTCGGGCCGCGACGGCCAGAACCGATTCTCGAAACACCCGCGTGGGAGACGATCCGAACCAGGGTCGCACCGCGCCGCATTGCAAAAGGGCGGCGCCGCTTCCACGTCAGGAAGCCGGCCACCGCCCTTTATCGTTGCAGGTCTGATGGATGCGGACGCGACGCGGCGCGCCCGCGTTGCGGCTCAGTAGCCGTTCAACCGCGCGAAACGCTCGCGGTGGAACGCCGCATTGCCCCACATCGCTTCGAGCACGCGCGCGCGCTTGATGTAGAAGCCGGCGTCGTAATCATCGGTCATGCCGATCCCGCCGTGGAGCTGGATCATCTCGCGGCTGACCAGATGGAGCGTGTCGCTCGCCACCGCCTTGGCGAGGCTGACCGCCTGGTCGATGTCGGACCGCCCGGCATCGATCGCCTCGAGCGCACCTTCGACTGCCGAGCGCATCAGCTCGAGCTCGGTGAACATCTTCGCCATGCGGTGCTGGAGCGCCTGGAAGGTCGAGAGCTGCTGCCCGAACTGGACGCGCGTCTTGAGATAATCGTTGGTGGTGTTGAACGCCTGCTCGGCCATGCCGAGCATCTCGGCGCACAGCGCTGCGGTCGCGCGGTCGATGACCTGCGCGGTCAGCGAAGCGTCACCCAGTTTCTCGGCGGGCGCGGCATCGAACGTTACCTGCGCGTGGCTCCGCGAGTCGGCCATATGGCGCGGCGAGCGTGTCACGCCCGCGTCACCCGCGACGAGATACAGGCCATCGACCGCCGCGACGACGAACACGCCCGCGCTGTCACCCTCGGCGACGAACGCCTTGGTGCCGCTGAGCTTGCCGTCGACGACGCTCGTCGCGATCTTCGCGGGATCATGGACGGGGCCCTCGTCGATCGCGAGCGTCGCGACGACAGCGCCGCTGGCGATCTGCGGGAGCCACTGCGCCTTCAGCGCATCCGACCCGCCCATCAGGATCGCGGTCGCCGCCGCCGAGGTCGACGCGAGGGGCGACGCCGCGAGGTTGCGGCCGAGCTGTTCGAGCACCAGCCCGAGCGAGAGATAGCCGAACGCGGTGCCGCCATGCGCTTCGGGGATGACGATGCCCGGCAGGCCCATCTCGCCAAGCGTCGCCCAGGCGGCGGGATCATACCCCTCGGCCGGCGCCGCCGCGCGCATCTTGCGGAACGCGCTGACGGGCGATTGCTCGTCGGACCATTCGCGCACCATGTCGCGGAGCATCGTCTGTTCGTCGTTGAGTACGGCCATCGCGCTATCCCCTCGTCTGAATGGAAAACGGGGGAGGATGGCTTCAGCCATCCTTCACCCCGCCCCTCTCCGGCCCGCCACGCGTCACACGTGGCAGCCTATCCTTGCATTACTGGTGGTCGAGCATCCCGAGGATGCGCTTCGAAATGACGTTGTTCTGGATCTCGGTCGATCCGCCATAGATCGACACCGCCTTGCCCCACAGCCAGGTGCGCGTCTGCGTCAGCTCGTCCTCGCTGAAGCCCTCGCCTTCCCAGCCGAGCCCGGCCATCCCCATGATCTCGATCGACAGTTCGGCGCGATCCTGCGTGATGCGCGCGCCGACGTTCTTCATGATCGAGGTGGCGGCCGACGGACCCTGGTTCGACTTCGCCTCGAGCGCCGCACGGCGCAGCGTCAGCGCGAAGGCGCGGCTGTCCATCTCGTGGCGCACGATCCGCATCCGCAGATCGCTGTCGGGAACGCGGCCCTTGTCATCCTCGCCGCGATATTCCTTGGCGAGCTTCCCCATCGGCGTGCCCGCGAACAGCCGCGACGCGCTGCCGCCGCCCGACAGGCTGCTGCGCTCGTGCTGGAGCAAGCGCGTGCCGATTTCCCAGCCCTGCCCTTCGCGTCCGACGAGGTTTTCCTTGGGCACCTTCACGTTGGTGAAGAAGGTCTCGCAGAACGGCGACTGGCCCGAGATCATCGCGATCGGCCGGACTTCGACGCCGGGCGCGGTCATGTCGAGCAGCAGGAAGCTGATCCCGCCATGCTTCTGGCTCTTGTCGGTGCGGACGAGCGCGAAGCACTTGTCGGCCCATTGTCCTCCGCTCGTCCAGGTCTTCTGGCCGTTGACGATATAATGGTCGCCGGCATCCTCGGCGAAGGTCTGGACGTTGGCGAGGTCCGAGCCGGCATTGGGCTCGCTATAACCCTGGCACCAGCGCACCAGCCCCTTGGCGATCGCCGGGATATGCTCCTGCTTCTGCGCCTCGTTGCCATATTCGAGCAGCGTCGGCCCGAACATCATCACGCCCATCCCGCCGATCGGGTTCCACGCGCCCGCGCGCGCCATTTCCTCGTTGAGGACACGGATCTGCGCCTTGTCGAGCCCGCCGCCGCCATACGCCTTGGGCCAGCTCGGCACGCCCCAGCCCTTGTCGCCCATTGCGGCCTGCCATGCGGCCTGGTCGGGCGAAAGATCGGTCGGGCCCTCGAGCACCGACAGGCTGATGTCGTGCCCCTTCAGAGATGCCGGGAAATTGGCGGCGAGCCAGTCGCGCACTTCGGCGCGGAACGCGTCGAGCGGGGCTACTGGAGCGTCGAGTTCGGGCGCGGTTGCCATGAAAGCTATCCTTTCAGAAAGAATCTGAAGATCGGGTATGGCGGCGCGATACGACAGAATGAAGCCGATGGGAAGAGCGATTGATGCGATCGGCATGCGCATATCCTCTCCCGCAAGCGGGAGAGGCAACGGAGACTTGGGTCGCGCTCCTTCAGCGTGGCCCTAGTCGCAGTCGATGCGGGTCCTTCTTTTTCGCCCCCGGAAGCACGCAGGCAGAAGAAGACCCTCACCCAACCCTCTCCCGCAAGCGGGAGAGGGCTAAAGCGACGACGACCGACGCGAGAAGCGGTGTTTACCCTGCTCCAAATCGCGGTAAGCTCTCTCCAGAGGGGGCTTGTCCGATGCCGTTCGCCAACCGCGCCGTGCCGATCGTGCTCGCGGCCGTGCTGATCGACACGATCGGCTTCGGCATCGTGCTCCCGGTGCTACCGGCGCTGATCACCCGGCTCGGCCATGTCGGGATCGACGACGCCACCCGCATCGCAGGCTATATGCTCGTCGCCTTCGCGCTCGCGCAGTTCGTCGCGGGGCCGGTGCTCGGCAATTTGAGCGACCGGTTTGGCCGCCGCCCGGTGCTGATCGCCTCGATGCTCGCCTTCGGTGCCGACTATGCGCTGATGGCACTCGCCCCGACGCTGGCCTGGCTGTTCCTCGGTCGCGCGATCGCGGGGGTGGCGGGCGCGGTCTATGGCCCGGCGTCTTCGGTGATCGCCGACGTCACCCCGCCCGAAAAGCGCAGCGCGGCGTTCGGCTATGTCAGTGCGGCGTTCGGCATCGGCTTCGTGATCGGCCCCGCGCTCGGCGGGCTGATCGCCGGACTCGGGCCGCGCGCACCGTTCATCGCCGCCGCGATGCTCGCCTTCGCCAACGCCGCGGCAATGGCGTTTGCGATGCCCGAATCGCTCGCGCGCGAGCATCGCCGCCCGTTCCGCTGGCGCGACGCGCATATCGTCGGCGCGTTCAAGCCGTTGTTCGAAAATCGCAGCGCGATCCCGCTGCTGATCGTCTGCGTCCTGTGGCAGCTCGCGCACATGGTCTATCCCGCGACCTGGGCGTTCTGGGCGACGATCCGCTTCGCCTGGAGCCCCACCGCGATCGGGCTGAGCCTTGCGTATGTCGGGCTGGTGATGGCGCTGGTGCAGGGCCTGCTCGTCGCGCCGGTGATCGGGCGGATCGGCGACCGGCGCGCGCTGGTGATCGGGCTTGCGACGGGGGCGAGCGGCTTCCTCGCCTTCGCCTTCATCACCGCGGGGTGGCAAGCCTATGCGATCATGCTGCTCGCCGCGCTGTCGGGCTTTATCGGCCCGGCGATCAACGGCCTGCTGTCGCGAATGGCGGGCCCCGATCGGCAGGGCGCGTTGCAGGGCGGGCTCGCGAGTCTGGGCAGCGTCGCCGCGATCGTCAGTCCGCTGCTGATGACGCAGGCGCTCGCCGCCGGGGTCGAGCACGGCTTTCCCGGCGCCGCCTTCCTGCTCGCCGCCGCGCTTGCGGCAAGCGCGCTCGGCGTCGTCGCGTGGAAAGTGTCCAACCGTGCGCCGGCTGCGACCGCGGCAGTTGCGGACGCGTAACGGCTCTCCCATCTGGAGCGCGACACCATAGGAGCAAGCGCATGATCGACCTGCATTATTGGCCCACCCCGAACGGCCACAAGATCACGCTGTTCCTCGAGGAAGCCGGGGTCGAGTATCGCATCGTGCCGGTCAACATCGGCGCGGGCGAGCAGTTCCAGCCCGATTTCCTCAAGATCGCCCCCAACAACCGCATGCCCGCGATCGTCGACCATGATCCCGCCGGTGGCGGCGCGCCGATCGCGATCTTCGAATCGGGCGCGATCCTGCTCTACCTCGCCGACAAATACGGCAAATTCATCGGCACCGACCTGCGCAGCCGCACCGAGACGGTGCAGTGGCTGATGTGGCAGATGGGTGGCCTCGGACCCATGCTCGGCCAGAACCACCATTTCAGCGGCTACGCGCCCGAGAAGATCCCCTACGCGATCGACCGCTACGTCAACGAGACCAACCGACTGTACGGCGTGCTCGACCGGCGGCTCGCGGGGCGCGACTTCATCACCGGTGAATATTCGATCGCCGACATGGCCTGCTACCCGTGGATCGTGCCGTACGAGCGCCAGGGCCAGACGCTCGAGGACACGCCCAATCTCAAGCGCTGGTTCGACGCAATCGCCGCGCGGCCCGCGACCGTCACCGCTTATGCCAAGGGCGCCGCGATCAGCGAGAACAAGCCGATGACCGAGGAAGCGAAGAAAGTGCTGTTCGGGCAGACGGCCAAGGTGCTCGGGTAAGACGCCCCCCCCCCCGGCCTCAAGCCGGGGGGACCGCAAGCCTTACGCGCTGGCGCTCGGGCGGGCACTCGCCCGGGCATGCCAGTCGCGCAACGCGCCCAGTTCCTCGGGCACCGCGATCCCCACGAACCCCGCGAAATCGATCGTCGTCAACAGCACGATATCCGCGATCGAATAGTCATCCCCGCCGAGCCACGCGCCCCCGGTCAGCGCTGTATCGAACTCGCGCATCGCCTCGAGCACGCGCGGCCGCTGCGTCTCGCCATAATCGGGGAATTGCGGCTTGACGACGCGCGCGGTGAAGGGGTGGGTGTGCAGCCACACCTGCGTCAACGGCGACCCCATCCGCAATTCGACGCGTCGCAGCGCTTGTTCGACCGCAGCCACGCCGCGCGCGCCTTGGCCGAACAGGGCGGGCTCGGGATGAAGACATTCGAAGTAGCGACAGATCGCGATGCTCTCGGTGATCACGCTGCCGTCGTCGAGCTCCAGCGCAGGGATCTGCCCGAGCGGATTGACCTTGAGGAACGCCGCGCCCTTATGCTCCATGTCGCGGATCGACAGCGTCGTGCTCGGCACGCTCAAGCCCTTTTCGGCAAGATAGATCCGCACGCGCCGCGGATTGGGCGCTGGGTTGGCGGCGTCGTAGAACAGCATGATGGCATCCCCCCAAATCTATTTTCGAAGATCGCGTATGGCGTTTTTCCTTCAGCTAGACTAGCGAATCGAAGCCATGGACTTGCAAAAAGAGACACGATGACCGCTGCCGAGATGCTTGCCGGCGACTTCGCCGCGCTGCCCGACCTGATCCGCGCGCACGCGGCCGAGCAAGGCGACAAGGTCGCACTCGCCGAGGCCGACGGCGAGCTCGATTATGCCAGCCTCGACGCGCTGATGGACCGCATCGCCGCGGCGCTCCAGCGTGACGGCGTGGCGCAGGGTCAGGCGGTCGCGATCGTCGCCTCGGCGAGCATCGATTATGCCGCGGTGTTCCTCGGCGCGCTCCGCGCCGGCTGCCTCGCAACGCCCCTCGCGCCGTCGGGCACGCCCGAAAGCATCGTCGCGATGATCGCCGATTGCGCCGCGCCGATCACCTTCGTCGATGCCGACGCGGCGACCGCGCTCGCCGGCCAGCACATCCCCGGCAAGCTCGTCCGCCTCAAATCGCTCGGCAGCTGGCTCGCGCCCGAAGGCGCGCGCCCCGCGCCCGTCACGATCCGGCCCGAAGACGGCTTCAACATCATCTATTCGTCGGGCACCACCGGCACGCCGAAGGGCATCGTCCAGAGCCACGCGATGCGCTGGGCGCATATCAGCCGCAACGAAGCCGCGGGCTTTGCGAGTGCGGTGACGATGATCGCAACGCCGCTTTACTCGAATACCACGCTCGTCAGCTTCCTGCCGACGCTCGGCTGGGGCGGCACCGTCGTGTTGATGAAGAAGTTCGACGCACGCGGCTATCTCACGCTCGCCGAGCGTCACCGCGCGACGCACACCATGCTCGTGCCGGTGCAGTATCAGCGGCTGATGGCGCTCCCCGATTTCGACACCTTCGACCTCGCGAGCTTTCGCTTCAAGACCTGCACCTCGGCGCCCTTCTCCGCCGCGCTGAAGGCTGACATCCTCGCACGCTGGCCCGGGCTGCTCGTCGAATATTACGGGATGACCGAAGGCGGCGGCACCTGCCTGCTCGTCGCGAACGGCTTTCCCGACAAGCTCCATACCGTCGGTCGCCCGATCGAGGGCCATGACATCCGCCTGATCGACGACGACGGCAACGAAGTTCCGCAAGGCGAGATGGGCGAAGTCGTCGGCCGCTCGCCGGCGATGATGACGGGCTATCACGGCCGCAGCGATGCCACCGCCGTCGCCGAATGGTACGACGCCGAGGGCAACCGCTACATCCGCCACGGCGATGTCGGGCGCTTCGACGCCGACGGCTTCCTCACCTTGCTCGACCGCAAGAAGGACCTGATCATCTCGGGCGGCTTCAACATCTATCCGACCGATCTCGAGGCGGTGCTGCGCACCCATCCCGCGGTCGCCGATTGCAGCGTGATCGGCGTTCCGTCCGAGGCGTGGGGCGAAACGCCGGTCGGCTTCTACGTGCCGCACACCGGGGTCGATGCGAGCATCGCCGAGATCCTCGACTGGACCAACGGCCAGCTCGGCAAGACGCAGCGGCTGTCGGCGCTCCACGCGATCGACGAATTGCCGCGCAGCGCGATCGGCAAGGTGCTCAAGCGCGACTTGCGCGATCGTCTGGCGGAGACCGCAGCATGACCCCGATCCGCGAGATCCTCGCTGCTGCCACGCCGATCGAGGGCGGCTTCCGCGCGCAGATCCCGAGCGACTGGCTGCAGGGGCGCACCGCTTATGGCGGCCTGTCGAGCGCACTCGCGCTCCACGCCGCGCAGGGGATCGAGCCCGATCTGCCACCGCTGCGCTCGGCGCAAGTGTCGTTCATCGGCCCGCTGTCGGGCGACGTGCGCGTCACCGCGACCAAGCTGCGCCGCGGCCGCACCGCCGCCTTCATCCAGGCCGATATCGTCTCCGACGCCGGGCTCGGCTATCGCGCGGTGTTCGTGTTCATGGCCGAGCAGCCATCGCGCGTCGCGCTCAGTGGCGGGCTCGCCGCCACGCTGCCGCCGCCTGCCGCAGATGCGAAACTCTATACCGGCCCCGACGAATTCTTCACCGGCAACTTCAACTTCCTCGATCTCAAGGCCGAAGCGCCGGGCGAGGCCGAATGGCTGCGCTGGGCGCGGCTGCGCGATTATGCGGGGATCGACCCGATGGTCGAAGTGCTCGCGCTCGCCGACGCGCTCCCGCCCGCGGCGTTCAAGCTGTTCGGCAAGGAGTTCGTGCCGTTGAGTTCGGTGACGTGGATCGTCAATCTCCTCACGCCGACGCCCGCGACGACCGACGGCTGGTGGCTGCTCTCGGCAGAGTCGCAGCATGCGGTCAATGGCGGATCGAGCCAGACGATGATGCTGTGGAACGCCGACGGCGTGCCGATCGCGCAAGGCATGCAGAGCGTCGCGATCTTCGGATAGGGCGCGCCGCACCGCCTTCTCCTCCCCTCCCTGGAAAGGAGGGGTTGGGGGTGGGTCGGCCTAATGCTGGCGTCGACCTCGCCACGGGCCGACCCACCCCCGGCCCAGCGTTGGGTCGGTCGTGCCCCCGGCACGACCTGAACAGTGCGGGGCACTGTTCACCCAACGCTCTTCCAGGGAGGGGAGAAGCGTTGCGACAAATTGCGACACTTTGCCGCATCTTCCGGCACAGCGACGCGACAGATCGCCGCGCATAACCGGCGTCAAGGAACGGCGCCCCGCCCAGCCAGCACAGGAGTTTACCGCCATGTCCCTCACGCGCTTCTTCGTCGCGACGACGGTCGCCGCGCTCGCCACCGCCGCTGCGGTGGCACAAGGCGGCGGCGGCATGTTCCGCACCGCCGACAGCAATGGCGACGGGCTGATCTCGCGCGCCGAGGCCACCGCCGAGGCGACCACGCGCTTCACCGCGATGGATGCCAACAAGGACGGCTTCCTCACCGCCGACGAAATGCAGGGCCCGGGCGCCCGCATGATGACGCGCGGCGACACCGACGGCGACGGCAAGATCTCGCGCGCCGAGTTCCTCGCGCAGGCCGACACGCGCTTCAGCCGGATCGATGCCAACAAGGACGGCCAGATCTCGCGCGACGAGCTCACCGCCTGGATGGACCGCGCGCGCGCGATGCGCCCCGGCGGTCCCGGTGGCCGCGCCGATCCCGCCGACGCGATCGCGCCGCCACCGGCGCCCCCTTCCCCCGCGCCAGCCGCGCCGGGCAACTGATCCGGGCCTTTTCCCCTTGGCCCGGACGCCGGGCGAGCCTCCCCCTGCTCGCCCGGCATCCCATTTCAAGAGCGCCACACCATGCTAAGCAGCGAACCGATGGGAGACACGCCGCATCTGTTGCTCGTCGACGACGAACGCTCGATCCGTGAACCGCTCGCGCAATATCTGACGCGGCAGGGTTTCCGCGTGACACAAGCCGGCGACGCCGAGGGCGCGCGCGCGCGGATGACGGCCTATGCGATCGACCTCGTCATCCTCGACATCATGATGCCCGGCGAAGACGGCCTCTCGCTCACGCGCCACATCCGCGAGAGCGGCGAAGTGCCCGTCATCCTGCTCACCGCGCGGACCGAAGAGACCGACCGTATCGTCGGGCTCGAAATGGGCGCCGACGATTATGTCGTGAAGCCGTTCTCGCCGCGCGAGCTGGCGGCGCGCGTCAAGGTGATCCTGCGGCGGGCGGCGGCGGGCGGAACGCGCCAGCATGCGCCCGAAAGCGGATCGTTCGCCTTTGCCGGCTGGGTGCTCAAATCGGGCGAGCGCACCTTGGTCGACCGCGAGGGCGTGTCGGTGCCGCTCTCGACCGGCGAGTACAACCTCCTCCACGCGCTCGTCACGCGCCCGCGCCAGGTGCTGACGCGCGACCAGTTGCTCGATTTGACGCAAGGCCGCGAGGCCGCCGCGTTCGACCGCGCGATCGACAACCAGATCAGCCGGCTGCGGCGCAAGATCGAGGCCGACGCCAAGGCGCCCGAGCTGATCAAGACGGTGTGGGGCGGCGGCTACACGCTCGCCGCCGAAGTGACGCGCCTTTGAGGATCACGCGCCTGCGGGCGATACCGCGCAGCCTGTCGGGGCAGATGGCGCTGCTCATCGCGATCGCGCTGTTCGTCGCGCAGGCGATCAACTTCACGCTCGCGTTGCAGGACCGTCGCCGCGCGCGGCTCGATCAGGCGACCGGGCCCGTCGTCACGCGGATCATCGATGCCGACGAACGGATCGCCGCGGGGCGTCGCGTCGGCGGCGGTTCGGGCTGGAGCCGGATCCATCTCGCGCCGCGCTCGCCGATCCAGCCCGGCGGCGAGCATGTCGCCGAAGTCGAAACCGCGCTTCGCGCCGCGCTTGCCGAGGCCGGGGTCAAGGCGTCGCGAATCCAGACGCAAGTCCTGCCGATCCAGCGCAACGATCCGCGGCTGCGCTATGTCAGCGCACAGCGCGTCGAGCGTCTGCTGCGCGGCGGCGCCGAACTGCAAGTGGCGGTCGAGCGCCCGGGCGGACAGTGGTTCGTGCTCAACCTCCCGTGGACGCGCGACGATTCGGATATTTTCTGGCGGCTGATGGCGCAGACCGCGATCCTCTACATCGTCGTGCTGGTGCCGTTGCTGTGGGCCGGGCGGCGGATCTCGCGGCCGTTGCGCGGGCTTGCCGAGGCCGCGCGCAGCTTCCAGCCGGGTGCTACGGCCGACCCCGTCCCCGCCGCCGGGCCGCAGGACGTGCGCGACGTGATCGCGGCGTTCAACGCGCTGCGCTTGCGCGTCACCGCGATGCTCGACGAGAAGGACCGGATGCTCGGCGCGATCGGGCATGATCTGCGCACCCCGCTTGCCTCGCTGCGCGTCCGCGTCGAATCGGTCGATGACGATGCCGATCGCGCCAGGATGGCCGAGACGATCGCCGAGATGAACCGCATGCTCGACGACATCCTGTCGCTCGCGCGGCTCGGCCGCCCGAGCGAGCCGCCGACCGAGGTCGATCTCGCGGCTTTGGTCGATGCCGTCGTCGAGGATTTCCGCGAGATCGGCCACGAGGTCGTGTTCGAGGAAAGCGAGCGCATCCGCATGCGGTTGCGCCCCGGCCTGATGCGCCGCGCGCTGCGCAACCTGATCGAAAATGCGCTGAAATATGCCGGCGCGGTCGAAGTCAGCGTCACCGCGAGCGCGCAGTCGGTCGCAATCCTGGTGTGCGATCGCGGCCCCGGCATTCCCGCCGACCGCCTCGGCGACGTGTTCGAAGCGTTCACGCGGCTCGAGACGTCGCGCAACAAGGCGACCGGGGGCATCGGCCTGGGTCTCGCGCTCGCCCGGACGATCGTGCGCGATGCCGGCGGCGACATCACGCTCGCCAATCGCGACGGCGGCGGGCTGGTCGCCCGGATCACGCTCGCGCGCTGATCCGCGTCGCGGCGGCGACTTGCGCGGGCCAGCCGAGACGGGCACGGTTGATCCAACAAGCCCGCGTCTGACCTTCGCCGCGCCGCCCGTCGGGTGCCGCGACGCGCCAGGCGACAGGGTGTCAGAGTGTGGAGCGTGTGTGCGATGTGGCTGTTCGACCGGTTCGCGAAAAATCTCGTCAAGCGCGGCGAACTGACGATCATCGATGCCGATGGCACGCGCTATCACTACGGCACGCCCGATCCCGCGTTCCGCCCCGTCACGCTGCGCTTCGCCGACAAGAACGTCGCGACCTATATCGCGCGCCATCCGCGGCTCGGTGCCGCGCTCGCCTGGATGGACGGGCGGCTGCTCGTCGATAACGACGACATCGCCGGGATGATCGACCTGATCCGCGGCAACGGCCGCTGGGAAGACGGCCGCAGCACGATCGGCACCAAGAACCCGGTCAAGCTCGCCTGGGCGGCAAGCACCGCGCGACTGCGCCAGCTCAATCGCATCGGCAAGTCGAAGCAGAACGTCGCGCATCATTACGATATCGGCGACCGGCTCTACGATCTCTTCCTCGACGCCGACCGGCAATATAGCTGCGCCTATTTCACCGACGAGGATAACACGCTCGAACAGGCGCAGCTCGACAAGAAGGCGCATATCGCCGCCAAGCTGCAGTTGCGGCCCGGCCAGCGCGTGCTCGATATCGGCTGCGGTTGGGGCGGGATGGCGCTGTATCTCAACCGCGTCGCCGACGTCGACGTGCTCGGCATCACGCTGTCCGAGGAGCAACTCAAGACCGCACGCCGCCGCGCCGAGGAAGCCGGAGTCGCCGACCGCGTGAGGTTCGAGCTGATCGACTATCGCGAGCTGACCGGGCGCTTCGACCGGATCGTCTCGGTCGGGATGTTCGAGCATGTCGGCGTGCCCAATTACCGCACCTTCTTTCACAAATGCCGCGCGCTGCTCGAGGAGGACGGCGTGATGCTGCTCCATACGATCGGGCGGATGGGCGGCCCGGGCCAGACCGATCCGTTCACCGCGAAATATATCTTCCCCGGCGGCTACAATCCGGCGCTGTCGGAAATCGTCGGCGCGAGCGAATCGGTCCGGCTGATCGCGGCCGATGTCGAGACGCTGCGCGTCCATTATGCGCTGACGATCCGCCACTGGTATGATCGCGCCGTCGCCAACCGCGACAAGATCGAGGCGATGTTCGACGCGCGTTTCTACCGGATGTGGGTATTCTACCTCGCCGGCGCGATGGCGGCGTTCAAGCATGGCGTCATGTGCAACTACCAAGTGCAACTGATCCGCGACCGCCGCGCGCTGCCGCTGACGCGGGGGTATATGGCGGAGGCGGAAGCGGCGTTGCAGGCGGATGCGGAATGGGTTCCGGAGCCGATGTCGCGCTGATCCTGGACGACACCACCCTCCCCCGTCACCCCGGGCTCGTCCCGGGGTCCACCGTGCCGCATGGCTTGAGGGGGCAGTTTGCGCATCCCGGTGGACCCCGGGACAAGCCCGGGGTGACGGATTGGGGGTGGGGCGGACTAAGGGTCGCGGTCCGCTAGGCTACGCCCGACGTCGAAACCGCAATCACCTCGATCGCCTCGTCCTTCCCCGCAAAATCGACTCGCTCGCCGACCTCCGCACCGATCAGCGCACGCGCGAGCGGGGCCTGATACCCGATCTTGCCCGCCGCCGGATCGGCTTCGTCGCCGCCGACGATCTCGACGCTGCGCTCGACGCCGTTCAGCCGATAGGTCACGCGGCTTCCGATGCCGACCTCACCCTCTGCGGGCGCCGCGACCTCCTCGGCGGTCGTCTGGCGCGTGTGCCAGTAGCGGAGCTCGCGCAGCACCGCGTCGCGGTCCTCAGCCGACGCGCCCGCTACCGCCGCTTCGAGCTCCAAAACCTTCGCCCCGATCAGCGCCAACCCGCGCGGCGTCACCAGGTTCGGTCCCGGCGCGATCGGCCGTTCGAACTTGGGTTCCAGATGTTCTTCGTCGCTCTCGCGGCGGAAGGCGACGCTCATTCAGGCTCTCCACAGGCTTTGTTGCACAACGTCGTGGCGGACACTTGGGTGCAACGCAACAATCTGCTACGGGGCGCCGATGCTGAATATCAATGGTATCACGGTGCGCCTCGGTGGGCGCGCGATCCTCGACGGTGCGAGCGCGGCGCTGCCGCCCAAGAGCCGCGTCGGCCTGATCGGGCGCAACGGCGCGGGCAAGTCGACGCTCATGAAGGTGATGATCGGCCAGCTCGAGCCCGATCTCGGCGAGATCGAGATGCCGCGCGGCACGCGCATCGGCTATATCGCGCAGGAAGCCCCCTCCGGCACGACCACCCCGGTCGAGGCCGTGCTCGCCGCCGACACCGAGCGCGCATCGCTGCTCGAAGAGGCCGAAACCTGCCAGGATCCCGACCGCATGGGCGTGATCTATGAGCGCCTCACCGCAATCGATGCCTACACCGCCCCCGCCCGCGCCGCGCGCATTCTGGTGGGCCTCGGCTTCGACGAGGAAATGCAGGGTCGCCCGCTCGATTCCTATTCGGGCGGCTGGAAGATGCGCGTCGCGCTCGCGGCGTTGCTCTTCTCCGAGCCCGATTTGCTGCTGCTCGACGAGCCCTCGAACCATCTCGATCTCGAAGCGACTTTGTGGCTTGAGAACTTCCTTAAATCCTACCCCGCGATGATGGTCGTCATCAGCCACGAGCGCGATCTGCTCAACAATGTCGTCGACACGATCCTCCATCTCGAGGGCGGCAAGGTCCATCTCTACACCGGCGGTTACGACAGCTTCGAGCGCCAGCGCGCCGAACGCGTCGCGCAGCTCGCCGCCGCCAAGGCCGCGCAGGATACGCAAAGGGCAAAGCTCAGCGAATATATCGCGAAGAACTCGGCGCGCGCCTCGACCGCCAAGCAGGCGCAGAGCCGCCAGAAGATGCTCGCCAAGATGCAGCCGATCGCGTCGATGGCCGAGGATCCGACGCTGTCGTTCGAATTCCCGAGCCCCGAGGAACTGCGCCCGCCGCTGATCACGCTCGACATGGCGGCGGTCGGATACGCGGAAAAGCCGATCCTCCAGCGGCTCAACCTGCGGCTCGATCCCGACGACCGCGTCGCGCTGTTGGGACGCAACGGCAACGGCAAGACCACGCTCGCGCGCCTGCTCGCGGCGCAGCTCCCGACGATGGACGGCGCGATGAACGCCAGCGGCAAGATGCGCGTCGGCTATTTCACGCAGTATCAGGTCGAGGAACTCGACGGCGACGACACCCCGCTCGAGCACATGACGCGGATGATGTCGGGCAAGACTCCCGGCGCGGTGCGCGCGCAGCTCGGCCGCTTCGGCTTCTCGGGCGTCAAGGCGACGCAGAAGGTCGGCAAGCTCTCGGGCGGCGAACGCGCGCGGCTCGCGCTCGCGCTCATCACGCGCGACGCACCGCACATGCTGATCCTCGACGAACCTACGAACCATCTAGACGTCGATGCGCGCGAAGCGCTGGTCCAGGCGCTCAACGCCTATGACGGCGCGGTCATCCTCGTCAGCCACGATCGCCATATGGTCGAGCTCACCGCCGACCGGCTCGTGCTCGTCGATAACGGCACAGCCAAGGAATATGCCGGCAGCATGGAGGATTATATCGCCTTCGTGCTCTCGGGCGACGGCGGCGGCGAAGGTGCCAAGACCAAGGCCGCCAAGAAGGACGACAAGCCGCAGCTGAGCGCCGCCGCGGTCGCGCTGCAGAAGAAGGCGCACGAGGCCGAGGCGCTCGTCGCCAAGCTGACCAAGCAGCGCGATGCGATCGACCGCGCAATGCTCGATCCGAGCACCGCCGAAGCCTGGCTCGCGCGACTGTCCCCCGCCGATCTGGTCAAGCAACACGCGCAGATTTCGAAGAAGCTCGACACTGCCGAAGCGGCTTGGTTCGAGATCAGCGAGTCGCTGGAGATGGCAGCCGCTTAACCTGGCTTGTTTACCTTTCTTTACGGAATGATAACGATCCTGCCTGCGAAAGGCGGGAATCTTCCTGTCGTGTCGTCTATCGATTGACGTAGATCATGTTCGGGGAGGCACCACCTATGAAACTCTCGCCACCACTGCGCGCGCGGCTCATCGCAGCCCGGCTCGATATCGCAGCACGCAGCGGCGCCAGCACGCGCGATTGGTCCGACGATCAGAGCCTCTCGGCGCTGAGCCTCGTCGCTGGCGGCCACAGTGTGGCGGATGCGGTGGCGATCGTGCTCGGCGATGCCGTGCTCGAGGATGGCCTGGTCGATTACAATCCGGGATGCGCGTGGATCGACTTTGCGCTCGCCAAGCGCAAGCGCACCCCGGCCGAAGTCGAACGCATCGTTTCGCAATGGGAGAGCCAGAGCTTCGACCAGCCCGAAATCACCGCAGCGCACGTCGTCGATCTCGGACGTTTCACCGCAGCGCAGACCGGGCGCGCCTTGTTCTGATGGTGCGGGCGGTCGGGCTCGAACCGACACTCCGATTAAGGAACGGGATTTTGAGTCCCGCGCGTCTACCAATTTCACCACGCCCGCTTGGCCGATCGAGGCGGTGCACCCGCACCCGTTCGGCGAAGCGCAGGCCTATAAGCGACGCGTCCGGCGATTTCCAGCGCGATTGTTGCAGAATGTCGGTGGGCTCGATCATGACAGCGAATTCACGCGGGTTGCAGGCCGCGTTGCTCGTAGAAGGCACGGCTTCGCTCTCACCCGGAACCGTCTCATGGTCGAAGCTGTCGACGCAAAAGAACTGATCGACGACGCCATCGAGCGCGCCGAGGCCGAACGCGACGCGGGCGAGCGGGTCGAGCGCGCCGCCGAACGCAGCTTTCGCGACCGCGTGTCGCTGATGGTCGGCGGGTTTGCGGTCAGCTTGGCGGTGATCCACATGGCGGCGGCGGGCAGCGCGCGCGAAAGCCTGTTGAAGGGCATCGAGGCGTCCGACACCTTCGCCTATATGCAAGCCAAGATCGTGCGAGAGACGGTGCTCAAGACCGCCGCGCACGGCGGCGGTGGCGCTCCCGCCGATCGACGCGACTGGGCCGCCGAGGCCGCCCGCCTTCGCGCGCCCGACGCAGCGGGCCACGGCATTGGCCAACTCCAGGTCAAGGGCGATGCCTTGCGCGCGGAAGGCGCGCATGCCGCGCGCGCCGGCGAAGGCTATGAACTCGGCGAGACCGCGCTCCAGCTCGCGATCGTCCTGCTGTCGATCGCGCTGATCGCGCGCTCGCGCCCGATCGTGTTCGGGGCGGCCTGCCTCGCGGCGATCGGCGTGGCGACGGCGATCGTCACCGCATTCGGTGTCACCTTGCCTTGGGTCGCCTAGCCGCCCGGATGAAATCCGCATCACGAAGCGCCCGGAAGGCTTTGGCGGCGGCGGCGGCGGCGAGGAAAATGTCGTGATCAACAATTACGGCGATGACGACGACGATCGCGGCAGTTGGTGAGCCCAGCGGCGCGCGCGCTTTGGCTTTGGCGTGGCGCGCCGCGATGCGGTACCCGATCCGCATCTCATCCCCCGGAGCACCCTGATGGCCGAACGGACCGACGCAGAGCACAATGCCAAGATGGCGCGGATCAAGGTCGCGCGCGACAAGCTCGTCGACAGCAAGACGCAGGAAAAGGGCCTGCTGATCGTCCACACCGGCAACGGCAAGGGCAAGACTTCGGCCGCGCTCGGCATGGTGGTGCGCGCGATCGGCCACGGGATGAAGGTCGGCGTCATCCAGTTCGTCAAGGGCGCGTGGGAGACGGGCGAGAAATCGGTGTTCGACCGCTTCCCCGACCTGATCGAGTTCAAGCCGATGGGCGAAGGCTTCACCTGGGACACGCAGGACCGCGCGCGCGACATCGCGGTCGCGCGCGAAGGCTGGGACGAGGTCAAGCGGATGATCGCCGACCCGTCCTATGCGATGGTGGTGGCGGACGAGCTCAACATCATCCTGCGCTACGACTATCTCCCGGTCGAGGAAGTGCTCGAAGTGCTCGCGGCGAAGCCCGCCGACACGCACGTCGTCGTCACCGGCCGCAACGCGCCCCAAGCGCTGATCGACATGGCCGATCTCGTCACCGAGATGACGCTGGTGAAGCACCCTTTCCGCGAGCAGGGCGTGAAGGCGCAAAAGGGGATCGAGTTTTAGGAGTTACCCCTAACGTCACCCCGGCCCTGTGCCGGGGCCCACCGTGCCGCGATAGCTGCGGGAACAGGCTTGGCCTCCCGGTGGACCCCGGGACCAGCCCGGGGTGACAAGGCGCGGCGCAGCGTCAGCGCCGCCGCGCCGCCGCCGCCCGGTCCACCGCCCGCACCTGCGCGGCAAGCGACGCGACCGCATCGGCAAACGCCGGGCTACCGCACACCGTTTGCGCCTGTTCGATATACAGATGCCGTGCCGCCGGCACCGCGGTATCGAGCAAGGGATGATGCAACGCCGCCGTCCCGCGATCGGCAACCGCGCGCGTCCCCGTCTCGAGGATCAGGAAATCGGGCCGCGCGAGCGCCATCTCCTCGAGCGACAGCTGCGACAGCGCCGGCCGCCCGAGCCGCCCCGCCAGATTGACCAGCCCGACCCGCGCGAACATCTCGTCGACGAGCGTTCCCGTCCCCGTCAGATACCCCTGCCGCTGATAATAGGCCGCGACGCGCCCCCGCCCCGGCGGCGGCCCGACCGCCGCGAGCGCGCGCCGCATCTGCGCGATCATCCGCGTGCCGCGCTCGGGATGGCCGACCGCCGCCGCAAGCGTGGTGATCGACGCCTCGATCGCCGCCACCCCCTCGCCGCGCGGTAGCTCGAGCAGCGTCAGCCCCTGCGCCTTGAGCGGCGCGAGCACCGCGCGCGTCTGGAACGGCGCACCGATCACCAGATCGGGCCGCAGCGCCATCACTTCCTCCGCGCTGCGATGCGTAAACGGCAGGTCGCGCGCTTGCCGGGCGATTGCCGAAAGCTCGGGATCGCGCGCCCATTCGGTCAGCGCGACGATCTGGCCCCGATCCGCCAGACCGACGAGCAATTGGTCGGCGCACAGATTGAGCGAGACGATCCGCCGCGGCACCGGTGCGGGACGCGCCGCGCCCAGCAGCACGAGGCTTGCGAGGGCCAGCACGATCCGAGAGCTCCGCACGTTCGATTTCCTTCGCTTTCGCTCGCCGCCCGGCTACGGCTGGGACGAGGCGCCCCGACCATGCGCGACGGGCCCGACCGATCCTGAGCGAGGTCTGCCGTGCCGAACCTTCTGCCCGCGCGCAATGCCGTGTGGCTTCTCCCGCTGCTGCTGGCGCTCGCGATCGTCGCGGGGATCGCCTCGCTGCTCGTCGGGCCGGCGCAGCTGTCGCTCGCCGCGCTGTGGGCCGCGCTGACCGGCCACGGCGATCCGATCGTCCGCGCGATCCTGTTCCAGCTCCGTTTACCTCGCGCCTTGCTCGGGCTGCTGGTCGGCGCAATGCTCGGCATGGGGGGCGCGTCGATGCAGGGCTATCTGCGCAATCCGCTCGCCGATCCGGGGGTGCTCGGCGTGTCGGGCGTCGCGGCACTCGGCGCGGTAATCGCGATCTACTGGCAATTGGCAACCGCGCATCCGTTCGTGCTGCCGCTGCTGGCGATCACCGGCGCCTTGCTGTCGCTGCTCCCGCTGATGTGGCTGTCGCGGCGCGGCGAGAGCACGCTCAGCCTGATCCTCGCAGGTGTCGCGGTCGCGACAGTGTCGGGTGCCGGGATCAACCTCGCGCTCAACCTCGCGCCCAATCCGTTCGCGGCGATGGAGATCACCACCTGGCTGCTCGGCAGTCTCGAGGATCGCAGCTTCGGCGATGTCTGGATCGCGCTGCCATGTGTCGCGATCGGCATGACGCTGCTCTTATGGGACGGGCGCGCGCTCGATGCGCTGTCGCTCGGCGAGGATGGGGCGCGCACGCTTGGCGTCGATCTCGCGCGTGTCCGGCTGCGGCTGATGCTCGGCATCGCGATCGGGATCGGCGGCGTCGTGGCCATCGCCGGGAGCATCGGCTTCGTCGGGCTGATCGTCCCGCACCTCGTCCGCCCGCGTACCGATCGCAGCCCGTCGGCGATCCTCATTCCCTCCGCACTCGCCGGCGCGGCGCTGCTGACGCTCGCCGATCTCGGCACGAGACTCGTACCGACATCGACGCCGCTCAAGCTCGGCGTGCTGACCGCGTTCCTCGGCGTGCCGGTGTTCCTCCATTATCTGCTGCGGGAGCGCCGCTTGTGGTGACGATCGCGACCCAGGCGCTGTCGGTCGAGCTCGGCGGACGCCGCGTGCTCGACGCGGTCGACGTAACGCTCGAGCAAGGCGCGCTGATCGGCGTGATCGGCCCCAACGGCGCGGGCAAATCGACGCTGGCACGCGCGCTGCTCGGGCTGCTTCCGCCCGCGGCGGGGCGCGTGACGATCGACGGCACCGACGTGGCGACGCTCGGCAGCGCCGCGATCGCGCGCCACATCGCCTATCTGCCGCAAGCCTATGCGCTGCACTGGCCGCTCAGCGTCGCGCGGCTCGTCGGGCTCGGGCGGTTGCCGCATCTCGGGCCGTTCTCGCGGATTAGTCCGCTCGACCAGGCTGCGATCGACGCCGCTTTGCGCGACACCGGCACCGCGCATCTCGCCGATCGCACCGCGACCGATCTGTCGGGCGGCGAGCGCGCGCGCGTCATGCTCGCGCGCGCGCTCGCGACGGGAGCACCGGCGCTGATCGCCGACGAGCCGCTCACCGCGCTCGATCCGGGGCATCAGCTCGACGTGATGGGACTGCTGCGCGATCAGGCCCGCGGTGACGCGCTGATCGTCGTCGTGCTGCACGATCTGTCGATCGCGGCGCGCTTCTGCGATCGCTTGCTGCTGCTAGACCGTGGGCGGCTCGTCGCCGACGGAACGCCCGATGCCGTGCTCACCGACGCAGCGCTAGCGAGCGTCTACGGCATCACCGCCTGGCGCGGGACGACGGGGGAGCAACCGCTGCTGCTCCCGTACGAGCGGATCGCGGCACCGACCCGCGCGCACTGATCTCGCGCAGCCTTTGCCAGGACGCCGCCCCTGCCCGTTCGGGCTGAGCCTGTCGAAGCCCCCCTCACCCACGCAAGCGGATGGGGGGTCGTCGCGACACCCTGCGCGTTACGCCGCGCCGACCGTCTGCTCGATCACACCGAAGATCGGATGATGCTTGTCGTCCTCGGCCCAGATCCGCACCGTGTCGCCGGCCTTGAGGAACCCCGTGCTCGGCCCGCCGCCAACGATCGTCTCGACCGTGCGCAGCTCGGCCAGACAGGCGTAGCCGACGCCGCCCGCGCTGATCGCCTTGCCCGGCCCGCCATCGGCGTCGCGGTTCGACACGGTGCCCGACCCGACGATCGTCCCCGCCCCTAGCGCGCGCGTCTTGGCGGCGTGGGCGATCAGCGTGCCGAAATCGAAGGTCATGTCCGCCCCCGCTGCGACGCGCCCGAACGGCTGCCCGTTGAGATCGACCATCAGCGTGCGGTGGAGCTTGCCCTCCTGCCACCAGTCGCCGAGCGAATCGGGCGTGACGAACACCGGCGAGAAGGCGCTGGCAGGCTTCGACTGGAAGAAGCCGAAACCCTTCGCCAGCTCACCCGGGATCAGGTTGCGCAGCGACACGTCGTTGGTCAGCCCGACCAGCCGCACTGCCGCCAGCGCATCCTCGCGGCTCGCGCCGAGCGCCACGTCGCCCGTCACGACGACGACTTCGCCCTCGAAGTCGCAGCCCCAGCTTTCGTCGGCGAGCGGGATCGCGTCGCGCGGCCCGAGGAACCCGTCCGACCCGCCCTGATACATCAGCGGATCGTGCCAGAAGGTCTCGGGCATCTCCGCCCCACGCGCCTGCCGCACCAGCGCGACATGGTTCACATAGGCCGAGCCATCGGCCCATTGATACGCGCGCGGCAACGGCGCCGCTGCCTTGTGTTCGTGGAAGCGCTGCATCGGGATCGTCTCATGCTCGAGATCGATCGCGAGGTTCTGCAGATCGGGCAGCACGCGGTCCCAATCGTCGAGCGCCGCCTGCAGCGTCGGCGCGATGTGGCCGGCATCGGCGTACCAGGCGAGATCGTTCGATACGACGACGAGCTTGCCGTCACGCCCGGATTTGAGGCTGGCCAGTTTCACATGCGCTCTCCTACAATTTCGCCAACCATAGCCCCCTTCGTCATTCCCGCGAAAGCGGGAATCCCGCTTTCGTGCGGATGACGCCAGGGATTGACGCTCGCGTAAAGACACCGCACACCGTCAAAAAACGCGTTGCAACGTGAAACCTAGGAGAGTCCGAAATGTCCTCGCTCGACACCGTCGCCGGCCGCTTTGCCTATACCGAGGATCATGAGGCGTTCCGCCAGACCGTCCGCCAATTCCTCCAGAAGGAAGGTGTGCCGCACGTCACGCAGTGGGAGGAGGACCGGCTCGTCCCCAAGGATTTCTGGCGCAAGGCGGGCGAGATCGGCATGCTCTGCCCGACCGCGCCCGAGGCGTATGGCGGGCTCGGGCTCGATTTCGGCTATAACGCCATCGTCGACGAGGAGATGGCGTATAACGGCGTCCCCGCGGGCTTTTCGCTCCAGTCGGACATCGTCGCTGGCTATATCGAGACCTATGGCTCCGAAGAGCAGAAGGCGCAGTGGCTCCCCAAGATGGTGTCGGGCGACGTGATCACCGCGATCGCGATGACCGAGCCGGGTACCGGGTCCGATCTTCAGGCGATCCGCACGACAGCGAAGAAGGACGGCAACCACTACGTCATCAACGGCTCGAAGACCTACATCACCAACGGCCAGAACACCGATTTGACGCTCGTCGTCGCCAAGACCGATCCCGACGCCAAGCCCGCCTGGAAGGGCATGTCGATCATCCTCGTCGAAAGCGACCGGGCAGGCTTCAGCAAGGGCCGCAAGCTCGACAAGATTGGGCAGGAAGCCGCCGACACCTCCGAGCTGTTCTTCGAAGACGTCCGCGTCCCGATGACCAATTGCCTCGGCGAAGAGGGCAAGGGCTTCATCTATCTGATGAGCCAGCTGCCGCAGGAACGCTTGTCGATCGCGGTGTCGGTCCAGGCGTCTGCGCAAAAGGCGTTCGACGAGACGGTCGAGTTCACCAAGACGCGCAAAGCGTTTGCCGGGATGGTGTTCGATTTCCAGAACACCCGCTTCGTGCTCGCCGATCTCAAGGCCAAGCTGCAGGTCGGCTGGGCGCATCTCGACTGGGCGATCGCGCGGCATTTGAAGGGTGAGCTGACCAACGAGGAAGGCGCCGCGGCCAAGCTGTGGCACACCGACCTGCAATGGGAAGTGATGGACGCTTGCCTCCAGCTCCACGGCGGCGCGGGCTATATGAACGAATATCCGATCGCGCGGGCCTGGCGCGCGGCGCGCGTCACGCGGATCTTCGGCGGCACCAACGAGATCATGAAGGAGTTGATCGGGCGCTCGCTGTGACGGGCGCCACCATCAGTGCTGCGTCTGCAGATAGGCGATCACGTCGGCGCGATCGAGCGGGTCGGCCAGCCCGGCAAACCCCATCGCGGTGCCGGGCACCAGCCGCTTGGGGTTGGTGAGCCAGGCATCCATCCGCTCGGGCGTCCAGCGCCCGCCGAACGCTTGCAGCGCGCCGGTATAGGGAAAACGCGGCCGGCGGTTGGCAACTTCGGCGCCCATCACCCCGAACAGGTTCGGCCCGCTCCGGTCGGCGGCGTCGCGGCCGATTGAATGGCACGCGCTGCACTGACCGAACACCGTCTCGCCCGCCGACGCGCTCGCGACGCGCAACAGCGCCGCGGGCGACGGCGAAGGTCCGGCGGAGCGGCGGCGCGCTTCCTTGTCGTCGCCCGACGAACAGGCGGTCAGCACGAGCGCGACGGCACCTACCAACAGCGCCGGGCCAAGCCGCCTCACGCCGACAACCTCCGCGCGCGATCGCTCAATCGCGCGACTGCGGCGGCGTGGATCCCGGGGGTCGTCGCAAGCACGCCGAACGCCTGCGCACTCGGCGTGTTGAAGACGAGCGGCGCGCCGAACGCGTCGGTTACGCTCGCGCCCGCTTCGGCGGCAATCAGTGCCGCCGCCGCGATGTCCCATTCATAGCCCCAGCGCAGGGTGGCCACGAGATCGGCCTCGTCCGCCGCGACCATCGCGATCCGCAAGGCAATCGAATTAGGCTTGGCGACCACGACCAGATCGCTGTCCACCTTGGGCAAACCGTCGGTCGGGACGCGCGACCCGATGAACTCGCGCCGGTCACCAACGCGGATCGGCGCCCCATTGCGTGTCGCTCCCTGGCCCAAGGCCGCGCGGAAAATGTCGCCGCGCGCGGGCGCATCGAGCACGCCGATTGTCACGCGGCCCTGCTCGACCAAGGCAACCGACACCGCCCAGCCATCGCGCCCGCGGATATAGTCGCGCGTGCCGTCGATCGGATCGACCACCCACACCCGCCCGCAGGCCAGCCGGTCGGCATTGTCGGCGGTCTCCTCGGACAGCCATCCCGCATCGGGCAACAGCGCCGAGAGCCGCGCATGGAGCAGCGTGTTGACGTCGAGATCGACCTGGCTGACCGGATCGTTGGGCGCCTTTTCCCAGCGATGGAAATCGGTCCGCCAATGCCGCAGCGCGAGCGCGCCCGCCTCGGCCGCGACCGCCGCCACCGCATCGGCGAGTTTCGCGTCAGCCACTCGCCACCGTCATCCCGTCGACCCGGATCGTCGGGACGTTGATCCCATAGCGGAATTCGAGGTCGTTTGCTGGCGTCAGCTCGCGGAACATGTCCTTCAAATTGCCCGCGATCGTGAATTCCGCGACCGGCCCGGTGACGACGCCATTCTCGATCCGGAAACCCGCCGCACCGCGGCTGTAATCGCCCGTCACGCCGTTGACGCCCATCCCGATCAGCTCGGTGACGAGCACGCCGCTCACGATGTCCGCAATCAGCGTCGCGGGCGGAACGTCGCCCGCCGCCATATGGAGGTTGCTCGTCGACACGCCCGGCGCCCCGCCGACACCGCGCGCGGCGTGCCCCGTCGGCTCGAGCCCCAATTGCCGCGCCGATGCGCTGTCGAGCAGCCAATTCTCGAGCATCCCCGCCTCGATGATCGCCATCGGCGACACCGGCAGCCCCTCGCCATCGAACGGACGCGAGCGCAGCCCGTGCGGGAGATGCGGATCGTCGAGCACGGTGACGCCGCTCGAAAACACTTGCGTGCCGAGCGCATCGAGCAGGAAGCTCGTCTTGCGCGTGATCGCCTGGCCGGCAATCGCGCCGATCAAATGCCCGAGCAAGCTCGACCCGACGCGCGGATCGAACACCACGCTCATCGGACCGCTGGCGAGCCGCCCGGGATTGACGCGCGCCACCGCACGGTTGCCCGCGCGCGTGCCGATCTCGGTAGGGTCCTCGAGCGCGCGGCGGTGGCGCTTCGAGCTATAGGCGTAATCGCGCACCATCGCGCCGCCCTCGCCGGCGAGCACGCTCGCCGACAGGCCGTAGCCGGTCGTCGCATAGGCCGCAGCGAAACCGTGGCTGGTGGCAAGCGCCCAGATCGAGCGCGCCGCGCTCGCCGATCCGCCTTCGCTGTTGGTGACGCCGGCGACCGCGCGCGCGGCATCCTCCGCCGCTTGCGCCGCATCGCGCAAAGCGCTCGGCGAGGCTTCCTCGCCGCCGTGCGCGAGATCGTCGAGGTCGAGCAGTGGCGGCGCGCCGTGCATCAGCCGGTCGGCGGGGGCGAGCCCGGCCCAGGCGTCCTCGGGCGCCTCGCGCGCCATCGCCACCGCGCGCTCGACCAGCGCCGCGAGCGCATCGACCGACAGGTCCGAGGTCGAGACGCTCGCCGAGCGCTTGCCGACGAACACGCGCAAGCCGAGCTCGGCGCTTTCCGATCGCCCGACATCCTCGAGCGCACCAAGCCGGACGGCCACATCGAGCGAGGTATCGGCGGCATAGACCGCATCGGCCGCGTCGGCGCCCGCTGCCTTGGCACGAGTGACGATATCGGCGGCGCGATCGCGGGCTTGGTCTGGGGTCAGCATAGCTGCGGACTTAGGTGCGGGCGGCCACGCGTGCAACCTTCGCTGCTCCCCTCCCCTTCAGGGGAGGGGCCGGGGGTGGGTGGAGCAGCGCCGGAGCGGGCTCGATGCCCGCTCCGGCGCTTCGGACCGGGCGAAGCCTCCGCGGCACGACCCCACCCCCGTCATCCCCGCGAAAGCGAGGGTGACTGACGTAGGTCAATACGGCCACGGCGTCCCGACGACGACGCACGCCAGAAACACCAGCAGCCCGGCAAACCGGTTCGAGCGAAACCGCCGCAACGCCCCCGCGCCATCGTCGGGCGCCAGCGTCGCCACCTGCCACACGAAATGCCCCGCCACCGGCAACAGCGCGACGAGCGCCAGCGCATCGGGCCGCAGCACCCAGATCGCCGCCGCCCACAACACCAGTGCTGCGGCGTAGAACAGACCGACGCCGAGGCGCACCCGCCGCCCCATCCGCAGCGCCGACGATCGCACGCCGATCAGCGCATCGTCCTCGCGGTCCTGCAGCGCATAGATCGTGTCATAGCCGACCACCCAGCAGATCGACCCGGCATAGAGCAGCAGCCCCGGCGCGCTCAGTGCGCCCGTGACCTCGCTCCACCCCACCAGCGCCGCCCACGAAAAGACCAGCCCGAGCCAGATCTGCGGCCACCAGGTGATCCGCTTCATGAAGGGATAGGCGGCGACGGGCGCAAGGCTCGCCACCGCAACCACCGCTGCAGAGAGGCTGAGCTGCAGCAAGACGACCAGCCCGATCAAGCTGAGCAGCACCAGCCACACCCACGCCGCCTTCAGCGACACCGCCCCGCTCGCCAGCGGACGGCTGCGCGTGCGCGCGACTTGCCGGTCGAGATCGCGGTCGACGATATCGTTGAACACGCACCCCGCCCCGCGCATCGCGATGCTGCCGAGCAACAGCCACAGGATCAGGTCCCAACGCGTCACCGCGCCGCCTGCGAGCGCCACGCCCCACGCGCCCGGCCAGAACAGCAGCCACCACCCGATCGGCCGGTCGAACCGCGCGAGCAGCGCGAACGGCCGCGCGGCGGCAGGGAGCAGCCCGACGAGGCCGCGATGCTCGGTATCGGGGGTGAGGTCGGCGGGGAGGCGATCAGCGGAGGTCATGGCACCCGCTCATACGCGTGCGGAAAGATTGCGGAAACGCTGTTGTGCGACCGCTCGGTCCGCATACCGCGAGGGACAGCCGCCTCGACTTCGCCATGGTCGGCCGCGATACTGCGCCATCCCACTCCCGGACCGGACATACAGGCGGACAGCATGGTACATCTCTCCGTCGCGATCGGACGGTTCTTCGAAGCCTTGCTCTGGGCACTCGCGCGCGGCATCGGTGTGATGGCCGGCTGGGCGATCCTGGCGGCGCTGACGCTCGGCGTGGTGGCGCTCGGCGTGCGCGCGGTGTGGCGTCGGCGGTAATCTCGGGCGCGTGGCGTGATGGCTGGATGTGGTGGGAGCGGCTCTAACGTATATACGTCGCCCCGGCGCAGGCCGGGGCCTCCCTTGTGGTGCCCCACCGCCCGCCAAGCCATTCCAAGGCCCCGGCTTCCCAAAGGGAGACGGCCGAGCGAATGTCCGAGTCTGGTGGTGAGCGGACGGGCGGCTTTCACATTCGGAATGCCAAGCGCCACCATTGCATCGTATCTCGGACGGCGCATAACGCTTGCATGATTTGGCAAAAAGCTCTCGCATGCATGACTTTTGCAGGTTTTCTTGCGCTGGTGGGATGTGAACAACGGAAGCCAAAATTGTCAGAAACCGAGATGGAGATTATCCGGCGGGAGAAGCCCGGTATCACCGAGTATTGTCTGCAAAAGGTACGATACGGCCGCTACGGTTCTATGTGGAACTCTACCGATCAATGCTTCAAGATGAAGCCTCAGCAGCGTTGGAAAGGTTTATGGGCGCGAGGGTTCGAGCTCTCTCGATTTTGCCCAGCCCCAGCAAAATCCTGTTCCTATGACACTCCGGGTGCCGCAATATGGCTGACAATAGGCGGCGCTGTTTCAGTCCCCTCAGATGGCGGCGACAGACCTTGCGGAAGGGCTTGGGGAAATGCCCGAACCTTCGCAATAGACTTCCTTGGTCGGAAAACTGAGAAGCCGGGAAAGTACGGTCACATGGGCGAGGCCTTGCACGAGATCATAGCTGATCGCGTAATAGCAATCTCTCAGATCGGACAGCAACGTGGATGCACTTGACGTCTGCTTTTGGGCGATTTGAGACGGGCCGCTTTCTCCCCCGATAGCGGACGGTCGGCTTTTAGTCGTTGCACGCCTTGGACCAAGGCTGGAACGGCAATAGGTGGTGGCTAGCTGCCGTTCGATGACGGTCCGATTGGACCAGTGGTGGAGTTAACAGCGACCTTCACTATCGTAAAACCAGCCCGAATTGCCGAACGACGCGCCAGCTTCATGCACCGCGCCGGAAGGTTTGCTTCATGGGAAATGACAATTCCCCGCTTGAGTTAAAATCGATCTCTCAAGTCGCTCTCGAACTGCGCCGCAGTTAGTCCAACATCTCCGGTCCAAAACCAGCATTCGCCGTCTCTAAATGTGACGGACGCCCCATATGGACCTGTTTCCTCGCGTGGCTGCCGAATGGGCAACGCGCTCCAACTTAGTGCCATGAAAAATGGGATTATGACGGGAATGGCCATGCCGCAGATTGCCGCTCGCCGGCGATGTCCGCAAGAAGGCGAAAGCGGACCTAGCTCTGTCCTACAACCCGACTGTATGGTATGACCGACACGCTCTTTGAAATCGTCGGACCTGCACGGGCGGATTAGCACAGAAACGGAAACGATCGCCGTCGCAATCACCGCGTCTTGGGGTCAATCGAGTCAAGCAGATCGCGCCACGCAATGCTTCCCTGGCAAGGGGAGGAATTGGCACACCGCGCTTCGGGGTAGCAAACCACCCCCCGACCCCCTACCACGCCGCCATGCCCGCTACACCCGCCTGGCCCCCGCAATCGACCCCGCGCCTGTTCGTCGAGACCCCGCTGGGCGTAGGCCCGCTGCGCATCGACGGGCCGCAGGCGCATTATCTCGGCGCCGTGATGCGGATGAAGCCCGGCGATCCGGTCAAGCTGTTCGACGGCCATTCGGGCGAATGGCTCGGCGTCGCGGCGAGCGTCGCCAAGCGCGAGCTGATGCTCGACGTCACCGCGCAGCTCCGCGAGCCCGAGCGCGTGCCCGATTTGTGGCTCTGCGCGGCGCTGATCAAGAAAGGCCGGATCGACTGGGTCGCCGAGAAGGCGTGCGAGCTCGGCGTCGCGCGGCTGATCCCCGTGCTGACGCGGCGCACCGTGGTCGACCGTCTGAACGGCGAGCGCTTGCGTGCGCACATGATCGAGGCGGCCGAGCAATGCGGCCGCACCGCCGTGCCAGAGCTCGCCGAGCCGGTGAGGCTCACCGCGTTGCTGCGCGATTGGCCGCAGGGCCGCGCGCTGTTCTTCGCCGACGAGACGGGCGGCGCGCCGGCGCTAGCGGCAATGCGGGACGCCCCCGCCTCGGCCGCGATCCTGATCGGGCCAGAGGGCGGCTTCGACGAGGACGAGCGCGCGGCGATCCGCGCGGTGCCGGGCGCGGTTGCGATCGGGCTCGGTCCGCGGATCCTGCGCGCCGATACCGCGGCGGCTGCGGCGGTCGCGATCTGGATGGCATCCCGAGGGGATTGGTAGTCATTCGAAACCTGCTGGCGGGCGGGCCGTCGCAGCGCTAAGGCGCGAGCATGACAACGCGCCCAGACAGCATCAAAAGCTCGCCCTTGATCGAATCGCGCGACCAGCTCGTCGCCAGTTTCGCGCGCGGCGAAAAGCCCGCCGACCGCTGGCGCATCGGCACCGAGCATGAGAAGTTCGTCTATGCCGACAGCGACCATCACGCGCCGAGCTACACCGAACAGGGCGGCATCCGCGACCTGTTGAAGGCGCTCGAAGAATTCGGCTGGGCGCCGGTCACCGAAGGCGGCAACGTCATCGCGATGACGGGCAGCGACGGCTCGATCAGCCTCGAACCCGCCGGCCAGTTCGAGCTGTCGGGCGCGCCGCTCGAGACCCTGCACCAGACCTGCGCCGAGACGGGGCGTCACCTCGAACAGGTCAAGGCGATCGGCGAGAAGTTCGGGATCGGTTTCCTCGGTCTCGGCATGTGGCCCGACAAGACGCGCGCCGAGCTGCCGATCATGCCCAAGGGCCGCTATGCGATCATGCTGCGCCACATGCCGCGCGTGGGGTCGATGGGGCTCGACATGATGCTGCGCACCTGCACGATCCAGGTGAACCTCGATTACGCCTCCGAAGCCGATATGGTGCAGAAGTTCCGCGTCGGCCTCGCGCTCCAGCCGCTCGCGACGGCGCTCTTCGCCAACTCGCCCTTCACCGAGGGCAAGCCCAACGGGATGCTGTCGTATCGCAGCCATATCTGGTCGGACACCGATCCGGCGCGCACCGGCATGCTGCCGTTCGTGTTCGAAGACGGCTTCGGCTATGATCGCTACACCGACTATGCGCTCGATGTGCCGATGTACTTCGTCTACCGCGACGGGAAATATATCGACGCCGCGGGCCTGTCGTTCCGCGACTTCCTGAAAGGCGAGCTGTCGGTGCTGCCGGGCGAAAAGCCGACCCTCGACGACTGGACCGATCATCTCTCGACCGCCTTCCCCGAGGTGCGGCTCAAGACCTTCCTCGAGATGCGCGGCGCCGATGGCGGGCCGTGGAACAAGATCTGTGCGCTGCCGGCGCTATGGGTTGGGCTGCTCTACGATCAGGGTGCGCTCGATGCGGCGTGGGATCTGGTCAAGGACTGGACGATCGACGAGCGCCAGGCGCTGCGCGATGCGGTACCCAAGATGGGGCTCGATGCGCCGGTGGCTGGCGGGCGCACGCTGCGCGACATTGCGGGCCAGGTCGTCGACATTTCGAGCGCGGGCCTGAGCGCGCGCGCGCGGCTCGACGCGGGCGGCAGCAACGAGACGGGCTTCCTCGATCCGCTGCGCGAGATCATCCGCAGCGGCAAGGTGCCGGCGCAAGTGCTGCTCGACAAATATCACGGCGTCTGGGGCGGCGACATCTCGAAGGTCTACGACGAGCTTCGCTTCTGATCCTGCGTCGCCCCGGCGGAGGCCGGGGCCGCCGCCGAGGCGACGACTATTTGCGACCCGTCACCCAGCCGAAAAACCGCGGCACCGCGCCATTGCGTGCCATCCATTCGGTATAGACCTGATAATCCGGGTCCATCCCGAGATGCCGCTCCTCGGTCTTCGCGCGCCAATAATAGACCCCGCTGACCACCCCCATCAGGATCGTCGCGCGTGCGGCGTCGACGAACGAGCCCGTCGTCAGGAACGGGATCGTCGAGATCCACCAGAACAGGTTCTTCGACAGATACGCCGGATGCCGTGAGAAAGCGTATGGCCCGTGCGTCAGGATCCCACGGTTGGTGAGGTTCGAAAAGCGGAAGCCGAACGCCACCGTCGCCCAGGCATAGATCGCGGTGAGGCCGATCAGCACCACGCCGATCGGAATGAGGATCGCTGGATGCCCGGCGAACCAGGTCGACCAGCCGTCGGCGCCATAGGTGCCGGGATGATAATCGAGCGGCCCGTTATCCGCCATCAGCGTGAAGGGCGGATAGCAGATCAGCGCCGCCATCCACGCCGCGGCGAACGGGTTGGCGCTACGGATATGCGAATCGAGCGGGCGGAAGGTCAGGATATAGCCCGCCGTCGCGAACGCGCAGTCGATCACGAACATGAAGCCGATCAGCCAATTGGCAAGCGCGACCGGATTGTGCAGCACCTCCGAGACATTGCCGCGGATGAAGCCGGCAAAGCCCGGCGGCACCACCGCGAGCATGAAGGCGAGGAAGAACGCCTTCACGCCCCAACTGCGCAGATGGTTGTAGATCGCCTCGCGGTCGATCGGCTCGTCTAGGCCCATCAGCCATGCGCCGAGCGCCCAGCAACCGTCCTTGGGCTGTTCGAGCCGACGATCGAGCCATGGAATGTAGACGATCGAACCGAGAAACAACACCGGCGCGGCGATGCCGAAGCACTGCATCGCGAACGGAAAGCCGCCCCATTGGTAGCTCCAATAGAAACGCCCGGTGCCATAGATCAGCGCGATCCCGGCCCAGGTCAGCCACAGCCCGGCAAGCTTGGTGAGCGACAGGTCGAGCGTGTCGCGCCATGGCTTTGGCGCGGACCAGTCGATCCCGGTCGAGGGGCGACGGTGAACCTTGTCAACCAGCACCGCCCATACCACCATCGGCAGCGCGCACGCCGCGATATTGACGAGCGCAGCATAGGGGCCGTCCATCCCGACATAGCGCGCGACCGCCACCCAGGCGAACAGCCCGACCAGCCCGGCGAGCCCGCAACCGGTGCTCACCGCCGAGGCCGGTCGCGGATCGGCGGCGCGCGCAGCGCGCGCGAGGGCGGTGTCGTGGAACATCACCGCCTTGGGTAACAGTCAAGGGTTAGAAGCGGGTTAAGGATCATCGCGCGTCCGCCCCGCTCCCATTCGGTCAGCCGCGCAACATACGGATGATCGCGGAAAAATCGAGCCCACCCTGCCCGTCGTCGGCGAAGCGCTGGTAGAGTTCGGCCGCCTTCGCACCCATCGGTGTGTCCGCGCCGGTATCGCCTGCCGCGGCAGCGGCGAGTTTCAGGTCCTTGAGCATCAGCGCGGTCGCGAAGCCGCCCTGATAGTCATGGTCGGCGGGCGTATCGGGGCCGACGCCGGGGACCGGGCAATAGCTCGTCATCGACCAGCTCTGCCCCGAGGCGACGCTCGAAATGTCGTAGAAGGTCTGCGGGTCGAGCCCGAGCTTCTCGGCGAGCAGGAACGCCTCGCACGTCGCCACCATCGTCGCGCCGAGCAGCATGTTGTTGGCGATCTTGGCGGCCTGGCCAGTGCCGTTGGCGCCGGCGTGGATGACGGCCTTGCCCATCGCCGCCAGGATCGGCTGCGCGCGTGCGAAAGCTTCCGCACTGCCGCCGACCATGAAGGTCAGCGTACCGCCATTGGCCGCGCCGATCCCGCCCGAGACGGGGGCGTCGACGGCGGTGAGGCCCTTGGCCTGCGCTGCCTCAGCGACGCGCTTGGCGGTTGCGACGTCGATGGTCGAGCAGTCGAGCAGCAGCGTGGGCGGGGCGACGTTGGCGGCGAAGAGCTCGGCATAGACGGCTTCGACATGCGTGCCGGCGGGCAGCATCGTGACGATCGCCTCGGCGCCGTCGGCGGCCTCTGCGGCGGAAGCGACGGGCAGGCAGCCAGCGGCCTTGGCGCGGTCGAGTGCCTCTGCCGACAGGTCGAAGGCGCGGACGTCGTGGCCGGCCTTGGCGAGGTTCGCGGCCATCCCGCCGCCCATGTTGCCGAGGCCGATGAAAGCGATGCGTGTCATTTTTCTCTCCTGCTTCTTCTTACTCCCCTCCCGCCTGCGGGAGGGGTTGGGGGAAGGCAGTGCCGCCGCGAGGCGCTGGGTTTGTGGCACGCCCCTCCCCTAGCCCCTCCCGCAAGCGGGAGGGGGATTTTGGGTCACTTCCCCGTCCAGGTCCCCGCGCGCTTCTCGACGAACGCGCTCATTCCCTCGCTCTGGTCCTCGGTCGCGAACAGCGCGTGAAACAAGCGCCGCTCGAACTGCACGCCCATCGCGAGGCTCGTTTCGAACGCTGCATTGACCATCTCCTTGTTCGCCAGCACGGCGAGCGGCGCCATCCCGGCGATCGTCGTCGCGGTCTTGACCGCTTCCTCGACCAGCTCGGCGGCGGGCACGACGCGCGAGACGAGCCCGGCGCGCTCGGCTTCGGCAGCGTCCATCATCCGGCCGGTGAGGCACATCTCCATCGCCTTGGCCTTGCCGACCGCGCGCGTGAGGCGCTGCGAACCGCCCATGCCGGGCGAGACCGCGAGCTTGATCTCGGGCTGGCCGAACTTGGCGCTATCGGCGGCGAGGATGAAGTCGCACATCATCGCCAGCTCGCACCCGCCGCCGAGCGCGTAGCCCGATACTGCCGCGATGACTGGCTTGCGCGTCTTGGTGAAACGATCCCAACCCGCGAAGAAATCATGCGCGTACATGTCGGCGAAGCCCTGCGCCTGCATCTCCTTGATGTCGGCGCCCGCTGCGAACGCCTTCTCGCTGCCGGTGATAACCGCACAGCCCTGCGACGGGTCGGCATCAAACGCCGCCATCGCCGCAAGCAGGTCGGCGAGGATCTGGCTGTTGAGCGCATTGAGCGCCTGCGGACGGTTGAGCGTCACGAGCGTCACGCGCCCGCGCTGTTCGACGAGGAGGGTTTCGTAGGTCGGCATTGCTCTCTCCAAATCCGTCACCCCAGCGAACGCTGGGGTCTTTGTGAGTGGGGCGTTCCGCGCGCCGCGGGGAGATCCCAGCTTTCGCTGGGATGACGCGGATCAGCCGGGCGTCCATTCCTCGGCCGCGGGCAGCGGCGCGAAGATCTGGTCGAGCACGTGCGGGCTCACGCCCTCGGGCGTCGCCGGGTCCCAGCGCGGGGCATTGTCCTTGTCGACGATCACGGCGCGGACGCCCTCGAGGAAATCGTGGCGCTGCACGACATGCGCGCCGACGGCATATTCCTGGCGCATCTCGTCTTCGAAGGTCGACATCGTCGCGCCTTCGTGGAGCAGGCGGAGCGACACCTTCATCGTCTGCGGCGACTTGGTTTTGAGCGTGGCGAGCTGCTTGAGCGCCCACTCACCGCCATCCGCCTCGAGCGCGGCGTAGATGTCCTCGAGCACGTCCGAGGCGAACAGCCGGTCGATGTCGGCACGGTGCGCGAGGATCCGCGCTTCGGGTGGCGTCGTGGCCAGGTCCGCAAGCGTTGCCGCCAGCGTCGCAGGGTCAGCCGCGATCCGCGCCTTGGCGTCTTCGAGCGCGGCACTCGGCACATAATGCGTGGCGAGGCCCAGCGCGAGGCACTCCGCACCGTCGAGCCGGTGCCCGGTCAGCGCGAGATACTGGCCGATCCGCCCCGGCAGCCGCGACAAGAACCAGCCGCCGCCGACATCGGGGAACAGGCCGATCCCGGTCTCGGGCATCGCGAACTTGGTGTTCTCGGTCGCAACGCGGTGGTCGCAGGGGCAAGCGAGCCCGACCCCGCCGCCCATCGTGATGCCGTCCATGAAGGCGACGGTCGGCTTGGCGTAGGTGAAGAGGCGGTGGTTGAGGCGGTATTCGGTGTGGAAGAAGCGCCGCGCCTCCGTGCCGTCGCCCGCGCCGCTCTCGGCAAGCATGCGGATGTCACCGCCCGCGCAGAAACCGCGGCCCTCGGCGTGATCGAGGAGGATGACCTCGATCGCGGGGTCGGTGCGCCACGTGTCGAGCGCGGCGAGCATGGCTTCGCACATCAGCGTGGTCAGCGCGTTGAGCGCCTTGGGCCGATTGAGGCGGATACGGGCAACCCGCCCGTCGACGGAGGTGAGGACGTCGCTCATTGCCGCGTCAATTCGCGACCGACGATCATCCGCATCACCTGGTTGGTGCCCTCGAGGATCGAATGGACGCGCAAGTCGCGCCAGAAGCGTTCGATCGGATAGTCCATCAGATAGCCGTACCCGCCGTGCAGCTGCAGCGCGCGGTCGGCGACGGCCGACCCGGTGTCGGTCGCGAGCCGCTTGGCCATCGCGGCGAACTTGGTCTTGTCGGGCGCGTTCGCGGTCACTTTCGCTGCCGCCATGTAAAGCAACGCGCGTGCCGCCTCCAAGTCGGTCGCCATGTCGGCGAGCATGAACTGCGTGTTCTGGAAATCGGCGATTGCGGTGCCGAACTGCTTGCGGTCGCGCGTATAGGCGATCGCCTCGTCGAGGCAGCGCTGCGCGCCCCCGAGCGAGCAGGCGCCGATATTGAGCCGGCCGCCGTCGAGCCCCATCATCGCGATGCGGAAGCCCTCGCCCTCGCCGCCGACGAGGTTCTCGGCAGGAACGCGCACGCCGTCGAAGGTAACTTGCCGCGTCGGCTGCGAGTGCCAGCCGAGCTTGCGCTCGTTCGCGCCGAAGCTGACGCCGGGCATGTCCTTCTCGATCACCAGGCACGAAATGCCCTTCGGGCCTTCGACGCCGGTGCGCACCATCGTGACATAGACTTCATTCTCGCCCGCGCCCGAGATGAACTGTTTGCTGCCAGTGACGATGTAATCGTCGCCGTCACGGACCGCCTTAGTCTTCAGCGCCGCCGCGTCCGAACCCGAGCCGGGTTCGGTCAGGCAATAGCTGGCGATTCGGTCCATCGTGACCAGCGAAGGCAGATATTTGTCCTTCACGCCTTGCGATCCGAACCGGTCGATCATCCACGCCGCCATGTTGTGGATGCTGATGAACGCCGAGGTCGAGGGACAGCCATAGGCCATCGCCTCCATGATCAGCGCCGCCTCGAGCCGGCCGAGGTTGATCCCGCCCGATTCCTCGGAGACGTAGATCGCGGCAAACCCGAGTTCGGCCGCCGCCTTGATCGTCTCACGCGGGAAGATGTGCTTCTCGTCCCATTCCGCCGCGTGCGGGGTGATCCGGTCGGCGGTGAACTTACGCGCGAGATCCTGGATCTCGCGCTGGTCGTCCGTGAGGTCGAATTGGTCGGTCATACAGCGATCCCTAAGCGCGAGGTGCGCGGCGTTACAAAGGCAGTCGACGCGCAGACGCGCCGCCACGGGTGGAGTTGCACCGGACACCGCCGGTGCGAGGACGTTCGCGCCGCAGCGGTGCGTGCCAGCGGCGCGCGGTGCAGGACGCGCTCGGCGAACAGCCGGTTGGCGAGCGGCAGGTCGTTGCGCTCGTAATAGAGCTTTCCGCCGACACCCTTCCGCCAGGCCAGCGCCTCGGGCAAGGTACCGTTCGCGCTGACGAAGTCGCTGGTGTCGTGATAGACCGGATCGGCAAAGGCTGCGTCGGCGGTGACGATCGCCCAGCCATCCTTGCGCAGCGCGGCCACGAGATCTGGCAGATAGCGCGCGGCGACATCGGTCTCGTGCAGCAGCAACACCTGCGGTGGCGCCCGCCCGATCGTGCGGCGCATCAGCGCGTCGGAGAAATCGGCCGATTGCACCATCGTATCGACATAGAGGTCGCGCAGCGCGGCCTCATCGATACCGAGCCCGGCCCGTTTGGCGGCGATCGTCTGGCCTTCGATATTCCAGTCGGAGCCGTCGACCGAAACCCAGGCGATCTGCAGCCCGCGCGCGATGAGGCCATCGACCACCGCGCGGCGCTTCGCCATGTCGCGGCCGCCCTGATTGAGCCCGGGAAAGCGGAACCACGGGCGATAGCCGGGTCGGCCCCTGAGCCAGTGCTCGGCACGGTCGATATCGCCGAGAAACGCCGGCGCCGGCATCGACGCGAGGTCGCGGTGCGAGAAACTGTGGTCGCCGACGACGTGCCCCGCCGCGACATAGGAGGCGAGCCGCGCATCGGCGCGGTTCACCGGCCCGATCCGCCCCGGGTTGGCGAAGAACGCGGCCTGCTCGACACCGGCCCCGCGCAACCCCGCGATCAGCAGCGTCGCGCGCTGCTCGGGCGTGTAGAAGGCGCCGGGGCCACGCGGCACATCGTCGAAAGTCAGCGCGATGCGCTTGCCCTCGGCGCGCCAGCCACGCGAGCGCTCGAGGTTGATCGCGGTCGGCACCGCGATCACCACGATCGCACCGACGAGCAAGCCGATCCGCACGCGATACAGCCGCGCGTCAAGCGCCGCCGTCGCGCCGCGCCGCCGCTTGCGGGTCAGCCGCCAGAGGAGCCCCCCGCGCCGCATCATGCACACAGCACTTCGGCTTCGATTTCGACGCGCCATTCGGGGCGGATGAAACCCGATACGATCAGCGTCGTCGTCGCCGGTCGCGCCGTGCCGAACCAACGGCCGTGCACCGCCGCAACCGCGGGGAAATCGGCGCGATCGGTCAGATAGAGGCAGGTGCGCACGGTATCGGCAATATCGCCGTCGAGATCGGCGATCGCCTTGGCAACGATCGCGCAGCAGCGTTCCATCTGCGCCGCCGCGTCGCCCGGCGTGGTCGATCCATCGGGCTCGATCGGCGCGGTGCCGGCGACCATGATCTGGTCGCCGGTCCGCACCGCGCGCGAAAATCCGAGGATCGGCTCGAGCGGCGAACCGCTGCTGACGCGGCGCTTCACCCGCTCACCCCATGGTCGGGATGACGAAGGCGTTGGCGCCGTCACCCACGCCACCGTCGGGCCAGCGCTGCGTGACGGTCTTGACCTTGGTCCAGAACTTGACGCCTTCCATGCCGTGCTGGTTGGTGTCACCGAACGCCGACCGCTTCCAACCGCCGAAGGTGTGATAGGCGACCGGCACCGGGATCGGCACGTTGATGCCGACCATCCCGACATTGACGCGCGCGGCGAACTCGCGCGCGGCGTGGCCGTTGCGCGTGAAGACCGCGACGCCGTTGCCGTATTGATGCTCGCTCGGCAGGCGCAAAGCGTGCTCGAAATCGTCGGCGCGGACGATCTGGAGCACGGGGCCGAAAATCTCTTCCTTGTACGCCGACATCTCGGGCGTGACGTGGTCGAACAGCGACGGCCCGATGAAGAAGCCTTTCTCATGCCCCTGCAGCTCGAAGCCGCGGCCGTCGACCACCAGTTCGGCGCCTTCGTCGACGCCGGTCTGGATCCACTGCTCGATCCGGCTGCGATGCGCGGCGTTGACCACCGGGCCGTAATGCGCGTCATTGTCGGTCGAGACGCCAACGCGGAGAGCCGCGATCGCCGGGATCAGTTTCTCGCGCAAAGCGACCGCGGTCTTCTCGCCGACCGGCACCACGACGGGGAGCGCCATGCAGCGCTCGCCCGCGCTGCCGAACGCCGCGCCCGACAGATCGGCGACGACCTGGTCGAGATCGGCATCGGGCATGACGATGCCGTGGTTCTTGGCGCCGCCCATCGCCTGGACGCGCTTGCCCGCCGCGACGCCGCGCTTGTAGACGTAATGCGCGATGTCGGACGAACCGACGAAGCTGACCGCGCTGATCGCGGGATGATCGAGGATCGCGTCGATCATTTCCTTGTCGCCGTGGACGACCTGGAGGATCCCCTCGGGCAGCCCCGCCTCGGCGAACAGCTCGGCGAGCCGGACCGGCACCGACGGGTCGCGCTCGCTGGGCTTGAGCAGGAAGGCGTTGCCGGTCGCGATCGCGACGCCCGACATCCACAGCGGGATCATCGCCGGGAAGTTGAACGGCGTGATGCCCGCGCCGATGCCGAGCGGCTGGCGCATCGAATAGACGTCGATGCCGGGGCCCGCGCCCTGGGTGTATTCGCCCTTCAACACGTGCGGGATGCCGCAGCAGAATTCGATCACCTCGAGCCCGCGCTGGATGTCGCCCTTCGAATCGGCGATCACCTTGCCGTGCTCGGACGAGAGCAGATGCGCGAGCTCGTCCATGTGCGCCTCGACCAGCGCCTTGAAGTTGAACATCACGCGCGCGCGACGCTGTGGGTTGGTCGCCGCCCAGCCCGGCTGCGCCTTCAGCGCGGCAGCGACCGCGGCGTCGAGCGTCGCCTGCGTGCCGAGGTTGACGCTCGCCTGGACGAGGCCGGTGTTGGGATCGAACACGTCGCCGGTCCGAGTCGCTCCGCCGCCCGAAAGGCCGACGATGTGATGGTCGATGATCCGCATGGCATACTCTCCGTTTTGCGATGCTCTTTCGACCAATTTTTGCGCCGCGCCAACCCCATCTAGTTTCCGATGTAACGGTTTGGCGTCGGATACGATCGCGTCATCCCGGCGTGACGGTCGAGGTTAGGCTCCCACCCCCGCCCGGCACTTCATAAGTGGCTGGATCCGCGTTCCGAACGCCTCGACGCCCTCGACGAAATCGTCGAAGGTCAGCAACACGCCGCCGGTGTTGGGGACTTCGGCCATCTCGTCGAGCATCCGCGCGACGCTCTCATACGAGCCGACCAGCGTCCCCATGTTGATGTTGACCGCCCCCTCGGGCGCGGCGAGCTGGCGGACGTTGGTGTCCTTATTGTGCGTGTCTTTCGCGCCTTGGTCGGCGAGCCAGGCGATCGCGTCGAGATCGACCCCGGCATTGTACGATTGCCATTTCGCCATCGCCTCCTCGTCGGTCTCCGCGGCGATGATCATGATGAGGACGAAGATCGAAACGTCGCGCCCGGTCTTGTCGGTGGCGGCGGCGAGGCGGCTGTTGTTCGAGGCGAACGCGGTCGGCGTGTTGACGCCCTTGCCGAGGCAGAAGGCATAGTCCGCCCATTTCGCCGAGAAAGCGAGCCCCTCGTCGGACGAGCCCGCGCAGATGATCTTCATCTCGCCGTCCGGCTTGGGCCGGACGCGGCAGTCCTCCATCTGATAGTAATCGCCCTTGAAGTCGCTGACGCCCTCGGCCCACAATTCGCGCAGGATATGGGCATATTCGTCGAGCATCTTGTAGCGGTTGCGGAAATGCGCATCGCCCGGCCACATCCCCATCTGCGTATATTCGGGCGGCTGCCAGCCGGTGATGAGGTTGAGCCCGAAGCGCCCATGGCTGATCGAATCGATCGTGTTGCACATCCGCGCGGCAAAGGCCGGCGGGATGACGAGCGTCGGGCAAGTCGCGAAGATCTTGATCTTCTCGGTGACCGCGGCGAGGCCCGCCATCAGCGTGAAGCTCTCGAGGCCGTATTCCCAGAACTCGGTCTTGCCGCCGAAGCCGCGCAGCTTGATCATCGACAGCAGGAAATCGAGCCCGTGCTTCTCGGCGCTTTGCGCGATCGTCTTGTTGAGATCGAACGACGGCATGTACTGCGGCGCAGTCTCCGAAATCAGCCAGCCATTGTTGTTGATGGGGACGAAGACGCCGACCTGCATGCGCGTTATCCTTGCACGGTTTCGCCCGCCAGCCAGGCAAGCACGAAGCTGTTGAACGCATCCGGATCGACCACGTTGACCGCGTGGCCGCCATGCTCGGCGCGGCAGAAGCCGGCGATCGGCAGGCCGTTGGCAAGCGCGACCCCGGCGTTGGACGGGACGAGCATGTCGTCATCCGACACCACGACGAGCACCGGGCGATGGATGTCTCGCAGGCGTTCCGAAACGTCGAACGCGGCGAGCGCGGCAATCCGTTTTTCCATAGTCGATGCACCCGGGAAATGCGCGAGCTGCTCGGGCAACTCCGCCTCGAGCAGCGCATCGTTCGCCGAGATCCAGTTGGGCGGATACAGGAACAGCGGTTGCGCCCGCAGATACGCTTCCGGCCCACTTCCGCGCAGCAACGCCAGCCTTGCAGCGAAGCACCGGAGGAAATGCGGATCAGGCGACGCCCAGCCGTTGACCACGACGAGCTTGTCGACCCGGTCGGGCGCCATCAGCGCCAGCGCCAACGCCGCGACGCCGCCGGCGGCATGCCCGACGACGATCGCCCGCGGAATGGCGAGCGCATCGAGCAGCGCGAGCATGTCGGCGGCGAGATCCTCGACGCTCACCGTATCGGGCAGCACCCGGTCGCTGCGGCCCGTCCCACGATGATCGTAGGCGATCACGCGATAGCGCTCGGCCAGCGCTACGATGTTGGGCGCCCAATAGTGCGCCGACCCGCCAAGCCCGGAGGACAGGATCAGCGGAGGCGCGTCTTCGCGCCCGTGAGTCTCGTAATAGAGCCCCGCCGCCTCAGCCAAGATGCGCGACCGATGCGATTTCGACGAGGCACTCGGGCTTCACCAGTTCGGCCTGGATGCAATAGCGCGCTGGCTTCGCACCCGGAAAATACTCGGCATAGACCGCGTTGAATCCGGCATAGTCGGCAAGGCTCTTGAGGAAAATATGGTTCATCGCCACGTCTTCGAGCGTCGCACCCGCCGCCGCAAGCGTGGTGCGGATCGTGTCGAGGATGTGGCGCGTCTGGCCGGCGGCATCGCCGACATGCAGCACCGCCCCGCCCTCGCCGAGCGCGAGCATGCCCGAGACGTAGATCGTGTTGCCCGCCTTCGCCGCGGCCGAATAGGGCGCGATCGGGGTCGGGAATTGCGGGGGATTGATCGCTTCGAAAGGCATGGTCACTCCTTGGGGGACTGGCCGAAGCTGCCGCAGAAATCCGCGGTCGTGCTGACCCAGCCGAAAAACTTCTCGATATTGTACACGCTTGCCGCCTGCATCGCCGGAGGCCCGAGATGATGCGTCGCATCCTCGAGCATCACCCCGAAATATTCGAGATGAAAGCCGTCGCGCAGCGTGCTCTCGACGCAAACGTTGGTCGCGATCCCGACGAAGACGATGTTGCGGATGCCGCGGGCGCGCAGGACACTGTCGAGCTGCGAGTTGAAGAACGCCGAATAGCGCGTCTTGTGGAGCGAGATATCGCCCGGCTGCGGTTTCAGCGCATCGACCAGCGCGTAATCCCACCCGCCGCGCGCGAGCAGTTGCCCCGCGAGCTCGGGCCGCTTGCGCATCGTCTTCAATGCATTCGACTTGTGGAAATTGGGCGATTGCGGGCCGCCTGCCTCGACATAGTCGGGATCCCAGCCGTTTTGCAGGTAGATCACCTGAACCCCGGCGGCCCGCGCGGTATCGAGTACTGTGGCAATCTTGCCAATCGTCCCCGCCGCACCCGCTATGTCGAACCCGGCGAGATCGACGTAACCGCCTTCGCTCGCATAAGCGTTCTGCATGTCGATCACGACGACCGCGGTCTGTTCGGGCGCGAGCCGCAACGCCTCGGGCCGCGCCGGGAGCGTGACCGCCGTGTCGCCTTCGCCGCCGGGGCAGGTTACGGTCTGATCGTCGGGCACGCGGCACTCCTTGCGGGGAAGCGCCCGATCCTGTCGCGTTGCACGCACAAGTACAAGACCCGCATCTTGCGCCGCGCGCAGCACCGCGCTAACCGATGCCCATCGCCGCACATGCGTGCGCTGAGCCGGCGAGCGGGTATAGTACAATGGTAGTACAGCAGCCTTCCAAGCTGAATACACGGGTTCGATTCCCGTTACCCGCTCCAGCCGCTTCGCGATGACCAGCACCAGCTTCGATCACGCGCGCGACGCGATCGTCGCCGTTGGAAGATGGCTCGACGCCAAGGGCTGGGCGCCCGCGACCTCGGGCAATTATTCGGCGCGGCTCGACGATGGCAGCTTTGCGGTCACGGTGTCGGGCCGGCACAAGGGGCGGCTCAGCCGCGACGACGTGATGCGCGTCGATGCCGGCGGCGCGTCGCTCGACGGCAAGACACCTTCGGCCGAGACTGCGCTCCACCTCGCGCTCTATCGCGCCTTTCCCGCTGTCGGCGCGGTGCTCCACAGCCATTCGCCGAGCGCGGTCGGCTTCAGTCGCGCGGTGGCGGGCGACGGCTATCGGTTGGCGGGGCACGAGATGCTCAAGGCGCTCCCTGGCGTCGCGACACACGACACCGCGGTCACGCTGCCGATCGTCGAGAACAGTCAGGACATGGCGATCGTCGAAGCTGCCATCGCCCCGCGGCTGCTGGAAAGCGGTGCGATTCCCGCCTATCTCATTCGCAGCCATGGTCTTTATGGCTGGGGCCGCGATATGGCCGAGGCGGAGCGGGTGATCGAAGCGATCGAATGGATGATCGCCGCCGAACGCGCCGAAAGGAGCTTTCGATGAGTCGCTTGCAGGTCTTTGCCGACACCGACGCCACGACGCCGCTGCTCGACACACCCGATGGCACCGCGATCGCCGCGGCGCTCGGCGCGGTCGGCGTGCAGTTCGAGCGCTGGCCGCTCAAGCCGCTCGATGCCGACAGCGACATCCTCGCGGTCTATGCCGACGAGGTCGCCCGCCTGACCGCGCAGGGCGGCTATCGCGCGATCGACGTCGCGCGGATTGCGCCCGACCATCCCGAGCGCGCCGCCCTGCGCGGCAAATTCCTGTCGGAACATACGCATGGCGAGGACGAGGTGCGCTTCTTCGTCGAGGGCGAAGGGCTGTTCACGCTCCACCACGAGACCCGCGTCTTCACCATGCTGTGCAGCGCGGGCGATTTGATCTCGGTGCCGGCGGGCATGCGCCACTGGTTCGACATGGGCGCCTCGCCGCGCTTCACCGCGATCCGGCTGTTCGTAAACCCCGACGGCTGGATCGCACAGTTTACCGGCAGCGACATTGCCGAGCGTTTCCCCCGGCTCGAGCCGGCGGCAGCGTGAAGGCGATCCTGACCGATATCGAGGGCACGACGTCGAGCATCGCGTTCGTTGCCGAAGTGCTGTTTCCGTATGCCCGCACGCACCTTGCCGACTATGTCGCGGCACATCCAGCGGAGACTGCGCCGATCCTCGCCGAGGTTGTGGCTATCGAGCCGGGCGACCCCGTGGCGACGCTCACGCGCTGGATCGACGAGGATCGCAAGGCAACGCCGCTCAAGACGCTGCAGGGGATGATCTGGGCCGACGGTTACGCCGCGGGCGCGTTCACGGGGCATGTCTATGCCGATGCGGTGGCGGGGTTGCGGCGCTGGCATGCGGCGGGGGTGAAGCTTTACGTCTTCTCGTCGGGATCGGTCGCGGCGCAGAAATTGCTCTTCGGGCACAGCGATGCGGGCGACCTGACAGCGCTGTTCTCGGGCTATTTCGATACGACGACGGGACCGAAGCGCGAGGCGGCGTCTTATGCGATAATCGCTGCTGCAATCGGCGTCGAGGCAAGCGCGGTACTGTTCCTGTCGGACACGCCGGAGGAAGTCGCCGCGGCGCGTGCGGCGGGGATGGACGCGCTGCTGATCGATCGCGCTAGCGACGGCGGTGACATTGCGAGCTTCGACGAGGTGAGCGCAGTGCGCTCCCCACTCCCTTCCCCGGCGAAGGCCGGGGCCCAGTAGCGGATGGCTGAACGGCGGGCGCGGCGCTTCGCTCACAAAGGCCTTCGCTCCTGGGCCCCGGCCTTCGCCGGGGAAGGACAACAGAATTAGGAACGCGCGATGAAACTCGACGGCACGCATCAACGCTCGATCACGCGCACCGCCGATGGCGCGGGTGCGCGCATCCTCGATCAGCGCGAGCTTCCCTGGGCGGTGAAGTGGGTCGAGCTGCGCAGCGCGTACGAGGCCGAGCTCGCGATCCGCGAGATGTGGACGCGCGGCGCGCCGCTGATCGGCGCGACGGCGGCCTACGGCCTCGCCATGGCGCTTGCCGAGGACGGATCGGACGCCGCTCTCGACGCCGCCTACGCGCAATTGCTCGAATCGCGCCCGACCGCGGTCAACCTAAAATGGGCGCTCGACCAGGTCGCCGCCGCAGTCCGCCCCCTCCCCACCGCCGACCGCGCCGCCGCCGCCTTCGCGCGTGCGGACGCAATCTGCGACGAGGACGTCGCGCTCAACCAGGCGATCGGCGCGCATGGCCTCGCGTTGTTCCGCGATCTGCACGCGGAGAACCCCGATCGCCCGCTCAACATCCTGACGCATTGCAACGCCGGTTGGCTGGCGACGGTCGATTACGGCACCGCGACCGCGCCGATTTATCTCGCGCACGACGCCGGCATCCCGGTCCACGTCTGGGTCGACGAGACGCGCCCGCGCAACCAGGGCGCTTTGCTCACCGCGTTCGAGTTGGCCGGGCATGGCGTGCCGCACACCGTGATCGCCGACAATGCGGGCGGGCATCTGATGATGACCGGCCAAGTCGACGCGGTGATCGTCGGCACCGACCGCGTCACCGCCAATGGCGACGTCTGCAACAAGATCGGCACCTATCTGAAGGCGCTTGCCGCCAAGGACAACGGCGTGCCGTTCTACGTCGCTTTGCCCTACACCACCTTCGACGCCAGCACCGCGACGGGCGCGGACGTGCCGATCGAGGAGCGTTCGGGGGAGGAAGTGACGCATGTAGCAGGCGAAGGCGGTCGCATCCGCGTTACCGCATCGGGTGCGGCGAACCCGGCGTTCGACGTAACGCCGGCGCGGCTGGTGACGGGGTATTTGACCGAACGGGGATTGCTGACGTCGGTCTGATGCGCCGGCGAGGGTAAAGCGCCCTGCCTTGTCCGTGCCGAGCGCTACGGCCGCTTCGCCATCCGCTCCAACGCCGCGTCGAGCGTCGCATCCTGCTTGGCAAAGCACAGCCGCACGACGCTCGTGACCGCATCCTGCGCATAGAAAGCTGAAACCGGGATCGTCGCGACGCCCGCTTCGTCGAGCAGCCACTGCGCAAAGGCGACGTCGTCCATCGCGATCCCCGAGGCGGCGAGATCAATATTGAGGAAGTAGGTCGCCGCACTCGGCAGCACGCTATACCCAAGCCCGCTCAGCCCTGCCGCCAGGCGATCGCGCGAGCGCTGGTAGCCTGCACGCATCCCCTCGAAATAGGCCACATCCTTGCCCAGCCCATAGGCCGCCGCCGCCTGCAGATTGGGCGGCGTCGTGAAGGTCAGGAACTGGTGCGCCTTGGCCAGCACCGAGGATATCGCGGGCGCAGCGCACATCCAGCCGACCTTCCATCCGGTCAGCGAGAAGATCTTGCCCGCCGAGCCGATCTTGACGCTGCGCTCCCGCATCCCCGGCAGCGCCATCAGCGATTGGTGCCGCGCGCCGTCGAATACGACGTGCTCCCACACTTCGTCGCAAACCGCGATCGCGTCGTGGCTCGTGCAGAAATCGGCAATCAGCGCGAGCTCGTCGGTGCCGATCATCGTGCCGGTCGGGTTGAGCGGCGAATTGAGGATTACCAGCCGCGTCCGCGCGCTCGCCACAGCCGCGAGCGCTTGGGCGGTGACGCGCCACTCGGGCGGTTCGAGCCGCACGAGCCGTGCGACGCCCCCTGCCCGCTGTACGAGCGGCAGATAGGCGTCGTAGAGCGGCTGGAACATAACCACTTCGTCGCCCGGCGTGACCAGCGCGAAGATCGCCGCGGCGAGCGCCTCGGTCGCGCCCGAAGTTACGATCACCTCGCGCGCATCGAGGTCGAGCCCCTGATGGACGCGGTAATGCGCGGCGACCGCCGCTCGCAATGCCGGCGTCCCCGCCATCGGCGGATATTGATTCGAATCCTCGAGCAGCGCGCGCGCCGCTTCGGCGAGCACATCCTCTGGCCCGCGACCGTCCGGAAAGCCCTGGCCAAGGTTGATCGCGCCGCTCGCCCGCGCGCGTGCCGACATCGTTTCGAAGATCGTTGTGCCAAGCCCGGCAAATAGCGGATTCATCGCGAGAGACGCCCAAGACAAGGGAGGACAGGTCGCGCGGGAGATGGACCGCAAGTCCGGCAGCCGCAAGCGCTATACGCGGCGCGGGCCTCAACCGACGCCCGACCGGCGATCGCCGCCGACGCGCGCCGATCCGAAGGGCTCGACGCGCCGCCACGCTTGGCATAGCTTTCAGCCGGAGAGTGAAAAATGACAGAAAAAAGCGTTTGGATGGTCGATCAACTGGCCGCCGCAAAAGTCGTCCGCGAACTCGATCTCGGCATCACCGCAGAACAAACCGAACGGCTCGCAGCGCTTCTGGCCGAGCATCGCGTCGACACGCTCGATCTGGGCGTCACGCGCATCCAGTCGGTGATCTCGCAGGCGGTGCGCGACGTTCTGCTCCGCAACCAGCACCGCGACGCCGCCTGGTCCGACGGATGCAGATCGGCGGAATCGGCGATTTTCGCCGCGACATTTTCGGTCGTGAACGAAATGCGCCCGCGGCAGAATCGAACGACGGGGCAGGTTCTGCGGTCGTTGGTCCGGCAGGCTCGGTCCACGGCTGCCGCCGAACCGCTGCTCCAGCGCGTCGATGCGTCGGCGCTCGGAGCCCCTACGCAAACCGCCTAGCGCGCAACTCGGCCGACCGGCCTGGCGGGACGTCGTTTGCGATGTTCCATGGTGCCGGACGGATCCGGGAGAACACATGGTGGACAGGGTAGGGTTCGAACCTACGTAGGAGAAACTCCGGCAGATTTACAGTCTGCTGCCTTTAACCACTCGGCCACCTGTCCCCAGGTGCTCGCCCTTGCGGGCGGTCGCTCCGAAAAGCGAGGCGTGCCAATGCCGACCGCATCGGCGCGTGTCAACGGCTATAGCGACGCTTTCGCCATCAAAAACGCGCAAGGCTTGCACGCGCGGCGTCCGGCGCATACCCGTGGCGCCACAATCTGCTTGGTCGATCGAAGGTTTTCGCAATGGTTCGTTTCCCCCTCTCCGCTCGCAGCTTCGGCGGGATCGCCTGATGGCCGGCCGTCGCGGACATCGCCCGTCACAAGCCCCTGCCGGGCGCCCGCGCTTCTGGGGGCGCCACGCCGTCACCGCCGCACTCGAAAATCCCGAGCGCGTCGTGCGCAAGATCTGGGCGACGCGTGAAGCGATCGCCAATATCGATTTCGATCCGGCGATCCCGATCGTCTATGCCCAGGTGACCGATCTCGCGCGGCTCGTACCGGGCGACGCGCCGCATCAGGGGCTGGTGATCGAGGTCGATCCGCTCGAGGATATGTGGCTCGCCGATCTGCTCGAGCAAGGCGAAGGCGATCAGCGTCCGTTGCTGATCCTCGACGGCGTGACCGATCCGCACAATGTCGGCGCGATCCTGCGCTCGGCGGCGGCGTTCGACGCGCTCGGTATCGTCACGCCCGATCGCAACGCCCCGCCAGAATCGGGCACGATCGCCCGCTCGGCCTCGGGCGCGCTCGAAGTGGTGCCGTGGGTGCGTGTCACCAACCTGGCGCGCGCGCTCGAGGAGATTGCCGCGGCAGGCTTCTGGCGAATCGGCCTGACGGGCGATTCGAACCAGACGCTCGCCACGGCGATGGGGACCCAGCGCGTCGCGCTCGTGCTCGGTGCCGAGGGCGAAGGCATGCGCCAGAACACCGCAGCGCATTGCGACGAGCTCGCCAAGCTGCCGATCTCGGACAAGATCGAGAGCCTCAACGTGTCGAATGCGGCGGCGATCGCGCTGTACGCGGTGGCGACGCGTTAAGCGCTCATAGCACGGCGCGCGCCAGGACGCCGGCAAAGCCGTCGTCGGACGGGATCGCGTAAGCGACCCGGCCGTGCCGGGCGCTGCGGCGCGGCCGCACCGGCGCCGTCGCTGCGCCGACGTGCCTGCGCCCGTCAGTCTTCCGCGGCGATCGTGACCTTCAGCCCATCAAGCGCGTCGGTCATCGGCAGCTGGCACGACAGCCGCGAAGTCGCGGTGCGATCGGCCGACGAATCGAGCAGGTCGTTCTCGTCTTCGCTCATCTTCGGAAGTTTGTCCGCAAACTCCGGGTCGACATGGACATGGCACGTCGCGCACGAGCAGCAGCCGCCGCACAGCGCGAGAATCTCGTCGATCCCTGCGTCGCGGATCACTTCCATCACCGACAGGCCTGCCTCGCCCTCGATTTCGCGCTCTTCACCCTCACGAGTCACAACGATAAGCTTGGGCATTGACGGTCCTTTGCGATAGCGAATTCTCCACCGCCATGCCGCCAGACGCGGCGCCGATCAAGGGATCACCGCATGGGCCTGAGCGCCGACCAGCTGAAGACCGCCCTCGACGAACTCGCGACGCGCGAACCCGCCATCGCAGCGGCGCTCGCGCGCGTCGGCTATCCCGAACCGCGCATTTCGCCACGCGGCTATGCCACGCTGCTGCGCACGATCATCGGTCAGCAAGTCAGCACCAAGGCGGCGGAGTCGGTGTGGCGCAAGCTCGAGACGATCATCGGCGACCTCGACGATCCCGCCAACGTCACCAGCGCGAGCGACGAGCAGTTGCGCGAGGCCGGCCTGTCGCGCCAGAAAGCGGGCTATGCGCGCAGCCTGGCGGCGCTGGTCGCAAGCGGCGAACTCGATCTGGCGAACTTGCCCGCCGACGATGACGAAGCGATCGCCAAGCTCGTCGCGGTCAAGGGCATCGGGCGCTGGTCGGCGGAGATCTATCTCCTGTTCGCCGAGGGTCGGCTCGACATCTGGCCCGCAGGCGACCTCGCGATTCAAATCGAAGTCGGCCGGATCCTCGGCCATGAGGCGCGCCCGAGCGAGAAACTGGTGCGCGAGCTGGCCGAAGCGTGGCGGCCGCACCGTGGCGCTGCAGCCGTTTTCGCCTGGTATCACTATCAAAGCGACATGAAGGTAATCTGATGGCCAAAGCCGACCGCCTCGCCCGGCTCGATGACCGTCGCATCGAGAGCGAAACCGAATATCATGCGCTGCTCCGCGGCGCCTTGGAGCGGACGGCCGCGGGGCAGATCCGGCTGTTCGGGCACACCAAGGACAAGGCGCAGATCGCCAAGGCAGCGCCCGTCGTCGCCGAGCTGACCGAACTCGGCGAGACGATCGACGCTTTGCGCGATCAATTGTCGATCGAGCCGTTCGCGCTCCACGCGCGCTTCCTTGCCTCGCGCGGCGCGGTCAGCGCACATGCCGTCGGCGAGGCGAAGCAAGCGCAGGCCTGGCTCGATCAGTGGACGGAGACTCCCGCATGAGCGGCAAATGGAAATTGGGCATCATCGGCGGATCGGGCCTCTACGCGATCGATGCGCTGGAGCACCCCGAATGGCGCCGCGTCGACACGCCGTGGGGCGCGCCGTCTGACGAATTGCTGTTCGGGTCGATCGGCGATGTGGACCTCGTCTTCCTGCCGCGCCACGGCCGCGGGCACCGGATCAGCCCGTCCGAGCTCAACTTTCGCGCCAATATCGACGCGCTGAAGCGCAGCGGCTGCACCGATCTGGTGGCAATCTCGTCGATCGGGTCGCTGCGCGAGGAATTGCCGCCGGGGCATTTCGCCATCGTCGACCAGTTCATCGACCGGACGGTCGCGCGCGCCTCGAGCTTCTTCGGCACCGGCATGGTCGCGCACGTCTCGATGGCCGAGCCGGTCTGCCCGCGCCTCTCGGCCTTCGCGGCCGAGGCAGTTCATGCCGCTGGCGGGAGCGTCGCCAAGGGCGCGACCTATCTCGCGATGGAGGGCCCGCAATTCTCGAGCCGCGCCGAGAGCGTGATGTACCGCCAATGGGGCGCCGACGTGATCGGCATGACCGCGATGCCCGAAGCCAAGCTTGCGCGTGAGGCCGAGCTGCCCTACGCGCTGATCGGCATGGTGACCGATTACGATTGCTGGCGCGAGGAAGCCGCGTTCGTCGAGGTGCACGAAGTGATCAAGCAAATGGGCGCGAACGGCGTTATCGCGCGGCGCGCGGTCGAGACATTGGTCGCGGCACTGCCCGCCGAGCGTACGCCCTCGCCGCTCGACACGGTGCTCGATTATGCGCTGATCACCGCGCCCGAGGCCCGCGATCCGGCGATGCTGGCGAAGCTCGATGCGGTGGCTGGGCGCGTGCTGGGGTAGCGCCGCAAGGTCAACCACACCACCCGTCACCCCGGGCTTGTCCCGGGGTCCACCGTGATACGCGCAGTTCGCCTGCCGCCTGTGCGGCACGGTGGGCCCCGGGGTGACGGTGGGAGGCAGGTGAGCGCCATCCTACACTAAGGCGACGACTCGCTCCGCCTCTTCAAGATGCAGCCGTTCGACCATCTCGCCCGCCACGCGGATCGCGCCCTTGTCGGCATTCTCGGGCAGCGCGAACGCCGCGATCACCGCCTGCGCCCACGCCACGCGATCGGCCGACGGCGCAAAGGCGCGGTTGGCGGGCGCGATCTGCGCGGGGTGGATCAGCGTCTTGCCGTCGAAGCCGAACGCCGCCCCCTGCCCGCATTCCGCCGTGAGTTCGGGCGTATCGGCGAGGACGTTCGATACCCCGTCGAGCGCGGTGAGGCCATGCGCCCGCGCCGCGGTGACGATCGCGGTCAAATGCGGCAGCAGCGGCAGGCGGTCGGCCCCCGGCGTGCAGCGCATGTCCTTGGCCAGGTCATTCGTCCCCGCGACCAGACATGCGAGCCCCGGCGCGGCCGCAATCGGCGGCAGCGCGAGCATTGCCGCGCACGTCTCGATCATCGCCCAAAGCGGCACCGCGCCAAGCTGCGCGCGCGCGAGCGCCAGATCGCCCGGCGCCGAAACCTTGGGCAGCAACACCGCATCGACGCCAGCGTCGGCGGCGGCAGCCAGATCGGCCTCGCCCCATGCGGTATCGAGCCCGTTGACACGCAGCACCAGCAAGCGCGTGCCAAACCCACCCTCCGCTGCTGCCACGATCGCCTGCGCGCGCGCCGCCGCCTTCTGCTCGGGTGCGACGGCATCCTCGAGGTCGAGGATCACCGCGTCGCAGTCGAGCCCGCGCGCCTTGGCAATCGCCCGCGCATTCGACGCGGGCATGAACAAGGCGCTGCGGACGCGCCTCACGGGGTCGGCGTTACCGGCTCACGCCGAACCGGCGCAGGCGCGTCTTCCCAACCGCCGCCGAGCGCCTTGAACAGGCTGATCTGCGCGTCGCTCACCGCCGCATCGGACTGCGCCAGCGCCGCGCGGGCGCTCGCCCGGTCGCGCTCGGCCTCGATCAGCAGCAGGAAGCTGTCGGCCCCGTAATCGAAGCGCAATTGCGAGAGCTTGGCCGCAGCGCTGCTCGACGCCTCGGCGCGGCGCAATGCGGCGTTGCGATCGAGCGCGCCGGCATAACGCGCGAGCGCCTGCTCGACTTCCTGCAACGCCGTCAGCACGCGGCCGTCGAAGGTCGCAAGGCTCGCATCAGCGCCGGCGCGCGCCTGACGGATCCGCGCGCGCGCAACGGTCTGGTTGGGGAAGCTCCACGAGATGAGCGGTCCGGCCGAATAGGTGACCGCGCTGCCCTTGAACAACTGGCTGCCGCGCTGGGAATTGAGGCCGATCGATCCGAGCAACTGGATCTTGGGATAGAGATCGGCGACCGCGATACCGATCCGCGCGGTATCGGCGGCGAGCGTCCGCTCGGCCGCGCGAACATCGGGGCGCCGCGAAATGAGCGCGGCGCCGTCGCCGACGGGCAGCACCGACGCGATCCGCGGTGGTACCTTGCAGGCGTCTGCCGCGGCATCGACCTGTTCGGGGGCTAAGCCGGTCAGCACCGCCAGCGCATAGAGCGACGCACGCCGCTCGGCCTCGAAGCCCGGGATCGTCGCCTGCGTCTGCGCAAGTAGCACGTCGGCGCGATCGACGTCGCGCCGCGTCCCCCGCCCTGCGTCGAACAGCGTGTTGGTCAGTGCAAAGGTCCGCTGCTGCAACTGCACCGTATCGAGCGCGACCGAACGCTGCGCGGCATTGCTGCAGGCCGTCGCATAGGCCCGCGCGGTTTCCGCCGCGACCGAGACGCGCGCGGCATCGAGCTGCGCCTGCGCCGCCTGGACATCGCCACGTGCGGCTTCGATCGCGCGCGTGATCCCGCCGAACAGATCAACCTCGTACGACGCATCGAAGCCGAGCTTAAAGCTGTTGTATCGGAAGGTCTGCTGCGTCGCCGCGCCGGCGGTGCCGCCCGTGGTGCCACCCGTCCCCAGCGCGCCCGCGCCGACACTGGCGAGGTTGGCCTGCCCTCGCGTATATTGCGCGCTCGGGCTGGTCGTCGGCAGCCGCGCTCCGCGTTGCTCGTCGAGCACGGCGCGGGCACGCTCGAGATTGCCCGCAGCGATGCGCACATCGGTATTGTGCGCCAGCGCATCGGTCACGAGCCGGTCGACGACCGGGTCGTTATACAGCCGCCACCAATGATCGGGCAGCGGGGTCGGCGTGATCGCCGCAGTCTTGCCGGCTTCGGCAAAGCTGCCGCCAGTCGCCGCGACGGGCATCGTCGGCTTGGTGTAATTGGGTCCAACGACGCACGCCGACAAAGCGAGCGCGGGAAGGACGGCTACGATACGCTTCATGCCGGCGTCTCCTCGGCCGCGGGGAGATGCTTTGGCGGCTTGGCCTTCCGGCGCGGCATCTTGGACGACACCCAATCGCCGAAGGTCCGGCTGATGACATAGAAGCTCGGCGTGAACAGCAAGCCGAAGGTCGTCACGCCGATCATCCCGAAGAACACCGCGACGCCGAGCGCGCGGCGCATCTCGGCGCCCGGCCCGGTCCCGATCACCAGCGGCAGCACGCCGAGGATGAACGCGATCGAGGTCATCACGATCGGGCGCAGACGCTGTTCGGCGGCGTGGATTGCAGCCTCGTGCATCTCCATCCCGGCATCCTCGTTCTGCCGCGCGAACTCGACGATCAGAATCGCGTTCTTGGCAGCAAGGCCGATCAGCACGACGAGGCCGATCTGCGTGAGGATGTTGTTGTCCCCACCGAACAGGTTCACCCCGACGATCGCGGCGAGCAGACACATCGGTACGATGAGGATGACCGCGAGCGGCAGCACCAGGCTTTCGTAATTCGCCGCGAGCAGCAGGAACACGAACAGCACGGCGAGCCCGAACACGAGCGTCGCGGTGTTGCCCGCTTGCTGCTGCTGGAAGGCAAGCTCGGTCCATTCGAACGCCATGCCCTTGGGCAAGGTCTCGCTCGCCAGCTTGGCCATCGTCTGGAGCGACTGGCCCGACGAATAGCCGATCGCGGTATCGCCCTGCAGCTCGGCTGACGGATAGAGGTTGTAGCGCACGACGCGATACGGCCCGCTGTCGTTCTTGAGCGTCATCACCGAATCGAGCGGCACCATGTTGCCAGCCGCCGAGCGCGTCTTGAGATGCCCGACGTCGGACGTCTGGTCGCGATACGGCGCATCGGCCTGCGCCGTCACGCGGTAGGTCCGCCCGAGATAGTTGAAGTCGTTGACATACGTCCCGCCGAGATAGGTGCCGAGCGTCGAGAAGACGTTCGCCACCGGCACGCCGAGCTGTTCGGCGCGTTCGCGGTCGATATCGGCCGACAGACGCGGGGTGCGCGTGTTGAAGGTGGTGAAGGTGCTGACCAGGCCTGGCGTCTGGTTGGCCTTCATCATCATCGCGAAGGCCGCGCCTTCGAGCGCCTTGTAGCCAAGGTTCGAACGATCCTCGATCAGCATCTTGAACCCGCCGCCGGTGCCGATCCCGCGGACGGGTGGCGGCGGCACGATCAGCAGATTGCCGCCGTGGATCGCCCCCAGCGCACCGCGCATCTGGTTGGCGATCTCGTCGGCGGTCTTGCGATCGCCGAACGGCTTGAGCGTGATGAACATCGCGCCTGCGTTCGGTGCAGTCGAGAAGGTCGCGCCGTCGAGGCCGGCGAACGCGACCGTCGCGAGCGTCGACGGGTTCTTGAGCGCGATCTTGGTGGCTTGCTCCATCACTTCGGAGGTGCGCTGCAACGACGAGCCCGGCGGCAACTGAATGACCGCGATCAGATAGCCCTGATCCTGCGCCGGGATGAAGCCCGACGGCGTCGCATAGAGCCGCCAGCCGGCAAGCCCGATCAAGCACGCATAGACGATCCCGACCAGCGCCAGCGCGCGTACCGCACGTGCGGTGAACTTGCCGAAGCGGCTGCTGATCTTGTCGAACCCGCGGTTGAAACCGCGCGCGAAGCGCGTCGGCCAGCCGAGCACGCCGGCGCGTGGCTCGGCGTCGTGCTTGGGCTTGAGCAACAACGCCGCGAGCGCAGGCGACAGCGTCAGCGACACGAACGCCGAGATCACCGCCGCCGACACGATCGTCAGCGCGAACTGCTGGTAGAACTGCCCCGAGATACCCGGGATGAAGCTGGTCGGGATGAACACCCCGCACAGCACCAGCGAGATCGCGATCAGCGCGCCCGACACTTCGTCCATCGTCTCGTGCGCCGCTTCGCGCGGACTGAGGCCCTTTTCCTCCATCAACCGCTCGATATTCTCGACCACGACGATCGCATCGTCGACGACGATACCGACCGCGAGGATCAAGCCGAACAGCGACAGATTGTTGAGGCTGAAGCCGAACGCCGCGAGCATCGCGAGCGACCCGACGAGCGACACCGGCACCGCGATCAGCGGGACGATCGTCGCGCGCCAGCTCTGCAGGAAGAGCAGCACGACGAGCGCGACGAGCACGATCGCCTCGACGAGCGTGTGATACACCGCTTCGATCGACGCCTGGATGTATTCGGTCGGGTTATACGGGATCTGATACTGCATCCCTGGCGGGAAGCTCTTCGACGCCTCGGCGATCGACGCCTTGACCGCGTCGGCGGTGGTCAGCGCATTCGATCCGGGAAGCTGGGTGATCGCGATGCCGATCATCGGCTTGCCGCTGAGCACGGCGTTGATGCCGTAATCCTGCGCGCCGAGTTCGACCCGCGCGACATCGCGCAGCCGCGTCAGCCGGCCCTGATCGTCGCGCTTGACGATGATCTGGCCGAACTCCTCAGGCGTGGTCAGGCGCCCCTTGGTCTGGATACCGAGCTGGAAGGCAGTACCGCCCTGGTTGAACGGCGGCTGCCCGACCGAGCCGACCGCGACCTGGGCGTTCTGCGCGCGGATCGCCGCGACGATCTCGTCGGTGGTCAGGTTGCGCGAGGCGGCGAGATCGGGATTGATCCACACGCGCATGTTGTAGTCGCGGCCACCGAAGGCGCGCACGCCACCGACGCCGGGAATACGCGCCATGCGGTCGATCAGCTGCGTCGTCGCATAGTTGGAGACATATTGCTGCGACAGCGAGCCGTCGGGCGAGGTCAGCGCGATCACCATCAGGATGTCGGGCGAATTCTTCGCGACGGTGACGCCGACGCGGCGGACGTCGTCGGGCAGACGCGGCTCGGCAGTCGAGACGCGGTTCTGGATGAGCACCTGCGCCTGATCGACGTTGACGCCCTGCTTGAAGGTCACGGTGATCGACAAGGCGCCATCGCCGGTCGACGAGGACGACATGTAGATCATGTTCTCGACGCCGTTGATCGATTCCTCGAGCGGCGCGGCGACGGTTTCAGCGAGCGTTTCGGCGTTCGCGCCGGGATAATTGGCGGTCACGACGACGGTCGGCGGCGCGATCTCGGGATATTGCGCGACGGGCAAGCCGGGATAGGCGACCACGCCGAACACGACGATCAGGATCGACAGCACCGCCGCAAAGATCGGGCGCTCGATGAAGAAATGGGGGAATTTCACGGGCGCTTACTTCGCAGTCGCATCGGATGCGGGGGGCGCGGTGTCTGGCTGGCTGGTCGGCGCGGTGTTCGCCGCGCGCGGCTTCATCTTGGTCAGCACCGCCTTGACCGACATCCCCGGCTGGAGCGTGGTGATGCCCTCGATCACGACATGCTCGCCGGCGGCGAGGCCGGTCTTGATGACGCGAAGCCCCTCAACCTGCGGGCCGGTCTCGACCGGGCGCTGGACTGCCTTGCCGTCCTTGCCGACGACATAGACGAGCTTGCGCGTCTGGTCGGTGACGACCGCTTCGTCGGGGACGAGCATCGCATGATAGGTGCCCGAGCCGAGCAGCCGCGCGCGGCCGAACAGACCGGGGGTGAGGAAGCCGTCGGGGTTGGAGATCACCGCATGCGCGCGGATCGTCCCCGAATTGGGATCGACCGCATTGTCGACGAATTCCATCCGGCCGTGCCAGCGATAGCCGCTCTCGTCGGCGAGCTGGACTTCGACCGGGTTCGGCGTGTTGCGCGACGAGCCACGCTCGCCGGCCTTCGCCTGGCGGAGGTACTTGAGGTAGAAACTCTCGGCCCCGTCGAACGAGAACCAGATCGGATCGGTCGAGACGACGCGCGTCAGCACAGTGGTCGCGTCGGTCGCGTAATTGCCCTTGCTGACGCGGCGATCGGACACGATCCCGGTGATCGGCGAGCGGACCGTGGTGAAACCGAGGTTGAGTTGCGCGGTCGTGACGTTGGCATTGGCCGCGCCGAGATCGGCCTGACCGCTGCGCACCGCCGCGAGCTTGGTCTCATATTCTTCCTTGCTGATCGCCTGCGCGGCGAGCAGCTTGTCGGCACGCGCGAGCTCGGAGCGCGCGTTGGTCAGCGCGGCCTGCGCCTTGGCGACCTGCGCACGCGCCTGCGCGAGCGTGGCGGCATAAGGACGCGGATCGATCGTGAACAACGCCTCGCCGGCGCGAACGCGCTGGCCATTGGCGAACAGCACCTTTTCGATCGTTCCCGAAACGCGCGGACGCAGCTCGACATCCTGGATCGCCTCGAAGCGACCGACATATTCGTCCCAATCGACGATGTCGCGTTGCAGCGGGAGCGCAACCGTAACCTGTGGGGCGGGGGGCGGCGGTGGCGCGCTCTTCGAACACGCGGCGAGCGCCAGAAGGCTGGCTACCGTCAAAAGCGAGCGAACCGAGCTCGTTGGCTTGATCATTTCCGTCTATCCCTACGACCTGGTCGGCTACAGTCCACCCTCGTCCAGGCGGTCCGCTCTCAAGGGCGGACTCACGGCCATCAGCGTCTAACTGCGACGATGAATGCTGCATTGCAAGAGGCCCGCGCGAAACGCTTGGTTTCCATCCTGTCACGATTGGCAACACGTTTCATCGTCACGGAATGGTTTTTCCGGGAGGCGAAAACTACAGCGTTACGATTGCGCCGTTTTTCATGATCCACGCGACATGCTGCACCGCATCCACCGCTGCGACCGGATTTCCTTTGACGGCAATCAGGTCCGCCAGCAGCCCGGCGCGCACGGCGCCCCGGTCGCTCAGATGGAAGGCGCGGGCGTTGCCCGATGTCGCGGCGATCAGCACTTGCGCGGCGGACATTCCTGCCGCGGCCATCAACACCATCTCGCGGGCATTCTCGCCATGCGCGAAGACGCCGACATCGCCGCCCATGCAGATCGGCACGCCCGCCGCGCGCGCCAGCGCGAACGACGCGCGGCTCTGCGCGACCGCTTCGGGCACCGGATCGCCACCGCGCCAGCCGCGATAGCGCGCGACCGCATCGGAGGCGGCGAGCGTCGGGCACAAGGCGATGTGCTGTGCTGCCATCGCGCGGAAGATCTCGGGCGTGCCGCCATAGCCGTGCTCGATCGTATCGGCCCCCGCGGCGATCGCGCGGCGCATCCCCTCAGGCGTCGCAGTGTGAACCGCGACGGTCCGTCCGGCATCGTGCGCCGCCTCCACTGCAGCCTTCATCTCGGCGACCGAAAAGGTCGGGCGGCTCGGCTCGCCCGGCCCCCAGCGATAGTCGCCGTAGAGTTTGATGACGTCGGCGCCCGCTGCGATCTGCGACCGGACGACGCGCACGAGCTCGTCCACCCCGCTGGCTTCCTCGGCGCCTTGCGGGATGACGAGGCCGGGCTCGAACCCCTTGGGGCCATAAGCCCCCTTGGCGACGATCGCGCGCGTCGCGACGAGCAGCCGCGGGCCTGGCACGATCCCGGCCGCGATCGCCTGGCGCAGCCCGACATCGGCATAGCCAGCGCCCTCGGTGCCGAGATCGCGCTCGGTGGTGAAGCCCGCGCGCAGCGACGCCGCCGCTTGCGCGACCGCGCGCGCGGTGCGCAACGCGAGCGGCTCGTGGAGCACCTGATCGTCCCAGCTCGTCTCGTTATAGGGATGCAAAAAGAGGTGGCCGTGGCCTTCGATCATCCCAGGCATCAGCGTGTCGCCGGGCAAGTCGATCGTCTCGGTCCCCGCCGGCACCGCGAGCGCCGGGCCGACCGCGGTGATTCGCTCGCCCGTGACGAGCACTTGCCAGCCGGGATGCGCGACGGGGTCGATTCCGTCGAACACCGCTGCCGGGCGTAGCAGCGTCGCGTGCGGCGCCACAGGCTCGGGCGCGGCTCCGCCGAGCGCGAACGGGGCGAACAGAAGGGCGGCGATCGGCCATTTCATCGGTGCGGCTCCCATCAACATTGTCGCCGCGAGCGATGCCCGATAGCGTGTGCCCATGGATAGACTCGCCCGCCGCCCGCGCAACCTGTTCGCTCTTGCCGCACTCCTCGCGCCCTCGCTGGCCGTCGCTGCGGCCCCTGCCCCGCCCCAGCCCGAACAGGCCCGCTGGCGCGCCGAGGCGACGCGCGTCACGATCACACGCGACACCTGGGGGATCGCGCATGTCGTCGGGCGCAGCGATGCCGATGCAGTGTTCGGCGCGATCTACGCGCAGGCCGAGGACGATTTCAGCCGGATCGAGGCGAATTATCTGACCGCGCTCGGGCGCACCGCCGAGGCCGAGGGCGAAGGCGCGATCTGGGCCGACCTGCGCCAGCGGCTCTATGTAGATCCGCTCGCACTCAAGGCGCAGTACCGGGCGAGCCCCGCCTATCTCCAGACGCTGATGACCGCCTGGGCCGACGGGCTCAACTATTACCTCGCGACACACCCGCAGGTCCGCCCCAAGGTCCTCACGCGGTTCGAGCCGTGGATGGCCCTGTCCTTCACCGAGGGGAGCATCGGCGGCGATATCGAGCGGATCTCGCTGTCCGACCTCGCGTCCTTCTATGGCGGCCGGCCGATCACCATTGCGTCGGAGGATACCGGCCCGCTCCCGCGCGAACCGCGCGGATCGAACGGCATTGCGATCGCGCCGAAGAACACGGTCGGCGGCCACGCGCTGCTGCTGATCAACCCGCACACCAGCTTCTATTTCCGCTCCGAACTCCAGATGACGAGCGGCGAAGGGCTGAACGCGTACGGCGCGTCGACTTGGGGGCAGTTCTTCATCTATCAGGGCTTCAACGAGCAAGCCGGGTGGATGCACACCTCGTCGGGCGTCGATAACGTCGACAGTTTCGCCGAGGAGATCAGCCGCTCGGGCAAGACCGCCGCGTATCGCTACGGCAAGGCGATGCGTCCGCTGCGGACTTCGGTGGTGACGCTCTCCTATCGCAAGCCCGACGGAACGATGGCGGCGCGCAGTTTCACCACCTTTGCCTCGCACCACGGCCCGATCGTCGCCGAACAGAACGGCAAATGGATCGCGCAAGGCCTGATGTGGAAACCGATCCCCGCGCTCGAGCAAAGCTGGCTGCGCACCAAGGCGCACGATCTCGCGAGCTACATGAAGGTCGCCGAGCGAAAGGCCAATTCGTCGAACGACACGCTGTTCGCCGACGCGAAGGGCGAGATCGCCTATCTCCGCCCGCAATTCGTTCCGTTGCGCGACGACCGCTTCGATTATTCCAAGCCCGTCGACGGCGCCGATCCCGCGACCGACTGGCATGGGCTGCACACCGTCGCGAGCTTGCCTAACGCGATCAACCCGCAGGTCGGCTGGGCGCGCAACACCAATGACTGGCCGTGGAGCGCTGCCGGGCCCGACAGCCCCAAGGCGAAGGACTATCCGCGCTACATGGACAGCGCGGGCGAGAATCAGCGCGGCGTGCACGCCGACCTGCTGCTCACCGACCGCCACGATTTCACGCCCGAACGGCTGATCACGGCTGCCTATGACAGCTACATGCCTGCGTTCGCGACGCTGATCCCGCCGCTCGTCAAGGCGTATGACGCGCTCCCGGCACGCGACCCGCGCCGTGCGAAGCTCGCCGCGCCGATTGCGATGCTGCGCGGCTGGGACAATCGCTGGGGCACCGATTCGGTCCCCACCACGCTCGGCATATTGTGGGCCGGGCAGATGTGGCGCGATGTCGGCAGCTTCATCCTCTCCGAACAGATCAACGTGCCGCGCTACATCGCGACGCGCGTGTCCGACAGCGGCAAGCTCGATGCGCTCGGCGCGGCGGTCGACCAACTGACGCGCGACTTTGGCGACTGGCGCGTCGGTTGGGGCCGGATCAACCGCTTCCAGCGACTCGACGATTCGATCCAGCCGCGCTTCGACGACGCCAAGCCGAGCATCCCGGTCCCCTTCGCCTCGGCGCAATGGGGCAGCCTCGCTTCGTTCGGCGCAAAATTCTATCCCGGCACGACCAAGCTCTATGGCTCGAGCGGCAACAGCTTCGTCGCGGTGGTCGAATTCGGCCCCAAGCTGCGCGCCTGGGCAGTGACCGCGGGCGGTGAAAGCGGCGACCCTGCCTCGCCGCATTTCAACGACCAAGCCAAGCGCTATGCCGCGGGTGCGTTGCGGCCGGTCTATTTCTATCCCGACGATCTCGCAGGGCACATCGAACGCCGCTATCGCCCGGGCGACCGCTGAGCCGCTACCAGGCGACCGACATGCCCAGACGCACGTTGCGCGGGCGCAGCGGGGTGGTCTGCTGGCGCGAGGCGAGGATCAGCGGGTTCCCGAGCGAGAAGCGATTGGCGGTCGCGTTCGTCAGATTGTCGCCCGCCAGCGTCACGTCGAACGTGTGCCAATGCCACGCGATCTGCGCGTCGAGCACGGCGTAATTGCCTTGGCTGACGTCGAGAAAATCCCCGGTCCCCAGCACCGATCGCCCGACATAGCGCCCCGACGTCGCGATGCTCAACATGGACGCATCGCGCAGGGTCCAACGATAGCTCAGCCCGGCATTGCCAGCGAATGCCGGCGTCTCGGGCAAACGCCGATTGGCCTTGGTCGAGGATTGCGCGAGCGGCCCGTCGACGACGTTGTGCGTGTAGAGAAAGGCGAAATTGGCGTGCAGCCCGCGCACTGGCACCCAGTCCCCCGTGGCTTCGAGCCCGATGATGTCGGCATTGCCGATATTGGAGGTGTAGGGCTGGCCCCGCCGCGTGTAGAGATCCGCCTGGATGTCGCGCCAGCGCGCGTACGAGGCTGCGACCGTGAGCTCCAGCCCGGTCGCGCCGGTGCGTTGCTTGCGTAAGCCAAGCTCGCCGACCGTGATCGAGTCCGAGCCGAAATCCTGCACGCGCCCGACCCCGCTCGCAACCGCCAGCCCGCCGGTGCGATAGCCCGACTGCACGCGCGCAAACAGTGCAAGGCGCGGCCCGACCAGCCATGACAGCGCCAGCGTCGGATCAATCCGCCGCGTCGCGCGCCCCTTGACGAAGCTGTTGCTGCGCGGCGTGACCGAGGGCTCGCCATCGGTCCGCGCCGCCGTCACGCGCGCGCCACCAGTTACCGTCAGCCGCTCGGTAACGGGCCAGTTCGCCTCGCCGAACACCGAGACGCTATCGGTACGGTTGCTGACGCCGATGATGTCGCGAGTCTGGTTGGGCATGCCGAGCGTGCGCGCCTGGACATCGCGATCCTCGAGAAAGGCGAGGCCGACCAGCCAGCCGATCTTGTCGGGCACCGCGCGCGACAGTCGCGTTTCCTGGACGAACAGCTTGTCGCTTTGCTCGGTGGTGTAGACGGTCGGCCCGGTCGCGCCGATCGTGCGAGAGGCGTCGAACGTGTCGAAGGTGCGAAGATCGACGTAACCCGTCGCCGACACCAGATCGAGACCGCTGTCCCAATGCTTGCGCACCACGCCGCGGGCGAGCTTGATATCGCTGCTATAGGGCTGCGCGAGCACCGAGCGGCGCTCGAGCGGTCCGCTCATCGTCTCGGCATATTGCCCGTCGGCGGCATCGATCTTCTGGCCGAGCGCGCCGAGCTCGATGCTCCAGCCATCGCCCGGCGCGATCACCAGGCTCGCGCGGCCGCCGATCCGATCGGCGCGGTTGATGTCGCCGAGCCGACGCATCGAGTCGGTGATGTAGCCGCCGTCGCGCTCGCTATAGCCGACCACACGCAAGCCGATGCGATCTTTCAGGATCGGCAGATTGACCATACCCGCGGCATCATAGCCCGCCGCGCCGCCCTGCGTCAGCGTCACGCCGGCGCTAAGCGATGCCGCGGTCTTGGCAAGGTCGGTCGGGTTGGGCTCGAGGTGGATGATCCCGCCGATCGCACCCGATCCGTACAGCGTACCCTGCGGCCCCTCGAGCACCTCGACGCTTTTCATGTCGTACAGGTTGAGGCTCGGCTCGGGCCCCGCAAAACCCAGCGGAACTTCGTCGAAATAGAGGCTCGCGGTCGATTGCGTCGGGCCGTTGAAGCTGCTGTCGGCGATCCCGCGGATGAAGATCTTGTTGCGCCCCTCGCCGAGCTCGGTGTTCTGCAGCACCGGGGTATCGCGCGCGACATCGTCCATCGTCACCGATCGCGCGGCGAGCGATCCCGGCGCGAACCCGCCGATCAGCAATGCGCTGCCCGGGAAACGCAGCAGCGTCGATCCCTGCTTGCTCGCCGTGACGACGATGTCGCCGCCTGGCTCGGTCACGTCGGCGTGCTTGCGGACGGCGACGCGCCGGATCAGCGCGCCGACCGTCCTGGGCGCGCGGACGACACGGTAGCTGCGCGCATCGATCGCGACAGCGCGATAGCCCGTCCCGTCGAGCAAGCGCTGCAACGCCTCGCGCGGCGCCATCTGCCCCCGCACCGCGCGTGCCTGGATCCGCGCGAGCCCCGGCTCGGTACTGATGATGTCGAACCCGCTCTGACGCGCGAGCGAGGTGAGCGCGCGATCGAGCGGTTCGGACGCGATCGTGATCCGCACGCTCTGCGCGATCGCCGGCGCCGCAACCACCGTGCAGACGGCGAGCGCAAACGGAGCGGCGGTGCGCAGACTCTTAATTAGGCGAGATAGACCATCGCTCGCCATCGTGATGCCACTCAGCCCCAACCAATGCGGCCAGATGCGGAACATCCCGCGCCGCCGTCCCCGTCAGGCGGACCATGCCGCTAAAGGGACGCTGCGACAAGCTTGCGTCGATCGAAAGCGTGACGCCGTCGATCCGGTTGACCGCGCTCGCGACGCGACCGAACGGCTCGCCCGCAAACGCGATCGCACCGCTGCGCCACGCCCCGACCTTGGCGACATCGACCTTCGACAGCACGATGCTGCCGACATCCTCATGCACCGTCGCCGCCGCACCCGCGCGCAACGCCACCGCCTCGCGCTGCGGCTGAAGCAGCACCGATCCTTCGGCGACCTGCACGTCGAGCCGCTTGCCGTCGCGCTCGACGTTGAACACCGTGCCGACGTCCTGGACGACCTGCGCGCCCGAGCGGACGGTGAACGGCGCACCCGCGTCGTGATGGACGTGGAACGTCGCCTCACCCGAATCGAGCGTCGCGATGCGCGGATTGTTGTGATCGAGAACCAAGCGGCTGGCACCGTTGAGCTCGATCCGCGTGCCATCGTTGAGCGCGATGTCCTGCCGCTGGCCGGGTTTCGTCTCGATCGCATAGGGGGCGGGCCCACCGCCGGCGGGCACGAGCACCAGCGTCAGGCACGCTGCGGCCGCGACAGCCACGCCGCCGCCTGCCCAGGCCCAGACACGGCGCCGCGGCGACGCGACAATCGGAACCTCGATCGGTGCCACGACAGGATCGGCGGGATACAGTTCGGGATGATCGGCGAGCAGCGCCATATCGAGCGCGACAGCGTCGAACGCGCGCGCATGCGCAGGATCTTCCTCGAGCCATGCCACGAAGGCATGCCATTCCTGATCGTCCATATCGGCTTGGCGCATCTGCCAGTCGATGGCGCGATCGACGATGTGCGCTGCTTCAGCGGTCACGATTCGATTCCCCTTCGCTGGGTAGACGATGTGGCGCTTCCGAATCCGCCTCGCTAGCGATCTTGTACGCTTGTATTTCTTTGACGGCGCGTCGCAACAGCTTCTCGACCCCGCTCAACGTCATGCCGAGCCGCGCGGCGATCTCCTTTTGCGGCACGTCCTCGAGCCGGTACAACCGAAGCGCGGTGCGCATCCGCTCGGGCATCGCCGCCAATGCACCCTCGAGCCGCGTCAGCCGTTCGCGGTCGAGCAAGGCGCGCTCTATCGTCGGCTGTTCGTCGGCGGCGGGCTGGACCTCCATCCACGCGGTATCGCGCGTGCCCGATCGCGTTGCGGCAATTCGCCGGTCGGACGCGTGGTTCGACGCCATGCGGTAGAGATAGGCCGCGGGCTGCGCGACGGGCTGCGACGTGGGCAGCTGGTCGAGCTTGATCCACATGTCCTGCAGCGCGTCCTCGGCATCGGCGCGACTGCCGAGCCGTGCGACAAGCAAACGCAGCAACATCGGCTGCTCGGCCAAAAAGACGGCCTTGAGACCGCTTTCGGTCACCGAATCGCTGGGGTTTGCAACATACTATAGCCTAAAGCGCCGAACGTCCCCGCCCGCAACCCCCGTGCCACGCGGCCAGTCCGGTAGCGTCCGATTATGCGGCTTTTTGCAGCATGACGGCGCAGTCGGGCTCGGCGTAGAAGTGCCGTTCGCGAATGCGATCGCTCGACAGGCGCCGGGCGGCAAGGCGGCGCGCAAGAAAATGATAAAAGAACCAGTCGCGCGCGGGCTCAGGCGTCGCGTGATAGAGAATCCGCTCGGCGAGCGTCCAGCGGATCGACTCGCGGTCGCGCGGGCGCGGCGAGGGCGCGCACCACAGGCCTTCGCCATATGCCAGCCGCCCGAACTTCGCCATGCGGTGCATGATCTCGTGATCCTCGAGCACGTAGCCCCAGCGCAGCGCATCGAACTGCCCCGCACGGCGCAACACGTCGGTGCGGAACACCTGCCCTGCCCCACCCGTGTGGCATTGCGCGGGAAACAGCCGTGCCGCGCGCGCCATGCGCTTGGCGGCCTCGACATGATCCTGCTCCGTTGCAGTCGGCGTGACGAAATAGGCGCCGCCCGCGACTGCGCCGGTTTCGAGCAGACGCGCGGCTTGGCGCAGATAGTCGACCGGATACAGCGTATCGGCGTCGCACGTCGCGACGAACCGCGTGCGGGCGCGCTGGACGCCCGTCTGGAGCGCGTTGACCTTGCCGGGGCGCCGCTCGACCAACAGCGTGAAGGCGAGACCGAGCCGGCGGCACGTCGCCGCAGCGACCGCGCCGCTGCCGTCGGTCGACCCATTGTCGATCAGGATCAGTTCGAACGGCACGTCCTGCGCAGCGAGGCTGGCGAGCGTGCCGTCAAGGAAATCGCGTTCGTTGAAGAACGGGATCAGAACGCTCCAGCGCGGCAAAGCGGTCGCGGCCGGACGCTGACCCGGAGCTCCCCACTCGGGATAGTATTGCGATTCGAGCAACATGGCCGTTTCCTGTAAGCGTCTGTCAGACGGTCTTAGAAAGAAGCGGAGAGAGCGCGGATCGCCGGAATGGCCCGCGCTCGGTTTGCGATAATGCGGCCGCCCCCCGGCCAACCGCACACGATGCCGGACGCGATACGGGCGTTAAGTCCCATAAACTGGTTCGCGGTCGGCATCGGCAAACGAGATCTCCTCGTTAACAGAACGATACCGATGCCGGATAACCGGACGGAAAATATTGCGCTGCGGAACTTTTTCTTACGTCAGGCGTGCGATCACCGTCGGAAGGGACGATCGTTGCGCAGATAGACGACTGCGCGATAGTCGTTCCGGTGCGTGCCGAACACCGGCCGATAATCGCGCGCAAGCGCTGCCTCGACCGCGGCATGGCTCTGCTCGTTCCACTCGGCCAGCGGGCGACTGGCGCTGACGATCACCGGCGGACGGTGCGCGAGGATACGACGGACCTCGGCGGCCTCGTCGATCCCCGTCGCGCCTCGCTCGGGCGCATAAGCGAGCGTCGAGGGGAAGGCATAAGCGGTCGGGATGCAGGCATCCGCGAGTTGATAGACGATCGCGTCGCCGATGAAGACATAGGGGCATTCGTGTCCGCTATTGGCCTTCACCACGCGCGCCAGCGCACGGACGCCGGGCGCGTCGTCGGGGCGGATCGCCGCCTCGACCGCGAAGACGGTGAGCCCGGCGGCAACGATCGCGAGCGCGATCCGGCGATGCCGCCCGAACGTCACCGCCGCCAGCGTCAGTAGGGGTGGCAGCAAGGGCAGCGCATAATGATCGAAGAACACGCCGAGCAGCACGAACGGCACGAGCGCAGCGCCGAGCCACGCTGCCGCTAGGCGGATTTCGGGCCGCTGCCAATCGCGCCGCAGCGCCGTGGCGGCACACAGCACGAGCAGCAGGAGTTGCGCGCTGATCCCGGCGAGCCGGCGCAGCGTGAGGTCGATCGGATAGCTGTAATGGCCGCGCGCGAAGATCGAGGTAAAATTATCGTACCAGAACGCGCGGAAGCCCGCGGGGCCGAGCTGCCAGTAAAAGCCGATCGCCGCGAGCGTCGGAGCAAGCCCGAGCGCCAGCCACACCAGCCCCGCCGCTCCGAGCATGCCGAGCTTTGCGCCGGCGCGCCGCAAATAGAAGAGATGCGCGAGACCGAACAGCGCACCCTCAACCGCAGGCGTGTATTTGGTCTGGATCGCCAGCCCGGCGAGCAGGCATGCCCCCGCCCCGCTCCAGACGATCGCACGCGCGTCGCGTCGCTCCGCAAGCGCCGGGAGCCGCAGCAGCAGGACCGCGCCGAGCGCCATGAACAGGTTGAAGAACACCGGCGACTGCCCGGCGCGGCCGCTGAGCATTGGCAGCCATACGAGGTACGCCGCCCCCGCAATCAGCGCGCCCGCTGCATTCGCCCCCGCGATCCGCGCCGCGCGGCCGATCGCGCAGGCCGCTCCCACCGCAAAAAGCAGCGCGACGCCTTGATAGGCGACGATCCCGTCGCCCGGCAGGAGCCGTGTCGCGGCATAGATCAGGAACAGCCCGATCGGCTTGCGGTCCCACAGGTCGATATACGGCAGCGCGCCGTGCCACATCCGGCTGCCGACCAGCGCATAATATTGCTCGTCGGTGTGGATGATCGGATTGCCGAAATCGGCGCCGCGCAGCGCAAGCGCGAGTAGCCCGAGCACCAGCAACGGAGCCACCGAACGCAGCCGCTCGGCGAGGCTCAAAGCTCGCCGGCTCCGAAGCCAAGTCCGGCGAGCAGTGCAGCTCGTGCCGCACGGCACTGCCGCCACATCGCCGGGTCGCCGAGATCGTCGGGCGCGATCCGTTCGGGCCAATGCCGCTCAATCAGGTCGGCGAGCAGATCGCAGCGCGCCGGGTCGAGCAGGAAGCGCGGGTCGATCGCCGCATAGGCCGCATCATCCACCGCGACGCGCAGCCGCAGGCACGCCGGCCCGCCGCCATTGCGCATCGACTCGCGCAGATCGAGCGCCTCGACCGAGCGGATCGGCCCATTGCCCGCGAGCATCGTCTGCAGCCAGGCCCACACCGCCGGCACTTCGCGGCACTCGCCCGGCACGATCAGCGCCATCGCACCGTCGGGCAGGGTCACCAGCTGCGAGTTGAACAGATACGATCGGATCGCCGCCTCGAGCGACACTTGCGCCGCGGGCACTTCGAGGATGATCGCCTCGGGCAATCGGCCGCGGATGAAGGCATAGACAGATGCCGGATCCTCGAACGCCTGCTCGTGCGTGAACAGCACGGTTTCGTTGGCGACCGCGACGACATCGTTGTGGAACGCGCCCGCGGCGATCGCAGCGGCGCTTTGCTGGACGAGCAGCGTGTCGGCGGGATCGAGCCCATGGCGTCGCGCGACCGCCGCACTCGCGGTGCGGTTCTGGCGCGCGGGAAAGCCGCTCTCCTGGCGCACGCCATAGACGAACAGCTCGATCCCGCGCGCAGCGTGGCGCGGCGCCATCCGCATGAAGTTCGCCGCCCCCTCGTCGCCGAGCGGGGACGGCAGCGCGTCGTACACCGCGAAGTGGCGCGTGTCGCCAAAGGCGAGGCGCAGCTGCCGCGCGGTCTGTGGCGCTTCGAGGCTGCGGTGGAGCATCGTCGAGAGATTGGCGACCGAGATGTGGCAGCGGCCGTCGCCGGTATCGGGCGCGGGCGAGACGGTGCCGGCATTGGCGGTCCACATCGCCGATGCAGCCATCACGTTGCGCAGCAGCCCCGGATCCTCGCGCCATGCCGCAGCGAGGACGGCATCGTCGTCGCCGGCAAAGCCGAGCTGGCGCAGCCACGTCGCATCGGGCCGATCGTGCGGCAGCAACAGACCTTGCGGCAAGCCGAGCGCCAGCATGTGGCGCATCTTGGCGACGCCCTGCAGCGCCGCCGCGCGCGGCGAGGACACCGCGCCGGCATTGCTCGCCGAAGCGATGTTGCCGAACGACAGCCCGGCATAATTGTGGCTCGGCCCGACCAGCCCGTCGAAATTGATCTCGCGCATGCTCGGCAGCTACCGCAATCGCCGCCGCTAATCCACTGGCCCGAGGCACAGCTCGGCGACCGCATCGACGATCGCCTCGGCATCGAGCCGATACGCGCGGAACAGATCTGGCAGATCACCCGTCTGGCCGAAGCGATCGGTGCCGAGCGGGCTCACGCGCATCCCGCGCACGCTGCCGAGCCACGACAGCGTCGACGGCGCGCCGTCGATGATCGTGACAAGCTTGGCGTGCGGCGCGAGCGCGCCGAGCAGCGTGTCGGCATGGCTCGACGCGCCCGCCCCGGTCCAGCGCCCGGCGTGCCGCGCCGACCAGCCGCGATGCAGCAGATCGGGCGACGTCACCATCAGCAGCCCCAGACCCGGCACGTCGTCGGCGAGCAGGGCAGCCGCTTCGAGCACCTCGGGTGTCACCGCGCCGGTGAAGACGATCGCGATGTCGGCGTCGCCGGAGGGTGCTTTCAGCCAATAGCCGCCGCGCAGCGCATCGTCCTGCCAGCCATCGTCGGCCCGCTCGATCTGCGCAATCGCGCGCGTCGTCAGCCGCAGATAGACCGAGCCACCGTCCTCCGCCTGCATGTGCGCGAAGGCCCAGCGCATGATCAGCGCGAGTTCGTCGGCGAAGGCGGGCTCGAAATAGGTGAGCCCCGGCTGACCGATCCCGATCAGCGGCGAGTTGATCGACTGGTGCGCCCCGCCCTCGGGCCCGAGCGTCAGCCCCGACGGCGTCGCCACCAGCAGGAAGCGCGCATCCTGGTAACAAGCGTAATTGAGCGCATCGAGCCCGCGCGCGATGAACGGATCGTACACCGTGCCGATCGGCATCAGCCGCGTGCCGAACAGCGGCGCCGCAAGCCCAAGCGCCGCGAGCATCAGGAACAGATTGTTCTCGGCAATGCCCAGCTCGATATGCTGCCCCGCGCCGTGCCCCGCCCATTTCTGCGCGGTCGGGATGCGCGCGGCGGAAAAGACGTCCTTCAGCTCCTGCCGGCGGAACAGCCCGCGCTGGTTCACGAACGCGCCGAGATTGGTCGAGACGGTCACGTCGGGCGAGGTGGTGACGATCCGGTCGGCGAGCGGATGCCCCGATTTGGCGAGATCGAGCAGGATCCGCCCGAACGCCGCTTGGGTCGAGAGCTCGGCCCCATCGGGCACCGGCAGGCGCTCGGGGACCGCCACCGCCTGCGCCGGTTTCGCCGTGGCCGCCTGTGCCAGCGCACTTGCCTCGACCACCGCGCGCGCCGAAGCGGCGGCATTGTCGCCGAGCCCGCCATACGGCGCCCACTCCTCGCCCTCGACGATGCCGAGGTCGCCGCGCAATTGCGCGATCTGGCCGGGGTTCATCAGCCCCGAATGGTTGTCCTTGTGCCCCGCAAACGGCAGCCCGTAGCCCTTGACGGTATAGGCGATGAACAGCGTCGGCACGTCATCGTCGCAGCGCGCGAACGCCTCGAGCAAGGTCGCGATGCAATGCCCGCCGAGATTGGTCATCAGCGCCGCAAGCGCCGCATCGTCCTGCGCCGCGATGAGCGCGAGCGTTTCGCTTTGCCCGGCCAGATCGGCGTTCAACCGCGCGCGCCAGGCAGCCCCGCCCTGATACGTCAGCGCCGCAAACTCGGCATTGGGGCACGCGTCGATCCAGTCGGCGATCGCTTGCCCGCCGGCCTGCGCAAACACCTCGCGCTGCTTCTTGCCGTGCTTGAGCGTCTCGACGCGCCAGCCACACGTCTCGAAGATATCGTCGAAGCGGCGGAACATGCGGTCCGCCGTCGTGCTGTCGAGCGACTGGCGGTTGTAATCGACGATCCACCAGCAATTGCGGATGTCGTGCTTATAGGCCTCGATCAGGCATTCGTAGATATTGCCCTCGTCGAGCTCGGCATCGCCCATCAGCGCGATCATCCGGCCCGCATCGGCCTCGGCCATCTCGCCATGCGCGATCAGATAATCCTGGATCAGCGAGGCAAACGCGGTGATCGCGACGCCCAATCCGACCGAGCCCGTCGAGAAATCGACCGGGATCGAATCCTTGGTGCGGCTCGGATAGCTCTGCGCGCCGCCCATCCCGCGATAGCGTTCGAGCGCGTCCTGGCTTTGCTGGCCGAGCATATAGTGAATCGCGTGCAGCACCGGCCCGGCATGCGGCTTGACCGCGACCTTGTCGTTCGGGCGCAGCGCGCCGAAATAGAGCGCGGTCATGATCGCGGTGATCGACGCGCAGCTCGCTTGATGCCCGCCGACCTTCAGCCCGTCGCGGCTGTCGCGCAGATGGTTGGCGTTGTGGATCGTCCACGACGACAGCCAGCGCAGCCGCGTCTCGATCGTCTCGAGCACGGCGATGGTGGCGGGATCGGCGGGGTGCGCCGGCGGGGTAGCGATCATATCCATGCCGCCCCATAGCCGATTGGCGCGCGACCGCGAGGCCCCTTTTGGCGCGGCGTCATCCCGCGGCGACGGGTACCCCCTGGCGCGCGGCGAATTGTGCGATCAACCAGCTGCGCACCAGGCTGATCGTCGGATCGGCAAGATCCTCCGCGCGCAATTTGAGGTAATAGCCAAAGCCGTCGTTGATCACGCTGTCGTACGGCAAAACGAGCCGTCCGGCGGCGATTTCGGGCGCGAACATGTCGATATCGGCGAGCGCAACGCCGTCCGAATGTATCGCATAGCCGACCGCGAGCGCATTCGCGTCGAAGGCGAGCCCGCGCTCGACGTCGAGGCTGATCCGGCATTGATTCGCAAAAGTGCTCCACAACAGCCCGCGCGGTTGCCCCTCGAGCTTGACGTGGAGCAGCGGATTGTCCGCCAGGAACTGCTCGAGCGTCTTGCCCGCGTTGCGCTGCGCCACCTGCGGCGAGCAGACCGGCGCGACGCGCACCATCCACAGCAGATCGGTCACGCGATCATCGATGTTGGGCCGGTCGAACACGATCGCCATGTCGGTCTCGCCGCTCGGCAGGCCGACCGCGGGCGAGCTCGAAATGTCGATCCGGATCGCGGGATGCTCGGCGTGGAACGCCTGGATCATCGGCATCGCGACTTGCTGCAATAGCGTCGGCGGGATGTGGAGGCGGATCGGGCGGCTGGTGTCGGGATTGCCGCTGATCGCATCCATCGTCTGTTCGATCCGGTCGAACGCCTTGCGCACTTCGGGCAACAGCGTGCGCCCCGCCGCGGTCAGCGCGAGTGTCGGCCCCGAGCGGTCGAACAGTTTGTGGCCGAGCTGCTCCTCGAGGCTGATGACGTGCCGGCTCACCGCGCTTTGCGAGACGTCGAGCGCCTGCGCGCCGGCGGTGAAGCTCAACCGCTGGCCGACCGCATCGAACGCGCGGAGCGCGTTCAACGGGAGCCAGCGCCGATTGTCCGGGGATGAGCGAGGAATAGCGAACTCCTGAGCGATGCGGGCCATGCCGTGGCGAAATACCAAGCGCGTTTCGCCACGCGATGCAACGGCGTCGCACCGCGCCGATCGGTCCGGGAGGGTGCGCAAGGTCTATCTGCCACGCGCTTCCGCCGCTACGAAGGTCGATCTTGCGGCGCGCTCGCGTGACAGCCCGCAAGGCGTGACGGACGACGAAAAGATGGGGCCCAGAATGATGACGACGACACCGCGGCTCGAATCGGCGCGCTGGTATGTCGTGCTCGTGCTCGGGCTCGTCTACGCGCTCAACATTGCCGACCGCTATGTCGTGTCGACCGTGCTCGAGCCGATCCGCAAGGAATTCGGCTTGTCCGATTCGGGCGTCGCATGGCTGACCGGCGTGTCGCTCGCCTTCTTCTACATCTTCGTCGGGCTGCCGATCGCGCGGCTGGCCGACCACGCCAACCGCCGCAACATCGTCGCCGCGGCGATCATCCTGTGGTCGGCGGCGACTGCGGTGCTCGGGCTCACCCAGAATTACTGGCAGTTCCTCGTCGCGCGGATCGCGGTCGGCGTCGGCGAGGCGGGCGGCACCCCGCCCTCGACCTCGATCGTCGCCGATAATTTCCCGCGTCGGCAACGCGCGTTCGCGCTGACGGTCTACGCGCTCGGGCTGCCGCTCGGCGCGTGGCTCGGGTCGAGCGTCGCAGGTGCGATCGTCGAGCATTTCCACAGCTGGCGCGCGGGCTTCATCGCGCTCGGCATCCCCGGCGTGGTGTTCGGTCTGATCATCCTGCTGAGCGTGCGCGAGCCGGTGCGCGGGCGGTTCGAGCGGATCAGCGAAGCCAAGGTGCCGAGCGCGACCTTCCGCGAGACCTGCGCCTTCCTCTGGTCGCAACGCTCGGCGTGGCACATCAACGCGGCGGGCACGGTGATCTGCCTGTGGGGTTGGGGTCTGCTGTTCTGGACGCAGACCTATTTCGAGCGCGCCTATGGCCTGTCGACCGCCGAGGCGGGCGCGCGGCTCGGGACGATCTATTTCTGGGCGGGGACCGCTGCGACGATCGCCACCGGCGCGATCCTCGCGCTGCCGCAGATGCAGGACCCGAAGCGCATCGCTTACGGCCTCGCCGCAATTGTCGCGCTGTCGACGATCCCGTCGTTCGTCATCTACTGGACGCACTCGCTCAGCCTGGCGACCGCGATGCTGTGGATCGTCGTGCCCGCGATCTATCTCTATGTTGGCCCGACGATGGCGCTGCTGCTCAACTTCCTGCCCGCCAACATGCGCGCGCAGGGGATGGCGATCAGCCTGCTCACCGCCAATGTCGCCAATCTCATCATCGCGCCGACCGCGGTCGGCTGGCTCAGTGACACGCTTGCCGGGCGGCTCGGCAGCAATGCCGAGTCGCTGCGATATGCGCTGCTGGCGCTGTCGCTGACCGGCTTCTGGGCGGCGTATCATTACTGGACGAGCGTGCGGACCTATGCCGCCGACGATGCACGGATCCAGGGGACGACCGTTACCGCTTGAGGCAAGCACGAAAGGCGGTGGTCACGCGCCACCACGTCACCCCGGCCTTGTGCCGGGGTCCACCGTGCCGCGCGTGCTACGCCGTAAGCGCGTGCCGCCCGGTGGGCCCCGGCACAAGGCCGGGGTGACGTGGGAGAATTAGAACTTCACCTTCGCGCGCACCCCGATCGTGCGTGGCCGCGCGTACGTCACCCGCGAGCCGGCCTGGTAGATCGCGTAATAGGTCGCGCGCTGGATATCGACCACCTTGACGCCGTCGAACAGATTGTTGCCGAAGATGCCGAACTCGTAATTGCCGATGTCATAGGCGATCGACGCGCTGGCATTGTGGCTCTCTGGGATCACCGCATAAGTCTGGCTACGCCCGCCATTGCTCGCGCGGTCGACGATCAGCTTCTTGGACGTCGGGTCGAGGGTGGTCGAGAAGTCGTTGAAGGTCGTCTGTTGCGACGAGATATATTTGTACGTCGCCTGCAGATGGAGCGACCCGCGCCCGAGATCGGCATCGTAGAACGCGCCGGCCGACGCGGTCACGCGCGGTGAATAGGGCGTGCGGTCGCCGTCGAACGCGCCGACCGTCGGGATGTCGCCACGCGCGGTCGAATCGTTGAACGAGAAGCTGCCGTTGAGCGTGATGTTGCGCGTCGCCTTGACCGCCGCCTCGAGCTCGACGCCCTTGCTCGCGATCTTGCCCTTGTTGTCGGTGAAGAAATACGAACAGTTGAGCCGCAACCGCGTCTGCACGTCGGACCAATCGATGTAATAGGCGCTCGCGTTGAGCGTCACGCGCCCGCCCGCGAACTTGGCCTTTTCGCCGATCGTGTAGTTCCACAATTTGTCGGGCCCGAACGTTCCCGGTGCCGCGCTATAGCCATATGAATTGAGCTGCGTCGTGCAGCGCCCGGCAAGCCCCGCGGTGCCGAGCGGCACCGGCTGGTTCGCACCGCCATAGCGGAAGCCCTTGGCGGCTTCGGCATAGATCAGCACATTGTCGTTGAGCTTGTACGAAATGTTGGCGCGCGGGTTGACGCCGTTCGACTTGAGCGTCGAGCGGATCGACTGGGTGATGCCGGTCGTGCGCCCCTGCGCGTCCTTGCCGAGCAGCACGCCGAACGCGCCGCCTTCGTAGAGATAATAGCTCTCCTTGAAGTTGAAGTAGCGCAGGCCTGCGGTCAGATCGAGCCGGTCGGTGACGTGCCAGGTGCCGTCGGCATAGGCGGCGAACTGATGCTCGCTGACGTCTTGCAGCCCCGAGAAGATGTCGTTCGAGCTGAACGCGCCGTCGACGGTCTTCGAATCGTAGCGGCCGGTCGGAGTCGCGAACGGGCCGAACGCGGCGTTCTGGTACGACAGCGTGTCGAACCCGGCGACCGGAATGTCCTGGATCAGATGCCGGTTCTGCTTCTCGTAGAACGCGCCGACGGTCCATTTGACCGGGCCGTCGTTCTTCGAGACGAGCCGCGCCTCGGCCATGAAGTCGTTCAGCTTCTGGTTGATCGTATAGTTCTCGGCCGGGATCAGGCTCGTGACCGCATGGTCGTAGCGTGCGGGCGGAGCGTAGAGCGGATACTTCCCCGCGCCGGTATAGGGCGCGTAATAATTGGCGAAGTAATAGCCGATCTGCGGATCGGGGCTCGCGTTGAAGCCGATCTTGCGGTCGGTATAGGCGCCGGTCACGATCAAATTGGCGAAGCCCGCGTCATAATCGAACCCGCCGGTGTAGAGCTTGAACAGATCGCGCGTGCCCTCGGCCCCGTTGCTCTCGTACTGATACGGTTTCAGCCCATCGAGTCCGGTGTTGAGGCCCTTGGCACGGCTGTTTTCATAAGTGAAGCTGCCGTCGACGGTCAGCTTGTCGGTCGGCGTCCAGCGGACCGCGACACGGCCCTGCGTCGAGCGGTTGCTGTTGGCGTTGTCGACGCGGTGCTGGCCGATATTGTCGATGAAGCCGCCATCGTTGCCGACGAAGATGTTGCCGCGAACCGCGAGCTCATCCTTGATCAGCGGGATGTTGACCATCCCGCGGACGTTATAGCTGCCAGCGCCATATTCGGTGGTCGATCCGCTCGCTTCGGCGGTGCCGAAGACGCTGCGCGCATCGGGCTTGGCCGTCACGAAGCGCACCGTGCCCGCCATCGAGCCCGCGCCGAACAGCGTGCCCTGCGGCCCGCGCAGCACTTCGACGCGGTCGAGATCATAGACCTTGAGGTCGGGCGTCTGGCCCTGCACCGAGATCGGCGTATCGTCGAGATAGACCGCGACGAGTGGGCGATCCGACGTATCCGAGGTGACATAGCCGCCCGTCGCAAGCCCGCGCAGGTTGAACTTGTTGAACCCCGGCGCGCCCTCGGTGATGACGAGCGACGGCGTGAACTTCGCGAGATCGGACAGATTGCCCTGCCCCGATTTGGTGATCTGGTCGACGTTCACCACTGACACCGCGATCGGCACCTTCTGCAGCGATTGCGCGCCCGAACGCGTCGCGGTGACGACGATATCGTTGAGTCCTTCGCTTTGCGGCGCGGCTTGCGGCGCATCGGCAGGCGCCTGCGGCTCGGGCGCGGCGCGCGCGATGCCCGGCGCGATCAGCGCAAGCGCTGCCCCCGACGCCATGAGCCGCGCGACGATCCGCGCAGGACGCGCCGAAACGCTGTGACCGACAGAAAGATTCACCACGAAAGTCCCCTTTGCAACCCAGCTGCCCCACCAAGGCAGCCGTCGTGCAAGCCATTGCCGGCCGATGCCTTCGACGCTGTCCTTGATCCCCGTTCGATATCAAAAATCGGATAGGGGCATCCAATTTAGGCATCAATGCCGATTGGCGGTCGCCTTGGCAAGCGGTCCGAGCGCATCGACGAGCGGGGCGAGCCACGCTTCGAAATGACGCCACTGGTCGAGGCCGTCGCGATTGATCGGCTGGCGGACCTGTTCCGAGCTCGGCGTGCGGACGGTCCGCTCGCTCTCGAAGAAGCGCAGGCACTGCGGCTCGAACGGCAGCCCGCAATAGGCGAGCAGACGGCGGATTTCGGTCTCGGGATCGTCGATGAGCGCCTCATAGTCGATGCGGTATACCCGGCCCGGCAGCACCGCATCGAAATGCGCCATCAGCGCGACGTAATCGGCGTAATATCGCCCGAGATCGCCGAGGTCGTAGCTATAGGCCTGCCCGCGCGCGAACGCCTGTTTGAACAGCGAGAAGCAGCACGCCATCGGATCGCGCCGGATATCGATGATCCGCGCGCCCGGCAGCATCAGGTGGATCAGCCCGGTGTGGAGGAAGTTGCCCGGAAACTTGTCGACCAGCCACGGCTTGCCAGCGCGGTGGACCGCGGTGCGCTCGAGATACGCGGTGCCGAGCGCGGCAAAGGCGGCTTCGGGAACGTGCGCGATCGACGACGGATAGCCCGGGTGGCGCTGCGCCAGTTCGCGCGCGAGCGTGGTGATGTCGGGCAGTTCGGACGCGCCGTCGACCGCGCTGTGGCTGGCGAGGATCTGCTCGACCAGCGTCGATCCCGACCGTGGCATGCCGAGCACGAAGATCGGCCCGGCCTCCGCGCACCCCGCCGTCGCGTTGCGGCGGAACAGATCGGCGTCGAACGCCGCGATCGAGTCGGTCACGAAGCGATGCAACGCTGCGGCGTCATGCGGCTCGAGCGCGGCGCGCGCAGCATTGCCGCGAGCATAGTGGACGAACGACTCGGCGTAGCGTGCCTCGTCCTCGAGCGCCTTGCCCAAGGCGAAGTCGAGATACGCGCGATCGGCCGGATCGGGGCTCGCCTCCGCCGGAAGCGCGAGCATGTGCGCGACCTCGGTGCTGTCGAAGCGGACGGTCTTGAGGTTGGCGAGGCTCCAATATGCTTCGCCGTAGCCCGGCCGGAGTGCGACCGCACGGCGGTAGGCGGCGACTGCCTCGTCCTGCCGGCCAACCGCGCGGAGCGCATGGCCGAACGCATGCCAGGCCTCGGCATCGTCGGGCGTCGCCGCCAGGACCGCCTGATAGGCACGGACCGCCGCGGCCGCATCGCCCAGCTGCATGTGGATTGCCGCTTCGAGCAAAAGGAAAGCCGCAAGACCCGGCCGCGCCTTGAGCGCGAGATGGATCGCCGCAAGCGCCTCTTGCCCACGCTCGAGCCGGTGAAGCGCGATCGCGTGTGCGAACTGTGCGGGGACGAAGTCGGGCGCAACGCGGCGCGCCTGGTCCAGCAAGTCCACGACCGCCGCGAAATTTCCCTGCCGCAGCCCGATATCGGACAGCAGGCGCACCGCGCCGAGATCGTTGAGATCGATCCCGAACCGCCGCTGGAGCGCGCCGCGCGCCGCCGTATCGCGCCGCTCGAAGAACGCCGCAGCCGCATCGCCGAGTGCGCGATCGGCGACGCAGCCAGGCACCATCAGCGCCTGCGCTGCATTCGCCTCGATCGGGCGCCCGAGCAGCAGCAACTGGTCGCCAAGCGCGTGCCATGCGAGCGAGGATTGCGGATTGGCGCGCGTGGCCTGGTCGAGCGCATCGGCGGCGGCCTCCCCCGCCCCCAGTGCGGCAAGCGCCATGCCGAACTCGTAATGAGTCCCCCACGCCTGCGGCATGGCGGCGGCGAGCGGTGCCAACACATCGCGCGCCTCGCGGATCTTTCCGACCCGGCGCAGCGCCGCGCCCAACAGGACGCGCGCTTCAACCGAATCACGTCCCCCCGCCAAGACGCCGTCGACACGAGCGAGCGCTGCTAGAGGATCGTGACCCAGCAAGCGCTTGGCGTCCGCCAGCGCGGATTGCATCGTCGAATTGTCCAGCCGCTTGGTCCCCGCTGCGATACCGTTCGGCGAGCCTAGCCGTACCGCCGCGCCAAATCCATCGAACGCGAGACGGCTCCCGCCGCCAAGGCGCAGAGCCGCCACGGATTTGACCCGCCCTTGGCACCGGTTGAAACTGCGGGAAAACTTATAATAGATTAGTTTAAATTTAGTCCTCAGAAATAAATTAACACATATCAATTGGCAGTCTTTGTGATAAATTTTGCCAATTCATTCGCCAATAGTTTAAAAACACAGACGGCGGATGATAAATAGGACCCCATGAAAGCAACTGGTCTTACCTTTGCGATAGTTTCAATAGGACTTACAATCGCAATTGTCCTAAATGAGACAATTTATATAATTGAAAATACTCCATTTTTTGGAGTTCATGCGGGCTACAGCCTTGCCGCGTCAGTCGGATTTTCTGGCTGCGCGGTCGCGGTCGTACCGTTACTGCTCGATCGCCCGCGTCGCGCGGCACCTGTCGCTGGCGGTGTCGTGCTGTTCGGCGCCTTCATATTGCGGGACTGGGCGACCGTTTCGGAGATATTCGTCAGTCCAGGCCAATTCTCTCATTGGCTTGCCGCGGCCATGCCGGGCCGCCTGCTCCCGAGCGCGGCGCTCCTGCAGATCGTGGTCGGTATTGCCTGTCTCGAACTCGGCCTCGACCGGCTTCACGGATCGCGCGATCTCCGCATCGCGCTGATCCTGTTTGTTCCGATCGCGCTCACCGCCGAAGCGCTCGTCATGCTCGTCGCCGGACTCGACGCGTCGAACCTCACGCTCCTCACGATGGCAGCCTCGCTGGTTTTCCTGGCTGGCGCGATGGGTGCGTATGGCCTCCGACACGATGCGGCGTTGGCCGCTGCACCGAGGCTATGGCTGCCCGTGGTGCTGGCGGTAGCGATCGCCAGCACAGATCTGCTCGCGACGCACAGCAGCGCGGCGCGGTGGGGGTATGTCCTGGTCGTCGCGTGCGGCTTGCTGCTCCCGCACCGCGTCTTCGTGCGCGTGCTGACCACCGTATCGGTCGGTCTTGCACTGTTCGGCTTGGTGGCATCGCAACGGAGCGAGAGTGCGAGCGTCGCCAGCCTCCTCGCCGCCGCCCTGGCGATCGGCGCGATCGTATTGTCAGGAGTGCTGGTCGATCGGCAGTGGCAGGCGCGACAAGCCCATCGCGAAATGACCGAGCGTTTCGCCGCGATACAGCAGATGACGGCGACGACGTGCTTCGAACTCGATCTGGCAAGCATGGCCTTCGTTCCCAGTCCCGCGTTCGATTCGCTCCACGGCCGGACCGCGCCCGTGCGCAACGATTGGCGATCGTTCGTCGCAGCGTACATTCCCGTCGAGCAACAGGCCGCGCTGGCGGCCAGCCTTGCCGCGGCGCATCACGGCCGGGCCACCGACGCTGTCGCATACAGTTTCCAGCGCCCCGACGGCGAAAGGGGAGATGCGCTGCTGCGCTGGGTGCCGACGCGCGATACGCACGGGGTGATCGTCAGCCTGACCGGCATCGTCCACGATGTGACCCTGCAGCGAAAATCCGAACGTGGCAGTGCCGAGTTACGCGCCAAACTGGACGACGCTCTGAAGCTCGAAACGCTGGGCCTGTTGGCCGGCGGGGTGGCGCACGACCTCAGCAACACGCTCGTCCCGCTGGGGATCCTCGCACCGCTCGTGCTGGAGACGATCACCGACCCAACCGATCGGCATAGCATGGACCTGATCATCGAATCGGCGACGCGCGCACGCGAACTGGCGCGCGCCATGCTGGCCTCTACGCGCGAGGAACCCACCGCGCTCGAGCGGGTCCGGCTCGACGAACTGGTCCGCGATTTGCTGGCGTTGCTGCGCGCGCGCTTTCCTGCCGGGATCACGATCGTCGACGCGCTCGCACCCGTGCCCGCGATCGAAGGAAACGTGTGCCAGCTTTATCAAATCGTCCTCAACCTGACGGTCAACGCAGCACAGGCGATCGGCCCGCGCGGCGGCACGATCACGATTGGCACTGCGGCTGAGCCAAGCGGGGATGCGCGCGCGCGGTCGGTCCGGCTGTTCGTCTGCGACGATGGGGCGGGGATCCGGCCGGAGATCATCGATCACATCTTCGAGCCGTTCGCCAGTTCCAAGGATGGCAATGAGGCAAGCGGGATCGGTCTGGCGATCGTCCGCCGTATCGTCCAGACCCATTCCGGGGTGATCTCCGTCCAGAGCAACCTGGGCCAGGGCGCGCGGTTCGATCTGCTGTTCCCCATCGCTCGGCCAGTTTCTGGCCCCCCTTCCCCCAATTTGTCGCACCCCACTCCCGCAAGCGAGGCTCCATGGCGAAGCGCATCTACATAGTCGACGACGACGAACCGGTCCGTTGCTCGCTGCTGACATTGCTCACCCTGCGCAGGGATTTCGATGCCGAATGCTTCGCCTCGGGCGACGCCTTTCTCGACGCGGCGCCCAAGCTCGATCCCGGGATCGTCCTGCTCGACTTGCGCATGCCCGGACTGACCGGGCTGGAGGTGCTCGCTACCTTGCGCCGCGAAGCGCTGCCCTTTCTGTGCGTGATCGTCACCGGGCACGGCAACATCGCCGTCGCCATCGAGGCGATGAAACGCGGCGCGATCGACTTTCTCGAAAAGCCGTATGACCACATGACACTGCTCGAAACGGTAGAACGCGCGTTCGATCGGCTGACGCGCGCTGGCGAGGATGCCGCTCGCATCGCCGCGGCGCAGAAACAAATCGCCCGGCTGGCGCCGCGCGAAGTCGATGTGCTGTGTGGGTTGATCGCCGGCAAGGTCAACAAGGTGATCGCGCATGACCTCGCCATCAGCCCGCGCACGGTCGAAGTGTATCGCGCGCACATGATGACCAAGCTTCACGTCCAATCGCTGCCGGACGCGCTGCGCATCGCGTTCGCCGCCGGGCTCGTCCATTGAGCACGATCGACGACGACGCAGACTTGGCCGAGATCGTCCACGATCTCAGCCAGCCATTGACCGCACTGACCAACTACCTCGCCGCGATGCAAGTTGCGATCGACCATGGCGATGCGTGTAAAACGATCGCAAATCTGCTCGGATCTGCCGTGTGCGAGACGGCGCGAGCGCGCGCCTTGGTCGACCGCCTGCACGATGCCCTCGCTCGCTGAGGCGAGGCGAGCCTTCGGTACTATATTGCGATTGCGGCGGAAAGAATCCGCGGCCGGGTCGTTCCTTGACCGCGAGGTTTTCCGAATGGGCGCGCTGGCGCGCGCTTGTCGACAGCGCACGATATTTTTCCCGGAGACATGAGATGGCCACCACCCCCGAGACGACCCGCGGCAACGCGGGCGAAACCCACCAACAGGCCGGCGACGGCGATGCCGTGCTGACGACCAACCACGGCGTGCCGATCTCCGACAATCAGAACAGCCTGCGCTCGGGCGAGCGTGGGCCGACGCTGCTCGAGGATTTCGTGCTGCGCGAGAAGATCTTCCACTTCGACCATGAGCGCATCCCCGAGCGGATCGTCCACGCCCGCGGGTCGGGCGCGCACGGCTATTTCGAGGCGACCGACGACATTTCGGACCTCTCCAAGGCAGCCGTCTTCACCAAGGGCGAGAAGACCGAAGTGTTCGTCCGTTTCTCGACCGTCGCGGGCGGATCGGGTTCGGTCGATACCCCGCGCGACGTCCGCGGCTTCGCCGTCAAGCTGTACACGCGTGAAGGCAATTGGGATCTGGTTGGCAACAACATCCCGGTGTTCTTCATCCAGGACGCGATCAAGTTTCCCGACCTGATCCACGCGGTGAAGATGGAGGCCGATCGCGGCTATCCGCAGGCCGGCAGCGCGCACGACACTTTCTGGGACTGGGCATCGCTCACCCCGGAAGCGACGCACATGCTGTTCTGGGCAATGTCCGACCGCACGCTGCCGCGCTCGCTGCGGATGATGGAAGGCTTCGGCATCCACACCTTCAAGCTGGTCAATGCAGAGGGCAAGACGAGCTTCGTCAAGTTCCACTGGAAGCCCAAGCTCGGCATCCAGTCGACGATCTGGGACGAGGCGCTGAAGCTCCAGGCGGCCGATAACGACTATCACCGCCGCGACCTGTTCGAGGCGATCGATGGCGGCGACTTCCCCGAATGGGAGCTCGGCATCCAGGTGTTCGACCAGGCCTTCGCCGATGCGCAGCCCTATGACGTGCTCGATTCGACCAAGCTGATCCCCGAGGACGACATCCCCGTGCGGATCATCGGGCGGATGGTGCTCAACCGCAACGTCGACAACTTCTTTGCGGAGACCGAGCAGGTCGCTTTCCTGCCGACCAACATCGTGCCGGGGATCGACTTCTCGAACGATCCGCTGCTGCAGGGCCGGTTGTTCTCGTACCTCGACACGCAGAAGTCGCGTTTGGGCACGACCAACTTCCACCAGATCCCGATCAACGCGCCGCGGTGCCCGTTCGGCAACTTCCAGCGCGACGGAATGATGCAGACGCAGGTGCCGAAGGGGCGGGCGAATTACGAGCCCAACAGCCTCGGCGCACATGGCGAGGAAGGCGGCCCGCGCGAAAGCCCGAAGGGCTTCGCCACGGTCAATGCCGCGACCGGTCCGAACGAAACCGGCGACAAGCTGCGCATCCGCTCGGAGACGTTCAGCGACCATTACAGCCAGGCACGACTGTTCCTGAACTCGCAGACCGAGAGCGAGCAAGCGCATATCGCCTCGTCATTCGTGTTCGAGCTGTCGAAGGTCGGGACGCTCGACCAAGTCCCGCCGCGGATGGTGGCGAACCTGCGCAACGTCGACGAAGCATTCGCCAAGCGCGTCGCCGACGGGCTCGGCATTCCGCTGCCCGACAAGGCCGAGGCGGCGCGTGAGCCGGTCGACATGAAGCCGTCCGACGCGCTGTCGATCCACAAGAACATGAAGGCGACGCTCGAAGGGCGTACCGTCGGCGTGCTGATCGCGGATGGCACCGATGCGGGCGAGCTCGACACGCTGGTCGCGGCGATCACGAAGGCGAAGGCGAAGGTCTTCCTCGTCGCGCCCAAGGTCGGCGGTGCCAAGCTGTCCGACGGGTCGATGAAGAAGGCCGATGGCCAGCTCGCCGGTTCGCCGTCGCAGCTGTTCGATGCGGCGGCGGTCGTGCTGTCGAAGGACGGTACTGCGACATTGCTCAAGGAAGGCGCTGCCGTCCAATGGGTGATGGACGCGTTCGGGCACCTCAAGGCGGTCGGCGCGAGTGCTGCGGCAAAGCCTTTGCTCGACAAGGCCGGTGTCGAGGCCGATGAAGGCGTGACGGGGCTCGACGATGGCTTCATCGCCGCTGCCGCAAAGCGTTTCTACGCGCGCGAACCCAACGTCCGCACCCTCGCCTAACCGCGAGGGCCGCGGCCCTTTATCGGGATGCACCTATGATCGACCCCTTTGCCTATTGGACGCGTGTCATGTCGGCATGGGGGTCGGTCGGTGCGACCGGCGAGCGATTGAGCGAAACCGCGACCGCCTCACATGCGGTGATCGCCTCGCGCACCAACACGATCGGCGAAGCGATGCGCGCGCCGCTCAGTGGTGATTATGCCGAGCTCGGCCGGATGGTGCCCGAGAAACTCGCCGCCTTCTCGGCATCCGGGACGGCGGGCATGCAGGCGTTGATGGCGCTGCAGGCGGGCTATGTCGCGCAGGCACAGGAGCTCGGCGCGATGTGGCTGCGCGGCCGCCCGCCGACGCTGTTCGAACTTGCCGCGCTTTCTGAACGCTCGAGCATGCACGCGCTGACCGCGCTCGAGACTAGCGCGAAGATGGGCCGCGATGTGGTCGCGCCAGTGCACAAGGCGGCGACCGGGAATGCGAAGCGGCTGCGCAAGGCGCGCTGACGGGCTACCTCCGACTTTTCCCGCATCGTTCCCCGGCGAAGGCCGGGGCCCAGAGGCAAGCGTTCTGAAAGAGCGCGTTGCACGCGCCGTTGGAGCCTGCACCCCTGGGCCCCGGCCTTCGCCGGGGTGCTGTGACGGAGGCGCCTCCTCAGAAAATCCCCAGAAACTTCTTCCGCTTGCCAGCGCCCTTTTCAGGCGTGCCGTTGCCGACGTCATCGCGCGGCTTGCCCTTGGTCGTGCGCTGCGCCGCGGCGGGCTTTGCCGCAAGGATCGGCGCGCAGGCTGCGGCCTTGGCATCCCCCACGTCGATAAACGCGAGCAACGCTGCCGGCGGCGTGGCGAGCAGCGCCAGCCCAAGCCCGGTCCCCGCGCGACCGATCAAATCGGGGCTGATCACCGAAATCCCCGGCTTGGCGAAACGGCCGTTGAGCCCGACCGGCGACTGCGCCGAAAGCAGGCTGAACTTCTTGCCATCGGCGCGGAAGGCGAGATCGAGCGCCTCGGTCCCGAAGCTGAACCCGCCCGTCGCCGCGATCACGTTCTTGCTCGTATCGATCAGGATCGGATCCGCCGCCGCCGCGCCCTTGCGCACCGTGAAGGCGACCAGCCCACAATTGATCCGCACCGGCTCCTTCAATTTGTCCTGGAACATCTTCTGGACGAAGGTGCCGATATCGAGCTCGCTCAACTGAACGTTGCGCGTCCAGAAGCTGCCGGCGGGCATCACGAACGCGATCCTTCCGTTCGCATTGGCGAGCGAATCGTGCAGGCTGTCGCCGCTGCCGACGAGCTGGATCCGCCCCTTGATCGTCCCCGTCGTCCCCGCCTCGGCGACGCCGAACCCGGCGAGCAGCCGCCCCATCGGGGTCGAGGCCAGGCGGATGTCGTAGCTCGCCTGGGTCGGCCGGCGGCGCGTGTCGAGCACGATGTCGGACGCGACATTGCCGCGCGCCATCGAGAAGGTCAGCGGCGAGAGCTTGAGCACGCTGTCCTTGAGCGCGAGCGTCAGGTCGATGTTCGAGACCGGCACGTTCTTCGAACGGACCGTGCCGACCGTCCATTTCAGATCCGCATCGAACGCGTGGAGCGCGGCAATATCGAGCGACGCGTCGGGCAGCAGGCGCGCCGGTGCGGCACCCGTAGCGGCGGCTGCCGCCTGGACGCCCTTGGCTGCGATCAGATCAGGATTATAGCCGATGAACGGCGCGAGATCGATGATGTCGACCTTCTTGCTCGCCAGCGTCGCGGCGATGTGGATGCGCGGCGCGATATTCTCGACCGTGAAGCGCCCCGCCAGATCGCTCGCGCCGAAGCGGCCGCGCAGATGCGTGAAGGCATAGGTGGTGCCGGTCTTCACCAGTTGCGCTTTGAGGACATAGGTGCGCGACTGCGGAATGGTGACGCCGATGATATGCAGCAGTTCGGCCATGTTGCGCCCACGCGCCGTCACGTCGAGCGGCACCTTCTCGATCTCGGCCAGGCTCGGCAGCGTGCCCGCGACATCGATCACGTTGTGTGCGGCGTGCGCGGTCATCGTCAGCGTGTTGGCGCCACGCGCGACGGTCTGGTCGGGTGAGAGCAACGCGCCGCTCAGCGTGAACGGCGTATCGCGCACCACGCCATTGCCGGTGAAATCAACCTTGTCGCCGATCTTCGCGTCGGTCGACTTGATCGTCGCGAAGCTCAGATCGGCAAGCAGCCGCATCCGCGTGTCGCGATAGCGCACCGTCGTCCCCGCAAGCGTCGCGCGGTCGATCGTCGGGAAGGCAAGCGGCTTGCCGCCCTTGGTCTGGCTGAAAGTCCAGCTGTTGGTGCTATGGTCGGGGCTCCATTCGAGATCGACCGCGCCGTCGGCGAGATCGAGGAAATAGAGCCGACGCTTGCCGAACAGCAGCGACAGCGGCGCAATCCGCGTGTCGATCTTCTTCGCCTCGAACAGATTTGGCTTGCTCGCCCAGGACGGGTTCGAGATCGTCAGCCCCTCGGCGAGGAACTTGATCTGGAACGGGTCGAAGAACAGCTGAAAATCGCCCCGCACGCCGACGGTGCGATGCGTCAGCGATCCCACCACGCGTTCGAAGGTCGGCTTCAGGAAGCGCCCCTTGGTCATGTAGAGCACCAGCCAGATCGCGAAGAGCACGGCCAGGATCGCGAGCAGTACGTTGCGCACGAGGCGCCAGCGGCGCCGCGCCGGTGTCTCGACGGTCGCGCGGTCGCCCTCGGGCGTGTTCGCCGTGGCGGCAGGGATCTCGGTCACGGTTTGGTCTGCATGGCGCGAGGCTTCTTCGTTTCGGGCATTCGCCCTGGTCCTGAACACAGCCATAGCCGCGGCAACTGAACGCCGCTTGACCGGAAAAGTGCCGGCTCGTCGCACACCGCTGGACAGGCGCGCCGCTCGCTCGCTAACGGCACCCACATGAGTGTCACCGCAACGATCATGAATTCCGCCACCGGCGAGCCTATCCAGAAGATGGTCTTCGGCCGCATGCCCAAGCCCTGGGCGTCCTTCACGCTCACCTCGGGCGAACTCGTCACCGCCGACCGCGTCGATGTCGGCAAGCCAGCGCCCGGCAAGTTCGTCGTGCCGGTTTCGGTGTGGGTCACGCCCAAGAAATAAGCCGGAGCGCTCTCGCCGCTGGTTCGTTGGCAATCCGACACCAAGCGAGGAGCGCACATGGATTACATCAAACTCGGCGCAACCGGGCTCGACGTCTCGCGGCTGTGCCTCGGCTGCATGACCTTCGGCGTGCCCGATCGCGGCACCCACGCCTGGACGCTCGACGAAGCGGCCAGCCGCCCGATCCTGCAAAAGGCGGTCGAAGCCGGGATCAATTTCTTCGACACCGCCAATGTCTATTCGGACGGCACGTCGGAGGAAATCGTCGGGCGTGCACTCAAGGACTTTACGCGCCGCGACGAGGTCGTGATCGCGACCAAGGTGCACGGCCGGATGCGTCCCGGCCCGAACGGCGCCGGGCTCAGCCGCAAGGCGATCCTGACCGAGATCGATGCCAGCCTGACGCGGCTCGGCACCGACTATGTCGATCTCTACCAGATCCACCGCTTCGACCCGGACGTTGAAATCGAGGAGACGCTCGAGGCGCTCCACGACGTCGTCAAGGCGGGCAAGGCGCGCTATATCGGTGCCTCGTCGATGTTCGCCTGGCAGTTCGCGACGATGCTGCACACGTCCGAGGCGAATGGCTGGACGCGCTTTGCGACGATGCAGGATTATCTCAACCTGCTCTACCGCGAGGAGGAGCGCGAGATGCTGCCGCTCTGCGCCGCCGAAGGGATTGGCGTGATCCCGTGGAGCCCGCTCGCGCGCGGCCGGCTGACGCGCGACTGGGACGATGCGACCGAGCGCTCGGCAACCGACGCGTTCGGCGCGACCTTGTACCGCCACACCAACGATGCCGACCGCCGCGTGGTCGAGCGCGTCGCCGAGATCGCGACCGAGCGCGGCGTGGCGCGCGCGCAGATCGCGCTCGCCTGGGTGCTGGCCAAGCCCGAGGTTTCCGCGCCGATCGTCGGCGCATCGAAGCTCGCGCATCTCGACGACGCGCTGGCGGCGCTCGAGATTGGGCTGACCGAGGCCGAGATCGCGCGGCTCGAAGAGCCGTACGTGCCGCACGCGGTCGTCGGCTTTTCCTGAGCGCCACCCGATATCCTGCCCCCCGTAACCCTCGCGAAAGCGAGGGTCCCGCTTCTCCTGCGCACCGCGGGCCAGGAGCGGGATCCCCGCTTTTGCGGGGATGACGAAAATAAGGCGGGCGACGGCGATCGCTTCTAACCGCAACCCCATCGCGCGACGCGGCCAACCGCGTTAGGGCGTGCGCGATGTCCGTCCTCGCCGCCCACGCCCGCGATCTCGAATCGCTTGGCCACTCCCACCGCCGCCGCAGCCTCTCCCCCCGCGCCGGGCTCGATTTCGCCTCGAACGACTATCTCGGTCTCGCCGCCTCGCCGCGCCTGCGCGAAGCCGTCGCAGCGGCGCTCGACCGCGGCGTGTCGATCGGCTCGGGCGGATCGCGGCTGCTGCGCGGCAACGATCCCGAGCACGAAGGGCTCGAAGCCGAAGCCGCCGCCTTCTTCGGTAGCGAAACCGCGCTCTATTTCTCGAGTGGCTTTGCCGCCAACGCCGCCTTGTTCGCCACGTTGCCGCAGACCGGCGACCTGATCCTGCACGACGCGCTGATCCACGCCAGCGCACATGACGGAATGCGCCTCGCGCGCGCACCGGCACAGGGCGTCGCGCATAACGACGCACAAGCGTTCGATGATGCGATCGCCGCCTGGCGCCGCGCGGGCGGAACGGGCACGCCGTGGATCGCGGTCGAGAGCCTCTACAGCATGGACGGCGACCAGGCCCCGCTCGCCGATCTCGCCGGTATCGCGCAACGCCACGACGCCATGCTGCTGATCGACGAGGCACATGCCACCGGCGTGTTCGGTCCCGACGGTCGCGGTTTGGCTGCCGCGCTCGACGGACGCGCCGACGTGATCACGATGCGCACCTGCGGCAAGGCGCTCGGCTGCGAAGGCGCGCTGGTATGCGGCCCCGCGGTGGTGCGCGATTTCCTGATCAATCGCGGCCGCGCATTCATCTTCTCGACCGCCCCCTCCCCGTTAATGGCAAGCGCAGTGCGCGCCGCGCTCGCCATCCTCGCCGACGAACCCGAGCGCCGCACCCGGCTCGACGCGCTGATCGCCCATGCCGGCGCGGTGCTCGCGCCGCTTGGGGCGACGGTGTCGGGCTCGCAGATCCTTCCGCTGATCGTCGGCGACGCCGAAGCGACGATGGCGCTCGCCGCGCGCCTGCAGGCGGCGGGCTTCGACGTGCGCGGCATCCGCCCGCCGACGGTGCCGCCGGGAAGCGCGCGGCTGCGCATCTCGATCACGCTCAACGTCGACATCGCCGATATCGACCGTCTCGCCACTTGCCTGGAAGCTTTGTCATGATCCCCCGCATCGTCGTCACCGGCACCGATACCGACATCGGCAAGACCGTCTTTGCCGCCGCGCTCGCCGGAGCGCTCGGCGCGTCCTATTGGAAACCCGTGCAAGCCGGGCTCGACGACGGCAGCGATGCCGCGCGCGTCGCGGCGCTGAGCGGCCTGCCCGCGAGCCATATCCTGCCCGAGGCGTATCGGCTCGTCACACCGTGCTCGCCGCACCGCGCGGCACGGATCGACGGCGTGACGATTGATGCCGACGCGCTCGATCCGCCGCCGCACGATGGCACGCTGGTGATCGAAGGCGCGGGCGGCGTGCTCGTGCCGGTCAACGACACGACGCTCTACGCCGACATCTTCGCACGCTGGGGCGATCCCGTGGTGCTCGTCGCGCGCACCGCGCTCGGCACGATCAACCACAGCCTGCTTTCGATCGAGGCGCTGCGCGCGCGCGGCGTGCCGATCCTTGGCGTGGCCTTTATCGGCGAGCCGGTCGAGGACAGCGAGGCGACGATCGCGCGGATCGGGGGCGTCCGCCGCCTCGGTCGGTTGCCGTTGCTGCCGACGCTCGACCGCGCGACGCTTGCCGCCGCCTTTGCTGCCCACTTCTCGCTCGAGGATTTCCGATGAGCTCGCCCGTCTGGCACCCGTTCACGCAGCACGGCCTCGGCGAGACGATCCCGCGTGTCACGCGCACCGAGGGCGCGTTTCTCTACACCGATGACGGCCGCCGGATCATCGATGCGATCTCGTCGTGGTGGGTGACGACGCATGGCCATTGCCATCCCGCGATCATGGCGGCGATCGCCGATCAAGCGAGCAAGATGGACCAGATCATCTTCGCCGGCTGGACGCACGAGCCCGCCGAGACGCTCGCGCAAGGCCTGTTGGAGATCATGCCGCCCGCACTCGAGCATGTCTTCTTCTCGGATTCGGGATCGACCGCGGTCGAGGTCGCGCTCAAGATGGCGCTCGGGTTCTTCGCCAATCGCGGTGAACCGCGCAGCCGCATCCTCGTGCTCGAGCACAGCTATCACGGCGACACGATCGGCGCGATGTCGATCGGCGCGCGCGGGGTATACAACCAGGCCTATGCGCCGCTGCTGTTCGATGTCGGCACGATCCCCTACCCCGCCGCTGGCGCCGAGCAGGCGACGCTCGATGCGCTCGAGCTGGCGTGCCGTGCCGCGCCGGCCGCGTTCATCGTCGAGCCGTTGGTGCTCGGCGCGGGCGGGATGCTCTTCTATCCGCCTCGCGTGCTCGCCGAGATGCGCGCGATCTGCGCGCGGCACGGCGTGCTGTTCATCGCCGACGAAGTGATGACAGCATGGGGCCGCACCGGCACGCTCCTGGCGTGCGAGCAAGCCGGCGTCGTGCCCGACATCCTGTGCCTGTCGAAGGGCCTGACGGGCGGCGCGGTTCCGCTCGCAGTGACGATGGCAACCGCCGAAATCTTCGACGCGCACTATTCGGACGACCGCTCGCGGATGTTCTTCCACTCGTCGAGCTACACCGCGAACCCGATCGCGTGCGCCGCCGCCAACGCCAATCTCGAGATCTGGCGCACCGAGCCCGTGCTCAATCGCATCGCCGATCTCGCGCGGCGCCAGGCGGGCTGGGCCGAGCAGTTGCGCCAGGTGTCGACGATTCACAATGCCCGCATCTGCGGGACGATCGCGGCGTTCGAAATGGCGAGCGCGACGGGCACCTATCTCGATGGCCTCGGCCCACGGCTGCTCGCGTTCTTCAAACAGCGCGACCTGCTGCTCCGTCCGCTCGGCAACACCGTCTACGTCATGCCGCCCTACTGCATCGACAATGCTAGCCTGGGCGAAATCTACAGCGCGATCTCCCAGGCGAGCGAGACGCTCTGACGCCTTCTTGATAACGCTATTGATAAGCGTTCGCAAATACGTCACTAGGCCTCGCGACACCAAAGGGACCAGTGAATGAAGCGTTTTGTCATCTCCGCAGTGCTGCTGAGCTCAGCCGTCTATGCCGCACCGGCGATGGCGGAGGACGAAGCGGAAGACGGCCCTGCGATCGTCGTCACCGGCGCGCGCCCAAGCAGCGAGGCCACCGCCGGCACCAAGAGCTCGGCACCGATCGCCGAGACGCCGCAATCGATCAGCGTCATTAGCGCCGCCGAGATTGCAGATCTCGGCCTGTCGAACCTCAACCAGGCGCTACGCTTCGTCGCCGGCGTCACCACCGAGCAGCGCGGGTCGAGCGCCGAAGTCTATGACCAGTTCAAGCTGCGCGGCTTCGATGCACCGCAATTTCTCGACGGGCTCAAGCTGATCGGCGGGGCAAGCTATCTCGAGCCCCAGATCGACGTCTCGCGGCTCGACCGGATCGAAGTGATCAAGGGCCCCGCCTCGGTGCTCTACGGCCAGTCGGGCCCGGGGGGACTCGTCGCGCTGTCGAGCAAGCTGCCGCTCGACAAGCCGCTCTACGGTGCGGTGTCGGGCACCTACGGCAGCTACGACCTGTACCGCGCCGATGCCGATGTCGGCGGCAAGATCGGCGATGCGCTGCTGTGGCGCATCAACGGCAGCGTCAACGGCGCACACACGCAGCAGACGTTCAGCGCGCGCGAGCGCCAGACCGTTTCGGGCGCGCTGACCTTCAACCTCGATCCTGCGACCAAGCTGACGCTCCTCGGCGCCTACTCGAACGATCCGCAGAACGGCAGCTACGGCGTGTTCCCGGCGTCGGGCACCTTCTTGCCCAACCCCAACGGCCAACTCGCAACCTCGACCGATTTCGGCGAGCCTGGCAATTACTTCAAGCGCGAGCAGGTCGCCGCGACCTATATCCTGACGCACGAGATCAACCCCGACTGGAACATCCGCGCCTCGGGCCGCTACCAGCATGGCACCGCGCGGCTCGGGATCGTCTATGCGTCGGGATCGCTGGTCGACACCGCCAACCCGAACTTGACGCTCTACAACCGCGCCTCCTACGCGACGCGCGAGCGCAGCGACTCGTGGGTGTTCGACAATCAGATCCATGGCCGTTTCGCCACGGGCACGGTGAAGCATGACGTGCTGTTCGGCGTCGATTACCAGACCGGCACCGCGCGCTCGATCAACGCCTTCGGCTCGGCGACCCCGCTCAACGGCTATGCCCCCGTCTATGGCACGATGGTCGTGCCGCAGAGCCCTGCCGCGGTGCCGAACTCTTTCAGCCTGAACGACAACACGCCCCGCTCGAACCAGGCGGGCGTCTATGCGCAGGACCAGCTGTCGCTCGGCGCATTGCGGGTGTTGCTGAGCGGGCGGCAGGACTGGGCGTCGGTGCGCACCGGACCGAACACCGCGTCGCAGGACTCGCAGAAATTCACCTATCGCGCCGGTGCGCTCTACACGCTGCCGTTCGGGCTCGCGCCCTATGTCAGTTACTCGACCTCCTTCGAGCCCAACGGCACGCTGTCGCAGCCGAACGGCGTGATCACCGTCGCCAAGCCGTCTGAGGGCAAGCAGATCGAAGCCGGTGCCAAATACACCGTGCCGGGCACGCAGATTCTCGTCACCGGCGCGTGGTTCCGGATCGATCAGACCAACCTCATCACCACCAACCCGCTCACCAACGTCTCGACGCAGAGCGGCCGGGTCCGCTCGAGCGGCGTCGAGGTCGAGGCGAGCGCGCCGCTGCCCTACGGCTTCAACGCCAAGCTCGCCTATAGCCGGCAGAAGGTCCGCACCACCGCCGACGCCAACCCCGCCAATATCGGCGCGGGGATCCTCGGCGTCGGGCGCGGCGGCGTGTCGGGCAATCTCGAATGGGCGCCGCGCGGCGGCAAGTGGCAGGGCTTCGCGATCGGCGGCGCGGTGCGCCATGTCGACAGCATCTATGCCGGTGGTGCTGCGCGGACGAGCACGCCGGGTTTCACGCTGGTCGATGCGCTGGTGCGCTTCGATCTCGGCACGATCGCGCCGCGCTTCGCGGGCGTCTCGCTCGGGGTCAACGCCGCCAACCTGTTCGACAAGAAATATGTCACGACCTGCTATCTCGATTATGCCTGGTGCTGGTACGGCAACCGCCGCACCGTTCAGGGCACGATCGCCTATCGGTTCTGAGGGCAGATGCGGCAGGGCATGAAGCACGACCGACGCGTTTGGCGACACCGCGCCGACACCGCGCTGCGCGTCGTCGTCGCCATGCCCGGCGGCTATGCGGTGGCGAGCCTGTGGGCGATGGCGCTCGCGCGGATCCTGCCCGGCGGGCCAGCCGAGGCGACCTTCACCGCGACGCTCGTCGCGTTCGCGCTATGCGCCTTCACCGCGATGTGGGCGTTCGCCGCGCGCAGCGGCTGGCGCGCGGCGTGGACGACGCTGCTCGGCGGCGGCATCGCCGCGGCGATCGCGTTCGGGTCGATCGCGCTGACGGGTCGCGCGTGAGCATGGGCTTCCGGCAGAGCCAGGCGACGCTCCACACCTGGTCGGGGCTGCTCGTCGGCTGGGTGCTATTCATCGTCTTCGTGACGGGCACCGCCGCCTATTGGCGCGAGGCGATCAACCGCTGGGCGCAACCCGAACTCCCGCCGATCGAGCAGCCAGCGCGCGTCGTCCGCGGCGCGCAGTTGCTGCTACACCGCGAAGCCCCTGACGCCGCAAGCTGGTTCATCACCGTGCCGAGCACGCGCTCGGCGAGCGGCAGCGTCTTCTGGGTGCCGGGCGCCAAAGCGCCGCCCACGCCCGGAGAGACCAGCGCGCGCATCGACGCCAATGGCGCCAAGGTCGTGGCGCGCGCGACACTCGGCGGCGACTTCTTCTACCGTTTCCACTTCGACCTGCATTACGTGCCGTATTACGTCGCGCGCTGGGTGGTCGGGATCTGCGCGATGTTCATGCTCGTCGCGATCCTCAGCGGGATCGTGACGCACAAGAAGATCTTCCGCGATTTCTTCACCTTTCGCGGCGGCAAGGGGCAACGCTCGTGGCTCGACGGGCACAATGCCGTCGCGGTGCTCGGCCTGCCGTTTCACTTGATGATCACCTATACCGGGCTCGTCACGCTGATGACGCTGCTGATGCCGTGGGCAGCGGTCGCCAATTACAGCGCCCCCTTCAGCTTCGGTCGATTGCTCTATCCCGAAGCTCCGGCAGTCCTGCGTGCCGACCGGCCCGCCCCGCTGGTCGATCTTGCCGCGGTGCTGCGCGATGGCGAGCGGCGGCTCGGCGCGCCGGTCGATATCATCAGCGTCACCGCACCGGGCGATGCCTCGGCGCGGATCCTGCTGTCGCAAAGCAACCACGGCACGCTGTCGAGCCTGACGCCGCGGCTGACCTATGACGGCTTGAGCGGACGCCTGCTCTGGGCCTCCCCGCTGCCGGGCGCGGCCGCGGTAACGGCAGGCGCGATGATCGGGGTCCATGCCGGGCGCTTCGCCGACGCCGCGATCCGCTGGGTCTATTTCCTGTGCGGCATCGGCGGATCGGTGATGGTCGCAAGCGGGCTGGTGCTGTGGAGCGTCAAGCGCCGCGAGAAATTGCCCGATCCGGCACGCCCGCCGTTCGGCTTCCGCCTGGTCGAGCGGCTCAATATCGGTTTCGTCGCGGGCTTCCCGGCGGCGATGGTCGGCTTCCTGTGGGCGAACCGCCTGCTGCCGCTCACCCTCCCGGCGCGCGCCGAGGCCGAGATCAATACCATGTTCGTACTCTGGGGAGCGCTGCTGCTCCACGCCTTTCTCCGCCGCCCGCGGCGTGCCTGGGTCGAGCAACTCGCGCTGACCGCAGCGCTGCTGCTCGCGCTCCCGCTGTTCGACATAATGGCGACCGCGCGCGGCTTGCCGGCGACGATCGCGGCGGGCGACGCCACGCTCGCCGGTGTCGACCTGACGCTGCTCGCGCTCGGGCTTGCCTATGCCGCGATCGCGCGCGGCGTTCACCGGCATGTGCCCGCGCGACGCCGATCGCGCAGCCAGGCGCGCGGATGACCGCGCTCCCCTTCCTTGCCGCTATCCTCGCCTTCGTGCTGTTCGGGCTGGCGACCGACCAGCATCACGGCAAGCGCTTCCGGCGCGCGTGTCCGCGGGGCCGCGCCACCAGGTTGCGCGCAACCGCGTGGACGCTCCTCGCGCTGGCACTCGCTCTGTCGATGATCGCGTGGGGCGCGGTGTTCGGCGCAATCGGCTGGTTCGCGTCGATCATCAGCGGGGCCGCGCTGGCCTTTGCCGCCTTGAACTTCATCCCGCTCCCGGCGCGGCGGCCACGCGGCTGATATCGCGCTTCGGGCTGGACAGAACGGCGCGTTGCCCGCACGTCAGCCGCCACGAGGATCAAGAGGGGCCGACATGACCGACACCGCGCTTTCGTTCGACGTTTTGATCGTGGGTGCGGGGCATGGCGGGGCGCAAGCGGCGATCGCGCTGCGCCAGCGCGGTTTCGAGGGGACGATCGCGCTGCTCGGTGACGAACCCGAGCTTCCCTATGAGCGCCCCCCGCTGTCGAAGGACTATCTCGCTGGCGAAAAGCCCTTCGAGCGGATCCTGATCCGGCCCGCGGCCTTCTGGATCGAGCGCACGATCACGCTTCTGCCGGGCCGCACCGTGGTATCGGTCGATCCTGCCGCGCACGTCGTCACCACCGCCGAGGGTGCGACCATCGGCTATTCGAACCTGATCTGGGCGACCGGCGGTCCGCCACGCCGATTGACGTGCGCCGGGCATGACCTACGCGGCGTCCACGGCGTGCGCACCCGCACCGATGTCGACCAGATGATCGCCAAACTGCCCGAGGTAAGCCACGTCATCGTGGTCGGTGGCGGCTATATCGGGCTCGAGGCGGCGGCGGTGCTGACCAAGCTCGGCAAGCACGTCACCGTGCTCGAGGCGGCACCGCGCGTGCTTGCGCGCGTTGCCGGCGAAGCGCTCTCGCATTTCTACGAGGCCGAGCACCGCGCGCACGGCGTCGACCTGCGCACCGGCGTCACGGTCACAAGCATCGAGGGCCAAGACGGCGCTGCGACCGGGGTACGGCTCGCCGATGGCAGCGTGGTGGCGGGCAGCATGGTGGTCGTCGGGATCGGCATCCTCCCAGCGGTCGCGCCGCTGATCGAGGCGGGCGCCGCTGGCGGCAATGGCGTGACGGTCGATGCCTTCTGCCGCACCTCGCTTCCCGACGTGTTCGCGATCGGCGACTGTGCCGCGCACCCCAACCCCTATGCCGATGGCGCGACGATCCGGCTCGAATCGGTCCAGAACGCCAACGACCAGGCGACGGTCGTCGCGCGCGTGCTGACGGGCGATCCGCAGCCGTATGATGCGGTGCCGTGGTTCTGGTCGAACCAATATGATCTGAAGCTGCAGACCGTCGGGCTTTCGACCGGCTTCGATACGGCGGTGCTGCGCGGCGATGTCGCGACGCGGCGCTTCTCGGTCGTCTATCTCAAGGGCGGCAAGGTGATCGCGCTCGATTGCGTCAACATGACGCGCGATTACGTCCAGGGCCGTGCGCTGGTGGTGGCACGCGCCGTGATCGATCCCGCGTTGCTGGCCGATGCGGACGTGCCGTTGAAGGAAATGCTGGCGGCGGGCTGACGCCTCAGCAGCCGAGGCGGTCGGCCAATTCGGTCAGCGACTCGGCGCTGTAATCCCAGGCCTGTTCCGCGGCGCGGTCGGGCTTGGGCGCGCCGCCCAATTCCATCGGCCGATCGACATAGGCGGTCGCCAGCCCACACGCCCGCGCCGCGGCAAGATCGCTGTGATGCGCGGCGACGAGGCATAGCGCTTCGGGCGCTATCCCCAGAATATCGGCGGTACCGAGATAGGCCTGCGGCAACGGCTTGTAGATCCCGGTCGCCTCGGCTCCGAGGATCGCATCCCACGGCAGCCCGCCATGCCGCGCCAGCGCGAGCATGAGCGCGACATTGCCGTTCGACAGCGTGACGATCGGGAAGCGCGCCTTGAGCCGCGTCAATCCCGCAACCGCATCGGGCCACGGATCGAGCCGCCGCCACGCCAGCGCCAGATCGGCGAGCGTCGCTTCATCCGCCGCGATGCCGAGCCGCTCGACCAGCGCATCGAGCGTCTCGCGGTTGAGCACGTCGAGCCGCGTATAAGCGCGCCGGCCCAAACGGCACGCTTCCATCGCCGGCTGATACAGGCCGCGCCAGTCGTCTGCGAAACGCGCCGGATCGAGATCCTCGCGCCCGATCCTCGCGAACACTGCCGCAACTTCGCGCGCGATGCTCGTCCGCCAATCGACGACGGTGCCGAACACGTCGAAGGCGAGCGCCTTGATCGTCACCCCGCGACGATCTCGCGCAGCGCCTCGGCAAGACCGCGCGTCTCGTCCTCGGTGCCGATCGTCATGCGCAAGCCATTGGCGAGCCCCTGCCCCGGCAGCCAGCGCACGATATAGCCGCGGCTGAGCAGCGCCTTGTATGCGGTCTCGGCGGTGACGGCGCCTTCGAACAGCACGAGCAGGAAGTTGGCTTCGCTCGGGACGACGCGCAGGCCGGCATTGCCGAGCTTGCCCATCTCCGCGCCGAACCACGCGCGCCATTCGCGATTGTGCTCGCGCGAGGCGGCGATGAAATCGGCCGCACCGAGCGCCGCGATCGCGGCTTCCTGCCCGGCGGTGGTGCAGCAGAACGGCGCGCGGATGCGGTGCATCGCCGAGATCGCGTCCTCTGATCCGTACCCCCAGCCGATTCGCTCGGCGGCAAGGCCATGGATCTTCGAGAAGGTGCGCGTCACGATGACGTTCGGCGCGGTGCGCGCGAGGTCGAGCCCGCCGTCGTCATCCTCGGGCGCGAGATATTCGGCATAGGCCTGGTCGAGCACGAGCATCACGTGTGCCGGAAGCCCGGCATGGAGGCGCGCAATCTCTTCCTTGCGCGTGAAAGTGCCGGTCGGATTGTTGGGATTCGCAACGAATACGACGCGCGTGCGCTGGGTGACCGCAGCGAGGATCGCGTCGACATCGGTCGCATAATCGCGGTCGTCGGCGATTACGAGCGTCGCGCCGACACGACGCGTGGCGATCTCATAGACCGCAAAGCCGTAGCGCACCTGGATGATCTCGTCGCCCGGCCCGGCATAAGCGCCGGCGATGAGGTGGAGCACTTCATCCGATCCGGTGCCGTAGATAACGCGGGCGGGATCGAGATCGTGATGCGCCGCGATCGCCTCGCGCAGCAGTGCGGCGCCGGCATCGGGATAGCGTGCGAGATCGGCGGAATGGGCGGCGAAGGCGTCGACCGCTTGCGGGCTGGTGCCGAGCGGATTCTCGTTCGACGACAGCTTGATGACGGGCGCCCCACCCTCGCTCGTCGAGCGACCGGGCACGTAGGGGGCGATGGCCATGATCCATGGCTTGGGCTGGGGTGCGTTCATGCCGCGTGGGTTAGCGGGGAAAGAGCGACACTTCAAATCCTCCCTCGCGCAGCGAGGGAGGATTTACGGGGTTAGCGTTGCGGGCGCTTGTTCGGCCCACCGGGCCGCAATGTCGGCCGCGGCTGATGCCGTACCGGTGCCGGCCCATTGGCACGCCGCGGGCTGCGCTCGGCCTCGACCGGGCCGCCTTGGACCTGCTCGAATTGCACGCCGCCTTCGGCTTCCTCGCCGGCGGTGCGCTTTACCGCCGCCATGAACTTGCCCGCGATGCCGCTCGGCACCTGGAACATCGTCTCGTTGGCGGCGATGCGGATCGCGCCGACTTCGTTCTTGGTGATATGCCCGCGACGACAGATCAGCGGCAGGATCCAGCGCGGATCGGCATTCTGGCGACGCCCGATGTCCATGCGGAACCAGACGATGTCATCGAAGCCCTCGCGGTGATGCTCCTTGCCCGCCTCGCGCGGCGCGGAACCGCTCGCCTCGATCATTTCCTCGGGCGCCGGCATCCGCGCGCGATAGCTGCGCACCAGCGCCGCCGCGATATCCTCGGGGGTCTTCTTCTCGAGCAGCTGTGCCGCCAATGCGCGATCGTCCTCGTCGACTTCGACGTCTTCCATCAGCATCGTCATCAGCCGCGACTTGTCGGCCTTGCGGATGTCGTCGACGGTCGGCGCGTTCATCCACTCGACCGCGATCCGCGCGCCGCGCAGCATCATCTCGACGCGGCGCTTGCGCTGATACGGCACGATCAGGATCGCGGTGCCCTTCTTGCCCGCGCGACCGGTACGGCCCGAGCGATGCTGCATCGTCTCGGCATCGCGCGGCAGCTCGACGTGAACGACGAGGCTGAGCGAGGGCAGATCGATCCCGCGCGCGGCGACGTCGGTCGCGACGCAGACACGCGCACGCTTGTCGCGCAGCGCCTGCATCGCGGCGTTGCGCTCGTTCTGGCTATGCTCGCCCGAGAGAGCGACCGCGGCGAACCCGCGCTCGATCAGCCCGGCGTGAAGATGACGGACATTGTCGCGCGTCGCGCAGAACAGCATCGCGGTCTCGGCTTCGTGGAGGCGGAGCAGATTAACGACAGCATTCTCGATATCGGCCGGCGCCACAGTCACCGCCTGATATTCGATGTCGCCATGACCACGGTCCTCACCGACGGTCGAGATGCGCAACGCATCCTTCTGGTAGCGCTTGGCGAGCGCGACAATCGACTTGGGCATCGTCGCCGAGAAGAGCAGCGTGCGGCGCTCGGACGGCGAAGCGTCGAGGATCAGCTCGAGATCTTCGCGGAAGCCCATGTCGAGCATCTCGTCGGCTTCGTCGAGGATGACCGCCTTGAGGTTCGACAGATCGAGCGCGCCGCGCTCGATATGGTCGCGCAGACGGCCCGGCGTGCCGACCACGATATGCGTGCCGTGCGCGAGGCTGCGGCGCTCGCGCGACGCGTCCATGCCGCCGACGCAAGTCGAAATGCGCGCGCCGGCCTTGCCGTAGAGCCATTCCAGCTCGCGGCTGACCTGCAGCGCGAGTTCGCGCGTCGGCGCGATCGCGAGCGCGAGCGGTGCGCGCGGCGGCGGGAGCAGGCCGTCCTCGGTCAGCAGCTGCGGCGCGATGGCGAGGCCGAATGCGACGGTCTTGCCCGACCCGGTCTGCGCCGAGACGATGACGTCGCGGCCTTCGGCCTCGGGCTCGATGACGGCGGCCTGGACAGGAGTCGGGGCTTCATAGCCACGGGCGGAGAGCGCTTCGGCAAGAAGCGTGGGGAGGTGTGAAAAGGGCATGGTATTCCGAATATGGGGGCGGCGGGTTCGCGCGCCAAAAAGGGCCCTTAGCACGGGTGCTGGAGAAAAGCACGGGGGGTGTGGATTCCGTCAGACGCGTTGGTAGGCGAGCGTCTCATTCGTGGCTAAAGGCGGCTGGCTGACGGCTGCGAACCAATCGCTGCGGAATCCGGGAAGCGTCTCGAGGGTTGCAATCAGACCCGGCCATTCGCGCATTTCCTCATGGAAGATCCATGTTTGCCCAAGCGCCTCAATGTCGCAGCAGATCAAATCGGTGGTGAGTTCGTCGCCCTTGTAGAAAATGACGCGCGCGATATCGGCAGGCATCAACGCTAGCGTCACGCGGCTCGCTCGCCCGACGGCGCCGGCGAGTCGAGCGTCAGCGAAGCGATATAGCTCGACCGGCTCTGCCCCGCAGCGCGTGCCATCGCGTCGAGGCGCTTCAGGACTCGCCTTGGCAGGGTTACGTTGACCCGCTCGATCGTGTCTTCGAGAAGCGCGGGGTCGAGCGAGATCACGCCGAACGCCCAGCCATCAAAGTCCGGATCCAGCCGCAGCGTATCGAGGCTTCGCGCCGGCGGAATTGCCGTGCCCGCGTCGAGCGCAGCATCGATCCACGCCGCTGCGGCTTCCTCGGCGCCGACGAGCGCGTCGTCGAGCGTATCACCCGCGGAAAAGCACCCCGGCAGATCGGGCACCACGACGCCGAAGGCAGTGCTGTTGCTACCAGGTTCGATGGCGATGGGATACCGCATGGAGAACACCTAGACCTTTGCCTGCTTGCGGATCGCAGCGACCAGCCCCGGCCCGAGATCCTTCTTGGGATGCGGCACGACGATATGCCCGCCGTGCTGTGGATGGGTGAAAACGTGGTGCGATCCCCGCACCCGATCGAGTGTCCACCCGGCCGATTTCAACTCACGAATGAGATCGGCGCTTTTCATCGTGCGCATCATACACACCGCCAGCTAAAAGGCAATTCGGTAGACGACCTACACCACCTGCCCCGCCGCCCAGCCGCTCGCCCAGGCCCATTGGAAGTTATAGCCGCCGAGCCACCCGGTCACGTCGACCGCCTCGCCGATCGCGTACAGCCCCGGCACCTTCCGCGCCTCCATCGTCTGCGACGACAGTTCAGCGGTTGAGATGCCGCCTGCCGTCACCTCGGCCTTGGCGAAGCCTTCGGTGCCGTTCGGACTGAAGCGCCAATCGGCCAACTGCCGCGCTGCCGCATCGACCACCTTGTCGGTCGCCGCGCCGAGTTCGCCCTCGATCCCGAGCCGATCGGCGAGCGTCTCGGCAAGCCGCCCGGGCAGATGGTTCGACAGCACCGACGCGAGCGACACGCGCGGCCGGGCGTGCTTCACGCCGACCAGCCAGCCGGGCTTGAGCTCGGGCAGGAAATCGATCCCGATGGGCTCGCCGTGCCGCCAATACGACGACACCTGCAGGATCGCCGGCCCGCTCAACCCCTTGTGCGTGAACAGCGCGGCCTCGCGGAATTTGGTCTTGCCCGCCTTGGCGACCACTTCCGCCGCCACACCCGAAAGCGAGCGGAACAAGGTTTCGTCGCCACCGAGCGTCAGCGGCACCAGGGCCGGGCGGGGCTCGACCACTTTCAGTCCGAAGCGCCGTGCGAGGTCATACGCGAAGCCGGTCGCGCCCATCTGGGGAATTGAAGGACCGCCGGTGGCGATGACGAGCGACGGCGCATTCGCGGTGCGATCGCCGAAACTAACGCGATACTGTCCATCGGCATGGTCAACATCGCGGATCGCCTCGCCAAGCGCGATCTCGACGCCCCCCTTGTCGCACTCGTCCTGCAACAAGGCGACGATCTGCTTGGCGGACCCATCGCAGAACAATTGCCCGAGCGTCTTCTCGTGCCAGGCAATCCCATGCGCCTCGACCAGCGCCAGGAACTCCTGCGCGGTGTAGCGCCCGAGCGCCGACTTGGCGAAATGCGGGTTGGCCGAAATATAGCGATCGGCCGCGGTGTGCAGATTGGTGAAGTTGCACCGCCCGCCGCCCGAGATCAGGATCTTCTTGCCGATCGCCTCGGCATGATCGAGCAGCAGCACGCGGCGCCCGCGCTGGCCGGCGGTGAAAGCGCACATCAGCCCGGCCGCGCCGGCGCCGAGAATGATAGTGTCGTAGGTCGTTTGGGTCGTCATCGCCCGCCTGTGGACGCAAATCGGCGCTCAAGCCAGTGCACGGCTTAGACGGTGAAGCTTTCGCCGCACCCGCATGCACCCTTGGCGTTGGGATTGACGAACACGAAGCCTGCCGCAAAATCGTCCTCGACCCAATTCATCGTCGAGCCGATCAGATACAGGATCGACCCACCGTCGACGAACAAAGTCCCGCCGGGCGTATCGATCCGCTCGTCGAACGGCTTGGCTTCGCTTACGTAATCGACCGAGTAGGCAAGCCCCGAACAGCCGCGCCGCGGGGTCGACAGCTTGACGCCGATCGCGTCCGCGGGCGCCTTGGCCATCAGCGCGGCGATCCGCGCCTCGGCCGTGGGCGTGAGGATCAGCGCAGCAGGGCGAACGCGGGTCATGGTGGTCATTGGCTTTTTCCTCCAAATCCCCTCCCCTTCAGGGGAGGGGTAGGGGGTGGGGGAAGCCTCGCAGAGACCTGCGTTTGGGACTTCCCCACCCCAGCCCCCCCCTGAAGGGAAGGGGCTTAGTGCATTACAGCATGCCCAGTTCGAGCTTGGCATCGTCGGACATCTTGGCGGGATCCCATGCCGGGTCCCATACCAGATTGACCTCGGCCGAGCCGACCCCCGGCACCGCGCCGACGCGCAGTTCGACTTCCATCGGCATCGATTCGGCGACCGGGCAATGCGGCGTGGTCAGCGTCATCGTGACAACGGCGTGGCCGGCCTCGGTCACCTCGACGCCATAGATCAGACCGAGATCGTAGATGTTGACCGGAATTTCCGGATCATAAATCTCCTTGAGCGCGTCGACGACCGCCTCGTACAGCGCCCCGCCCGGCTCGCCGGCGACATCGCCCGCGGGCTTCTGGCTAAGAAAACCCTCGAGATAGTCGCGCTTGCGCGTCCCTGCCTCAACCGCGACATCCTCGACGCGCGCGCGCGGCGGCTGCTCGACGGCGCCGACTTCCTGAATCTCGATCCGATCGCTCATCCGAAAATCCTCGTTACTCTTTCAATTCCGCGCACCAGCGCTTCGACGTCGGCGGCGCTATTATAGACCCCGAAGCTCGCGCGCGCCGTCGCATCGACGCCGAGCGTCCCCATCAGCGGCTGCGCGCAGTGATGGCCCGCGCGCACCGCCACCTTGGCTTCGTCCAAGATGGTGCCGATGTCGTGCGGATGCACCCCCGCGATGCTGAAGCTGACGATTCCTGCGGAATCCTCGGGGCCGAACAAGGTCAGCGAATTGAACTGCGACAGCGCGTCGCGTGTAAGTTTCACCAGCGCGGTCTCGTGCGCATGGATGCGCTCAAGCCCGATCCGCGTCACATAGTCGATCCCGGCGGCGAGCCCGAGCACGCCGACAATATGCGGCGTCCCCGCCTCGAAGCGGCCCGGCGGCGGCGCGTAGGTGGTGCCCGCAAAGCTGACCTTGTCGATCATCGCGCCACCGCCCTGATACGGCGGCATCGCCTCGAGCAATTCAGGCTTTGCCCACAACACGCCGATCCCGGTCGGGCCGTAGAGCTTGTGGCCCGAAAAGACGTAGAAATCGCAATCAAGTGCGGCGACGTCGACCGTCATGCGCGGGACCGACTGGCAGCCGTCGAGCAAGATCTTCGCCCCGACCGAATGCGCGATGTCCGCCGCCCGGCGGCCGTCGAGCACCGATCCGAGCACGTTCGAGACATGCCCCAACGCGACGAGCTTGTGCTGCGGCGTGATCATCGCGGCCATCGCGTCGAGGTCGATGCGGTGGTCGGCAGTGAGCGGGAGCACGTCGATCTGCGCACCGATCCGCTCGGCGACCATCTGCCACGGCACGATGTTGCTGTGATGCTCGAGCTGCGAAAGCAGGATGCGATCGCCGGCCTTGAGCTGCGTTCCCGCCCAGCAGTGCGCGACGAGGTTGATCCCCTCGGTCGCGCCGCGGACGAAGACGATCTCGTTTTCGGAACCGGCGTTAAGGAACTTGGCCACCTTGCGACGCGCCGCCTCATAAGCGAGCGTCATGTCAGCCGAGCGCTGATACACGCCGCGGTGCACCGTGGCGTAATCGGTGTCATAGGCGCGCGTGATCGCGTCGATCACCTCTTGCGGCTTCTGCGCAGTGGCGGCGGTATCGAGATATGCCCAGCCGGCCGGGATCGCCGGGAAATCGGCGACATGGTCTAGCGGGCGGGTCTGGGTCAGCACGCTCATTGCCTCCCCTCCCTGTAAGGGAGTATGTTGCGCGCGCTCACAGCATCCGCTCCAACGCCGCCTGCGCCACCGCCTCGACGCGCTCGCGTTCGGCAACGTCCGCGATCCCCTCGAACACCGATCCGATGAACGCCCGCAGCAATATCGCCTTGGCCTGTGCCGGCGCGATCCCGCGCGACGCAAGATAGAAGAGCGCATTCGCATCGAGCTCGCCGACCGTCGCGCCATGCGCGCACTTCACGTCGTCGGCGAAAATCTCGAGCTCGGGCTTGGCGTTTGCGGTCGCGGTGCGGCTGAGCAACATCGCCTTGACCGATTGCGACGCATCGGTCTTCTGCGCATGCCGCGCGACCGCGACCTTGCCGAGATACGACCCCGTCGCGCGCCCGCCGAGCACCGATCGCACCACTTGGTTCGAGGTGGCATTGGGCTCGATATGGTTGAGCACGGTGACGATCTCGAGCGTCTGGTCGCCGCCGCCGAGCATCGCCGCGCCAAGCTCGAAGTGCGCGCCTTCGTGGCACGTCACGTCGATGGTCACGCGGCCGAGCTGCCCGCCGACGTTGAGCACGTGGAAGGTCGCGGTCGCACCTTCGCGCAGGATGACCTGGAAATCGCGGATCGCGACGGCGTCGATCGCTGCATCCTGCACGATCACGCGGGCGATGGACTGGCCGGCGGGGACCTCGATCACTTCGGCCGCAGGCACTGGCCACACCGAGGCGACGGCTTCGAGATCGGAATACCGCCAGGATTCATCGCGGCGGGTGGGAAGAGCCCGCGTCATTGCACCGCTCCCGCCCGACGATCGGCCAACTCGCCGATCAGTTGATGGCGTTGGTCGCGCACGCACGTAGCCATCTCCCCATTGATCGCTTCGATGAGCCGCTGGCGCGTCGCCGCATCCACGCCCTTGGCGCGTGTCGCGGTATAGCGCGGCATCGCCGGAATCGCGCAAACGCGCATCGCCTCGCAAGCAACACCGTCGATCTCCGGGTCACCGGTCGATCGAGTCACCGCGCAGACATATTTGCCCTTCTTCATCCGGACCGACGCGCGCCAATCCTGCAGCTTGCGGGCGATCACGACGATATCGGGGTCGGCGGCTGGTGGCGGCGACGGGGCGACACTTTGGAGCAGGGCCAAGGCGAAGATCACGCCGCCACCCCGGCGTATCCCTCACGCTCCAGCTCCAGCGCCAGTTCCGGTCCGCCCGAGCGCACGATCCGCCCGCCGGCCAGCACATGGACGAAATCGGGCGCAACGTAATCGAGCAGGCGCTGATAGTGGGTGATCAGGATCACCGCCTTGTCGGGCTTGCGCATGATCCGGTTGATTCCGTCGCCCACGACGCGCAGCGCATCGATGTCGAGCCCGCTGTCGGTTTCATCGAGGATCGCGAGGCTAGGGTCGATGATGCCCATCTGCACCATCTCGTTGCGCTTCTTCTCGCCGCCCGAGAAGCCGACATTGACCGGACGCTTGAGCATCTCGGCATCCATCGACAGCGCGGCAGACTGCTCGCGCGCGAGTTTCAGGAACTCAGCGCCCGACAGCGGCTTCTCGTCGCGCCCGCGGCGTTGGGCGTTTAGCGCCTCGCGCAGGAACTGCACGTTCGACACGCCCGGGATCTCGACCGGATACTGGAAACCGAGGAACAGCCCGGCGGCAGCGCGCTCGTGCGGCGCCATCTCGAGCAAATCCTTCCCGTCGAACTCGACCGAGCCCGCGGTGACCTCATACCCGGGCCGCCCGCCAAGTATATAGCCGAGCGTCGACTTGCCCGCGCCGTTCGGCCCCATGATCGCATGGACCTCGCCCGCATTGACGCTGAGCGAGAGCCCCTTGAGGATTTCCTTGCCGTCGATTTCGGCGTGGAGGTCGGTAATTTTCAGCACGTTATTTCCCAAAAAAATGTAGCAGCGCGAAGAGGATACCGATCGTCGCCGCGCCTTGTCCGACCACCCAAGTCACAAGTTTTGCTTCGGTACCCTTGATGTCACGTTGCACCTTGAGATGAAGCTTTTCGATATCGGTTTTGAGTTCGGCCTTAACCGCCTCGAGACTTGCTTTCAGTTCAAATTTGACCGCGTCGAGGTCTGTCTTCGCGGCAATCCTGAGCGCTTCGAGATCGCGTTTGGTAGCGATTTCCTCGTCGAACAGCCCGGCAAGCGCCTGCGCCTGTTCGTCGGTGAAAGCGGGCTTCAATCGCAAAATCTGCGCCATCGACATCAGATCAAACTCCCTCGACCGACACCCGTGGTTACCCCACGCTGCCCTCCAGCGAAATCCCCAGCAGCTTCTGCGCCTCGACCGCAAACTCCATCGGCAGCTGCTGCAGCACTTCCTTGGCGAAGCCGTTGACGATCAGTGCCACCGCCGCCTCGGAATCGAGCCCGCGCTGCATCGCGTAGAACATCTGGTCGTCGCTGATCTTCGAGGTGGTTGCCTCATGCTCGATCTGCGCCGACGGGTTGCGCACCTCGATATACGGCACGGTATGCGCCCCGCACTGGTCGCCGAGCAGCAGCGAGTCGCACTGGGTGAAGTTGCGCACGCCCTCCGCGGTCGGCGCGACGCGCACCAGCCCGCGATAGGTATTGTCCGAACGCCCGGCGGAAATCCCCTTCGACACGATCGTCGAGCGCGAGCCCTTGCCGAGATGGATCATCTTGGTGCCGGTATCGGCCTGCTGGCGATTGTTGGTTACCGCCACCGAATAGAATTCGCCGACGCTGTTCTCGCCCGCGAGGACGCACGACGGGTACTTCCAGGTGATCGCGCTGCCGGTCTCGACCTGCGTCCACGACACTTTCGAATTCTTGCCCTGGCACAGCGCGCGCTTGGTGACGAAATTGTAGATCCCGCCCTTGCCGTTCTCGTCGCCGGGGTACCAGTTCTGCACGGTGGAGTACTTGATCTCGGCATCGTCGAGCGCGACCAGTTCGACCACCGCCGCATGCAGCTGGTTCTCGTCGCGCATCGGCGCGGTGCAGCCCTCGAGATACGAAACGTACGCGCCCTTGTCGGCGACGATCAGCGTGCGTTCGAACTGGCCGGTATTCTCGGCATTGATGCGGAAATAGGTCGAAAGCTCCATCGGGCAGCGCACGCCCTCGGGGATGTAGACGAAGGTCCCGTCGCTGAAGACCGCGCAATTGAGCGTCGCAAAATAATTGTCGTGCTGCGGCACGACCTTGCCGAGCCACTTGCGCACGAGATCGGGATATTCCTTGATCGCCTCGGAGATCGACCGGAAGATCACGCCCGCGGCCTCGAGCTCCTTGCGGAAGGTGGTCGCGACCGAGACGCTGTCGAACACCGCATCGACCGCGACGCGGCGCTTGGGGTTGCCCTCGGCATCGAGCTCCTCGACGCCGGCGAGCATCTTCTGCTCCTCGATCGGAATGCCGAGCTTCTCATAGACGCGCAGGATCTCGGGATCGACCTCGTCGAGCGAGCCGAGCTTGGGCTTTACCTTGGGCTCGGCGTAATAATAGGCGTCCTGATAGTCGATCGGGTCCATCTGGAGCTTGGCCCAATCGGGCGCCTCCATCGTGAGCCACAGGCGGAACGCCTTGAGGCGCCAGTCGAGCATCCACGCGGGCTCGCCCTTCTTGGCGGAGATGAAGCGGACGGTGTCCTCGCTCAGGCCCTTGGGCGCAAAGTCCTGCTCGATGTCCGAATGGAAGCCCCATTCGTAGGTCTTGCTGACGGCTTCATAAGCTTCGGCGTTCTTGGTAGCCATTACATCATCCCTGCCGTCACGCGGCTCGTTAAAATCAGTCATGCCGGGATCCTCGACAGGCTCGCGAGCGAAACCCCGTCGAGCGCACCGCGCACCGCGCCGTTGACGACGCCCCAATGCGGTTTGACCCGGCAATCGCCCTCGAGCGCGCAATCGTGCCGCGCCTCGTCGACGCAGGTGGTGAGCGCGATCGGTCCCTCGATCGCCTCGATGATATCGGCCAGGCTGATCGCCGCCGCCGGACGCGACAGCCGAAAACCACCGCCGGTGCCGCGCGCGCTTTCGATGAGCCCGCCCGCCGACAGCCGGCTGACGAGCTTCTGCACCGTCGGCAGCGGCAGTCCGGTCTCCTCGGCAAGCATCGTCGCATTGAGCCGGCCCACGCTACCGCAATGCCGCGCGGCGGCGGACATCATCACGACGGCATAGTCGGCAAGGCTGGAAAGACGCATCGGGTCCAATCGGATGGAATTGCTCCGATTGCAAATGGGCGCGCGCACGAGTCGGGTCAACCCCTGCGCCTGCCCTCCCCTGGAAAAGACGCGCTAGGTTCCGCTCACCAGGGGGCTGACGACACCGTCGAGCGCGGTGCGCTGCGCGATCGTCAATCGTGGGAGGACACCCGGATCGGCGCGGATCTGCCCGGGGGTCAGGCCGGTGAACTGCTTGATCTCGCGGATCATGTGCGACTGGTCGTAGAAACCGCGGTCGACCGCGTCGCCAATCGTCTCGGCATCGGCCGCCATCGCCACCGCGGCCCGCAAGGCGCGGTACTTGCGCGCAAGCAATTTGGGCGGCGCGCCGTACAGGGCGTTGCACTTGCGCTCGACCTGCCGCCGCGACAGACCGGTGGTGGCAAGCAGATCCTCCATTTCGGGCGAGGGGTTTGCCGCCAGCCAGGCATCGACCTCACGCACGAACCCGATCGCGCCGAGCGTACAGTGGCCATTGGCGCTGCGGATCAAGTCGCGGACCAATTCCTCGCCCACCGCGGCGCGCGCGGCGATGCCCTCGGTCTTGCGCAGCGCGGCGGTCGCGACCTGCAACCGCCCGAGGCCGAACAGTTTGCCCGCATCGACGACGCGGTTGACCATGGTCGAGGCATCCGCGCCGATCATCGCCGCCCAGCCGACCGCGGTCACGCCCATCCCGAAGAGCGCAATCGGTCCCTCGGCATGGACATGGACAGCGCCGCTGGTCGGGCCGATCACATGGATTTCGCTCGAGTCCTGCTCGGTACCATCGGCGAAGCGATAACAGGCGCCGCCTGGGGACAAGCGAAAGCGAATCTGCGCGTTGTCGGCGCGCTCGACATCATCGAACACGGCGACGGCGGCGGAAAAATCATAAAATAGCGTTACATAGTCGGCCAGATCCGCTGCCGGAACGGCATAGTCTAGCCGAACGTTCTCCACGATTGCGGACCCCTCTGTTCTTGGGAACAGAACGTATCGCGTTCGTCGAACAAAGAAAAGTGGGCCGGTCAGCAAACTGACCGGCCCAAGGGAGGAAGCTCCAATTTGGGGCTCCCCGGGTCGCACTTTCTCATACCGTGATTCGCCGTCGTCAGTATTGGACAGAGTCGCCGGACTTCCCGTCAAACGGCGTGACACAGATTTCTGCCCGAGCGCGGGAGCGCTTTGACGCAGCCGCCCTGCGCTGTCATCACGCCGCCATGCTGTTCCCCCTGCTCCGCCCGGCTCTCTTCGCGCTCGATGCCGAACGCGCGCACGAGATGACGCTCAAGCTTCTTGCGACGGTGAGCCGCACCGGCGTCGCGCGGAGCGAAGGGCCGGCCTGCCTGCGTACCAACGTCGCCGGGCTCGATTTCGCCAACCCGCTCGGGCTCGCCGCCGGCGTCGACAAGAATGGCAGCGCGATCGACGGGTTCTTCGCGCTGGGCTTCGGCAGCGTCGAGATCGGGACGCTGACGCCGCTGCCGCAAGCGGGCAACCCAAAGCCGCGCTTGTTCCGGCTGGTCGAGGACCAAGCGGTGATCAACCGCATGGGCTTCAACAATGGCGGGATCGCCGCGGCACTGCCGCGTGCGGTCGCGGCGAAGCGGCGCGGCGTGCTCGGCATCAACGTCGGCGCGAACAAGGACGCGCCAGACCGCGTCGCCGATTATGCGCACGGCGTCGCCGCTGCCGCGCGCGTCGCCGATTATGTCACGGTCAATATCAGCTCGCCCAACACGCCGGGTCTGCGCGACTTGCAGCACGGCAACGAATTGCTCGACGTGCTCGCCGCCGCCGACGAAGCGCGCCGCGCACCGGTCGAGCGGCCGCGGCTGTTCCTCAAGGTCGCGCCCGATCTCGACCCGTCGGCGATCGACTTCATCGCGCGCGCCGCGGCGGCCCACCATGTCGATGCGCTGATCGTCAGCAACACGACGATCTCGCGCCCCGGGCTGCGATCGGCGCATGCCGGCGAAACCGGCGGCCTGTCGGGCGCGCCGCTGGCAAGCCTCGCCCGCCAGCGGCTCGCCGATTTCCGCAGCGCGACCGGCGGGACGATGCCGCTCGTCTCGGCCGGCGGGATCGACAGCGCCGACGAAGCCTATGCGCGGATCTGCGCGGGTGCGAGCCTCGTCCAGCTATACTCGGCATTGGTCTTCCACGGTCCAGGGCTCGCGCAGCGGATTCTCCGCGGGCTCGCAAAAAACCTCGCGCGCGACGGGTTTGCCAGCGTCGCCGAGGCGGTCGGTACCCACGCGGCCTGAGCCTGCGCGCCGGCCAAGGACGTGGAGAGGATATGAGAAGCGCAAGCTTGGCTCGATCCCGTTCTTGCCTGCACGGTACAGCGCGCTAGGGTCGCGTCATGACCAGACCGCTTGTTGCTTACCTGCTCCTGCTGATCGCGCCCGCCGCTGCGGAAGCCCGGCGCCCGGCTCCGCCACCACGGCCAGCGCATAGCCCTGCGCTCGGAATGGTCAGCGCCGCCGACCCGCGCGCGGCCGCCGCCGGGGCCGAGATCCTGCGCGAGGGTGGCAGCGCGACCGACGCCGCGATCGCGACGATGCTCGCGCTCAATGTCGTCGAGCCGCAGAATAGCGGGATCGGCGGGGGCAGCTTCATGCTCCACCACGACGCCGCGACCAACGCCGTCGCCGGGTTCGACGGGCGCGAGACCGCGCCAGCGGCAGCCGACCCGAAATGGTTCTACGGCGCAGACGGCAAGCCGCTCCCATTCATGGCGGCCCTTCCGGGCGGGCGCAGCGTCGGCGTGCCCGGCAACCTGCGGATGATGGCACTGGCGCACCAGCGCTACGGCAAGTTGCCTTGGGCGACGCTGTTCGGCCCGGCGATCAAGCTCGCGCAGGAGGGCTTCGCGGTCACCCCGCGGCTGCATAATGGGCTCGCCAATTTCGGGGGGCACATCGATCCTTGGGCGCGGTCGCACTTCCTTGCGGCAGACGGCACGCCACTCCCCGTCGGCACGCTGCTCAAGAGCCCCGAACAGGCCGCTTTGTTCACCGCGATCGCCAAGCACGGCGCCGACTATTTCTACACAGGCGCGGTCGCGCAGAAGATCGTCACCGCGGTCAACACCGCCGCGCGCAACCCGTCGAAGATGACGCTCGCCGATCTTGCGGGCTACCGCGCCAAGGAACGCCCGCCGGTCTGCACGATGTACCGCGTCTACAAGGTATGCGGCATGGGCCCGCCCTCGTCGGGCGGGATCGCGGTGCTGATGATCCTCAAGCAGCTCGAACGCTTCGACCTGCCCAAGCTCGGCAAGAATTCGCCCGTCGCCTGGCATCTCTTCGCCGAGTCCGAGCGGTTGGCCTATGCCGACCGCGATCTCTATCTCGGTGATCCCGACCATGTCACCGTGCCGATCAAGGGCCTGCTCGATCCGGCCTATCTCGCCAGGCGCTCGGCGCTGATCTCGCCCGAGCACAGCATGCCGAGCATCGCCGCCGGTACCCCGCCCGGCGCACCGCAGCGCACACTCGCCCCCAACGCCGATGTTCCCGGTACGAGTGATCTCGTCGCGGTCGACAAGCAGGGTAACGTCGCCGAGGTCACCACGACGATCGAAAGCTATTTCGGGTCGGGCGTGTCGGTCGACGGCGTGATGCTCAACAACGAGCTGACCGATTTCGATTTCGCGCCCGTCAAGGACGGCTATCTCGTCGCCAACCGTGTCGAAGGCGGCAAGCGCCCGCGCAGCTCGATGGCGCCGACGATCGTCTATGGGCCCGACGGCAAGGTCCGCATCGCGATCGGCGCGGCGGGCGGATCGACGATCATCGCGCAGGTCGCCAAGGCCCTGGTCGGCGTGCTCGACTGGAAGCTCAGCGCGCAGGATGCGATCGCGATGGGCTTGCTCTACGCGCCCAAGCTCGACGCCGTTGCCGAAAAGGGCACGCAGCTCGATGCGATGGTGCCGGCCCTGCAAGCGCTCGGCGAGCATATCCAAATCGCGCCATTGGGGCTAAAAGCCAATGCGATCGAGCGCGTCAACGGCGCCTGGGTCGGCGCCGCCGATCCGCGCAGCGAGGGCGTCGCAGTCCGCGAGGACGGCCAGACCACACAGATCGTCCGCGCCGGCGCAACGCCGCGTCCGGCCGAATAACGTTATTCCGCAGCCGAACACGGCGCGTCCTCCCCGGGAGAGAGAGTATGTCAGACATCCGCCGCCTCGAACATTTCCCCAATCTCGTCGCGATGTTCCTCACGCGCGCTGCCGAAAAGGGCGACGCGCCGTTCCTGTGGCACAAGGCAGGCGGCCGCTGGGTGTCGCGCAGTTGGAGCGAAACCGCGCACCAGGTCGCGAGCATGGCGGCGGCGCTCAAGGCGATCGGGCTGGTGCCCGGCGACCGCGTGATGCTGATCAGCGAGAATCGTCCCGAATTCTGCATCGCCGATCTCGCGATCATGGCGGCGGGCTGCATCACCGTGCCGACCTACACCACCAACACCGAGCGCGATCACATCCACATCCTCGAGAATTCGGGCGCCAAGGCGGTGATCGTCTCGACCGCGAAGCTCGCCAAGACGCTGCTCCCCGCCGCGATCCGCGCAAGCACCGCGCAGATCGTGATCGGGATCGAGGATCTGCGCGCGTACCAGTCGGGCGCGCTCGAATTCCACCAGTGGGACGCGCTGCTCGCCACCTATGCGGCCGCACCGTCGACCATCGCCGCGACCGCAACGCGCGCCGATACCGCGTGCCTGATCTACACCAGCGGCACCGGCGGATCCCCGCGCGGCGTGATGCAGCATCACGGCGCGATCCTCCACAACGTCCAGGGCTGCTGCACGATCATCTCGGAGGATTTCGGCTGGGACGACGAGATCTTCCTGTCGTTCCTCCCGCTCAGCCACGCCTATGAACATACCGGCGGGCAATATTTCCCGATCGGGCTCGGCGCGCAGATCTATTACAGCGAAGGCCTCGACAAGCTCGCCACCAATATCGAGGAGGTCCGCCCGACGATGATGATCGTCGTGCCGCGGCTGTTCGAACTGCTCCGCACGCGCATCACCAAGGCGGTCGAAAAGCAAGGCAAGCTCTCGAGCTATTTGCTCGGCCGTGCACAGGCGCTCGGCAGCAAGAAGGCGGCGGGCAAAGCGGGCTTGCTCGACAAGCCGATGGACTTCCTGCTCGGCGCCACCTTGCGTCCGAAGATCCAGCAGCGCTTCGGCGGTCGCATCAAGGCGATGGTGTCGGGCGGCGCGCCGCTCACGCCCGAGGTCGGCACCTTCTTCGAAGCGGTCGGGATCACCGTCCTGCAAGGCTATGGCCAGACCGAGACCGCGCCGGTGATCTCGTGCAACCGCCCCAAGGCCGGGCTGAAGATGGACACCGTCGGCCCGCCGATGCCCGATACCGAAGTGCGTATCGCCGACGATGGCGAAATCCTCGTGCGCGGCGAGCTCGTGATGCACGGCTATTGGCGCAACCCCGCCGAGACCGCGCGCGTGCTGCAAAACGGCTGGCTCCACACTGGCGACATCGGCGTGATCGACGCGCAGGGCCGCATCCAGATCACCGATCGCAAGAAGGACATCATCGTCAACGACAAGGGCGAGAATGTCGCACCGCAAAAGGTCGAGGGGATGCTGACGCTCCAGCCCGAGATCGCGCAGGCGATGCTGTTCGGCGACCGGCGGCCTTACATGGTCGCCGTCATCGTTCCCGATGCCGAGTGGACGCAGCAATGGTGCGCGCGCGAGGGCAGCGCCTGCAACTTCGCGCGGCTGGCCGAGAATAGCACGTATCGCACCGCGCTCGGCCAGGCGGTCGAGCGGGTCAACGCCGATCTGGCGGTGACCGAGCGGATCCGCCGCTTCGTCCTCGCCGACGAGCCCTTCGCGATCGAGAACGAGCAGATGACGCCGAGCCTCAAGATCCGGCGGCATGTGTTGAAGGCGGTCTACGGCCCGCGGCTAGAGGCGCTCTACAAGGCCTGAGCGGACGCTCAGTCGGCCTTATCGACCGCGACATAGTCGACCGGCACGAATGCGCCCGCGGACGGCGTCCGCCACAGCCGCGCGTCGCTCGCCGTCACGATCAGCCACAGCGCACCGTCGCCCATCGCCCTCTCGGCATCGCGCGCCGAGGGGGTCGCGATCCCCGACGGATGCGAATGGTAATGCCCGACGACCGCGGGGCCGCCCTGCCGCGCCGCACGGTGCGCCGCGAACAGTGCAGCGGGATCGATCTCGAAATGCCGCCTTGGATCGGGCGCGACGTTTGGACAGGGTTGCGCGCTGTCGATCGTCTCGGCGGTGCCGAACAATAGCCCGCAAATCTCGCGCGTCGGCGATAATCGCGCATCGTTTAGCAGTCTCGCCACGAGAGTGCTTGAAATTTCCATCGCCATTCCCAGATTCTAGAGCATGAACCGGGGGGTCGTCACCATCGAAGCGCGCGTGTCCGAAAAGGCGTTAGGCCTCCGGCTCGACCGCGCGCTTGCCGACGCGTTGCCCGAGGTTTCGCGCGAGCGCCTCAAGGCGCTGATCGCCGGCGGCGCGGTCACCGATCCGCGCGGCGCGGTGGTGAGCGATCCGTCGAGCAAGGCGGTCGCTGGCGGCCTGTATGTTGTGTCTGTTCCCGAGGCGACGCCATCGACCAACCAAGCGCAGGACATCGCGCTCAACGTCGTCTTCGAGGACGAGCATCTGATCGTGATCGACAAGCAGGCCGGGCTCGTCGTCCATCCGGCAGCGGGCAATGCCGACGGGACGCTCGTCAACGCGCTGCTCCACCACTGCGCGGGCAATCTGTCGGGGATCGGCGGCGTCGCGCGCCCCGGAATCGTCCACCGAATCGACAAGGACACGTCTGGGCTGATGGTCGCTGCCAAGACCGATCGCGCACACGAAGGCCTCGCTCGCCAGTTCCACGACCATTCGATCGACCGCCGCTACAAGGCGATGGTGTCGGGCCGCCCTACCCCTACCGCGGGCTCGGTCGACGCCCCGCTCGCGCGCTCGCCATCGAACCGCAAGAAAATAGCGATCGTCCCCGGCGGAAAACGCGCCGTCACCCACTATACTACTCTTGAGCGGTTGAACGGGGGTGCGTTGGTGGAATGTCGACTGGAAACGGGGCGCACGCATCAAGTCCGTGTGCACATGGCCTCGCTCGGCCATCCCTTGATCGGCGACCCGGTTTACGGCAGAACAAAGCAGGCCCATAAGGCACTTCTGGAAACCCTGGGTTTCCGACGTCAGGCGTTGCACGCCGCCCGTCTGGGGTTCATTCATCCGGTGAATAGTAACGCTTTGGCGTTTGACAGCGAAATGCCTGGCGACATGCAGGAACTGTTCACTGCACTCTTGGTATAGCATTCGGCCTGGCGTCCGCGTTTCACGGCACCCGACCTATTAAAGGGAGACACGATCATGGCAGCCCGCAGCAACGTCCCCGCGACGATCCCCGCCCTCGGTGGCGAAGCGAGCCTCAATCGCTATCTTTCCGAGATCAAGAAATTCCCGATCCTCGCGCCCGAGCAGGAATACATGCTCGCCAAACGCTTCGAGGAACATGGCGACACCGACGCCGCCGCGCAGCTCGTGACGTCGCATCTCCGCCTCGTGGCGAAGATCGCGATGGGCTATCGCGGCTATGGCCTGCCCGTCAGCGAGCTGATCTCCGAGGGCAATATCGGCCTGATGCAGGGCGTGAAGAAGTTCGAGGCCGATCGCGGGTTCCGCCTCGCCACCTATGCGATGTGGTGGATCCGCGCCTCGATCCAGGAATTCATCCTGCGCTCGTGGAGCCTCGTGAAGATGGGCACTACCGCTGCGCAGAAGAAGCTGTTCTTCAACCTGCGCCGGATGAAGTCCAAGCTCGACGCGTTCGAGGACGGCGATCTCAGCCCCGAGCATCTCGCCAAGATCGCCAAGGACCTCGGCGTGACCGAGGCCGAGGTGACGAGCATGAACCGCCGCATGGCGATGGGCGGCGACACGTCGCTCAACGTGCCGATGCGCGAGGATGGCGACGGCCAGTGGCAGGATTGGCTGCAGGACGATGCGCCGCTGCAGGATACTGTCGTCGCCGAAGCGCAGGAGGCCGACGTCCGCCACTCGATGCTGACCGCCGCGATGGAGGATCTCAACGAGCGTGAGCAGTTCATCCTCACCGAGCGCCGCCTGACCGACGAGCCCAAGACGCTCGAGGAACTGTCGCAGGTCTACGGCGTCTCGCGCGAGCGCGTCCGCCAGATCGAAGTGCGCGCGTTCGAGAAGCTGCAGAAGGCGATGATGCGGATTGCCGGCGACCAGCGGATGCTCGTCGCGGCATAAGCGGATGGCTGGTGCCGATGTTATTATCGTCGGTGCCGGCGCCGCGGGCATCGCAGCCGGGCGGGTGTTGCATGATGCAGGGCTCGACGTACTGCTGCTCGAGGCGGCAAACCGCATCGGCGGCCGCGCGCATAGTGTGGCGCTTCAGCTCCCACCCGATACCGCACCCCGGCGAAGGCCGGGGCCCAGTAGCGAAGGCGGACATAGTCAGCGTCTGCCCCAGCCGAATACCGACAGCACGACTGGACCTCGGCCTTCGCCGGGGAACATCACCGTCGATTATGGCTGTGGCTGGCTCCACTCCGCCCGGCGCAACCCGTGGACGAGGCTTGCCGAGCAATACGGGCTAAGCGTCGATCGCAGCCCTTCCAACTGGGGCAATCAATGGCGCGACCTTGGTTTCCAGCGCGCCGAGCAAGCTGCCTATCGCACCGCCTGGGATCGCTGGGAAACCACTGCGCACGCCGCGCTGAGCGGCCCCGATCGTCCGCTCAGCGATTTCATCGCCTCCGACGATCCGTGGCGCCCGATGATCGATGCGATCTCAGGCTATGCCAATGGCGCGCCGCTGGCCGAAGTCTCGCTCCACGACTGGGCGGCGTATGAGGATGCGGCGACCGACGACAATTGGGCGGTCGAGCAAGGCTATGGCACGCTCGTCGCGCGTCACGCGCAGGACCTGCCACGACAACTCCAGACCGTGGTCACGCGTATCGACCATCGCGGCACTACCATCCGCGTCGAAACCGACCGCGGAACGCTCGAAACGCGCCACGTCATCGTCGCCGTGCCGACCACCGTGCTCGCGCGCGAAGCAATCCGCTTCGATCCATTGCTCCCCGCCAAGCACGCCGCCGCCGCCGACCTGCCGCTCGGGCTCGCCGACAAGATCTTCCTCCACGTCGCCGATGCCGATCTGCCGCGCAATGGCCATCTGATCGGCGATCCGCATAGCGCCTGCACCGCAAGCTACCGGCTCGCGCCTTTCGGTACGCCGCTGATCGAAGGCTTTCTCGGCGGCGACTGCGCCGAGATGCTCGAGGACAAGGACGACCGCGCTGCCGCGGACTTTGCGATCGGCGAGCTGGTCGCGCTGCTCGGTAGCGACTGGCGCGCTAAACTCACCCCGCTCGGCCGCACCCGCTGGCGGCACGCGCCGCATATCCACGGGAGTTATTCGCACGCGCGGGTCGGTGCCGCAGGCCAACGCGCGGTGCTCGCCGCCCCGGTCGACGATCGCCTGTTCTTCGCTGGCGAAGCCTGTTCGCGCCACGATTTCTCGACCGCGCACGGCGCCTATGCGACCGGCCTCGCTGCCGCCGCAGCCGTGCTTGCCGCACGTGGTGGACAGCGCTGACCGCCGCGCCCTAAGACGCGGAGATGAGCGACACCAGGCCATCCCGCGCGCCCCTTTCCTACCGGACCAGAACGCCGCGCCGCCGCGGCTGGATCGGTTGGGCGATCGGCTGGATCGTCAAGCTGGTGATCGCTTTCCTGCTGATCTCGGTGCTGATGGTGGTGGTGTACCGCTTCGTCCCGCCGCCGATCACGCTGACGATGATCGGCGATGCGCTCGGCGGGCACGGGATCGACAAGAGTTGGCGCCCGCTGTCGGACATCGACCGCAACATGCCGCGTGCCGCGATCGCGGGCGAGGACTCGCGGTTCTGCGCGCATCACGGCTTCGATTTCACCGCGATCGAGACCGCGATGGCGCGCAACGCGCGCGGCGGACGCATCCGCGGTGGTTCGACGATCAGCCAGCAGACCGCCAAGAACGTCTTCCTGATCCAGGGCGGCGGCTATCCGCGCAAAGCGCTCGAAGCCTATTTCACGCTGCTGATCGAGACGATCTGGGGGAAGCGCCGGATCATGGAAGTCTATCTCAACGTCGCCGAGACGGGGATCGGCACCTACGGCGTCGACGCGGCGGCGCATCGCTATTTCGGGCATGACGCTTCACGACTGTCGGCCGACGAAGCCGGGCGAATCGCCGCTGTGCTGCCTTTGCCCAAGAAACGCGCGGCGGTTGCGCCACGCGGCTTTACGCGACGGCATGGCAATACGATCGCCCGGCGCGTGAACGTGGTGCGGAGCGACGGATTGGACGCGTGCCTTCGCTAAGGCCTGTCACCCAAACCCGTCCGTGCGGACATAGTCCAAGGTATACTCGCCGACACTTCTGCCCTGGTCTTAAGGTGCAAGCCCGTTTCCCGGCCCAAGAGACGGGAACGATTTGGTGTCTGCGCTTATCCAGTCGCAGCGCGTCGATCGCGCGTGAACCCAGGCTGCTCGACGGATGTCGCTCTAGCCGCGGTTTACGAGATACACCGCAGCAACGACGATCGCGATGAGCATGATCATCCCGGTCACGATCACCGCAGCGCCACCGCCCTTGCGCTCGATCGTGTCGACGCTCGGCACATCGGAAAATTCGTCACTCATGCTCGTCGCCCTGTTCTGTCAAACCTGAACCACGGCGACACGGGTTCGTTCCCGCGCGCGCGAGCGGCAACATTCCGCCATGCCCGCGCGCGCCGGATCGCGTTCAGACCGCGCCGTGGCAGTGCTTGTACTTGCGCCCCGATCCGCACGGGCACGGCGCGTTGCGGCTGACCGTGCTCTCCCACTGCGCCGGGTCCTGCCCGATCTCGCTGCCATCGGGCTGCGGGATCGACAGCGGCGCGAGCCGCGTCGTGATGTGGCCCGACGACGCGCCGTCCTGGTCGTAGGTATCGTCCTCGCCGGTGAACGGGTCGAAATGCTGCGTGATGAAATCGGGCAGCGTCGGCAGTTCGGGCGCCTGTTCGAGCTGGAACTGCGCGAACGCGATCGTCCGCGTCACGTCCTCACGGATGTTGGCGAGCATCCGCTCGAACAGCGAGAACGCCTCCTGCTTATACTCGTTGATCGGCGTCTTCTGCGCGTACGCGCGCAGGTGGACGACCTGGCGCAGCGCATCGAGCGTCGCGAGATGCTCCTTCCAGTGATGGTCGAGATTCTGCAGCAGGATCGACTTCTCGACGCGTACCCAGGTGTCGGGATCGAGCGAGGCGGCCTTCTCCGCGATCATCTCGGCGGCCATCGTCTGGACGCGGCTCTCGATGATCTCGGGGTCGATCGCCTCTTCCTCGAGCCATGCCTCGATCTGCGGCTCGAGGTTGAGCGTCTCGGCGAGCTGCGCCTGCATCCCCTCGATGTTCCACTGCTCGGGATAGGTGCCCGGAGGGCAGGCGCCGCCTACGATCGTGTTGACCGTCTCGGCGCGCATGTCCTCGACCACGTCGCCGACGGTGTCGGCATCCATGATGTCGGCGCGCTGCTCGTAGATCACCTTGCGCTGGTCGTTCATCACGTCGTCATATTCGACGACCTGCTTGCGGATGTCGTAGTTGCGCGCCTCGACCTTCTTCTGCGCGGTCTCGATCGCCTTCGACAGCCACTTGCTGCCGATCGCCTCGCCGTCGCCGATATTGTTGCGCATCATCTTGGCGAACAGCGTGTCGGGTCCGAAAATCCGCAGCAAATCGTCGTCGAGGCTGAGATAGAAGCGGCTTAGGCCGGGATCGCCCTGACGGCCCGAACGACCACGCAGCTGATTGTCGATGCGGCGGCTCTCGTGGCGCTCGGTGCCGAGCACGAACAGCCCGCCGGCGGCGAGCACCGCCGCCTTCTCGGCAGCGATCTGCTCCTTGATCTTGGCGATGGCCGCCTCGCGCTCCGGCCCCTCGGGCATCTCGGACAGCTCGTCATTGACGAGGAATTCGAGATTGCCGCCGAGCTGAATGTCGGTGCCGCGGCCCGCCATGTTGGTGGCGATCGTCACCGCGCCCGCGCGACCGGCCTGCGCGACGATGTGCGCCTCGCGCTCATGCTGGCGCGCGTTGAGCACGGCATGCTCGACACCTTCCTTGACGAGGAAGTCGCTGAGCAGCTCGGACTTCTCGATCGACACCGTGCCGACCAGCACCGGCTGGCCGAGATCGGCGTGATGCTTGATCTTCTTGGCGATCGCGGCGAACTTGTCGGCGGTGTCCTTGTAGAATTCGTCTTCCTCGTCGACGCGCTTGACGCCGACATTGGTCGGGATCGTCACCACGTTCATCTTGTAGATGTCGTAGAACTCGGCCGCCTCGGTCGCTGCAGTGCCGGTCATGCCCGCAAGCTTCGGGTACATGCGGAAATAGTTCTGGAAGGTAATCGAGGCCATCGTCTGGTTCTCGGGCTCGATGTCGACGCCCTCCTTCGCCTCGACCGCCTGGTGCAGGCCGTCCGACCAACGCCTGCCGTCCATCATGCGGCCGGTGAACTCGTCGATGATGATGACCTTGCCGTCCTTAACGATGTAATCGGTGTCGGCCTTGAACATCATGTTGGCGCGCAGCGCCTGGTTGAGGTGGTGGACCACCTGCGTGTTCTCGAAATCGTAAAGGTTCGCGCCCTCGAGCAGCCCAGCATTCTCGAGCATCCGCTCGACCTTCTCGGTACCGTCCTCGGTGAGGATGATCGACTTCTGCTTCTCGTCCTTCTCGTAATCCTCAGCGGCGAGCTCCTTCACCACCAGATCGACCGAGCGATAGAGGTCGGACTTGTCGTCGGTCGGGCCCGAGATGATCAGCGGCGTGCGCGCCTCGTCGATCAGCACCGAATCGACCTCGTCGACGATCGCCATCGCGAACGGCCGCTGGACCATCGATTCGCGATCGTACTTCATGTTGTCGCGCAGGTAATCGAAGCCGAACTCGTTGTTCGTGCCGTAGGTGATGTCGGCGGCGTAGGCGGCGTGGCGCTGCTCGTCCGACAGGTTCGGCACGATCACGCCGACCGTCAGCCCGAGGAAATTATAGACCTGCGCCATCCAGCCCGCATCGCGCGCCGCCAGATAGTCGTTGACGGTGATGACGTGGACGCCCTTGCCCGGCAGCGCGTTGAGATAGGTGGCGAGCGTCGCAACGAGCGTCTTGCCCTCGCCGGTGCGCATCTCGGCGATCTCGCCGCGGTGGAGCACGATGCCGCCGATCATCTGGACGTCGTAATGCCGCTGGCCGAGCGCGCGCTTGGCGGCTTCGCGCACCGTCGCGAACGCTTCGGGGAGCAAGTCGTCGAGCTTCTCGTCGGCGGCGAGCCGCTCGCGGAAGCGGACGGTCTGCGCAGAGAGGTCCTCGTCGGACATCGCCGAGATGGTCGGCTCGAAGTCGTTGATCTTGGCGACGATCGCACCGAGCGATTTGACGTAGCGGTCGTTGGACGAACCGAAGAGCGTTTTGGCAAGGCCACCAAACATGGGGAATTCCTGTACGATAGAACGCGCGCGCCGAGGCTGCGCAGAATAGGATGGAGCGCTGGCGAGCGCGGTCAGCGCCGCCGGATCAAGCGCGTAGGCGATCCAGATACAGCCGCGGTGCGGCCGACAGCGGGGCGGAGCGCGAATCGGCAACCGCAAAGCTGTCGGTGAGCCCGAACGCGCCGAGCAAATGCCGATGGCCGATCACGAACGGCGCGACCGCGACCGAGAGACGCTGCGTCTGCGCGGCGGCCAGCGGGCATTGCGCGCTGATCTCGACCGGTCGCACGCCGCTCACCACGCCGGTCAGCGCGGTCAGGAGGGCAGAGAGAAGCAGCAGAAACGGCATGGCTCCGCGCGATCTAGGGACTAACCGCGCGCACGTCCAGCGACTCGCGCCTCCATCGCCGATCACGACGGAAGGCGCCAGACGACATTGCGGTGCCAGGTCGCGGCAATCGGCGTGCCGTTCGCATCGCGCGCCGGGGCGAAGCGCGCACGGCTGCGGAGCGCCCGGCACGCGGCCTGGTCGAGCGACTCATGGCCGCTGCTCTCGCTGATTCGGCACGCGACCACGCTGCCCGTGGCGGCAATTTGGAGATCGACTCCCACCTTGCCCTGCTCGTTGCGGTGGAACGCTGCGACAGGATAATCATCGGCGGTGATCCAACGCGCTGGATTTCCAACAGGAACCGGACCCTGCGGATCGGACGCTTCCAAGCGCTCGGGCGAGGCTGCGCGCCTGGTCGAGGGCGCGGACTGCCTTGCCTGGACGCGCGACAGATCGGCGAGCGAATCGTCGGTCGAATCGCGTATTGATGCGATGCCAACGCTCAGCACCAGGATCGCAGCGAACCCCAGCACGCCGCAGACCGCGATCATCAGCGTTTCGCGGCGTTTCCTCTCCCCCGACATCATGCCATCTCCTTCGTCGTGCACGATAGCGGCGTGAGCCGACCGGGATACGCTATGGGACGATACGGCTAGCCGAGAGACGCGCCAATCCCCCCGCTGGCCCGCTCCAACCTTGCCGCCCTCCAAGCGGCGCCCACCCTTTGCGTCAGCGCAGCAGCGCATCTAAGAGCACAGCATGACCAGCCCGCGCTCCCCGCTCGCCCGCCCCTTCCCGCTTTTGCCGCAGATCGCCGGCGTCACGCCGCATGTCGCGCGCGCCGGCTACAAGGCGTGGGAGCGCACCGACCTGACCTTCATCACGCTCGATCCGGGCACCAGCGTCGCGGGCGTGCTGACGCAGAGCAAATGCCCTTCGCCCGAGGTCGAATGGTGCCGCGCCGCGCTCGTGCTCGGCCAGGCGCGCGCGATGGTCGTCAATGCCGGCAACGCCAACGCCTTCACCGGCGCGCGCGGCCGCGCGGCCGTAGAGGCGATCGCGGCACGCGCGGCGGGGCAGCTCGGTTGCCGGCCCTCCGATATCTTCGTCGCCTCGACCGGCGTGATCGGCGTGCCCTTGCCGATCGACAAGGCCGAGGCCGGGCTCGACGCTGCCTTCGCCGCCGCGCCGTGTACGTGGGAGGACGCGACCAACACGATCGGCACGACCGACACCTTCGCCAAGGCAGCGATGACGACCGCGGTGGTCGACGGGCGTACCGTGACGCTCGTCGGCATCATCAAGGGCTCGGGGATGATCGCGCCCGACATGGCGACGATGCTCGGCTTTATCTTCACCGACGCTGCGGTCGAGCCCGCCTTCCTCCAGGCGGCACTCAGCGAGGCGAACCGCGCGAGCTTCTCGTGCATCACCGTCGACAGCGACACCTCGACCAGCGACAGCGTGCTCGCCTTCGCGACCGGCAAGGCGGGCAACACGCCGCTCGCCGACGCCGAGGATGCCGGCGCCGACGCCTTCCGCGCGGCGCTTTCCGACTTGTGCCTCCAGCTCGCGCATCTCGTCGTGCGCGACGGCGAGGGAGCGACCAAGTTCATCGAGATCGCGGTGACTGGCGCGGAGAGCGACGCCAGCGCCCGCACGATCGCGCTCAGCATCGCCAACTCGCCGCTGGTCAAGACCGCGATCGCGGGCGAGGACGCCAATTGGGGCCGTGTCGTGATGGCGGTCGGCAAGGCCGGCGAACCCGCCGAGCGCGATCTCCTCGCGATCCGCTTCGGCGACACGCAGGTGGCGCAGGGCGGCCTCGCGGTTGTCGGCTATGACGAGGCACCGGTCGCCGCGCACCTCAAGGGGCAGGACATCGAGATCGGCGTCGACATCGGGCTGGGCGAAGGTCAGGCGACGGTATGGACGTGCGACCTGACGCACGGCTACATCTCGATCAACGCGGATTATCGCAGCTGAGCTGTCGCTCTGCCGGGCACGATAAAGAGAAAAAACACCAGGAGAGCCCCGATGTCCGAGATTATCCTCCACCATTATCCGCGCTCGCCGTATAGCGAGCTGCTGCGGATCGCGCTCGGCATCAAGGGCGCGGCCTGGCGCTCGGTGATCATCCCCGACATCGCGCCCAAGCCCGATCTCACCCCGCTCACCGGCGGCTATCGCAAGACGCCGGTGCTGCAGATCGGCGCCGACATCTATTGCGATACCGCGATCGCGATCGAGGCGATCGAGGCAGCACTGCCCGGCCCGAGCCTGTTCCCCGCCCCGCTCGGTCGCTTGCACGCGGTGCTCGCGCTGCAGGCGGGCGGCGCGACCTTCAGCCAGGCGGTCGGCTCGGCGATGGCGCCGTTCCTCGACCGCATCCCCGACGCGTTCTTCGAGGACCGCAAGAAACTGTTCGGCTTCGACCGCGACCGCATCGCCAAGGCCGCGCCGCATCTGCTCGCGCAATTCACCGGCTGGCTCGCGCGGCTCGACGACGCGCTGAGCGACGGGCGCGCGTTCCTCGGCGGCGACGCGCCCGGCTATGCCGATTGCGCTGCGGCGATGAACCTGTGGTTCCACGGCAATTTCGGGATGAAGGACGCGCGCACCGCCCGATTGCCGCACCTCGCCGCGTGGTTCGAGCGCGTCACCGCCATCGGCCATGGCACGCCGACCGACCTCTCCGCGGCCGAAGCGCTCGTCATTGCGCGCGATGCCGAACCCACCGCGACCGAGCTGATCGAGCCCGACAGCGGCTTCACAGCGGGCCAGACCGTCACCGTTCGAACCGAAGACCCCGGCGCAGATGCGGTAACCGGCGCGCTGGTGCGCCTGACACCGCGCGAGATCGTCGTGCTGCGCGAGGATCCGGACGTCGGGCGCGTCGCGGTGCATTTCCCGCGGATCGGGCAGATCCTCGCACCCGCCTGACGCGTCAGCGTCGCAGCTCGGGCGTCAAGGTTACGTCGATCGGGTTGGGCTTGAGTTCGCGCAACGCGCCATTGCCGCGATCGACAAGGTAGCCGACCAGTCCCGTCGTCAGCGCACTACGGGCAGCGGCACCCGGCCGCTCAGGGTCGATGCTGCTGACGGCAACCTCAAGCGGCTGATAGCCAGGCTTGCGGATCGTCGCGACGAAGCCGGTCTTGCGCTTGAGCCGCAGCGTGCACGGCGTGACGCACGCGATCCCGAGCGACGTGCTGACGTCGGCCCCCGCCGGCTGCGAGCGCACTTCAAGGCTTTGCGTCGTGCCGTGCGAGATCGTCGCGCACCCGCCGAGCAGGAGGATCGCCGCCACGGCCGCGGTCGCGCGCTTCGCCAGGATCATGATACGACTCCGCCAGCGCGTGGGGCTCACGCGCTGGCGGGAGGATATCCAGAAAAGGCTGTCGCTTCAAAGCGCTAATGGCCTAACCCGCGATAGGATCTCAGGCGAGTTCGCCCTCGAGCCACGCCTTCAACCGACCCTTGGGCTCGGCGCCGACCTTGGTCGCGGCAGGCGCGCCGTTCTTGAACAGGATCATCGTCGGGATGCCGCGCACGCCGAACTTGCCCGGCGCATCGGGATTGTCGTCGATGTTGAGCTTGGCGATCGTCACCTGCTCGCCGAGTTCCTCGGAGATTTCCTCGAGGCTCGGCCCGATCATCTTGCACGGGCCGCACCACTCCGCCCAGAAATCGACCAGCACCGGGCCGGTTGCGTTGGTGACGTCGGCTTCCCAGCTCGCGTCGGTGATTTTTTTGGTCGCCATGGTGAAACTCCTTCGTGTGAACGCAGAGATAGGATGTGCGCCGGGTACACTCAAGCGCATGACGGCTAGCTTTGCTCCACGCCCGCAAAGCCTGGCTTGTGCGCGGCGAGTAGATCGTCGGGCAGGGCGTGGAGCGTCGGCCCGCTGGTGTAGAGCAACGCCGCCTCGACGCGGCGCTGCGGGAAGATCACCGCGAGCGCGGCGACATACGCCGCCATCTGCTTGAGATGATAGGCGGGCACGTCGGCAAGCCCCGCCGGCACCGCGCGCCCGGTCTTGAAATCGACCACGCGGATCAGTTCGGGGGTCACCAACAGCCGATCGACCGTCCCCGACACGACGAACCCGTCGGGCAATACCGCGGCGATCGGCGCCTCGGCGAGCGCGTTCGGGCCGAACAGCTCGGCCAGCGTCGGATCATCGAGCACCGCCAGCACCGGCGCGATGATCCGCGCGCGGTCCTTGGCATCCTCGACCGCGCCCGCCTGCGCAAGCCAGCGATCCGCCGCCGCCGCCCGCAGCTCGGGCGCGACCGCGGGCAAGCGTTCGAACAGCGCATGGATCAACCGCCCGCGCTCGGCGGCGGCGCGCATCGTCGGCGTCGGCGGCGCATCGGCGACCGCGTCCTCGCCGAGCGACGACGGCGCGAGCGGACGCGGCGGGCGGGCTTCCTGCGGTGCGGGCCGCAGCGCCCAGTCGGGGACGGGCTCGTGCGTCGCTGCCCCGCGCGCCGCACGGCGATCGGGCGCGACGGGACGTTGCGGCTCACGCCCGGCAAAGTCGCGCGCGCCCTCGCCCGCGATCCCGAGCGCGGCCATCGCGCGGTCGGCGGCGGCGTACCAGCTCTGCTCGGGCGCGATCCCTTGCGCGCGCGGACCGACCGATCCGGCGATCACCAGCCGCTCCTCGGCGCGCGTCGCCGCGACATAGAACAGCCGCCAATGCTCCTCGAGATCGCGCGCCGCGGTTTCCTCGACCAGCACGGCGAGCGGCCCGGTCGCCTCGCCCTTGCGCGGGCGGATCACCGGCAGTTCGTTCGCCATGTCGCCCGCGCGCCAGTTGAGCGTCGAACGCGGCGAGCGCGTCGGATCGACCGCCGCATCGGCGAGGATCACCAGCGGCGCCTGCAGCCCCTTCGCCCCATGCGCGGTCATCACCCGCACCGCATCGAGCGGCGCGGACGGATCGCGCTTGATCTCGACCTCACCGCGATCGAACCAGTCGAGGAAGCGCTGCAGCGACGGCGTGCCGAGCGATTCGAAATCGAGCGCGGCGCTGAGCAGTTCCTCGATCGGATCGCGCGCTTCCTGCCCCAGCCGTCGAACGAGATTGCGCCGCGCGCCGAGCGGGCCCGACAGCAGCTCTTCGAGGAACTGGTACGGCGTCGCGATGTCGGCGCGCGCGAGCATCGCGAACAGCGGCGCTATGTCCTCGCGCGGTTCGGTCGCCGAGATATGCCGCCACAGGCTGCCGGTGCGCGGCGGTGCCGCCAGCATCAGCCGCTCCTGGCTCCACCCGATCAGCGGCGAGACAAGCAAGGCGGCGAGCGACAGATCGTCGGCCGGCTGCAGCACGAAGCGGATCGCGGCGAGCAGATCCTGCACCGACAACGGGGCATTGAGCCGCAAGCGATCCACGCCCGCGACCGGCACGCCCTCGGCATAGAGCCGCGCGACGATCAGCGAGGCGAGCTCGCCGCGCCGCTTGACGAGGATCATGATGTCCTCGGGCCGCAGCGTGCGCCCCTTGCTCTCGAGCATCAACGTGCCGATCCACCCCTTGATCGTCCGCGCGATCTGGCGCGCGAGTTCGCGCGTCGAATCGGAGATCCAGCTCTCCTCGTCCTCGTCGCTCCCGCCCGCGACGACGAGCGGCCACAGCGTGACGGTGCCCGGCCCCGGCACTTCACTCGCATGCACCTCACGGTCGGCGATCGCGCCCAATCCGGGATCGGGCAGCGCCTCGATCGCGGCATCGACGAATTCGAGTACCGGCCGCGTCGAGCGGAACGATTGCGTCAGCGACAGCCGGTGCCACGGACGCGCGCGCATCGTGCCGGTCTGGCGGCGCTGCTCGTCATCGGCCTCCCACGCATCGCGTGCGAGCGTCCCGAACTTCTTTTCGGCGGCAGCGAAATAGAGCGGGTGCGTCCCCTGGAAACCGAAGATCGCCTGCTTGAAGTCGCCGACGGTGAACAGCGTGCGGACGCGGGCATCCTGCGCGCCTTCGCCCGCGAAGAACTCCTCGACCAGCGCATGGATGATCGCCCATTGCGCGGGATTGGTGTCCTGCGCTTCGTCGATCAGCACATGGTCGGTCGCCTGATCGAGCTTGTAGCGCACCCATTCGCCCATCCCGGGCTGGCCGAGCAGGCTGATCGTCGCGCGGATCAGATCGTCGAAATCGACCGCGCCGAGCCGGCGCTTGGCGCGCTCATACGTCGCCGCATAGTCGCGCCCGACCGACAGCGCATCGGCGAGCAGATCGGCATACGCAGCGCGCTCGCGCAGGCCCAACAGATGCGCGCAGGCCTCGCCGATCTCGATCGCGAGATCGGCATACTCCGGATCGGCAGCGAGCAGCTTGGGCGAATATTTGCGCGGCTCGCGCTTCGCGGTGAAGGGTACACCAATCAGATCGCCGAGCATCTGCGCGCGCATCGCGGGGTCGGCCTCGACCCAGCATTCGGCGACATCGGCATGGTTCCCGCCGGTAGCAGTGCCCCAGGCCCGGTTGGCGGCGGCGAGCCGCGCGACCGCATCGACATCGAACGCATCATCGCTGCATGCGGCGGTGATCTCCGCCTCGATCTCGCCTTGCGGCAAATCGAGCGCGCGGCGGATGAAGGGCCGCACGCCCTCCCCCATCGGCAACTCGGCCATCGCCGCGGGTGCACGCGCGCAGGCGAGCAGGAACTTCTCCGCCTCGCCCTCGCCGAGCCGCAAGCTCAGCGCGCCGACCGTCGCGACAGGTGCCTCGCGCCCCTCGGTCTCAGCCGCGACGAGCATCTCGGCGAGCGCATCGCGCGCCATCACCGCTTCCTCGCGCGCCTCGATCGGACGGAAGCCGGGGACGAGCCCCGCCTCGACCGGGAAGGCGGCGAGCAGGCTCTGGCAGAAACCGTGGATCGTCTGGATGCGGATTCCGCCGCCCGGCGAATCGAGCACGCGCGCGAACAGCGTGCGTGCTCGCGCGCGGAGCGCCGGCGACGGATCCTCGCCGAGCGCCTGCAGGTCGGAGACGAGCTCGGGCTCGGGCATCCGCACCCAGGCGGCGAGCCGATCGCCGATCCGCCCCGCCATCTCGGCAGCACCCGCCTTGGTGAAGGTGAGACACAGGATCGCGCCCGGATCGACGCCGGTGAGCAGCAGCCGGAACACGCGCGCGGTGAGCACTTGCGTCTTGCCAGTGCCGGCCGATGCGGAGAGCCAGACGTGCCCGCCGGGGTCGCTGGCGCGCGCCTGCGCATCCTTGAGGATGGGGAGCGGGCGGCGGGTGTTGGTGTCGCTCATGCTTCGCCTCCCCTCCCTGGAAGGGAGGGGTTGGGGGTGGGTCGGCCCGTGGAGAGCGAGACGTTCCCATTGAGAGCAACCCACCCCCAGCCCCTCCCTTCCAGGGAGGGGAGGAAGAAGGTCAGGGAGGGGGGAAGAAGGCCGAGCTTACTCACGCCCATACCATTCATCCCGCCGCATCAGCTGATCATATTCCGCATACGGCGCATATTCCGGATGCAGCTTCGCCTCGAACGCGCGCATCCCCGTCAGCCAGTCCGCAGCCGCAGCCGAAAAATGCCCCGCCGCAACGCCCGTGAAATCCTCGGGCAAAACCTTGTCGCCCTTCCCCGCCACATCGACCGGCGACGTCACATACCCGAACGCATCGCCCTTCTTCGACAGCGACCAATATTCGAACCCGCGCGCCTTGCCGGCAATCGCATCGAACCCGCCGCGCTCGGCAATCAGCCCGAGCAACCCAAGCTGCAGACTGAACCCCTCGCGCACCGCTGCCGGCGACGGCGGCTTGCCGGTCTTGTAATCGATCACCGCGAGCGTCCCGTCGGCCAACCGATCGATTCGATCGAACTTGCCCGTCAGCATCACCCCCGCGAGCGACACCGCCCCCGATTGCTCGACCGCAAGCACCTGACGCCCCTCATCGAGGTTCCGCCCCATCTGCGCGACGATCCAGTCGATCGCCTCCATCAGCCGCGGCTTCCACAGCGCGCGCTGCATCGGATGCGCGCCTTCGAACATCGCCAGCGCACGCGCGTGCAGCCGGTCGAGCGCACAGCCATCCTCCTTCGCCCAGCGCTCGAGAATGTCGTGCACCGCAGTGCCCCGCCACGCCGCGCTCGGATCGGCATCGACCGGATCAAGCGGCGCGAGCCCCAGGATGCGCTTGGCGTAGAAAGCGTACGGGTCGGCTTTGAGCCGGTCGACATCGGTCACCGCGATCTTCTCGGGCCGGCGCTCGCGCGGCGGCACCGGCGCGGGCTGCTCGGCTGGCTCATGCACCCCAGGATCGTCGAGCGCGCGCGTCCAACCCTCGAGCGCAGTCGCACGCTCGAACCGCTCGCCCGCCAGCGCCTGCAACCGCAGCCAGAAGCGCGACGCGATCGCCGGTTGCATGCCCCCGCGCCGCGCGCGCGTGATCAGCGCGGTCGGCGCGCCGAGCGCCTGCGCCAGATCATGCGCCGCCAGACCGACACCGCGATCGAGCCCGGGAAGCCCGAGCTCGGCGCGGATCCGCGGTGCCAACCACGGATCAGGCGCGGGCAGGCCCGGCCACGTCCCTTCGTTGAGCCCGCCGAGGATCATGATGTCGGCGGTCTGCAACCGCGCCTCGATTAAGCCATAGATCGCGAGGCGCGGATGCTCGCCCTGACGCGAGCGCACCGCGACTTCATCCATCAGCGTCTTGAGCAACGCCGCGAGGCTCGCCGGGTCGATCGTCGGCGGGCCGTGGCCAGCATGCGCCTCGGCCTCGTTGAGCAATTCCGCCGCCGCGCGCCCGTTGGGGCCCGACCACAAGGCATCGCCGCACAGCGCCTGCGCGGTCGTGCGCAGCGCCTCAAGCACCGCACCGAGCGGCTGGGCGCCATGCGCAAAGACACGTTCGATCGGTGCGAGCAATGCGCGCGCCTCGGGCCACCATTCGAGCGCAGCGCGCGCGTGCCGCGCCTCGCGCAGATGCGCGTCGATCCCCGCCAGCCCCGCCGCCGGCCGCGGCCCGCGCAACGCGCGGTCGAGCGCCCGCACCCCCGACAGCCACGCCGCACGCGGCGCTCCGCTGCGCACCAGCGGATGCTTGAGCAGCGTCAGCAAGGCGAGCGGCGCAAACCGCTGCGTCGCCGCCTCGGCGAGCGCGGTGAGCAAGGTCCCAGGCGGCAGGATCGACAGCGGTCGCCCCGCAGAATCATCGACGGTGATCCCCCACCGCTGGAGATGCGCGGCAACACGCCGCGCCAGCCCACGATCGGGCGTAATCAGCGCCGCGGTCCGCGTGCCGATCAGCTCGCCCGCCTCGGGCTCGAGCGCAGCGCGCAGCGCGAGCGCGATCGCCTGCGCCTCCTCGCCCGGCGTCGCGAGCTCGGCGGCGGAAATTCCCGCCAAGCGGCGCTGCTCGGGACCAAGAGTCGTCCAGCGCGCGGTATAGTCGGCGACCGACAGCGCGTTCGCCACCGCCTTGCCGCGCGCGATCGTAGCGTCGTGATCACTGCCGTCGCGCCAGGTGCGGAACTCGCCGCGATTGACGCCCATCCGCTCGAGCAGCAGCTTCAAATGGAATTGCGGATGCGTCTCGATCGATCGCCGCGACAGGCCGCTCACCGGATCGGGCGCATGGGGCCCGAGCGCCTGCCACTCGCCCTCATCCATCCCGGTCGCGAGATCGGCGAGCACCACCATTCCGCGCGGGCTATCGGCGATGCAGCGCAGCAGCCGCGCCACTGCGGGCGCGCTGTCGATCACCCCCGCCGCGCAGACGAACCCGGCGGGCGGCGCGGCGCGCCAGCGCGTCGTCAGTCGCTCGAACAGCATCGCGCGCCGCGCCGCCGCGTCGACCCGGCCAAGCCGCCGCAGCTCATCGGGCCAGCGGTCGAGCACGATCCCGAACAGCGCGAGCGCGCGTTCCCAATGCGCCGACATCGCTTCGTTGAGCTCGATCTCGCGCAACCGATGCGGCGCGATCTCCTCGACGAGCAATTGGTCGAGCGTGCGCGCAAGATCGCCGGCAAGCCGCACCGCCTCAGCCGCATCGACGGGCTGCCCCGCCCGCGCGCGCTCCTCGGCGACCAGTCGCGCAAGGATCATCCGCCGTTCGAGCGGCGCGACCGCGGGCGGCACCGGATCACCATCGTCCGCCGGATCGAGCGCTGCGCCGATCGCTTCGTCGAGCGCGGGATCGCCGATCGCGACCAGTCGCGGCAACAGCAATCCGCCCGAACTCGCACGGACGAACGCGTCGGTCAGCGCGAGCTTGGCGCGGTTGTTGGGGAGTAGCACGAGCCCCTTGGCGAGCCCCAGATCATCGCCACCAAATTGTCGGATCAGCCCCGCCGCCAGCGCATCCGCGAACGCGCGGTGCGCGGGGATCGTGAAGAGCCGCGGGCCCTCAGCCATCCGCGAGCATCGCCTCGGTCTTGGGGATCGCCGCCGGCGTGCCGACGTCGAACCACAAGCCCTGATGGACGATGCCGAATGCGCGCCCCGCCTCGATCGCGCGATCCCAGAAAACGTTGGTCGAAAACGCGTCGCTCGGCGGATCGACGATCAGCCGCTTCGACAGCATCTGGATCCCGGTCCAGACATAGGGCGCCACCCGCCCCGACTTGCGCCGCGCGATCCGCCCGAACGGATCGAGATAGAAATCGCCTAGGCCCGCATTGTGGTTGGCGCGCGCCTGCGGGATCATCAGCATCAGCACGTCCATGCTCGCATCATCCCACGCGTCCGCCATCAGTTTGAGCGAATCGAGCGGGCCATCGAGCCAGATATTATCGGTGTTGACGCACAGGAACGGGTCGGCATCGATCAGCGGCAGCGCCTTGACCAGCCCGCCGCCGGTCTCGAGCAGCTTGCCGCGCTCGTCCGAGATCGCCACCTCGAGCCCGTGCGCATTCACCGCGAGATGCGCCTCGAGCATGTCGGCCATGTAATGCGCGTTGACGACGATCTTCGACACGCCCGCGCTGCGCAGATGGTCGAGCACATGATCGATGAAGGTCGTGCCGCCGATCTGGATCAGTGGCTTGGGCCGCATCGCCGAAAGCGGGCGCATTCGCGTGCCGAGCCCCGCCGCCATCACCATCGCGGTGGTCGGTACCGCGGCGTTCGAATCGGGCCGCAGGCGCAGCGTGCGCTTGGGACGCATCACGCCGCGGCGCCCTGGCGGACCAGCATCGGGTCGCCGCGCAGCTCCGCCGGGAGCGTTGCGTCGAACCACTCCCTGACCGGAGCGAGCGCCGGATGCGCCAGGTCGCGCTCGAGATAGCGCCACACGCGTGGGCAAAGGCCTGCGTAGCGGAGCTTGCCGTCGCGCTGCCAGAGCCGCGTGAAGATGCCGACGATCTTGGCGTTCCGCTGTGCGCCGAGCACGTGATACGCCCTGTCGAAGGCGTCACCCGCCCCCGTTGCGCCCTTGTACCGCGCCAGCATTTGCGCCTCCACGCTTTCGTCGACATCGCGCCGCGCATCCTGCAGCAACGACACGAGGTCATAGGCCGGATGCCCGACCAGCGCATCCTGGAAATCGAGCAGCCCGAGCGTACGTTCGCCGGTTCCGCCCGGGATCAACATCAGGTTTTCGCTGTGATAATCGCGCAATACGGTCACGCCCGGTTCGGCGAGCACGGGCGCGAAAACCGCGTCCCACGCGGCATCGTAGCGCGCCTGATCGGGGGTAACGCCGACCGCGGGGCAATACCACTGCGTCAGCAGATCGACTTCGCGGTGCAGCACCGCATGGTCATAGGGCGGTACCGGCGCTGCGGGCACGCCGTGCAGCCGCACCAGCGTATCGATCGCGGTGCCGTAGAGCGCTGGCGCCCGTGCGGCATCGGCATCGACCGTCTCGCGCATCTGCACGTCGCCGAAATCCTCGAGCAAGACGAGGCCCTGTGCGAGATCGACCGCATCGATTGTCGGCGCGGCAAAGCCGTGTTCGCCGAGCCAGCGCGCGATCGCGATGAAGTCGCGCGGGTCCTCGTGCGGCGGCGGCGCGTCCATCAGGATCGCGCTGCGCGCGCCATCGATCACGCGGAAATAGCGCCGGAACGACGCATCGCCCGCAACCGGAAGGATCGTCGCGCCGCCCCAGCCATAAGCGGCCAGAAAAGCCGCCGCGGCCGGGGGTGGAATCATATCTGCTGCCATCGCGCCCTCCAGCCAGCGGGCACGCTGGCTGTCAAGCGGCGGGTGCCATCGGGCAGCATCTCGAGCGCCAGCGCGAGCGCCTCGGGCCACCAGCCGGGCGCGCGTTCGGGCCATTCGACGATCAGCACCGAATCCGCGAGCGCCTCGTCGAGCCCGAGTTCCTCGATCTCGTGCGCGTCATCGATGCGATACAGATCGACGTGCAGCACGGGCAAGCGCACTTCGGGCGGCGCATACGGCTGGACGATCGCGAAACTCGGCGACGGCGCTTCGCCGACCAGCCCGAGCGCTGCAAGCAACCCCCGCGCGATGCTCGTCTTGCCCGCGCCGAGCGTCCCCGACAGCGTGATGACGTCGCCCGGCGCGGCGAGCGCCGCGAGGCGCGCGCCGAGCGCTTCGCTGGCCTGCGGATCGACGAGGATCATTTCAATAGCCCGTCAGCAGCATGTCGAGCGCGTTCATGATAGCGGACTGTTCGGCAGAAAGCGCTGCGACACGTTTCCCGAGGTCCTTGACCGGGACAGTGGCCGCATATTGCGTGGCCATCACATAGTCGCCGTCTGAAAAGGAAAGAACGGGGTTCAACCGCGCGTAAATGCGGCTGATTCGCTCTGCGGGGACAAGCGGAACCACGAATCGCGTCGGCAAGTCATCAAGGACGTCAGCTTGGCAATCGAGCAGAACGTCGTCGAAATCCCGCGTGCGATAGACATCGAAACGCGCCATCAGAATTGACGATAGCGCTCGAGCGGCAAGCCGTATGTCTCGACATACTCCGCCCAGGCGGCGGTCGCCTCGAGATTCTCTTCTTTCCAGCGGCGATTGCGCTCCGCCCGGATTTCAGCATCCAGCCCGACTTCGCATGCGCGTGAGACATTGATCCCGAGCGCCTTTGCATCTGCAACCAATTGCTCGTCGAGCGACAGATTGGTTGGTCGTCGAAACGCGGCGCGATCTTCACGGACTCGAGTCATCGGACACCTCCAATGCGCATAGAATATGCGCATCCTTCCAACCGCGCAACGTCAGCCCCGCGGCAATGTCACCGTGATCAGCGTCCCCTGCCCCGGCTCGGACACCAGCGCGATCGTCCCGCCATGCGCCTCGACGAACTGTTTCGCGAGCGGCAAGCCAAGCCCGAGCGCGCGCTCGCCATCGCGCGTGATGCCGGGCTGGCCGAAACGATCGAACGCGCGTGCGACTGCTTGCCGCGACATCCCCGCGCCATCGTCCGACACGACGATCCGCGCGCCATCGGCACCTCCATCGACATGCAGCAGGATCCGCCCGCCCTCGGGCGTTCCAGACACGGCATGACGCAACAAATGCTCGACGACTTGCTGCAAGCGTTTCGCATCGCCCGAAATCTCGCCGCTCGACGGCAGGATCTCGACCGCGAACTCGAGTTTGCGCTTCACCGCGAGCGGCGCAACGGCATCGGCGGCAGCGCGCGCGAGCGGCGCGAGCGCGACCGAATGCATTTCGAGCGCCGGTGTGCGACCCTCGGCCTGTGTCAGATCGAGCACTTCGTCGACCAGCATGCCCAGCCGCTCGACCGATTCGAGGATCGCCTCGACATACCCCACCGCCGCCTTGCTGAGCTTGCCGGCATAGCCTTCGTGGAGCATCTCGGCGAAACCGCTGATCGAGGTCAGCGGCGTGCGCAGTTCGTAGCTCATCGTCGCGACGAACGCGGTCTTGATCCGGTCGGCCGCCTCGAGCGCCTCGTTGCGGTCGCGCAGCGCGGTCTCGATCCGGCGGCTGTCCGAAATGTCGAGCATCGTGAACAGCCCGTTGCCATCGGGCAGCGGCACCGCGGCGAATTCGAAATGCCGCCCGTCGGCAAAGGCGACACGCCCGCCGCGCTGCTGGCGCTCGACCGTCGCCGCGCGCACCAGATCGCTGATCAGCACCGCACGCTCGGGGTTCGACAATTGGCGCGCTGCGCGCTCGGCGAGCGCATCGACGCGCGGATGCGTCGAGAGGAACGCCTCGTCGAACCCCCATGTCGCGCGGAACTTGTTGTTCCACAATTGCAGCCGCCCATCGGCGGCGAACACGCCGAGCGCCTCGTGCAGATTCTCGAAGGTCGCGGTGCGGACGCGCAGCAGCGTGTCGCGCGCGCTGGCGAGCTGGACCTCTTCGGTACGGTCCTCGAAGATCAGCAGCAGCCCGCCATCGGGCAGCGGCTGCGCAACGACGCGCAGATGCACGCCGCCCGGCAAATGCCATTCCTCTTCCTCGCCGCCGCCCGCCAGGAACCAGTCGCGCCGCTCGGCCTTCCAGCCGGGGAAGTCGCGTACTTCAGGCAGGCGCTTGGTTTCACGCATGCGTTCGAGCACGCGGTCGAATTCGGGACGATCGGCGAGCCATTCGCCCTTCATCGCGAACAACCGCCGGAACGGCTGATTGCAGAAGACGAGCGAACGATCCGCGGCGAACTGCACCACGCCCGCCGAAAGCCGATCGAGCATCGCGCGCTGCGCATCGTCGAAGCGCTTGAGCCGCGCACGCGCTTGCTCGAGATCCTCGATGTCGATCGCGAAGCCCGCGACCCCGCCGGTCGACAGCGGCGCGTCGTACACGCGCAGCATCCGCCGCGCGCCTCGGATCGTCGCGGGCATCGCCTGGCTTTGCACCGCCTTGGCATCGCGCGCGAGCACGGCATTGGCGAGCGGGCCGCCCATCCCCGATCCCTCGACCAGTTCGAGCCCGCGCGCGATGACGTCCTCGGCCGAGGCGCCTTCGACCGCATCGACATAATGCGAATTGACCATGGCGAGCCGCAGGTCGGCGCCGCGATACCACATCGGCATCGGCGCGGCCTGGATCACCCCGCTCAGTTCCTCGTACAGCGTCGTCGCATAGCCGACCGCGTCGCCGAGCCGGACGATCTCGGCCTCGCTCTCGGTCGCGTCGAACACCCACAGGATCACCCCGCCCGGCGCCTGCATCTCGCGCGCCGCACGGCTGCCGCGGATCATCAGCGCGCGGTCGGAGCCTTGCGCGCGGACGGTGCGCGAAAAGCCGCGCCCCGATTTCTGCGCCGACACGACATCGGCGGCGAGTGCGGCGGCGTCGTCGGTGGAGAGGCCCGCATCGGCCTGTGCGAGATCATCGAGATAGCGTGGCGGCGTCGACAGCCCGAGCCACGACGCGAGCCGCGCGCTGCATTCGACCCGCCCGTCGGCGCGCACGACCATCGCCAGCGCAGGCGCCGACGCTAGCATCGCACCCAACCGGGCATTGCTCGCGATCGCATCGGACGCGGCCCGCCGCGCGCGCAGGCCGGTGTACAGCACCCAGCCGGTCCCGCCGATAAACACGGCGAGTGCGACCCCGACCAGAATTGCTGCAACGTCGCCACTTCCAAACATTGGCGCAAGGGTAGCGGCAGCGAGCCGCGTTCCCAACCCCCCAGCGGGTACAGGCGACGAATAAAGCTGACGCACACCCAAAGCGCATGGTCGAACAACCGGCTTCGTCCTCGCCCGCGCCAAAAGCGCCAGCGGCGATCGCGCGTCACGCTATGGTGATATCACAGCATCAGACGAGACTGCCGGATCCAGCGCGATGCGACCAGCTTTTCTCCGGCCGAGACGACCATGCCTTCATGCAAGGTGAGCGGATCGGGCTGCCCGCCATCGCGCACATTGTAAAAGAGCAAGGCATCCCCCTTTTGCGCCCGGACTTTGAGGCCGATTTTCGGAAAGTGGGTTTCGCCACCACCATAGCCGTCGTTGAGATAGACGAGCATCGTCGCGAGGCGCTGATTGTCGACGCGAGGCAAGGTGTCGAGATGCGCGCGATATTGCTGCCCCGGCCGATAGCGCAGCACCGTCAGCGGTTCGCCAGCCCACACGTCGGTCTGGCTCGCGGCCGCAATCCGGCGATTGATCGCGTGGATTGCTGGCTGTTCGAGCGCGAGCGGAAACGCAGCCAGGTTCGATGTCCGAATCGGGTCGGGGATCTGCTGGCCCGTCACGGGATGCACGACGAGTGCAGGCTGAAAGCGTGGCGTGGCACGCGCGACGAGATAGTCCGCTTCCGCGTTGCTCAGGAACCGCCGGAACAGGAGGATCCGTGGCTGTGCGCTGAGCGGCTCACCCACGAGCGGCGTCGATCCCGCGCCCGCGTCATCGAGCGCCATCGCGGCGATCAGCGAAAGCTGCTCCGCCGCATCGGGATCGACGCGATCCGCCTCGAGCAACCGCACCGCCGCCGGCCAGTCCGGCGCCCCGCCCGTGCCATTGGCAACAAACGCACGATACACCGCTGCCGCAGCCTGCTCGCCCGCAGCGGCGGCTCGCGCGAAATAGCCGCGCGCGCGCGGCAGATCGCGCGGGACGTCGCGGCCCACCAGGTACAAGCGCGCAAGCTCGAGCAACGCCGCGCCGCTGCCGGCATTCGCATCACGCTCGATCGCGACCAGCCATGCTGGCGGGGGTGGATTACCGGACATCATCTACTCCCATGCCACACGCGCTTCACGATACAAAAAGGGCCGCCGCTTTCGCGGCGACCCCAAGGTGTCGTTCCGATCGAAGTCGATCAGAAGTTCGCGGTAACGCCTGCGTACAGGCGGCGACCGATATTGTCGAAGATCGCCGTGCCGCCGCCGATGCCGGTCGAGCCGTAGGGCGGCTGCCGGTCGAAGGCGTTGTCGATGCCGACATAGAAGGTCGACTTCGGCGTCACGTTCACGCCCAGACGGAAATCGTGATAATCGACCGCCGGGTAGTAGTTGTTCGGATACTGGTTCGGGTTGGTCGGCGCGCGACCCTGAACCGTGTTCACCGTCTCGTAATCGCCGATCAGCTGCGGCGAGATGTAACGCACCTGATAGTTCATGAAGAGCTTGTTGTAGGTGAAGCCGAAGCTGGCGTTGACGCGATCCTTCGGAATGCCGACGGTCGTGTTGTAGCGCGTGATATAGGTCGGATCGGTCGGGTCCGTGAACGCGTCGTTCAGGATCGAATGGCTCCACACAACATGCACCGTGGCGCCGAAGTCACCGAACTTGTGGCGATAGGTGACGTCGGTGTTGATGCCGCGCGCCTGAAGCTTGGCGTAGTTGAGCGACGAGGCGAGCAGGCTGCCCTCGATGATGCGGAACGGCTCTTCGCCGCCCGAACCACCCGTTGCACCGGCACGCTTGAACTGGCCGCAGAACTGGTTGTTCGGGTTCGACAGATCATAACACTGATCGACGATCGTCTGCCCATCGACCGACTGAATCACGTTGTCGACCTTGATGTCGTAGTAATCGACGCTCAGGACGAGGTCGCGGACCGGCTGCAACACCACACCCGCCGTGATCGAGCGCGATTCTTCCGCCTTCAGATCGGGGTTGCCACCGCTGCGGTACACCAGCGACTGGTTGTACGCATAGTTGTAGCCCGCCGGACGCCCTGCAGCGGCACAGTTCGCTGCGCGGTTGGCCGAGCCCTCCGCAATGTGATCCGCAGCGCACGGATCGATGAAGCCCGGCGCGAAGTTCTGGCCCTGCGGGGTGTAGAGCTCGGCCAGGTTCGGCGCACGGACCGCGATGTTGTACGATCCACGGAACGTGATCTGATCGATCGGCTTGTAGGTCCCGGTCGCATTGTACGTCCAAGTCGTGCCCGCCGAACCCTTATAGTTCGAAACGCGTGCAGCCGAACCGACGGTCAGTTCCTTGGCGAACGGCAGATCGCGGAGCAGCGGCAGCTGAACCTCGGCGAACGCTTCCTTCACCTCGAACGACGTCGGCGTGAAGGCCGGGATCGCATTGTAGAAATAATAGCCGTTCGCGACCCCCGCATCCTGCGCATAGCGCGCGGTTTCACGACGATATTCGCCACCGACCGAGCCGCGGATCGGGCCGCCCGGCAAGTTGAAGAAGGCACCCGTATCGCCCGCGATAGTACCCACGATGTCGAGCTGCGTCAGCTTTCCAGAAGCCGAGATCGAGTTGAGCAGGTAGCTCTTGGCAGCTTGCGAAATGTTGCCGTTGCCGAACGGATTGATCGGAACGCACGCCGCGATGTCGCGCGCCAGGTTGGCGGCATCGCCGTTGAGATCGGTACCGGCACGGGCAGCGCTGATCTGCGAACCGCAGACGATCTGGCCCGATGCGTTCCGCTGCGCGTCCATTGCGAGCAGGAAGCGCTGGGTGTTCATCACGCCTTCGAGGCGGGTGTTCTCGATGAACTCGCCATAGTTCGCCGAAACCTCGTAGTTGAGGTGGCTGCTGAGATCACCCCGGACGCCGCCGACGATACGATACGTGTCGCGCGTCGCCGATTCGGTACGCGTGCCGAGATCGGTCAGGTTGCGGCGCAGCGTGAAGCGCGTCGCCCCCGTGATGTTCGCTGGGTTGGCGCCACCGGCAACCAATGCCGAGATGATCTGCGCGCGCGCCTGAGTCGACAAATACGGATTGTCGAGGTTCGGCCGCTCATAGGTCGACAGCGGTGCCGAATAGCCGAACGCACTGCCGATCGTCGAACCGGTGATGAACGCCGGACCCGAGGAGCCCTGCCCGACCGAATTGGTGCGCACGAAGCTCGCTTCGACGAACGGGATGAACGCCTTCGAGACTTCGAAATGGCCGATCAAGTTCGCCGAATAGCGATCGAGTTCGGGGTAGAGCTGGACCAGCGTGTTTTCACGCCCGGTGTTGCCGTTGCCGCCGATGAACGAGCTGCCCGAGGGAGAACCCGCCGTCGGCGCGAGACCGACGCGCGTGCCGGTCTGCTGCACGAGCGAACCGTCCGGCTGGAACAGATAGTTGCAGGTGAACGCACGGCCCTGCGAATCGCGGCCGCATGCGCCCGTCGTGCTGCCGAAGGCGACGAGGCCGCCATCGGAGATCGTGCCGGTGCGACGGTCGTTGAAGAACTGGTTGTTGGCAGGCCCGGACGTGTTCGCACCGCCGGCCGAGTTCACCAGCACGAAGCCGTTGCTGCTGGCATAGTTCGAACGGTCCGAAGCGTAGAGGCTGTTCTGCCGCGCATATTCGAGATCGATCGCGATGTTGCCGCGGCCGTCGGCGAAATTCTTGCCGGCGAGCAGGCTGCCATAATAGGATCCGGCATCGCCGTGCGGGGTGATGTTACCCTGGCCGCGAACCTGCAGACCTTCGAAATGATCCTTGAGGACGAAGTTCACGACGCCAGCGATCGCGTCCGAACCATAGATTGCCGAGCTGCCGCCGGTGACGATGTCGACACGCTCGATCAGGTCGCTCGGGATGGTGTTGATGTCGGTCGAAACCGCGTTGTTGAGCACGTCCGAAGCGACGTGACGGCGGCCGTTGACGAGGACCAGCGTGCGCTGCGTACCCAGGCCGTAGAGATCGATCAGGTTGAGGCCGGCGGTGCCGAGGAAACGAGTCGAGTTTGCCTGGCTGAACGTGTTGGCAGTGCCGGGCAGCTTGTTGAGCACTTCACCGATGTTGGTCGTGCCGGTCTGCAGCAATTCGGCAGCGCTGATCGAGTTGATCGGAACCGCGGACGCGCCGTTCGGATTGCGGATGCGCGATCCGGTGACGACGATCTCGCCGGTCGTGTCGTCGGCAGTGGCTGGCTGGGTGGTCGGCGGGACGCTGCCGGGCGTTGGCGCGGTGTCCTGTGCGACCGCTGAACTTGCCGTCACGATCGCAAAGAGCGACGCGGACAGGGCGAGCAAAGCCCGCCCACGAGGTGTTCCTACAAGCATTTCATATCCCTGTTAAGCTCGGCTTCTCTCAGCCGGTTGCCAGGATGATGAATGTCAGTTGAAAGGTTGAAAAGCGCTTTGACGTCGAATGCACATGATTGTTGACGTTATGTGTCGGCGCCGCCACAAATATTCCGATCCGGCCCTTTCGGAAACGAACCCTTCATACCGTGGCGGCAGCGCCCTGTCCGACTCAAGCGATGGCGCTTCGAGCGGACCGTTGCGGGAACATCACCCGCCTCCCAAAAACGCGCGAAGGCCTGTGGCGTACGGGCCGTTCAGAACGGGAGCTTGAAGCCCGGCGGCAACGGAATGCCGCTCGTCATCTTCGCCATTTCCGCACCCGACGCCGCATCGGCCTTGACCTTCGCGTCGTTGAACGCCGCGATCACCAGATCCTCGACCATCTGCTTCTCGCTCGGCTGGAGCAGCGACGGGTCGATCTCGATCCCGATGATCCGCCCCTTGGCCGACGCCCGCACCTTGACGAGCCCGCCGCCGGCTGCCCCTTCGACCTCGATCTTGTCGAGCCCGTCCTGCGCCTTGGTCAGCTCGGCCTGGACGTTCTGCGCCATCGCCATGATATCTTCGATGCTCTTCATGCGGTATGTCTCCTTTTTTCGAGCAAGCTCTTGATCTCGGTCTCGGGCAGCTCGGCGCCCGGGAAAGCGGCAAACGCCGCTTCGATCATCGGGCTTGCCAAGATGCTGGCCTTGAAACTCTCATATTGGGCTGCTTCGGCCTCGCGCAATGTCGGCCGGCCGGGTTTGGGCGACGTCGTGATCTTCCACGCGCGGCGCGTGAGCGCTTTGAGCGCGGCACCGAGATCACCGACCAGATCGGCCGGCAGCGGTCGCGCGTTGCTCAGCACGAGCTCGGCCTCGACGATGCTGATCACGCTCGCATGATGCACGATCCGCGACGACAGCGCGAGTTCGCCGGCATCCTCGAGCAGCGCGACGATCCCCTCGACCGTGCTCGGCAAGACCGCCTCGGCGGCGGGCGCCTGCGCCGGTGCCGCGGCGGCTTGCGCGACCGGCGCCGCTATCATCGGCGCGCCCGCCGCGATCATCCGCGCGAGCTCGCCCGGATCGGGCAGGCTCGAGGCGTGGACCAGCCGCAACAACGCCATCTCGCACGCCTCGATCGGCATCGCCGCGCGGGCGACTTCGTCATGGCCCTTGAGCAGCAACTGCCACAGCCGGTGGAGCACCGCGAACGACAGCGTCTCGGCCCAGCCGACCAGCGCCTCGCGCTCTTCGGTCGCCTGCCCCGCTTCCTGCGTCGCGCCGAGCTTCACCAGCGTCGTCGCATGGACCGTTTCGAGGAGCCCGCGCAGTACGCCGAGCGGATCGACGCCGAGATCGTATTGCCGGCGAAGCGCGGCAAGCGCGCCAACGCCGTCGCTCGCGATCAGCAACGCCATCAAGTCACGGATCGCACCGCGATCGGACAGGCCGAGCATGTCGCGCACCGCCGCCGCACTCACCGCGCCGCCGTCCATATCGGCATGCGCGATCGCCTGGTCGAGGATCGACAGCCCGTCGCGCGCCGAGCCTTCCGCCGCCCGCGCGATCAGCCCCAAAGCTTCGGGTTCGGCCTCGACGCCTTCGGCCTTCGACACGCGCGCGAAATGCTCGGCGAGCTTCTCGGCCGGGATGCGCCGCAGATCGAAGCGCTGGCAGCGCGACAGCACCGTCACCGGCACCTTGTTGACCTCGGTCGTCGCGAGCACGAACTTCACGCCCTCGGCCGGCTCCTCGAGCGTCTTGAGCAACGCGTTGAACGCGTTCTTCGACAGCATGTGGACTTCGTCGATGATGTAGATCTTGTAGCGCGCGACGAACGCCGTCATCCGCGAGGCATCGATCACCGCGCGCATGTCGTCGACGCCGGTATGGCTCGCGGCGTCCATCTCGATCACGTCGATGTGGCGCCCCTCGGCGATCCCGACGCACGGCTCGCACACGCCGCACGGGTCGATCGTCGGGCCGCCGGTGCCGTCGGGCCCGATGCAATTGAGCGCCTTCGCCAGCAACCGCGCGGTCGAGGTCTTGCCGACGCCGCGCACGCCGGTCAGCAGGAAGGCATGCGCGAGCCGCCCGCGCCGGATCGCATTGCCGAGCGTGGTGACCATCGCATCCTGGCCGATCAGCTCGCCAAAGGTCTGCGGTCGATATTTGCGCGCGAGGACGCGGTACGCGTCCTTCGAGGCGGTGACGGGAAGGTCGAGATCGAAGGAGTCGGACATCGCCGGGCGGTCTAGCGCGGCGGGCGCGCCGTGTCGAAGGGTTGGTGCGCGACGCGGCGATTAGCGCGCCCGGCTCCGCTCAGGCGAGGAACTGCGCCGCCGCAATGATCCCCGCTGCGATGAGCACCGCAGCCGCGATCCAGCGCCCCACCGTCAGGATTGCCGCCGCCGGGTCGCTCTGCACCGGTCCGGCGGGGTCCGCCTCGAGCCGGCGGACCGCCGCGCGGACGAGCCGCGGCGCATCGTCGCCGAGCTTGATCACCTCCCACGCAAGCGCTTGCACGACCGGCGCCCAATGCTCCGACGACAGCCGTGCCTTGACGATTCGCAGGGTCGCGCGCTCCATCGCCGCCGAGAGATCGAAATCGGGCTCGATCGCTTGCAACACGCCGTCGATCGTCACCAGCGCCTTGAAGATCAGCAACAGATCGGGCGGCATCGTCATGCCTTCGTCGCGCATCAGCGGCAGCAGATCGCCGACGATCGGCGCCAGCAGGACGCGACCGCCGCCGTGACGGACGATCAGCCGCTCCGCCGCCGCCTGCACGCGCTCGCGCGGCACACCGCTCCCCGCCGACCATACCGCCAGTACATCGGCCAGCTGCGCCGGATCGGACCGCGACAGCGCCTGGACGAAACCGATGAATTCCTCGCGCCGCCGCGGCGAGACATGGCCGATCATCCCGAGATCGAGCAACGCGATGCGATTGCCCGGCAGGCACAGCAGATTGCCTGGATGCGGATCGCCGTGGAAGCGCCCGTTGACGAGCACCATGTCGAGCACGAGATCGGCCCCGAGTGCGGCGATCGCGCTCGGATCGATCCCGGCGGCACGCAGCGTCGCGCCGTCGCGCGGCGGCACCCCCGCGACATAGTCCATCACCAACAGCGTCTCCGACGTCCATTCCCAGTGGATCTGCGGAATGACGATCCGCGCATCGTCGGCGAAATCGGCGCGCAGTCGGTCGGCGTTGCGCCCCTCCGCAGTGAAATCGAGTTCCTCGAGCACCGCCTCGGCCAATTGCCGGATCATCTCCGACGGCCGGAAACGCCGCGCCTCCGCACTGCCCGTCTCGGCCAGCGCGGCGAGGTGCGCGATCAGGCGGAGATCCGCCTCCATCCGCGGGCGGATGTCTGGGCGCCGGATCTTGAGCACGACCGCGCTGCCATCGGTGAGCGTCGCGCGGTGCACTTGCGCCATCGACGCCGCGGCGAGCGGCGCGGGATCGAAGGTCGCGAACGCGGTTTCGGGCGATTGGCCGAGCGCCGCATCGACCGCCGGGCGCAGCGTCTCGAACGGCAGCGTCGGCGCGCGCGAATGGAGCAGCTCGAGTTCGGCGATCCATTCGGGCGTCAGCAAATCGCCGCGAGTCGCGAGGATCTGACCAAGCTTGACGAAGGTCGGGCCAAGTTCCTCGAGCGCGAGCCGCGTCCTGCGCGGCAGCGTGTTGGGCTCGTCGGGCAGCGCCGCATCGACCGGCGCGCGCGCGAGCCCGAGCTGTGCGAGCAATACCCCGAGCCCGAACCGCGACGCCACCTGGACGATCTCGCTCAGCCGCTGACGGTCGCGCCCGGCGACGAGAATCGTGGAGATAAGGCCGGTCATGCGGAAAACTCGCGATTGCTTCATGGTCGAAACGATGCCGCCGCGGCGAAGGTTGCGCCGGGCGTAGCGCGTTGAAACCGTGATGCGGCGCGATCGGTCGACCGACGTGTGCGCGCCGCAGCGGCGGGAGGGTCGGTTCCAGGCTTTGCTGCGGTCGGGCGGTTGAGCGGCGACCCGGCTAAGCCGTGTCGTCGGACGGCGCTGGAGGCGCCGCCGGCCGCGCTTGCTGCGACCTCGAGCTACAACTGCGGTGCAGCGTGGCGCCTGCGCGGTGGGAGCCGGAACGACCCGCAGCGAAATCGTTGTGGCTGCTTCCTTCCGGATCTGACCAGGTTGGCGACGACTACGTCCGCCCGACTCCCGCGGCGCATATGGCGGGGTCGGGCGGCGGGATCAAGCCCGCTTTATCAGCGGGGCTTGCCTAGCCGGTCTCAGTAGCGGACCGTGCGGCACGTGCGGATGCGCTTGTGATGGCGATACGTCACCTTGCAGACGCGGCGCGTGTGGTTGCGATAGCCATTGTGGCGCTCGGTATGAACGGTCCGCGTCACGACGCGGTCGTGGCGGTTCTGCTGCGCGCTGGCGGCGGCGGGAACGAGGGCAGCGGCGGCGATCAGGCCAGCGGAAACAAGGGCTGCAAGCTTCATCAAATCTCTCCCAGTGCGTACCAAGGGGTACGCGAGCGTAATGATCAACGGCCTTGCATGTTCCGAACTTCGCCGGGAATCCTGACAGTTAATTGATCGAGATCAGACGTGAGCAGGATCTGGCACGCGAGCCGGCTGGTCCGCGTTGCACCGGCCGCGAGGTCGAGCATATCCTCTTCATCCTCGCTCGGCGGCGGGAGCTTGGCGAAATCCTCGGCCGCGACGATGACGTGGCAGGTCGAGCAGGCCATCTGCCCCTCGCACGTGCCCTCGAGCGGCTGGCCATCGGCCTGCGCGACCTCGAGCAGCCGCGCGCCGGGCGCGGCATCGACCTCGCGCAGTGTCCCGTCGATTCCGATGAAGCGTACCAGCGTCATGCCGCAATTCCTCCCGCGATCCGTTGCGCATCGGCGGCTGCCACGATCCGGTCGATCGCCTCTGCCAGCTCCGCCTCGGTCGTGTAGCGACCAAAGCCCAGCCGGATGCTGGAGCGCGCCTGCGCTTCGGAGAGCCCGATCGCGCGCAGCACATGGCTCGATCGGCCAGAGCCACTCGCACACGCCGACCCCGCCGAAAAGGCGATATCGCGGAGGTCGGACATCAGCCGCGCGACGTCGAGCCCATCGCGGCGGATGTTGAGGTTGCCGTGGTAGCGCTGCTCGGTCGACCCGTTGATATGCCACTCGGGGCCGAGGCGTTCGGTGGCGAGCGTCCACAGGCAGTCGACCTTGAGCGCGTCGGGATATTCCTCCGTCTGCAGCAGCCGCGCCGCTTCGCCGAACCCCGCACACAGCGCAGGCGACAGCGTGCCCGATCGTCCCGCAGCTTCCTGCGCGCCGCCATGCAGCAACGGCGCGAGCCCCACACCCTTGCGGATCCACAGCGCCCCGATGCCCTTGGGCGCATAGACCTTGTGCGCCGACAGCGCGACGAGATCGCAACTCGACGGAATCGAGACACGTCCGAACCCCTGCACCGCGTCGCACAGCATCAACGCACCGGCGCGATGCGCGAGCTCGGCCAGTTCGGCGATCGGCTGGACCACGCCGATCTCGTTATTGACCAGCATTGCCGCAACGAGCCCCGTCCCCGGCCCGATCGCCGCCTCCGCAACGCCCAGATCAACGAGCCCGTCCGTGCCTACCGGAAGGATGGTCACCGTGCGGCCGCGCGCGCGCTCGGCTTCGACCGTGTCGAGCACGGCGGCATGCTCGGTTGCGAGCGTCACGATCGGCCCTTTCGTGCCCTTGATCGCCCAGTTGAGCGCCTCGGTCGCGCCGCTGGTGAAGGCGATATCGCCGTCATCGCCAAAATGTTCGGCGATCCGCGACCGCGCGACCTCGACCACCGCCTTGGCCTTGCGCCCTGCGGCATGCGCCGAATGCGGGTTGGCGTGCTGGTCGCGCAGCCACGGCAGCATCGCCTCGAACGCCTCGGGCGCGAGCGGCGTGGTCGCCTGGTAATCGAGATAGATCACGCCGCAAACGCCCGCGCCGAGCGCGCGACGCTGCGCCACTCGGCTATGAAGCGATCGACATCGGCCTCGGTCGTCGTGCGCCCGAAGCTGACGCGCACCACCTCGCGCGACGCCTCGACGCTCCACCCCATCGCGCCGAGCACATGGCTCGGCTTCATGCTCCCCGAAGAACACGCGCTCCCCGCCGACACCGCGATTCCCGCCATGTCGAAGCGAATCAACTGCGTCGCCGCTGCCATCCCCGGCATGCGATACGCGCTGATCGCCGGATGCCGCGGCGCGTCGGCTGCGACGAGCTGGCCGCCCGAGCGTGCGATCGCGTCATCGAGCTTCGCGCGCAGCGAGCGCATCTCGGCGACATCTTCCGCCTCAGCCACAGCCGCAGCGAAACCGAGCGCGGCAGGCACATTCTCGGTCCCGCCGCGATAGCCGCGTTCCTGCCCGCCGGTCGGGCTGAGCGTCGCGATATCGCGCACCAGCAGCGCGCCGATCCCCGGCGGGCCACCGCGCTTGTGCGCCGAGATCGCCAGGAAATCGGCATGCTCGACGACGTCGCCGGCAGCGCTCTCCGGCATCTGGGCGCCATCGACCAGCAGCAGCGATCCCGCGGCATGGACGATCGCGGCGATCTCGGCGATCGGCTGCCGCACTCCCGTCTCGCTGTTGCACCACTGCACCCCAACGATCGCGCGTTCGCCGTCGAGCATGGCGGCAAGCGCGGTCAAATCGAGCAACCCTTGTCCATCGACCGGCACCACGCCCGCATCGCCGCCAGCACGAATCACTGCGTCATGCTCGACCGCCGAGATCAACCGCCGCGCCGCCACCGCGCGCCCGAGTGCGACTCCCAGCGCCTCGCTCGCCCCGCTCGTCAGGATCGTCTCGCCGCCCCAGCCATAGGCCGCGGCGATCTTCGCCCGCGCCGCCTCGAGCGCCGCGCGCGCTGCGCGACCCTCGGCATGCGGCGAGGACGGGTTCGCCCAGCTGTGCATCCCCGCCTCCACCGCGGCGATCGCGGCCGGCAGCATCGGCGTCGTCGCCGCGTGATCGAGATAGAGGCGGGAAGCGGGGCGGTCGGTCAAAAGCGGGGCGGCTCCGTTAAGATTGCGAAAAGCAGGGTCATGGCTATATAGCGCACAAGCTCCCGCGCCCATATCCTACGGGCCGCGCCCCACATTCTACAGTCAGCAGGTCCGATGCCAGAAGTCATTTTCCCCGGCCCCGATGGTCGCCTCGAAGGTCGTTTCGTCCCCGGCCCGCGCCCGCGCGCGCCCGTCGCGATGATCCTCCACCCGCATCCGCAAGCCGGCGGCACGATGAACAACCATATCGTGATGGAGCTCTACAAGACCTTCCAGCGCCGCGGTTTCGCGACGCTGCGCTTCAACTTCCGCGGCGTCGGCAAGAGCCAGGGCACGTTCGACAACGGCGTGGGCGAGCTGTCCGACGCGGCGTCGGCGCTCGACTGGGTGCAGAGCTTCCACCCCGAGGCGCAGACCACCTGGATCGCGGGCGTCAGCTTCGGCGCGTGGATCGGCATGCAGCTGCTGATGCGCCGCCCGGAAATCCGCGGCTTCATCTCGGTCGCGCCGCCGGCGAACATGTACGACTTCACCTTCCTTGCGCCGTGCCCGGCGAGCGGCATCATCATTCAAGCCGAGAATGACGAAGTCTCGCCCCCGCTCGCGACGCAGAAGCTGGTCGACAAGCTGCGCACGCAAAAGCACATCACGATCCACCACGACACGATCCCCAAGGCGAACCATTTCTTCGAACACGAAATGCCGCAGCTGATGGGCAGCGTGGACAAGTATCTCGACATGCGGCTCGATCCGAACTCGCCGATCCGCTGACCCTCGAACGTCACCCCGGCCTTGTGCCGGGGTCCACCACGCCCCTCGCGCCGCCGTCGTAGCACGCGCGGCGGGGTAGACCCCGGCACAAGGCCGGGGTGACGCGTTGGGGCGGTACCGATCCGCTCACCCCCCCCGGCCCCGCAGTCCAAACCCGTCACCCCGGGCTCGTCCCGGGGTCCACCACTCTACACGCGCTGCAGACGCTGCACGCGCAGAACGGTGGCCCCCGGCACAAGGCCGGGGTGACGTGAGGACTTACTTCTTCCCCTCGCCCGCCGGCACCACCTGCAGCGTCCAGTCGCGATCGGGCCGCAAATACTTCGCCGCGGTCTCCTGCAGCTGCGCCGCGGTGATGTTCGAAATATCCGAATAGAGATGCATCAGCGCATTGATCCGCGTCGGATCATAGGTCGCGCCGTCGAGCTGGTTCATCCAGAACTGGTTGCCGGTCGACTGGCGCTGGATCGACTGCTGCATCGGCCCGATCGTCCGCTTGAGTTCGTCGGCGTCGATCGGCGTCGACACCAGCTCCGCCGCAATCTCGCGCGAGAGCTTGAAGAACAGCGGGATGTTCTCGGGCGCGACCTGGCCGATCGCGGCCATCTTGCCGCCAGTCGCGAAACCGGTCGGCCAATCGCTCGATACGTTGGGGCTGTAGCTCGCCCCCGCCTGCGAGCGCAGCCGGTCGAACAGCCGGTCGCTGAAGATCGCCGCGAGCACTTCGAGCCGCCGCGCTTCGGATAGGCCCGCGACGCCGCCCCCGGTCGGCCACGCGATCACCGCCGCCGCCTGGTTCGCCGGGCCGTCATGCGTGCGCGTGACGGGCGTGGTGTTGTGCGCCGGGAAATGCGGTGGCGGGGTCTGCTCGGTCGCCGCGGTGCGCGGCGGGAGCGCGCCGAGCGTCTTCTGCACCGCCGCGATCGCAACGTCGGCCTTGATATCGCCGAACACCATCACCTCGACCGGCCCGGTCTTGAGCAGCGGCTCCCATAAGGCGCGGAAGGCGGCAGGCGTCGTCGCGTTGATCGCGGCAAGGCTCGGCGTGCCCCAGCGCGGATCGCCATCGCGCAGCAAGCGATCGAGATCGCGCGACAGCACGCCGGTCGGCGACGCGTTCGCGCCGGCATAGGACGACACCGCGACCGCGCGCGCGCGCAGCACCGGCGCCGGATCCCACGCCGGTGCCGACATGGCGGCGGCGATCAGCTTCAACTGGTCGTCGAGATCGGCGGGCGAAGTCAGCGCATTGTAGAGGAAGGCGTCCTCGTCGATCCCGAAATCGAGCCCGATCCGACGACCCGAGGTGAGCGCATCGAGATCGCCCTGGTTGAGCTTGCCGATGCCACCCGCGGTGAGCGCGAGATCGGCTGCCCAGGCTGGCGTCTCCTTGTTCGACGGCAGCGCGTTGTAGCCGCCGCCGAAGCGCACGCGGACATAGACGCGGCTGTCCTCCGACGTCGTCGGATAGACCAGCACGCGCACACCATTCGACAGGTTGTACTCCTGCATCTCGAACTCCTTGATCGGCGTGTTCGAGACGATCGTTGCCGGCGCGCCGAGCTTGGGCAGGCTGGCGAAGGTCACATTGCCCTGCCGCGTGCGCTTCCCCGCGAGCCCCTTCACATCGACCTTGAGCGCGTTGGCAAGCGTCGTCTCGAGCCCCGGCTCGGCGGTCGGCGTCGAGATCAAAGCGCGCGTCGCGGTGCCCTGGAACAGGCGCTTGGTCGCAGCGAGGATCTTGTCGGGGGCGAAGAAGCCCTTCTTGACCGCATCCTCGAACACGCCCTGGATCACCGCGGGCGAGGTCGTCGTCTCGCGAATGTCGAGCGCCTGGACCATGTCGTCGGCTTCCTTGCTACCGGCCTCGGCGCGATAGGTGTCGACTTGCGTCTTGAACGACACGCGCTGCTCGGCGAGCTCGCGCTCGATCTCGGCCTTGGTCGGCGGCGAGGCCTGTGCATCGGCGATCACCGCGCGAACATCCTTCAACGCAGGATCCCAGGCAGAGCCGACCGGCAAGATCGTCACGAAGGTGCCGTTGGCCGAGCGCGACGGATCGTCGAGCCGCACTGCGGCGGCAATATAACTGCCGCCGGAGCGCGCGCGCGTCTCGAGCCGGCGGTTGATCACCGCGAGCGCGATGAAATCGGCGAGCCGCTTCTGGTTGAAGACGATCGTATCGTCATTGTACTGCCACGGCCGCACGATCGCCATTTCGATCCGCGTCGGAATGCCGGGCTCGACCACCGCCTTGGTGGTGGTCTGCTTGGGGTCGGGCTTGCCGAAATCGGGGTCGGCGGGATTGGGACCGATGCCCTTCCAACCGCCGAAATTCTTCGCGACCATCGTCTCGAGTTTGGCGGGATCGAAATCGCCCGCGATCACGACGAGCGTCCGCTCGGGCCGATACCAGCGATCATGGAACGCGCGAACGGTGTCGGCGGTCGCCGCCTCCAGCTCCTTGACGTGGCCGATCGGCGAACGATCGGCGAGCGGCTGACCGGCGAAGAACGTCTCGTTGAGCGCATTGATCACGCGCACTTGCGGGCCCGGCTGCTCGCGCTGTTCGGCCAGCACCGCGGGCCGCTCGGCCCCCAGCGCGGTCGCGGTGATGTTGGGGTTGGAGACCATGCCCGACAGGATCTTGAGACTCTCGTCGATCCCCGCCTCGGTCGCGCTCGGCAAATCGAGCTTGTAGACGGTCTGCGTCGGCGTGGTCTGTGCGTTGGTGTCCGAGCCGAAGGTCGTGCCCATCCGCTGCCAGATGCGCTTGGCTTCGCCGTCAGGGACGTACTGCGAGCCGCGGAACGAGAGATGCTCGATGAGATGCGCAAAGCCGCGCTCGGGGTCGGTCTCGTAGAGTGAACCCGCGTCGATCCGCACGCGCATCGAAATCTGGCCTGGCGGGACGCCGTTCTTGCGCACCGCATAGCGCAGGCCATTTTTCAGCGTACCGAAATGCCACGCCGGATCGGGGGTAATGTCGCTGCCTTTGTAGAGCCACGCCTCGCGGCTCGCGATCGCGCTCTGCGGATCGACCGGCGTGTTGGCGGCGCGCAGTGCGGGCTGCGCGGGAGCGGTCTGGGCGACGACCTGCGGCACGGCAGCCAGGACCAGGACGGAAGCGAAGGCGAAGCGCGTCATACGCGAGGGCGAGATCATCTGGCGTAGATAGCGGCGGAATGCGGCGACCGCCAGCACCCCAGCGTTTCCATATCCACCCTTGCACCCGCCGTCCCTGCGCGCCACATGGCAGGCATGTTGATCGAAACCGAAACGACGCCCAACCCGGCGACGCTCAAATTCCTCCCCAACCGTGTCGTGATGGAAGCGGGCACCCGCGATTTCGTCACGCCCGAGGACGCCGGGGCGTCGCCGCTCGCCGACGCGCTGTTCGGCCTGGGTGACGTCACGGGCGTGTTCTTCGGGCGCGATTTCGTCTCGGTCACCGCCGCCGCCGGGGTCGATTGGTCGGCGCTCAAGCCCGATGTGCTCGGCATGCTGCTCGATCATTTCAGCGCCAACATGCCGCTGTTCAAACCCGGTAATGCCGGTGGCATCGCAGTCCCCGCCGAGGATAGCTTCAACGACGATCCCGCCGACGCCGACATCGTCGCGCAGATCAAGGATCTGATCGAGACGCGCATCCGTCCGGCGGTCGCCAATGACGGCGGCGACATCGTCTATCGCGGCTTCGACAAGGGCAAGGTGTTCCTCGCGATGCAGGGCGCGTGCGCCGGCTGCCCGTCGTCGAGCGCGACACTCAAGAACGGTATCGAGCAATTGCTCAAATATTACGTCCCCGAAGTCACCGAAGTGCGAGCAGTCTGAGCATGGCCATCATCGACGACGCAGCGCTCGACCAGATCTTCCGCACCGCGCGCAGCTATAACGGCTATACCGATCAGCCGGTCAGCACCGAAGATCTGCACGCGATCTGGGACTTGATGAAATGGGGCCCGACCGCGACCAATCAGCTTCCCGCGCGCTTCGTCTGGTGCGCCAGCGACGCCGCGAAGGAAAAGCTCGCGGTCTGCTGCTCGGATTCGAATGCCGACAAGGTGCGCAAGGCGCCCGTCACGGTGATCATCGCGATGGACCGCGATTTCCACCATTACCTCCCCGAACTCTTCCCGCACGTCGATGCGCGGCCGTGGTTTGCAAAGGAAGAGGTCCGGGCCGAGTCGGCCTTCCGCAATTCGACGCTCCAAGGCGCGTATTTCCTGATCGCGGCGCGTGCGCTCGGTTTCGATACCGGGCCGATGTCGGGGTTTGACGGCAAGGCGGTCGATGCCGCGTTCTTCGCCGACACGCCGAACGTGACCACCAATTTCATCGCAACGCTCGGGCATGGCGATCCGTCGACGGTCTACGGGCGCCTCCCCCGCCCGGCGTTCGAAAAATTCAACACGCTCGCCTGACGCCCTTGTCGCGCACGCTCGTAATCGAAACCGCCACCGCTGCGTGCTCGGTGGCGCTGATCGAGAATGGCACGGTCCTCGCCCAGACGCATGAAGTCGTCGGGCGCGGCCACGCCGAGCGGCTGATTCCGATGATTGCCGACTTGCCCGGCGGTGGCCGTGCCGACGCGATCCTGGTCGATTGCGGACCGGGCAGCTTTACCGGCATCCGCGTCGGGATTGCCGCCGCGCGCGGTCTCGCGCTCGGCTGGGGCGCAAGGCTCACCGGATATTCCTCGCTCAATCTGCTCGCCGCGACGGCGTTCGGCAGCGGCGCCAGTGGTGATCTTGCGATCATTCTCGAAGGCGGGCATGGCGAAGTCTTCATGCAAGGTTTTGCCCCGCCAGATCGGGACACCGGTCCCTTTACGTCGCTGCGGCCCGAAGCGGCGCTCGCCGCGCTGGCAGGGCGTACCGCGATCGGCAGCGGCGTCCGCTACCTGAGCACGCTCGACCCGACGATCGTCGCCGATCCGCGCTTGCCCGACGCCGCCGACGCGGTGTTGCTGCCGCCGCACTGGGCGACACTCGAGCCCAAGCCGATCTACGGCCGCGCGCCCGACGCGAAGCCGCTCGTGCCCGTAGTATGAGCACGATGATCGGCATCGCCTTGCGGACCGGCGCCGTCGCCGATCTGGCGAGTGTCGATCGCGTGATGCAGGCGGCGTTCGATCCGCGCTTCGGCGAGGCGTGGACCCACAATCAAGTGCTCGGCCTGCTCGCAATGCCAGGCGTGTGGCTGACACTTGCCGAAGTTGCCGGTGAATCCGCCGGTTTCGCCTTGTCGCGTCGCGTGCTCGACGAAGCAGAACTGTTGTTGCTCGCAACTACACCGCATCTGCGTCGCCGCGGTGTCGCTGGCGCTCTTTTGCGTACCGTTATCGGCGATGCCGGATTGCAAGGCGCGACCAGCATTCATCTCGAAGTCCGCAGCGATAATGACGCCATTAAATTGTATAGTTCCGAGGGCTTTATCATGGCCGGTCGACGCCGCGATTACTATCGCGGACACAACGGACAGACTTATGACGCTCTAACGTATCGCCGCTTAATACCTTAAACCTTTTGTCACATATTCATTACTGCTTGCACAGGGAGAGCGGAGCGGCGATAGGCCCCGTCAGGCGGGCTGAGACGCCTGCCGAGTTGATCGTGAAAGGATTATTATGGACGTGATGGACGAACTGCAGGAGACCCTGATTACGTTGACCGCGGACATCGTTGCTGCGCATGTCAGCAACAATAGCGTTGCGGTTTCGGATCTTCCGGTGCTCATCGCAAACGTTCATGGTGCTTTGACCAGCCTTGGTGGCCCGGCGCCCGTTGAAACCATCAAGCAAGAGCCCGCAGTTTCGGTGCGCTCTTCGATCAAGCCCGACTTCATCGTGTGCCTCGAAGACGGCAAGAAGCTGAAGATGCTCAAGCGCCATCTGATGACGCATTATCAGATGACCCCCGAGCAATATCGCGCGAAGTGGAATCTCCCCGCCGATTACCCGATGGTCGCGCCGAACTATGCCGAGCAGCGTCGCACGCTCGCCAAGAAGATTGGCCTCGGCACCAAGCGCCGCAAGGTCGCTGCACGCTAAGCCCCTGCCACCGCCCCTCCCGCGACAGGGAGGGGCTCGACGGTTGGTCGATCGGGCTTGTTGCGACTCACTATCCCCTATCGCAACAACCGCGAAGCGCCTACATCGGCCGCATGCCGCGTCATATCGATCTTGAAGCCCTGTGCGCCGAAAAAGGCCTGCGTATCACCGACCAGCGTCGCGTGATCGCACGCGTCCTCTCCGATGCCGAAGACCATCCCGATGTCGAGAAGGTCTATGAGCGCGCCTCGGCGATCGATCCGGGCATCTCGATCGCCACCGTGTACCGCACCGTTCGCCTCTTCGAAGAGGCCGGCATCCTCGACCGTCACGATTTCGGCGACGGCCGCTCGCGCTACGAGCCCGCGCCCGAGGCGCATCACGATCATCTGATCGACGTCGAGACCGGCAAGGTCATCGAATTCGTCGATCCCGAGCTCGAGCAGCTCCAGAAGGCGATCGCCGAACGGCTCGGCTTCCGCCTGGTCGATCACCGCATGGAATTGTACGGCGTCGTCCTTGACCGCAAGAGCTGAAGCGGCTGCGGCGCGCGCCTCGGCGCGGGCCGACGCGGCCGCTGGCCGCCCGCCCCCGATCTCTTGGCTCGGCTGGGTCAGGCTGTGGACGCGCGTGAGCTTGCTCGCGGTGACGCTGCTGCTCGCGATTCCGCTGCACTATCTGTGGCGGACGGTGCGGCTTTCCTCGCCCTGGCCGCGACTGTTCCTCGGCACCGCGGCACGGATCTGCGGCGCGCGCGTGCGCGTCGTCGGCGTGCCGCTCAAGCGCGACGTTTTCTACGTTGCGAACCATGTCAGCTGGATCGACATCCTCGCGATCGCGGGGGCAAGCGGCACCGCGTTCGTCGCCAAGGCCGAAATCCGCGAGGCGCCGGTGGTCGGCTGGCTCGCCACGCTCAACCGTACCGTGTTCGTCGCGCGCGAGGATCGCCTGGGAGTCGCCGAGCAGATCAACGCACTGCGCGAGACGCTTGCCGAGAATTGGTCGGTCACGGTGTTCCCCGAAGGCACGACCACCGACGGCCGCTCGTTGCTGCCGTTCAAGACGCCGATGCTCAAGGTGCTCGAGCCACCGCCGCCGGGCGTGATGGTGCAGCCCGTGCTGCTCGACTACGGCCCGGTCGGTGCGGATATCGCCTGGATCGGGGACGAGACCGGCAAGGCCAATGCGATGCGGCTGCTTGCGCGCAAAGAGCGGTTCCGCGTCGCGGTGCACTTCCTCGAACCCTTCTATCCGCGCGACTTTCCCGGGCGCAAGCTGATCGCAGCCGAGAGCAAGCGGCGCATCGAGGCGGCGCTGTCGGTGGTGATGTGCGGCCCCGTCCCGCCGTTCATCGGACATGACGCCTGGGCGGGCAAAGGCGACACGCTGCCCGGCGTCCTCGCCGCCGGTCTCGAGCGCCCCGCGCCGACCGCCTAGCAGGGGTTCTGCACCGGCGCTTTTGTGCCTATAGCGCCGCCGATCATGTCAGACGCCACACCCGCCCCCAAGACCGCCCCGAAGACGTACGCCGTCAAATCGTTCGGCTGCCAGATGAACGTCTATGACGGCGACCGGATGGGCGAGCTGATGGCCGCGCAAGGTCTCACGCAGGTAGATGCGAAGGACGCCGACCTCGTCGTGCTCAACACCTGCCACATCCGCGAGCGCGCGACCGAAAAGGTCTATTCGGACATCGGCCGGCTGCGCAAGGATGCCGGCAAGCAGGGCCGCAGCCCGATGATCGCAGTCGCCGGCTGCGTCGCACAGGCCGAGGGCTCCGAGATCGTGCGGCGCGCCAAGGTCGACGTCGTCGTCGGCCCGCAAGCCTATCACAACCTCCCCGACCTCGTGGCAAAAGCCGCACGCGGCGAGGCGGCGCTCGATACCGACATGCCGGTCGACCTCAAGTTCGGTCACCTCCCCGCGCGCCGCCGCGTGCCGCCGAGCGCGTTCCTCACGGTGCAGGAAGGCTGCGACAAGTTCTGCACCTATTGCGTTGTGCCCTATACGCGTGGCGGCGAAGTCTCGCGCGGTTGGGGGCAAATCGTCGACGAGGCCAAGGCACTAGTTGACGCCGGCGCACGCGAACTCACCCTGCTCGGCCAGAACGTCAACGCCTGGACCGATGGCGCGCGCGGCCTGCACGACTTGATCGCCGCGCTCGATGCGATCCCCGGCCTCGCCCGCATCCGCTACACGACGAGCCACCCCAACGACATGACGCAGGGGCTGATCGACGCGCATGCGCGGGTCGAGAAGCTGATGCCGTTCCTCCATCTGCCGGTGCAGGCGGGCAGCGACCGCATCCTCAAGGCGATGAACCGCAGCCACAGCCGCGACTCGTACCTGCGCATCCTCGAGCGCGTCCGCGCGGCACGGCCGGACATTGCGTTGTCGGGCGATTTCATCGTCGGCTTCCCCGGCGAGACCGAGGCCGATTTCCGCGAAACGCTGAGCCTGGTCGACGCGGTCGGCTATGCCCAGGCGTACAGCTTCAAATACAGCCCGCGCCCCGGCACGCCCGCCGCCACGATGGGCGATCAGGTCCCCGAAGACGTGATGGACGACCGCCTCCAGCGCCTCCAGGCCGCGCTCAACCGCGACCAGGCGGCGTTCAACGCGGCCACCGTCGGGCGGACCTGCCAGGTGTTGATGGAACGCACCGGCAAGCTGCCCGGTCAGTTGATCGGCAAGAGCCCGTGGCTGCAATCGGTCCATCTGGTGAGCGATGCCGCGATCGGCGATCTCGTCGAAGTGACGCTCGCCGAAGCCGGCGCGAACTCTATGCTCGGCCTCCTCCCGCCGTCTTCTTCCTAAAGCCCTCTCCCGCCTTCGCGGGAGAGGGTTGGGTGAGGGTCTTCCTTCTTTTCCGCCGCCGCCAGAAAGAAGCAGAAGCCCCTCACCCAACCCTCTCCCATGAAGAATGGAAGAGGGCTCAAAAAGAAGCGCCCCCTCGACACGCCTCCCCAAAAAGCGCAAAACGCAGCCTATGCCCAAACCCGCCCCGACCGAACTCGTGCCGCCGCAATGGAAGCGCAATCCGGCGGCCTTGTGGGTCTATATCGCGGCGGGCGTCGGCATGATCCTGCTCTCGGGCGGACGCATCGTGCTCGAACGGATCGGCCTGCGCCGCTGATCCTCGCACGCGCGCCCAGCGCCCTCGGGCGCCGCGTCGGAATATTCCGATCGCCACCTATCTATCCGCGCCGCGATCCCTACCTTTTGCTCACCCTCCGACGTTAAGGAACCGCATGAGCCGCAAGCCCGTCCCCGCGCAATCCGGTGATCGTAGCCGCACCGAACTCGTGTTCGATCGTCCCCAATTGATGGCGCAGCTGTTCGGCGAATTCGACCAGAACCTGCTCGCGCTCGAGAACAAGCTTGGCGTCTACATCACCGCGCGCGGCAACAAGGTCGGGCTCGAGGGCAGCGCCGAGGCGGTCGCGCAGGCGCGCGACGTGCTCCACGGGCTCTACAACCGCATCGTGCGCGGCGAAGTCGTCGATACCGGGCTGATCGACGCGGTGATCGCCATGTCGAGCGAGCCGACGCTTGCCGGGATCATCCAGGCCGATGCCGGCGGTGGTGCCGTCCCGCAGATCATGATCCGTACGCGCAAGAAGACGATCGTCCCGCGCACGATCGCGCAGGCGCATTACATGCGGCAACTGCTCAACAACGACATCATCTTCGCACTCGGGCCAGCGGGCACCGGCAAGACCTACATCGCAGTGGCGCAAGCGGTGGCACAGCTCATCACCGGCAGCATCCAGCGCCTGATCCTGTCGCGCCCCGCGGTCGAGGCGGGCGAGAAGCTCGGCTTCCTCCCCGGCGACATGAAGGAGAAGGTCGATCCGTATCTCCGTCCGCTTTACGATGCGCTCAACGACTGCCTCCCCGCCGAGCAGGTCGAGCGGCGCATCGCCTCGGGCGAGATCGAGATCGCGCCGATCGCCTTCATGCGCGGGCGCACGCTCGCGGACGCCTTCATCATCCTCGACGAGGCGCAGAATACCACGCCCGCGCAGATGAAGATGTTCCTCACCCGCTTCGGCGAGAACAGCCGGATGGTTGTGTGCGGCGATCCCAAGCAGACCGATCTGCCCGGGGGCATGAATGCGTCCGGGTTGAACGATGCGGTCGGGCGGCTCGAGGGTGTCGAGGGCCTGTCGATCTGCCGCTTCGGTTCGGGTGACGTCGTGCGCCATCCCATTGTCGGTCGTATCGTCGAGGCGTATGAAGGGGCGTCATGAATGCGCCCGCAGATCAGCCGACCCGCGCCGAGCAACAGGCGCTCTCCGCACCATTCCTGATCGAGGATCAGGACGTGGTGCGGATGATAGCGCGGGTCGCTGATGAACGCGGCACGGAAATGCACGAGGTAACCCGGCTGGCGATCGAGGATTACGCGAAACGCCATGATATGGCGCAGCGCGGACCGGAATGGCTCGAACGCTATTGGCGCGAGCATCCAATGCCGCTTCCGACTGGCCTCGTCGCGGACAAGCGCTTTTATGATTCCTTGAACGACGAACTGTGACGATCTTCGTTGACGCGTCCGCCATCGTTGCGATGATCGCCCGGGAGCCCGAGGCAAAATCCTTCGGCGCCTTTCTGACCGCAACGCCTGATCGCGCGACTTCGCCACTGGCGATCTGGGAGTCGACCCGCGGCGTGCAGAGCGCTCGCGGGGTAGCCTTCGCCGAAGCACGCGCATTGGTGGCGGATTTTGTGGACGCCGCAGAACTGCGCATTGTCGCGATCGAGCCAGACGACGCCGCTTTGGCACTCGACGCTCACGCTCAGTTCGGGAAGGGCGTTCATCCCGCCGGTCTCAATTTTGGCGATTGCTTCGCTTATGCCTGTGCCAAGCGCCTTGGCGCCGCATTGCTGTTCAAGGGCAATGATTTCCTACTCACCGACATCAAGGACGCGACTCTTCCATGATCCTCGTCGAACTCCAATCTGAAGACGTCTGGCCGCAGCACGACTGGGAGGCGCTCGCCACCCGCGCCGCCACCGCCGCACTGTCACGCACCCCACACGGCGAACTCGCGACCGGCGCCGCCACGGTCGAAATCTCGATCCGCCTCGCCACCGATGCCGAGGTGCAGGTCCTCAACGCGCAATATCGCCAGAAGGACAAGCCAACCAACGTGCTCTCCTTTCCGATGGTCCAGGCAGATCTGCTCGAAACGGTCGGCGAGAACAGCGACGATGGCGAGGTCCTCCTCGGCGACATCGTCCTCGCGCACGAGACCTGCGCGCGCGAGGCGATGGAAAAAGGCGTCAGCCTCGAAGATCACGCAACGCATTTAATCGTGCATGGCACGCTGCATTTGCTAGGCTATGATCACATGGTCGGCATGGAGGCCGAGGCGATGGAGGCGATCGAGATCGACGCGCTCAAGAGCCTCGGGCTTGCCGATCCCTATCTTATCGAAGAGGACTGAACGACCGCCATGCCCGACGGCCAAAGTACGACCGGCACCGCCAGCCATTTAGGCGGTGCCCAGCACGCGGAAACCAGCATCTGGCGGAGCTTCCGCAGCTGGATCTCGGGTCACACCGGCGACGAATCGCTCCGCGCGACGCTCGAGGAAGCGATCGACGCGCATGAGGATGACCCCGCGCCCGACGCCAAGGGCGATCTCTCCCCGCTCGAACGCACGATGGTGCGCAACCTGCTCCATTTCGGCGAGCGCGATGCCGGCGACGTCGGCGTGCCGCGCGCCGATATCGTCGCGGTCGAGGAGCGCACCAGCTTCGCCAACCTCGTCGCCTTGTTCGCCGAGGCCGGCCACAGTCGCCTGCCGGTCTATCGCGAGAAGCTCGATACGATCATCGGCATGGTCCATATCAAGGACGTGTTCGCGATCCTTGCGACCGGCGCGCCGCATCCGCCGAGCATCGCCGAGCTGATCCGCGAGCCGCTCTACGTGCCGATGTCGCGCGGCGCGCTCGATCTGCTCGCCGACATGCGTACAAAACGCGTCCATCTCGCGATCGTGCTCGACGAATATTTCGGCACCGAAGGCCTCGTCACGATCGAGGATCTGATCGAGGAAATTGTCGGCGATATCGAGGACGAGCACGACGACGCCCCCGAGGCGCTGCTCGTCCCGCTCGACGGCGGGGCCTGGGAAGCCGATGCGCGTGCCGAATTGGAAGATGTCGGCGAGACGATCGACCCGCGGCTCGCCGAGGTCGATGGCGACATCGACACGATCGGCGGCCTTGCCGCGGTGCTTGCGGGGCATGTGCCGCAAGTCGGCGAATGCATCGTGCATGACAGCGGCTGGACGCTCGAAGTGACCGCCGCCGACACACGCCGCGTGCTGGGCTTGCGCCTGCATCCGCCCAAGGCCGAACCCGAGGGTCGCGATGGCTGACGGCCGACCGCAGAAATCACCCGGTCGATCACTCTCTGCGGTTTAATGCATTTCCTCGATCTTCGCGTCCATGCCACTCTCCGTGTCGAGATTACCAAGCCTCGACATGGAGAGAATCATGGACGCCATTACCTCAGGCAGCCCGCTGAGCGACCCGAGCAAGGAGCCCGCCCCGCTCCGCTCGTTGCTCGGCCGCACCAATCGCGATTGGTGGCCCAACCAGCTCAGCCTCGAAATCCTCCAGCAAAACGGCCTGTCGGGCAACCCGATGGGCGACGACTTCGATTATGCCGAAGCCTTCAACACGCTCGATTACGCCGCGGTGAAGCGCGACCTGACCGCGCTGATGACCGACAGCCAGCCGTGGTGGCCGGCCGATTACGGGCATTACGGCCCGTTCTTCATCCGCATGGCGTGGCACAGCGCCGGCACCTATCGCACCGGTGACGGTCGCGGCGGCTCGTCGTCGGGCTCGCAGCGCTTTGCACCGCTCAACAGCTGGCCGGACAACGGCAACCTCGACAAGGCGCGCCGCCTGTTGTGGCCGATCAAGGCGAAGTACGGCAAGCAGCTGAGCTGGGCCGATCTGTTCATCATGGCCGGCAACGTCGGGATCGAATCGATGGGCGGCCCGGTGTTCGGCTTCGGCGGCGGACGCGAGGACGTGTTCGAGCCGCTCAAGGACATTTACTGGGGCACCGAAGAAGAGTGGCTCGGTGAAACGCGCATCAACGAGGAATCGGGCAAGGCGTTCGAAAACCCGCTCGCTGCGATCCAGATGGGCCTCATCTACGTCAACCCCGAAGGCCCCGGCGGCTGCCCCAACCCGATGGGCTCGGCGCGCGACATGCGCGAGACCTTCGCGCGCATGGGCATGAACGACGAGGAAACCGTTGCGCTCACGGCCGGCGGTCACACCTTCGGCAAGGCGCATGGCGCAGGTGACGCCTCGCTCGTCGGCGTCGAGCCGGAAGGCGCCGACATCGCGACGCAGGGCATGGGCTGGGTGTCGACGCACGGCACCGGCATGGGCGACGATACGATCACGTCCGGGATCGAAGGCGCCTGGACGCCGACGCCGATCACCTGGGACCAGACCTATTGGGACATGCTGCTCGACCACGAATATGAGCTGGTGAAGAGCCCGGCGGGCGCACACCAGTGGCAGCCGGTCGGCAACCCCGAGGAGACGCTTGCCCCCAAGGCGCACACGCCCGGCGTCAAGGTCCCGACGATGATGACGACCGCCGACATGGCGCTCAAGAAGGACCCGGCGTATCTCGAGATCAGCAAGCGCTTCCAGAAGGATCCGGCGGCATTCGCCGATGCCTTTGCGCGCGCCTGGTTCAAGCTGACGCATCGCGACATGGGGCCGAAGGTCCGTTACCTCGGTCCCGACGTTCCCGCCGAAGACCTGATCTGGCAGGATCCGATCCCCGCTGCCGACTATGCGCAGATCGACGCGAGCGACATCCCCGGCCTCAAGCAGGCGATCGCCAATTCGGGGCTTTCGGTTGCCGAGCTGGTGACGACGGCCTGGGCCTCGGCCTCGACCTATCGCCATTCGGACCATCGCGGCGGCGCCAACGGTGCGCGCATCCGCCTCGCGCCGCAGAAGGATTGGGAGGTCAACCAGCCCGAGCAGCTCGCCAAGGTGCTGGCTGTCTACGAAGGCATCAAGGCCGATTTCGACGGCGCCAATGCAAATGGGGTTGCGAAGAAAGTGTCGATCGCCGATCTGATCGTGCTCGGTGGTTCGGTCGGCGTGGAAGCGGCTGCCAAGGCAGCGGGCCATGCGATCGAAGTGCCCTTCACGCCGGGTCGCACCGACGCCTCGGCCGAGCAGACCGACGCCGCAAGCTTCGACGTGCTCGAGCCCAAGGCCGACGGCTTCCGCAACTATCTCTCGGTCAAGTTCAGCGTTCCGACCGAGGAATTGCTGGTCGACCGCGCGCAGTTGCTCGGCCTCAGCTCGCCCGAGATGGCGGTGCTCGTCGGTGGCCTGCGCGTCATCGGCGCCAACCACCCCAAGGCCGAGAAGCACGGCGTCTTCACCGACCGCAAGGGCCAGCTGACCAACGACTTCTTCGTCAATCTGCTCGACATGCAGACGGCGTGGAAGCAGCTGAGCGACGACAGCGACGAGGAATATCTCGGCACGCTGCGCGAGACGGGCGAGGAAAAGTGGACCGCCTCGCGGACCGACCTGGTGTTCGGCGCCAACTCCCAGCTCCGCGCACTGGCCGAGGTCTATGCCTCGGGCGACGCAGGTGACAAGTTCGTGCACGACTTCGTCAAGGCGTGGGTCAAGGTGATGAACGCCGACCGCTTCGACCTGGCCTCGGGCCATGTCCGCGGCGAGCCTGCGGTCGCCTGATACGAACGAAGCCCCTCCCCGAAAGGGGAGGGGCTATCTTTCGCGAGAACGCGCTTCCCCTGCCTGCCTTCGCCCCCTATTTCGCATCCATGCGCAAACACATCCTCATCATTCTCGCGATCGTCGTCCTGGTTGCCGGCGGCATCCTCTGGTGGGTGCTCCAGCCCGAACCCGCGCAGCTTCCGCTGAGCGCGGTGGAAGGTGACCGCCCGACCATCTCGCCCCCGCGCGAGCAGACCATCCCGACCGTCAAGGTCGCCGACCGCGTCGGCTGGCAGAACGGCGCGATGCCGGTCGCCGCGCCCGGCCTCAAGGTCGCCGCCTTCGCCACCGGGCTCGATCATCCGCGCTGGCTCTACCGCTTGCCGAACGGCGATGTGCTCGTCGCCGAGACCAATTCGCCGCCGCGCGCGACCAAGGGGGTGGCCGACGTCGTGATGGGCTATCTGATGAAGAAGGGCGGCGCCGGCGTCGCCTCGCCCAACCGCATCACGCTGCTGCGCGACACCAATGGTGACGGCGTGGCCGAAACGCGCACCGTGCTGATCTCGGGGCTCAAATCGCCTACCGGCATGGCGCTGCTCGGCGGCCAGCTCTACATCGCCGATACCGACGCGCTGGTCCGCGTGCCGTTCACCCCCGGCCAGACCCAGATCACCGCCAAGCCCGAAAAGGTCATCCCGCTCGTCGGCGGCGGCAATCACTGGGCGCGCACTCTGCTCGCCGGGCCCGACGGGCTGCTCTATGTCGGCGTCGGATCGTCGAGCAACATCGCCGACAACGGCCTCGACGCCGAGAAATTCCGCGCCAACATCCTCCAGGTCGATCCCAAGGCCAAGACCTTCCGCGTGTTCGGCGCGGGCCTGCGCAACCCGCAAGGCATGGCGTTCGAGCCCAAGTCGGGCGCGCTGTGGGTCGCGGTCAACGAGCGCGACATGCTCGGCTCGGACATCGTGCCCGACTACATCACCCGCGTCGGGCTCGGCGACAATTTCGGTTGGCCCTGGTATTATTGGGGCGGCTATCCCGACGCCCGCGTGAAGCCCGAGAACCCCGCGCTGCAGGAATATTCCAAGCGCCCCGATTACGCGATGGGCCCGCACGTCGCGGCGCTCGGCCTGACCTTCGCGGCCGACGCGAAGCTCGGCGGCAAGTTCGCCAACGGCGCGTTCGTCGGCGAGCATGGCTCGTGGAACCGCGTGCCGGTGTCGGGCTACAAGGTCGCGTTCGTGCCGTTCGGCGGCAACGGCTTCCCGGTCAAGGGCAGCAAGCCGGTCGATGTGCTGACGGGGTTCCTCAACGCCAAGGGCGACGCGCAAGGGCGCCCGGTCGGGGTGATCACCGACCAAGCCGGCGCGCTGCTCGTCGCCGACGATGTCGGCAACACGATCTGGCGCGTGACCGCGAAGTAGGCGCTTTCGTTTCTAGCCCTCTCCCGCCCTTCGCGGGAGAGGGTTGGGTGAGGGCCTTCTTCTGCCTTCCCCGGCCCAACAAGAAGACCCTCACCGACTACGACTAGGCTCGCGCCGAAGAAGCGCGACCCAAGTCTCCGTAGCCTCTCCCGCGTGCGGGAGAGGTAGGAGCAGGAAAAGACCCCTACTCCAGCATCTTCGGCGCTTCCTTCGCCAGCTTCGCCTTAATCTTGTCGGCGAACAGCCGCAGGAACATCGGCAGATCGATTTCCGCACGCACCTTGGCGTCCCCCACCGTCAACCGGCTCGCAACGCGCTGGCCGAGCGCGGCGACGGTGAAATGCATCGTGTCGCCCTCCCAGTGGTGATCGACCGAGGTCGCGCCGGGCACCATCTCGACGATCTTGCCGACCCCGCCCTCGACGCGCGCGCGAGCGCCCGCCAGGCCGAGCTTATGCGGAATTTCGAGGGTGATCGGGTCGCTCATCACATATCCTTCATGTCGCGAAGATCATCGCGTCATCGGCAAACGCCTTGAACTCGAGCGCGTTGCCCGAGGGGTCATAAAAGAACATCGTCGCCTGCTCGCCCGGCTGCCCGACGAAGCGCAGATGCGGCGCGATCCCGAAGCGCGTGCCGGCCGCAGTCAGCCGGTCGGCGAGGGCCTGCCAGTCGGGCATCGTCAGCACGACGCCGAAATGCGGCACCGGCACGTCATGCCCGTCGACCGCGTTCGACACCGCGACGGCTTTCGCCGAGGGATCGAGATGCGCGACGATCTGGTGGCCATAAAGATCGAAATCGATCCACGCGTCGGAACTTCGCCCCTCGCGGCAGCCGAGCGTCTCGCCATAAAAGGCGCGCGCGGCGGCGAGATCGTGGACCGGAAAGGCGAGGTGGAAGGGACGTGTCATAAACGCGCCCTACCAAATCCTCCCCCGCAGGGGGAGGGGGACCATTTTGCCTCTTCCGGCAAAATGGTGGAGGGGGCGTGCCGCGGGCGTACCGATCGTGGAGAGCCCCCTCCACCACCAGCCTGCAGAAGGCTGGTGTGCGAGCGAGAATGTGTCCCCCGGACACATTCTTGGCCTGCCGGGGGCAGGCCAACGCTCGCACACCCCCTCCCCGTTCCGGGGAGGATCGAAGCGCAGCGTTGCGTTGCCTGCCCGATCCCGCGATAGCCGCACGCGATGACCCAACGCCCAGCGCTCTTCTCGTTCCTGCTCGGCGGAATCGCCGCGGTCGGCTTCGCGCCGCTCGGGTGGTGGCCCGTCACGCTCGGCTGCCTCGCCGCGTGGATGCTGCTCGTCCACCAGGCGCCGACCTGCAAGGCGGCGCTGTGGCGCGGCTGGCTGTTCGGCTTTGCGCATTTCGCGATCGGCAATAATTGGATCGCCAAGGCGTTCACCTTCCAGGATGCGATGCCGCACGCGCTAGGGTCGGTCGCGCCCGCCTTGCTGTCGCTGTATCTCGCGCTGTTCCCGATGGCGGCGGCGACGGTGGCGTGGAAGCTGCGCCGCCCGGTGCTCGACGCGAGCTACGTGCTGATCTTCGCCACCGCCTGGATCGCCACCGAATATCTGCGCGGTACGCTGCTCACCGGCTATCCGTGGAACCCGTTGTCGGAGATCTGGCTCCCGCTGATCGGCGTCGCGCGCGGCGCGCAGTGGATCGGCACCTATGCGCTCTCGGGCGTCACGCTCCTCGTTGCGGGCGCGCTGCTGCTCGCGCTGCGTCGCGACTGGCGCCTGCCCGCCGCCGTCACCGCCCTGCTCTTGGTCCTGACGCTCGGTTCGCTCGCCCCGGCGATCGCCCCCAGCGCGCCGAACGCCCCGCGCATCCGCGTCGTCCAGCCCAATGCCGCCGACGAGCAGCGTCCGCGTGACGACTATGCCGAGACCAACCTGCAAGCGCTCGTCAGGCTGAGCGGAAAGCCAGGCCCAGCCCCGCGCCTGATCGTCTGGCCCGAAGGTGCGCTGCGCTATCTGCCCGAAGACGGCTATCCCTTCCAATATTACGCCGACGACCCTGAATTTGTCCGCCGCCGCATTGCCGCCCCGCTCGGACCCCGCGACGTCGTGCTGACCGGCGGCAACGCGCTCCGCTTCGACGCGGCCGGAAAGGTGCGCAGCGCGACCAACTCGATCTTCGCGATCGACGCGAACGCTAAGATCCTCGGCCGCTACGATAAGGCGCATCTTGTGCCGTTCGGCGAATACCTCCCGGCGCGCCCGCTGCTCTCGGCGATCGGCCTGTCGCGGCTCGTCCCCGGCGAGTTCGATTTCGCGCCCGGCCACGGCCCCGACGGGCTCGACCTCCCCGCCTTCGGCCGCGTCGGGTTCCAGCTCTGCTACGAAATCATCTTCTCCGGAGAAGTCGTTCAGAGCGGGCACCGCCCGGCCTTCCTCTTCCAGCCGTCGAACGACAGCTGGTACGGCTATTGGGGCCAGGCGGAACATCTGGCCCAAGCCCGGATGCGCGCGATCGAGGAAGGCCTGCCCGTCATCCGCGCGACACCGACCGGCATCTCGGCGATCATCGACGCGCAGGGCCGCATCGTCGCGTCGATCCCGGCGGACACGGCCGGCGCGATCGAGCGCCCCATTCCCCCCGCGGCTCGCCCGACCCTCTTCGCGCGTATGGGCAATGCGATGGCGGTGTTGATCGGGATCATCCTGGCGCTCGCGGCATTTGCATTGCGCCGCCTGGCACGATAGGGCGTCATATAAGGAAAGCTTTATATCAGGCATGGCAACGGCCGAAGCTCTCCTCAACATGAGGATCCCACGCATGCGTTCCAATTTTCTCTTCACCTCCGAGTCGGTCTCGGAAGGCCATCCCGACAAGGTCGCCGACCAGATCAGCGACACGATCGTCGATCTGTTCCTCGGCAAGGACCCCTATGCGCGCATCGCGTGCGAGACGCTGACCACGACCAACCTCGTCGTCCTCGCGGGCGAAATCCGCTGCAAGGGCGTGTACGAGAACGGCCAGTGGGCCGATGGCGCGCTCAAGGAAATCGAGGATGCCGTCCGCAAGACCGTCAAGGAAATCGGCTACGAGCAGTCGGGCTTCCACTGGGACAAGTTCACCTTCCAGAACAATCTCCACGGCCAGTCGGCGGAAATCGCGATGGGCGTCGATGAAGGTGCCAACAAGGACGAAGGCGCGGGCGACCAGGGTATCATGTTCGGGTACGCCACCGACGAGACCCCGGGCCTGATGCCCGCGACGCTCTATTACAGCCACAAGATCCTCGAGCGCCTCGCCGCCGATCGCCACTCGGGCGCAGCGCCCTTCCTCGAGCCCGACGCCAAGAGCCAGGTCACGCTCGAATATGAGAACGAAGTGCCCGTTCGTGCGACCGCGCTCGTCGTCTCGACGCAGCACAAGGCGGGCTATTGCCTGCAGGGCGACAACGCCAATCCGGCGCTGTACGAAGAGCTGCGCGCCTATGTCAGCGGCGTGATGCACGACGTCCTTCCCGACGGCTTCATCAGCGACAAGACCGCGATCTACATCAACCCGACGGGCGCGTTCGAAATCGGCGGCCCTGACGGCGACGCGGGCGTCACCGGGCGCAAGATCATCGTCGACACCTACGGCGGCGCAGCCCCGCACGGCGGCGGCGCCTTCTCGGGCAAGGATCCGACCAAGGTCGATCGCTCGGCCGCCTATGTCGCGCGCTACATGGCGAAGAACGTCGTCGCTGCCGGCCTCGCACGGCGCTGCACGATCCAGCTGTCGTACGCGATCGGCATCGCCGAGCCGCTGTCACTCTATGTCGACCTGCACGGCACGGGCACCGTTCCCGAAGCCAAGATCGAGGAAGTGCTGCCCAAGCTCGTCCGCCTGACGCCGAAGGGCATCCGCGAGCATCTCAAGCTCAACGCGCCGATCTACAAGCGCACCGCAGCGTACGGCCATTTCGGGCGCGAGCCCGATGCCGATGGCTTCACCTGGGAAAAGACCGATCTGGTCGACGCGCTCAAGAACGCCGTCGCCGCCTGATCGAACGCCGAGCGCGGGGTCATCCCGCGCTCGGCACGGTCGTTACGGCCGGTTGGCCGAGAAGACCGACGGATCGAACCGCGCCGGCAGCGCGCGCGGCCCCTGCGGCGGCGCTTCTGTTCCGGCTCGCGCGTCCTGCACCGAACCGGGTTGCACGCCGAAGTGCAGATCATCGGCCAGATAGGCGGTAATCGGTGAATCTGCGGGGAGCCGCCCGCTGGTGCCGTGAATGAACATCATCGGCCACGATACGAACAGCGCGCCGCCAATCGCCAGCACGCCTTGATCCAAGCCCTGCCGCGCAGAACGCCCCGAGATGCGGACAGGCCCCGACGGCGTCTCGACATAATCGAGCCGGACCTCGAGTTCACCACGCTTGCCGAAATTTCCGCTTCGCTCGGACCGCATCACTTCGCCAACCGCGATCGATCCGACCGGCACGACGACCTGGCCGCGATAGATCAGCGCTTCGGCCACCTCGAGATAGAAGCGATCGCCCGAATGCACGTCCTTGGTGTTGAGTTCGTTACGCGTCTTCAGCTGCAACGGCATACCGATCGGGAAATACGCCGAGGGGCCCGTCGCCGCCACCGGCGCGGCCCAATGCACGCTATATTGCGCCGCCGCGACCGACGGGATGCTCGCCGCGAGCGCAAGGATCGTCCAACACGTCAACTTCATCACAACGCCCCCGTTTGTCGCAGATCGAGCGTTCTGATAATTCAACCGCGTTTATCGGCACTTAGGATACGCGCTGAAGGCGTCGTTAAGCCTCTTGACCGGCTCATAGCGCGGGCGTCACACGACGCTCAGCGGGTGCGCTTGAAAAGGCGAACCAAGGCTGGTTCGGCAGCGCGGAGGATCATGCTTGTCGCCTTCTGCGCGACGAAGCCGACCGCCGCCCCGGCGACGGTATCGAAAATATAATGCTTTCCGCGCGGCATCTGCACCGCCGCGACCCCTGCCGCCACCGCATAGGCAGGCGCAATCACCGCGGGAGTGTCATGCGCGATCGCACCCGCCACGGCGACTGCACCGGCGGTATGGCCCGAGGGGAACGACGTATCGCCGTGCGCCGCGCTCTTGCCCGGCGCGAAGCGGTGCTCGCCGGTCTCGATTGCCTTTTGCGGGCGGGTGCGGTCGATCGAGCGCTTGATGCCGTTCTTGATCGCGGTGGCGAGCACCTCGCTCGCCAGCATCCGCACCCCATTGCGGATCACCGTCGGACGGCGCAGCACCGCACCGACGACGATCGTCCCGACGCCGAGCAGCAGCAACGGCGGCTGGTCGGCGACTTCGCTCGCCGCTCCGGCCAGCTTGACCGCGGGCGTGTCGCGATGCGCCGCGGCGCGGTGCGTGGCCTTGCGGTCGGCGCGGGCGATTTTCCGCACGGCCTTGGCGATCTTGCTCATGTCGCTATTCCTCTTGTGTCGCACGCCCAACGCCGCGGGCGGCGGATTGGCTCCGCCCGGATCAGGCGCCTTCTTCCTGCACCTGCGCATGCGCCAGCACCGCGAACAGGCCGGCCCCGCCGAACAAATTGCCGAGCACCGCGGGCACGAGGAACGCCAGCGCCTGGCCCCCGCCGATCTTGCCCGAAAAGAGCAGCAGGAAGGTCTCGCTCGACCCGACCACCGAATGGCTGAACCCGCCGATCGCGACGACATAGACGATCCCGAACACCACCAGGAAGGCCTGTTCGCGCGCATTGGGCAAGGTCCAGGCAACGATCGCGATCAGGAAGCCCGCTGGCACCGCGTTGATGAAGGTATCGAGCGCGCCGTGCTCGGTGATCTTCATCGACACTTCGAGCATCGCCGCGCGCATTGCGGGATCGCCGAGCTCGAGCGTCGCAAACGCCCACGCAACGAGCGCGGTCCCGAGCAGATTGCCCCCCAGCACCACGCCCCACAGCCGCAAGGTCCGCCCGAGCGCAGCCCATGACGGCTCGGTCACGAGCGGCAGCATCGCGGTCACCGTGCTCTCGGCAAACAGCTGCATCCGCCCGAGGATCACCATCAGGAAGCCGATCGGATAGCCGATCGCGATCAGCAGCGGGCGCGCCGGCGACGGCGCGGTATGCGCCGCGATCGCCGCCTCGGCGATCAGCGAGGCGTTGATCGCCAGCCCCCCCGCCAGCCCCGACCAGAACAGCGAGGTGATCGGGCGTTCGAGTTCCTCCTGCCCTTCCTCGCGCACCGCTCGGTGCAGCTCGCGAGCATTGGCGGCCTTCAGTTCCTCGACGTCGCCGCCCTCGGTTTGCTCTTGATTGGTGTCCGCCATCATGTCCGCCACTTCGTTGATGCGCTGTAACGACCGTAACGGGACTTTGCTCCGAACGCTGCGCTCGCTAGAGGCTGCGCGGATGACCGATCCGATGACGACCCGCCGCCTCTATGGCCGCCGCCAGGGGCACAAGCTCCGCCTCGGCCAGGCCGATTTGGTCGAGCGCCTGCTCCCCGAAATCAGCGTTCCCGAAGAAGGTCCGCTCGATGCCACCACGCTGTTCGGCAAGGATTGCCCGATCGAGGTCGAGATCGGCTTCGGCGCGGGCGAGCATCTCGCCGGCCAAGCGATGGCGCGGCGCGAGACAGGGTTCATCGGCTGCGAGCCGTTCCTCAACGGCGTCGTCGGCGCGCTGACGCATGTCCGCGACGAAGAGCTCGACAATGTCCGCCTCCACATGGGCGATGCGCTCGACGTGCTCGAGCGGTTGCCCGATGCGTCGCTGTCGCGCGTCTATCTGCTCCACCCCGATCCGTGGCGCAAAGCGCGCCACGCCAAGCGGCGGATGGTCAATCACGGCCCGCTCGATCTGATTGCGGCCAAGCTCAAGCCCGGCGCCGAGTTCCGCCTCGGCACCGACGATCCGACCTATTGCCGCTGGGCGATGATGGTGCTCGGCCAACGCCGCGATTTCGTGTGGAGCGCGCAAACAGCCGCTGATTTCCTCACCCGCCCCGACGACTGGCCCGAGACCCGCTACGAACGCAAGGCACGCCGCCAGGGACGCGAGGTCTGGTACTTCCGCTACATTCACCAGCCGGTGGCGTAACAGCTCCCTTCGTCGCGGTGGCCGCACGGCGTACGGGCAGGCGCGGAACCCTCGGTCCCGCTGCCTGTTTCGACGAGCGTGCATTCCGCCTCCGAGGGAAATTTCACCGTGTCCACCGTCCGGCGCCTGCTGGCGACCGCTTTAAGCTGCTGCCTTCTTTCGAGCACGAGCGCGATCGCGCAGTCCTGCCCCGCGGGCGGCTTCGATTACATGGGCGTGCCGATCGCGTTCAGCCCCGATCACGCAGCCTATTATTTTGCGACCGACCACAAGCTCGTCGACGCCGATGGTGCGCCCAACGCCTATCACCCCGCCGACGTGCCCAACACTTGCCCCGAGACCGGCCGCGGGATCGATTGCCTTGCCGCGGCGGGCTATCCCGATGGGTCGTGGTGGCAGACCGTGCTCGTCGCCGACCCGGCCGATCCGACCCGGCCAGCGATCCAGCAGGACGGGCCGTACAAAGGCTTTTTCGTCTCGATGACCTCGCTGCGGAACACCGCGTTCGCCGGGCCCGCGAGCACCGCCAGCTATGTCGATGCCGCGGCGATCCCGTACATCGTTCTCCCCGCGCCGATCTATCGCACCGATGGCATGGGCGAGATGGGGGATATCGGCTTCGCGACCAACCTCGATACCGGCCAGACGACGCCGTTCGTCATCGCCGACGAAGGCCCGGTCGAGCGGCTCGGCGAGGCGTCGGTCGCGTTCTGGCACGCGCTCGGCGTCCAGGCGCCCAACCCGCGCAACGGCGAGGGGCTGCCCGACGGAAAGATCGCCTATGTCGTGTTCCCGGGGAGCGCCAAGGACGCCAAGATCGGCTGGCCGATCGACAAGGCCGCGCTCGCCCGCGAAGCGCGCACGCGGCTCGACGCGGTCGGTGGGCTCGCCGCACTACGGTCGTGCGCGCAGCCGAAGACCGAGATCGCCTCGGCGTCGGCCGTGCGGCTCAGCAAATGATCGCGCTGCCGTCGCTGGCTTTGGCGCTGGCGGCCACGACGCCTGTGCACGCCAAGGCCTGGACGCCGCACTCCGCCGCCGCCTTGCTCGATGCGAGCTTCCCGAGCGAGCAGGCCTGCCAGACCGCGCTCGACTCCGCGCGCGAGCATGAGCGCCTCACCCCGTCCAAGCCAGTCCACGATCTCAGCTACGCGCGGCTGTTCGCACAGGCGCGCTGCGGGAGTGCGGTGCGCAAGACCGGCATCGTCTGGCGGATCCGCATGCACTGGCCGCGCCGCGCTTGACCGAACGCGACCGGCCGATGCCGGGCAGCGAGGATCGGCGCGCAATATCTCCCCGCGTGCGGACCTGAATTCCGAAATGCGCGTTTACCTCGCCGAACCGCAGGGGTCTGACATGCACTTCACCATCAATGGAACGGCCTACACCGCCGAACCCGACATTCGAACCTCGCTGCTCGATCTGCTGCGCGAGCATCTTGGCCTGACCGGCTCGAAAAAGGGCTGCGATCACGGCCAGTGCGGCGCATGTACGGTGCTCGTCAACGGCCGCCGCATCAACAGCTGCCTGTCGCTCGCGGTGATGCACCAGGACGACGAGATTACCACGATCGAAGGTCTCGGCACACCCGAAAATCTGCACCCGCTGCAAGCCGCGTTCGTCAAGCATGACGGCTACCAGTGCGGTTATTGCACCCCGGGGCAGATCTGCTCGGCGGTCGGCATGCTCGACGAGGTCAAGAAGGGCTGGCCGAGCCACGTCAGCGAGACGCTCGGCGACGTCGAGTTCAACGATGGCGAAATCTCCGAGCGGATGAGCGGCAACCTGTGCCGCTGCGCCGCCTATCCCAACATCGTCGACGCGATCCGCGACGTGGCGGAGGCCAAGGCATGAAGACCTTCACATACGAAAAGCCCGCGAGCGTCGAGGAAGCCGTCGGCTTCGTCGGCGCGGGCACGCGCTTCATCGCGGGCGGCACCAATTTGCTCGACTTGATGAAGCTGCAGGTCGAGACGCCCGACAAGCTCGTCGACATCAGCCGGCTCGATCTCGCCAAGATCGAAGACACCGACAACGGCGGCCTGCTGATCGGCGCGCTCGTCCCCAACAGCGATCTCGCCGCCGACACTCGCGTGCGCGAGAAATACGAAGTGCTCAGCCGCGCCCTGCTCGCGGGCGCCTCGGGCCAGCTGCGCAACAAGGCGACGACCGGCGGCAATCTGCTCCAGCGGACGCGCTGCTATTATTTCTACGACCCCGCAATGGCGTGCAACAAGCGCGCACCCGGCAGCGGATGCTCTGCGATCGGCGGGTACAATCGCATCCTCGCGATCCTCGGCACCAGCGAGCATTGCATCGCAACGCACCCCGGCGACATGCCCGTCGCGATGCGCGCACTCGACGCGACGATCATCACGCTCACCCCGGGCGGCGATCGCCGCCGGATCAGCATCCACGATTTCTATCGGCTCCCCGGCGACACGCCCGAAATCGAGACCGTGCTCGAACCCGGCGAGCTGATCACGCATGTCGAGCTGCCCGCGCCGGTCGCCGGCAAGCAGCTCTACCGCAAGGTCCGCGACCGCGCGTCCTACGCCTTCGCGCTCGTCTCGGTCGCCGGACTCGTCTCGGTCGAGAACGGCACGATCGCCACGGCGCAACTCGCCTTTGGTGGCCTCGGCCCGATGCCGTGGCGCGATAGCCGCGTCGAAGAGTCGCTGATCGGCAAGGCGCCGTCCGACGAAATCTTCGCGGCGGCGGCAGACATCCTGCTCGCCGATGCACAGGGCTTTGGGTCGAACGACTTCAAGATCCCGCTGATGAAACGCACGCTGATCGCGTGCCTGCGTGAGTTGACCGCATGAGCAACACCAACAGCCTCAAGATGGACAAGCCCGTCCCCGCCAGCCTGCTCGACAGCGGCAGCCAGGGGATCATCGGCCGCCCGCTCGACCGCAAGGAAGGCCCGCTCAAGGTCACCGGCCAGGCGACCTATTCGGCCGAGTATCAGATCCCGAACCTCGCTTACGGCTATCTCGTCGGCACCAAGTTCGGGCGCGGCAAGGTCACCAAGGTCGATGCCGACAGCGTCCGCGCGATCCCCGGCGTGATCGACGTCGTCACCGACTTCAAGACCTTCCTGCAGAACTCACAGCAGGGCGGCGAAACCAGCGCCCCGACGCAGGGCGTGCAGGACGTCCATTATTTCGGCGAGATCGTCGCGATCGTGCTCGCCGAAAGCTACGAAGCCGCGCGCGACGCCGGCATTCGCCTCAAGGTCGAATATGAGGAAGCCGAGGGCCGCTTCGATTTCGAGGCCCACAAGGACGAAACCACCAAGCCGCCGCCCAACACCATCCCCGCACACTTCAAGCAGGGCGATGTCGAGAAAGCGATGGCGGACGCCGCGATCTCGGTTGATGTCACCTATACAACGCCGAGCCAGAACAGCTCCGCGATGGAGCCGCACGCCTCGATCGCGGTGTGGGACGAGGATGGCGCGCTGACGCTGTACGGCTCGTACCAGATGCCGACCTCGGACAAGAGCCAGCTCGCCAAGTCGCTCGGCGTCAGCGACAAGAAGGTCCGGATCGTCGCGCATTACATCGGCGGCGGGTTCGGCTCGAAGCTCGGCATCGCGCCCGAATCGGTCGCCGCTGCGGTGGCCGCAAAGCAGCTCGGCCGCCCGGTCAAAGCCGTGATGACGCGCCCGCAAGTGTTCGAGACCACCGTTCGACGCTCGAACACCGAGCAGCGCGTGCGCTTTTCGGTCGATGGCGCGGGCAAGCTCACCGGCGTTGGTCACGAGACGCTGACGAGCAACCTCCCCGGAGAAGGCTTTTTCGAGCCGACCGGCATCGGCACGCACTTCGCCTATTCGGGCGAGAATCGGCTGATCAATCACGACCTGGTCGAGCTCGACTGGCTGCTGTCGGGCTCGATGCGCGCGCCCGGCGAAGCGGTCGGCATGATGGCGACCGAGGCTGCGCTCGACGAATTGTGCCACAAATTGGGCGTCGATCCGATCGACTTCTGGAAGCAGAACGAGCCGAGCGAAGACCCCGAGGAGAAGATCCCCTTCTCGACGCGCCAGCTCGTCCGCTGCCTCGAGGAGGGCGCCGAGAAGTTCGGCTGGTCGAAGCGCAACGCGACGCCGGGCCAAGTGCGCGACGGCGAGTGGATGATCGGCATGGGCGTCGCCATTGCGGTGCGGACCAACATGCTGATGGAATCCTCGGCCAAGGTTGCGATCGACGCCAATGGCCGCGCAACCGTAAGCTCGGCGATGACCGACATCGGCACCGGCAGCTACACGATTCTCGGCCAGATCGCCGGCGAACTGCTCGGGCTTCCGCTCGATCAAGTCAGTGTCGTGCTCGGCGACACCGATCTGCCTGACGCGGCCGGCTCTGGCGGGTCGTGGGGCGCAGGGTCGAGCGGCTCGGCGGTGTATCTCGCGTGCGAGACGCTGCGCGAGAAGCTCGCCAAGGCGATGGGCTGCGACCCCGAAGCGCTGACGCTCAAGGACGGCCAGGCGATCGCCGACAACCGCCAGGTCGCGCTCGGCTCGCTCGTCGGCGACGGGATCGAGGCGATCGGATCGATCGCACCGGGCAAGATGGAGAAGGAGCGCAAGCAATCGAGCTATGGCGCGCATTTCGTCGAGGTCGGCGTCAACGCGACCACTGGCGAGGTCCGCGTCCGCCGGATGCTCGGCGTGTTCTCGGCAGGGCGCATCCTCAACGCCAAGACCGCGCGCTCGCAGTGCCTCGGCGGGATGACCTTCGGGATCGGCGCGGCGCTGACCGAGGACCTCGTCCACGATCCGCGCAATGGCAAGCTGGTGAACCACGATCTTGGCGAATATCACGTGCCGGTGAATGCCGACGTGCCGCAGATCGAGGTGCATTTCCTCGAGGAGCGCGACCAGTTCGCCAACCCGATCCATGCCAAGGGGATCGGCGAGCTCGGCATCTCGGGCTGCGGCGCGGCGATCGGCAATGCGGTGTTCAACGCGACGGGGATCCGTGTGCGCGATTATCCGATCACGGTCGACAAGCTGCTGGATCACTTGCCGCCGGTGTGATCCGCTCCCCACGCCCGTCACCCCGGCACAATGCCGGGGTGACGACGGCGCGCTAATCACCGCTTGCGCGAACGCCCTTTGGTCATCGGATCGGGCTTGACCGGCTTCTTCCACCCCGGCGGCGGTGTCATCCGTTGCTGGCTCGTCCCCAGCCCCATTGCGCCGGGCTGCTGGCGGATCAGGCCGACGGTCTCGGCCTCGGCGGCTTCCTCGGCGCTGGCGCCGCCGCGCAGCAAAGCGAGCCGGTCGCGCAGTCGCCGCGCTTGCTCGAAATCGAGCGCCTCCGCCGCAGCTTCCATTTCAATCCGAACGCGTTCGATCTCATCCATGCGCGTCTAAACGCCGCGAGACCGGCTTGGGTCCTGTCGTTGCTGCCTTACCCGCCCGGATTCCCACTCGCCGCCCAGCGCCCCTTGAACATCGCCCCGACGAACGCCGGCACACCGGGCCGTACCAGCAGCCAGTCGCGCAACGCCGGGCCCTGCTCCGCGCCGAGCGTCGTCTTGTAGCCGCTGTCGCCCGCGCCCCAATCGACGCTGCGCAAGCCTGCCGCCCGTGCGCGAACGAGGTTGCGATACGAGAGCAGCTTGCCCGGCGAATGCTTGGCGAACGCCGGATCATAGCTGTTGGCGATCGCATAGCGCGTCGTGCCGGCATCGAGATCGAACGAAAACGCCGCCGGCGCACCATCGATGCTCAGCACCGCGGCCGACAGCATCGCGGCGACGACCGGATCGCGCGCCACTTCTCGCCAGAAGCCGCCATGCCCCTCGTCCGTGAACTTGGCATCGCGACCATCGGTCCTCGCCGCGATCCAGCTCTTCCGCTCGACCGCCGCAAGCTCATCGAACGCCGCATCCCACTCCCCTGCGTCGACGAAGCGCCAGTCGAGTTCGCCATGCTCGGCGAGATGCTTCTCGTGAAAGCGGTTCTTGCGCAGCGTCGATCCGCGCGGCCAGTCGGGCTGCTGCAGATCGAGCACGAAGCTGTTCGCGACGAAGCGGTCGAGCACTGCCCACCCCTTTGCGCGCGCCCGCGGCAGCAGCGCCTCGAGCGCCGGATCGCCATCGACCACCGGGCCGATCCGCAATGCGTTGACGCTGCGCGCGAGCATGTCGAGCAAGGCATCGACCGCAGGCACCTCGGCGTGGCGGTGAATCGGAAAGCTGCGAAATGGCCAATAGCTTCCCGGGATCGTCGCGACGCGCGCGATCGCCGGCCCGACTCGCACGAACGGCAGGGCGATCACCGGCAGGTCGTCTTCCTCGACCATTATCGTCCGCGCCGCCCCGCCATACGCCGCAAGCGCCGCCGCATACCAGGCATAGCGCAGGAACGCGTGGCTCGGTGCCGCTGCATCGGCAACGATGTCGATCGCGCCCGACAGCCCGGCGCCCACGCTGGCACGCGTGCGCGACGGCAGCCGGGTGAAGTCGGAGAGCAGCATCGGCTTGGTCATTGGAACACGTCTAAAGCAGCAGGGTTACCAATCTGTGGCCGACGCCTTGCGCCCGCGCCAGCCGCATTCCACAAAGGGCCACGATGAACCCCTACCCCGCCGTCTCGACGATCGCCCAGACGATCCAGCTGTCGCTTTCGCCGATCTTCATGCTCGCCGCGATCGGGCAGCTGCTCAACGTGCTCGCCGGGCGGCTGGCGCGCGTCGTCGATCGCGCGCGCGTCGTCGAGGAATGGCACCCGTTGTCGAGCGGCCCCGAGCATGACCGTCATGTCTGGGAACTCCGGCTGCTCGACCGGCGGATGACGGTGATCAACCGCTCGCTCGTGCTCGCAGTGTCGAGCGCGGCGATGACGTGCATCGTCGTCGCCTTGCTGTTTGTCGCCAGCCTGTTCGCGCTGCATATCGGCACGATCGTCGCGGTGATCTTCATTCTCGCGATGGCGCTGCTGATTTCCTCGCTGATCGGGTTCCTGCTCGAGGTCCGCATCTCGCTATCGGCGATCCACGTCCGCAGCGAGCTGCTCGAACGCTGAATCGCGCCCGCCCCCGGGGGGACGCCTCCCCTCCCTGGAAGGGAGGGGAGTTAGCTCAGCGTGCGCCGTCCAGCCCGGGCCCGGCATCATTCGTCGCGCCATAACCCGGTACCACCCGCGCATGCGCCGCTTGTTCATAGACATACCCAGCGTTGAGCACGCTCTGGTCGGCCCACGCGGTCGCAATGAACGACACCCCGACCGGCACGCCCCGCACCAGTCCCATCGGCACCGTCAGATGCGGATAGCCCGCCACTGCGGGCAGCCCGGCAGCACTCGGCCCCTCGCCGCCATCACCCGAGACCGTGTCGGACAGCCACGGCATGCCGTAGGTCGGCGCGACGATCAGCGTCGCATTGGCGGTCGCGAGCATCGCGTCGATCCCCTCCTTGCCCGCCAGCCGCAGCGATTTCGCGCGCGCGCCGAGATATTCGGCATCGGCGAGGCCGCGCGTCTGTTCGGCTGCCTCGAAGGTCTCCTGCTGGAAGAACGGCATTTCGCGCGTCGCTTCGGCGCGATCGAACGCGATGACATCGGCGAGCGTGCGCGTCTTCACCGCCTGCGGCGTGGTCGCGAGATAGGTGTTGAGATCGGCCTTGAGCTCGGTCTGCAGCACCAGCAATTCGGCCTCGCCCAACCCGTCGAGCTTGGGCGGCGTGACATCGACCAACACCGCGCCCTGCGCCTTCAACACCGCCAGCGCCGCGGCATATTTGACCTTGAGCAACTCTGACATTTCGGGATGCAGCACGGCGATACGCACCCCGGCAAGCGAAGCGCTCGCCAGCGGCGCGGCGAAGTCATGCGCATATTTGGCGGTGCCCTTGGTCGCCGGATCGGCCGGATCGACGCCGATCATCCCGTTGAACAGCACCGCCGCGTCGCGCACGCTGCGCGCCATCGGGCCGGGCGTGTCCTGGCTGTGGCTGATCGGCACGACGTGCGTGCGGCTGATCATGCCGAGCGTCGGTTTCAAACCGACCAGCCCGTTCATCGAGGACGGACACACCACCGATCCATCGGTCTCGGTCCCGACCGCTGCCGCGGCAAAGCTCGCCGCCACCGCCGCGCCCGATCCGCTCGAGGATCCGCACGAGGTCCGGTCGAGCGCATACGGATTGCGCACCAACCCGCCGACCGCGCTCCAACCGCTCATCGAGTGCGTCGAGCGGATATTGGCCCATTCGCTGAGATTGGTCTTGCCGAGGATCACCGCGCCTTGTCGGCGCAGGCTCGCCACCAGCGGCGCGTCGCGGCGCGTGATGTTGTCCTTGAGCGCGAGGCTCCCCGCGGTCGTCGCGATCGGATCCCTGGTCTCGATATTGTCCTTGATCAGCACCGGCACGCCGTCGAGCGGCCCGAGCAGCTTGCCCGCCTTGCGCCGCGCATCGGCAGCGCGCGCCTGCGCGATCGCATCGGGGTTGGTCGCGATCACCGCGCGCAGCGTCGGCCCGCTGCGATCCATCGCCGCGATCCGCGCGAGATAGGCCTGGGTGATCGCCGCGCTGCTCGCGCCCGACGCCATCATCGCCTGGACCTGATCGATCGATTTTTCGGTAACGTCCGGGAGCGTCTGCGCGTGCGCGGCTCCCGCGAGAATGGTCGAAAGCAGCAGCGACAGCGTGAAGCGCATCTTGGTCTCCGGTCGAGCGACGCAGCCAGACCCGCGCCATCGCGCGATCATGGGTCATCGCCGCATCGGCGACAAGCAGATCGTCACTGGCAAGAGCACAATCGCGAAGCCCGCCCGCCCCCGACCCCAGACATGAAAAGAGGCTGCCGATGCCCTTTTCGAGGACATCGGCAACCTCCTGACATGGTCAGCGGCCGGAAGCTCCAGCTTGGAGGACCATGCGTACCGCAAAGCCTCGACGATCGGTGGCGTTGACTGGGGGAGAATACCCCCCGCCCCATCGTCGCAGGACTAGCCTCAAAGGCCTAGCGGTGCGTCCTCCGAACGAACTGAACCGACCCCATTGCTGAACCATGAGACATCGGATCACCTCCTTTCGCCAGTTAAAACAGCGTGACCAGGCCTGGTCACGACTCAGGTTTGAATCATATTTTTAGACGAAACAAGTCTTGTATTATGGGCCTGTTTCGACGATTCTCTTCGGCCTGCCCAAAGTCGGTTTATCGTACCGCGCGGCATCCCGATCAGCGGCGGCAATCCTCGGTCACGCGGCCGACTTCGGCCCAGGCGGGAATGACCAGCGTCGGCATCCCGGCCTGCTCGACCAGGAACCGCCCGCGGCTGAACGCCATCGCATCGAGGATCCCGTCGCGCGGCGTCAGCGCGGTCGCGACATAGGCCGGCGCGGCGCCGGTCGGCTGGACCGTCACGCTGCGCGCCAGGGTCGACGTGCGCAGCGTCAGCGGGCCGCGCGCCTGCCCCTGGCGCGAGAGATACACCGTGTTGGTCTGCCGGTCGCAGCGCAGCGTCAACACCGCGTCGGCGCCGGGCACCCCGAACAGCGCGATGGATCCGCGCGCGTCGGTCCGGTACGTCCAGTCGCCCGGCGTCACCGGCCAATCGCGCCAGTCGGCGGCGAGCGGCGCGGGGGGTGGCGCCACCGGGACCGGGCGCGGCGCCGCGACCGTCGGGGCGACGGTACGCGGCGGTGCGGGATTTCCGACGCAACCGGCAAGGACCAGGAGCGTGGCGACGACAGCAAGGCGTGGCGGGGCGAAGCGGGCGGGAGTCGGGGACATGCCAGGTCTATGCGCGAAGCGATCGCCTCGCTCAACCGCTGCCGCCCGCGCTCCACCCCGAATCCGCGTCGACTGGCGCTCACCAAACGCGCTTATCCGCGGGAACCAGCCCCGGGGGTGCGATCGTTGATGTCCCAGGGAACCGCAATGGCCCACGCGCCGTTACGCTCGCGACACGAAGGAAGAGATCCATGGCCCAGACCGAACCGACCCAATTGCTGCTCCAGTCGAACAAAGCCGACACGATGCCGATCCGCAGTCGCGACGGCGACAAGATCGGCACGTTGTTCTCGCTGATGGTCAACAAGCGCACCGGCCGCGCGGTCTATGCGGTGCTGTCGATCGGCGGCTTTCTCGGCATGGGCAAGGCCTACTATCCGATCCCCTTCTCGCTGCTCGCGTTCGATCCGGTCAACGACACCTATGTCGTGACGATCGACCGCCGCGTGCTCGAGGGCGGCCCGAGCTGGGCGGCAAATGCCCCCGAGTTCGACCAGGCCTATGCCGATCGCGTTTCGAAATATTACGATGTGGCGGGCGAGGATCTGTCGCTGGGTTAAGCGGCGCGCGGCACGATGCGGTCGAGCGCGCCGTTCAGGGCGCGCTTGGCTTCGACGATTTCGTACCGGTCCTGAAGGCGCAGAAAAAAGCCTTCTGACATACCGAAATAGCGGCCAAGGCGCAGATCGAGATCGGCGTCGACCGGACGGATGCCTTCGATGACCTCGGTGATGCGCTCTGACGCGACCCCGATATCGTCGGCAAGCCGCTCGACGCTCAACTCTTCGGGTTCGAGAAACTCGGTGACCAGCATTTGACCGGCATGCTCGTTGTCGAGCCAATCCGGATTAGTGATAGTCTGCAATCTCGACGTCATACGCGTCTCCAGCCTTCCAGACGAATCATATACGCCATTGGTCATTAATTGAAATGCTGTGCTGGCCTGCGCGATCATCCCTCAACGCGTGAAGCCGGTTCCCGCGCTGGCTTCCAAGCTCGTCAAGCGACAGAGTTACATCCAAAACGGTAAGCTTGCGCATCGCGCGTTGCTGGATATCGGGCGGCAGCTTTCGGCTACGCTCTCGGTTCCAGACGCGCTCGCTTTCCGAGTCAGCGAAAGTGCGGATCATGAAAATGCTCCTTTGGGCATTCTCATGGATCACGCTGCGGAAATAGCCAACCATGAAGGCAGGCAGCTTCCACCCATATGTCACCGCGCCCGCCGCGAACTCCCCGCCATTCCAGCCCGGATCTTCTGGCTCTTGCCATAGCGTGTCTTGCGCGTCCCCGGCTTGCCCTCGTTCGAGCGCCCCATCACCGGCGCCTTCTGCTGGTCGACCGGCAGTCCGAGCTCTTCCTGCTCCAACTGCCGGATCTCGTCGCGCAAGCGACCAGCCGTCTCGAACTCGAGATCCGCCGCGGCCGTCCGCATCTGCTTTTCCAGATCCTCGATATACGCGCGCAGGTTATGCCCGACCATGTGCGGCCGGTCCTCGTCGATCTCGACTGTCACCTGGTCGCGGCTAGCGACGTCTTGGATGATGTCGCCGATGTTGCGGCGGATCGTCGTCGGGGTGATGCCGTGCTCGGCATTGTAGGCGAGTTGCTTCTCGCGCCTACGCCCCGTCTCGTTCATCGCCCGCTCCATCGAGCCCGTGATGCGATCGGCATAAAGGATCACTCGACCGTCGACGTTACGCGCCGCGCGGCCGATCGTCTGGATCAGCGACGTCTCGGAGCGCAGGAAGCCCTCCTTGTCGGCATCGAGGATCGCGACCAGCCCGCACTCCGGGATATCGAGCCCCTCGCGCAGCAGGTTGATGCCGATCAGCACGTCGTACACGCCGAGCCGCAAGTCGCGGATCAGCTCGATACGCTCCAAAGTCTCGACGTCGCTGTGCATGTAGCGGACGCGCAAGCCCGCCTCGTGCATGAACTCGGTCAGATCCTCCGCCATCCGCTTGGTCAGCGTCGTCACCAGCGTGCGATAGCCAAGCTCGGCGGTCTTGCGCGCCTCGACGATCAGGTCCTGCACCTGCTCCTCGACCGGCTTGATCTCGATCGGCGGATCGATCAGCCCGGTCGGGCGGATGACCTGTTCGGCGAACACGCCACCGGTCTGCTCCATCTCCCACGCCCCCGGCGTCGCCGAGACATAGGTCGTTTGCGGGCGCATCGCGTCCCATTCGTTGAAGCGCAGCGGGCGGTTGTCGATCGCCGACGGCAGCCGGAAGCCATATTCGGCGAGCGTCAGCTTGCGGCGGTGATCGCCGCGCGACATGCCGTTGATCTGGCCCACGGTGACATGGCTCTCGTCGACGAACAGCAGCGCATTCTCGGGCAGATATTCGAACAAAGTGGGTGGCGGCTCGCCCGGCATCCGGCCGGTGAGGAAGCGCGAATAATTCTCGATCCCCGCGCAGCTCCCGGTCGCTGCGATCATCTCGAGGTCGAAGTTCGTCCGCTGCTCCAGCCGCTGCGCCTCGAGCAGCTTACCCTCCGGCACCAGTTCCTTGAGCCGCTCGGCGAGCTCGAACTTGATCGCCTCCATCGCCTGCTTGAGCGTCGGCCCCGGCGTCACATAGTGGCTGTTGGCATAGACGCGCACCGAATTGAGGCTCGCGATCTTCTTCCCGGTCAGCGGATCGAACTCGACGATCTCCTCGATCTCGTCGCCGAAGAACGAGATGCGCCAGGCGGTGTCGTCGTAATGCGACGGGAACAGCTCGAGATTGTCGCCGCGCACGCGGAAATTGCCGCGCTGGAAGGCAGCGTCGTTGCGCTTGTACTGCAACGCCACGAGCTTGCGCACGATCTCGCGCTGGTCGACCGTCTGCCCCTTCTTGAGGTCGAAGATCATCGCCGAATAGGTCTCGACCGAGCCGATACCGTACAGGCACGACACCGACGCCACGATGATCACATCGTCGCGCTCCAACAGCGAGCGGGTGGCCGAATGCCGCATCCGGTCGATCGCCTCGTTGGTCGACGACTCCTTCTCGATGTAGGTGTCCGAGCGCGCGACATACGCCTCGGGCTGATAATAATCGTAATATGATACGAAATATTCGACGGCATTGTCGGGGAAGAACGACTTCATTTCCCCGTACAGCTGCGCCGCCAGGATCTTGTTCGGCGCGAGAATCAGCGCGGGGCGCTGCACCGCCTCGATCACCTTGGCCATGGTGAAGGTCTTGCCCGATCCGGTCACGCCGAGCAGCACTTGGTCGCGCTCGCCGGCTTCCGTCTGCGCGACGAGTTCGGCGATCGCGGTCGGCTGGTCGCCCGCCGCGGTATATTCGGAGGCGAGCGTGAAGCGCTTGCCGCCTTCGGCCTTGGGCGGACGCGCCGGGCGATGGGGGACGAAGCTCTGCCCGGTTTCGGGCTCGTCGAGACTGGTGCGAATCTGGATTGCCATAGCTGCGCAATATGGGAAGGAACACGCCAACAGACAACGCACGCCGACCGCCGGCGCACGCACTCCCGGGGAGATTCTTCAATGTCGTTCCGCACGCTGGCCACGCTGCTCGCTTTGCCTTCCCTCGCGCTCGTCGCCTGTTCGCCCTCGGGTCCGGTCAAGCGCCAGGCCGGCAGCTGGTCGCAGAAGATCGAGATCCTGAAGCTCGAGGGCCGCGGCGCGACGCCCGAGACCAAGACGCAGATGCAGAAAATGTTCGATTCGATGGCGGGCACATCGGTCTGCCTGACCCCCACCGCCGCCGCCAAGGAAGATTTCGGCAAGGCGATGGAGCAGATGGCGTCGCGCGGCCAGAACTGCACCTTTGGCAAGAAGGACGTGTCGGGCGGCACGATCCACGTCGCCGCGACCTGCAAGCAGCCGACCGGCGGCACCGTCAAGATGACGATCGACGGCAGCAACAGCGCGACTAAGCAGGACATGACGATGCAGACCGAGGGCTATGCCGCCACCGGCGCGAAGGAAGGCACGATGCAAATGCGCATCGTCTCGACCCGCGCCGGCGACTGCAAGCCCGGCGACATCACCCCGCCCGAAGCGCCTTCGGCAGGGCCGGCACCGGTCGCTCCGGCGGCGAAGCCGTAAGCACGCGGGGCGGGAATCATCCCGGTGAAGGTATGAGCCCGCGCCGCGATCACCCCACTGCGTCACCCCGGGCTCGTCCCGGGGTCCACCGTGCCGCAAAGTCTGCGGCGGCGGGATAAGCGGCACGGTGGCCCCCGGCACAAGGCCGGGGTGACGGTTTGGGGTTTATGGGCGCACGCCCACCGCTACCACCTACCCCGCCCGGCGATACGCCACGCGCCACATCGTCCAGCCGATCAGCGCGGACACCAGTGCCAGCACCAGGCTCGTCGCGATCGCGCTCATCCAGCGATAGAGCAGCGTCGGCGTGTCTTCCTGCGGCATCGCGAAAATCCCGAACCCATAGGTCTGCCCGCCAAGAAACAGCGCGAAGCCCGCCAGCGCCCCGACGCTCACCGCGCTCACGGGTCCGCGCCGCCCAAGCGCGTGGCACGCGAGCCAGACCGGCCCGCCGATCGCGACCGCCGCCATCGCGGTGATCACCGCGCCGACGAGGAAACCGATCAGCATCGGAAACGGATCGAACCCGCTGCCGATCGTCACCAACCCCGCGGCGAACAGCCCCCCGACGACGCCCCCCGCACCGAGCGCGAGCCCCGCGCGATCGAGTGATGCTTCATATCCCGCCGGTACCATCGATGTCGCCACGTCGGATCCCCCCGCGTGCCGCTTAGCACTCTCCCGCGCCGCCCCCAAGCAGATCTCGTTACGCAGCCGTACCTACACTTCGGGCGAGGTCCAGCAGTGCGCACGCCCGCGTCACAGGCTGCCGACCAAGGCCAGCACGACGCCGATCGCGACCAACACGAGCCCGGCGACCTCGCTCCGGCTGGTCTTCTCGCCAAGATAGAAATGCGCAAACGCCATCGTGAAGGCGACCTCGACCTGACCGACGATCCGCACCAAAGCGACCGGCGCCGAGGCAAACCCGGTGAACCAGCACGCCGAGGCGACCGACGACATCAGCCCGACTTGCCCGGCAACGCGCCATTCGGAGAAAACGCGCGCAACCTGGTCGCGCTCGCGCAGATAGACGTACGCGCCCTGCAGCACCGTCTGCGCCGCCACCGTCACCGCCAGCACGATCAGCGCGGCGCGGATGTGATCGGGCGTGTGCACTTCCTGCGTCGCGGCGCGGATGCCAATCGTCGTCAACGCAAAGGCGAAGCCCGAAGCAATCCCGTACCGCGCCGCCGGCTGCCCAAGCGCGCGCAGGAAGGCGAGCGGCCCCATCCGCTTGCCGCCCGTCGACAGCACCATGACGCCCGCCACGCCGAAGCCGATGCCGGTCCAGGTCGAGAGGCTCAGATGATCGCCGAGCAGCAACACCGACAGCAAGGCGCTCTGCACCGCCTCGGTCTTCGAATAGGCCGTCCCGACGACGAAATTGCGCTCACCGAACGCCATCAGCAGCAAATTGGTCGCGATGATCTGCGCGATCCCGCCGCCGAGGCAGAAGGGGAGAAACCAAGCGCCGAGCGCAGGGAACGCCGCCGGCGCCACGAAATAGTGGTACCCGAAGAGCAGCAGCACCGCGACCGGCAGGCCGTAGAGATAGCGCACCAATCCAGCGGCATTGACCGACAGCGTGCGCGACACCCGCCGCTGCACCGCCGTCCGCCACGCCTGCAACGCCCCGCCGATCAGCGCGGCGGGGAGCCAGAGGGGCATCATGACCTATCACCCCAACGAAGCTCGCCGCCTTTGCCTAAGCCGTCGCCCCGGCGCAGGCCGGGGCCGCTGCATTCCGGGCAGCCGCCTCGCAAAGCAACCCAGCGGCTTCGGCGTGCACCAGGGCGACGATGGGGGCTAGCTATTGATCGTATCCCATAGGTCGTCCCAGTTCGGATTGGCCTCGGCGATGAGGCGGCATTTCCACACGCGGTTCCAGTCTTTCAAGCGCTTCTCGCGAACGATGGCGTCCTCGATCCGCTCGTGCTGCTCGATATAGACGAGCCGGGTGCACCCCCACTTCCGCGCGAACGCTGACCCACGCCCCTCGCGATGCGCAAGAATGCGCGCAATGTCGGAGGTTACGCCAACGTACAACACGCCGAACGCCGTATTGGTCATGATGTACGTGTAACCGCCCATCCCCCACCCCCGTCGCCCCGGCGAAGGCCAGGGCCGCTGGAAGATGTAGCGGTACCTAGATCTCCCGTCACACCCCCATAACGGAGCGGCCCCGGCCTCCGCCGGGGCGACGGTCAGGAAACCAGCAACCCCTCGCGCTCGGACTCGGTTCCCCAGCTTTCGAGCCAGCCGATCGTTTCCGCAGCCGTGAGATGCCGTCCGGTTTCCTGATACGCCATCCAGGCATCCGACGCCTCTTGCCGGAAGCCTTCGCGCGCCTCTTCGCGATCGACATATTCGCGGATCGCCTCGCGCATGATCCAGTGCGCCGAGCGGTCGCGTTGCTGCGCCAGCGCCTGGATCCGGCTTTTCATTTCAGGATCGATCTTGAGCGATGTCGGCATGGTATCCACCTCGGTAGTCGGAGGTACTACCTACTGTGAATAGCGGATCGCGAGTTGCCCGACAATCGGCCCCTCAGACCAGCAACCCCTCGCGTGCGATCTTCTCCTTCCACACCAGCGGCGCCAACTGGTGCACGTTCGCCCCAGTCGAATCGACCGCCACCGTCACCGGGAAATCCTCGACCTCGAACTCGTAGATCGCCTCCATCCCGAGATCCGCGAACCCGACCACCTTCGATCCCTTGATCGCGCGCGCGACGAGATACGCCGCCCCGCCGACCGCCATCAGATAGGCCGATTTGCCCTCGGCGATCGCCTTGGTCGCGTCGGGCCCGCGCTCGGCCTTGCCGACCATCGCGAGCAGCCCCTGGTCGAGCATCATCCGCGTAAACTTGTCCATCCGCGTCGCCGTCGTCGGACCCGCCGGGCCGACCACCTCATCGCCGACCGGATCGACCGGCCCGACATAATAGATCACGCGGCCCTTGAACTCGACCGGCAGCGGCTCACCCGCATCGAGCATGTCCTTGATCCGCTTGTGCGCGGCGTCACGCCCGGTCAGCATCTTGCCGTTGAGCAAAAGCCGGTCGCCCTGCTTCCAGCCCTGCACGATCTCGGGCGTCAGCGTATCGAGATCGACGCGGATCGCGGCGCTGTCGGGCTGCCAGTCGACCTTGGGCCATTCGTCGAGCTTGGGCGCCTCGAGGAAGCTCGGGCCCGATCCGTCGAGCACGAAATGCGCATGCCGCGTCGCCGCGCAATTCGGGATCATCGCGACGGGCTTGCCCGCGGCATGGCACGGCGCGTCCATGATCTTGACGTCGAGGATGGTCGACAGCCCGCCGAGCCCCTGCGCGCCGATGCCGAGCGCATTGACCTTGTCGAAGATCTCGATCCGCAGCGCCTCGATGTCGGTCTTCGGCCCGCGTGCCTTCAACGGCCCCATGTCGATCGGCTCCATCAGCGCCTGCTTCGCCAGCAGCACGCAATGCTCGGCAGTGCCGCCGATACCGATGCCGAGCATCCCCGGCGGGCACCAGCCGGCGCCCATCTGCGGCAGCATCTCGAGCACCCAGTCGACGATCGAATCGGACGGGTTCATCATCTTGAACTTCGACTTGTTCTCCGAGCCACCGCCCTTCGCCGCGACATCGACCGAGACGCGCGACCCCGGCACCATGTCGACATGCAGCACGCACGGCGTGTTGTCCTTGGTGTTGCGCCGCGTGAAGGCGGGGTCCGCCAGCACCGAGGCGCGCAGCTTGTTTTCGGGGTTGAGATAGGCAAGCCGCACGCCCTGATCGACGATCTCCTGCAGCGAGCGGCTGGTATCGTCGAAGCGGCAGTCCATGCCCCATTTGATGAAGACGTTGACGATGCCGGTATCCTGGCAGATCGGGCGATGCCCCTCGGCGCACATCCGCGAATTGGTCAGGATCTGCGCGATCGCGTCCTTGGCGGCGGGCCCCTGCTCGGCGTCATACGCTTCGCCCAGCGCGCGGATATAATCCATCGGATGATAGAAGGAGATGAATTGCAGCGCGTCGGCGACGCTTTCGATCAGATCGGCTTCGCGGATGATGGTCGTCATGGGACTACTCCTATGGGCCGGGCCTTAAAGCCATGTCCGCCGCGCGCCAAGCCATCCGCCGCACGCGGTTCTCGCGAAGATTGTCTAGGGCACAAGGATTTTGGAAAGGATCGCCCGCTATAGCGGCGACGATGCCCATTTCGCCGCTTCTTCTCCTGATTCTGGCCTTCGCTCTGGGGCTTAGCGGCGTTGCGGGCGGTGTCCTCTGGGCCCGTCGGCGCAGCGTTACGATTTGCCCCGAACGCGACTCGCACGATCGCCTCGCGCGGCTGCTGGTCGATGAATTCGAAGGACATTCGAACGGCTGGTTCTGGCGCACCGACGCCGAGGGCTGCCTCAGCTATCTCTCGGCCAAGGTCGCCGCCGAACTCGACGCGCCCGATGCGCCCGCGCTCGGCCAGCCGCTGCCGACGCTGTTCCGCATGGACAGCGCCTCGCCCGAGACCGAGCGCACGCTCGGCTTCCACCTCGCCGCACGCACCGCCTTTTCGAACTATTCGGTCCGCCCCGCGAGCCGCGCCAAGCTCGAGCGCTGGTGGTCGATCTCGGGGCGACCGATCGCCGACTCGGCGGGCGCGTTCCTCGGCTTTGTCGGGAGCGGAAGCGATCTCACCGAGACGCGCCGCGCCGATGCCGAGATCACGCGGCTGGCGCTGTTCGACGGGCTGACCGGCCTCGCCAACCGCCAGCGGCTGCGCCTCTCGCTCGAACAGACGCTCAGCGCGAGCAGCGTCGCGCCGCGCACCAGCGCGCTGCTCCTGCTCGATCTCGATCGCTTCAAGGCCGTCAACGACACGCTCGGCCACCACACCGGCGACGCGCTGCTCAAGCAGGTGGCGCAGCGCTTGCAGCGCGCGATTGGCGGCAACGGGCTGGTCGGACGCCTGGGCGGCGACGAATTCCAGGTGATCCTGCCCAATGAGACCGATCGCACGCGGCTCGGCGATCTCGCGCGGCGCGTGATCTTCGACCTGTCGCAACCCTATACGATCGAGGGCTCGGCGATCAGCATCGGCTGCTCGATCGGCGTCGCGATCGCCCCCGAGGACGGGCATGACGCCGAGACGCTGGTGCGCAACGCCGATCTCGCGCTCTATGCCGCCAAGGGCGACGGGCGCGGCATCCACCGCTTCTTCCGCCCCGAAATGCTCGCCGGCGCGCAGAGCCGCAAGCAGCTCGAGGACGATCTGCGCGACGCGCTTGCCGCCAACCAGTTCTTCGTCGCCTATCAGCCCGTCGTCAGCACGAAGACCGAGCGGATCGTCGGCTATGAGGCGCTGCTGCGCTGGGAGCATCCGACGCGCGGGCTGATCAGCCCGGCCGACTTCGTCCCCGTCGCCGAGGATTGCGGGCTGATCGAATCGATCGGCGAATGGGTGTTGCGCACCGCGTGTCTCGATGCGGCGTGTTGGCCGAAGGACGTGCGCGTCGCGGTCAACGTCTCGCCGATCCAGTTCGCCAATCCAGCACTGCCGACGGTCGTCACCTCGGCGCTCGCCAAATCGGGGATCGCGCCCGATCGGCTCGAGCTCGAGATCACCGAAGGCGTGTTCGTCAACGAAAACGCCGCGACCGAGCAGATGTTCAGGACGCTCAAGGGCTGCGGCGTGCGGCTCGCGCTCGACGATTTCGGGACGGGCTATTCGTCGCTCGGCTATTTGAAGAAGGCGCCGTTCGACAAGATCAAGATCGACCAGAGCTTCGTGCGCGGCGCGGCGATCGCGGGCAACCGCAACGCCGCGATCATCAAGGCGATCGTCAGCCTCGCCGAGACGCTCGGCATGGAGACGACCGCCGAGGGCGTCGAGAATCACGACGAGATCGCGCTGATCCGCGAGCTCGGCTGCAGCCACATCCAGGGCTATGTCTATGGCAAGCCGGCGCGCGCGCCCGATGTGCTCGAGCAGCTCGCGGCGGGTGGCGGCCGCGCGATCGCCAACGGCTTCCGCGTCAGCCGGAGCCCGCGCACCGCGATGCTGCGGACTGCGCGGATCCAGGCGGGCGACATTGTCGGCGAGGTGCGGATTCGCAACCTCTCGACGACGGGCGCGATGATCGACGGGATCGATGTCGAGGCCGGAGCAGGCGAGTTCGAAGTGTTGATCGAACTGCTTGAGGATCAGATGTTCCCCGCCACGCTGCGCTGGGCAGCCGATGGCAAGGCCGGCCTCGCCTTCGCAGAGAGCTTCAACCTCGAGCGCCTCGCGGCGGCCACCACCGCTCCGGTGCGCAAGGCGGGATAAGAGCCACACCTGCGGAGCGCCACCGCGGGGTGCGAGCGACGCTCATCCTTCGCCTCCCCTCCCTTCCAGGGAGGGGAGCCGTTGGCCCCTTACCGTGCGGAGTTCCCGGTTGCTGCAGGCGCTACCGGCGCTGCCGGAACGGCGCCCGGAACCACCGGGGCGACCGGAGCGGTCGTGCCCATCGCAGGCGGCGGCGGCGGCGGCGGAGCGTCGTTCGCGCCGGGGCCGCCATCGGGACCGGCGCCGGGTCCACGCGGACCGTGGCGCGGACCATCGGGCCCATCGGGGCCGCCCGGACCACCAGGTCCACCCGGTCCATGATGCGGCGGGCCCATCGGCCGCAGCGCGACGACCTTGCCGTCGGCGCTCACCAGGAACGAAGCGTGGATCATCCCGCGGCGATAATGCCCCTGGACGGTCACCGCCTGCCCGGCGCTGACGAGGCCGGTGCCGTCGCCCTGCCGCCCGAGATCGACCAGCGCACGCCCGCTGCCATCGGTCAGCACGAACATCGGGCCATAGGTTTCGGCAACGCGGCCGCGCACGCTGATCACGCTGCCATTGTCGGTCAGCGAGCGGATCGCCACCGCCTTGAGCGGCGCCATCTCGACCGAAGGGCCGGTCATCTGCGCGATCGTCGCGCCGCCGCCGATGCCGAGCGCGAGCAGCGCGGCACCCACGATCGCGGTGCGGACAGGCAGCTTGCGGCGCGGGCGGTCGTCCGCCACGGTATCGTGAGGGGCCTGGGGGCCTTCGATTTGGTCGGTCATCATTGCACTCCTGCGTGGTTGATGCCCGCTTTCTACGGGAGCGTTCCGACACCGCGCTGAACTTGTCGGTTCAGTCTCGGTTTAAGCAGTCCGCCTAGCGCGCGGTGCAAAGGACTGAGGACATGCGGATCTTATTGGTCGAGGACGACACGGCGCTCGCCGAGGGAATCGCGAAAGCCCTGCGCGCCGAGCATTTCGCGGTCGACGTCGCCGCCAATGGCGAGGATGGCGCGCATCTCGGCGATACCGGCGGCTATGACGCGGCGGTGCTCGATCTCGGGCTGCCGATCAAATCGGGGATCACCGTGCTCGAGGAGTGGCGCGCCGCGGGCCGCGTGCTCCCCGTGCTGATCCTCACCGCGCGCGACGGCTGGTCGGAAAAGGTCGCGGGCTTCCGCGCCGGCGCCGACGACTATCTGACCAAGCCGTTCCGCGTCGAGGAACTCGTCATGCGCCTGCGCGCGCTGGTCCGCCGCGCGACGGGCAATGCCGCGGCGCGGATCGTGTGCGGGCGCGTCGCCTTCGATTCGCTGACTGGCCAGGTCGAGCTCGACGGCCTCCCGCTACGGCTCACCGCGCTCGAGTGGCGCGTGCTCTCGGCGCTGATGCTAAGGAAGGGCGTGGTCGTCGAGCGGCTGTATTTGCTCGACCATGTCTATGAAGGCGATTCGGATCCCGATTCGAACTCGCTCGAAGTGATCATCGGGCGGCTGCGCAAGAAGATTGGCGCCGAGGCGATCGAGACCGTCCGCGGACGCGGCTATCGCGTGGTGGAGGGGTGAGCGGCCCTGCCCTCTTCCGTCACCCTGGCCTTGTGCCGGGGTCCACTTCGCCCCTCGCGCGGCAGCCGGTGTTGGACGGTGGGCCCCGACACAAGGCCGGGGTGACGAAAGGGCTGACATGACCCTCCTCCCCCGCTCGCTCTACGGACGCCTGCTCGTCACCGCGCTCGTCGCGACGCTCGCCGCGCTCGCCTTTGCCGCGGTGACGATCGGCGCGGTGCTCGATCGCTTCGTGATGCACGGGCTGGACGACCGGCTCGACGCGCAGATCGCGGTGCTCGAGCAAGCCGTCCGCCCCGACGGCAGCATCGACCGCGCGCGGCTCGTCCTCGCCGCGCCCTATGACGATCCGCAAGGCGGCTGGGGCTGGCGGATCGATGCGCCGGGCCGCACGATCACCTCGCCCGCCGCGCCCGCCCTCACCGCGCTGCAAGCGCGCGGCCCGCGGCGCGCACCGCCGCCCGCTTTGCCGCCGCTTTCCCTGCCAGCGCCCTCCGCTCCCTCATCCGCCGAGTCAGCGCTGATCGGCCCGCCGCCCCCGCCCGATGGCCGACGCGCACACGGCGACGGCCCGCGCGACCGCGACGGCACGCAAGCACTCGACTGGCATGGCGAGGACGGCATGCGCCATGCGCGCAGCCTGACGCTCGCCACCCCCGCAGGCGCGGTGCGGATCACCGCCTCCGCCCCGCGCGCGATCGTCGACCGCCCGCTCCGCGCGGCGATGGCACCGCTGCTCGGCTCGCTGCTGCTGCTCGGCGTCGCGCTGGCGGCGGCGACGCTGATCCAGCTCCGCATCGGCCTGCGCCCCTTGAAGACGATGCGCACCGGCCTCGCCGCGATCCGCGCCGGAACCGCGCGCGCTCTGCCCGAGGACCAGCCGACCGAACTCGCCCCGCTCGCGCGCGAGATCAACGCGCTGCTCGACGAAAATGCGACCGCGCTCGCCAATGCCCGCGCGCACGTCGCCAATCTCGCGCACGGCCTCAAGACGCCGCTCGCCACACTCGCGCTCGCGCTGCCGCCGCACGATCCCGACGGCACGCTCGCCGCGCAGGTCGCGCGGATCGACCAGGCGGTGCGCCACCATCTCGGCCGCGCGCGCGCCGCGACGCCGGGGAGCGGCTTGCGCTTCGCAACCCCGCTCGCCCCCGTCGTCGCCGACCTGACCACCGCGCTGTCGCGGATCCACGCCGATCGCGGCGTCAGCGCGAGCGCGACGATCGATCCCGCGCTCAGCGTCGCGGTCGACCGGCAGGATCTCGACGAGCTGATCGGCAATCTGCTCGACAATGCGTGGCGCTTCGCCGCCGCGCGAATCACGATCGACGCCGCCCCCGCATCCGACCCGCGCTTCATCCGCCTGAGCATCGCCGATGACGGCCAGGGCATTGCGCCCGCGGCCCGCGCCGCCGCGCTCACCGCCGGGCAGCGACTCGATGAACGCGGCGATGGCCACGGCTTCGGCCTGTCGATCGCACACGAACTCGCGACGCTCTATGGGGGCTCGCTGGTGCTCGATGCAGCGGCGCTCGGTGGTCTCGATGCGATCGTTACGCTGCCGACGACGCTTTTCTCCGAGGCGTGAAAATATTGTCACGTTCCCGCTTCGGTCTCTTGCGTTTGAGCGAAGCCAGCTTTGACCGCGCGTCGCGTGATGAGGCTTCGCCCGGTCATCCGCCAAGCGTCGCGGATTAGCGACGAACCGAGTCCCCAATCTGTCATTTACCGTCTTGTGTCTCCGCGCGATCCGGCACAATCTGTAGGGGTTGAGTTCGGGGGCGAACCCAAGAGCTAGTGAATCAGACGCCGCAACCCTATATTGCGGTAATGATCTGGACTGCGATTGTAGCGCGGGACGGTCTGTTTTTGTTCTCGCGTTTGCCCACGGAATGCTATGCTGGGAGCTCGCTTCCCGATTCGAACGGATCGGGAACAGAGGCGGTCCCGGTCGACACGATTTTGAACGAGTTTACAGGGACGCGAAACATGGATTTTCGGGATACCGGGGAAGTGAGTACCGACATGGCCACCGATATGATCGAGGCGCTCGCCGCCGCTGCGGCACCCGCCGACGACGCCGCCAAGGACGGTCGCGGCACCGCCGATCGCAAGCTCGCCGCGCGGGGCGATTCGAAGGAGATCCACGTCCAGCTCTATCCGGTCGAGGTCGATCATTCGCGCGATGCGCTGCTGACCGATTTCGGCAAGGACACGCTGCGCGATCGCTATCTGCTCCCGGGCGAGACCTTCCAGGATCTGTTCGTGCGCGTTGCCTCGGCCTATGCCGATGACGGCGCACACGCCCAGCGGCTCTACGGCTATATCTCGAAGCTGTGGTTCATGCCCGCGACCCCCGTCCTCTCGAACGGCGGCACCGGGCGCGGACTGCCGATCTCGTGCTTCCTCAATTCGGTCCCCGACAGCCTCGGCGGCATCGTCGACACCTGGAACGAGAATGTCTGGCTCGCGTCGCGCGGCGGCGGCATCGGTACCTATTGGGGCAATGTCCGCGGCATCGGCGAGCCGGTCGGCCTCAACGGCAAGACCAGCGGCATCATCCCCTTCGTCCGCGTGATGGATTCGCTGACGCTCGCCATCTCGCAAGGCTCGCTGCGCCGAGGGTCGGCCGCCTGCTATCTCGACATCTCGCATCCCGAGATCGAGGAATTCCTCGAAATCCGTAAGCCCTCGGGCGATTTCAATCGCAAGGCGCTCAACCTCCACCACGGCGTGCTGATCACCGACGCCTTCATGGAAGCGGTGCGCGCGGGCGAAGAGTGGAATTTGACGAGCCCGAAGGACGGCTCGGTCCGCGCGACGGTCGATGCGCGCGGCCTGTTCCAGAAGCTCGTCGAGACTCGGCTTGCCACCGGCGAGCCGTACATCGTCTTCGCCGATCACGTGAACAAGGGCATGCCCAAGCATCACCGCGACTTGGGGCTCAAGGTCTCGACCTCGAACCTGTGCTCGGAGATCACGCTGCCGACCGGCAAGGACCATCTCGGCAACGACCGCACCGCCGTCTGCTGCCTGTCCTCGCTCAACCTCGAGACGTGGGACCAGTGGAAGGACGAGAAGGGCTTTATCGAGGACGTGATGCGCTTCCTCGACAACGTCCTGCAGGACTTCATCGACCGCGCCGAACCCGGCATGGAGCGTGCCGCTTACTCGGCGATGCGCGAGCGGTCGGTCGGCCTCGGCGTGATGGGCTATCACAGCTTCCTCCAGGCGCGCGGCCTGCCCTTCGAGGGCGCGATGGCCAAGTCGTGGAACCTGCGGATGTTCCGCCACATCAAGGGCCAGGTCGACGAAGCCTCGATGCACCTCGCGATGGAGCGCGGGCCCTGCCCCGACGCTGCCGACATGGGCGTGATGGAGCGCTTCAGCTGCAAGATGGCGATCGCGCCGACCGCGTCGATCTCGATCATCTGCGGCGGCACCTCGGCGTGCATCGAGCCGATCCCGGCGAACATCTACACGCACAAGACGCTGTCGGGCTCGTTCTCGATCAAGAATCCGTATCTCGAGAAATTGCTGATCGAGAAGTCGAAGAATTCGGACGCGATCTGGAACTCGATCCTCGAGCAGGGCGGCTCGGTCCAGCATCTCGATTTCCTCAGCCAGGACGAGAAGGATTGCTACAAGACGAGCTTCGAGATCGACCAGCGCTGGCTGATCGAACTCCAGGCCGATCGAACGCCATTCATCGACCAGTCGACCTCGCTCAACCTGTTCATCCCGGCCGACGTCGAGAAGTGGGACTTGCTGATGCTCCACTTCCGCGCGTGGGAGCTGGGCGTGAAGTCGCTCTATTACCTGCGCTCGAAGAGCATCCAGCGCGCTGGCTTTGCCGGCGGGGTCGAGAACGACAACACGATCGAGAAGCCGCAATACGAGTTCGAAACGACCGATTACGACGAGTGCCTGGCGTGCCAGTGAGGTGGGCGAACTAACACCCCCTCACCCTCCCGCGGCTGCGCCGCTCCTTCCCTCTCCCACAAGGGGAGAGGGAGGAGAGCCGCAATCTCCCTCTCCCCTTGTGGGAGAGGGAAGGGGCCCGCGCCCGCAGGGCGTGGGAAGGGTGAGGGGGAATGCGGACGGCCTGACCACGCGCCAGCTGCTGCCCGCGCTAACCCCGTTCCGCTCGCGCGACCTCCGCCGCAATGCCACCGAGCCGGAAAAGCACATGCGTCGCGCGCTCCGCTCGGCCTTCCCGGACGCGAAGTTCCGCTTCCAGGTGCCGCTCGGGCCGTATCATGCCGATTTCTGCTCGCACGCCGCACGGCTGGTGATCGAGATCGACGGCGCCACCCATGCGCAGACCGCGACTTCGGACGAAGCGCGCACGCGCTTCATCGAAGACGAAGGCTACAGCGTGCTGCGTTTCTGGAACACCGACGTGATGGCGAACATCGACGGCGTGATCGCGGCGATCGCACCGCATCTGCCGGACATGTGCAAAGGGGCCACCCAGTGACTGAGCGGCCCCCTCACCCTTCCCACGCCTGCGGCGCGGGCCCCTTCCCTCTCCCACAAGGGGAGAGGGAGGCGGGATCATTTCTCTTCTTCGAAGGTCACGGCGACATCGCCGTTCGCCGAGAGCCGCACCTTGCCGTCTTCGACATCGGCGACCAGGCCGAGCGAGATGTAATGGTGATGCCCTTCATGCGAACCCGAACCCTCGTTGACCTGCGCGCCCGAATCCTTCTTGGTCAGCTTGATGCGGCCGCCCTCGACATGGTCGACGGTGCCGACATGGACGCCGTCTGCGCCGATGACTTCGGCATGTTCTTTGATCTGCGATGCGTCGACCATGATGGTAGCTCCTGTGCTATGATTGCGATCCCCCAACGCGCCGTTGGGGCATTGGATGCACGAGGCACAGCATGATCCCATCATTACGCATCCGCAACGCCTTCCGCATTGTCCGCCCATGCGGGGACCCGCGATGAGCCTGTCGATCGGCATCATGTACGCGGTCGCCGCGCTGTTCACGCTTATCGGCGCTGGCCTGCTGCTGTCGCTCACGCGGCCGAGCGCGCCGGGCAAAGTCTACGCCTTCCGCATGATCGGCATCATGGCGCTGTCGCTCGGCATCGTGCTGCTGATGTCGGCGAGCGCGATGTGGCGCTGGAGCGTCGCCGCATGACCCCGTTTCACCCCCAGTTTTAACCCATCCCCAGATACAGTCCCGGAGTAACCCCCAATGTCCCTCACCGAAGCCCGCAAGCAGTACAAGCCGTTCGAATACCCCTGGGCGTTCGATTTCTGGAAGCGCCAGCAGCAGATCCACTGGATGCCCGAGGAAGTGCCCTTGGGCGAGGATTGCCGCGACTGGGCGCAGAAGCTCAGCGACCATGAGCGCAACCTGCTGACGCAGATCTTCCGCTTCTTCACCCAGGCCGATGTCGAGGTGCAGGATTGCTATCACGAGAAATACGGCCGCATCTTCAAGCCGACCGAGATCAAGATGATGCTGGCGGCGTTCAGCAACATGGAGACGGTGCACATCGCCGCGTACAGCCATCTGCTCGACACGATCGGCATGCCCGAGAGCGAATACGGCGCCTTCCTCGAATATAGCGAGATGAAGGACAAGCACGATTACCTGCAGACCTTCGGCGTCGACAATGACGAGGACATCGCGAAGACGCTCGCGATGTTCGGCGGCTTTACCGAGGGGCTGCAGCTCTTCGCCAGCTTCGCCATGCTGATGAATTTCCCGCGCTTCAACAAGATGAAGGGCATGGGGCAGATCGTCACCTGGTCGATCCGCGACGAGAGCCTCCACTGCGAGGGCATCATCAAGCTGTTCCACGCCTTCTGCGCCGAGCGCAACTGCATGACCAAGTCGGTGCGCGACGACATTGCCGACATGTGCCAGCACACCGTCCGGCTCGAGGACAATTTCATCGATCTCGCGTTCGAGATGGGCCCGGTCAACGGCATGACCCCCAAGGAGATCAAGAAGTACATCCGCTACATCGCCGACTGGCGGCTGGGGCAGCTGGGGATGAAGCCGATCTACATGATCGACGAACACCCCCTCCCCTGGCTCGCGCCGATGCTCAACGGCGTCGAGCACGCCAACTTCTTCGAACAGCGCGCCACCGAATATTCGAAGGCGGCGACGCGCGGGAATTGGAACGAAGTGTGGGACGGCTTCGACAAGCGCCAGAAGGCGAAGGCGGGGGTTGGGATTCCGGTGGCGAATGAGGATGCTGGCGACGCGGGGGATATGTTCTCGCGCGCGGGGGTTGCCGCTGAGTGACCGCCGTTCTCCATCGTACCGCAATTGTTTATGACTTTGACGGGACTCTGTCGCCGGGATCGATGCAGCAACACACGTTGCTCCCGGTGATGGGGTATCCCGACCCGGACAAGTTTTGGTCTGAGGTGAAGGAACTCAACAAAGCGATCGATGGAGACGAAATACTGACTTATATGCATTGCCTTCAAGCGGTTGAGGGTAGTCACATGTCAAAGGATAGTCTCGCCGATCACGGTGCGAGACTACCCTATTTCGCAGGTGTCGAGTCTTGGTTTGATAGGATTGACGCTTACGGCCTCAAGCGCGGCCTAGCGATTGAACATTACGTAATTAGCTCCGGCCTTGATGAGATAATAGCCGGAACTACGATCCGGAAGCACTTCAAGCACGTCTTTGCATCTAAATACGCATACAAGGACGGCAGGCCATTGTGGCCTGCCGCCGCAGTAAATTACACCGGCAAGACACAGTATCTGTTTCGAATAAACAAAGGCGTAATGAATCAGTCGGACGACAAGGCGGTTAATCGCTGGATCCCGATGGACGAGCGGGAAATCCCCTTTGAGCGGATGATCTTCATCGGAGATGGAGACACAGATATTCCAGCTATGAAAATGCTAAGATATCAGGGGGGAGTACCTGTTGCCGTATTTGATCCAGAACGGTTTCAAGGCCCTGACGCCAATAAGGTCTACAACCTGATCGCAGAAGATCGAGCAGACCATGTTTGCCCAGCGGATTACCAAGCGCAGTCGCAATTAGACATAACGGTTAAAGGCGTTTTAGGACGTATCGCCCGCAGCGCAGGTTATCGCCCGGAAAGCTGACAGGCCTCTGCCGAGACAATTAAGAAGCCGGTGGATATTTGCGCCGCGTATGCAGCACGGTCAGCACATCGATCTCCCCCTCGGGCGCGATCGCATAGACGATTTGATACGGCAGCCCAGGCACCGCAAACACGCGCGTTCCCGCAATCTCGCCAACACGCCCAAGCTTCGAGAACTTACCGAACATCATCGCGGTCTGAAGGATCCGGCTCACCACCCGCTCGGCGGCGCGCTCATTGTCCTGCGCGATCCAGTCGCGGATCGCGACCAGATCGTCCCGCGCCTGCGGCGTGAGGTTAACCTTCAAGCTTGAGGTCGCGCCACACCTGCTCGACGGGGATCATCGCCGCACGATCGCGGCTTTGCGCCAATCCGCGCCCGATCTTCGCGCGCTCCCATGCCGCATAGCCGGGGTCGAGCACGCCAGCTTGCTCGGAGACCTTATCGGCGGGGATTGCGGTCGGCTTCATGCGCGCGAGCGTATCACCGTTTGCGCATTCCGAAAATCGCCGTTTGCGATCGTTCAATCCTCCCCCGGGCGAGGGAGGACTAAACCTCCCTACCCCCGTAACCAAGACAAAACAAACGGCCGCCGCGGCGCGCTCGTCCCGTTGGGCGTCGCCACATCGATGTCCTGCCGGTTGAACTGCCGATACAGCACCACGCTCAGCACCGCGGCATAGAAGCACCACACCGACGCGAACGCATAGCCCTTGACCAGATGCACGATCGTCAGCCCGATCACGTTGAGCAACCCATACCCCCGCACCACGCGGTGCGTCGACAGCAGCAGCGCCCCGCACGTCGCGAGGATGTAGAGCAGCGACACCCACATCTGGCTGGTGATCGGGTTGGTATAGGTGATCGAATGCTGCTCGATCACCGCGCAGGTCGGCGCGACGACGAGGCCCGTCATGTCCCACGCGAACACCACCGCCCCCACGCCGCACAGCGCCAGGATCACGCGCCGACGCCACCCCGGCGGCTCCATCAGCACCACCGCGACGGGCATCAGCAGCGGCAGGATCCCGATCGCATAGAGCGTGAAAAGGAACACGCTATGGTCGACCGCCGTGGCCCCGAGCCGTCCCTCGAGCGCGAGCCACACCATCCCTTCGGAAAACTGGTGCACCGCGAACAGCAGCGGAACGCACGCGAACAGCAGCGCGCGCGGCTCGCGGACATGCCGTAGCGTCGCCACGCCGACCACCCCGAGGACCGCCGAGGCAGTAAAACTGGCGGTGGCCGAAAAGCACATGAGCGCAGACCTTCACGAGCAGGAGAGACGTCCGCTCTGGCGCGCACCGCCGTGGAATGCCAGCAGGATTTCGCGGCGGCCGCGACGCGACCCCCGGCAGCAACCGGGCCCGTCGCGGGTGCGCGCTCGGCGCGCGAAGCCGCCGCCACACGGCAGCCTCACCCTCCGCCGCGGCGATGCTGCCAGCCAACGCCCGCGTTCGACGCCCGATCACCGATCGAACCGCTGCCGCTACAAACCCCTGTCCTACACGAACCAATTGGGTTATATAAGGCGCGTCTCAGATTTCAGGGAGCCGGGCATGCCGATCTCCACGCTTGCCAAGACCCCATCCCGTCGCCCCGGCGAAGGCCGGGGCCGCGCCGCTCTCGCGCGCATCGCCGGTTCGGTCCCACCACAGAGCGGCCCCGGCCTCCGCCGGAGCGACGACATGTGCTGCCCGGCGGCGATCATCACAAAAACGGAAACGATCGCGATCGAAGCCTCACCGTCCGGGGGTCAATCGAGTCAAGCACGCACTCGGTTCGTCGCATCGTCCGCCGGAGCGACGCCGCACCCCACCCGCCGGCGTATCCCCACCACCGCAGGGATACGCCACCGGATCGTTCAGGCGCGCGCGCCCTCGACGACGCTGCTCGAATTGTGCCGCAGCGCCTTCAGCACCGTCTCGACGATCGCCTCGGCGTCGAGCCCGGCCTGGGCATATTGCAGCTCGGGCTTGTCCTGGTCCTGGAACGTGTCGGGCAGCCGCATCGTGCGCAGCTTGAGCCCCGCGTCGATCAGCCCCGAGTCGCTGGCGAAGGTCAGCACGTGTGCGCCCAAGCCCCCGACCGCGCCTTCCTCGATCGTCACCGCGACTTCGTGCGTCGTCAGCAGCTTGCGGATCAGCGCCTCGTCGAGCGGCTTGGCGAAGCGCAGATCGGCGACCGTCGTCGACAGCCCCTTCGCCTCGAGCGCCTCGGCCGCGCGCATCGCCTCTTCGAGCCGCGTGCCGAGCGACAGGATCGCGACCTTGTGCCCCTGCCGCACGATCCGCCCCTTGCCGATCTCGAGCGCCTCGGCAACCGCGGGAAGCGCGACCCCTGTGCCGTTGCCGCGTGGATAGCGTACCGCGATCGGCCCGCTGTCGTGGAGGATCGCGGTGTGCGTCATATGCACCAGCTCGGCTTCGTCGGCCGGCGCCATCACCACCATGTTGGGCAGCGTCGCGAGATAGGCCAGGTCGAACGACCCGGCATGCGTCGCCCCATCGGCCCCGACGAGCCCGGCACGGTCGATCGCGAAGCGCACCGGCAGGTTCTGGATGCAGACGTCGTGGACGACCTGGTCATAGGCGCGCTGGAGGAAGGTCGAATAGATCGCGCAGAACGGCCGCATCCCCTGCGCGGCAAGACCCGCGGCGAAGGTGACGGCGTGCTGCTCTGCGATGCCGACGTCGAAGAAACGCTCGGGATGCGCCTTGGCGAAAGCGTCGAGCCCGGTGCCCGACGGCATCGCCGCGGTGATCGCGCAGATCCGCGGATCGGTCTCGGCTTCCTTCGAAAGCTGCGCGCCGAACACGTTCTGATACTGCGGCGGCCCCGGGGGTGCCTTGGTCTGCACGCCCGAGATGACGTCGAACTTCTGGACGCCGTGATACTTGTCCGCCGCGGCCTCGGCGGGGGCATAGCCCTTGCCCTTCTTGGTCACGACATGGACGAGGATCGGGCCCTCCTCGGCATCGCGGACGTTCTCGAGCACGGGGATCAGCTGGTCGAGGTTATGCCCGTCGATCGGGCCGACATAATAGAAGCCGAGCTCCTCGAACAAGGTGCCGCCCATCGCCATGCCGCGGGCGAATTCCTCGGTCTTGCGCATGCCCGTCGCGATCGGCTTGGGCAGCCGCTTGGCGAGTTTGCGCGCCAGATCGCGGAAGCCGAGGAACTCGCGGCTCGACACGATGCGGCTGAGATAGGCCGACAGCCCGCCGACGGGCGGGGCGATCGACATGTCGTTGTCGTTGAGGATCACGACCAGCCGGTTGCCCGCCTGCGCCGCGTTGTTCATCGCCTCATACGCCATGCCGGCGGACATCGCGCCGTCGCCGATCACCGCAATGCCCTTGCCGGGCTTGTCGGCGATCTTGTTCGCGACGCCGAAGCCCAAGGCCGCCGAGATCGAGGTCGAGCTGTGCGCCGCGCCGAACGGGTCGTATTCGCTCTCGGAGCGCTTGGTGAAGCCCGACAGGCCCCCGCCCATGCGCAGCGTCCGGATCCGGTCACGCCGGCCGGTGAGGATCTTGTGCGGATAGCATTGATGCCCGACGTCCCACACGAGCTTGTCGTTGGGCGTGTCGAACACATAGTGAATCGCAACCGTCAGCTCGACCACGCCGAGCCCCGAGCCCAGGTGGCCACCCGTTACGCCGACGGCGGCGATCGTCTCCTGGCGGAGCTCGTCGGCAAGCTGGCGAAGCTGGGTGGGGGCAAGCGTCCGAAGATCGGCGGGAATGTTCACCGTGTCGAGCAGCGGCGTTTGGAGAATATCGACCATCCGGCCTGCTTAGCGTGGTGCAAACCGCCTGTCGATTACCTCGATTGCGCTGCGCACATTCTTGACGCGCCGTGCGTCGCGGCATCACATCGCGCCGATCGTACCGGGGGAAATGCCATGACCGCGCTTAGCCATCGCCTTGCGACCGAGGCCGATATCCCCGCAATCGCCGCGTTGATGGAGCGCGCGATCGCCGAGCTGCAGCACGGTTTCCTGTCACCCGAGGAGATCGCAGCAAGCCGGTTGAGCATGGGACTCGACACGCAACTGATCGCCGACCGCACCTATTTCGTGGTCGAGCAGGACGGCCAACTCGCGGGCTGCGGCGGCTGGAGCTACCGCGCGACCCTCTATGGCGGCAATGCCGGCGCCGCGCCGCGCGATGCGCGGATGCTCGATCCGGCGACCGAGCCTGGCCGGATTCGCGCGATGTATACCGACCCCGGCTTCGTGCGCCGCGGCATTGGCCGCTTGGTGCTCGGCCTATGCGAAGCGGCTGCGCGGGGCGCTGGCTTCACGCGGGTCGAGCTGATGGCGACGCTGTCGGGCGAGCCGCTCTATCGCGCCGCGGGCTATCAGGAGATCGAGCGCGTCGCCAAGATGGCCGATCGCGGGACGCCGGTGCCGGGGTTACGCATGGGAAAGGATCTTGGCTGAGCGCGGCTCAGCCGCAGTCGGCGCACTTGCCGCGGACTTCGATCACCGGGCGTACCGGCGAGAACCCGGCGGCTTCCGCTGCCGAGCGCACGCCCTTGGTGATCCGGTCGTCGTCGAGATGCGTCGTCTGCCCGCAGCTGTCGCACACCAGGAAGATGCAGTCGTGGAGACAGTCGGGGTGCGCATTGGCGATATAGGCGTTCGAGCTCTCGACTCGCCGCGCCAGATTGGCACCGACGAACAGGTCGAGGATGCGGTACACGCTGTTCGCGGCGACGCGCCGCCCCTCGGCCTTGGACACCGCCTCGGCGATGTCATAGGCGGATGCCGGCTTGTCGAACCCGGCGAGCGCGCGGAAGATTTGCGCGCGCATCGCGGTCCATTGCTCGCCCGAGCGTTCGAGCGTCGCCTGCGCGGCGACGGCGAGATCGGCGCCTTGCGGCTCGGCATGATGATGTGTGGCCATGCGGCCGAGATAGGCGGTGCGGGCCCTCCCCGCAACGGCGCGACTCAGTCGGATCAGTTGGCGGCGCGTCGGTTCAGGTCGTGGCCGAGCGCGAGCGTCGCCACGCCGATCAGCGTCCACACCGTCTCCATCCCCGATCCGTCATGCGGCAACGAGATCGCGCCTGCCATCGTGCCAAGCCCGGCCGAGCCGACCACCGCGGGCATCATATAGCCATGCGTGAAGATCCCGCGCCCGAGCGCAAACACGCCGAAACCGATCGCGATCGTCAGCCCGATCTCGTGGAACAGCGGGTTGAGCAGCAGCCCGCCCGCGGTCGAGGCCAGCGCGATGAACACCGAGCTCGCGATGCAATGCACCATGCACAGCCCCGACAGCCCGATCGCCATCGTGTCGAACCGCTGTTCGATCCAGCGGATTGCGGGGGTGTGGGCGAGAGTCGTCATGCTGGACACCATGTGGCATGTCGAGGGTCAGGTTACAACATATCATCGACTATTTTTTGTGGTGGCCTTTCGTCGGACTGGCGTGCTGCCATGCCGCATCGCATGATGGTGCCTGAACTGCTTGGGGTCGGGAGTGGAAATGCGCTGCGCTATCGTCGGCCTGATGTTGTGGGCGGCCTCCGCGTGGGCGGCCTCCGCGTCGGCGGCCTCCCCCGCCCCGGCCGAACCCGCCACGTGGCCCGCGCCCGTAGCGCAACCCGCCAGCAACGCAGAGATGACCGCGCTGTTCGACGCCGACCAAAAGGCGCGCGACACCCCCGCCACGAACGACTGGAAGGTGCTGTGGCCGGCGGATCGCGCCCAGCGGGCGCGGACACAGATGCGGCTCGACACGGGCGGCCTGCACAGCGGGGACGATTTCTATCACGCGGCCTATCTGTTCCAGCATGGCGAGACGCCAGCGGATTTCCTCAAGGCGCATACGCTCGCGGTGGTCGCAACCGCCCGCGGCAAACCCGAGGCGGTGTGGATCGCCGCGGCGACGCTCGACCGCTATCTTCAACGGATCGGTCAGCCGCAAATCTATGGCACGCAATTCCAGCGCGCGCCGGGAAACGCCTGGACGCAGGAGCCGTATCAGCGCGAGCTGCTGTCCGATGCGCTGCGCCAGGCGACCAATGTCCCGCCGCTGGTCGATCAGGCGAAGCAACTCGAGGGCTATCAACACCAACCCGGATAACCGCCCCCCGTGGCAGTTTGTCCAATCGACGCGCCGCAGACAACCGCGTAAGGTCGCACGATGCTCCAGGCGTCTTCGCTCCCCTCCACCGTCCGCCCGCGGACGCTCTCCACCTGGCTGTTTGTCGTGGCCGCGCTGATCGTCGCGATCGTCGTGATCGGCGGGATCACGCGGCTGACCGAATCGGGGCTGTCGATCACGTCATGGAAACCGCTCAGCGGCAGCATTCCCCCGATAACAGATGCGCAGTGGCAGGCCGAATTCGCCAATTACCGCACGATCCCGCAATACGAGGCCTTCAATCAGGGGATGACGCTCGCCGGGTTCAAGGCGATCTTCTTCTGGGAATATCTTCACCGCATGCTTGGCCGCGTGATCGGCCTCGCCTTTCTCGTGCCGCTGGTGTGGTTCGCGGTGCGGCGGCGGATCCCGCGCGGGTATCTGGTGCGGCTCGTCGCTTTGTTCTCGCTGATCGCGCTGCAGGGCACGTTCGGCTGGCTGATGGTCCGCTCGGGGCTGAGCGGACGGACCGAGGTGGCGCCCGGCTGGCTCGCGACGCATTTGCTCACCGCCTTATTCACGCTCGCCGGCATGGTGTGGACCGCGCTCGATCTGCGCGCGCTCGCCGACAACCGGCTGGCACGCCCTGCCCGGCTGCGGCTGATCCCGGCGATCGCGATCATGCTGCTGTTCGCGCAGATCCTGTTCGGCGCGCTGACCGCTGGCCTGCGGGCCGGCTACGCCTTTTCGAGCTGGCCGCTGATGGGCGACGCGATCTTCCCGATGGCGACGCCGTTTACCGATCCGCTGTGGCGCAACCTGTTCGACAACCCGATCGTCGTCCAGTTCGTCCATCGCTGGCTCGCCTTCGCGGTCGCGTTCGGCGTGATGATGCTCGCCGCGCGCGCCCGCCGCGCCGGAGCGCCGCGCCTTGGGCTGGCGCTGATCGGCCTGGTCTGTGCGCAGATCGTGCTCGGCATCGTGACGTTGCTGAGTGGGGTCGAGATCGCCGTCGCGGTCGCGCATCAGGCCAATGCCGCCTTGCTCGTGATCGCGACCGCCGCCGCGGCGCATGCCGTCGGCCGCCGCGCGATCTGACCCTCCGCAAAGCGCTCCGGTATCAGAATACCCGTCAGCAAACCCGCACTTTGCTTGACTTTCGCAAGGCCAAGCAGCAATAGCGCCTCCAACGGTGCCGCCTTGCCCGGGTGCCCACGAAGCCCAGCTTCATGGGAGATGGGGGGCGGCATCTGTCATTTTAGCATGTAAAGGTCACAAGCCCCATGAAGGCGCTGATGAAGACCACCAAGCCGGCGTTGCCGCATGAGGTGGAGAAGAAATGGATCATCGTCGATGCCGACGGTCTGGTCGTCGGCCGTATGGCGTCGATCATCGCGAACATCCTGCGCGGCAAGCATAAGCCGAGCTTCACCCCGCACGTCGATTGCGGTGACAATGTCATCATCATCAACGCGGACAAGGTGCGGTTCACGGGCAACAAGCTCAAGGACAAGATCTATTACCGCCACACCGGCTATGCCGGCGGCATCAAGGGCGTCGCGGCCGGCAAGATCCTCGAGGGTCGTTTCCCCGAGCGGATTATCGAAAAGGCCATCGAGCGGATGATTCCGCGCGGGCCCCTGGGTCGCGCCCAGCTGCGCAACCTGCGCGTCTTCGCTGGTACCGAGCATCCGCACGAAGCGCAGAACCCCGAAGTCCTCGACATCGGCAGCATGAACCGCAAGAACAAGGTGGGCAACTGATGTCCGACAACCGCCAGTCCCTCGCCGATCTCGCCGGCCTGACCAACACGCCGGCACCGGTTGCAGCGCCTGCCGCTGCAACGACCGCGCCTGCCACCGGCGAAGATTACGTTGCGGCCCCCGCAGCGCCGACGCACGAGCCGATGCCGCTGCGCGAGCAGATCCTCGACCAGTACGGCCGCGCCTATGCGACCGGCCGTCGTAAGGACGCCGTTGCACGCGTCTGGATCAAGCCGGGCACCGGCAAGATCACGATCAACGGCCGCGACCAGGAAGTGTATTTCGCACGTCCGACGCTGCGTCTCGTCATCAACCAGCCGTTCGGCGTGACCGAGCGTGACGGTGCCTATGACGTCGTCTGCACCGTCAAGGGCGGTGGCCTCTCGGGCCAGGCCGGCGCGGTCAAGCATGGCATCAGCCAGGCGCTGACTCGTTTCGAGCCGATCCTGCGTGCGCCCGTCAAGGCAGCCGGGTTCCTGACCCGCGACAGCCGCACGGTCGAGCGTAAGAAGTACGGCAAGGCGAAGGCCCGTCGTAGCTTCCAGTTCTCGAAGCGCTAAGCTTCCACGAAACTGTGGTACGCAAAGGGGCGGTCCGGCAACGGGCCGCCCTTTTCGGTTCTGGTCGACCTGCTCGGCATACCGCGAGCCGGTTGGGCGCGATCTTGCATTGCCACGCTGCCATGCCGAAATACGCGACAGCACCAGAAAAAACGACAAAGGGAAGTCCGGGTTTGACCGACGATCGCGCGCCGCAGGCGACCAACCAGACCGCCTTGCTCGACGGGCCATCGGACGACGTGGTCGAGACGACCGACTGCGCATCGAACGAGCCGACATCGTTTGCCGAAGCGATCGAACAGGTCGGGGCCGGGTCGCTGCTCGGTTACCGCTTGCAGCAACAGGCGATCCTGTCCGATTTCGGGCTGTTCGCGCTTCAATGCCGCGACAATGAAGCGCTGCTCGCCAAGGCTGCCGAAATGGCCGCCGACGGGATGCAAACCAGCCTTTGCAAAGTGCTCGAGTACCGCGCCGAACAGCACGACTTGATCTTCCGCGCGGGCGTGGGGTGGCGCGCCGGGGTGATCGGCAAGGTCAGCCTCGCCGCCGACGACAAGTCCCCCGCGGGCTTCGCCTATCAGAACGGCACGCCCGTCATCTCGAACCATCTCGAGGGCGAGGAGCGCTTCCGCACGCCGAAGATCATGGTCGAACACGGCGTACGCCGCGCGATCAACGTGCTGATCTCGACCACCGCGGGCCCGTGGGGCGTGCTTGAGGTCGACAGCCCGAGCGCCGGCCAGTTCGAGGCCGCCGATATCGCATTCCTCCAGGGCTTCGCCAATTTGCTCGGCGTCGCGATGGACCGCCAGGAGGGCGAACGCCGCCTCGCCGAAGCGATCGATTACCAGAAGGTGCTCGTCCGCGAGGCGAGCCATCGCGTCAAGAACAGCCTGACGATGCTGTCGAGCATCCTGCATCTGCAATCCCGCAGCAATCCGCTCCCCGAAGTCTCGAGCGCGCTGAACGAGGCGTCCGGCCACGTCATCGCGATCGCCCGGACGCACGATCAATTGTGGCGCCAGGATACCGGGCGGATCGAGATCCCCGCGCTGATCAAGGATCTGTGCGCGAGCCTTTCGACGCAGCTCGCCACCGTCACGCTGGAGTGCAGCGCCGACGACATCTCGCTTCATGCCGACCAGGCCGTCGCGGTCGGGTTGCTGCTCACCGAGCTTGTCACCAATGCCGCCAAATATGCCTATGGCGATGCCGGGGGGCGCGTCGTCGTCACCGCGAAGGCGCAGGACAGCGCGATCGTCGTGACCGTGCGCGATTTCGGCAAGGGGTTGCCCGAGGCGTTCGACCTGACGAGCCGATCGTCGACGAGCCTGGGTATGCAGCTGATCCGGACGCTGGTGCGCAGTCTCGACGGCGTGATCGACGCCGGATCCGATGGGGGGGCGTGGTTCGCCATCACCTTTCCGGCGAAGCCCGCGCACGGCTGAGACCGGCGCGTTTACGTCCCGTCGAGTTGCGCGATCGTCGCGGTCGCCGCGGGCTCGCCCTTGAGCGCGAGCGCGGCGCGTTCGGCGCCCGCCATCACGCGCAGGATGTTGCCGCCCGCCAGCTTGGCGAGATCGCGGTCGCTCCACCCACGCCGCGCCAGTTCGGCGAGCAAGGCGGGATAGGTTTCGACGCCGTCGAGCCCTTGCGGCAATTCGCTAAGCCCATCGAAATCGGATCCGATCCCGACATGGTCGATCCCCGCCACCTTGGCGATGTGGTCGACATGGTCGGCGACCATCGTCAGCGTCACCGCTGGCTTGGGGTGCGCCAGCTCCCACGCCGCCAGCGCCGCCTTGGCCTTGTCGGGTTGGCCGATATAGAGCCCGCCGAACGGCGGCGCATTGTAGCTGGCGATCTCGCCATTGTGCGCCGCCTCCCACAGCCGGCGCTGCTCCGAGACGTAGCTCGGCGCGAAGTTGACCATCACGATCCCGCCATTGGCGGCGAGCAGCTTGAGCATATCGTCGGACACGTTGCGCGGATGATCGCACAGCGCGCGCGCGCTCGAATGCGAGAAGATCACCGGCGCGCTCGACACGCGCAGCGCGGCGCGCATCGTCGCTTCGTTGACGTGGCTGAGATCGACCAGCATGCCGAGCCGGTTGAGCTCATGCACCACCGCCTCGCCGAATTTGGTCAGCCCGCCATGCTTCGGATCGTCGGTCGCCGAATCGGCCCAGGCGATCGTCCGCGAATGCGTCAGCGTGAGATAGGATGCGCCGAGCTGGCGATAGGCGCGCAGCACGGCCAACTTGCCGTCGATCTGCCCCCCACCCTCGACTCCGAGCAGCGACGCGATCCGGCCCTTCGCCTGAATCCGCCGGACGTCGGCAGCGGTCGTCGCGGCCTCGAACACGGTCGGATAGCGGGCGAAGATCTGCTGCATCAGCCCGATCTGCTCGAGCGTCGCCTCGACCTGCTGCGGCCCGGGCAAGTTGGCATCGACATAGACCGACCAGAATTGCCCGCCGACGCCGCCCTTGCGCAGCCGCGTGATGTCGGTGTCGTATTTGGCCGGGTCGAGCGTCGTCAGATCGAGCGTCCAGCGCGCGTCGCCGGCGCGGCCGACGAGCGTCTCGGCCCAGTCGTTATGCCCGTCGATCAGCGGCGTGTCTTTCAGCACGCGCGCGACGCGAGCGTCGATGTCGGACGGCGCTGCATAAGCGGGTGCTGTTGCGAGCAGGAGCGGCGCGAGCAGGAGAGCTGTTTTCATTACGCCAGCGTATCGCGCAACGGCGGCGTTACAAGCCCTTCGGCATGCAGCGCTTATTCCGCGCGTTCCCGCTCGAGCGGTCGATCGGGCGCCGGCGTCATCGTCCGCAGCAGCACGTCGAAACGCCCGTCGGCAATGCGGATTTCATTGAACGAGGGCGGCGTCGTGCGCGTGCGTTCGGACAGCGTTCCCGCGCCGATCATCCGCACCACGGTGCCATCGACGCTATGCGCAATGTCGAACGGATCATGGACATGTCCGGTCAGCACCGCATCCGCCCCGGCGTCGGCCAGTGCCCTAAGCGCGGCCGCGCCGTTATGCGTTTGCGCCGACATCCGCGTTTCGGGTTCGATCAGCGGATGATGACAGGCGATGAAGACCAGCTTTCCCGCAGGCACTTCGGCCAGCAACGCGAGCGTGCGATCGAGCGCGCCGCGGCTCACCTTGCCCTTCGACCAGTTGAGCCGCCATTGCGCGCGCGCCGTCGTCACGAGCGGGACGATCGCGACGCCGGGCAAGTCGAGCGGCTGCTCGACCATCCGTTCGATCTTGCTCATCCGCCGATAAGGCCGGAAGAACCGGTCGATCGGGTTGAAATAGGGCAAATCGTGATTGCCGACTTCGACCGTCACCGGCACGCCGAGCCCCTGCAACCACGCGAGCCCGGCGGAGAACTCGCGGCGTCGTGCGCGCATCGTCAGGTCGCCCGTCATGATCACCGCGTCGGGCTGCTCGGCCTTGACCAGCCCCCCGAACCAGGCGACCGCTGCCGCATCCTCGCGCCCGAAATGCACGTCGCTGACATGGAACAGCCGCATCACGCGTCCTTCTTGGTCGTAATGAAGAGCTCGCGCGTGGTGCCGAGCCGGATCGTGCTGCCGGGTTCGAGCATCACCGGTTCGCCGTCGACCAGCGCAAGCGCCGGCTTGTCGCCGCGTGTCCGGAATTGCTCGGCATGGCATTGCGTCACTTCGGACGCCTCGACCCAGTCGCCGGTCACCCATTCCCAGCCGAGCCGAGTCAGCGCGCGAAAATCGCGCGCGTCTATCGCCGCGATATCGAGCCGCCCTGGCTCGGCCCGTACCAATACGGCTTGCGCGCCGTGCTTGAGGCCGGGCACGCCGTCGAGCCGGATGCCGTGCCCGAAAGTCCGTCGCCACGCCTGGCGCAGGGCGCGACCCAATCCCCGCAACCGCCCCGCCCGCACCAGCTCGCGCGCGCGGACCCAGGTTGCGGCCGGCCCGAGGATCAGCCCGACCAGCGCGCGATGCTCCGGCAGGTCGACCACCGGAAGCGCGATCTTGCGACCATGGGCGATCGCCGCGGTTACGATCGCCGCAGGATCGGTCGAGCCGTGGAGCATTTTGGCGAGCAGGTTCATCGTGCCGCCGGGCAAGATCAACACCGCGCCGCGCCATGCCGCCAGCGCACTGACCGCCGCATTGATCGTCCCGTCCCCCGCGAACAACACTGCAGTGTCGACGTCAGCCGCATCGAGCGATTCGGCGGTTGGCAAGGGGTCGCTCGGGAAAGCGGTGCGTCCGACCAGCGTCAGCCCCTGCCCGGCGAACGACGCCGCGATGGCATCGGCCTTGGCGGGGGTCGCGGTGCCCGATTTGATATTGGTGATGAACCACAGTCTCTGCATGGCGCGCTCAACGCACAGCGCGGTCAGAAGTGACGCCTGCGCAACGGAAAAAAACGCGATCTTGCACGGCAATCACGCGTTGGCGGCGTCCTTCGCAGGCTGTGAATCGGACAAATTGGCCCGGATCTGTTGCAACGTCGCGATTACGAGCGCCTGCTCGGCATCCGAGACCCCCGCCAGCGCACTGCCGAGCATTTCGTCGGCAAGATGCCCGAGATCGTCGAGCAAAGGCCGCGCGCGCTCGGTCAGGTAGATTTGCCACGCGCGCCGGTCGCTCGGATCGCGGCGCCGCTCGACCAACCCGGCTTCCTCGAGCCGGTCGATCATCCGGCACGCGGTGATCGGCTCGACCTCGAGCATTTCGGCCAGCCCGCCCTGATTGATCCCCTCGCCTCGCTGAAGAAACTTCAGCACGCGCCACTGCGTCCGCGTCACGCCAATCGCGCGCGCGCGCTCGTCGAAGCGACGGCGCATCAGCCGCGAAACGTCACTGATCATGAAGGCGATCGAATCTTGCATGGCACGCGGTATAATAAGCATGCTCAAAATATCCAGCGTTTCCTCGGGCGCCGCGCGATCTCCCGCGCAAAAAGCGCTGTCGTTCAGGGCGTCGCTTGTGCGAGATGGGGCGATGACTGACTCTCGTCCCGCCCCGATCGCCGAACTCACGCTGCGCGGCGTGCTGCTTGGCGGCCTCATCACGCTGCTGTTCACCGCCGCCAACGTCTATCTCGGGCTCAAGGTCGGGCTGACCTTCGCGACCTCGATTCCCGCCGCGGTGATCTCGATGGCGATCCTCAAGCTGTTCAAGGGATCGACGATCCTCGAGAACAACATCGTCCAGACGGTCGCCAGTGCAGCGGGCACACTCGCCGCGATCATCTTTGTGCTGCCGGGGCTGGTGATGATCGGCTGGTGGCAGAACTTCCCCTATGTCCAGACCGCCGCAATCACGATGACCGGCGGGATCCTCGGCGTCATGTTCTCGGTGCCGTTGCGGCGTGCGCTCGTCGTCGATACCGACCTGCCCTATCCCGAGGGTGTCGCCGCCGCCGAAGTGCTCCAGATCGGCGCCGGATCGCGCGAGGGCGCGGCCGAAGCCCGCCAGGGATTGCTCGTGCTGATCTGGAACAGCATCGCCTCGGCGGCTTTCGCGATCTTCACGCAGACCAAGATCATTACCGATACCGCCGCGACCAGCTTCCGCGTCGGCGCGGGCGCAACGGGGATCTCGGGCAGCCTGTCGTTCGCGCTGATCGGCGTCGGGCATCTCGTCGGCATCTCGGTCGGCGCGGCGATGGCGCTCGGGCTCGTGATCGGTTGGTTCGTGCTCGTGCCGATCCTGACGGCGGCCCATCCCGCACCGGGCGACCTCGCCGACTGGGTCAACACCGTGTGGAAGGGCGACGTGCGCTTCTTCGGCGCGGGCGTGATCGGCATTTCGGCGATCTGGACCCTGGTCAAGATCGCCGGCCCCGTGATCGGTGGCGTGCGCTCAGCACTCGCCGCCAGCGCCGCGCGCGGCAAGGGCGAGACGCTCGCGCTCGAGGAACGCGATCTGCCGATCGCCTGGGTCGCGCTCGTCGCGCTGCTGACGCTGCTGCCGATCGGCTGGCTGTTGTGGGACGTGATCGCGGGCGGCGCGCTGGTCGGCTCGGCATTCTTGCTGATCGCGGGGGCGCTCGTGTTCGTGCTTGTCGCCGGGCTCATGATCGCGGCGGTGTGCGGCTATATGGCGGGGCTGATCGGGGCGTCGAACTCGCCCGTGTCGGGGATCGGCATCCTCGCGGTGATCGGATCGTCGCTGATGCTCGTCGGTCTGTTCGGGCAGAATCCTGGCGCCGATACGACGCGCGCGCTGATCGCCTATGCGCTGATCGTCACCGGGATCGTGTTCGGCGTTGCGACGATCTCGAACGACAATCTGCAGGACCTCAAGACCGGCCAGCTCGTCGGCGCGACGCCGTGGAAACAGCAGGTCGCGCTGGTGATCGGCGTGGTGTTCGGATCGCTGATCATTCCGCCGGTGCTCAACGTGCTCAACAGCGGGATGGGGTTCGTCGGCGTCCCCGGCGCTGGGCCGAACGCGCTTGCGGCGCCACAGGCGGGGCTGATCTCGGCGCTGGCGAAGGGTGTGCTGTCGGGCGATGCGAACTGGACGATGCTCGGCTACGGCGTCGCTGCGGGCGTCGCGCTGATCGCGCTCGACGAGCTGCTCGGTCGGCTCCGGCTGTTGCGCCTGCCGCCGCTCGGCGTCGCGCTCGGCATCTACCTGCCGATGGCGGTGATCCTGCCGACCGTGCTCGGCTCGGTGTTCGGCTGGTTCTACAACCGTTGGGCACGCCGCAGCGCGAACCCTGAGGTTGCCGAGCGGATGGGGACGCTGACCGCGACGGGCATGATCGTCGGCGAAAGCCTGTGGGGCGTGGTGTTCGCGCTGGTCGTGTGGCTGAGCGGCAGCGATGCGCCGCTCAAGCTGATGTCGGGCCACGAGACCGAGGCGTTGATCGGGGGGACGCTCTTGTTCTTCGCGATCGCGGCGATGCTGTATCGCCGCGCGGTGGCGGCAACACGCTGAAATCCCTCTTCCTTTGGGAGACGGTGGCCGAGCGCAGCGAGGTCGGGTGAGGGCAGAAGACGAACTGCCCTCACCCTTCCCCCTCGGCTACGCCGAGCGGGCCCCTTCCCTCTCCCGAAGGAAGAGGGAGGTTAGGCCATCGCCTCGAGCAGCGTCTTGATGTCGATGAACGCGAACGCGACCGAGCTATCGGCCACGCCGTAGGGCACGAACAGCGTGTCGCCATGCCGGATCGCGCCGCACGTATAGACGACGTTGGGCACATAGCCCTCGCGGTCCTGGTTCGCCGCAGCGAGGATCGGCTCGCGTGTGCGGCCGATCACCTTGGCCGGGTTGGTCTTGTCGAGCAGCACCGCACCGATCGCATATTTGCGCATTGCGCCAACGCCGTGCGTCAGCAGCAGCCAGCCCTCGTCGAGCTCGATCGGCGGGCCGCAATTGCCGATCTGGACCAGCTCCCACGGATACATCGGCCCGAGCAGCTTTTCGCCCTCGTCCCAATGCGTCAGCGTGTCGGATTTGATCAGATACAGATTCTCGCCGTCCTGCCGGCCGATCATCATGTACTGGCCGTTCACCTTGCGCGGGAACAGCCCCATGCCCTTGTTGCGCGACGCCGAGCCCGACATCGGCACCAGATCGAACGCGCGGAAGTCGCGCGTACGCATCAGCTCCGACTGGATCGTCGAGCCGTTATACGCGGTGTACGTGCCGAGCCATTCGTAGCTGCCATCGTCATGCTGGAACTGGACGAGGCGAAGATCCTCGAGCCCCTTCGACTGTGCCGCGGTGATCGGGAAGATCACCGTACCCGACAGCGTCGAATCACGATGGCGATAGACGGTGATCGGCCCCTCGGGCAGTTCTTCCTCGTCGAGCCCGACCGCATCGGTCGCGGTCGCGAACGGCGGCTCGGGCGCGAGCTTCAACTGGTTGCCGTCGGTAATGATGCCTTCGCGGAACGCGACCGAGGAGATGTGCCCCTCGCCCACCGCGCGCAAGCTCATCAGGATGCGCTGCGATCCCGCAGGCATGCCCGACTGGTCGAAATGCGGCACCGCGCTGGGATTCATCAACGCCGCCGCAGCATAGCTGTATTCGTGGCAGAAATAGGCACCAATCAGCTGGCGCTTCTCGTCGCCGATCTCGCTGCCGTCGAGCCCGAGCATCGCCTCGATCTCGTCGTAGCGCGTCATGAAGACGCGCCGCGTCTGCCAATGCCGCGCCTCGAAATCCTTGAGCACCACCTCGAGCTCGGCGCGCGTCTCGGCAGCATCGAGCGCCATCACGGCATTGACGATCCGCTCGGTGCGGTTGCCACCATTGCCGCTCCAGGCAAGGTGGAACGGTCGCACGACGACCCGTGACGGGTCGGCGTGGAGTCGCAATGGGTGTTCAAACAGCTCGATCACAATATCGCCTCGCGTAACGCCTTGGCGACGTCGCGAGCGAGGCTACGCGACGGCGCGATCCGGTCCTGCCACGCTTTGCGCCCGCTTTGCCAGCCCGGAAATCGTGCAACCGGCCAATTGCAGCGCCAAAATCGACTCGGCACCCTGATTCCGGTTGAGCCCGCTCGGCATCAAGCCGTCGAAGCAGCCGCCATCCTGGACGGTTGCCAGCGGCAAATCGAGATCGTTCTGCCCGAGATACCAGCGATACGCGCGGTTGGCTTCCTCGACCCAACGCGCGTCCCGCGACACATCGAACGCCGCGCTACACGCGTCGATCGTCGCCTGCGCCTCGAGCGGCTGCTGGTCGAACTGCAACGGCTCGGCATAGACCCGCCCGAAGCTCTCGCTGCCGACCGCGCGGAAGCGGCCGTCGGGCGAGGTCTGCTTGGCGACGATCCATTCGAGCGTCTTTAGGCCGCACTGGATCATGTCGTCGCGCTGGAGCGCAAGACCGGCACGCAGCAGGGCCTCGGGCAGACGCGCATTATCATACGCCAACACGATCTCAAACCATTCCCACTGCGGACGGCGCGCATCCTCGAGCAAGGCGAGCAGATCGTCGCCGAAGCGCGTGAGAATCGTCCGTGCGAGGGAATGCGTCGGAACCACCTCGAGCATCGCCGCGGCACCCAGCATCGCAAAGGCGTGGGCGCGTGGCGATCCCAGTTCGAGCGACAGCGACGCCGTCATGTCGAACATCGATGCGGCCCACATCTTGTGCTTGTCCATCTGCGCATCGCGCGCGGTCACGCCGAAGGCCCACAGCGTACGACCGTTCGAATCCTCCGAACCGAAATCCTCGCACCAGGTGCGATCGAAATTCATGAAGTTGCGGAAACGCCGCTCCTCGGGGTTCCAGGCATATTGCAGGAACGACGCATAAATCGTCATCCACTTGTCGCGCTGGACCTCGTCGAGCGACGTCATCTGGCTGACCAGCATGAGCGCACGGGCGTTGTCGTCGATGCAATAGCCATGACGGCGATCGGGGATCGAGAAGATCGAATGCTGCAGCATGCCCGTCGAATCGCTCATCCGCTCGACCGCCGCGAAATCGGGCGCGAGCGGAGTCAGCGCCGCAGTACTGCTCGGCATGCGCAACGGCTTGGAGGCGACCATCTGCCCAATCTCGCGCATCGCGAGTTCGGCGAGGCGCGGCCAGATCATCGTACGGCCACGCGCATAGGCACGCTCCGAAAGCTTGATCCGGTTGCGCTCGCTGCCGAGCAAGGCGTTGATCTCGCGCGCGAACGCTGCGGAATCCCCAAAGTCGACGAGCACGCCGTACCCATCCGCGAGAATCTCGGTGGCATGGACATACGGCGTCGAGACCACCGCCTTGCCGACGCCGACTGCGTAGGACAAGGTCCCCGAGGTGATCTGCGCCGGATTGAGATACGGCGTCGCATAGATGTCTGCCGCCTGCAGATAGTCGATGAGCTCGTCATGCTCGAGAAACGCATCGATGAATTCGATATTGCGACCGACCCCGAGATCGAGCGCGAGCGCCTTCAACTTGTCGCGATACTTTTCGCCTTCGTGTGCGACGAGGTTCGGATGCGTCGCACCCAGCACGGCATAGAGCACGTTGGGGTTCTGCTCGACGATCGCGGGCAGCGCATTGATCATCACTTCGATGCCCTTGCCCGGCGCGAGCAGGCCGAAGGTCAGGACGACGTCGCGCCCTTCCCAGCCAAAGCGCGACTTGAGCGTGTTGGGATCGACGAACTCGCGATCGGGAACACCGTGCGGGATCATCACGATCGACCGGCCGGTTGCACCATAAACGCGCTCGAGGATCTCACGACCACGCTCGGCCATGACGATGACGCGCGACGCACGCCGCAACAGGCCTTCCATCACGCGACGCTGATCGGCGTTGGGCTTTTCGAGGATCGTATGGAGCGTGACGATCACCGGCATCGACACGCGCTCGAGCAAGGCAAGGATATGCTCGCCCGCTGCGCCGCCGAAAATGCCGTATTCGTGCTGCAGCCACAACGCCTGCGCACCGCTCGCCTCGATCTCGCGCGCGGCTTCGAGATACTGCATCCGGTCCTGCTCGGGGATGCTGCGCGTCACCTCGGGGGGATATTCGTACCGGCCGGGGTGATCGTCCATCGCATAGACGTCGATCTTAAGATCCGGGAACCGGCTCTTCAGCGCGGTGAAGGTATCGGTGGTATAGGTTGCAAGACCACATTTACGCGGCAGAAAATTACCGGCCAAAGCCAGGTGGTCGATCGAGTTCACGACATCCGCCAGTTGCACCATGTTCGCAAATCCTATTTCTGACGGGGCTTATACCCTCGAGTTACCTCTCCCGAACGGCCAAGTTTCAATATGGTTGCAAGAATGTTGCATTGCAACAATGGGAATTGTCTGATCCAAATCAACCTTGCGGTAGGATGAACGGGCCCAGCGCTCAACCGCGCCCGCGATAGCCCGGAACGTCCTGCGACGGCAGCCACAGGCTCTCGGGCGGTGCGCCCGATTGCCAGAAAACGTCGATCGGAATGCCACCGCGCGGGTACCAATACCCACCGATTCGCAACCATGTCGGCTGCATCTCGGTGAACAGCCGTTCGCCAATCCCGACGGTGCAATCCTCATGGAACGCCTGGTGGTTGCGGAACGCGCCGAGAAACAGCTTGAGCGACTTCGATTCGACGATCGTTGCTGCAGGTGCGTAATCGATCACGAGATGCGCGAAATCGGGCTGTGCCGTCACCGGGCAAAGCGAAGTGAATTCGGGCACCGCGAAACGCACCAAATACAGGCGACCGGGCCGCGGGTTGGGGACATAATCGAGCACCGCCTCCTCGGGCGAAGTGGGGAGCGCGCTGGTTTGGCCGAGATGCATAGGAGTCATGCACAGCGATATAGGGAAGCGATCCGCCCCCGTCATCCCGCACCGATCATCCCGCGCGGATGATCCTCGAGCGTCTCGACGGCGCGCGATCGGATGGTTAGGCTATCAAAAAACCAAGGAGACGATCGATGGATTCGCTGGTGACAACCGAATGGCTCGCAAATGAGCTGGGCGCGAACGACCTGAGGATTGTCGACGCCACCTATTTCGCCGGGCTCGTCGACCGCGACCCTGCCGCCGAATATGAAGCCGCGCACATCCCGGGCGCCGTGTTCATGGATCTCGCCGAGATCGCCGACACCAGCAGTACCCTACCCTCAATGCTCCCCGCGCCCGAAAAGTTCGCCAGCCGGATGCAGTCGCTCGGTCTCGGCGATGGCAGCCGCATCGTGCTCTACGACAATTCGCCGCTCCACACCTCGGCGCGCGCCTGGTTCATGCTGCGCACCTTCGGCGCGCATGACGTCGCGATCCTCGATGGCGGGCTCGCCAAGTGGCGGGCCGAAGGGCGTGAGACCGCCAGCGGCAAGGAGCAGCTCCGCCACCGCCACTTCACCGTCTGGGCCGACGACAAGGGCGTCCGCACGCTCGATCAGATGAAGGCCAATGTCGACAGCGGCGCCGAGCAAGTGCTCGACGCGCGCTCGGCCGCACGCTTCACCGGCGAGGAACCCGATCCGCGCCCGGCGACACATGCCGGCCATATCCCGGGCTCGAAGAACCTGCCCGTCGGCGAGCTCTTCAATGCCGATGGCACGTGGAAGACCGGCGACGCGTTGAAGTCGGCGTTCGAAGGCGCGGGCATCGATGTCGCCAAGCCGCTCGTCACCACCTGCGGCTCGGGCATCACCGCCTCGGCGCTCGCGTTCGGCGCGCATCTGCTCGGCAACGAGGCGGCGGTCTATGACGGCAGCTGGTCCGAATGGGGTGCCGACCGCACCACGCCAAAGGCGACCGGCGCGGCGTAAGCGCATCTCGAAAGCCCCTCCCCTGAGCGGGAGGGGCTTCTGACAATACACGCGACCCTCTTGCCTTCTTCACGGTCTCCCGCTTTGCAGGGCCTGCATTGCAGGATTTCGCGCCATGAAGAAGACCGATGCCCCCAAGGGCGATTCGACCCGCGTCGTCACCGCCGGCCGCCGCAAGGAATGGACGCAGGGGATCGTCAACACGCCGGTCTGGCGCGCCTCGACGATCCTCTACGATTCGGTCGCGGATCTGCGCGAGGCGGGTGGTCGCGATACGCATCACCGGCTGTTCTACGGTCGCAAGGGCACGCCGACGCAGTGGAGCCTCGCCGATGCGCTGACCGAGCTCGAGCCCGGCGCCGAGGGCACCTTCCTTTACCCCTCGGGCGTCGCGGCGATCGCAGCCGCCTTGCTGTCGGTGCTCTCGCACGGCGACGAACTGCTCCTTCCCGACAGCGCCTATGACCCGACCCGCGCGATGGGCATGGGGCTGCTCAAGCGGATGGGAATCACGACGCGCTTCTATGATCCGATGATCGGCGCGGGCATCGCCGACGTGATCACCGATGCGACTCGCGCGATCCTGCTCGAGAGCCCCGGCAGCCTGACCTTCGAGGTGCAGGATATTCCCGCGATCGTCTCCGTCGCCAAGGCGCGCGGCATCACCACGCTGCTCGACAACACCTGGGCGACGCCGCTGTTCTTCCCCGCGATCGCGCACGGCATCGACCTCACGATCCTCGCCTGCACCAAATATATCGTCGGCCATAGCGACGTGATGCTGGGCTCGGTCACCGCCGCGCCGGGCCATTTCGCGCGGCTACGCGACACCAGCTTCCAGCTCGGCCAGATCGCCAGCCCCGACGACAGCTGGCTCGCCAGCCGTGGCCTGCGCACGATGGCGATCCGGCTCAAGCAGCATCAGGCAAGCGCGCTCGAGATCGCGCACTGGCTCGAGCAGCAGCCCGAAGTCGCGACCGTGCTCCACCCGGCTTTGCCGAGCTGCCCCGGCCACGCGCACTTCCTGCGCGACTTCAAAGGGTCGTCGGGGCTGTTCTCGTTTGTCCTCAACGGCGGTGGCGAGGCCGATCGCGCGCGGCTGATCGACGGGCTCGAGCATTTCGGGATCGGCTATAGCTGGGGCGGGTTCGAAAGCCTCGCGCTGCCGGTCGACCCACAACGCCATCGCAGCGTCACGCGCCGCGCCGATGCCGGGCCACTCGTCCGGCTGCAGATCGGCCTCGAGGATCCGGCGGATCTGATCGCCGACCTCGCCGCTGGCCTGGCGCGCTTTTCCGCTCAGCAATGATTTGAAACACGGGTGTTGCGCAACAGCCACAATAGCGCGGTATCCCGCGCACGCGCGCGAATTAAGTTGTGCGATGCAGCGTAGCTCGGCAATGAAAGATCTTGCCGCTTAGCTGCGCGGGAGGTCTTGCGCCTCCGACAGACGCCGCATCGGTAAAGCAGGCGGGGACAGTCGCATTTTCGAAAGGGAAACGATGCGCTTCTCCACATCTACGCTTGGCGCGCTCTTGCTCGCCGCCTCCGCCACGCCCGCCTTTGCGCAGGATGTCCCCACCACCACCACGCCCGACGCCAAGGACGCGCCCGCCGCGGCGCCTGCCGCGCCCGACAAGCCGTTCAAGATCACCGGCGGCGCGACGCTGATCAGCGATTACCGCTTCCGCGGTTTGACCCAGACCAACGGCGAAGGCGCCGTCCAGGGCACGATCAACATCAACAGCACGGCCGGCTTCTATATCGGCACCTGGGCCTCGACGATCGACGGCAGCGGGAAGACCCCGCTCCTCACCGGATATGGCGATGCCGAGGTCGATCTGTACGCCGGCTATACCAAGACCTTCAGCGGCCTGACGGTCGATGGCGGCCTGCTCTATTATTACTATCCGAGCGGCGTGAAGGGCCTCAACACCGACTTCTTCGAGCCTTATGCCTCGGTGAGCTACACGCTCGGCCCGGTCTCGACCAAGGTCGGCGGCAATTATGCGTGGGGCGGCCAGAAGGGCCTCGATTTCACGCCGAACAACAAGGACGACAATATCTACGTCTATGGCGAGGCCTCGGTCGCGGTGCCCAAGACGCCGATCACGCTGAAGGGCCATCTCGGTTATACCGACGGCTCGCTCGGCCTCGCCAACCTCAACGGCAACGACCGCAACTATCTCGACTGGTCTGCAACAGCCGAAGCCGTCGGGGGTCCGTTCAAGGTCGGCGTGAGCTATGTCGATACCGACATCACCAACAACAAGGTCGGCGGGCTGTACCGGCGCGGCTATGCGTCGCGCTTCGGCCGCGGATCGACCGTGCTCGCCTATGTCGGCGTGAACTTCTGATACGAAGAAGGGAGCGCCCTTGCGGGCACTCCCTCTGATCGGTCCCAAAACCCTCTCCCGCGGCCGCGGGGGAGGGTTTTGTTTCGGCTCACTTCGGCGCGGTCGCCTTGGCTGCCTGACCGTCGCCCTCGGGCGCTGCGACGACGTCGCGCGTCGTCGTGCCCTTGTCGACCACGGTCGTGCCCGGATCGCCGACCGACGAGCGGATGCCGGGATCGTCCGAATCGACGCCCGCCTGCGAGATCGCAGCGCTTTCGGCGGCGCTGCGCGGCGCGGTGCCGCCGAACAGCGCGTCGAGCGCCTGCGCGTTGGCGCTGGTGTCGTTCGCGCGGGCCGCACCTGGCTTTGGCGGGGTCAGCGAGAAATCGGGCGGAATGACGAGCGGAGCCTGGCGCGCGACCGAGAATTCGTCAGGCCCGCTGCGGCCACCCTTGCCATGCGCGCAAGCGCCCAACGCGAGCAGCGCCACGCCGGCCGACAGAATCGAAATCTTACGCATGGATATTCTCCGTTGGGCCCTGGTCCGCCCCAGATGCTTTGGTCCCAGAATCTTGGTTCGGTGTATCTCGTATCAGAAGCGCGCGCGCGAGCAAGATGAGCACGCCGATACTGATCGCCGCGTCGGCGATGTTAAACACCAGGAACGGCTGCCACGCGCCGAAATGCAGATCGGCGAAATCGACGACATAGCCGAGCCGGATCCGGTCGAGGATGTTGCCGAACGCGCCGCCGAGCACGAGCCCGAGCGCCATCTGGTCGGCGCGCTTGGTCTCGCGCAGCATCCACACCAGCACGCCGACCGCGATCGCGCCGGTCATCAGCACCAGCAGCCAGCGCGTAGTGTCGGTGTCGGCGTGGAGCAGCCCCAGCGACACGCCCTTATTGGCAACGAAGCGCAGGTTGAAGAACGACGTGACGTAATGCGCGTTGGTCATCGCATCGAGCTTGAGCCCCTCGGTCACGCCGAGCTTGGCGGCCTGGTCGGCGGCGAAGAGCGCGACCGCGGTCGCGAAGCCTGCGAGCGGGAGCCTCATGCCACCACCGCCTCGCAGCGATCGCACAGATCGCCGTCGTCCTGCACTTCGGGCAGCAGCCGCCAGCAGCGCCCGCATTTGTGGAAATCGGTCCGCGCCACCGCGAGCGTGTCGCCGAGCGTGACTTGCGCGACGATGAACAGCTCGGCGAGTTCGGCAACCGGCAGCGGCGCCTCAGGCACGACCACCTCGGCCTCGAGGCTCGAACGCACGATCTTCTCGCGGCGCAGCGGCTCGATCGCCTCGGTCACCTGCTGGCGCAAGGCGCGGACGGCATCCCACTTTGCCGCATCGACGCTGTCAACCGCGGGAACCTCGGGCCACTCGAGCAGATGCACCGAGCCATCCTCGCTCGGGAAGCGCGCCTGCCACGTCTCCTCGGCGGTGAAGCACAGCACCGGCGCGGCATAGCGGACCAGCGCGTGGAACAGCGTGTCGAACACGGTGCGAACAGCGCGGCGCTTGGGATCGGTTGGCGCGTCGCAATACAGCGAATCCTTGCGGATATCGAAGTAGAAGGCCGACAGATCCTCCTGCGCGAACTCGGTCAGCAGCCGGACATAGCTGTTGAAATCGTACACCAGCACCGCCGCCTTGAGCTTGGCGTCGAGCTCGGCGAGCAGGTGGAGCACATAGCGCTCAAGCTCGGGCATCTCCGCGACCGGAAGCCGCTCGACCTCATCGAAACCGTCGAGCGCACCGAGCAGGTAGCGGAAGGTATTGCGCAGCTTGCGATACTGGTCGGAGACGCCGCCGAGGATCTCCTTGCCGATGCGGTGGTCCTCGGTGAAATCGACCGACAGCGCCCACAGCCGCAGGATGTCCGCGCCCGATTCCTTCATCAAATCGAGCGGGTTGATCGTGTTGCCGAGCGACTTGGACATCTTCATGCCCTTGGAGTCCATCGTGAAGCCATGCGTCAGCACCGCATTGTATGGCGCGCGCCCGCGCGTGCCGCACGCCTCCATCAGCGACGACTGGAACCAGCCGCGATGCTGGTCCGAGCCTTCGAGATAGAGATCGGCCGGCCATTGCAGATCGGGCCAGCGCCCGCTCTCGAGCACGAAGGCATGCGTGCAGCCGCTGTCGAACCACACGTCGAGAATGTCGGTGACGCGCTCGTAATTGGCGAGGTCGTAGTCGGGGCCGAGCAGGTCCTGCGCCACTTCCTCGCTCCACGCATCGACGCCCTCGGCGTTGATCGCCGCGATGATGCGCGCGTTGACCGCGGGGTCGACGAGATACTGGCCGGTCAGCCGGTTGACGAACAGCGTGATCGGCACGCCCCAGGCGCGCTGGCGGCTGATCACCCAATCGGGGCGGCCGGCGACCATCGCGGTGATGCGATTCTGGCCCTTCGGCGGATACCAGGTGGTCGCTTCGATCGCCGCGAGCGCGGTGGAACGAAGGGTAGTGACAGGCTTCTCGACGTCGCTCGAAGCGAACGGAAGGGAGGGCGCGTCCGCCTGCCGAGAAGAGGTTGTCCCATCCCCGTTCGTGTCGAGCGAAGTCGAGACACCTTCCCCGATCGCTTGATCCATCGGAATGAACCACTGCGGCGTCGCCCGGAAAATCACCTTCGCCTTCGACCGCCACGAATGCGGATAGGAATGCGCGAAATCATCGCTCGCCGCGAGCAACGCGCCCACTGCGCGCAAATCCGAACAAATCGGCCCCTCGGCGGAGACGAACTTCTTGTTGATCACCGAGCCCTGCCCGCCGAGCCACGCCCAATCGTCGCGATACATCCCCGCGCCATCGACCGCGAAGACCGGCTCGATGCCGTATTGCTTGCACAGCAGGAAATCGTCCTCGCCATGATCCGGCGCCATATGGACGAGCCCAGTGCCCGCGTCGGTGGTGACGAAATCGCCCGGCAGGAACGGCCGCGGCTTGGCGAAAAACCCGCCGAGTTCGTGCATCGGATGGCGCGCGGTGGCGCCTTCGAGGTCGGAGCCTTTGATCTTCTTGTAATCGCCGCCCCAGCCATAGTTGTCGTAAGACGCCGACAGCCGCATGAAGACACCGTCCTCCAGCGCAGTTGCGACAAGCAAGCGTCGGCCGTTGGGGTCGGTTACAAGCTGATACTCGATCTCCGGCCCATAACTCAGCGCCTGATTCACCGGGATCGTCCACGGCGTCGTCGTCCAGATCACCGCATGCGCGCCGACCAACTCGGGCGCATTCGGCGCATCCACGATCTCGAACGCCACGTCGATCTGCGTCGACACGACGTCCTCATATTCGACCTCAGCCTCGGCGAGCGCGGTCTTTTCGACCGGCGACCACATCACCGGCTTGGCGCCGCGATAGAGCTGGCCGTCTCCTGCGAACTTCATCAGCTCGGTGACGATCGTCGCTTCGGCGGCGAAATCCATCGTCAGATAGGGATGGTCCCAGTCGCCATTGATGCCGAGCCGCTTGAGCTGCTCGCGCTGCACGTTCACCCAATGCTGCGCATAGGCGCGGCACTCGGCGCGGAACTCGTTCGCGGGGACGTCGTCCTTGTTGCGCTTCTTGGCGCGGTACTGCTCCTCGACCTTCCACTCGATCGGCAGGCCGTGGCAGTCCCAGCCGGGCACGTAGGGCGCGTCCTTGCCGAGCAGCCCCTGCGTGCGGCACACCGTGTCCTTGAGGATATGGTTGAGCGCATGGCCGATATGCATGTCGCCGTTCGCGTACGGCGGGCCATCGTGCAGGATGAACTTCTCCCGGCCGCGGCGGGCCTCGCGGGTCTTCTCGTAAAGGCCCATCGCCTGCCAGCGCGCGAGGATGCCGGGCTCCTTGGCGGGCAGGCCGGCCTTCATCGGAAAGTCGGTCTTCGGCAGGAAGACGGTGTCGCGATAATCGCGCGGAGCGGATGCGGTGTCTGGGGTGTCGGTCATTTGAGTGCGGCCTTAGCGAAGCGCGGAAGCTCTTGCTAGTTCCCCGGCGAAGGCCGGGGCCCAGTCGGAATGCGCATCACATCGGATCGAGTCGGTCGAACAAATCTTCCCATTCCGGATTGAGGCCCTCGATTTCGCGGATTTTCCAGGCGCGCTTCCATTCCTTCATCTGCAATTCGCGCGTGCGCGCGTGTTCGATCCCGCCGCACGCGTCATACCAGACAAGCCGGTCGCAGCCATATCGCCTGGTGAAGCCGCCGATCAGGGCGTTGCGATGCTCCCAGACGCGCTTGGGGAGGTCACTCGTTACGCCGATATAGAGCGTACCGTTGCGACGGTTCGCCATGACGTAAACGAAGCCTGGTTGCTCCACCCCATGCGCTCCTCGACTGGACCCCGGCCTTCGCCGGGGAACATCCTCGTGCCGCTACTTCACCAATTCCACACCATCCCCGTCTCGCTGAACGGCTTGGGTTCCATCGGCGGGATCGTCGCGTCGTTGAGGTCGCAGTGCCAGTATCCGACGTCGATCCAGCGCCCGTCCTTATACCCCGCCTCGCGGAAGAACCCGGCGCGCTTGAAACCGACCGACTCGTGCAGCCGGATCGAATGGTCGTTGGGCAGCGCGATCACGCCGATCGCATGCGTGAAGCCCTGCGCGCGCACCGTGTCGATCAGCGCATCGTACAGCTGCCGCCCGTTGCCGCGCCCCTGCGTACCCGTCTCGAGATAGACCGTCGTCTCGATCGTGAAGCGATACGCCGGCCGATCGCGGAACGCCGAGGCATAGGCATAGCCGAGCACCGCCCCGCCCTCGCCTTCGGTCGCGACCAGCCACGGATATAGCCCGCCCGATGCCGCCATCCGCCGCGCGATCACGCCGGCATCGGGCGCCTCGGTCTCGAACGACACCGTGCCGCGCTCGACATAGGGGCGGTAGATCGCCGCGATCGCCGCAGCATCGTCGGGGGTCGCGGGACGGATCGCGATCCGCGTCGGGGCGCGGTCCAGGCTCACAGCCCGAACCGCGCGAGCACGAAGTCCATCAACCGTGCGTCGCCAGCACGCGGCGCGGTGCCGCCGACGCCGTCGCATTCGAGACAGCGCGCCTGGATCGCAGCCCCCGTGCCGATCCGGGTCACGTCGCCCAGCGCGCGCGCGAACACTGCACGCCGCTCGGCCGCCATCCGCGTGAAGGCATCGCCTGCCGACGCATCGTCATCCTTGTTCGAATCGGCGAACTGCTGGATCATCTTGGCGAACGCGCTCGGCTTCTTCTCGAGATATTCGGCGTGATAGCCATCGGCCTTCAAGCCAGCGCGCCGCGCCGCCTCGGCGATCGCATCTTGCAACCCGCCGAACTTGTCGACCAGGTGGAGCTGGAGCGCGGTCCCGCCATCCCAGACGCGACCCTGCGCGATCTCGTTGACTTGCGCGGGCGTCATCTTCCGCGCGCCGGCGACGCGCGTGATGAACTGGCGATAGCCATTCTCGATCCCCGCCTGGAAGATCGCATCGGTCTCCGGGTTGGTGCCGCCATAGATGTCGGGCTGCCCCGAGAGGGGCGTCGTGCGAACGCCGTCGGTGGTCAGCCCGACCTTCTTGAGCGTGTTCTCGAAGGTCGGGATAATCCCGAAGATGCCGATCGAGCCGGTGATCGTCGTCGGCTGCGCGAACACCATGTCGCCCGCGGTCGAGACCCAATAGCCGCCCGATGCCGCGACCGAGCCCATCGAGACGACGATCGGCAGCTTCTGCGCCTTCGCCTCCTCGATCGCGCGGCGCATGTCTTCCGATGCGAGCGCCGAGCCGCCGGGCGAATCGACGCGCACGACGAGCGCCTTGAGGTCCTTCTTGGCGAGCGCATCGAGCAGCAGCTTCGACACCGTGTCCGACCCGACCGAGCCGGCCTTCGACTTGCCGTCGATGATGTCGCCCGCGATCGTCAGCACGCCGACCTTGTCGCCGCCGGTCGGCAGCGGATTGGCGGCGACATAGGCGTCGTATTTGATCGTCTTGAACAGCCCGGCCGCCTTGCCGCTGTCGACCCCGGCGATCGCGGCGACGCGCTTGCCGAAGTCGAGCCGCGTGCCGAGCTTGTCGACCAGTCCCGCGTCCATATTGGCCTTGGCGATGTCGCCCTGCGCAGCGGTGATGACCGCGCCCGGCGTCGCGAGGAAGGGCGCGAACTTCGCCTTGGGGCGTGCACGCGCGACCGACTGCTGCCAGTTGGCGAACAGCACCTGGTAGAGCTTGACCACTTCCTCCTTCGCCTCGGGCGAGGCTTCGGTGCGGGTATAGGGCTCGACGAACGACTTGTACTTGCCGACGCGGTAGACGTGCGCATTGACGCCGAGCTTGTCGATCAGGCCTTTGTAATAGAGCTGCGATCCGCCCGGCCCCATGAACAGCGTGCCGCCCATCGGGCTTTCCCAGATCTCGCTGGCGTTCGCGGCGAGGCGGTAGCCGGAATCGGTATACGCGGTGGCATAGGCCAGCACCGGCTTGCCCCCCTTCCCATCGGAACCGTCGCGAACGCGGCGCAGCGCCGCGCCGACATCCTCGAGCGCCGCTGGATAACCGCCGCCGAACGAGTCGAGATCGAGCACGACCACCTTGACGCGGTCGTCCTTGGCCGCCTTGTCGAGGCTGCGGACCACGTCGCGCAGGCGATATTCGCGCTGGATGCCGTTGCCGCTCAGGCTGGTGAAGGCGCTTGCCTCCTGCGTCTGCTCGACGATCGGGCCATCGAGCTTGAGCACGAGCGCACCGTCGCCGATCGCCGCCTTGTTCGGTTTCGAGGCGAGGGCTGCGAACAGCAGGCCAAAGAACAGCAGCATCGCGATAAGGACCAGCGCGTCCTTGATGCCGACGAGAATTTTCCACGCGCCGCGTACGAGTTTCACTTGGCAGCTCCTTGTTGGCGGAGATCACATCGCCTCGCTACGGCAAGCCACCAGCCGAGTAAATGCGTGCTATACGACCAACACGGCAATTCGCCGATTTTGCATTTGGTTCCGCAGAAATTTGGCTGCGCCCGTTGACGATGCGAGACCTCGCCATCATATCCGCCCTGCTGGCACTCACCAACGTCGAGTGCTAACACCTGTTCATTATAAAGGGACTTCGCCCATGACCTTTCGTCCGTTGCACGATCGCGTGCTCGTCCGCCGCGTAGAGGCAGAAGAAAAGACCGCCGGCGGGATCATCATCCCCGAGACCGCCAAGGAAAAGCCGCAGGAAGGCGAAGTCGTCTCGGTCGGTACCGGCGCCCGCAACGAAGCCGGTGAAATCCACCCGCTCGAAGTCAAGGCCGGCGATAAGATCCTGTTCGGCAAATGGTCTGGCACCGAGGTCAAGATCGACGGCGAAGACCTGCTGATCATGAAGGAATCGGACATCCTCGGGATCGTCGGTTAAATCCTTCTTCGCGTAACTTTCACCACATTTCTCATCTGAAAGGGTAGCCTCATCATGGCAGCCAAGGACGTAAAATTCGGCCGTGACGCGCGCGAGCGCATCCTCCGTGGCGTCGACATCCTCGCCGACGCCGTCAAGGTCACGCTGGGGCCAAAGGGCCGCAACGTCGTGATCGACAAGAGCTTCGGCGCACCGCGCATCACCAAGGACGGCGTCACCGTCGCCAAGGAAATCGAGCTCAAGGACAAGTTCGAGAACATGGGCGCGCAGATGCTGCGCGAAGTCGCCTCGAAGACCAACGACATCGCCGGCGACGGCACGACCACCGCAACGGTTCTGGCGCAGGCCATCGTTCGCGAGGGCATGAAGTCGGTCGCCGCGGGCATGAACCCGATGGACCTCAAGCGCGGTATCGATCTCGCGGTCATCAAGGTCGTCGAGGACGTCAAGTCGCGTTCGAAGCCGGTTTCGGGTTCGCACGAAGTCGCCCAGGTCGGCATCATCTCGGCCAATGGCGATCGTGAAGTCGGCGAGAAGATCGCCGAAGCGATGGAGAAGGTCGGCAAGGAAGGCGTGATCACCGTCGAGGAAGCCAAGGGTCTCGAGTTCGAGCTCGACGTCGTCGAAGGCATGCAGTTCGACCGCGGCTACCTCTCGCCCTACTTCATCACCAACCCCGAGAAGATGTCGGTCGAGCTTCAGGATCCCTACATCCTGATCCACGAGAAGAAGCTGTCGAACCTGCAGGCGATGCTCCCGATCCTGGAAGCCGTCGTTCAGTCGGGTCGTCCACTCCTGATCATCGCCGAGGACATCGAGGGCGAGGCACTCGCCACGCTCGTCGTCAACAAGCTGCGCGGCGGCCTGAAGGTCGCAGCGGTCAAGGCACCGGGCTTCGGCGATCGTCGCAAGGCGATGCTCGAGGACATCGCGATCCTGACCAAGGGCGAGATGATCTCGGAAGACCTCGGCATCAAGCTCGAGTCGGTCACGATCGGCATGCTCGGCACCGCCAAGCGCGTCACGATCGACAAGGACAACACCGTCATCGTCGACGGTGCCGGTGACTCGGACGCGATCAAGGGCCGCACCGATGCGATCCGTCAGCAGATCGAGAACACGACGTCGGACTACGACAAGGAGAAGCTCCAGGAGCGTCTCGCCAAGCTTGCTGGCGGCGTTGCTGTCATCAAGGTCGGCGGTTCTTCGGAAGTCGAAGTCAAGGAGCGCAAGGACCGCGTCGACGACGCGCTGCACGCAACCCGCGCAGCCGTTGAAGAAGGCATCGTCCCCGGCGGCGGCACGGCCCTCCTCTACGCCAGCAAGGTCCTCGACGGCCTGACCGGTGCGAACGAAGATCAGACGCGCGGCATCGACATCGTCCGCAAGTCGCTGACCTCGCTGGTGCGCCAGATCGCCACCAATGCCGGCCACGACGGCGCGGTCGTCTCGGGCAAGCTGCTCGACGGCAACGATCCGACGATCGGCTTCAACGCTGCGACCGACACGTACGAGAACCTGGTCGAAGCCGGCGTGATCGATCCGACCAAGGTCGTCCGCACCGCGCTGCAGAACGCAGCATCGGTCGCCGGCCTGCTCATCACGACCGAAGCGGCCGTGAGCGAGCTGCCGGAAGACAAGCCCGCAATGCCGATGGGCGGCGGCGGCATGGGCGGCATGGGCGGTATGGACTTCTGAGCCAACGCGGCCTGACATAGCGAGAGCTATGTCAGAACTCGCGTGGCTCCGGCCGGCGGGATCGTCGAGCATGCTCGACGATCCCGTCCGACGCAGCACCGGCTTTGCCGGTGCCGGAAGCCCGCACTACCCGGCCTCCTTGGCTGGACAAGACCAAGGGCCGGCGGAGCGATCCGCCGGCCCTTTGTTTGTCCGCCGATCGGCGGTATATTCTGCGCCATGCCCGCGACCTCTCTCGATCTCGACCCGGCCTATCGTCGCATCAGCGTCGAGGAGTTCCTCGAGATGGATTTCGGCGGCGCCAGGGCTGAGCTCGAAGACGGCCTGATCTACATGATGGCGGGCGGCAGCGAGCAGCATGCGCGAATTGCCGGCAATATCTTCGCCTGCCTGCGTGGCGCGCTGCGCGGCTCAGGCTGTCGCCCGTACGGCTCCGATCTCGCTGCGCAGACAGACGATCGCACCGTGCGCCTCCCCGACGTCAGCGTCTATTGCAACAACCCAGCAGCGCCCGAGAACGCGCGCAAGAAGCTGATCGGTGAGCCGCAAGTGGTCTTCGAAGTCCTGTCCACCTCGACCTTCACTTACAATCAGAAGGTCAAGCTTGCGGAATATTGTGCGCTCGCCGGGACGCGCGAAGTCATTCTCGTCGATCCGGCGGAAGAACGGATCCACGTCGTCCAGCGGACTCCGGCGGGCGGCTGGACCGCCGACTGGCTTGGCCCCGACGAAGACGTGACGATCGCTTCGCTCAACCTGACCATCCCCCGCTCGAAAATCTTCGCGCGCGATTGAAGGCTCAGTTGGGCCCGGGCATATCCGCCACCGCGGCACGCGTCGGCGCGGCGGGTACCGGGCATTTGCGCGCATAGCCCAGCCCCTTGAGAAACGCGCGCCGTGTCTGCCCGGCATAGACCGCCGCCTCGGCGCGGCGCTGCTCTTTGTCCGCTCCGGTGATGACCCGGACGAGGCCAAGCCCCGGGATCAGCGTACTGACCGCCGTCCGCGCCGCCACCGCCGCGATTTCGCTGCCCTCGCCCTTGGCCTTGCCCGGCACGTCGACATCGGCGCCGAGTGCACCGTCGAGCTTCCGAACTTCGCCCGCGATCGTCGCGCAGCTTTGCGTATGCGCTGCGGAATACGGCGCCGACGCCGCGAGCTGAAGGACAGGCGGAATCTTGGTCTTCTCGATCCGCGTGTCGCGTAGTGGCTGCGTCACGACATGCCCGAGGCTGTCGCGCTCTTGCGCATGGCCGCTCACAGCCGCGATCGAGCCGATCAGCAGCGCGCTCATGCCGTAAACTATGGGGGTGCGACGCATCGGTGTCCTCCGCCTGATTCGGTTCGAGCGTATCCCTACCATAGACTGGTCGCCGACTCGCGCCTTCTCCGAAACATAGCGAAAACGTCACGCTGCCGTCACGCGACGCGGATAGGGCCTCGGCGACGCGGGCACATTGGGAATCCCCAATCAACGCCGCGAGCCGGGGGAAAATCATGATGTTCGGACAAATCCGGGCGCGTAGCTTCGCGTCCAAGGCAGGCCTGTGCGCGCTGCTCGGCTCCACCGCGCTACCGGCATATGCCGCCGATGTAGCGGGCCGCGTGCTCGATCCGCAGACCGGCGCGGCTTTGCCGGGCGCGACGATCTCAGCTGCGGGTCGCACCGCGGTCGCCGACCGCGACGGCATGTTCGTGATCCGCGATCTCGCGCCCGGTCCGGTCGAGCTGACCTTCACCTATGTCGGCTATCCGACCGTGACGCGCAGCACGACCTCGAGCGACCGCGCGACGGTCGTCGAGTTCCGGCTCGATCCGCCATCGGGCGACACGAGCGGCGGCGAGATCGTCGTCACCGGACAACGCGCGGCCGAGCGCCGCGCACTCCAGGCCAAGCGCTCGTCCAATTTCATCCAGGATACGCTCAACGCCAACGACGTCGGCAAGCTGCCCGACCAGAACGTCGCCGAAGCGGTGCGCCGCCTGCCCGGCATCTCGGTCGCGAACGATCAGGGCGAAGGGCGCTACGTCATCATCCGGGGCGTCAATCCCAACCTCGCCAACGTCACCGTCAACGGCCAGACCGCCCCCGCACCCGAGCCCGAGAGCCGCCAGGTCAAGCTCGACGACATCCCCTCCTCGCTGATCGGCTCGGTCACCGTCGTCAAATCGCTCACGCCCGACCGCGACGCCAATGCCATCGCGGGTCAGGTCGACATCAACACGCTGACCGCGTTCGACCGCACCAAGGCGTTCGCCAACGCGCGGATCGTCAGCGGCTACAATACGCTCAACAGCCGCAGCCCGTATGAGGGCGATATCACTGCGGGCACGCGCTTCGGTCCCGACAAGACCTTCGGCGTCGTGCTGTCGGGCAACTATTCCAGCCGACCGATCGAGTCCGAGAACCTGCAAGGCTCGTCGAACTGGGGCACGCCGCCCGGCGCGAGCCGCGCGCTGCCCGACGATTACCGGTTGCGCGACTACAATCTCAACCGCACCCGCTACGGCGTAGTCGGCAATTTCGACTGGCGGCCCAGTTCGGACGTCAGCGTCTATCTCCGCACGCTCTATTCGACCTTCAAGGACCACGAGACGCGCGATCAGTCGCGGATCGAGATTCCGGTCACCTATGCAACGACCAACGCCGCTGGCGTCACCGCGCAGCCGACCGCAGCGCAGCAGGCGGTCAATGCCGCGATCTCGAACGGCAGCACCTTCAGCGGCCGCGGCACGCGCTTCCTGCGGCTGCGCAACGAGGATGACTCGACCTTCTCGGGCGAGCTCGGCGGCAAGTTCCGCTTTGGCGGGTCGGAGCTGCAGGTCGAGGGCACCTACAGCAAGGCGCTCAAGAAAGACCCGCTGCGCTCGGAATTCTCGTTCCGCAGCGGCAGCACCGCGCTGACCGGCCTGTCGCTCGACCTCGCCGACACGCTGTTCAAGGTCAACACCGCCAATGGCACGCCTTACAACAGCGCGCTCTACAACGGCTATCGCGTGACGTACGACCGCCGTCGCGCCGCGGAAAACCTCTACCAGGCGCGCGCCGACCTGACGATACCGATCGGCGTCGGCAGCGACAGCACGATCAAGCTCGGCGGCAAGTTCCAGCAGACCGACAAGTCCAACAATCGCGACTTCCAGCAATATTCGCTCGGCAGCACGCTCGCCGCGACCGGGGCTGCGGGCGACGACGGCAGCGCGATCTATGACGGCCGCTATCCGGTCGGCCCGCGGATCAACTACGATCAGGCGCAGACCTATTACACCGTCACCAATCCCGCCGCGCGGACGCAGAGCGCGTCGGACGCGGCGACGTCGGTCGCCAACTCGCTGGTCAACGATTACGACCTCAGCGAGAAGGTCTATGCCGGCTACATCATGGGCACGTTCACGTTTGCGAAGCTGACGATCGTCCCCGGCGTCCGCATCGAGCACACCGACGGAACCTACAAGGGCAAGGCCTTCACCGCGACCTCGCTGGTGAGCCAGGGTTACAACGTCTCGAATTCGCGCGCCTATACCGACGCCTTCCCCGATCTCACCGTGCGCCTCGACGCAACCGACCGCCTCGTGCTGCGCGCCGCCGTCACCACCGCGATCGGCCGGCCGGATTATAATCTGCTCGCGCCCTACGTGAACGTGAGCGACACCACGCCCAACGCTGGCGTCGTCGCGCTCGGGAACCCCAACCTCAAGCCCTACAAGGCGGCGTCGGGCGATCTATCGGCCGAATATTATCTCGCGGGCCAGGGGATCGTTTCGATCGCGGGCTTCTACAAGCATCTCGACGACCCGATCTTCACCGTCGGCACGACGCAAGGCGGCACCTTCGGCGGCACGACCTTCACTCGCGCACTGGTCACGCAGCCGGTCAATGGCGACGGCGCCAAGATCTATGGCGTCGAGGCCAATCTCCAGGCGCAGCTGACCTTCCTGCCGGGTGCGTTGTCGGGCTTCGGCGTGTCGGGGAATTTCACCTATACCGATGGATCGTCGCGCGGCGTGATCGGCCGGGCGGGCTCGGTGCGCAATCTGCTCCAGTCGAAATATATCGGCACGGCGCAGCTCTATTACGAGAAATACGGCCTGACCGGACGGCTCGCCTATACCTATCGCTCGGCCTATCTCGACACGCTCGGCACGAGCGCGGCGACCGACCAATATACCGACGAGAACAATTCGCTCGATGCGCGGATCGGCTATTCGCCGGTCAAGCAGTTCACCGTGTTCGTCGAGGCGAGCAATCTGCTCGATTCCCCCTGGCGGCGCTACCAGGCGGTCAAGACGCAGCTGATCGAGAACGAGCGCTATCGCCAGACCTTTCGTATCGGCGTTCAGCTCGCTTATTGAGCGGCGGCGGCGAGCGGATACAGCATCGCGACGTTGCAGCGTTCGTATCGGGCGCCGAACTCCGCCATGATTCCCGCATCATGGCGGAAGCCGGCTTTTTCGTAGAGGCGGATCGCCGTCGCGCTCTTGGTATTGCTCAGCAGATACAGCCGCCGCGCGCCCATCGCCGTGGCGCGCGCGATGACGGCGTCGAGCAGGAATGCCCCCGCACCACGCCCGCGCGCGGTGTCGAGCACGCCCATCTTGGTCAGCTCATATTGGTCCTGCCCGGTCCGCTGCAGCGCGCACGCGCCGACAATGCCGAGACCCGCCGCCTCGACGAACAGGATATCGCCGCCCGGCGCGATGATCCGCTCGAACGGATGTTTGAGCACGTCGCGATCGGTCTGCTCGAGCCGATACATCGCGCCGATCCACTGCGCGTTGATGTCGTGGAAGGCGGGGGCAAGCGCGTCGCTATAGGCGTGAATCGTCAGGCCCGTCATCGTCGCTTACCCCCTGCCCCGCCTTACTTCTTCTTCATCGCCTCGATCAGCGCCTTGACCTCCTGGCTCCGACCGCTTGGCAGGATCAAGATGTCATTGCCGCTGGCAACGACGATCAGATTGTCGACCCCGACCATGGCGATCCGGACACCATCGCTGCGCACAAGGCAATTGGTCGTGTCGATCGCGATCACTTCGCCTTGATGCGAATTGCCCGCAGCGTCGCGCTCGCTGATGTCCTGCAGCGCGTCCCAGCTGCCGAGATCGCTCCAGCCCATCTTCACCGGCACGACGGCAACGCGCTCGGCCTTTTCCATCACCGCGTAATCGATCGACTCTGCGGGCGAAGCAGCAAAAGCTTCGGCCTCGGGATAGATCCGCTTGCCCTCGTGGCGCGCATTTTCCATCGATGCCTTGCACGCGGTGAGCGTCTCGGGATCATGCTGCGCCAGCGCTTCGAGATACGAATCGGCGCGGAACAGGAAAATACCACCGTTCCAGGCATGGTCGCCCGCGGCGAGCATCGCTTCGGCCGCGTCGCGCGGCGGCTTTTCGACGAACTTGGCGACGCGATGGACCCCGGTCGCCAGTTTCTCGCCCATATGGATATAGCCGTAGCCCGTCTCGGGCGCATGCGGATCGATCCCGAAGGTGACCAGCCAGCCCTGCTGGACCAGTGGCAACGCAGCTTCGATCGCGGCATGAAACGCCGGCACGTCGAGGATCACGTGATCCGACGGCATGATCAGCAGCGCGGCGTCCCCCGACCCCGCCGCGATCGCTGCCAAAGCGATCGCCGGTGCGGTATTGCGCCCGATCGGCTCGAGGATAAGCGCATCGGCTGTGGCGGACGCTGCTTCGAGTTGCTCTTCCACCATCGCTGCATGCTTGGCATTGGCGACGACGATCGGCGCACTGAACCGCTCGCCCTGGGCGCGACGGGCGGTGAGCTGGAGCATCGTTTCGTCGGAGGTCAGCGCCAGCATCTGCTTGGGCATGGCTGGCGTGGACATCGGCCACAGTCGCGTGCCCGACCCGCCCGATAGGATTACAGGGACAATCGTCTGTGGCTGTGGCATAAAGTTCCTCCTAGGTCGCGGCGCTGTAGCGGCTCGCGCGGCGGAAGGTAATCCCTTGTTCCATCCCGATCCGGCCCTTTTAGCTTTTCTTTGTCAATTTCTGCGACAGCGGCATGCCCGTGTCGGAATCGCTTACATCCCCCGCGCGGGCGCGGACGAGGTCCACCGCTGATGATCAGGTTGTTCAAGCACTATATTCCCAACGCCGTGCTGCTGCTCGGGATGATCGACTTCGTCCTGCTGATCGCGGCGGGGGAGATCGGCTACACGCTGCGAATGGGCCAGTTGCTCATGCCGATGACGCCGATGCAAGCGCGCATCCCGCAACTGCTGACCTTCGCCGCGTCGCTCGAAATGGCAATGGTCGCGGTTGGGGTGTACGGCGCGGGCGCGCTGCAGTCGTTGCGCTACGCGACGGCGCGGCTGCTTGTGGCGATTTCGCTCGGCGTGATCTTCCTGAGCGTCGTCTTCTTCCTCCTGCCGTCGGCGAGCTTCTGGCGGTCCAATCTGTTCTACGCGATGGGGATCGCCGCGCTGCTGCTGATCGCACTGCGGATCCTCATCGGCAAGCTGATCGGCGGGCAGGCGTTCAAACGGCGCGTCGTCGTGCTCGGTGCCGGCGCGCGCGCAGCGCGGCTCAAGGCGCTCGCGCAGACGCCGGGCGCTGGGTTCGTCGTCGTCGGCTATATCTCGATGAGTGAGGCCGCGCGCGTCATTCCCGAGGCGATTGCGCGCGATGCGATCTATAACCTCGCCGATCACGTCGTCTTGCTCAACGCCAGCGAAGTCGTGCTCGCGCTCGAGGAACGCCGCAACGCCTTGCCGCTCAAGGACCTGCTGCGGATCAAGACCACCGGCGTCCACGTCAATGAAATCTCGACCTTCCTCGAACGCGAAACCGGCCGAGTCGACCTGCAAAGCGTCAACCCGAGCTGGCTGATCTTCTCCGACGGGTTTTCGTCCGGCCGTGTCTTCTCGAGCCTGTTCAAGCGCGTGTTCGACGTCACCGCGAGCCTTATCCTGCTCACGCTCACGCTCCCGCTGATCCTGCTCACGGCGATCGCGATCAAGCTCGAGAGCAAGGGGCCGGCGTTTTATCGGCAGCGCCGCGTCGGGCTCTACAATGTCGGCTTCGACTGCGTGAAACTGCGTTCGATGCGGATCGACGCCGAGGTCGCCGGGCAAGCCGTCTGGGCCGAAAAGAACGATCCGCGGATCACGCGCGTCGGGCGCATCATCCGCAAGCTCCGGATCGACGAACTGCCGCAGACCTGGTCGGTGCTCAAGGGCGAGATGAGCTTTGTCGGTCCGCGGCCCGAGCGTCCGCAATTCGTCGAGGACCTCGAACAGCAGCTGCCGTATTACGCGGAACGGCACATGGTGAAGCCGGGGATCACCGGCTGGGCACAGATCAACTATCCGTACGGCGCGTCGATCGAGGACAGCCGGCAAAAGCTCGAATACGATCTCTATTACGCGAAGAACTATTCGCCCTTTCTCGATCTGTTGATCCTCCTGCAGACGGTCCGCGTCGTGTTGTGGCCAGAGGGCGCGCGATGACGGGCACCGCCACGCTCATCCTGTGGAGCCATGCGCTCGCCGCCTTTCTCTTCGCGGGCGTCGCCGCGTCGCGGCTGCGCGAGCGTGGCAAGGGCCTGCCGCGTTTGCCGCTGGTCTGCGCGCTCGGGCTGACCGCTTTGTGGGCGCTGGCGGTCGCCGGGATCGAAGCGAGCGATGTCGTCACGCGCGTCGCCGAAGGACTGCGCAATCTTGCCTGGCTCGCCTTCATGCATGCGCTCGTACGGCACGACCTACCGGTGCGCGAGCGCCGCGCGATCGGCGTCATCTACGGCGTGGTCGCCCTCGTCAGCGCCGCCGGGATCGGGCTCGCGATCCTCGAACAGGCCGTCGGCGTTACCCTAATTCCGCAAGTCGCCGCCGTGCGCTTGCTCCTGCGCAGCATGGTCGCGATCGTGGCGCTGTTGCTAGTCCATAACCTTTACGCCACCGCCACGCCGCGCTCGCGCGCAGGGTTACGCCTGGTCGTCTTCGCGCTCGGGGCGATGTGGGGCATCGACTTGCTGCTCTATGTTTCGGCTTATATCAGCGGCGGCGCACCGACCGCGCTGACGATCGGGCGCGGTTTCGTGATGGCGCTCGTCGCGCCGGTGCTCGCGGTCGCCGTCCAGCGCAATGGCGAGTGGACGCTGCAAGTCTCGCGCACCGTCGCGTGGCAGACCGTCTCGTTCGCGGTGACCTTGCTCTACGCCGCGGTGATGTTCGTCGCGACCAGCGCGATCGCCTCGATCAGCGGCGACAATGCGCGGCTATGGCAAACCGCCTTCGTCTTCGGTTCGACCGCTGCCGGGGTGACGATCCTGTCGTCGCCATGGGTGCGCGCCTGGGCCAAGGTGAAGGTCTCCAAACACTTCTTCCGGCATCGCTACGATTATCGCGCCGAGTGGATCCGTTTCACCGACACGCTCGGGAAGCCCGACGATGCGGCCTCGCTCGACGCGCGGATCGTCAAGGCGGTCGCCGATCTTACCGATTCTCCCGCCGGGCTGCTGCTCGTGCCCGATGGCGCGGGACTCGGCGTCGGCGCCGGGTGGAATTGGGACGCGCCCAGCGCTGGCGCCGAGACCGCGCTGGTCACGCATCTCGCAAGGACGGGGCGGATCGTCGAACTCGATGCGGTCCGCGCCGATACGACCGACGCGGCGGAAAGCGCGAGCGTACCGATCTGGATGCTCGACAGCGATGGCTGGGTGTTGCTGCCGCTCGTCCATCTCGACCGGCTGCAAGGCGCTATCCTGCTCGCCCGCCCGCCGATCGACCGCGCGCTCGACTGGGAGGATTTCGACCTGTTGCGCATCGCCGGACGCCAGGTCGCGAGCTATCTGGCAGAGGAGCGCGCGCAATCGGCGCTCGCCGAGGCCAAGCGCTTCGACGAATTCAACCGCCGCTTCGCCTTCATCCTGCACGACATCAAGAATCTCGTCAGCCAGTTGAGCCTCGTCGCGCGCAATGCCGAGCGCCATGCCGACAACCCGGCCTTCCGCGCCGACATGATCGCAACGCTGCAGGATTCGGCGGGGCGGATGAACGATTTGCTCGCGCGGCTGTCGCAGCATCATCACACGCGCGCCGAGGAGCTTCGCCCGGTCGAGGTGCTCGCGCTCGCCGAACTGGTCGCGGCGCGGCGACGCGCCCAGCATCCGGTCGTGGTGAGCGGCACATCCGTATTCGCGCACGCCGATCCCTTCCGGCTCGAGCAAGCGCTCGGCCATCTGCTGCAGAATGCGATCGAGGCAAGCCCACCGACCGAACCCGTTACGCTCGCGGTTTCGGGCGATGCCAAGCGCGTATCGATCGCGGTGATCGACCAAGGCTGCGGGATGAGCCCGGCGTTCCTGCGCGAACAGCTCTTCAAGCCCTTCGCGTCGTCCAAACCGGGCGGCTTCGGCATCGGTGCGTTCGAGGCGCGGCAGCTGGCCGAGGCGATGGGCGGCAGCGTCGCGGTCGAAAGCCGCGAGGGCGCCGGCACGACTTTCCATGTCACGCTCACTGCAGCGCGGACGATCTCGTTGGACCAGGCCGCATGACCGACAAACCCAAATTGCTGATCGTCGAGGACGATCTCGGCCTGCAGCGCCAGTTGCGCTGGGCGTATGAAGGCTATTCGGTCGTCACCGCGGTCGATCGCACCACCGCGCTCGACGCGATCCGCGCCGAGGAGCCCGCGGTCGTCACGCTCGATCTCGGCCTGCCGCCAGACCCCGACGGGACCAGCGAAGGCTTTGCCACGCTTGCCGAAATCCTTCGGCTCAAGCCCGACACCAAGGTGATCGTCGCATCTGGCCACGGCGCACGCGACAGCGCGCGCCAGGCGATCGCCGATGGCGCGTGGGACTTCTATGCCAAGCCGATCGACATCGACGCGCTCGGCCTGATCGTCGCGCGCGCGTTCCACGTCCACGCACTCGAAGCCGAAAACCGCCGCCTTGCTGCGCGCAGCAGCGGCACCGGGCTCGGCGGGATGATCACCGCGAGCCCCGAAATGCTCAAGGTCACACGCACGATCGAACGCGTCGCGGGTGCCGACGTGTCAGTGATGCTGCTCGGCGCGAGCGGCACGGGCAAGGAACTGCTCGCGCGCGGCCTGCACGATGCCAGCCCGCGCGCGAAGGGCGCGTTCGTCGCGATCAACTGCGCCGCCATCCCCGAGACCTTGCTCGAAAGCGAGCTGTTCGGCCACGAAAAGGGGGCGTTCACCGGCGCGGTCAAGACCACCGAAGGCAAGATCGAACAAGCACAGGGCGGCACGCTGTTCCTCGACGAAATCGGCGACGTGCCGCTGCCGCTCCAGGTCAAGCTGCTACGCTTCCTGCAGGAGCGCACGATCGAGCGGATCGGCGGCCGCAAGGCGATCGCGGTCGACACACGGATCGTGTGCGCGACGCACCAGGACGTCGACGCGATGGTCGCGGCGGGCACGTTCCGCGAGGATCTCTACTATCGCCTCGCCGAGATCGTCGTACGCATCCCCGCGCTCGCCGAACGCAGCGGCGACGCTGCCCTGCTCGCGCAGCATTTCCTCAAACTCTATGCCGCGTCGATGCGCTCGGGCGTTACCGGCCTCGCGCCCGACGCACGTGCGGCGATCGCGTCGTGGCCATGGCCGGGCAATGTCCGCGAGCTCGAGAACCGCATGAAGCGCGCCGTGATCATGGCCGAGGGCAAGCTCGTGACCGCCGCCGATCTCGATCTTGCCGAGGGTCGCGACGAGCTGCCGCTCAATCTGCGCGCAGCGCGTGAAGGCGCCGACCGCGCGACGATCACCCAGGCGCTGGCCCGCGCCGAGGGCAATATTTCCAACACTGCCAAATTGTTGGGCGTCAGCCGACCGACGCTCTATGATCTGCTGAAGAGCTATGACCTGCATGCATAAGTTCCTGCCGTATCTCCTCGGATCGGTCGCTACGATAGCCGCTGCGGGCCTGCTCGCGGTCGGCTGCAGCGCGCCGGCGCGCGCCGATGCCACCACCGCCCGTACCGAGCTCGCGCTGAGCGCGAAGGCGCTCGGAATCGGAAACTACAGTGCCGCGCGCAACCATGCCCAAGCCGCGATCAAGGCGGATCCGAAATCGGGGCTCGCGCATGCGATGCTCGCGCGCAGCTTCGTGTCGGTCGGCGACGGGATCGCCGCGGAGGGCGAAGTCACGCGCGCTCGTGCGGCCGGATTCGATCCGGCCCGCACGCATCATTTGCTCGCACAGGCCTGGCTGCTTCAGGGGCAAGCCAACCGCGCGCTCACCGAGGCTGGCAAGGCGCCGCCGCGCTATGCCGGCTACGCAATCCGCGTCGGCGCTCGCGCCTTGGCGGCGGGGGGCGATCCGGCGCGCGCGCAAGGCGTGCTCGCCACGCTGCTCGCCGATACGCCGAACGACAGCTTCGCCTGGTCCGATCTTGGCCGCATCCAGTATCAGATGGGCAATCTCGCAGGCGCGATCACCGCCGCGCAGCGCGCGACCGCCGCGAACGCCAACAATGTCGAGGCGCTGACGCTGCGCGGCGAACTCGTCCGCGCGCAATATGGGCTGGTCGCGGCGCTTCCGTGGTTCGAAGCCGCGCTCGCGCACGATGCCTATTACGTCCCCGCCTTGATCGAATATGCCGCGACGCTCGGCGAGGTCGGGCGCTATCAGGACATGCTCGCCGCGACGCGCAAGGCGCTCGCCGCGCGCCCGGGCAGCGTGCAAGCACTCTATCTCCAGGCGGTGCTCGCTGCGCGCGCCGGCAAGGACGATTTGGCACGCCAGCTGATGGCCCGCACCAAGGGCCAGCTCGACGCCATGCCCGGCGCGCTGCTGCTCAACGGCACGCTCGCGTACAAGGCCGGCGTGTACCAGCAGGCGATCGATTCCTGGACGCTGCTCGTCGGCCAGCAACCGACCAACATCGTCGCGCGGCGGTTGCTCGGCGCCGCCCTGCTGCGCTCGGGCGATGCGCGCGGGGCGCTCGACATGCTCAAGCCGATCGCGCTCCGGGCCGATGCCGACAGCTATACGCTGTCGCTCGTCGGGCGCGCGTTCGAACAGTCGGGCGAGCGCGACTGGGCGGCGACATATCTCGACCGCTCGGCGCTTCCCGTTCAGGTCGGATCGACGCCATTCGGCACCGATGACGGGCTGGCCGGATTGAGCCTCGCCGCACACACCGCGCCCGACGAGCCGGTCGCGCAGCTTGGGCTGGTACGCGGCCTGCTCGAAGCGGGCGATACCGCCGCCGCGCTCGCCAAGGCGCAGAGCCTCGTCGCCCTCACGCCGGGCGCGCCCAGCGCCTATCTCGCGCTTGGCGACACGCTGATGGCGATGAACCGCGCGGGCGACGCCGCCAATGCCTATCGCCGCGCGATCGACATCCGCTTCGACGAACCGACGATGCTGCGCACGGTCGATGCGCTCGACCGCGCGGGCCGCCGCGCCGAGGCCGCGAATGTCCTCGCCTTATTCGTGTCGCAAAACCCGCAGAACATCGCGGGCCAGCGCCTCACCGCGCATTGGCAGATCGCCGGCGGCGATTGGGACGCGGCGATCGAGACGCTCGAAAGCTTGCGGCAGCGGATCGGCAATCGCGACGCGGCTTTGCTCGCCGAACTGTCCTATGCCTATACCGGCGAAGGCGATGCGGTGACGGGCGGCGTGTTCGGCAAGGCCGCCTATGCGCTCGCGCCGATGAACCCGGCGACGACCGATGCCTATGGCTGGGCGCTGTACCAGCAGGGCAAGAGCGCGCTGGCTTTGCAACTGCTCGAAAAAGCCGCGTCGATCGCACCCGAGAAGTCGGAACTGCGCTGGCACCTTGGCCAGGCCTATGCCGATCTCGATCGCAATGCCGAGGCCAAGACGCAGATCCGCGCGGCGCTTGCCGATCCGAGCTTCGAGGATCGTGCCGCGGCGCTCGCGGCGCTGAAAGTGCTCGGCTAGCCGCGCGATCGCGGCCGCGGGTATGCCATGCAGAGGCGACGCGCTGGCTCAACTAGCGAAGCCGCCGCCCGCAGTGTAGCAGGCGCGGCATGACCGAGCCCAGCACCGACCCCCTCGCCCGCATCGCCGCCGCGCTCGAACGCCTTGCACCGCCACTACCCGCAAGCGCCGATCCGCTCGCGCACCCGGCTTATGTGTGGCGTGGCACAGTGCTCGAACCGGTGCGCGACTTCCGTCCCTTGCCGCTGGAACGGCTTCACGGCGTCGATGCGCAGCGCCGCGCGATGCTCGACAATGCGCGCCATCTGGCGGTCAAGGCCGCAGCGCACGACGTGCTGCTGTGGGGCGCGCGCGGTACCGGCAAGTCCGCGCTGGTCAAGGCGGTGACCGGCGCGGTGCAGGCCGAGGGCGGCGCGCTGGCGCTGGTCGAGATCGTGACGGCGCAGCTCGACACGCTGCCCGCCTTGTTCGCGCTGATCGCCGAGTGCCCCCGCGCGTTCCTGCTGTTCATCGACGATCTCGGATTCGACGCCGCCGCCGACGGGCGCGCTTTGCGCTCGATGCTCGATGGCGGGGCGGAAGCGCGGCCGGCCAATGCCCGGCTCGTCGTCACCTCGAACCGCCGCCATCTCGTCCCGCGCGAGATGATCGATCAGCCGAATGCGGTGAACCCGCGCGACGCCGCCGACGACGCGCTGGCGCTCGCCGATCGCTTCGGGCTGAGCCTTGGTTTTCACGTGGTCGACCAGGACGGGTATCTGGCGATCGTCGCGAGCTATGCGACGGCGTATGCGTTGCCGTTCGATCCGATGGATGCTGTCGGTTTTGCCACGCGGCGTGGCGCGCGCTCGGGGCGGGTGGCGTGGCATTACATCGTCGAGCTGGCCGGGCGGCAGGGGCGCTCGTTGGGGTAACGGAGCCTCCGCCCTCTCCCGCAAGCGGGAGAGGCTACGAAGACTTGGTCCGCCTTCTTCAGGCGGACCAAGTCGCAGTCGGTGAGGGCCTTCTGTCGCGCTTGAAGAAGAAGGCCCTCACCCAACCCTCTCCCGCAAGCGGGAGAGGGCTAGGAACGATAGATCGCCCGCAGGCTCACCCCTGCCCTTCGACCATTTCCGCCAGCTCGAGCCAGCGCAGTTCGGCCGCCGTTTTGTCTTCCTGCGCCTGGCCGATCGCCTCCATCAGCCGCTCGAACGCGTCGGGGTCGCGCGTGTAGAGATCGGGATCCTCGAGCAGCGTCTGGTCGCGCGCGATCGCGGCGTCGAGCGCCTCGATCCGCTTGGGCAGCTGCTCGTAATCGCGCTGATCCTTGTACGTCAGCTTGACCTTCGCGCCTGGCGCCGTCGGAGCAGCGACCGAAACCGCGTTCCTGGCGATCGCGCCGCGCTTGGTCGGCGCCTTGGCTTTCCGCCGACGCTCCCAATCCTCATAGCCGCCCGCGACGACGTCGACCGTGCCCGAGCCGTCGAGCCCGAGCGTGATCGTCACCGTGCGATCGAGGAAGTCGCGGTCGTGGCTGACGATCAGCACGGTGCCTTCATAATCGCCGATCACGTCCTGCAGCAGGTCGAGCGTCTCGAGGTCGAGATCGTTGGTCGGCTCGTCGAGGATAAGCAGGTTCGACGGCTTGGCGAACTCGCGCGCGAGCAGCAGCCGCGAGCGCTCGCCGCCCGACAGCGTGCCGATCTTGGCGTCGAGCACGCCGGGTTCGAACAGGAAGTCCTTCAGGTACCCAACCACGTGCTTGCGCGAGCCCTGCACCTCGACCCAGTCACCGCCGTCGGCGAGCACGTCGCGGATCGTCTTGTCAGGCTCCATCTTGCTGCGCTGCTGGTCGATGACGATACGCTCGAGCCCCTGCGCCATCTTGATCGTGCCGTGGTCGGGCGCGAGTTCGCCGGTAAGCAACTTGAGCAGCGTCGACTTGCCCGCGCCGTTCGCGCCGACGATGCCGATGCGATCCTTGCGCGTCACGCGCAGCGTCAGATCGTCGATGATCGTGCGGTCGCCGAACGCCTTGGTGATGTGCTTGGCGTCGATCACCACCTTCGACTTGGCGTCGCCGGTGCCGATCGAGAGGTTGGCGGCGCCCGCCGGGCCGACCATCGACGCGCGTTCGGCGCGCATCTCGACCAGCTTGGTGAGGCGGCCCTGGTTGCGCTTGCGGCGGCCGGTGACGCCGCGCAGCAGCCAATGCTCCTCGAGCTTCAATTTGGCGTCGAGCTTCTCGGCGTTGCGCGCTTCGTCGGCATAGACCGCTTCGGTCCAGGCGTCGAAGCCACCGAAGCCGATCTCGGCACGGCGCAAGTTGCCGCGGTCCATCCATAGCGTCTGCTTGGTCAGCTTGGTGAGGAAGGTGCGGTCATGGCTGATCACGACGAAGGCGCCGCGGAAGCGCTGGAGCCATTCCTCGATCCATTCGATCGCGCCGATGTCGAGATGGTTGGTCGGCTCGTCGAGCAGCAGCACGTCCGGGTTCTGCGCGAAGGCGCGGACGATCGCGGCGCGGCGGCGTTCGCCGCCCGAGGCCTTGGCGGCCTCGCGGGTGAGGTCGATGCCGAGCTGGTCGGCGATCGCTTCGGCCTCGTGCTGGCGCGGGGCGTCGTCGCCGCCGAGAACATAATCGGCGAGCGTCGTGCAGCCGGTCATTGCCGGCTCCTGTTCGAGCAGGATCACGCGCGTGCCGGGGACGATCGTGCGGCGGCCCTCGTCGCTGTCAATCTTGTTGCCGAGCAGCTTCATCAGCGTGGTCTTGCCAGCGCCGTTGCGGCCGATCAGCGCGAGCCGATCGCGCGGGCCGATATGGATGTCGAGGTTCCGAAAGAGCCATCCGGAGCCCTGGATGACGCCGAGATTTTCGTATGCGAGGATTGGTGCTAATGCCATGGCCGCGCGGCCTAGCGATTTAGCGTGGGTAAATCGAGGCTAAAGCGCGGGCGCGGGTGAGGCCGCATGAAGCGCGGTCCGCTCGAGCAGGATCCTAGCCGTCACCCCGGCCTTGTGCCGGGGTCCACCGGGCCGCGCGGACATCGTGACGAATTGCGGTTTGTGCCCGCTGCTTGGTGGACCCCGGCACGAGGCCGGGGTGACGACGACTGGCTCTGGCGAGGAAACGGACGGTGCGCCCCGCCGCGGCAAAGCCGCGTCGTCGAACGGGTTCGCTGGCGCGACCCGCCGTCCGGCCTTGCGCGGGTCAGCCGGGCGTGGCCGGCTGCCGCGCTTCGGCTCATTCACAGGCTGTTCAATCCTGCGCCCCTATGCAAAGCCGATGTCGATGCTCGTAACCGTCTTGTTGGGACTGGCCACTGCCACCGCCCCGCCCCCGCTGGCGGGCGCGGGGCTGCAACATGTCGATCAACGCGAAGCGTGGCGCGCGCGACGCGAGGGCCGCATCCTGCCGATCCGCGAGATCGAGGGGCGCGTGCTGCCGACGATGCGTGGCAGCCAGTATCTCGGCTTCGATTTCGACGCCGACCGCGGGATTTACACGCTCAAGTTCCTGCGCGATGGAACCGTCATCTGGGTCGAGGTCGACGGCCGTACCGGCCAGATCATCGGCCGCACCGGCAATTGAGCGCATCCGCGCTCGTAAAGGGAACACAGACATGCGCGTATTGATCGTCGAGGACGAACCAAGCCTGGGCCAGCAGCTCAAGGCCACGCTGGAAGGCGCCGGCTATGCAATCGACCTCGCCACCGATGGCGAGGAAGGGCATTTCATGGGCTCGACCGAGAATTACGACGCGATCATCCTCGATCTCGGCCTGCCCGAGATCGACGGGCTGACCGTGCTCGACCGCTGGCGCAAGGAAGGCCGCACCGCCCCCGTGCTCGTGCTCACCGCGCGCGACAGCTGGTCGGACAAGGTCGCCGGGCTCGATGCCGGCGCCGACGATTATGTCGCCAAGCCGTTCCAGTCGGAGGAACTGATCGCCCGCCTGCGCGCATTGATCCGCCGCGCCTCGGGCAATGCCTCGTCCGAACTGACCGCGGGCGGCGTGCGGCTCGACACGCGCTCGGGCAAGGTCACGCTCAACGGCGAGCCGGTCAAGATGACCGCGCAGGAATACAAGCTGCTCAGCTATCTGCTCCACCACAAGGGCAAGGTGGTCAGCCGCACCGAGCTGATCGAACATATCTACGACCAGGATTTCGACCGCGATTCGAACACGATCGAAGTGTTCGTCACGCGTATCCGCAAGAAGCTCGGGCAGGACGTGATCACAACGATCCGCGGGCTTGGCTACAGCCTTGAAGACCCGGATGCCTGACCGTGGCTGAAGCCGACGCGTCCGACCTAATAGCGCCGCCGCTGCCCGCGCTCGAGGGCGATGCGCATCCGGCGATCCCGGTGCGCACCACGGGGTCGTTGTCGCGCCGGATGATCCTGATCGCGGCGGGCTGGATCCTGCTGCTGCTCGCCGGCGGCGGGTTCGCGCTCGACCGCGTGCTGACCACCGCGATCACACGCAATTTCGACGACCAGCTCGAATATGTGCTGACCGCGTTGATCGTCTCGGCCGAGATCGGGCCGCAGGGCGAGGTCCTGTCGAACCGCGAGCTCGCCGATCAGCGCTTCATCGAGCCCAATTCCGGCCTCTATTATCAGATCGGCGCGCCGGGCCAGGAACCATATGCGTCGCGCTCGCTGTGGGATCGGCGGCTGGCCTATGGCGGCAAGCACAACGATCTCGGCGTCCATGCCTATGACAGCAAGCAGTTCGTCGATCCCAAGGCGGAGAATCCCGAACGGCTGCGGATCGTCGAGCGCGACGTCACGCTGCCGGGATCGAAGGTGCGCTGGCGCTTCCAGGTCGCGCAAAATCGCGACGGGCTCGACGCGCAGATCAAGGTGCTGCGCAAGACTTTGGTGCGCAGCTTCGCGTTGCTTGGCTTCGGGCTGATCGTGATGGCGGGCCTGCAGACCTTTTACGGACTGTGGCCGCTGCGCAAAGTGCGTGAGGAGATCGCCCGGATGCGCGCCGGGAAAGCACGCCAGATCGAGCGGCCGATGCCGATCGAGGTCGCGCCGATGGTCGAAGAACTGAACGCGCTGATCGCACATAACGAACGCCAGGCCGAGGAAGCGCGGCGTCACGCCGGCAACCTCGCGCATGCGCTCAAGACGCCACTCACCGTCATCATGAACGCCGCGACCGCCGAGGCTAACGATCTCGGCGAGACCGTCGTGCGCGAGGCGCGGACGATGCGGCGGCAGGTCGACCACCACCTCGCCCGCGCCCGCGCGGTCGGGCGGCGCGGGTCGGCGCACAGCCGGGCGGACGTCTGGCCGAGCCTCGAATCGGTCGAGCGCGCGGTCGGCATCCTCTATCGCCACGTCCGCATCGACAGCGACGGGCCAAAGGATCTGCAAGTCCATGTCGAGCGGCAGGATCTCGACGAGATGCTCGGCAATCTGATCGAGAATGCCGCGAAGTACGGCGGCGGATCGGTGTTTGTCACGGTCTCGAAGCATTCGGGCTTCGTCGAATTCCTGATCGAGGATGACGGCGTCGGCATCCCCGAGGAACAGCGCATCCGCATCTTCGACCGCGGCGTGCGGCTCGATTCGGGCAAGCCTGGCACGGGGCTCGGCATGGCGATCGTGCGCGACGTGGCGGAGATCTACGAGGGCACGGTGAGCCTCGAGGAGAGCGAGGATCTCGGCGGGTTGCTGGTACGTTTGCGGTTGCCTGCGGCGAACTGACGGCTACCGCACCTTCGCTTTGATCTCGGCCACGTGTCTGCCATAGCAAGACAAAATACGGGGTTGCGGTCATGGGGAAGTTGCACTGGATTGCGCTCGCGCTGTGCGGGGTCGGGGCCCCGGCTGCTGCGGCAGAACCCTGGCGAGAGGCATCGAGCAGCCATTTCGTCATCTACGCGCAGTATACGCCCGAAGCGCTACAATCCTTTGCGAACCAGCTCGAGCGGTTTGACAAGGCGCTGCGCGTGCTGCGCCATCTGCCCGACGACCCAGTAGGCAAGGCCAATCGGCTGACCATTTTCGTCGTTCAGGACAATGCGGCAGCGGCAAAGCTGGCGGGGGCGCCGCGCAGCGATATCGTCGGTTTCTATCGCGGCCGCGCCGGCGCTTCGGTCGCGATCATGTCGCGGGAAAAAGCAGACCATTGGTCGGATGCCACACCGCAGATCATCCTGCTGCACGAATATGCTCACCACTTCATGTATCGCAATTATCCCGCAGCGTACCCCGCCTGGTACTCGGAAGGCTTCGCCGAATTTTTTTCGACGGCGTTGTTCGATGCGGACGGCGGGATCGAGATCGGCGCGCCGGCCAATCATCGGGCATATGAATTCGCGATCTCGCGCCATCCGAATATCCCGCTGATGGTATCCGACCCCAGTAACGGGGCCGGCCTCAGCGAGATCGAATTATATGGATATGGCTGGCTGCTCACGCATTATCTGACGTTCAACGATGCCCGCAAAGGGCAACTGACCGCCTATCTCGACGCGATCAACCGCGGTCGCCCGGCGCGCGAGGCCGCGATCCAGGTGTTTGGCGATCTCCTGCGGTTGCAACGCGAAGCGCTGACGTATCTTTCCAAGCGTCACATGAAGGTCGTGCGGCTGCTGCCCGCCGAATTGCCGACCGGGCCCGTCGCGCTGCGCGAGCTCGCCCCAAGTGAAGCGGAAATGCTGCCGACGAAAATCCGGGCCTTCTCCGCCGACACCGGTTCGAAAGAAACGGATCTCGTGAACGATGCGCGCCGCGTTGCCGCGCATTGGCCGCAGGACCTTACCGTGGCGAGCGCATTGGCCGAGACCGAGCTGGCAGGCGGTGACCTAACGGCGGCCGACACCGATGCGCAACGCGTTCTGACCGCGGATGCAAACGCACTACCGGCGCTGCTTGTGCGGGCCGAGGTCGCGCTGCGGCTTGCGGCCGCGAGCGGATCGACCACCGAAAAGACACGCTTGGCCAAGCTCGCACGCACTTTTGCAATGCGCGCCAACCGCTGCGACCCAGACCATCCCGTCCCGCTCACCCTGTTTTATCGCAGCTTCGCCGCGGCTGGCGAGACACCGTCCGCCAACGCCGTCACCGCCCTCACCCGTGCGCACCTGCTCGCGCCCGAGGACGCCGAGCTACGTCTCCTGCTGGCAACCGAGATGATCGCCGAGTCGAAGGCTCGGGAGGCACGAATCCTGCTCACACCGATCGCCTATGCATCGCACGGCGGCGCCGTACGCAAGGCGGCCAGCGCGCTGCTGGCCAAACTCCCCGCTGCCAGCGACCCTACCCCGACGCCGGCGCGCTAAGCGCCGTCGCTATGCCGCGACGGCGACCTCGCGCATCACGTCGGCGGTGATCGTCAGGCTGCGCTTGCGCGCTTCGTGATCGTAGATCGAACTGGCGATCATCAGCTCATCGACGCCGGTACGGGCGACGAACGCGGCGATCTCGCGCGCGACCTTCGCGGGGCCGCCGACTGCCGAGCAGGACAGGACGTGATCGAGGATCGCGGCCCCTTGCGCGCCGAGGCTCTCGCGATAGCCCGCGACGGGCGGCGGGAGCTGGCGCGGATTGCCGGTGCGCAGCGCGACGAACGCCTGTTGCTGCGAGCTCGCCAGCAACTCGCCCTGCGCGTCGGTATCGGCGGCGAAGACGTTGAAGCCGGCCATGACGTGCGGCTTGGCAAGCGCGGCCGAGGGGCGGAAGGTGCGACGGTAGATGTCGATCGCCGCCATCAGCGAATCGGGCGCGAAGTGCGACGCGAAGGCATAGGGCAGCCCGAGCATCGCGGCGAGCTGCGCGCCGAAGGTGCTCGACCCGAGGATCCACAGCGAGACGTCGGCGCCCGCGCCCGGCGTCGCGACGATGCCGGTCTGGCCGTCGTTTGCGAAATAGCTCTGCAGCTCGACCACGTCGCGCGGGAAGGCGTTGGCGTCGGTCTCGAGATTGCGGCGCATCGCGCGCGCGACGATCTGGTCCGAGCCCGGCGCGCGGCCGAGGCCGAGGTCGATCCGGCCGGGGAACAGCGCGTCGAGCGTGCCGAACTGCTCGGCGATCGCGAGCGGGGCGTGGTTGGGCAGCATGATCCCGCCCGCGCCGACGCGGATCGTCGAGGTGTTCGCGGCGATGTGGCCGAGCACGACCGAGGTGGCGGCGCTGGCGATGCCGGTCATGCCGTGATGCTCGGCGGTCCAGTAGCGGTGGAAGCCGTTGCGCTCGGCGTGCTTTGCGAGGTCCGCGGCGTTGGCGAGCGCCTGGGACACGGTGCCGCCTTCGATGACGGGGACGAGATCGAGCAGGGAATATTGGGTCATGTTAGGGATGTGGGGAGGACGGCGGTCGTTTCAAAGCCCCTCCCCTGAAGGGGAGGGGTTGGGGTGGGGAAGTCAAAAGCGCCGGCGTCTCTGCGAGGCACGCCCCACCCCCGTCCCCTCCCCTGAAGGGGAGGGGCGAAGATGCGTCTCCGCCTTGCCCCCCTCGTCCCTCCCGCTTAGAGCCACCGTATGGACCCACGCCTCGCCCATATCCGCACCTGGATCTTCGATCTCGACAACACGCTCTATCCCTCGAGCGCGCGGCTGTTCGACCAGATCGATGCGCGGATGACGGGCTATATCGCCGACAAGTTCGCGGTCGACCATGTCGAGGCGCGCCGCATCCAGAAGGGCTATTTCCACGCCCATGGCACGACGCTCGCCGGGCTGATGGCAGAGCATGACGTCGACCCGCACGCCTTTCTCGACCATGTCCACGACATCGAGATGGACGTGCTGGAGGAAAACGCTCCGCTCGCCGCGGCGATCGCCAAGCTGCCTGGGCGCAAACTCGTCTTCACCAATGCCGACACGCCCTATGCGAGCAAGGTGCTGGCGAAGCTCGGGCTCGGCGAGAGTTTCGAGGCGATCCACGACGTCCATGCGATGGACCTGATCCCGAAGCCGCAGGCGTCGGCGTACGCCGGGCTGTGCGCGGCGTTCGATCTCGACCCGACGACCTGCCTGTTCGCCGAGGACATGGCGCGCAACCTCGCGCCCGCCAAGGCAATCGGCATGACGACGCTGTGGGTCGACAATGGCTCGGAACAGACGCCGGGCGGCGAGGACCGCTCCTTCATCGACTTCACCTGCGCCGACATCACGGCGTGGCTCCACGACCATACGGGGGATATATGAGCGACCTGCAGCAGACCATCGACGGCGCGTGGGACGCGCGCGACACGATCAGCTTCGCGACCAGGGGCGATGTGCGCGACGCGGTCGAGCAAGCACTGCTCCAGCTCGATTCGGGCGCGATGCGCGTCGCCGAGCCGACCGGGGACGGCGGCTGGCAGGTCAATCAGTGGCTCAAGAAGGCGGTGCTGCTCTCCTTCCGGCTCAACGACAACAGCCTGGTCGAGGGCGGCGCCGGCGGCGCTCCGGCGTTCGACAAGGTGCCCTCGAAGTTCACCGGCTGGGGTGAGGCCGAGTTCCGCGCAGGTGGCTTCCGCGTCGTTCCCGGTGCGGTTGCGCGGCGCGGGAGCTTCATCGGCAAGGGCGCAATCCTGATGCCGAGCTTCGTCAACATCGGCGCCTATGTCGGTGAGGGCACGATGGTCGACACCTGGGCGACGGTCGGCAGCTGCGCGCAGATCGGCAAGGGCGTGCATCTGTCGGGCGGCGCGGGGATCGGCGGCGTGCTCGAGCCGCTGCAGGCGGACCCGGTGATCATCGGCGACGGCGCGTTCATCGGCGCGCGGGCCGAGGTCGCCGAGGGTGTGCGCGTCGGCGAAGGTGCGGTGCTGTCGATGGGCGTGTATCTCGGTGCGAGCACCAAGATCATCGACCGCGCGACCGGCGAAGTTTTCCGCGGCGAAGTGCCGCCGTATTCGGTGGTGGTGCCGGGCTCGACCGGTGGCGGCGACGGCAAGCCGGCGCTGTATTGCGCGGTGATCGTCAAGCGCGTTGATGCGCAGACGCGCTCGAAGACCAGCATCAACGAACTGCTGCGCGACTGACCCTTCTTCCCCCCTCCCGCTTGCGGGAGGGGTCGGGGGTGGGCGCGCGCTATCGACGGCAACTGTCGCTGAAAGCGCGCGCCCACCCCCAGCCCCTCCCGCAAGCGGGAGGGGAGTAGCAACGTCTCGACAACGTAACGCGCCCCGCCTAGTCCCTCCCCAAACAAGAGGATGCTTCGTCAATGACCACCACCGCTTCCAAAACGCTCGACCGTGTTCTCGTCCTCGAAATGGTCCGCGTGACCGAGGCGGCGGCGATCGCCGCGTCGACGCTCACCGGGCGCGGCGATGAAAAGGCGGCGGATGCGGCGGCGGTCGATGCGATGCGCACCGCGCTCAACTCGCTCTACATGGACGGCACCGTCGTCATCGGCGAAGGCGAGCGCGACGAGGCGCCGATGCTGTTCATCGGCGAGAAGGTCGGCTCGGCAATCGGCAAGGGGCCGAAGATCGACATCGCGCTCGATCCGCTCGAAGGCACGACGATTTGCGCCACCGCCGGGCCGAACGCGCTCGCGGTGCTCGCGATCGCCGAGGAAGGCGGGCTGCTCAACGCGCCGGACGTCTATATGGACAAGATTGCGTGCGGCCCGGGCTATCCCGAGGGGATCATCGACCTCGACAAGTCGCCGACCGAGAACGTCACCGCGCTGGCGGCTGCCAAGGGCGTCAAGCCGTCGGAGATCATCGCCTGCGTGCTCGATCGTCCGCGCCACGCCAAGATCATCGCCGAGTTGCGTGCACTTGGCTGCGGAATCATGCTGATCGGTGACGGCGACGTGGCCGGCGTGATCGCGACGACCAACCCCGACACGACGATCGACATCTACATGGGTTCGGGCGGCGCCCCCGAAGGCGTGCTGGCGTGCGCGGCGCTGCGCTGCGTCGGCGGGCAGTTCAAGGGCCGGCTGCTGTTCCGCAACGACGACGAGCGTGCGCGCGCCGCCAAGTGGGGCGTGACCGATCTCGACAAGCAGTACGACCTTACCGAGCTGGCACGCGGCGACTGCATCTTCGCTGCGACCGGCGTGACCGACGGCTCGCTGCTCGCCGGCGTGAAGCGCAAGGGGCATATCATGACGACCGAGAGCGTCGTGATGCGCGCGAGCTCGGGCACGGTGCGCTGGGTCAAGGGCGAACACCGGATCTGAGGCGCGTCTAAGCCCCAGACCCTAAACCAAATCGTCACCCCGGGCTTGTCCCGGGTGGTAAACATAACTTCCAATCGGACGACACTAATTACCGACGAAACGTCAAATGGCGATGACTTCTCAACCACCAAGTCGCCCCACTCGGGGTTTCATGACCGTGCCGTCACGTCGTCATTCGTCCAGCGATAGCCGTAAGCCCAGCTAAGGTCGTACCTTCAGACGACCAGCCTTCAGCGAATGAAATGTCATGTGAGTTTGGAAGCTGCTCGCGGGTAAGCGTGCGCAATCGTATCCGAGCGGGTATGGCGGCAGCTTCGCCAACAAATAGTGCTTCCTGCCTTGGAAGCGACGACAACATTTTTGTCATTCCTGACAAACTATCTGGTAATATCCTCGATACATGTTCTTGGTCGGTACTGTTGGCTAATCGCAGCACTATCCAAGAATTGCATTGAGAAATTACGGTGTCTTCGATGTCTGATGGGCGCTGTGAAACTAACATCAACCCCAAGCCATACTTTCGTCCCTCGCGGGCGAGGCGCCGAATGGCGGTTTGCGCAACCTCGTATTGCGCATCGCCCCGATTGGGCACGTACCGATGCGCTTCCTCACAAACAAATAATACGGGATCAAGCTCGCGCTCCTCACGCGTTTGATGAAGTTTATATTGAAACAAAAGACGAGCTATCGCGCCGGTTAGCGGGCCGGCAACCTCATTTGGAAGACCAGAGATATCAATGATTTTTAAACACGAATCGTCAGCACCATCGACGTTAAGGAACTGAGATAGGATTTCCGGCAGCGTTGGGCCGCCTTGGCCGTGTTCTTCCATCAAAAACTGAATCCTGGGGTCTGTAGTCAAAACCCGGAATTTATTGAGAATTGAGGCATAATCCTTCTGAAAGTCAGAGGGGGTTACGTCATTCCATGCCACGCCTTGCTGTCGCTTGGCTTGTCGACCCACGATATGTGCGTGAAATTCCGCAAGGGTAAACGGACGCGGCTTGTCGCGATCAAATGAAACTAGCTGGTGTTCACCGATATTAGCTGCTAGCATCGGCTGCTCGGGGTGTTGTCCAGCCGGTAAATCAGCGGGGACTTCTCCAATGGCACTTCGCGCCAGACCAGCCCCGACCATGCGAGCGTGAGAGAGCGCTTTGTAAACAGTGTTGGCTTGAGACGTTGCCTCAAACTCAGTCTTGCCGATCACTAGCGAACGGAACTCATCGCTGGACATAAGCCAGTAAGGGAGTTTGAGGGTGGTTGCTCCCCCCACATTCTGACCGAGCGCATCGTAAGCACGAAAAACCTTAGCGCGGCCTTGGAAGGCCGAAGCATATTCGCCGTGGGGATCGATAAGGATGATGCATGGCCGCGTCCCCCGCTCCGGACGGCATTGGTGTTCCAGGATAGAGTGAATGACGGCAGCAACCGCACTCGACTTACCAGAGCCGGTCGATCCAAGAATCGCGCAGTGATGGCCGAAAAGTTTGTCGATGTTCGCGCGGCATTGCACGCGCGTTGCGCCGACGTAGGTGCCGATTGGAACTAGTCGATCGGCTCCAGCTTCTGACGCCTTCTCCGCGCTGGCAAATAGCTTATCTGTTTCTTCCTTTGTGATCAGGTGCACGCCCTGCAATGGCAAAGGGTAGGTCGAGACACCCCGCTTAAACGAGAGCTCTTCCTCTGCAGCATTAAACCACGCTTCACCGAGCAGGTCCGCTTCAATCACCCTGCGATCTTGGTCTAAAGCCCTTCCATGCGGCGCGGAGAGGGCGGCAGCTTCCTCGTCGGACTGCAATCTTAGCAGTCTGACAGTGGCAAAGAGTAGTCGTCTTCCCAAATGCATTTTAACGACGCTGCCAATCTGACCAACGTCGTACACGCGGCCGCTATAGCTCCGCGTTAGTTCGGTTATGTCACGTTTAAGCGCAATTTTGATGGCGCTTCCAGCCACTTCAAATACGGTCCCAATTTCGAGATCCGGATCAAGGATGAATGCGCTCATGCCATTGCCTCTTGGATATCTTTCGGCAGGCCGGCAGAAAAAAGACGTGCGGCGCCGTCAAAAGTCCACCAATCACGTTTTCCCTCTGGAGCAGCAAATACCGGACCGATAAGCCCCTGATAGATGCCCCGGGGACTAGCGATAAAAAGCCGTTGACCCCAGGACTTTGACAACCACAGTGACCTGCCCCCGTCGAGTGGCCCGGGTTGATTGTTAGTGGATTATGCTCGCCGCCGCCATATCCGGGCGGAGGGGGAGCGAAGCGGAGCCGGAGGCCAGATACGGCGGTGAAGCCGTTTCCGGGGCCGGCGGTCGGTAGCCGAGGCTGCTGTGTGGACGGACCGTGTTGTAATGTCGGCGCCATGCCTCGATCAGCACCCTTGCCTCGGCGAGGCTGTAAAAGATTTCGCCATTGAGCAGTTCGTCGCGAAGCGACCCGTTGAAGCTCTCATTATAGCCATTCTCCCATGGTGATCCCGGCGCGATGTAGAGCGTCTTCACGCCGATCTGGCCGAGCCATTGCTGCACGGCATTGGCGATAAATTCGGCGCCATTGTCCGACCGGATATGTGCCGGCGGGCCCCGTGCGATGAACAGGTCCGCCAGTGCGGCGAGCACATCTTCATGTTTGAGCTGACGAGCAACAACCAGCGCCAGGCACTCCCGACTGGCCTCGTCGATGATGGTCAGGATACGGAACTTGCGACCATCATGCGTGCGGCCTTCGACGAAGTCGTACGCCCACACATGCCCCGGATATTCCGGTCGAAGCCGGATGCACGATCCGTCGTTCAACCAAAGCCGTCCACGCTTTGGCTGACGTTGCGGGACTTTGAGCCCTTCGCGCCGCCAGATCCGCTCGACCCGTTTATGGTTCACCGTCCAGCCCGCATGGCAGAGCAACGCTGTCACCCGGCGATAGCCGTAGCGACCATATTGCTTCGCCAGCGCGATAATGTCTTCCGATAGCGCCTGTTCGTCATCCGCCCCGCGCGGCACCTTGCGCTGCGTCGATCGATGCTGGCCCAGCACCCGGCAGATCCGTCGCTCGGACACCGGAAGCTTTCGTTGCACATGATCGATACAGCGCCTTCGCCGCGCGGGGCTCAGAAGTTTCCCCGGGCTGCCTCCTGCAAAATCAGCTTGTCCAGCGTCAGGTCCGAGATCGCCCTTCGAAGCCGAAGGTTCTCCCTCTCCAGATCCTTCATGCGCCGGGCCTGGTCAGTCTTCAGACCGCCATACTCCTTGCGCCAGCGATAATATGTCTGCTCGCTGACCGCGATCCGCCGACATGCTTCCGCAGTCGATGACCCCTGTGCCAGCACAATCTCAACTTCACGCAGCTTCCCGATGATCTCTTCCGGCTTGTGCTTCTTGCTCGGCATTCGTCGTCCCTTTCGTGGTCCAGACTATCATAATCTCTGGGCCACTCAGCGGGGGGCAGATCAGCCTTTGGCGCGTAGTTCGTACAGCGTGTCCGGGTCGGTCTCGAAGGGATGATATATACCTCGCACATCGGTCACGCCCTGACCGACATAGGGTTCCAACAAGGAGAAGCGGCCAGTTGGCAGATATTTTCCTACTGCGGCCATATACGCACCGAGGCGCTTGGCACCTTCGTCATCGACCTTTACATCAATCAGGCGTCCGCCTGAGTAGAGCGGGAGGCTATTTTCGATGCTCGGTTTGAACGCATAGCGACGACCTTCCCGCACATAATCACCATGTTCCGCGATCGATCGGCGCAGGCGCTCCCGCGAAATGCGCAACGCCCGAGCGGTTGCCGTCAGGCTTTCACCGTTCGCCACCCGCGCAAACCCTTCGCCTAGTCGCGTATCTGGTTTGACCGCCAATCCCGAAACGGTCGGCTCGCCAATCTTGGCATGGCCACGAGCCGCACTCTTGCTCAACCCCTTCGCAAGCGCCCGCTCGATGCGCTTGCGGTAAACTTCCGGGCCTCTCGGTCTGATTCGCACTGGCTTGGCTCCAACAATGGGAGCCGGGCAAATTCATCACATTGAAACAGGACGCACGCCAAATAAATGGGAGACATAAAAGGGTAGCTAGTGCTGTTCCGCGAATTCTTCCCACGCCTTCATGACCACGCATATGAGCGGTACGGCGAAGTCGTCACCGATCGGCAATTCCGGGACTGGCGAGAGGATGGATTGTTGCCGGGACCAGCGGCACCGAAAGGACGCGGGCGGGGCCGCTCGCCAGATCGGCACTGGCCTATCGCAAGCTATCGCCGCGCCTTGCGCATTTGCCGTTACAAAAGTTGGGGCGCGTATCGGCAATCACAGTGGTGGCTTGGGTTTTGGTTGTCCGGCGAGGACATCGCGCCGGAAACAATTCGCGCGGCCCTGAAGCGCGAATTCAGGGCCGAGCGCAGGCGTAATCGATCTTTTGTGGAGAGCAACCGATGGCGTGAAAGCAAATTCCACACAGTTGCCGACGCTGAACGCGGTGGGATTGTTAGCGACAGCGAAATCGCCGGGTGGCTAGCGCTGAGCGGAATGACGCCAGATCAATATCGCCGCCTTTCCATATTGCAATTGGACGAGTTTGCCGATGACAAGGCGGAAAGGCTTTTCCATGAAATGGCCCCGCTATCGTTTCCACTAGATTTAAAAATGGATGAAGAAGCCGCAGCCGCTATGCGCGCTGAAATCGAAGCAGATATCACATCCGAAGAGATAAGGCGCGCATGGCGTAATGGCCACATGGCGGATGGAGCCAACCAACCCGGCAAATATCTTGACCGGCTGCCGGAATCCGATTTTGCAATTTGCCTTGAAATTCTGAAAATTCGTGAGCGTTCTGGTATATTGAATTACGGCATGTTGTGGATTGCAGGAGTGCCATTGCCCGAGCAAATTGTGTTACCTTTGTTTCAATTAAGAGCGAGTCGTGCTCCAGCATTGGAAGTTCGAATTTCTCAATTAATTAGAATTGCATTTGAAATTGATACTGATTGCCGCGACGGGCGCAATTCATCGTGGAGGTTAGAAGGAGCGATTGAATCCGAGCTGAAATTAATCAAGATTGTACGGGAGAATGCTTCAGAATTTCGTTCGAATTTGCTAAAGTTTATTAGCAACTCAGAGGCGAATTATGAAGCATGAAATCATTGCCGGTCTGAGCGAATGGACAGTCCGCAGCGATTATTGGTTACAGAAATCAATCGAATTGGGCGGAACCCGCGCGCTCCGCGAACGCCAATCTACGCCGCTGATCCTGACCGGTGACGGCGTGCATATGCGGGTCGAGAAGGGCTCTCTCCATATTCGCGGTGGCCTGACGCATTATCGGCAGGAGCCGGAAGTCTATCGCTTTTTCCGTGGCGACCTTGACCTGCCACCCCGCATCGTCGCAGTCGATTGCAGCGGAGGGCTCTCGTTCGATGTTCTGGCTTGGCTAGCCGAGCAAGACGTGACGCTAATTTGTCTCGATTGGAAAGGCGATGGCGTTTCCGTTCAGGCCTGCAACGGTTATGCAGCCGACCGTGGGAAGGTGCGATGGCAGCAAGAAACCCGCGCGGATGAAACGGCGCGGATCACGTTTGCTGCCGACCTGATCCAGCAGAAGCTAGCCGCCAGCATCGAGACGTTGGAAGCGCATATCTCACCTTCGCGGTCACAGGCCTTGGCTCTCAGGAAATCGCTGGTCGGGATCGAACGACTGGCGAGCGACAAATTCGGCGACCTGAACGCCGTCTTCGCGATCGAAGGGGAATGCGCTTCCGCCTACTTCGCGGCGTGGCAGGGAATGGCGATCTCGTGGAAAGGGACCAAGCGACATCCGGTCCCGGACGCTTGGCTAACCTATAAGGGCCGCAGCTCGCTGGCGAACGGAGTGAAGCCAGAGAACCGCAACGCATCGCACCCGGTCAATGCGCTCTTGAACTACGCCTACGCGGTGACGTTGCAACGCCTCCAGATTCAAGCGATCGCCGATGGCTATGATCCAACGCTGGGCATCATGCACAGCGGCAAGCGGGGAAACCCCGCCTTCATCCTCGACTTGATCGAGCCAAAGCGGTCCCGGATCGACGCTATGATATTGGCGTTCGTCGCCCAGCACACTTTCAGCGGCGCAGACTTCGTGATTCGGGAGAACGGCGGTTGCCGCTTATCTCCGCAATTGGCGAGACACGTTTCTGTAATGCTGTTGGACCCAGCGTATTGCGCAGCCTAATGTGGCCTCTCGCAAACTATCGAAGGCCGGGGACACGGTGCCTAACACAGAAACTTGGGGGATTGTGGCTGTCGCTGCGATCGGAGCGGTGGCCTCAGTAGCTGCTGGAGCCATCGGTTATCAGAGCGGGTCAAACGCTGTCGATAAAGACTATGTTGAAATGGCGACAACGATTCTTTCTAAAAAGGATGCGAGCCCAGAATTGAGGCGCTGGTCTGTCTCTGTACTGAGTAAATTATCACCCGTTCCGTTCGGATCGAAACTTGAGTCTCAGTTGAGTGAGAGCGGATTAGGGGCTGTTAGATTGACGGTCCCGCCAATCCAAATACCCAAAGAGATCATGGAGCCATGTCCAGATTTGTTGAAGGGTATAAAGAAGCCCACCGACGTGCTGCTCGTTAAAGTCGCCAACGAATACCAGAGGTGCCGATTAAAGCATGAGGCCATTGAAGGCTGGGTTTCTGAAACCAACAAAAATAATGCCCGATATACCGAAGGCGCTGAGGCAGCGGAGGCCGAACTAGGCAAATGAACTAGCTCCAGCTCTTGTGAGCGAAAGGGATCGATCGGTAAGATACGTCGTTCGATCCTGAGTTATGTTTACCACCCGGGCTTGTCCCGGGGTCCACCGTGCCGCACACTTGCCGCGTGAGCGTTTGCGGCACGGTGGACCCCGGCACGAGGCCGGGGTGACGTTTGGGGGTTGGGTATGCGTAAAGTTGTGGCGGCGCTGGCTGCCGGTGTCGCGCTGGCCGGCCCGATCGCTGCGCGCCCGCAGGCCGCGCCCGTAGCGGCCCCTGCCCCCGCGCTCTCCCCCTACACCTACGAAGAAGTGATGGTTCCGATGCGCGACGGCGCGCGGCTCCAGACCGTGATCTTGCGTCCGCGGAACCAGACCGGACCGCTGCCGATCCTGTTCTCGCGTACACCCTACGGCGTGCCCGACTCCGCGCCGAAGAAGGTTCCCGGCAATCAAGTCGCGCTCGACCGCGACGGCTATATCTATGTCGAGCAATCGATGCGCGGGCGCTTCAAGTCCGATGGCGTGTTCACGCTGTCTACCTCGGTGCATCCCGGCGACCCGAAGCAGGTCGACGAAGCGACCGATGCCTATGACAGCATCGATTGGCTGGTGAAGAATGTCGCACAAAACAACGGCAAGGTCGGGATGTGGGGCGTGTCCTACCCCGGCTTCGCCGCGGCGATCGCACTGATCGGCCCGCATCCCGCGCTGAAGGCGGTCAGCCCGCAGGCGGCGTGGGTGGATTACTGGCAGTCAGACGATCTCCACCGAAACGGCGCGCTACGCCTGTCGTATGCGACCGACTGGCTGGCGATGCTCCAGCTCGACAAGACGCAGGACACGTCGTTCCAATACGATCGCTACGACACGTACGACTGGTTCCTCGCCAAGGGCCCGGTCGAGCAGATCGACAAGACCGAGTTCAAGGGCAAGGTGCCGATGTTCACCGCCTTGCTCGACCATCCCAATCACGACGCCTTCTATACCGATCAGCGCTGGAGCGACCGGCTCGGCAAAACCGTGGTGCCGACGCTCAACGTCGCGGGCTATTGGGATCAGGAAGATCCGTCGGGATCGTGGCAGATCTATTTCAAGCAGGCGCAGAACGACCCCGATCATCTCGCGACGATGGTCGCCGGCCCTTGGGCGCATGGCTGGTGGCAGCGGCCGACCAATGCGCTCGGGCCCATCCCGTACGGCGTGCCGAGCGGGACGCAGTTCCAGGAGCAGATCCAGGCGCCGTTCTTCGCCTATTGGCTCCACGGGACGGGCGCGAAGCCGACGACCGGCGTGAAGAGCTTCCAGAGCGGCAGCTGGGCGTGGAAGAGCTACACGGCGTGGCCGGCGGCAGGCACCAAGCCGACCGACCTGTATCTCCACGCCGACGGCTCGCTGTCGTTCAAGGCACCGGCACCGGGCGAAGCGTGCCGCGATTATGTGTCGGACCCGGCCAACCCGGTGCCGTTCCGCGCGCGCCCGATGTCCGGGACGTATCTGTCGCCCGACTGGTCGTGGTGGGAGGCGGCCGACCAGCGCTTCCTCGGCGGGCGGCCCGACGTGCTGAGCTATACGAGCGCGCCGCTCGAGAAGGATCTGAGCGTGACGGGGCATGTCCTCGCGCAGCTTGCCGCCTCGACCAGCGGGACCGACAGCGACTTCGTCGTCAAGTTGATCGACGTCTATCCGGACAACCAAGTGCAGAACGCCGAATCGCCAAAGCCCGGCGACTATGCCAAGTCGCTCAACGGCTATCAGCTGCCGATCGCGATGGATGTCAGGCGGGGGCGTTTCCTTGCGAGCGACACGAACCCGCAGCCGTTGGCGCCGGGCAAGGTGACGCGCTGGGAAGTGGCGCTGCGCGAGCACGACCATGTGTTCTTGAAGGGCCACCGGCTGATGGTGCAGGTTCAGTCGAGCTGGTTCCCGGTGATCGACCGCAACCCGCAGCGCTTCGTCCCCAATATCGCGCGGGCGAAGGCGGGGGATTTCGTCAAGGCGACGCAGAAGGTGTGCGCCGGCTCGAAGATCGTGCTGCCGGTAATGCCCTAAATCCCTCTCCCTTCGGGAGAGGGAGATTAGTTCTTCATCCGCCAGCCGGTCTTGAAGATCCAGGATATGACACCGAGGCAGACGACCAAAAACAGCGCGGTCACGCCCAGGCTCAAGCCCACCGACACATCCCCCTTGTCGAAGAACGCCCAGCGGAAGCCGCTCACCAGATACACCACCGGGTTGAACAGGCTCACCGTCCGCCACGGCTGCGGCAGCATGTCGATCGAATAGAAGGCGCCGCCAAGGAAGGTCAGCGGCGTGATCAGCAGCGCGGGGATGAAATTCAGCTGCTCGAAGCCGTTCGCCCACACGCCGATGATGAAACCAAGCAGACTGAAGGTGACGCTCGTCAGCACAAGGAAGGCGAGCATCGCGACCGGATGGACGATGCTGAGCGGCACGAACAGCGAAGCCGTCGCGAGGATGATCAGCCCAAGCACGATCGACTTGGTCGCCGCCGCGCCGACATAGCCGATCACCATCTCCATCGCCGACACGGGAGCCGAGAGCAGCTCGTAAACGGTGCCGGTGAATTTGGGGAAATAGATGCCGATCGAGGCGTTCGAGATGCTCTGCGTCAGCAGCGAGAGCATGATCAAGCCGGGCACGATGAAGCTGCCATAGCCGACCCCGCCGACCGTGCTGATCTTCGACCCGATCGCCCCGCCGAACACGACGAAATAGAGCGAGGTGGTGATCACCGGCGTGACGAGGCTTTGCCACAAGGTACGCAGCGCGCGCGCCATCTCGAAGCGATAGATCGCCCAGATGCCGTGGAAATTGACCGCGGGGGCCTTGGTTGCGGCGTGCGTGCTCATGCAGCGATCCTCCCTGTTTCCGTTCGTGCTGAGCCTGTCGAAGCACTGCCCAACACGAGCGGACCCGGTGGAAGAGATGCCCAGGCGCTCATGCCGCGTCCTTCGGTTCGACGAGATCGACGAAAATGTCTTCGAGCGAGCTCTTGTGCGTCTCGAGATCGCGATAGCCGATGCCGAGCGTGCCGAGCTTCGCGAGCAACCCCGGAATGTCCTCATTCTCCGAATCGAAGGTGTAGAGCAATGTCGCGCCCTCATCCTCCAGTGCGAGGTTCCATGCCGCGAGGTCGGCGGGCACTGCGGTCATCGGCGCTTGCAGCGCGATCAGCATCCGCCGCTTGCCGAGCTTCTTCATCAGCGCGGCCTTCTGTTCGACCAAGATGATCCGCCCCTTATCGATCACGCCGACGCGGTCGGCCATCTCCTCGGCCTCCTCGATGTAATGGGTCGTCAGGATGATCGTCGTGCCGGCGGCGCGGAGCTTGTGGACGAGCTTCCACATGTCGCGGCGCAAAGCCACGTCGACGCCTGCAGTCGGCTCGTCGAGGAACAGGATCTCGGGTTCGTGGCTGAGCGCCTTGGCGATCAGCACGCGGCGTTTCATGCCGCCCGACAGCTCGCGGATCTTGGCGTTGCGCTTGTCCCACAGCGACAGGTCGCGCAGCACTTGCTCGATATGCGCGTCGTTCGGGCCCTTGCCGAACAGGCGGCGGCTGAACTTGACGGTGGCGAGCACGGTCTCGAACATGTCGACCGACAGTTCCTGCGGCACGAGGCCGATCGCGCGGCGCGCACTGCGGAAATCCTTCTGCGCGTCATGGCCGAGCACCGTCACGGTCCCCGTGCTGGGGGTGACGATGCCGCAAATGATCGAGATCAGCGTCGTCTTGCCCGCGCCGTTGGGCCCGAGCAACGCGAAGATCTCGCCGCGTGCGATGTCGAGATCGACCGGCTCGAGCGCGCGATGTCCCGAGGCGTAGGTCTTCGACACGCCCGCGATCGATAGAATGGTGTCCATGCTGCCCCCGATTGTTGTCGCGCAGATAGGGCGGTAGCGGGGAGATAACAACCGCTCGGTATGAAAGTCGCGATGCCTATCGCGCCGTCACCCCGGCCTCGTGCCGGGGTCCACTGTGCCGCGCGAACTGCCGCCGGACCGCGCGCCGCACGGTGGACCCCGGCACAAGGCCGGGGTGACGGGTGTTACTTGAGCCCAGCCGCACGCGCTTCGGCGACCGCCTTTTGCAAGTCCTCGAGCGGGAGCGCGGAGGAAACCACCTTGGTGCCGATCACCCAGCTCGGCGTGCCGGTCATGCCGAGCGCGCGTGCGATCGTTGCGTTCGAGGTGATCTCCTGCTCGGCGCGCGGCGCATAGGCCGCGGCGCGCGCGGCATCGACGCCCGCGGTCTTCGCCGCCGCGGCGATGCTCTGCGTGCTGACCGGGCCGCCGGCATAGAGTGCGTCGTGGAACGCCTGGAACTTGCCCTGCTCGGCCGCCGCCAAGCTCATCCGCGCGGCATCGATGCTGCTTTGCGCGAGGATCGGGAAGTCGCGATAGACGATGCGGATCTTCGGGTCGCTCTTGAGCAAAGCCGCGATGGTCGGGAGGCTGGCGCGGCAATAGCCGCAATTGTAATCGAAATATTCGACCACGGTGACATCCGGGTTGGTGCTCCCCGCCCAGGCGCTGCCGACCGGCGTGTAGATCGCGCTGCGGTTCGCCGCGATCGTCTCGGCATGGCCACGGTCGCGCAGCGCGTCCATCGCCGCGGGAAGGATCTCGGGATGCGCCATCAGATAATCGTGCACCATGCCTTCGACGCGTGCGCGCTCCCCCCCGCTCGCCGGAATCAGCCGTTCGAGGCTGGCAAAACCGGCCGCGCCGATCAGCCCCGCGACGAGCGCGAGGGTTATGGAATTCCAGGCCGGGCGCATCAGCGTTTCTTCTTATATTTCTTCGGATTGTCGTCGATTTCGTTCTGCGCGGCGAGCGCGATGTCCTGCGCGCGGATCCAGTCGACGCTGTTGGGGGCGAGCCCTTGCATCGCGCCGCGCGCGCTATACGCGGCGAGCGGGACGTTGCCCGTCAGGCTCGCTTGCTCGGCGCTTGCCAGCATCGCGCGCGGCTGGTCGCCCATCGCCTCGTAGACGGTGCCGAGCTGATACCAGGCGAAGGGATTTTCGTCGTCGCGCGCCACTGCCTGGCGCAGCACCTTGATCGCCTCGGGGTAATTCGCCTTGTCCTCGGTCGCGATCAGCGCGTGGCCGAAGGTCGTCGCGATCAGCGGCGCGTTACGCGACAGCTCGGTCGCCTCGCGCAACGGGGCCAGCGCCTGGACCGGCTTGCCCGCTTCGAGCAGGATCTGGCCCTGGATCTCGAGGAAATAGGGGTCGTGCGGGGCTGCCTTGATCAGCGCAGCGGCCTCGGCATCGGCTTTCTCGGGGTACGCCGATTTGTGCCAGGCATAGGCGCGGGCATAGTGCGCATAGAGGCTCTGATCCTCGTCGGGATAGGTGTTGAGCGTGGTCTTGGGGTCGGCAACATAGCCGAGCAGCTTGGCCTTGATGCGCTTGAACTGTTCCTCGAGCGCCTGGTCGGGCTTCTTGCCATAGGCCGGCGAGGCGATGACGTCGGCAGTCAGGCTGGCGATGCGCTCGCCCGACAGCGGGTGGCTCTGCGCGAACGGATCGATGTTCTTCAGGCCGTACGCATATTCCTCGTTCTGCAGCTTCTTGAAGAAGGTCAGCATGCCCTTGCCGGTGACGCCGGCCTCGCGCAGGAATTTCGCGCCGGTGGCGTCGGCCGTCGATTCCTGGACGCGGCTGAACGCGAGGAACTTGCCCTGCGCCGCGGTCGTGCCGGCCGAGAGGATCCCCGCCCCCGCCTCGGGCGCGCCCGCGGCGATCGCCGCGACACCGAGCACCATGCTGAGGATCGAGACGCCGAGCGCGGGCCGGACACCGGCATCCATTAGCACGACGTGCCCGTCGGCGACATGGCCGAGCTCGTGCGCGATCACGCCCTGGACCTGGTTGGCATTGTCGGCGGCCTGGATCAGCCCCGAGTGGACATAGATCGTCTGCCCGCCCGCGGTGAAGGCGTTGATCGAATCGTCGTTGATCAGGACGACCTTGACGTTCCTCGGCGAGAGCCCCGCCGCCAGGATCAGCGGACGCGACATGTCGTTGAACATCGCTTCGGTCTCGGCATCGCGCAGGATCGATTGCGCTGCCGCCGGTTGCGCCCAGGCGAGGAGGGAGAGCGCGCACGCCGCGAAGAGTCGCTTCATCCGCCCCGTATCGCCGAGATTGGCGGGCGGGGCAACGCCCATGCGGGGCAACGCCCATGCGGCGCTACGCCAGGCCGAACGGGACGACGTGATTGCCCGCCCCATGGCCAATTTCGGCGCGCCCGAGATAGCGCACACCCATCTCACCGCACCAGCGCACGATCATCGTCTCGAGGCTTTCGCCCCAAGGCGGTTCGTTGGCCTGGATATCGGTGACGTTGCCGAGCCGCACGCCCGCCAGCCCCTTCAACTGCGTCGCGTGCGCCATGGTGAAGAGCATCCGGTCGATACGGTAGAGCGGTTCGGACACTTCCTCGATCAGCAGCACGTGATCGGTGAGATCGGGCAGCCACGGCGTGCCTATCAGCGCGGTCAGGATCGCGAGGTTGAACGCGGCAGCGGGGTGTCCGTCGAGCCCGGGTTCGAGCACCGCGCGGTCCTTGGTGGCGAGCCAGCGCAAGCCCCGCGCGAAGGCGAAGCCGCCATCGCTGCGCCGCGCATCGAGAATCATCGGGCCGTGCGCCGGTCGCCCGATCTTGGCGGCATAGAGCGCGCCGAGCAGGAACCCCATGTCGGAGAAACCAAGATAGGTCTTCCGCCGCGCGGCCTCGCCGAGCAGCGGCATGACGGTGTGGAGGATGCGGTCCGAGCCATAGCCGCCGCGCGCGAACCAGATCGCGTCGAACGCAGGATCGTTGGCGATTTCGAGGAACGCCGCCGCGCGCGCCGCGTCGGGGCCGGCGAAATGGCCGTCGGCCAGGAAGCATTGCGGATGGAAGACGAGATCGACCGAAGGCATCGCCACCGCCGCAAGGCCGAGCGCCCGCGAGGCGAGCGCTTCGTCGATCCCCTTGGCGGGTGCCACGATCCCAATTCGCATGTTCAGCTCCGTTGCACTCCGTCGCTGCCCGCGATAGCCCCCGGCCATGAGCAACGGCAAATCATACTTCTTCGCCCCCTATTTCTTCGTAGGCATCGGCGGCAGCGGCATGATGCCGCTCGCGATGATCCTCGCCGGGCGCGGTGCGCGCGTGGCGGGTTCTGACCGTTCGCTCGATCGCGGCGCGCTGCCCGCCAAGTTCGCCGACCTTGCCGCAAAGGGCGTGACGCTGTTCCCGCAGGACGGCTCGGGCGTGACCTCGGCCGAGCAGATCGTCGTCGCTTCGGCCGCTGTGGAAGCCTCGGTGGCCGACATCGTCGCTGCCGAGCGCGTCGGGGCGCAACGGCTCAGCCGGCCCGAACTGCTCGCCTCGCTGTTCAACGCGAGCGCGCTGCCGATCGGCGTTGCCGGGACGAGCGGCAAGTCGACCGTGACGGGGATGATCGGCTGGATCCTCCACGCCTGCGGGCGCGACCCGACCGTGATGAACGGCGCGGTGATGAAGAACTTTGCGAGCCCCGATGCGCCGTTTGCCAGCGCGCTGGTCGGCGCGGGCGAGGCGTTCGTCAGCGAAGTCGATGAGAGCGACGGGTCGATCGCGCTCTATGCGCCGAAGATCGCAGTGCTCAACAATGTCAGCCTCGACCATAAGTCGCTCGAGGAGTTGCGCGCGCTGTTCGGCGAGTTCGCAGGCAAGGCCGAGACGACGGTGCTCAATATCGGCGACAGCGAGACCGCCGCGCTCGCATCGACGCTCGATCGGGCAAAGCTCGTCACCTTCGCGGTCGATGCCAACGCCGACCTGAGCGCGCGCAACCTTGCGCCGGAGCCGTTCGCCATCGGGTTCGATCTGATCGCCGCTGGCGCGACCCACGCGGTCCGGCTCGCCGTTCCGGGGCGGCACAACGTGTCGAACGCGCTCGCGGCGCTTGGCGCGGCGCGCGCAGCCGGTGTGCCGCTTCCCGAAGCCATCGCCGCGATCGCTGGCTTCACCGGCCTCAAGCGCCGCTTCGAGCTGGTCGGGGAGGCTGCCGGTGTCACCGTGCTCGACGATTTCGGGCACAACCCCGACAAGATCGCCGCGACGCTGGCGACGTTGCATGCTTTCCCCGGGCGGCTGCTCGTGCTGTTCCAGCCGCATGGCTATGGGCCGCTCAAGGTGATGCGGACCGAACTGGTCGCGATGTTCCGCGATGCGCTCGGCGGCGACGACCGGCTCGTCTTGCCCGACCCGGTCTATCAGGGCGGCACCGTCGCGCGCGAAGTGACCAGCGCCGACATCGTCGCCGAGATCGGCGCGCGAGCCCATCACCTCGCCGACCGCGCCGATGCCGCCGCGTGGATCGTCGCGCAGGCGCGACCCGGCGACAGGATCGTGGTAATGGGGGCGCGCGACGATACGCTGAGCCAGCTTGCTGCCGACATGTTGCCACAGATTGCCGCTAGACTGCGCTGACCTACAAGGAGCCGCCTTATGTTTCGCCGCCTGTTCCTCGATCACCCCGCCTCGGTCGGCGAGACCTTCGGCGAGCATTTCCTCGTCGCCTCGCGCTTTGGCATGACGATGATCGGCGGCGGGCTTGCCGGCGTGGTGCATGCGTTCCTGCCGTTCGCGTTCAAGACCACCGGCAGCCGCACAGTGATGCGGTTGAACGCGCAGATCGTGGCGAAGCGCGCGGCGGCGAGCGCGGATGAATTGCAGCGCCGCACCGTCGAATATGTGATCTGAACCCTTAATCCTCCCCGGCACGGGGAGGGGGACCGCTCGGCTTCTGCAGCCGAGGGGTGGAGGGGGCGGGCCACGTGCGCTGCGCCCGTTGCCAGCCCCCTCCACCGTTCGCTGAATGCTCACGGTCCCCCTCCCCGTGCCGGGGAGGAACTACATTCCCGAACGCCTCCTTCCCCGCTACAGCGTCGCGATGCTCCGCATCACCGAACTCAAGCTCCCGCTCCACCATGCCGACGAGGAACTGACCGCCGCGATCCGCAATCGCTTGCGGATCACCCCGCGCGACCTCGTCCGCTTCTCGATCGCGCGGCGTGCGCACGATGCGCGGATCAAGAGCGACATCCAGCTCGTCTATTCGGTCGACGTCACGCTCCGCAACGAAGCCCCCGTGCTCGCGCGCTTCAAGAAGGACCGCCACGTCCAGCCGACGCCGAACACGGCGTACAAATTCGTCGCCCAGGCCCCCGCGAATTATAGCGGCCCGCGCCCGGTCGTCATCGGCACCGGCCCGTGCGGCCTGTTCGCCGGGCTGATCCTCGCGCAGATGGGCTACAAGCCGATCATCGTCGATCGCGGCAAGGTCGTGCGCGAACGCACCAAGGATACCTGGGGTCTGTGGCGCAAGAGCGTCCTCAACCCCGAATCGAACGTCCAGTTCGGCGAGGGCGGCGCGGGGACCTTCTCCGACGGCAAGCTCTACAGCCGGATCAAGGACCCGCGGCATCTCGATCGCAAGGTGCTGATCGAATTCGTCAAGGCGGGCGCGCCGCCTGAGATCCTGACCGAGGCGCACCCGCATATCGGCACCTTCCGCCTCGTCACGATGGTCGAGAGCATGCGCGCGACGATCGAAGCGCTCGGCGGCGAATATCGCTTCGAGACGCGTGTCGACGGGATCGACGTGGCGACCGCCGCCGATGGCACGCGGAAAGTGCGCGGGCTGCACCTGCATACGGGCGATTATCTGGAAGCCGAACAGGTCGTGCTCGCGGTCGGCCACAGCGCGCGCGACACCTTTGCGATGCTGCATGACAAGGGCGTCTATCTCGAGGCCAAGCCCTTCTCGATCGGCGTCCGCATCGAGCATCCGCAATCGTGGATCGACGATGCGCGCTTCGGCCCCAATGCCGGCAACCCGATCCTCGGCGCGGCCGATTACGCGCTGTCGCACCACGCCAAGAACGGGCGCACGGCGTACAGCTTCTGCATGTGCCCGGGCGGAACGGTGGTAGCGGCGACATCGGAGGAGGGCCGCGTCGCGACCAACGGCATGAGCCAATATTCGCGCAACGAGCGCAACGCCAATTCGGGGCTCGTCGTCGGGATCGACCCGGCGCGCGATTATCCCGGCGATCCGCTCGCCGGGATAGCATTGCAACGCCATTGGGAATCGCGCGCCTTCGTCGCGGGGGGATCGACCTATGCCGCGCCGGCGCAATTGCTCGGCGATTTCCTTGCCGGGCGCGCCTCGACCAAGCTCGCCAGCGTCGTGCCGTCGTACAAGCCCGGCGTCCACATGACCGACCTCGCGCAATGCCTGCCCGAGTTCGCGGTGACCGCGATGCGCGAGGCGCTCGTCCAGTTCGGCCGCGAGATCCCCGGTTACGACCATCCCGACGCGGTTCTGACCGGCGTCGAGACGCGCACCTCCTCGCCGCTCCGCATCACGCGCGGCGACGATTTCCAGAGCCTCAACACTTCCGGGCTGTTCCCGGCGGGCGAAGGCGCTGGGTACGCCGGGGGGATTCTGTCGGCGGCGGTCGACGGGATCAAGGTGGCTGAGGCCGTCGCGCGGGCGATCGGCGCGTAAGTTCGGGCTGGTTCACTCGCCCCGTCGTCACCCCGGGCTCGTCCCGGGGTCCACCGCGCCGCGCGAGTGGTCGCTGTAGTACGCGCATCCCGGTAGACCCCGGCACAAGGCCGGGGTGACGGAAGAGGTAGACCCGCAGCACAAACCGGATGGAAAGCTCGCTTGACAGACAAGCGACCTTGACTGTAAAGCCTCCTTCACAAACGTGAAAGGGAGCTTTCCATGTCGCGCACCGTTGCCGCCCGCCGCTATCAAGTCCGCACGCTCTGGCTGGCGCTGCTGTACGCCGCCGCGTTGCTTGCCGCGGTCTATGCTTTCAAGCATCACCGCGTCGCCGGCCCCGCCGCTTGGATCGTTGCGGTACTGCCGGCGCTGCCGATCATCGGCGTATTCGTCGCGATCGGGCGCTATCTGTTCGAGGAGCGGGACGAATATCTGCGCATGCTGATGGTCCGCCAGACACTGTGGGCAAGCGGCTTCGCGCTTAGCGCCGCGACCTTGTGGGGCTTCCTCGAGGCGTTCGACCTCGTCGGCCATGTCGAGCCCTATTACGTCGCGGTGCTATGGTTCGGCGGACTGGGTCTGGGCAACTGCGCCGATCGCCTGTTCGGCGCGGACGCCGCGCTGTGAGCCGCCGTATCGACCCGGCCGACCGCGCCTATCTGCGCCGCTTCGTCCCCGCGATGGCACTCTACGCCGTGCTGGTCTGGGTATCGCCCTTCCTGATCCGCGCGCTCCACGCCGAGGGGCCGCTCCTGTGGCTGATCGCTTTGCTCCCCGCGTTCCCGCTCAGCGCGGTGTTCTGGATCATCGGGCGCTATCTGATCGACCTGCGCGACGAATATCGGCGGATGCTCGAAGTGCGCAAGGCGCTGGTCGCGACGGGCTTTGCGATGACGCTCGCGACCGGCTGGGGGTTTCTCGAAGTCTATGCACACGCGCCGCACGTGCCGCTGTTCTTCGTGCCGATCGCATGGTTTGCCGGGCTGGGCCTCGGATCGGCGGTCAACGCCGTGATCGAGCGGCGCGGCGAGGACGCGGCATGATCAACCGCCTCAAGGTGCTCCGCGCCGAGCGCAACTGGAGCCAGGGCGATCTCGCCGAGCGGCTCGACGTATCGCGCCAAAGCGTCAACGCGATCGAGACCGGGCGCTACGATCCCTCGCTCCCGCTCGCCTTCCGCATCGCCGAACTGTTCGAGCTCCCGATCGAAGCGATTTTTGCCAGCCCCTCCAAAGGAGATGTAGCGTGAAGCCTGTCGTCAAAGCCTGCCTCGTTGCCGCGCTCGCGCTGCTTCCCGCCACGCCCGCCCTCGCGGCGCCGCTTGCGGCGACACCCGAGGTGCGGTTGCCGCATATCTCGATCGTGACGATCGGCACGGGCAGCCCGGTGATCCTGATCCCCGGCCTCGCCTCCCCGCGCGCGGTATGGGACGGCGTCGCGCCCGCGCTCGCCGCGAAGCACCGTGTCATCCTGGTGCAGGTCAACGGTTTCGGCGGCGACGATCCGGGGGCCAATCTCCAGCCCGGCGTGCTCGATGGGATCGTCGCAGATCTCGACGGCTATATCGCGGCGGAGAAGCTGCAGAAGGCGCTGGTCGTCGGGCATTCGATGGGCGGGCTGGTCGGCCTGATGCTCGCAAAAGCGCATCCGAGCGACCTGTCGCGATTGATGATCGTCGATTCGCTGCCGTTCTTCGCGGTGATCATGGCCCCGCCCGGGGTCGATCCGACGCCCGCGATGGTCGCGCCGTACGCTGCCAAGATGCGCGACGGGATCGTCGCCAGTTATGGCAAGCCGCTGAGCGACGAAATGGTCGCGGCGCAAACGCGGGGACTCGCGCTCAAGCCCGGCAGCGTCGTCACGATGTCCGCCTGGGCGAAGGCCGCCGATCCGCGCGTCACCGGCGAGGCGATGTACGAGGATCTGACGACCGACCTGCGCCCGTCGCTCGCGACGATCGCGACGCCGATCACGATGCTCTATCCGTGGAATGCGGCGACGTTGCCAAAGGCGAAGGCCGACGCCTTCTATCGCAAGCAATACGCCGCCGCGGCGCATATCGCCTTCGCCGACATTGCCGAGAGTGCGCACATGGTGATGCTCGACCAGCCCGAGGCGTTCAAGACCGCGGTGGTCGCGTTCGTGGAAGCGCAATAACAGGCCAACTCGCTCCTGTTCCCCGGCGCAGGCCGGGGCCCAGCAGCGAAGCGCGAGCCGGTAGAGCGCAGCGCTTCCCTGCAGCTGCCCGCGACTGGGCCCCGGCCTGCGCCGGGGAACGGGAGGCTGAGGAAAGCGCGATTTCCCCTCCCGCGATCTTGCGCTAAGCCCCGGCGCCATGACCGACACGCTCTCCCCCACCCCCGCCCGCCCCGCACTCGCCTATCATCTGACCGAGGGCACCGGCCCGACGATCGTCTTCCTGCCAGGCTATGGCTCGGACATGGAGGGCAGTAAGGCGCTCGCGCTCGAGGCGTGGGCGAAGCGCAAAGGCCGCGCCTATCTGCGCTTCGATTATGGCGGCTGCGGCAGCAGCGAGGGCGACTTCGAGGAACAGACGCTCGCCGGCTGGCGCGACGATGTCGTCGCGATGCTCGACGCAGCCGCAGGCGGCCCCGCGGTGTTGGTCGGATCATCGATGGGCGCCTGGCTGATGCTGCTCGTCGCGCGCGACCATCCCGAAAAGGTGGTGGCGCTCGTCGGGATCGCGGCGGCGCCCGATTTCACCGACTGGGGCTTCACCGTCGAACAGAAGCTCGCGATCCTGTCCGAAGGCCGGCTCGAAAAGGTCGGGCGCTATGCCGACCTGCCGATGGTCTATACCCGCGCCTTCTGGCAATCGGGCGAGGCCAATCGCGTGCTCTTCGCCGGATTGGCGATCGACGTGCCGGTGCGGCTGCTCCACGGCATGGCCGATACCGAAGTGCCCGCCAACCGCTCGATCCATCTGGTCGAGCAGCTCCGTTCAGCCGATGTGCAGCTTACTTTGGTGAAGGGAGGCGACCACCGCCTGTCGCGCGACGCCGACCTCGCGTTGCTCGAGGCGACGCTCGAAAGTGTGATGGCCGATCTATGACCCTGTTGCTGCTCGCTCCCCTTTTGTTCGCGCAAAGCGCCGCGCCGATCGGCCCGCCCGCCCCGCCGCCGTCGCAGCGCTACGAAAAGTGCCTCGATCTGGCGACCAACAACCCGACCTTGGCCGAAGCCGAAGCCGGGCAGTGGCAACTCGCCGGCGGCGGTTTCCTCGCCGGGCAGTGCCTCGGCATGGCCTATGCCAATGAGCAGCGCTGGCCCGCCGCCGCGACCGCGTTCGACGCCGCCGCGCGTGCCGCCGAAAAGGCCGGCGACGGCCGTGCGGTCAATTACTGGGCGCAAGCGGGCAACGCCTGGCTTGCCTCGGGCGATGCGACCAGGGCGCGCGCCGCGCTCGACGCGGCACTCGCGGGCGGCTCGCTGAGCGGGCTGCCGCTGGGCGAAGCGCATCTCGACCGCGCGCGCGCGATGGTTGCCGGGGGCGATCTCGACGGGGCGCGCGACGATCTCGACCGCGCGCTTGCTGAGGTGCCCGAAGACCCGCTCGCGTGGCTGCTCTCGGCGACGCTCGCGCGGCGGCAGAGCCAGATCGTCCGCGCGCAGCACGACATCGCCGAAGCGCTGCGGCGCGGCAGCGACGATCCAGCGGTCCAGCTCGAGGCGGGCAATATCGCGGCGTTCGCGAAGGACGAAGCCGGCGCGCGCGCCGCGTGGCAGCAAGCCGTCACGCTGCGGCCCGACAGCGCCGCCGGAAAGGCCGCCGCCGCCGCATTGCTGCAGTTCACCGCCAAGCCCTGACGCTTTTGGAACGCATCGGGGTGGCATCGCTGCTCGCGCGCGCCTATCTCGGCGCAAAGCACAATGGAGCGCGCCGATGAAATATCTCCACACCATGATCCGCGTCACCGATCCCGACGCGACGATCGCGTTCTTCAAGCTGCTCGGGCTCGAGGAAGTGCGGCGGATGGACAGCGAGAAGGGCCGCTTCACGCTGATCTTCCTCGCCGCCCCCGGCGACCATGACGCGCAGGTCGAGCTGACGCATAATTGGGATCCCGAACCCTATACCGGCGGGCGCAATTTCGGGCATCTCGCCTACCGCGTCGACAATATCTACGAGACGTGCCAGCGGTTGCACGATGGCGGCGTGACGATCAATCGCCCACCCCGCGACGGCCACATGGCGTTCGTCCGCACCCCCGACAACATCTCGATCGAACTGCTCCAGGAAGGCGGCGCGCTGGCGCCGGCCGAGCCGTGGGCGTCGATGCCCAACACCGGCGAATGGTGATGGCAGGCGCGCTCGAGATCGTCCGCATCCCGGCGCTCAGCGACAATTATGTCTGGCTGGTGCACGACCCCGTCTCCGACGAGACCGTGGTGATCGATCCGAGCGACGCCGCCCCCGTGCTTACCGCCGCCAAGGCGCGCGGCTGGACGATCTCGCAGATCTGGAACACGCACTGGCATCCCGATCACACTGGCGGCAATGCCGCGATCAAGGCGCTCGGCGCAGTGGTTAGTGGCCCCGCCGCCGAAGCGGGCAAGATCCCGACGCTCGATTACGGCCTGCGCGAAGGCGATTCGGTGCGCATCGGCACGCATGTCGCGCGGGTGATCGAGACGCCCGGCCACACCGCCGGGCACATCGTGTTCTACATGGCCGACGACGCTGCACTTTTCAGCGGCGACACGCTGTTCGCGATGGGCTGCGGGCGGCTGTTCGAGGGCGATGCCGCGCAGATGTACGGCAATATGCAACGCCTCGCGGCGCTGCCACCCGAGACCATCGTTTATTGCGCGCACGAATATACGCAGTCGAACGGCCGGTATGCCGCCGCTGCCGAGCCCGACAATCAGGCCGTCACCGACCGGATGGCTACGGTTGACGCGCAGCGCGCAGCGGGGGAGCCGACCGTTCCGACGACGATCGCGCTTGAGCTAGCGACCAACCCGTTCCTGCGCGCGACATCGGCCGACCAGCTCGCCGAGCGGCGTGCAGCCAAGGATGCATTCTAGCCGTATCTGCGGTATGACGCGGATGGGGCCGCAAGCGTTTTGAAAAGGACCGATCGCATGTTCCGCTTCATCCTTCCGCTCATCGTGCTGGCTGGCGCGAGCGCCGCGCTGTCCGCCGACTCGAAAGAGTATCGCGCACGTGAAGCGGCGCGCGATCAGATCGAGCTCGACAAGCAGCTTGCCGGCCTCGTGCCGGGCAAGCCGCAAAGCTGCATCGACACCTTCCGGTATCGCGACTCGACGCGCGTCGGCGACAAGATCCTCTACAAGAACGGCCGCAACGACGTGATGGTCAACGATACCGGCGGCGGCTGCTTCGGCCTACGGCGTGGCGATGCGATCATCACCAAGACCTTCGGCAGCCAGTTCTGCCGCGGCGATATCGTGCGGACGGCCGATCTCATCACGAGCACGCCGAGCGGAAGCTGCAGCTTCGGCGACTTCGTCCCCTATCGCAGGCCGTGATCCGCGGGCTGCTGCTGGTGGCGGCGATGGGCGGGGCTACCGCATCGGACGATGCGAAGGATCTCGCCAAGGCGCTTGCGGGCCGGACGCCGGGCAAGCCCGAGACCTGCGTTTCACCCAGCCGCGTCGGCGCGCCGCAAGTTATCGGCGACCACACCTTGCTGTACCGCGACGGCGGCCGGATATGGCGCAACGATTTGCCCGATGGCTGCCCCGGGCTCGACGACGATGCGATCGTCGTTACCGAGGTCTATGGCGGGCAATTGTGCCGCAACGATCAATTCTACACGCTCGAACGCACGGGCAGCACGATCCCTGGGCCGCGCTGTCGGCTGGGGAGCTTCGTGCCGTGGGACAAGCCGCGGTAGGAACCGGGCCGTTTCCAGGGCGAAGCCGCCGCAGCCTCGCTAAAGCGCGCCACTCCAGACCCGTTCGGGCTGAGCTTGTCGAAGCCCCGCCGCACCCCCCCCCCCTTGCGCAAGCGGCGAAGTGCCCTTCGACAGGCTCAGGGCGAACGGGAGGGGCTGCGACAGTGCTGAAGGCGAAGACGATGCCCCGCCTTGTTAGAGCACGAACCGGCTGAGGTCGGTGTTGCGCGCGATGCTCGCCAGATGCGTTTCGACATACGCCGCATCGACTACCACGGTCTCGCCACCGCGATCCTCGGCATTGAAGCTGACATCCTCGAGCAGCTTCTCCATCACCGTCTGCAACCGCCGCGCACCGATATTCTCGATCTCGCCATTCACTTCGGCGGCGATCCGCGCGACGGCACGGATACCGTCCTCGGTGAACTCGACGCCGACGCCCTCGGTCGCGATCAGCGCGACATATTGCTGCGTCAGCGACGCCTTGGTGTCGGAGAGGATCGCAACGAAATCGTCCTCGGTCAGCGCCTTAAGCTCGACGCGAATCGGCAGACGCCCCTGCAGCTCGGGCAACAGGTCGGACGGCTTGGCGACATGGAACGCGCCGCTCGCGATGAAGAGCACGTGATCGGTCTTCATCGGCCCGTATTTGGTTGCAACGGTCGTTCCCTCGATCAGCGGCAGGAGATCGCGCTGCACGCCCTCGCGGCTGACCGATCCGCCGCGCCCGTCGCTCACCGCGATCTTGTCGATCTCGTCGAGGAAGACGATTCCGTTCGCCTCGGCATCGGCGATCGCGGCGCGGCTGAGCTCGTCCTGGTCGAGCCGCTTGTCGGCCTCTTCCTCGACGAGCTTGTCCCAGGCGGCGGGCACGCTCAGCTTGCGGCGCTTGAGCTGGCCACCGCCGAACGCCTTGCCCATCATCTCGGACAGGTTGATCATCTGAGCGCCACCGCCGGGCATTTCGAACGGCATCGCGGGCGCCGCCTCGAGTTCGATCTCGATCTCGGTGTCGCGCAGATGGCCGTCGTGCAGCCGCTGACGGAACGCCTCGCGGGTCGCCTCGCTCGCGCCCTTGCCAGTCAGCGCGTCGAGGAGGCGCGCCATCGCAGCTTCCTCGGCCTTGTCCTTGACCGCACCGCGGCGGCGTTCCTTCTCGAGCCGGATCGCTTCCTCGACCAAGTCGCGCGCAATCTGTTCGACGTCGCGGCCGACATAGCCGACTTCGGTGAACTTGGTCGCCTCGACCTTGATGAACGGCGCGTCGGCGAGCTTGGCCAGCCGGCGGCTGATCTCGGTCTTGCCGCAGCCGGTCGGCCCGATCATCAGGATGTTCTTGGGGCTGACCTCGTCGCGCAGATCGGGTGCGAGCTGCTGGCGGCGCCAGCGGTTGCGCATCGCGACCGCGACCGCGCGCTTGGCGTCGGCCTGGCCGATGATGTGCGCGTCGAGCGCGGCGACGATGGCTTTGGGGGTGAGGTCCTGGTTCATATCTGCTTCCGTCGCCCCGGCGGAGGCCGGGGCCGCTATGGTGCAAGGGCGCGCGCTAGAGCCTAGCGGCCCCGGCCTCCGCCGGGGCGACGCGCATCACGCGCTCGTGTCGAGCCCTTCGACCGTCAGCCGGTCGTTGGTGTAGACGCAGAGTTCGCCCGCTATCGCCATCGCCTTGCGCGCGATCGTCTCGGCATCGGCCTCATAATCCGCCAGCGCGCGCGCTGCGGCGAGCGCGAAATTGCCGCCCGATCCGATCGCGGCGATCCCGGCCTCGGGCTCGAGCACGTCGCCATTGCCCGTCAGGATCAGCGTCACGTCCTTGTCAGCGACGATCATCATCGCCTCGAGGTTGCGCAAATATTTGTCGGTCCGCCAGTCCTTGGCGAGCTCGACCGCGCTGCGCAACAGCTGGCCGTGATGCTGTTCGAGCTTGCGCTCGAGCCGCTCGAACAGCGTGAACGCATCGGCGGTCGCGCCGGCGAAGCCGCCGATCACCGATCCGTCGCCCAGCCGCCGCACCTTCTTCGCATTGGGTTTCATCACCGTCTGGCCCTGCGTCACCTGGCCGTCCCCGGCGACGATGACGCGACCATTCTTGCGCACGGACAGGATCGTGGTGCCGTGCCACACAATTTTGTTCTCGCTCATGGAGGGCGATATGGGATGCGGGGTCGCGCTGTACAATCCGGCTTGCGTCGGCGCGCCCTGCTCGGCGATAGGGGGCGCGGGGGAACGATACGTATGAGCGACCAGCACGGCCATGCAGGGCCCGATCACCCGCTCGAGCGGCTGATCTTCTTTTCCGACGCCGTGTTCGCGATCGCGATCACGCTGCTGATCATCGAGGTGCACCCGCCGCATCTGCCACATGGGGCGTCGCCCGCCGCCTTTCTCCAAGCGCTCGCCGATCTCGGCCCGAGCTTGTTCGGCTTCTTCGTCAGCTTCTTCGTCATCGCGGCGTTCTGGACCGGGCACCACCGCGCCTTCGCCTTGGCGGGGCGCTATTCGGACAAGCTGCTCGCGCCCAATATCCTGATGCTCTGCGCGATCGTGTTCATGCCCTTCGCGACCGCGTTCATGAGCGCCAATCTGGGGACACTCGTCCCGTCGGCGCTCTATGCGCTGACGCTGATCGTCACCGGGCTGCTCAGCATGTGGGTGACATATCGCACCACCAGCCCGGGTATCGTCCGCGCCGACACCGCACCCGAGACGATCGCCCAGGTCCGCATCCGCGGCATCGGCGTAGTGCTCGGCGCGACGGCATCGTTCGGCCTTGCCTTCTTCATCGCGCCGCTCAGCCAGATGGGGCTGCTGACGATCCCCTTGTGGCAGGCGATCCTGCGGCGGCAAGTCCATCGCCGCTTCGCCCGCACGGCGGCCTGAGCCACCCTGCGGGCGCGGCGCTAGCGCCTAGTTCGCGGGCGCGGTCATCGCGTTCATCGAGCCGTTCGACGCGGTGATCGACGGCTTGCCGACCGGCGGGCGCAGCGCCTCGCGCTCGGCGGCGGTCATCACCGCATCCATGTCGGGACGGAAATCGGCGATCGCGCGGTCATCGGCATTGCGCTTGGGATCGAGCAGGTCGGTCGGCACATGCCCCTCGGCCGTTCCCGACGCCTTGGCGAGCGCGCTCGCGATCCGCCCGCGCGTCAGGAAGGCGGCGAGCCCGGCGCCCGCCGCGACGACGACCGCACCGATCGACCAGGCCGCGGTGCGGCTGATCGCAGGCGTGGCGCTGGCAGCCTGCGGCGCGGGGGCGCGCTTGGTGGCGCTTTTGGGAAGCTGGGTCTTGGCCATGTCACATCTCATTCTGAAAAATCGGGCGCGCGGCGACCGGGGCCACCGCGCGCGAGGAAGTTAGCGGCAGCGCGCGTCGCGCGTGCTGTCCTTGTCGATCGCCTGGCCGGCCAGCGCGCCGCCGGCGGCACCGAGCAGTGCACCGAGCACGCCCGAACCACCCGGAGCGATCGCCGCGCCGAGCGCGCCGCCCGCGATCCCGCCGACGACGAGACCGGTCGTGCCGTCGCTGTGGCGGCAATAGTAACGCCCGTCGCTGCCGCGATAGACGCGGTCGTTGTTGCTCAGCCGGCGCTCCTGATAGCGGCGGTTGTCGTCGCGGTAATAGCGCGAGGCATCGTAGCCGTTATACGCCGGATCGGGCCGGTCGTAATCGTATTGCGAATAGCCGCCGCCATAGCCGCGGCGCGGGCCGCCGCCGTAACTGTCGCCATATTCGTCGCAGCCGGCGACGAGGGTACAAGCGGCCAACAGGCCGAGAGTGAGGGTGCGCATTCGAATCCTCCTGTTATCGTATCCAAGCGCAATGCGCGGGCGGCGATAAGGTTGCCCGCCACCGCCGCCCCGCCGCGCGGCGGAGCGACCCGGCGCGGCGCGCGATACGGTCGGGAGCGTGCGACGAAGCGTGCGCGCTTGACTCGATTGACCCCCGGAGCTGTCCTTATCGCCCGTCATCGTTTCCGTTTTCGTCATGATCGGCGTCGCGCGTGCGCAGCATCTTCATGTCGAACGGCAGCTCGGCATCGACCTGCGCGAGCAACGTCGGCCAGGCCTGCGCCAGCGACGCCGCGTCATACGCCGAATCGATCGGCTCGAAGGGATGCGCGAGCAATTGCATCAGCAGCCGGTCGTTATGGACGATGCGCTCGCCGACGTGCTCGCCGCGATACCAGACCGGCAGCGACCGCCCGGCAAAGGCGCGCTCCAACGCTTCGTCGAGCAGCGCTTTGCGCGCCGAGCGGACCGCGACCTCCCAGGCGAGCGCGAACATCGTGCGCCCACCGCGGTGGCGCAGCGCATAGGCCGATTGCTTCGACAGGCCGACATGCGCCGCGGCGTGGCTGACGCAGCCGTGCGTCGCGAGATGTTCGAGAAAGGCACGCTGCTTGTCGGTCGTCCAGCCGGTGGCGGAGACGTCGCGCCACACCATGCCGTTGGCGCGGCGACGGCGCTTCGGGGCGGGCTCCGGCGAGCGCAGGGGATGGGGCGCGGCCTCGGGCGTGCGCGCCGCCCCGGCACGCTGGAGCTTGCGGATCCGCGCCCTGATCGCGGCATGCGGATCGTGGCGGGTGCGCGGCTGGGGTGGCGCGTCGGGGGTTTGCGGGGGCGCGGGGTGATCGGACGCGGGATCGCGCACGGGCGCGGTGTCGGATGGCGGCTGGGTCGAGTCTGACGGCATGAGTCGGTCCTCTCCATGAGTAGCGAGGACTCGGAACATATACGGAACATAGCGCTGTAGGACAGCCCCATCCGCGAGATTTTTTCACGCCGCGCCGGCGAGGCTTTTGCGCAGCAAGCGACGAGCGCCCCCGCCGCGGCCCGCGCGGCGGCGCGACAGCGCTGGCCGATGATCGGGGTTTGCCACAGCGGCAGACGGTGTGGTGCCGCAGCGCGGCTTTGCTGCGCCCCCCCTCCTCGCGGCGCGCAAGACTCGACGCCCCGCCTCGACCGCGCTAGCCTTCCCCCTGATATCCGGGGGGAAATCACGATGAGTCCATTTGGTTTGGTGTTCACGCTGTTCGGCCTGGTGCTGGGCCTGGCGCTCGCCGCCGTGCTCAACGGCTTTTCGCGGGCGTTGAAATTGAAGCGCGGCGCGCGGCCGGTGCGGATCGGCTGGCCGACGCCGCTGCTCGGGCTCGTGGTGATGCTCGACCTGACGAGCTTCTGGCTGCTCGCCTTCGATGCGCGCGAGCAGATCAGTGCGAATTACGTCACGCTGCTCAGCGTGCTGGCGATGGTCGGCGTCTATTATCTCGCGGCGACGCTGATCTTTCCCGACACGCCCGAGGACTGGCCCGATTTCGACGAATGGTACGACAAGCAGAACCGGCTGGTGATCGGCGGGCTGCTCACCGCGAATGTGGCGAGCTGGGTCGGGGGCGTCGTGCTCGACACGGTCCATCCGCGGCCCGAGGTGGTGGAGCCGGTGGGGAACGGGCTGGTGGTGCTGGTGTATCTGGTGGGCGGGTTCGGGGTGCTGGGGCTGCTGATCGCGCTGCTGCTGGTGAAGGGGCGGCGGGCGAATGCGGCTATGCTGGCGGGGGTTTGTGGGTTGTTGGTGGTGAGCGGGGTGATGGAGCCGTTTGTATAATCCTGCCGACCTTATGCCGCTCGCCAAAGCGAAGTACCCGGTCGTCGTGGCGGCAGCAGCGCCAAAACCGCATCCCGCCCATAGGCCGACAGCGAAATTCAGTGTAGTATTGGCCTCGTCATCGACTGAGTCCGCGCCATGTCAAAACCCATGCTTGCCGTATCCGCCAGCGATCTCCCCGAGCGCTTCGGCTTCTACATGGACGAGGCGATGCAGCGCCCGATCGGGATCACCCGCCACGGCGCGACCGACGTGGTGATGCTCTCGCTCGAGGAATATGAGCGGCTGAAACGGCGCGATCGCGAAGCGATCCGGGTGGAGGATCTGGATGACGAAACGCTCGACGCCATCCAAAACGCCGAACCCGGCGAGCGCTCCCGTGAAGCGGGGCGGCGGCTGGCCGATCCCGCAGCCGGGTGACGTCCTCTCCTACGCCTATCTGTGGGCGCGCGAGGCCGACGCCGGGCAGGAAGATGGGCTGAAGGACCGCCCGAGCGTGGTCGTGCTCGCGACGCAGGAGACAGGAGACCGGTTGCGCGTGCTGGTCGCACCGGTGACCCACAGGCCGCCCGAACGACCCGAGGATGCGATCGAACTGCCGCCTTTGGTCAAGCGCGACCTTGGCCTCGACCGCGCGCGCAGTTGGATCGTCACGCGGGAGGTCAACAGTTTCCGTTGGCCGGGGCCGGATGTGCGCGTAATCGACGACGGCACGCCCTTTTATGGGGCGATCCCAGATTGGCTGTTCTTACGGGTGCGGGCGAGCGTCGGAACTTGGGCCGGCCGGGGGATTCGGGTTGTCGGGCGGTCAGAATAAAGTTCAAGGATCGAGAGCCCTCGTGCAATCAAATGGCCTTGGCTATACTTCGAAAGTACGTATTATCGAAAAATGGACGATCCAACATTTCGCCGCGCAATCTGTCATCTTGCCGAGCTGGGTGACACTGACATTCTTCCACCGCTTTTCGAATTCGCGTTTTACGCGAACGCAGCTGATGCTGTCGTCAAAAAATTATGCGGATTGCAGTTCGGCACTTACAAGCCAGTAGGCGCTTTTGAGGTTCTAAGCCCTAAAACACAAACTTCATTCCGCATTGCTCATCAGCTCTACGCGACTGATACCCTGCTTTACACCGCAGCGGCACTGAGCGTCGCGCCGGCCATCGACGAGAAACGCCTCGACATAGAGCTAGGTGCATTTTCTTATCGCTATGAGCCTGATGAAAGTGCCGCCCAATTTTTTTCCAACGAATGCTCCTACCATAACTGGTTGGTGTCGGTCACTACCCTATGCACACCAGACAACCCGTTCTCGAGAGAGAAACTGGTCCTTGAGACAGATATCGCTGATTTTTACAGCAGAATATATTTTCATCGCATTGAGCATGTTTTAGATGACATTAAGGCACCGAACTCGGCTCGAAAAATCATCGAAAATATAATAAAGACTTCTCGGGCACGGCAATCGTACGGCCTCCCTGTTGGAACGGCAGCCTCACGCATAATAGCAGAGGGAGTGCTAATAGATATTGACGAGATGCTGCGTCAGCAGGGAATTTCGTTTACGCGCTATGTCGATGATTTCAAGATATTCGTAGAGAGCCCCGAGGCCGCTCATACGGCGCTTTGTAGACTTGCGGAATATCTCATGCTCACAGAGGGACTCTCCCTTAACGCAAGCAAGACTCGAATTCTCCCGCAGTCAGCAATAATTGAAGAAATAGAATCAAAGTTTAGCGATGTATTTTCAGATAGTGAACGAAAAGCGTTAGATCGTTACATTCAGGCCATATACGATGATGAGGATATAGAAGAAGCAGTCGCACTGGACGTCGACCCAGACACTCTAGAAATAAAACTAGAAAATATTATTTCTAGCGCGTCAATAGATTATACCTCGGTTAAATTAATTCTGAAAGCTCTTCGCGCAACCGGCGTGACGGATCCACTCATTTTTCTAAATCGATTCTCAAAGCTTCTTTATTATGTTCCCAGAGATTTTTGTATTCTAATAGGATCGCTGGCGCAGCGCCAACCCAAGTTGGCGAGCGAAATAGCAGATCGAATAATATCGATTGCCAAGGAAAGGCCGTACGTCGAGATGGCGCTGGCACGAATCTGGGTAAGTCACTTATTCGTTTCCGGCGCTCTTGCGATTACGGTCGAATCGCTGGATAAGCTGAGCCTTGGTGATACAGTTATTGAGAGACGCCAAAAGATCCTTCTCAAGGGTAGGATTGGGGATCGAGCTTTTTTCAGAGAAGCGAAGACACGTTTCGCCGATCTGAGCGACTGGGAGAAGCCCGCCCTGATGCTCGCAGCTTCTTGCCTTTCGAAAAGTGAGTACGACACGTGGCTTGGATTTTGCAAAGATCGATACAACGATATTCTTTGTGATGAATATATTAGCTGGTTGAAAGCTAATAGGGAAAATTACGCCGAAGTTCTGAACGCTGACTTTGTCGTAAAGCCAAGAGCATCAAAGTTCGCAGCAATGTTCGCAGAATTCACCGACCTAGACCTAGCAGCACTCGAAGGGTGGCCGACTTTGGGAATAGCCGACCCATCCACGGCTATCGCCCCTTCAACAACGGCGCCAAATACTTCCCGGTAAACGACCCCTTCGCCTTCGCCACCACCTCAGGCGTCCCCTGCGCGACGATCTCGCCGCCCTTCACGCCCCCCTCGGGCCCAAGGTCGAGCACCCAGTCCGCGGTCTTGATGACGTCGAGGTTGTGCTCGATCACCACCACCGTATTGCCCTGCTCAACCAGCTGGTGGAGCACTTCGAGCAGCTTGCGCACGTCCTCGAAGTGCAGCCCCGTCGTCGGCTCGTCCAGGATATACAGCGTCTGCCCGGTGGCGCGGCGCGACAGTTCCTTGGCGAGCTTGACGCGCTGCGCCTCGCCGCCCGACAGCGTCGTCGCCTGCTGGCCGACCTTGACATAGCCCAGGCCCACTTCCTGCAGCATCGCCATCTTGTCGCGGATCGGCGGGACCGCCTTGAAGAATTCGACCGCATCCTCGACCGTCATGTCGAGCACGTCGGCGATGCTCTTGCCCTTGAATTTCACCTCGAGCGTCTCGCGATTGTAGCGTTCGCCGTGGCAGACGTCGCACGTCACATAGACGTCGGGGAGGAAGTGCATCTCGATCTTGAGCAGCCCGTCGCCCTGGCACGCCTCGCAGCGGCCGCCCTTGACGTTGAAGCTGAAGCGCCCGGGCTTGTAGCCGCGGGCTAAGCTTTCGGGGAGGCCGGCGAACCAGTCGCGGATCTGGGTGAAGCTGCCGGTATAGGTCGCCGGGTTCGAGCGCGGGGTGCGGCCGATCGGCGACTGGTCGATGTCGATCACCTTGTCGAGATATTGCAGGCCGGTGATCTTGTCGTGCTTGCCCTGGACGATGCGCGCGCCGTTGAGCGTGCGCGAGGCGGCGGCGAACAGCGTGTCGATCGTGAAGCTCGACTTGCCCGAGCCCGAGACGCCGGTGATGCAGGTGAAGGTGCCGAGCGGGAGGCTCGCGGTGACCCCCTTGAGGTTGTTGGCGGTGGCGTTGTGGACGGTGATCTTCTTGCCGTTGCCTTTGCGCCGGGTCTTGGGGACGGCGACTTCGCGGCGGCCCGAGAGATAGTCGGCGGTGATGCTGTTCTCGTTGGCAAGGACTTCCTCGAACGTGCCTTGCGCGACGATGTGGCCGCCGTGGACGCCGGCGCCCGGCCCCATGTCGATGACATAGTCGGCGGTGCGGATCGCGTCCTCGTCATGCTCGACGACGAGCACGGTGTTGCCGAGATCGCGCAAGCGGCGCAGCGTCTTGAGCAGCATGTCGTTGTCGCGCTGGTGCAGGCCGATCGAGGGCTCGTCGAGCACGTAGAGCACGCCCGACAGGCCGCTGCCGATCTGCGACGCGAGGCGTATGCGCTGCGACTCGCCGCCCGACAGCGTGCCCGAGGTGCGGTCGAGGTTGAGGTAATCGAGCCCGACATTGTTGAGGAAGCCGATCCGCTCGAGGATCTCCTTGAGGATGCGCTCGGCGATCGCATTCTGCTGGTCGCCGAGCTGGCTCGGGACCTGCTCGAACCAGGCGAGCGCGTCGACCACCGACAGGCGCGTGACGCTCGAAATGTCGCGCATGCCGATCTTGACCGCGAGCGCCTCGGGCTTGAGGCGCGCGCCCTTGCAGACCTCGCACGCCGCGGAGGATTGGTACTTGCTCAGCTCCTCGCGCATCCACGCGCTCTCGGTCGAGAGCATGCGGCGGTTGAGGTTGCCGATCACGCCCTCGAACGGCTTCTTGACGTCGTACGACTTCTTGCCGTCGATGAAGGTCAGCGTGACCGCCTTGCCCTTGGTGCCGTAGAGGATCGTGTCGCGGGCGGTCTCGGGCAAGTCTTCCCACGGCGTGTCGAGCTCGAACTTGAACTCGCGCGCGAGGCTGCCGAGCACCTGCATGTAGTAAGGCGACGGCGGGTTGGACTTGGCCCAGGGCACGACCGCGCCCTTCTTGATGCTGAGCGCGTGGTTGGGGACGACGAGCTCCTCGTCGAACAGCATCTTTTCGCCGAGGCCGTCGCACGCCGGGCACGCCCCCTGCGGCGCGTTGAACGAGAAGAGCCGCGGCTCGATCTCGGCGATGGTGAAGCCCGAGACCGGGCAGGCGAACTTTTCGCTGAACACGATGCGGCCGGGGGGCGCGTTGTCGCCGAGCACTTCGTTCTTGGGGGTGTGCGGCTCGACCGGGTCGGCGGGGTCGACATAGGCCAGCCCGTCGGCGAGCTTTAGCGCGGCCTCGAAGCTTTCCGCCAAGCGCGTCGCGATGTCGGGGCCGATGACGAGGCGGTCGACCACGACCTCGAGGTCATGCTTGTACTTCTTGTCGATCGCGGGGGCTTCGTCGATCTCGTGGATCTCGCCGTCGATGCGGACGCGGGTGAAGCCGGCCTTCTGCCACTCGAGCAGTTCCTTCTTATACTCGCCCTTGCGGCCGCGCACGACGGGGGCGAGCAGGTACAGCCGCGTGCCCTCGGGAAGCGCCATCACGCGGTCGACCATCTGGCTGACGGTCTGCGCGGCGATCGGCTCGCCGGTCGCGGGCGAGTAAGGGATGCCGACGCGCGCCCAGAGCAGGCGCATGTAATCGTAGATCTCGGTGACGGTCGCGACGGTCGAGCGCGGGTTGCGGCTGGTGGTCTTCTGCTCGATCGAGATTGCTGGCGACAGGCCCTCGATGTGATCGACATCGGGCTTCTGCATCAGCTCGAGGAACTGCCGCGCATAGGCGCTGAGCGACTCTACATAGCGCCGCTGGCCCTCGGCGTAGATCGTGTCGAAGGCGAGGCTCGACTTGCCGCTGCCCGACAGCCCGGTGATGACCGTCAGCGTATCGCGCGGGATATCGACCGAGACGTCCTTGAGATTGTGCTCGCGCGCGCCGCGCACGGAAATATGAGTCAGCATGGGAGCGGTTTGTTCCAGATTTGTTCGGATGGCGCAAGCGACCGGTTGCAGGGGCGAGATGGGGCGTTAAACTCGCAACGACAAGGTTTGGGGGCAAGCGATGAAGACGATGCTGATTGCGGCGCTGCTCGCGCTAGGGGGTCCCGCGCCCGCCGACGCGCCATTGCAGCCGACCGGCAAATGGACCGTCGAATATGCCGATGCGGCGTGCATCCTGTCGCGCGACTATGGAGATGGACAGGCACGCAGGACGCTGGGATTCAAACCGTGGCCACTGGGCGATGCGTTGGAGATCGTCACCCTTTCGTCGGGCGCCACCACCACCCGTGCACGCTCCCTTAAAGCCCAGTTGCTACTCCAGCCGTCGGGGCAGGCAATCGAGAGCACGGTCGCAGTCTATGACGTGAAGGCGAGAAACCAGATCGTCACGACCCTCCGGACCGAGCAAGACGGCGCTGCGGCCGTGCAAACCTCTTCAGCGCTGACGATCGCATCGGCCGACGGAGCCCGCACGAGCTTCGCGGTGCCCGGAATGAAGAGCGCCGCCGCGGCGCTCCGGGCGTGCCAGGACGATTTGCTGAAACAATGGGGTGTCGACCCGTCCGAGCGCGACAAGGCGCCATTGCCAACGCCGCTTACACCAATGGCGGGCTGGATCACGACTGACGACTATCCGTCCGAAGCGCTCTCGGCGGGCAGCGCAGGCACCACAATGATGATCTGGGCAATCCAGCCCGATGGAAAGGTCGGCGATTGTCGGATCATTCAATCGAGTGGATCGAAGTCGCTCGATCTGGCCTCGTGTGCGGCCGTTACCAAGCGGGGGCGATATGCCCCGCCGCTCGGCTACGACGGAAAGCCGACGACGGTGCACGCGATGCGCTACGTGAATTGGCGACTGCCCTGAGCGACCGTTAGCCCCGGCCATAGGCCGGCAACGCCAGCCGCCAGCGGATTGCCGCAGCCCGCAGTGCAAAACCGCACGCAGCGGCGATCGGCGCGGCGAGGCTTGGCGAGATGCCCGCGCTCACCAGCACGACATACGACCCCGACGCCAGCGCCGCCGCAGTCACATACAATTCCGGCCGCATCAAGATCGATGGCTCGCCCGCGAGCACGTCGCGGATGACGCCGCCGATGCACGCCGTCACCACGCCCATCAGCGCCGCCGGCACCGGCGGGATGCCGAATGCGAGCGCCTTCGCCGCGCCGAACACGGCATAGGCGGCCAGGCCTACCGCATCGAGCCAGTCGAGCGCAGTGCCCTTCCACCAGCGCTCGGGCGTCGTCCACACCAGCACCGCGACCGCAAGGCAGATCCCCGCGACGAAGCGATCATGCACCCAGAAGACCGGCGCGCCGATCAGCAGGTCGCGCACCGATCCGCCGCCGACCCCGGTAATCAGCGCGAAGAAGGTGGCGGTGACAAGCGTCTGGCGATGCCGGATTGCGGCGAGCGCACCGGTGATCGCGAACACGGCGATCCCGAACAGATCGAGCCAGGGCAGCGCGGAGCCGAATTGCCAGGGAAATTGCGAGGGCATCGCAGCGCTCTACCCGCGCAAGGCGCGCGAGGGAATGCGGCGCGCGACACAGGGTCGCGCGCCGCAGCGATCAGCGGACGGCTGCCGCTTCGTTGGCGACGACTTCGCCGCGCTGTTCGGGCGTCATCGCGCTGGCGTTGACATCGGCGGCGCGGATCGCGTCGGCGCGCTCGTCGCCGGTCTTGCGCTCCTGCTTGGCCTGCTCCTCGAGGTCCTTGGCGCTCGCCTCCATCGCGTCGGCGCGGTTGTCGGCAGCCTTCTCGACTTGCTTGGCGAGCTTGCCGTCGCCATTTCCGCCGCATGCGGCGAGCGGGAGTGCGACCAGCGCCAGCGCCGCGATCATCGTCTTCTTCATGTGAAACCCCTGTTGGACACGTACCGTGATGGTACGCGCGGGAAAACCGCCGTGCGCGCGGATCGTTCCACCTGCGCAGCGAGCGCGACGCTGGCATCGGCGCGGGGCATGGGGCATGGTCGCGCGATGCGACGGTATCAGCGCTCCACCCTCCTCTTTGCAGCGTGCCTCACCGGGTTGGCGGGGTTCGTCGATGCGCTGGCCTATTCGAGCATGGGCGGCTTCTTCGCTTCGTTCATGAGCGGCAATACGACGCGGCTCGGCGTGTCGCTCGCCACCGGGGCGAGCAACGACGCGCGGATCGGGGCCGGGTTGATCTTGAGCTTCGTCAGCGGCGTGGTGGCGGCGGCGATCATCGGACGTTCGCGGCCACACCATCAGCGCGTCGCGGTGATGGCGCTCGTCACGCTGCTGCTCGGCGGAGCGGCGCTGTTTGCGCCATATCATCCGGTCATCGTGCCGCTGCTGCTGCTGGCGACCGCGATGGGGGCGGAGAACGGCGTGTTCACGCGCGATGGCGAGGTCAGCATCGGGCTGACGTACATGACCGGCGCGCTGGTGCGGATCGGCCAGGGGCTCGCCGCCGCGCTGATGGGCGAAGGACCACGCTGGGACTGGGCGCGCTATCTTGGGTTGTGGCTGGGGTTCGGCGCGGGGGTGATCACGGGCGCGCGGTGTTATGCGGCGTACGGGACCGGCGCGCTGTGGATCGCGGCGGGGGCGGCGGCGGTGCTGACGGTTGGGGCGCGGGCTACGCAGCGCGATACGGCGTAAGGGCGCGCGCCGACCGAGCAGATGCAACCGAGCCGTTCCCCGGCGAAGGCCGGGGCCCAGTCGTGCTGGAGGCGACGATCGCGCGACACCGCTCGCTTACCTCCGCCCTTGCTATTGGGCCCCGGCCTTCGCCGGGGAACGGGGGTGTGGCCGGTTGGCTTCCTGGTTGGCAGCGGCGTGGCAAAGCCACGCCGTCGGTCGGCGCTTCGGGCGCCGCCGGCCGGTCTGATCGCGGCGGGGCCGCGCCGTAGCTTTGCTACGGCTTGGCGCGATCAGACTCAGACGTGTATCGCCTTCCCTCTCACCGCCATCGCCGCTTCCTTCATCGCCTCGCTATGCGTCGGATGCGCATGGCAGGTGTAGGCGATGTCCTCGCTCGTCGCGCCCATCTCCATGCCGAGCGCAGCCTCGGCGATCATCGTGCCCGCAGGCACCGCGATCGCCCAGACGCCGAGCACGCGGTCGGACTTGGCATCGGCGATGATCTTCACGAAGCCGTCGGGATCATGATTGGTCTTGGCGCGGCTGTTGCCCGCCATCGGGAACTTGCCGACCTTGATCTCGCCGCCGTTCTTGGTCGCCTGCTCGCGCGCGACTTCCTCGGTGAGGCCGACGCCGGCGATCTCGGGCCAGGTGTAGACCACGCTCGGGATCACCGCGTGGTTCACGATGCCGGTGTGGCCCGCGATGTTCTCGGCGACCGCAATGCCTTCGTCCTCGGCCTTGTGCGCGAGCATCGGGCCCGGAATCACGTCGCCGATCGCCCATACGCCGGGGACGCTCGTCTGGAAGCGGTGATCGGTGTCGATCTGGCCGCGCGGGTTGGTCGAGAGACCCGCGTTCTCGAGCGCGAGGCCGTCGGTGTTGGGACGGCGGCCGATCGAGACGAGCACGCAATCCGCTTCGATCGTCTCGGCTGGGCCGCCGGCCGACGGCTCGACGGTGAGCGTCGCCTTGTCGCCGTTGACCGTCACGCCGGTGACCTTGGTCGAGAGCTTGAACTCGATGCCCTGCTTCTTAAAGACCTTGTTCGATTCCTTGCGGATATCGCCGTCGAAGCCGGGAAGGATCTGGTCGAGATATTCGACGCAGGTGACACGTGCGCCGAGCCGGCGCCACACGCTGCCGAGCTCGAGCCCGATCACGCCGCCGCCGATCACGACCATATGCTCGGGCACCTTGTCGAGCTCGAGCGCGCCGGTCGAATCGACGATGATCTTCTGGTCAACGGTGACGCCCGGCAGCGGGGTGACCGACGAGCCCGTCGCGATGACGATGTCCTTGGCGGTGACGGTCTGCTCGCCGACCTGGACGGTGTGCGCATCGACGAACGCGCCGCGGCCCTTGAGCCAGGTGACCTTGTTCTTCTTGAACAGGAAGGCGATGCCGCCGGTCAGCTGGTTGACCGCGTCGCGCCGCTGCGCGTGCATCTGCGGAAGGTCGAGCTCGGGCGTGACCTTAATGCCGAGCTTGGCCATCGTGCCGTTGGCGGCGGCGTCGAAATACTCGCTCGCGTGGAGCAGCGCCTTCGACGGGATGCAGCCGACGTTGAGGCAAGTGCCGCCAAGCGTCTCGCGCGATTCGACGCAGGCGGTGCGCAGGCCGAGCTGGGCGGCGCGGATCGCGGCGACGTACCCGCCGGGGCCCGAGCCGATGATGAGGACGTCGTAATCGTAGTCAGCCATGTGTCACTCCGTTCGCCCCGAGCTTGCCGAGGGGCTGCCTTCTCTTCCGTCCGACAGACAAGGACAGTGCTTCGACAAGCTCAGCACGAACGGAATATGGGTAGATGCGATCCGATATTACAGGTCGATCAGGATCCGCGTCGGATCTTCGATCGCATTCTTGAGCGCGACGAGGAACGTCACCGCTTCGCGACCGTCGATCAGGCGGTGATCGTAGCTCAAAGCGAGGTACATCATCGGGCGGATCACGATCTGGCCGTTCACGACGACCGCGCGGTCCTCGATGCGGTGCAGGCCGAGCACGGCGGCCTGCGGCGGGTTGATGATCGGGGTCGACATCAGCGAGCCGAACACGCCGCCGTTCGAGATGGTGAAGGTCCCGCCCTTCATCTCGTCCATCTTGAGCGTGCCGTCCTTGGCGCGCTTGCCGAAATCGCCGATCGTCTTCTCGACCTGCGCGACCGACATCTGGTCGGCATCGCGCACCACCGGCACGACGAGACCGCCGGGCGACGACACCGCGACCGAGATATCGGCATAATCGTGATAGACGATCTCATCGCCCTCGATCGAGGCGTTGACGCTCGGGATGTCTTTCAGCGCGAGGCACGCGGCCTTTACGAAGAAGCCCATGAAGCCGAGGCGGACGCCGTGCTTCTTCTCGAACAGATCCTTGTACTTCGCGCGCGCCTCGATGACCGCGGTCATGTCGACGTCGTTGAAGGTCGTCAGCAGCGCGGCGGTGTTCTGCGCTTCCTTGAGACGCTTGGCGATCGTCTGGCGCAGGCGCGTCATGCGGACGCGCTCTTCCTTTCGACCGGTCGACGCGGCGACCGAAGCCGAGACCGGAGGTGCGGCGACGGGTGCCGGGGCAGGCGTCGCGGCGGCAGCGGCGGCGACGTCGTCCTTGGTCAGGCGGCCGTCCTTGCCGGTGCCCTTGACCGTCGCGGGGTCGACACCGTGCTCGAGCACCGCGCGGCGAACCGACGGCGAGAGCGCTGCAGGCGTGTCGCGCGGGTCGGAGGCAGGCGCCTGCTGGCCGGCGGTCGCGGCGGGCGATGCCTGTGCTTCAGCGGCTGGCGACTGGAGCACGGCGGGCTGCGGCGCGGCAGCGGTGGCGGGAGCGCCCTCGCCTGCGTCGATCGTCGCGATCATGGCGCCGACCAAGACGGTGTCACCGACCTGCACCGCGTGCTGGCCCATCACGCCGGCGACCGGCGACGGGACTTCGACCGAGACCTTGTCGGTCTCGAGGCTGGCGATCGGCTCGTCGACTGCGACCTTGTCGCCGGGCTGCTTGAGCCATTCGCCGAGCGTCGCTTCGGTGATCGATTCACCGAGTACCGGTACTGTGACTTCGGTTGCCATATCAGCCTCTTTTCTCTTCCCCGGCGAAGGCCGGGGCCCAGGTGCGCAACGCTTGCCGATCAAGCGAACCGCGAAATTACGAATGCCCGGCTGCGCGTGCAGCCGGGGTGAACATCAAACCTTGCGCGTCCGGCGAATTTCCTCGCGGACGCTGTGGCCGAGCGCGTCGGCGACGAGTGCCGCCTGCTCGGTCTGGTGGCGCTTCATCAGGCCGGTCGCCGGCGAGGCCGACGCTGCACGCCCGGCGTAGCGCGCACGCTGCACCTTACCGCCCGCTTCGATCAGGCATTCCTCGATGAACGGATCGACGAAGGTCCAGGCACCGTTGTTCTTCGGCTCTTCCTGCGCCCACACCACCGTCTCGAGGTTGGGCATGCGCTTGAGGCGCTCGACCAGCGGATCGCCCGGGAAGGGGTAGAGCTGCTCGACGCGGACGATCGACGTGTTCTGGTCGCCTGCGGCATCGCGCGCTTCCATCAGGTCGTAGGCGACCTTGCCGGTGCAAAGCACGAGGCGCTTCACGTCCGCATCGGCCGGGGCCGAGGGATCGCTCAGCATCCGCTGGAAGTGGCTGTCGCCGATGAAGTCCGCGGTCTTCGACACCGCCAGCTTGTGGCGCAGCAGCGACTTCGGCGTGAAGATGATCAAGGGCTTGCGGAACGAGCGGTGCATCTGCCGGCGCAGCAGGTGGAAATAGTTGGCCGGCGTGGTGCAGTTGGCGACCTGGATATTGTCCTGCGCGCAGAGTTGCAGGAAGCGCTCGACGCGGGCGGACGAATGCTCCGGCCCCTGCCCTTCATAGCCATGCGGCAGCAGCATCACGAGGCCGTTGGCGCGCAGCCACTTGGCTTCGCCCGACGCGATGAACTGATCGATCATGATCTGCGCGCCGTTCATGAAGTCGCCGAACTGCGCCTCCCACAGGACCAGCGTCTTGGGATCGGCGAGCGCATAGCCGTACTCGAACCCGAGCACGCCGTACTCGCTCAGCGGCGAGTCGAGCACTTCGAAGCGGCCATGCTCGACGGTCGAGAGCGGGCGATACTTGTCCTCGTTGGTCTGATCGACCCACACCGCATGGCGCTGCGAGAAAGTGCCGCGGCCCGAATCCTGGCCCGACAGGCGGACGCCATAGCCTTCCGAGAGCAGCGAGCCGAATGCGAGCGCTTCGCCGGTCGCCCAATCGAAATTCTCGCCGGTCTTGAACATCGCCCGCTTGGCGTCGAGCACGCGGTTGAGCGTCTTGTGGACGGTCAGCCCCTCGGGGATCGTCGTCAGCGTGCGGCCGAGCGAGTCGAACAGCTTCTGCTCGATGCCCGTCTCGACGTTGCGGCGCGCGCTTTCCGAATCGGCGGGCGAGTGCAGCCCCGACCAGCGACCGGCGAACCAGTCGGCCTTGTTGGGCTTGTACGTCGCGCCAGCCTCGAACTCGCCTTCGAGCAGCGTCGTGAACTGCGCGATATTGGCGTCGATCCACGCGCGGTCGATCACCTTCTGCTCGATCAGCTTGGCGCCATAGATTTCGCTGACCGGCTGATGCTTGCGGATCACGTCGTACATCAGCGGCTGCGTGAAGGACGGCTCATCGCCCTCGTTGTGACCGTTGCGGCGATAGCACCACATGTCGATCACCACATCGCGGTGGAACTTCTGGCGATATTCGATCGCCATCTTGGTGGCGAAGGTCACCGCCTCGGGATCGTCGCCGTTGACGTGGAAGATCGGCGCCTGGACGCCCTTGGCGACGTCCGACGGGTATGGCGACGAACGCGCGAACTGCGGCGACGTCGTGAAGCCGACCTGGTTGTTGATGATGAAGTGGACGCAGCCGCCGGTGTTGTAGCCGCGGATGCCGGAGAAGCCGAGGCACTCCCAGACGATCCCCTGTCCCGCGAACGCCGCGTCGCCGTGGATGAGGACGGGGAGCGATGCCTTGTGCTCGTCGAGATCGCCCGCGATCGTCTGGATCGCGCGCGTCTTGCCGAGCACGACGGGGTCTTCCGCCTCGAGGTGCGACGGGTTGGCGACCAGCGACATATGGACGCTGATCCCGTCGAACTCGCGGTCGGTCGAGGTGCCGAGGTGGTACTTCACGTCGCCCGAACCCGCGACGTCGTCGGGATTGTCCGACCCGCCGCCGAATTCGTGGAAGATGATGCGGAACGGCTTGGCCATCACGTTGGTCAGGACGTTCAAGCGGCCGCGATGCGCCATGCCGAAGACGATATCGTTGATGCCGAGCGCGCCACCATATTTGATGACCGACTCGAGCGCCGGGATCATGCTTTCGCCGCCATCGAGGCCGAAGCGCTTGGTGCCGACATACTTCTTGCCGCAGAAGCGTTCCCACTGCTCGGCTTCGATCACCTTGTTGAGGATCGCCTTCTTGCCGAGGTCGGTGAACTCGATCGCCTTGTCCTTGCCTTCCATGCGGTCCTGCAGGAAGCGACGCTCTTCGACGTCGGCGATGTGCATGTATTCGAGGCCGACATTGCCGCAATAGTTGGTGCGCAGCGTGTCGACGAGCTCGCGGATCGTCGCCCATTCGAGCCCCATCGCGCCGCCGAGATAGACCTTGCGGTCGATATCGGCGTCGGAGAAGCCGTGATATTCGGTCTTCAGATCATCGGGCATGTCGCGCGTCGACAGACCGAGCGGATCGAGATTGGCGGCGAGATGGCCGCGCACGCGGTAGGTGCGGATCAGCATCATCGCGCGGATAGAGTCGCTCGCGGCGCGCAGGATCGCGTCCTGCGAGGGCGCCGGGACGGCCGCCGCGGCGGGAGCTGGCTTGGCACCACCGCGCGCGGGCTTGGGCGCGGGTTCCATCTGGGTCGGGTCGAGCGCCGAGGTCAGATCGTCGGTGGAGGAAAGCGGCCAGTTCGCCTGCTGCCACGAAGCGCCTTCGGTCGAGCCTTCGAGGCCTTCGAACCAGGAGCGCCACGACGGCTCGACGCTGTCGGGCGACGCCTTGAACCGCGCGTAGAGCGACTCGATGAAGGCGGGGCTTACGCTGCCCGCAACATCCGCGAAATCCTGGCCTTCAATGCCCATATCGAGTCCTCGTCACCCCGGCGTAGGCCGGGGTCGCTGTGTTTGGGGCAACCGCTGCGCAACAGTAACGCAGCGGCCCCGGCCTTCGCCGGGGCGACGCCCGAGATTAACCGTTCAGCACTGCCAGCAAGGTCGTGCCCAGTTCCGAGGGGCTATCCGCAACGCGGATACCCGCAGCTTCCATCGCCGCGATCTTGTCCTCGGCGCCGCCCTGGCCGCCCGAGACGATCGCCCCGGCATGGCCCATGCGACGACCCGGAGGCGCCGTGCGGCCCGCGATGAAGCCGGCCATCGGCTTGCTGCGACCGCGCTTGGCTTCGTCACGCAGGAACTGCGCGGCTTCCTCTTCGGCCGAACCGCCGATTTCGCCGATCATGATGATCGACTTGGTCTCGTCGTCGGCGAGGAACAGCTCGAGCACGTCGATGAAGTTCGTGCCGTTGACCGGATCGCCACCGATGCCGACCGCGGTCGTCTGACCAAGGCCTGCGTTCGACGTCTGGAACACCGCCTCATAGGTGAGCGTGCCTGAACGGCTGACAACGCCGACCGACCCCTTGCGGAAGATGCTGCCGGGCATGATGCCGATCTTGCACTCACCCGGCGTCAGCACGCCCGGGCAGTTCGGGCCGATCAGGCGCGACTTGGAACCCGACAGCGCGCGCTTGACGCGGACCATGTCGAGCACCGGGATGCCTTCCGTGATCGTGACAATCAGCGGAACCTGCGCGTCAATCGCCTCAAGGATCGAATCCGCCGCGAAGGGGGGGGGAACGTAGATCACGGACGCAGTCGCGCCGGTCTTGGAGACGGCCTCGGCGACGGTGTCGTACACCGGCAGATCGAGGTGGGTGGTGCCGCCCTTGCCCGGCGTCACGCCGCCAACCATCTGCGTGCCGTATTCGAGCGCCGCCTTGGTGTGGAAGCTGCCGGTCTCACCGGTCATGCCCTGGGTGATGACCTTGGTGTTCTTGTCGACGAGAATGCTCATGCAGCGTTCTTCCTGTTGGGAGAAAGCGGTGGTGCGATCAGCGCACCACCGGCAGAAAAATCAGTTGAGCGACCCGTCGATCGCCTTGCACGCGACCAGCAGTTCCTTGACCGCATCGACCGAGACCGAGAGGTTGCCCTTGGCTTCGTCGTCGAGTGCGATCTCGACGATCTGCTCGACGCCGCCCGCACCGATCACCACCGGCACGCCGACATAGAGATTGTCGATGCCGTACTGGCCGGTGAGGTGCGCCGCTGCCGGCAGGACGCGCTTCTGGTCGTAGAGATAGGCTTCGGCCATCGCGATGCCGCTGGTGGCGGGCGCGTAGTAAGCCGAACCGGTCTTGAGCAGCGCGACGATCTCGCCGCCGCCGCCGCGCGTGCGCTTGACGATCGCGTCGATCTTCTCCTGGGTCGAACGGCCCATCGCGATCAGATCGGGGACCGGGATGCCCGAGACGGTCGAATACTGGATCACCGGGACCATCGTGTCGCCGTGCCCGCCGAGCACGAAGCTGGTGACGTCCTTGACCGAAACCTCGAATTCCTCGGCGAGGAAGTGGCTGAAGCGTGCCGAGTCGAGCACGCCGGCCATGCCGACCACCATGTGATGCGGGAGCCCCGAGAATTCGCGCAGCGCCCACACCATCGCGTCGAGCGGGTTGGTGATGCAGATGACGAACGCGTCGGGGGCGTTGGCGGCGATGCCCTCGCCGACGGCCTTCATGACCTTGAGGTTGATACCGAGCAGATCGTCGCGGCTCATGCCGGGCTTGCGCGCGACACCAGCGGTGACGATGATCACGTCGGCGCCGGCGATGTCCTTGTAATCGTTGGTGCCGGTGACCTTGGCGTCGAAACCCTCGACCGGCGAGCACTGGCTGAGATCGAGCGCCTTGCCCTGCGGCACGCCTTCGACCACGTCGAACAGGACGACATCGCCCAGACCCTTGAGCGCTGCGAGGTGCGCGAGCGTGCCACCGATGTTACCGGCGCCGATCAGCGCGATCTTCTTGCGAGCCATCTGGGATCCTTCCGACTATCGCCCGCATCCGGGCGTTGTGATTGGGGCCGCGGACGCGCGGCGGGGCAGATGGCGCGCGGCTTAGGCCGGTTTGCGCCTCGGGGCAACCGTAAAGGCGACGGGATTAACAAGCAGTATTGCGACTAATTCGCAAGTGCAATTGGGTCGGGCGGATGCTTCTACCAATGCTGAACGCCACAGCGCTCAGTCTGTGCCATGGCCTTGCGCAAGATACTCTTCCGAACGCATTTCTTCGAGGCGGCTGATCGTGCGTTCGAACTCGAAACGGCCATCTCCTGCCTCATACAGCAGCGCGGGCTCGGCGTCGGCGGCGGCGAGCAGTTTGACCTTATGTTCGTACAGCGCATCGATCAAAGCGACGAATCGCGCCGCCTCGTTGCGCATATCGGGGCCGAGCTTGGGGATGCCCACGAGGATCACGGTGTGGAAGCGCCGCGCAATCGCGATGTAGTCGGCGGCACCGCGCGCCTCCCCACAGAGCCGCTTGAAGCTGAAGACCGCAACACCCTTGAGCGCCTTGGGAACGTGGAGCGTTCGGCCCTGGACGATCATCTCTTCGAAGGGAACGTGGGCGCGGTCCTCGACCGGGAAATCGGTGAGGCGGAAAAAGTCGCCCGAGAGCGTCGCGGTCGCCTGCGGGCCGTTGGGAACGAGCCAGGTGTCGACCTGGCCCAGCCGGTCGCGGCGGTAGTCGGTCGGGCCGTTGAGCGTGATGACGTCGAGCTTTTGCTCGATCAGCGCGATGAAGGGCAGGAAGTGCTCGCGGTTGAGGCCGTTCTTGTAGAGATCGGCGGGCGGGCGGTTCGAAGTGGTGACGACCGTCACGCCCTCGTCGAGCAAATGCGTGAACAGCCGCGACAGGATCATCGCGTCGGGGCTGTTGGTGACCATCATCTCGTCGAACGCGAGCAGGCGCGTTTCCTCGGCGAAGGTTTTCGCGAGCGGCGGGATCGGGTCGCCGAGTTCCTTGGCACGCTCGGCGGCGAGGCGCTGGTGCACCTCGAGCATGAATTCGGCGAAATGCACGCGGCGCTTGCGGCGGATGTTGAGGCTGTCGAAGAAAAGGTCCATCAGCATCGACTTGCCGCGCCCCACCCCGCCCCAGATGTAGAGCCCGCGCGGCGGCTCTGGCTTGCGTCCGAGCACGCGCCACAGCGTGGAGCCGCGCTTGGGGGTGGCCTGGAGCGCGGTCGCGAGATCGGCGAGGCGCTGGGCGGCGGCGGCTTGCTCGGGATCGGGTTTCAGCTCGCCCGAAGCGAGGAGCGCGGCGTAGCGCTTGAGGATGTCGGTCATTCCGTAACGCACCTCACATGGATTCCCACGGAGCTGCAGTTACCGCGAGGTGATCCCTCAAATCCTTCTCCCGGTGGGAGAAGCTGGCGCGAAGCGCCGGATGAAGGTGCTGCGCGATATCGCCCGCGTCACCCTCACCCTTCCCACGCCGTTGGCGGAGCCCCTTCCCTCGGCCGGAGGGAGAGGGAGAAAAATCAAACGACGCGTTCGATTTCCATCTTCTTGATCTCGGCGATCGCCTTGGCGGGGTTGAGACCCTTGGGGCAGACGTTCGCGCAGTTCATGATCGTGTGGCAGCGATACAGGCGGAACGGATCCTCGAGCTCGTCCAAACGCTCGCCGGTCATCTCGTCGCGGCTGTCGGCGAGCCAGCGATAGGCTTGCAACAGGATCGCCGGGCCCAGGAACTTGTCCGAATTCCACCAATAGCTCGGGCACGCCGTCGAGCAGCACGCGCACAGGATGCACTCGTACAGCCCGTCGAGCTTCTCTCGCTCGGCCGGCGACTGGAGCCGCTCCTTGCCCGAGGGCGGCGGGGTGACGGTCTGCAGCCACGGCTTGATCGAGCTGTACTGCGCATAGAAGTGCGTGAAATCGGGGACGAGATCCTTGATCACTTCCATGTGCGGCAGCGGGGTGATGCGGATCTCACCCTTCACGTCCTCGATCGCCTTGGTGCAAGCGAGCGTGTTGGTGCCATCGATATTCATCGCGCACGAGCCGCAAATGCCCTCGCGGCACGAACGGCGGAAGGTCAGCGACGAATCCTGCTCGGACTTCATCTTGATCAGCGCGTCGAGCACCATCGGGCCGCACGAATCGAGATCGACCTCGAACGTATCGTAATGCGGGTTCTGGCCGGCATCGGGATCGTAGCGATAGATCTTGAAGTTCTTGATCCGAGTCGCGTCCGATGCCGCTTTGTGCACCGTGCCGGTCTTCTTGATCTTCGAATTGGCGGGAAGGGAGAATTCGGCCATCGCTGTCTCGTTTCCGTGATGCGTAGCGCCCAAGAGCGCCGGGTTTGCGACCGCTCGTACACAGAGTGAGCGCGGGCCGCAAACCCTAGCTCTGCATTGCAGCATGCAATTGAAAGAGGGTGGGCAATTTGTCCCAGCCGCGGCATCGCTCTCGCGCGCGCTGAAAGGGTGGGGAGCAAACCCTCAGATCACGTCGAGCACCAGCCCGAGATCGCGCGCCTGCTCGGCCTCGATATACCAGTTCGACGGCGCCTTCTCGCGCAGTTCCTCGAAATCGACCTGGCTGTCCTTGACGATCGCGCGGAAGCCCTCTTCCTCGATCTCGATCGAATGCTCGACTTCGTGGAGCGCCGCCTTGATCGAGGCGACGACCATCCGCAGTGGCCCATCGAGCGTGATCGTCTTCGAAATCTTGCGCTCGTGGATCATCAGCCGCGTGTGCCGGGTGAGAAACCGGCGCCCGACCGGGAACGCCGCCATGAAGGTCGCGCCTGCCGAATAGACCGCGACCTTGCCGAGAAACAGAATCTCGCGACCGTCATGCTCGTCGAGCAAGCGGATATCGTCGGCCATCGTCCGCGCGACCTCAGGGTCGCCGCCGAGCGTCGTCAGCGCGATGACGATCGTCCCCTCCTCCGGGCAGGCGTCGAGCTGCTGGCGGAAGTTGGTGTACATCAGCTGGTCGACCGGACCCGACAGGCGGATGTGCGGATTGGCGAGCAAGGGGTAGCGGGTGGCAGTCATGCCCGCGCCAACCGGCGACGCTGGGGCTGGTTCCGCCACGGTGCGGAATATCGCGACCGATTGCTCATAGAACGCCACCGCAACTCGACGCAGTTATAACGAAGTTGCCACATCACTGCGCGAATGGTATTTCGGGGAATGCAAACTTCGCTCCGCAAGATCGGCAATTCGACCGGAATGATCCTCCCAGGCTCGATCCTAGGCGAGATCGGCGTCACCACCGGCGCGGCCATGGATTTGCGTGTCGAGGATGGTCGATTGATCGCAACCCCGATCCGCGACGTGCCGCGCAAGGGCTGGGCAGAGGCCGCAGCGCTGGTCGCGGCGGCGGAAGAGGATCCCGACGAAACCGCCTGGACCGCATTCGGCAATGACGGCGACGACGCCTCGACGTGGTGAAACGTGGCGAGGTCTGGTTGATTTCGCTCGATCCGACCGTCGGAAGCGAAATTCAGAAAACCCGCCCGTGTCTGGTGTTATCGCCCGATGATCTCAACGGGGTATTGCGGCGGACGATCGTCGCCCCGCTGACGAGCGGCAGCCACCCAGCGCCATTTCGCGTGCCGGTAACCTTTCGCCGGAAATCCGGTCTTATCTTGCTAGACCAGATCCGGACGGTCGACCGGGCACGGTTGGTGACGAGGCTTGGCGCGCTTCAACCCGCTACAGTGGCGGCGGCGCTTTCGGTGCTGACGGGCATGTTCGCACTCTAGCGCACTATCATCGCCGCCTGATGCGGAGGGGCAGGGCTGTCCTCGCCCCTCCGGCAGCTCAATAAACCCGCTTCTTCGGCTTGATGTATTCGGCCTCGTCGGTGAGCGTGTAGTCGTGGACCGGGCGATAGCCGATCTCGACCTTGCCGGCCACGCCGCCCCAGCCCGTGAAGGTCGCGGTGGTGTGCTTCATCCAGTTCGCGTCGTCGCGATCGGGATGATCCTCGTTGACGTGCGCGCCGCGCGATTCCTTGCGGTTCGCCGCCGACTGCATCGTCACCATCGACTGCGCGAGCAGATTGTCGAGCTCGAGCGTCTCGACCAGATCGGTGTTCCAGATCAGCGAGCGATCCGTGACCGCGACGTCATTGAGCTTGGCGTAGGTCGCCTTGATCTGCTCGACGCCCTCGTTCAGCAGCTCGTTGTCGCGGAACACGGCGCAGTTCTTCTGCATCGTGCGCTGCATCTCGAGCCGGATCTGCGCGGTCGGGATCGTGCCCGTCGCGTTGCGGAAGCGATCGAGGCGGCTGAGCGACAGCTCTTCCGACCCCTTGGGCAGCGGCTGGTGCGGCGTGTTGGGCTTGAGGATGTCCTTGATCCGCAGCCCCGTCGCACGACCGAACACGACCAGATCGATCAGCGAGTTCGAGCCCAGGCGGTTGGCGCCGTGAACCGAGACGCACGCCGCCTCGCCCACCGCGAACAGGCCGGGGACAACCGCATCGGGGTTGCCATCCTTCATATGGACGACTTCGCCGTGATAATTGGTCGGGATGCCGCCCATGTTGTAATGCACCGTCGGCGTGACCGGCAGCGGCTGGCGCGTCAGATCGACGCCGGCGAAGATCTTGCCGGTCTCGGTGATGCCCGGCAGGCGCTCGGCGAGCACCTTGGGATCGATATGGTCGAGATGGAGCCAGATATGGTCGCCATTCTTGCCGACGCCGCGGCCCTCGCGCATTTCGAGCGCCATCGAGCGCGACACGACGTCGCGCGACGCGAGATCCTTCGCCGAGGGTGCATAGCGCTCCATGAAGCGCTCGCCCTCGGAATTGGTGAGATACCCGCCCTCGCCGCGCGCGCCTTCGGTGATGAGCACGCCCGCGCCGTAGATGCCGGTCGGATGGAACTGGACGAACTCCATGTCCTGCAGCGGGAGCCCCGCGCGCAGCACCATCGCATTGCCGTCGCCGGTGCAGGTGTGCGCCGACGTCGCCGAATAATAGCAGCGACCATAGCCGCCCGTCGCGAGCACGACATTGTGCGAGCGGAACCGGTGGATCGAGCCGTCGTCCATGCACAGAGCGATCACGCCGCGGCAGACGCCGTCTTCCATGATCAGGTCGAGCGCGAAATATTCGATGTAGAAGTCGGCGTCATACTTCAGGCTCTGCTGGTAGAGCGCGTGGAGCATGGCGTGGCCGGTACGATCGGCGGCAGCGGCGGTGCGCTGGACCGGCGGCCCCTCGCCCATGTTCTGCATGTGGCCGCCGAACGGACGCTGGTAGATCGTGCCATTCTCGTTGCGGCTGAACGGCACACCAGCGTGCTCGAGCTCATAGACCGCCGCTGGTGCTTCGCGCACCATATACTCGATCGCGTCCTGGTCGCCGAGCCAGTCCGACCCCTTGACGGTGTCGAACATGTGCCACGTCCAATGGTCGGGGCTGTTGTTGCCGAGCGACGCGGCGATACCGCCTTGCGCCGCCACGGTGTGGCTGCGCGTCGGGAACACCTTGGTGATGCACGCGGTTTTCAGCCCGCTTTCGGCGATCCCCATCGTGGCACGAAGGCCGGACCCGCCGGCACCTACGACGACGGCGTCGTAGGTATGATCGATAATCTTGTATGCCTCAGACATGCGGCACTCCGGTGGTGGCGGTGAACGCGACCTTGAGGATCGCAAAAAGGGCGACGGCGCCGCTGCCGAAGGTGAAGAAGTTGAGCAGCAGCATCAAAGCAACCCGACTGGCGCCGTGTTGGTAGTCCTCGATCAGCACCTGCAGCCCGAGCCGGAAGTGATAGAAGACCGAGAGGATCAGCAGCACCAGCGGGATCGCCGCCCAGGGCGAGCCGAGCCAGGTGTGGACCGAGTCGTAATCGTAGGCCGGCAGGCGGACGAGCGCGACGAAGAACCACAAGGTGAGAAACAGGTTCGACCCGGCGGTGACGCGTTGCGCCCACCAATGGTGCGCGCCTTCCTTGGCGCTGCCGAGACCGCGGACGCGGCCGAGTTCGGTTCCGTTACCCATCTTACTTGACCCCCACGATATAGGCCCAGACGAGCACGGTTGCCACCACCGCAAAGACCATCGTCGCGATCGAGCCCGAGCGATTGATCTTCAACTCGTAACCGGCGCCGGCATCGAGGAAGAAGTGGCGGATCCCGGTCGCCATGTGCTGGAAGAAGCACAGCGTCATGCCGATGGCGAACAGGTAGCCGAGCGCACCGCCGGCAACTTCGCCGAACACATGGTAGAAGGTGTGATAGCTCTCGCGCCCCGCCGCGATCGCGGCGAGCCACCAGACGAGCACGACGGTGCCGACTGTCGCCATACCGTCGCCGGTAATGCGGTGGAGGATCGAGACCACCATGTGCGGACCGGGTTTCCAGATCGACAGATGCGGACTGAGCGGTCGGGCGCGGGGTGTTGGGCTGGCCAAGGCTAGGACGTCCTCGTCATATTGGGTTGTGGCTCCTTTAGTCGGCAAGCGCTGCGATGCAAGGTTTCTGGCATGCCACGCACATGCAGCAATTGCAGCTGGGCACTTTGCCCAAGGGCCTGAGCAGGCCGCACGCAGGGCTTACCGAGCGTTAACCAAATCGCGTTAAGCCATCGGGTGACCGCCGACCAGTAGCGTACAGCCCATGGCTGCGGCAGATACGGAGCTTCGCCTTGAACCCCACTGCATTGCCTGCCCCCGGTACGGTCGCCGCGACCATCGATATCCGGGCGCGCCTGCGCGCCTTCGATTTCGACAATACGCTGGAAGCCGCCGCGCGCGACGTGTGGAGCGTCCTCGAGGCCGATGCCGCCGAGATCGCGCTGGCGTTCTGGGCGCAATGGCGCCGCGCGAGCCCGGGCGAAAAGAGCTGGCAGCCGCACGAAGAAACCAAGATGATCGAGCTTGGCGTGACCTTCCTGCGCAATCGCTTCTGCGACGTTTCGGGGCGTGCCTGGATCGAGTCGATGGAGCGATCGGTCGCGTCGGGCTACAAGGAGGGCGTGTCGACGATGGCGTTGCTGTCGATGACCTGCGCGAGCGACCGCGCCGCGCTCGACATCCTGTTCAAGCGCGTCAAGGGCGACGACCCGCGCCTGCCCGGCTTCATCGATACGCTGATGCGGCTGACCGGGCTCGAAGCCGAGATCACCGTCGAAATCTACAACGCCTTCCGCCTCAACAGCGCGCAAGGCGAGCGCGACCGACTCGCCACCGAGTTCCGCGAGCGCATCGCCGCGACGGTCGAGGAAGCGACGCAGGAATCCGAAGTGCTGCGCGGCCAGTCGGTCCGCACCTCGACGTCCGCGCGCGGCATGCTCGGCAAGACGAGCGAAGTCGCCGCCGCCGCCGAGCAATCGGCGATGGCGATGCGCGAGGCGGCGCAGACCGCCGCCGGGCTGATCCGCGCGATCGAGGATGCGCGCTCCGAAGTCGAAGCCGCCGCCGAGATCGCGACACGCGCCTCGACCCAGGCAAGCGCTGCGGTCGGAATGTCGGAAACGCTCAGCGACCATGCCAAGTCGATCGAATCGATCCTCGGGCTCATCCGCGACATCGCTGGGCAGACCAATCTGCTCGCGCTCAATGCGACGATCGAGGCGGCGCGCGCCGGCGATTCGGGGCGTGGCTTCGCGGTCGTCGCGCAAGAGGTGAAGTCGCTGGCCAACCAGACCGCGCGCGCAACCGACGACATCGCCGCCAAGATCGCCGCGATCCAGTCGGCGACGCGCTCGACCGTCGCGACCAACGCCTCGATCAAATCGACCGTCGCCGAGGTCCAGGAAAGCGCCAACCGCATCCGCTATGCGATGGAGGCGCAAGCGCACACCGTCACCGCGATCACCGCCGCGGTCGACGAGACCGCGCTCGCCGCCGATTCGATGTCGAACACCATCACCGCGATCCGCGAGGACACCGAATCGGTCGCCTCCGAGATCGACAGCGTCGGGCGCGGCTTCGATTCGCTCGACCACAAGCTGGGGACTTTAAAGAACCGCGCGAGCGACTTTGTCGCAAAAGTCGCGGCGTAAACCGGGAACGAGGAACTGAGATGGCAGTAAGCGACGCGCTTGTAGGCGCGATCCCGGGTGGGTGGAGCGGCGAACACCGCACCGCCGCCGCCCGTGTCGCCGACTATGATTGGGACGGCAGCATCCGCGCGTGCGCGGCGGAGATCACGCAGGCGATCGCCGGACACGAAGCCGAAATCTCGCGTGCTTTCTGGGAGCATTATCTCTCGCTGCCGGTGAGCGCGCACATCCGCTCGCAATTCACCGCGGACTATCTCGACACGCGAGTCGACAACAGCGCGCGCTACACCCGCGTCAAATATGCCGCGCCGTACGAGGATGACTGGATGCGAATGGCGACGCGCCATGCCGCATCGTCGCAAAAGGCGGGCGTGCCGTTGCAAGCACTGCTCTCGTCGTTGAGCTTTGCGCATACCCGCACGCTGGTCGCGATCGAAGCCAAGCTCGGCAGCGGGTCGTCGCGGATCGGCGCGCTCGCCGATTGCGTCCAGCGGCTCGCGCTCGTCGAGGCCGATGTGATGGCGTCGTATCTCGGCGCGCACGATGCCGAACGCGCGCGCTCCGAACGGCGCACCCGCTCGGCCGATTTCAGCGCGACGATCGCCAGCTCGATCGAGGGTGCCGCCGCGCTCGGCAACCGCATTCGCGTCCAGGCACAAGGCGCATCGCGCGCGGCGCGCGGGATGCTCGGCCAGACGAGCGAAGTCGCCGCCGCGGCCGAACAATCGGCGATGGCGATGCGCGAAGCCGCGCAGACTGCCGCTGGCCTCATTCGCGCGATCGAGGATGCGCGCAGCGAAGTCGAAGCCGCCGCCGAAATCGCAACGCGCGCCTCGACCCAGGCGACGACGGCGGTCGGCATGTCGGAGACGCTCAGCGATCACGCAAAGTCTATCGAATCGATCCTCGGGCTGATCCGCGACATTGCCGGACAGACCAATCTGCTCGCGCTCAACGCGACGATCGAGGCGGCGCGCGCGGGCGATGCCGGCCGTGGCTTCGCGGTGGTCGCGCAGGAAGTGAAGAGCCTCGCCAACCAGACCGCGCGCGCGACCGACGACATCGCCGCCAAGATCGCCGCGATCCAGTCGGCGACGCGCTCGACCGTCGAGACCAACGCCTCGATCAAATCGACCGTCGTCGAGGTCCAGGAAAGCGCCAACCGCATCCGGTTCGCAATGCAGGCGCAAGCGCAGACCGTCACCGCGATCACCGCGGCAGTCGACGAAACCGCGCTCGCCGCCGATTCGATGTCGGGGACGATCACCGCGATCCGGGCGGGCACCGAGCGAGTCGCGGGCGAGATCGACACGCTAGAACGCGAGTTCGGCACCGTGGACGATCGGCTGGGCGAGCTGAAAGGCGCGGCCGACACTTTCTCGGCGAGCGTGGCGGCCTGATCCTAGCCCCCTCCCCCCTCCCTTCCAGGGAGGGGAGGCCCGTAGCGCTTGGGCGAACGGCCCGCTAAACACCGCCCATGACCAACATCCTCCTCACCGGATCATCGCGCGGGATCGGTGCCGCCACGCTCACCGCGCTCGAAGCGGCAGGCGCCACCGTCATCGGCCAGGGCACCCGCTCGGGCATCCCCGCCGACTTCGCCGATCCCGCCGCACCGCGCGCCTTGTGGGATGCAGCACTCGCGCGCTGCGACGGGCGGATCGACGTGCTGATCAACAATGCCGGGGTGTTCGAAGCGAACCCGATCGAGTCCGACGATGCCGTCTGGGTCGAGCAATGGGAGCGCACGCTGCGGATCAACCTGACCGCCTCGGCCGAACTGTGCCGCTTTGCGGTGCGCCACTGGCAGGAACGCGGCGTCGGCGGGCGGATCGTCAACATCGCCAGCCGCGCGGCCTATCGCGGCGATTCGCCGGCGCATTGGCATTATGCCGCATCGAAGGCCGGGATGGTCGCGATGACCAAGTCGATCGCGCGCGGCTATGCCCGTAACGGGATCCTCGCGTTCGCAATCTGCCCGGGATTCACGATGACCGGGATGGCGGAGGAGTATCTCGAGAGCCGCGGCGGCGACGCGCTGCTCGCCGACATTCCGCTCGGGCGCGTCGCGATGCCCGAGGAAGTCGCCGAGGCCGCGCGCTTCCTCGCGCTGACCGCGCCGGCGTCGATGACGGGCGCGGTGCTCGACATCAACGGCGCGAGCTACGTCCGTTAGCGCAGCGCGCGCAGCCGCTCGAGATCCTCGGGCCGGTCGATGTCGAGCAGCTCCGCTTCGGGCGCGATGACGTGGCGCCCGGCGCGGACCATCGCGCGCGCGCCTTCGTCGCCCGCCAGTTCGAGCAGCGCCGGAAGCCGCGCTGCGCCGAACAGCGCGGGCGGGCTCGTCTGGACGCCGTTGCTCGAGGCGATCACGGCATTCTCGCCATCACCGTCGACCGCGTCGGCGAGGCGATAGATGTGCGACGCGGTCACGCGCGGCATGTCCGCCAGCGCGATCACCGCACCCGCACAGCCGAGCTCGATCGCCGCGCGCACGCCGAGCTTGACCGATCCCGCCATGCCGTCGCCGGGGTCGGCATTGTGGAGCACGGTGTAGCCCCGACTGCCGAAATCGAGCGCGGTGTTCGAACAGACCGCGAAGCGCGCTTTGAACGGCACATCCTCGAGCGCGGTGACGACGTGGAAGGCGAGCGGCTTGCCGAGAAAGTCCTGCTGCAACTTGTCGGCATCGCCAAAGCGTTCGGACCGCCCCGCGGCGAGCAGGATCAGCACATAGTCGTCGATCGCGATCATCTCGGTTCTCCGGCGCAGCTGCCCTCGCCCGCGCCATCAACGCGCGCCGCCGCCGATATGGTCCGCACAGCGCTGCGCTATCGAGGCTTTTCGCGTGGCGCGCTATCGTCAAACTGTCATCGTCTTGCCCCATGCGGGCGGACACGACGCTGCCAAGAGGATTTTTACGACGATGACGCATTCGAGCACCGCCAAGGCCGCCCAGACAGTCGCGGCGCTGTTGCTGTCGCTGGCGTCGAGCGCGGCGATCGCGCAGACTGGCGCGATGCCCCACCCCGTCACCGCCCCCGTCACCACCCCTGCTGCCGCGCAGCCGCTCTCCCCGCCGATCGTCATCGCGCACCGCGGCGCGAGCGGGCTTCGGCCCGAGCATACGATCGCCTCGTACACGCTCGCGATCGAGCAAGGCGCCGATTTCATTGAGCCCGACCTCGTGCTGACCAAGGACGACGTCTTTGTCGCGCGGCACGAGAACGACATCACCGGCACCACCGATGTCGCCAAGCACCCCGAATTCGCCGCGCGCCGCACGATTAAGGTGATCGACGGCGAGAGCCATACCGGCTGGTTCACCGAGGATTTCACGCTCGCCGAGCTGAAGACGCTGCGCGCGGTCGAGCGTTTGCCCAAGCTGCGCCCCGACAACGTCCAATATGACGGCCAATTCGAAGTTCCGACGCTTGCCGAGGTGATCGCGCTCGCCAAGCAGCATTCGGTCGGCGGGCGCGTCGTCGGCATCTATCCCGAGACCAAGCATCCGAGCTATTTCGCGCGCATCGGCCATCCGATGGAGGCACGGCTCGTCGCGGAGCTCAAGGCGGCAGGCTGGGACAAACCGAGCGACCCGGTGTTCATCCAGTCGTTCGAGGTCGACAATCTCAAGCGCATCCACGCAATGACGGGGCTGCGGCTGATCCAGCTGATGGACGCGAGCGGCGGCCCTGCCGACCATGCCGTGCCGAGCTATGCCGCGATGGCGACGCCCGAGGGGCTCAAGGCGGTCGCGAAATACGCGTATGGCATTGGCCCCGGCCTCGCGATGATCGAGAATGGCGATGCGCCGCCGACGACCCTGGTCGCCGATGCGCATGCCGCCGGCCTGCGGCTCCACCCCTGGACCTTCCGCGCCGAGAACATCTTCCTGCCGCCGAGCCTGCAGACCGGCACCGATCCGGCGGTGCACGGGCGGATCGAAGATGCGATGCGGCGTTATCTCGCGCTCGGAATCGACGGCTTCTTTACCGATTTTCCAGGGATTGGCGTAAAGGTGCGCAACGCCCTAAAGGAAAAATGATGCAGTACCGCCCCTTGATCGCCGCCGCCTTGCTCCCGCTGATGATGGGAGGCTGCGTCCGCACCGCCGCCAGCATCGTCACCTTCCCCGTCAAGGCCGCGGGCAAGGCGGTCGACTGGACGACGACGAGCCAGTCCGAAGCCGATCGCAACTACGGCCGCAAGATGCGCAAGCAGGAAGCGCGCGAAGGCGCCGAACGCCGCCGTTGGGCGCAGGAATGCCGTCGCGAGCAGCGCCCCGACTGCAATCGCTACGACGGGTATCAGGCCGGGCGCTGAAGGCCCCTTCGTCACCCCGGGCTCGTCCCGGGGTCCACCGGCCCGCACATCCGTCCCGCGTAGTACGCGCGGCACGGTGGGCCCCGGCACGAGGCCGGGGTGACGGTCGGTACGACGTTCGTTCAGACCGCAGCGCCGCCCAGCACCTGCGCCACCGCGAGCAACACCGCCGGGCGCACCTGCACGCCGACATGGCTGCTGCGCACCTCGACCGATCGCCCCGCGGCGTCGTGGCAGATCATGCCATTGACCAGCCCATCGCTGCGGCTCCAGATCGCGGTTGCCGGCACCGGCGGGGTCTGCGCGACCAATGCGCTGTGCGCGACGATCTCGGGCGCGTCGATCCGGTCGCCAGTGAAGAATTCGAACGCGCGCCACACATTGGTCGCACGCGGGCTGCCGGCATAAGGCGAGCTGATCGTCACCACTTCGCGCACCAGCTCGGGCCAGCGATGCGCCGCGAAACGCGCCATGATCCCGCCGAGACTGACGCCGACCAACGTCACCGGCTCGCCGCTCGCCGCGGCCAGCGCGACGATCCGGTCGTGCAGCCGCGCGCCATCGACGCCGATCGTCCGCGCGCCGAGATTGCGCCCGAGCCCCCACCCCTCGGCGCGGTAACCGAGCGAGACGAGATAGCGCTGCAGGAACACCCCCGACAGATCGCTGTTGAACAAGCCTGGCAGCAGCAGCACCGGCCGCCCATCGCCGCGCGGCCCCTTGGCCAGCAGCGACCGCGACCCGAGCAGCGACGCCAGTCCCCACGCCCCGCGCGGCACTTCGAGCGCGAGCAATGCTTTCGACGGCGGTCTCACGGCGCGTCTCGTAGCTGATGTCGCGGCGGGGCAAACCAGCCGAGCACGGTCACCGGAAACGGCGTCCACGTCCCGATCCGCACCCCGGCCGCCCGCAAGGCGTCGCCGGTCCAGGCGTTGCACGTCTCGATCGCGCTATAGCGACCGCGCGCCTGATAGAAGGCGTCGTTGCTGGCATAGCCGGTACGGTGCCACGCCTGCCGCCCGACAAAGCTTGCCCGAATAAACGCCGCGAGCCGGCGATATTCGTCAGGCCGCAGCACGAGCACGCGCGCATCGTCGGCCGCGGCGGGCGGCGCGATGTGCTCGACATGCAGCACGGTGCGATCGCTGCCGATCGCGGCGCGCAGCACCGTCAGCGGCTTGACGTCGCTCCAGCGCGGCGTCTCGAGGTAGAAGGTCCGCTCGCCCCAGCCGATCGCGACATGATCGAAGCCGGCATAGCGCGGATCGGCGAGATCATCGCCAGGCAAAAGGTCGCGCCAATCGACCCCGGCTGCGACCTTGGGCAGCACCAGATCGGTATGCACGCCATTGCTCTCGACCAGGATTCGCACGCCATCGCGCGGCTGGCTCCAGCCAGCATTGCTCGGCACCGCACCGCCCGCCATCCCCGCCGCGCCATAAGCGACGAGCAATACGGCGATTATGCCAGCCACGCTGACTACCCGCCCAAGAATTCGTTTCATGCGTAAGCATTCCAGACCCGCAGTGGCTGTGATACCCTGCAGCAATGACCGATGATACGCACGTTCTCGACCGCCCCCCGCCCGGCGCCTCCGCCGATTGGACGATCCCGCAGGATTGGGCGCATTTCAGCCAAGAAGAACACCACGTCTGGGACACCTTGTTCGCGCGCCAGGCAAAACTGCTGCCCGGTCGCGCGTCGGACGCCTATTTGCGCGGGCTAGATGTACTCAAGCTGTCTAAACCGGGGATTCCCGATTTCGAGGAACTGTCCGACCGGCTGATGAAGCTCACCGGCTGGCAAGTCGTCGCGGTGCCCGGGCTCGTCCCCGACGCCGTGTTCTTCGACCATATGGCGAACCGCCGCTTCGTCGCGGGCAATTTCATCCGCCGCGCCGACCAGCTCGATTATCTCCAGGAACCCGACGTGTTCCACGACGTGTTCGGCCATGTCCCGATGCTCGCCGATCCCGTCTTCGCCGATTACCTCGCGGCATACGGCCGCGGCGGGCAGCGCGCGCAGGGGCTCGATGCGCTGAAATATCTCGGCCGGCTGTATTGGTACACGGTCGAGTTCGGCCTCGTCGCCGAGCCCGAAGGCTTGCGGCTCTACGGCGCGGGGATCGTGTCGAGCTTTGCAGAGAGCCGGTTCGCACTCGATGACCCGAGCCCCAATCGCATCGCCTTCGATCTCGAACGCGTGATGCGCACCGAGTACCGGATCGACGATTTCCAGCAGAACTATTTCGTCATCCCGAGCTTCGAGGATCTGCTGCGCGTAACCGTCGAGACCGACTTCGCCCCGCTCTATACCAAGCTTGCCGAAATGCCCGACGTGCCGGTCGCGCAAATCCTGCCCGACGACACGCTGCTGACGCGCGGGTCGCAGGCCTATGCGCTGGCGAAGGCGTCGTGAGCCGCGCCGAACGCGAGCGCTGGGCGATGGCCGAGGAACAGTGGCCGACGCTGCAGGCGTTCATGACCGAGCGGCTCCATGTTTTCGGCCATTTGAAGGCGCTGCATGCCGAGATCGCCGAGGCGTTGCCGCAGCTGAGCTTCGACGAGCGCGCGACGATGGCGAGCGAATGCCGCGATTTTCTCCAGACGTTCAAGACACGCTATGACGACCGCGAGTTCCTGCGCGACGGCTTCGGCGTGCGCGGCGAGCTGCCGATCGACGATCGCGGGCGCAGCCAGGCCGGGCTGACGCGCGCCAAGGTGATCTACGATTCGCTGCTCGCTTCGCTCCGGCGCGAGAAGGCCGAGTGGCAGCCGGCCTGACGCGTCGCTAAAGATCGAGCGCCCAGCCGTCGCGCCCCTTCGGGTCGATCGGCTTGGTCGGGACATAGCGCACCGCGCCCGCGACGAGCCGCAGGATCGTCCAGTCGCCGCGCCCGTCGGTCTCGGCCAGCGTGCAGCCGCAGCCGGCAAACGCCGCGACGACATCGGCGCGCTGCGTGTCGAGCAAGCCCGCCAGGACGATCGTCGCGCCGGGCGCGGCAATTGCGGCGAGCTCGGGCGCCATCGACACCAAGGGGCCCGCCAGGATATTGGCGATCACCAGATCGTACGGCGCGCGTGCGGTGATCGTGTCGTCGAGCGCACCGTCGGCGACGATCAGCGCGATGCCATCGAGCGCATTGAGCTCGGCATTCTCGCGCGTGACGATGATCGCGCGCGGGTCGATATCGGTCGCGACGATCTCGGCCGTCGGCCACAGATGCTGTGCGGCGAAAGCGAGCAGTCCGGTGCCGGTGCCGATATCGATGATCCGCGCGAACGACTGGTCGGCGAGGCGATCGAGCATCGCGAGACACCCCGACGTGGTCGCATGGTGTCCGGTGCCGAACGCCTGCCCCGCCTCGATCAGAAAGGCGCGACCGCCTGCGGGGGCGGCGACGGGATGCGCGCTGGTATGGACGACGAAGCGCCCCTCGGCGATCGGCTCGAGCCCGTCCTGGCTCAGCGTCACCCAATCCTCGTCGGGCAGTTCCTCGACCTGCGGCGCGGTCTCCCCCGCACTCGGCGCGAGCAGGCGGATCGCGGCGATTGCCGCGGGCGTCGGCGCCACCTCGAGATAGGCGTCGAGCCGCCAATGCTCGCGATCGTCCTCCTCGAGTTCGGTCGTCATCAGCACCATGCCCTCGGCGATGTCATCGGCGGCATCGATCGCCTCGGCCTCGGCGCGGGTGCAGGGGAGCGTCACTTTCCAGCTGGTCATCGCTGCGTCCTGCCCGCGCCGCCCGCCCCGCGCAAGCGGGCATCCCCACTTCTCTCCGCGTCTCCGCGTCTCCGCGTGGACAAGAAATTGATTTCACGCGGAGACGCGGAGACGCGGAGAAGAAAGGGCGTAGCGCTACGCGGTTATTCGTGGCGGAGCGCGTCGATCGGGTTGAGTGCTGCCGCGCGGCGCGCGGGGAAATAGCCGAAGACGACGCCGATCACCGCCGAGATGCCGAATGCGATCAGGTTGATCTGCGGCACGAACAGGAAGTCGACCTTCATCACCGGCGCAAGGCCAAGGATCGCGAGTTGCGCGACGACGAGCCCGATCAGCCCGCCGAGCATCGACAGCGCGATCGCCTCGACGAGGAACTGCATCAACACCTCGTTCGCGACCGCGCCGATCGCGAGGCGGATGCCGATCTCGCGCGTGCGCTCGGTCACCGAGACGAGCATGATGTTCATGATCCCGATCCCGCCGACGATCAGGCTGATCGCCGCCACCGCGGTGACGATCCCGGTCAGCAAGGTGGTCGATTGCGTCAGCGTCGCTGAGATCTGGGCTGTATCGAAGATGTTGAAATCGTCGTCCTTGCCGCCGGTGATGTTGCGGCGTTCGCGCAACAGATCCTCGATCGAGGATTGCACCGCCGCGCTCGAATAGGCCTGGTCGACGCCGACCAGCATCAGCTTGAGGTCGGTCGTGCCGGTGAAGCGGCGCTGCACCGTCTTGAGCGGCATGATGATGACATCGTCCTGATCGCCGCCGAAACCCGCCTGCCCGCGCTTCGACAACAAGCCGATCACGTCGCACGAAATCCCGGCGATGCGCAGCCGCGTGCCGAGCGGCGACGCGCCGCGATAGAGATTGTCGTTGACGGTATTGCCGATGATGCAGATCGATTTGCCTGCGGCTTCCTCCGCCGGGGTGAAAATGCGCCCCTCGGCGAGCGGCCACGGCTGGACCTGGAAATAGGCGTTGGTCGTGCCGTTGACAGTGGTCGACCAGTTCGCGCCTTCGTAGATCGCGGTGCCGGTCGTGCCGGCCTGCGCCGCGACTGCGGTGACGCCGGCGATCTGGTCGCGGATCGCGGCGGGGTCGTCGGCCTTGAAGTCTGGCGGACGCGGTCCGCCGCCGCCGCGACCGAAGCCTTGGCCGGGGCGAATCTGGAGGATGTTGGTGCCGAGCGCGGCGATCGATTTCTGCACCGCCGCGGTCGTCGCCTGGCCGAGCGTCACCATCGTCACGACCGCTGCGACACCGATGATGATGCCGAGCGTGGTGAGGAACGAACGCAGCTTGTGGCGGGCGATCGAGCGCAGCGCGAGGAGGAGGGTCGTGCCGAACATTATGACTTCCCTCCAGCTTGCGGGAGGGGCGTGCTGGTGGGGCTATCGCTTGACGCACTGCCCTCCCCTAACCCCTCCCGCAAGCGGGAGGGGGATTCGTCGGGAGTCTCGCCCGGCCGATGCTGCGCCTCGACGCGCTCGACCAGCCCGTCCTTGAAATGGACGATGGTATGCGCGAACGCCGCCATGTCGGGTTCGTGCGTCACCATGATCACCGTGATCCCGCTGTCGCGATTGAGCCCCGACAGCAATTCCATGATCTCGATCGAGCGCTCCGAATCGAGGTTGCCGGTCGGCTCGTCCGCCAGCAGCACCGACGGCGAGGTGACGATCGCGCGCGCGATCGCGACGCGCTGCTGCTGCCCGCCCGACAGCTCGGCTGGCGTATGGTCCCACCAGTCGGCGAGCCCGACCTTGTCGAGCGCTGCCATCGCCAAAGCGCGCCGCTCCTTCTTCGCATCGCCGCGATACAGCAAGGGCAGCTCGACATTCTCGAGCGCGGTCGTGCGCGCGAGCAGATTGAACCCCTGGAACACGAAGCCGAGATACTTCCGCCGCAGCAACGCGCGCTGGTCGCGGTCGAGCGTCTCGACATGGACGCCCTTGAATACGAACGTCCCGCCGCTCGGCACGTCGAGACAGCCGAGGATGTTCATCGTCGTCGACTTGCCCGAGCCCGACGCCCCCATCACCGCGACGAAATCGCCCTGCGCGATGTCGAGGTCGATGCCCTTGAGCGCCTGGAACGCCGTCGCGCCCTCGCCGTACGTCTTGATGACCTGACGCAGCGCGATGATCGGTGCGCCCGCGGCCGGCACATATTGGCCCGCGACGTGGACGGCGGGGGCGTTACTGGCCACCGGCCTGCCCGCCCGACCGCTTGCGCTTGCCCGCCCCCGATGCGCTCGCGCCCGCCGCGAGCTGCCCGGTGATGACCTTGTCGCCGGGCTTGAGATTGCCGCCGATCACTTCGGTCATCGCGCCGTTGCTCTCACCCGTGGTGATCTGCACCGGCTGCGGCGTGCCCTGCGCATCGGCGATATAGACCGTCTGCGATCCGCCGCGCTTGACCGTCTCGCCCTTGCCCGTACCCGCGCCGCCACGCCGTGGACGACCGGGGATCAGCGCGCCGGCGATGCCCTTGTTGGCGCTCGCGCCCGTGTCGGTCGGCTTGAAGCGCAACGCGGCATTGGGGACGAGCAGGACGTTGGTCTTAGCGGTCGTGGTGATGTCGGCAGTCGCGGTCATGCCCGGGCGCAATTGGAGATTGGCGTTACCGACGCTCAGCGTCGCGCTGTACGACACGACTTGCCCGGTCGTGGTCGTCGTCGTGGTCGTCGTGCTCGCTTGCGCCGACAGGTTCGATCCGAGATCGACGCGCGTGATCGCCGCGGGGAAGGTCTTGCCCGGGAAGGCGTCGACCGTGAAGACCGCGCTCTGCCCTTCCTTGACCGACCCGACATCGGCTTCGTCGATCGCGACCTGGAGTTTCATCCGGCTGAGATCCTCGGCGATGACGAACAGCGTCGGCGTGCTGAACGAGGCGGCGACGGTCTGGCCCGGTTCGATCTGTCGCGCGAGCACGACGCCGTTGACGGGCGAGCGGATCACCGTCTTCACGAGCTGCGTCGCGTTCGACGACAGCGTCGCGCGTGCCGAGGCGACATTGGCCTGCGCCGCCCGCACATTGGCGATCGCGCGGTTCCTGTCGGCGATCGCCTGGTCCATCTCGGTCTTGGCGGGGACGCGCCCGCCCGACAGGCGGCTGACCTCCTGGAAGCGCGCGAGCGTCGCATTCGACTGCGACAGCGTCGCCTGATTCTGCGCGACCGTCGCGACCGCGGCATCGAGCGCGGCCTGGCTTTGGTTGACGGTATCCTGGAAACGCGACGGATCGACCAATGCGAGCGGCTGCCCCTTGGTCACGCGATCGTTGACGTCGACGACGACTTTAGTGACGAGCCCCGACAATTCCGATCCGACATTGACCTGGTTGGTCGGTGCAAGCTTGCCCGTTGCCGAGACGCTGACCGCCAATGCGCCGCGCGCGACGGTGTCGGTCGCATATTCGGGCTTGGCAGTGCCCCCGAAGGAGCTCTTGAGCAGGATCAGCAGCAACAGGATGCCGACGCCGACCGCAGCCCATTTCGCCCATCGGCGCCAGGCGGGAACCGACTTGGCGCCGAGAAATTCGTTGAGGTCGGTGCGCGCGGGATCGGCCATCTATCGTACCTGTGCGGGAGAGAGCGGGAGGGCGGTTGGGAGGGCGGCCGGATCGGCGGCACTGTCCCAGCCACCGCCGAGCGCGAGATAGAGCTGGACGAGCGCCGTTGCCTGGTCGGATTGCGCCTGGCTCAGGCCGTTGCGCGCGGTGAGCAAGCTCGCCTCCGACGTGTTGAGCGTGGTGAAATCGGTCAGCCCCGCGCGGTATTGCGTGCGCGACAGGATCGCGCTGTTGTTCGCGGCATCGAGCGCGATCGCGAACTGTGCTGCACGACGCTTGGCACTATCGAGCGCGACGACCGCGTTTTCGACATCCTCGAGCCCACTCAGCACCGTCGATTTGTACGCCGCGAACGAACCCTCCGCCGCCGCCTCGCTCGCGCGGACTTGCGAGCGCAGCCGCCCGCCGTTGAAGATCGCCTGCGTCAGCCCGGCGAACACCTGGCCCGCGATGCTCTGGAACAGGTCGCCTAGATGCGACGCGTCGGTCGAGACGCTGCCGCTGATTGCGAGCGCCGGATAGAGCGCCGCCTTCGATATGCCGATCTGCGCCGTCGCCGCGGCAAGCGCGCGCTCCGCCGCGCGGACATCGGGGCGCTGGCGCAGCGTGTCGATCGGAATGCCGACCGCGACCGATGCCGGCCCCGTCGGGATCGGCCGCGCCACCGCCAGCTCGGCCTTGAGCGCGCCGGGGGCCTGGCCGGTCAGCACGCCCAATCGCGACACCGCAGCGTTGTAATTCTGCTCGATCGTCGGGATCGTCGCCGCGGTCGAGGCGCGCTGCGAACGCGCCTGCTCGGCATCGAGCGAGGAGACCAGCCCCGCCTGGACGCGGAAGCCCGCGATCTGGAGGTTGTCGTCCTGCAATCGCAGCGAATCGCGCGCATTGGCGAGCTGCGCTTGATACAGCCGCGCGAGCATGTAGTTACGCGCGGTCTCGGCCTGGGTCGACAGCACGACCGTCGCGTAATCATAGCCCGACGCCTGATATTGCGCGCGGCTCGCCTCGACCGTGCGGCGCACTTCGCCGAACAGCCCGACCTGATATTGCACGTCGAGCCCGAGCGACAGCGTGTCGCCCGATCCGCGCCCGGTTATGACCGTCGCGCCGCCGGGCAAGGTCGTCGTGCCGCCGCGGATACTTTGCGAGCGCGTATAGCCGCCCGACCCGCTCAGCGTCGGCAGCAATTGCGCGCGCGACTGGACCAGCGCTTCGCGCGCCTGGCGCAGCCGCGCGACGGCCTGCGCGATGTCGAGATTGTTGGTGCGGGCACGCTCGACGATGCTCGCCAGCAGCGGATCGTTGAACTGCGTCCACCACGCGGTGAGATCGGCGGCAGGGCGGCCGTCGCTCGGCACCGAATACAGATCGGGCACGCCGAGCGTCGCGGGCGTGGCGGGGTGGTAATTGGGGCCAACCGTACACGCCGCCAGCGGTACGGTGACGGCGAGCAGCAGGGAAAGGCGGTGACGCATGGTGTTCGTGTGGACTAGCACACCGTGCGAGGTCCACCGATTTATTGTCGCAACCTGTCGCGGTTCCGTCCTGACGCGATACGAAATGTCGGTATCGCGGATCGCGTCAGCGCGAGACGCCGCCCGCGGCTATTCCATCTCGAGGATCACCGCATCGACCGCGAGGCTGTCGCCGGGCGCAGCGTTGACCGATTTGACCGTGCCCGCCTTCTCGGCGCGCAGGATATTTTCCATCTTCATGGCTTCCACCACCGCAAGCGGCTGCCCCGCCTCGACCTTGTCGCCCGCGCCGACATCGAGCCGCATCAGCAGGCCGGGCATCGGGCAGAGCAGGAACTTCGACAGATCGGGTGGGATCTTGGTGATCATGTGCTGCGCGTAGGGCGCGACATGCGCCGGGAGCACGCGCGCGACGTGACTCGCGCCGCGCGTGGTGAGCTTGAAGCCGGTGCGGGTGCGCGAAATCTTGACGGTCAGCGGCGCATCGTCGAGCTCGGCGTCTACATAGCGGTCGCCCGGCGTATATTCGAGCGCGATGTCGAGATCGGCATCGTCGACGGTGATCCCATCGGTCGAGATCGACACGAGATGATCGCTGTTGCCGATCCGCACCGACCATTCCGACGGCGGGCGCAGCCGCTTGCCGAGCTGCCCGTCGATGCGGCGCGCGCGGTCGGCCTCGGCGGTCGCGGCGAAGGCGGCAATCGCGGCGAGCGCTTCGATCAGGTCTGCGTCGGCGGGGGCACCGTGGAAGCCGTCGGGATATTCCTCGGCGATGAAGCCGGTCGTGATATTGCCCGAGCGGAAGCGCGGGTGCTGCATCAGCGCCGAAAGGAAATCCAAGTTGTTGCCAGGACCTTCGATCTCGAACGCGTCGAGCGCGGCGATCTGCTCGTCGATCGCTTCCTCGCGGGTCGGCGCCCAGGTTATCAGCTTGGCGATCATAGGATCGTAGAACATCGACACTTCGCCGCCCTCGCGGACGCCGTCGTCGACGCGGGTATAGGCTTCTTCTTGCCCCCCTCCCGCTTGCGGGAGGGGTTGGGGGAGGGGCGTGCCGGAGAGGTTCGCGCTCGCGGCACGCCCCTCCCCTAGCCCCTCCCGCAAGCGGGAGGGGGAAAGGTAGGGCGTCTCGCTGCTTTCGGGCGGATTGTACCGCACCAGCCGGCCAATGCTCGGCAAGAATCCGCGATACGGGTCCTCGGCATAGACGCGGTTCTCGATCGCCCAGCCGTTGAGCTGGACGTCGTCCTGCGAGAAGCCGAGCGGTTCCCCCGCCGCCACGCGGATCATCAGCTCGACCAGATCGAGCCCGGTCACCGCCTCGGTCACCGGATGCTCGACCTGCAGCCGGGTGTTCATCTCGAGGAAGTAGAAGCCTTCGCCGGTGGTATCGGCGCCCGACACGATCAACTCGACCGTCCCCGCCGAGAAATAGCCCACCGCGCGGGCGAGGGCTACCGCCTGCTCGCCCATGGCCTTGCGCATCTTCGGCGTGACGAACGGCGACGGCGCTTCCTCGACCACCTTCTGGTGGCGGCGCTGGATCGAGCATTCGCGCTCGCCGAGATAGACGATGTTGCCGTGCTGGTCGCCCATCACCTGGATCTCGATGTGGCGCGGGCTTTCGATGAACTTCTCGATGAACACACGGTCGTCGCCGAACGACGCGAGCCCCTCGCGCTTGGTCGCCTCGAAGCCTTCGCGCACGTCCTGCTCGGAGTAAGCGAGCCGCATCCCCTTGCCGCCGCCGCCGGCCGAGGCCTTCATCATCACCGGGTAACCGATGCCCGAGGCGATCTCGACCGCATGATCGGTGCTGTCGATCTCGCCAAGAAAGCCCGGCACGACGTTGACGCCCGCCGCCTTGGCGAGCTTCTTCGATTCGATCTTGTCGCCCATCGCGGCGATTGCTTTCGGGGGCGGGCCGACAAACGCGATCCCGGCATCGGCGCAGGCGCGCGCGAAGCTCTCGCGCTCGGACAGGAAGCCGTAGCCTGGGTGGATACAGTCGGCGCCGGTTTCCTTGGCGGCGAGCAGGATCAAGTCGGCGAGCAGATAGCTCTCGCCCGCGGGGGGCGGCCCGAGCCGGACGGCTTCGTCGGCCATCAGCACGTGCGGGGAGCGCGCATCGGCGTCGGAATAGACCGCGACGGTGGCGATCCCCATCTTCTTGGCGGTGCGCATCACGCGGCAGGCGATTTCACCGCGATTGGCGACGAGGATCTTCTTGAACACGCTAACTTCTCCCCTCCCGCTTGCGGGAAGGACCAGAGGAAGGCCCGTCCGCAAGAGGTGAAACCTGGAGGGAGGATGGCCCCTCCCCCTAACCCCTCCCGTAACCGGGAAGGGAACTCGTCATCACTGGTACCAGATCATCGATTTCAGTTGCGCCGTCCGCGCTCGCGTCAGGTCGGTTCGGCACGCCGCCATCGTCATGCCTTGCGCCGATCCGCCGGCATATTGCCCGCCCTCGATGACGCACTGCGCATCGCGATACTTGAGCCACGCACGCTGGCTTTCGAGCAAGGCGCCCGCATAACCGAACCCGCCGCCGCGCGAGGTATCCTGCGCATCGCGGCCCTTCATATAGGCATAGGTCCGCTTCCACTGCGCGGTCATCGCGGCGTCGGCCTGCGCGTAGCTTGCACCCGTGCTGCGGTTCATCGCTGCCTGGGTCTGGATCGGCGCGGCGGTGAGAAGCAGCGCGATCAGCAGCACGTCTTTTCCTTCCGCATCGGTTCCTCGCCGACCATCGGGACGAGCCCGAGCTTCGCCAGCAGCGCGGCGTCCTTGTCGTCGCCGGCATTGCCCGTGGTGAGCAGCTTGTCGCCGGTGAAGATCGAGTTCGCGCCCGCCATGAAGCACAAAGCCTGCGTCGCCTCGGACATGCTCTCACGCCCCGCCGACAGCCGCACCATGCTCAGCGGCATCGTGACGCGCGCGACCGCGACCGTGCGGACGAACTCGATATCGTCGATCGCGGCGAGCGGCGTGTCGGCGAGCATGTTGCCGAGCACGGTGCCCTTGACCGGCACCAGCGCATTGACCGGCACGCTCTCGGGATGGCGCGGCAGCGTGGCCAGCGCATGGACGAAGCCGACGCGATCGGCGCGCGTCTCGCCCATGCCGACGATCCCGCCGCAGCAGACATTGATGCCCGCCTCACGCACGTTCTCGAGCGTGTCGAGCCGGTCCTGGAAGGTCCGCGTCGTGATGACCTCGGCGTATTTTTCCGGCGAGGTGTCGATGTTGTGGTTGTAGTAATCGAGCCCCGCCGCGGCGAGCTGCTCGGCCTGTGCCGGCGTCAGCATGCCGAGCGTCATGCAGGTCTCCATCCCCATCTGGCGGACGCCCTGCACCATCTCGATGATCGCAGGCATGTCCTTGTCCTTGGGGTTGCGCCAGGCGGCACCCATGCAGAAGCGCTGGCTCCCCGCGTCGCGCGCCTGCGCGGCGGATTGCAGGACGGCGCGGACGTCCATCAGCTTGCTCGCCTTGAGCTCGGTCTCGGCCGAGGCGGACTGGTTGCAATAGCCGCAATCCTCGGGGCAGCCGCCGGTCTTGATCGACAAGAGCGTGCACAGCTGCACCTGCCCCGCGGCGTGGTGTGCGCGGTGCGTGGTCTGGGCGCGGAACATCAGTTCGTCGAAGGGGAGATCGAACAAAGCGGCGATCTCGGCGCGGGTCCAGTCGGTGCGCACGTCGTCACCCCGGACCTGTCCCGCCTCAGCTTGCAAGGTCGGCGCGTGTGGCGCGGTGGACCCCGGAACAAGTCCGGGGTGACGGAGCGTATCTACAGTCATTTCACATCTTCCTCGACCGGCGGCATGTTGTGCCCCAGCAACCGCAACACTTCGCCCGCCGCCTCGACCAGATTGGTCCCGGGCCCGAAAATCCCCTGCACGCCGGCGTCGCGCAACACCTGATAATCCTGCGCCGGGATCACCCCGCCCGCGATCACCTTGATGTCGCCGCGCCCGGCCTCGCGCAGATGCCCGATCAGCTCTGGGATCAGTGTCTTGTGCCCCGCCGCGAGCGACGACGCGCCGACCACGTCGACATCGCTTTCGATCGCGAGCTTGGCCGCTTCGGACGGTGTCTGGAACAACGGCCCCGGCACGACGTCGAACCCGAGATCGCCAAACGCCGACGACACGAGGTTCGCGCCGCGGTCATGCCCGTCCTGCCCCATCTTGGCGACGAGCATGCGCGGACGGCGGCCGTTGCGCGTCTCGAGCGAGACGACGCCTTCCTTGAGCCCCTGCCATGCCGCGTCGAATTCGTGCGCGCCGCCGTAAATGCCCGACACCGGGGTGGGGACTGTGTCGTAGCGGCCGAAGATATCCTCCATGGCGGAGGAAATCTCGCCGAGCGTCGCGCGCTGGCGGGCGCATTCGACCGCGAGCGCGAGCACATTGGTCGTGCCGCGCGCGCCTTCGCGCAACGCGTCGAGCGCCGCCGTGCATTTCGCCTCGTCGCGCCCAGCCTTCGACCGCGCGATCCGCGCGATCTGCGATTCGCGCACCGCCACGTTGTCGACGTCGAGAATGTCGATCGGGTCCTGCTCAGCGAGCTTGTACTTGTTGACGCCGACGATGACGTCCTCGCCCTTGTCGACGCGCGCCGCGCGGCCGGCCGAGGCTTCCTCGATCATCGCCTTGGGCCAGCCCGCCGCAACCGCCTGCGCCATACCGCCCTCGGCCTCGACGCGCTGGATGATCTCCCACGCCTTGTCGACCAGCTCCTCGGTGAGCGCCTCGATATAATAGCTGCCGCCGAGCGGATCGACGACCTTGGTCATCCCCGTCTCTTCCTGCAGCACGATCTGCGTGTTGCGCGCGATCCGCGCCGAGAAATCGGTCGGCAGCGCGATCGCCTCGTCGAGCGCATTGGTGTGGAGCGACTGCGTCCCCCCCAGCATCGCCGCCATCGCCTCGACCGTCGTGCGGATCACGTTGTTGTACGGATCCTGCTCGGTCAGCGACACGCCCGACGTCTGGCAATGCGTGCGCAGCATCTTGGAGCGCTCGTCCTTCGCACCGAGATCGGTCATCACGCGGTGCCACAGTTTGCGCGCGGCGCGCAGCTTGGCGACTTCCATGAAGAAGTTCATGCCGATCGCGAAGAAGAACGACAGCCGCCCGGCAAACGCGTCGAGATCGAGCCCGCTCGCCATCGCCGCCTTGGCATATTCGCGCCCGTCGGCGATCGTGAACGCCAGCTCCTGCAGCTGCGTCGCGCCCGCTTCCTGCATGTGATAGCCGGAGATCGAGATCGAGTTGAACTTGGGCATATGCGCCGAGGTGTAGGCGATGATGTCCGAGATGATCCGCATGCTCGGCGCCGGCGGGTAGATATAGGTGTTGCGGACCATGAACTCCTTGAGGATGTCGTTCTGGATGGTCCCGTCGAGAAGCGCCTGAGGCACCCCCTGCTCCTCGCCCGCGACGATGAAGAAGGCGAGGATCGGGATCACCGCGCCGTTCATCGTCATCGAGACCGACATCTTGTCGAGCGGGATGCCGTCGAACAGGATCTTCATGTCGTCGATCGTGTCGATCGCCACGCCCGCCTTGCCGACATCGCCGGTCACGCGCGGATGGTCCGAGTCATACCCGCGATGCGTCGCCAGATCGAACGCGACCGACAGCCCCTTCTGCCCCGCCGCCAGGTTGCGGCGGTAGAAGGCGTTCGAGGCCTCGGCGGTCGAGAAGCCCGCATATTGCCGGATCGTCCACGGCCGCCCCGCATACATCGACGCGCGCACCCCGCGCGTGAACGGCGCGAAGCCGGGGAGGCCGGGGTCGATCCCCTCGACATCGGCCGCGGTATAGAGCGGCTTGACCGCAATCCCCTCGGGCGTCTGCCAGGTCAGGTCGCGACCTTTGACTTCCTTGGCAGCAGCCGCCTGCCAGTCGCTCAGCGTTGGTTTGTCGGTCATAATGGGATGTTGTCGTGCTTTTTCCACGGGTTTTCGAGCGCCTTGCCGCGCAGCTTGCGCAAGCCCAGCGCGATGCGGCGGCGCGTCGAGTGCGGCTGGATCACCTCGTCGATGAACCCCTTGCTCGCCGCGACGAACGGGTTGGCGAAGCGCGCCTCGTACTGCGCGGTCTGCTCGGCGATCTCCTCGGGCGAGCGGCCGCGGAAGATGATCTCGACCGCACCCTTCGCGCCCATCACCGCGATCTCGGCGGTCGGCCAAGCGTAATTGAGGTCGCCGCGCAAATGCTTCGACGCCATCACGTCATACGCGCCGCCGTAAGCTTTCCGCGTGATCACGGTGATCTTGGGCACGGTCGCCTCGGCATAGGCGAACAGCAGCTTGGCGCCGTGCTTGATGATGCCGTTCAATTCCTGCGCGGTGCCCGGCAGGAAGCCCGGCACATCGACGAAGGTGACGATCGGGATCTCGAACGCGTCGCAGAAGCGGACGAAGCGCGCCGCCTTTTTCGACGAATTGATGTCGAGGCAGCCGGCGAGCACCATCGGCTGGTTCGCGACGAAGCCGACGGTGCGCCCCTCGATCCGCCCGAACCCGATGATGATGTTGCCGGCATGCGTCGGCTGGACCTCGAAGAAATCGCCCTCGTCGACCGTCTTCCGGATCAGCTCGTGCATGTCGTACGGCTGGTTGGCGCTCGCCGGCACCAACTGGTCGAGGCTGTGCTCGATCCGGTCCCACGGATCGGACGACGGCCGTTCGGGCGATGCTTCCCGGTTCGAGGCGGGAAGGAAATCCACGAAGTCGCGGGCCGCGAGCAGCGCCTCGATATCGTTCTCGAAGGCCACGTCGGCGACCCCCGACTTCGTGGTATGCGTCACCGCTCCACCCAGTTCCTCCTGCGTGACGATCTCGTTGGTAACGGTCTTCACTACATCTGGGCCGGTGACGAACATGTAGGAACTATCCTTCACCATGAAGATGAAGTCGGTCATCGCCGGGGAATAGACGGCACCCCCGGCGCATGGCCCCATGATGAGAGAGATTTGCGGCACGACGCCGCTCGCCAGCACGTTGCGCTGGAACACTTCGGCATAGCCGCCGAGCGATGCGACGCCCTCCTGGATGCGCGCGCCGCCGCTGTCGTTGAGCCCGATCACCGGCGCGCCGACCTTGAGCGCCATGTCCATGATCTTGCAGATCTTCTGCGCATGACGCTCGCTGAGCGAACCGCCGAACACGGTGAAATCTTGGCTGAAGACGAACACCAGCCGGCCGTTGATCGTGCCCGAACCCGTGACGACGCCGTCGCCGGGGATGATCTGGTCCTGCATCCCGAAATCGACGCAATTGTGCTCGACATACATGTCGAGCTCCTCGAACGAACCTTCGTCGAGCAGGACATTGAGCCGCTCGCGCGCGGTCAGCTTGCCCTTGGCGTGTTGCGCGGCGATGCGCTTTTCACCGCCACCCATGCGGGCGGCGTCGCGCTTGCGGTCCAGTTCGGCGAGGGTCGAAGACATGCGCACTCCCTTAGGTCGCGCTCGTCTTGCCGCTCTGCGCGCACTATGCAAATGTGGTTTTGCAAATATGCGTGTGGAAACTTCACAATGCCCGTCCCCCAGTCGCGCCGATCGTTCGACGGCTACCGTGTCCGCGCGGTGCGCAAGCAGCTCGGCCTGAGCCAGGCCGAGATGGCGCGGTCGCTCGCCATCTCGGTGTCGTATCTCTCGCAGATCGAGAGCGGTGACCGGCCGATCACGGGCAACGTGCTGGCAGCGCTCGCGACGCACTATCCGCATGACTGGTCGGCGATCGACCCGAGCGAAACCGAGACACTGCTGTCGGATGTGATCGACGCCTGTTCGGACCCGAGCGTCGGCGACGTCGTTAGTGATCTCAGCGATATCGAACGCGTCATCCGCCAGCACCCGTTGATCGCCCGCCGCCTCGCCGCGCTCTATGCGACGCAGCGCGCCCATCTCGCGCAATTGCGCGCGCTCGACGATCAGGTCGGCGCCGAGGGCAGCGCGCGCCGCCTGCCGTGGGAGGAAGTGCGCGACTGGTTTCACGCGCAGCAGAACTACATCGACGAGATCGACCGCGCCGCCGAGCGGATCGCCGCCGAATTCGCCGACGGCCCGGCGCTGCAGCAGATCGAGGCGCGGCTGCTCGACCGGTTCGGCGTGCGCGTCGCGCCGATCGCAAAGGGCGACAGCGCGATCCGCGCGTTCGATCCGGCGGGCGTGCTGCATGTCGATCCGTCGCAGCCGGCCGAAAGCATCCTGTTCTCGGTCGCGTATCAGCTCGCGCGGCTCGAATTCGGCGATCTCGTCGCGAGCATCGCAGCACGCGGATCGCAGACGAGCGTCGGACGCCAGCTGCTCGGCGCGGGCATCACCAATTACGCCGCCGGGGCATTGCTGATGCCGTACCTCGCCTTCCGCCAGGCCGCGCGCGAGTGTCGCCACGACGTCGACCAGCTCCGGCTCCAGTTCGGGACGAGCTTCGAGCAAACCTGCCACCGCCTCTCGACGCTCCAGCGCCCCGGCGCGCTCGGCATCCCCGTCTTCTTCTGCCGCGTCGACATGGCGGGCAACATCACCAAGCGGCATTCGGCGACACGGCTCGAATTCGCGCGCTTCGGCGGGGCCTGTCCGCTCTGGGTGGTGCACGAAGCCGTGGCGATCCCCGATCGCATCCTCGTCCAGCTCGCCGAGACGCCCGACAGCGTGCGCTACGTCTCGATGGCAAAGGGGCTCGTCAAACCGTCGAACAGCTATACGCGCGCCCCGCGCCGCTACGCCGTCGCGCTCGGCTGCGAGGAGCGGTACGCGTCGGCCTTCGTCTATGCCGATGGCTTGCGCACCGACAGCAGCGCGACGCCGATCGGCAGCTCGTGCCGCGTCTGCCCGCGCGCCGATTGCGACCAGCGCGCCTTCCCGCCGGCCGCGAGCGATTTGCACATCGATCCCGACCGGCGCGGGCGGATCCCTTACGAGCTCCGCACCACGCCGTAGCGGTGGCGGCGACCGCCCCGATCGCCGCGCCGTTCCCGCGTCACGCGACCGTGCCGATTACTCGAACGTGCGCGCCAGATCGGCAGGAACGTCCGCCTTGGGATCGTTGCCGAAGCGGTTGGGGCCCGGCGTGCCGGCGGTGCAATACCAGACGAACACGAGGATGCTGCAGACCAGCGCGGCAAGCCCGGCGACGCCTGCCAGTACCATCACGCCCATGTTTCCCGACGCCGCGCTGCCCGCCACGGCGAAGATCGCGACGAATACCGGGACCATCGGCAGCAGGATGTACCAGCCGCTGCGGTCGATGTCGTGCATCCGCCGCACCGCGACCGCGATGTTGGGCAGCAGCACCGCAAGCGAGAAGATATTGCTGAGGATCCCGCCGCGCAGATTGCCCGCCGCAGCGACGCTACCCGGCACTGCACTCGTCGTGCCGGTTGCCTGTCCGCCAAGCCCGAGCGCTGCGTCGATGAAGCTGAGCACGATGCCGACGATCACCTGGAACAGGATCCACATCCAATATTCCTTGCGGCGCGAGCGGCCATTGAAGTGCGCGTAGCGCTTCAACGGCAAGATCATCCATTCCATCGTCTATCCCCTGGCGCGGGCTGCGCATCCTTATAGTGTCGCGGCCAAACATTGCGGGGGCAAGTCCTTCAATTGCGCGGCGCTTGGCGGCGATAGCTCAACGCCTCGGCGACGTGCAGCCGCCCGACCTGCTCGGCCCCGGCGAGATCGGCGATCGTCCGCGCGACGCGCAGGATGCGCGTATAGCCCCGCGCCGACAGCCGCATCGCCGCCGATGCCTGCGCCAGCAACGCGCGCCCGGGATCGTCGGGCGTCGCGACCGCATCGAGCAATGCGCCATCGGCCTCGGCGTTGGTGCGCACCGGGTGATCGGCGTAGCGCAGCGTCTGGACGCCGCGCGCCGTCGCAACGCGCGCCGCGACCTCGGCCGAACCTTCGGCGGGCGGCGGCAGCACGAGATCCGCCGCGCTCACCGCCGGCACTTCGACATGCAAATCGATCCGGTCGAGCAGCGGGCCCGACACCTTCGCCTGGTAATCCGCGGCACAGCGCGGCGCGCGCGAGCACGCCAGCGCGGCATCGCCGAGATGCCCGCAGCGGCACGGATTCATCGCCGCGATCAACTGGACGCGCGCCGGGAAAGTGACGTGCGCATTGGCGCGCGCGACGCTGACCGTTCCCGTCTCGAGCGGCTGGCGCAGCGAATCGAGCACCGCACGCTGGAACTCGGGCAGTTCGTCGAGGAACAGCACGCCGAGATGCGCGAGGCTGACTTCGCCCGGCTTGACCTTCAATCCACCGCCGACCAGCGCCGCCATCGACGCCGAATGATGCGGCGCGCGGTACGGCCGCGACCGAGTCAGACGCCCCCCGGTGAGCGTGCCCGCGACACTCGCCACCATCGACACTTCGAGCGCTTCGGCCGGATCGAGCGGCGGCAGGATGCCGGGCAGGCACGATGCCATCAGCGACTTGCCCGACCCAGGCGGGCCGACCATCAAAAGGTTGTGCCCGCCAGCCGCCGCGATCTCGAGCGCGCGCTTGGCGGTTTCCTGCCCCTTGACCTGGCGCAGATCGGGTCCGGCAAGCACCGCCTCGACCGTGCCTGGCTGCGGTGCGCCGAGCAGGCCATGCCCCTTGAAGTGGTTGATCAGCGAGAGGATGTCGGGCGCGGCGAGCACCGCCTGCCCCGCCCATGCCGCCTCGGCGCCCTGCGCCGCCGGGCAGATCAGCCCGAGCCCACGCTCCGAGGCATGCAGCGCCGCGAGCAGCACCCCCGGCGACGGCGCAATCCGTGCGTCGAGGCTCAATTCGCCGACGACGAGATAGTCGCTCAGCGTCTCGGCATCGACCACGCCCATCGCGGCAAGCAACCCGAGCGCGATCGGCAAGTCGAAATGCGATCCTTCCTTGGGCAAGTCGGCGGGCGAGAGATTGACCACGATCCGCTTGGGCGGCAGCGCAAGCCCCATCGCGGCGATCGCGCCGCGCACGCGCTCGCGGCTCTCGCCGACCGCCTTGTCGCCGAGCCCGACGACATAGAAGCCCGGCAATCCGGGAATGAGCTGCACCTGGACCTCGACGGCACGCGCCTCGAGCCCGAGATACGCCACCGTCGACACGCTCGCGACCATCCCCACCCCCCAGCAAGTGCTGACAGCATAACGTCTTTTGCCCGTGACGATAGCGGGCGTGCTGGCGTGGCGCGATCGCGCCTTGCCGAACCGGCCCGCGCGACCCACATCGAACGTCAATGAAGCCGCAACGCCATCCAATGCTCCGTACGCTATGGTTTTCCACCGGCGTCGTTCTGGTGATTCTCTCGCCGCTGGTCGGTGCGATTCCCGGACCGGGCGGCATTTTCGTGTTCGCCGCAGGCCTTGCGCTGATGTTGCAGAATTCGCACCGCACCAAGCGAATCTTCGTCGACACCAAGCGTCGCTGGCCAGCGATCGGCCATTATGCCGACATGGGGCTGCGCCGCAAAAGCGCGGCGCGGCGCCGTGCGCGCGACAAGGCGGTGATGCCCGAGGGTCCGCCGCCGACCTTCCGCCAGCGCCTCGCCGAGATTCTCGCCCCGCCGACGAACGATCGCCCGCGTTGACTTTGCGCAGGTCGGTCGTTAAGCGCAGCCCACCAAGGCCGTCCTCGTGGCGGCCGTTTTCTATTTAGACGTGCCCCGGGCAGAATTTTAGGGAATGAACGATGAAGCGGACCTTTCAGCCGAGCAATCTGGTGCGCGCACGCCGCCACGGGTTCCGCTCGCGCATGGCGACGCCAGGCGGCCGCAACGTGATTCGCGCGCGCCGCAACCGCGGCCGCAAGAAGCTGTCGGCCTAAGCGACCCCGTCGGCGGAGCCGACATACGGACTTTGCAGATTCGCCGCGATTTTCTCGCGGCGAATACTGGCAAGCGAGCGCCGATGCCGGGCTTTGTCCTGCAAGTGCGCGCCCGCGACGACGGATCGAGCGACATGCGTGTCGGCTTCACCGTTACCAAGAAAATCGGCAATGCCGTGGTGCGGAACCGGATGAAACGCCGGTTGCGCGCTTTGGCGCGTGATGTGCTCCCCGATTCGGGCGTGCGCGGGGCGGACCATGTGCTGATCGGCCGCAATGGCGGGATCGAGCGCGATTACGCCGTGCTGCGCGCCGAGCTGGTCAAGGCGCTGGCGAAGGTGGCACGGTGAGCCCCACGCCCCCCACTGTCACCCCGGCCTTGTGTCGGGGCCCACTTCGCACCCCGCGCAACGCCCAGATTGCAAGGGATGCGCGAGCCGCCCGGTGGACCCCGGCACAAGGCCGGGGTGACGGATGGGCGATTCGCGCCGGAGCGCAGCCATGCTGACTCGCCTCCTCGTGCTGCTCGTCCGCGGCTGGCAGATCGGCCCTTCGGCGGTCCTGCCGCCTACCTGCCGCTATCAGCCAAGCTGTTCCGCCTATGCAATCACCGCCTTACGTCGCTATGGCGCGGTGAAAGGTGGGTGGTTGGCGGCCAAGCGAATCGCGCGATGCCATCCCTGGGGCGGGTTCGGACCCGATCCTGTGCCCTGAAGACTCCCGCGAGTGACGAACGGATAACGCCAGCGTGAAACAAGACACCCGCAATTTCATCCTGTTCGCGGTGCTCGCCGCGATCATCCTGTTCGGCGGCAATTTCCTGTCGGCGCGCTTCTTCCCGCGCGCGGCGAACCCGCCTGCCACCAAGCTGGTCGACGGCAAGAGCCAGGTCGTCGCCACGCCGACCGGCCCTGCCGCGACGGGTGCCGCGGCCGTGCGCGATCTCAAGATCGTCCAGGCCGAGAGCCCGCGCGTGCCGATCCGCACCGCCGACCTCCAAGGCTCGATCAACCTCAGGGGCGCGCGGATCGATGATCTGACGCTGACCAAATACAAGCAGACGATCGACAAAAATTCACCGCCGATCCGCTTGCTGTCGCCGCGCGGCACCAAGGACGCGTATTTTGCGGGCTTCGGCTGGAACGGCGACGGCGTCAGCGTCCCCAATGGCGACACCGTCTTCACCGCGAGCGGTGGTGCGCTCACCCCCACCACGCCGGTCACGCTGCGCTGGGCGAACGGCAAGGGCCAGGTCTTCGCGCTCACCTTCGCGATCGACGACAAATACATGTTCACGGTACGCCAGAGCGTCGGCAATGCCGGCCCCGCGGCCGTAGCGCTGCGCCCCTATGCGCTCGTCTCGCGCTCGGGCGTTGGCACCGAGCCCGACACCTGGACCAATCACATCGGCCCGATCGGCGTGTTCGACAAAGGCGCGACCTACGACATCACCTTCGACAATCTGAAGGGCAAGGACGCGACCTTCATGGGCCGCATCTGGGGCAGCAATGCCAAGGCCGGCGACAACTTTTTCGACGCAAAAGGCGGCTGGCTCGGCTTTGGCGACAAATATTTCCTCGCCGCCGTGATCCCCGACCCCAAGGCGCAGGTCCATGCCGGCTTCCACGCCGCCAATGGCGACACCTTCCAGGGCGATTTCACACAGGCGCCGCGCGTCATCGCGCCGGGCAAGGCGCTCGTCTCGACCGCGAAGTTCTTTGCAGGCGCGAAGGAAACCAACACGCTCGACCGCTATGAGGATCGCCTCGGCATCCAGCATTTCGGCAAGGCGATCGACTGGGGCTGGTTCGAAGTCGTCGAAAAGCCGATCTTCAAATATCTCGACTGGCTGTTCCGCATGATCGGCAATTTCGGTGTCGCGATCATCCTGCTCACCGTCACGATCCGCACGCTGATCTTCCCGGTCGCGCAGCGCCAGTTCGCCTCGATGGCCGCGATGAAGGCGATCCAGCCGAAGATGAAGGCGATCCAGGAGAAGCATAAGGACGACAAGGCGCGCGCACAGCAGGAAGTGATGGCGCTGTACAAGGCCGAGAAGGTCAACCCGCTCGCGGGCTGCCTGCCGACGCTGATCCAGATCCCGATCATGTACTCGCTCTACAAGGTGTTGCTGCTGACGATCGAAATGCGCCACCAGCCGTTCGTCGGCTGGATCCACGATCTGTCGGCGCCCGACCCGGCGACGATCCTCAATGCGTTCGGCTATTTGCCGTACCATCTGCCGCCCTTCCTCGCGATCGGCATCGTGCCGGTGCTGCTCGGCATCTCGATGTTCTTCCAGTTCAAGTTGAACCCGGCGCCGATGGACGACGCGCAGAAGCAGGTGTTCGCGATCATGCCGTGGGTGCTGATGTTCGTGATGGCGCCGTTCGCGGTCGGCCTGCAGGTCTATTGGATCACCTCGAACCTGTGGACCGTCGCGCAGCAGCGCCTGCTGTACGCGCGGCACCCGGGCCTCAAAGAGCCGGCGGTGAAGAAGTGAGCTTCGAACCAGAAGATATCGAGATTGCGCGCAAGCTCTTCGCCGGGCCGATCGCGTTCCTGAAGTCGGCGCCGACGCTCGAGTTTATTCCCGAGCCGACGGTCAACGAAGTCGCCTTTGCTGGCCGCTCGAACGTCGGCAAATCGTCGCTGCTCAACGCGCTGACCAACCGCAACTCGCTCGCGCGCACGTCGAACACGCCGGGCCGCACGCAGGAGCTGAACTTCTTCGACGTCGGCAATCCGCTGGCGTTCCGCCTCGTCGACATGCCCGGCTATGGCTATGCCAAGGCGCCGAAGGACCTGGTCAAGAAGTGGCGCTTCATGGTCAACGATTTCCTGCGCGGGCGCGACGTGCTCAAGCGCGCGCTGGTGCTGATCGACGCGCGCCACGGCATCAAGGAGGTCGATCGCGACATTCTCGAGATGCTCGACAAGGCGGCGGTGAGCTACCGCATGGTCATCACCAAGGCCGACAAGATCAAGGCGTCGGAGCTGGTAGAGGTTACCGAAGCGACCGCGGTCGAAGCGCGCAAGCGCCCGGCAGCGCATCCCGAGATCCTGGTGACGTCTAGCGAGACCGGGCTCGGCATCCCCGAACTGCGCGCAGCGGTAATCGAAGCGGTACGCTGAGACTTGCGCGCGTCGGTCCATCGACCGACGCGGTTCAAACCTCGACGTAGGTTGCCGCTACCTCGACCGAAAAGTTTACCGACCGCGCGATGAAGCAGTGCGCGTGGATCTGCGCGTGGATCGCATCCGCCACCGTCAGGTCACTCCCCGCCGCGACCTCGATCCGAGGCCGCAGCACTGCCTTGACGAAGCACCCGGTGCCGTCGGGCGCGCTCTCGCCCATGCCGAGCGGATCGTCGCTATAGCCGGTCACCACCACGCCGGCGACGCTCGCCAGGTGCAGGTACCACAGCATGTGGCACCCCGCTAAGCTCGCCAGCAGCAGGTCCTCGGGGTTGGGCAACGCCGGATCGCCGCCGAGCCGCGGATCGTTCGAGCACGCCACCACCGCCCCACCGGGCGTCGCGATGTCCCACGTCCGGTCGTAACCGCGATAGGTGGAGGTCCCCGCCCCGCGGTTGCCCGTCCAGGCGATTCGCGCGGTGAAATCGTGTTGTGTCATGCCTTACCCTCCACCAGCGCCACGAACGGTTTGGCGAGCCCGTGATACAGCCGCTCACGGCAGACCAATGTGCTCGCCGCATCGGCGATCAGCGCGGTCGCGAACAGCGGCAGGATCAGCCCGCGCGCCGCCGTCGCCTCCATCACGATGATCACCGCGGTCAGCGGCGCGCGCACCACGCCGACGAAATAGGCGGTCATGCCGAGCAGCACGACCGCACCCGCCGGCTGGCCAGCGAACAGCCCGGTCAGCAGATTGCCGAACCCGGCCCCCACCGCGAGCGATGGCGCGAAGATGCCGCCCGGCGCGCCGCTGAGCGTCGTGGCGAGCGCTGCGAGGAACTTGGCTGGCCCGAACCAGTCCGACTGGCCATGCCCTTCGACCAAGGCGCGCGTCGCGCCATAGCCAGTGCCCCACGTCGCGCCGCCGGTGACAATCCCGAGCAGCGCGACAACCAACCCGCATCCGGCAGCGAACAGGATCGGGTGCGCCCGCGCCGCCGCGATCGGCCGCCAGCGCGCGCCCGCAAAGCCCAGCACCAGCCGCGAGAACAGCCCGCCCGCGGCACCGCCGAGCACGCCTGCAACCGGGGTGACGAGCAAGACCGCCGACACTCCCAGCGTCTCGTGCATCACCCCGAAATAGACATAGTCGCCCGCGATCCCGAGGCTTACTAGGCCCGCGATCATCACCGCCCCCATCACCAGCACCGCGACACGCTGCTCGTAAGCGGCCGCAAGCTCCTCGATCGCGAAGGCAACCCCCGCGAGCGGCGTGTTGAACGCCGCCGCCACCCCCGCTGCGCCGCCCGCGATCAGCACGCCCGAGGTGATCGGCACGCGCAGATAGCGGTGGACCTTGACCATGATCGCCGCGCTGATCTGCACCGTCGGCCCCTCGCGCCCGACCGACGCGCCGCCGAGCAGCATCACGATCGTCAGCACGAGTTTGACGCACGCCGTCCACAGCGAGACGAGCGCGTTGCTCGGCGGCGTATCGGGCGCGCGGCTGGCGGCAATCACCTGCGGAATACCCGATCCGCGGGCGTAGGGCGCGGTACGGTGCGTCACCCACACGACCAGCGCGAACATCGCCGGGGTCAAAGCGAGCGGCGCATACGGGAAGCGCGCGACCAACACGCCGAAAACCGCCTGCGCGCGGTCGCTCGCCCCGGCAAACAGCAACGCGACCAGCCCGAGCAGTACCGCGCCGACCCCGGTCGCCAGCCGCCGCCGCAACCGACCGATTTGCATCCCGGCCTGGCGCGCACCGCGTCGGCGCCACACGATCGAGACGAGGCGGACGGCATAAGGCGCATTGCGATTCATGCCCGCGCTCATGCGCGATTGCGGCGCTGGACACCACCCGCGGATGCGGTTGCGCGGCGTTCCGCGCTCGCTTAGGCAGGGTCCATGAAACTCATCATCGGCAACAAGGCCTATTCCTCCTGGTCGCTGCGCGGCTGGCTCGCGTGCAAGCAATCGGGCCTGCTGTTCGAAGAAGCCGTCGTCCCGCTCTACGACGCCGAGTGGGACAAGCGCCGCGAAGGCGACGAATTCGCGCCGTCCTCGGGCAAGGTGCCGATCCTGTGGGATGGCGACGCCGTGGTGTGGGACAGCCTCGCGATCGTCGAATACCTCGCCGAGAAGACCTCGCGCGACCTGTTCTGGCCGGCCGACGATGCCGCGCGCGCGATGGCGCGTTCGATGGCGGCGGAAATGCATTCGAGCTTCACCGCGCTGCGCCGCAAGCACAGCATGAACGTCCGCCAGATCTTCCCGCCCGCCCAGCCCGACGCCGACGTGCTCGCCGATCTCGAGCGGATCATGGAGCTGTGGGCACAGGCGCGCGCCCGCTTCGGCGGCGAGGGCGATTTCCTGTTCGGCGCGTTCGGCGCGGCCGACATCATGTACGCGCCGGTGGTGACGCGGATCGTCACCTACAGCCTGCCGATCGCGCGCTTCGCCGCGCCCTATATGGACGCGGTGCTCCACCACCCGTTTATGCAGGACTGGATCGCGAGCGCGCAGGAAGAGGAATGGGTGATCGAGCAATTCGAGCAGCCGGCGCCGACGGCCTGACACCCCAAATCCGTTCGGGCTGCGCCTGTCGAACCCCTGCCCTCAGCACGCTGAGCGCCAGCCTGCTGCGAGCCGCCCTTCGACAGGCTCACGGCGAACGGCACATGGTTCCGCCTGGGTGGAAGCGACGCTACGGCACGCGCTCGGTCGGATACGGCGTCCCGTCCTTGCGTTCGTAACGGCCGGGCAGGAAGCGCATGTCGATATCGGGATACTCCCCGCCCTGCAGCCGCGGCCCCGCGCCGATCGCGACGAACACGCAGGCCGTGTCGCTGCGGTTCTGCAGATGGTGCCCGTCCGCGACCCCGGCCGCGAACGTCGCGACGTCGCCCGTACGCAGGAGCGTCTCGCCGGCGTCCTCGACCAGCACCGCCTCGCCCGACAGCATCACGACCAGTTCGTCCTCATCGGCATGCCAGTGCCGCTGCGACGACCAGCCTCCGGGTTCGAGCGTGACATGGCTCGCCCCGAAATGCGTCAGCCCAGCAAGCGGCGCGAGCCGGCGGTACCAGCGCCCCTGCACCGGCGCATCGAACGGCGGCGGATAGCCCGTTGCATTGGTTTGCGGGATTGTATCGAGGTCGAGCTTGGGCAATGTCGCCTCCATGGATAGCACCTCGAACCTGCCCGATTGCGTCACCCTCGCCAAGGCGCTGCTCGCTTGCGAGAGCGTGACCCCGGCGCGGGGCACCGTGTTCGACGTGGTCGAAGCCGCGCTGCTGCCGCTCGGCTTCACGGTCGATCGCTTCACCCTCGGTGAAGCCCCCGACGGCCCGGTCGAGAATCTGCTCGCGACGCGCGGCGGCACCGGCGCGCATCTCGCCTTTGCCGGGCATCTCGATGTCGTGCCCCCCGGCGAGGGCTGGACGAGCGGCGCGTTCGCGCCCGAGATCCGCGGCGACCTGCTCTACGGCCGCGGCGCGGTAGACATGAAGGGCGCGATCGCCGCGTTCATCGCCGCAATCCCCGCCGAGCCGACCGCCCCGCTCAGCTTGATCCTGACCGGCGACGAGGAAGGCCCCGCCACCTATGGCACGCGCAGCCTGATCGAGCGGATGGCGGAAACGGGCGTCCGCCCCGATTTCTGCCTCGTCGGCGAACCGACCTCGTCGGCAAAGCTCGGCGACATGGTCAAGATCGGCCGCCGCGGCTCGGTCAATCTGTGGATCGAAGTGCCGGGCAAGCAGGGCCATGTCGCCTATCCGCAGCTCGCCGACAATCCGATCCCGCGGCTGATCGCGATACTCGCCGAGATCGACGGACTCGTGCTCGACACGGGCAATGCCTGGTTCCAGCCGTCGAACATCGAGGTCACCGACATCACCGTCGGCAACCCGGCCACCAACATCATCCCGGCCAAGGCGAGTGCGCGGCTGAGCATCCGCTTCAACGACGAGCAGCGCGGGGGCGCACTCGTCGAGCGGATCGAAGCGCTCGTCCATCGGCATGATCCCGCCGCAATCGTCACCGCGCGGATATCGGGCGAAGCCTTCCTCACCGCGCCGGGCGCGTTTTCCGCGCTGATCGGCGCCGCGATCGAAGCGCAGACCGGTTTTGCGCCCGCGCTGTCGACCACGGGCGGGACGTCCGATGCGCGTTTCCTCTCGGCGCTGTGCCCGACGGTCGAATTCGGGCTGGTCAACGCAACGATGCACAAGCTCGACGAAGCCGTGGCGCTCGCCGACCTGACCGCGCTCACCGCGATCTATGCCGAGATCATCGCGCGGGTCGCACAGCTTTAACCGGGTCCAAATCAGCGAGATTCGGCGCGACTCGTGGATATTCCTACGTTTTCGTGGACGCGAGTCGGCAGATGCGATAAGCATCGAATTAACCTTAACGGTGCGCGGGCATGCCGATCGATCCCTGGTTCCTGATTGCGATCGCGTGCAGCTTGGCCGGCTATGGCCTGTACTTGGTCGGGCTGCGTCGGCATCTCGTCCAGCCCAACCGCGCCTCCTGGCTGATCTGGAGCGCCGCCACCACCGTCGAGGCCGCCACCTACGCCGCGGTCAACCCGAACGCGCTCCCCGGCTGGGTGTTCGCGCTGTCGGCTCTCGCATGCGCCGCGGTGACGATCGGGATCTGGCGCCGCTCGGTGTGGAGCGCGCCGTCGCGCGGCGAGCTGTTCTGCACCGGCACTTGCCTTGCCGCGCTGACGCTGTGGATCGTCTCGCACAATGCCTTCTGGGCGCATATGCTCGTGGTGGTCGCGGTGCCGGTGAGCTTCTGGCCGACTTGGCAGAGCGTGCTGCAGGACCGCACGCGCGAACGCTCGCCTGCCTGGGGCCTGTGGTCGATCGGCGACCTTGCGACGCTGCTCGTCGCGACCCGCAGCGGCGACCAGCATGTCGGCGAATATGCCTATATCCTCGTCGAACTGCTGTGCCACGCGAGCGTGTGGTTCATGGTCGGCCTGGCGACGATCAACCCGCTGCGCTCGCTCGGCTTCCGGCAGGGCCGCTTCTACGTGCTCGACGCGTACGGCCCCGCCGCCAATCTGTTCGCGGTCGGTGAGACGCATCTCGGCAAGGCGGTGTATGCAGCGCAAGGCTTTGCCGAGGGCGATGCAATCATCCGCTTCACCGGCCGCCGCTTCCGCGCCGACCAGGTGCCCAGCCTGATGCGCGGATCGAGCGATCGCTTCGTCCAGGTGACGCCGCAGCATTTCATGGGGCCATCGGGCAAGATCGATGATCTCATCAACCATAGCTGCGACCCCAATGCCGGCCTGCGCTTCGCCGGCGGCAGCGTGACGCTGGTCGCGGTGCGCGACATCGCAGCGGGCGAGGAGATCGCGTGGGACTATTCGACGACGCTCGCCGAATCGAACTGGCACATGATCTGCCAGTGCCGCAGCGCCGACTGCCGCCGCGTCATCGGCAATTTCTCGACGCTGTCGCAGGAGCGCCAGGAGTGGTTTCGCGCGCGCAATCTCGTCGCGCCGTATCTGCGCCGCCGCGACGCGGTGACGCGCGACCGGGCGGCGTAGCGCAGCCCTACGCCCCCAGCATCGTGCGGATCCGCTCGACCAGCGCCTCCATCGCGAACGGCTTGGCGAGCAGCGCCATCCCCGGCTCGAGCGCGCCGTCGCCGACGACCGCATTCTCGGCAAAGCCCGTAATGAACAGCACCGGCAGCGTCGGCCGCGCGACCCGCGCCGCATCGGCGACTTGCCGGCCGTTGAGGCCGCCGGGCAGCCCGACATCGGTCACCAGCAAATCGATCCGCTCGGCCGAACGCAGCAGTTCGAGCGCCGCCGCGCCTGTCTCGGCCTCGAGCGCGACATAGCCGAGCTCGCCGAGCACTTCGCTCACCAGCATCCGCACGCTCGGCTCGTCATCGACGACGAGCACGGTCTCGCCGCGCCGCGCGGCGCCGAGCGTGGGCCCCGTCTGGGCAGGCGCGCGGTCACCGACCGCGCCGTCATGCCGTGGCAGATACAGGCAGATCGTCGTCCCTTCGCCGAGCGTCGAGTGGATCTGGATCTGCCCACCCGATTGCCGGACGAAGCCGTAGATCATCGACAGGCCGAGCCCCGTCCCCTGCCCGATCGGCTTGGTCGTGAAGAACGGATCGAACGCGCGGGCGATGACGTCGGCACGCATCCCCGTCCCCGAATCGGCGACGCACACTACGAGATATGCGCCGGGCGGGAGGTCGCGCACTGCCGCCGCGGACGGATCGAAAGTCTCGTTATGCGCCGTGATCCGCACCGTCCCGCCAGCCGGGCTCGCATCGCGCGCATTGATACACAGGTTGAGCAGCGCATTCTCGAGCTGGTTGGCGTCGGCCAGCACTGGCCAGCTGTTGGGCTGCGCGGCGATTTCGAGCGTGATCGACGGGCCGAGCGTGCCACGGACGAGATCCTCCATCCCGGCGATCAGCTGCGGGACATCGACCGGCCGCGGGTCGAGCGGCTGGCGGCGCGAGAAAGCGAGCAACCGGTGCGTCAACGCCGCCGCGCGCACCGCGCCGGCCTGCGCCGCATTGATGTAGCGCGGCAGGTCTTCGGTGCGCCCCTGCGTCACCCGCAGCTGCATCAGCTCTAGCGCGCCCGAAATGCCCGTCAGCAGATTGTTGAAGTCATGCGCGAGCCCCCCGGTGAGCTGGCCAACCGCTTCCATCTTCTGTGCTTGGCGCAATCGCTCCTCGAGCTCGCGCTGGCGGCTGACATCGACGCCGACGCCGACGACGGTCTCCCGTCCGCCAGCCGCGTCGTGCTGGACATGGTTGCGCGCCATCACCCAGCGCACGCTGCCATCGGGCAGCCGCAGGCGATATTCGTGCGCGCCGTCCTGTCCGGTCTTGCGCGCAAGCTCGACGGCGGCCGTCAGGATCGCTTGGTCATCGGGATGGACCCGCGCCGCGACATCGGCGAGCGAGACCCCCGTTTCCAATTGCTCGGGGGTAAACCCGTACAGCTCGGCAAAGCCGATTTCGCCATCGAACCGGTCGCGCGCGACGTCATAGGTCCAGACCCCGATGCCCTCCATCGCGTTGAGCACGATCCGCGTCCGGGCATCGGCGGCCCGCAACGCGGCCTGCTGGCGCCGCTCCTCGGTAATATCGCGCGCGTTGGTGTAGAGCCGGTCGCCCACCAGCGTCGTCTGCCAGGCAAAGATACGATAGCCGCCGTCGCGCGTGCGCAGCCGCCGTTCGAGCCGATGCGTCGTCCCGGCCGCCGCGATCTGCGCGATCTCGGCCGAGCTGCCGCCTTCGTCGTCGGGATGTCGCAGCCACTGGCTGTCGCGCCCGACGATCTCCTCGTTCGACCAGCCGAGCGAGCGCTCCCACGCAGGATTAACCGCAATCCAGGACCCGTCCTGCTCGGCAATGCCAAGCAGATCGGTGCTGAACTCCCACAATTGATCGCGCTCCGCAGTTCGCGCCGCGACCTTGCGCGCAAGGTCGGCGTTGAGCGCGCGCAACTCGGTCACCGCGCGGACCCGCGCGACCGCGTCCCAGCTGAGCTCGGCGACCTCCTCGACCAAGGCGATCTCGCCACGCGTCCACGCGCGCGGCTCGGCATGGCTGACATAGAGCGCACCTTGCAATGCGCCGCCACGCACCAGCGGAACGCTCAGCCCGGCCTTGGTCTCGATCGCGCCGAGGACGGCCGGCGGTGGCGCGGCCGGATCGTCGGGAGCGTTGAATACCAGCGTGTTGCCGCGTTGCACGGTCTTGCCGATGATCTTGCCGAACACCGCCGAAGGCGTCGTGCCCGTCAGCGGCGACAAGCGTCCGCTGACCCAGCACGCTCCGTAGATCAGCAGATCTTCGGGCGTGACCTCGAAAAATCCGACCCGGTCGACCTCGAGGAACCGACCCAACGCCTCGGCCGTGCGCTGCATGACGTCATCCGGGCTTGGCTGGATGCGCTGTTCCTCGACGAGGGTCAGGATGAAATCGCGCTCGCGCTTCGCCGCGCGTAAGGCATTGTCGGTCTCGACATAGTCGGTCACCTCGAGGCCCTGGTTGAACAGGCCGACGACCGTGCCGTTCTCGTCCTGGATCGGCGAAATGTTGTAGGTCCAATAGGTGAGCGTCGGTACCCCGTCGCGCAGCATGGTCACTGGCTGTGACGAGAAGGTCGCGCCTTCGCCGGTCTCGAACGCCCGCCGGAAGTGCGGCTCGATCATCGACCACAATTCAGGCCGCGTCTCCGCCACCGGACGCGCGAGCTTCGACGCGTCGGGACCGGCCGTGCCGGTCCACGCAGCATTGAAGATCAGCCAGAAGTCCGCCCCCCAATAGACCGCGCTCGGGAAGCGCGCGCGCAGGCACAGGCTGACACTCAGCTTGAGCGTGGCGGGCCAATCCTCGGGGGGCCCGAGCGGATGCCCGCTCCAGTCGTGGGTGCGCAACAGCGTCGCGATCGGCCCCGCACCGTCGAGAAAGCGCAGCTTTGCCGAGATCGATTCCACATTCGACCTCGGGACGAGATCGGGTACGGGATGTTCAACGGCCATAGGCTCAGGTCTCGCACATGGGCACGGCAGCGCCGGACGGCGGCAACCAAAGCGTGCGAGCTCATGGCAAGGCTGTCAACACGGCACGATACGGCCGAAAAAATTAAGCAATATTAGCGTGCCTCACAGTGCGCCAAGATCGATCTCGCCAAACCGATCGACCGCGGCATTGGCCTCGGGCATCGGATATTTGAGGCCCGTCGCGCAGTTGAACAGAACGACGCGCTCGTCCTCATCGACTTCGCCGCTGCGCAGCGCCGCGCGATAGGCGGCGAGCGTCGCGCCACCCTCGGGACAGAGCAGCAACCCGTCCTTCTTCGCGCAATCCTCGACCGCCTTGAGGATCGCGGGATCGCCGACGCCGAGCGCCTTGCCACCGCTTTCGCGGACGGCGCGCAGGATCAGGAAATCGCCGACCGCCTTGGGGACGCGGATCCCGGCGGCGACGGTCGCGGCGTCTTCCCAGCGTTCGGCATGTTCCTCGCCCGCCTCGAACGCGCGGACGATCGGCGCGCAGCCGCTTGCCTGGACGGCATACATGCGCGGTCGCTCGGAGCCGATCCAGCCGAGCTTTTCGAGCTCGTCGAACGCCTTCCACATGCCGATCAACCCGGTGCCGCCGCCGGTCGGGTAGAAGATCGCATCGGGGAGCTTCCAGCCGAATTGCGCGGCGAGCTCGAGCCCCATCGTTTTCTTGCCCTCGATCCGGTAGGGCTCCTTCAGGGTCGAGAAATCGAACCAGCGCCCCTCGGCGGCGCCGCGCCCGACGATCGCGCCGCAATCATCGATCTGGCCGTTGACGCGGTACACGCGCGCACCCTGCGCGGCGATCTCGCGGATATTGACCTCGGGCGTCTCCTCGGGCGCGAGCACGATCGTCTCGATCCCGCAGCGCGTCGCATAGGCGGCGAGCGCGGCACCGGCATTGCCGTTGGTCGGCATCGCGATCCGGGTGACGCCCAGCTCCTTCGCCATCGCCACCGCCATCACGAGCCCGCGCGCCTTGAAGCTGCCCGTCGGCAAGCGGCCTTCGTCCTTGACCAGCACGTTCGCGCTGCCCGCGCTCTTCGGGATCGGCACGAGCGGCGTCTCGATCTCGCCGAGGCTGACTATGTTCTCTGTCCGCCGCACGGGCAGCAGCTCGCGCCAACGCCACAGATCGGTCTGCCGCGCCTCGAGCGTCGCCTTGGTTAGCGCGGCTTTGATCGCGTCGAGATCGAAGCGGACGAGCAGCGGGCGCCCGACGCGCGACAGGCCGTGGAGCTGATCGGCTTCGTAGCGCTCGCCCGTCATCGAGCATTCGAGATGCGTGACGAAGGTCGAGCGGTCGGTCGTAAGGTTCGAATTGATCACCACTTGCCCCCTGCAACTTCGATTGCCTTTAGCAGCGCGCGCTTGCTTTCGGTGCGGCGGTTGCCGGCGTTGCGCGGCATGTCCGGGTAGCCAGCCGCGGCGCGGCGTCGCTCGATCTCCGCAACGAATGCGTCAAGCGGGATCGGCTGAGAGGTCTTGAACACCGAGGTCACCTGCTGTTTCTTCTCTGATACGACGTTCCAAGTAGGCACGGTCGAGATCGTTGTGAAGCGATGCCAACACTTTCGCTTGCCCCAACATTTCGGGCGCGGCGTGTGAATGGAACTGGCCCATGCGGTCGGCGATCATGTCCTCCCTGGACAGGATTGCCGCGACCCCGTCCTCGCCGAGATCGATCAAGACGAGCCGATCACGTTCCGCCAATCCGTCAAGAAGCGTCGCGGAAACAACCTCAAACCCCAATTTGAAATCCGCATGTATCCAGCCACGCGTCGCTACCCCCGGGCCCTGCGGTCTCGTAAAGCCGAGCGCTACCAGCTCGGTTTCGAAAGCCTCCTGCCGTGCGGTTGCGATATCGAAGTCGCCCGTCGCAATCAGATTATTCGAGAACAACTCTACCGCAGCGCCGCCAACTAAAACCGGCGCCTGGAATCCTTTCGCCCGAAACCCAAGACTGGCGCGCCCGAAGAACCGCAAGGCTTTTTCAAAGTCGGGCCGGAGGGATCTCATCGAACAATCCCCCCGCCCATCAGGCTCATCCCGCCTTCGCCACGCCCACCAACGCCGGCCGCAGCAAGCGATCCTTGATCATGTACCCCGCCTGCATCTCCTGCACGACGGTGCCCGGCGTCTGGTCGCTCGGCAGTTCGAACATCGCCTGGTGGAAGTTCGGGTCGAGCTTCTCGCCGATCGCCACCATCTTCTTGATGCCGTGGCGCTGGAACACCGCCTCGAGCTCGCGGCCCGTCGCTTCGAGGCCCGCGACCAGGCCCTTCATCTTCTCGTCGGCGCGCAGCTCGGCCGGGATCGCGTCGAGCCCGCGCGCGAGATTGTCGGCGACCGACAGCAGGTCGCGCGCGAAGTTGGTCGAGGCGTAGGCGCGTGCGTCGGCGGTTTCCTTCTCGGCGCGGCGGCGGACGTTCTGCGCCTCGGCATGCGCGTACAAAACGGCGGCCTTCGACTCGGCGAGTTCGGCGCGCAGCTTGGCGGTTTCGTCATGCTCGGCAACCTCGGGCGCCGCTGCGGCGGTCTCTTCGCGCAGCTCGGCCGCGTCGTTCGCCACGGTGTTTTCGTCTTCGGTCATGTCGTCACAAATCCATCTAAGCCATCAGCCGCGCGAGTGTCGCGGCGGTATAATCCACCATGGGCACGACGCGCGCATAGTTCAACCGCGTCGGCCCAATCACGCCGACCACGCCGACCACGCGACCGTCCAATCCGCGGAACGGTTTGGCGATCACCGACGAGCCCGACAGCGAGAACAATTTGGTCTCCGCGCCGATAAAAATGCGCGTCGCATCGCCCGCGCTGGCATTGTCGAGCAGGCGCGCAATGTCCTGCTTGCCCTCGAGATCGTCGAGCAGAAAGCGCACGCGTTCGAGATCGGCGGCGGCGGCATCGTCGATCAGCCGCGCCTGGCCGCGCACGATCAGCACCGGGCGGCGCTCGCCATCCTCGCTCCAGATCGCGAGGCCACGCTCGATCAGCGCGCGTGCGGCACCGTCGAGTTCGGCGCGTTCGGCGAGCAACTCGCGTTCGATCTTGGCCCGCGCCTCGAACAGCGTCAGGCCGCCGAGCATCGCGCTCATGTAATTGCCCGCCTCGATCAATGCCGAGACCGGCAGGCCGGCTGGCAAGTCGATCACGCGGTTCTCGATCGAGCCGTCCTCGCCGACGAGCACGGCGAGCGCCTTGTCGGCGGAGAGCGGCACGAAGCTCATCTGGCGCAGCACCAGCTCGCGCTTGGCGACCATCACCATGCCGGCGCAGGCCGACAGGCCCGACAGCGCAGCAGTTGTGGCGGCGATCGCCTGTTCGACCGGGCCGCTCTGGACGAGCTGGCGCTCGATCGCGGCGCGCTCCTCGGCCGAGGGTTCGAGCGCCTGCATCATGCCGTCGACGAACAAACGCAGGCCGATCTCGGTCGGCATTCGCCCCGCGCTGGTGTGCGGCGCGGCGAGCAGGCCGAGTTCCTCAAGATCCTGCATCACGTTGCGGATCGAGGCGGGCGACAGATTGAGCCCCGAAAGATGCGCGATCGTGCGCGATCCGATGGGCGCGCCGGTATCGAGATAGCTCTGGACGACGACGCGGAAGACGTCGCGGGCGCGGTCGTTGAGCTCGGTGATCGGGGGCAGCCGCATGGGTCCTATATGGGGCGGTGTGGCGCGGGGCTCAACCGGTTGCGTGTTGCGATCAACCGTGCGTCGGTTGACTCGATTGACCCCCGGAGCGAAAACGACCGACGATATCGTTTCCATTTTTGCGATGATCGGCGTTCGTCTCCGACCCTTCGCCGGACGCGAGCGGTTACTGGACAGCCGACGATATCAAAGAGCCGATACGGGCATACCATAAGCACGCCGTGTAGGACAGCGCCCGCCCGTCACCCCAGCGCACGCTGGGGTCTCCCCGTTTGCGCGCGCCCGCGCGAGATCCCAGCTTTCGCTGGGATGACGAGCGTGGTGCGCGGGCGGGTAAGACGCGATAGCGGGGTGGCCGATGACGGATGCCCAACCATGCGCCGCCCACACCCCCCGCGTCAGCCCAGCGCACGCTGGGGTCTCCCCGTTTCTGCGCCCCCGCGCGCCGCGGGAGATCCCAGCCTTCGCTGGGATGACGACGGTGGGCAGTGGCGTCCGGCGCGCCAGACTAGCGGTCCCGATCTTCGCGATCCGGATCGCGCGTCACGGTCCATTCCTGTTCGAACAGCGCCGAGTCGGCGACCTTGTGGCCGCTCGCATCGCGCGCCGGGCGGAAGCGGACATGCTGGAGCGCGAGCGCGCAGGTCGCGGCATCGAGCGCGCGGTTGCCGCTCGAGCGGACGATCCGGCAATCGCTGAGCCGACCGTTCACCCCGATCGTCGCGCGATACGTCACCATGCCGGCGGCCTGCGATACATACACGTCGCGCGGCAGGTCGCGGTAGCGCAGTTCGTTGCTGATGAGCTCGGCATCGGTCCCGCCACCGCCGCCATCGCCGTCGCCGCTATCGCCGCTGCCGGTGCCATTGCCCTGCCCGCCGCTTCCAGTTCCCGGGCCGGCGATCGCGGCGGAGCCGGTCGAGCGCTCGGCGCCGATGCCCGCGATCGGCGCGACCACCACCGGCGGCGGCTGGCGCAGCACGATCGGCGGCGGCGGCGCGACCAATTCGGTCGCCTTCGCCTTGAGGTTGGGCGGGGACGCTGCGGCCTCCTTGCGCTTCTCGGCCTTTTTGGGCGCGGGCACCGGATCGGGCTTGGGCGGGGGCGAATCGGGCAGGACCGAGATCACCTTGAGATCCTCGACGACGCGGCGCTGGAAATCGACACCGAGCCCCATCACCAGCCCATAGCCGATCAGGGCGACGAGCACCGCCGCGCCGCCCGCGCCGATGATCCGGTCCTGTCGTGAAGCTGGTGCATAGCCGGTCATGTCTTTAGCGTCGTCCTTGGCCCCGAATGTGGGCATCCGCCGCCCCCAGCCAAGGGGTGACACCCGCCCAACGCACAGCTAGGGCGGCTCGATCATTTCCAGGAGAGTCCCCATGCGCCCAAGCGGCCGCACCCCCGACCAGATGCGCACGATCACGATCGAGCCGCGCTTCACCAAACATGCCGAGGGCTCGGTGCTGATCGGCTTCGGCGACACCAAGGTGCTGGTGACCGCGTCGATCGAGGAGAAGGTCCCGCCGTTCCTGCGCGGCAAGGGCGAAGGCTGGGTGACGGCCGAATACGGCATGCTCCCGCGCGCCACGCACACGCGCGGCAGCCGCGAGGCCGCCAAGGGCAAGCAGTCGGGCCGCACGCAGGAAATCCAGCGCCTGATCGGCCGTAGCTTGCGCGCCGTAACCGATCTCAAGCTGCTCGGCGAGCGCCAGATCGTGCTCGATTGCGACGTGATCCAGGCCGATGGCGGCACGCGCACTGCGTCGATCTCGGGCGCATGGGTCGCGCTGCGGCTGGCGATCGACGGGCTGATGGCGAGCGGCAAGCTCACCGCCGACCCGCTGACGCAGAAGGTCGCGGCGATCAGCTGCGGGATCTTCAAGGGCACGCCGGTGCTCGACCTCGATTATGACGAGGATTCGAACGCCGACGCCGACGCGAACTTCGTGCTGCTCGAAAACGGCAACATCGCCGAAGTCCAGGCGACCGCCGAAGGCGCGACCTATGACGAGGAAGCGCTGCTCCGCTTGCTCCGCCTGGCGCGGATCGGCTGCACCGACATCTTCGCCGCACAAGCCAAGGCGGTCGCAAAATGACGCAAGAGGTCGCGCCGCAGGCCATTCGCAAGCTCGCACCCGGCAAGCTCGTCATCGCCAGCCATAATGTCGGCAAGGTGCGCGAGATCGGCGCCCTGCTCGCCGAGCACGGCATCGAGGCGATCTCGGCGGCCGACCTCGACCTCCCCGAGCCCGAGGAGACCGGCACGACCTTCGTCGCCAATGCCGAACTGAAGGCGTTGCAGGCGGCGGACCTGTCGGGCCTCCCCGCGCTCGCCGATGACAGCGGGCTGTGCGTCGAGGCGCTGAACGGCGACCCCGGCGTCTATACCGCCAATTGGGCGGAGACGCCGAACGGGCGCGACTGGAACCTGGCGATGACCAAGGTCGAGCAGGCGCTCGCGACCAAGGGGCCCGACGCGAGCCGCGCGGCGCACTTCGTCTGCGTGCTCGCGCTCGCCTGGCCCGATGGGCATGTGCAATGGTTCGAAGGCCGTGCCGAGGGCAGGCTGACCTGGCCGCCGCGCGGCGATGTCGGGTTCGGTTATGATCCGGTGTTCGTGCCTGCGGGTGGCGACCAGACCTATGCCGAGATGGACCCGGCGCAGAAGCACGCGATCAGCCACCGCGCCGATGCCTTCGCGCAGCTTATTGCGGCGGTGGTGTAAGCCCCAATCCGTCACCCCGGCCTTGTGCCGGGGCCCACCGGGCGGCGCGCGCAGCGCTGCTTTCGTGCGGCATCGCAGCGGCTTGGTGGGCCCCGGCACAAGGCCGGGGTGACAGGTGGGTGAAAGCGGGGCTCAATCCGCCACGCGCCGCCCCACGACATTCCCCGGCGGCGAATAGCGGCACACCAGATAGTCGTCGCGCGCGCTGCTCGCGAGCGCGCAGCCGACCGCGCTGGTCCGCCGCCAGACGATCTGCGTGTAATGCGCGACGTCCTGCCAGCGCCCCGTCGTGCTGATGTCGGGCACGACGCCTGCCCGGTAGCCGCGTCGCTCGTCGACCCACAGCTGCACCATCTCGTCATAGCGATACGCGCCGCGCGACCCCATGAAGAGGTTCTCGCCCTCGGGGATCCGGCCGCGCACGCCGGTCGAATGTTTGAAGTCGCGCGTCTCGGCGAGCACCGCGGCATAGCGCGCGGCATCGTCGGCAAGTTCGGCGTTCCACACCAGTGGCGGCGCGCCGACCGCGGCGCGCGCGCGATTGTGCCCGTCGAGCATCGCGCGCTGCAGCAGCGATTCGCCGCGCGCGGCGGACGCCTCGCTCAGTCGTGGCTCGGTGACGCGCGGCGGTTCGTCCGGGTCGGACGCGGCGCATCCCGTCAGTCCCGCCACCAGGGCCAGCGCCAGCCAATGAACGCGCATCTTTCGTAATCTCCCCGACACGCCCATAGGCTCCGGTTGATGAATGCCCCCGATACGCCCCTGCTAACGCCGCCGCTCGCGCTTTATGTCCATTGGCCGTTCTGCGTCTCGAAATGTCCTTATTGCGATTTCAACAGCCATGTCCGCGAGAGCGTCGACCAGGCGGCGTGGCGCAACGCTTTGCTCGCCGACCTGGCGTATGAGGCGGCGGCGCTGCCCGGACGGCGGCTCGGGTCGATCTTCTTCGGCGGTGGCACGCCCTCGCTGATGCCGCCCGCGACGGTCGCGGCGATCATCGATGCGGCGACCGCTTATTGGCCGCCCGAGCCCGATATCGAGATCACGCTCGAGGCCAATCCCTCCTCGGTCGAGGCTGCGCGCTTTGCCGACATCGCGCGCGCCGGGGTCAACCGCGTATCGCTCGGGTTGCAGGCGCTCGATGACGAAGCCTTGGTGTTCCTCGGCCGGGCGCACGGCGTCGACGAAGGGCTCGCCGCGCTCGCGACCGCGCAGGCGGCGTTTGCACGCGTCAGCTTCGACCTGATCTATGCGCGGCCGGGCCAGACGCTTGCCGCCTGGGATGCCGAGCTCACCCGTGCGCTGTCGTTCGGGACCGAGCATCTCTCGCTCTACCAGCTGACGATCGAACCCGGCACGCGCTTTGCGACCGAGGCGGCGGCGGGGCGGATCGTGATCCCCGATGGCGATTCCGCGGCCGACCTGTTCGAGGCGACGCGCACGGCGACCGCGGCGGCGGGGCTGCCGGCGTATGAGATTTCGAACCATGCGCGGCTGGGCGCGGAGAGCCGCCACAACCTCGTCTATTGGCGCTACCGCGATTATGCCGGTGTCGGTCCGGGGGCGCACGGGCGACGCGGTGGCCTCGCGACGGCGCGGCACAAGAAGCCCGAGAACTGGATCGGCGCGGTCGCGCGCAACGGCCACGGCGCGCAGATCGAGCAGCCGCTGGTGCCGGGCGAGCGCTCGACCGAAGCGCTGCTGATGGGGTTGCGGTTGCGCGAAGGGGTCGATCTCGCGCGGATCGCAGGGCTTGGCGAGACGACAGTCGAGGCGCTGATCGACTGGACGGCGGCGGCGCGGCTCGAAACGCAGGGCTTGGTTGCACGCTCTGGCGACCATCTGCGCGTCACCGACGCAGGGATGCTGCTGCTCGACGCGATCCTGCCGCTGATCGTCCTCAGCCCCTCCCCTTCAGGGGAGGGTAGGGGGTGGGGACGCCTCGCAGAGACTGGCGTTTGTGACTTCCCCACCCCAACCCAGCGCCAGGTCGGTCAGGCCCCCGGCCTGACCTGAACCGCGCGGGGCGCGGTTCACCTGGCGCTCCTGAAGGGGAGGGACTTTAGAACATCAGAACCCAGCAGGCGCGGGCGACACCGTCACCGTCGTTCCGCTGTGGATCTCCTGCACTTCGAGCGCACGCTCGGCGACATTGTCGCGGCCGAAGCGGAATGCACCGTCGATCCCTGAAAAACCGCCACGATCCTTGAGCCGGTCCTCGGGGAACGCCGCGCCCATCGGCCAGTCGCGCATGATGCGGATCGTGAGCAGCACCGAATCATAGCCGAGGCTCGACAGCCGGAACGGCGCCGCGCCGAAGCGGGCGCGGTATTTTGCGGCATATTGGCGGTACAGCCCGTCCGAGACGCTCGCGAACCACGCGCCCTCGAGCGCTGGCTTGCTCGCGATCGAACTTTCCGAATTCCACAATTCGGTGCCGAGGATACGCGCGCCGCCCATGCCGTTGCGCCGCAGCACCGGCACGCCCGCCGCCGCCGCAGAGCCGCCATCGGCGATCAGAATCGCCTGATACGGTGCGCTCTTGGCCATCCGCGTGATCGCCGCGGTCATCGAGCCCGGCGCGCGATCATAGGTCTGCAGCGCGCCGACGCGGCCGCCAGCCGATTCGACCGCACGCAGGAACGCGGTCGAGGCGCGTTCGCCGTACACGCCGTTGGGGACGAGGCCGCCGAAGCTCGCCACGCCCTGGTCGTGCGCATATTTGACGACGCGGATGATCGACTGCGCGGGGACATAGCCCATCAGATACGCGCCGTTGCCCGCCGCGGTGGCATCGTTCGAGAAGCTCACTACGGGAACGCCCGCCCGCCGCGCGATCGGCGTCACCGCGCGGACGTCGTCGGCGAGCAAGGGGCCGAGAATCAGCTGGTTGCCATCGGCGAGCGCGCGCTGCGCGGCCTGCGCGGCACCGGCGGCGGTGTCGTAGCTGGTGATGCGGACGCGCTCGTTGCGCGAATCGAGCAGGGCCATCTGCGTGGCGTTGGCCAGACTCTGCCCGACGCCGGCATTCGCGCCCGAGAGCGGCACGAGCAAGGCGACGCGGTGGCGCTGCGTATCGGTCGGGATGCCCGGCTCGACCGCAGGCTGCTGGCTCTGCGACGGGCGCTCGGCCGGGGGGCGCCGCGATGGGCCGGGCCCGGGCACGACCGTCTGGCAGCCCGCGAGCAGCACCGCGCCGACCAACGCTGCCCCGCGCAAAAGCCGCTTAAACCCGATGGGACGTTGCGCGCCCATATCCCGCTCTGCCATGACCACTCCCGATGAACCCTGATCTTTCCCCCGGCCTCTACATCGTTGCCACCCCGATCGGCAATCTCGGCGATCTCACGCCGCGTGCGGCGCATATCCTCAGCTACGCCGCGATCATCGCGGTCGAGGACAGCCGGGTGACGGGCAAGCTGCTGAACCATATCGGCGTCAAGCGACCGATGACGCCGTATCACGACCACAATGCCGAGGATGTCCGCCCCGGCCTGATCGCCCGCATGGGGACCGAGGCGGTGGCGCTGGTGTCCGATGCGGGGACGCCGCTGATTTCCGACCCGGGCTACAAGCTGGTGCGCGATGCGCGCGCGGCGGGGCATACGGTGTGGACGATCCCGGGGCCGTGCGCGGCGGTGGCGGCGCTGACGCTCGCGGGGTTGCCGACCGATCGCTTCCTGTTCCTCGGCTTCCTGCCGTCAAAGGCGCAAGCGCGCGCCGCCGCGATCGCCGAGGTGGCGGCGGTACGCGCGACGCTGGTGCTGTACGAATCGGGCCCGCGGCTCGGCGTGATGCTGGCGGCGCTCGCCGAGGGGCTCGGCGAGCGCGAAGCGGCGGTGACGCGCGAGATCACCAAGCATTTCGAGGAAGCGGTGACGGGGACGTTGTCGCAGCTCGCCGCACGCTATGCCGATGCGCCGCCCAAGGGCGAGATCGTCGTCGTGGTGGCAGGCCCCGGCGCGCCCGAAGCAGCGAGCGCGGCGGATGCCGACAGCGCGCTCGCCGAGGCGCTGACTCGGCTGTCGACCGGGCAGGCGGCGAGCGAGGTCGCCAAGGCGCTGGGGTTGGATCGCAAGACGCTCTACGCGCGGGCGCTGGAGTTGAAGGCGTAGTGGCTCCTACTCCCCTCCCGCTTGCGGGAGGGGTTGGGGGAGGGCATGTTCAGGCGTGCCGCGCGACATCCCCTCCCCTAGCCACTCCCGCAAGCGGGAGGGGAATGCGAAGCGGCAAGCGGCCGAAGCCTCCGGTCGTCGCGGCGAGCGCTTGGCCGGCTGGTGGCTGCGCCTCAAGGGCTGGCAGATTCTCGCGCGGCGCGTGCGCACCCCCGCTGGCGAAGTCGATCTGATCGCGCGCAAGGACAAGCTGGTCGCCTTTGTCGAAGTCAAAATGCGCGCCACGGCCGCCGAACTCGACTTCGCGATCGACGAGCGCCGCCTCGCCCGCGTCGCCGCCGCCGCCGAATATCTGATGCCGACCTATGCCGCGCCGGGCGACGACATCCGTGTCGATGTCATCCTGCTCGCGCCGGGCACGCAGCCGCGCCACATCGAGAATGCGTGGATCGGGTGACATCGCAGGCTCGGCACCTTAGATGCGCTTTGCCCCAACCGTCATGCCAGCGCAGGCTGGCATCTCGCGGTTGACGCGCAGCGCCCGCGCCACAGAGACCCCAGCCTCCGCTGGGGTGACGGCAAGCGGCAGGAGTCGAACATGTCCCTCACTGTCGCCGTCCAGATGGATCCGATCGCGCATATCAACATCGCGGGCGATTCGACCTTCGCGCTGATGCTCGCCGCGCAGCAGCGCGGGCACAAACTGTTCCACTACAATGCCGAAGACCTGAACTATGCCAACGGCCGCGTCTGGACCAAGGCCGATCCCGTCACCGTGCAGCGCGTCGTCGGCGATCATTACAGCTTCGGCGAACCCGTCAGCCTCGATCTCGGCGACGAGGCCGACGTCGTGCTGATGCGGCAGGACCCGCCGTTCGACCTCGGCTATATCACCGCGACGCATTTGCTCGAGCGGATCGCGCACAAGACGCTGGTGGTCAACGACCCCGCCTCGGTCCGCAATGCGCCCGAGAAGGTGTTCGTACTCGATTACCCGCAGTTCATGCCGCCGACGCTCGTCACGCGCAGCCTCGACGAGGCGCGTGCCTTCCTCGCGCAGCACGGCGAGATCGTGATCAAGCCGCTGCACGGGAACGGCGGCAAGGCGATCTTCAAGGTCGGGTCGGACGGCGCGAACCTGTCGGCGCTGATCGAGGTGTTCAACACGATGTGGCGCGAGCCGCACATGGTGCAGGCGTTCCTTCCGGCGGTCGCCAAGGGTGACAAGCGGATCGTACTGATCGACGGCGAGGTTGCCGGCGCGATCAACCGGCTGCCCGGCGAGGGCGAGATCCGCTCGAACCTCGCGGTCGGCGGGTCGGCGGTGAAGACCGAGTTGACCGAGAAGGAGCGCGAGATCTGTGCGGTGCTCGGGCCCGAGCTCAAGCGGCGCGGGCTGCTGTTCGTCGGGATCGACGTGATCGGCGGCGAGTGGTTGACCGAGATCAACGTCACATCGCCAACCGGGATCGTTGCGATCGAGCGCTTCGACGGCACCGATGTGGCGGGGCTGATCTGGGATGCGATCGAGCGCAGGGTTGCGACGCGTGGGTGATTCGTCTTCTTCCCCCCTCCCGCTTGCGGGAGGGGTCGGGGGTGGGCGCGCGCTATCAGCGGGCGCTAGCGTCGAGAGCGCGTGCCCACCCCCAGCCCCTCCCGCAAGCGGGAGGGGAGTCAGGTAAGTGACCGACTTCATCGTCAACCTGACGGCGTGGGGCGGCTATTTCGGCATCTTCGTGCTGATGGTGCTCGAGAACGTCTTCCCGCCGATCCCCTCCGAAGTGATCATGGGGCTGGGCGGGATCGCGGTCGCGCGCGGGCAGATGACGCTCGTCCCGCTGATCGTCGCGGGCACCGTTGGAACCGTCGTCGGCAATTATTTCTGGTACGCCATCGGCTATCGGCTCGGCTATCACCGGCTGCGGCCGTTCGTCGATCGCTATGGCCGCTGGCTGACGCTCGACTGGCAGCATGTCGTCGCGCTCGAGGCCTTCTTCCGGTCGCGCGGGCAATGGGTGGTGTTCGTGTTCCGCTTCATGCCCGCCTTTCGCACGATGGTGTCGCTGCCCGCCGGGATGGCGCGGATGTCGCACGTCCGCTTCCTGCTGTGGACTGCGGCGGGCTCGGCGATCTGGAACACCGGGCTGGCGGTTGCCGGCTATTATCTCGGCGCCAATTTCCGCGAGCTCGATCGGTTTATCGGTCCTGCCGCGATCGCGCTGACGGTGGCGATCGTGGTTGGCTATCTGTGGCGGCTGCTGCGCTGGAGGCCACGCGCCTAGGGCTTGGCCGCGCGCCCTCCCCCACCGTCACCCCGGGCTTGTCCCGGGGTCCACCGGGATATGCGCCCTGCCGGCGAGGCTCGCGCGGAGCGGTGGACCCCGGCACGAGGCCGGGGTGACGAAAAAGCGCCTAAGCCCGCGGATGCGCGTTGCGGTAGACGTCGAGCAGATGCGCGGCATCGACCTGCGTATAGATTTGCGTCGAACTGAGGCTCGCATGCCCGAGCAATTCCTGCAGCGCGCGCAGATCGGCGCCGCGCCCGAGCAGATGCGTCGCGAACGAATGCCGCAACGCGTGCGGTGTCGTGCGATCGGGCAGCCCGAGCCGCACCCGCGCGCCCTGCACCGCGCGCCGCACCAGGCGGGGTGACAGCGGCCCGCCCTTCGCGCCGCGGAAGATCGGCGCGTCGCGCGCGGCGCCGTACGGACTGAGCGCGACATACGCCTCGACCGCTTCGCGCACCTGCGGGAGCAGCGGCACGATCCGCGTCTTGTCGCGCTTGCCCGTCACGACGAGCGTCGCGCCGAGCGGGAGCACCGCGCCGGTCAGCGACAGCGCCTCGGCAACGCGCAAGCCCGCGCCGTACAGCAGCAGCAACACCGCGAGGTCGCGCGCGCCGATCCACGGTTCGCTGGCATCATCGGACACATCGTCGGCGAGCGCGACGGCTTCGTCGGGCGACACCGGGCGCGGCACGCCTTTCTTGACGCGCGGGCCCTTGAGCCGCGGCGTGGTGCCCTCGCCCGTCGCGAAGGCGAGGAAGCCGCGCACCGCCGACAGTTCGCGCGCGGCGGACGCGTTGCTCAGCCCGTCGCTGCGGCGCTGGGCGAGGAAGGCGCGCAGATCGGCGGTGTCGGTCCGGGCGAGCGCGGGACGGTCTACGGCCTCGCCCCAATGCTGGGTGAGGAACCCACACAGCCGCGTCGCGGTCGCCTCATAGGCGCGCACGGTGTGGACCGAACGCCGCCGGTCGCGCGCGAGGTGCTCGGCGTAGAGGCGGGGGAGGTCTGGCATGGCGGGGGTGTAGCGGACCTCACCCACCGCCGTCACCCCGGCCTCGTGCCGGGGTCTACCCAGCCGCGGGCGCGACGCCGCTTATCCTGCCGCAACCTCGCGGCATGGTGGACCCCGGCACAAGGCCGGGGTGACGAACCGGTTGGAAACACTCGCCCCCTTTGCACCCGCCTCCCCAACCCGCCATATGCGCTCCATGTCCCGCGCCCGCGTCCTCGTCCTCAACTCAGCGCTTGGCCCACTCGATTACCGCGTGCCGCATGGCATGAGCGTCGAGCCGGGCTCGGTGGTCGTCGCGCCGCTCGGCCCGCGGCAGTTGCTTGGCGTGGTGTGGGAGCCCGAGCGGATGCCATCCGACGCCGAAGTCGGCGACAATCGGCTGCGTAACCTCGTCGGCGTCGCGCCGGTGCCGCCGCTCGCCGCGCCGCTGCGGCGGCTGATCGAATGGACCGCAGACTATTATCTCGCCTCGCCAGCAGCGGTGGTGCGGATGGCGCTGTCATCGACCTCGGCGCTCGAGGGCAGCAAGACGATCACCGAATATCGCGCGACCGGCGAAGTCCCTGCGCGCCTGACGCCGCAGCGCGAGCAGGCGCTCGAAAAGATCGGCAGCTTCCAGGGCCTGATCCGCGAGCTCGCCGCGCTTGGCGAGGTGTCCGACGCGGTGATCCGCGGGCTGGTCAAGGTCGGCGCGCTCGAGGCGGTCGAGGTCGATATCGACAGCCCCTTCCCCGCCCCCGATCCCGATTTCGCAGCACCCGCGCTCTCGCCCGACCAGCGCGCGGCCTCGGGCACGCTCGTCGCCGACGTCACCGCGCGTGCGTTCGCACCGACCTTGCTCGACGGCGTCACGGGCTCGGGCAAGACCGAGGTCTATTTCGAAGCGGTTGCCGCCGCGATTCGCGAGAACCGCCAGTGCCTTGTGTTGCTCCCCGAGATCGCGCTGACCGAGCCCTTCCTCAAGCGCTTCGCCGCGCGCTTCGGCGTCCAGCCGGTGGCGTGGCATTCGGGGCTGCGCCAGTCGCAGCGGCGGCGCGCGTGGCGCGGCATCGCCAGCGGGCAAGCGCTCGTCACCGTCGGCGCGCGCTCGGCGCTGTTCCTGCCGTATGCCAATCTCGGGCTGATCGTCGTCGACGAAGCGCACGAGACGAGCTTCAAGCAGGAAGAGGGCGTGCATTATCACGCCCGCGATGTCGCGGTGATGCGCGGCAAGTTCGAGGAGATCCCGGTGATCCTCGCCTCGGCGACGCCCGCGATCGAGACGCGCCAGCAAGTCGCGCTCGGCCGCTATGCCGAGGTCAAGCTCCCCGGCCGCTGGGGCGCCGCCGAGATGCCCGCGATCGAGGCGATCGACTTGATCGCCGAGCCGCCCGAACGCGGCCGCTGGATCGCGCCGCGCCTCGTGAAAGCGATGGAGGCGACGCTGGAGCGGCGCGAACAGTCGCTGCTCTTCCTCAACCGCCGCGGCTACGCGCCGCTCACCTTGTGCCGCACCTGCGGCCACCGCTTCCAATGCCCCAATTGCACCGCGTGGATGGTCGAGCACCGCCTCGTCCGCAGGCTCGCGTGCCACCATTGCGGCCACACCGAGCCGGTCCCCAAGATCTGCCCCGAATGCCATAACGAGGATACGCTCGCCGCGGTCGGCCCGGGGGTCGAGCGGATCGCCGACGAAGTGACCGAACTGTTCCCCACCGCCAAGATCGCGGTGGTCACCTCGGACACGATGTGGTCGCCCGCCAAGGCCGCCGAGTTCGTGGCACGGATGGAGGCGCACGACATCGACATCGTCGTCGGCACACAGCTGGTGACCAAGGGCTATCACTTCCCCAACCTCACGCTGGTGGGGGTGATCGACGCCGATCTCGGGCTCGACGGCGGCGATCTGCGCGCGAGCGAGCGGACCTTCCAGCAGATCTGCCAGGTCGCCGGCCGCGCCGGGCGCGGCGCCAAGCCGGGGCACGTCTACATCCAGACGCACAGCCCCGACGCGGCGGTGATGAAGGCGCTCGTCTCGGGCGACACGGAGGCGTTCTACAGCGCCGAGACCGAGCATCGCCGCGAAGCCAATGCGCCGCCGTTCGGACGTTTCGCCGGGATCGTCGTGTCGAGCGAGGACCAGCAGGCGGCGCTCGAAACCGCGCGGCTGATCGGCCGCGCTGCGCCGCAGCTCGAGGCGATGGAAGTCTACGGCCCCGCCCCTGCCCCGCTCGCGATGCTGCGCGGGCGGCACCGCTTCCGCCTGTTGATCCACGCCAAGCGCGGGCTGGCGGTGCAGGACGTCGTGCGCGACTGGCTCGGCGGGCTCGACTGGCCGAGCAAGGTGCGCGTCGTCGTCGATGTCGATCCGTACAGCTTCGTATGACCTAGCTTGCCGTGCCAGCACCCTCCCGATACGCTGGTCGGCGACATTTGGCGGGGGCTGAAACATGGTACGGAAATGGGTATGTGCGGCGCTGTTGGCGGCCACGTCGAGCGCTGCCGGCGCGACGTGGCGGACCGCCACTTCGACCAATTTCATCGTCTATACCGAGGGGAGCGAAACGAGCGCGCGTGCGCTGGCGGAGCGGCTCGAAAAGTATGAGAACGTGCTGCGGGTCATCTCCGGCGCCAAGACGACCCCGAATACGACGCCGATCCGCGTCTTCATGGTACCCAGCCAGACTGCGGTGCAGGACACGATGCCGTTCCCCAGCAGCGGCGTCGCGGGCTATTATGACGACGACATTCGCGGATCGTACACCGTCATGCCGCGCGCCGGGATCGAAGGAGATGACGGCTCGTTCGCGCAGGTCGTGCTGTTCCACGAACTGGCGCACCAGTTCATGTTCCATAACTTTTCGGGCGCCTACCCGACTTGGTACATCGAGGGCTTTGCCGACTATTACGGCACGACCAAGATCGGCGCAAAGGATGTAACGACGGTCGGGATCCCGCTCGAGAACCGCTACAAGTCGCTGAACGACAACGCCTGGATACCGATCTCGCAAGTCCTCTCGGCCCGCCGGTACAGCGATGTGACCAACGTCTATCTGCTTTATGCCGAGGGCTGGCTGCTCGTGCATTATCTCTCGACGACGCAGAAGCGGCCCGGCCAGCTGACCGCCTATCTCAAGGCGATCAACGACGGCAGCAGCTTCGAGGCCGCGGCGACCAAGGCGTTCGGCAATGTTTCGGCGCTCGATGCGGAATTGCGCGACTATGCGGCGGTGCGGAACCATCAGGTGCTCGATCTGCCGTTCAAGAAGCTCGATCCCGGCCCGGTCACGGTCCAGACCCTGAGCCCCGCGCAAAGCGCGCTCGTCCCCTTCCAGATCCGGCTGAGCGCGGGTGTCCCCGCTGCCAATTTCGCCGATTTCGAACAGCGACTCGGCAGCGTCGTGGCCTCCTATCCCGATGATCCGTCGGCGCTTGCGGTGCTGAGCGATGCGCAAATGCTCGTCCAGCATCACGATGCGGCGCGCGCCACCGTCGCGCATTGGCTGAAGGTCGCGCCGCAGGATCCGCGCGCGCTGATGTTCCAGGGAATGCTCGATGTGGAGGGACTACGCGTCGCCAAGGTCACCGATCCGGCGCGCTGGACCGCCGCGCGCCAGTCGATCCTCGCCGCCAACCGGCTTGCGCCGCACACGCCCCGCATCCTCAAGGCCTATTATGAGAGCTTTACCGCACAGGGCGTGCTGCCGCCTGCGGGGGCGCAGAACGGCTTGCTCGCCGCCTTCGACACGATGCCGGAAAACGCCGAGCTGCGGCGGATGGTCGCGTCCGATTTCGAGGCCCGCGACATGCTGGACGATGCGATCGACACGATCCGGCCGCTCGCCTTCAGGACACGCGCGAGCGGCGAACAGAGCGCCAAGGACAAGGCGCGCGACGACAAGCTGTCGGTGAAATACCGGCTCGCCGGCGCGGGGGCCAAGGAGGAGACCGCGCGCGAAATGCTCGAGCGGCTCGAGAAGCGCCGCGCGGGGGGCGCCACGGCGGCTAAACCGGCGGGAAGCTGACGCGCGCCGAGACGCGATCGACTCACGCCAGCGGCGGCGGCACGGCGATCGGCGCCCGCTCACCCGCCGCGACGGGCCGCCGGTCGCCGCCCAGGATGCGGTCGTTCATCCGGGCGAGCAGGATCGGGTCGATCGGGTTCTGGAAGGCGAGGCCGGCGGTGTCGTTGCGGCACCAGGCGACCGTCGTGACGACGACCGTGTTGCCGATCGTCAGGATCAGGCCGCCCTGGTGCTGCAGCGGCGGCAGGCTGCCGCGGATCAGCGCGCCGCGCGTGGAAATGTTGGCGATCTCGACCAGCGTCTGGACGATCCCGTAGCCGCTCACCGAGCCGTGCAGCGCGACGCCGTGGCGCAGCAAGCCGCGCTGGTCGCCCGGCGGAGCGCGGCGATCGAGTTCCGCCATCGCCACCGTCGCCAGCGCGGCCAATTGCCGCCGCTCGCGCGCGCAAAAATCCGCGCGTGGGACCGAATCGATGATGCAGACCGTGCCGATGTTGAAACCGCCCGGCGTCGTCAGCGGCGCGCCAGCGTAGAACCGGATGTGCGGCGCGTGCACCACCAGTGCATTTTCGCTGAAGCGCGGATCGACCAGCGCATCGGGGACGACCATCGGCGCGTTCGACAGGATCGTATGCGCGCAAAAGGCGTCCTCGCGCCGGGTCTCGGCAAAATCGATTCCGCGCCGCGCCTTTAACCATTGCCGGTCGTCGTCGACGAACGACACCGCGCTCGATGGCACGCTGAACACGCGTTGCGCGATCCGTACGACATCGTTGAACACGGGCTCGGGCGCGGTATCGAGGATCGCATAGCGTTTCAGGGCGTCGAGCCGGGACGCCTCATCGTCCGGGACAGGAAAGCGTCGATCGACGAGCATGACGAACTTTCGAAACCTCTCTCACGCTACGGCGTAAGCTGGCTCGCTCGCAAAATCCTGTCCGGTCTTTTACAGTATGAAGCAGCGATTCCCCTGACCAAGAACAGCCGCATCCTGGCCTCGTAGCGGCTTTGCGCGACCGGATTTTCCGTCCGCATATGTCCGGCATACCGGATCGTGCTCCCAGCCGCTGGCGTGACGCTGGCCGGTCGGCGCCGTGTTGGCTGAAGGCACGCCCCCGGGCTCGGGCCAGCGCGCGAATGCCTCGGACACGCACTTTCCCCTGTCCCGCGCGGCGCTATCCTGTCAGAATCGTTGGCATGTCCTGCCTGCCCTCCGTCTTCCCCGCCGACAGCGGCCGTCGCGCCGCGTCGCGCCAGAGCCTTGCCCTTTGCCTCCTGCGGTCTTGGGCGATGGTCATCGCGGTGCTGGCGACGGCACTGCTCTCGGCAGCACCGGCACGCGCCGACGATATCTCCGCGACTGCGCGCGGGGTCGTGCGCGTCGTGACGATCGCGATCGTCGATGATGAAGTCGTCGGCTTCGGTCACGGCAGCGGTTTCGCGGTCGCGCCCAACCGGATCGTCACCAACGCGCATGTCGTCGAACTGCTGGCGCGTTATCCCGGCAACGTCGTGATCGGCATCGTGCCGTCGGAGGGCTCGAAAAGCTATCAGGGCAAGGTCATCGCGCTCGATACCGTCCACGACCTCGCGCTGATCGAATTCACCGGCAAGCCGATCCCGACCACAGCGATCTATACCGGGCCGGTCGACGAGGGGAGCATGGTCACCGCGCTCGGCTATCCCGGCAATGTCGACATGGCGACCGCGAAATCGGCGGTCGATTACATCCACCCCCTCTCGCCGATCCGGTCCGAAGGCGTGTTTTCGGGGCGGCGGCAGATGTCGGGGACCGCCGTTTTGCTCCACACCGCGCAGATCGCGCGCGGCAATTCGGGCGGGCCTTTGCTCGATCCGTGCGGGCGTGTGATCGGTGTCAATTCGGCGATCACGCGCGGCGAGGAGGGCGATTCGAGCTTCGGCTTCGCGATCGCCAATAGCGAGCTCACCGCCTTCCTGATCCGCGCCAAGCAACCCTATGCCGCGGTCGGCACGCCGTGCACGAGCATCGCCGACATCGACAAGGTCGATGCGCAGGCCGAGGCCAAGGCCGCGGCGCTCGCTGACGGCGCGCGGCGCGATGCCGCGGGCAAGGCGCTGGTCGCGCGCGATGCCGCCTGGATCGCCGCGCGCGACGCCGCCGATCGGCACCGCGAGAACGTCATGGCGATCGCCACGCTGCTGCTCGTGCTCGGCGCGATGGCGATCGGCGCGGGCGGGCTGCTCGATGCGCAGGCGCTGCGGCGCGGGGCGATCTGGGCATGGGGGGTCGGCGCGCTGATGATGGTGGGCGCGGTCGTGCTGTTCCTGCTGCGCCCGACGGGGACACCGATGCTTGCCACTCCCAGCGAAACCGCGAAGATCGACTCGCCCGTCGCGCCGATGTCGTCGCGCGCGCCGCTCGGCAAGCTGGTGTGCCACCTGGTGCCCGAGCGCAGCCGCGTCGTCTCCTCGGCGACGACCGACACGGTAATCGACTGGGGCAAGGCGGGCTGCATGAACGGCCGCACGCAATATGCCGAGAATGGCAGCAAATGGGATCGCATCCTGGTGCCCGCACAGGAGCAGACGGTATCGGTGCTGCAGTTCGATCCGGCGACGCGCAGCTATGTGACGACGCGCTATTTCCTCGGGTCCGACCAGATGGAAGATATCCGCAAAATCCGCGCACAAGTGACGCTCAAGGCGTGCTCGCCCGACGAAGCCGGACGCGCCAACCTCGCTTCGCAACAGGCCGCGATCCGCACGAGCCTGCCCGCACGGCCGAACGAGAAGATCGTCTATCAGTGCGAGGCGGCGCAGGCCGGCGGGCCGCCCGCTTCCGCGGTGCCCGTCGAGTAACGGCGCGGAGCGTCTACGCTACGCCCTCGCGATCGCGCAGCGCGACCTTGCGGTCGATCCCGTACGCATAGCCGCCGAGCGTCCCGTCGCTGCGCTGGGCACGGTGGCATGGCACGACGATCGACACGGGGTTCGCACCGCACGCGCTCCCCGCCGCGCGGACGGCCTTGGGGGTGCCCGCGGCGGCGGCGAGTTCGGCATAGCTGCGTGTCTCGCCCAAGGGGATTTCGCGCAGTGCCTGCCAGATCGCCTCCTGGAACGCCGTCCCGCGGACGTCGAGCGGCAGGTCCTGGTCGCGCTCGGGCGATTCGACGCTGGCGACGACGCGCGCGGCGAGATCGGCGAGCGCCGCGCCGCCGGGGACGATCGCGGCGTGCGGGAAGCGGGCGCGCAACGCACCCTCGTCCTCGTCGAACGAGACGCGGCACAGCCCCTTGTCGGTCGCCGCGACGAGCATCGGCCCGAGCGAGGTCTCGGCGAGGATCCAGCGGATCGTCACCCCCTCGCCACCGCGCTGCCACGCGCTCGGGCTCATGCCGAGGCGCTTGGCGCCGCCTTCATAAAAGCGGCTCGGTGCCGAATAGCCGGCCTCGTACAACGCTGCGGTCACGGTGGTCTCCTCGCTGAGCGCCCGCGCTGCGCGCTGCGCCATCAGGCCGCGCGCATAGGCGGCAGGCGTCACGCCCGTCGCGCGCTTGAACAGCCGGTGGAAATGGTGCGGCGCATAGCCGACGCACGCCGCGATCGTATCGAGCGCGACCAGTTCGTCGGCCGCCTCGATCAACTCCACCGCGCGCGCGACGGCGATGCGGTCGCGCCCGACCGCGTCGGGGGTGCAGCGCAGACACGCGCGGAACCCCGCGCCCCGCGCTTCCTCGGGCGTGCGGTAGAAGTCCATATTCTCGCGCTTGGGGCGGCGTGCCGGGCAGCTCGGCTTGCAATAGATGCCCGTCGTTTTCACCGCGCCGACGAAGCGGCCATCGGAATGCCGGTCGCGCGCTTCGAAGGCGCGCCACGCGGCGTCTGGGTCGAGCGGGAGGCGCGGCATGGTCATGCGGTCTTATGTACCCGCTGCCCCGTACCGCGCCATCCCGGCGCTTGCGCTCAAAGCGCAGCGTCAGCCCGCATTGGCGGCGAACAGCTCGAGCGTGCGTGCCTTGGCGAGCTTGGCGCTCTCGGCGTCATAGGCTTCGCGGCGGTCCGAATTGAAGCCGTGGCCCGCTTCGTAGACATAGACCGTCGCGTTGGGCCAATCCTTGGCGATGACCTTTTCGACGCCGTCCATCGGGATGCTCTGATCCTCGCGCCCGAAATGGAGGATGACGGCAACCTTGGGCTCCTCGTCGGCGGCGGCGGGGACCATGCTGCCGTAATAGGCCGAGGCCGCCGCGACATTGTGCATCCGCGTCGCCGCGAACCACGCGACCGAACCGCCATAGCAATAGCCGACGACGAACACCGGCCCGTCCTTGGCGAGCGTGTCGACGCAGGTCTGGACGTCGGTGAGGCTGAGGTCGAACGGATGGACTTCGCGCGCGAGCTTGATCCCCTGCGCCATGCCCTCGGCATCGTGATCGGCCTCGAAGCCGGGATGCTCGCGGTCGAAGATCGCGGGCGCGAGCACTTCATAGCCATCGGCGGCGTACCCATCGCACAGGTCGCGAATGTGCGCGGTGACGCCGAAAATCTCCTGGACCAGCACCAGCCCGCCCTTGCGCGCGCCGCTCGGCTGCGCGTGATAGACGCCGATCGTGGCGCCGTCGGACATCGTCATCTGCTGCATCTGGCCGGTCATTCTACTCTCCGTCACTGTCGCCCCGTGCTCGCGCCGCTAGCAACATTGCGGCGCCCACGGAAGCGCGATCAGGCGGCGCGGACGTCGGCCATCAGCTGGTTGATCTGCCCGCGCAGCCGCTCGACGCTCCCCGCGACATCCTCGGCGGTGCGCGTCACGTCGTCCGACGTCTGGCGCGAGCGCTGCGCGCGTTCGCGCAGCGTCTGCATGTTGGCGGCGGCGTCGGCCGTACCGTCCTCGACCTCGGCGATGGCGTAGGCGATCGCTTGCGTCATGCCGCGCTGCTGATCGACCGCGTGCGCGACATTGGCCGACGACTGATCGAGCTCGGCGACCAGCCCGTCGACCGATTCGATCGTAGCGAGTACGGTGTCGCTCGCGGTACGCACCGCGGCGAGCCGCGCCTCGATCCGCCCCGCCGCGGTCTGCGTCTGGCGCGCGAGGCCCTTCACTTCCTCGGCGACGACCGCGAAGCCGCGCCCCGCCTCGCCCGCGCGCGCCGCCTCGATCGTCGCGTTCAAGGCGAGCAGATTGGTCTGCCCGGCGACCGCGGCGATCATGTCGAGCACGGCGGCGATCTCCGCCACCAGCGCCCCCATCGATTCGGCGTGCCCGCGCCCTTCGAGCGTGCGCTCGCGCACCGTCGCCACGCCGGCGCGCGATTCGTTCGCCGCACGGCTGATCCGCTCGATCGCGCCGGCAAGCGCGGTCGCCGATTGCGTGATCGTGCGGGCATTGTTCGCGCTTTGCTCGGTCAGCGCGGCGGTCGCCATCGCATGCTTCTCGGTCGTCCCCGCCTCGCTCGACATCGCCGCGGCGGTCTCGCGCAGCGCCGGGCCGGTCGAGGCGAGCTGGCGCACCGAGATCCCGGCGGTCCGCTCGAACACTTCGAACAGCGCGTCGAGATGCGCGGCGCGTTTCGCGCGCGCGGCGTCCTCGCGCCGCTCGTTGGCGTAGAGCGCGTCGGCGGTCCGACGCGCTTCCTCGCTCAGCCGGCGCGCATCGGCCGAGCGCTGCCGCGCAAACACCAGCGCGCGCGCGATGTCGCCGATCTCGTCGCTGCGGTCGAGCGCGGGGATCGGCGCATCGGCGCGCTCGAGCGTGATGTCGCGCGTCGCCTCGGCGATCAGCGCGAGCGGGCGAACGACTCGCAGCGTCAGCATCCGCATTCCCCATACCGCCACGAGCAGGGCCGCTGCAGTGACGAAGGCGACGAGCAGAAAGACCTGGAGGAACCCGGCATCGAGCGCGGCTCGCTCGCGCGCTGCGTCGGCACGCAGATCGGTCATCAGCGTCGTGCTCGACGCGGTCAGCGGATCGATCGCGGCATAAAGCGGGCCGCTGACGAAAAAGTCGAGTTGGTCGATCCGTTTGGCGCGCAACAAGTCGTGGAGCGTATCGAGCGCGGCATCGGCATCGTGGCGCGCGGATTCGACGTGCGCGACCTGGCTCGCCCGCCGCGTATCGAGATGGTGGTGCGTGAACGCGCTCCAGTTGGTTGCGATTTCGGCACGCGTCGCCTGGATCGTCGCGATCGCGCCCGCCGCCGAGAGATTGCCGCTGCGCACCTTGTTCGCCGTCAGCAACGCGTTGGCGTAGCTCGCATTGACACGCTGCAGCTCGCCGATCGGATACAAGCGATCGAGCACGAGCACGTTGACGCGGTGGCTGGTCGCGGCGGTGGTGCCGACCAGCGCAAGCGCGAGCAAAGCCTGGATTGCCAGCAACGCCGCGACGATGCGCCGCAGCTGGATACGCACGTTGCGCCCGCCGGCATCCCAGCGCGTGGCAAAACGGCCGATCCAGCGATCGAGCAGGGGGACCTTCGGAGCGAAAGCGATTCGTTTCATGTCCGACGCTATGGTCTCGAAGCTGCCAAGCAATGGTTAAGCGAATGTTACAGTTGCGTGAAAGACGCGAGTTCTTGCCGCAATAGGGCCGCTTGGTGCGCATGGCTTGCAAGCGACCCGAGCCGATGCTAACCGCTCGCCATCCCATCTGAAGGCGCATTCCCCAGCGCCCTCTTTTTGCATGGGGCCACCATTCGTGCCCAAGAGGACCCCAATCGCGTGGAAGCATCCGGCGGTATTCAAGCAAGCTTAAGCGGCCGCTATGCCACCGCTTTGTTCGAGCTCGCGCGTGACACCAAATCGATCGACGCCGTCGAAGCGAGCCTCGGCCGCGTCCGCGCCGCGATCGCGCAGTCGAGCGAGTTCGCGCAACTGATCGGCAGCCCGGTCGTCTCGCGCCAGCAGGCGGCCAAGGCCGTCGCGTCGGCTGCGGAGATGATCGACGTCGACGATACGACGGCGAAGTTCCTCGGCGTGCTTGCCGACAACCGGCGTCTGTCGCAGCTCCCGGCGATCATCCGCGCCTTTCGCGATCTGGCCGCGCGCCACCGCGGCGAGACGACCGCGGAAGTGACCTCGGCGCATCCGCTCACCGAAGAGCAGGTCGAGGCGCTCAAGCAGCAGCTGCGCACCCGCATCGGCACCGACGTTTCGGTCGATCTCTCGGTCGACCCCACCCTCCTCGGCGGTCTGGTCGTCCAGATCGGCTCGCAGCGGATCGACAGCTCGATTCGCACTCGTCTCAATGCTCTCGCGCACGCGATGAAAGGTTAAGTCATGGATATCCGCGCCGCAGAAATCTCGAAGGTCATCAAGGACCAGATCGGCAATTTCGGCACCGAAGCGCAGGTTTCGGAAACCGGCCAGGTGCTCAGCGTCGGTGACGGCATCGCGCGCATCTTCGGGCTCGACAACGTCCAGGCGGGCGAGATGGTCGAATTCTCGAACGGCGTGCAGGGCATGGCGCTCAACCTCGAGGCCGACAATGTCGGCGTCGTGATCTTCGGGTCGGACTCGCAGATCAAGGAAGGTGACGTCGTCAAGCGCACCGGCACGATCGTCGACGTCCCCGTCGGCAAGGCGCTGCTCGGTCGCGTGGTCGATGGCCTCGGCAACCCGATCGACGGCAAGGGCCCGATCGAGACGACGCAGCGCAGCCGCGTCGAAGTCAAGGCACCGGGCATCATCCCGCGCACCTCGGTCAACGAGCCCGTCCAGACCGGCCTCAAGGCGATCGACGCGCTCGTTCCCGTCGGCCGTGGCCAGCGCGAACTGATCATCGGCGATCGCCAGACCGGCAAGTCGGCGGTCGCGATCGACACCTTCATCAACCAGAAGGCAGCGCATCAGGGCGACGACGAGTCGAAGAAGCTCTATTGCATCTACGTCGCCGTCGGCCAGAAGCGCTCGACCGTCGCACAGCTCGTCCGCACGCTGACCGAGCAGGGCGCGATGGATTACTCGATCGTCGTCGCGGCGACCGCGTCGGACCCTGCCCCGCTGCAGTTCCTCGCACCCTACACCGGCTGCGCGATGGGCGAATATTTCCGCGACAACGGCATGCATGCCGTCATCGTCTATGACGATCTGTCGAAGCAGGCCGTCGCCTACCGCCAGATGTCGCTGCTGCTGCGTCGCCCGCCGGGCCGCGAAGCCTATCCGGGTGACGTGTTCTATCTTCACAGCCGCCTGCTCGAGCGCGCGGCCAAGATGAACGACGCCAACGGGGGCGGCTCGCTCACCGCACTGCCGATCATCGAGACTCAGGCAGGCGACGTGTCGGCCTACATCCCGACCAACGTGATCTCGATCACCGACGGCCAGATCTTCCTCGAGACCGACCTGTTCTTCGCGGGCATCCGTCCCGCCATCAACGTCGGTCTGTCGGTGTCGCGCGTCGGCTCGGCCGCCCAGACCAAGGCGATGAAGAAGGTGTCGGGCTCGATCAAGCTCGAGCTCGCGCAGTATCGCGAAATGGCGGCGTTCGCACAGTTCGGTTCGGACCTCGATGCTTCGACGCAGAAGCTGCTGAATCGTGGTGCTCGTCTGACCGAGCTGCTCAAGCAGGCGCAGTTCGCGCCGATGCCGTTCGAAGAGCAGACCGTGTCGATCTTCGCTGGCACCAACGGCTTCCTCGATACCGTGCCGGTCAACGCCGTCGTCCGCTACGAGCAGGCGATGCTCGCCGAGATGCGCAGCAGCCACGCCGATCTCCTCACCGACATTCGCGACAAGCGCGACCTGTCGAAGGAGACGACCGAGGCGCTGAAGACCGCGCTCGGTGCGTTTTCGAAGACGTTTGCGTAATGCCTAGCCCTCTCCCGCTTCCGCGGGAGAGGGTTGGGTGAGGGTTTTCTTCTCGTCGACGCCCGACAAGCAGAAGACCCTCACCGACTTCGACTAGGGCCGCGTGAAGGACGCGACCCAAGTCTCCGTAGCCTCTCCCGCACGCGGGAGCGGATAAGAAGGACTAGAATGGCCTCGCTTAAAGCCCTCAAGATCCGCATCGGCTCGGTGAAGTCGACGCAGAAGATCACCAAGGCGATGAAGATGGTCGCCGCTGCCAAGCTGCGCCGTGCGCAGGAAGCGGCGATTGCCGCACGCCCGTACGCGCTGCGCCTCGAGCAAGTGATGGCGAGCCTCGCATCGAAGGTGACCGTCAGCGAATCGAGCCCCAAGCTGCTCGCCGGCACCGGCAAGGACCAAGTCCATCTGCTGGTCATCGCGACCTCGGAGCGCGGCCTCGCGGGCGCGTTCAACTCGAACATCGTCCGTGCGGCGCGCCGCAAGGCCGAGGAGCTCGAGCGTGCCGGCAAGACGGTAAAGTTCTACGTCGCCGGCAAGAAGGGCCGCGTGATCAAGCGCTTCTTCCCGACGCAGATCCTCGCCGATCATGAAATGAGCCACATCAAGACCGTCGCCTTCGCCGACGCCAAGGCGATCACCGACGATCTGATCGCACGCTACGAGGCCGGCGAGTTCGACATCGCGCATTTGTTCTACGCCCGCTTCCAGTCGGCGCTGGTGCAGGAGCCGGTCGGCCGCCAGATCATTCCGGTCGCGCTGCCGTCGGCCGCGAACGACGTCGCCGCATCGTCGGCGACCGCCGCGGTCGAATATGAGCCCGACGAGGAATCGATCCTCGCCGCGCTGCTGCCGCGCAACATCGCGATCCAGATCTTCGGCGCATTGCTCGAGAATGCCGCGTCGGAGCAGGGCAGCCGCATGACCGCGATGGACAATGCGACGCGCAATGCCGGCGACATGATCAATCGCCTGACGATCCAGTACAACCGCAGCCGCCAGGCCGCGATCACCACCGAGCTGGTGGAAATCATCTCCGGCGCCGAAGCGCTCAAGTAGTCGATACGAGGAAAGCATCATGGCAACCGCCCCAGACACACTCGCCCCGGCGCTTACGAACAGCGTTGGCCGTATCAGCCAGGTCATCGGCGCCGTCGTCGACGTGACCTTCGAGCAGGATCGCCTTCCCGCGATTCTCAACGCGCTCGAGACGTCGAACAACGGCAACCGCCTCGTGCTCGAAGTCGCGCAGCATCTCGGTGAGAACACCGTCCGCACGATCGCGATGGACTCGACCGAGGGCCTGACCCGCGGCCAGGAAGTCACCGACACCGGCTCGCAGATCCGTGTTCCCGTCGGCCCGCAGACGCTCGGCCGCATTCTCAACGTCATCGGCGAGCCGATCGACGAGCGTGGTCCCGTCGGCCACACCGAGACGATGCCGATCCACGCACCGGCGCCGCTGTTCGTCGACCAGTCGACCGAGAGCGCGATTCTCGTCACCGGCATCAAGGTCATCGATCTGCTCGCGCCGTACGCGAAGGGCGGCAAGATCGGCCTGTTCGGCGGCGCCGGCGTCGGCAAGACCGTGCTCATCCAGGAACTGATCAACAACATCGCCAAGGGCCATGGCGGCACCTCGGTGTTCGCGGGCGTCGGCGAGCGCACCCGCGAGGGTAACGATCTGTACCACGAGTTCCTCGACGCAGGCGTCATCGCCAAGGACGCCGACGGCAACCCGACGCCCGAGGGCTCGAAGGTCGCGCTCGTGTTCGGCCAGATGAACGAGCCGCCAGGCGCGCGTGCGCGCGTTGCGCTCTCGGGCCTGACGATCGCCGAATATTTCCGCGACGTCGAAGGCCAGGACGTGTTGTTCTTCGTCGACAACATCTTCCGCTTCACCCAGGCGGGTTCGGAAGTGTCGGCACTGCTCGGCCGTATCCCGTCGGCGGTGGGCTATCAGCCGACGCTGTCGACCGACATGGGCGCGCTGCAGGAGCGCATCACGTCGACCAACAAGGGCTCGATCACCTCGGTGCAGGCGATCTACGTTCCGGCCGACGATCTTACCGATCCGGCGCCGGCCACGTCGTTCGCGCATTTGGACGCAACGACCAACCTCAACCGCGCGATCTCGGAGCTGGGCATCTACCCGGCGGTCGATCCGCTCGACTCGACCAGCCGCGTGCTGACCCCGGCGATCGTCGGCCAGGAGCATTACGACACGGCGCGGCGGGTTCAGGAAACCCTCCAGCGCTACAAGTCGCTCCAGGACATCATCGCCATTCTCGGCATGGACGAGCTGTCGGAAGAAGATAAGTCGACCGTGTCGCGCGCTCGCAAGATCCAGCGCTTCCTCAGCCAGCCGTTCCACGTCGCCGAGGTCTTCACCGGCATCAGCGGCAAGTTCGTCCAGGTCGAGGATACCGTGAAGTCGTTCAAGGCAGTCGTCGACGGCGAGTACGATCACCTGCCCGAGAGCGCCTTCTACATGGTCGGCGGCATCGACGAAGTGATCGCCAAGGCCGAGAAGATGGCCAAGGAAGCCTAAGGCTTCTTCCCTACTAGCCCTCTCCCGCCTTCGCGGGAGAGGGTTGGGTGAGGGTCTTCTTGTTCGCCGCGCCCCGGACAAGAAGAAGGCCCTCACCGACTTCGACTAGGTCCGCCTGAAGAAGGCGGACCAAGTCTCCGTAGCCTCTCGCGCGAAAGCGGGAGAGGGCCTGGAGAAGGACAAGACATGCTGCACTTCGAACTCGTCACCCCCGAAAAGCTCGTCCGGTCCGAGGACGTCTATATGGTCGTCGTGCCCGGCACCGAGGGCGATTTCGGCGTGCTCGAGGGCCATGCGCCCGTCATGTCGACGATCCGCGACGGCGCGCTGTCGGTCTATCGCACCGAAAAGGGCGAGCCCGAGCTGATCGCGATCGAAGGCGGTTTCGCCGAAGTCAGCGCGACTGGCCTGACGGTGCTCGCCGAGCGCACCGCTTAAGGTTTACGCTCTCCCGCGATCGGGCACTGTCATCGTCATGATGACGGTGCCCTTTTCGTTTTAGCGGTCCGCGCCACCCGAGCGCGCGGTTTGGTTAGGAAAATGTCAAACACTCTCGCCTAACGCTTGTTGCCAAGCATGAGGAAACTGGCGGCATGAGTGCATTTGGGCGTCGACCTGGCATGGCGGGCGCGAGCGCGAGACCCGCGTTCGGCGTGGCGCGCCCGATGCAGGGCGGTGGTTCGCGTCCGGCGGATGGCGAATCGGCTCCCGGCGCGGGCGAACAGTTCCCGCCGCTGCCCGGTGGCCTCGACCCCGAGCCGCTCGGCACGATGCCAGGTACGCAGCAGGACGCAATGCAGCGCCTTGCCGACCGCCAGGCGCTGTCGGGCGAATCGGGCAGCTCGAAGGTCGAGGGCTTCGAAAGCTCGATCCACAAGATCAAGGAGCAGGTCCTCCCGCGCCTGCTCGAACGCGTCGATCCCGAGGCGGCGGCAACGCTCGACAAGGACGAGCTCGCCGAAGAATTCCGCCCGATCATCGGCGAAGTGCTCGCCGAGCTGAAGCTGACGCTCAACCGGCGTGAGCAGTTCGCGCTCGAAAAGGTGCTGGTCGACGAATTGCTCGGCCTCGGGCCGTTGGAAGAACTGCTCGCCGATCCGAACATCACCGACATCATGGTCAACGGCCCCGAGCAGACTTATGTCGAGCGCAAGGGCAAGCTCGAGCTCGCGCAGATCCAGTTCCGCGACGAGGAACATCTCTTCCAGATCGCGCAGCGCATCTGCAACTCGGTCGGCCGTCGCGTCGACCAGACCACGCCGCTCGCCGACGCCCGCCTCAAGGACGGCAGCCGCGTCAACGTGATCGTCCCGCCGCTGAGCTTGCGCGGCACCGCGATCTCGATTCGTAAATTCTCCGCCAAGCCGATCACGCTCGACATGATGGCGGGCTTCGGGTCGATGAGCCCGAAGATGGCGACCGCGCTGAAGATTGCGGGCGCGTGCCGCTTCAACGTCGTCATCTCGGGCGGTACCGGTTCCGGTAAAACCACGATGCTCAACGCTCTGTCGAAGATGATCGACCCGGGCGAGCGCGTGCTGACGATCGAGGACGCGGCCGAATTGCGGCTCCAGCAGCCGCACTGGCTCCCGCTCGAAACGCGCCCCGCCAATCTCGAAGGCCAGGGCGAGATCAGCATCCGCGATCTCGTCAAGAACGCGCTGCGTATGCGCCCGGATCGCATCATCCTCGGCGAAATCCGCGGCAGCGAGTGTTTCGACATGCTCGCTGCGATGAACACCGGCCACGACGGCTCGATGTGTACGCTCCACGCCAACTCCCCGCGCGAGGCGCTCGCGCGTATGGAGAACATGGTGATGATGTCCGACATCAAGGTGCCCAAGGAAGCGATCTCGCGCCAGATCGCCGATTCGGTCGAGATGATCATCCAGGTGAAGCGCCTGCGCGACGGCTCGCGCCGCGTGACCAACGTCACCGAAGTGATCGGCATGGAAGGCCCGGTGATCGTCACGCAGGAGCTCTTCAAGTTCGAATATCTCGACGAATCGGCCGACGGGAAGATCATCGGCGAATATCGCTCGATGGGCCTGCGCCCCTACACGCTCGAAAAGGCGCGGACCTTCGGGTTCGACCAGGCGTATCTCGAGGCGTGCCTGTAAGGCCACGCGCGAACGCCAATCGCCGTTCGGGCTGAGCTTGTCGAAGCCCCGCGCTCCACACGCGAGTCCTTCGCCAGCCGAACGGGCCCCTCGACAGGCTCAGGGCGAACGGGGTTTAGGTTCCGCGCGATCGGGCGTAGCCGCTTGCTACCCGTGCTGCGCGATGATCGCGCATCCCGCCGCCGCGATCAGCGCGAACATTTGCGTCGAGCGCCAATCGACCCAGCCGACGCGGTCGAGATCATCGCGCCGGTCGCGCCGCCAATCGGCGACTCCGGCGAGCACCGCGACCATCACCGCGACGCCCGCTCCGATCCACCACAGCATGCCTCAGTCGCCGAGCTTCTCGATCTTTTCGTTCAACCGGCCGAGTTCGGCCTTGAGCGCGGCGATCTCGTCATCCTTGCTCATCGCGGCAGCCGGAGCAGGCTTGGCCGCGCCACCGGGCACCGCGCCGGGCTTGAACGCCGCGGTCGCCGCCTCGAACATCGCCATGTTCTGCTTGGCGATCTCGGCGAACGGCGTGTTGGCGAAGGGCGACTGCGCGAAAGCGCCCTCGACCGCCGACTTGAACTGCTGCTGGTTGTGGCGGAAGCTGTCCATCGACGCTTCGAGATAGCCCGGCACCATCGCCTGCATCGAATCGCCATACATCGCGATCAGCTGGCGCAGGAAGTTGACCGGGAGCATCGTCTGGCCGCGCTGTTCCTCTTCCATGATGATCTGGGTAAGGATGTTGTGCGTGATGTCTTCTTCGGTCTTGGCGTCGAGCACCTTGAAGTCGCGCCCCTCGCGCGTCATCGCGGCGAGATGTTCGAGGGTGATGTAGGAAGACGTCTCGGTATTGTAGAGCCGGCGGTTCGCATACTTCTTGATCGTCACCGGGCCGTCGCCCGGAATGGTCTTTTTCATGCAGAAGGGCTCCCCGACGAATGTTTGGCCAGAACCTACCACCAATTATTACCGCATCGCAACACGGCCCGCGTCCGCTACCCTTATTCCTCGAAATGCTGCTTGCCGAGACCGCGACCGATCCCGATCGCCGCGTCGCAGCACTGGCGGGACTGCGCGCGTATCAGGACGCGCCGCGCGGTCGCGTGCGCAAGCCGATGCCGGCGCGCTACCGAAAAGGGAAAGCACGGCTGCGCGATTACGGCGCGAAGGGCGCGACCGGGCGCGCGATCGTGTTCGTGCCGTCGCTGATCAATCCGCCGCACATCCTCGATTTGCTGCCCGACGTCTCTCTGCTCCGCTGGCTGGCCGCGCAAGGCCACCGCCCCTTCCTGCTCGACTGGGGGACGCAAGCCCCGGCGGGGCGCGCGCTCGATCTCGACGCGCATGTCACGCGCGTGCTGCTGCCGCTGATCGCCAAGTTCGACGCGCCGCCGATCCTCGTCGGCTATTGTCTCGGCGGCACGCTGGCGCTTGCCGCCGCCTGCCTCGCCGAAGTCGCGGGATTGGCGCTGATCGCCGCGCCGTGGCATTTCGCTGGCTTCGGCAAGGCGGCGCGCGCCGATATGGCGGGCTTGTGGGCGTCGGCCAAACCCGCGTGCGAGGCGATGGGGCTCGTGCCCATGGAAGTGCTGCAAGCGGGCTTCTGGCGGCTCGACCCGGCGCGAACGGTCGCCAAATACGAATCGTTCGCCGCGCGCGACCCCGACAGCGCCGCGGCGCAGCGCTTCATCGCGATGGAGGATTGGGCGAATGGCGGCGCCCCCCTGCCCTATGCCGCCGGACGACAATTGTTCGAGCATTGTATCGCCCACGACGTGCCCGGCAGCGGCGGCTGGCAGATCGCGGGCACCACGATCGCCCCCGCGGCGCTGCACTGCCCGAGCGTCGACTTCGTCTCGCGCAACGACCGTATCGTGCCCGCCGCCACCGCCGCCGATCTCGCCGATCGCCATGATCTCGGCGCGGGGCATGTCGGGATGATCGTCGGCAGCGGCGCCCGCGCGCAGCTGTGGGAGCCCCTCGCGGGGTGGTTAAACGCGTGTTCCCCGGCTAGATAGCGGCCACACCCTACCGCCGGAGCAGAGCCATGCAGGACATCGTCATCACCGCCGCCAAGCGCACGCCCGTCGGCAGCTTCCTCGGCGCGTTCGCCGGAACGCCGGCGCACGAGCTCGGCCGGATCGCGATCGAGGCGGCGCTCGCGCAGGCCGGTGTTGCGGGTGACGAAGTCTCCGAGGTCATCCTCGGCCAGGTGCTGACCGCCGGCCAAGGGCAGAACCCGGCGCGCCAGGCGGCGATGGCCGCGGGCGTACCCAAGGAAATCCCTGCCTGGGGCGTCAACCAGGTGTGCGGTTCGGGCTTGCGCGCGGTGGCGCTGGCGGCGCAGTCGATCGCGTGCGGCGATGCGCGCATCATGGTCGCGGGCGGCCAGGAATCGATGTCGCTCAGCGCGCACGCACAGAACCTGCGCGGCGGCACCAAGATGGGCAACGTCACGCTGGTCGACACGATGATCAGCGACGGGCTGACCGACGTGTTCAACAACTATCACATGGGCATCACTGCCGAGAATCTCGCCGAGCAGTACCAGATCTCGCGCGAGGCACAGGACGTGTTCGCGGTCCGCTCGCAGAACCTCGCCGAAGCCGCCCGCACCGCTGGGCGCTTCCGCGACGAGATCGCGCCCGTCACGATCAAGGGGCGCAAGGGCGACACGATCGTCGCGGACGACGAATATATCCGCGCCGGGGCGACGCTCGAGAGCGTTGTCGGCCTGCGCCCGGCGTTCAAGAAGGACGGCACCGTCACCGCGGCGAACGCGAGCGGCCTCAACGACGGCGCCGCCGCGCTGGTGCTGATGACGCGCGCCGAGGCCGAAAAGCGTGGAAGCCCGATCCTCGCACGGATCGCGAGCTGGGCGTCGGCCGGGGTCGATCCGTCGATAATGGGGATCGGCCCCGTCCCCGCGACTCGCCGCGCGCTCGAAAAGGCCGGGTGGAGCATCGGCGATCTCGACCTGATCGAAGCGAACGAAGCGTTTGCCGCGCAGGCGCTGTCGGTCGGCAAGGAACTCGGCTGGGATCCCGAGCGCGTCAACGTCAACGGCGGTGCGATCGCGATCGGCCACCCGATCGGCGCCTCGGGCGCGCGCGTGCTGACGACGCTGCTGTACGAGATGGCCAAGCGCGATGTTCGGAAGGGTCTGGCAACGCTTTGTATTGGCGGCGGAATGGGGATTGCAGTCTGCGTCGAGCGGTAAGACCCAAAAACCGTTGCGCCGGGACAACAATTTTTTTGAAAGCATGACGGATGTGACACTTTGGTCACATGTTTAACAAACTGTCAGCTTTGGTTCAGGTTTGTGAAATGTAGGGGTTGCGCCGGACCTACATTTCTTATTTGTTACCCCCAACCGGGCAGGCGGAACCGCCGCCCGGAAATGGGGAACTATCGATGAAGCTCAGACTGTTGTCTGCGAGCGCCCTTACCGGCGTGTCGCTCGTTATCGCTTTGCCTGCCGCCGCTCAAACCGCACCTCCCGAGCCGGCACCTGCCACACCACCAGGCTCGCTTGCTGCCGACGACGCTGCGGCGGCGAACCAGGGCCCTGAAGATATCGTCGTCACCGGTTCGCGCATCCGGGTCCGCAAGCTCGACCAGTCGGTTCCGGTTACGGCGATCTCGGCGGTCGAACTGCTCGGTGCGCGCGGCGACGTCTCGCTCGGCGACGCGCTCAACCAGCTCCCGCAGCTCCGCTCGACCTTCAGCCAGGCGAACTCGACCGGCAGCATCGGCACCGCGGGCCTCAGCCTGCTCGATCTGCGCGGCCTCGGTACTGCGCGCACGCTGACGCTCGTCAACGGCCGTCGCGTCGTGACCGCCGTTCCCGGCAGCTACACGCCCGACGTCAGCACGATTCCGTACGATCTGGTCGAACGCGTCGATCTCGTCACCGGCGGCAATTCGGCGATCTACGGTTCGGATGCGATCGCGGGCGTCGTCAACTTCGTGCTGCGCAAGAACTATGACGGCGTGCGGATTCGCGCCCAGGGCGGCACGACCACCTATGGCGACCGCGGCACCTACCTGATCAGCGGCATCGCCGGCCATAACTTCCTCGACGGCCGGGTGAACCTCACCGTGTCGGGCGAATATACGCGCGCAAACTCGGTCTTCTATGCCGATCGCGATTATCTGGGCGCGTTCACGGGAACGCCCGGGTTCATCACGACGCAGATCACGACCGCGCCGAACCGCAACTTCGACGGCATTCCGAACACCTCGTTCGTGTCGAGCGGCATCGTCTTCGGCAACCGCTCGATCGGCGGTACCGTCGTGACGACCTGCCCGGGCACCGCGACCACGGCGAATGCCGCGCAGCGCGCCGCGATCTGCACCGGGCAGACCACGCCGACCGGCGCCCCGCTCGCGTACAACTACGTGTTCCAGCCCGACGGTTCGCTGCAGAAGGACAGCAACATTGTCGACAATCGCGCGATCGGCGGCGGGATTCTCCGCGGCTTGACCGCGACGGGCGTCGAAGATGCGATGTTGCTGCCGAGCCAGGATCGCTATGTTGCGAACCTGATGTTGAGCGGCGATTTCTCACCCGCCTTCAAGCCGTTCCTCGAGGCGACCTACGTCAAGGTCGATGTCGAGCAGCAATCGACCCAGCCGAGCTTCACGGGTGGTACGCTGACCTCGACGTTCAGCATCAACAACCCGTTCCTCTCCGCCGCATCGCGCTCGACGCTGCAGACGATCCTCGCCCCGGGCGCCACGTCGTTCACGCTCAACCGCTTCAACAACGATTTCGGGACGCGTGCCGAATTCCATAAGCGACAGACCTATCGCGCCGTTCTCGGCGTGCAGGGCGACATCAGCGAGAAGGGCAATCTCCACTACGAGATCGCCGGCAACTACGGTCGCACCGAGAACTACTATCGCACGGGCGGCAACGTCCTGATCGCGAATTACGGCAAGGCGGTGAACGCGGTTGTCGCACCGACCGGCTATGCCGGGAGCAACTTCGTCAACAATTCGACCGGCCAGAAGATCGTCTGCGCGGTCAATGCCGACGCCAGCACGACTAATGACGACGCGGCCTGCGTTCCGTTGAACCTGTTCGGCCAGGGCGCCTTCGACCAGCGCGCCCTCAACTACACGCTCTACACCTCGACGCGGAACCAGTGGGCCGAGGAAATCGACGCAACGGCATTCCTCTCGGGCGATTCGAGCGGCTTCTTCAAGCTGCCCGGCGGCCCGGTCGGCTTCTCGATCGGTGCCGAATATCGCAGCGAGGATGCGTTCTCGGGCCAGGATCCGGTCACCGCGTCGGGCGCGACCTTCCTCAACCCGGCGGCAACGTTCGATCCGAACAAGGTCGAGATCAAGGAACTCTATGGCGAGCTTCGCCTACCGGTCCTCGCCAACTTGCCGCTCATCCGCGAGCTGACGATCGAAGGCGCTGGCCGCGTGTCCGATTACGGCGGCACGGTCGGTTCGGTCGTCGCATGGAATGCCGGTGTGATCTACTCGCCGGTCCGCGACCTGACCTTCAACGCGACCTTGGCACGCTCGGTCCGCGCACCGAACCTGTCCAACCTCTATGCGACCGCGGCGACCACCTTCGCCAACGGCCTGACCGATCCGTGCGACCAGGCGGGTGGCACCAACTCGGGCAACAACATCAACGCCGGTCCGAACCGCGTGAAGAACTGCGCGGCGGCCGGTATCCCGACCAGCATCACCTTCGTCGATCCGGCATCGGGCGCGACTCTGGTGAAGCCGTGGACCAACCAGTCGGCATCGGGTGTTGCCGGTGTGAACCAGGGCAACCCCAACCTCTCGCCTGAAGTCGGCCTGAGCTTCACGACCAGCATGAACTATGCGCCGCACTATATCCCCGGCCTCAACTTCAAGGTCACCTACTACAACATCCGCGTGAAGAACGTGATCTCCGGCCTTACCGGCCAGGCGATCATCAACCGCTGCTATGACGATCCGGGCGGCATCAACAACACGTTCTGCGCCGCCGTCTTCCGCCGCACGACGACCGATCCGGTTACCAACCAGACCTTCAACGGCCAGACATCGCGCACGATCGACACGTCGCAGTTCACCTTCGGCCTGGCGGGCAACGGCAACGGTTTCATCAACCAGCCGTTCAACTTCGCCAAGCTGGCAACGCGCGGGCTCGATTTCGACGCAGCCTATGTCCATGCGTTCCGCAGCAACCTGCAGCTCAATCTGCGCCTGCAGGTCAGCTATGTGATGGATCGTCTGCAATACACCTACATCACCGAACCCAACCGCTACGACCGGATCGACAGCACGCTCGGCGATCCGAAGTGGCAGGGTCAGTTCACGATCAACGGCAAATGGGGCCCGGTCGACCTGAACTACAATGCGCGCTACGTCGGCAAGCAGATCGTTTCGGGGCTTTCCTATGAAACGTTCTTCACTTCGCAGGGCCGGACTCCGACCAACCCCGACGCGCGTCCGTTCGTGTACTATAACCCGATCGTCTACCACAGCCTTCGTCTGGGCGTGAACGCGACCGACAAGTACCGCTTCTACGCCGGCGTCGACAACCTCACCAACAAGCTGCCGCCGTACGATCTTACGGGCACGGGCAACGACGCGATCTATCCGAACACCGGCCGCTTCTTCTATGCGGGTGCCGAGTTCAAATTCTGATCGAAACACATCCAACCTGAGGAAAAGGGGTCGCTTTCGCGGCCCCTTTTTTTATGCGGTCCAGCGCCTTTCGAACCGCCGCCCCAACCCTGTCAGCAATTCATATTGCGACATGCCCGCGGCGGCCGCTGCCGCCGGCAACGCATAGTCGAGCGCGACCCAATCGCCCTCGCCGAGCTCCGGCGCCGCCGCGACCGAGATCGCCGTCAAGTCCATCGACACGCGGCCGATCACCGGCAGCGCGGCAGCACCGACGTGCGCGGCGCCGGCATTGCTGAACCCGCGCCAATAGCCGTCGGCATAGCCGATGTTGAGGATCGCCACCTCGAGCGGGGCCGCGGCCGTGAACTGCGCATTATAGCCGATCGAATCGCCCGCCTGGAGGGTACGGCGCTGGAGGATCTGCGCTTCGGGGGTCACGACTTGCCCGACCACGCCCGCCAGTTCGCCGCGCGGTACGCCACCGTAGAGCGCAAGCCCGGGTCGCGTGAGGTCGAAGGCATAGTCGGCGCCAAGCGCGATTCCCGCCGAATTGGCGAGGCTCAGCCGCCGTGCGGCGGTGCGCCCGCCGAGCCCGCGCAACGCCGCTGCCTGCCGCGCGTTCATCGCGCTGTCCTCGTCGGCGCAGGCGAGATGGCTCATCAGCGTGTCGATCGCCAGGCCATCGAGCAGCCCGCTTGCGACCTCGGCGATCGATACGCCGAGCCGGTTCATGCCGGTATCGACCATCACGTCGCACCGCCCGCCGCCACTCTCGCGCCAGCGCGCGACGTGCGCCGCAGTATTGAGCACCGGGCGCGCGATACCGCTCGTGGCGGCCGCCATGTCCTCGGCGCGCACGCCGTGCAGCACGGCGATGTCGAAGCCGAGCCCGGCAAGGCGCTCGGCCTCGCCCCAGCTCGCGACGAAGAAATCGCGGCATCCCGCGCCCGCCAGGCGCTCGGCGACACCCGCTGCGCCGAGGCCATAGCCATCGGCCTTGATCGCCGCGCCGCACGCCGCCGCGCCGCTCAGCGCGTCGAGCGCGCGCCAGTTCGTGACGAGCGCGGCGGTGTCGAGGCGGAGGCGGAGCGGAGCATCGGTCATGCCAGAGCGGTTAGCCGCCGCGGCAGGCACGCGCCAGCCCGGCGTTCAGTCGGCGCTCGCGCGGCCCGGCTTGCTTTCCTCGAGGCCATAGAGCGTGACGACCAGCGCCATCGCCACCACCGCGATCGTGTACCACAGCCCGGCATAGGGATTGCCCGTGCGCGCGACGATCACCTGGCTGATCAGCGGCAGGAAGCCGCCGAAATAGCCGGTGCCGAAATGATAGGGGATCGACATCGAGCTGTAGCGGATCCGCGGCGGGAACATCTCGGACAGCAAGGCGGCGACCGGGCCATAGGTGATCCCGGCGAGCGCGCTGAGCGCAAGGATCGCGAGCAGGATCAGCACGATATTGCCCGGCGACGGCACGACCGGGCGCAGATCGTACCCGCCGTTCGCGAGCGCGGCATCGAGCCCGGCATCGCTCAGATCGTCGACGCCCACGCCGCCGATCAGCACCAGCGTCACCGGGGTGTGCGCCTTGGTGTACGGCACGCCCTTTTTCGACAGATAGTCGAGCAAGCGGCGGCATTCGGTCGGCTTGGCCGGGAACAGGTCGTATTGGCACGCGGGCCCCGACACGACGACGGGCGCGCGCTTGGCGGCATGCGCGAGTTCGGGGTTGGCGGCGCTGCCCATCACCCAGAAGATCGGAAAGAGCAGCACGAGCGTCAGCGCATAGCCGATCACGATCGGCGTCTTGCGCCCGACTCGGTCCGACAGCCAGCCGAACAGCACGAAGAACCCAAGCCCGCCAAGCGCGCCGAACCCGACGATCAACTGCGCGGCGGTTTCCTGGACGCGCATCGTGCCTTGCAGGAACGACAGCACGGTGAACATCGCGGTGTACCAGATCACCGTCAGCCCGGCGGCGATGCCGAACAGCGCGACGAACAGCCGCTTGAGGTTGCCGGGATAGGTGAAGCTTTCGGTGAACGGGTTCTTCGCGGTCTCGCCCGCCGCCTTCATTTGTTTGAATACCGGGCTCTCGGACAGTTTGAGCCGCATCCACAGCGACACGCCGAGCAGCACGAGCGAGAAGACGAACGGCACCCGCCAGCCCCATGCGTCCCACATTCCTGCCGGCATCAGCGCCTTGGCGAGCAACACGACGGCGAGGCTGAGGATGAATCCGCCAGCCACACTCGCTTGAATGAAGCTCGTGAAATAGCCGCTCCGCCCGGGTGGCGAATGCTCGGCGACATAGATCGCCGCGCCGCCATATTCACCGCCGAGCGCGAGCCCCTGCAGGATTCGCAGTCCGATCACGACGAACGGTGCGGCGAGCCCGATCGTCGCCGCGCTCGGCACCAGGCCGACTCCGGCGGTGGCGAGGCCCATCAGCGTGATCGTGACGAGGAAGGTATATTTGCGCCCGAGCTTGTCGCCGAGAAAGCCGAACAGGATCGCACCGAGCGGGCGAAAGCCGAACCCGACCGCGAACCCCGCCCAGGCGTAGAGCGTCTGGAGCAGCTCGCTTTGCGCGGGAAAGAAGGTCCGCCCGATGATCCCCGAGGCAGCAAGCGTGCCGTAGATGAAGAAATCATACCATTCGAAGATCGTGCCGAGCGACGAGGCGGTGATGATGAGCTGGATGTCCTTGCGGCTCGGCGTCACCGGCACGTCCGGCCCCACATCGCTCGCCAAGATCGTCGCCATTCTCACCATCCCCACCCATGCTTCGGGTCCGGCGCGACGATAAGCGGTTTCGCCCGTGCGGCAAGACGCATCCCGCCAGCCCGGCGCGCAGCGGGTTATCCGGCGTCGCGCACGCGCTCGTGATGGCGGATCACTTCGTCGATGATGAAGCGCAGGAACTTCTCGCTGAAATCGGGGTCGAGATCGGCTTGCTTGGCGAGCCCGCGCAGCCGCGCGATCTGCGATTCCTCACGCCCCGGATCGGCGGGCGGCAACCCAGCGGACGCCTTGTAGCGCCCGACCGCTTGCGTCGTCTTGAAGCGCTCGGCGAGCAGAAAGACCAGCGCCGCATCGATATTGTCGATGCTCTGGCGGTATCCGTTCAGCGTCTCGTCGGCCACCGATTGCTCCCCATCTGATGTCCTCGCCCTATTGCGGGCACGGGAGGGCCCATGCAAGCCGGGAAACGCTTGCCTTTGGGCGCGCGCGCGGCCACATCGCACGCCACATGAGCGCCACCCTTCTCCGCCTCGATCCGAGCCGCGCCCAGCCCTCGCTGGAGCCGATGGTGCAACTCGTCACCGGCGACATGAACATGGTCAATGCCGTGATCCTGTCGCGGATGCAGTCCGAGATTCCGCTGATCCCCGAACTCGCCGGGCATTTGATCGCCGGCGGCGGCAAGCGGATGCGCCCGATGCTGACGCTCGCGAGCGCACGGCTGCTGAGCTATTCGGGCACGCGGCATCACCGCCTCGCCGCCGCGGTCGAGTTCATCCACACCGCCACGCTGCTCCACGACGATGTCGTCGACGGATCCGATCTGCGCCGCGGGAAGCGCACCGCCAACCTCATCTGGGGCAACCCGGCGAGCGTGCTCGTCGGCGATTTCCTGTTCAGCCGTTCGTTCGAGCTGATGGTCGAGGACGGATCGCTGAAAGTGCTCGGCATCCTGGCGGGCGCGAGCGCGATCATCGCCGAGGGCGAGGTCAACCAGCTCACCGCCGCGCGTCGGATCGACACGCCCGAGGAGCGCTATCTCGACATTATCGGCGCGAAGACCGCCGCTTTGTTCGCCGCGGCCTGCCGCGTCTCGGCGGTCGTCGCCGAGCGCCCCGAGGCCGAAGAGCTCGCGCTCGATTCGTACGGGCGCAACCTCGGCATCGCGTTCCAGCTGGTCGACGATGCGATCGACTATGTCTCCGACGCGGGCACGATGGGCAAGGATGCCGGCGACGACTTCCGCGAAGGCAAGGCGACGCTTCCGGTGATCCTCGCTTATGCGCGCGGCAACCCGGAGGATCGCGTGTTCTGGAAGGCGGCGATCGAAGGGCATCGCAACAGCGACGCGGATTTCGAGCGTGCGATCGAGCTCGTTCGGGCGACGCGCGCGGTCGACGACACGCTCGCACGGGCGCGCCATTACGGCCAGCGCGCGATCGATGCGCTGGCGATCTTCGCCAACGGCAAGGCCAAGGACGCAATGGTCGAAGCCGTCGAATTCGCGATCGCGCGCGCCTACTAAGCCGCGCGCCCGGTCGGCCTTTCGATCTTTCCAATGCCACGGAAAGGCGCATAGTGGCGGCGCGGTTGGACGTTGAGCGGGCGATCGCAACAAGAGGATCGAGTATGTTCGTCGATTTCCAGAACCAGTGGAGCCCACCCGAGCCCCCGGCGCCAAAGCCCGCGCCACGGCAGAACAAACGCGCCGAGTCGATCACCGCCTGGATCATCGGTTTCAATCTCGTGATGCTCTTGGTCGGCCCGCTCGCCGGCGCGACGCTGTTCGACGCCGTGGTGGCGATGTTCAAGCACTGACGCGCGACGCCGCCCCCGGCGGTTAGCAGCCGAGCTTCGGCTCGGTCGCGTCGGCCCCGTCGAGTTCGACTTGCAACGTCGCATGGCCGATCCCGAAATGCGCCTTGAGCATCGTCCGCGCGCGGTCGAGGAAGGCGTCGCCCGGATGCCCGCCGGGCATGACGAGATGCGCGGTCAGCACGGTCTCGGTCGTGCTCATCGGCCAGATATGGACGTGATGCACGCGCGCGACGCCCGGCAGCTCGCGCAATTCCTCCCACACCGCGTCCGAATCGATGCTGCGCGGCACCGCCGCCAGCGCCATCTCGACCGATTCGCGGAGCAAGCCCCAGGTCTGCAGGAAGATCAGCACCGCGATGACGATGCTGACGATCGGATCGATCCAGGTCGCCCCCGAGAGCCAGATCACCAGCCCCGACACGACGACCCCCGCCGACACCATCGCATCGCTCAACATGTGGAGATAGGCGCCGCGGATGTTGAGATCGTCCTTGCGGCCGCGCATGAACAGCAACGCGGTCACCCCGTTCACGACGATCCCCGCGCCCGCGACCCAGGCGACGGTCGGCCCGTCGACCGGCGCGGGCGTCGCGATCCGCTGCACCGCCTCGAGCACGATCGCGCCGAGCGCGACGAGCAGCAGCAGCGCGTTGAGCAAGGCCGCGAGGATCGTCGAGCCCTTGAGCCCATAGGTGAAGCGCTTCGACGCCGCGCGCCGCCCGAGCGCGATCGCCGCCCAGGCCGCGCCGAGCCCGAGCACGTCGGACAGATTGTGCCCGGCATCGGCGAGCAGCGCGACCGACCCCGCGATCAGCCCGAACACGACTTCGGCGACGATGAAGCCGAGGTTGAGCGTGATGCCGATCGCAAACGCCCGGTCGTGGCCCGCGGCGGGCGGACCGTGGTCGTGCCCGGCATGGCTATGGCCTGCGCCATGCGAATGCCCGTGATGATGATGCGAATGGCCGGCCACGACGATCTCCGAAACTCTGGACGCCCGCCTAGCATCGCGATTGCGGGATATACTAGGACGTTGGGAATGCCGCCGCAGTTCCCTCGCCATGCGTCGATCGATCGCACGATATCGCGCTGTCCCCGTGGCGCGCGATCGGGCAAGGCGCTGCGTATCGTGACCACCCTCCCCCTTCCCCATCTGCGGTGTTTGGCATGACGCTGCCGATCCACGCCGTCCTGCCCGATCTGCTCGCGCGGCTGCGCGACGCGAGCAACGCCGTCCTCGTCGCGCCGCCGGGCGCGGGCAAGACCACCGCCGTCGCGCCCGCTTTGCTTGGTGAAGCGTGGTGCAGCGGCGAGATCCTGCTGCTCTCGCCACGCCGTCTCGCCGCGCGCGCCGCCGCCGAGCGCATGGCGGCGACCGCCGGCCAGCCCGTCGGCCAGACCTTCGGCTATGCCACGCGGATGGATTCGAAGCGCTCCGCGGCGACCCGCGTGACGGTCGTGACCGAGGGCATCTTCGTCGCGCGCATTCAGAACGATCCCGAACTGGCGGGCGTCTCGGCGGTGCTGTTCGACGAAGTCCATGAGCGCAGCCTCGACAGCGATTTCGGGCTCGCGCTCGCGCTCGATGCGCAGGCCGGGCTGCGCCCCGATCTGCGGCTCGTCGCGATGTCGGCGACGCTCGACGGCGCGCGCTTCTCGGGGCTGATGGAGGGCGCGCCGGTGATCGAGAGCGCGGGGCGGATGCACCCGCTCACGCTGCGCCATCTCGGCCGCGCGGCCGAGGCGCGGATCGAGGATTCGGTCGCGGGCGCGGTGCGGCTCGCGTTGCGCGAGGAGAAGGGCGGAGTCCTCGCCTTCCTGCCGGGCGTCGCCGAGATCGAGCGCACCGCCGAACGGCTCGACGGGCTCGGCGAGGGGATCGTGCTCCACAAGCTCCACGGCAGCCTCGATCCGGCAGCGCAGCGCGCCGCGATCGCGCCCAACGCCGCGGGGCGCCGCAAGGTCGTGCTCGCGACATCGATCGCCGAGACCAGCCTGACGCTCGACGGGATCGCGGTGGTGGTCGATTCAGGCCTCGCGCGGCGCCCGCGCTACGATCGTGCCGCGGGGATGACGCGGCTCGTCACCGAACGCGCGAGCCAGGCCGCCGTCACGCAACGTGCGGGCCGCGCCGCGCGCCAGACGCCGGGGGTGGCGTATCGGCTGTGGGAGGAAGCCGCGACCGCCGGGCTGCCGCGCTTCGATCCGCCCGAGATCCTCGAGGCCGATCTGTCGGCGCTGACGCTCGACTGCGCGCTGTGGGGCGTCGCCGATCCGCGGCAGTTGCGCTGGCTCGATCCGCCGCCCGAGGCCGCGGTGCAGGAGGCGCGCGCGCGGCTCGCGGCGCTCGACGCGCTCGATGCGGATGGACGCCCGACGCCGCATGGCCATGCGATCGCGCGGCTGCCGCTCGCGCCGCGGCTCGGCCATATGCTGGTGCGAGCGGGGGAGCTTGGTCTGGCCGACGTCGCGGCCGAGGTCGCGGTGCTGCTCGGCGAGCTCGGGCTCGGCGGCAATGACGTCGATCTCGAAACGCGCCGCCGCCGCTGGCGCAGCGAGCGCGGGCCACGGGCGGAGGCCGGGAGGAAATTGGCGAAACGGTGGAGCGGGCTCGCTCCCCTCCCGCTTGCAGGAGGGGCTGGGGGTGGGCGCGCGCCTTCAACCGGCGCGAACGGCGATAGCGCGCCCCCACCCGCCAATCCCCTCCCGCAAGCGGGAGGGGGACAAGAAGCCATCGCTATCGCGCTCGCCTTCCCCGATCGCATTGCGCGCCGCCGCGACAGCTCGGGCGAAACCTGGGCTTCGGTCGGCGGACGCGGGTTCAAGCTCGATCCGACCAGCAGTCTCGCCCGCGAAGAGTGGCTCGCCGTCGCCGAGACGCAAGGCATGGCGTCGGGCGCGCGCATCCTCTCGGCCGCCGCGATCGACCTCGCGACGATCGAGACGCTGTTCGGCGAGCGCATCGCGACGCATCGTACCGTCGTCTTCGACCCCGCGACCGGCGGCATCCGGGCGTTGCGCGAACGCCGGCTCGGCGCGCTGCGGCTGTCGAGCGGCGCCGATTCGAACGCCGACCCCGATGCCATCGCCGCAGCCCTGCTCGAAGGAGTCCACGCGACCGGGCTCGCGCGGCTGCCGTGGAGCGACGCCGCGCTCGCGCTGCGCCACCGCGCCGCCTTTGCGCAGGAGCATGGCGGCGCCGAACTCGCGCTCGACGACGCGGCGTTGCTCGCGCGCGCCGACGAATGGCTCGTCCCGTCGCTTACGGGCAAGCGCCGGCTCGACGCGATCGACCCGGGCGCACTGACCGAAGCGCTGCGCACCCTGATCGGCTGGGACGCGCTGAAAACGATCGAGCGCCTCGCCCCGACGCACTTCACCAGCCCCGCCGGGTCGACCCACCCGATCGAGTACGATGCCGAAGGTGGCCCGCGCGTCGAGCTGCGCCCACAAACGCTGTTCGGGCTCGCGACGCATCCGATGATCGCGGGCGGGCGCGTGGCGCTGGTGCTCAGCCTTACCTCGCCCGGCGGCCGGCCGATCCAGACGACGCGCGATCTGCCGGGCTTCTGGGCGGGGAGCTGGTCGGCGGTCGCAAAGGAAATGCGCGGCCGTTACCCGCGCCACCCCTGGCCCGACGACCCCGCCGCCGCCTCTGCAACGCTGCGCACGAAAAACGCAGATGCGCGGCGCCAAGAAGCACGATAAGGAGACGCCATGTCGATCGCCCGAATCTATCAGCGCCCCAAGAACGCCATGTCGTCGGGCCGTGCCCGCACCACCAGCTGGGTGCTCGATTTCGCCCCTGCCGAGGCCAAGCAAGCCGACCCGCTGACCGGCTGGGCCGGCTCAGGCGACACGCGCGACCAGGTGCGGCTGAGCTTCCCGACGCAGGAAGCCGCGATCGCCTATGCCGAGCGCGAAGGTCTGGCCTTCACCGTCGTCGCCGCGCCGACGCGGACGCTCAAGCTGCAAAGCTACGCCGACAACTTCCGCTGACGGCGAGGGTTGGTCGGGGGCGGTTTGCCCCTTGCCGATTCAGCCAGCCAGAATTCCGCCGCTGAGCAGTAGTAGCATCTTGACGTCGATCGCCACGCCCTCGGCGCGCTTTGCGGCGACGAACGCCGCGATCTCGCCGAGCGGGACGCGGTGGACGGTGATGTTTTCGCCCTCGACCCCGCCGCCGGCACTCACCTGCGTCAACCCGGTGGCGCGCACGAGGGTAAAGCCCTCCGAGACCATCCCCGGCGAGGAATGGAAGAAGCCGATCGTTTCGATCGTCGCCGCGGCATAGCCGGTTTCTTCCTCGAGCTCGCGCGCGGCAGAGGTGTGAATGCCTTCGCCTTCGGTTTCATCGCCGACAAGGCCGGCCGGCAACTCCAGACAGCGCTTCCCAAGCGGCACGCGATATTGCTCGACCAGGATCACCGCGCCATCGTCGATCGCGAGGATGACCGCGGCGGCGATCCCGCGGGCGCGCGCGACATATTCCCAGGTTCCGTCCTTGATGACCTTGATGAACTTGCCGTCCCACACCGTCTCTGCGGTCATACTTCGATCAGCCTATCGGGGAGTTCGTTGCGGTCGTCGGCGGTCTTGGGGAAGGTTTCGGACAGGATCGTGCCGATCTGCTCGACCGCCGCTGCCATGCCGGCGGCGGGCCGTCCGTCGCGCGAGTGCGCGACCAGCGCCGCCATCGCCGCGCCCCAGCGTTCGGCGGGGACCGCGCGGTGGATCGCTTCGTCGGCGACGATTTCGGCCATGCGTTCATCGCGCGACAGATAGAGCAGGATGCCGACGCGCGCGGTGGTGCGCCGCTCGGCACCGACCTTGAAATACTGGATCGCGCGACGCCGCACCCGCCGCGCGCGCGTCGCCTTCGGCACAAGTTCGATCCGCCACGCGACCCGCCCGAGCGCATAGCGGACGATCAGGAACACGATCGCCTCGACCACGAGCAGCGCCGACAGCAGCAACCGCGGATCGGCGGGCGATTCCCACCCGTCCGAAAAGCCTGCGAGCCACCGTTCGATCGCGGCCGGATCGATCGTGAACAGCGCGACGACGAGCAGCATCGCCGCCACCGCATAGTGCAGGGCCGCATCGCGATACTCGTCCGAGCGATCGCTGACGATCGTCACGATCTCGCCGTCGGTCCCCGCCTCAGCAGCCTTGACCGCCGCGAGCACGACTGCGTGGTCCGCCGCCGTGAGATGCGCTGTGCGCGGCATTACCAGTCTCCCGAGGCGCCACCGCCCCCAAAGGATCCCCCGCCACCGCCGGTGAAGCCACCGCCGCCCCAGCTCCCATCGGAACCGCCGCCGCCGCCGCCGCCCCAACCGCCGCCCGAATCGCGACGCGAATCGCCGAGGCTGCTGAGCACCGAGCCCCACAACACCGCCGAGCCGATCCCGTCATTATACTGCCGCCCGCCGCCGCGCCGGCGCAGGCTCGACAGGATGACGAACCCGATCACGAGGCCCCAGAAGATCATCCCGAACGGAATGCCGCCGCCGCGCGATGTGCTGCGCTTGTGCGTCGCATCGAACGTCGCTGCAGCCTTGTCGAGATTGGCCTTCTGTTCCTCGGGCGATGCGCGCAGCTGTGCGATGACGGCATCGGTGCCGGCCTCCATCGCGCCGGGAATGTCGCTCGGCTGCTTCTTGAGCAGCGGCAGCATCTTCTCGCGGATCATCACGCCCGAAAAAGCATCTGTCAGGAAAGGTTCGAGACCATAGCCGACTTCGAGCCGCGGCCCGCGATGCCCGGCGGGCTCGTTCGGCGCGATCATCAGGATCGCGCCGTTGTCGACGTCCTTGAGCCCGACGCCCCAGGCACGCCCGAGCCCGACGCCATATTCCGACAGCTCGCGCCCCTGAAGATCGGGGAGCGTGACGACGACCAATTGCCGCTTGGTGTCCTTCTGCAACGCCTCGAGCTTGGCGGTTAGATCGGCCTCGGTCGCTGGCGGCAGGACGTTGGCGGCATCGACCACCAATCCGGTAAATTTCGGATAGGTCTGCGCCGCTGCCGGAACGAGCCCCAGCAGCAGCGCGACCAACGTCGCAAGCAAGGCCTGAATCAGGCGCATCGGCATCACATCGCCTTCAGGGCCTTCGGCCCGGTTACTTTAGTTGGTGTTGCCGAAATTGACCGCAGGCGCCTCTTCCGCGCCCGTGCTCGTCGCCTTGAACGGGACGAGCGGCTTCGCGCCGTAGAACACCTTCGCGCCGATCGCGTCGGGGAAGGTGCGGATCGTCGTGTTATACGATTGCACCGCGTCGTTATAATCGTGGCGCGCGGTCGAGATGCGGTTCTCGGTGCCTTCGAGCTGCGTCATCAGCGTTGCGTAATTGCCCTGCGACTTGAGCTCGGGATAGGCTTCCTGGAGCCGCTGCAGCGACATCGTCACGCCGGCCTGCGCCTTCTCGTAACTGGCGACCTTGGCCGGATCGGAGAGATCGGCGCCCGACACCTTGACCTGCGACGCCGAGGCGCGCGCCTGCGTCACTTCGACCAGAATCGACTTTTCTTGGGCGCCGGCGGCCTTCACCGTCGAGACGAGGTTGGGGATGAGGTCGGCGCGGCGCTGGTAATAGTTCTCGACATCGGCCCATTTGGCCTTGGCATTCTCTTCCGCGGTCGGAACGCTGTTGAGCCCGCAGCCAGCCAAGGTGACGGCGCCGAGGAGAACGAGCGGAGTGCGGTACTTCATATCGTAGGGATCCCTTCAGATCTTGCGTCACCATGATAGCCGGGTACGATGGCCTCGCGAAATGAAATCGGAAGGGGGCGCGCGATGTTCAAGGAGTTCAAGGCATTCATCGCGCGGGGGAACGTGCTCGATCTGGCCGTCGCGGTGATCATCGGCGCTGCGTTCGGCAAGATCGTGACTTCGCTGACCGACGACGTGATCATGCCGGTCATCGGCAAGATCTTCGGCGGACTCGACTTTTCAAGCTATTTCGTCGTGCTGGGCAAGGTGCCGCCGGCGCTTGCCGGATCATCGGATTATGCCGCGCTGAAAAAGGCCGGCGTGCCGCTGTTGGGCTATGGGACGTTCATCACCGCTGCGGTGAACTTCGTGATCGTCGCCTTCATCATTTTCCTGATCGTCCGCGCGGTGAACCGGCTGATGCCCAAGGCGCCCGAAGTCGTTGCCGAGCCGGTCGAGCCGACTGACGTCACCTTGCTGCGCGAGATTCGCGACGAGCTGAAAAGGCGCCCGTGAAACGCGGATAGCCCCTCCCCTTCAGGGGAGGGGTTGGGATGGGGACGTCTAAGCACGGGCAGGTCTCGGTGAGACTCGGCCCCACCCCCAACCCCTCCCCTGAAGGGGAGGGGAGCACGTCAGGCCGCGACCAATTCCTCGGCAGTCGCATCGGCAAGGCTGGTCCCATCGAGAATCCGCGCGGTCTCGTCGCGCACGCGCATCATCGCGTGGCGGATCGCGCAGGTCGCCTCGTCCTTGCAGTCCTTGCACGAGCGGTAGGCGGTACGGCTGACGCACGGCACGAGCGCGAGCGGCCCCTCGATCACGCGGATGATCTCGCCGAGCGAAATCAGGTGCGGCGGGCGCGACAGGCAGTACCCGCCCATCTTGCCGCGATGGCTGTGGAGAAACCCCGCCTCGCGCAGATCGGCGAGGATCAGCTCGAGGAACTTGCGCGGCACGTTCGCCTCGGCGGCGATACGGTTCATCGGGATCGGGGGGCTTCCGGCGGGGGCTTGCGCCAGGAACATCATCGCGCGGAGTGCGTAGCGGGAACGTTGCGTCAACATGATATACTAACCCATGCACCCGATTTGTGGCGAGTGAAAGGCGGAAGGTGTCAAACCGGGCCTTTTCATCATGTTGCAACGCCCCTTTTCACGCGCCTGTAACATGCCTATATCGCTCGTGCCGGGCTTGCCCGGCTATGGTGATAAAGTGCGGCGTAGAATAGATGCAGCGGACCCGGGGGCAGTACCCGGCGACTCCACCACACCCCCTCTCTCCAGAGGGGGTATGACGGGGTCGAACTAGGATCGACGTGTATTGAAAGGCGCTGTTTTTGCCCAGGCTGAGTAACCTGTTCAAGGCTCATAACCACAAGTGCAAACGATAACCATGCACTCGCGATTGCTGCGTAACACTAAGGCCTAACGGTCTAAGTTACTAAGTTAAAAGCGCGGTCCGGGCCGCACCGGGCAACAGAAGCGGATACCGGCGGTCCGGGGGGCACCGAGCAACAGAAGCTCCCCACCTATCCTGCGGCGAGTAGCGTTACGCGAAGCATGGCCGACTCCGACAGCGCCCCACCCCCGCCCCCGCCCCCACAGCGCAAGATCATCCATATCGACATGGATGCCTTCTATGCCTCCGTCGAGCAGCGCGACGATCCGGCATTGCGTGGCAAGCCCGTCGCGGTCGGCGGATCGCGCGCGCGCGGCGTGGTCGCGGCGGCGAGCTATGAGGCGCGGACCTTCGGCGTGCGCTCGGCGATGCCCTCGGTCACCGCGATCCGGCGCTGTCCTCACCTTGTGTTCGTGCCGCCGCGTTTCGACGTCTATGGCGCGATCTCGCAGCAGATCCGGGCGATCTTCGCCGACTATACCGACCAGATCGAACCGCTCTCGCTCGACGAGGCGTATCTCGACGTGACCGAGGACCGCCACGCCCTCGGCTCGGCCAAGGCGATCGCCGAGCAGATCCGCGCGCGGATCAAGGCCGAGACTGGGCTCACCGCGTCGGCGGGCGTTAGCTACAACAAGTTCATCGCCAAGCTCGCCTCGGACCAGAACAAGCCCGACGGGATCTGCGTCATTCCCCCGGCGCGCGGCGCGGCGTTCGTCGCGAGCCTGCCGGTCAAGCGCTTCCACGGCGTCGGCCCGGTCACCGCGACGCGGATGGCGGCGCTCGGGATCGAGACCGGCGCCGATCTGCGCGAGCAACCGCTCGCCTTCCTCCACGCGCATTTCGGGAGCTATGCCGACTATCTCTACGGCGCGGCGCGCGGGATCGACCACCGCCCGGTGCGCAGCAACCGCGCGACCAAGTCGGTCGGCGCCGAGCGCACCTTCGAGACCGACATCGCGTCCCCTGCCGATCTCCACGCCGCGCTCGACCGGGTCGCCGAGGCGGCACTGGTGCGGATCGAGCGCCACGGCGTGCGCGGGCGGACGGTGACGCTCAAGCTGCGCTTCTCGGATTTCCGCACGATTACGCGGGCGCGCTCGCTCAGTCGCGGGGCGTTCGACCGCGCAAGCTTCGTCGCGGGCGGACGTGCGTTGCTCGATGCGCAGCTACCGGTGCCGCTCGGCGTGCGCTTACTCGGGCTGACGCTGTCGGGGATCACCGACAATGAGGAAGCGACCGAGCAGGCGACGTTGTTGTGACACGCCCTCCCCGTTCGCCCTGAGCCTGTCGAAGGGCCTTACCGCGCGCCGGTGCTTCGACAGGCTCAGCACGAACGGTGGTATACGCGCCGACGCCGACGCTACGCCACCCGCTCCCCGACCCGCTGCAGATCCTCGACGAAGCGCGCATATTCCGCATCCGCCTGCGCGCGGTCGGGTATCCGCAGCAAATAGCTCGGATGCACCGTGATCCACGCCTCGCCCCCACCGGGCAGCGTCAGCGCACGCCCGCGCTCCTTGCCGATCGTGACGACGCGCCCGAACAGGCTGCGCGCCGCGGTCGCGCCGAGCGCCACCGTGACCTTCGGCCGGACGAGCAACTGCTCCTGCTCGACCCACCAGCGGCACGCGTCGATCTCGCCGGCATCGGGCTTGGCATGGATGCGGCGCTTGCCGCGCGGCTCGAACTTGAAATGCTTGACCGCGTTGGTGACGTAGACGCCCGCGCGCTCGATCCCCGCCGCGGCGAGCGCGCGATCGAACACCTGCCCCGCCGGCCCGACGAACGGCTTGCCCGCCAGATCCTCCTGGTCGCCGGGCTGCTCGCCGACGAACATCAGGCTGGCATCGACCGGCCCTTCGCCGAACACCGTCTGCGTTGCCGGCCCGTAGAGCGAACAGCGCGTGCACCCCGCCGCTTCACCCCGCAGAGCCGCCCACGCCGCGTCGATATTGTCGCCGATGTCGCGCTTCGTCTGCGCCGTCGACATCATCCCGCTCTCGCGCGCCTGCGCGCCCGCGATGAGGCCGGGCACCAACGCGGTCTCGGGCATGTTCTTCCAATATTTGCGCGGCATTTCCTTCAGCATCATGCCGATCTTCAAGCGCGCCGGGTTGAAAATCGAGGCGTAATAGGTCTTCCACACTTCCTCGATCGGGTCGCCCTCGGGCGCGTCGCTCTTGGCGGCACCGGGGCCTTCGGCGAGCGTCTCGCCGTCCCAATGCAGCGACAGCTCGGGCGTCAGGATCGACCAGCGCATGCTCGAAAAGCGATCGAGGAAAAACCCGGCATTGGCGCGCACGATATGATGTTCGGGCTCGAACCAGGCGACGAAACGCGCGACGCCATCCTCGTCGACCTCGCGGAAGCGCAGGAAGGCGCGCATCTTGTGGATGTCCTTGCGCACTTCCTGCGCGAGATGTTCGAGCCGCCGGAGCAGCGGATCGGCATGATCCTCGATCGCGCCAGGCTGCACGCGGATCCGCGCGAGCAACGTGTAGAGCAACGCGAAACGCTCGGGATCGCGGTGGAGCACGGCCTTCTTCGCCAGATCGATAAACGCGCGCGGCACCGCAAAGGCCGGGCCGGTCGGCACCGTCGTGTCGGCGGTCGCCGCGAACAGGTCGGTCGGGTTGCCCGCGCCCTGCCAGACGACGTCCTCGGGCGGCACGCCCGCGGCGGCGAGACTGCGCGCGGCATCGCGCCAGCCGTCGAAATCATCGGGTTCGGCAAGAGTAATCGCGCGCATCAAGCTCCCCTTATGCCGCGAACAACTCCAATTGCTCGGTCTTGGGTGCAACCACCGGTCGCAATTCGGCGCGATCGCTCAGCGCCACCGGCCGCCAGTCCTCGGCGATCAGGAACGGCCGCACCTTCGCGACCGACACCGTCAGCCGGGCGACATCGGCGAGATGCAGCCGCCGCCAGCGTCGCGCCGCCAGGATCGCGGTCACCGCCTTCACCCCCAGCCCGGGAACGCGCAGCAACGCCTCGCGCGGCGCGCGGTTGACGTCGACCGGGAACGACCCGCGAAACTTGAGCGCCCAGGCGAGCTTTGGGTCGATGTCGAGCGGCAGCATCCCCGTCGTCGCGTCGGCGGCGGCGACGACGTCGGCGGGCGTGTAGTCGTAAAAGCGCATCAACCAGTCCGACTGGTACAGCCGATGTTCGCGCATCAGCGGGGGGCGCTGGAGCGGGAGCACCGCGCTCGCATCGGGGATCGGGCTGAACGCCGAATAATAGACGCGGCGCAGGCCGAAGCGATCGTACAGCGTCGACGCCTTGGTGACGATGTCGCCGTCGGTCGCCGCATCCGCCCCGACGATCATCTGCGTCGATTGCCCGGCGGGCGCGAAGCGCGGCGCCGACTTGAAGCGCTTCTTGGCGTCGCTCGTGTCGAGGATCGCGGTCTTGGTGTCGCCCATTGCGCCCTCGATCCGCGCCGCCGACTTTTCGGGTGCGAGCCGCGTCAGTCCCGCGACGGTCGGCAGCTCGACATTGATCGAGAGGCGATCGGCGTGGAGCCCGGCCTGATGGACGAGTTCGGGATCGGCGTCGGGGATCGTCTTCAAATGAATGTAGCCGCGGAAATCATGATCCTCGCGCAAGCTGCGCGCGACCTCGACCATCTGCTCCATGGTATAGTTCGACGATCCGATGATCCCCGACGACAGGAACAGTCCCTCGATATAATTGCGCCGGTAAAAGGACAGCGTCAGCCGCACGACCTCCTCCGCAGTGAAGCGCGCGCGCCGCACGTTCGAGCTCTTGCGGTTGATGCAATAATGGCAGTCGAAGATGCAGCTGTTGGTCAGCAGGATCTTGAGCAGCGAGATGCAGCGGCCATCGGGCGCATAGGCGTGGCAGATGCCCATCCCCTGATCGGTCGAGCCGATCCCCTTGCCGTCGCGCGACGTTCGTTTCACCGATCCCGAAGAGGCGCACGACGCATCGTATTTGGCGGCGTCGGCAAGGATCGCGAGTTTCTGCTGGACGTCGAGCTGGGCCATACGTTCGATATATGTTCCGCGTCGCCCAGACGCAACCCAAGTTAGAAATCAGAAGCCCGAATGAAGCCCCACCCGCTTCTCGTGCGTCACGTCGCTCTTCGAGCCGACCAGCCGCCCGGCCTTGCCGTCGACGCATTCGACTTGCGCGACGATCCGCACCCAACGTCGCTTGCCGTCGATCTCGATCTCGGCGTCGAGCATGAAGCCGGTCTTGTCGCGGATCGCAGCCATGCGCAGGCATTCGAGCGCGATGCGCGATTCAGGTGTGTAGCATGCCGCCGCCTTGGCGCGATGGAGCACGCTGCCACGTGGGAAACCGAACAGATCGTAGACGCCTTCGCTCCACGTCAGCGTTTCCGTTGCAAGGTCGCACGCCCACAGGCCGGTTTTCACCATCGTCGGCATGGCCGCGTATGGAATGATGTCGCTCTGCGGCCCGTTGAGTATGGCATCGTTCATGCACGTTGCCTTGCCTTGCCCATTGCACCCTTGCTCATTTCACCCGCCATATTGCTCAACAAAGGTTAATCAAATGATCGCCAAGACGAGATTGTTCGCTCGGCGATGCAACCCTCGCCGCGACGGAACGTTACGCACCCGAATAGGGTCAAAAAGGGATTATACCATCATGCGTCACCTCTTCCTCTCGCTCGCCGCCGCTTCGCTCGTCATTCCGGCAACGATGGCCCTCCCCACCGACAAGGCCGAAGCGCGCAAGCATCGCTATTACGGCAAGTCGAACCGCCATTATTCGTGCCGCCGTTCGTCGGGCACGACCGGCCTGCTCGTCGGCGGTGCCGGTGGTGCGCTCGCTGGTAACGCGCTCGGCGGCGGCGTGCTCGGCACGGTTGCCGGCGGCGTCGGCGGTGCGCTCCTCGGCAAGCATCTCGACAAGCGTCACGACGCTGCGCAGAACCGTCGCAACGGCTGCTGATTGACCTACTCGGCGGCGAGGAGGCTTTCCGCGCCGCCGAGATCTACCGAGACGAGGCGGCTGACGCCTTGCTCGACCATCGTTACCCCGAACAGCCGGTGCATCCGGCTCATCGTCACCGCATTGTGCGTCACGATCAGATAGCGTGTCTGCGTTTCGCGCGTCATCGCGTCGAGCAGCCCGCAGAAGCGTTCGATATTGGCATCGTCGAGCGGCGCGTCGACCTCGTCGAGCACGCAGATCGGCGCCGGGTTGGTGAGAAACAGCCCGAAGATCAGCGCGACCGCGGTCAGCGCCTGTTCCCCACCCGATAGCAGCGTCAGCGACTGGAGCTTCTTGCCCGGCGGCTGCGCCATGATCTCGAGCCCAGCCTCGAGCGGATCATCCGAATCGATCAGTTCGAGATGTGCGCTGCCGCCGTTGAACAGCGTCGTGAACAGCCGCCGGAAATGCCCGTCGACCGCTTCGAACGCGGCAAGCAGCCGCTGCCGCCCCTCGCGATTGAGCGTGCCAATCGAGCCGCGCAGCCGGTTGACCGCGAGCCCAAGCTCCTCGCGCTCGTCGGCATTGCCCGAACTTGCCGCCTCGAGTTCGGCGAGCTCGGTCTCGGCAACGAGATTGACCGGGCCGATGCGATCGCGATCGAGCATCAGCTTTTCGTGGGCTGCGGACTCCTCGGCCGGGCTGCGCACCGTGCCACCGTCGAACCCGACGCGCTCGGGGAGCAGCACCGAGGGGCATTGAAAGCGCTCGCCCGCCAGCCGGTTCATCTCGACGCGGCGCAATTCCTGGTTTTCCGCGCGTGCCGTCGCGCCTGCGCGCGCTTCGCGGGCTTGCGCCAGCGCCTCCGCCGCCGCTGCCGCGCGCGCTTCGGTGTCGCGCAGCGTCATTTCGGCGGCGCGCTCGGTCCTCGCGGCGTCCTCGGCCTCGGCGCGCGCAGCGGCGTGCGCCAGTTCGAGCGCTGCCACCTCGTTCGCAAGCGCCTCGGGTCGGCCAACCAGCGCTTCGGCTTCCACGGCAAGCTCGCCATCGCGCTTGTCCATCTCGGCGATCCGCCGCGCCGCCTCGCCCGCGCGCGTGCGCCAGCCCTTCGCCTCGGCCGCCATCGCCGCGAGCCGCTCGCGCGCGCTCGCCACATCGCGGTCGACCCCGGCACGATCGGCGCGCGCGGTTGCGATCGCGCTGCGCCGCGCCTCGGCCTCGGCCGACAGCGTTCGGACGCGCTCGCGCGTCGCGCTGCCATCGGGGAGCGCAGCGTGCAGCGCGGTCGCGCGTGCGACCTCGGCCCCCGCCTCGTCATGCTCGGCATCGATCCGCGCGCGCCGCGACGCCAGGTCGGCACGCTGCGCCTCGATCCGTTCGATCGCCGCGGTCGCGCGGTCTTCCGCGCGCCCAGCCTCCCTGGCGCGCGTTTCCGCGCTTTCCAGCGCACGCCGCGCCGCCACTGCCGCCGCACGCGCGTCAGTGATCGTCGTCGCAATCCGCGCGAGCTCGGCGTCCGCAGCCTCGACCGCCGCCGCCGCCGCCGGGCGCAGCGCGGTGATCGCGCGCAAGCGATTGATCCGCTCGAGCCGCTCGGCCGCCGCCGCACCACCCGACTTGGCGACATAGCCGTCCCAGCGCCGCAGCACGCCGCCGAGCGTCACCAGCCGCTGCCCGACGGCAAGCGCAACGCCGTCATCGCTGTCGACCACCACGATCTGCGCCAGCCGCCGCGCAAGCGCCGCCGGCGCCTCGACGTGCTGCCCGAACGGCACCGTTCCCGGCGGCGGCGGTGGGTCGCCCGGCACAACCACTGCGCCCGACCAGTGCCGCTCGCCCGCGGAATCGAGCCCGGCCTCGAGATCGTCCCCGAGCGCCGCCGCCAGCGCGCGCTCATAGCCCGGGTCGGGCTGGACCTGGTCGAGCAGCCGGTCGCGACCGTCGCGGCGCGTCGCCTTGGTCAGCGCGGTCGCTTCGCTGTCGAGCGCGGCGAGATCGGCGTGCGCGGTAGCGCGTGCCGCTTGCGCGCCGTCGCGCTGTCCGATGCTGGCGCGCTCGTCGGCATCGGCGCGGGTGAGCGACGCGCGCGCATCCTCGCCGTCGTGGAGCGCCTGCGTCCGCGCGGCGACAGCCGCAGAGCGCTGGGCGACCAGCGGCGCGGCATCGCCAAGCGCCGCAGCCTCGGCGGTCACGCGCGCGAGATCGCGCGCGCTGCGCTCGGCGCGCGCACGCGCTGCCGAAAGCGCCGCATCCGCCACACGCGCGTCGGCGGCCTCGGTCGCTTGCGCGGCAAGCGCTTGCGCGAGCGCGACCTCGGCGTCGCGTCCGGCGCGTTCGGTATCGCTCAACCGCGTCTCGAGCTCGGGCACGCGCGCAATCGCCGCGGCAAGCGCCACATCGAACCGCTTGGTCTCGTCGGCCAGCCGCGCGATCGCCTCGGCGGCATCGCTCGCGAGCGACCCTTCGCGCGCGCGATCATCGGCGAGCCGCAACCGCGCCGCCGCAAGCTCCTGCGTCCGGCGCACCGCCGCGGCCTGTTCACCGCGCAATCCGCCGAGCCGGTGTCCCGCTTCGCTCGCCGCCTCGCGCAGCGCCTGTGCCGCGCCGCGCGCCTGCGCCAGTGCCTCGGTCGCCGCCAGCGCATGGGCGGCAGCGGAGCGCTGCGCCTCGGCGGCGGCCACGACGCTCGCCTCGCACGCCACCGCCTCGGCCTTCGCCGCATCCGCCGCCGCCTGCGCATCGCGCCAGCGCGCGAAGATCATCCGCGCCTCGGCGATGCGGATCTGGTCGGAGAGCGCGCGATAGCGTTCGGCCTGCCGCGCTTGGCGCCGCAAAGCGTTGGCGCGGCCGTCCTGTTCGGCGATCAGTTCGTCGAGCCGCGTCAGATTGGCTTCGGTCGCGCGCAATTTCTGCTCGGCGTCCTTGCGCCGGACGTGGAGCCCGGCGATGCCTGCCGCCTCCTCGAGCATCGCGCGGCGTTCCTGCGGCTTGGCGGCGATGATCGCGCCGATCCGCCCCTGGCTGACGAGCGCAGGCGAATGTGCGCCCGTCGCCGAGTCCGCGAACAGCAACGCCACGTCCTTCGCGCGCACGTCGCGTCCGTCGATCCGGTAGGCAGAGCCAGCGCCACGCTCGATCCGGCGGACGACTTCGCTTTCCTCGCCCTCTGCCTCGATCAGCATCGACACTTCGGCGAAATCGCGCGCGGGGCGCGTATTGGTGCCGGCGAAGATGACGTCGTCCATCCCCGCACCGCGCAGTGACCGCGCGGACGTCTCGCCCATCGTCCAGCGCAGCGCCTCGAGCAGGTTCGACTTGCCGCAGCCATTCGGCCCGACGATGCCGGTCAGCCCCGGCTCGATCCGCAGATCGGCCGCGTCGACGAAGCTCTTGAAGCCCGACAGACGGAGCCGCTTGATCTGCATGAGGCTCCCCTCCCCTTCAGGGGAGGGGTTGGGGGTGGGGACGTATCAGGACCGGGTGCCCGTTACGGCCCCACCCCAACCCCTCCCCTGAAGGGGAGGGGCTTAGAGTTTCACAAGGCGCCCCCACGCCCGCCAACGTTACGCGCCAGCGCGCTTGAGCGCTGCCTCGACGTCGGGCCAGCTCACGCCGTCGACTTTGGCGCCATTGATGATGAAGGTCGGCGTACCCGTCACTGCCGCGCCATCGCCCTTGCTCATCATGCCGATGATCTCGTCGAGCGCCGCCTTGTCGGCGATGCACGCGCGCGCCTTGGCCTCGGGGATCCCGCGCTGCTTCACGAACTCGACATAGCCGAGATAATCGCCCCATGCCGCGGCGGCCTCGTTCGGTTTCTTGCCCTGCAGCTGCGTCTGCAGCGCGGTGGTCGCCGCCTGGTCGGCGAGTTTCGCCTCGAATTGCGGCTGCGCCACGTACATCGCTTCGAGCAGCGGGAAGAAGGTCGCCGTGCCGACGCAGCGGCCGAGCAGGCTCGGCGCGAAATCGGGCTGGCCGTGGACGAGATAGTCGCGGAACTCGTAACTCACCTTGCCGGTCGAAACGTAATTGTCGGTCAGCGGCTTCTGCCCGGTCTGGCCGAACGCGCCGCAGGTCGGGCACGTGCGCGAGCCATATTCGACGACCTTGATCGCCGCATCGGGATTGCCCATCCGATAGCCGCCCTCGGGCGTCTTGACGACGGTGTCGATCCACTTCTGCCCGGCGGCCGAAGGCGCCACTGCCGCGGTGCTGGTGCCCGCAACGGTGCCGCCCGACGTCGTTCCGCCGGCGCTGTTGCCGCTCGAAACGGCATCGTTTCCACCGCACGACGCGAGCGACAGCGCGGCAACCGCGGCGAACAGGATACGAGGGGTCATCGATAGGCTCCTAGTCAGTAAGATCATTTGGCGACGGCGGCGCGGACGAGCGGCTCGAGCGCCGCCCAGTCATACACATTGGCTTGCGCCGCGCCGTTGAGCACGAACGTCGGTGTTCCGGAAACCGCATAGGCCTTGTTGGCGGCGTCAGCGCGCGCGACGAGCACATCGATCTTCTTGCGATCGGCGAGGCAGGCATTGGCCTTGGCGAGCGACAGGCCGCGCTTCACGACGAAATCTGTATAGCCGTAGAACCCCGCAAGGTAGCTCGCGACGGCGTTGGGCGTCGCAGTCTGCAATTCCTTCTGCTTGGCATCGGGGATCGCGTCGCTACGCCCGACCAGCGTCTTTTGCTCGGCCATCATCGCGTCGAGGACCGGGAAATACGCGCGCGTCGGGACGCATTGGCCGAGCAGGATCGGCCCGAGATCGAGCGCGCCATGCACCGGATAATCGCGGAATTCGTAACTGACCTTGCCGCTCGCGATATAGCCCGCCTTGAGCGCCGGAAGGCCCTCGACATCGAAGCGCGCACACAGCGGGCAGGTCCGCGAGCCGAACTCGATCAGCTTGACCTTCGCCGCCGGGTTGCCCATCCGCACCCCGCCCTCGGGCGTTGCGACGATCGTCTGCAGCCACGCGGCGTGCGCCGGCGCCTTTTTCGGCGGCGCGGCCTCAGCCGAAGAAACCAGAGCGACGCCCAACACCAGCGCCGCCAGATCAAATCGCATCATTCGTCTCCACCCACGCTCGGCGCCCCGCGCGTCGCTGCGACACCCGCCGCCAAGGCCTCGAGCACCGCCTTCAATTCGGGATCGGCGATCGTCCTGAGGCTCGCGCCGAGATCGAGCGGCACCGGCTTCAACGACGGCGGCGCGGCGCGCGGTCGCGGCACGGGGACGTCGCCCTGGCGGAACTGCACCTTGGCGACCGCGGCATAGCCGAAGAAGCGATTGACGCGCTCGATGATCTCGGGCGCGATATGCTGCATCATCGTCGCATGCGCGCCGCGCACGACGAGATTGAGCGTGCCGCCGATGCGCTCGCCATGCGGGAATTTGATCGATTCGGGCGACGACACGCCGGCATAGCGCGGCCCGACGATCTCGCTCCAGCGGCTGACCACCGCGCTCTGGACGAAGCCGAAGCGGCGAAACGCGGCGCGGCCCGCATCGGGCAGCAGCTCGGCGACCGATCGCGCACGGCCGCCGCGCGGGCGTTCGGCAGGCGTCGAAGCTTTGGCGGGTGCAGGAGTGGCGCGCTTGCTCATTGCGTCGTCCATGCCATAGCGGGGCCGTGTCCGCCAAGCGTCCTTCCGCCCCGCCAGCAAAACTCCTGCTCGAATGGTACGATAGCCACGCGAGGGACCTGCCGTGGCGCGCCGCTCCGGGCAGCAATGCGCCCGATCCGTACCGGGTGTGGCTGTCCGAGATCATGCTCCAGCAGACGACGGTCGCCGCGGTGCGCCCGAAGTTCGAAGCATTCGTCGCGCGTTGGCCGAGCGTCGAGGCGCTCGCCGCGGCGCCCGAGGCCGATCTGATGGCGGCATGGGCGGGGCTCGGCTATTATGCCCGCGCCCGCAACCTCCACGCCTGCGCCCGCGCCGTCGTCGCCTTGGGCGATTTCCCGACGACCGAAGACGGCCTTCGCGCGCTGCCCGGTGTCGGCGCGTACACCGCCGCCGCGATCGCAGCGATCGCGTTCGGCGAACGCGCGGTCGTGGTCGACGCCAATGTCGCGCGCGTCGTCGCACGGCTGTTCGCGATCGAACGCCCGCTGCCCGGGGGTATGCCCGAAGTGCGCGCGGCGACTGACGAGATCACCCCCGACACCCGCTCAGGCGATTTCGCGCAGGCGATGATGGATCTCGGCTCATCGGTCTGCACCCCGCGCAGCCCGCGCTGCCTCGCCTGCCCGCTGTCGAGCGGGTGCGAGGGCTACCGGCTCGGCAACCCCGAGGGCTTCCCGATCAAGGCGGCGAAACTCGCCAAGCCGCAGCGCCACGGCACGATCTTCTGGGCGGAGTACGACGGTAAGGTCCTGCTCGTCCGCCGCCCGCCGCGCGGCCTGCTCGGCGGAATGCGCGCGCTGCCGACCGGGCCGTGGGGCGACACCCCGCCCGGCCTCGCCGATCCGCCGCGCCCCGCCGACTGGCAGATGCTGCCCGAAACCGTCGCGCATGTCTTCACGCACTTCCGGCTCGAACTGTCGCTTGCGGTCGCGCGCGTGGATGGGCATTCGGACGACGGCGAATGGTGGGATGTGACCGAGATCGACTCGGCGGGCCTGCCAACGGTGTTCGCCAAGGCGGCGGACGCCATCAGGAGGGCAAGACCATGATTCGAGCGATGATTCCGATCACGTTGCTGGCGACGATCGCCGGATCCGCGGCGCTTGCCGGGCAGGCATCGCCCCAGCCCGTCCCCCAGCAGTCCGCTCCAGCGACAGCTGCGAACGACGATTTCGTCGTGACCGAACGGCTTGGCAGCAAAGATCTGGCGCGCTTCCCGAAGACCTTCGGGCTGTTCACCGATTACATCAACAGCAACAAAATCCCCGGCGTGGTCGGCGCGTTCGGCCAAGGTCAGACGCCGACCGCGATCGTCGCCTCCGGCAAGCTCGGCGACGAGCCCGGCGCTCCGCGCGTCGACAAGGACAGCCTGTGGCGCGTCTATTCGATGACCAAGCCGATCACCGCGATGGCCGCGATGATCCTGATCGAAGAGGGCAAGATGCGCCTCGATCAGCCGGTCAGCGACTTCATCCCCGCGTTCAAGACCATGCGCGTCCAGATCAGCCCCGATTCGCTCGAAACGCGCCCCGCGACCAAGCCGATCACGATCCGCAACCTGCTCACCCACACCGCCGGCCTCGGCTATACGATCATCACCAAGGGCCCGCTGCTCAAAGCGTATGAAGACGCCGGCATCACCCCCTTCACCTCCGACGCCAAGACCGAGGCGCAGCTCCGCCTCAAGCGGCCCGCGACGCTCGAAGCGTTCGCGAACAAGGTCGCCACGCTCCCGCTGATCGCCGAGCCCGGCACCAAATGGAGCTATTCGATCGGCCTCGACGTGATGGGCCGCGTGATCGAGGTCGCCTCGGGCCAGTCGTTCGACACCTTCCTCCAGCGGCGCATCTTCACCCCGCTCAAGATGAACTCGAGCTATTTCCAGGTGCCTGCCTCGGAGGCGCGCCGCCTCGCGACGGGCTATTTCATCGCCGGCAACACTCGCGTCCCGCTCGATCCCGGCGCGAGCTCGGTCTTTCTTCAGAAGCCGAGCTTCCCCTATGGCGGCGCAGGCCTCGTCACCTCGGCGGGCGATTACGATCGCTTCCTCCATATGCTGCAGAACGGCGGCAGCCTCGACGGCGTGCGAATCCTCAAGCCCGCCACCGCCAGGCTCGCCATGTCGAACCTCCTGCCAGCAGGCGTCATCTATCCCGGCGCGGTGTCAGCGACGGGCGGGACGACCAACGCGCAGGGCTTCGGCGCAGGCGGATCGGTGACGCTCAACGACACGCCCGGCGGCCCGGCCAAGGGCACCTATGGCTGGGGCGGGGCGGCGGGCACGATCGCCTGGGTCGATCCGGTCAACCAGGTCCGCGCGACGATCATGGTCAATTATCTGCCGGGCGACAAATGGCCGCTGCGCGTCGAATCGACCAAGGCGGTTTACGCCGACCTTGCCCCCTCGCTCCAGCGCAAGTGATCGGCATAGCGTGATGTCTCCAGGCTTTACCGGCGGTCTGCTCGACCGCGCCGATACGCTGCGTCACGATCCCGAGGGGTTGGCCGCGGCACGCAGCGACTGGCGCGCGCGCGTGCTGCGGCTCGACCGGTTCGAGCCCGAACTCGATGGCGAGGGTCGGCTCGGCTGGTCCTCGCTCGCCGAGACGCCCGAGGAGGCCGAGCTGATCCTGCTCGGTTTCGACGAGGCCCGCCGCCCGCATTTCGCGGCGTACCTGCCGGGGATGCGCGCGCCCGCCGGGCGATCCCCGCGGCTGTTCGCGCTGCTCGACCAGTTCGCGCCGGGCGAGGCGGCGACCTACGCCGCGGCGCGCTCGGTGCTCGACTGGCACAGCCGCCACCAGTTCTGCGCGAATTGCGGGCACCAGACCGCGCTGTTCCGCGCCGGCTGGGGCCGCGCCTGCCCCAATTGCAAGGCCGAGCATTTCCCGCGCGTCGACCCGGTGGTGATCATGATCGCCGAGCATGACGGCCGCGCGCTGCTCGGCCGCCAGCCGGCGTTCCCGCCCGGTCGCTACTCTGCGCTGGCCGGGTTCCTCGAACCCGGCGAATCGATCGAGGAAGCCGTCGCGCGCGAGATCATGGAGGAAGCGGGCGTGCGCGTTTCGGGCGTGCGCTACATCGCCAGCCAGCCCTGGCCCTTTCCCTCCTCGCTGATGATCGCCTGTGTCGGGATCGCCGAGGACGACGCGATCACGCTCGACACCAACGAACTCGAGGACGCGATCTGGGTGTCGCGCGACGACGTGCGTGCGGTGCTGGCGGGCGGCGAAGGCCCGTTCCTTCCGCCACCGCCTTATGCGATCGCGTATACGCTGTTGAAGGCTTGGGCGGAGGGGTAATCACCCCCGTGCAGGCCTCGTTCCCTGTTGTAACGCCGACCCGCCATCTGAACTGATGACCCTCTTTTGGGCTAATTCGTACGTTGACCCATATTTGGGTAAAAACTACTATTGACCCCAATATGGCAAATGATCACTCCTATGCAGCCCTGATGGGCGACCTGGTGCGCAGCGAAAGCAGCGAGGCCATCGACGCGCTACATGATCATTTCAACAATGCCGTCGATCGCCAGAACGATGAGCGAAGGCCCGCCTTGGCATCGCCGCTCACCATCACGCTAGGGGACGAATTCCAGGGACTGATGCTGTCCTTCCGTGAAGCGGCCTTCGCGGCGCGCGCAATGCGGCTCGAGCTGTTTGGCCATGGCATCGAATGTCGGTTCGTCATCGGGGCGGTTTCGCTTCGTACACCGCTGAACGACAAGCGGGCGTGGAACATGATGGGGCCGGGACTCAGCGCGGCACGCGCCAAACTCAACGACAAGCGGGCGTCATCGCTCTACCGCTTTTCCTTTCCGAGCGATCCTCTCCTGGAGCGGCTGCTCGATGCGATCGGGGCGGGCCTGACCGCCATCGAGCGGCGCTGGACCGAAACACAGCGCAGTGACGTTCTCGCCGCTCTCGACGGGTTGAGCGCAACGGATATTGCCGCGCGACGTAACGTGTCGGTGCATACGGTTTACAAGGTCCAGCGGTCGGGCGAGCTTGATCTCTACCTGACCCAATGGCAGGCTATTCACGAAGCACTTGCCGCCATCGATCGCAAGTCTGGAGGCGGGTGATGCAACAGATCCTTCACGCGCTGGCATACACGATCGCGGGATATTTTCTCCTTACCTGGTTTGGCAATGTTCTTTGTCGCCAGATCTTCAGTTTGACGGGGCTCAAAGACGCGACGGCCAGTGACGACGCGCCAGCGCACAACGCCGGCCGGTGGATCGGCACGCTTGAACGGATCATCCTTGCGATCGGGGTCATTCTGCAGCGCTGGGAAATCCTCGCTGCCGTCATCGCGCTCAAAACCGTGTCACGCTTCAAGGATCTGGATAAGCGCGACTTTGCCGAATACTTCCTGGTCGGATCGCTGTTTAGCATCCTGTGGGCAATGCTCGTTGCCGGCGCCTGGCAAGCCTATGATCATAGCGTGGGCATGGACTTGCGCCATCGCGCAACGGTCCTGCTTGGTGTGGAGGCAATAAGGCCAAAAGCGTGACGACACTCCGCGGGAACGCGCGCGTCTCCTCCACATCAATCGGCGATAGCCCTGTCCTACAAGCGACGTTCATGATATGTACCACACCGCTCTTTGAAATCGTCGAACCCGCGCGAACGGATTAGCGCAGAAACGGAAACGATCGCTGTTGTAAACACCACCTCCGGGGGTCAATCGAGTCAGCCAACCGCCGCGCCTCACCCCCGCGCCCGCGCGCGCCGATACGTCCCCAGCACGCGCACCCATTTCGAATGGAACCCCAGTTCCTCGAACGCGCGGTCGAGCCCAGGCTCGCCCGGCCGCCCCTCGACATCGGCGTAGAACTCGGTCGCGGCGAAGCTCCCGCCGCGCTGATAGCTTTCGAGCTTGGTCATGTTGACGCCGTTAGTGGCAAAGCCGCCCATCGCCTTGTAGAGCGCGGCGGGGACGTTCTTCACCTCGAAGATCAGCGTCGTCATCCACGCGCCCTCGCCAATCGGCGGATGCCCCGCGCGCGCCAGCACGACGAAGCGCGTCGTGTTGTGATCGGCGTCGGCGATGTCGCTGGCGAGCGTCTCGAGCCCGTACAGCGCCGCAGCGCCCGGCGGGGCGAGCGCCGCGAGCGCCGGGTCGCCACGCTCGGCCACCACCGCCGCAGCACCCGCGGTGTCGGGATAGGCGACCGGCGCGATGCCGCGCTCGCGCAGCCAGTGGCGGCACTGGCCGAGCGCTTGCGGATGGCTCATCGCCTCGCGCACACCCGAGAGCGGCCCCTGCCCCATCAACGCATAACGGATGCCGAGGAAATGCTCGCCGGTGATCACCAGCCCCGATTCGGGGAGCAGGAAATGGATGTCGGCGACGCGCCCGTGGAGCGAATTCTCGATCGGGATGATCGCGCAATCCGCCCGCCCGTCGCGCACCGCGTCGATCGCGTCGGCGAAGTCGAAGCACGGCAGGGGCAGCCCGTCGGGGAACGCCTCGAGCGCGGCGATGTGCGAATTGGCGCCGGGCGCGCCCTGAAAGGCGACCGCGCGGTCGGGCGCGGCGGCGGCGGCCTGGGTCATCTGGGCGACGAGCGCGCGGGCGGGTTCGGCGAAATTTTCCATGGGAGCCGGGCGGTAACCGCCTTGCATCCGTGCGGCAAGCTTGGCTTGCGGTGCGCCCCGCGCGAATCTATGGGTCAAACCAACTACGTGGTCCTTCAGGGGGACCCTCCTGCGGCAGAGGCGGAAAAACGAGCATGGATAACCGGACCAACACGATTGCGGGCTGGATTTTGGGCAGCATGGCGGCTGCGCTCGCGCTCGGTATTGCCGGCCACATGATTGTCGCGCCGATCACGTCTGAGAAAGAAGGCTATCCGATCGAGGCACCGGCCGACGACGCTGGCGGCGGCGGCCCCGCCGCGCCCGACAAGCCGATCGCCGATCTGCTCGCCACCGCCGACGCGACGCACGGCGCCGACGTCTTCAAGAAGTGCGGCGCCTGCCACACCGTCGCGCAGGGCGGCGCCAACGGCATCGGCCCGAACCTGTGGGGCACCGTCGGCGAGGCGATCGCGCAGGGCAAGGGCGGCTATGCCTTCTCCGACGCGCTCAAGACCGCGGGCGCCGGCAAGAAGTGGGATTTCGAACAGCTCAACAAGTGGCTGACCAGCCCGCGCGCCTATGCTGCCGGCACCAAGATGACCTTCGCCGGCCTGACCGATGCCAAGGATCGCGCCGACGTGATCCTCTATCTCAATACGCAGGGGTCGAACCTGCCGCTGCCCGCACCCGCGGCCGGTGCGCCGACCGCAACCGACGCCAAGGCGCCGCCAGCGGCTGGCGCGGCCGATCCGGGCGGCAAGGCCTCGCCGAGCGCAGCCGGTCTCGGCAACGAGACCGCGCCCGCCGCGGCCGGCAAGGTCTCCTCCTCGCCGCTCGGCCGCGAGACCGCGGCGCCGGCCGCCAAATAACCTGACAAGAAAAGCCCCTCCCCTGAAGGGGAGGGGCGAAGAAGGGCTCAGTCCTTGTCGCGGTAGAAGTCCTTCACCACCGCCCAGCCTTCCTCGGCGGTTTCGACGAAGGTGAAGATGCTCAGATCCTTCGCCGAGACGACGCCTTCCTCGACCAGCGCCTCGAAATTGACGACGCGCTCCCAGAATTTGCGACCGTAGAGCAGCACCGGGATCGGCGCGATCTTGCCCGTCTGGATCAGCGTCAACAGCTCGAACAGCTCGTCGAACGTCCCGAACCCGCCCGGGAACGCTGCCAGCGCGCGCGCGTGGAGCAGGAAGTGCATCTTGCGCAGCGCGAAATAGTGGAACTGCATCGACAGCGCGGGCGTCACATAGGGGTTCGGCGCCTGTTCGTGCGGCAGCACGATGTTGAGCCCGACCGATTCGTACCCCGCCTCGGCCGCACCGCGATTCGCCGCTTCCATGATCGACGGCCCGCCACCCGAGCAGACGACGAACTGGCGCTTGCCTTCCTCGTCGACCGGGAAGGCGCTGACGAGCTGCGCGAGTTCATAAGCAACGTCGTAATATTTCGACTTCTCGACCAAGCTCTCGGCAATGCGGATCGACGCTTCGTTGCGATCGACCGCACTGCGCGCGAGATCGAGCAGCGCCTGCGCCTTGGACGGTTCGGGGATCCGCGCCGATCCGTACATCACGAAGGTCGAGCCGATCTTGGCCTCGTCGAGGATCAGCTGCGGCTTGAGCAGCTCGAGCTGGAAGCGGACCGGACGCAGATCCTCGCGCAGCAGGAAGTCCATGTCCTGGAAGGCGAGGCGATAGGCCGGGTTCTCGGTCTGCGGGGTGCTGACGGCGGCCTTGGCATTCTCGGCGTCCTGGCGTGCGCGCGCAAAGACGCGGGCTGGGACATGCGTATGCGTGTCGGGGCTGTGGCTGTCAGGGTGCGTGGCGTCGGGCGTTCCCGATTTCGGTGTCTCTGTCATCCACCGCATCTAAGCGCCGCGCGCGCGAATTTGAAGCCTAGCGGCAGAAGGCCTTGTGATCGTCCTCGAAATGGAAGTGGTTGGCATGCGCCGCATTGTAGTCCGGGCTGAGCACCGTGCCGAAGCGGCGGCACGCCGAATCGTGGATCGCGCGCAGGAACGCCCGCGCATTGGGATCACCGCCGTTCCAGTCCTGCTGGACCGTGATTCGCCGCCCGTTCCTGAGCACGACCGCGGACACATCGACCGCATTGGCGAGCGCGTGCCCCGACAACCGCCCCGCCCCCGCCGCAGATCCGATCACCGCGCGACACGCATATGTCCCCATGCTTTCGACGCGGACCACGTCGCTGCCGAGCATTTGCCGCGCGGCAGGCGCGACGGCATGTTCGATCCAGCCGGTAAAGCTGCGCGCGAGGCCGCAGCGCATCGCCTTCAGATTGGTGACGGGAACACCGATGTCGATCAACTGCACCGCCCCGACGATCTGGCAGCCACCGCCATAATCGCGATCGGGCAAGGGCGAATAGCGCACATCCTCGCGCGACAGATCGGCGAAGCACGCTTGCGTCTCGCGACTCGTCGGCAGGCTGAGCGTGATCGGCCGGCTCCCGCGCGGGCGAGTCGGCGGGCGCTGGTCGTGTCCGCTCGAACAGGCGGCGAGCAGCAGCGACACGAGGACGGTGAGAGAGCGGCGCGACATGGCGACTCGATACCAACGTGGTGGTTAACGCCGCCACAACCTTGCGACGAACGACTCATCGCTTGACGCGCGCTGCGCGGGCTCTAGGACCGGCGACGGGCCACGCGGTCCCAACGCCGCGCGTGCTCTCTGTAAGGAGAGACTACATGACTGACGTACCTGCCGTGCCGGCGATCAAACCGGCGCGTCCCTACTTCTCATCCGGCCCGTGTGCGAAACCGCCCGGCTGGTCCCCCGAAAACCTCGCTACCGAGTCGCTCGGCCGCTCGCACCGTTCGAAGATCGGCAAGACGCGCCTCCAGCTCTGCATCGATTTGATGCGCGAACTGCTCAAGCTCCCCGACACGCACCGCATCGGCATCGTCCCCGGCTCCGATACGGGTGCCTATGAAATGGCGATGTGGACGATGCTGGGCGCGCGTGCCGTCACCGCGCTCGCCTGGGAAAGCTTCGGCGAAGGCTGGGTCACCGATGCGGTCAAGCAGCTCAAGATCGATCCCACCGTCGTGCGCGCCGATTATGGCCAGCTGCCCGATCTGGACGCGGTCGATTGGTCGAACGACGTGCTGTTCACCTGGAACGGCACCACTTCGGGCGTGCGCGTACCCAACGCCGACTGGATCCCCGAGACCCGCGAGGGCCTGTCCTTCGCCGACGCGACCAGCGCGGTTTTCGCTTACGACATCGACTGGGCGAAGATCGATGTCGCGACCTTCTCGTGGCAGAAGGTGCTTGGCGGCGAAGGCGCGCACGGCGTGCTGATCCTCGGCCCGCGCGCAGTCGAGCGGCTCGAGAGCTACACCCCCGCCTGGCCGCTGCCGAAGGTGTTCCGCCTCGTCTCGAAGGGCAAGCTCACCGAAGGCGTGTTCAAGGGCGAGACGATCAATACGCCATCGATGCTCGCGGTCGAGGATTGCATCGCAGCACTCGAATGGGCGCAGTCGATCGGCGGCGCGGACGGGCTGATCGCCCGCTCGGACGCCAATGCCGCAGCACTCGACCAGATCGTGGCGGAGCGCCCGTGGCTCGGTCATCTGGCGGCCGACGAAGCGACGCGCTCGAAGACCAGCGTGTGCTTGACGGTCGAGGGCGCCGACGAGGCGTTCATCAAGACCTTCGCCGGCCTGCTCGAGAAGCAGGGCGCAGCGTATGACGTCGCCGGCTATCGCGACGCGCCGCCGGGCCTGCGCATCTGGTGCGGCGCGACGGTCGACACCGCCGATGTGGTCGCGCTCGGCCCGTGGCTCGATTGGGCCTACGCGACTGCCAAGGCCGCCTGATTGACGTCGCCCCGGCGGAGGGCTCCCATCAAAGTGATACTTTGATGGGGCCCGGATGCCGGGGCCGCTGCGCAACTGACCGCAGCACATCCCCTATAGCGGCCCCGGCCTACGCCGGGGCGACGGAGTATATTCCATGCCAAAAGTCCTCATTTCCGACAAAATGGACCCCAAAGCCGCCCAGATCTTCCGCGAACGCGGCGTCGAGGTCGACGAGATCACCGGCAAGACCCCCGAAGAAGTCATCGCGATCATCGGCCAATATGACGGCCTCGCCATCCGCAGCTCGACCAAGGTGACCAAGGCGATCCTCGCCGCCGCGACCCATTTGAAGGTCATCGGCCGCGCCGGCATCGGCGTCGACAATGTCGATATTCCCGCCGCATCGGCGCAGGGCGTCGTCGTGATGAACACCCCGTTCGGCAATTCGATCACCACCGCCGAGCACGCCATCGCCCTTATGTTCGCGCTCGCGCGCCAGCTGCCCGAGGCCGACGCCTCGACCCAGGCCGGCAAGTGGGAGAAGAACCGCTTCATGGGCGTCGAGCTCACCGCCAAGACGCTCGGCCTGATCGGCGCGGGCAACATCGGCGGCATCGTCGCCGACCGTGCGCTCGGCCTGCGGATGAAGGTCGTCGCCTACGATCCGTTCCTCTCGCCCGAGCGCGCGGTCGAACTCGGCGTCGAGAAGGTCGAGCTCGACGAGCTGCTCGCGCGCGCCGATTTCATCACGCTCCACACCCCGCTCACCGACCAAACGCGCAACATCCTGTCGGCCGAGAATCTCGCCAAGACGAAGCAGGGCGTTCGTATCATCAACTGCGCGCGCGGCGGCTTGATCGACGAGGCCGCGCTCAAGGCAGGGCTCGATTCGGGGCATATCGGCGGCGCGGCGCTCGACGTGTTCGTCGAAGAGCCGGCCAAGAGCAACCCGCTGTTCGGCACGCCCAACTTCGTCTCGACGCCGCATCTCGGTGCCTCGACCGATGAAGCGCAGGTCAATGTCGCGATCCAGGTCGCCGAGCAGATGTCGGATTATCTGATGTCGGGCGGCATCACCAACGCGCTCAACATGCCGTCGCTGTCTGCCGAGGAAGCACCGCGCCTGAAGCCGTACATGGCGCTCGCCGAGAAGCTCGGCTCGCTGGTCGGCCAGCTCACGACGGGCTCGATCGGGCGGATCTCGATCCACAGCGAGGGTGCGGCAGCCGAGCTCAACCAGAAGCCGATGGTGTCGGCGGTGCTCGCCGGCTTCCTGCGCACCCAGACCGACACGGTCAACATGGTCAACGCACCGCTGCTCGCCAAGGAGCGCGGGATGGAAGTGCGCGAAGTCCGCACCGAGCGCGAGGGCGATTACCACACGCTGCTGCGCGTCTCGGTCAAGACCGATGCGGGCGAGCGGTCGGTTGCGGGCACGCTGTTCGGGGACGCCGCGCCGCGGCTGGTCGAACTGTTCGGCATCAAGGTCGAGGCCGATCTCGCCGGGCACATGCTCTACGTCGTCAACGAGGACGCACCCGGCTTTATCGGGCGTTTGGGCACGTTGCTCGGCACGGGCGGCGTCAACATCGGCACCTTCCACTTGGGTCGCCGTTCGGCCGGTGGCGAGGCGGTGTTGCTGCTGTCGATCGACGAAGCGCTGACGCCCGATCTGCTCGCGCAAGTCCGCGCGCTGGCGGGCGTGAAGACCGCGATGGGCTTGGCGTTCTGATCCTCTCCGAAGCGCGATTGCGGCTTTCGCTGCAATCGCGCTTCGGGCAAGGCGCGCGCATGACATCTTCCCTCCTCCCGACCGGCTTCCACGACCGGCTCCCGCCCTTCGCCGACGCCGCCGCGCGGCTCGAACAAGCGCTGCTCGGCGCAGCGCATGCTTATGGCTACGAACGCGCCGACCCCGCGCTCGCCGAGTTCGAGGCCGGGCTCGCCGGTCGCCTCAAGGCCGCACGCGCACAGGACGCGGTGCGCTTCGTCGACCCCGTCTCCCAGGCGACGCTCGCGATCCGCCCCGACATGACCGCGCAGATCGGCCGCATCGCCGCGACGCGGATGGGCCACCATCCACGGCCCGTCCGCCTGTCCTATGCCGGCCCCGTGCTCAAGCTGCGCGCCTCGCAACTCTCCCCCGAGCGGGAAATGCGCCAGATCGGCTGCGAGTTGATCGGCCTCGACACGATCGCCGCCGCGCGCGAGATCGTCGAGGTCGCGGTTGCAGCGCTCGCCGCGGCGGGCGTATCCAACGTCTCGATCGACTTCACGCTGCCCGACCTGATCGACGTGCTGGCGCGCGGCCCCTTCCCGGTCGAACCCGGCCAGATCGATACCCTGCGCGACCGGCTCGACGCCAAGGACGCTGGTGCTGTCGCCGCGCTGGCGCCCGCCTATCTCCCGCTGATCGAGGCCGCTGGCCCGTTCGAGTCGGCGCACGACCGGCTGTGCGCGTTCGATGCGGGCGGCGCACTGACCTCGCGGCTCGACGGGCTGTGGCAGATCGCCGAGGGGCTCAAGGGCCGCGTCGCGCTGACGCTCGACCCGACCGAGCGCCACGGCTTCGAATATCAGAGCTGGCTCGGCTTCTCGATCTTCGCTGGCGGTGTGCTCGGCGAGATCGGGCGCGGCGGCACCTATACGATCGTCCACGAGAATGGCGCGGAAGAGACGGCGGTCGGCTTCTCGCTCTATGCCGACGCGATCGTCGCGGCGGGGCTCGCCGAGGTCGACCGGCGCCGGCTGTTCGTGCCGCTGGGGACCGACCCGGCAGTGGCGGCAGCGATGCGCGCGGCAGGCTGGGTCACCGTCGCCGCGCTCGAGGCCGGTGACACACCCGAGGCGCAGCTGTGCACGCATGTGCTGGCCGAGGGTGAGCCGCGCGCGCTTTAGGACACGCGCGCAAGCTGCGTTATGCCGCCTGCTCGTCCAGTCGTGCGCCCACGGGTGACGCGAGCATCGAACGCTGTGCTACAGGTTGGCGTCTCGCCTGACGGCTTGATACCCCAGGACGACGTCGACAAATTCCAAGTGCCGCGCATCGAGACGCTTGCCGGCGGAAAAACCCACATTCCGCCTCGCCAAGCTCGGCAAACTGCGCACGCGCGGCGTCGAACTCGAGGGAGGCGCGCGTTTCAACCGTGCGTTCAATCTCAGCGGCGGCGAGATCACCGCCGCATCGTTCGCCAGCACGAGATGCCGCAGCGCCTCTCCTGCCCCGTGTAATGGAACATTCGGTCGTCTGGGCCAAGATCGGCCTGCAGCAACGGCGTGGGCACGCCGATCATCTGGCGGTCGACAGAGTTGATCGCGGTGGCGGCGAACAGCAGCCCTCAGAACATTCAGCGATACGTTCCGGCGTGGCGTGGCGCGGCGCGGCGCGGCGCGCGGCATCGGTAATCGTGGCTGCGGTGGCGGTCAGAGCTGGAAGCGCTTCGCGGCGCGGGATGGTCGAAGGCCCGATCGGCATAACCCAGGCATTCCGGCCGTTCACCGACCCGGCTGCTCCGGATTTTGACGTCGGGATCGCACTATTTGTAGGACAACCTAAATGCGCTCGTCAATCGCTCGCGCCGCTTCCCTCCCCTTTCGGGCGCAGGCTGGTCGTCTCGCTCAGCTGCGAGTGGCGGCTGAGGCTTTCCTGCATGTGATGCCGCGCCGCCTCGCGCGCGCGCGTCGAGTCCATCCGTACGATCGCGGCGAGGATCGCCTCATGCTCGCCCTGGACCGTGGCGGCGTAAGCACGGTCGCGCGTCACCTGGAACGCGCGGTATTGCGCGGTTGCGGCGACGAACACGCCCCCAATGCACCGGAGCGCTGGCTTCTTGTCAGACTAATTTTGCAGTTGTAGCATAACTGCTAACATCGAAGAGCGCTAAGCGCTACGGTCAACGGAGAGGCGCATCGTGCGGTCGGCATTCCCCCTATTCCTCAGCGGTGTCGCGTGTCTCACGCCTATGGTGGCGGCAGCGCAAGGCGCGCCGGTCGCGCCGATCCAGCCGCAAGTGTCGCCCGATCGCCCGGATTGGGAAAATCCTGCCGTCTTCGCCATCGGAAAGGAACCGCCGCGCGCGACGGGCTTCCCGTTCGAGAGCCGCGCCAAGGCGATCGCCGGGCACCGCACCAAGTCCGATCGCTTCCTGCTGCTGAGCGGACAATGGGCGTTCGCGCTGTCGCCCAATGCCGACCAGCTGCCGGCGGGGTTCGAGAAGCCCGACTACGACGTCTCGCAGTGGAAGACGATCAAGGTCCCCGCCGACTGGCAGGCCGAAGGCTTCGACCAGGCGCGCTACAACAACATCACCTACCCCTTCCCCGCCAACCGCCCGCTGATCCCGCACGCGACCAACCCGGTCGGATCATACCGTCGCGATGTCGAGATCCCGGCGGGCTGGTCGGGCAGCGACGTGATCCTGCATATCGGTGCGGCGGGCTCGGCCTATTACGTCTGGGTCAACGGCGCCAAGGTCGGCTATTCCGAGGACAGCAAGCTACCGTCGGAATTCGACGTCAGCCGCTATCTCAAGCCCGGCCACAACACGATCGCGATCCAGGTCTATCGCTGGTCAGACGGCAGCTATCTCGAGGATCAGGATTTCTGGCGCGTTTCGGGGATCGAGCGCGAAGTGTTTCTGATGGCGGCGCCCAAGACCCGGATCCGCGATTTCTTCGTCCATGCCGGGCTCGACGAGCGCTACCGCGACGGCAAGCTCGCGGTCGATCTCGCGGTCACGCCCGCCAAGGCAGCGACCAGCGCGCGGATCGTGCTGCTCGATGGCGACCGCGTGGTCACGGAAAAGTCGACCGCGATCGCCGCAGGTCAGGCCGAACGCTCCGTCTCGATCGCAACCACGATCCCGCAAGTGAAGCCCTGGACCGCCGAGACACCCAACCTCTACATGCTGCTGGTCGAGCTCTACGACGCGAAAGGCGCGATCGTGCAGTCGACCTACAGCCGGATCGGCTTTCGCAGCGTAGCGATCCAGAACGGCCTCGTCACCGTCAACGGCCAGCCGATCACGATCCGCGGCGTCAACCGCCACGAGCATGATCCCGAGACCTTCCACGTCATCTCGCTCGAATCGATGGAGCGCGACATCCAGCTGATGAAGCGCGCCAACATCAACGCGATCCGCACCTCGCATTATCCCAACGATCCACGGCTTTACGAGCTGGCCGATCGCTATGGCCTCTATGTCATGGACGAGGCCGATATCGAGAGCCACGCCTATATGGACTTTGCCAACAAGCATCCCGAGCAGCGCGGAGCGTATCAGCTCGGTTTCGACCCCGCGTGGAAGGCCGCGCACGTCGCGCGCGTCACCAACATGATCGAGCGCGACAAGAACCACCCCTCGATCCTCTTCTGGTCGCTCGGCAACGAGGCCGGGATCGGTCCGAACTTCGCTGCCGCCGCCGCTGCGGCCAAGCAGCGCGATCCGTCGCGGCTCGTCAGCTATCTTGGCTGGGGCACGTGGGACGGGCGCTTCGAACATCACCCCAACGACTTCGCCGACATCTATGCGCCGATGTACGACACCGCCGCCAAGCTCGTCGATTACGCGACCAACTGGTCTTTCCGCCAGCCGCTGATCCTGTGCGAATATGCGCATATGATGGGCAATTCGGGCGGCGACCTGAAGGAATATTGGGACGCGATCTATGCGCATCCCGACAAGCTCCAAGGCGGCTTCATCTGGGATTGGGTCGACCAGTCGATGTATCGCAAGACCAAGGACGGGCGGCGCTATTGGGGGATGGGCGGCGAATATGGCCCCAACCCCGGCGGCGAGCTCGAATTCGGCGACGGCCTGATCCAGTCCGATCGCACGCCCAACCCGCAACTGTTCGAGCTGACCAAGGTCTATGCGCCGATCCAGTTCGAGAGCTTCGACCCGGCCAGCGGCGCACTGCGCGTCGCCAACCATTATGATTTCGCGAGCCTCGCCGGGCTCGATCTCGGCTGGCAAATGCTCGAGGACGGCGTCGTCGTCGCGCGCGGGACGATGCCCGCGCTCGCGACTGCGGCGCACGGCCACGAAACGACGACGATCGCTCTGCCCGCGATCGCGCGCAAGCCTGGCGCCGAATATTTGCTCAACGTCATCGCCCGGGCCAAAGACGGTGGCACCCCGGGGATCGCCGCGGGCCAGGTGATCGGCTGGGAACAGTTCCCCCTCGGCAACGCAGTGGCGGTCGCCAAGCCCGCCCCCACGGGCAAGGTCGACGTCTCGCAGGCGGGCACCACGATCACGCTGCGCGCCGCCGGGGCCGAACTCGTGCTCGATCGCAAGACCGGGCTGCTCGTCCGCTATGCCGCCAACGGTCGCACGCTGCTGCGCGGCGGAACGCCCGATTTCTACCGCGCCTTGACCGACAATGACGTCGGCGTCGGCGTCGAGCGCACCCATGCCGTCTGGAAGACAGCCTCGAGCGACCGGACGGTCGAGGCTATCGAGCAGCACACATCGCCCGGCGGCGCCGACGTCACGATCCGCTACCGCATCGGCCAGGACGTCGCGCGTTTCGTCACGCGTTACGCGATGGCGGGCGACGGCAGCGTGGCGGTCGAGGGCAGCTTCACGCCGCTGCGCACCGATTTGCCCGATCCGCTGCGGATCGGCCTGGCCTATGCCATGTCCGCCAGCTTCGACACGCTCGAATGGTATGGCCGCGGCCCGCACGAAAGCTATGCGGACCGCAAGACCAGCGCGCCGATCGGCCTGTGGCGCGGAGCAATCGCCGAGCAGAACCACGATTACATGCGACCGCAGGAAACCGGCAACAAGGTCGATGTGCGCTGGATGGAGCTGTCGGATCACGTCGCCGGCGGCCTGCGCGTCCAGGGCGACGCGCCGCTGTCGATGAACGCGCTCGCCTTCCCGTACGACGATCTGTCGCACCGCGCGCCGGGCACGCGCCGCAGCTCGGACATCGTTCCGCATGACGCGGTTTCGTTGATGATCGATGCAGTCCAGTCCGGGATCGGCGGCGATACGCAATGGGACCAGACCGGGCGAGCGCTCCCGCGCTACCGGATCGCGCTCGCGCCGCGCAGCTTCGGCTTCCGGCTGACCCCGTTCAACGGCGCGGGCACCACCCCGACGCTCGCCCGGCCCGCGTCGGCAACGGGCGTGGCGGAGGTGATCCAGTGAGCGCGCGCGCACCCTCGCGCCTGCTCGCCGGCACGCTGCTCTTCTTGGCCGGTGCCGCCGTCGCGTAGCAGGCCGCCACTCCGAGGCGGCCGAGCCGCCCTCGGGCTTAGGATCTGGCACGACAACAAGCTGTGCACCTCGCGCAATTGCACCCGCCACCGCATCCTCACGAACGGCCCCGATGCCGCTGACTTCGAGGTCGATTATGCGCCCTGGCCAGTCGATGTCGATCGCCGTGTATGGGAGACGCGCCGCTTCACGCTGCCGCTCGGCACGCAGTTCACGCGGATGGTCTCGACGCTGTCGTCGGACAAGCCGGGTCCGCTGATCGTCGGCATCGGCATCGGCCGCCACACGATCGGCGCGAGCGAAGGCGCGCTGTCGGTCGACCGCGCGCACGGCGTCCGCTCTCTGGAGCGCCCAGGCTGGCGCGCATGGCGATCGCGCTCAAGGTCGAGCCGGGCAAGCCGTTCGTCTATTATTACGGCTCGGCGTGGGACGAGGGCGTCGGCGGCCCTTGCACGCGCGGCGAGTGGGACCGCTACACCCTTACCGCCCCCGTCGATTTTCGCGTGCCGACCGACCGCCGATAGGGGGGGGAGACTCGATGAAGCGCCGTGATCCTGCGGCGACCGCAGCGCACCGGCAATCAACCCATTCGCGGTCGCTCAAGCCAACTTCCGATGTCGATCAGGACCTCGCATTGCTATTTGATCGAGGCTGCGAACGACAAGGTGAAATTGGAATTCGCTGCCATATTGCCCGAGGGCGTGATGCGAATGGCGTTCACCAATGGGTCGTAGCCATTCGACGGGGCATAGGACCAGGTCACCCCTTTGTCGTTCGAGTAGCTGATATTGGCAGCGGCGAGCGTAACCCCGCTCGTCCCGGAAACGAGCTTGACGGGCAACGCGGTGGTGCCATCGAAATTTGTGTTGAGGTAGGTTATCCCGGCGGGAAAGATGTCGGTAAGAATGATCGTACCCGGATCGACCGGACTGTTTCCAGTATTCGACACCGAAAACACGTAAACCACGTCGGTGCCGGGCAGGTTGTACGCCCCGAGATTTCCGGAGCGTGGCGCCGATGCTTTGGTCACCGACAGCGACGGCATCGGACATGCACTGATCGACGCAATGCCAGCGCCTTGTTGACCCGTCGTGGTTTCGCCCGACTGGAACGGATAGTTTCCGTAGCGCAGCACGACCGTCGTGACGGGTTGCGCAAACGTCGCAGTGATCGTGCCGTCATCGGAGTTGTTGTTCGAAGCTCCGGTGCCGGCCGCTTGCGTCGCAGCGAGCGTTACCGGCGCAGTCGTGGCGCCTGACGTGAGCGCGGATCCGGTTGCCGTCCGTGGCGCGGTTGCGCCGTTGCCGTTCCCCCACGGGGTGGTGAGCACGGGCGTATAGGTGCTCGCGCCGCTCGCCCCCGTTATCATGATCCAATCCCGATACTGGTTGAGCGTGAAATCGATATCGTGCGTGACGACCGAGAAGTCGCGAATTGGCGTGGAGAATGTGAAGGTCACCGTGATGACCCGCGTTCCGCTGGTCAGGTCGGTGGTCCGGCCCGCAAAAATTCCCCCGAAGACGAGGTCGCGTTTGGTCGCATCGGGGCCTGTGATCAACGTCCCGATCGCCGGCATCTGCGTGTTCGCGATGGCCGTCGAGCTCAGTCCGTTCTGCGCAATCGCCACGGAAAAGGGCAGCGAAGCGCCAGCGCTGCTGACGGCGGTGTAGGCATAGGTGGAACCGTAATTGAGCGTCGCCGCCGGCTGGTTGGCGAAGGCAAAAGTGTACTGGCTCGCAGCATCGCACGAGGCGTGCGCCACAGCGGGCGCCACAAGCGCCATGAGCGCGGCAAAAACCCTTTTCATCGACCCGATAGTCCCAGGAAAGCGAAGCGCGTCTGATCGAACTTCAGACGTGCGGTGAGGAATGCGCCATGATGCGTCGACCGCTCTGCCGCAAAGTCGCGGTCGGCAAAGCCGGAAAAATTCCAGCCGGCAGTGACCAGCATATTGGCGGCCGGGCGAAGTCCGATCACCGGGCCGACGGCATAGGCCAGGGTGCGCCCGTCGAGATCGACGCGCGCGGTTGCGTGCACCCCGACTTCGAGCCAGTCCGCCAGGCCGAGATGTCCGTCGAGCCCCGCCACGGCGGTCACGCCGCGAAGGTCATAGCTCGCGATCCGGTCGCTGGTATAGCGCGCGGCGAGGAAGAAGCCGATCTCGCTGCGCTGATACAGGCCGGTTTCGTCGCGGCCATACGGTGCCCAATCGAACGACAGGCTACCGAGCAACCGGCCGGAACGCGCATCCCCGGTGACGAGCAACACGCCGCCGCCGGGCGCCGTCGCACCCCCGACCGCGCCGCTCACACTGTCGGCGCGGTATTCGAGCTTGGCCAAGAACGCAACCTGACGGGAGGCGGGTCGCGATGCCGCCGACACAGCGACGTTGGCGACGCTGGTGGTGGTGCCCCCGACCTGGACACGCGACCAGGTCGCAAGGCCGCCGAGTGCCTGCCCCTCGCCGAGCTGACGCAGCAAGCCGAGCGTCAGGGCGGCCCGGTCACCGAGCGAGCCGAGACGATACTCCGCACGCGCCGTGCTGCTCCACCGGCCACCGCGATAGCCCAGCCCCAACGTCAGCGCGGTGAAATCCTCGGTCAGCGTCGCACCGTTGCCGACGAAACCACCGCTGGCAACGGGCTGTGCGACGGTGACGACCGTCGCCGGATCGATCCCACCGAGCGTACGGTTGCCATCGATCGTCGCGTCGATCGTCCAATGCTTGCCGAGCTCGAACGATTGCGCAAGACCATAGGCTGCGTAGCTGCGCCGGCCATATTCGCTCAGCATCTGATCCGACACGCTGCTCGTGATGCGGCCGCCGGCCCAGGGCTTGAGGTCGAAGCCCAGGCGCGCGGTCCGTGCATCGATCTTGTCGCCATGCGCCAGCTCGTACGTGCCGACCAGCGTGACGGAATCGCTCAGCGCGAAGCGCGCTCCGGCGCGGTGGCGTTGCGGGAAGTCGATGCTGCCGGCATTGCCCAAGGCGAGACTGCTGCTCGCATCGAGCTCCAGTCGATTGTCGAACAGCCGCTGCGTCGCGCCACCCTCGATCAGCGTCGAGACCGCCGCGCCGCCATTGGCGAGGCGATCCTCCGCATGCGCCAGCGCGATGCGAAGATCGGTCCGCGCGCCGCGATAGTCGAGCCGCAGCTGCGCCGCGCGGCGGGTGGTCGCATCGACCAGGCTAGCGTCGTTCCACACGCTCGCCGTTGCAGAGAGGTTTTCCGTGACCTTGGCGCGAAGATCGGCGCCGATCTTGCGGCGGCCACGTTCGGCGCCGTTTTGCTGGCCAAGCCCGAAGCCAAGATCCTGTTGCCGCGCATAGCCGAGCAGATCAAAGCGTCGATCATGATGCTCGACCTCGACCTGCCAGGCCATTCCGCTGCTCTGGCCGGGCTGGGTGTTCGCGGCGCCCGAAAGCGACCGATTGCCCCGGCTGGCGGCGAGTTCGGCGCGGATCTCGGTGTCGCGCGCAAACCGCAGGCGGAGATCGGTCGCGATCAGATCGGTCCGCCCCTGATCGCCATCGTCGTGCAGCACGGTGGCCCCGACGCGCAGCGCGCCGCCCCTGCCGTCATACCGCACGCGCGCGCCGCCATTGAGCGCGCCGGAATCGTCCCGATCGACCTCGTAATCGGCGACGATGAACTGCGGGTTCAGGTCACTCGACCGGCTCAGGACGGGTGCCGAGAAGCGGATCGTTCCGGCAGCATAATCGATATCGTAATCGACGAAACGAGTCAGCGCGCGGCGGTCCATGATCCGCTCGGAGCGCAGCCGGTCGCGGACTTCGATGACAATCTGCTCGCTATTGGCGAGCACGTCGCGCGACGCCAGCGCATAGGGGCCCGACAGGCCATTGCCCTGGATCTCGTCGCGACGATGCCGAGTCGCGATGCGGGCGGCAAAACCGCTGGCGGCAAGGCGACGGCCCCGCGCTTCCGCCTTGAAGCCGGTCGCCGTCCGGGTGTAGCGGCCGAGATCGGTTTCGCCGAAGCCCGTCTCGAAATCACCGAACAGCGCATAGAACTGGCGCCGCTCGAGCTTGACGTAGAGCTTGCGCGTCGATGCCGCGTCGAACCTTCGCTCGGAGCGATCGGCATAGAGCGTATAATAAGTGTTGGGGTCGATCGCGCCCGAAAGGCGCTGGTCCTCGCGCCGCTTTGCGCTGTCATAGGCGAGCGTCAGCAGCCATTTTCCCAGAATTCGCCCCTTTGCGTAGAAGGCGATCCGACCGTCGGCGCGGATCTTGTCCGCACGCTCGATCGCTTCGATATGGCCTGCCAGCCCCGCGCGGTCGACACCGGCCTCGGCCAAGCCAACGATGGTCCAGGCGCGGGCGCCCGGTTCGAGCCATGTCTCGACTTGCTGCGAGCGGACGGTATCGCGATCGCGGAAGCTGAACGTGATCGTGACGGCGCCGCTCACCGTGGTCGGGGCGAGCGCGATATAGGCGTTGCCGTCGTCGCCCGTCACGTGCCACACGGGTTTGGCCCGGCCGAGCCCGGTCAGCGCGCGTGCCTGTTCGGCGTCGATCTCCATCGCCGTCGCATAGGGCGCAGACACGGCGATATCGCCGACGGTCCCGGCGTGAACCGGGCGGCCGTCGCGATCGATGAGGCGGACCGCGAGGACCGGGCGGCGGACGCCATCGGCGACGAGCACGGATTTTTCGGGCAGATACTGCGCGCGCGCCGCCGTTCGCACGAAATGGACGTCGCGCGACAGCGTCGTGACCAGCGCGCCGTCGCTGCCACGGACTTCGGCGGTCAGATGCGTCGTACCGTCGCCGAGCGGCACCCCGCGCCACATGCTGACGGCGAAGCGCTGCGCCGCTTCGGTGCGGCTCCCGTCGAACGCGACGGGATCGACCGGCGTGCCGTTCGCGAACAAGGTGAGTTTCTGGCCTGGCAGATGGCGGATTGCGACGCGCACCGCTGGCGCCCGCGGGTTGTGGTCGGGTTCCGGGAAGAGCCAGGAGATATCGGCTTTGCCATCGGCGAACCAGTCGCGCTCGCCAGCGGCGGCGACGCGGTCCGAGACGGGTTCTGGTACATCGGTGCGCGCCACCCCGGACTGTGCCGAAATCACGGCGTGGAAATCGGCCGTGACGAGCGCCCCGCCCTGCCCTTCGACAAAGCGCGAAATGGCGCTGCCCGCCGACCGCGTGCTGCGCACGCAGTCGACGAAGCTGCTCGCTGGGGAAAGGCTGGTCGGATCGACCTGCACCACATGCCGCCCCGGCAAAACGCCCTCGAAATGATAGCGGCCATCGCGGTCGGTGATCGCGTAGCTGCCATCCTCCAGAAAGACGCGCACGTCTGCGATGCCTGCCGCAACCCGCGGGATCGCGGCGCAACCGCCCGCCATGATCCGGCCGACGATCGTCATGCGTGCGGCGATCGTGTCGCGATCGATCCTGACGGCGACGCTGGCGTTGCTCTCGGCGCCACGCACGTCGATCGTCCGTGCGCGGTTGAGCGCTTGCCCTGCCGGGGCATCCGGCCGAACCTGCAGGACATAGGTAAGCGTGCGCTGTGCGCCCGCCGCGATCGTCCCGAGATCGACGGTGATCGTGCGTCCGTCTGCGGCAATCGTCACCGCGGCGGGATCGCTCGCTCCATCGACGCGGATCGTGTCGGGTCGCAAACGCATGACCGTCGGCAGGATGTCGGTCAGGATGACGCCGCGCTTGGCATGCGTCGTGTCCGGATTGCGCGCCGTGATCGTGTAAACGACCCGATCGCCCGGCGATGCCACGCCCCGCGACGCCGTCTTGGTGAGGTTGATAGCCACAGGCGGCCGGTCGAGCGGAATGTCGATCCGAACTTCCGCCGGTCCGCTCAGCGTGAACACCTCGCCATACGACGCGCCGTTGACGACAAAGGGCTGACCACCGGGTCGGAGCAAGGTGGCGAACTGGATCGGCGTCAAACTCGATGGTGCCACATAGGGCGCCGGGGCCTCGACCTTGAGGCGATAGCGTCCGGCGTTGGCCTGTGGGAAGCGATACTCGCCCGGCGGCAGCGCGTACGTCTGTCCGGCGCCATCGGTCACGGTTTGCCCGGTGACGATGCTCGACGGATATCGCGTCTTTCCATCGGCGGCGTACACCACCGCGGGCAGGCCCGTCACGGCATCAAGCATCGTGACGCGCGCGCCGGAGACCGGAGTGCCGTCTTCGCTGTCGAACGCCACTCCGGCGGGATCCACCAGAGTGTCGATGATGGCCGTTGCGATCGGCTTCTGCGTGCCGTCGCGACGGCATTCGATCGAAATCTTGTCGTCCGCGCTCAGGCTCAGCGCGCAATCGCCGGTGGCGAGCGCGGGCGGCGCGGCACGCGTGGCGATGATTCCGACGAATTCGCCACTGTTCATGGCGTTTTCGGACACGACGAGCGTTTCGCGATCGCCACTCGTCGTCACCAGGGTGACCGTGACGGTATCGATCGCTTGGGGATCGCGGTTCGCACTCGGCGCCGCCAGCTTGAAGATCAACGGTTCGCCGGCCCGAACCTCCGTCGAGGGCGTAACGCCGCCGATCCCGGCTGCGCTTGCCGGACCGATCGGCGCGGCCGCTTGCGGGGCGACGGCCTGACACAGCGGCGTCCGCACCGAAAAGACGAGCGGCGAACCGACGTCTGGACGGTAGGTGGTCAGCGTGACCGCTATAGCCTCGACAGTAACGGTGACCGGGTTGGAGGCGATGCTGCCGTTGGACCAGTCAGCCCGCGCGACATTCTCGATCCGCGTCTGCGCCTGGCATGCGCTTGCCAGCGCGGCGCAGCACGCCACGATCGCCACCATCCATGCACAGAGGATCAGAAAGAGTTTGCGCATCTCGATTTCAAGACAGGAGCGGGTCCGCCGGTGGCTCCGGGTCGAAGCAAGGATTTGAACCACCGGCGAATTTCGTCAGTTTATGGTCGCGCGGAACAGCAGGGTGCGGGCGTCGCCCGCAGCGACGCTCGACAGCGTTCCCGTGATGGTGCCGGAGGCAAAGCTCCCGCCGCTCGCGCCATCCGCATTGCAGGTCGACCCCGTCACGGTTCCGTTGAGAAAGATGCCGAACGACGAGAGGTAGGTGATCGTGGTCGGCAACACGTCCGCCAGCGCCACGTTGGTGGCATTTGCACCGCCGGCCGCATTGGCGACCGAGATGCAATATTCGATCGTCGCGCCCGGGATCATCTTGGGGTTGGTCGTGCCGTTGAAGGGATCGCTGACGATCCGGCTGACCTTGGTCACGCTCAACGCGGCGGCAAAGACGGTGTAATCGTTCTTTGCCGAATACGCTGCGTCTCGCGCGGCGTCTGTCGCGCCGGCACCGTCGGCGAACACGGTATCCATGCCAGCGGTATTGCTGCCGGTGGTCTGCACCAGGGCGTTACCCTGGGTCCCTGCCGTACCGCCTTCGCGCCCGGTCGCGGTCAACGTCACTGCAGCGACATCATTGGTGGCGCGGCCGAGCGGGATGTCGGCAACGACGAACACCGTCTTGGACGTGTCGGCTGCCAGCTCGTCGAGATAGGTGACCTGGCTGTCGCCGGCATCGTAGACGCCGTTGGCGTTCGTATCGACGTAGATGCGCAGATTGGTCGCGTCGAACGTGTCGGTGTTCGAATGCGCTCCGGCGCCCCCCGTCTGCTGCGAAACGGCCAGCGCGAAGTCGAGCGTGGCGTTGGATGTATTGGTGACCGAGAACGCCGTGACCGCGGCGAGTTGTCCCGGTGAAACCTGGGTGGTCGACGTTCCGACCGCCGCAACCACGAGATTCACCTTGCGGTCGACGGTGAAGCTGTCCGACGCGGCAATCTGGTTCTGGGCCACGCCGCCCACTTGGTAGTTGACCTGAACCGTGTTGGTGATGGTCGATCCGGCCTGAGTCCCGGCCGCGAATGCGGGAGTAGAGCCAAGTACGGCGAGCGCGACAAGGCTCCCCGCGCCCAGCAGGGTGCTGGCACGTGTCATGATAGTCTCCGATTAGGGTGTGCGCGCCTCGCCCCGCCGGCGCGCGCAGCGGTTGGTTAGCGGACGATGCCGCGGTACTTCAGAGACCCACTCGCGCCCGGCGCGATGCTGGGCAGCGTCCAGCGCAAATGGGTAACGTCGGTTGCTTGAGCCTGTCGTGGTGCGACACCCGCAACCGCGATCCGGAGCGCGGCAAGCGCCCCGAAGGTGCGCCCCCCGTCGACCGACACCTGTGCTCCAGGCGTACTGTCGCCGGTGAAGATGACGCCGTTCGGCACAGGGTTGGTCACGACGAAGTGCACGACCGGCTGCGTGGTCACGTTGCGATAATTCGTCGCCAGGATCAGCCGGTCACCGGGGACCACGTGTTTCGCGTCCGAAACCACGGTTTCCGGATGCCCGTTGGTCAGGACCGTTTTCTCGGTCGTCACGGTGCTGCTGAGCGACACTGCGTTGGTCGCCGCAATGGCGACCACGGGCAAAGCGACAGCAGCGAGAAAAGCAAAGAATTTCATAGCGATCATCCTCAATTGATGCGGGTTTTGAATTCGACGGTGTGGGTCGTTCCGGCAGTCTGCGCGCCCAGCGCGACATCGATGCCGGCGCTCGACGCAGTCCCGACGTCGGCGTCGGCGGCATCCGACAGAGTGGCGCCGTCGAGCGTGAGCGAGCTCGCCTGGTAGCCGGTGCCCGCGGGAATCGCGTCGATCACGTGCAGGCCCGCAACGCTGCCCGAGCCCGTCACGGTCGAAACCAGACGCCAGGTGATGATCGATCCCGGCACGGCGCGTGAGCCCCCGAACGGATCGGCCACCGTTGCCGACTTCACCAGGTTGACGGTCCCGCGGCTGACGACAAATCCGCTCGTGCCCTCCCGCAGCGCGTGGGTCGCGCCTACGACGGCGTCGCCGCCGCCCGTGCCCTGCGCGGCAAACAGGGTTCCCGGCGCCCCGCTGCCGGTCGTTGCCGTAGCGCTCAACCGGACGAGGCCATGCTTTGCATCAAGAGCGTCGGCCGGGATCGAGGAGACGACGAAGACGGTGACGCCGCTTTCCGGCGCCAGCACCGGCGTTGCGCCACCCGCTGCGACCACCGCATCGACCCCCGGCTCGTACTGGCCGTTGCCGTTCGTATCGATCGCGAGCTGGGTGATGGTGGGATCGAACGCGTTGCCGGTCACGGTCCCGACAGCCGCCAGCGCGAAGCTTTCCTCACCGTTGCCCTTGTTGGTGACCGTGAAGGCCAAGACCTGCGCCGCGCTCCCCGCCGTCGTCGCCACGTCGGCCGTTTCCCGCGCCGCCACCGCCACGTCGAGCATCTCATCGACGCGGATCGAAACGGTGTTGGACGTGATCGTCGCTTGCGTCCCGCCCTCGGGATAGGTCGCGGTCGCGCTGTTGTTGATGATTGTTCCGGCCTTGACGCCTTCGGCGTGGACGGGGGACGCGAAGACCAGCGTCAGCGCGGTCATCGCGACCGCGGGAATGCCAGCGCAGCGGGGCGTCGAAGCGGGCAAGAAGGAGGTGTTTTTTGTCATAGCCAGGCCATTCACGGCCCAACCCGTTAAGCCTATCTTGCCATCCGGCGGCTTCATCCGAAAAGACGAGATCGCCAAAACGATGACTAATCCTTTCAGATCAGCGATAGACACATTAGCGGTTCGGCTGCGGATTCTTGCCGGAACCGCCGCAGTTGGATCGATAAACGAATCGTTACCCCGGGGCCCAGAGACCTATGACAACGCCACCCTCGATCCTTGTCGTCGACGACCATCCGATTTGCGCAGCGGCGCTATCCATGGCTTCACGCGCGGTCGATGGCGAGGCGGTCGTGACGACGGTAAGCACCATGACGGAAGTCGAGACCGCGCTGCGGGAAAGGCGTTTCGACCTTGTCTTGCTCGATCTGATGCTGCCGGACGTGAATGGACTTTCCGGGCTCGCCATGGTGCGCTCGCTTTCGTCGGCAACCCCTGTCGCCATCGTTTCCGGTCGCGACGACATGACGACGATCCGGCAAGGCCGCGGCCTGGGCGCGAAGGGCTTCATTTCGAAATCTGCCGAAATCGACGAGATGATTGCGGCGATCAGGGTGATCCTGGCGGGTGGCCAGTGGTTCCCCGATGCCGCAATGGCCGACGGGGCGGGAACCGAGCACGAAGATCTGGCGCGACGCCTCGGGGAGCTGTCGACCGCGCAACTCCGCGTGCTGCGGGCGATTGCGGGCGGACAGCAGAACAAGCAGATCGCCTACGAGCTCGGGCTGGCCGAGCCGACGATCAAATCGCACCTCGCGGCGATCTTCCGCAAGCTTGCCGTCGGCAACCGGACGCAAGCCGTTCTTGCCTTCCAGGCGCTCGAAGCGCGCGGCGACGAAACGCCCTAGGAGAGAGGATCCGAGAGCGACACTGCGGCATCTTCGGACAGGGCGCTTTCGATCGCTTCGCGCGTCGCTCTGCCCGTCGCCGCCAGCTGGTTGCTCCTATCGCTACGATCGTCGGGAGCGCGTTCGATCGTGCGGCACATTTCGGCCAATCGCGCCGCACCAACGGTCGTTGCCGCGCCTGCCAGCGCATGGGCTTCTTGCGCGACTCGCGTGCGATCGCCCGCTTCAAGCGCTTGGACGAGGGTTTGGATCGACTGGTCCAAGGTGTCAGCCATCATGCCAAGCAAGACGTGCGTATCGTGCAGCCCCAGCGACGATCGCAGTGTGCTCAGATAATCGATATCGATCAGCGGTTCGGCCTCGGCGCCGCTCCGATCGACGATGGGCTGCACCGCATCCGCTTTCTGGAGAAGCTCGCCGACGATGCGCAGCAAATCTTCCACTTTGAAGGGTTTGCGAAGATACGCGCTCGCGCCTGCATCCATCGCGAGCCGGGCGTGCCAATCGCTCCGGCGCGCGGTGAGCATGAGCACCGGGATCGCCTGAAACCGCGGCGAAGCGCGCAATTCCTGCAAGATCGGCAGCCCACCTTTTCCGGGTAGCGCGCAATCGAGAATGATGAGATCCGGATCGTTTTCCCAGAGACAATCGATCGCGTCCAAACCATCCGCGACGGGAATGACGGTGTGCGCCGCGCTTTCCAGCGCCCGCGCAACGATTTCTTGTACCAGTTCGTCGTCCTCGACAATTACGATCGTCGCCATCCATCTTCCTTGAAATGTGGTGCAAGCTCGGCTCACCAGAACGCGGCATTCGATCTTCGCAGCCGTGTCATTCCAGCGCTTAGAAACGCCAGCTTTTCCGGGACGGGAAGCCGCGCCAGCGTCTCGGCGAATTCGGCAGCGATTTCGCCGATGCCGTCGTCATCGAAGAACCCCGCACTGCCGGCGAGCTTGTGGAGCTCGTCCTGCAATTCGTCCGCGGTCTGCGGATCCAGGTCTCCGGCCGCGACGACGGTCTCGATCCTGGCGATCAGGCGGTCGGTCCGATCCGCGAATTTCTTCGCGAGCGCGCTGCTGACTCGAAACGGAGCGGCATCCCCGGGTGCCGGATCGGGCGCACGACGGTATTTCTGGATCACGGCGCGAAGGGCGTCGATCGTAATCGGCTTGCTGAGATGATCCTGCATCCCGGCTTTACGACACGTCTCGATGTCCGATTCATAGGCGTTGGCCGTCAACGCAACGATCGGAAGCATCGCGGCATCGACCCCTGCGGCACGGATGCGCTGCGTGGCGTCGACGCCGTTGAGCGTCGGCATCTGCATATCCATGAGGACCAGATCGAACGCCTCGCCCGACCTGATCATCTCATCGACGGCGGCCACGGCGACGGCACCGTTTGGCGCGATGGTGGTCTTGCACCCGAGCCGAGCCAACATCGCCTTGACCAAATGCTGATTGATCTCATGATCTTCGGCAACCAAGATATGCAAGCCCAAGTCAGACGAGACGGCATCGCTCTGCTTCGCCTGATCGGCAGTGCGTGCAATTCGTGCCTGGTCTTCGGCCACGCGGAGCGGAAGCGCGAGGGTCAGCGTCGTGCCGACGGCTTTCGTGCTGTTGAGGGTCAGCGTCCCGCCCATCAGCTGCGCCAACTCCGCGCTGATGCTGAGGCCAAGCCCGCTCCCGCCGAACCGCCGCGCCGTGCCGTCCTCGGCCTGCACGAATTTCCCCATAACGGCAGCCTGCCGGTCCTCGTCGATGCCGATACCCGTGTCTTCGACACTGAGCGAAAGCATTGCGCCCTGCACCTCGGCCCGGATCGTGATCGATCCGACCGTCGTGAACTTGATCGCATTGCCCAGCAGATTGAGGATGATCTGCCGCAAGCGCAGCCCATCGCCGATGATGTTCGAGGGAACGCCGTCGGCCATTGAGAAGGTGATCGGCAGCGATTTCCCGAGCGCGAGCGGCGCCATCAGTTTGATGCACGCGCCGACGAGATGTGGCAGGTCGACCACATCGTGAAAGATGACCAACTGCCCCGCCTCGATCTTCGTCAGATCGAGAATGTCGTTGAGCAAGCGCATCATGGCGGTGCCGGAGTCGGCGATGAGTTCGACCTTGCGCCGCTGGTCGGGGGTCAGCGTATCCGCGAGCAGCAACTCGGTAAACCCGAGCACACCGTTCATCGGCGTCCTGATTTCGTGGCTCATATTGGCGAGAAAGCTCGTCTTCGCCTCGGCAGCGCCCTCCGCGGCGGCGAGCGCGCGCTCGAGATCGAGTTCGAGGCGCTTGCGTTCGGATATGTCGCGCACCGAAACGATGATTTCCGAAGGCAATCCCGTCGCCGGATCTCGCACCAGGCCGCTGTTCGCCTCGAGCCACACCCAGATCCCGGGCCGGTCAATCGGCTCGGCCCGGTACGCGACGATCAGTTGATCCTGATCCCCCGTCGCAAGCCGCTTATACTGCGCATTGACCCGTGCTGCATCATCGGGATGGAATCTGGTCAACATGTTCCGGCCGATGAGTCCCGCGGGATCGACGCCAAGCAACCTGGCGACCGAAGGCGACGCGTAGATGCACGTTCCGTCGAGGCTTAGCCGAAATACGGCATCGGTGGCGTTCGCGGCCAACAGGCTGAGCTGCTCCTCGCGCTCGCCGAGCGCCTTCTCCGCCAGCTTGCGCTGGGTGATGTCGATGTTGACGCCGATATAGCCCACCAGGCTGCCATGCTCGTCAATCTCGGGTTCGCTGATCACTTCGACCCAGCATGTGCGACCATCACGGTGCTGAAAGCGAAATTCGCTCCGCAGACCGATGCGCTGTTCGACTGCGCCGATCCAATCCCCGAAGAGCCGATCCCGATCATCGGGGTGGATCGCCGACGCCCAACCGCTCCCGAACGCCTCGGCTTCGACCAACCCCGACAATTTCAGCCATGCGTCGTTGACATAGGTGCAGTTGCCCGATGAATCGGTTCGGAAGATGCCGGCCGGCGACAGGCTGGCCAGCGTCTCGAAAAGGCGTTTGCTCTCGGCAAGGTCGATCTGCGACTGACGCTGTTCGGTAATGTCGATGACCGCGCCGATGAACCCCGTCAGGCTACCTTGGTCGTCGAATTCGGCGCTGTTGACCGTTTCGACCCACATCTCTCCGCCATGGGCGCGCTTGAACTTCGATTGGCGGACGCGGACTTCACCCGGAACGAAGCCGATCCATGCCGGCCGCTCGATAAAGGGCGTCGGATCGGCCAAGGCCCGCATCCACCCATTGCCCAGCGATTCCTCGAAACTGAGACCGACCTTGGCGACCCACTCGCGATTGACGTAGGTGACGTTGCCGTCGGCGTCGGCCCTGAAAATGCCGATCGGGGCCGATTCTGCCAGGCGCCTGAAGCGCGTTTCGCTGTCCTCCAGCGCCCTCTTCGCGGTTACGCGCGCCGTCACGTCTCGCACCGAATCCGAGATTTCGAGCAGCTTGCCCGCGCGATCCCAATGGAATTTCGGACGCGCTTCGAGCCACCGCGCCTCGCCCGCCTTGGTGAGCGCGCGATATTCGATCGTCCGTCCGTCCCCCGCGGCCGATGCCGCGCTGAACGCTTCGGCGACGCGCGCGTGATCATCCGGATGCATGAACGCAAACGGGGTTTTGCCGATCAGGTCGTCGGGTGCGTAACCGAGCAAATCGGTGACCGACGGGGAAACGTAGCGAAAGATGCCGTCTGCCCCATAGAGCGCGATCACGTCGCTGACATTGTCTGCGAGCAGCCGGTAATGGCGCTCGCTCTCGGCGACGCAGGCGGCGGCCAGATGTTGCGCGGTAACGTCCTGGAATACGCCGAAGAGCGACGTCGTTTTGCCGCTGGCATCGGCGGAGCACTCGGCGCGCGCGATCACGTGACGGATTTCTCCGTCGGGCCGGCGGATCCGCAATCCGAAATCATACCCTTCGCCGGTTTCGACCGCATTCGCGACGAACCGCGTCAGCGTTTCGCGGTCGTCCTCATGGTATAACTTCTGGATTGCCTCATAGTCCGGGACCGCTTGGGAAACCGGAAGACCGTGAATTCGGAAGACTTCGTCAGACCAGATGACTTTTTGCGCAACGAGATCGAAGCGCCAGTGGCCCACGCCGGACATCGCCTCGGCGGTCCGTAACAGGCGGTTCTGCTCGTCGAGGATCGACCGTGCCTTCGACAGTTCGAGCTGGTCGACGACCAGTTGCGCAAGCGACCGAAGATAGTCGATATCCGCCTCGCTGGGGCGCGGCCTGGGCTCCGTATCGATGACGCACAAGGTGCCGAGATTGTGCCCGTCCGACGTCGTCAGGACAGCCCCGGCATAAAAGCGGATAGCGGGCGCGCCCAAGACCAGCGGGTTGGTGTCGAACCTGGCGTCGGCAAGCGCGTTCTCGACCACCATGACCGAGCCGGGAGCCAGATTGATCGCATGATCGCAAAAGGCCCAATCGCGCGGCGTCTCACCGACGTCGAGGCCGATGCACGCCTTGAACCACTGGCGCTGTTCGTCGATCAACGAAACCAGCGCGATCGGCGCCTTGAAATACCCCGCTGCAAGCTTCGCGATCCGGTCGAAACGGTCTTCGCGCTCAGTTCCCAGAATGGCGTGTTCTCGAAGCGAGGCGATCCGTAAATCTTCGGCCGTCGGTATCATCGGGATTGGCATAGCGACGTTTGGAGCATCGGGCGCCATGAGTGTGTGGTCGGAGATGGCGTCGCGGCGCCGCCGGGACTGCGCCGATTCATCGCCTTGTCAGGAAGGTGCCGCATACTCGCCCCTACGGATAATTACCTAACGACGTGCCGATAAATGGTTAACAAATCATGCGACTGCATGTCTTGCCGGATGCACCGGGTTGGTGAGCCAAGGCCGCCCCTGTGTACGCCCCCCGCGTACACACGATTTAACGCCGATTTACGGCGGCGGCGATATCACCGCCACGGTCGCATGGGAATTGACGGCGAACGATTGACCGGCAAAGAGCCGTGCGTGTTGGACGAATTCCTCGACAGCACCAGCGAGCTTCGAGGCAAAGACGGCTTCGGTCAGCTGCACACCAGCATAAAGCTCCACCTCGACCAGACAGTCGATCAAGCGGAAGGCACCGACACGGGCGGTCGCGTTTCGTAGCAAATGCGCCTCTTGACGGGCGCCCTTCAAGTCCCCCGCGCCGATCAACAGATGGAGCCGGTCTCCGATCTTTTCGGTCCAGTCTGCGAGGTCGGACAACAAGGCATTGCGACCTGCAGCGCCGACGGATCGATCGAGCTCGGCGATCAGATCGTCGTCAAAAACAAGCGCGTTCAACGCCGAAGCACAATCGATGCGAAGGTCAGCCGGATCGGCCCCTGGACCAGGCGCGTCTGAATACCTCCATCGACGTCTTTGAACGATCTGTTAAGCATAGCTGACGGAACTTGCCGACAACCTCTGAGCGGCACAATCATACATTCGGATGCACATCTCGGTCCGACCGAGCTAGCGTTCGATGATTGCGGGCGCGGTCCAGGCATCTTCGGGTTGCCGGCACCGCAACGCCGTCGGCTTCGCGGAGACCTCGCCAAACGCATCGGTCATCCGCGCGCGTAACCGAGAAGATCGGATATATGGCGTCCATGCCCCCGGATCGAGGAGCGCCGACGGCCATACCCCCGGGCACCCTGCTCGGCAGCGACCTGAGATCGCGCGCGGTACGATGACGCCGGTACGCCAGGCCGCTATGCGGCGACCGCCCGCGCTTCCAGTCCGATCGAGTCCGTGATCGTGATCGCGCGTCCGCCGGGAAGCCGAATAATCCCGGCCGCCTTCAAATGGGTCATCTGCCGGCTCACCGTTTGGATGGTGAGCCCCAGGACGTCGGCGATCTGTCCGCGCGACAAAGGCAAGTCGAAGGTCACCGGGGCGTCGTAGGTCGCCCTGCATCCGCTCGACGCTGTGCGTGAGGTCATGTCGATCAGAAACCCCGCGACCTTTTCAGCCGCCGATGTCCGGGCCAGCGTCCACATCTGCCGACGGGCAACGTTCAGGGCTGCCAATGTGCGCTGAAGCAACAAGCGCTCCATCCCGGCCTGATCGGTCAGCAGCCGCTCGAATGCTCTGCGCGAGTACACACATAACTCGGCATCCGTCATCGCCGTGATCGTGAATTCAGCGCGCCCTGGATAGGGCTGCCCGACGAAATCGGCTGGGTACAGCAGCCCGACGATCTGCTCACGACCCTGCGTGGTGCAGGCGACGAGCTTGAGCACGCCGGACAGCAAATTGCCGCAGATGGTGCTTTCGTCACCGGCCCAGATCACCGTTTCGCCACGAGAAACGCTTTTATACCGTCCGATCGTATCCAATGCCGCGCGTTCGCTGCGCATCACGCTCGCGCACACCCTCGAGTCGGGTGCCGTATCATCGGCGCAGATATCCATGCTGAGCATAGGAAGTTTCATACGCCCACGAGATGATAAACCTGCATCAATTCGGCACAGCTAGGTATATGCCGAAGGCGTCAGGCAGGTAGGCCGCGCCGCGAACGAGGCACCCGCGCGCGGGTGGCGTCCGCGCTCAGTGCGCCGGGATCACCAGGCCGCCAGGCATCGGCATCGGCATCATGTTGGCATTGAGGTGATACATCACCCAGATCGACCCGGCGATCGTCAACACGACGATCACCGTGGTGAACAGGAAAGCGAGCAACGTCCAGCCGCCTTCGGACCGCGTGTCGAGATGCAGGAAGCAAAGCACGTGAACGATGATCTGGACAAAGCCCATGGCGAAGATCAGCGCCGCCGTCGTCTGCGCATCGTGCAGCACCCCGGACATCACCAGCCAGAACGGCACCGCCGTCAGGATGATCGCGAGGATCGTGCCGATCCGGTAGCCCCGCTGGCTGTGGCCGGACGTGGCGCCATGTGCGGTTTCTGGCGCGATCGAGGGCTGGCTCACCGGAGGACTCCAAACAGATAGACGAAGGTGAAGACACCGATCCAGATGATGTCGAGGAAGTGCCAGAACATCGACAGGCAGATCAGCCGGCGCTTCATCGGCTGGCTGAGGCCGTGCTGCCCGAGTTGGACGAGCATGACGCCGATCCACAGCAGCCCGACCGTGACGTGCGCGCCGTGCGTGCCGACGAGCGTGAAGAAGGCCGAGAGGAAGGCGCTGCGCTGTGGCCCTGCGCCTTCGGCGATCAGCGTCGAGAATTCGTACAGTTCGATGCCGATGAATCCAGCGCCGAGCAGGCCGGTCACCGCGAGCCAAAAGCGGGTCGCGCCGACCCGCCCGGCTTCGATATGCGGCATCGCCTGGCCGAAGGTGATCGACGACGCCAGCAGCAACGCGGTGTTGAGCGCGACGAGCGGCAGCTCGAAGATCTCATGCGGCATCGGCCCGCCGGCATAATTCGTCCGGACCACGCCGAACATCGCGAACAGCGACGCGAAGATCAGCGCGTCGCTCATCAAGTAGATCCAGAAGCCGAGCACGGTGGCACCGTTGCCGTCATGATCATGATCGTCGTCTTCGGCCATGTGCCAGCTCGGCGCGGCGTCGCTCGGGAAGCGCGTGTTGTCGGTCATGTCAGGCTCCCACGGCCGGCTGGTGGCGCTTGCTCTCGGTCAGCGCGACCTCGTCCGCCGGAATGAAATAGTCGCGCGCGAAGTTGAAGGTATGCGCCACCGCGACGACGATCAGCCCGGCAAAGCTCAATGCGGCGAGCCACCACATGTACCACACCATGCCGAAGCCGAGGCTGAGCGCGAGTCCGGCCAGGATGATTCCGGCGCCGGTGTTGCGCGGCATGTGAATCGGGCGATAGCCCCCGGCGGGCCGCTCGTAACCGCGGCTCTTCATGTCGTACCACGCATCGAGATCGTGGATCACCGGCGTGAAGGCGAAGTTGTACGCCGGCGGCGGCGAGGTGGTCGACCATTCGAGCGTGCGGCCGTCCCACGGGTCGCCGGTCAGATCGCGCAGCTGGTCGCGCTTCACGAAGCCCATCACGATGCTCATCACGAAGCCGAGGATGCCGACCAGAATGATGAGCGCACCGATCGCGGCGACGATGAAATAGGGTTGGAGCGTAGGATCGTCGAAATGGTTCACGCGACGCGTGGTGCCCATCAGTCCGACGACGTAGATCGGCGTCCAGGCGACCCAATAGCCGATCACCCAGCCCCAGAAGGCGACCTTGCCCCAGAACTCGTCGAGCTTGAAACCGAACGCCTTGGGGAACCAGTAGACCATTCCCGCGAACAGCCCGAACACCACGCCGCCGATGATCACGTTGTGGAAATGCGCGACCAGGAACAGCGAATTGTGCAGCACGAAATCGGCGGGCGGAATCGCCAGCAGCACGCCGGTCATCCCGCCGACCACGAAGGTCAGCATGAACGCCACCACCCACATCATCGGCAGTTCGAAGCGGATGTCGCCGCGGTACATGGTGAACAGCCAGTTGAAGATCTTGGCGCCGGTCGGGATGGCGATGACCATCGTGGCGATGCCGAAGAAGCTGTTGACGCTCGGCCCCGCCCCCATCGTGAAGAAATGGTGCAGCCAGACGAGATACGACAGGATCGTGATCACCACGGTCGCATAGACCATCGAGGTATAGCCGAAGAGCCGCTTGCCCGTGAAGGTCGAGGTGATTTCCGAATAGATGCCGAATGCGGGGAGGACGAGGACATAGACTTCCGGGTGTCCCCAGATCCACACCATGTTCCAATACATCATCGGCGAACCGCCGAGCTCGTTGGTGAAGAAATGCGTGCCGATATAGCGATCGAGCATGAGCAGGAAGAATGCGGCGGTCAGTGCGGGGAAGATGGCGATGGCGAGCACGTTCGAACACAACGCCGTCCAGCAGAACACCGGCATCTTCATCATCGTCATGCCGGGCGCGCGCATCTTGATGACGGTGGCGACCATGTTGATCGCCGACAGCGTCGTGCCGACACCGGCGATCTGCAGCGACCACAGATAATAATCGACCCCCGTTTCGGGGCTGTACGCCAGCCCGGCGAGCGGTGCGTAGGAGAGCCAGCCGGTGCTGGCGAACTCGCCGACGAACAGCGAAATCATCACGAGGACCGCCCCCGCCGCGGTCAGCCAGAAACTGAGATTATTGAGGAACGGAAAGGCCACGTCGCGCGCGCCGAGCTGCAGCGGCATGACGAAGTTGACCAGGCCGACCACCAGCGGGATCGCCACGAAGAAGATCATGATCGTACCGTGCGCGGTGAAGATCTGATCGTAATGATGCGCCTCGAGAAAACCCTGGTTGTCGCCGAAGGCAATCGCCTGCTGTGCGCGCATCATCAGCGCATCCGAAAATCCGCGCAGCAGCATGATGATGCCGAGGATGACGTACATGATGCCGATCCGCTTGTGATCGACACTCGTGAACCATTCGGTCCACAGATAGCCCCACAGCCGGAAGTACGTCAGTGCGCCGACAAGCGCGAGGCCGAGCGCCGCGACGACGATGAACGTCCCGAGCAGGATCGGTTCGTGCAGCGGAAACGATTCCCAGGTCAGCCGCCCGAAGATCGATTTGAGAAGATGATCGCTCATGAAAGTCCCGATGCTTGGGGATCAGACCGCGCGGTGCGAAGCGCACCGGGGGCGAGGAAAGGCTGCGTGGCCGACAGATCGCGATTGCGCGGATCGCCTTGCTTGCGCTCGCCGGGTGCGCCGGGTTTGGCCGGCTTGGTGACGTTGGGCCCCGTGCCCTTGTCCTCGGGGGCCTTGAAGAGCGCCGGAATCGGCGTGGTGCCATGCAGCGGCGCGGCGCTGCGGCCCGCAACATCGCCCCGACTGCGCGCCATGTCGCGGCGCATCACGTCGATCGTGCATGGCGCACCCGGGGCGACGCAGCGATTGACCACGCGGTCGAACAAGCCCGGCATGACCGACCCGAAATACTGCGCCGGCACCTTGATGCTGGGTTTCTCCAGCGCGCCATAATTGGCCGCGGCGAGCGTGCCCTTGCTGGCCTTCACCCGCGCGACCCAGCGCGCGAAATCCGCCGGTGCCATGCCGCGCAGCTTGAAGCGCATCTCGGTGTGACCGCGCCCGGTATAATTGCCCGAATAGCCCCAGCTGTCGCCGGGCTGGTTGAGCACCGCGTTGAGCACGGACTGCATGCCCGGCATGGCGTAGATCATCCCGGCCATCGTCGGCGCGTAGAAGGTGCTGAACTGGCTCGTCGACGTGATCGAGAAGTGTACCGGCACGTCCACCGGCAGCGCCAGTTCGTTGACGGTGGCGATGCCCTGTTCAGGATAAATGAACAGCCATTTCCAGTCGAGCGCGACGACCTGCACCTCGAGCGGCTTGGTGTTGGGCGCGATCGGCCGGCCCGCCGACAGACGCTCGAGCGGGCGGAACGGATCGAGCAGATGCGTGCTCGTCCAGGTCACGACGCTGAGCGCGATGATGATCAGCAACGGGCACGCCCAGATCACGAGCTCGAGCGTGGTCGAATGGTCGAAATTGGGATCGTAGATCTTGTTGGGATTGCCGCGCCGGTACCGCCAGGCAAACAGCACCGTCAGCACCATCACCGGCACGATGATCATCAACATGATCCCGGTCGCGAACAGGATGAGATTGCGCTGTTGCAGGGCAATATCACCGGTCGGGTTCAACACCACCATGTTGCAACCGCTCAGCAATGCCGGAATCCCCAGGAGGGGAAGGCGCAACGCCGTGCGGATGCGATGTGATGATGTGCTGCCCATGCCCGACGCGTAGCCGCTGATCGACTGCCGAACTTTGTCCGCGATCAAAGTTTTGCGGTTTGTGAATCGCTATGGCGGGACTGTCGGCATCGCTGATCGATCACGGCGGCCGCCGCAGTCGCTGCCACACACGACTGAGCAGATAGGACGGAATGCGATGGTAGGGACGGCACTCGACGCGGGGAACTCGACCCCCTTGGAGCGCGATGCGCAGCTGATCAACGCGCGCGACCATCAGGTCCGACCGGGCGACATCGCCGTCGGGGTGATCATCGGACGGTCGTCGGAATTCTTCGACTTCTTTGTCTTTGCGATCGCGTCGGTGCTGGTCTTTCCGTCGGTCATCTTCCCGTACGTCGATGCCTTGACGGGCACGCTCTATGCGTTCGCACTCTTCGCGCTTGCCTTCATCGCACGGCCGATCGGCGCACTGGCCTTCATCTGGATCGACCGCAAGCACGGCCGCGGCGTCAAACTGACCGCCGCGATGTTCCTGCTCGGCGGATCGACCGCGGCGATCGCCTTCGTCCCCAGCCACGCGCAGGCCGGCGCCTGGGCGGTCATCCTGCTGGCGCTGTTCCGCATCGGGCAGGGCTTCGCGCTCGGCGGCACCTGGGACGGCCTTCCGGCACTGCTGTCGCTCAACGCGCCCGCCGGGCGCCGCGGCTGGTTTGCGATGATCCCGCAGCTCGGCGCCCCCGTCGGCTTGTTCGTGGCCGCCGCGGTCTTCGCGTATCTGCTCAGCGCGCTCAGCACCGCCGATTTCCTCGATTGGGGCTGGCGCTTTCCCTTCTTCGTCGCCTTTGTCATCAACGTGGTGGCGTTATTCGCACGACTGCGGCTGATCTCGACACCAGGGTTCAAGCAGCTGTTCGAAAGCCGCGAGCTGCAGCCATCGTCGCTCTCCGCGCTGGTTCGCGAAGAAGGGGGTACGGTCGTGCTCGGGGCGTTCGCGCCGCTGGCGAGCTTCGCGTTGTTCCACCTCGTCACCGTATTCCCCTTGTCGTGGTTCGTGCTCACCTCGGGGGAGCCGCCGGTTCGCTTCCTGGTGATCGAGCTGGTCGGTGCGTTCGTCTGCCTCATCGCGGTAACGCTGTCCGGCGTCATCGCCGACCGGGTCGGCCGCCGCACCTTGCTCGGCGTCTCGGCCGCGCTGATCGCCGCTTACAGCGGCTTTGCCCCGCAACTGCTCGGCCGCGGGGCGGCGGGCGAATGGACGTACATGATGCTGGGCTTCGTCCTGCTCGGCCTGTCGTTCGGCCAGTCTTCGGGCGCGGTCAACGGCAGCTTCTCGCCCCGGCACCGCTATACGGGCGCGGGCACGACCGCGACCGCATCCTGGTTCATCGGCGCCGCCTTCGCACCGCTTGCGGCGCTATGGCTGGCGAGCACGTTCGGATTGATGTCGGTTGGCGCCTATTTGTTGTCCGGGGCGCTCTGCACGCTTGCGGCGCTTGCGCTGAACCGCGATTGGGCACGCAAGCATCCCCGCCAGATGGCGCAGTAAGGTGCGCTAGCGGGATACGCCCTGCGCGGCCTCGCCGGTCCGCTCGGCCTGCTGGGCGCGATTGCCCAGCGCCGGGAGATCGAAGTCCCCAATCCAGTGTAGGGATAAGCCAGGCGGAACCTTCGACGGGCTCCAGCGCCCGACGTCAGACCCGTTCGACGTGGAGCAGGAACCCCGCTTGTGGCTTCAAGCGCGGCGGTTGCAGGCCAACCGCGATCAGCGACTGGCCCGACACGATCAAACCGTCGCGCAAGGCGGCGAATAGCGGCGACCCGACGCTGGGCTCAACCGGCCAAACCCACCGCACGCGATAGTCCGCCTCGCGATCGAGCCCCGCCAGCCGGAGCGGATCGGCGAAATAGCCGCGCTGTTCGCGCAGCTGGGTGTAACTGAACACCGCCTCGCCACGGTCGGCGGCGACGATCCCGAAAGCGATTTCGCCCTCCCCGCGATCGAGCCGGACGAGATCGCCCGAATGGATCAGCGCGCGGTGCCGCTTGTGGAGCGCGATCCCGGCCGCGAGTTCGGCGCCCTCGCTGTCGGTCAACGCGCCGAGATCGGCCTCGACACCGAAATGCCCGAACAGCGCCGTCGCCACGCGCGTCGCCATCGAGACGCGCCGCCCGGTGATGTGGCAATCGGTCGGGCCGACATGCGCGCCCATCACTTCGGCTGGCAGGAAGGTCGACAGCCCCCGCTGGATCGCCAGGCGATCGAGCGCATCGTTGGTGTCCGACGTCCACACCCGGTCGGTCAGGTCGAGAATGCCCAGATCGGCGCGCCCGCCCCCGCTGGAACAGCTTTCGATCTCGACTGCAGGATGTGCCGCACGAAGACGCGCCAGCAAGTCGTACAGCCCAAGGACATGGGCATGTGCTCCCGCTCGACCATCGGCGTCGCCGGGGTGGCTGAGATCGCGGTTCATGTCCCATTTGAGATACGCGATGGGATGGTCGCGCAGCAGCGCGTCGATCGCGGCAAACAGATGGTCGCGCACCTCGGCGCGGCCGAAATCGAGCACGAGCTGGTGGCGAAAGCCGAGCTGCGGTGCCGGCGGGGTCGCCAGCACCCATTCGGGATGCGCGCGGAACAGGTCGCTGTCGGGATTGACCATCTCGGGCTCGACCCACAGCCCGAACTCCATCCCGAGCGCGCGGACGCGGTCGATCAGCGGCCCGAGCCCCTCGGGATAGACGCTGCGATCGACGGTCCAGTCGCCAAGCCCGGCGCGATCGTTGCGCCGCGCGGGGAACCAGCCGTCGTCGAGCACGAAGCGCTCGACCCCGATTGCCGCGGCCCGCTCGGCGAGCGCGATGAGCTTGGCCGGATCATGGTCGAAATAGACCGCCTCCCAAGTGTTGTAATGCACGTGGCGTGGCTTCGCGCGCAGCCGCGCATGCTGCGGGCGCGCGCGGACATGCGCGTGAAAAGCCTGCGAGAGCCCGCTGCGCCCCCGGTCCGACCAGGCGCAGACGAGTTCGGGGCTCGCATACGCAGCGCCAGGCGCGAGGCGAATCTCGCCGGGCAGCAGCAGTTCGCCGAGCTGGACATAGGCGCGACCGTCGGAGAGCGTCTCGGCCCAGAGCCGGTGGTTCCCGCTCCACGCGAGGTGGAAGCCGAACACCTCGCCCAGCTGCTCGCCGCACGGGGCAACCTGCGCGAGAAGCGCCGGGAAGGCATCGTGGCTCGTCCGTCCGCGGCGGTTCTCGCGCGACACCGCGCCCATCGTGCGTGCGACGCGCTGCATCTGGAACTCGCCCGACCAGCGCCCATCGAACAGCACCCAGTCGGACACCGCCGCCGGCACCGGCAGCGCGGGAGCGTCGCACGCCTCGATCGCCAAGGGGGTCGCGCCATCGTTGGTGACCGTGGTTTGCGCGCGCAGCACGTCGCCCGCCGCCGCAAGACGGAGGGTATGGCGCAGCGTCACGCCATTGGCCGCGTCGCGCGAGACGATCTCGACGCTGTCCTCACCGCATTGGACGGCAACGATCTCCGTCCAGCTTGCCCAGCCCGGCCCGTCCCGGTGGCACGACAGCCCCGTCCGTCCCGGAAACCCCGTGCCGATCAAGGGCGTGAGCGACAATGGCGGCGTCTGTGCGGGCGAGCATGGCGCTTCCTCGCGCGCGCCGAGCAAAGCGAGCGTCGCCGGATCGGCGCTCTCGGCAAGCCGAGCGCCCCAGTGCAGCACCACCGGCGCCCCGCCCCGACAATCGATCACTATGCTGGTCCGTGCTCCATCGAGCCGAACGAAGGCGGGCAGCGGTGCGGCAGCTGGCATTGGCGATGTCTCTCTAAAGCAAGGGTCAATTTTTCTGACAACGCTATCCGGAGCGATTGACCCGGTCAATTTATCCGATAAATATGCTCGTATACCCCGCCGGCTGCTTCTCGTCACGAGAACGGCGCGAGATGGGTGCACAAACACCGCTTCGTTGAAAGCGGCGGGAGGAGAGCGACGTGCTCGGGGTTTGCTATTATCCGGAACACTGGCCGCGCGACCAGTGGCCAGACGATGCGCGGCGCATGGCGGCGCTCGGCTTGCGCTACGTTCGCATCGGCGAATTCGCGTGGTCGCGGCTCGAGCCCGATCCCGGTCGATATGATTTCGAATGGTTCGATGCAGCGCTTGCGACGCTCGCCGCTGCCGGGCTGAAGGTCGTGATCGGCACGCCGACCGCGACTCCGCCGAAATGGCTGATCGACGCGCATCCCGAAATCTTGCCTGTCGATCCTGCGACCGGCCGCACGCGGGGCTTCGGCTCACGCCGGCACTATGACTTTTCGAGCGACGTCTATCGCGATGCCGCGGTCAAGATCGTCACCGCGCTCGCCGAGCGCTATGGCGCGCATCCCAGCGTCGCGGGGTGGCAGACCGACAACGAACTGTGCTGCCACCACACCACGCTGAGCGCCTCGCCCGTCGCGCGCGACGCGTTCCGGCTGTGGTGCCGCGACCGCTATGGCGATGTCGCTGCGCTCAACCATGCTTGGGGCAACGTCTTCTGGTCGATGGAATATCGCAGCTTCGACGAGATCGAGCTGCCGGTCGGCGCGGTGACCGAGACCAGCCCGGCGCATCGCCTCGCCTGGTATCGCTTCTCGTCGGACGAAGTCGTGCGTTTCCACGATGCGCAAGTCGAGGTGCTGCGGCGCCTGTCGCCCGGCCGGTTCGTCACGCACAATTTCATCCCGATGGACGAGACCGGGATCGACAATCACCGGCTCGCGCGCGATCTCGATTTCGCCTCGTACGACAATTACCCGCTCGGGCGCACCGACTTGCGCATGGCCGATGCTGCGCCGACCGACTTCAAGCGCTTCATGCGCACCGGCCATCCCGATTACAGCGCGTTCTACTTCGACCAGACGCGCGGGCTCGCACCGGGTGCGTTCTGGATCATGGAGCAGCAGCCCGGGCCGGTGAACTGGGCGACGCATAACCCCGCGCCCGCGCCGGGCATGGTGCGGCTGTGGACGCTCGAGGCGTTCGCGCATGGTGCCGGCGTAGTGAGCTATTTCCGCTGGCGGCAGGCGCCGTTCGCGCAGGAGCAGATGCACGCCGGCCTGCTCCGCCCCGACAGCAGCGAAGCCGCCGCTTGGCCCGAGATCGAGGCGGTGGTGCGCGATCTCGCCTTGCTCGACCTCAATGCCACGCCGGCGACGCGTGCGCGCGTCGCGCTGGTGGTCGATGTCGAGGCGCAATGGCTCGGCGAGATCGAGCAGCAGGGCCAGAGCTATGATTACACGAGTATCCTGCTGCAGCAGTATAGCGCGCTGCGCGGGATCGGCGTCGATGTCGACTTCATCGCGCCCGATGGCGACCCGGCGGATTATGCGCTGATCGTCGTGCCCGCGCTGGCGATGCCGCGCCCGGGCATGGCCGAACGGCTCGCGAGCGGCGGGGCGATCGTGCTGTTCGGGCCGCGTTCGGGCGCGAAGACGCCCGAACTGACCTATCCCGAGGGGTTGCCGCCGGGGCCGTTGCGCGCGCTGCTGCCGATGCGCGTGCTGTCGGTCGAGACGCTGCGGCCGGGGTGCGAGGACGCATTCGCGTGGAACGGTCGGTCCTATCCATCGGGAATCTGGCGCGAGACGGTCGAACCCGGCGACGGGGTCGAGACGCTGGCACGCTATGACGATGGCGGGGCCGCGCTGCTACGCCGCGACCGCGTGCTGTATCTGGCGACGCTGAGCGATGCGGCCTTCACCACCGACCTGCTCGAGGCGCTCTGCGCCGAGGCGGGCGTGGCGACGCTGCGCCTTCCCGACGATCTGCGGCTCAGGCGGCGGGGCGACCTCGTCTTCGCGCTCAATTACGGCGCGGTGCCGGCCACCGCCCCGGCACCCGCGGGTACAACATTCTTGATCGGCGGCCGAGAGATCGGCGCGCGCGACGTGGCAATCTGGAGGGAACGGGCATGAGCGGCTGGATGAAACGGATCGGCGCCGGACTGACGCTGGCGGCGGCGGTGGTGGCGACTCCTGCCCTCCCGCAGGCCTTGCCCGATGCGCCGCAACTCGCGGTGCCGGGGTCCTATACGGTCGGGGTGCAGCGGATCGACGTCACCAATCCTGACCAGCCCGATCTCCTGACGCCGGCTGCCAACGGGATCGCGCGGCACGACCGCGTGCTTCCGCTGACGATCTGGTACCCTGCGACGCGCCCGGCGCGCGGCGTGGCGGCGCACTATGTGCCGTACCAGCCCGGACCGCAGGCCACCGGCGGGCGCACCGGCACCGCGTCCCTCGCCGCCGCGCCGATCCGCGGGCATTTCCCGCTGGTGGTGTTCTCGCACGGCTTCCACAATTGGGCGACGGGCTTTGCCGATCTCGCCGAGCATCTCGCCTCACGCGGCTATGTCGTCGCCTCGATCGACCATGCCGACGCCCCGCGCGATACCAAGCTGTCGCAGCTCGCCGCGTTCGGCATGACCGTCATCAGCCGCAGCGCCGACCAGCGCTTCGTCATCGCCGAGCTCACCCGCCGCGCTGGCAGCGGTCCGCTGGCGGGGACCTACGACGCCACTAGGATCGCGCTGATGGGCTATTCGATGGGCGGCTTCGGCGCGCTCGCCACCGCCGGCGCGGGGTTCGACCCCGCCAGCACCTTGTACAAGATCGCGCCCGGCGGGCTGCTTGCGCCCTATGCCGCGGGTGCCCCGTTGGTCTCGCAAGGTGCACCCGCCGGGGTCAAGGCGATCGTCGCCTTCGCGCCATGGGGCGGCGGCACGCCGCTGCGCGCCTGGACCGGCGCCGCGCTCGGCCAGATCAAGACGCCGACGCTGCTCGTCGTCGGCGATCATGACGATGTCAGCGGCTACACCGACGGGGTGGCCTGGCTCTACGGCCAGATGACGGGCGCGGACCGGCGGATGCTGGTGTACCAGAATGCGCACCACAATATTGCCGGCGACGGCACCACCGGCCTGCCCGCGGTCGATTTCGCCAAGGTCGAGCAGCTCGAGGAGCCAGTTTGGCGCCGCGACCGGATCCTCGCGATCAACCGGCATTTCGTCACCGCCTTCCTCGACGCGACGCTCAAGGGCGACGCGGCGCATGCCGCTTTCCTCGCGGTGCCGACGCTCAAGGCCGACGACGGCGTCTGGCCGCTCGCACAAGGAGCAAGCGTCGGCGCCCGGTTCGCCGCGCCCGACGATGCGGGGTCGAAGGGCTATTGGCCGGGCTTCCAGCGCCGCTGGGCGCTCGGGCTCGAACTGCATCACGACCTGCCGACGGTGGCGAAATGAATCTGCAGCTGACCCAGGCCTGGATCGCCGCCGCCCTGACCGCCGCGATCGCCTTCATCACCTATCTCAAATGCCGCGGCGAGGCGCGCCACGCGGGCAACAGCAACAAGGAATTCTTCCTCGCCGGCGGTGGGCTGTCCTGGCTCTACATCGCCGGCTCGATCACCATCACCAATTTGTCGACCGACCAGTTGCTCGGGATGAACGGCAACCAGATGGCGTTGCTCGCGTGGTGGGAGCTGTCGGGCGTGGTCGGCCTCAGCATCCTCGCCTGGGTGTTCCTGCCGATCTATTATCGCAACGACTGCACCACCGTAACCGAGCTGCTCGAAAAGAAATATGGCGACAAGAACGTCCGCGCGGTGATCGCCGCGATGTTCCTGTTCGGCAATATCGCGGTGTTCCAGCCGATCGTGCTCTATTCGGGCGCGCTGATGATGAAGTCGATGTTCGCGCTGCCGATTCCGACCGTGCTGCTGGCGGCGATCTTCGGGGTGGCCGGGTCGCTCTATGCGATCTTCGGCGGCCTGCGCGCCGCGGCGGTGGTCGACACCTATAGCGGCATCCTGCTGCTGTTCATGGCGATGCTCGTCGTGTTCCTGTCGCTCGCCGCGATCCACTGGGACTTTTCAGGCATTCCGCCCGAACGGATCTCGATGATCGGCGGCCCGGATTCGCCGATCCCCTGGCCGACGCTGCTGACGGGGATGATCTTCATCCAGACCTTCTACTGGTCGACCAACCAGACGATCACCCAACGCGCGATGGCCGCGCCGAACCTGCGCGAGGCGCAGAAGGGCGTGGTCGCGGCGACGGTGATCCGGTTGCTGGTGGTCCCGGCGATCGTCGTCATTCCCGGCGTGGTGTCGTACAAGCTGTTCGGCCATCTCGGCGATGCGGCGTATGGCAAGATCGTGTGGCACGTGCTGCCCAACTGGTTGTCGGGCATCTTCGCCGCGGCAATCGCATCGGCGGTGCTGGCGCATTTCACCAGCCTGCTCAATTCGTCGGCTGCGCTCTACGTCTGCGACATCCACGAGAAGTTCGTGAACCCCAACCCCAATGTCGCCAAGCTCAATCTGTGGAGCATCGTCGGCTTCGTGATCCTCGCGATCGCGATCGTGCCGTTCTACGACGGCGCGCCGAGCATCATCAATCTGGTGCAGCAGCTCAACGGGCTGATCTCGATGCCGGTGCTGTCGGTGTTCGTGGTGGCGCTCCTGTTCCGCGGGGTCGATCCGCGCGCGGCGATCTCGGGCATGCTGTTCGGCCTCGCGCTCTATGGCTTCTCGACCTTCGTCTGGTCGCCGCTGCACTATATCCACATGATGGCGGTGACGCTGTTCGCAAGCGTCGGCGTCGCGCTGGCGGTCAATCGGCTGGTGCTGGGTGGACGGGCGACGCTGCTGATCGGCTCGGCCCGTCGGGCGCGGGCCGCGGCATAGGATCCGGGACGAGTCTTCGGGCTTGAACGAGGCGCTTCGGTCTCCCCTCCCTGGAAAAGGGGGGGCGGGGGCGGGTCGGCATAAGGCGGGCGTGACGCGCGACTGGAAGCCCACCCACCCCCTGCCCCTTCCTCTCAGGGAGAAGAGTCGCAGCGGCCTCCCGGCCCTCCGATAACGGACCGCCCGAGGACGCTGTTCGCGTCGCTGCACACACGAAAACGGGGCCGGCGCATTGCGCCGGCCCCGTGGTCTTGCCACCCTGCCCTGCTCAGAAGTTCAGGCGGAACCCGATATCGTAGCGCGGCCCGGTGTTCTGATAGTTCAGCACCTGATTGTCGAAGCGCCCGGTCGTGACGTACTTGGCGTTGAACAGGTTGGTGCCCTCGATGAAGATCTGCGCATTCTCGGTGACGCTGTAGGCGGCACTGCCGTCGAACTGACCGTAGGTCCGCACGAACACCGGCTCGTTGCCCGGGCCACCCGCAAGCGTCTGCAGGAACTTCTCGCGGCGGTTATAGGCGATCCGCGCCGACACGCCGTATTTCTCGTAGAAGACCGTCGCATTCTGCGAATTGCCGATCCCCTCGGCGGCGAACGACTGGTTGGTCTTGGTGACGTCGAACGGCCGGTTGCTGCTGACGAAGGTCGCGTTGGCCTGCACGCCGAAACCGCTCAGGAAACCCGGCGCCCAGTCGAGCGAGTGCACCGCGTTCAGCTCGAGCCCGCGAATGTCCAGCGAACCGCCGTTGCGCGGCCGCTTGACGCTGAACGTCGCCGATTTCCCGCTGACGAACTGCCCCGAGATGTTCTGCGCATTGGCGATCGTGAAGACTTCGGGCGCGAACACCTGCGTGATGAAATCCTCGACGTGCTTGTAGAACACCGCCGCCGACAGCGTCGTCGTCCGCGTCGGATAGAATTCGAACGACAGGTCGAAGTTGGTCGCCCGGTACGGCTTCAGGTCGGGATTGCCGCCAGCGGCCGTCAGCGTTGCCGGGCGCAGCGTGGTATAGGTGAGACTCGGCGCGAGATCGCTGAGCGCGGGACGAGTGAGCGACTTGTACGCCGCGAAACGCGCCTGGAACTTCGGCGCCAGATTCACCCGCACGTTCAGATTGGGGAGGAAGGTGTCGTAGGACGACGACTTGTCGATGCTCACCGCAGCGCCGTTATTGGCGTAGACGCCGGTGTAGATCGTCGGATCGTTCTGCACCAGATCGAGCAATTGCTGCTGCTGGCCGAACGAGCGAACCTCGGTATGTTCGTAGCGCGCGCCGATGTTGACGAACCATGGCACGCCGCCCAGATCGCCTGCGAAATCGACGTCGGCATAACCTGCATAGACGACTTCCTTGACTTGCGTCGATGGTTGCGGCGTCGCGGCATAGCCGTTGCTCGCGGCGTAAAGCGCCCCGATCGTGCCGGGGCGGAGGCCGCGCGCCGCATCGATCGCCAGCGTCGCCGCCGGGCTGGTGAGGAACTTGAGGTACGCCTGCGGATCGAACTGCAGGAAGGTGGTGGGAACGGCGCCGCCACCGAACGATTGCACCGTGAACGGCGACAGCAGCGAAGGGTCTGCCGGGGTCAGATAGCCGCAATAGAAACAGCCGATGTTGGGGTTCGACGCGATCGGCACGTCGGTCTTGTCGCGCGCCGTGCGCATCAGGCCGAAGCGCAGCGTCTTGAGCGCGCCCGATTCCGCTTTCCACTCGGTGTTGAGGCGATATTCGGTGACCTTCTCGGTCACGTCGTCGCCGCCGATGCCGGCGATGTGCGTCCGCCCGAGCGCCGGGTTGGTGAGCGCGCCGGCCGAATAGCCGAAGGTCGAGGGAATGCCATTCCCCGTCGGCGCCTTGAAGCTGTACTGCGTCGGCGTGCCGATCACGACGAAATAGCCCTTGCCGCCGGCCGCATTCTTGGCGCGCGACTGGCTCGCATCGAGCACCACCTTGACCGACTCGCTCGGGCGCCATTCGACATTGCCGCCGAATTCATAGGTCGTCGTATCGCGGACCGACCCCGACGAGACGAAATCGGCATTGCCGTTGGTGGTGAGCGACGTGATCGTCCGGTTGCTGTCGATCGTCGCCGCGGTGTAGCTCGAGGGTTCGAACCAGCTGCCGAGCGCATGGCCTTGCTGGTCGCTCTTGAACCGGTTGTAGAGGCCGTCGACGGTGAAGGTCAGTTCGTCGCTCGGCGCATATTGCGCGACGAGCGTCGCGCCGAGGCGGGTGCGCCGGTCGACCGTATTGCCGATCGCCTGGGTGCGCGGGGCATAGACATTGGTGTAGATCGGCGCGTTGACCGGCCCGACGGACTGGCCCGGCAGATAGCCGTCATCGGTGATCGCATCGACCGAGGCGATGCGGCGCTGATAGGAGAGCGACGCGAGAATGCCGAGCTTGCCGTCCGCAAACGTATCGCTGAGCAACCCGAACAGCTGCGGCGTCGCCTTCTTGCTGTTCTTTTCGTACAGGCCCTTGGCGACGAAGACGCCCTTGAATCCCTTGAGATCGAGCGGACGCGGCGTCTGGACGTTGATCGTCGCGCCGATGCCGCCGCCCTGCAGCGGCGCCTGCGTGCTCTTGTACACTTGCGCACCGCTGATCAGTTCGGCCGGGATGAGATCGAACGAGAAGGCGCGGCTATAGCTGTCCGACGCGAAGCTCCGCCCGTTGAACAGCACTGTGTTGAACGCCGGCCCGAGGCCGCGCACCGTGACGCGCTGGCCCTCGCCATTGCTGCGGTCGATCGCAACGCCGGGAATACGCTGCAGCGACTCGGCGACATTGGCATCGGGAAACTTGCCGAGATCCTCGGACGAGATCGCATCGAGGATACCCGAGGCATTGCGCTTCTGCGCCGCCGACGAGGCGAGGCTGGCGCGGATACCCGTCACGACGATGTCCTCGGCGGTAGCCTCCGCCACATCCTGTTGTGCGGTCGGCGCGGTAGCGGCGGGGGCCTGTGCTGCCGACGGCGACTGCTGCGCCAGCGCCGGCGTGGTGGCGGCAAACAGTGCGAAGACCGCGATGCCCGATCCGCCCATCACCCGTGCGATACGCCGTTCAATGGACGTCGCGCCTGAAAAACCAGACATATACCCTCTCCCCTTTATGTGTTTTTCGTATCACTGCACGAATTTAACATGGAAATGATATTGCATTTGTCCGGTTAATCAAGCGTCTTTCTGACACCGTAGTCACAGCTATAGTGGGCGCAGGGAGAGTGGCATGGAAACGCAGCAAGGCGAGACCCGAACAGGCGCGATCCGGACGATCGTGGTGGTCGGCGGTGGTTCGGCAGGGTGGATCGCGGCGGCGCGGCTGGCGGCGCGCCACGCCCGCGGCACCGACGACATCGTCGTCAAGCTGGTCGAATCCTCGACCGTCCCGACGATCGGCGTCGGCGAGGGCACCTGGCCGACGATGCGCAACACGCTCGCCAAGATTGGCATCGGCGAAACCGACTTCCTGCGGTCGTGCGACGCGGCCTTCAAACAAGGGGGCGCAGTTCGTCGGCTGGAAGGACGGGTCGCCGGGCGATGCCTATTACCACCCGCTCAATCCGCCGGCGGGCGCGACCGAGGTCAATCTGTCGCCGCATTGGCAGCATTTCGCCGGCGCGGCGCCCGATCGGGCATTTGCCGACTGGGCCGATTTCCAGGCCGCGCTGTGCGATGCGGGGCTTGCGCCCAAGACGATCACCGCGCCCGAATATGGCGGTGTCGCCAATTACGCCTACCATCTCGATGCGGGCAAGTTCGCCACGCTGCTGCGCGACCATGCGGTCGGCAGGCTCGGGGTCGAGCACATCGTCGCCGATGTCACCGGCGTGACGATGGCCGACAATGGCGACATTGCGCGCCTCGAACTGGCCGATGGCGGCAGCGTGGCGGGGGATCTGTTCGTCGACTGCACGGGATTTGCCGCGCTGCTGATCGGCAAGGTCTATGACGTCCCGTTCCGGTCGTGTCGCGACGTCCTGTTCGCCGATCGCGCGATCGCGATGCAAGTGCCCTATGCCGAGGAGGACGCGCCGATCACCAGCCACACCGTGTCGACCGCGCAGGACGCCGGCTGGATCTGGGACATCGGCCTGTGGGCGCGGCGCGGCACCGGCTATGTCTATAGCAGCGCGCATATCGACGACGATGCGGCGGAGGCCGCGTTGCGCGCCTATGTCGGCCCCGCCGCCGAGAAGTTGTCGGCCCGGAGGATCACGATCGAGGCGGGCCACCGCGAGCGCTTCTGGCAGAACAATTGCGTTGCGGTCGGGCTGTCGGCGGGGTTCCTCGAACCGCTCGAAGCATCCGCGCTGATGCTGATCGAGGCATCGATGGACGCGATCGCCGATCGCCTGCCGCGCACCCGCGCCGCAATGGACACCGCCGCCCGCCAGTTCAACGAATCGTTCACGCACCATTGGGCGCGGATCATCGAATTCCTGAAGCTGCATTATGCGATCACCAAGCGCGTCGATACCGCGTTCTGGCGCGACAATGCCGCGGCGCGTTCGATCCCGGATTCGCTCAAGGAACGGCTCGCGCTGTGGCGCGAGCATCCACCAGCGCCGCAGGACTTCGCGCATGCACGCGAGGTGTTCTCCTGGCCGAGCTATCAATATGTCCTGCACGGCATGGGCTTCGAGACGCACTATCCGGCCATTGCCGCGACGACTCCCGACGCGGCGATCGCGCGGCGCTGGACGGGACGGATCGAGCGGATGCGCGCCGATGCGGTGGCGCAGATGCCACGCAATCGCGACCTGCTGCGCGCGATCCGCGAACACGGGCTGCAGGCGGTATGAGCCGCATCGTGATGCTCGATCCCATGCGCCATCATGCGCTCCACAGCGATGCGATGGCGGGAGCGGCCGCACGCCAGTTCGTCCAGATCGGCCTGTCGGAAATCGCGCTCGCCGCCGCCGACATGCCGCTGTGCCTGGTCAAGGATGCGCAGACCGGCCGCTTCACGCTGATCGCGTTGCTCGGGCTGATCGAGCCGCGCAACCTGTTCTGGCACGACGGGGAAATGCGGGCGACCTATCTGCCGCGCGCCGCCTCGCTGACGGGCTTCCGGCTCGATGCGGCGGGGGCCGGCGGGCTGGCGGTCGACGAAGCCGATCCGGCGATGGGCGCGCGGGGCGAAGCGCTGTTCGCGGCCGACCGGACTCCCGCGCCGCTCCTGGCAGACATCCGCGCCGGGTTAGAGCGGATCGTTGCCGACATCGCCGCAGCGCAGGCGCTGGTCGACGACTATGCCCGGCTGCGGGTGATCCGGCCGCTGTCGATCGCGCTCCAGCTGAGCGACGGGCGCGAGCATGTCGTTGCCGGGCTTTACGGCCTCGACGAGGAGGCGCTGGCGACGCTCGACGATGCGACCGTGGTGGCGCTGCACCGCGCCGACCAGCTCGCGCCGGTGGCGGTGATGGCTGCCTCGCTCGCGCAGGTCGAGCGACTACGCCAGCTCCACAATGCAACGCACGCGCGCCAGATCGCGGCATACCAGATCGCGTTCGCGGATTGACCGCGATCCTTCCGCTCCGGTGGCGGTTGCCGCGCGCGCCGGCTGCGGCGCCGTGCGCCACGGGCGTTGTCATCGCTTTCCGCGCTCTTATGGTCATGGCAAAGACGGAGCGATGACATTGACCGAAGAAGGGCGGTATCTGCCCGCACATATCTGCATCGCCAGGACATGGGGCGTGGCGATCGTCACCGGGGTCCACGCGCCCGGCTCGACCTTGCCCGGCGAGATCGAGATCGCCGCGCAGCACGGCGTATCGCGCAGCGTGATCCGCGAGGCGCTGCGCGTCCTCGGCGCCAAGGGTCTCATCGAAAGTCGCCCCAAGACCGGGACCCGCGTCCGCGACCGCGCCGGATGGAATCTGCTCGACCCCGAACTGCTCGGCTGGATGTTCGAGGGCGTGCCCCCGCGCCATTTCGTGCAAAGCCTGTTTCAACTGCGCATGATCGTCGAACCCGCCGCGGCCGAGATCGCGGCGAACGAGCGCACCGCGCAGCAATTGTCCCGCATGGGCCATTGTCTCGAGCTCATGGCGGAACACGGCCTCGCCACCGCGGTCGGGCAGAAGGCGGACCAGCAGTTCCACGCCATCATGCTCGAGGCGACGCGCAACGAACTGCTCGTCAGCCTCTCCGCCACGATCGCGGCGGCCGTACGCTGGACGACCTTCTTCAAATATCGGGCGTCCCGCCATCCGCGCGACGGATTGCCGGAGCATCGCATCCTGTTCGAGGCGATTGCCAACGCCGATCCGGTCGCGGCGCGGCACACGACCGAAATTTTGGTGCGACAGGCGCAGCTCGACACCGAGGCCGCGCTTGGCCCCGGCCCTCAGACCCGACCAACGGCAGAAAAGTGATGGGAACAGCGATAGTCTTGGTCAACGCCTTCGCAAAAATGGGGACAGCTTCCCACACCCTCGCCGAAACAAAATCCGGTGTGGCGGTGACCGAGTGTCCGATAGTGTCCTGTGCGCGCCAAGACCGGTCGGTCCGGTCTTCACCCGAGCTCATCAATTCTAGCCACTGATCGCAGTTCGCCGGTTCGAACCAGCTCATCGCAGCGAGCGTCGGTGCCATCGGTACTCCCATGCGGATGACCGAGCCGCGGAAACCTTCGCAAGGGTAGGCGCAACTGCATCGAGATCGGTCGTGAGCTCCGTGAAGGGCCCAGCATCAGCCGACGAACGGTGCGCACGCGCAGTAGCAGCGAGTCCTGGCGTTCCGGTCGGTAGCGCTCGATCGCCTGACGCAACCTGATTGCCCACGCGCGTGCGAATGCGGGTTCCGCCCTGCATCGCGATCGCGGCGCGCACCTGTTCGGCATCGGCGCTGGCGCCTGCCATGTCGCCCTTGACGGTATCGAGCGCAGCGAACGCGCGGCAGTCCTCGCCGACCGCAGCGCCTCTGCGTAGCCGGACACGGGCGCACCAGAACAGGGCGCACCGAAACAGGGCGCCGGGACGACGTCTCTCGGACTTCGAGCCTCCGTAATGGCCGCAAAATGCACCGTGTCGGCCGCTCGTCGCCGCAGTCCGCTATAAAGAAGGATCGGGGATGGTCTGCTTGCCCGCGCCGACGGCGTCGGCACGCCGCGGCAACGACCCTCATCCGCCCTGTTTCGAAGGATTGCTCATGAAGCGACTTGCCCTGCTGGTATCCGTGTCCTCCTTCGCCGTCGCGAGCGCCGCTATGGCCCAAACCGCCGCACCGGCAGAGGCGACCTCCACGGCGACGCCGTCGTCGGAGGCGCGCGCCAGCGACCGACAGGCGAGCGCGATAGCCAGCAAGGAATCCTTCTCCACCGGCGTGGCAAAGGCACGAGATCAGCTCGACAGCGCGACATCGACCAGCATGTTGGACAGCGAGACAATCGTTGATCTTGGGCCACGCGGCGTTCCAGACCTGCTGCGCTTGATCCCCGGCATTCGCTCTGAAGCGAGCTCCGGCGAAGGATATGGCAATGTGACGATTCGCGGTCTACCGCTGTCGGCCAACGGTGCAAAATATGCCCAGTTCGAGGAAGATGGCCTGCCCGTCCTTGAATTCGGCGATATCGGCTGGGCCAGCAGCGACGTATTCCTGAGGACCGACCTCAATCTTGCCGGCGTGCAGGCGATCCGCGGCGGTTCGGCCTCGACCTTTGCTTCCAATTCGCCAGGCGGCGTGATCAACTTCATCTCGAAGACCGGCGTCACAGAGGGTGGCACGATCGCAGCGACGGTCGGGCTCGATTTCGAGCGCTATCGCCTGGACTTCGATTACGGCGCCAAGCTGTCGGACACGGTGCGGATGCATATCGGCGGCTTCTATCGGCAGGGCGAAGGTCCGCGCGCAGTGGGCTTCGAAGGTGAACGCGGCGGCCAGATCAAGCTGAACATCACCAAGGAATTCACTGGCGGCTATGTTCGCTTCTACGGCAAATATCTGAACGATCGCACCCCGGCCTACAGCACTGCGCCGGTCACCATCACTGGTAGCAATGCCGATCCGAAATACGGTGCCGTCGTCGGCTTTGATCCGACGCACGACACGTTGATGTCGAAATATGCGACCACTTTGCTGACGCTCGATGGCACCAATCAGGTGGCGAGCTATGATCTGACCGATGGCCAGCACCCGGTCGTCAAGTCGGCTGGCTTCGAGGCGCAGTTCGAGGTCGCCGGATGGACGATCATCGACCGCGCTCGCTATTCGGGCATTTCCGGCGGCTTTCGCAGCGCCGAGCAAGTCGTGACCAACACCGCGACCGCAATCGCCACGCAATATGGCGGCGCGGGCGCCACGCTGAGCTATGCCAATGGCCCCACTGCCGGTCAGCTCATCACCAACCCCGCTGCGCTCAACGGCAACGGATTGCTGGTGCCGATCAATTTCGCCAACCTCGATTTCCGTGGCCTTGACGATTTTACTAACGACGCGCGCGCCAGCCGTACGTTTGCCATGGGCAAGACCGAACTCACGGTGACCGCCGGGTTCTACAAATCGCGCCAGCAGATCGACGTCGATTACCTCTGGGGATCCGTCCTGTCCGAGGTCAAGGGCCACGGCCAGGCGGCCTTGATCAACCTGACCAGCGCCAACGGGACACCGGTTACGCAGAACGGCTATTATTCGTTCGGCCCGGGGTTCGGTTCGATTGGCCTGGGCCATTTGAGCCTGAAGACAGCTTACAATGTCTCTGCGCCCTATGGCTCTGCCAATTTCAAGGTCGGCAAGCTCTCGCTGGGCGGGAGCCTGCGCTACGATTTCGTCGATGCCAAGGGGAGCTATCGCCGCGCGCCCGGGTATTCGGCGGTCGACGTGAACGGCGACGGAACGCTCTCTGCGGCGGAAAAGCGTGTTTCGCAATTCAACCTGACGACGGCTTCGCCGCTCGCTTATTCGGCTCGCTATCTCTCCTATTCGGCCAGCGCGAACTATCGCTTTGCACAGAGCCTGTCCGCCTTCGCGCGCTACAGCCGGGGCGGTCGCGCCAATGCTGACCGCCTCGTCCGCAACGGCTTTGTCGATCTGACGACGGGTGACTTGACGAAAAGCAGCGCGGCCGTCGACATCGTCAAACAGCTCGAAGGCGGCGTGAAGTATCGCAATAATGGGCTGACACTGCAGATCACGGGTTTCTCGGCCAAGGCGGACGACACCAACGCGCTGCGCGGCGTGCCCTTCACCCGTACTTATGATGCCAAGGGCTTCGAGTTCGAAGGCGAGTTCCAGCGCGGCTGGTTCCGGATCAACACCGGTGCCACCTATACCAACGCCAAGATTTCCGCCGACAATCTGACCCCATCGAACGTCGGGAACAAGCCGGGTCGCCAGCCGGACTGGATCTTCCAGGCGATCCCCCAGATCACCACCAAGACCTTCAGCGTCGGCGCCGCCTTCATCGGAACGACAAGCAGCTTTACCGATACGATCAATCAATTACGGCAGCCGGGCTACATCACCACCGATGCCTTTATGCGGTACACTCTGAACGACCGCATGACGGTGTCGGTGAACGCGAATAATCTGTTCGACGTGCTCGCGATCGCGGCACTGAACGAGGGGACGATCCCCGCCTCCGGCCTCGGCCTGGCGCGCGTGCTGAACCCTCGCGCAACGTCGGCAACGATCAGCTTCCGCTTCTGACGCGTCGATTTGAATACCGAGGATGCGGAACGGGCGAATCTGATCTGACGATCGATGAGGCTCCGGCGGGGTTTCGTCGCGTATTTTACCTCGATGAAAAACCTGCAAAAGCCCGCGCTTGAATCCGACCGCTCCCGTCCATCGGGGCGGCGGCGGCGGCAGCGCAAAGTTGGCTGATCATGCTCGGTTGTCTGGGGCTCCGCCCGGTTCTCGGACAGCCGTCCAGGATATTTGACAGACCCCTGTTATCAGCGGGTTGCAAAAGTTGGTGCCCCACAGGGGACAAGGTTGGGCACGCAGATCATTGAGGAATCTCCGATCCTGCGCCGCCCGGTCGTACAGCTCGTTACCGATGGGTCGCGATCCAGCGCCTCATCCTCGGGCGCCCAGGGTGGATAGCCTAGCGCTTCATCAGGCGTCTAATCCGATTCAGCAGTCGTCCGACCGAGTTCCGGCACATCTGGGCACAGTCCGCGTCGCGGCGGCGTTGCTCGCCGAGCCGTCCGACCTCGACATACCGGTCAGTCCAAGCGACTGACCTTTGGACATCCCCGCGCCTACCAGCCCGGATTAGCGAAGGGCTGTTTACCACCCATGCCGGGTATCAAGGCACCTGCTCGCCCCATTCACGAAGAGCGGGTTACAGCGAGCGTCACCCGAAAACCGCCGGTCCGGTTTCCACCAGATCATCCGCAACGCGCGTCGATCCCATTGGCGGTCTTATGAGGATGACAAAGTCTTAGAAACCTCTGCAATCCCAACCGATTCGTCAGGCCTCATCAGTTCGGAACGCGTCCTGACGCGGCTTGAATCGTTGCAAGCGTATGAGGTGCGATACCAAACTGCGGGTATCACAGGCGTGGATACGCTGGCAAAAACCATATTATTTCAATGGTTTGAAATGGTGCCGCTTACAGGACTCGAACCTGTGACCCCCGCATTACGAAGGCCTGTAACGACAAGAGTAAGAACGTTATATTCCAGGTGGTTAACCTATGAAAGCGCTCCATCTTACCGTTTGCCCCATTCGCTTCCCAAACTGGGCCGAGTTAGTGTGAAGGGCACTTCCCAGTGAAAGGACTTTGGCTTGGGAAAATGCCGCAATACGATCCTCGCTATACCCACAGGGCTCGTTTTGGTACGTCGAGGTCACTCACTGATCGGCTATCTCGCGTAAAGCGGCTCGGATACGCGGACGCAGCACGTTCACGAACGTATTCGTCCGTTCCTGAAGCCAAGCAATCGCGTCCTCCAATCCAGCCGCCTCGTCAAAGCTGGCCACCGAAAACCGCTCGGAGATATTGTAGCCACCGTCCTGAAACTCCACCGTCGCCCCAGAACCAAGTTCTTCCCGAATGCCTTCGGCTTGCTCGCTGAGGGCTAAGGCCGCCTGCTCGCCAATCGAATTTCTGTTTCCCGAAAGAAACACGCCAACAACATTCGTCTTAACGTTTCGGTACGCGGTGAGCCAACTCGATCCGCCAGGGGCGCCGAACTTGAAGACGACGTGTCCTCCTAGAGATGGGGTAGGCAACATCTGTTCGGGGTCGTCGAGCCGGAGCCCGCCAAGAAATTTCGCCCAGAAGCCATATCGGACCGCATTTCCGCGTTCGCGCGCTTGGCGTCGTTCAGGAGTCTCGGGTACAGCTTGCGTGACCTCGCCGTGCGCCTCAATCTCCTCTAATCCGTAACCGTCCGCAATCGCGATCACCGTACGTGTAATCGTCAGTGTGCGCGCGAGAACGCGTGGCACCACAATTCGCGACCCGTCCAGAGTGGCATAGATTGGCATCTCCACCAGACCGAAGGTGAAATGAAGGCCCGCATGCGCTTGAAGATATTCTGCAATAGCCTCAACACCTTCCCTGATGCCGTCGCCCACAATTAGCAATAGAAACCGCCCGCGCCGAAGATTGTGGGTCAGCGCGTCGTTGAAACTCATCTCGTCAATAACATGACCAGCCTCTGCTAACAGGTCGAGAAGCGCATTGCCGGGTCGACCCAAGCGTCGGCTCACCTCACGCTGAAGATCAGATGCGGACCAGCGCGTTAGTTCCTTTGAGTAGTCTAATATCTGGCCAACAACCTCGCGCCGCCCTTCGGGATTGCGCCACAATTTGCACTCGACCAAGATCGGTAGGCCGCCGGCTGTAATGAGTAGGTTATCAATAGATCCGGCGGGGGTGACGAGTTCGGTACAGATGGAAATCGCATCTACGAATAGCGGGTCAATTTCGGCTATCGGCAGGCATTCCGGGTACCGGTGAATCATCTCCTGGATAGCAGCTTCGCTGAACCTGTGTCCGTCGGATCCTAACGCAAGAGGTACCGCCGGGCTTATCTTGCTACCGTCTGGAGATATGACCAACGGATTTGCATGTTGCCGTGCCATTATTTAATTTTACTCATCTGTTGCAATAAAAATGTTATACTCTTATAAATATCTGCTTGATTTAAATAATAATCACTTTTATACAGATACGTCATTGAGTGCATTGGAAAATTCTTCAGCAGAAAATACCGAAGTATCGCTCATCCAAAGTTTCTCTATAATATTTCGATCTCGAACCTTTAGATTGTTTCTTCTGAGGCCAACCTGACCGATAGTCGCGCATAGTCGAGCCCAGTCATTAATTCCAAACGCCAATAAACAAGCGTTATGTCCGGAGGAAAAACACCTTACATACCCGTCGACCTGCATCTTCCCGAGATCGTTGCGGTGGAACCCAATGATGAGCTTCTTCACGTCAATCCAGGATGTTTCTTTATCCCACACCACGACCTCAGAATCATGACTGGGCTCGTTCGGCTCGGCCTTGATTAGCTTAGCCTCAACTTGAGGTTTGAGGTCTTCAGTGGTCAAGATAAACGTGACGTGCTCAAATATTTCCGGGTGAATTCGAATTTTGTCTAACAGAGACATATCCATCCAACCCGATTCTCGGCCGGGATCTCGTGAGTAAAGAGATGCCCTTTGAACATCCCTCCAATTCACTTCGTCTGAGCCATCAAATAGCCCATCGAACCAATTTTTAGCCCGTTCCCAAACCAAGCTTTCCGGCGGATGATAAGTACCAGCTTCAAGATTTCCTGGTTCTTTTTTACCTATACCGAGCGCTTTGCTAGACATGTTCGGCGAGCCAACGACTACCCCCGCAGATGAGATATAAACTTTTGTATGCAACCAGTCCCGAACGTGGAGATTGGGGTTACAAGCCGCTTTCGCATTTGACGGCGCACCAAACTCTTTTAAAGCCTTCTGCGACGTACAACCCATTGCAATATCGCAAACTATGCGGATTTTTTGTCCTGGTCGCTGAAAAAGCTCAGACTTCATTCCGCTTCCTAGGAACGCGACTGCACAATCCACTTCGTCCGCCGAGCAGATGCCCCGTACGCGCTTGGCCAATTCGCCTCCAAAGAGAAACTCTGAAGCGTCGCTCATTGCCTATCTTCTCCTTGGCGCATCCGCGCGAATTTATTATGAACTTTGTATTTTTTAGTCTGCGATAAATATTCAGCAAAATCAAATTTTTGAGCGCGCTGCATTTCAAATAAACCGGCGCAAAAAAGGTCCCGGACCACACACCGGCAAACGTCAGCGCATGGTCCGGGGATCAGGTTATAAGGCTACATTTGGCACGTTATCCCGAGGCTTATGCAGATCGATCATAGCTCCCTTAAGAAGAGTCGCTAGACGGCGAGGTCCCGGGTAAGAACCCGTGCGCAAAACGTAGAGCTTGGCGTCACCGAGATGGTCATGGATTAGTCTGCCGGCGTGATGATCTCTGGCACTTGAGCTAAATCGGCGGAAATCCGCTAGCCGCTTCGCGAGGCCTCCAGGTCGCTCGGTGGCTCGTCCGATGTATACGGTCTCTCCGTTGATAACTGCTCGCAATAAGCCAACTTCGTATCGCAGCTCAGGATGCGGCTCTCGGAAGCCTCCCGCCACCGATTCCCATTTTTGATCCCACTGTGCGACGGTCATTCCTTCTATCAACATGTCCTCTTGTTGCTTGCGCTTTTTCATCGTGCTGTCCTTGCTCAGCCGCGCAGCGGCGGCCTTAAGTTTTGAAGTTAGAAACCTTGCTGTGTCGGTTTAGGCGAGCTGGAGAGATTGCTCTAAAGGCGTCATGCCGAACCGGCCCAATCGACCTTTTGCTTCGCGGCACCCGCCTCCACCGCAGCCATCAGTGTATCGTTGGCAAGATGGCTGTAGCGCATGGTTGAAGCGTAGTTGGCGTGCCCCAGCACCTTGCCAACCGCAAAAAGGTCGATCCCAGCATTAATCATAAACGACGCCGCACTGTGACGTAGGTCGTGAATGCGAAGATCGCCCAGCACCGCCGCCTTCCTAGCGTGTTGCCACGAGTGTTTGATGTCGCCGAACGGCTTTCGCGTCTTGGGGTTGGGCAAAAGGTAGGGGCAGTTCGTGAAGCGAGGTATGTGCTCGATCAGATCGAGCGCTGCTTGCGACAGCGGTACATAGCGTGGCTTGCCCGTCTTCGAGGTCGGAATGAACCACGCCTTCCGTTCCGCGTCGATGTGCTGCCACTCGGCGTTGAGCAGCTCGGAAACCCGCGCGCCAGTTAACAGCAACAGGCCCACGATATACTTGAGCTGCGTGTTGCGAGAGTTCGCCACCGCCCTGCTGAGACGCTGAGCCTCGGCCACGGTGAGGAAGCGCTCGCGGGCGTTGTTGATCGGCGGGCGCTTGATACCTCGGACCGGGTTCTTGACGACGCCGGGAACGTCCCACCGCAATGCCAGCTCGAACGATCGACCGAACGTAACGCGTATTTTTTCGACGGTTGCGGGTGCTAAACCCTCGGCCTGCTTCTCCGACAGCCACACGGCGATGTCGCGCTGGTGAATGTCGGACAGTCGCACCTTTCCCCAACGCGGGAGGATGTGACGGCGGACGTACATTTCGGTGGTGTCGTAGGAACGTTGGTAGGTCTTGGCGTGCGCGAGGTGATCTGCTGCAAGATCAGAATATGTCGGCGTCGCTTTGACCTCGGCCTTCTTCGCGGAAGGGTCACCACCCAGTGTAATGTCGGATCGGAGGCGCTCAGCCTCTTTTCGAACCTTGTCGACAGTGAGGTCACCGTACACACAGATTTTATGCTGCCGCTGCACACCGTGTGGATCGACATACCGAAAATAGAAGGTCTTGCCGCCTGACGAGCGGGTTTCGAGGACAAGGCCACGAATGTGGGTGTCCCAGTAGTCGGTCTTCTTGCGGCCATCGATGCATCGGGCGGTGAGGCAGAAGGCGTGATCAAGTTTCACTTTAGGCATGTGGCACCTCCCTTCTGGAATGCCGATATCGCAGAGGCGCACAGAGCCCCGGCGGCGCAGGTGGCGCGAAGTAGATCGTGTTGCCGGCGGAACACCCTGGCGCTTCCCGAACGGCAAAATTTGGCTCGCCGATGGCGCAATGCCGACGCCCCGATGAAGGGACAGAGCGAGTGATGGGCTACAGATTTCATAAGGACTCCTTTGGCGAGAGCGGCGGACACGGTGATTGACCGAGCGCACAGCATCTCGTGATCGATTGATGCCCGAGGGGGGCAGGAGGATGGAGAAAGGCTGATCCAGCGGAACAGATCGCGTTCACTTTCAAGCCGATTGCCCATGCAGGCGGCGCAGCTTGGACGGTGGAGGGAGGGGCAGCAGTCGCCCCGTCACTTCGCCGCATCGCTGGTTCCTACCGGCGGTTTCGACGAAAGTTTCGGACGTTGATGCCCCTCCCTCCCCCTTTCTACTTAATCAAAATTTCCTTTTACTGGTGGTCTGGATGGCTTCTCTTCTAACGGCTCTTTGATAATCGGCACACGCCAGACGTTGTTACCGTTGATACGTACGTGATTCCCGTACAATTCTCGCAGTAATGCGGCACACTCACGGACCTGAGTATTTGTAGGATATTGAAGCCCAGCTGCGATTAGCAAATTTGTAGGGGTGTATTTCTCGCACTTATGCCGATCTGATACTTCCTGATCGATAATCGCGAGCAGCCTATCCCTAACAGTGCTCGTCACACGGTGCTGACTATTAATCGCTTCGAGCCGCTTATCTTCATCGTTCGAGAGGTGCCAAATCGCGCCCGCGCGGTATTCAACAGCAAGCTGCGCAAAGACCTGCTGCATATCTATCCCATGTTCGTAATTTATCGCCTTGACCGCGATCGTCCAAAATCGGCTATTTCCTGTATCGTCAACTAAGAAATCCGACGCATTAACAGTGGCGACAAATACAGTTCGTCGTTGATATTCTGAATCAGCCTTCGCGTAGGGTCGCCTAACCTTGTCGTGATCGGCCGTTATGAAGCCCTTCAGCCGGGCCATGTCTCGCTTAAACGAGCTATCGAGCTCCCCAACTTCAACTAGCCAATGAGACACCGCGCTTATCAGGCTATCTTTGTTGGACGGGTCTAAGTGGTGATCGACTTTTACAACACTCGCCCGCAGGACCGGATCAGGGACAAGGCTGCGAACCCAGCTTGTTTTGCCAATCCCCTGGTTGCCCTGGAGCGTAAGGACACCTCGGGCCATAAACCCCGACGGCATCGCGGCAGCAGCCACAGCGCTAAGCGCCCACTTGTGCATGAGAGCGCACTTCAACTCGTTCGGGTAACCGTCGTTGACGGCGATCGTGGCATAAAACGAGGGTAGGCGGTCGGTGCCATCCCATTCAGCACTATCGATCCAATCTAGCACTGGATTATAGGACTTCTCATCGGCAACCGCCTCAGTAAATGAGCCGACCAACGACGTAGGCATTCCGTAGGACGACGCCAAACTTTCGATATGAGCCCGAGCCACCGCATCGGCATTATCAACGGTGCCGACCAGGCCAGGAATTCGGATCTCCGACCTCTTCTTGATCAAATTATACCGAGCGCTCACACTGTTTTGCTCGAGCATGAAACGGACGTTGGCAATTGTCGCAGGGATAGTGCTCCCATGCCGAGGACGGTCGGGAAACGTGTTGTCATCGATCTTTTTAGGGTTCCACGCTCCTGGAACGACCGTTAGCGGGGACCCATCCGATACGGAGTTTCCACGAGCTATTCGTATCCCCGCTGCGTTCTTATAGCGGACCTCGGGCGTAGAATCAGTACTTTGAAAATTTTGCATGACGTGATCACCAATATTGAGCCAAATCTCCCTAAGAAGATTCGAACCAGCCACGCCTTTGCGACGCAAAGACGCTAATTAAGAAATTTAGCTATGGTAATATCGCCTGCGAGACGTGCGCATTGGCAGGGCTTGTCATCGGCTCTTCAACACCAAGCTGGCATAAAATGCCTGCGCTTGCTTAGATGTCGGTCTTGGCCGTGAGCGAAATTCGCTAGTAGTGTCTCATATCTATTACGCCGTGTGAACCTCCGATAAGGAGGCTAAACCCTGGTCGACCGATACTACGACTTCGGATTCTAAGTTCGGTTACGCAGTGCTTTGCGCTTCCCGTCCAATCTGAACACGGATCGAGTTTCTCGGTTCCGCGCTCCAGACCATACTGAATGATAAGAGGTCTATGTTGCATTATTGCGACACATCAGCCTTAGGTCCGGAAGAAGGCCCTGCGCGTCCTGTATCAGCAGCGTATAACAAAAGGTGCTGCCGAAAGTTACGATGAGCTCGAACCAGCCATCGTGCTCGCCCAGCCAATCCCAGAACGAATGAAAGTTCGGCTGACCAAAGCGCGCACCTTCGATCGGCTCGACCAACGGTGAGAAACCTATGTGCCGAACAATGTCCGCCTCGGTGTCGCCCGGCTCGATGACAAGGTATTCTGTGTAGTCGATTAGGTCGGGTGCGAGGTTGCCGATGCGACTATGCAGCAAAGCTTGAAGCGCAGGGTCGAGGTCTCGCGTCAGGGCTTCCGCCATCGTGGCGCGATCATAGAGATGAAGCATGAAGCTATCCTTCTTGGACAAAAAAATAGCGCCCGAGGGGTATTCCCTGGACGCTGCGTTCGCGGTGATGGTGGCGGTTAGGCGATCTTGCGGCCGTAGTGGTTGCACAGGCTGAGGAGGGTCGGTTCAACACCGCTTTCATCCGGCACAAGCAGGACAGAACCAAAGCCGTCGTCGCTCAGGACGAACACCGCTTCATACCAATCGCCGTGTCGCTCGATCCATTCCCACGATGGTTCGAAGCCATCTTCTCCATAGCGCAGGCCGTCGATGAAATTGGCGCACGGATCAAACCCAAGGGCCTGTTCGGTGGCGGTTGCGGTATCGCCGGGGGCGACCACGACAAAATGCGCCAACTCCCCCAGATCGTACCCTTCGTGTTCCAGAAGCTGATCACGACGCTGTTCGAGTAGATGAGCCAGGGCGGGGTCCAGCGGAGAGGACAGCGCGATTGCCATTTCGGCGGCATTTGAAATTTTAAGCATTGAAAGCTCCAATAAAAAAGGCGTCCCGGATTGCTCCGAGACGCCGTTGTGGGATTGAGTGGATAGATATTATCGGAAAACGGAGACAACCCGCACGTCGGGCTGCCCGGCAATCCTTAGGGGTATTTCGAAGTAGCTCGTGACGTTTGCTTGCGCCTGCCTTCGAACAGCGCTCAACAGGCCCGCCGACTGAGCCTGCATCACCATCGCCCGACGAGCACTTCGATAGTTCAGCTTAGCAAGCGCATCGATTTGTTCGTTGCTCCAGGTCAAGATGCCACCGTTGATCGTGGTGGCGCTCTCGGGTTGAAAGGCGATATCGCCGATCGTCGGTTTCGGCAGGGTGACTGTGACGATCTTCTGCTTCTCGTTGTAGCTGACATCCGCCAGCGTGAGGGACGATAGATCGAGGTAGTAGGGCACGACCGCCGGAACGATGAGTTGCTGTCGTCCGCCGAGCACCCAGAACATTGACCGTTCTGCCTCCACGGTGGCGGTGCCCTTATACGAGAACACCAGCAGCTTGTTTTCGTTGTGAAGGCTATCGACGGTGGCGGACAGAACCTTGCTGGCATCGACTTGGAAAAAGCCGGTGTGCTTCGCCTCGTGATCTAGGAGTTGCCGTGGAGCAATCCACCAGCCCAGCCCCAGTGCGGCTAGATGGGTCGCGACCAGTACCCGTGCATGGCCGGTCATTTCAGCGGGAAAGTGAGGGCGGGTTTAGCCGATACCATTTTCCATGTTTTACGATCGAACGATGTCTTGGCGATCCGCCAGACCAAACGTGCCTCAGTCGATAAGCCAGGGTTCAGCGTTTCGGCCCACGACGGATTTGCCGCTGCGGACACGGCGGTTGACGCAAACAGCTCTGGGTTGAGTTGCTTGCCTGCGCCGTCCTGAAGCTTGAACTGCGGCCATTTATCCATCGGGAAGGAGGAGTCAGAGGTGTTTTTGAGGGTGTAGGTTGCCGTGACATACACTGCCCCCTCCCCCGCCTTTGGAATAAGCCCTGCAGGTCCAACGCTGTCACCCTCCTCGACCGAGGTGAGAGTGACCTCCACACCATCCGCCTTTTGAATTTGCACCGCAGTGCCAGGAGCATTGGTAGCTGGCGCACCATCACACGCACTTAGGACAGCGAGGGAAGCGGCGATCGTGGCGTACTTCAGTTTTTCTAGGTACATCGTTTGGATCCTTTTTCGAATGATCGATCACGCTTTCCAGTGCGCTTCGGGGAAGGCACGGCAGCTTGTGCGGGCGTCGATGATGTTGCGGCCGGTTGAGACGCGGATGGTCTGCTCGTTGATCGGCTCGATCCCCCGACCGCGTGCCTTTGCCTCATCGTATGCCCGGCCGGTGACGAGCGATCGACACGCAACCAACAGAGCGCTCATCTCGGGCACGAACTGGTAACGCGAGTAGCGAACTTCGACCGAGAAGCCGGAAGGCGTGTCGTGCAGCACGAACTTGGCGTTCTTGTCGGCGACCTCGGTGAGCGGCCTCGATACGTCGGCGGGGTGGGTACAAGCGGACAGGGCGAACGCTGTGCATAGGGCAAGCAGCTTCGTTGTTCTGATCATGGTATTTCTCCCGTGGTGATGCCCGAATTTGGGCGCGTTGAGGCCATCGCCGACGGCTCAGATTACCGGCGGCTCTAACCAAAGCTAGTAAAAGTGAGACTCATAGTCCGTGGTACGATCGACGTCGTTGCGGCTCAAGCTGGGCGATGGACGTCCGCCACAGACTGGCTGAGAATATGAAGCGACTTCGCAAGGAGCGCGGTTGGTCTCAGGAGGCGTTGGCTGATGAGGCTGGTCTCGATCGGACCTATGTCAGCGGGATTGAGCGAGTCGTACGAAATCCCACTGTGACGGTGGTCGAACGCGTAGCTGTCGCGCTAAGCTGTGGTATGGGTGATCTGCTCGACTAATTCTAATGTACGATATCGCGTTTCGCGCTCGGCCTACCACATCGAGCGGTGGACGCTGCGGATCTCCAAAGCCTCGCTATTAACCACTAACGGTAGCTGGAAGGCATCACGGAGATGCAACCTGCGGTCGATGCGCGTGCGATATTTCGCTACGTTATCGACGCTGTACCCGGGATTCGGAACCCGTCGGATCGATCACTTGGACAGATGCTGGACACACTCAATATCGAGCAAGCCCTGTCGCTGGGAAAACGGGTCGAGCGCCCTTCATATAAGATACCGCAGTTTCCGCGCAGACGAAGCTATCGTATAAATGTCAGGGCTTTATGTTGCATGTTGCGGAGCTTGCCGTATGTTTTGATCAGAGGAACAAAATGGCAAAACCGCAAGCAAACGTGAATCCAGTAGTTCTGCGGCGAGGCATAGGCATTGGTTCAGGAAACGCCGAAAGTGATGACGATTTCCTGTTCGATTGTTTTGTTCAATACCCTCCCGTTGAGGCCTGCAGCAGGCTGACCTCGCCCGCTATGGTTGTTTCGGGGAGGACCGGCGCTGGAAAAACGGCGATCCTGCGGCATATCGAAAGCACCGCTGAATATACCGCAGTGATCGACCCGTTCGAGATGTCGATGAGCTATGTCTCAAACTCAGATGCTCTGCGGTTTTTGGAAGCCATAGGGGCTGATCTAGATTTATTGTTTCAGGTCCTCTGGAAGCATGTTCTCTGCCTCGAGTTTATTCGGCTCCGATGGGGGATTGAGTCGACAGAGAAATCTCAAAGCATATTTGCGAGACTGGTCGAGCAATTCTCACGAGATGAACGAAAGTCAAAGGCCATTAGTTATCTACGGCAGTGGCAGGGCCGATTTTGGATAACGATGGATCAGAATATCAAGGAGATAACAGAAGCCGTCGAGAAGAAACTTCACGCAGAAGTTGGCGGAGAAATCGACAAATTTAAAGCTGGCGGACAGTACGACAAACGTATGAGTCGCGAGAAAAAAACAGAAATAGTTGCCCGCACTCGTAAAATAATTAGCTCAGAGCAACTCTCTGAGCTGCACGGCGTCATCGATATGCTTTCGATTTCCGATGGTGATGGAATGAAGGCATTTTACATAATGATTGATCGCCTCGATGAAAAGTGGGTTGACGATACCGTTCGGTTTCGGATGATAAAGGCACTGATGGAATCACTAAGATCGTTTCGAAAGATTCGAAACCTTAAGGTTCTCGTAGCCCTTCGGGCAGACGTACTCGAGCGTGTAGTTCAAGAGACTGCGGATATAAGCTTTCAGCGTGAAAAATTTGAGGATTTCACGGTTAAGTTGATTTGGTCAAAAGGCGATTTGCGTCGTCTTGTTGACAGTCGCCTAAATATCCTTTTTAAGCGCCGCTATACTGGATCTTCCGTCTACTTTGATGATGTATTCCCACCGTCGATGGCAGGGAAAAGTAGCTTCGACTGGATGATTGAGCGGACACTCATGCGTCCACGCGATATTATTGCTTTCGTTAATGAAGCAATTGACGCATCGGACGGACTCGCCTCGGTGACCGTTACGACTCTACGTAAGGCGGAGGTCGAATTTGCTCGAAAAAGAAAAGATGCACTTATTCAAGAATGGAAAAGCGCCTTTCCGACACTCGATATTATTCTAAATTTTGTGACTTCTCGCAATAAGCACAGCATAGAATTGATTGAACTTATTGATAGAGTTGATGATTTTTGTCTTTCGATCTGCTCTAGCGCGATTCAGGGAAAAGATCCAATTCACACTTTATGCTCAGCTTATATCGAAGGGAAAGAAAGAGATAAAATAAGAATTGCTCAAGAGTCCCTAGCAGTATTATATAGAACTGGGGCTATTGGCTTGAAGTTGACGGCTCAGGATAGATTTAACTACGCGCACTTAGATCAGCCGCTGATATCTGCCCAGTTGATAGGCATAGATGCGAGGGTAAGGCTGCATTCTATGCTTCACGCCGCATTTAATTTGCAAGAGCGCTCCTAGCCCGACGACTTGATCGCTGACAACGTATTCCGATAAAAGGGCGCCTAACAGGCGATATTTACTCCGCCCTTGTTTTGGCAAAGGCCTGCTCAACAACCTTCGGAAAAAGCTTTGCCAAGCCTCCCATCGGCGACCCATGCAAACCCCTCTACGGAAGGAGAAGCGAGGCGTCTCCGTAAGAGTAGAAACGATAGCCATTTTCGATGGCATGGGCGTAAGCCTCCTTCATAAGCTCGGTGCCCATCAACGCACTGACCAGCATGAACAGTGCTCGTTATTGTTCTAGGGATGCGCTCGGGTTCGCGATGTTGCCCGACACGCGGTCGCGATCGTAGCGCTTTCGTAGCGCCTTAACTACGGTCTATAAACCGCTGGTATCGTTGCCCCACGTTCACTTCTGGTGACAACTTAGCCCAAACGTCTCGATCGATTTTTGGGATTGAACTCTCAGAGCGGCACAAACTCCGTTTGGCAGGTGTATCGGGTATGAAGTCCGGTTTCCTACCCAGAGCGTCAAGCAGCCCTGGAGCGGAGCTCCTTACCGAGAGCCCATTTAGCCCATGCCGCAGAGATTTATTGGCTAATATCGCCGCAGGTGGGCTTTGAAGTTGCGCATTCAGATCGTCGAAAACGACACTTCCTGCCCGCAGAGCCGCGCCCGCTCTTATGATGGCTCAATCCTTTGCCCGTCGTCCGATTCGTACAGCTGGCGCTGGAACCCTCGAAACGTGCTGAGTATGTCCGCGACGCTTCCCAGTTCGCGGACGGCATCTCTTCGCGAACCGTATTGCAGGTCCAGCAGGTTGGGCAGCTTTTCCATACCCAGCTCAGCTTCCCCCTCGGTTACGTACTGAGACAAAACGAAATCGAGGAAAAGCTGCTGTTTCGCGTCGTAGCGGGAAAGGATACTCGCCCGGTGCGTTGCCACGCGTTCGATCCGCTTTAGGGGACACTTAGTGTGCGCGATGTAATTTAGTACATCGAATAGGTCCGACTGCTCCGCGTCGATCATTCCGCGAACCTGCGCTAGCTGCTCCCCGTCAAACCCGCGCTCAGCCAACCCTGCGATCAACGCCGCGCGGGTGTCCGGTTCGCCCCAGAGCGCGCGTAACTCGGCTTCATCCCGAAAAAGTTCGGGCAGTTTGCCGAACAGGCTTTCGACGAATTGCGTCGCCGAGATCGGCTTGCCGGATGCGTCCCAAAAAGTGGAAGCGCTTATATGCTGAAAGCTTCGCTCCTTGCCGTCCGCCAGCCGGATAATCAGGCATCCGGCGGGTTCGGCTCCATCGCCATCGTCCCGCCCACTGGTGTCGTCGCCGACGTCGCCCCCGTCGCCATCGCCATCGCCATCGGGCGTCCCACGCGGCGCGCCGGGCGGATTGGGCGCAAGCGGTTCGCCGTCCCATTCAGGATCGTTGAACAGTTCATAGGCTTTCACGAAATCGTAGATTGTGAAATAGTCCTTGCCATCGAACAGCCGGGTGCCCCGCCCGATAATCTGCTTGAACTCGATCATGTTGGTGATGGGCCGCATCAAAACGATGTTGCGGATGTTCCGCGCATCAACCCCGGTGGACAGCTTTTGCGAAGTCGTAAGGATCGTGGGGATCGTCTTTTCGTTGTCCTGAAACACGCGCAGCCACTCTTCGCCCCGCGCGCCGTCGTTGGCGGTGACGCGTTCGCAATAGTGCGGATCGCCGCTGGTCTTCGTCTGGTTGATCAGGTCGCGAACCATCGCCGCGTGCGCCTGCGTCGCGCAGAACACCAAGGTCTTTTCCCGCTGGTTGATCCGCTCCATGAAGATTTTGACGCGGTATCGTTCGCGCGCTTCGATCTCGATTTTACGGTTGAAGTCGCCTTCGCCGTAGCGCTTGCCTTCCTCCACTTCGCCAGATTCCACCGTGTCGCCGGGCGTGTAAACATAATCGTCGATCGTGGTGCCGAGCTCTACCACCTTGAACGGGGTCAGATAGCCGTCGTTGATCCCCTCTTTCAGCGAATAGGTGTAAACCGGGTCGCCGAAATAGGCATAGGTATCGACATTGTCCTTGCGCTTGGGAGTAGCAGTGAGGCCGATTTGAACGGCGGGTTTGAAGTATTCCAGAACGCCGCGCCACTCGCTGCCATCCTTTGCCCCTGCGCGGTGGCATTCGTCGATGATGATGCAATCGAAAAAGTCGGGCGGATAATCCTGATAGTTGAAAGCTGGTTCTTCCTCGCTCCCGCCCTCCGTCATCACTGACTGGAAGATCGTGAAGAACACGCTGCCATTCTTGGGCACGCGGCCGCTTTTGCGGATTTCGGCGGGGCTAATCCGCACCAGCGCATCGGGTTCGAAAGCGGAAAAGCTGTTATAGGCCTGATCGGCAAGGATGTTGCGATCGGCCAAGAACAGGATACGCGGGCGGCGGGTCGGTTCGCCTGTGCCACGCCAGTCGCCAAGGTTCCAGCGGGCCTGAAAGAGCTTCCACGCAATCTGGAAGGCAACCGCCGTCTTGCCCGTGCCGGTGGCGAGTGTGAGCAACACCCGGTCCTTGCCCCCCGCCATTGCCGCCAACGTCTTTTCGATGGCATTGTATTGATAATAGCGCGGATCGAACTTGCCGCCGGTTTCATAGGGCACGGCGGCGAAGCGGTCCCGCCAGACATTAGCATGCGCGAAGGTCGCGTCCCAAATCTCTTGCGGGGTGGGCCAGCGGTCGAGCAGTCCTTCCTGCCCGGTCTGCATATCGATGCGGTAGATCGCCCTGCCGTTGGTCGCAAAAGCGAAGCGGGTTTGCAGCCGCTCGGCATAATCCTTGGCTTGCCCGACGCCTTCGCCGACCGACTTGCCGACTGCCTTAGCCTCCACGCTCCCTAGCTTGGTGTTACGATAGACCAAAACATAATCGGCCGCCTTGGCAGTCGATCGCTTGCCCGATCCCGTCAACCGCCCCGGCGCGATCACCTCGCGCCGCGTGCGGCTATCCCCCACCACCCCCCAGCCAGCGGCGGAAAGGGCGGGGTCGATCAACTCCGCGCGCGTCTCAGCTTCATTCACTCTGTGGCTGCCTATGATCAATCACATATTCGCGCCATCGTTTCTTGGAGGTTCCGCCGCCAGACATCAACGCCAATTCAGTTTCGCTGGCGTTGCGCCCGATTTCTTGAGCAAGTGCTTCGATAGCACGGCAATAATTTTCGTAATTGTGTGAGGTGTTGCAAGCGCTGACTGTGAAGGTGCCGCGTCGACTGAGCGTGCTACACTTATACTGCCATGATAATAAACAATCAGTTAGGACCACGGAATCTGCGGTTAGCAGGTTGATCGAACATGCCGCCCATTGATCCATAATATAACCTACAGGATGCGCGCGCGCTGATCGCGGCATGAGAAAGAAAATTAGCTTGGTAAAGTAGGCCGGACCGACGCCCGGCATTTTGTCCGGTTTTCCAAGTTTCAACTGCCGAAAAGCATCATAGGCCTTGGCGCGATCAAGTTGGCCGAGCCTTATAAGATCGGCCACATCGATCCAAGGAGCTTGGGCGAGTGCGGCAAGTGTATTTCGATGCCGCCCATGCATTTCGCCCCATGCCATTATCGACCAGCAAACGACCTCGGTGGAAACGCTCTCATCGGCAGCTAGGGTTAGAAGTGCCGTCCGGTCTAACGGAGCATTGGGCAACTGGTCCCCTAGGTGACTGCAAGAGCCCCAGACTCGCGGGATATAGCGGCGGCCCGGATCAGGCATCTCACCCTTGGGAAGGGACTGCCGAAAGGCAGCTAAATGGTCAGCCTGCCAATTCATAGTCCTGTAATCCGCTTAATCGTAGAAGGGTGGTCCAACAGGCGGGTTTCGGCTTCATTCATCGGATCAGGTCAGTTCCCCCGCGAAGACTTTATGGAGCAGCGATTGTTTGAGCTCGATCAGGGCCAATACCTTCGCGTCATAGACTTCTTCCAACTGGTCCATATACCGAGAAAAATGGTCCAAGTTCTCCGTAATATTTGCCTGTTCAGGCAAGGGTGGGAAACCTACATTTAATTCTTTCAGGAGCCGGTAGTGGCGCGCATACCCTATCGAATTTATCGGATTCGCCTTCAAAAAATACATCAAAAACTTCGCAGATATTGCCGGTATGGGAAGCAAAAGTTTCACTCCGTCCGCCCCAAGGACAAAATCGAAATCGATGTATTTCAAGACCTGCGTATGATCACCAAAGACAACGATTGGCGATGTTAAGCGAAGGACGTCGTCGTACCGGTTCCAATATCCATTGATGAAATCAGCTTCCTGCGAAACAATTGGAAATTCACCAGCTTCCTTGAAGTCTTTACGCTGGATTTTTGTCGTGTATCTTATTTTTTGAAGGCAATCTTCGAAAGACAGGAATGACCACCCTTCGCAGTCGCCAGAAAAAATGTTTTGCAGGTAACTTTGAAAAAGGGCGCGAGCGTTGGTTAGGTTTCTCTGTGCGTTCGCCGTCGCGGTGGCGATGCCTGCAAAGGCCCTGTCCAACACCGCAACAAGCCGTCGCTGCTCGTCAAGCGGGGGGAACGCAAACTCTATCGCGGCTACTTGCTTTGATGATAGATGTTTTACTGTCGTGAAGGTTGTGTTGTCTTCAATTTCTTTGAGGTACTTGTTGATTCCATAAAATAGAAATTTCGGATCAATTTCGGCGCTAAATGAATGAAGTTTGCATACACGTTGATTGAGTAGCGCATCAGGACCTCGCCACTCAAAACACCCAAATTCTCCGTCCATCCCAATCAGAAAGTTGCCCGCCTTCACGACATAACGCTGGTCAAAGGGGCCGTCGAAACTGGTTTGTGTCGTGAAGCCATTCTTCAAGTCACGAATGCGAATGAGAGGAGTGCCCTTTTCGGATGAGAAGGCTTTGGCATCAAAGGCACAGCCATTCAGAATCGAAAGGATCGATCCAAGTGGCTTTCGTTTCCAGCTCGCCTTCACAGGAACGCCCTGATCTCAGCCAAAATTGCCGCGCTCTCCAAGTCCAGCTCGGTAATCTCCTCCAGTATTTCTCCCGGACTGCGCAGCGTCGCCACCTCGCCAGCATCGGGGTTCTTTGCTGACAGGTCAAAGCTGACTGGATCGATCTCACTGCGGTCCACGCTCCAGCTTTTAGCGCTGTTGGCAAAGCTGGCCTGCAACGCGACGAACTCGGCCAAATCGGCATCGTTCAGCGGGTTGGTCTTGCCCATGTTGCGGCCCGGATCGAGCTGATAATACCAGATGTGCTTGGTCGGCTCGCCCTTTTCGAAGAACAGCACGACGGTTTTTACCCCCGCGCCCTGAAACGTGCCGCCGGGCATATCCAGCACAGTGTGCAAATTGCAGCTTTCCAGCAACTCTTTGCGCAACTTCACGCTTGCATTGTCGCCGTTCGATAGGAAGGTGTTCTTGATGACGATCGCGGCGGTGCCGCCAGCACGCAGCGATTTGATGAAATGCTGGAGGAACAGGAACGCGGTTTCGCCGGTCTTTACGGGGAAGTTTTGCTGGATCTCGGGGCGTTCCTTGCCGCCAAATGGCGGGTTGGCCAGGATCACGTCATAGCGATCCTTTTCCTGAATATCGTTCAGGTTCTCGCCTAGCGTGTTGGTGTGCAGGATGTTGGGGGCCTCGATCCCGTGCAGAATCATGTTCATGATCGCGATCACATAAGCGAGGCTCTTTTTCTCCTTGCCGTAGAACGTGCGGCGCTGAAGCGTATCGTTGTCACCGGTCGATTTGGCGAGTGGTTTTAGATAGTCATATGCCTCGCATAGAAAGCCAGCGGACCCGACAGCACCATCATAAATCTTGTCCCCGATTTGCGGCTTCACCACCTTGATCATCGCGCGGATCAGCGGCCGAGGGGTGTAATATTCCCCACCATTGCGCCCAGCGTTGCCCATGTTCTTGATCTTGGCTTCGTACAGGTGCGACAGTTCATGTTTCTGATCCTGCGACCGGAACGACAGCCCGTCGATGAGCTCCAGCGCGTCGCGCAGCGAATAGCCCGAATTGAAGCGGTTTTTGATTTCGCCGAAAATCTCGCCGATCTTATATTCGATCGTGTCGGGCGCGGGTGCACGCTGCTTGAACCCGTGGAGATAAGGGAAAAGCGAGCCATCGACGTAGCCGATCAAGTCAGGGCCGGTCAGCGCCGCGTTATAATCGAACTTACCCGCCACGTCTTTTGGTGCTGCCCAGACGCTCCAGCGATGGGCCGCATCGATGATCGGCGCATAAGGCTTACCGCGCAGCTCGGCATCGATCTTGCGGTCTTCCTCCAGCTCGTCGAGATATTTCAAGAACAAGATCCAGCTGGTCTGCTCGGTGTAATCCAGTTCCGTGGTGCATCCCGCCTCTTTGCGTAGGACGTCATCGATATTCTTGAAGGTTTGTTCAAACATTGGAACAGCTAGCAGCGCAGAATGCGGCTCGGCAAGGGTGCGTCACCCCTTACCGAAGAGGCTAGCGTCGGTTGAACCCACTTCCCTACCGAAAGGGCCCCAGGCAGGACCCAAACGGCGACCCTTCCGAAGGCCCTACCGCTCCATGTCTCTGAGATTACCTGTTTAAAGACTGGTGCCGCTTACAGGACTCGAACCTGTGACCCCCGCATTACGAATGCGATGCTCTACCAACTGAGCTAAAGCGGCGTCGCGCCGTTCGGGTGAACGGGTGCGAGGGCGGGCGCTTAACAGGTGGTTTTCGTGCTGACAAGCCGCTTCGCCGCCTCAGGCGCAATGGCGCGCAAAAAAGCGAGGCTTTACTCCGCGTTTACCACGCGCAGTGCACAAGCCGGTTAGGACAGTCGCCCGATCGGCGGGGCGGGCCAAATAGGACGGTTGTGCAATGGACAGTGTTCGCGGATTCGGGGACGGTCGCTTCGACAGCGAAGTCGAGGGCGACGAGATCGACGACACGCCCGTCGACAGCGCGGGAAACGGCGTTGCCGAGACACAGATCGACGTCGGCACCGACGAGCGCCGCATGCACGTTCGCGCCTATAACCATTGGGTGTCGCTGCTTGGCGGTCGCGCCTATCCCTCGATCGAGGATCTCGATCCCGCCAATATCGCCGATTTCGGCCCGCACAGCGTCCTGCTCGATTTCTCGCTCGGGATCGAAAACCCGGCGATCGCCTATCTCGGCCGCGCGCTGCGCGAGGAGTGCAGCCTCGATTCGTCGGTGACGCACATCTCGCAAGTGCCGAGCCGCTCGCTGCTGTCGCGGCTGACCGACCATTATCTGCAGATCATCGCGAATCGCTCGCCGATCGGCTTCGAGGCCGAATTCGTCGGCGTGCGTGGCCACAACACGCTGTATCGCGGCATCTTGATGCCCTTCTCGTCGGACGACGAATCGATCGACTTCATCTATGGCGTGATCAACTGGAAAGAGTTGGTCGACGCCGAGACGCAGGCCAAGCTTCACGCCGAAATCGCAGCGGCGGTCAGCAGTGCGCCGATGGCGCCGCCGGCAGCACCGATCTGGGCCGATGGGCCGAGTGCTGGATTCGATTCGGCGGAAGCCGATGACATCGACGATGCGGCAGCCGCGGCTACCAGCGGCAATCTCGCCGATCAGTTGATGCTTGCGCAGCAAACCGCCGCCGCGGTGCGCGCTGCAGACGTCCGTGGCCGCGCGACGCTCTATCGTGCGCTCGGGCGGGCGCATGATTTCGCCGCCGCCGCCGATGCCGATCCGCAGAGCTACCGCGCGTTGCTCGAATCGGCCGTGATCGTCGTCCAGCTCCGCGCGCCGATGACGCCAGTGGTCAAGCTCGTCTTCGGGTCCGATTACGACAAGACGCGGTTGACCGAATATGCCGCGGTGCTGTCCTACGCGCGCCGGATCGACGTCGCGACGGGACAGCTCGGCGAGTTTCTCGAAGGCTTCGAGGGTGGCATCAAGGGGATCGTCAAAGCCGAACGCGCCGCACGGACGCCCGTCGCCAAACCGCGCGCGAGCAGCGCGGGCTTGCTCGCCTCGCGCCCGACGCTCGCCAGCGTGGCGATCGAAACCCCGCTCGAGCGCGGCGCTTATGTCGTGCTGCTGGCGCGCGCCAACGATGGCGGAATGCTCGACATCGTCGCGACGCTTGGAGACGACACGGCGCTGACCGAGCGGGCGATGCGCAGCGCGGTCTGACGCGCGCACCGCGCGGCACGACCTCGAAAATTGTGCACCGCCACAAGTCTTGAGGTCGCGCAGCGTCGGGCGCATAGGGGCCCGCATGGCTAAAACCACGCTGAAATCGCTGTCGGACGCGCTTGCTGCCCGACTGACCAAGGGTGCTCTTCCGGGCGAAATACAGGGGTTCGGCAAGACCGAGCGAATCGACGCTGCCGCGTTCGTCGCCGCGACTGCCGAGCGGCGCAGTCCCGGCACCGCGAGGATCGCGCTCGAGCCGCTGCCCGGTACCGACCCGCGCCGCCGGATGCGGCTGGCGATCGTCAATGACGACATGCCCTTCCTCGTCGATTCGATCGCCGCGACGATCGGGGCGCACGACATTTCGATCGACCGGATCATCCACCCCGTGCTCGGTGTGATTCGCGACGCCGACGGCCAGTTGGTCGACGTCGACGATTCGGGGCCTGCCGAATCGATGATCTATATCGAGCTCGAACGCGCCGATGCGCGCGAGCGGCGCGATCTGGTGGCCGAGCTCGAGCGCAATCTCGCCGATGTCCGCGCCGCGGTGCAGGACTGGCAGGCGCTGCAGGACGCGATGGCAGCCGACATCGCGACGCTCCCGGCGGGCGAAGGCGCCGAGATGCTCGCCTGGTTGCTCGATCGCAACTTCACCTTGCTCGGCCACGAACTGTGGCGCGGCACGACCGAGACGACGCTCGGCCTCGCGCGCAATCCGCAGCCGGTGCCGATGCTTGCCGAAGCATCGCGCACACTCGCGATCCAGTGGTTCGAAAAGGGTGGCGAGGCGCCGCTGCTGCTCAAGTCCAATCTCATCTCGAGCGTCCATCGCCATCTCCCGCTCGATCTCGCGGTGGTGCCGGTGCGCGAGAAGAAGAAGATCGTCGGCGTTTCGATCCATGCCGGGCTGTGGACCAGCAGCGCGCTCAACGCCGCGCCGCAGGACGTGCCCGTGCTGCGCAAGCATCTGGCCGCGCTCGAGCAGAAGTTCGGCTTCGATCCCAAGGGGCATACCGGCAAGGCGCTGACGCACGCGCTCGCCGCGCTGCCGCATGATCTGATCACCGCCTTCACCCCCGAAGCGCTCGAAGAGGTCGCGCTCACCGCGATGTCGCTGGCCGACCGCCCGCGGCCGAAGCTGGTGCTGGTGCGCAGCGTGCTCGGGCGGCATCTGTTCGCCTTCGTCTGGCTGCCGCGCGACGACCTGACCACCGCGCGGCGCATCGCGATCGGGGACATGCTGGTCGAGGCGGCGCATGGCGGGCTGCTCAACTGGGCGATCGCGATGGACGACGTCACCGCGCTGATCCGCTTCACGATCGACGTGCGCGGCGGCGGGGTGATGCCCGATACGGCGACGCTCGACGCGCGGATCGCGCGGATGGTGCGCGGCTGGGTGCCCGCGGTCGAGGCAGCGCTTGCCGATCTGGTCGAGCCGGCGCGCGCCACGCGGCTTGCGTTGCGCCATGCAACCAATTTCCCGGCGGGCTATCGCGCCGCCAACACCGCCGAGGAAGCCGCGCAGGACATCATCCGCCTCGCGCGGCTCGAGAACGCCGAGGATCGTTCGGTGCGGATGTACCGCGACGCACACGGCGCGGCGCGGTTGAAGATCTACCGCCAGGGCGGTGCGCTGGCGCTGTCCGACGCGGTCCCGGTGCTCGAGAATTTCGGCTTCCGCGTGATCGAGGAGCTGCCGACCGCGCTTGCCGATGACGAGCAGGGCTTCGTCCATGAATTCCTCGTCGAGGCGGCGGGCGTGCGGCTTTCGGCCGATACGACGGTGCTCGAGGATGCGATCCAGGCAGTGCTCGAGGGCAAGGCCGAGAATGACGCGTTCAACCGGCTGATCGTCGATGCCGCGATGGCGCCGGCATCGGTGCTGCTGTTCCGCGCGTGGTTCCGCTATCTGCGCCAGGCCGGGCTGACCTACGGGCTCGTCACCGTGGTCGATGCGCTGCGGCGTGCGCCGAAGGTGGCCGCGGCGCTGATCGAGCGTTTCGCCGCTGCGCATGATCCGGCACGCGCGCGCTCGGGCGTCGAGGTCGCCGATGCGGCGATCGACACCGGGCTCGACGCGGTCTCGGCGATCGACGACGACCGCATCCTGCGCAGCTTGCGCAGCGTGATCGCAGCGACGCTGCGCACCAACGCGTTTGCCTCAGCCGGGCAGATCGCGCTCGCGTTCAAGCTCGACAGCCACCTCATCCCCGGCCTTCCCGCCCCCGTGCCGTGGCGCGAGATCTGGGTCTATTCCCCGCGCGTCGAGGGCATCCACCTGCGCGCCGGCCCAGTCGCGCGCGGGGGCCTGCGCTGGTCCGACCGACGCGACGATTTCAGGACGGAAATTCTCGGGCTGATGAAGGCGCAGCGCGTCAAGAACGCCGTGATCGTGCCGACCGGCGCGAAGGGCGGCTTCTATCCCAAGCAGCTCCCGTCGGCGTCGAACCGCGATGCGTGGCTCGCCGAGGGGACCGAGAGCTACCGCGTGTTCATTCGCACGCTGCTGTCGATCACCGACAATATCGTCGAGGGCGCGGTGGTGCACCCCGCCGACGTCGTGATCCATGACGGCGACGATCCCTATTTCGTCGTCGCCGCCGACAAGGGCACCGCGACCTTCTCCGACGTCGCCAACGCGATCGCGCTCGAGCACAATTTCTGGCTCGGCGACGCCTTCGCGAGCGGCGGCTCGGTCGGGTATGACCATAAGGCGATGGGGATCACCGCCAAGGGCGCGTGGGTCAGCGTCCAGCGCCACTTCGCCGAGCGCGGCATCGACGTGCAAACGCAACCGATCCGCGTCGTCGGCTGCGGCGACATGTCGGGCGACGTGTTCGGCAACGGCATGCTGCTCAGCCAGACATTGAAGATCGTCGCGGCGTTCGACCATCGCCACATCTTCCTCGATCCCGATCCCGATCCCGCGGCCAGCTGGGCCGAGCGCGCGCGCATGTTTGCGCTCCCTCGCTCGTCGTGGGCGGATTACGACGCGTCGGTCATCTCGAAGGGCGGCGGCGTGTTCGCGCGCACCGACAAGGTGATCAAGCTCTCGAAGCAGATCCGCGCCGCGCTCGGCATCGAGGCGAGCGAGATCGAGCCCGGCGCACTGATTTCGCTGATCCTCAAGGCTCCGGTCGACCTGATCTGGTTCGGCGGCATCGGCACCTATGTGAAGGCGCGCGCCGAGAACAACATCGCAGTCGGCGACCCCGCGAACGACCGCTTGCGCGTCGATGCCGAGGATCTGCGTGCGACGGCGATCGGCGAGGGTGCGAACCTGGGCGTCACGCAGGCCGCGCGCATCGCCTTTTCGGCGCGTGGTGGACGGATCAACACCGACTTCATCGACAATTCGGCCGGCGTCGATTGCTCGGATAACGAGGTCAACATCAAGATCGCGCTTAACCGCGAGATGATCGAGGGCCGGCTCGGCTACGAGAAGCGCAACACCTTCCTCGCCAGCATGACCGACGACGTCGCGCACATCGTGCTCGAGGACAATCGCCTGCAGACGCTCGCTTTGTCGATCGCCGAGGCTGACGGCGCGCGCGACGTGCCGAGCTATGTCCGGCTGATCGAGATTTTCGAGGCGAGCGGTTCGCTCGACCGCGTCGTCGAAGGGCTGGCGGGCAATGACGATCTGCTGCGCCGCTCGGCCGAAGGGCGCGGGCTGACGCGGCCCGAGCTCGCGGTGCTGCTCGCCACCGCCAAGCTCGCGCTGCAGGCGGCGATCGAGCGATCGGATCTGGGGGCCGACCCCGAGCTGCTGCCCGATCTTCACGCCGCCTTCCCGCCCGCAATGCGCAAGAAGTTCGGCGCGGCGATCGACCAGCATCGCCTCCGCGGCGAGATCATCGCGACCAAGCTCGCCAACCGGATCGTCAACCGGATGGGCGTGCTCTATCCCTTCGAGCTTGCCGAGGAAGAGGGCGCGGCGATGAGCGACATCGCGGCGAACTTCGTCGTCGCGGAACGGCTGTTCGACCTGCCCGAATTGTGGCGCGAGATCGAGACCGCCGAGATGCCCGAAGCGGCGCGGATCGCGCTGTTCGACGAGGTCGCGGTGGCGACGCGCTCGCAGATCGCCGATCTGTTGCGCGTCACGCGCGGCGGCAGCCGTCCGGGTGACGTGCTCGCGCGGCTGTCGAAGGGCATTCGCGAACTCGACAAGCAGACCAAGGCGCTGCTGCTCGAGGAAGCGAGTGCGCAGAGCGCGCGGATCGCCGCGACGCTCGAGACCGCAGGCGCGCCGGGCAAATTGGTGCAGAAGGTCGTGCGGCTGTTCGAGCTCGATGGCGCGGTCGGGCTGGCCGATCTCGGCGAGCGGCTCGGGATCGACGAGGCGGTGCTGACGCGCGCGTTCACGCGGCTGGGGCAAGCGCTGGGTCTCGACTGGGCGCAGGCCAATGCCGCGCGGATCGCGTCGAGCGACCCGTGGGAGCGGTTGCTGATCGCAGGGCTGGCGCGCGATTTCCAGCAGCTGCGGCTCGAGTTCCTCGGTCGCGGCGCGAACGGGAACGGGAGCGATCCGCAGGCGCTGGTCGAAGGCTGGCTGGCGGAGAATGCCGGCCGCGTCGCGCAGTTCAAGGCGGTGATCGATCGCGCGCGGCTCGCGCCGGCGCCGAATGCGGCGATGCTCGCGCAGATCGCTGGCCAGGCGCGCGTGTTGCTAGGGCGGTAGCAGCCCTCCACAACCGTCACCCCGGACCTGTTCCGGGGTCCACCGGGATGCGCGACCTGCCTCGGCAGTTCATGCGGCACCGTGGACCCCGGGACGGGCCCGGGGTGACGTTTCAGGAGTAGGCCAGCCAGATCAGCTTAGGACAACAGCTTCACCCCGCGCACGCTGCTTCGCCTTGAGCTGCGCGCGCCAGCCGCGCGACCGCCACCACATGATGATCCCGGTCACCGCCAGGATCGCGGGCAGCAGCCCGCCGAGGAAGATCACGATCTGCCAGACGAGCCCCATCCGGGTGCCGTCGTGGATCCGCCGCATCGTCCGCGCGAGTGGTTCGCGTGGCTCGGGCACGACCTTGGCGGCACCATCGGCGTCGGCGACCGTCACGGCGCGGGCATCGTGCGCGATGCCGAGCGTCCACACCGGCTTTTGATCGGTCGGCCAATCGACCTTGGTGATGGCACCCGGCGACACGGCGTTGCCGCGCGCGATGACCGCGTCGAGCGCGAGCTTGGGTGTCGCAAGCGGCAGCGGCCGCTGGCCACCCGCGCGCGCACCGGGCTTGCCGCCCGCCCCACCCTGCGCGCCGCCGAACACTTGCGGGAACGAGATCCAAGCCCCCGTCAGCGACAGCACGGACAGCGGCAGCGCGATCCAGAAGCCGAGCAGGTGATGCAGATTGGTGTCGGTGTTGCGATGCCGCCGCCAGCGAAGCCCACGCGCCCAGCGCCCGACCGTCGGCCACCACAGCCACAGCCCCGACACGCAGGACAACAGCATCGCCACCCCGATCCAGCCGACCACTTGCCGCCCGACGCCGGGAATCAGCAGCGATCCGTGGATCATGTGGAAGGTGCGGATCAGCCCGCCGCCGCTACCCGCGCTGTCGAGCACATGCGCGGTCGCCGGATCGATCCAGACGGTCTTGCGGGGCGGCGGTCCTGCGGTACGCTTGGCGGTCGGCGCGGTGCTCGCCACCACGATGACGGGCTCACCCGGCGCGGATGGGAGCGCGACCGAGGCGATCCGGTCGCCCGGCGCGAGCCGGCCGCGCGCCGCTGCGACATAGCGCTGCATCGGCTGCAGCCCGTCGCCGCTCGTCGCGTAGCGCTGCGGGTTGAGCGCATGGTCGAGCGCGTCGTCCCACACCAGCGCGGCGCCGGTCACCGACAGCGGGATGATCGCCACCGCCAGGATCAAACCGATCCATTTGTGCACCTGGAACCAGGCATTGCGCATTCCGATCTTGCTCACTCAAACCTCCGCCCAGCGGCGCAACAAATTGTGATAGACGCCGGTCAGCCGGACGATCTCGGCATCCCCCTGCCCGACACGCGCGCCGAGCGACTGGATCGCGGTGTCGAGCTCGAACAGCATCGCGCGCGCTTCGGTGTCGCGCACCATCGACTGGATCCAGAAGAACGAGGCGACACGCATCCCGCGCGTCACCGGCGCGACGTGGTGCAGGCTCGACGCCGGATAGAGCACGAGCTGACCCGCGGGCAGCTTGACGCTTTGCTCGCCAAACTGCGTCTGGATGACGAGCTCGCCGCCGTCATAGCTGTCTGGGGCGGCGAGGAAGAGCGTCGCCGACAGATCGCTGCGGATGCGATAATCGCTGCCGCGGCGGATGCGGATCGCGCTGTCGACATGCGCGCCGAACCCGTCGCCAGTCGCGTAGCGGTTGAACAGCGGCGGAAACACGTTGAGCGGAAGCGCCGCCGCCACGAACAGTGGCGAGGCGGCGAGCGCATCGAGCACGATCGCCCCACCAGCGCGCGCAGCCTGCGAATCCTCGGGCAGTTGCGCATTGTGCTTGGCGAGCGCGGACTGGTGCCCCGACGTGGCGTTGCCGTCGATCCAGTCGCCCGCATCGATCATCGCGCGGAGCGTGGCGACCTGCGCTGCGTCGAGCAGATCCGGGATGACCGTCAGCATGCGGCCCCCCGGATCGCCTGAACCCCGCGCACGCGGAAGGCACCGATGTCGGAGGCCGCAAGCCACGCCGCGGCTTTCTCGACGAACGCCGGCGTCGCGCTCGCGCCGGCGCGCTTGAGCCAGCCGATCGCATCTTCGATCCGCCCCGCCGCGCCGAGCATCCGCGCATGGTTGAAGCACCCGCGAAAATCGCCGCCCTGCGCCGCGCGGGCATAGCACAACGCCGCCGCAGTCATGTCGCGCGCGACGACCCAGCCATCCTCATGGAAGCTGCCGACGAAGTTGATCGCCTTGGCCCCTGCCAAATTTCTACCGAGCGCCGCTGCCTTGCGGAACCACGCGAGCGCCGCCGGTCGGTCCTCGGCCACGCCGTCGCCGAGCGCGAGCAGGGTCGCGTAATTGTACATCCCCCAGTCGAGCCCACGCTCGGCCGCGATGCGGTAACAGTCCGCCGCGCGGCGCTTGTCGGGCGGCGTGCCCCAGCCGAGATCGTAGCACCGACCGACCATGTTGATCGCCATCAGGTGATGCTGCGCCGCCGCGCGCGTGAACCAGCCGAGCGCGGCGCGTGGATCCGTGGCGACACCGAGCCCGTCGAGCAGCATCTGCCCATAGACCGCCTGCGCCTCGGCCTCGCCCGCTTCGGCACAGGCGCGGATGAACGCCGCGCGCTCCGCCGGTGGTGCGGCAAGCCGCGCGGCGATCTCGTCGCGCGACAGCGCCGTGACATCCTCCATCAGAACTTCGCCGTGAGCGTGCCGAACACGCTGCGTCCGGGGGCGATCGACGCGTAATGGTTGGTGTAGGTCTGGTTGAAATAGACCTTGTCGGTCAGGTTCTGCGCGTTGACCGAGAGCTGGAGGTTCGGCGTCAGCTGATAGCTCGCGCGCGCATCGAAGCGCCAATAGGCGGGGACGCCGCGCGCGAACTGGACCGTCGCGGGGGCGACCGTCACCACGCCCGCCGCGGTCTGCGTCGCGCTGCGATTGTCGGCATAGCCGCCATAGATGCGGCTCGAGTAGATCGCGCTGCCGCCGAGCTGGAAGCGCTTGGTGACCTCGTAATTCGTCGTCGCGGTGAAGCTGTGTTTCGCGATCTGCGGCACTTGCCGGCCGGTATTGGCCGAGGCGACATAGACCGTGGTCGCCGGCGCAGCGCCATTCGCCGCCACGGCAAGCGCGCTCTGACCGCCATCGACCACCTTGGCATCGAGATAGGTGTAACCGCCGAACACGGTCCATCCCGGCAGCACCGCGCCCGATGCGGTGAGCTCGAGCCCGCGGATCCGCGTGCGGCCGATAAAGGCGACGCTGCCGCCATCGGCGGTGACGCGCGCGTTCTGGATGTCGGTCTGGAACACCGCTGCTGCGAGCGCGAGCTTTTCGTGGAACACGCTCGCCTTCGCGCCGAGCTCGTACGACTTGGTCTTCTGCACCTTGAGCGAGTCGAGCACCGAAAGCGTGGCAACCGTCGTCGGCAGCGCATTGTCCTCGCGCCCCTCGCCGAGCAGGCTGTTGGGCGGCGTCGCGGCGGTGGCGTAGCTGGCGTAGAGGCTGGTTTCCTTGGTCGGCTTGAACACGAGCCCGGCCTGCCAGTTGAACAGCTCATCGGTGCGCGACACGCGCAGCGGCACCGCGCCGACCGCGAAGGGCAGCGTCACGGTCGATTTGAAGCGATCGAAGCGCGCACCGAGATTGAGGATCAGTTGCGGGAGCAGCGTGATCGAGTCGAAGCCATAGAGCGCGATCGTCTGCGCGTCGTTCTGCGTCTCGGTGTTGCTCGCGCCGCGCACGATCGGCGTCTGCACGCTCGACGTGTCGCTGGTGTAGTTGACGAAGGGGTCGTTGGGGTTGGGGTTGAACAAGCTCGTGCAATAATAGCGCGCGAGCGTCGCGGTCGTGCAGCGCGGCGTCAGCGTCGAGCCCGAGGCGACGACATAGGTGCCGCGCCGCGTCTTCTCCCACGCGAGCTCGGTGCCGACCGCGAAGCTGTGCTTGATGCTGCCGGTCGTGAAGCTGCCGCTGAGATCGGTCTGGTTGATCAGCGCCTTGCTATAGCCATAGCGCGTATTCGCGCGCCGCCAGACATAGCCGCCGCTCGTCAGATTGCCGCCGGTATTGGTCGTTGTCGTGCCAAAGACGTTGCCCGTGCTGTCGTCGGGCAGCAGGAAGATATAGGCCTGCGTGTCATGGTTGAAGCGCGCGGTGTTGCGCAGCGTGATCCCGCCGCCGAAATCATGCTCGACCCGCAGTGTCGCCTGGTTGGTCGTCGCATCGCGGAAGTCGCGGTTCTTGAGACCGTAGAAGGTGTTGCGCGAGATCGTCCCCGTCTGGCCGCCGCGCGTCGTGACGGTGCCGATCGCGGGCGTCGTGAAGACAGTGCCCGCGGGCAGCGCGCAATTGGTCGCCGTGCAGACGTTGAGATAGGGAATACCGCTGTCGGGGAGCTCATGGCTCTCGAGCCGGTAGAAGCCGACCGTTAGCCTCGTCGGCGTGCCGAGCCCGAAGGTGACGCTCGGCGCGATGCCCCAGCGCCGCGCCGAGACCGCGTCGCGCCCGGCGAAGTCCTGGTCGTGCCACACGCCTTCGATGCGGAACGCCGCGGTGTCGCTGACGCGCAGGTTCACATCGGCGGTGACGCGCTTGTAATCGGCATTGCCGTACGAGACGCTCGCCGATCCGAAGCTGCTCGCCTGAGGGAGCTTCGACAGGATGTTGATCGTACCGCCGGCGCTCCCGCGGCCGCCGAGCGTAGAGTCCGAGCCGCGCACGATCTGCACCGAATCGACCGCAAACACTTCGCGGCTTTGCGAGGCGAGATCGCGCACGCCGTCGACGTAGAGGCTGCCCTGGCTGTCGAACCCGCGGATGAACGGGCGGTCGCCGATCGGGTTGCCGCCCTCGGCCGCGCCGAAGGTGATGCCGGGTACGGTACGCAGCGCATCGGCGAGGCTGTTCGATCCGGTCTGCGCGATCGTGTCCTTGTTGAGCACGAGGATCGATTTCGGCGTGTCGAGCAGCGGCGCGACTTGCTTGGGATCGGTCCGGCGCTGGCCCTGGACGACGATGTCGAGCTTGGCGTCGGGATCCATGTCGTTCGCCGCGGCGGGCGGCGCATCCTCGGCGAACGCCGGATGGCTGGCGAACGCGCCGACGCACGAGAGAGCGAGATAGACGGGCTTGCGGACGGCAGAAGGTGTCAAAGCGGTTTCCCCTTGTGGGACCACCGCTATTGCGAGTCACTCGCACTGTCAACCTTGTTGCGAATGAGTATCACTAGTGATTGCTTGGAGGTCGGAAAGGATCCAGCTTCGCAGCGCGCTTGCGAGGTTGGGCGGATCCTCGGCGACGATCCGCAACGCATCGATCTGCGCGATGAGCGCGTTGAGCGGCAGCGCGCGCCGCGCCGCAGCGGCTTCGAGGACGTGCCAGAAGACGGGTTCGAGACTGATCGACGTGGCATGCCCCGCGATCGTCACCGAGCGTTTGACGGGGCCGATAAAGCCGGTGGCGGGTGCGGTTACTGTCATGGGGCGGGTCATACCATGGGCGGGATCCGTTTCGACCATGCTCGGGCCTTGAAGTCTGTCAGTGTCGAGAGTGTCGGTTACGTGCTTGACTCGATTGACCCCAAGACGTGCAGTTTACAACGGCGATCGTTTCCGTTTTTGCACGGATGGCGGCGTGCAGGTTCGACGATTTCAAAGAACGTGCAGATCATACCATAATAGCGGCGATGTAGGACAGCGCGATGACAGCAAAGATCGGAACAAACAAACAATTGCGAAGATTTGGCATTGGCGATTAACACTGTGAGGATGACCGCCGAACAACATGCCAGACTATGGGCCTTCGTTCGGGGGGAGAGCGACGAGATCAGCTTCGAAAGGTGGTTTCTCGCGCAGGACGATCTCGAAGTGCCGCTCGGCGGAGGCCTGCACTGGAACCTTGCTTCAGCCGATTATCGCGACAGGGACGTCGTATGGGAGCTTCGTAATTCGCTTGCTCAGCGCCTCGAGGCGCACGAGAAGTGCAAATGTGCTTCAATTCCGGACCTTGCCGCCATTCCGATGGGTGGTGGCGGACTTGATGAGCGTGTATTTGCGACGATTGAAAATGTCCGAGATCACGGAGGCGATCTTTGGTGGCTTCACCTTTCGAAATGTAGCGCGTGTGGCCAGCATTGGATGATCGCTCAGGAGGAGCGCATTTTTGACGAATACTTTTTGCGACGTGTCAGCAAAGAAACGGCAAAAGGTATTCTAGAGCATGCTTGGCCAGATGAATTCATAACCTACGAGCGCGTTTTGAAAATTGGCCACATATTCGCCACACCGTGTGTTTTTGTGGACCCAATGTCAGGATCATTGATCTGGTCAGCACACGATTTGCAAAAGGCGCGTCCCGAAATCACCGTTGACGAGATCGCCCGCTTGCTTGGAGTGACGCCTATGAACGCGAAGCATCTGCTTCAGGCGAAGGGCGGCTAACCGCCAAAGCCAGACCTGCCCATCGCGACTTCCCAGCCCCCGCCGAACCGCCACCCTCAAGGCGTATCGAACAGTGCCGCCAACTGCTCGATGATCGTCCCGCCCAACTGCTCGGCATCCATGATCGTCACTGCGCGCGCATAATAGCGCGTCACGTCGTGCCCGATCCCGATCGCCGCCAGCTCGACCGGCGACTTCGACTCGATCCAGCCGATCACCTGCCGCAAATGCCGCTCGAGATACGAGCCCGAATTGACCGACAGCGTCGAATCGTCGACCGGTGCGCCGTCCGAGATGACCATCAGGATCTTGCGCTCCTCGGGCCGCGCGATCAGCCGCGAATGCGCCCAGAGCAGCGCCTCGCCGTCGATATTCTCCTTGAGCAGCCCCTCGCGCATCATCAGCCCGAGCGACGGGCGCGCGCGGCGCCACGGCTCGTCGGCCTTCTTGTAGACGATGTGGCGCACGTCGTTGAGCCGGCCCGGCTGCGGCGGCCGCCCCGCGGCGAGCCACGTCTCGCGGCTCTGCCCGCCCTTCCAGGCGCGCGTGGTGAAGCCGAGGATCTCGGTCTTGACGCCGCAGCGCTCGAGCGTGCGCGCCAGGATGTCGGCGCTGATCGCCGCGATCGAGATCGGGCGGCCGCGCATCGAGCCCGAATTGTCGATCAGCAGCGTGACGACGGTGTCGCGGAAATCGGTCTCGCGCTCGATCTTGTAGCTCAGCGACAGCGTCGGGTTGACGATGATCCGCGCGAGCCGCGCCGCGTCGAGGATGCCCTCCTCCTGGTCGAAGTCCCAGCTGCGATTCTGCTGCGCCATCAGCCGGCGCTGCAGCCGGTTGGCGAGCTTGGTCACCGCGCCCTGAAGATGGACGAGCTGCTGGTCGAGATACGAGCGCAGCCGCGCGAGCTCGTCGGCGTCGCACAGGTCAGTCGCCGCGATTACCTCGTCGTAAGACGTGGTCCACGCCTTGTACTCGAACTGCGATGAGGGATCCGACAGCGGGCGGTTGGGGCGGACGGGGAGCATCCCCTCCTCGCCTTCGTCGCCGGGTTCGCCATCCATGTCGTCGAACGAATCGTCGCCCTGCTCGGTGCCTTCGCCTTCTTCGCTATCGGCCTCGGTCTCCGAGCCGCGCGCCTCGATCTCGCCCTGGCCCTGTTCGCCTTCGTCCTCGCCCTCGTCGCCCTGATCGTCCTGCTGATCCTCGCTGCCCTCTTCCTCCGATCCGCCTTCATCGGCCTCGTCGGGGATCATGTCGCCCTCGATCAGCTCGAGATCCTCGAGCAGCTTGGTGGCGAGACCCGCAAAGGCGCGCTGATCGTCGATCGCGAGGCCGAGCGCATCGAGGTCGCGCCCAGCCTTCTGCTCGATCCAGTCGCGCACCAAGTCGAGCCCGGCGACCGTGCCCTCGGGCGGCGCCGCACCCGTCAGCCGCTCGCGCACCATCAGCGCGAGCGCGGTCGACAGCGGGACTTCGTCGCGGTTTCGCGCACGCGTGATCGGATCGGCGCGCAGCCGCGTCTCGAGCGCGCGGTCGAGATTGGCGGTGATCCCGGCATAGCCGCGGCTCCCGAGCGCCTCGACGCGCGCGGTCTCGACCGCATCGAACACCGCGCGCGCCACCGCGTCGCCGGGTGCGCCCTTGGCGTGGAGCGCGGTGTCGTGATGCCGCAGCCGCAGCGCGAAGCCATCGGCGAAGCCGCGCGCCTCGGCGACTTGCTCGGGCGGGAGCGTGCGCGCGGGCATCGGCACCTTGATATGCTTGCCGCTTTGCGCGGGTGCGTCGGCGGTGAAGGCGAGCTCGATCTCGGGCTCGTGCGCGACCGCGCGCGCAGTGCCGCCGAGCACCGCCTTGAAACGATCGAGCGGGGTATCAGTGGCCACGGTTCGACTCCGGCAATGCGGTACGCGCAGGGGCAGGAAGAGCAGAGCGATACATCATGCGCCCCTGCTATCAGATGAGGACGGCGCGGAAAGCCGCAATCTTAGCGTCCGCGACGCAACAGCGAGGATTTCGCGCCCGCCGCCGCGCTCAAACTCGGACGATCCCGCGATCGAGCAAGCTGTGCGCGGTATCGAGAATCGTCGTGCGCGCATCGCGCGTCTGCCACCCGAGCCGCGCGAGCGCGTGGCCGGCATCGAGCGCACGCGTCCGGCCGAGCTCGCCGGTGACCTGGCGGATCGTCGGATCGAACAGAGCGAGCAAGCGTACGACGAAATCGGGGATGCCGTGCTTCGGCACCTTGCGCGCTTGCAGGCCGAGGCCATCGCGCAGGATCGCGCCGACCTCGTTCATCCACAGGAACGGGCCCGCGCCGATGAAGCGTTCGCCGTCGAGCCCCGGCGTCTCGAGCGCGAGCACATGCAGATCGGCAAGATCGCGCACATCGACCACCGCGAAGCCGAGCCGCGGCGTCCCCGGCACCGACCCGTCGAGCAGTCGCTGCACGAACTGGATCGAGCTCGAGAAATCGTCGCTGAGCAGTGGCCCCAGCACCGCCGACGGATTGACCGAGCAGAACTCCATCCCCGTGCCGTGCGCCGCGATCCAGTCGCGCGCGGCGCGCTCGGCGATCGTCTTCGACTTGATATAGGCGCCGACGCCGGGCGCGGTCGGATCGGTCCAGTCGGCTTCGGTGTAGCGCCGCGCATCGCCGCTGTGCCCGTATGCGATAGCCGCGACCGACGAGGTGAGCACGAAGCGCGAAACCCCCGCTGCCTGCGCGAAGTGCAGCGCGCGCAGCGCACCGTCGCGCGCCGGGACGATCAGATCGTCGTCGTTCCTCGGCGCACCCGCCGGAAAGGGCGAGGCGACATGCGCGACATGGCTGCACCCGGCGACCGCCTCGGCCCAACCGGCATCGCTCAGCAGATCGGCGGCGAAAAACGTCAGCGCATCGGGCGCCACGCCGAGCGTCGCGCGGACCTCGGCCTCGCGCGCGAGCGATCGCACCGTGGTGTTGACGTGCCACCCGCGCGCGACGAGCTGGCGGATCAGGAAGCCTGCAATATAACCGCTGCCACCGGTAACCAGGACCGTCTTCGTCATCGCGCGCTCCACCTCTGCCTGGCGATCAGTTGTAGATCGAAACGTGTTGCACGCAAAGCGACTTGACCTTGCCAAGCTGCCCGCTCCCGTCGCACATGGCGCGCGCAGGAGAGCGCGCAATGGCCGATCAGGATCTCTACCCCGTCCCCCCCGAATGGGCCGCGCATGCGCGCGTCGATGGCGCGGGCTACGATCAGATGTACGGGCGCTCGCTCGCCGATCCCGGCAGCTTCTGGCTCGACCAGGCCAAGCGGCTCGATTGGATCAAGCGCCCCGAGATCGCGGGCGACTGGTCGTTCGACAAGAGCGACTTCCACATCCGCTGGTTCGCCGACGGCAAGCTCAACGTATCGGCGAATTGCCTCGACCGGCATCTCGCCAAGCGCGGCGGCGAGACCGCGTTGATCTGGGAACCCGACAAACCCAGCGAAGAGCCGCGCCGCTTCACCTATGCCGAGCTTCATGCCGAAGTGTGCCGCTTCGCCAACGTGCTCAAGGGCCAGGGCGTGGTGAAGGGCAACCGCGTCACGATCTACATGCCGATGATCCCCGAGGCGGCGTTCGCGGTACTCGCTTGCGCGCGGATCGGCGCGATCCATTCGGTGGTGTTCGGCGGCTTCTCGCCCGAGGCGCTTGCGGGGCGGATCGAGGATTGCGGGTCGACCATCGTCATCACCGCCGACGAGGGCCGCCGCGGCGGCAAGCGCGTGCCGCTGAAAGCCAATGTCGATGCCGCCGCAGCGAACGCGCCGAGCCTCAGCACCGTCATCGTCGTCAAGGCGACCGGCGGCGCGGTGACGATGCACGACGAGCGCGACGTCTGGTATCACGAGGCGGCCGAGGGTGTCGCCACCATCTGCCCGCCCGAGCCGATGGGTGCCGAGGATCCGCTGTTCATCCTCTATACTTCGGGCAGCACGGGGCAGCCCAAGGGCGTGCTCCACACCAGCGGCGGCTATCTGCTTTGGGCAAGCCTGACGCACGAGCTCGCCTTCGACTATCGCCCCGGCGATGTGTGGTGGTGCGCCGCCGATATCGGCTGGGTGACGGGGCACACCTATATCCTCTACGGCCCGCTCGCCAATGGCGCGACGACGCTGATGTTCGAGGGGCTGCCGACCTGGCCCGACGCGAGCCGGATGTGGCAGATCGTCGATCGCCACAAGGTCACTACGCTCTACACCGCGCCGACTGCGCTGCGCGCGCTGATGAAGGAAGGCGACCGCTTCGTCACCGCGACCGATCGCAGCTCGCTGAAGCTGCTCGGCACCGTCGGCGAGCCGATCAACCCCGAGGCGTGGCGCTGGTATCACGACGTCGTCGGCGAAGGGCGCTGCCCGATCATCGACACCTGGTGGCAGACCGAGACCGGCGGCGCGATGATCGCCCCGCTGCCCGGCGCCACCGCGCTGAAACCCGGTTCGGCGACCAAGCCGCTGCCGGGAATCGACCCGCAACTGCTCGATCCCGAGGGTGTCGTGCTGAACGGCGCGACCTCGGGCAATCTCGTTATCGCGCGGAGCTGGCCCGGCCAGATGCGCGGCGTGTGGGGCGATAGCGATCGCTTCTTCCAGACCTATTTCACCACCTATCCCGGCAAATACACCACCGGCGACGGCGCGCGGCGCGACGAAGACGGCTATTACTGGATCACCGGGCGCGTCGACGACGTGATCAACGTGTCGGGCCACCGCATGGGGACGGCCGAAGTCGAGAGCGCGCTGGTGCTGCATCCGCATGTCGCCGAGGCGGCGGTCGTCGGAATGCCGCACGAGATCAAGGGCCAGGGCATCTACGCGTACGTGACGCTCAATTCGGGGCAGGATCCGTCCGACGATCTGCGCAAGGAGCTGGTCGGCTGGGTGCGCAAGGAAATCGGCCCGATCGCCGCGCCCGACAAGGTGCATTTCGCAGCCGGCCTACCCAAGACGCGCTCGGGCAAGATCATGCGCCGCATCTTGCGCAAGATCGCCGAGGGCGACGTGTCGAGCCTGGGGGATACGAGCACGCTCGCCGATCCGGCGGTGGTCGATGATCTGGTGGCGAACCGCGTGGTTTGAGCCGGGGGCGGATAGCCTCCCGGGCGTCCGTTGCGTTCGAGCGGGTATCGGCCCCGCCGCTCAAACGTCACCCCGGGCTTGTCCCGGGGTGACGATGGATCAGAAAACCTAGGATGACGCGGCCGCAGTCCCTTCACCTCGAAGGGACTGCGGCCCGTTCATCATGCGCCGAACGTGCGCTGCCACCAGCCGCGACGCGGGCTGCCGGCTTCGCCCGGATCGGGATCGATCCCGCCGTCGGGACCGGCCGCGGCGTCATCAGCCGGTGCCGCGCCGTCGAGACCGTCGGCCAGCACGACCGCCGGTGTTTCGGCTTCGGGCGCTGCCGCTTCGGGCGTCACGGCGTCGACCGCCGCTGCCTTGGGCTTGCGCGTCCGCTTGGGCTTCGGCGCGGGCTCCTGCGAGACCGGCACGTCCATCGTCGCGCTGGTTTCGTCCGCAGGCGCCGCTTCGGCAGCTACCGGCTCGACCGCCTTCTTGCGACGCGTGCGCTTGGGCTTGGCGTCGGCGTCGACCGGCGCTTCAGCCGCGACCTCGGCCGGAGCCTCGACCACGGGGGCAGCCGCAGGCTTGGCCTTGGCGGGCTTGGCCTTGACCTCGGCATCGCGTGCCTTGGGACGGCGGCGACCCTTTTTCGGGGCTTCGGCCTCGGCTTCGGCTTCGACCATCGGCGCTTCGGCAACGGGTGCCTCGGCTTCGACGGCTTCGCTCGCTACCGCGTCCTCGGCGTCGGGCGCGCCGGTGTCGCTCGCGACCTGCTCGCCCTCTGCGCGACGTCCGCCGCGACGACCGCGACGTCCGCGACGACGACGCCCACCTTCGCCATTGGCGCCTTCGCCAGCAGCACCTTCGCCCGCGGCTTCACCGTCGGCTGCGAATGCCGCCTCGGCACCCTCGTCCTGCTCGGCCGTCTCGAGCTCGGCTTCGGTCTCGACCGAATCGTCGGCGTCGGACAGTTCGCCCTCGCCAAGCGCCTCGCCCTCGGCGGCACCCTCACCCTCGGGACGCGCACGACCGCGACGACCGCGACGGCGACGGCGACGGCGCGAACCAGCCTCGTCCTCGCCAGCCGCCGCTTCGCTGCGCTCGCGCGGCTCGCGCGGAGCACGCGGCTCGCGGGCGGCCTTGGGCTGCTCCTCTTCCTCTTCCTCGATCTCGTCTTCGATCTCTTCCTCGACGAAATCGTCTTCGACTTCCTCGATCGGCGCATCGAAGCGCGGCGTGTAGGCCGGCGGCGGTCCCGAGACCTCGACCGAAACGCGGGCGCCTTCCTGCTCGCCGTCGGGCGCGATCTCGATCATCACGCCGTAGCGCTCCTCGATCTCGGCCAGCTCGCCGCGCTTGCGGTTGAGCAGGTAGAACGCCGCTTCCTGGCTGGCGCGCAGCAGCAGCTGCGACCCGCGACCCTGCGCGGCTTCATCCTCGAGCATGCGCAATGCAGCGATGCCCGACGACGACGCGGTGCGGACAAAGCCCGTCCCTTCGCAATGCGGGCACGGCCGGGTCGAGGCTTCGAGCACGCCGGTGCGCAAGCGCTGGCGGCTCATTTCCATCAGCCCGAACGACGAGATGCGACCGATCTGGATGCGCGCACGATCGTTCTTGAGCGCTTCCTTCATCGCCTTCTCGACCTTCCGGACGTTGGACCCGTTGTCCATGTCGATAAAATCGATGACGACGAGCCCGGCCATGTCGCGCAAGCGCAACTGGCGGGCGATTTCGGCGGCAGCCTCGAGGTTGGTCGCAGTCGCGGTCTGCTCGATCGAATGCTCGCGCGTCGATCTCCCTGAGTTGATGTCGATCGAGACCAAGGCTTCGGTCGGGTTGATGACGAGGTACCCGCCCGACTTGAGCTGCACGACCGGGTGGTACATCGCCGAAAGCTGCTCTTCGACGCCGGCGCGCTGGAACAGCGGCACGGGGTCGCTGTAATGCTTCACCTTGCGCGCGTGGCTCGGCATCAGGAGCTTCATGAACTCGCGGGCGTGCTGATAGCCCTCGGTGCCCTCGACGATGACCTCGTCGATCTCCTTGTTGTAGATATCGCGGATCGCGCGCTTCATCAGGTCGCTGTCGCCATAGACGAGCGCAGGCGCCGACGAGGTGAGCGTCGTCTCGCGGATCCCGTCCCACAGCCGGGCGAGATAATCGAAGTCGCGCTTGATCTCCTGGCGCGTGCGCTGGAGGCCCGCGGTGCGCACGATGCAGCCCATCGACGGGGGCAGCTTCATGTCGGCCATGATCGACTTCAGACGCTTGCGATCGCCCGCGTTCGAAATCTTGCGGCTGATCCCGCCGCCATGCGACGTGTTGGGCATCAGCACGCAATAGCGGCCGGCGAGCGACAGATAGGTCGTCAGCGCGGCACCCTTGTTGCCGCGCTCTTCCTTCACGACCTGGACGAGCAGCACTTGGCGGCGCCGGATGACGTCCTGGATCTTGTAGCGATGGCGCAGCGAGGTGCGGCGCTGCTGCAGATCGTCGGCGGCATCGTCCGATGCCGAACGCTTGCGGCGACGGCCACGGCCTTCGCCGCCGCGCGCTTCGCCCTCGGCGACGACTTCGGTGTCGGGCTCGTGCCCGCCCCCAAGCTCATCGGCGTCGTCGAAACGCTCGACCGACGTTTCGTCTACGTCCGAATCGCGCTCGAAGCCGTCGTCTTCATGCTCGTCGTCGTGGAGATCGTCTTCGGCGTCCTGCTGGGCGCGCAGTGCAGCTTCTTCAGCGGCATGCTCGGCCTCTTCGCGCAGGAGCGCGTCGCGGTCTTCCTTGGGGATCTGGTAATAATCGGGGTGGATCTCGCTGAAGGCGAGGAACCCGTGGCGGTTGCCGCCGTAATCGATGAAGGCTGCCTGGAGCGACGGCTCGACGCGCGTCACCTTGGCAAGATAGATATTCCCTTTGAGCTGCTTGCGCTCGGCACTCTCGAAATCAAACTCTTCGATTCGGTTTCCCTTGACGACAGCAACGCGGGTTTCCTCCCGGTGCCGTGCGTCGATCAGCATACGCGTGGTCATGTAATATTCTCCGGTCGCGCGACACAGGGTCCAAGGGCGCTGAGCGCCGTGGCGCTGGTCGCGCGCGATCAATGAAAGGGCTGGTCCCGGCAAAAAGGTCGCCTGGTTCGCCGCCCTGGGTTGTTACGAAAACTGCCTCTGCTCGCGCTGCACGCTCCGCCTTCCGGCCTGGAGCACCCCGCGCGCTCGCGATTCCGCCGGCGAAAGCCGGGCGGAGCGAGGGACGGGATAAATGCAGCATGCGAACGTCAACCTGGATGGGCCGCGCCAAAGGATTGTGGGGCGGCCAAGTGGCCCTGAACGCTGCCTGAACCAGGCAGAGGACGGGGTACTGTCTATTGCGTAGCATCCCCTGTCGTGCGCAGCAACTGGCAGCTTTTTGCCGGGCACCGGCAAATCTATGCCTACCCCGGCATTAACCGCACCCGGCAAGGCGGTCTTGCGACCTCGCCCTCTACCCAAGCTGCATGACCGCATCCCCCGCTCCCGCCGATTGTCGTGCCTGCACCGGGCAGCCAACGCCTTTTCGCTTTACCGCCCCTGCGATCCGGCTGCATTACAAGACGGTGTCGTTCCTCCTCGCATTGCTGGCCTGCTGGTTTGCCGGTGCTCCCGGCTGGGCGGCGTCGATCGAACGCGTCGAGGTGAAGCACGACCGGATCGTGCTGCGCTTCGACCAGCCGATCGCCGATGCGTCGAGCTTTATCCTTGCGCAGCCGCAGCGCATCGCGCTCGACCTCAAGGGCGCGCGGCCGGGCGGCGCGCTGACGAGTGGCGGCGCGATCTCGGCGGTACGACTCTCGCCACGCGGTCCCGACGGCGTGCGCATCGTGTTCGATCTCGCGCGGCCGACGCTGATCACCGAAGGCCAGTTCGGCCGCGACGGGCGCGAGCTGACGCTCGAATTGCGTACCGTCGACGACACGACCTTTGTCCGCGCCGCAAGCGAGCGCCGGATGCACTTCCTGCCGCCCTTCACGATGGGGCTGGCGCAAGCGGCCGATACGAGCGGCTACCAGGTCACCGTGCCGATCCCGCCCGCGCGGCGCAGCGCAGGCCTGCCGCGGATCTATGGCGACGACGACAGCCGCCCGCTGGTGGTGATCGATGCCGGGCATGGCGGCGTCGATCCGGGCGCAATCTCGCCGCTCGACGGGCGGCGCGAGAAGGACGTGACGCTCAAGATCGCCAAGGCGATCCGCGACGAATTGCTCCGCTCGGGCCGCGTGCGGGTGGCGCTGACGCGCGACGACGATCGCTTCCTCGTGCTGCAGGAACGCTTCGGCATCGCGCGACGGCTCCGCGGCGACCTGTTCATCTCGATCCATTGCGACAGCGTCGGCTCGGGCAATGCGAGCGGAGCGTCGGTCTACACGCTGTCCGAAGTCGCCTCCGACAAGGAATCGGCCAAGCTCGCGGCGCGCGAGAACAAGGCCGACATCATCTCGGGCGTGAACCTCGCCTCGACGTCGGCCGACATCTCCTCGATCCTGATCGACCTGACGCAGCGCGAGACGATGAACGCCTCGGCGAGCTTCGCGCGGCTGCTCGGCCGCGAGGCGCAGCCGCTGATCCCGGTCAAGGCCAACTTCCACCGCATGGCGTCGCTGATGGTGCTGAAGGCGCCCGACATGCCCTCGATCCTGTTCGAGACGGGCTATATCTCGAACCCGCACGACGCCGACTTCATCGACAGCGCCGAGGGCCGCCACAAGATCGCGCAAAGCATCGAACGCGCGGTCCAGGTCCATTTCGCGCGGCGGATGGCGTCCAGAGACTAACCCCCTCTCCCAACGGGAGAGGGAGGGGCCCGCTCGACGCAGTCGAGTGGGAGGGTGAGGGCAGCGCCCGTCGCCATCGCCCGCAATGTCCCGTCGCTTCGCTCCTCCTTCCCCAAGTGCAGAGGGACAAGGCTGGCAAGCCTCGCGAATCTTGCTAGAGCCTCACCCCGATATGGCCGAACCCGAAAACAGCGTGAATTTCCGTATCCGTCGCGAGATCGACGGGTTCGCCGGCGTGGTCCAGCGTGTCTGGGGGCGCTGGTGGGTCAAGACGCTCGCCGCGCTCGGCGTGCTTGGTGTGCTCGGCGCGACGGTGTTCTATTTCGCGTTTGCCGCAGGCCTGCCCTCGGTCGACAAGTTGCGCACCTATGAGCCGCCGTTGCCGACCAATGTCCGCGACGTCGATGGCATGCCGATCCACGCGTATGCGCGCGAGCGCCGCGTCGAGCTGAGCTACGACGAATATCCGACGCTGCTGGTGCGCGCCTTCCTCGCCGCCGAGGACAAGAACTTCTTCGAGCATCACGGCGTCGACTATCTCGGCATTGCGAGTGCGGCGGTCAACAATCTGACCAGCGGCAAGCGCCCCGCCGGCGCCTCGACGATCACGCAGCAAGTCGCCAAGAACCTGCTGATCGGCAACGAGACGAGCTATGCGCGCAAGATCAAGGAGGCGATCCTCGCCTACCGGATCGAGGATACGCTGACCAAGCCGCAGATCCTCGAGCTCTACCTCAACCAGATCGCGCTCGGCCGCAACGCGTTCGGCGTCGAGGCGGCGAGCTACGCCTATTTCGGCAAGGATCTGACGCAGCTCGATCTCGCGCAGATGGCGTATCTCGCGATCCTGCCCAAGGGCCCGTCGAACTACGATCCCGTTCGCCACGCCGACCGCGCGCTCGGCCGCCGCGCGTATGTGCTGCGCGAGATGCTCAAGAACGGCTTCATCACCCAGGCGCAGCACGACCAAGCGCGCGCCGAGCCGCTCGGCACCGTGCCGCGCCAGACCCCCAAGACCGAGACCGCGGGATCGGGCTATTTCGTCGAGGAAGTGCGCCGCCAGCTGATCGACAAGTTCGGCGAAGACGAGCGCGCCGGGCCGTACAGCGTCTATTCGGGCGGGCTGTGGGTGCGGACCTCGCTCGACGAGAAGATGCAGGATTACGCGCAGACCGCGTTGCGCCAGGGGCTGCTGCGCTTCGACCAGGGGCGCGGCTGGTCCGGGCCGATCGGGCATGCCGAAATCACCGACGACAGGTGGCAGGGCGCGTTGCTCAACACCAATATCGGGCTCGACTATGATGACTGGCGCGCCGCGATCGTGATCGCGCGCGATGCCAGCGCGGCGCAGCTCGGCTTCTCCGACGGCAGCACCGGGACGCTGCCGCGCTTCGCCGCGCAAATGCCGGTGCGGGGCGGCGGCGGAACCGCATTTGCCAAGATGGTACCCGGCGACATCATCGCGGTCGCGCCCAGCGGGAGCGAATTCGCCTTGCGCTCGGTGCCCAAGATCTCCGGCGCGTTCGTCGTCGAGCAGCCGCAGACCGGCCGCGTGCTGGCGATGCAGGGCGGGTTCGACTTCCGCGTCCAGGCGTTCAACCGCGCGACGCAGGCGATGCGTCAGCCGGGGTCGACGATCAAACCGATCGTCTATGCCGCAGCACTCGAAGGCGGGATGACGCCCGCCTCGATCATCGTCGACGGTCCGTTCTGCGTCTATCAGGGCGCGCGGTTGGGCCAAAAATGCTTCAAGAATTTCGGCGGCGTCGGCGGATCGGGCGCGCATACGATGCGCTGGGGCGTGGAGCAGTCGCGCAATTTGATGACGGTGCGCGCCGCCGCGACCACCGGCATGCCGCACGTCGTGTCGCTGATGGACCGCATCGGCGTCGGCAAATATCCGCCCTACCTCTCCTTCGCGCTGGGTGCTGGGGAGACGACGGTGTCGCGGATGGTCAACGCCTATGCGATCCTCGCCAACCAAGGGCGTTCGCACCCCTCGTCGCTGATCGATTTCGTCCAGGATCGCCACGGCAAGGTGGTCTGGCCCGAGAATTGGCATGCGTGCGACCGCTGCAACGCGCCCGACTGGAACGGCTGGCCGATGCCGCGACCGGTCGCGGGCGGCAAGCAGATCGTCGATGCGATGAGCGCGTACCAGATGATCCACATCGCCGAGGGCGTGATCCAGCGCGGCACCGCAACCGTATTGCGCGATCTCGACCGGCCGATCTTCGGTAAGACCGGCACCAATACCGGGCCGACCGACGTGTGGTTCATCGGCGGCACGCCGCAGATGATCGGCGGGCTGTATATCGGCTATGACACGCCACATTCGCTTGGCGGCGGCGCGCAGGGCGGGACGCTCGCTGCGCCGATCTTCAAGGCGTTCGCGGTGAAAGCCTATGAGGGGATGGACAAGCTCCCGTTCCGCGCGCCCGCCGGGATCCGCATGGTCCGCATCGACCGGCAGAGCGGCAAGCCGGTGTTCGGCGCTTGGCCGAGCGACGACCCCAAGGCATCGGTGATCTGGGAAGCGTTCAAGCCCGAGAGCGAGCCGCGTCGCGTGATCCATCGCGGTACGATCGTGCCCGATCCCGCCGCAGCCGCCACGGCCGCAGCCGCCGCTACAGCGCGCGCGCGCGCGGCGACGCAGGCGCAGAGCGAGGCGCGCAAGGATAGCGACTTCTTGCAAAAGCAGGGTGGCATCTACTAGCGACGGTCGTTGCCCCGGCGCCAATCTCACAGGGGGCCGGGGCCGCCCGGTTGTCGCGGGACAATTGGCGTCTCGCATCCTATATAGCGGCCCCGGCCTTCGCCGGGGCGACGAATTCAAGTCTGGAGTAACCCCATGCGCGCTGAAGCGCAGGCTCATATCGATTCGATCAAGGACGCGCTCGCGCTGCTCCGCCGCTTCCTCGACTGGGACCGCGCGCTGCGCCGGCTCGACGAGCTCAACGCGCGCGTCGAGGACCAGGCCTTGTGGAACGACCCCAAGGCGGCACAGGTCGTGATGCGCGAGCGTCGCCGGCTCGAGGAGGCGATCACCGCCACGCGCGCAATCGAGAGCGAGCTCAACGACACCGCCGAGCTGATCGAGATGGCCGAGGCCGAAGGCGATACCGAGATGGAGGCCGAGGGCGTATCCGCGCTCGCCGATCTCGCCGCGCGCGCCGACAAGGACAAGGTCAAGGCGCTGCTCGCGGGCGAGGCCGATGGCAACGACACCTATATCGAGGTCAATGCCGGTGCCGGCGGGACCGAGAGCCAGGATTGGGCGGGCATGCTCAGCCGGATGTATTCGCGCTGGGGCGAGCGCCACGGTTTGAAGGTAGAGCTGATCGACCAGCATTCGGGCGAACAGGCCGGGATCAAGTCGGCGACGCTGCTGCTGAAAGGCGAGAACGCCTATGGCTATGCCAAGACCGAGAGCGGCGTCCACCGCCTCGTCCGCATCAGCCCGTACGACAGCGCCGCGCGCCGCCACACCTCGTTTGCCAGCGTGTGGGTCTATCCGGTCGTCGACGACAATATCGAGGTCGAATATAACGAGAGCGACCTGCGCATCGACACCTATCGCGCATCCGGCGCGGGCGGGCAGCACATCAACACGACCGATTCGGCGGTGCGCATCACGCACATCCCGACCGGCATCGTCGTGCAGTGCCAGAACCAGCGCAGCCAGCACAAGAACAAGGCCGAAGCGTACAACCAGCTCCGCGCGCGACTCTACGAGCGCGAGCTCGCGATCCGCGAAGCCGCGGCCAATGCCGAGAATGCCGGCAAGACCGACATCGGCTGGGGCCACCAGATCCGCTCCTACGTGCTCCAGCCGTATCAGATGGTGAAGGATTTGCGCACCGGCGTGACCTCGTCGAGCCCGTCCGACGTGCTCGACGGCGATCTCGAAGCGTTCATGGCGGCCGCATTGTCGCAGCGTGTGACCGGCGAGACGGTCGAGGTCGAGGACGTCGAATAATGCGCGCTTCCCCCGTCTGTCCGTCCCCGGCGAGACGGGGGAAGGCCGCCCTGGTCGGCGTGGCGCTTCTCGCGCTTGCTGCGTGCGACGGCGGTTCGGCGACGGTGCCCGATCGCAGCCCGAAGGTCGGCCCCTTCCCCGCCGCCGATCGACCGGTCGCCGCGATCGTCTCGGCGCGCTGGTCGACCGAGGAGAATCGCGACCGGCTCAATGAAGCGGGCGAAGTGATGGCCAAGGCCGGGATCAAGCCCGGCATGACCGTCGCCGATATCGGCGCGGGCGAAGGCTATTACACGATCCGCCTCGCCAACCGCGTCGGCAAGGAAGGCCGTGTGCTCGCCGAGGACATCGTCGCTGACGTCCGCGATGCGCTCGCGCTGCGGGTGGCGCGCGAACATCTCGAAAGCGTGAGCGTCCGGCTCGGCGCGCCGAACGATCCGCGGCTGCCGGCCGCCAGCTTCGATCGGATCCTGATGGTCCATATGTATCACGAGATCGAGCAGCCCTACGAATTCCTGTGGCGGATGCGCCCGTCGCTCAAGCCCGGTGGCCTCGCGATCGTCGTCGACGCCGATCGCCCGACGCAGAATCACGGCACCCCGCCCGCCTTGCTCAAATGCGAGTTTGCCGCGGTCGGCTATAGCGAAGTCGCGACCTATGACATGCCGTCGGCGGGCGGCTATCTCGCCGCCTTCCGCGCGACGGGCCCGCGCCCCGAGCCGAGCGCGATCAAGGCGTGCCGGCTCCACGCCCGCTCATAGCAGTCCGCGCGCGCGAAAACTGCGATAGCCGTGCGCTGCGATCACGAGATGGTCGAACAGTGCCACGTCGATGAATTGCAACGCCTGCGCGATCCGGCGCGTGAGCCTGTAATCGGCGGCGCTCGGCGTCGGATCGCCGCTCGGATGGTTGTGCGCCATCACCACCAGCGCGCAGTCGGACGCGAGCGCATCGGCGACGATCGTGCGAAACGGGATCGTCACCGCATCGACCTGGCGCGGCGGAAGGTGTCGCATCGCGAGAAGCCGCCATTCCGGATCGAAATAGCCAAACGCCGCGACCTCCTGCGCGGCGGTCGCGATCGGCAGGAAGCGCGCGAGGACGGCGTCGGGCAGATCGAGCGCCGCGCAAGCGCCGCGATTCGCGCGCTCCTCGAAAAGCCCCGTCCCCATGCCGCGCTCTGCGCAGCGGCTCCGCACGGCGCCACACAAAGCGTCTCCAAAACGGCAACGGTTGGCGTCGCGGCACGGGCGCGCTAGACCCCCGGCCATGCAAGCCTATCTCGACCTGATGCGCCGCGTGCTCGACCACGGCACCCCCCAGATGGACCGCACCGGCACGGGGACGCTCTCCGTCTTCGGCCACCAGATGCGTTTTGATCTGGCCGCTGGCTTCCCGCTGCTGACCACCAAGAAGCTGCATCTGCGTTCGATCGTGATCGAATTGCTGTGGTTCCTGCGCGGCGACACCAATGTCGACTGGCTGCGCGAGCGCAAAGTCAGCATCTGGGACGAATGGGCCGACGAGAAGGGCGATCTTGGCCCGGTGTACGGCAAGCAATGGCGCGACTGGGAAACGGCGGACGGCCGCCACATCGACCAGATCGCCGAGCTGATCGAGCAGATCAAAACCAACCCCGCCTCGCGCCGCCAGATCGTCAGCGCGTGGAACCCGGGCGATCTCCACGCGATGGCGCTCGCGCCGTGCCATTGCCTGTTCCAGACGCATGTCGCGAATGGCAAGCTCTCGCTCCAGCTCTACCAGCGCAGCGCCGACATCTTTCTCGGCGTGCCCTTCAACATCGCGAGCTATGCGCTGCTGACGATGCTGCTCGCGCAGCAATGCGATCTCGAGCCCGGCGAGTTCATCTGGACCGGGGGCGATTGCCACCTGTATTCGAACCATCTCGACCAGGCGCGCGAACAGCTGTCGCGCACGCCGGGGCCGCCGCCGCGGCTCGAGATCCTGCGCAAGGCGGACGCGATCGACGGCTATGCCTATGAGGATTTCGTGCTCCACGATTATGTCGCGCAGCCGCATATCAAGGCAGCCGTCGCGGTCTGACACGGAACCGCGCGGCGCGATGCGCGCTTAGCTCCTGCAATTCACGCAGGGGCCGATCATGGACATCACGCAACTCATCCTCGACGAACACGGCCAGCAGCGCGCGCTGTTCGCGCAGATCGAACAGATCGATCCCAAGGACACGACCGCACTGTCGGCGCTGTGGAACCGCCTCCACGCACTGCTCGATTCGCATGCCGAGGCCGAGGAGCGCTTCTTCTATCCGCGCCTGATGCAAATCGGCGAAGGCGGCAACGATGCCGATTCGGCCGCCGAGGAGACCGAGGACGCGATCGAGGATCATAACGACATCCGCGACACCGCCGCTGCGGTCGACAAGGAAGAGGTCGGCAGCACGGCGTGGTTCGAGGCGCTCGGCGAATGCAACAAGGCGAACAGCGACCATATGGCGGAGGAAGAACGCCAGGGCCTGACCGACTTCCGCCTCAATGCGACGCTGCAGGAGCGCCACGATCTCGGGGTCAAGTTCGCCACCTTCGAGGCCGAGCATCTGACTGGCGTCAAGGCGGTCGACAAGGATCCCAAGACGTGGGTCAAGGATCACGCACCAGACTGAGCCCTCTCGCCAATCGCGGCGCGCGCGGGCATGACGGCGGCATGATCACGCTATACCTCGCGCGCGCCGACAATGGCGTCATTGGTGTTGACGGCAAACTGCCGTGGCACCTTCCTGCCGACCTCAAGCGCTTCAAGGCGCTGACGATGGGCAAGCCGATGCTGATGGGGCGCAAGACCTTCGAGAGCTTCCCGTCGCCCCTGCCCGGCCGCCGCCATATCGTGCTGACGCGCGACCCGCTTTGGGCTGCGGCTGGCGCAGAGGTTGCCCATTCGGTCGACGAAGCGCTCGCGCTGGCGGGCGATGGCGATATTGCAGTGATCGGAGGTGCCGAGATTTTCGCGCTGCTGCTGCCCCGCGCCGAAGCCATCGAGCTGACCGAGGTGCATGTGAGCCCGCCCGGCGATGCCGTCGTGCCGCCCTTAGACGGCTGGCACGAGCGGGCTCGCGACCCGCATCCGGCCGACGGCGCGCGTCCAGCCTATGCCTTCGTGACGCTCAGCAGGCGGTGACCGCCAGCGGCTTGTCGCCGCGCCGACGATCCCGCATACCCCGCGCTGACCGGACGCGGCAGACCCTGCCCGAGAAAGCCGGCACGACGGGGAGAGCGAGATGCGCAAGGTGCTGGCTGGGGTAGCGGTGCTCATCGTGCTCGGCCTGATCGCCTTCTTCGTGCTCGCCCCCGGGATCGTCGAGCGGTCGATGAACAAAGTCGAACCCATAGCGCTTGCCATCAGCCCGCGTGCCCGCGCGCTGCATGCCACGCTGCAGATCGCCGACATGCACGCCGATACGCTGCTGTGGCAGCGCAGCCTGCTCGACCGCGCCGACCGTGGGCAGATCGACCTGCCGCGCTTGCTCGCGGGCAATTACGCGCTGCAGATCTTCTCTTCGGTGACCAAGACGCCGAAACACCAGAATTACGATTCGAACCGCGCCGACAGCGACAACATCACCGCGCTCGCGATCGCCGATCTCCAGCCGCCGCGGACTTGGGGTTCGCTGCTCGAGCGCTCGCTGTGGCACGCGCAGAAGCTCGATCGCTATGCCGCCGCCTCGAACGGCCAGCTGCGCGTGATCCGCACCCCCGCCGAGCTCGACCGCCTCCTCGCCGACCGCGCGCGCGGGCAGAAGGTCGTCGGCGGCCTGCTGTCGATCGAGGGGTTGCAGGATCTCGAGGGCAAGCTCGCCAATCTCGAGAGGCTCCACGCCGCCGGGTTCCGCATGGCGGGGCTTGCGCATTTCTTCGACACCGAAGTCTCGGGTTCGATGCACGGCGTAGCGAAGCGCGGGCTTACCCGGCTCGGACGGCAGGTGGTGCGGCGGATGGAAGCGATCGGCATGATCGTCGATGTCGCACATTCGAGCCACGCGACGATCGCCGAGGTGATCGGCATGGCGCGCCGCCCGATCGTCGCGAGCCATGGCGGGGTGCAGGCGACCTGCAAGGTCAACCGCAACCTGACCGACGACGAGATTCGCGGGATCGCGCGCACCGGCGGGGTGATCGGCATCGGCTATTGGGATGCCGCGATCTGCTCGACCAAACCCGCAGCGGCCGCCGCCGCGATCGCGCATGTCCGCGACGTGGCCGGGATCGACCATGTCGGGCTCGGTTCCGACTTCGACGGCGCGGTGACGACGGGGTTCGATGCGAGCCAGCTTGCCGCCGTCACGCAAGCGCTGATCGACCGCGGCTTCAGCGACGCCGATGTGGCCAAGGTGATGGGCGGCAACGTGCTGCGCGTGCTCCGCGCCGGGATCGCGCCCGCCCCCTAGCGCGCGCGCGAAGCCGACCGTATAGCCGACGCCATGAAGCGGCTCGACGGCGGCTCGACGGTTCCGGCGGCGATGCGCGCTGGCATCGTCGCGCTCGGGAATTTCGATGGATTTCACCTGGGGCATCAGGCTGTGGTCGGGCTTGCCGTCGCGCGCGCGCGCGCCGAGGGGCGGCCCGCGCTGGTCGCGACGTTCGATCCGCATCCCGTACGGCATTTCCAGCCCGACAACGCCCCCTTCCGCTTGACCACACTCGACCAGCGCGAGCGGCTGTTCGCTGCGGCGGGTGCCGATGCGATGGTCGTCTTCCAGTTCGACGCAGCGCTCGCCGCGTTGACCGCGCGCGAATTCGTCACCGATCGGCTGATCGACAAGCTCGGGGTCGGCGGCGTGGTGACCGGCGCGGATTTTACCTTCGGCAAGGCCAAGAGCGGCAATGTCGCGGTGCTCGCCACACTTGGCATCGAGCACGGCTTTGCGGTCGAGACGGTCGGCGCAGTGACGCTCGACGGTGTTGCCGTCTCGTCGAGCCGGATCCGCGACTTGCTCAAGGCGGGGGACCCGCGCGGCGCGGCCAAGCTGCTGACGCGCCCCTTCACGGTCGCGGGAACGGTGCAGCATGGTGACAAGCTCGGTCGGACGATCGGCTATCCCACCGCCAATCTCGACATGGGGAAATATCTCCGGCCTGCGTACGGCATTTATGCGGTGCGCGGGCGGCTGGCCGATGGGCGTGTGCTCGACGGTGCGGCGAACCTCGGGATCCGGCCGAGCTTCGATCCGCCGAAGGAATTGCTCGAGCCGTATTTCTTCGATTTTTCCGAAGACCTGTATGGCCAGCAGATCGAAGTCGAACTGATCGAGTATCTGCGCCCCGAAGCGAAATTCGACACGCTCGAGGCGCTGACGACGCAGATGGGGGCCGACTGCGCGCGCGCGCGCGACATTCTGGCGGCCGAGCCCCGCTGAGCCGCCGTCTCTGCGTCGCGCATCTTCGACAAAAAGGGGCTGGCAGTGCTGCCGCCCCCTGTCGCCGGACTTCGATCCGCTTGGCGGGTTGCTGGCAAACCTACCCGCGCCATCAGGTTTCGGCGGCTCGCGCCCCCTGCGCCGCCAAGCGACGCCAGGTCTTGCGTTCGGTCGCCAGGAGCGGGCCGGCTCTCGCGAACCGTTCCACCCGGAATCCCGGTGGCCAGCACGGCGCTCAAGTTGAATCGCAGGCCACGCTTGCGATATCTTTTCTCGCGGCCGTAAACCCCTGGGGAGGCGCCTGCCCTTCTGCCCGATGCCCTCGTCGCGACACCGGCCTGGTTTCCCGCGGGCACCTAGGCTGACGTCGCGACATAAGCGCCTGATGCCGCTCCTGTTTCCGGTCACGCCGTCGCTCGCCGACAGTCGAGATGCCCTCACGACTTGCGAGTTGCACCAAGGCCGCAAATGCTATCGCCGCGCTGTGAATAGTGCAGAAAGCGTGAACAGATCCGCCTCGTCATTCTCGGCTTTGTCGCGGCGCTTCGACTTTCTGAACGCGAGGTTGTTTCAGGTTCATGCAACCTGACTAAAACGCCCATCGTTACCGCTTTGGACTTCATCCAGAGCAAAATGCATTCCACGGGAGTTTTACCAATGCGCACCTTGATCCTCGCACTCAGCGCGGCAGCCGTCACTATCCCCGCAACGATGGTCGCCCCCGCGACGCACGCCGAAGCGCGGGACCACCGCCATCACTATCAGCCGCGCGTCTATGAGGGCCGCGACGGCCGTCGCTATTGCCGCCACTCGGACGGCACGACCGGCCTGCTCGTCGGCGGCGTCGGCGGCGCGCTGCTCGGCAATTCGATCGCGGGCCGCGGCGACAAGACGCTCGGGACCGTGCTCGGTGGCGTTGCCGGCGCCTTCGGTGGCCGCGCGCTCGATCGCGCCAGCACCGCGGACCGCCGCTGCAACTAACCAGCCCCATACGGCGTATACCACAGGCGCGGATCGGCAACGGTCCGCGCCTTATCTTTTGGAGAATACCCCATGACGACTCGCAGCGGATCGGCCAGCTATGATGGCCTTGGCAAGGATGGTAAAGGCCATGTCTCGACGCAATCGGGCGTGCTGTCCGACACGCAGTACGGCTTCAACAGCCGCTTCGAAGAGGGCGCGGGCACCAACCCCGAGGAACTGATCGCCGCCGCGCATGCGAGCTGCTTCACGATGGCGCTGAGCTTCGCGCTCGCCGGTGCCGGGTTCACCGACGGCAAGCTCGAGACGACCGCGAAGGTTACGATCGACAAGGACGGCGACGGCTTTACCATCACCAAATCGGCGCTCGATCTCAAGGCGAGCGTCGCGGGTATTTCGCCCGAGCAATTCGAGACGATCGCGCTCGATGCGAAGCAGAATTGCCCGGTTTCGAAAGTGCTCAACGCCGAAGTGACGCTGACGCACAGTCTCCACGCCTGATCTCTTGCGGGGGCGTGAACGGGCCGTAGTTTCCCGTTCACGCAACCTCCGGGCATGCCGACGGTTCTACCTGCAATCCAGCACGGATTGTCTCAAGGAGCATTCGACATGCGCAAGTTTCTTCTCGCAGCCGTAATGGCCGCGACCTCGCTTTCGGCGATCCCCGCGACCGCGCAAGACTATCGCGGCGACCGCCAGGACCAGCGCCGCGATGACCGCGCCGACCGCCGCGACGATCGCCGTGATGAGCGGGCCGACCGCCGCGATGACCGCCGGGACTATCGCCAGGACGCACGTCAGGATTGGCGTCAGGACCGCCGCCAGGATGCGCGCCAGCGCAATTGGCAGCAGTATCGCAGCTACGACTATAATCGCTATGAGCCAGGCCAGCGGACCTATCTGGCCGACCGTTACTATCGCGACGGCAGCTATTATCAGCCGCGCCGGCTCGGTCGCAACGACCGCATCTATCGCGGTGGCGACAACCGCTATTACTGCCGCCGCAGCGACGGCACGACCGGCCTGATCATCGGCGGTCTCGCCGGCGGCCTGCTCGGCAATTCGCTCGCGAGCGGTGGATCGCGCACGCTGGGTACGTTGATCGGTGGCGGCGCGGGCGCGCTGCTCGGCCAGTCGGTCGATCGCGGCCAGGTCCAGTGCCGCTGAGCGCGACACGTACTTAACCACAGGGCCCGGCGCGAAAGCGTCGGGCCTTTTGCTGTCAGATCACGCCGCCGCCAAGGACGAGACGGATCACCGCGACAATGAGCACGAACAGGTTGAAATTGCGGCCCGAGCGATAGCCCGACAGCATCCCGAGCGCCGCGCCGACAATGGCGATCGGGATCGCCAGATAATTGGCGAGGCCGAAGAACGGCACCAAGCCGACCAGCGCCACCGGCAAGGCGACGAGTCCGGCCAAGATCGAAATCAGATTGACGATGAGTCCCATATCCGGACCATGAACCAAGATAAGCCGCCTGCGCAAGCGCGCCGCAAACGGGTATGCTATGCCCAACCAATTATTAACTGCAGCCGGTCCAAAGGGTGCAGTGGGTGTGGAGCGTCACGTCGATGAGTCGTAAGCGGGTCTTTCTGAGCGTTCTGGTGCTGCCGCTGGCGTTGATGGCGTGCGGCAAGCGCGATGGCGAGCGCGATCTCGACACGCTCGACAACGAACTGGTCGATGCCGGCACCGGCGCGCCCAATAGCAGCGATCCGGCGATGACGTCGGCGCTGCACGATCAGATCATGGTCGACCCGTCGCTCGCGCAGCAATCGAACGCGAACACCGTCCGGCCCCCGGCGCAACCCTATTCGGGCGGCGTGCCGCCCGTCACGATCGCGCAGACCGCCGGTGGCGCGGCCGGCACCCAAGGCAGCGCGGTCAGCCAGCGCGCCAAGCAAGCCCCAGCGCCGACCACCAAGGACTGCCCGAATTGCAAGGCGGCGCGCGACTCGCTCACGCTCGGCGCGCTCGCTGCGAATCAAACCGACAAGCGCACCAGCGCATGCGCCGGGTCGATGCGCTATTCGGCGGCCTGGGCCGACCGTGTGCCCGGCGACGTGCCGCTCTATCCCGGAGCACGCGTCGTCGAGGCGGCTGGTGCCGATACCGCAGCGTGCCATCTGCGCGCGGTCAGCTTTGCGACGAACGCCTCGCTCAAGACGGTGATCGACTGGTACTATACCCGCGTCACCAATGCCGGTTTCAGTGCCGATCATCAGTCCGACGGCGCCGAGCACACGCTTGGTGGGACGCGGCAGCGCGATGGCGGGGCGTATGTGCTTTTCCTCACCAGCCGCCGCGATGGCGGGACCGATGTCGATATGGTGGCCAATAACGGACGCTAGCCGCCCGCGCTGCTGACGCCGAAGGCCAGGCAAACCGCCACCGTTGCGCGCGAGGTTCTCATTGCGTGCGATTCGCGCTAACGCACGCAGCATGTATCATCTCATCCTCGTCATGGCGGGCGGCGCGCTCGGTTCCGCTGCGCGTTTCCTCGTCGGCCGCGCCACGCTCGCGCGCTTCGGCCCCGATTATCCCTTTGGCACGCTGACCGTGAATTTGGTCGGCGGCTTCGCGATGGGGCTGCTCGTCGGCATCCTCGCCCGCCACAGTGCGGGCGAGAACTGGCGCCTGCTGCTCGGCGTCGGCGTACTCGGCGGCTTCACCACCTTCTCGTCCTTCTCGCTCGACGTCGTGTCGCTGATCGAACGCGGCGATCTCGCGACCGCGCTCGGCTATACACTGCTCTCGGTCGTCGGCGCGATCGTTGCGCTGTTCCTCGGCCTCTCGCTCACGCGGGTGGCGGCATGAGCATCGACACGCCCAAGCCGAGCAAGGCGACTTCGGACGTCCGCCAGTTCAACGTCGGCGCCGACGATGATGGCATCCGGCTCGATCGCTGGTTCAAGCGGCATCTGCCCGACACGAGCTTCACGACCGTCGCCAAATGGGCGCGGACCGGGCAGCTGCGCATCGACGGCGCGCGCGCCAAGCCGGGCGATCACGTCGTCGCCGGCCAGTCGATCCGCGTGCCCCCGGCCGAACCGGTCCGCGTCGACGCCCCCGTCAAGCGCGAGCGCCCGCCGCTGAGCGACGACGAGATGACCTTCGCGCGCGAAATGGTGATCCACCGCGACGCGCAAGTGATCGTGCTCAACAAGCCCCCCGGCCTCGCCACGCAGGGCGGGACCAAGACGATCGAGCATGTCGATGGCTTGCTCGACGCGCTGCAGGACGATCTCGAGGGGCGTCCCAAGCTCGTCCACCGGCTCGACAAGGATACGTCGGGCGCACTCGTCATCGCGCGCACCGCGCGTGCCGCTGGGTTCCTGTCGAAGTCGTTCTCGTCGCGCACCGCGCGAAAGACCTATTGGGCGCTGGTCGTTGGCGTTCCCTCGATCGAGGACGGCACGATCGAACTGCCGATCGGCAAGCAGCCCGGCTCGGGCGGCGAGAAGATGCACGTCGACGAGAAGGAGGGCTCGCCCGCCCGCACGCGCTACCGCGTGATCGAGATGGCGGGCACGACCACCGCCTGGGTCGAACTGATCCCCTACACCGGCCGCACGCACCAGCTGCGCGTCCATCTCGCGGCGATCGGCCATCCGATCGTCGGCGACGGCAAATATGGCGGGCAGGCCGCGTTCCTGACGGGCAACATCAGCCGCAAAATGCATCTGCATTCGCGGCGCATCCGGATCGATCACCCCGATGGCGGGCAGATCGACGTCCAGGCCGAACTGCCGACGCATTTCGCCGAGAGCCTCAAGCAACTCGGTTTCGACGAGATGCTCGGCAACACCATGCCGCTCGAGGAGCCGCCACCCCCGAGCCGCGCGGTCAAGAAGCAGCAGGCGCGCCAGCACAACAAGACGATGCGCAAGGACCGCAAGGGCGAACGCCGCCGGCGCGGCGCAGCGACCTGAGCGTCGCGCGCGGCTGATGCATCCCGATTCGACCTTTCGCTGGGAAGACCGCGCGGAGATGCGCGATCTGGTGCGCGAGCTCGGATTCGGCACGCTGTTCGCCGCGACGCCCGACGGGCCGCGCGTGGCGCATTTGCCGGTGGTGTGGCGCGATGAGACCACGCTCGCGCTGCATGTCTCGCGCGGCAACGGCATCACCAAGCATCTCGATGGCGCGACGGGACTGTTCGTCGCGCAAGGGCCTGATGGCTATATCAGCCCCGACTGGTACGATCTCGGCAACGAGCAAGTGCCGACGTGGAACTACGTCGCGGTCGAGCTCGAGGGTCGGATGCGGCGGCTCGATCAAGCGGGGCTGGTCAGCCAGCTCGACCAGCTCTCGGCCGAACAGGAAGCACGGCTTGCCCCCAAGCCCGCCTGGACGCGCGCGAAGATGACCCCTTCCGTGTTCGACCAGATGACGCGCGGGATCGTCGGCTTCACGCTCGAGGTGCAAGGCTGGCGCGGCACGCGCAAGCTCGGGCAGAACAAGCCCGACGCGGCGCGCCTCTCGGCGGCGGACGGCGTCGAGGCGGCCGGACGGCGCGGGATCGCTTATTGGATGCGCAACGCATGAGCACGATGCAGACCTCTACCCCCAACCGCCTCGCTTTGTTCGATTGCGACGGCACGCTGGTCGACAGCCAGGACAATATCTGCCGCTCGGTCGAGGAAGCGTTTTCGATCGCGCGGATCGAGGCGCCACCGCGCGCGGCGATCCGCCGGATCGTCGGGCTGAGCCTGGTCGAGGCGATGCGGATGCTGCTGCCGACGGGCGACGACGCGCTCCACCGCAGTCTGGCGCAGGATTACAAGGACGCCTTCTTCCGGCTGCGGACCTCGGGCGCGATGGCCGAGGAGCCGCTGTATGAGGGGATCGTCGACGTGCTCGACAGCCTCGCGGCAGACGGCTGGGTGCTCGGCGTCGCGACGGGAAAGTCCGACCGTGGCCTCGCGCATATCCTCGCCCACCACGGCATCGCCGCGCGCTTCGTCACGCTGCAGACCGCCGATCGCCATCCCTCGAAGCCGCACCCCTCGATGATCGCGACCGCGATGGCGGATGCCGGCGCGGTTCCGGCGACGACGGTGATGATCGGCGATACGAGCTTCGACATGCTGATGGCGCGCGCCGCCGGTGTGCGCGCGCTCGGCGTGGCCTGGGGCTATCATCCGGTCGGCGAGCTGACCGCTGCCGGCGCACACGCCGTTGCCGACGTGGTCCCGGCGTTGCCGCGGCTGATGCAGGAACCGATCGCATGACCGACGCCGACACCACCGCGCGCAATCGCTATTTCCTGATCACCGGCACGCGGATGGCCGGTGCTGCGGGCGCGATCCTCGGCTTGATCCTGATCGCACGCTCGCACGCGACCTTTCCCAAGGTGATCGGCACCGCGCTGGTGCTGTCGGCGCTGCTGATGATCGCGACCGTTCCGCGCGCGCTGGCGCGCCGCTGGCGCACCCCGCCCGAGGCATAACGCGGGTCGCGCGTCAGGGCTGGGTTTCGACCAGTTCGGCGATCTCGAAGACATGGCTTTTCCAGCCGCGCTGTGCCGCTGCCTCCGCGAGCGCCGACTTCTTGCGCTTGGCCTCGGCAAGCGACTTGGTATGGCCCCAGAACACCTCGCTCTTGCCGTTGGCGAGCAGCGCGACGATCCGCCAATAATGCGTGAACGCCGTGCTCGTCGGCCCGATCGTCTTGACATAGCCGTCGGGCAACGTCGCGGTGAGGTAGCGCTTCTTTGCCACGGCTCAGCCCTGTGGCGCGAGCCGTGCGGCACAGCAAATGGCGTTCATCGAAACTCTCCTGGCGGCGCGGTGTAATCCTCCCTTAGGCGATTGCCCCGTCCTGCCACCATCCCTTCGCCGTACGCGTGCGGCTATCCCGCGGAGCGCCGATAGACGCTCACCGTCCCGCGCCGTGCGCGCTTGGCTTCGTACAGCGCGATATCGGCGTGGTGGAGCAAGTCGCTGCGGTCGCGCACCTCGCGGTCGAGCCATGCCGCGCCTATCGTCGCCGACACCGTCATCCCGTCCTCGCCCGTGCCACCGAGCCGGCGCAGATCGCGCGCCAGCCGGTCGAGCAGCCCGGTGAGATCCTGCAACGCGGTGTCGCGCGTGATCAGCAGGACGAATTCGTCACCGCCGAGCCGCGCCGCAAAGGTCCCGGCGAGATATTCGGCGCCAAGGCACGTCGCCACTTGTCGCAACACCGCATCGCCCGCGAGATGCCCCTGCGTGTCGTTGATCGTCTTGAAATGGTCGAGGTCGATCAGCGCGAGCGCGAGCCGCGTGTCTTGCCGGCGCGCCGTCGCCAGTGCCTCGTCGAGCGTTTCGTTGAAATAGGCGCGATTGGCGAGGCCGGTGAGATCGTCGCGCCGCGCGCTGTGGCGCAATTGCTGCTCCATCCGATAGCGAATCGTGATGTCCTGCATCACGCCGATCACCGCGACTGCCTTGCCGTCGCGCAATTCGAGCTCGCCCATCGAGCAGATCCGGCGGATGGCGCCCTGCGCGGTCACGAAATCGGTCTCGACCGAAAAGGGAACGCCGGTCTCGATCGTGCGCCCCAGCGCATCGACCACTTGGCTCCGCGCCGCTGGCGGATAGAAAGCGAGCGCCTCTTCGAGACCGGGCTTCACCCCCAGCGCCATGCCGTGGATCGCATAGATTTGATCGGACCATTCGGTGCGATTGTCGTCGAGCGTCAGCCGCCACGATCCGATATTGGCCATCCGCTCAGCCTGTCGGAACTGGCGATGCGTGATGTCGAGCCGCTGCATCGCCGCGCCGCGCTCCTGCGCGAGGATGCTCGCGCGCGCGGCGAGCGCACGCGCGGAAAGCAGCGATTCGGCCAGATGCCCGAGCTCGCACAGCACGGTCGCTTCGTCGGGGCTGAGCGTGCGTGGCTGATCATCGATGACGCACACCGTGCCCATCGGATAGCTGCGCTCGGGCATCGCGGGATCGGTCGCGCGGATCGGCACGCCGGCATAGAAGCGGATGTGCGGCGCTCCGAGCACCAGCGGATTGTCGGCAAAGCGCGGATCGCGCGTCGCGTCGGGCACGACCAGCAACCCGTCGTCGCGGATGGCATGCGCGCAGAACGAGTGTGCGCGCGGCGTCTCGCTCGCATCGAGCCCGCGCTTCGCCTTGAACCATTGGCGATCCTCGCCGACTAGCGACAGCAAGGCGATCTTGGTGCCGAGCAATCGCTGCGCACAGGCGATGATCGTTTCGAATTCCGCCTCGGGGGGCGTGTCGAGAATGTTCAGGCCATCGAGCATTGCAAGGCGGCGCGTTTCGTCGTTTCCGGCGAAGGCACCGAAGGCGTGATCCATCTCGGTCATTTCGCGGGATAGCCATCGTGCGGTTAAGGAACCGCTATCGCCACAGCTCAGCTGACGCGGCGTTCGCCGTGTTCGAGCATTGCGGGAATGACGATTTCTTCCTCGTCGGCCAGATGCCGGACGAGTTGCGCGAACAGGATGTGGCTCGTGCCGGCATAGGCATCGACTGCGGGGCGAGAATCGCCCGGCATGCCGAATGCGCGCAGCATCGTGCGTGCAGCGTCGAGCGTCGCCTCTAGCCCGGCATGGATGATCCCATGGTCGCTCTCGAGCACATCGAACCCCGCCGCCATGCGCGGATCGAGCGCGCGGAATTTGGGGAAATAGGCCTGGTCTTCGATTCCGTGATGTCCGCTCAAATGGTGCAGGAAGTGATTGAGCCCCGGAACGAGCGCAGCCTGAAACGCGCCGACCGCCATGCGGCCCTCGCGAAAGCTCGCGGTCATGCCGTCGAGTCGCGCCGTCTGTTCGCGCAGGCTGGCATGGACGTGCAGCCAGAACGCGGTCAGCTCGCCATAATTGCGATGGCTTTGCCACTTCGCCGCAGGATAGGCCGCACGCAAATAGGCGATCTCGTCGGACAGCCCCGTCCGATCGGGCAGCAGGACAGACGCGGGAGAAAGAGTCATGACGCGGCTCTCAGACGGCGGAAGGTCCGCGTCAAGGCGTTCGGCACACAGCCGCTTTGCACTTCTCCCATACTCTGGAGCGGACGATGGTTAAAACGACATTGACCGAACAAAGTACGCGCGACAGGATGCGCCGATGGCGGTTGATGGTTCGATAACGCGAAGAATTCCACCTGCCGCTATCGACTCCGTGTCGCCCATGAGCGCTTGCCGCAACGAGCAGAATGAAGCGGCCGCGACCACGATTCCAATCGACTATTATTCAACCGAGGGTTTGCCTGCGGAGGACCGCTATCGGGCTTGGCTCATGCGCAATTGGCCCCGCGAGAGAGCCGTCTACCGTACCGAACCTACCGAGCCATTCAACACATGCTGGGAAGCATCGCAACTGGGCGAGGTGACGTTCGTCTATACGGAGATCACCGGACAGCGCTGGGAACGCCGCAAGGAAGACATTCGCGAGTCGGATTTCGATCCGATCATCATCAATCTGATGATTGAAGGGCTGGCGCAGGGGGATATGAACGGGCAAGCCTTCTACGAACCCGCTGGATCGCTGCATTTCCACGATCTCGGTCTGCCGTCGCTGCACGTCTCGACCGCCAGCAAGACCTATGCCGTCATCATCCCGCGCGCTGTTGCCCACGCCCGTTTCGGGCCGCTCAGCGCGCTGCACGGTCTTGTCGTGTCCCCACCGAAAAGCGACATGCTGTTCGCGCACGCCGCGCAGGTGCGTCGATCGCTCCCGCGGCTGAGCGCCGCGCTGGCGCCCGCGCTCGGTCGCGTCTTCCTCGATTTGATCGAGATATTGGTTGGCGACGTCGCGCCGGGCGAAACGCCGAGGACGTCGCCCGAACAGGCTCTGCTGTCGCGCGCCAAGGAAGAGATCGAACGGCGACTGGGAGCCGGCAATATCACCGCGGCCAATTTGTCAGAGGTGCTTGGCGTGCCGCGTGCGCGGCTATTCGCCGCGTTCGCCGAGACGGGTGGCCTGCATGCCTATATCGTCTCGCAGCGCCTGGAGCGGGCGCGGACCGCAATCGCCGAAGTCGACCGCGGCGAAACGATCGGCGCCATTGCGCACCGGCTGGGGTTTAGCGACGCTTCGCACTTGAGCCGCAGTTTCCGCACGCGCTTCGGCATGACGCCGCGCGAATATCGCGGTCTCGTCGGCGCGCAAACGGCTCGCGATCTGGCGTCCTGACTCGGTACGGTTCTTCAACTATTTTGCTCTTGTCATTCTATCGTTACACATGCGACGTAATTGCCGCGGTTAAGCAACCATTAACAATAAAATGGAGCAACCGCGGGTAACAAGGACGGGGATAGTAACGATGGGCCGTTTCGAGCGGGCGTCGAACAAGCGCGCGGGGGCTCAACAGACTTTTCCGCAAAAACCGTGTGCGTCGAGCCGATGCACGGGGTTGGGACGGCGCTGCGCATGGTAATCGAGCGTTCCATACCTTTGCAGAGCGTACCTCCTATTTTCGCGCGGAGCCACGCGTCCGAGACACCCGCGTCGCATGACGGCAGCCTGTGCCACTGGCTGATGACCGATCCCGTGCCGCGTGTGCTGGTCGATCGCAACCTGCGACTCGTCTGGGCTAACGAGGCCGCGGACTCGTTCCTGGCGCAGCGTCACGATCTCGAAGTGCGCAAGGCCGCGCTGGGCGCGGTCGATAGCGCGCAACACGCGCAGCTGGTCGATGCGATCGGCGCCAGCACTGATACGACGCGCTGCTGGGAATTGCTCAGCGCAGACGACAATCATATCGTGATGCAGATCCGCCGCCTCAGCGATCTCGATCGACCGCTCATCGCCGTCACCTTCTGGCGCACCGAAACGCCGCGCTTCGCCAATCTCAGCCGGGTGTTCGATCTCACCAAGGCCGAACATGCGGTGCTGCTGAAGTTGCTGAATGGCAGCGTCGCCGACGGCATCGCCGAATGTCACGGGGTCTCGCTCGATACAGTGCGTACCCAAATCAGGTCGATCTACGCAAAGCTCGATGTCTCGTCGCGCGAAGGACTGTTCCACAAGGTCATGGCCTATGTGCTGTGACCTGCGATCACCCGCGCGGCGCCCCGGTCATCACCAATATTGGTGATGCATATTGATACGCGCGCCGCGCTGGGATAGCGTTCGGTTTCGACAGAATAGTGGCGCTGCAGAATCCTCCTATGCAATATTGGCGTGTCATTTCTTCTGCGCAGACCGACGGCAGCGAGATTCTCTTCGCGGTTGCCGACGGTGATCGCCTCACGTTGATCGGTCGCTGCCAGTGGCTCGCCGAAAGTTCTGGTCACCCCGCATGCTGGTGGAGCGACGATCTCTGCCGCGCGGTTGTGCCCACGCACTGGCTGCCGTTGCCGACGCTCAGGCCCGCGCTTCAGAGCGCCGCTGCGCCAGTCGCGCGCATGCCCGCTTGAATCCGTTCGGCCGTCACACCGTCATATCCATCGCTATCTCGGCGAGGACCGTGCAGCGACGATCGGGTTCATCGCGCAGCGTGGCGAACAACGCGGCGCGCGCGGCGACCTCGGGCGCAATCTTTGCGGCCGCGCGTGCGCGAGCCGCGGCATAGGCTGCCGGCGTCCATTCGGGGAGCGCGATGACGGCCTGGGCCAGCGCCGCCGCCGATCCCATCGCCGACGGCAGCAGCGGATGCGGCGGAAGCGATGACCAGCGCGGATCGACGGCAAAGGACAGCGCAATCTCGCGCGGCGCCCGCAGGGTCGTGACCGCAAAGCGCACCGGCAAGGTAAGCGGTGTCGCATCGAAGCGTAAGGCGCGCGCCATCACGCCGTGCCGTCCGATCGGGAAATACTGCCAGACTGCCGCCCCGGTCCGCCCCGCGAGCACCGAGTCGAGCAGAATAGGGTAGCGAAGCCCGAGTGGATCGGGACTGCGATAATCGATCATGGTGGCCAGGATCGCTGGCCCCGCGGTGGGCGGCGGTGGTCGGAGATCGAGCACGAGGCCGGCCCGAATTTCGCCGCGCGGCGTCGCGATGATCTGGTCGCCGCGAGGTATCGCCGAGACGTTGCGCCAGCATCGCGCCGAGCCAAGGTAGGCGCACACTTCGGCATGGAGTTGTGCCGGGTCGATCAAACCGAGCGCGTCGGCCACGCTGTGCGTCTCGTCGCCCAGCTCGACATAGTAGCGCGGCCATTCCCCGACGATCAGGGGCTCGATGACCAGCGACATCGCCGTCCCTACGTCGCGCAGCCGGAACGGCGCGATCGGGCCACCGCCGAAGCGATCGCACGCTTCGATGAGGAGGACCCGCGCGTCGGGCCGCCAGCGCGCCAGTGCCAGGGCGACCAGACTTCCGTGTAATCCCCCGCCGACGATTGCCACGTCGATCGTCCGCGACTCGATCGACATTGCGCCCCGCCTCTCCCCTCTGCGCGCTCGGCCATCCGGTTCCGGTCGCGCTATGATGTTCTTAACGTGTCAATAAGGGACAGATGCCGCGGCGGAGCCCGGCATGTAAGGTTAATATCCCGTTTTAAATAAGTCTCTAATCAATGGTGGTGATGCGGCCGGATCGGTCCCGCCCTTAACGCTTTCTTTACCAGCTCGGAACTGACCTCGTCGAGTCGAGGCGGAACCCGGGGCTGGCAACGGGGGCTTGCAAACCGATGGGATACGGTCGTGGAAAGGCATGGGCATTGGCGATCGCGCTCATGGCGCCGTCGACCGCCTTTGCCGCCAACGCCGACCATATCGCGATCGACGTTACCGCGACGATCGCCGAGCGGTGCGGCATTGCCCGCGGTCCCGCAACACTGGCGAGCGCCGCCTTGCCCGACCTCGAAACCGCGCAGACCCTCGGTTTCGATTTTCAGCTCGATTGCAACACGCCCTTCGCGATCGCGGTGAGCTCGAGCAACGGGGCGATGGTGCTCGACGATCCGACGCGCGCGGGCCCTGTCGGCCGGACCGAAACGGGCTTTTCGAACCGCAAGGCCTATTCGGTCGCGCTGGCGCTCGAAACCGACGATGCGCCGATCGCGACGCGGCCCTGCGATGCCGCCGACCTCGTCGCGGCCGGCAGCGCCTGTCCGTTCTACGGCACCGTCGCCGGCCAGGGCCTGTCGTCGGGCCGCCGCACCGCGATCCGCCGCAACGGCCGCGTCATCGTCGGCTGGCGCGGCGGCGACGACGGCATCCGCCGCGCCGCGGGCACTTATCAGGATACGCTCACCATCGTCGTCGGGCCGCGCACATGATGCGCCGCGCCCCTGCGCTGGTGATCCCGCCATTCCAACGTTGGACGCGCGCTCCGTCCAACAGGAGTCCAATCAAGGTCGCACCGCGCGGCTGCGATCGGAACGATAGTCGAGCGCAGCAACCAGGTGGGAGACCTACGACATGAAGACCATCACGATCCTCGCGACCGCGGCCGTCGCCGCGATCGCCACGCCTGCCTTCGCGCAGGACAGCAACAATCACGACGTGACCATCACCGTCCAGGGCAGCACGCCGGCCAAGTGCAACATCGCTGCCGACGATTCGACGATCACCCTGACCGGCTACGACCTGACCAACGATCAGGGTCGCGTTCGCAACAACGTCGACCAGAAGGTGGCGAACGCCCTCAGCGGCCTCAACCTGAAGGCCTGGTGCAACGGCGCCCGCAACGGCGTGGCGGTATCGCGCTCGGCGCTGATCACGGGCAACGGCAACGCGGTAAACGGCTTCAACCAGGCGATCGTCTATGATCTCAACGTGCTGATCGATGGCGCGACGCGCGATGGCGCAGCGTTCTTCGACGGCACGAGCGATGGCCCGGCCAACGGCCCTGGCATCGGCGCCGGCTCGGGCATCGCCGTTCCCGCCTTCGGTCCGACCGGCCAGGGTTCGAAGATCAGCTTCGTCACCGAACCGGGCACGTCGGTTGACGCCGTCAGCAACGGCCAGGGCGGCGCTGAGGTCACCCGCGCCGTGTTCAACGGTTCCGAGAACAACGCGGCGCGCATGGTCGCCGGCACCTATACGGGCACCGTCACGCTGACGCTCACCCCCGGCAACTGATCCACAACCACACCTGTAAATTCTCTCTGAAAGGACTATCATCATGAAGACTCTGTATCTCCTCGCGGCCGCGACGGCCGTCATCGCCACCCCCGCCTTCGCGGATGAGTCCTCGAACAACCATGACGTCGCCGTCACGGTTCAAGCTAACACCCCCGCCAAGTGCAACATCGCGGCCGACGACCAGACCGTCACGCTCGCCAATTACGATCTGACCAACGACACTGGCCGCGCGCGCGGCAATGTCGGCACGACGATCGGCAACGCACTGACCGGCCTCAACATGAAGGCCTGGTGCACCGGCGGCGCGAACGGTGTCGTGCTGACGCGCACGTCGCTGCAGAAGGACGGCTCGTCCGGCGGCCTGACCGACAGCGGTTTCGCGCAGAACATCGTCTATGATCTGGCGCTCAAGATCGACGGCCTGAGCCGCTCGGATCGCTCGGACGATCTGATCGAAGCCACCGAAGATGGCACCGGCGGCCCAACCGTCGGTCGCTTTGGCCCGACCGGCGCTGGCGCGACGCTGACCTTCGTGAACTTCGGTGATGCTTCGACCGCAACATCGGTCGCCGGTGCCGGCACGCTGCCGCGCGCAAGCTACGACACGTCGAACGCCCGCCTGGTCGCCGGCAATTACACCAGCACCGTCACGCTGACGCTGACGCCTGGCCTGTAAGACTACCCGCCGGGGCGGGATTCTCCCGCCCCGGCCTTTTTCCTTCCGTCGAAAGTACCGCGTTGAGCGATTTCCGGTTCTGTCTTGGAGCAATGGCGCTGCTGGCGACGGCGATGCCTGCCCATGCCCAGACCGACCCGACCGGACCCGACAGCGTCACCGTCCGCTTCGTCGGCGGCGTGCCACCCGTGTGCCAGATCGGCGGATCGACCGATACGCGCGGCAGCTTCGATCTGGGCGTGCTGATCGATACGCAGACCGGCTTGCTGCGCCGCAATCTCGCGCCGCCGCAGAAAGAACTCGGCGACACCTGGTGCAACGCCCCGTCCGAAATCGAGATTTCCGCGATCGAACTGACCCCGCAAGGCGCGACCGCGCAATTGCGCAGCGGCTTCACGAACGCCATCCACTATACTGCAACCGCGTCGGGCTGGACCGATATCGCAGCAACCTATCGTACCGACGGCGCGACCACCCAGCGCGACGCGGTGCAGACCGCCCCCGATCCGCGCGTCGTCCCGCTCATTATCACCGCCAGCGATTTCCGGCTGCGCGAGGGCAGCGCCACGCGTCCGCTGGCGAGCCGTGCCTATCTCGGCGCGATCCGCGTGACCTTGAGGCCGCTGCCATGACCGCCCTGCCCGTTCGCCTCGCCCCCGCGCTCCTGCTGATGGCATGCGCGATGCCGGCCACTGCGCAGATCGCGCCTGCAGCACCGCAACCGACGTCGGCGCTCCCCGTCACGGGCAGCGTGCCCGATCTTTGCATCCTCGGCGACCCGCGGCTCGACACGGGCAGCGCGGCGCTCAACGTCAACGCGCTGACCGGACGGATCCTGCGGATCGCAGCGCTGACCGATCCGACCAACCTGTCGACCCGGCCGGTGCGCGCATCACTCGCCTTCGATGCCGCGTGCAACTATCCCTACACGCTGACGGTCGCGTCGCGGAACAACGGGCTGTGGCGCCAGACGATCGGCACGCCGACGCCCAACGGCTTCGGCAATGCCGTTCCCTATCTCGCCGATGTCACGTGGCAGGAAAACAGCGTTCGCCTGGACGCCGATGCGACGACGCGCGCACCCAAATCGGCGGGCTTCAGCTCGGCGACGGCGGCGGCCGGGACGATCACGATCGATTTCCGCGTCCTGCCCGGCGCGACCAACGCGCTGGCCAATGCGCCGCTCGTCGCGGGCGACTATACTGACACCCTCACCGTCACGCTGGGAGCGCAATGATGCGGATCGCGCTCCTGCTCGCGACGCTGACGATCGCGCTCCCGAGCGCGACATTTGCGCAGACCAGCTCGGCGGGCGTGCTGTCGGGCGAAGGCACTGCCGGCGCGCGCGATCTGGTGGTCGAGGGTACCGCGCCGCCCGGCTGCGTCATCGGATCGCCGAGCGCGACCGAGCAGGACAATGCGCGCGTCACGGTCGCGCAATCGGGCGGTCTCGACGTCGCGCTGGGCGGCCCCGGGTTCATCAATCCGCTCACCGGCGTGCCCAATCCCGCCGCCATTCGCATCGCTTTGCCGATCACCTGCAACACCGCGCACCGCATCCAGATCGAAAGCCGCAATGGCGGGCTGGTGAACGAAGCGGGCAGCAGCCCGACCGGCGCCTTGCGCAACCGGCTCGATTTCAGCGTGTCGCTGGAATGGGCCGGGACCAGCGCGGGGTTCGATACCAGCACGGCACGCACGGTGCAGACGCTTGTCGGCAACGCTGCGACCGGCACCGCGCAGATCGGCATTCGCATTCCCGGCGGCGGCACGCCGCTCGTCGCGGGCATTTACAACGACACCGTAACGATACGGGTCGAAGCAACATCCTGATCAGGATGGGTGGGGGGGACATTACGTGACGTACCTGGCGCGCTTGCGCATGATGCTGATATTTGCCGTCGGCGTCGCGATCTTCGCGGCGGCGGCGGTGGCGATGACGGTTCAGCCGGTGATCGTCGATCTGTCGACGACCGGCAGCCGTACGTCGCAAGTGGTGACCGTCGAGAATTCGTTCACGACCCCGCTGCCGATCGAACTGCGTGCGACCGAAGCCGATTTCAAGGACGGAGCGCTCGTCGCCTCGACCCGCGAGGCGAAGGATCTGCTGATCTTCCCGCCGCAGGCGATCGTGCCGCCGGGGCGATCACAATCGTTCCGCATCCAGTGGATCGGCGATCCCGACATCAAGACCAGCCGGCACTTCTTCCTGACGGTGGCGCAATTGCCCGTGAAGCTGCCCGCCGGCCAGTCGGCGGTGCAGATCCTCTACAATTTCCAGGTGATCGTCAGCGTTGCCGCACCGGGGGCGAAATCGGCGATCGAGGTCAAGTCGGCCGAAGCGGTCAAAGGGGTGGATGGCAAGGTTCGCTTGCTGCTCAATTTGCAGAACCAGTCGAACACCTATGGCTATCTGGCCGAAGGAACGCTGAAAATCTTGCAGAAGGACCGGCAAGGCAAGGAAGTCTTCAAGAAGTCGATGAACAGCGCCGAAATCCAGCAGCAGTTTGGATACGGTCTGGTTGGGGCGGGGCAAGTACGGAAGCTGCAGACTCCTTTAGAGTTGCCGCTCGACGGGGGGTCAGTTGAGGCAGTCTACACGTCCAAATCACGGCGCTAGCGTGATGGCAGCGCTGTTGGCGAGCAGCGCGTTGCTGCTCGCCGAAGCTCCGGCTGCGGCCCGCTCCACCCTGTTCGTCGATCGAACGGTGCCGTGGCGGCCGGACCGCGCCGAGCCGCGCGCGCAGCTCTGCCACCTGATCTGCGATGCCCGAGCCGAGGGGACCACCGCGCCACCGCCCGGGCGCGACCGTGGACCGCTGCTGCCGAAATTCGCGGCCGATGCTGGTGCGCCAGTGGTGTCGGGCGGCAGCAATGCGTTCCTCGGCGACGCGCCGCAACCGCAGCGGTCCGCGCCGCCCCCGCCAGCGGCGCCGGCCGACGCCACCGGCCCCAAGCTCAATCCGACCGGACGCGACATCGTGCTCACCGCGCCGCTCCGCGACGGGCCGTTCGCGCTGGGCGAAGTGCCGTTCACGCTGACGCGCGACGATCATGTGCTGGTCAACGCGCCGGCAGTGCTCAAGGCGGTCAAGCCCGTCATCGATCCACTCGCCTATGACAAATTGGCCAGCGGGCTCGGCGGGTTGGGCGATACGCCGGTCGAGCAATTCTCGGCGTTCGGCTATCTGATCAGTTACGATCCCCAGACGATCGGGCTGGTCATCGTCATTCCGCCGACTGCGCGGACGCGGCGCGACGTCCGCCTCGCGCAGTTGAGCCAGGACGTCGTCGGCGACGTCGACCGCCCCGCCGGAGTCGCGGGCTACGTCAATTTGCGGACGAGCGCCGATTATGAATGGCAGGGTTCGAACCGCGGCCTGCAGAGCCCGATCGTCTCGACCGATTGGGCGCTGCGCGCGCACGGCGTCGTGCTCGAGGGCGAAGGCACGCTGCAGATCGGCCAGCGTGGTTCGCCGACGCTCTTCCAGCGCGAGGGCACGCGCTTCGTCTATGACAATGATCGGCTGCTCGCGCGGGTAACCGTCGGCGATCTGCTGCCAGTGACGCGCGGTTTCTCGGGTGCGCCGCAAATGGCGGGCGTGTCGTTCGCGCGCACCTACTCCGTGCTGCAGCCGCAGCGCAACGTCCAGCCGACGGGCAGCCAGACCTTCACCGTCGTGCGCCCGTCGAACGTCGTCGCCTTCATCAACGGCCAGCAGATCCGGCAGATCCGGCTCGAGCCCGGCACCTATAACGTCCGCGATTTCCCGTTCGTGCAGGGCCTCAACGACGTCCGATTGCAGATCACCGACGACAGCGGGCGGCAGGAAACGCTCGAATTCTCGCTATTCTTCGACCGTACGCTGCTCGCCAAGGGCCTCACCGAGTTCGGCGTCTATGGCGGTGTGCTCGCGCCGACGACCAATACCGGGCGCAACTATCGCTTCAACCAGCCCGTCGCGAGCGGGTTCATCCGGCGCGGCATCTCCGACACGCTCACCGCCGGCGCCAATTTCCAGGCACAGAAGCGCGGCGCGACGGCGGGGGTCGAGGTCGTCTGGGCGAGCCCGCTCGGGACGGTGGGATTCGATCTTGCCGCCTCGCGTGTCAGCGGCGTCGGCACGGGCTATGCGCTCAATGCCTCGATCCAGCGGACGTTCGGCGGCACTGGGTCGCGCGGCAAGGCGTTTGCACTGACGTTCGAAACGCGCAGCCCCAAATTCGCGACCCCGAACGATATCGCGGCCGACAATCGCTATGCCTTCGAGGCCGGCGCGACCTATTCGCAGGCGATCGGCGAGTTCCAGTTCGTTTCGGTCGACGGCCGTTATTCGAAGGGGCGCAGCGGCTTTTCGGACCAGCAATCGGCGAGGCTGACCTACGGTTTCCGCCTGTCGCAACGACTCAACCTGCAGGCGCAGGGCCTTTACGACAATCGCAACGTCGGCGGTTCGTCCTATGGCGGGCGCCTCGGCCTTACATTGCGGCTGGGCGGGCGCAGCAGCGCCACTGCCGAATATGAATCGCGCGGCGGACGCGGCCGGATCGGCTATCAGACCTCGTCGGGCACCGGCGTCGGCGCCACCTCGCTCGCGGTCAACGCCGATTACGGCCAGGGCGCGTTCGGGGTTGACGGCGGCGTCAGCTATACCGCCAATCGCACCGAGCTCGCGGTCTCGCACACCACGGCTTTCGATGCTGGCGGGTTCAAGGTCACCGATCAGCGCACCTCGGCACGACTCGGCACCGCGCTGGTGTTCGCCGATGGCCATTTCGCGATCTCGCGGCCGGTCTATGACGGGTTCGCGCTGGTCACGCCACATCGCTCGCTGAAGGGCACGCAAGTCGTCGTCAATCCGTCCGACGGGCATTATACCGCGCGCTCGGGCTTGCTCGGCGGCGCGGTCGCAAACGATCTGTCGGCCTTTGCCGACCGCGTCGTCACCTTCGACGCGCCCAAGGCGCCCGCGGGCTATGATCTGGGCGCAGGCAACATTCGCGTCTATCCGCCGTACAAGGCCGGGTATCTCGTCACCGTCGGATCCGATTATTCGATCACCGCGATCGGCACCTTCAAGCTCGAGGACGGGTCGCCGGTCAGCCTGCTCGCGGGCGAAGCGTTCGAGCTCGCCAAGCCCGGCGCCAAGCCGGTGACGGTGTTCACCAATCGCGAAGGCCGCTTCGGCCTGTCGGGCTTGCGCCCCGGCAAGTGGCGAATCGAAATGCCGACCGAGCCCAAGAGCAGCGCGATCATCGAGATCGCCAAGGATGCAAGCGGCGTGGTGCGCCTGAACGATGTGAAGCTGGAGACGAAATGATGCGCGCTTCTATCCTTATCGCCGCGGCGATGCTGGCGAGCCCGGTAGCGGCCTGGGCCGGCCCGACCAATTGCGCGCAGTTCGAGATCCTCAACCAGGGGATCCAGCGGACGTACAACCCGTTCAGCCCGTCCGAATATGTCGATGTGTTCACGCTGCGCGTGCTGCGCACCGATCCGAATGTCAGCTCGGTTCGCTTCCTCCTGGTCGATTCGACCGGGCGCAACGGCGCGCCGAAGTTCGGAACCGACGGTCCCGATCTCTACACGATCGACTGGCTCGAGGATCGCGGGCGGCGCGTGTTCGTAACGACCGCCGAGTCGGTGACCGATCTCAATTCGGCGCGAGTCGGCTTTGCACGCGCGCGCGACATGAGCGAGACGGTCTTCCGGCTCAGCATCGGGCGCGGGCAGCAGGCCTATGCCGGTCGCTATGCCGAGCGGCTGGTGGTCCGCTACCAATGCTATGCCGGCAGCGACCTGTTCGGCACGCAGCAGGAACAGTATAATGGCCAGACCGAACTTGCGGTCACCGTGCCGCGGATCGTATCGGCCTATGTCGGCGGGACCGGCCAGCAGCGCGGCGAGATCGCGTTTGGCGAATTGGGCAACGGTGCAGCGCTCGTCCGTAACGCATCGGTCACCGCGCTCAGCACGCTGCCCTATGCGGTCGACATCGCGACGGACAACGGCCAGCGTCTACGCCGCGGCCGCGATCAGACCGGCGCGATCGGCTATCGCCTCAAATATGCGGGGATCACCGTGCCCGGTGCAACGACGATCGCCTGCCCCGTCACGCAAATGCCAGTGGGCGACGTCAAGCTCCTCGAAGTCGCGCTCGATCCGGCCGCGGTCGCCAGCCAGCCGGCCGGTGACTATAGCGACACGATCACGCTGACCTTCCGCCCGAGCGACGGCTATGCCGGATCGACCTGCACCGCGACGACAGCGACGGCGCCGTAGTCTGCGTCGCTTAGTAGATGGTGCCCTTCGGCTCCGCGCGGACGCTGAGATTGAAATTGTCGGGCAAGGCTGCCTTTCCGTCGATTTCGATCCGCGCCGGTTCGGCGCCGAGTTCAGGCTGGCTGCTGTCGATGATGACGGTCTCGCCGTCGGCCGATAGCGGTACGCGGACCGAACCATAGACGAAGGTCGCATTGGACAAGCCATGTGGCGTCTGTAGCACCACCCGGTAGCCCGCCGAATCGTTGCAGAAGCGGGACATAGTCCCCAGATCGATCGCGGACCCGGTAGACGTGGCCATGCCCGCGCGAAAACTCACGTTGCAAATGGTCGGAACCACACCGGTAATTCGAAGCTCGCTCGAGATCGGTTCGGCTCCGACGGGGAAAGCGACCGTGAGCGCGATCCCGGTTGCGAACAATTGAAGTTTCCGGCGCATTCAAGCTTTCCCAACCTAGAGACACGCTATGCTACGCGCGCAATGATTAAGACTTCGTTGGAGCTTCGTCGTCCTGCGCGGGGACGAATCGCAATAGCCCGACCGCGGGAGCCAAGCTGCCACAGTGCCAGAGCGACCACGATAAAAACGGAGCTTGCCGAGATGGAAACTCTCATCGCGGCACAGCCTTACAGACCCGTAAGGCAATGTATCTCTGGTCGGGGCGACAGGATTCGAACCTGCGACCCCCACACCCCCAGTGTGATGCGCTACCAGGCTGCGCTACGCCCCGACCGAGGGAGGCGCGTCTAGGCTGACCTGCGTCTGGATGCAAGCCACTTCGCAAAATTGGCGGTAAAGCTCAACCAAATTGGCCAAGCGGGAGCAAGCGATTGGCGAGCGCCTGGATCAGCTTGGCATCGCCGCCCTTGAGCACCAGTTCGAGCTGCGCCGCGCGGCGTTGCATCAGGCGGTCGATCGTCGTGGCGGCCGAGGCATGCACCGCCTGCCCGATCAGCGCCATGCCGCGCGCATCGCCGGGATCGATCGCAAGCCGCAGCATCCCGGCGATCCCGGGGAACAGCGCGCGGTCGCCGCCCGCCGCGAGCGCGCGGTCGATCACCTCGAGACCCACCGCCTTGCGCGCGCCGAGCCCGCCGCGCGCGACCATCGCACCGAGCGCCTTGACCGCGCTCAGATGCCACGCGCCGAGCGCCGCGAGCGCTTCGGGATCGCGCGGGTTCTTGGCCACCAGCGCTTCGAATTGCGCTTTGGCGGAGAGCGCTTCGGTCCGGCTGTGCGTCAGCTTGGCGCGATAGCTCGTCGCCATTGCGCGCGACAGCAACGCTTCGCTGTCGCCCGGCGTCTTGGCCAGCGCCGACGCGGCCGCCGCCTCGACGCTGGCGAGCTGCGACAGCGCCGCGCCGCGGTCGCGCACGACAAAGGCGGTCTGGATCAGCGTCTCGCGCCCGCTATCGGCGGCGGCCACGCTCGGTACCGCCAGCAGAAAGAGCGCTAAGGTCAGGAGAGATTTCATCGCGGGCTTCGCTACTCAACAAGAAGAGCCGAAATGGTACGATCTTTCGCCGCGCGATCAACCCGTCGCGTGGGATCGGCGCGGGCCTGACGTCGCCCTTTGCCGCCCCCCGGAGCACGCGGTGTCGGCGAGTTAGCGTTGCGCGGGCGGAGCGTACCTGATAGCGCGGCGGGCTTGTGGCGTGCCCGAAAGGGTGCGCCATCCCGCGTGTCGAAACGCAGGCGGGTCCAGTCTTACCAAGGTAGCCCATGTTCGCCACCCCAGCCTTTGCCCAGACCGCCGGCGCCACTGCCGCAGGCCCCGATGGTTTCCTCGCGATGATCATCCAGTTCGCGCCGTTGCTGCTCGTCTTCGTCGTCTTCTACTTCCTGATCCTGCGCCCGCAGCAAAAGCGCGCGCGTGACCAGGCAGCGACGATCGGCGCGGTCAAGAAGGGCGATTCGGTCGTCACGGCCGGTGGCGTGCTCGGCAAGGTGACCAAGGTCGAGGACGCGTTCGTCGAGGTCGAGATCGCTCCGTCGATCAAGATCCGGGTCGTCAAGTCGACGCTCGCCGACGTGACGCCGCTCGGCTCCAAGCCCGCGAACGACTGATCCGATGCTCGATTTCCCGCGCTGGAAAGTCGTCTCGATCCTCGGGTTCCTCGCCTGCCTGATGGCGCTGGCGATCCCGAGTTTCCTGCCTGATTCGGTCACGTCGAAATGGGGCGCCTTTCCGCACCCCAAGGTCAATCTCGGGCTCGATCTCGCCGGCGGCAGCTACATGCTGATCGAGGCCGACACCGACGAGCTGGTCAAGAACCGGCTTGAGGCGATGCGCGAGCAGATCATCACTGAAATGGCCAAGGGCCCGCCGATCTCGATCGGCGACATCGCCACCGACGGCGGCAAGCTGAGCTTCCTGCTGCGCGACGTGACGCAGCTCGATGCAGCGCGCGAGCGGCTCAACAAGCTCACCGGCGGCGTCGGATACACCGGCCAGCGCGACTGGGACCTGCAGGTGGTCGATTCGTCGCGCGTCGTGATGACGCCGACACAGGCCGGCATCGCCGCGGCGATCAACACCGCGATGGCGACCGCGACCGACGTCGTACGCACGCGTATCGACAAGCTCGGCACCAAGGAGCCGACGATCGTCCGCCAGGGCAACGACCGTATCGTCGTCCAGGTGCCGGGTCTGAAGGATCCCAAGGCGCTGCGCGAACTGCTCGGCAAGACCGCCAAGCTCGAATTCAAGATGGTCGACGACACGCCCTACGTGCCCGGCGGCATCGTGCCCGCGGGCAGCCAGGCACTCCCCTATTCCGAGGCCGGCCCGGGCGCGCAGATCCTGGTCAAGCGCCAGGCGATCCTCACCGGCGACCAGCTGCTGACCGCAAGCCAGGGCTTCAAGCAGGACACCAACGAACCGATCGTCAATTTCGGCTTCAACAGCGAAGGCGGCAAGAAGTTCGCGCGCATCACGCAGGACCAGACCGGCAAGCGCTTCGCGGTGATCGTCGACGACAAGGTGATCTCGGCCCCGCGCATCAACACGCCGATCCTCGGCGGGTCGGGCTATATCGAAGGCTCGTTCACCGTCGAATCGGCGAACAACCTTGCGATCGCGCTGAGCTCGGGCAAGTTGCCGATCTCGCTCAAGGTCGTCGAGGAACGCACCGTCGGTCCTGATCTCGGCGCCGATTCGATCCATGCCGGCATCCTCGCCTCGGGGATCGCGGTCACGCTCGTCGTGCTCTTCATGATCGCGACCTACGGCCGCTTCGGTTTCTATGCCGACTATGCCGTGGTCATCAACGTCATGGTGATCATGGGCGTGCTCGCCCTGCTCAACGGCACGCTGACGCTGCCGGGGATCGCGGGCTTCGTGCTGACGATCGGCACCGCGGTCGATGCGAACGTGCTGATCAACGAGCGTATCCGCGAGGAACGCCGGCGTGGCCGCAGCGTGATCCAGTCGGTCGAGCTCGGCTACAAGGAAGCGAGCCGCACGATCTTCGAGGCGAACGCGACTCACGCCATTTCGGGCCTGATCATGCTGATGCTCGGCTCGGGCCCGGTGAAGGGTTTCGCGGTCGTTCTGCTGATCGGTATCGCGACCTCGGTGTTCACCGCGGTCACCTTCACGCGGATGCTGGTCGTGCTGTGGATTCGCAAGAACCGCCCGACCGAAATCAATATTTGATCGGCCAGAGACATGCGCCTGCTGAAACTCGTTCCCGACAACACCAACCTGCCCTTCGTTTCGCTCCGCAAATGGGCGTTCGGGCTGACCATCCTGCTGTCGCTCGCCGCGATTGGCCTCGTCTTTGCGCGCGGCCTCAATCTCGGCGTCGATTTCGTCGGGGGCTTGATGATCGAGGAGAAATTCTCGACGCCGCCATCGACCGACAAGCTGCGCAGCACGATCGACCGGCTCAACCTCGGCGAAGTCCGTCTGCAGACCGTCGGCAATGACGGCAAGACGATCTCGATCAAGCTCCCGCCGGTCAAGAGCCAGGCCAAGGACGCGACCGACCGCGTCGTCGCCACGGTGCAGGCCGCCGTCGTCAAGGATTTCCCCGACGCCAAATTCTCCAAGCAGGATGCGGTCAGCGGCAAGGTCTCCGGCGAGCTGATCTGGAAAGGCATCCTCGCGGTTGTGCTCGCCGTCGTCGGTATCGGCCTGTTCGCCATCTTCCGCTTCGAATGGCAGTTCGGCGTCTCGACCGTCGTTGCGATCGTCCACGACGTGCTGATGACCTTGGGCTTCTTTGCGCTGACGTGGTACGAATTCGATCTCAACATCGTCGCTGCGGTGCTCACGATCATCGGCTATTCGATCAACGACAAGATCGTGATCGACGACCGCATCCGCGAGAACATGCGCCGCTATCGCAAGATGGACATGCCGAGCATCGTCGACCTCTCGGTCAACGAGACGCTGCCGCGCACCGTGATGACCTCGCTGACGATCCTGCTGGCGCTGTTCGCGCTGCTGATCTTCGGCGGCCACGTGCTGCGCGGCTTCACCGCGGCGATGATCCTCGGCATTTTCGTCGGCACCTATTCGTCGATCTACGTGTCGTCGTCGCTGCTGATCACGCTCGGCCTGCGCCCCGATCCGCGGATCGAGGACGTCCCCGCCGTAACTGCCGGAACGCCCAAGGCACGCTGATGCGAGTCGAACGCGAGCGCGGCGTCGGGCCGGTGATCACCGCCTTTTCGGGCGGTGGCTTCAAGGTGGAAGCGGGCGAATTCATCGGCGTGTACCGCGCGCTGCGGATCTGGCCCGACGGGTCGGAGGAATGGGCGCCGCCGCCGATCGAAGCATTGACGGTCGAAGCACTCGGCGCGCTGCTTGCGCTCGATCCGCGCCCGGAATTCCTGCTGCTCGGAACCGGCGCGACGATGCAGCGCCCGCCCCCGAGCTTCGTGCGGGCGTGCGAAGCGCTCGGCATCGGCGTCGAGGCGATGGACAGCCGCGCCGCCGCGCGCGCCTGGGCAGTTTTGCGCGGTGAGACGCGTTGGGTCGTGGGCGCGCTGTATCCGCTTTGAAGGCTGGCGCTGCAGCGCTATTCTCCTGCCCAAAGATATTGGGGGGAGACGTTTCATGAAATCGATCTTGCTGGGCTTGAGCCTGTTTGTCGCGCCAAGCGCCGTTGCCGCGCAGATGCCGCCTGCCCCCACCGCCGCTCCGGCTGCTTCACCGGACTATGGCAAGCCCGAGAACTGGCTATGTCGGCCGGGCAAGGTTGATCCGTGCGATGCGAACCAGGACGCGACGATCATCAAGGCCGATGGTTCGCGTAGCACCGAGAAATTTTCGCCGACCAGCAACCCCAAGTTCGACTGCTTCTACGTCTATCCGACGGTTTCGCTCGATCGCACTCCGAACAGCGACATGATCGCCGGCCCCGAGGAGAACACCGTCGCCGCAGCACAAGCCGGACGCTTCGCCGCGCACTGCCGCGTCTTCGCGCCGCTCTACCGCCAGGTCACGCTCACCGCCCTCCAGGCATTGCTGCTGGGCAAGCCCGTCCTTGCCGACCGCGCGATGGCGTATCGCGACGTGAAGGCGGCGTGGGACGAATATCTCGCCTATGACAATCACGGCCGCGGCGTCGTGCTGATTGGCCACAGCCAGGGTTCGGGAATCCTCAAGCAGCTCGTCGCCGATGCGATCGAGGGCACGCCGACGCAGAGACTCATCATTTCGGTGCTCATCCCCGGCACCAACGTCGCCGTCCCCGCGGGCAAGGATGTCGGCGGCGATCTCAAATCGACGCCGCTCTGCCATACCGCCAAGGATGTCGGCTGCGTCGTCAGCTATGTCAGCTTCCGCGCCGATTCGCCCCCACCCGAGAACAGCCGCTTCGGCGTCGTGCCGCAGCCCGGGATGGTCGCAGCCTGCGTCAATCCGGCCGCACTCGGCGGCGGCGCGGCGGTGAGCGACGCCTATCTCGGCGCGCGTGGCGCCGGAATGGCGAGCGCGCCGATGGGCCCATGGACGACGGACGCAGCAGCGGTGACCACGCCCTTCGTCAAGGTTCCCGGGCTGATCAGCACCGCCTGCACCAGCACCGGCAAGTTCAGCTATCTGGCGGTGTCGGTAAACGCCAAGCCGACCGACAAACGCACGCAGACGATCGTCGGCGATGTCGTGGTTGGCACGCGCATGCTGAAGGATTGGGGACTGCACTTGGTCGACATGCCCGTCGTGATGGGCAATCTGGTCGAACTGAGCGATGCACAAGCGAAGGTCTGGGCGGGCAAGCAGGCGATTTCAGCGGCGCAGTGAAACCAACTGGCTGAGGTGATCGACCAAGGCGGCGGTATTCGCCGCCCAGGTGAAGCGCACTGCGCCGGTTCGCACTGCCGCGGGCGGCGGCGGATCGGCGAGCAGCGCTGCGATCGCTGCAGCGAAGGCGGGAGGTGTGCGGTCGGCTATTCGGCCATAAGCGGCGTCGGTCACCACCTCCATCGCCCCGCCTGCGCCGGTGATGACGATTGGCGTGCCGCATGCGAGCGCCTCGACCCAAGCGTTCGCCAGCCCCTCGGACGCTGATGCAAGCGCCATCAGGTCGGCCGCCGCCAATAGCCCCGGCAAGTCGCCATGCGGAATCGCGCCTAGCAGGCGCACGCGGTCGCCGACGCCACGCGTAGCGATCTGCGACTCGAGCGCGGCGCGCGCGGGACCTTCGCCCGCGATCAGCAACGTGGTGCCAGGCAGCGACGCGACCGCGTCGATCACGACGTCATGGCCCTTGCGCGGGATGAGGGCGCCGACCGAGACGACCAATGGTCCCGTCACGCCGTACCTTGCCTTGCCCACGCTGCGGTCGTGCGGCGCGAAGCGGTCGAGATCGACGCCGGTATGATGGACGCGGATCCGCTCCGCCGGGATACCAAGAGCGATCATGTAGGCGCGCATCGCCTGCGATACTGCCAACACGCCGTTCGCCGTTTGCCCGGCCGTCACGACCTGCGCGCTGGTGGTGGGGGCGGTACCCCAATGGTGGATATCGGCGCCGCGTGCCTTGATCGACACCGGCACACCGAAATGCCGGCCGAGCGCGACCGCGGCGGGGCCGTCGGGAAAGAAGAACTCGGCGTCGATTACGTCGAAGGCGAAGTCGCGGCGGATCTGGGTGAGCAGTCGGATCAGCCGCTTGGTCAGCGCACGTGCGTGGAACCGCCCCGCCGTCCCCGGTAGCGTCGTAAAGCGTGGGCGATAGGTCGCGAGACCCTTCCACGTCTCGCGCTCGGGAAGCGCGGATAGCGCAGCATAATGAGCATAGCGCGACAGCGGCCAAGGCGGCAGCCCGACCGGCGCGACCAGCCTGAGATCGATGTCCGGATGGGCCGCCACTCCCAACGTCTGCCGCTCGACGAAAACGCCGAAGTTCGGCCGCGACGCATCGGGGAACAGCGTGGAGAGGGTGATGACACGGAGCATGGCCGCATCGCTAGCACGAGAGTGTAAAGGTCTTCTCCCCTCGCGTGTCCGCGAGGGGAGACGCGATCGATCAGATGCGCTTGTCGCCCGGATAGGCGAGCAGCAAGTCGCTCTCGGCGTCGGACGAAATCTCGCAGCGGCCCTCGAGCAACAGGCACTCGCCCGCCTTGAACGCGACACCGTCGACCGTGCCGGAACCCGCGACGGGAACGAACCAGCCCGGAACGCCAGCGGGCAGATCGATCACGCGGTGGCCGCCGGCAAAGCGCTCGGTGACGAACTTGGGGCCTTCGGACAGGATCTGGTGGTCCTTGCCGTCGGAGGGCGGGGTCGGCAGGGGCACGAACGGCACCGGGTCAGACACCTTGACCCCGGCATCGAGATGCAGTTCGCGGTCGCTGCCATAATCGTACAGGCGATAGGTCAGATCGACGTTCTGCTGGACTTCGATCGTCGTGATCCCTGCGCCGATCGCGTGGATCGTGCCGGCCTCGTTATAATAGAAGTCGCCCGCCTTGACCGGCTTCCAATCGAGCAGATGCTCGATCGAGCCGTCGAGCGAGGCGGCGCGCAACTGCTCGTGCGTCATTGGCTCGAGCGTCCCGATCGCGATGGTCGAATCGGGTTCGGCGGCGAGGATCAGCCACGCTTCGTCCTTGCCGCGCGGATAGCCCGCGGCCTGCGCGGCAGCGTCATCCGGATGCACCTGCACCGACAGTTTCTCGCTGGTAAACAGATATTTGATCAGCAGTTCGGGCTCGCCCGCATGCGGCGTCTGGAACCACACTTCGCCGACCTTTTCACCACCGTGCGCAGGATCGGCAAAACCGGGCCACAAGGTATGACGCCCCCAGGGCTTTTCGACGCGTTTGGTGGCGAGCAAAGTGGCAGTCACGGTGATGATTCTCCTGTCGGTGCCTCATATGCCAACGCATCGTCGCGTCCAAGCGATCCGTGCGCGTTAAAAGGATTGTTCGCGCGTCGGCGGTTGCGCTAAGGCTGGCGCCAATGCGCACCCCCCTGCCCCGCTCGCCCTTTCTCCGCAGCCTCGCGATCGGTCTGATCGCCGCGACCGCGCTCACCACCACGGGGTGCGCGCGCAACAGGACCAAGGGCGACATCCCCTATGTCGCGCGCGACGTCGGCACGCTTTATACGGCAGCGCGGAAGCAGCTCGACCAGCGCAATTACAAGATCGCCGCCGCGCTGTTCGACGAAGTCGAGCGCCAGCACCCCTATTCGGTATGGGCGCGCCGCGCGCAGTTGATGAGCGCGTTCAGTTACTATCTCGCGCATGATTACACCGCCTCGATCCAGTCGGCGCAGCGCTTTTTGACGGTGCATCCGGGCAACCGCGACGCCGCCTACGCCTATTACCTCGTCTCGCTCGGCTATTACGAGCAGATCAGCGACGTCACGCGCGACCAGAAGATCACGCAGCAGGCGCTCGATTCGCTCGGCGAGCTGATGCGCCGCTATCCCAACACGCGCTACGCCGCCGATGCGCGCCTCAAGGTCGATCTCGTTCGCGACCATCTCGCCGGCAAGGAAATGGAGATCGGGCGCTTCTATGAAGTGCGCGGGCAGTGGCTCGCTGCCAACGGCCGCTTCCGCAAGGTCGTCGAGGAATATCAGACGACGACGCACACGCCCGAGGCGCTGATGCGGCTGACCGAGACCTATCTCGCGCTCGGCGTTCCCGACGAGGCGCGCAAGTCCGCCGCCGTGCTCGGCGCCAATTATCCCGGCACGCAGTGGTACGAGCGCGCCTACAAGCTCAGCAACGAGCATCCCCCGGTGAACGTCGCGGCGCTCGCGCCCGGACAGCAAATCGTTGCCGACCGGACAAGTGTCGCCGATTCGATTCCGGGCAAGAGCAACGACATCAAGCGCGACACCAGCGCAGCCGCCCCGATCGGCGGCGGCTCGGGGACCAACCCGGGCAACCCCAATCCGGGCAACTGAGTCGCACCGGCGCCGGTTCGATTGAAAAGAACGTTACCGGAACGCGGTCAACTCGGCTAAAGGGCAAGGCGACCCCATGCTGATCTCCCTGGCCATTCGCGACGTCGTGCTGATCGAAGCGCTGGACCTGCAGTTCGGGCAGGGCCTCGGCGTGCTGACCGGCGAGACCGGCGCGGGCAAGTCGATCCTGCTCGACGCGCTCGGGCTTGCGCTCGGCGCGCGCGGGGAAGCCGGCCTCGTCCGCCAGGGTGCCGCGCAGGCAATCGTCACCGCGACCTTCGACACCCCCGCGCCGGATGGCCCGGTCGTTGCGCTGCTTACCGAAAACGGGCTCGAGCTCGACCCCGGCGAGCCGCTGATGATCCGCCGCATCGTCAAGGCCGATGGCGGCAGCCGCGCCTTCGTCAACGATCAGCCTGCGTCTGCCGGGCTGCTGCGCGAACTCGCGCCGTATCTCGTCGAGATCCACGGGCAGCATGACGATCGCGGGCTGCTCAACGCGCGCGGTCATCGTGCGCTGCTCGACGCGTTCGGGCGCGTTGCGGCGGGATCGACCGCCGCCAGCTACAAGGCGCTGCGCGATGCCGAGGCGGCGCTCGCCGAAGCGCGCGCGACGATCGACACCGCGGCGCGCGACCGCGAGTGGCTCGAACATGCCGTCGGCGAACTGCGCGCGCTCGCGCCCGAGCCGGGCGAGGAGGAAGCGCTCGCCGATCGCCGCCGGACGATGCAGCGTTCGGAAAAGATCGCCGAGGATCTGCTGTCGATCGAGAATTGGCTCGAGGGATCGGATGGCGGGTTGGCCCAGCTCCGCCAGGCGGCGCGCGTGCTCGAACGCATCGCCGAGGACCATGCCGCGCTTGCCGACGCGCTCGCCGCGGTCGACCGCGCGGTGATCGAGGGCGCGGTCGCAGAGGAGAAGCTGCGCGAGGCGAAGACCGATCTGTGGTTCGATCCCGCCAGCCTCGAGGATGACGAGACGCGGCTGTTCGAGCTGCGCGCAATGGCGCGCAAGCACCGCGTCCAGCCCGACGAGCTGGCGGGTCTGGCGAGCGAGCTCGAAGCCAAGCTCGCGGCGCTCGAGGCCGGCGAAGAGGGGCTCGCCGCGCTCGAGGCGAAGCTGGCCAAGGCGCGCGCCGCCTATGACACCGCCGCCGCCGCGCTGACCAAGGCGCGCACCGCCGCCGCGCTCCAGCTCGATGCGGCGGTGAAGGGCGAGCTCGTTCCGCTCAAGCTCGATGCCGCGCGCTTCCGCACCGTCGTTGCGCCCGCTCCGCCCGAAGCATGGTCGGCGGCAGGCAAGGACCGTGTCGAGTTCGAGATCTCGACCAACCCCGGCGCACCCTTCGCGCCGCTCGTCAAGATCGCCTCGGGTGGCGAATTGTCGCGCTTCATCCTCGCGCTGAAGGTCGCGCTGGCCGAGCAGGGCGGCGCCGCGACGATGATCTTCGACGAGATCGACCGCGGCGTCGGCGGTGCCGTGGCGAGCGCGATCGGCGAGCGGCTCGCGCGGCTTGCCAATGCCACGCAATTGCTCGTCGTCACGCACAGCCCGCAGGTCGCGGCGCGCGGTGGGCATCATCTGCTGATCGCCAAGCGCCACGACGGCGTGGTCACGCGGACCGGCGTGACCGCGCTCGACATCGCGCAGCGCCGCGAGGAGATTGCGCGGATGCTGTCGGGCGCGACGATCACCCCGGAAGCGCGCGCACAGGCGGAGCGGTTGATCGAGACGGCCTGAGGGACTCCTCGAAGCCCTCCCCCGTCGTCACCCCGGCCCTGTGCCGGGGCCCATCGTCCCACGCGTGCTGCGTGGGCAGGATGCGCGGCACGGTGGACGCCGGCACAGGGCCGGGGTGACGGCTATCGGGGTGGACGCTCCCCTCAAAACGGCATCGTCACCGTGAACAGGATCCGCTTTGCGAGCTTGCCGTCGATCGTCGCGCCAGGCTCGGTATGGAGGTTCCCCCGCGCGCCCTTGCCGAGATCGACCCCGATCCCGGGCCCGCCGACCTCGGCATATTTCTCGGGCAGAGGCCGGACGCGATACTGTTCGCCCGCGTCGCGCTTGCCGCAGACGACGATGTCGCGCGACGGCTCGGTGCTCGAACAGCCGCCGGGATGCCAGGCCGCCGGGAGATCGACGCTCGCGCGCGCCGCGCGTTGCGGTTCGGGGGAATCGGCGGTCTGCAATGCAACGAGCAGCGGCAAGATCATGTCGGCAAACCCCATCCCGGATGCACAAAGGCTAGCGCGCCCGTCCGGTGCTGTATAGCGCGCGACTTTTGCGTAACGACCTGCTATAGCGCTTGCATCGCGCGAGTCCGTACAAGCTTTTTCGCGACTGAGAGACCCCCTGCGCTCCCGCTTGATTGGCACCGGACGCGCATTTTGGCTTCTCTGTTCACCCCCTTTCGTCACCCAGCCCGCTGCGGACCCACCGCGCGCGGGTGACACCGTCATCGGATGCGCCGGCCGGGGCCGGACGTCGCATCCGTCTTTGATCTCGGCCCCACTCCGGCGCTTTCGCATGATCTGCGCGGCGATCCGGCACTAAGGAATACACTATGGCTATCGGCACCGTTAAGTTCTTCAACGCCGACAAGGGTTACGGTTTCATTGCGCCTGAGGGCGGCGGCGGCGATGCGTTCGTCCATATCAGCGCGGTCGAAGCCGCCGGCATGGCGACGCTCGATCGCGACCAGCGCGTTTCGTACGAGCTGGAAGAAGATCGCCGCGGCAAGGTCTCGGCCGTCCGTCTCGCCCAGGCCTGACGCGTTTGGGGGTGTCGCCAACCGGCGGCACCCCTTTTTATGTGGCCCCTCCCTCGCTCAGGAGACCTCCGACGAACACCACCGCCATCTTCTATCGCGACCGCGCCCGCCAGGCCGAGTCCGAAGCTGCCACCGCCACGCTCGACAACGTCCGCACGCGCCATCTGCGCGCCGCCAAGGCCTGGGACGAAATGGCGACCCGCGCCGAAAAGACCGCCGAGCGCAAATCGACCAACGAGGAAGCCAAGCTCGCCGCCGAGATGACCGAGGATGACGACGAGGTCGTGACCCCCTAGCGGCGGACCGCCGTTAGCGACCCCGTCCGGACATCGCGACCCGCGGAAGCGCGTGTCGCGTACTTGGCTTGACGGAACCCAAGACGAGGTGCGTACAACGGTGATCGTTTACGTTTTTGCACCAATGCGTTCGTGCAGCCCAGACAATTTCAAAGAGCGTTCCGGTCCACATCATGAACGCGACGGGTAGGACAGCGCCGCGTCCGCTTTCGACCAATGTCGGGCGTTGCTGGTCAAATTACCTCCCCCCAATAGCGGACGCAACCAGCGCGCGCTAACCTCGTGTGACGAAAGGGTGATAAATGGGGTATTTTCGACAGCTTGCGCCGATCGCGAATTTCACGACCGCGCTAATGCTCGCCTGCTTCGCCGCCATATTTGGCTATCGATGGGTCATTCTAGGACAGGCTCCCGTTTCCATATCTGCAGGAATCAAAGCTGTAATCGTCCTGATTGTTTTCAGCGTGGTGATCGGTTGGTTCGTGAGCATCTGTGACAGTCTGCAAAGTAGGACACGCCGACGTAGATAGCGGCGTAACGTCCGCTTACCTGCTTGCCGGAGCCCATAGCGGACGGTCCGCACTCCACCAATTCCCGCCATTCGCTCTCTCTACGACGCGCCACGCCTTGATGCCGCCCCCCGGTCTCCGGTAACGCCAAGCCATGAGCGCTCCCCTCCCCGCCACCGAAACCGAAGCCGCCGCCGAACTCGCGCGGCTGGCGGAGCAGATCGCCTATCATAACGCGCGCTATCACACCGACGACGCGCCCGAGATCAGCGACGCCGCCTTCGACGCGCTGCGCGCGCGCAACACTGCGCTCGAGGCGGACTTCCCGCAGCTCGTCCGCGCCGATTCGCCAGCACTCCAGGTCGGCGCCGCGCCCGCCGCGCATCTTGCCAAGGTCGCGCATGCGCGCGCGATGACCAGCCTCGACAATGCCTTCACCGATGACGACGTCGCCGAATTCGTCGCGCGCGTGCGGCGCTTCCTCGCGCTGCCCGATGATGCCCCTGTCGAACTGACCACCGAGTCGAAAATCGATGGTCTGTCCTGCTCGCTCCGCTACGAACATCGTCGGCTTGTCCAAGCCCTAACCCGCGGCGACGGCCAAGTTGGCGAGAACGTGACCGCGAATGTCGCGTACATCGAAGACATCCCACAGACATTGCCCGCTGACGCTCCAGATATTTTCGAGGTGCGTGGTGAGGTCTATATGAGCAAGGCCGATTTTGCAGCGCTCAACGCCCGCCTGCTTACCGAGGCCGAAGGCGCCGGCAAGGACGCACGCCAGTTCGCCAATCCCCGCAACGCAGCTGCCGGATCACTGCGCCAGAAGGACGCTTCAGTTACCGCAACCCGGCCGCTTCGCTTCTTCGCTTGGGGCTGGGGTGAGACCAGCGCGCTTCCCGGCGAGACGCAAAGCGCCAACCTTGCGGCACTGCGGGGCTGGGGCTTCCAGGTCGCAAAAGGTTTCGCGCATGCCGCGACGACCGACGCCGCGCTCGCCGTCTATCGCGCGATCGAGCACCAGCGCGCCGACCTCCCGTTCGACATCGACGGCGTTGTCTACAAGCTCGACCGGCTCGATTGGCAGGCGCGGCTCGGCACCGTCGGGCGCACGCCGCGCTGGGCCATCGCGCACAAATTCCCCGCCGAGCGCGCCGAGACCACGCTCACCGCCATCGACATCCAGGTCGGCCGCACCGGCGCGCTGACCCCGGTCGCGCGGCTCGCGCCCGTGACGGTCGGCGGGGTCGTCGTCACCAATGCCACGCTGCACAATGCCGACGAGATCGAGCGGCTCGGCGCGCGCGTCGGCGACCGCGTCGTGCTGCAGCGCGCGGGCGACGTCATCCCGCAGATCGTCGAAGTGCTGACGCGCGATGAAGACCGCCCCGCCTTCGCCTTCCCGAGCGAATGCCCCGAATGCGGCTCGCTCGCCGAGCGTGGCGAGGGCGAGGTCGTGGTGCGCTGCACCGGCGGGCTGATCTGCCCGGCGCAGCGCGTCGAGCGGCTGATCCATTTCGTCTCGCGCCACGCCTATGACATCAGCGGCCTCGGGCTGGTGCGAATCGAGGAGTTCTTCCGCGACGGGCTGATCGCCTCGCCCGCCGATATCTTCCGGCTCCACGAACATCGCGCCCAGCTGGTGACGCGCGAGCGGATGTCCGAACTCGTCGTCGACAAATTGCTCGCGGCGATCGACCTGCGGCGCCAGATCGGGCTCGACCGCTTCCTGTTCGCGCTCGGCATCCGCCATGTCGGCGAGATCACCGCGCGGGACCTCGCGCGTCGCTATGTCAGCTATGCGGCGTTCGCCGAGATGATCGCGCGCGTGCTTGCGGTACGCGAGGCGACGGTGCCCGCGCTCGGCGAGACCGAGGCGAAGTTCGTCGTGCGGCGCGGCCGTGTGCTCGCCGATGCGATCGAGACCGCGGGGATCGGCCCCGAAGTCGCCGACGCGCTGATCGAGTTCTTCGCCGAGCCGCACAATCGCGACGTCGTCGCGGCGCTGCTGCGCGAAGTGACGCCGACCGACGTCGTCCACCAGACCCGCGAGTCGCCGGTCAGCGGCAAGACCGTGGTGTTCACCGGCAGCCTCGAGACGATGAGTCGCGACGAGGCCAAGGCGCAGGCCGAACTGCTCGGTGCGCGCGTGGCGGGATCGGTCTCGGCCAAGACCGATCTTGTCGTCGCGGGGCCTGGCGCAGGATCGAAACTGAAAAAGGCGGCGGATCTGAAAGTTACGGTGATCGACGAAGCAGGTTGGGCCGAGATCGTCGCCGCCGCCCGCTAAGTCCCGGACGCCCCGTCGGTTACCCTGTGATGCTAATATGCAACGGTTCCCAACCGTTTTTAACCGAAGATGAACAGTCTGCATGACTTGTCATTGAACAGAAATATAACGCGTGCAGGGGCTCCGGTCGACGGAGCGTGACGGCTAGAGGCCGAACGCCGACGATCACGATATTCTGTGGGGAACGAGCATGAACACGAAGCTATTCACTGGCGTGGCGTTTGCCGCGCTCCTGATTCCGGGCGTAGCCTTCGCGCAGTCGTCGGGTTCGACCGACTTTGACGCGGGCACCGACATCGTCGTCACCGGCACGAAGACCGGCAAGGGCGGCATCACCGTTCCCGACGTCCCCAAGACGCGCATCACCGTCGGCGCCGACACGATCAGCCGCCAGCGTCCGGGCCAGACCGTCAACGAGATCATCAATCTGGTCCCCGGCGTCAGCTTCCAGAACAACGACGCGACCGGCGCCGCCGGCGGCACCTTCACGATCCGCGGCTTCGACAGCTCGCGCATCTCGCAGACGCTCGACGGTATCCCGCTCAACGACACCGGCAACTACGCGATCTATTCGAACCAGCAGCAGGATCCCGAGACGCTCGACTCGATCAGCGTCAACCTCGGCTCGACCGACGTCGACAGCCCGACCGCTTCGGCCGTCGGCGGCACCGTCAACATCCGCACGCGCAAGCCGACGCAAGACTTCAGCGCGATGATGAGCGGCACCTACGGCACCTATCTCGGCCAGGGCGACCCGCTCAACCGCTCGATCTTCCGCGTCTACGGCTCGGTCGACACCGGCGAAATCGCGCACACCGGCGTCCGCGCGTTCTTCACGGGGTCGAGCATCAGCGCCGACAACCCCTTCAGCAACTATTCGCGCCTGAAGAAGCAGCAGTATAACGCGCGCATCTTCAAGGATCTCGGCGACAATGGCGACTTCCTGTCGCTCGCCGGCCAGTGGAACGAAAACCGCAACAACTTCCTCGGTTCGGTGCCGCTGCGCAACGATCTGACCAACGGTGCCTTCGCACGCGTCGTCGGTCCGAACTCCTCGAACCGCGCACCCCTCACTGGGGCAGAGCGTTTCTACAACATCAACTATCCGTGCGTCATCGGTGGCCCGACGCCGACCGGCGCGACCGCCGGCGCTGCCTGCGGCACCGAGTTCGACCGTCGCTTCAACCCGTCGAACACCGGCAACGTCCGCTTCGGGTCGCGCTTCACGCTCACGCCGAAGCTCGTCCTCACGCTCGATGCCAGCTATCAGTACGTCAAGGCCAATGGCGGCGGCACGGTGTCGCTGCTCGAAGGTTGCGGCAATCTCGGCAGCACGACGGTCCGCACGTGCGGCCCCAACAGCGTGCTCGGCGTAATCAACACCACGGGCAACACGGGTAACGGCGCGCCCGGCGGCTTTGGCTATTACACCGGTCGCGATCTCAACGGCGACGGCGTGATCAGCCCGACCACGAGCGTTCTCGCAATCGCGCCGAGCCAGACGCAGACGCGTCGCTTCGTCGGCGTCGCCGGTCTCGCCTATGAGTTCGACGAGAACAACCGCGTCCGCATCGCCTATACCGGCGACTATGGCCGCCATCGCCAGACCGGCGAAGCCGGCTTCCTCAACACCGACGGCACCCCGCTCGACGTGTTCCCGGTCAATAACGGCGTCAAGGACGCGAACGGCGCGCTGATCGAGAAGCGCAACCGCAAGTCGCTCGCGATCCTCAACCAGGTCTCGGCCGAATATCGCGGCAAGTTCTTCGACGACAAGCTCGTCGCGACGCTCGGCGTGCGTGGCACGTTCTTCCGCCGCGACTTGACGCAGAACTGCTTCACGGTCGCTGCCAACACCAACGTGTCGTGCGTCTCGCCGACGCAGACGGCGGCCTATGCCGCGGCGAACCCATACACCTACTTCGCGCCGGGCGTGACGACGGTGAACGGCGTCAACCGTCCGGTCGTCGCGGGTACGTCGTGCGCGGTGTTGACCTCGGCGTGCGTCGTCGGCTTCGCGCCGCCGCAGAACCGCATCCGCAACTACAACCGCGCGCTGCCCAACGTCGGCCTGACCTACAACTTCACCAACGCGATCAGCATGTATGCGAGCTTCTCGCAGGGTCTGTCGGTGCCGAGCACGGACAACCTCTACAGCTCGTTCTATTATGCCGACGGTTCGCCGCAGTCGAAGCCCAAGCCCGAGACGACCGACAGCTACGAACTCGGTGCACGCTACACGACGGGCAAGGTCCAGGCGCAGATCGCTGGCTGGTACACCAAGTTCAAAAACCGTACCGTCACCATCTATGACGTCGAGAGCGACGCCAGCGTGTCGCGCAACCTCGGCACGGTCGACAAATACGGCTTCGACGGCTCGGTGTCGTACACGCCGGTCCGCAACCTGACCGCGTATCTGTTCGGTTCGTACCTGCACTCGAAGATCCGCGACAATTTCGAAGCGGGTCGTACCGGCACGACGATCAACTACTTCCAGACCGCGGGCAAGCGCGAGGGCGGCGCGCCGACCTGGATGGGCGGCGGTCGTCTGCAGGGCACCGTCGGGATCTTCGATCTCGGCGCGCAGGCCAAGTACACCGGTTCGCGCTTCGTCAACGACGAGAACCTGCCGGTCTACACCTGCACCGGCACCGTTTCGGGTGGGCTGTGCCCGGTGGCATCGCAGAACCAGATCTACGGTGCGAAGATCCCGAGCTACACGATCGTCGACCTCGACGTTCGCATCAACATCGGCCAGCTGCTCGGCAACAACCGCAAGACCTTCTTCCAGGTCAACGTCAGCAACCTGTTCGACAAGGTCTATATCGGCGGCCTGAGCGGCTCGGGCGGCTTTGTCGGCCTGCCGAACCGCTACTCGATCGGCAATGCCGTCATCGGCACGCCGCGGTCGATCACCGGCTCGCTGGTGATCGGGCTCTAAGCCTTCTTACAGTTCGTCACGATTGCCGCCGTCCCCGCAAGGGGGCGGCGGTTTTCGTTTGGGCCTCACGCTTCCGCTGCGGCCTTGGCGTAGAGCGACTGAATCGGGCGCGCGAAGACGCGGCCGACCATCGGCTCGAAGAACGACAAAGGCGCGCTGTCATAGGTCGGGTCGAACGCCGCCTGATCGTATTTCTCGCAGAATTCGGCGCACGCCTCGAAATGCGGATGCCCGCGATATTGCTCGCGCAAGTCGCGGTCGCCGCCGATATAGTGGAAGAAGTAATAGCCCTGGAACACGCCGTGCGTGTTGGCGATCCAGTGGATTTGCTCCGACACGAACGGGCGCAGCATGGCAGCGCCGATCTCGGGATGGTTGTAGGTGCCGAGCGTGTCGCCGATGTCGTGGAGCAGCGCCATCACGACATAGGCCTCGTCGCGCCCGTCGCGGTGCGCGCGCGTCGCGGTCTGGAGCGAATGTTCGAGCCGGTCGACCGGGAAGCCGCCATAATCGCCGTCGAGCAGCTTGAGGTGCGTCAGCACGCGGTTGGGGAGCGTCCTGGCGAATTGGCCGAAATGGCCGGCGATCAGGCTCCAGTCGGCCTGGGTGCCGTGCTCCATCGCGGTGAATTGCGCGCGGTCGGGCTGGTCGTTCATGATGCTCTCCACGGTGTTATCGTCACCCCGGGCTTGTCCCGGGGTCCACCGTGCCTCGTGGACACAGCCCGCGGAATATGCGGCGCGGTGGACCCCGGGACAAGCCCGGGGTGACGGGTGCTTTGCGCAACGCGCCCAGCCGGGCTAAGACGGCCGGATGCCGCTTTTCACCCGACCCGCGATCTTCTCGCGGCCCTTCTTCGAGGATAAGGGCCGCGCCTTCTGGACGCTGCAAGCGGCCGGCTGGACCGGCTACCTCATCCTCCGCGGCGTCTCGAGCGTGTCGAATGCCGCCGACGTGTCGGTGGTGGTGCCGGTCGTGATCGAGTCGATCGTCGGCTACAGCATCACGCTGCTGCTCGCGACGGTGTACCATTATTACCGCCGCCAGCCGCGCTTCGCGATGGCGATCCTGACGATCATCACGCTCGCCGCCGCGACCTTGCTCTACGCGGTGCTCGACGCCTTCTCCTTCTCGTTCATCAAGCTGCAGAGCCCGGGGCTCAACATCAGCCTGGTGCTCGGCACGATCTTCCTCAACTTCACCGTGCTCGCGGGGTGGACCGCGCTCTATTTCGGGATCAATTTCTATCTGATCGTCGAGGACCAGATCGACCAGCTCGCGACACTCGAGAACACCGCATCCTCGGCGCAGCTCGCGATGCTGCGCTATCAACTCAACCCGCATTTCCTGTTCAACACGCTCAACTCGATCTCGACGCTGGTGCTGCTCAAGGAAACCGAGCGCGCCAATGCGATGCTCGGGCGGCTGTCGTCGTTCCTGCGCTACACGCTCGCCAACGAGCCGACCGCGCACGTCACGGTGCAGCAGGAGTTCGAGACGCTGAAACTGTATCTCGAGATCGAGAAGATGCGCTTCGAGGAGCGGTTGCGGCCGACCTTCGACGTCGATGTGCGCGTCGCCAAGGCGCGGCTGCCGTCGCTGCTGCTCCAGCCGCTCGTCGAAAACGCGATCAAATACGCGGTGACCCCGCAGGAAGATGGCGCCGAAATCGCCGTTACCGCGCGGCTCACCGGGGATCGGGTGCAGATCGTCGTATCCGACACCGGCCCCGGCTTGAACGAAACAAAGGCGCGGCAGAGCGTTTCTCCAAGCCAGGCTCTTTCAACCGGGGTTGGCCTTGCCAATATCAGGGAGAGGCTGGCCCAGGCTTACGGGCCGGACCACAAATTCGAGACGCGATCGATCCCGGGGGGCGGTTTCGGGGTCGAGATTGAAATCCCGTTCCAGCTCGAGGAACCGAAGAAAGAGTTTGCATGACGATCCGCACCATCCTCGTCGATGACGAAAAACTAGCTACCCAGGGGCTCGCGCTGCGCCTTGCCGCGCATGAAGACGTGGAAATCGTCGACACCTGCATGAACGGTCGCGAGGCAATCCGTGCGATCAAGACGCACAAGCCCGATCTGGTCTTTCTCGACATCCAGATGCCGGGGTTCGACGGCTTCTCGGTCGTTCAGGGGCTGATGGAGGTCGAGCCGCCGCTATTCGTGTTCGTCACCGCCTATTCCGACCATGCGCTGAAGGCGTTCGAGACCGACGCGGTCGATTATCTGATGAAGCCGGTCGAGGAATCGCGCCTGGCCGACACGCTCGACCGGGTGCGCCAGCGGCTGACCGAGAAGCGCGGGGTCGAGGAAGTCGACCGCTTGAAGGAAGTGATCGCCGAGATCGCGCCCGATTCGGTCGAGAACTTGGCCGATGGCGGCGAGCAGGTTTCGGCCAATCGCTTCGAGAAGCTGATCAACATCAAGGATCGCGGGCAGATCTTCCGCGTCGATGTCGACACGATCGAGCGGATCGATGCCGCGGGCGATTACATGTGCATCTACACCGGCGACAACACGCTGATCCTGCGCGAGACGATGAAGGATCTGGAGAAGCGGCTCGATCCGCGCCGGTTCCAGCGCGTGCATCGCTCGACGATCGTCAATCTCGATCTGGTCAAGGAAGTGAAGCCGCACACCAATGGCGAGTGTTTCCTGGTGTTGCAGTCGAACGCGCAGGTGAAGGTGTCGCGCTCGTATCGCGACGTGGTCGCGCGTTTCGTGCACTGATCGAACCCCGTCACCCTCGCGAAAGCGAGGGTCCCGCTTCTTCTTCTCGGGCAGGACAAGAAGCGGGATCCCCGCTTTCGCGGGGATGACGGCGGGGTCGTCTTACGCTGAGGCTTCCTCAGCACCCTCGGCCGGCCGCTCGAACCACGCCTCGACCTCGCCCGACAGCTTGAGCGTCAGCGGCTGGCCGTGGCGATCAACCTTCTTGCCGAGCGCGACGCGGATCCAGCCCTCGGAACGGCTATATTCCTCGACGTCGTGGCGCTGCTGGCCCTTGAAGCGGATGCCGATCCCGCGTGCGAGCGCGGCCTCGTCATAATGCGGGCTGCGCGGGTTGGAGGACAGGCGGTCTGGGGTCTGATCTGTATCGGTCATACCCCGGGCTCATGACGGAAAAATCGCCCCCACGCCAGACACGAAAACGGCGCGGAACCGAAGTCCCGCGCCGCATCGCCTCGCGCAGTCGCCAGTTTAGCGGCAGACGCGAACGTTGACCGGACGATCGTAATAGCCATCCCAGCGACGCTCGATGAAGCAGCGCTGCTCGTAGACCGGCTCGGCATAATAGCCGCTGTAATAGCCGCGATCGCGGTAATAGCCGTCATTGTAATAGCCATCGCGATAATAGCCGCGGTCACGGTAATAGCCACGGTTGGAGTTCGACGCGAGCGCTGCGCCGACGGCGAGGCCGGCAATCCCGGCGACGATCGCGGTCCCGCCACCGCCGCCGCCACGATAATAGCCGCCATGGCCACGATAGCCGCCCCAGCGCTGCGCTTCGGCGGGGGCTGCTGCGGTCAATGCGGTCGCGCCAAGGGCAAGGCCGAGACCGATCTTCTTCATCAGGTGGTTCATCTCGTATCTCCTCATTCCAAGCATTCCCCGTGCATCGCCAAATAACGCATCAGCGGGCTAGCTTGTTGCAAGCTGTAGGCGAGTCGGCCTGAACGGGTCTGGAATGCGCCATTTATGGGGCGTTCACCAAGCGCCGGGCACCATGCAGCCTGCGACGGTTGCGCACGTCGCAGCGCGCTGTATCGCCAGGGTTTCGGCGCGCGCCGCGCGGGCGAGCGACAACAAGGTTGGATGCGATGCGGTTTCGAACGAGTTTTTTGGCGCTGGCGATGGCAGGTACGGGGATCGCTGCGGGTACCTCCCCCGCAGCCGCGCCGCGCGAGCCAGCGGTGGTCCGCGTGCGCTTCGTCACCGCGGCCGGGCCGATCGTCGTCGCGCTCGATGCGCGGCACGCACCGGGGACGGTCGCCAATTTCCTCGCCTATGTCGATGACGGCCGCTTCGAGGGCACCAGCTTCTACCGCGCGACGCGGCGCAAGACCGCGCCGAACACCGGTTTCGTCCAGGGCGGGATCGGCACCGATTCGCACCGCATGCTCGGCGTCGTCCCGCTCGAGCCGACCAACAAGACCGGGATCAAGCATCTCGACGGCACGCTCTCGATGGCGCGCTACGAGCGCAGCGATTCGGGGTCAGGCAATTTCTCGATCATGGTGGGCGCCAATCCCTCGCTCGACGCACGGCCGGGGTTCATCGGCTATGCCGCGTTCGGGCGCGTGATCGTCGGGATGGATGTGGTCAAGCGGATGCTCGCGCGGCCGACGCTGCCCGGCGGCGACGGTGCGTTCAAGGGGCAGATGATGGCCAAGCCCGTCACGATCGTCCGCGCCGAGCGGCTCGACGGCGTCGCCAAGCCGACCGGCGGGATGAAGGTGTGGCAGATGCTGCGCGGCGTGAAACGCTGAGCGGCACGCGCCGTCAGCCGCGCCAGCCGACCCCCGCCAGGACCGCACCATCGCCGACCGCGCGGCGCACGCTGCCGCGGCTCCACGCGACGAACGCCGATTCCTCCATCGGCGCGGCGATCGCATAGCCCTGCATCACGTCGCAGCCGATGATGCGCAGGATATCGACTTGCGCTTGCGTCTCGACCCCTTCGGCAACCGCCTCGCAGCCGAGCGCGTGGATCACGCCGACCACCGCCTGCGCGATCATCCGCGCGGCGGCATCGTCGGCGACGGGCGCGACCAGACTGCGGTCGAGCTTGATCCGGTCGATCGGCAGCGCGCGCAGCCGCGAGAGGTTCGAATAGCCCGTCCCGAAATCGTCGATCGCGATCGTCGCGCCGGCGGCGCGGAGCTGCACGATCGCATCGAGGACGTCGTCGCTGCACTGCATCGCCAGCGTCTCGCTGATTTCGAGCTCGAGCAGATGCGCGGGGGCGCGCGCGCGGTGGAGCGCGGCGCGCAGCCCGTGGAAGAAGCGCGCATGATCGATCTGGCGCGGCGAAACGTTGACCGAAAGCCGCTGCTCGATCCCGATCCGCCCCCAACGCGCGATCGTCGCGGCGACCGAATCGACCACCCAGTCGCCGATATCGACGATCATCCCGGTCTCCTCGGCACAATCGAGGAAGGTCAGCGGCAAGCGCATCCCCTCGCGCGGGTGGCGCCAGCGGAGCAGCGCTTCGGCCCCGACGATCCGGCCGTGATCGACGCTGATCTGCGGCTGGAAGACGAGCGCGAATTCGTCGCGGTCGATCGCTTCGCGCAGATCGCCCTCGAGCGTCGCGCGCGCGGCGATGCGCGCGGCGAGCTCGACGCTGAATGGTTCGGCGCGCCCGCGTCCGCTGCCCTTGGCATGGTACATCGCGGCATCGGCGGCACGCATCAGCTCGGTCAGCGTCACGCCGTGTTCGGGGCACAGCGCCATGCCGATCGACGCGCCGATCGAGACGTTGGCGCCGCCCAGGTCGAACGGCTCGGCGAGCGCGCGCAGGATGTCGCAGCCGATCTTCGCGGCATCGCCGGCCGCGCCGATCGCGGGGAAGAACATCGTGAATTCGTCGCCGGCAAGCCGACCGATCAGCGGCGGCACGCCGTCGGGCTCGCGGGCGATGCTGTCGGCAACGGCGCGCAGACGATTGGCCACCATGCCGAGCAATGCGTCGCCACAGGCATGCCCCATCGTATCGTTGACCACCTTGAAGCGATCGAGATCGATGAAGAACAGGCCACCGCGCGTGTCCCGCGTGGTCGCGGGCGGCGTCGCGAGCATTCGCTCGCACGTCGCGCGGAAGTTGCTGCGGTTGGCGAGGCCCGTCACCGGATCGAACATCGCCAGGCGCTGGACGCCGTCGAGATGCGCGGTCATTTGCGTGAACAGGCTTTCCATCGCGCGCGCGAGTTGCGGAACGTTCTCGCCGATCTCGGGCGGGATCGCGCTGGCGAGGTCGCCCTCGGCGGCATGCGCCAGCCGTTCGATCGCGGCGTCGATCGCGCCGGCGGTGCCTGCGATGCTGCGCTCGGCCGCGGCCCAGCACATCGCCGCGCAGACCACCGCCGGGATCAACGCCCGCGTCAGATTATCGAGCTGGACGCCCCCCGCCGACGTCGCAAGCACCGCGAGGAAGAAGGCGACAGCCCCGGCGCAAATCGCAAAAACGACCGCGCGACTCTTGAGCGTGACCTCGTCCATTGTAGCAGTGCGCGACTCCTGACCCGATCGTTTGCGCGGGCTTGGCAGGACCTTCGCAGCAAAAGGTTAAGAGTTTTGTGATGCCCGCAAACGCTTGAGGACAATATACAAAGCCCCCGCCCCGCCATGCCGCGGATGCGCCCCGCGCACCGCAGCGATCGCTGCGGAGTGGCGCGATCCGGCGAGCCAGTCGCCCGTCGCCGCGCGGATCGCACCGCGCGCATGCGGACGTTCGCTCGCCGGACGCGGCGGCTTGCCGGTGACGAGCAGGATCACGCGGTCGCCGGCCCGGATCGCGGCATCGAGCGCGGCGTCGAGCAGGTCATACGCCGAATGGAGCGTGTGGCCGTGGAGGTCGATCGTGCGGTCGGGCGAGACGAGCCCGCGCGACAGCTGGCGATCCCAGCTACCATCGAGCGTGTTGCCGGGCGGCTTGGGGGGCGCGGCGATCGAAATGCCCTTGCGGCCGAGCGGCGGGACCGAGCCGACCGTCCCCTTGCCGAGCAACGCGCCGAACGATGGGAGAGGTTTTTCGGGGATGCGCATCGCGGGAACGGGGCGACGTTCGACCGGCGCGACCGGGACCGCCTTGGCGGCGGGCGCGACCGCGCGCAGCGGGCGGACCCCCGCCATCACGCGCGCCCACAGCGCGGCTTCCTCGGGACGGAGCGGGCGCGATCCCACCCCTGTCAGCCCGCCGTCGCAGCACCCAGGCGCTGCAGCGTGCCGACCGGCAGCAGCAGGAACGCGGTGCCGCGCGCCGCCATTCCGCCCGCCGTCGCCGCCGCATCGGCGCCTGCGCCCCAGAAGGTGTCGATCCGGTTGGCGCCCTTGATCGCGCCGCCGGTATCCTGTGCGATCCACAAGCGGCTCGCATCGGCGCGGTCCATCGACAGCAAAACCGGCGCGCCGAGCGGCACGAAATGTGGATCAGCCGCAGCACTCACCCCGCCCGTTACCGCAATGCCGAGCGCGCCGAGCGCCGGCCCGGTCTGTTCGCGGAAGAACACGTAGCTCTTATTCTCGCGCATGATCGCGCGGCCCTCTTCGGGATGATCGTGCAGCCAACCGACAATGCCCTGCATCGAGCTCTGCCCGGGCGCGAGCAGCCCGCGCTGCTTCATCAGCGCGCCGATGCCGGTGTAATCGCGGCCGTTCTGGCTCTCATAGCCGATCCGCATCACCGATCCGTCGGGCAGCCGCAGCCGGCCCGAGCCCTGGACTTGCAGGAAGAACAGTTCGATCGGATCGGCCGCCCAGGCGATGATCGGCGCACGGCCGTCGAGCGAGCCCTGCTCGATCGCGGTGCGATCGTCATAGGGGACGAAGCTCTTGCCCGCGACACGACCGCGGATCTTCTTGCCCTTGAGCGTATCGCTGAACAGGCCGAGATCGACATCGACGAGGTCGGACGGACGCGCGTAGATCGGCACCTCGTACCCGCGTCGCCGATCGCGCGAGCCGCGGATCTCGGGCTCGTAATAGCCCGTCGCGAACGCCTTGCCGTCGCCGACTTGGACTGCTTCGAAATATTGCGCGAAGAACGCGCGCGCCCCGCCGGAACGGACGCTTGGCGCGGCGGCGCACGCTGGCTGCCAGTCGGCGCCCTGCGTCAGGCCCGTGGCGTCGGTGCGGCGTTGCAGTGAGGGGCAAGTCGCGCGGAAGGCGACGAGCGCGCGCTCGGCCTGCGCATCGTCGATCGGCAAGCTGTAGAGCGGCGGCCCGGCGATGACGCCCGCGCTACGCGCGGTCGGCCCGGGCGCGGTGACGGCCTGGGTCGGAGCGATCGGCGTTGCCGGTACGGGGCGCCGGACGGGAGTCTGCCCGTTGCCGATAGCGCGGGGGCGTTCGACTTGCCCACCGCCGCAGGCCGCGAGGAAAAGCGCCAACGCGGTTACGCCAACGGACTTTCCGTACCGAAGGCCGGAAAGCGAAACCCGAACGTCCCCCCGCACCGGGATCACGCCTCGTCGGTGTCGGCGAGCTTCCAGTTCGGATCGCTGCTCTTGAGCGTCCGCGCGAAGGTCCAGGCGTCGTGCGTCTCGACCGCGTCGCTCATCGAGCCGGCGATGACGGTGTTCTCGGCATCGCGCGTGACCGCGGCGATATCGGCGTCGAAGCGCACCGTGATGCGCGCAACCTTGCCCTCGAGCGTCGCGTCGGAGATCACCGCGCGTTCGATCGAGACCAGACGATTTTCAAGAACATGGCCCGCGGTGTTGCGCGCTTCGATCGCAGCGACGAACGCCTCGCGCACATCGTCCTCGGCGAGCCAGGCGAGTTCTTCCTCGTCGCCCTTCCAGAACGCCTCGAGGATCATGCGATACGCCGCCTTCGATCCATCAAGGAAACGCGCCACGTCGAACGACGAGTCGCCCGCGATGATCGCGCGGATGCCGGCCTCGGCCTTGGGCTCGACCAGCCGGCTGACCGGCTCGCGGCTTTCGCCGGGCATTTCGGTCGGGCGTTGCACCAGCGTCAGCGGCGCGCGGTCCTCGGCGGGTTTGGGCAAGGGCTGCTCATGCCCGGTGCGCTTGCCGAGCACCATGTACAGACGCAGCGCCAGAAAACCGGCGACCATCGCGAGGATAACAATCAGGAACACGCGGCCTCCAGGGCTTTCACTAGACACGCTACATAGGCATAAACCGCCGCTGTTTCAAACGACGTGATTGTACGCGGTGCCTGTCAAAGCCGTGGGGCCTCGGTTGAACTCGGTCCCACCCCCTGCTAGGCGCGCGCCTTCCATGCCACAACGCTGTGGCGACTATACGGCCAAAGCAAGGACGAGTTCCATGAGCGAGCAGGATGACGGCTTCATCACCACCACGGTCGACGGCGCGCCGTTGGCAAACGGGGCCGATACGACCCCGGCGGCGGGTCTGATCTCGCAATATGTCAAGGACTTCTCGTTCGAGAACCCCAACGCCCCGGCGATCTTCCAGAACCCGACGCCGCCGGCGATCGACGTCCAGTTCAACATCGCCTCGGCGCAGGTCGGCGAGGACGTCTATGAAATCGTCCTGCGGATCGAAGTGAAGGCCGAGGCCGAGGGCACCGTCGCGTTCCTCGTCGACCTTTCCTATGCCGGGCTGTTCGGGCTGCGCAATTTCCCGCTCGAGCATCTCCAGCCGTTCCTGCTGGCGGAAGCGCCGCGGCTGATCTTCCCGTTCGCGCGCCGCGTGCTCGCCGATGCTGTCCGCGACGGCGGCTTCCCGCCGCTGCTGCTCGAGCCGATCGATTTCGGCGCGGTGTTCCTGCAGCAGCAGGAAGCCGGCGAAGCCTCGGGCGCGTTCGGCACGGCATAATCTTGCCGCGTCACCCCGGGCTTGTCCCGGGGTCCACCGCGCCGCACACTCTCCGCCGATCGGCGCGCGGCCCGGTGGACCCCGGAACAAGTCCGGGGTGACGAAAAGGGTTGTCGGGCTAATGACGCAATGAACCTCGTCAAATCCCTTGGCTCGGTCGGCGGGCTGACGCTCGTCAGCCGGGTGCTCGCCTTGCTGCGCGATTCGCTCGCCGCGCGCTATGTCGGCGCGGGGTTCGCATCGGATGCCTTCAACGGCGTCGCCTTCCGCTTGCCCAACATGTTCCGCGCGCTGTTCGCGGAGGGCGCCTTCTCGGCCGCCTTCATCCCGCTGTTCAACAAGAAGGCCGCGGGGCCCGAGGGCCTCCCCGCCGGCTATGCCTTTGCCGAGCGCGCGCTGGCCGTGCTGCTGCCGGTGCTGATCGTCTTCACGGTCGCGATGTTGCTCGCCGCCTGGCCGATCACCTATCTGCTGTCGGGCGGGTTCGCGCGCCAGCATCCGAGCCACGCGCAATTCGCCTTCGCGGTCATGCTGTCGCGGATCACCCTGCCCTATCTCGCTTTGATCTCGCTCGCGTCGTTGCTCGGTGGGATTCTCAACTCGCTCGACAAATTCTGGGTCAATGCCGCCGCGCCGATCCTGCTCAACCTCGCGATGATCGGCGGCCTGTGGTTCTTCCACGGCGCCGACGAATATGAGACCGCGCGCGTCCAGGCGATCTCGGTCACGGTCGGCGGGGTGCTGCAACTCGCCTGGCTGATCCTCGCGTGCCACCGTGCCGGGGTCGACATGCGGCTGCGGATGCCGCGGCTCGACAAGGATGTGCGCGAAATGCTGCGGCTGATCGTCCCCGCCGCGGCGGGCGCGGGCGCGTCGCAGATCAATCTGCTGATCTCGACCTCGCTCGCCGGCAGCCTGCTGGCGTCGGGCTCGATCACGTACATCTATTATGCCGACCGGCTCAACCAGCTCCCGCTCGGGCTGATCGGGATCGGGCTCGGCACGATCCTGCTCCCGACGATCTCGCGGCTGCTGTCGTCGGGGCAGGACGCGGCGGCGATGGAGACGCAGAATCGCGGGATCGAGCTTGCGCTGTTCCTCACGCTCCCCGCTACGATCGCCTTCCTCGTCGCCGCCGAGCCGATCGTCCGCGGGCTGTTCGAATATGGCAAGTTCGGCGCGATGGACGCCAAGCGCTGCGGCTGGGCGCTGAGCGCCTTCTCGATCGGGCTGCCGTCGTACGTGCTCGTCAAGGTGCTGACGCCGGGCTATTACGCGCGCGGCGATACGCGGACGCCGGTGCGCTATGCGATGCTGTCGATCGGGGTCAATATCGTCGGCAATCTCATTCTGATCCCGCTGATCGGCCATGTCGGCCCGCCGCTGGCGACCGCGCTCGCCTCCACCGTCAACGTGGCGATGCTCTACCGCACGCTCGCTGTGCGCGGGCATTTCGTCGCCGATGCGGGGCTGCGCCGCAAGGTGCCGCGGCTGCTGCTGGCAGCGCTGCTGATGGGCGCGACGATCTACGCGTTCGAGCAATTGCTCGATCCGTATCTCACCGGGCCGCTGATCGTGCGCTACGGCGCGCTCGGCGTGCTGGTCGGCGCGGGCGGTGCGGTCTATGGCGTGGCGTGCTTCGTCACCGGCGCGTATCGCATCGCCGACATCAAGGCGTTGTTGCGCAAGCGCGGCGCGACCTCAAAACCCGTTCAGGAATAACCCATGCGCGTTCTCTCCGGCATCCAGCCCACCGGCAATCTCCACCTCGGCAACTATCTCGGCGCGATCCGCCAGTGGGTGGCGATGCAGGACACGATGGCGGCGGGCGACGAATGCCTGTTTTTCCTGGCCGACCTGCACGCGCTGTCGCAGCCGGTCGTGCCGGCTGAGCTGAACGCGCACACCACCGAGATGGCGGCGACGCTGCTCGCGTGCGGGATCGATTCGCAGCGCTCGATCCTGTTCAACCAGGCACGCGTGCCGGCGCATTCGGCGCTGCACTGGATCCTTGGCGGCACCGCGCGGATGGGCTGGCTCAGCCGGATGACGCAGTGGAAGGACAAGGCCGGCAAGAAGGGCGAGACGCAAAGCGTCGGGCTGTTCACCTATCCCGTGCTGCAAGCCGCCGACGTCCTGCTCTACCAGGCGACGCACGTGCCGGTGGGCGAGGACCAGAAGCAGCATCTCGAGCTCGCGCGCGACATCGCGGTCAAGTTCAACAGCGATTACGGCGACACCTTCACTCTGCCCGAACCCTTCATCTCGAAGGCCGCGCCGCGGATCATGAGCTTGCGCGATGCGAGCGGGAAGATGTCGAAGTCGGACCCGAGCGATGCGTCGCGGATCAACCTGGTCGATTCGGACGAGCTGATCGCGAGCAAGGTCCGCAAGGCAAAGTCGGATGCCGACGGCCTGCCGGGCGAGGTCGCGGGGCTCGCCGATCGGCCCGAGGCGAAGAACCTCGTGACGATCTATGCAGCGCTCGAAGGGAGCACGCCCGACGCGGTGCTGGCGCAGTTCGCGGGGCAAGGCTTCGGCGCGTTCAAGCCTGCGCTCGCCGATCTGGCGGTCGCGACGCTGTCGCCGATCCGCGAGCGGTTGACGGCGTTGCTGGATGATCGCGCGGCGGTGAGCGCGGTGCTCGCCGACGGCGCGGCGCGCGCGGCAGTGCTGGCGGCGCCGACGCTCGCCAAGGCGCAGGCGGCGGTGGGGCTGCAGGTCTAAGCGGCGAACGGGTTGCGGATCGTCAAGCGGCGGTCGATGACGAGGCCGTCGTGCATGTCTTCGGACCACAGGGTATCGCAGTCGGCGAGCAGCGCCGCGGCGACGATCGCGCAGTCGTAAAACGCAAAACGGTGCCGTTCGCGGACTTCCAGCGCCAATTCGTGAATCTCGATCGAAACCGGGATCGTTCGCATCGCGCCGCGAATCCCGGCTAGGAATAGGTCGAGTTGGGCCATCGACATCCCGAACTTGCGGAGCCCGACATTGGCGATCTCGTTCAGGACCTGAACGCTGATCACACCACCTTTCGACAGGAGCGACTCGGCGCGATCGGCTTTTGGCGACGTGCCCGCAGCGAGATAGAGCGGAACGTTGCTGTCGAAAAAGCTACCGGGCATTCGCTTCGTCACGGTCGAACTTGAAGTCCGCGGGCATCATCCCCCGAAACTGCCGCAGACCTATGATCGCCTCTTCGGGCGTCATCTTGCGCGAAATGCGGATCGACCCGTCTAGCTGAACCCGCACATCGAGCTCCTCGCCAAGCTCTACCGCGAGCGCCTCGACCATTTCCTTGGGCAAACGGACCGCGAAGTCGTCGCCCCACTTCGCCAACTGCATCGCCTGTCTCCGAATACGGCCTTGGCCATACCGGAATTTCGGCGCGCTCGCTATCCCTCGAGCTCGCGCAGCAGCACGCGCACCGCGGTGTCGATCTCGCGATCGGTGTCGCGCAGTTCCTCGATCCGGCGGACCGCGTGGATCACGGTCGAATGGTCGCGCCCGCCGAACTTGCGCCCGATCTCGGGGAGCGAGCGCGTCGTCAGCCGCTTGGCGAGGTACATCGCGATCTGGCGCGGGCGGGCCACCACCACCGCGCGGCGCGCCGACACCAGATCGACCGGCTTCAATTCGAAATGCGCCGAGACCGCCTTCTGGATCTCGTCGATCGTCACGCGGCGTTCCGCCCCGCGCAGCACGTCACCAAGCGTCGCCACGGCAAATTCGAGATCGACCTCGACCCCGGTGAGCTGCGCATAGGCCACGACGCGGTTGAGCGCGCCCTCGAGGTCGCGGATGCTCGCGGTGATGCGCGCGGCGAGCAGGTCGAGCACGTCGCCCGGCACCTTCGCGCCGGGCATGTCGAGCAGCTTGCGGGTCAGCACCGCGCGGCGCAGCGCCAGGTCGGAATTCTTGATATCGGCGACGAGGCCGCACGACAGCCGCGACATGATCCGCGCCTCGACCCCGTCGAGCCCCTGCGGGCAGCGATCGGCCGAGATGACGAGGCGTTTGCCCGCACCCATCACTTCGTTGATCGTGTGGAAGAACTCTTCCTGCGTCGAATCCTTGCCGGCGATGAACTGGAGGTCGTCGACCAGCAGCAGATCGGCCGAGCGCAGCCGCAGCTTGAAGCTGTGCGTGTCGCGGCTGCGCAGCGCCTGGACGAAGTCGAACATGAAGCGCTCGGCCGACATCATCAGCACACGCGCCTCGGGCACTGCCGCGAGGTAGGCAGCGCCGATCGCGTGCATCAAGTGGCTCTTGCCCTGCCCCGTGCCGCTGTGGAGGAAGAGCGGGCTGAAACGCGGCACGCCGGGCTCGGCGAGCGCCTTGGCGGCGTTGAACGCGACGCGGTTCGACGCATCGACGACGAAGCGGTCGAAGGTGAAGCGCGGATCGAGCGTCGGACGGTCGGCGATGACCACTGGCTCGGCCGGCGCGACGGGCGCGGGCGCTGGCTCGGCCTTGAGCACGGGCGTCGGCGCCGCCGCCATCCCGGTCTCGATCGCCACGCTGCGGACGCTCGGCACCAGCGCGCGGAATTCCTGCAGCAGCCGGTCGCCGTAATGGTTGCGCACCCAGTTCGTCATGAACGCCGACGGCAGCGTCAGCCGTACCGTCTCGCCGTCCCCGCCCGCGACAAGCGCGATCGGCTTGAGCCATTGATCGAACAACCGCACCCCGGCCGATTCGCGCAGATGTGTCCGCACCGTGTTCCAGGCGCGCGCGACCGTATCGGCCTGCCCGCCGGCAAAGTCGGTATCGTGCGCGTCACCCCCCCTGTTCACCGTCAAGACCAC